>NZ_JACYXJ010000004.1 GCF_014842925.1 Roseibium polysiphoniae
CGTGCCCGGTCGCGGATTTTGACATGACCGGGCCCCATCAAGGAGGGCAAATCCTGACCACGCAACCAAATCAGCAAAAAACCCCCGATCGGAAATCCGACGGGGGTTTTCTTGCGTTGGGGAGAGGGGAGAGAAGGGGAGGGGGGCTTTGACGCTGGCAGAAGCAGCGTGGCTCGAACCTTAACAAGAGCTCTTCTATCGACTGAACTCTCAAAAACGTCCGCTAGATGAAGCATGAAGAGCTGTGATCAGACAGATTTTGGATTCGCTCGGAGCCTGCAGGATCCTTTCGATCAGTGATCCAGCCTCTTCGGCCGCTTCAGAATTCGCATGTCCCAAGCTCAGAGCCTCGATGAAGGGGAAACGAATAGCCAAGTCTCCTCTCGTTGTTTGGAGAGTTGATCAGTCTGTCTGTTGTATACGAAGCGTCCGGCGGCCGAAGCTTTAGCTTTCTGTCGTCCTTCTCGATGGGGCTGGTTGCGTACCTATGGCTATTGAACCCGATTAAACAGTTCTGGCGGATCGTCCTGTGTCTCCAATCTTCGAAGAAGAAGGCGAGCAGGCCGTGCATTCGGTTTATGTTTGAATAGTGCCGGGGTTACGTCCGTCGCGTGGGCTCTGCACGAGCGCGGCCTGATGAAGGATCGTCAGGTCCTCAGACTGGGTGTCTTGCCGCGCATCCCGTCGGCAGCGCTTCGGGGCCAACGCGGCATGGGTTTGAAACGCGCTTTTATTCCAATACTTCATCATCAGATACATCATCGGTTTGACCAACAAATGGTGACCGGAAATCTGTCTAACCCCAATTAGTGGTTTATGAATTTTTGATGAAACTATGCCCAGGCGAGTGTTCTGCCGTTGCAAAAATCAAATATTTAAATATCCATGAATTCTCGTTTTAATAGTTCAATCGTTGAAAACGGCAGCAGTTAATGCCGCTCAGGTTGAAGCTGGACGAAGCGGAAAACCGCTTTCCGCCTCGTGTCATCCTTCAAGACTGACGACCGTGTCTTGCCGAGCGATCAGGTTCGTGCGGCAGATCTAGAAATCATCCAGGAGCTCTCATGGTTTATGGAAAACTTGCCATTACCGCGCTGATGATCGCCACGGCGACATCCGCTTTGGCGCAATCTCGTGACCAGATCCGAATTGTCGGATCGTCGACCGTATTCCCCTACACGCAGGCTGTCGCCGAGCAGTTCGCCAACGCGACAGGAGCCCCGTCCCCGATCGTCGAATCCACGGGCACCGGCGGCGGCATGCAGATCTTTTGCGCCGGCATCGGCGAGCAGCACCCAGATCTCACCGGTGCTTCCCGCGCAATGAAGCCTTCGGAATATGAGCTCTGCAAGGACAATGGGGTCGACGACGTTTCTGAAGCTCTCATTGGCTACGACGGTCTTTCTCTCGCGATTTCGCGGGCAAACGACAACGACTGGGACCTGACGTCGGCGGAAGTCTACCTGGCGCTGGCCGCCGCAGTGCCCGTAGACGGCGAGTGGTCCGCAAACCCCTACACAAAGTGGAACCAGATCAACTCCGATCTTCCGGCTGTCGACATCCTCGCCTATGGCCCGCCACCGACCTCCGGAACCCGCGATGCCTTCGTTGAACTGGCGATGCATGCCGGCTGCGAGGAGCTGGACTTTGTCAAGGACGGCGGCTTCGACGGCGACTGGGTTGAGGAAAACTGCTCGCGCATGCGCACCGACGGTCCCTTCGTCGAGGCAGGCGAGAACGACAACCTGATCGTTCAGCGCCTGAACGCAGACGCCAACGCCGTCGGAATCTTCGGCTATTCGTTCCTCTATGAAAATCTTGATACCCTCAAGGCTGTTAAGGTCGGTGGCGTCGAGCCGAGCGAAACCACGATCGGTGACTTTTCCTATCCGGTTTCTCGTCCGCTCTACTTCTATACGAAGAATGCACATCGCGGCGTGATCCCGAACTTCAACGAGTTTATCGAAGAGTACATGTCCGAAGATGCTCTTGCGCCGGGCGGTTACCTTTCCGAACGCGGACTTGTTCCGCTTTCAGAAGAAAAGCGTGCTGAACTTCAGAAAACGGTTCTCGACGGAGAACCCATGAGCGCGCCGGAATAAGCCTAAACTCCGGCCGTTCGGGCTGTCCGGGCGGCCACTCCCTTTCACCTGTTGGTCGCAGGTGATCAATGACGCCCGGACAGCTCCATGACAACTCTCACATTTGCGATCCTCCTGATTGTATCGTGCTCAGGATATCTCCTGAACAGACGCGCTGCGCGCTCGCTCCTCGACGGTGGACAGAGGCTGCATTCAATACCGCAGTTTCACGGTCTTTATTCCGGACTGACCATTCTGGTCCCGGTGCTGACACTGGTTCTCTTGTGGCTGGTCCTCCAGGGTCCGCTTACCGACTGGATCGTAATGGCCGCATTGCCGACTATCGACGTCGGCGAGTTGAGTTCAGGGGCGCGCCAACTGCTGCTTGCCGAGATCAAGTCGATCGCTGGTGGACGCATGTTCGGCACGCCCGCCGATTGGAAGATCGCAGCCGCCGACCGGCTGGTTTTCTACCGGAACGCAGCGTCACTTCTGCTGCTTCTTGCGACGCTCTTATCGACGCTGATCCTACTGATGCGTGCGCGCGGCAAGGTTACTTCCGAGTTTCGCGCACGGCAGGGTTCGGAAAAGATCATTCACGGCCTGCTCGTCTTTTGTTCGACGGTCGCGATCTTCACCACGATTGGTATCATTTTCGCCCTGCTGTTTGAAACGATCAAATTCTTTCGGCTCGTTCCTGTGACAGATTTCCTGTTCGGCCTGAACTGGGAACCCCAGATACCGATCAGAGAAGACCAGATCGCGGCAGCCGGGGCTTTCGGTTGGTTGCCGGTCCTGCTGGGAACGTTGGTGATCACGGTCCTGGCGCTCTTCATTGCGGTTCCTGTCGGCCTTGTCTCTGCCGTATACCTGAACGAATTCGCACCACGCAATTTGCGCAAGATTGCCAAGCCACTTCTTGAAATCCTCGCTGGAGTACCAACCGTCGTCTACGGCTTCTTTGCCGTTCTTGTCGTGGCTCCAGCCATCCGGGGCGCCGGTCAGGCAATTGGCCTGCCCGTATCACCAAACACGGCGATGGCAGCCGGGGGCGTCATGGGCATCATGCTGATTCCGTTCATTTCCTCCTTCGCGGACGACGCGATGTCGGCGGTACCACGCGCCTTGCGGGACGGAGCTCTTGCACTTGGGGCCACGCGGGCGGAAATGATGATGAATATCGTATTTCCCGCCGCCATTCCGGGGATCGCGGGTGGAGTTCTGCTCGCTGTCAGCCGAGCTATTGGCGAAACCATGATCGTCGTCATGGCGGCAGGACTTATCGCCTCTCTTACAATCAATCCGCTCGACAGCGTCACGACAATCACGGTGCAAATCGTCACGCTGCTGATTGGCGACACGTCCTTCGACAATCCTAAAACGCTGGCTGCTTTCGCATTGGGCATGATGCTGTTCCTGGTCACGCTCGGGATCAACATCTTTGCAATCAGGATCGTTCGCAAATACCGCGAAGCCTACGACTGAGGTAAGACATGGATGCTTCCGCAATAAAGTCCGAAACCGTGATCACGAGCAGCTCTGTCAAGATTACGAGCTCACTCAAGAAGCGACACGGCAAGCAGCTTCGCCTGCAGATCTATGGCATCGCCGCACTAGGCTTCGCCGGAATGATGCTCTCCATTCTCGTGGGGTCCATTGCGAGCAGCGGATATCAGGCTTTCGTACAGACCCACCTTGAACTGGAGGTCTATGTCGATCCGGCCGAGATTCCGGCCGAGAAGCTTCCGCGAGGAGGGTTCGATGACGTCCTGGTAAAGAGCCTCGCATCGCACTTTCCGAATGTGGATGTCTCGAACAGGGCGGAGATGCGCAAGCTCGGCAGCATTCTGTCGAACGGAGCCCAATTCGACCTCAGGGACCGCATTGTCGCCAATCCCGATCTGATCGGCGCCACGATTTCGATGACCGTGCCGGTGGCTGATCCGTATGACCAGCTTGCCAAGGGGGAAATCAGGAGAGACACGCCGGAGAACCAGCGCAAGATCAGCGACGTACAGATCGCCTGGTTCGACAAGCTTGAGCAGGATGGACTCATAAGCACGCCGTTCAATTGGGCTTTGTTCACCAGTGCCGACAGCCGCTTTCCCG
This sequence comes from Roseibium polysiphoniae, assembly GCF_014842925.1. GTDB lineage: Bacteria > Pseudomonadota > Alphaproteobacteria > Rhizobiales > Stappiaceae > Roseibium > Roseibium polysiphoniae. The sequence goes on from NZ_JACYXJ010000004.1 coordinate 4,191, forward strand.
AGCTCGCGGGTCTAAGAGGTGCGATCGTGGGATCATTCTGGGCGCTGTTGGTCTGTTTTGTCATCTCCTTTCCCCTCGGTATCGGAGCTGCCATCTACCTCGAGGAGTTTGCTCCGAAAAACCGGACGAGCGACCTGATCGAGATCAACATCAATAATCTGGCGGCTGTGCCGTCGGTCGTGTTCGGTCTGCTGGCGCTTGCGGTGTTTATCGGCTGGTTTGGCCTTCCCCGGTCCGCGCCACTTGTCGGCGGCATGACGCTTGCCCTGATGACAATGCCGACGATCATCATCGCCACCCGTGCAGCGCTGAAAGCTGTTCCTCCATCGATCCGGGAGGCAGCGCTCGGCATAGGCGCCTCTCGCCAGCAGGTTGTGTTCGATCATGTGTTGCCGCTGGCGTTGCCCGGGATCCTAACCGGCACGATCATCGGTCTCGCTCAGGCTTTGGGTGAAACGGCGCCTTTGCTGCTCATCGGCATGAACGCTTTCATCACCTCCGCTGCTGGATCTCCGCTGGAAAGTGCAACGGCGCTGCCGACACAGATCTTTATATGGGCAGACAGTCCCGAACGTGGCTTCGTAAGCCGCACCTCGGCCGCAATCCTGGTGCTGCTCGGTTTTCTTATTCTGATGAACGGGATAGCGATTTTTCTGAGAAACAGGTTCGAACGCGATTGGTAGTACGGGTGCAGATGCGGCGTTTCGCCATTCAGGCACTGGCACGGGCCAGCTAGATCGTGTATCGGTTTGCTCTGTCTGTGCCAGCTGATGCCATAATGATGAAAACACCCATGAATGACGGTTACGTCGCTGCCCTCGTTGCGCTTGGTCACCAAGGCCGTCTTTCGGTTTTTCGACTGTTGGTGCGGCGGGTTCCCGATTGGGTGCCGGCCGGGGAACTTGCTGAAGCCCTTTCACTAAAGCCGAGTACGCTGTCGGTCTACGTGTCGATTCTCGTGCGCTGCGGGCTTATCCAGTCCCGCCGCGAAGGCCGTTCGATCCTCTATGCCGTTGATCTGGACAGTGTCGGCGATCTTTTGGGTTTCCTGGTGGACGATTGTTGCCGGGGCCGGCCTGAAGTGCTCGCGCCGGTCAAAGCCTCCCGGGAAACCGAGATGCAAACCGGTCAGGCTGGCGGCAAGGTGTTCAACGTCCTGTTTGTCTGCTCCGGCAACTCGGCACGTTCGATTTTTGCAGAGGCGATCCTTGAAAAGGAGGGCAAGGGCCACTTCAATGCCTTCTCCGCAGGAACGCTGCCGGCCTCGGAAGTGAACCCAATGGCAATCTCCACGCTGCAATCCCAAGGCTACGACACATCGGCACTGAGGCCAAAGAACGTTGACGAATTCGTGCACCGCAAGTCGCTCGAACTGGATTTCGTCTTCACGGTTTGCGACCATGCCGCGAATGTCGACTGTCCTCCGCTGCCGGGACAACCGGTGACGGCACATTGGGGAATGCCCGATCCCGTTCGTGTTGAAGGAACGGTTGCCGAAAAGGCGCTTGCGTTTCAGCAGGCTTTCGGATCCCTGCGCAAACGGCTTGCCACCTTCATATCGTTGCCTTTTGCCACGCTGGACCGCATTTCCCTGCAATCGCGGTTGGACGACATCGGCCGCGAAGCGGCAGAGGTCGCGGTCTGAGGCTGTACCAAAGTGACTGTTGGCAACGGCGGCGTTCGTCGACGGGGTGCCATCGATAGGGAATCCAATGCGCGTGAGTTGGCTCACACGCACGGAGGGTTTCAAATGATGGCCTTGCGCACCTTGGCCGAAATCCATTCCGAGACGACCACCGTCGCCAGGATCACCAGCAGGATCATGGTGACCTGCGGCCACGCCAGGACATTGAGGGAGGATTGCAGTTTCAGTCCGAGACCGCCTGCGCCCACCAATCCCAGAATTGCGCTTTCGCGAATGTTGATATCCCAACGGAAGACCGAAATGCCCCAGAAGGCCGGCAGCACCTGCGGAACGATGGCGTAGTCGAGCACCTGCGCCCGGCCGGCTCCGGTGGCCGTGACGGCCTCGACAGGCCCCCTGTCGACCTCCTCGATGGCTTCGTAGAGCAGTTTTCCGATGAAGCCGACCGAGCGCAGGCCGATGGCGATCACGCCTGCCAGCAGCCCCGGTCCCATGATAGCCACCAGCAGAAGCGCCCAGATCAGCGAGTTGATCGACCGGCTGGCCACGATCAGGAACAGTGCTGCGGGCCTAAGCATCAGGGTCGAGGGTGTGGTGTTGCGCGCGGCCAGGAAAGCCACCGGCACAGCCAGCACGACACCGAGCATCGTTCCGAGGGTTGCCATGTTGAGCGTGTCCCAAAGCGGCCAGAGCAATTCGGGCAGATAGGACAAACGCGGCGGCCACATCCGGCTGCCGATATCGGCGGCCTGCCTGGGAGCGTCGGTGACGAAGAAGCAGATCGTGTCACGGGTCATGATCTGCCAGCACCAGACGGTGAGTGCCACCAGCCCCAGCCAGGCGAGCCAGATCGTCAGTCCCTGGCGCTGTGTGTGGCGGCGCCAGGTGTCACGATAAACTGCGTCGGTCATTGAAGAAACTTCCGGATGTAGCTGGAGCCGTATTCTGTCACCATCACGAGGGCGATGATGAGCAGCAGGATGGCACCGGCGCTGTCGTACTCGTAGCGGTCGATCGCGGTGTTGAGCGTGGCTCCGATGCCGCCGGCACCGACGATGCCGATGACCGCGCTTTCCCTGAAATTGATATCGAGCCGGTAGAGCGAAAGGCCGATCAGCCGCGGCATGACTTGCGGCTGGATGGCGTAGTTGATCATTTGCAGCCAGGAGGCACCTGTCGCCCGGATGGCCTCGGCCTGAGCTTCGTCGATGTCCTCGATGTCCTCGGCAAGCAGCTTGGACAGAAATCCTATGGTGGCGAAGCTCAGGGTCAGAAAACCGGCGAAGGGGCCGAAACCAAACATGGCGACAAAGAAGATCGCGATGATGATCTCCTGAAGCGCGCGGCTTACGGCGATGATCGACCGGCAAATAAGATAAACTGCACGTGGCGCGATGTTGCGCGCCGCGCCAATCCCGATCGGGACCGACAAGAGAAACCCGGCAACGGTCGAGGTCAGCGTCATCGTCAGGCTTTCGACAAGACCTTTCGAGATATCAGTCCATCTGCTCGTGAAGTCGGGTTGCAGAAAGCCTCCGATGAAGCGCAGACCACGTTCCCAGCCATCAACCATCCTTGCCCAGTTGGGGTCGAGCGTGGCCAGTGCCAGGACCAGCCAGACGGCGAAGCCGGCCTGAAGCCCGATCCGCCAGCCGCGATGGGTAAAAATCTGTGGCGGGCGTTTCCAGGTCGTTGGATAGGGCCTCATGCGCCGATCCGCTCAAGTTGCGCGATACCATCCGCTTCGGCGGCCATGTCCTCTTCCACGCCACGGCGCATGGCGTGCCAGTCCTCGGCGCCGTAAATCTCTGAAAGCGCGTCTTCCGTCAGATCGGAGGGCGCTCCGTCGAACACGACCTGTCCCGCCCGCAAGCCGACAATGCGCTGCATGAACTGCTGGGCCAGGGGCACATCATGAATATTGACGATCGCCGGCAGGTCTCGTTCCGCGCAGATCCCGGTCAGCAGCCGCATGATCTGTCGGCTGGTCTTCGGGTCGAGGCTCGCTGTGGGTTCGTCTACCAGCAGCAGTTCGGGCTCCTGCGCGAGTGCGCGGGCGATGCCCACTCTTTGCCGCTGCCCGCCCGACAGGGCGTCGGCGCGCTTGTCAGCGTGATCCAGTAGCCCGACCCGGTCCAGCAAATGATAGGCCCGGCTGACATCGTCCGAGCTGTAGTGGCGTGTGAAACTCGTCCAGAAACCGACATACCCGAGCCGTCCCGAGAGGACATTTTCCATCACGGTCAGCCGTTCAACCAGGGCATATTCCTGAAAGATCATGCCAATCCGCCGGCGCATGGCGCGCAGATCCCGGTGTCCGAGCCCCGTGACCGCCCGCCCGGACAGGCTGATCGATCCGGATGTCGGCTCGACCAGGCGGTTGATGCAGCGAATCAAGGTTGACTTACCGGCGCCGGAAGGTCCGATGAGACCTACGATCTGCCCTTTTGGAACAGAGATGGTGACATTGTCGAGCGCCTTGTCCCCGGTCTTGTAAGTCTTTTTGAGGGAAATCAGTTCGAGCATGGTGGCTCCAGGAAAATGAAGGCACGGGCAGGGATGGCCGCCCGTGCACAGGAGAGTGGGGAACGATTACTGGCAGGCGTAGGAAACGCCATTGGCCTCATCGATCTGCCGGATTACGGACCAGTTGTCCTTGAAGGTGATCGGAATGAACTTCGCTTCTCCCGACTTGGAGAATTCGGCTTCGAGAGTGGAGCCTTCCCACTTGAAGGTTGCAAACGCTTCCTTGATCTTGTCCTGAAGCTCCGGCGTGAGGTCATGAGCGACGCCATATCCGGTGGTCGGGAAGGTCTGCGAGGTGTAGATGATCTTCACCTGATCGTCGGAAATCACTTCGCGGGCGATCATCCGCTTGCGAACGGAGTTTGCGATGGCTCCAGCCGGGTAATCCTTGTTGGCAACACCAAGGATGGTGTTGTCGTGCTTGCCGGAGAATGCTGCCTCGAAATCCTCACCGGCTTCCATGCCGTATTCAGCTTTCAGGATCGCCGACGGTGCCTTGAAACCTGAATTCGAAGTTTCGGACGAGAATGCTAGCGTCTTGCCCTTGATGTCCTCGACCTTTTCGATGCCGGCGCCCGGATAGGTGATGATCTCCATTTCGTAACCGAACGAACCGTCTTCCTTGGCCATCATGGTGAAAGGACGGAAACCGGCACAGGCGACGGCCAGAGGATTCGAACCGGTGTTGAAACCGGCAACGTGGAGACGTCCGGCGCGCATGGCCTCGATCTGGGCTGCGTTGGAATCGACGGGGAAGAACTGAACTTTCTTTCCGGTGACGGTTTCCATATGAACCAGGAAGTCCTTCCATGCCTCTGCATAGACGGCTGGGTCTTCAACCGGTGTATAGGCGAAGATCAAGACTGACGGATCCTTCAGCTCGCTCGCATCGGTCGGAATGTCTGCGATCAGGTCGCCATCGGCATCGGTGTATCGGCTATCCAGTTGGAAATCGGCAAGGGCTGGCGTTGCCAGGGCGAGCAGGGCGGTCGCCGCGAGTAGATTGCGAAGCATCAAATAGTTCTCCTGGTGAATATTCAGCTTTGTCCAGTCACCTCTGCCAATCGATCGATTGGCGCCCGAATGATGGCTGGCATTTGGATGACCACGCGAAATGGTCTCTAGTCGGTCGCATTTCCTTGCTCATCCAACCTGCATGACAACGCGGCCGCGGTTCATTCCGCCCGGCTGTCAGATTTATTAATCAATAATTCATGAATAATTAAAATATATAGCTTTTGCAATCGCCTTGAGCCCGCGAAGACCTTGTTTCATAAAAGTTTCATAAACTTACCTGGACGAACGCCGGTTCTGGTGAAGCGAAGGGCAGGGAGCCGGGCCGTGGCCCGACTCCCCTGATCGTTTTCATGTTTCAATTCAAACCGAGGTGAATTCCTTCGACTTGAAAGACAAGTGCCTGACTGAGGCGGGCGCGTCGGAGATTTTCCGAATGTTCGCCCACGTCTGCTTGTAGTTGGGCAGGATCAGTTCATTCACACCGGCGTTGATGACATTGCCCTGGGTGCCGCTCGGGGCACCGAATAGCATGAAGGTTTCCTTCCTGCGCGCAGTCGGGGTTGGATAGGCCATCGCCTGTGTGGCGCCGACGTCGTTATAGACCTCGACCAGGTCACCCGAACTGAGCCCGAGCTCGGCCATGTCGTCGGGATTGATCTCGATGAACGGGAATGGAAAACGGTCCGACACGAAGTCGTTGTCCTTGTCGAGGAACCAGTTCTGCCAATTGATGTTGGCACGGCCATTGTTGATGAGGAAGGTAAAGCTGTCGCGTTGTGATGCCTTTCCTGCAGCCTCCAGGCCCCGCCAGGCACCGGCGCAGAACAGTGCCTTTTTGTCCTCACGGCCATGGCGATCGAAGTTGCCGTCGGCATAAAGCCGCTTTGTTCCGATCAGCTTGCCATCCTCGTAGCCGACGACGGGTTCCTGAACACCGTCATTGCCCATGGCGCGCAGACGCTCATAGGTGACTTCCGGGTTGCCTGCGTTGAAGCCGTCCATGAAGGCATCTTCTTCGCTGGCCCAGTCGTACCCCTGGAACTGATCGGCATAGTCATCACGGCCGTCTTCACGCAATATCCTTTCCAGGTGCTGTGCCAGGCCGGCAGCAATCAGACAGTCCGGCATCGCCGAACCTGGACCGTCCATGTACTTTTCGACGAGCCGCAGACGGCGTTCGCCGTTCATGGAGGTCAGGTTCATCTCACCCGATTCGACCGCTGGCAGGATCACATGTGCTGCCTGCCCGATCTGGCTCTGGATGATGTCGACATTGACGGAGAAGATACCACCGGCTTCGATCGCACCGACGATCGCGTCGACAAGCCCCTCTCGGGTCGCGCCGGCCCTGGCGTCCATGGCTTCCTTCACCATGTTGGTGCGCCTGTTGTAGACCTTTTTGAACTCCGAGGCGTTCAGCGTGGTCTTGTAGTGATCATTCGCCCAGATGTGGTGGACCTTACCGTGCCCCGCGATGATCAACTGATCAATATAGGGAGCGGGGCGGCCGACATGGGCGTCTGACGGGCGGTAGTAGCCTTCCTGGTGTCCGCCAAGACGGCACACACCACCACCTTCGCGGCCGATATTACCGGTCGCCAGCGCAATGTTTACCAGCGCCCCGACGGTTCGGTAATTATCATTGCCCCAGATGATTCCCTTTTCGTAGGCCGTCACGCATTTGCGGCGCGATCCATCATCATGGGGCTTGGCAATCCATTCAGCAGCCTTGACGATATCGGCTTCCGGCACGCCGCAAATCTGCGCGCCTTCGGCGAGCGACATCTGGCACTCCTGGCGAGCAAACTCGAAACTGCCAAGTGCTGCCGGAAAGGCCTCGTTCTGCTCCACCGCAACATCGCCCTGGAAGGTTGAGGCGGAGATGAAATCGCTATCGACCCAACCTTGGTCGGCGATGTAGGTGAAGAGCGTGTTGAACAGCGCCAGGTCAGTACCGGACTTGATCGGCAGTTGAAGCACATTGTCCGTGCCGGCCTCAACCTCGCAGGCGTTCACCGTCACCGTGCGTCTCGGATCGACAATGATTACCCTGGCGCCGGACCGCATTCCTGGAACCATGTGGTTCAGGAACAGGTTCGACTGGGTTTCCAGCGGATTGGCGCCGATCAGGAACATCGTGTCGGTGAGACCGTAGTCCTCATAGGCGTAATTCAATTCGCCGATGCCCATGTCGCGGGTGGAATGGACCTCCGAATTATACGCCGGACGATTGTGGATGCGGCAGTTCTTCACCTTCATCGACTGGAAATAGAGCTTTCCGGTCCCCCAGGTGTTCTCGTAGCCCCCAGCTGAACCGCCATGATCGAACATGGAAACGAACAGGTCGTCCTCGTTCTCCTTGTCGATCACTCTCGCGGTGACGCGGGCGACCAGATCCAACGCGTCGTCCCAGCTTGTCGGTTGCCATGTGCCGTAACGCCAGACCATGGGCTGCTCGAGGCGCTGTTGCTGCGTTCCGGTCTTGTCGGAACGGCGGTTCTCCGCCATGCGCGCGCCGCGCACCGAACCGAGACCGGAATTTACCACGCAATCTGCGTCCGGCTTGATAACGAGGTGTACATCCTTGCCGTCCTGTTTGACGACATTGTACATCGACGGCGCGTACCAAGCCTCGGATTCGGCATATTGCTGCTCCGAAAGATCAACGCCGAAGGCGTTCTGATCGGGATCGGTGCCGCCCTGCTTGTTCATCGGCCAAGTGTAGGCATGGTAGCCGCAGCCGACGATGCAGTAGTGACACGTGACATTATGTTTCTTCGCATCCGCCGGAATGATCGGCAGGCGGTCAATCTGTCTCTTGTAAGCCATGTGATCCCCCCTCAAAGCACGTTGGACAGGCGTCCGTACAGCAGCTCATCCACGCCGTCCGCGTAGATATCGCCGTTGTCATCGACGCGGAGCGTGTATTGCGGCAGGTTCTGGGTTGCATGACCCCAAGTCTGCTGGCCACCCGCTTCGCAATCGAAGACCGAGTAATGACCCGGGCAATTCAACGTCCGGCGGTCGGCGTTGTAAGACATCGGATAGCCCTTGTGCGGGCAGATCGTGGAGAACCCGACGATGTCTCCATCTGGTCCGGCGCCTCCCTCGACAGCCCTGCCGAGCTTCAGCAGGACGCCCGGGGCGTCTTCATCCGGATAGGAAACATCGAATGGAACATTTTCTGATAGGTCCGACAGGTTCGCCAGTCGATTGGCCGGGTATTCGACCCGTGCGAGGCCCGCGGCTTTCGCCTGCTGTGCTGGAAATGCGGCTGCGGTCGCGGCACCGGCTGCGGCAAGACCGCCGCCTTTCAAAAACTGGCGCCGGCCGACATCGGCCATCTTTGTACACCGTGACATGGTTTCTCCTCCCTGGGTTTCAAGTTCACCGAGCAAGGAGCAAACCTCGTGCCACGACGTTTAGCTAAACGATTTCAATATCCAAGGCCGATTCACCCGGGAAGCCACTGGCGAAATGTTCGGGTTTCCGAACATGGTGCAACGCCGAAGGTTCAGTTTTCCGAACGCTCGGTCTTGATGCCGAGACGCGTCATTTTTTCCCAAAGCGTCGTTCGGGAAATCCCGAGAAGACGCGCCGCTTCCTGGATATGCCCGGAGGTCTCGGCCAGCGCGCGCACGATCTGGCGGCGTTCAGCGTCATCTCTGATCTCGGAAAGTGGAGCGAAGCCGATGCCGGGGCCGATACTGCCAGGCCTGTCTGGAAACAGGTCCGCGGGCATCAGCCATTCGCCAGCGGCCAGGGCCACACCGCGTTCCACGCGATTGCGGAGTTCTCGAACATTGCCGGGCCAGTCATAGCCAAGCGCGGTCTCTTCTGTGAGTGAGGAAACTCCACGCACAATCTTGTCGTGCCTTTCAACTGCCTCGGCCAAAAAGATTGCCATCAACCGAATGATATCCTCCGGTCGCTCCGAGAGCGGCGGTATGTCGACCGGCAGGACGGCTATGCGGAAATAAAGATCACTGCGGAAACCGGCGTTGCCGGAGCCGTCGGTGAGCTTCCGGTGGGTTGCCGTTACGATCCTCGCGTTGAAGGGCACAATTTCTTCGCCACCGACACGATGAAAGCAGCGGTCCTCGATCAGTCGTAGGATCTTTGCCTGAAGAGGAAGCGGCATGTCACCAATCTCATCGAGAAATAGCGTGCCGGAACCTGCTCTTTCCGCATAGCCGAGATGTCGTTTTGTCGCTCCGGTGAATGCACCTTTCTCGTGGCCAAAAATCTCGCTTTCCAGCAGGTCCGGGGGGATCGCAGCACAATTGACGGCCATGAACCTAGCATCCTCGCCGTTTCTCAGGTTGTGCAGATAGCGCGCTGCGATCTCCTTGCCGGCCCCTGTTTCTCCGGTGATCAGGACCGGCAGGTCGGAGCGCGCAAATTGCCTCAACAGGGCAGCGATCTTTCGCATCGCAGGCGAAACGCCAAGCACGGTATCGCCGTCAGGCGCCGGAGTGCGATTGCGCGCGTTGTCCCGGATGCGCGAGAGAAAGTCATCGAAACCGAACGGCTTGGTAACGTAGTCGGCCGCTCCGAGGCGCATCAGGCGCACGGCCTGGCCGATTTCGCCATAACCGGTGATGAAAATGACCGGCGGGGTGGACCTTTCACCAAGCAGGTTGCGGTAAATCTCCTCACCGTCCATGTCGGGTAGCCGGATATCGCACAGCACAAGATCCAGGTCCGCAAGCTTACCGGAGGAGGCAAACAGAGCTTCCTGACCGGTCTGCCACCAGCGAACGGCACAGCCTTCCAGCTCAAGACGCTGGACGAGCGAGCCGCCCATCACGGGGTCATCCTCAATGAGACCAATAGTCAGACCGTCAGGCCGCATCGCTTACCTCGTATTTCGTCCGGGGGATGGAAAGGCATATGGCCGTATTCGCGTTCGCACTGCCCGAGACAGTCACGCCAGCACCAAGTTCATCGGCTATCTCGCGGACAATCCAGAGGCCGAGACCCTTGCCTTCCCGTAGTGTCATCTTTGTGCCCGCTGTAAGGACGGTTGCTTCAGCTTCCGGAAGCCCGCTGCCTTGATCGGAAACGGTGATTGCCAAGGCGTTTGGGTTCACTTCGACACGCAGTCCGATGCGGCCACAGTCCGGTGTTGCGGCGGCCGCGTTCAAAAGAAGGTTCAAGATGGCCTGGCGGATGGGACCAGCCGGCCATGCAGGCTCTGGAGAAAGCGCTCCCTCCATATGGAAGTCGAGTAACTGCCGCCTACGGCGCAATTCCGGGCGGACCAGCAGCCGTAGGTCGGCAATGTCGGACTCTTCAAGCGGGCGCGCGAGGCGCTCAGGCCGGTAGGTCGCCAGCGCCGCCTCGACAACGTCCCGAATACCGTGCAGGCCCCGTTGAATCAGGTCGATCGAGGTTTGCCGCACGTTGCTCCGCTCACCATGAAGGCGCAGCGTATCAACAGCATTGATCAGGCCGCCAAGTGGGTTGTTGATCTCGTGCGCCATACCGGAAGCGAGCCGCCCGAGGCTCGCGAGTTTTTCCTCCTCCGCCAGCTGGCTCGCAAGGGCCTGCCTTTCGGTCTCCGAGTTCACAAGTTCGTTGTAGGCACGATAGAGGCTTGCCGCCTCTGTATTGGTTGCAAGGAACTCGCTCTCCCCGATGACGGTCGCGGATCCGGCTGCGGCCTGGATCATATGGGTTTCAAGAACCTGCATCGGCCGGATCATGCGTCGGACTGCAACAAACCCGACGCAGCCGAGCAACGCAGTGATCAGTGAATTCGTCGCCAGCAGGGTTACGAGTATCTGTTGGCGCTCTTCCAGCAGGGAGGTGACATCAAAAATCGCGTAGACCGTCCCGACCACGGTATTCTGGTACGCGATCGAGCGGCGGATGTAGCCGCTGCGTGTCTGCGGATCGATCACGACATTGGGTCCGTCAAATTTCGCCGCAAATTTTCCGTCCAGCGGTCGCAGGGTCTCGCGGGTCATCGGATTGCTGGATGCCAGCACCAGCCCGGCCTTGCCGGTGACCACAGTCTCGATTGGCAGGATGTTCTCCGCCGACGGTTTCATCCGCTCGATGCTGTCGAAAATCTCCCAGCTGTCCTCGCGCAAGACCGACGGCGTGATCGAGGCGACAATCCCGTCGAGATAGGCGGACGCGAGCCCCTGTAGATAGACCTCTTGGGTCTTGGAAAGACGATCCAGCACGCGTTCGGAAATCACCGCGGATATTGCCACCATCAGCATCACGACCATCACCGGAACGCGGATCGTCAGCGGAACACGGCGGAAGCGCGTCAAGAGACTCACAAGACCCCTCGCAACATGTTGTATTTTGCAGCGATGCCGCTGAACACAAGTGGATCCGGAGCTTCGAAACCGGACAGCCGCAGCATGGACAAAACACTCTGTCCGTCGGGTGATTTAGACATCGAGACAAGCGCGTTCCGCAACTCAAGAATTCTCGGGGAATATGCAAGGCTCTTGCTCGTGGCTATCGGCGGAAAGCCGAGCCATTCGGACTTTCGCAGCGGCCGTGTCCGTGCGACCAGTTCGGGCTCGATCTCGCGCAACACCTCCCAGACGTAGCCGTCCACGCTTCCCGACTGGGCAAGTCCCGAAGCGACGGCCCGGATAACGTTTCGATGGCCGTAGGTGAACAGCGTCTTTCGGAAGAAGCTGTCCGGGTCCAGCTGCCGCTCGAACAGCAGCGTTCTGGTCACCAGAAAGCCGGAATTCGAATCCGGATCGGAGAAGGCGTGAATATCGCCTTCAAGCTCCGGCAAGTCCTCGGCTTTCCGGTCCTGAGAGACAATCAGGTAGGAACGGTAATAAGGTTGGCCGTTCCAGTCCGGAACAGCCACGAGTTCCAGCTTGTCACGATAGTGGACATAAGGGTAACCGCAGATCCAGGCCGCATCCAGCCGACCGGACAGAAGCAGGGCCGTGATTTCCTGATAGGTCCGGCGGGTGATCAGCTCGACATCATAGCCCGTCACCCGTTCAAGGAACGCCTGAAGTGCATGCAGAAGTTCAAGATCGTTGGTCAGGAAAACCGGTGTCAGCCCGAACCGGATCCTGTCGGACTGAGCTCTGAGCGCCGGCGCGGCAAGCGTTGTCGCACAGCCGGTGGCCCAGCCAAGAAACGATCGGCGCGTAACTTTATTGTTTACGCCGCGCAATGATGCTGCACACAAAGCCTCTCCTCCCGTTTCTCCCGCTTCGACCTTAGCGGAAACGGTGATTGCTTGCCATCAGGAAGGATTGTGCGGTGCATGACGGATGGCCTTTTCAAACAGGGCCGCCCACGTTGTCGTTTCCACAGATGTAGCCAGTTGCCGATCGCGATCGTGGAACAGATGCGCGCCAGCGGCTCGTCATCGGCACGCCCCTGTGCCTGCCAACCCTGTGTAGTTCGATGCTGGCCCGGATCACGCAGAGCCGGCGTTCAGAGACTTTCGTTCAATTGCAGACAAAACCGATGCAACCGCGGCGATGCGAAGGTCTCAGAAGTTGGGCTTCGCCGGTGCTTCGCAGTTTCCGATAGGATAAACACCACTTGGTGTTGAGCGACCGTGTTTAAAGTCTCGGTGTGATCATGCCCCCGGCAGCCAAATCATAAAAACCCCCGCTCGGAAATCCGACGGGTTTTTTGCGTTTGTGGGGAGGTGAGGGCAGAAAACCTTCACAGCGAGAGCCAGATGCTCGCGGGTATAGGATCTGAATAGTGCGCGAATGGTGCATTGGCACCTGGCAACCCCCAGTTCGGCGCCAAAAAAATCCCTTATCGAACGACGCTCGAACAATAGGCAAGGGACGCTTCTGCCTGGTCTTTTTCGGCGAGAACCTCAATCCAGCGTATGTCGCCCTCGGCCGTGGTTCTGAGGGCCAATTGGCATTCGCGATCGCTTGCCTTGCGTTTCTGGCGCGCCGTCTTTTTGTTGATGGAAGACCAGTAGTAGTAGAGTTCTTTGTTATCGACCGTGGTCGTGCTGCCAGGTCTGTCGCCGAAGGTTTCAGGCTCAACCGGAATTACCTGGCTCGGCGGCCCGAATTCATGAAAGAAATTCGCGGAGGGTTGACCTTCAAAGCTGCTTTTCAAGATTGGATTCTTGTCTGACGTATTGCAGCCTGCCACTATCAGACAGGCGAAAAGACTGCATGTTGCCCGCAATGTCTTCGCCTCGCCTGTTCATCCAAATCCAGCTACAGATTGATCCTAGCGATCCAAACGAGCAGAAGCGAGGCTACTTCCTGCGCAGGCGCTCAGGGCTCGTCAGGAAATGGTCAACTCGAGTGCCGGATGCAGCCGCTGCAAGTTCTTCAGGGATTTGGACTGCCAAGGAACCGCCTTCGATCCGTTCACCCGGATCGAAATATCAGGCTGCTTCCGCACCTCGATTGTAAACTTGGCGAGAAGGTTGATTCCCGAGCTGTTGAGAAACTCAAGCTCGGTCAGGTCCAGCGTGATTTCGTCAGGCTTGGACTGAAGGACGTCATTCATGAGGGACAGGATGGGTGCGTAGGCGTCGGTACCCGAAAGCCGCATGGTGCCCTCGTAGTGGATTTTCGTACCCTCAATCCAAACACGGTACTCTTTCGTGCTGATTTCCATGTTTGACCAAAGCCTCTGAAGTATGGGGTTGAACTACGAAAGTGTGAGCGCTGCGACGGTGGCAAGACGAACCTGGGATTGTTCGGGCACCTTGTCAAAAGCCCATCCCAAACGAGCGTCATAGTCGTTCATCAAAGTCAGCAGCCCAAGACCAGATCCGCCCGACGACATGTCCATCGCATTTTGTTCGATCTTCTCCAGAAGCAGCTCACCGGGGTCCCGGGAGAGAAGCTCTGAAAGAACCTCCTGAAAACGCTCAGCAGTGTCAGAGTTTACCGTGTTCGTGATGCAGATTTCAAAACTGTTCATTTCAAGTGAACCGGTAATGACGATGTCGTCCGTGTAGCGAAATTTGATAGCGTTTTCAAGAATTTCATTGATCAGGTAGTTGATGCTGTGGTGGGCGTCATTGGCATCAATATCGGAATCGCAAGCTTTGCTGAAAAATTCGCTAATGAAATCAGACGTCGTGCCGCAATGGTGCCAACTCAAATCAATTGCATCGGAAGAAATAACAATGCGGATGCTCTTCGCATCGGCACTGTTGGAGAGCGTCGGGGTTCCAAACTGCATCGGCCTAAATCACCTGTGCTTTAGGACTACGAGAGTGATGTCGTCGTAGACCTTGTGGGCGCCAATATGGCTCCTGAGGTCGCTAATGATGCCCTCTGTGATCTGCTTTGCCGTCTCCCCGCGGTACTTCTGGGCGCTTTCGCAAAGCCGTTCGAGGCCAAAGTAGTCGCCAGCATCATTTTCAGCTTCAGTGACGCCGTCGGTATGAAGAATAAGAACGTCATCGCGCTCAAAGGCGAGGTCTCGGGTCGACACGAAGTCAGCGATATCGGATTCCAGCCCCACGGGGAACCCGAGGTCCATGGTGTCGATCTGTTCGATCTCGCCGTTGCCCCTGATGATCAAAACATCCTCGTGCTGCCCGGAAAGGGTGACCTTGTCATCTGCGTAATCAACGAAGGCAAGCGTCAGGTGCTTGTCGGACTTGGTGCGCTCGATGTTCTTGAAGATCGTCCGATTCAGAACGTTGAGGAAGGCGATTGGATCCGTGTCGCCCTTTTCCTGCAGGGCGCGGGCGACGGATTGGACCATGAGCATCAATACGCCGCTTTCCAACCCATGCCCGGTGACATCGCCGATGCCGATCTTGATGCGGTTTCCATCGGCAAGAACGTCATAGTAGTCGCCGCCGACTTCATCAGCAGGTTCCATGTAGCCGACGATTTCGATCTGCGATATCTGCTCCAGTTCGCCGCGCCTGGGCAGAACCATTTCCTGGATGCGTTTGGCGACATTGAGTTCTGCGCCCATGCGCAGGTTCTCGGTCTGGAGCTTGCGGTTCAGTTCCACGATTTCGTAGTTGGCAGATTCCAGTTTCTTGGTCCGCTCCTCCACCAGATTTTCCAGGTTTTCCGTATGGAAACTGATTTCCTCAGCCATTCGGTTGAACGCGAGACCCACCGCGGCGACTTCATCGCGTGAGGGAATGCTGACGCGGACCGAATAGTCTTTATTTTGCAGGCTTCTCGCCGCTCCCGCAAGCGAACTTAAGCCCGCGGTAATCCGTCCGGAAATTGCATAGACCGCAATGAAGACGATGATCAAGCTGATAAGAAGTGCGGTTATCTGCCAATAGACGATCCGTGTTGTTGCCTCGGAAATCTGCTGCTGCACAGCGGTCAGAGATTCATAGATCTCCTGGCTTGAGACAACGAAACCCAGGGTCAGTGTCTCGCTGACGATTTTCTCGCCGTCCCAGAGGTTCGTGGGTTCCAGTCGTTTCAGGAGGATCAGATACGACTTTTCGATATCGCCCTCGGTCACCGTGAAATGATCTATGACGGTTCGATTGTCCGTCGGCAACTCCATCGACGCGACAGCTGGGTGGCGACTCTGATTGAGAAACCTGTTGATGCCGGTCACGCCCTGACCCTCAGAATCCATCGAAACGAGACCGAGAATTGCACCGCCTGCCTGGCTGGCTGCGATGACATTGCCATTGGATCCGGCAAGGAAGCCGAAACCCGTATCGGCGATCCGGACATTTTCAACCAGGTTGTTGAGCTGGTTCAATGTAATGTCAACGGCGGCCATGCCGGCGACATCAGACCTGTCCTGGGTCCATAGAGGCTGAAAGAAGCTGACGATCAATGCGCCCGTAATCGCATCCACATAGGGTGCGGTGGCGACAACATCGCGATCTACCGGCCGACTTGCAGGATCAACCAGCCACTGTTGCCAGCCTTCATAAACGCCCGGGAAAAAGAAGTCCCAAAAGTTTGACTCGTTGTGGCCAGGGTAAAGCTTGTCGAAGGTCTGCGCCTGTTCCGTGTAGGGGGTGGTCCGCATGATCGGACGATCCTTAGGACCCACATAGTACATCTGCAGCTTGGCCGCTCCCGAGGACATCAACTCAGGCGCAATCACATTGAAAGCGGAGCTGTCTTCGATTTGTTTTTGCACATCGGGGGTGGGCTGCCCGTCTTCGTCCAGGAGATAGCCCCAGACACTGACGACGGAACGACCGGGAAGGTTCTGCGTCCAATTCCCTTCTGGATTGTATTGAAGTCGATCGCCAAGCCTTGGATGGTTCTCGAGGGTGCTTCCGATCTTACTCTCTGCATCGGGATTGTCGATCAGGACCTGAAGTGAATTGCCCAGAACTTCCACCTCGGAATAAACCCGGTCGAGCATCAGGTTCGCGCGCAGGGCGGTGGTCTCGATATAGGTCTCAAGGTAGCCTTCCGTGGCCTCGGTCAAGCCCTGACTAACCTGCTCCGTCGCGTCCTTAGAAAGGCGCTGAACATTCCAGATCGAAATCCCGCCCCCGAGAAGCAGATCAAATGCCACCGCAGCGCCGACCACCAGAAGGAATTTTGCTCGGAAACTGTGACGGGAGAAGCTCCCGATCGCGATTGGATCAGAGACTGGCTCCGCGGGTATCGTTTGTTTGGAAGACGTCATTGGGGTTTTTGTCCAGATGCGGCCCAAATCGGCCATCCCGCGTAACCCTTGGGGTGTAAGGCTGCGAAAATATGATCCTGAAATCCTTGTTTCAAAATCCTGATGTCTTCAACGCTGTCGCCACGTTCGACGGCCATCTGGCCAGCATAGACATCTTCCCAGGATTGAATGATGTCCGCAAAGTCTTGCGGGTTGCCGTCGAGATTGGTGACCATGAAGGACTCGATCGAGATGTCAGAAAATCCGGCTTCAAGCAGGTATCGGCGGCTCTTGGGGCCCAGCTCAATGTCCATGTTGAAGTGGTCCCACAATCTGGCGACCTCGTTATAGGTTCTCTGAATTGTCTCTGACCGCGGTTCGCCAAGGCAATGAGAGTTCTTTTCGTTGGTGATGTAGACTCGACCACCAGGTTTGCAGATGCGGTAAAGTTCCTTGAGGATCAAATCGGGCCGGTCAAAAACCTGCAACGAATGCCGGCAGGTGACAAAATCGAACTGATTGTCCTCCAGAAGCATCTCAGATGCATCGCCATAGACATATTCAATGCCGCGGACGCCGAAGTCCTCAGCGACCTTCCTTGCATAGTTCAGACTGGATTTTGAGTGATCGAGTGCGATCAAACGACCCGGCTGGAATTCCTTCTGCATCAAGACCGCAAAATCCCCGATCCCGCAGCAGATGTCGGCCACATGCATGCCGGGCTTGAGGCCATGGCGTGGCAGAATGCTCTTCTCGTGACGCCATGTCAGTTTGGTTTGGGTCCTGAGAATTGGAATGAACCCGCCGTCCTCGAGAAACGACTGACCGGGGTAGAACTCATTGTCGTATTCATTGATCGTTATGTTCGGCGCGATCTTCGCCAGCGTCGAGAACTTTCGGGTCGACCAGCCCAAGACACTTGATGTGGTGACGTGAATTTTCAGATCAGGCCGGTCGCCACTGGTTTTGACTATCCGCTTGGCAATCGCGTGGAAGGCCACATTGTTCATGCGCACCAAACGTTTGACATTCAGGTAGAAGTTTCCGGTGACGTTTGAGATCGAAGCTTCAAGGCTGTTAATACAGTCGGCCAGTTCGTCGATCTTCTGAGGACGGAAAGACCCGAAGAGCGAGAACTCCTGATCGTTCTCGTTAAATTGATAGTTAAAGGCTGGGCTTCTAGCTTCAGTATTCAATTTTCAGGTTCCTCAAGCGCGAGATCAACCGTGAGACAAACGCTCTCGTTACCAAGCTTTTTTAAAGAAATACTTGCATTATAGTCGATTGCGAGTTCGAGCAGTCCAAGATTTTTGTCCGGGGCGCTCTCGGAAAATAGCTCCGCCATATATGCCTCTTCCGCATTGTCCGCATGCGCCAGGTCGATTGCCGATTGGAAAAAACTGGCGGCGCTGCCATCGCACGGGAGCGTAAGTTCGATACGGTCAATTTCGTCACATCGATGAAGTGCACAGAGCAGAGTGCCTTTTTCAGCTCGCGCGTGGAATGCTGTCTCCATAATTTCATTCATCGCGGATGAAAACAGATTGGCAAATCGCAAGGAGTCCTTGCGGTTGTGACTGATCATGCGCGAGGCATAACTCGATATCTGGTCACAATGAGCCCAATCGGACCCAAACTGTTGTACATCCATGTCGATTTCCAGCAGCTGTTTAAAATCACGCTGACTGGGAACTGATTTCAGGGAACTTGTCATTGTAATAGTCCCGTAAGACACATCCGGTGAGGTAACTCTATGCGTGGGATGATTGCAGATTGCTTAAAATGAAGGGGCTAATAACTCCATGGAATCAGAAGTATATTGCGTCACGCACCGCAGCAATGAATTATATTGATTTAACAGCATTATGTCACATGAGCGGATCTTTTATATCGTATCCCTCACAAGGTAGGCGGTTTTCCAGAACGCAGTGAAATAAGGTAGGAATCATATTGTCTCAAACGTATGTAAATTCGTGCCTTCAGCCAGAGTTGTTTTATTGAGATGAGTGACAAAAGCACTGAAGCTGCCGCACTTGAAAGCGATCCTAAGCATGGCGCGGACTCATCGGAGTCGGCCATCAGGGCCGAGCTGGAAGATCTGAAAGCGGAGCACGCGGACCTGAAATTGCTCTATGAGGCGATGATCGAACATGGCGAGGCCGTTGAAGACCAGCTTGCCGAAAATAATATCTTGCTGCAAGAGACGCAGAAGAGGCTGGAAGCCGAGCTGGCAGATGCCGCAAACTACGTGATGTCGATCCTGCCTGATCCGCGTGAGGAAGCCCCGCGAGCGACCTGGTCGCTTGTTCCCTCCACGGAGTTGGGAGGCGATTCTTTCGGCTATCACGATATCGATGACGATCACTTCGCAATCTATCTCATCGATGTGTGTGGCCACGGCGTTGGAGCAGCGCTGCTCTCTGTGACGATCATCAATGTGCTGCGCGCCGGCGCCTTACCGACCACTGACTTCAAGAATCCCAGCGAGGTCTTGTTTCGCCTCAACAATGCGTTCCCGATGGAACGTCAGAACAATATGTTTTTCACGATCTGGTATGGCATCTATCAGAGATCAAGCCGCAAATTGACGTTTGCCTCAGGGGGGCACCCAGCCGCGATTCACCTCAGGCCGGCAAGTGACGGCAAAGTTCAAAACCATCTCCTTGGCAGCGAGCAAGGCATGGTCATCGGCGCAATTCCGGACATGGATTTCGACGCAGACGAATTTGTTCTGCAGCCCGGTGACCGGCTACTGGTTCTCAGTGACGGGACCTATGAAGTTGAGAGCCCGGAAGGCGATGTTGTTTCTCTTGCAGATCTTGCTGAATACGCCTCAGGCCTCAGCGGGCATTTGCCGGATGAGCTTTATAATTGGATCAGGGGCCTCAACAGCGACAGCCCGCTGCCAGATGACTATTCTATGGTTCAGCTGACGTTCTAAGGCCGAACTTCGCTTCTCATTTCGACTATTCGTCGTCGGTGTTCAGGTCCACTGTAACAGTGGTGATGTTTGCGAGGCCTTGCCTCCGACTTTCAACTTTCTTGGCAAGTTGATGAACCAGAAACAGTCCGAGCCCGCCAATCCGATGATCTTCTATCGCATTCTCTTGGTCAGGACCGTCTGGTGAGGCTGCGCTGTCGAATTCGACAGCGTGATTTCGAAAGACGAGGCTTATCTCTCCCTCAGCCAAGGAAATATCCAGCGCGATTTCGTCAGATCCCTCATCGGGGTAGCCGTACATGACCGTGTTGGAGAAAAGCTCTTCTGAAATTAAGAGGATTGATCGGCGTGTATAGTCGGGGACCGCGAAACTCGAACAAAAACCTTCAAGAGCCTGGTAGATTTGAGGCAGCTCTTCGAGCGTATTTCCCACAATGACCTGAGTGAATGCAGTCGCCATAGGTTTTCATCCAGCCATGTGCAGGGTTTCTTGGAAACGAATGGGCGTTCTCAGGGGTCAGAGCTTGCTGTTTGACTCAAGCCGGCCATATCGAAAGCGGCATCTTGGTTTTCCGCGACCGTGACAATCTTCAGGAAGCCGGAAACACGCAAAACGTCCATAACCGAAGGGTTCGTCGCGAAAAGAATGAATTTGCGGCCGAATGGGGCGAGCTTCTTTGCGACGATCAAAATCGACCGCAGCCCGAAACTTGTCACGTAGTCGACACCTGACATGTCCACAAGAAGTGGCCCATTCCCGTCTTCGACGCAGGACTGCAAATGGGCTTCGAAGGTTTTCGCCGTCAAAGTATCTAGTTTACCCGTAGGACAAATGATTTTTACATCGCCTTCAAGAGTGTCTTCAATGGTCAACATTTCCTGGCCCGTTATGCTTATGTCATCGAAATCTCACCAATCTGTTGGATTGATGAAGATATAATTTCTCTACCTTGAATTCTAAACATTACGCCAGCGCGAAGGTCTGGGCACGTTGAGCGAAGCCAATCTATTCAACATATGTGAAACATAAAAGCGCAAGCATCGAAACAACTGACTTTCATGAACACAGCGAATCCGGCAGCATGGCAACAGTTATGATTGAATTTTTGCGTTATCTGATTTTCTAGGAACTTGAGTATGCCCGAGGTAGATACCACAAGCCTGCTGAATGACCCGCGCGCCGACTACGGGACCGTTGCGATCGATGCAAGCACCTCGGTCGAAGACTTTCGGGACAGTGCGGAATTTGAGGCTCTGGAGGCAGATTTCCGTAAGACCGAAACGGAAGGGCCTTCCGCGGTCGACTGGAAATCGTACAACGCCCGCTCGCTTGATGTCATCAAGACCCAGTCCAAAGACCTGGTTCTCGGGACGCGCCTCGCCTATGGCCTTTACCTTGACGAGGGCTATACTGGCCTAGGCGTTGGTCTGTCGATTTTGCGCGGCATGGTTTCGGAGCATTGGGAGGAACTCTTCCCGCCGGTCAAACGAGAGCGTGGACGCGTTGGTGCCTTTGATTGGCTCGCCGAAAAGCTCGCGCCGGCCGTCGAAGCCAAGCCTCCAAGCGACGACGCGCTGGTCTATGCACTGGTGTCGCACGAGATGCTGACGCAGCTTGACGATCTTCTCGAGCAGAAGCTGAGCAAATACTCCGTCGCGATGGGCCCCCTGGTGCGTGCTCTGCGGCCGCATGCCAAAGCGGCTCAGCAAGTTCTGGACGCAGCGGCGGAAGCTGAGAAGCAGGCGGAGGCTCCTCAGAGCACTACAGCTCCCGAGGTGGATGTGCAGAAAGAGCCGTTGGCCGCGCGAGAAGCTGAGGCGCCAGCACCGCAGCCTGCTCAAGTTGCCCAGCCCGCGCCGCAACCGGCGCCCCCGCCGGCACCTGTAGAGGTTCCAGCCATATCGGCAGATGGCAATGCCGATGCTTCTGCGCAGGCAATTTTTAACGCTGCAAGCAAGGTCGCCACTTCGATACGCCAGCAATCACCGGCAGATTCCCGGGCTTATCTGTGCGCGCGTTTTGCCATATGGGGCCGCATTCAAGCTGCACCACCAAGTTCCGCTGGCAAAACATCGTTGCCGCCGCCGCAGAAAGCAAAAATAGCCGAGATAGAGGCGCTTTTGTCGGCCGGGAACAATGAAGCGCTCGTCAAAGCGGCAGAATCTGGCTTTGTCGCATCACCCTTCTGGCTAGACGCGCAATACCACGTTGCAAAGGCAATGCAGTCGCTTGGTGCTGACTATGACGCGGCGAACAGGACCGTGACTGCGGAGTTGGCGAGTTTTCTAAAACGGGTTCCTGGCCTGGTTGAATTGTCTTTCAACAGTGGGATGAGTTTTGCCAGCCCGGAAACGCGTTCCTGGATCCAGGAACTTACCAAGGCCCCGGATGATGCCGGCGGTGGGGGAGTGTCCGAGCTCGACATGATTGCAGCCGCCGCAAATGCCGAGGGGCAATCCGGTCGTGTTCAGGGAGGCCTCCAGATCCTGAGCGACCACGCGAACAGCCGCGCCAGCGAGCGAGAGCGTTTTCTGTCTCAAATCAAGATGGGCGAGTACTGCTTGCGCTTTGAACTTCTTGCTCCGGTGTTTGCTCTTATTTCCCGCCTTCGGGAGACGTCTGAAAAACGCGCTCTTGATATGTGGGAGCCGGAACTGGCTGTGGAACTGGCCAAATTATCCTGGAGAGGCCTGTCGCACAAAAATGCGCGTCAGTTCATTAACGAGGGACACGGTATTGAAATGAAAGCTGAGATAATGGGGACGCTCGCGGCGTTAAATCTGCCGGTCGCAGCTGAATTGAGCGGCAAGAAGTAGACTGCGAAGAGCAAGTGCTCGAATTTATTTCGCCAACTTAGAAACGGCAAGATGACCTTGTTGTTTCAGCTTTTGGAATGGGTGTTTTGGGTTGCCGACGGGATGCGATAGTCTATGCTCTTATCTGCATTTCTGCGGAGGCACTGTTTGATACGTAAGGGATTGTGATGTCAAAAGAATCGTCAGTTGCTCCGAAGGAGCGCGTCAATATCAAATACAAGCCTGCGACCGGTGACGGCAAGGAAGAGGTCGAACTTCCGCTGAAAATGGTTGTTCTGGGTGATTACACCCTGAAAGACGATGATACCCCCGTCGAGGACCGGGCGCTTATCAACGTCAACAAAGATAATTTTGACGAAGTCATGAAGAGCCATGACCTGTCTCTCGATCTGGCCACAGAGAACAAGCTTGTTGAGACCGCCGAAGGCGAAGAGCCGGAAAACCTGTCCGTTTCATTGAAGTTTGAAAACCTCAAGGATTTCACCCCTGAGGCGATTGTTCGACAAACACCTGAATTGAACAAGTTGCTCGAGCTTCGCGAAGCGCTGGTTGCCATGAAAGGCCCACTCGGAAACGTTCCTGCTTTTCGCAAGGCAATCCAGGGCGTGCTTGGCGATGAGCAGTCTCGGGACAAGTTGATGGCGGAACTGACGGGCGCTATCGGCAAGCCTGAGGGCTCCGAAGATTAATTTTGAATTGCTGCATATTGGGGCGGCTCGTGCTTTTGTGCGATGGATCTGGTTCAGACATGTCCCAATTATCTGTATGTATATTAAAGACGAGACCGTGAATCATGGCTGAATCCGAATTAGACCAACAAGTTTCCGGACAGACGCAGGAAGAAGAAGCTTCGCTTCTTGATCAAATACTGCATGAAACCAAACTGGCGCCAAGTGATGATGGCTATGATGTAGCCAAAAAAGGCGTTGCAGCCTTCATCTCAGAGTTGCTGAAGCCGACCCGGGGCGACAGTCAGGTCAACAGCGCTGCGATCGATCAGATGATTACTGAGATCGACAGCAAGCTGTCTGCGCAGGTCGACCAGATCCTGCACCATGAAGAGTTCAAGACGCTTGAATCTTCCTGGCGCAGCCTGAAGTTTGTCATCGACAGAACCGACTTCCGCCAGAACATCAAAGTCGAGATGATGAGCGTGTCGAAAGATGACTTGCTCGAGGACTTTGAAGACAGCCCGGAAGTTGTGAAGTCTGGTCTCTATCAGCACATTTATACCGCTGAGTATGGTCAGTTTGGTGGTCAGCCAGTTGGCGCTGTCGTTGCAAACTACGACTTCGGCCCTGGCTCACAGGACGTAAAACTTGCGCAATATTGTGCAAGCGTCGGCTCCATGGCCCATGCGCCCTTCATCGCTGCCGCCGCGCCTTCCATGTTTGGGGTCGACAGCTTCGAAGAGATTCCAAACCTCAAGGATATGGAATCCATCTTCGAGGGGCCGAAGCACGCGAAATGGAATTCCTTCCGGGAATCCGAAGACGCCAGGTATTTTGCGTTGGCAATGCCGCGGTTCATGCTGCGGACACCCTATGGTCCCGAAACAACTCCGGTGAAGGCCTTCAACTACGAGGAGAAGGCCGAGGGCGGCAGCGAGAACTATCTCTGGGGCAATGCCTCATTTGCGCTGGCGACGAAAATCACGGACAGCTTCGCCAAATACCGGTGGTGCCCGAACATCATTGGCCCGCAGTCTGGTGGTGCGGTCGAGGATCTTCCGCTTCATACATTCGAGGCGATGGGACAGCAGCAAAGCAAGATCCCGACTGAGGTTCTTGTCTCAGACCGCAAAGAGTTCGAACTGGCAGAGCAGGGTTTCATCTCTCTGACCATGCGGAAGGGCAGTGACAACGCTGCGTTCTTCTCTGCGAATTCCGTCCAGAAGCCGAAATTCTTTGGGAACACCCCAGAGGGCAAGGATGCCGAGCTGAACTACAAGCTTGGAACACAGCTGCCGTACATGATGATCATAAACCGCCTTGCTCACTATATTAAGGTGCTGCAGCGTGAGAACATTGGAAGCTGGAAGGACAAGGGCGAGCTGCAGTCCGAGCTGAACAACTGGATCAGGCAGTACGTCTCCGATCAGGACAACCCTTCTGCCGACGTGCGCTCCCGCCGTCCGCTAAGAAAGGCGTCCATTACAGTCTCTGATGTTGCCGGTGAGCCAGGCTGGTACAGCGTTGGCATGTCTGTTCAGCCTCACTTCAAGTATATGGGCGCTGACTTCACGCTGTCTCTCAAAGGCAAACTCGACAAGGCTTGATCGCTTCACGATCATGATGCGGGAACTGCTTTCCGGGATGGCGCTGCTGCGCCATCCCGGAACAATCACAAAGAGTGGCGATGATATCGGTCAGTCTTTTGCAACGCCTGGAAGAAGACCTGCCGAATTATGCGGGATCAACGACCAGCCAGGCTGAAAATGCATTGATGGACAGCATCTTGTTCAATCTGCGCATGTTGTTGAACAGCAACGCGGGGTGCTGTGAGACGCGTGCAGATTATGGGCTGGCGGACTTCAATGCGCGTGGGCAAAGCCACCGCGATACAGCCGATGCATTGTGCCGGGATATCGAACGTCAAATAAGAATGTTCGAGCCACGCCTGCGCAATGCGATGGTGCGGGTCGTCGAAGACGCAGCGCGGCCTCTGGAGTTTATCTTCAGCGTTGAAGCAGATCTGGCTTACCCTGACAGGTCCGTACGCGTCAGATTTGATTCCGTGCTCGGAAGCGATGGGCAAGTCCGCCTCAACGTATAGTTTTAGAGTTGTTTTTGAACATGTCTGTCAACTCGTACTACCGGGATGAGCTGAATTACCTTCGCGAGATGGGAAAGCACTTCGCCAAGGCCAATCCCAGACTTACAAAGTATCTGGGTGAAGACGCTTCAGACCCTGATGTTGAGCGATTGCTCGAGGGATTTGCCTTTCTGGTCGGGCGGCTGCGCCAGCGCCTGGACGCGGAAATGCCAGAGGTGTCCCAAAGCCTGCTTAAGCTGATCTGGCCACACTATCTGCGTCCCGTGGCACCTATCACAACCATGCAATTTCGGTACGCGCCCGGTGCTGGCGAGCCGTCAATCAATGTACCGGCAGGGACGAGCGTTCAAACTGCAGCTCTGGACGGTCGTGCCGTTCAATTCTGCACGAGCTTCGATCTCAAGGTGTTGCCGCTTGAGATCTCTTCTGTCGAATTGGAAAATAGAAAAGACAGTTGCAAGCTCAGCGTGACGATCAAACGGCTGGCTGGCAGTAATTTCCAGATATTCAGAGACAACGATTCTCTGCAATTGTTTCTAAACGGCCATGGCGACGACAATGTCGCGCGAAATCTCTACATGTATTTTTTGCGTAAGCTCCGAAAGGTCGAGTTTTCGGCAAAAGGCGGTGTCGCACAAGCGGCGGGCATGGAGATTGAGCCCGTTGGTTTCGCCGACAACGAAGCAACACTGCCTTATCCGCAGGGCGCATTTCAGGGTTTCCGGATCATGCAGGAGTATTTCTCCTGCCCTGAAAAGTTCATGTACGTCCGCTTGAAGGGGCTGGCGGCACTGGCGGACGTCCAAACAGAGAGCGTCACTCTCGTCTTCCACTTCGGGCAGCGCTTTTCCGATGTCTCGCGCCTGAACAAAGATCATATTGTTTTGAACGCGACGCCTGCAATCAATCTGTTTGATACAGAAGGGCAGGCGCTTCTCGTGTCGCACGATCGATCCGAATATCCAGTCCGGCCCGTCGGAGGCAATGATGCGGAGAGTGTTCACGCAGTCACGTCGGTTACCGGCTGGGTGCAGGGTAGCGGCGAGAAGGTGGACTATGAAGAGTTCGAGTCCTTCGCACACGATGGCCGTGCGACCGATGACCAGAAGTTCTACTATCGAACGCAAATAAGGCCGTCTGTTATCGGTGATGGCGTCGATCACTACATCTCATTCGTGACGCGCCTGAACGAGGTTGGCTTGCCGTCCACCGAAACGGTTTCGCTCAGGCTGTTGTGCTCGAACGGAAAGCTGGCCGGCAGGTTTGGTCTTGGATCCGTGGTAAAATCGACATCCTCAACCCCTGCCAAGCTGGAATTCGGCAACGTCACGCCCATTCTGACCGAAGTTCCGCCGCCGCTGGATGATCGTGTCTTGTGGACGCTGATCGCGAACCTTTCTCGGAACTACGCATCGCTCATTGATGTGGAGGCTCTCAGAACGGTCATTTCCGCCTATGATTTCCGCGCCAACATCGACAAGCAGGGCGCGCAGCAGCGGGACCTTCTATTGCAAAGCCTGCAGCGTTTTGAACGACGCGGCGTCGACATCTTCCGCCAGGGTCGCCCGGTGCGGGCCTTTGAGCTCGCGCTTACGGTTTCAGAAAGCTTGATTGGCGGCGAGGCTGAGATGTTTCTGTTCGGAAGCGTCCTGGACCAATTCCTGAAGTCGTACTCGAGCATCAACAGCCTGCATCGGTTCTCGATCACTGGCTCGGATTCGAATGCCGCCCATCATTGGACTCCGAAGTGGGGGGGAGCCGCTTCACTATGACTCTTGGAGACAATCCCGGTTCCCTCGCATCCGTTCAAAAAGTTGGCGACGAAGGGCGGTCAGCCCGCGCTGATTTGGTGCCGCACCTCAAGCACAGCCAGTTCTATCAACTTGTGACCCTGATCGGGATGCTGCACGAGGGTCTGCAGGGATTGGGGCCTGGTGGAGATCCGACCGCTGAGCCGATCCGTTTCCGATCAACCCGATCATTGAGCTTCGGTGCCGGCGATGTCTCCGAAATTTCTTACGATGAAGATGCGGACCGATTTGACATTCGGGTGAATTTTTTTGGCTTGTACGGTCCGGCCTCTCCGCTTCAACCTTTTTTGACTGAGCGGATCATTGAGAGTGACGAAACACCGTCGCCGATTGAAGACTTGCTGGACCTGTTTAATCACCGGCTCATCACTCTTCTGTTCGGTATATGGCAGAAATCAAGGTATTTTACCCGTTTTGAATCTGGCGGGGTTGACGCCACTTCCAAGTGTTTTCTCGCCCTTTGCGGCTTTCCGATTGAGGATCGAAACACCATCGGCAGCGTCCCTCGTTCAGCGCTTTTGCCGCTCGTCGGATTGATGTCGCTCTATTCCAATTCGGCTGACGTTACGTCGGCAATGCTGACAAATTTTTTCAAGGTTCCGTGCTCTGTCATCGAATATATTTCGCGCCAGATTAGGGTGCCTGAGGAGGCACAACTTCAGCTGGGAGTTATGAACACGTCCTTGGGTGAAAATGCGATTGTCGGCAACGAAATTAATGATGATCTCGGCAAGTTCAGGGTTCGAATGGGAGTTGCCGATTTCGAGGCACTTCTTCCCTTTCTTCCATTCGGGGAAAGACATCACGAGATTGCAGAATTACTGTCGATGGTCATCCGGGATCCCTTGGACTGGGATCTGGAATTTGATTTTGAGCCGGACAGCATGCCGATGGGGCGGTTGGGCGAAAGCCGTTTGAACCAATCGTTCTGGCTGCATGCGGACGCTGACGTGCCGCTCGAGACGCCGGTTCAACTATCTGTGGTTTCCGCAGATTCACCCAATCGCTTAGCCGACGCAGGCTTCTAGTTTCGCCCGAGATCAGGCTAGAATACGAACTGGACCAAATTCTATCGAGTCACGACATTTTTGATGCGAAAGACAACGTGATCTAGATGACTTTTTGCCTATCGCTCACTTGCTCCGCAATCGCGAGCAATCACCTTTTTGGGCCGGACGGCGGAACATTTGGCCGTTCGAACAAGTGTGACTGGACGCTGCCCGATCCCGAGCGAATTTTGTCCTCCATTCACGCAAGGATCATGTGCCAAGGAGGGACGTTCTTCCTGCTGGATGAAAGCACCAACGGGACGTTTCTGGCGGGCGAAGCAAATCCGATAGGGCGGGGTCGATCCATCGCGATCTCCCATGGCATGATGATCGTCGCGGGGCGCTATGAGATCGAAACTCAATTGGTCCGGATCGACGAGCCTGCGCAGACGCCGATCGAAGCCTCACCATCAGCTTATCCGGCAGCACAGCCACACGTTGGCGCAGCAGGACAATCATTGAACCCGCTTACAGAGCCCCGTCTGGGCGCCAACCGAGACACAATTGGCGTCCCGCTTCCCGGTAGACAGTCCCTTGATCCTCTGGATTATCTCGGAGGCGATCCGGTGTCTCATCATACAGCGACAAGCGCACCAGGTCGGCCGCTCCATCCGCAGCAGGTGCCCGGTGAATTCGGACCTGGCCCAACCGCACAAAGCCCTTTGCCACAAGCAATGAACCCGATGCCAGATAGTTCTGGAGTTCCGACCAGTCTTCAGGCGCGCGCCAATCCGGCCGCTCCTTTGGGGCAAGGGGTGGGACCGATGCCTATGTCTGATTTGGGGTCGTCTGGTGGACCCGTAATTCCTGAAGTGTCAGATTTTGCCGCGTCGTCCCCGCAGGCTGCAGACAACCGAAGCGTTCCCACCCCGTCTCCCGCCGCAACAAAGGCCTCTTCAGGCACTGGAGATGTGATTCCTGAGGACTTTTTATCGGGTTTGATGAAACGCCCGTCCGAAAACGGGCAATCCGCGCCGAAGATCGCGGGTCCAATAATTCCGAATGAGTTTGAGCCGACAGGAACGCAAAAGGCAGCGACCCGCGCGCCAATGTCAGCCGATTTAAGCGGTCGTTCATCTGCCGCAAATGTTGGGAAAGCAAATGGCTCAAGTCAGGCTCCGGCGGGCCTGAGTCCTGCATTGAAGGCCGATGAAGTCGTAATTCGCCCACCTTTGCCTGCTGCTAGCGGCGCTGTTCATGTCCCGAAGCCTCCCTCAGGCCTGGATCATATGGAGGCTTTGAAAGCGCGCCGCGAAAAACGCGTGGCCGCCCTTGAGCAGAAAGCGAAGATAGCGCAACGGCCGCCCTCGTCTGAGCTGGCTGGCCGTCCGAAGACCCCGGATCCGCTCGAACCGTCCTCTCGTTCCGCAGCTCGGCCGACTTCGCCGTCACCGGATGCGAAAAACACACAGCTCGTCGCCGCGCTGCTGAAGGGCTTGGGCTTTCCAGATGCAAGTGTTCCAGCTGACAAGCAGGAAGATCTGATGTCGGACGTCGGCGCCATGGCACGGGAACTGGCCGGGGGAATGGTGACGTTGTTATCCGCCCGTAAAATGGTGAAGTCAGAATTTCGGATGGATGAGACCCAGATCCAGCCGGAAGAAAATAACCCCTACAAACTTTTCAAAGTCGGAGAGCTTGCTCTCGATGAAATGTTGCTCACTCGCACCGGAGGTTTCCTGTCGCCCGAAGACGCAACAAAAGCAGCTTTTCAGGATATTCAAGGCCATACCATCGTCATGATGACCGCCATGCAGCGGGCGTTGAAAATACTCTTTGAGCGCGTGTCGCCGGAAGCACTCGCAGACGAAGGTGAGGCCGACGGGGGATTGCGGATTCGCGGGCTCGGCGCGCGCAAGGGAAAATGGGAAGCCGCAACGCAGAATTATCAGAAAATGAGCGGGAATTTTGAGCCTGTCATTCGTCAAATTATTATGGAAGCCTTCGCGCAGGTTCAGGAAGAACAAGCCAGACGGACTTCGAAGGAGTTCTGGGAGAAAAGAAAGTAATGTTCCTGACCAGAAGAGAGCTATTTCAGGGGCTTTCCGTCTCTACGTTTGCCACGGTTCTCGGTTGTTCCCGTTTGCCGGATCCGACGCCTATTGCTGTTGAGTTGAATGCGGATGCCAACGTTAATCCAAACGAGGATGGTGAGCCGTCGCCAATTGTGGTTCGTATCTACGAACTCAAGGGGACAAAAGCCTTCAACAATGCCGATTTTTTCGACTTTGTAGACGACGACAACAAACTCTTGGGCGCGGACCTTATCGGCAGCGCCGAATACGAGCTGACGCCGGGGAAATCGCAGAAATATGACCGCGATATATCGAGCGAAGCCACGCATTTAGGTGTCATCGCAGGCTTTCGTGATATTCAATCGGCCCAATGGCGTGATTCGATTGAGCTTCAAAAAGAAAAAAAGAATGAATTTGTTATCTATCTGACAAGTTTAGCCGTACGTATTCAGAAATTGCGTAAGCGCCGGCTCGGTGTATTTTGACAACGGACTTAGGGGCGAAATCAGAATACAGTCTTCGGCCTGAAGCTCCTGTGAATTATTGAACTTGCGGGGCGATCAGACTGATTTTCTCGTTCCATTGCGCGACAGTGCGAACTGGATACCCAGGGGGTAAGCTTGAACGTAACCGGTAAACCGCTTTGGCTGGAGGGAATGTTCCTCAGGCCCCAGCATTTGCAGCAGTATGATCGGTGGATCGAAAGCGGCCTGGAACAGCGGATCAAGGGGCTGTTGCCTTACTCCTGGGGTGTTCGGCAGATCAGTTTTCACGCGGACGCACTCGGCAATGGACAGCTTCAGATCAGCGAAGTCGATTTGATCTTTCCGGATGGGACAGTGTTTGCGTCCCCTGCAGGCCAGCCAGCTCCCTCAGCGCGACAAATCACCCAAGAACACCAGGGCAAGAAGATATTTTTGACTCTGCCCTTGAAGGCTTCGGGTGGCCTCGATGTCAGCGAAGACGGGCACAGCGAGCACAGATACCTCAGGCAGTCGACCGACGCCCCGAACAATACGGAGGGTGACCGTCCCCCCGCGAGTATCGTCATCGGGGCGTTGAATGCGAAGCTTGTGATCGAAGGTGAGAGCCTCGACGAAACAACGTCTATTCCGATTGCCGAAGTTGAATCCGTTGACGCGCAAGGCGCCATAACGCTCTCGAAGGACTATATCTCTCCGGTGATGTTTGCCGGTGCGAGCAGCATTTTGATCTCGCAGATGGAGCAAATTCGCGGCTTGCTGAGAAAGCGTGGTGAGGTTTTGGCCTCCGGAGCGGCGGGCCAGGGCGGAAACACAAGGGCGGGCATTATCGACCTGATGATGCTCGGGGTCACAAATCGGTACGAATTGCTCTTTGGTCACCTCATCAAAACCGGCCTGAACTCTCCGGAAGAGATCTATCGCGAGTGCCTGTCGCTGATTGGCGAGTTTTCGGCTTATGGTGCAGATAGCCGCCGTCCGCCGGCGGTGCCCCGATACGACCACCTTGACCTTCGCGAAACGTTCCGGCAGGTGCTCGAAATCCTGCGGAACCTGTTGAGCTTTGTCGTCGAGCAAACAGCGATTAGCATTCCGCTGTCAAAACGCGAATATGGCATCTGGCTGGGGGAAATCACGGATCGTATCGTGTTCCAGGGGCGGCAATTTGTGCTTATTGCGCAAGCAAATGTCGGCTTGGAAGTACTTCGAACTCAAATGCCGATCCAGATCAAGATCGGCCCGGTTGAAAAAATTCGCGAGCTTGTAAATCTTCAGCTGCCGGGTATCGGGATTTCGCCGCTTTCAGTGGCGCCCCGCCAGATCCCTTATATTCAGAATGCGGTATACTTTGCTCTTGATGTGGACAATGACCTTTGGCCGCAGTTCCAGGATTCGGCAGCTTTCGCGTTGCATATGAGTGGCGACTACCCAGGGCTTGATCTCGAACTTTGGGCGATTCAGAAAGGCTAGCAAGCGACACCTGCGATGAGCGATGATCTGGACCAACCAACGGTGGCACGACGTCTTAGCCCGAGAGCTCGCACCTCTCTTGCGGACATGAATGCGCCTGCGTCGGGCGCCCGGCCGGATCTTGGGGATGAGCCAACGGTTGCGATCCTCGGAGAGGATCAATTCGGGCAAAAAAAGCCTTCCGCGAACAATGGCTCGCCTGGGGGGACTGTTCCGACAGCCTCTACGATTGTGCGTTTGCTGGAGCCAGAGCCGGAGCGGCGGATTGTCCGTGCAGCGTCACCGCTGCTCTTGCTGATTTCCCAGCTGAGAAACTCGGTTGAACAGGCGGATGTCCGGGGACTTCGCCAACAGGTCGTGGAAGAGATCGACCGTTTTGAACAGGCAACCCAGAAAGATGGTGTCGAGGCGGGTGATATAATCGCGGCGAGGTACATCCTTTGTGCAACTGTTGATGAAACGGTGTTGATGACTCCTTGGGGCAGCCGCAGTGAGTGGAGCTCAAACAGCCTCTTGAACCAGTTTCACAATGAGACCTGGGGCGGGGAAAAAGTTTTCAGCATCCTCGACAGGATCAGTGCCGAGCCGGCCAAGAAACTTTCTCTCCTCTTGCTGATACATTCCTGCCTGATGTTGGGCTTTGAGGGCCGTTTTCGGGTTCTGGAAGGTGGCAAGGATCAGCTGGAGGATTTGCGAAGTGAACTCTCCAGGACGATCCGGCGATACAGCAATGTGAAGCCCGACCAGCCACTGTCCAAAGTTGTCAAAGGCTTCCAGCGGGGACGCCGCCTGAGCACCTTGCCGCCTTTGTGGATCCTCGGGACAATCGGTTTGTTCCTCTTGGTTGTTGTCCGTGGCTATGCCGAATTCACTCTCGATGGTGAGCTCATTCCAGTCTTAAGCGATATCAAATCGCTGTCAGAGAAATAGAAGGCTGCCGCGAAGATGCTCAGGACCTACTTTGCAAGCCTGTTCCGCGCGCTTAGCCTAATCATCCTATTTGTTCTGATTGCTTGCTCGCTGCTGATCTGGTTCTTCGGCGGATATGTGACGATTGGCGGTGTGACACCGTTTCAGGAGACACCACCACGGCTCATTGCGATCATCGGGCTTTTTACGGCCTTCTTCGCGATCACTTTTATCCGGCATGTGCTGGCGCGCAGATCGAATGCCAAGCTGATCAATTCCATGCTGGCCAACGACGAACTTGTTTCCATGGGTAACGATCTGTCGTCGGATGAAGTGGAGTTGATACGCGAGCGTTTTGAAGCTGCCCTGAAGAAATTGAAGGACAACCCACTCGACGGTCGCAAACAGAGAAATTATCTCTCTGAACTGCCTTGGTACATCATCATTGGTCCACCTGGCACCGGCAAGACGACAATCCTTCGAAACTCCGGTCTTGAATTTCCCCTGGCCGATAGCGGCCAGGAAGCCTTGCAGGGCATCGGGGGGACCCGAAACTGTGACTGGTGGATTTCCAATGAAGCCGTCCTGATCGATACAGCTGGCCGTTACACCACCCAAGACGTCAATAAGGGCATCGACGCGGCCGCGTGGAGCGGTTTTCTCGATCTTCTGGTCAAGTTCAGGCGGCGCCGTCCGATCAATGGGGTGATGCTTGCGATCAGCATTGAGGATGTGGCTCTTGCCGGGGAAGAGGAGCGAGCGAGGCAAGCCGAGACCCTTCGGCAGCGACTGAGGGAGCTCCATCGCGTTTTCGGTATGCGGTTGCCGGTCTATGTCATGTTTACGAAATGCGATCTGATCGCAGGTTTCGATGAATATTTTGACGCCGTAAAGGAAGATGAGCGGGAACAGGTGTGGGGCGTCACCTTCCCCTATGATGATGAGCAGGTCACAGTTGGCCCGGCATTCGAGACCAACTTTATCGATCTCGTCTCCCGGTTGGAGCGGCAAATCCCGGCCAAGCTTTCCGAAGAACGGAACAACAGCCGCCGCTGTCGGATCTACGGCTTTCCCTATGAGTTCGGCAGCCTGTCGCAAGTTCTGCGCGGTTTCCTGACCGATGTGTTCCGCTCGAGCCGCTATGAAGCGCAACCCCTGCTGCGCGGTGTTTACTTCACATCCGGCACGCAGGAAGGAACCCCGTTCGATCGCTTGCTCGGTGCAATGGGGCGCAGTTTTTCGCTCTCGGCCAGCCAGCAGTTGCCTTTGAACGGTCAGGGAAAAGCTTATTTTATCAAGAATCTGCTGACGGACATCATCTTTCCGGAACAAAACCTGGTTGGAAAGAACACGAAGGTCGAAAGGCGTTTGGCGGCGCTCTATGCAGCTTCGCTTGCCGGTCTCGCTGCGTGTGTCGTCGGGCTTTCTCTCTACTGGCTTTCTGGTTTGTACTACAGCCAAGAGGTTGTTGAGCGGGCCGAGGAGAACACGGAGCTTGTGAGCGTCCGGCTGGACGAGGCCAAACAGAATCGCTCCCTGGTCAACATCTTGCCGACCCTAAATGCGGCGGAGAAACTGCGTGATGACGTTGCCAACTCTTCGAATTGGCTGACTGGTGCGTTCTTCAGCGTTGAGGGGGAGAGCAGCCTCTATCCGGCGGCTGATGAAATCTATCATTCCATTCTGCTGGAATACCTTCTGCCCTCCATCTCGTCGCGTTTGGCAACGCAGATCCAGCTGGTTTCCAGCGCGACAGACGGCAACAGCGTTTTGCTGCGCGATCAGTTGGAAACCTATCTGATGCTCACCACCGGTCAGAATTTTGACCCGAGTAAGGTCGGCAAGACGTTCAAGGAGCAGAACGAGGCAGCGTTTGTCCTCAATCCGCAGAACCGGGCAGCCATGCAGGAGCACATGGATACGCTGGTTACGCTATTGCCGGCGGTTGCGCCCGCCGATGTCCCGATCGTAGAAGCTGCTCGTACGCGCATTCAAAAAGTCCCGCAAGCGTCTGATATCTACAATCGTATGGTCGCAGATGCCGTGCAGAGATATCGACTGGCTCCCATCGATATCGTCCGCGTTTTGGGATCGGGCTCGCTTTATGTCGATACCGCCGTCAGCAGCGGTCAGAGCATCATACAAGGGCTCTACACCAAAAACGGCTTCTACAATTTCTTCCTGCCGCGCTTGCCGCAATACATCAGGGAATCCATCGGGACAGATTGGGTTCTGGGCAATGACGGCCTCAATGATCAGGCCTACAACAAATTGGCCAACCAGATCGTCAAACTCTATACGGATGATTACGTCTCTGCCTGGCGTGGCGGTGTGACATTTGTAAGAGTTATTGAGCTGGGTTCCCTCGGGCGTGCGCAGATTGTTCTCCAAGACCTTTCGAGCCCACAGTCTCCGCTTACCAATCTTCTCTCCGTATTGCGTGAGAACACACAGCTGCCGTTGCCCGGTGACGATACGGATCCTGCGGCGGCAGCGGTCGCCGGAGCCGCGCCGCCTGCAGCCGGCGGGTTGGTCACCTCGGCAACAGATGCGCTGAAAAAAAATGCGATCGAGACGGCCTTTGGCGATGCCCCTTGGCCAGGCCTGAAGATCGAGGAGGCTTTTCGCCCGTTGATCAACCTGGCTGACCCGTCAAGTGGGCAGGCCGCGCTTGATCGGGTCCAACAGCTGTTCGGCGACCTTTACGGCAACGTCTCCGGGATCGTCACCGCGCCGGACCCCAATCAGGCCGCTTTCGATTTCGTGTCCAAACGCGTGAAGTCACCGACAAGCGACGCATTTACCACCCTGCGATCTGAGGCGGCCATCAAACCTGAGCCTGTTCGCTCCCTGGTCTTGTCGATTGTCAATCGCACCTGGCAGCTGATGATGAAATCCAGCTATCTCCACGTGAATGGAAAGTGGCAGGACGAGGTGGTTCCAGTCTGCAATTCGATCATGACCGGCCGGTATCCATTCACGCCAAGCGCCGAAGAAGATGTCGCCCTTCAGGATTTCACTGAGCTGTTTGGCCCTGCGGGTATCATCGACACGTTCTTCAAGGAGAACATGTCACCTTTCGTGACAGTTCGCGGGCGGCAATACGCGGAAATTACGTCACAAGGCATAGGCCTGGGCCTTTCGAACGGGTCCCTGGCCCAGATGTCGACTGCACAGACCATTCGGGAAGCATTCTTCGGCAAGACGGGAACAACCCCAGAAGCAAAATTCACGATTCAGCCGACGTTTTTGGACCCGAACGCTCTGCGGTCGGTTCTCAAAATCGACGATGAGCAGATTGTTTATCGCCATGGACCGGAACGCGCGCAGGACTTCGCCTGGCCGAGCAAGCTTGACGCAAGTGTTGCAGAGCTGTCGATCACGCTTCTGGACAATTCCAAAGAGACATTGGAGCGCAATGGCACCTGGGCAATCTTCCGAATGCTGACAGCCTCGGGTTTGTCGAAAGCCCGGGGACGGGATCAGTTCGTGTTTTCGATCGAAACCGAAGGAGCCAAGGCCAGTTACCGGCTTAATGCGGGAAGCGTGACAAACCCGTTCAACCTGGGCCTCTATTCTTCCTTCCGCTGTCCCCCTGCGCTTTAATAGATATGATCTTGAGCGGAATTGCTTTTACGGTTGCGTTGATCGTCGGGCCTGCGTCTCGTTGAAGACGGTCTCGGGCCCCGAACCTAAATTGCCGCTGTGAGTTTCATCAAATCTGGATTGCGCAATGTCTGTCTGCGGCTATTTCGGCAAGATCCCCCTTGAAAGGGATTTCATATTTCATGGCCTTCCGACCCGGACAATGGACGCTTGGGCGGATGTCATGGCAGCGTGGATGGCTGCGAGCCGGGCGGTTGAACGCAGTCGGTGGAGTGAGCGTTACTATTCTGCGCCTATTTGGCGGTTTGTCGTTGGAAGAGGGCAGATTGACGGTGAGTGCTGGCTCGGGATCGTTGCAGCTTCAGTTGACGCCGTTGGACGCGAATTCCCATTCGCAGTTTTGATCTCGGCCGATCTGGATTTGATGAAATCGCAGCCCATACCCTTTCTGGACAGGCTTTTGGACACTCTGGAAAGGCCCATGCTGTCCTTTATCGAGGGAGACCTTGGTCAAGACGAATTTCGGAATTTGATCCAGGCCGCCGCGCACCAGATGCAACGGGGAGCCGATGGTCCAGGCAGCAGTGACGCTTCCAGCATTATTCTCCCCCGGTCGCGCGATGACGGGATATGCCTATCCTATGAAAAACCGGAGGGGGGAGGCTTGGCGATTCAGTCCCTGCACAGCCTGCCGTCCCAAAACAAGGACGATCCTGCTGGCAGTCCCTGCCTTTGGTGGCATGATCGTGACGCAGGGCGTCCCGGTGAATACTGCGTGACCAAAAGCTTGCCAAAGGTAAGCAATGCAGCGCCCTATTTTCTTGGCAACTGGGGAGCTCATGGTTGGTCTCCCGAGCGCCTGGAAGACTATTTCAGTGAGACCTCCGACTGATGAGTGAGCAGAGCAGAATGGAAAGCGCATCGCCATCGCAGCTGAAACTGACGTTGGAAGCGGAAGTGGCGACCCGGAGAGGGCCTTCTCACGAATGCAATGAGGATGCGTATTTCATTGACCTCGCCCAGGGCGTTTTTGTCGTAGCCGACGGCATGGGCGGCCATCGGGATGGTCATCTGGCCAGCAATGCAATCATTTCCGAAATCTCTGCGGTGCAGAGTTCAGATGTCGAGCTTGAAGATCGGGTTCGTCTTCTGACGTCCGCCCTCGAAGAGGTCAATGGAACCCTTTATTCCCAATCTTTGGCTCTCCCTGGTGGTGACATCTCCGGTTCGACGGCACTCTGCCTGCTGATCAACAGCGGCTATGCCTGCTGCCTTTGGGCCGGAGATTCGAGGCTTTATCTTTTGCGCGACAATCACCTGTTCCTGGTGTCCGAGGATCACACGGAAGAAAGCGGAATGCTGACCCGGGCGATAGGATCTGCCCAAGACGTGGAGATCGATCGCCGGGTATTGAGCATTAAAGAGGATGACGTCTTCGTCTTATGCAGCGACGGGCTTCTCAAGGGCGCCAGCGAAGACGAGCTTGCAGAAATGCTCAGCCAAGACGAGGTAGGGCTCGCTGACCGACTGCTGGCCAAATCGATCGTCGGTGGCTCGAAAGACGATATCACGCTTATTCTGGTCTGGGTCAGAAGTCATGACATCTGATACTGGCGTCCGGAAGACCCCTCCAACAAAAACCAAGAAGGCCGGAAAGCCGAAGTCCCCGGTTCGCCCAGGCGTCGTCCTGAGGGGCCGCTTTGAATTGCTGGAGGAAATTGGCCGCGGTGGGCTGTCCGTTGTTTTCAAGGCCCGTGACAAAGTCGCGGCCGACGCCGGTCTTGCAGATCCCCATGTTGCATTGAAAATCATCCTTGCGGGTGATGCCGTTGAACCGGATATTGTCTCATTGATGCACCGGGAAGCCCGACGGCTTAGGGATCTGGTTCACCCTAATATCGTCCGTGTCTACGACATGGATGTCGAGGGTCAACTGCACTTCATGGTGATGGAGCATCTGAACGGAAAGACGCTATCCCAGGCCTTTAGGGAAACGCCGGCGCACATTCTCGACGCCAGAAAGGTCAATCGTCTCGTTCAGGATGTGGCCGCTGCACTGTCCTTTTCCCACGGACGCGGGATCGTTCACGCAGACCTGAAACCCGGCAATATCTTCATCGAACGCAATGGCGCCGTTAAGCTGATCGACTTCAATATTGCCTTCCCGGTTGCCCGCCCGATGAAGGTCACAGAGGAAGACACGATACAGATACTGGGCCGATTGGGTGCTGTTACGCCTGCTTATGCGTCACCGCAAAGGCTGAATGATGCGGAGCCTTGCGAGGCAGACGACGTCTTTTCACTCGCGGTGCTGACCTATATGGCCCTGTCCGGTCGGCGCCCGTTTGGCGGCAAAACGTCGCTTGAAGCGTTGAAAGAAGAGGTTGCTCCAGAGCCCATTCGAGGTCTGCATCGGCGGAGCTGGAAGGCAATCGAAAACGGCCTGGCGTTAGACGATGCCAGTAGAACGCCATCGGCGGCGCAATTTGCATTGGAATTTACGCGTCAAAACGTGTTCTCGGTCGCCAATCGCCTGATGGCACCCCTG
Organism: Roseibium polysiphoniae; assembly: GCF_014842925.1. Taxonomy (GTDB): domain Bacteria; phylum Pseudomonadota; class Alphaproteobacteria; order Rhizobiales; family Stappiaceae; genus Roseibium; species Roseibium polysiphoniae. The sequence goes on from NZ_JACYXJ010000004.1 coordinate 43,358, forward strand.
CAAAGATAGTCAGGTATTCGACTCTGGAGCCCACATTTCTAAACAGGGATCTTGAATTCGAATTCCTGCTGAGGCGCGATATCAGGTGTCGAACGTGCTGCAATCTCGATGACTGAGCCGCCATCATCATCGTCACCCAGATTGACGTCAAACACCATCTTGCCCGAGTAGATGTCATTAAGCTGGGCAAGGCGAAGACGCAGCGTCTGCAGCATTTCGTCGACGGGTTGATCAGCGGAGAAGGTTTCCATGAGAACGGACTGTAGCAGCGTGTTGAGGCGCGCCAGAACCAGTGCGTTTGTGAGAGACTGATCTCCCTTTCCGTTGGCAATAGTGGCTGGCTGGCCGAAGAAGACACTGGCCCGGTTTTCCTGACCCGAAAGCACGGTGATTCCAGTTTGGGCGAGTGCTTCCGAGCTGTCCCTGGAGATCGTTGCGCGAACGGCGTCACCAACCTCGCGTCCGCCAATGTGCTTTGATTGCACCTCCAGCGCATCGAATTCGGCCCTAAGCCCTGGTGTCAGCATTGGCCAGCCGGTCCTGGCCACCTGCTGCGAGATCATGGTGGCAGCGATCCAGCATGACGGGATGAAATAGGCGGGACTGTCTTGGCTCATGGTGCGTGCACAGCCATCATTCCACAATAGGCCTAGATGATGCGCTGCATCGTTGTCTCGAAGCGAAAAGAAGCCCTCATGTCCGGTAGATCCGATGACCTCCTGGGGCGCGTCTCTCATGGCAAGCTCGCTTGCTGCAACGCCTGAAAAGTCGGGAGTGAGAGTGGCCAACGAAAGCGTGTCGAATGTATGAGCTGTGCTCGCCAAAGCTTTCAATTCGGCAACACCGGCGTTTTTGAGATCGCACCGATTTGTAAAAACGACAAGATCGAAGAGTTCCGCCGACAGTGCTTCTTCAAGGCGCTGGGAGATATCACCAGCGTCAGCATCGAGTGGTATTTGAAGAAGTGAGGCATCCGGCGTCTGGTCTTTTGGGGTGCTGCTGAGTAGGAGCCGGAGACCAACCCAATTCTCAAGGATTTGCTGGCATCTTGGGACTGACAGAAAAGCCTTGGTCTGCAGCGCCAAGAGCCGCTCGACACCTGGAATCGGGGCTTCCTCTGGTGCACTCCTGGACGTTTCTGGCGGGATGTTTTGTTCGATAAAGGAGTCCAGCAGACCCCTGGCTGCTGTCGCCGGGGCCTCAGGGATCTCGACCATTGACAGTAGTCTGTCGAGGTCATCCAAGATGTCCGGATTCATATCTTGCTTGGTCGTTTCTTCCGCCACACCGGTCTTTTGATGTTTGGTAGGCCGCGACGTCTTTTCCGGCTGTGATGCGCTTTCAGCCAGCTTGTCATACCGTTGACCGAACCGCTCAAGAGACTGGAAGTCCCCGGCCTTGAGTGCGGGGCCAATCTCGCTCTTGTAAGAAAACTGGGTCGCAAGCTTTTCTGGACGCAAGTGAGAGAGCTTCGCAAGGCGGAGCGTTTCAGACAGGACGGGGGGATAGGACCCGAGAAGGTTCTCCGCCTCAATCGTGAACTGTGGAGCCAGGTCCGAGAGAAGCTCAGCGAGATCCCGACTGGCCAGGTCGTGGCAATCGCCGTTTTCCTCTATTCCGAAATCCCCAACAAGAAGCATCCGGTAAGCGGGCGTGGGCGGAACTTCTTGCAGCCCATTGTCCGAACCAAGTCCGAAGGTCGTCGTAAAAGATCTGATTCCCGCTTGATGCTCGTTGTCGTCAGCCATGAGGTTTCAGCCCCTGCGGTTTAGGAGGGTCGGTGAGGCATCGATCGATAAGAACGCAAGTGTCTGTCTATCGAGAACGACCTTGCCCTGAACTTCGTAGCCCGCCGTTGTGTCTGCGACATGTCCCGATATGCCGAACACGATGGCGGTTCTGGTGCCTACCATGGAAGTGTCGAGAGGCGTCAGGGTCAGATCGAGGTTCAGTGGACCACCGTCACTCATGACAACGGATGTCCGTCCGAGGGCACGCGCCGCGCCACCGCCCTCAAGATAAACCTGAGGAGAGCGGTTGCGGATGTAGTCATAAATCGCGGCGCGCATTGGGTCGGGTTCGCGCAGGGCCGGCCGCCATGAAGCCATCAGATGTCCTTGTCACTCAGATGCATGATGTTTCTTCGTCAAAGGCGATGACTGCGCCTGCAGGTCGAGGAGTTGCGAGACCTGTTCCAGAACCTCTTGCGCAATCTGTGGGAAAAGCTCTGCCCAATTGCCGAATTGCGGCGAGCTCACCACGAGCGCAGAAGGGTACCACAGCGCTTTGCCAGCGTCTGCATGCCAATACCAGGGTCTGGCAGGGCGTGTAAGGACGATCGCTGCCTTGCCCAAGGCTCCTGCCACATGCAATGGAATCCCGTCCGGTCCAATGACCAGGTCCATCTCCGAAAGGACACAGGACAGATCGACAAGGTCCTTGAAGTGAACGCCCGTATCAACGATGTCCGGAAACGCTTTCAGCTGATGTCGCGTGTCGTCCCAGGCAACGCTGAAAACGGTTCCCGGGAACTCTCTGAGCGCAGGGCCGTAGTCCTCAAGCAGCAGTCCGGGTCGAGAGGCATCCCATGCCAAGGCGATCCAGGGCCTTGGAAATTCTGATAAGGCCAGGCGCCAATGTTCGGTTCTGGCTTCCGGAGGGCTTATGTAGGGCAGGGAGGTCGTCACATCGCCGCGTATCGCCTCCGGTATCGCAAGCAGAAGCGAAATGGGAAAGGAAACCACATCTTCCGTTTGAGGCGGGGCCTCTCGGGCTAAATCGATCCCGGTATAGGCAATGGCATCGAACAATTCGGCCAACTGCGAGAGCGTTTGCGATCCCGACAGGGTTGCCCCTGATCCCTTGCTCATCTGCAGGACGAAGCGCAAAAGGACGATCAGTTCCAGATTTGTAATGCCTGTATCAACGACATAATTTGCGGTCGAGAGTGCCTCAGCTAAAGACTGGTCATTTGCAATCAGATCGGCTGGTAACCCCAGGGTTTCACCAAGAGGCACCTGATCGAAAGTGCCAACCGCTTTGTCGATCTCGCCGGTGGACAGATAGCAGTCGCGGGCCAAGTTCCACAATCGTTGGGATTTGTCAGCTGGAAGCTTCGCATGATTTGCAATCAGCGGCTCAAGCAGGCGCAGCGCCTGCTCCGAAAGGCCAGCCATGCGATAGGCAAGAGCAAGCGCAAGGCTGGCGTCGATGCGATCCGGGTTTCGCTTAACAACGGGCAGGAATTCCGCAAGGGCAGCACGTGGTTCCCCACGCTCGATCATCACACGCACATGACAAAGCCAGGCAGGAAGCAGGTCCGGAAAGAGCGTCGTCGCACGTTTTGTGACCCGTTGAGCCTCGCTCAGGTAGCCCAGGGCTGCCAGGTTCGATGCAATGGCAATCATGAAACCTGGATTTTCAGGCGCCTTCAGATGGGCCTTTTGCAAGTAGTGGGAGGCTTTTTCATTGTCCCCCAGGCCCGAGAGAATTTCGCCGATGAGGCCGTTGAGGTCTGCATTTTCAGGGTCCCGTTGAAGGGCGTCCTGAGCAAGTTCCAAAGCCGGAGGATAAATGCCATGCGCGGCATAGAGCTGGGACATTGCCCGCACAATGCCTATGTCTTCCGGATGGGCGGCGCGCACATCTGACAGGAGCACTTCAGCTTCGGAAACCTGACCGTCCTTGATAAAGAACTGGGCCTTCAAGATCGCCGCATCAGCGTGCATTGGATCACTTGAAAGGGCTTGGTCGACGAACGCTTGCGCCTTGTCTTCTTGCTGGGCCAAAACAAACAGCTGAGCGCAGAGTGACAGGATATCCGCGTTGTTCCCGGCGAGCGTCAAGGCTTTCTGTGCGAGGGACTGTGCAGCCTCCAGATCACCGAGCTCCATGCGGATCTTCAGAAGCGCTTTAAATGCATCGATAGAACTGGGCGAGAAGTCCAGAACGCTTTCATAAATCAAAGCAGCACTCTCGCGTCGGCCCGCGTCATGATGCTCTTGGGCAGCCTTCAGACGATCTTCAATCAAGAGCATTGAAACATCCGGTTTCGATCATGAATTAATGCTGGTTCAATCAGCGGCAACAGTTAGGAGGGGCTTGCGATCGACATCACCCTACGCTCACCCGCGTTGCGTCCAGGCGAACGTCTTCCTTCGCGGTGATCAAGGAAATCTCGCTGGTTTGGGTTGCAACGTGATCAATGTTTTGCACCAGTGTGCCGGCATTCAACGTCTCGGTTTCCCGAACAGCGCTTGTGCGCGTGTCGACCGTTGTGGTGATCGTGCGCGCAGAAACCATCTTGTCGATGATGTTCTCAAATGTCCGGGTGAAGCTGGAAACACACCGCTTACCCGTTTGAGTCAGGCTCTCTGCGAAAACAGTCAGTTTTTTAGCGGTCAAATGAAGATCCGGCGCGGCGATGTCGATTTGTTGGCCGGACTTGATCTGAAGATGGTCGGCCCCCGGCACGGAAAGCTGAGCTACGAGGGATTCCCGCCGCTCCAGAACGGAAAGGATGTGTGCTTCTTCACCCTGAACAAAAACAAGAACACGATCGCCAATGGCGGGAGCGAGCAGGCAACCAGCGGCTTGCGTGGCATGAACCGGATCGCTTCCTGCCACATCCACCAGCGCCTCGTGTTCGGTGATTAGAGCAGTCACCGAACCGGTCAATAGAGAGCCTTGATCGCCTTCCTTTGCCCGTAGCTCTTCTCCGTTTCGAGCGGTGGCGGGCGTAGAGTGCGACTTGCGCGGGGTAACCATTCGTGGTCTCCAAACTCGTGTGAAGGCGGCCTGTATAGGTTTGCCCAAGCGTTACATAAATGTTTGCATGCCGACGATTGCTCCCAGCGGGTTCATCGTGGCACTTAAATTGGTGTTCTTTGCAACGACAGCACCAGCTTCGGCGACCGTGCTGACAGCCTTGACGGCCGTAGTTCCCATGTCGGCACCGACGTTTTTCAGCATCGCCCCAACATTGGATGCCGTGACTTCATTTGCCGTAATTTCTACTTTGTCTTTTTTTATCTCGGCCTTGATCTGGCAAATATCGAATTTGTAGTGACCGACGTCAAACTTCCAGCCGTAGAGGTTTAGCTTGGTAAGGACCGAAATGCTCACGACGGCCGCCAATGACATGTGAAATTCGGCGGCGAGCTTGAGGCTGACCTTCCCGCCCATAAAGAGCTTCGAACTTCCGCCATGATGAGTGCTTGAGGTGTTCGCGTAAATTTCTTTAAAAGAGTCTGCTTTGTATATTTCGTATTTATTGTGCTCATAATACTTTCTGGAGACGCTTGTGGTCTTTGTGTATTCTTCACCATTGATCGTTATTTTTGATTTATAATAAGATTGCTCAATATCACCCAGGCCATCTGCTGCCGCTATATATATGTTTTGGGCGACGCCGTCAGTATTCGTGCCTGATTCGATGGTCACCGTGCCTTCTGTACTTTCCAGATGAATGTCGCTGGTCGCGTTGATCGACATTTTTTCGCCGGCCTTTACCAGGATACGCCCATCGCAAGCCAGTAGTATGCCATTTCCGCCGCCCGCCGCGTTGGTGTAGATCCCTGCGTCCGTCTCGGTTTCTATCTGGTGCGCTGGAAAGTAACCGGCGTAGGCGGCCTCACCCGCGTTGTAGGCGCTTTGTTCCATATCTGAATACTGGCCAAGGCGCAGGATCGCGCCCAGTCCTGCGTCATCGGACGTCGTCGAGCCATCGCCCACGGTCGCGGGAACGTAAAAGTAGGTATAGGTGTTCTGGTAATGGGTTCCCGTATCGGATTGCATCAAAGCCTGATCATCTGTCCGATTGGACAGTGCCTGGTTTAGCGCAGCGATTTGGTTGCTCTGGGCGTTATTGGTTGTCTCCAGCGCATCAATATCATTTTGAAGTTGCGTAATGCGAGGCGTCCTGGCCATCGAATGCTTCCTCTAAAAACATGAATCTCGAAAATTTAAACGGCACCATCGCTCATTTGCATGACAATGCCCGAGCTTGTTCTCGTGCGATGGGCCACATTTTGGTTTGTCGATGTGATCGGATTGGTCTGTTCACCGTTGGAGACTGCGCCAAGGATAATCGGCCGATCAGGATCACCGTGGATAAAGCCAAGGATCACTTCGGTTCCGATCAGCAAAGTTGAATGGGCGCCATAGCCGTCTCCGCCGCCGTAAGGCTCCATTTTCCGGATCTGAGCACTGGCCTTGCCTTTTGATAGACCGCTTTCTTCATCCAGGATTCGAACCTTGTAGCGCCCGTAATCGTCAAGTTCAGCGCGTTTGCCCTCTGTTTCGCCATCGATCACAGCGCTCAGGTAACCATGCACGGTCGGCTTGGGCGTTACGCAGGGCGTTCGATAGCCGGCGTCAAACGGGACACACCTGAAGGAGTTGTTATAGGGAGCCGCTGTCTTGTCAGGCGAACTGAAACCGAATGGCGTGGTCATCGTGATGCTATGATCAACCTCAACCACGATATAGAGCCCGTCCAGATCAGAGATCGGATGATCGGTCAGTTTGAAAAACAGGCCGGGTCGCAACAGCGGGATGTTACTTTGACCGCGAAACGAAAGATATTCCGACTGCAGCTGTTCCACACGCCGCTTCGCGAGAAAATTTCCCTCAGAAACAGTGCTGTAATTCTCGCCATAAAGAGTGCTCACGCCCTGGCCTTTGTGGGACGCATTTTCGGAAACAGACAGTGAGACCTTTGGCGTTTCCTCGTTGTATTCGCGCAGTGCGAGCGTGCCGCTGGAGGCTGCATATTCGGCATTGAACGACCAGATTGCAAAATCACCTTGGCTGAGAATTTGTTGTTTGCTGCGGTAGGGAAGCTCCTCGGTCAATTGCCGACCGGAGAGTTTCTTGAAGTGCTCCTTCCGGTCCCCAAAAACGATCTTCTCCTGATCGCCGTCATGCTGGAAGGTGAAGAAAATCCCGAATTTCTCACAAAGCCGGCATATGAAATCGAAATCCGTTTCGCGGTACTGCATCACGAAATCGAGCTTCGGGTAGCTCGATTTTTCAGCGAGCATCTGATGCTGAAGCGTTCGAGCAATGCGATTGGAGGATGTGCTCGACCCGGCTTTGTTGGCATCGGAGAGCTCACCCTCAACAATGTCGACGACGGTCACGTCCTTGTCGGACCCGTAGACCTGGTTCTGGGCGCTATAGCGCAACATGGCAAAACCCGGCTCGATCGAAAAGCCGTAACAGAACTCACGATTGGGGGTCGGGTCGAGGGTTCTGGCCTTGGACACAACACCATGCACGACCGCCGTTTCATCGACGATCGTCAGTTCAAGTTTTACGGCTTTGCCAATCAGGGGATCCAGCGAAATGGGATCTTTGGACAAGACATCGACATTGAATTCATAGGCGGAGCCGATCGCCTCATGCCCCGAAACGCTTTCGACGTGAACGTCGTCGGAGGCCATTCCCGGAAGGGTCAGTTTCATTTTCTGGACGATATCGCCATTACTCATGACCTTATTTCCTCGCTGCTATGAATTTTGTCAGGGGCTCGGATTCAGCAATCGAATCTGGGAAGGAACGAGCGTTGTGCCGACTGAATTAGGTGATAAACCGTTTTGAAGTGTGGGATCTAAAAGGGCTCGTGTCGCAGGCATGGCCTGTATGAAGAACTTGACCGAGCCTTTCACATTGCGGCTGTTGGAACAGACCATTCCGGAGGCAACTCCGGGCCCGGGCCCACTGATCGTGGCTGGAGCCAGGTTCGTCATGTTGTGGCTCGGCATGCACATCAGCAGGCATCTGAAACAGGTTGGTATCTCGGTTGCCCTGAACCCCATGCTAAACAATGGGATGGGCACAGGCCCGACCGGTGTCGGTTGCAAATAAACGTCAGGAACCGAGAAATCCATGCCAGGGATCGGGCCCTGTGAATTTACAAAAGGCATTAGAGTGCTCCTCCGTTCGGGGCATTTTCTCCATCCAGAGCGACCATCTTCGGAGAATACAATTCGCCAATCGCCCGGTCCTGATCCGTGTCGATCCGGCTTCCTGAGGCGCCGAGCATGACCGTGCCGTCGGTTTTGGCGGCATGCAGTTTGGTATTGAAAAAGGTTGTTGCGGCCAAATTGGCACCCGAGATGTCGGCGTGAGAGAATTCCGCCTGCCTGAGATCGCATCTTTCGAACAACGTCGCCCTGCAGTCAGCCTCCTGAAAAACAGCCGAGAAGAGCGTGGATCCGGTGAAATTGGCTGCACTCAGACTTGCGCCCGCGAAATTCGACATCGGCAAAGTACTTCCGGAAAGGTCAATGCCGTCGAGTTGGCACTTGGTGAAGCCTGTTGAATTTCCAGAGATCCCGGTTAGGCGCGCATCCTGAAAATCGCATTCTGCAAACACCGAGGCATCGAGTTGGGCTCCGGTGAAATCAGTTCCGATAAATGTCGCCTGATAAAAAGTGCAGCGTTGCCATGACTGATTTGAGAGGTCTTTCCCGGAAAGATCCGCATCTGCAAACACGGCCGTGTCGATATAGGCGTTTGAAATGTCGACACCGCGCAAGTCAGCGTCTGTCAGCATGAAGTTCGACAGTGCTGCACCCGACAGGGAAATATTCTGAAGGCCGCAGGCCAGAAGAGCGCATCTGTAGATGGCGGCGTCTTGAAGGCTTGAATTTTCAAGGTCGACCTTTGCAAGCGACACCTGATCAAGCTCCGCCGTCAGGAAGTTCGCGGCTTTGGCGGAACCGGCCACCAACTGCGCCCTCTCAAGAGAGCAACCCGCCAGATTTGCGCCGTCCATATTGCATTCAACGAACTGGGTGCCCTTGATGATGGCACCGGAAAACCGGCAGCCTTGCAGTTCACAGGAGACAAATTGGGCCTCTGTCAGATCAGCATCTTCGAAATCACATCCGCTCAGGTCGCATTGAATGAAGCGTGCCTTGCTCAGATTTGACTTGTTGAACTTGAGGCCTGGGCCACTTCGCAAAAGCACAGGCTGCTCGTGCTCGACGAATGCAAAAATATCCTCGATCGTAATCGGCTTTAGGTCGGGCATCTTAGGCATGGGTCGGCTGCTCCAGCGAAGTCATGCCAAGATTTGCGCCCGAAAGGTCGCAGCTGGCGAGATTGGCCTCCAGCAAGTTGGCCGCATAGAGGTTTGCCGCTCGCATGGAACAGCGTCTCAAGTCTGTCTGGTTCAATGCTGCAGAAAACAGATTGGCACCGAAGAAGTCGCTGTCGGCGAGCTTCGATTTGCCAAACAGGCAACTCTTGAAGGAGCCGAGTCTCAGGTCGGTTGCCTCCATATCGCAGGCGTTGAAGAAGCAGGAATGGCAAGACGCTCTCACAAAACAGGATTCCTGCAACTTCGCTGTGTTCCAGGAGGTCTCTCGCGCTTGCAACGCATCGAACCGGCTGCTGCTCAGGTCGGAGTTGCCCATGAAGCCAACGGAAAACAGGGAGGCGCGTCTGAAGTCTACGTTCGGAGCCTGGATCTCCATAAACGCAACGCGTTCCATCGATGTGTCTGAAAAGTCTGCATTGGCGAGTGGCAAGGACATGAACACCGCGCGCTCGAGCCTGCTGCCTGCGGCCGAAAAGCCGTTTGCGCTGCCAAGTAGCATCTGTAAATCCGAGACCTTGCATCCTCGGAGGCTCACGTTGTCCAGGGTGCACTCAATCAACTGACTCTCGGACAGGACAGCTCCGTCAGCGGTGAGGTCTGAAAGATCAGACCGAATGACCGTCAGGCCGTTCAGAGTGGCGTTGGTCAATGTCGCGCCACGCAGGGAGGCCTGGCTGATGTTTGCCTTGGTTAGATCGGTTCCACTCAGATCCGCGCCGTCGAGCGTGGCGCCAGCAAAAACGGCCTTTCCAAGTTTCGCTCCGGCAAAGTTCGCACCCGTCAGGTCCGTGTTTTCAAAGAAAGTTCCGCTCAGGTCCAGACCGCTGAAGTCGGCATTGCGCAAATCTGCTCCTGCGAGGTCGGCGCCTTTGAAGTCTTGCCCGGATGCGAGGCTTTCGACGACGAAAGTGCCAAGCCGCTCGGCCACACCAGGTAGAAGTGGCTCAAATGGACAAAGCGGGGCAGGTGACATTTGCCTGCCCGTTGCCAGGGCCTCTGCCACACTGGTCTCCGCCTCGTCTATTTTTTGCAGCGAGTCGGTCTTGGCCTTTTGGGCCTTTTCCGGCGGTGTAAGTCCGTCCATGGCTTCGCTGTCAGGCGGCGCTATGTCCTGAACACGAGACATGAGTCCGCTGATCGGGTCGTCCTCAGTGCCTTCGGGAACAAGATGCGAGGCCATCGAAAGGAGCTTGCCTTCCGCCGCCGCCAATGCCTGCTCCATGGCTTCTGTGCTTAGTCCATCTTTGTATTCGGGAAGTTCGGGGATGAGTGCATCCCGTTTAAAGGATGTCTCACGCGGGGCGATCTCTGGAAGAGGCAGTGAGTCGCCGATCATGTCCAGAAACTCATCATCAAGACCCTGCTGCAGCGTGGAGGGGTCGCTGATCTGGTCCACCATCCCCAGATCCACGTCATTCAAGCTCGTGCGTGCCTCATGCAGCAGGGACCCTTCTGGCAATCCCAGGGCACGCGCGCGGGCCGTTTGAAACTGTTTCTCTACGGCCTCGGTATCGGATCCGCTTGGCTCATCGAAAATCTGGAACGCTTCATTGATCGCGGCCTCGATTTCGTCGGCGCGCTCGGTCTCATTCGGGTCGATGATTGACAGCATCTGATCCTGGGCGGAGCCCAGCTGTGTTTCCAGCTCCTTCAGTCCAACCGCCACGTCCTTGTCGAGCTCAAGATCCTGATACTTCGCCAGTTTCTCATCGCTTACAATCGGCGTTCGAGCGATGTCCGGCAAGACGGCGTTCGGCGCTGCCGTCACGATGGCCCGGCGCTGTATCTCGGCTTTCGCCATCTCCTCGTCCATCCGCGCCATCAAGGCATCTTCGAGGGACTTCATGTCATCCATCAAGGCGGCGAGATCCAGGTCACCATTTTCGATTTCTTCAGATGTCGGTTGCGCAACGAGGGGGAGGTCGCCAAATGCATTTTCATCGACCGGAGGTATGAGCTCCGGTGGCATTTCCTCGTCTTCCATGAATTTTCTGGCGGCCCAGTTTTGGTTTTCCAGAAACCGGATCCGGTCTGCCTGAGCCTTTTCAAGTTTTTCCTGACGCCGCGCGCTTACTTTGCCTTGAGCGACCTCGGGCATCAGCTGAAAATCCGAGAGAGCATGTTTGTGAGCCTCTTCCGGATCAGTGCGTTTGTTGAAGACATCTAGATAGTAGTCCGCAGGACGTGGTTCGGCATCGACATGCTCAACCGCAATCATGATCGTACCGATATCTTCGGCGAACCGGTCGGCGCCCCTGATAAGTCCCCGAAATGTAAGAACAGCCTTCTCGACGTTCGGAAAGAGGGTGACGGTGTCACAAACCATCGTCGTTTCGGTGAAGCTTTCGTCGTGGGGTTGGTGAAAGAACCCACGCGTTCTCAGTCGTGGCAGCTGCCCGCCTACCGTCGACGTGCCCCTGGACATGCCCGAGATGGCAAATGTTTCACCACCCTCGAAATAGCCCTCGAACCTTTGATCGTCCGGCGCATCGCAGTGAAATAGCGGATTGAAATCCTCCGGCTTGAGCGGAGAGACCTTTTTGATCCAGTGTTGGTCGTAGGTTCCCGCATAGCGCATGCGCTGGGCATCATCCGGTGCCAAGGGACCAAAATGGGCAGGCTGCGGTACATCGTCAATCGATCGGATCGGCGAATTGAGATCTTCGACGTTCGGCAGAGGAGCATCATAACCCGCATTCACGATCCTTCGGGAGTCATGCCCCTTTCCATGCGGGTTCAATTTGAAGTTTTGGCCGCCGAACGCTTGGACATTGCCGACGGGCATTTTGTGAAATGGCTGTGCCGGTAGCATCTCTATGCCCTGATCGGTCAGCCTCCAGTAACGATCTCCGAATACAGCGAGCCGTTTCTCCCAGCCACCAAGTCGAGCAATGACTTTTTGACCTTGGACAGGTTCATCCGTTGGCGCCAGCGCATGACCGGCAATGATAACCTCGGAACGGGGTTTCAGCTGGCCCTTGTCGAACATGGCGCCGTTCGGCATTTGCTCGGTAACCATCGGCCACAGAGCCTGTTCCGTTAGCAGACGTTCGGGTTCAGAAAAATCAACAAGCAGGAATGCGCTGACCGTTGTCAGCCCGCCATCACGAACGGCCTCAGTTTGGGATGCGACCGAAACACGGCTTGGTTTGATTATCGCTGGCACGTCTCGGGTCTCCGCCTGCATGCTGACTTATCGAGTTCCACGCTCATTTTCTGAGGTCTTGCCCCACTATTGGAAATGGATGAAAACACGGTCTGAAGACACTCCTGCAACAGCTTGATCAAAAAGCTGGAAGTTATCGAGTGTCAAACCTGCTTTAGTATCGTGAGAGGGTCAACTAGCATTTATTTTCACACGCCCAATTCAGATCAAGAAAGCTCTGAGAAAAAATCAATGATTTCAAGTGCAGAAGAATATGTGCTGATCGAATAGAAGCTGTCTAAGAATTATTTTCTGTATTTTACTCCCGAAATTGTGGGCGATAATTCACACTATCATTGGAGAATTGTGAGGTAATCTGCACACTGACATAATTGACGATGCAATTCAAAATTCGCTAAGATATTGATTCTAAAAATATAAAAAATATTCTCCTGTTTGGCACAGCGTTTGCGAATGATGGTTGGTCGGCGCCGGGTTGCTCCGGCGAATTGAAATAAATCAGTTCAGGAGGCCGAAATGGCTAACATCGGATACATCACGATCAGTGGCTCTACCCAGGGCGAAATCACCAAGGACGCTTCAACCGCAGATTCCATCGGCAACGTCTGGCAGGAAGGCCATGAGGGCGAGTCCCTGGTCTACAAGTTCGAGAGCAACGCAATCGTACCGCGTGATCCGAACTCCGGCACAGCCATCGGCACTCGCCGTCACCAGCCGACCGTCTTTGTTAAGCCGCTCGACAAAGCATCCCCAATGCTGTGGCAGGCGCTCGCTACAGGTGAAAACCTGGAAGTCGAGATGAAATTCTGGCGCACCTCCGTCAGCGGTGTGCAAGAGCATTACTACACAATCAAATACACCGACGCCGTTCTCGTTGAAGGCAAGACCATTCTGCCGGACGTCAACGATGAAGCAAACACATCTCGTGGTGACCTCGAGCAGTGGGCTCTGACCTACCGCAAAGCTGAATGGACCCACGAAATCGCCGGCACTTCAGCTTCTGATGATTGGCGCGCTCCAGTTACCTGATGATCGTCCTTTACCGGATATCAGGGTAACAACGATTACAAGCTAAGCCTCCAGGGTGCCGTTTCGCAAATCGGAACGGCACCCGTGGCCATTTCCGGTCATTGATAACGCGTCCTCTTTCGGCGTAGTAATAAATTCTATTTTTCAAGGGGCTGTTTTCAATGCTCCTGTCATGAAAGCAAAATACTTGGTTAGATTATAGCATTGGCAGGCTAGCCGATGCTTTTTCAGGGAGCGGAATTTTGGTGGATCTTGATCTTCGTCGCCTTATTAGTCGCCTGAATACCTATTCTCGCCGCGCGCTGGAATCTGCGGCTGGACTTGCGGTGACCCGTGGGCATTTCGAGGTGACGATAGAGCATCTGCTTTATGTGTTTGTCGAGGACAGCCAACACGACGTCCAGACTGCCTGTCGGCACTTCGAAGTTGATCCGACAAATTTCAAAAAGAGCCTGCATTCGACACTTGAGGACATGAAGCGCGGCAACGAAGGCCGGCCAGTGTTCTCACGCTTGCTGATTGAGTGGATTTCAGATGCCTGGCTGGTCAGCTCCGTCGAGTTAAACCTTGATCAAGTGCGTTCGGGCAGCCTGTTCGCAACGGTTTTTGCCCAACCCAACCGTTTCGGCGATGACCGGTGGCTTTCTGAGCTGCAGTCGGTCTCCTACGAGCAGTTCAAGAAAGACTTCGGCGCGGCGGTCGAGGGATCAGAAGAGACAACCACCGAGCAGACCTCCGGGACCAGCAACGAAAGCAAGGCAACGCCTGGTGCGAGCCCTGACAGCGCGCTGGCGAAGTTCTGCACCAATTTCACCGAGCAGGCGCGGCAGGGCAAGATCGACCAGGTGTTCTGCCGTGACCGCGAAATCCAGCAGATGATCGATGTGCTGGGCCGTCGACGCAAGAACAACCCAATCTGCGTTGGAGATCCAGGGGTCGGCAAGACTGCCGTTGTTGAGGGCTTGGCGCGCAAGATCTCTGAGGGCGACGTTCCCGACATGCTCAAGAATGTCGAGTTGATCGGTCTTGACCTTGGAATGTTGCAGGCCGGTGCTGGTGTTAAGGGTGAGTTCGAAAACCGCCTTAAGGGCATCATCGAAGAGGTTAAATCCTCGCCGAAGCCCGTCATCCTGTTCATCGATGAAGCGCATATGCTCATTGGTGCGGGTGGTTCAGCGGGCGGCGCTGACGCGGCCAACCTATTGAAACCGGCGCTGGCACGCGGTGAGCTTCGGACCATCGCGGCGACGACCTGGAGCGAATACAAGAAATACATCGAAAAAGACCCGGCCCTTGAACGCCGGTTCCAGCTTGTAAAGCTGGATGAACCCAGCCCTGCTCAAGCAATCACGATCATGCGCGGGCTGCGCACCGCCTATGAAAAGAACCATGGCGTCTACATTCGGGACAACGCCGTTTCAGCGGCCGCTAAATTGTCGGCTCGGTATATTTCAGGCCGTCAGCTGCCTGATAAGGCGGTCGATGTCCTCGATACCGCCTGTGCCCGTGTGAAGCTGTCACTATCCTCAAAACCATTCGCGATCGAGTTGAGAGAGAAGAACCTCGGCGAACTTCGCCGGGAGCTTGATTCCATTCGTCGCGACCAGCAGTCGGACTTCGGTGACGAAGCTCTTCAAGTATCTGAAATTGAAGAAAAAATTTCCGATCTCGAAAACGAAATCGCCGAGTTGACGTCAAAGTGGCAAGAAGAACTTTCCCTCGTTGACGAAATTCTGCGCATGCGCCTTGAGCTTGGCTTGACGCTCGATGAGGATGCTGCTGAGCCTGACAGTGAAGCCAATGACGGTGATACTGACAGTGATACTGGCGGTGATGAAGCGCCAGCCGCACCGGATCTGGATGAACTGCGTGTGAAATATCGTGAGGTGGCCGAACAGTTGACCGCCATACAGGCCGGGGACCCTTTGGTCTCCTTCGAGGTCACTGAAGAATCCGTCGGGCAGGTCATTGCTGATTGGACGGGCGTTCCGCTCGGGCGAATGGTTGAGGATGATGCTCAATCCATCCTGTCGCTTTCAGAGAACCTGAAGGCCAGGGTGGTTGGCCAGGACCATGCCATTCAGGCAATCGATGAAGCATTGCGCACAGCCAAGGCCGGGGTGCAAAACCCGGACGCGCCGATGGGTGTTTTCTTGTTCGTTGGCCCGTCCGGCGTCGGTAAGACCGAGCTGGCAACGGCCATCGCCGATCAACTGTTTGGCGGCGAGCGCTTCCTTATTTCGATCAACATGTCCGAATTCCAGGAAAAGCATACCGTATCGAAGCTGGTTGGCTCTCCCCCGGGTTATGTTGGTTATGGCGAAGGTGGTCTCCTGACCGAAGCTGTGCGCCAACGACCCTATTCCGTCGTCCTGCTCGACGAGGTCGAAAAGGCAGACCTGGAGGTCATGAATCTCTTCTACCAGGTCTTCGACAAGGGCATGTTGGCAGATGGCGAAGGCCGGCAGATTGATTTCAAGAATACAATCATCGTTCTGACCAGCAACCTCGCAACGGATGTGCTTACCGAGATGGGCACATTGCCCACACAGCCGAGCTCCGATGAGCTGGTTGCTGCAATCCGGCCGATCCTGAGTGCGCATTTCAAACCGGCACTGCTGGCACGCATGCAGATAGTGCCCTTCTACCCGCTAGTTGGCGCGCCGCTTGAGAAAATCGTCCGTCTGAAACTCAACAAGGTCGGCAAGCGGCTGTTGGAAAATCAGAAGATGACACTCCATTATTCTGACGAGGTGGTCGCCGCAATCTCCGCCCGCTGCACGGAAGTGGAGACAGGCGCCCGCAACATCGACCATATCGTGAACCGTACGATCCTTCCTGAACTGTCGACTGAGCTTTTGACCCAAATGGGGTCAGGTGATGCATTCTCATCGGTCTCGATTGATGTCCAGGGAGATGGTCGTTTTGGATATACGCTGTCAGTCTAGGATTGTTCGACGCGCCTATTGTGCCACGACGACGTTGAAGCCGCCCTGTCGACATTGTGTCGCCGGACATTTGTTTGGTCTTGGAGGCATTGTTGAATGATGCCTAAAAACGCTGTTTTTCAGGATTTGATAGACCTTTCGATTGCTCTGGCAAGTGAGCAAAAGATCGAGTCCGTCATGAACCTGGTGCTTGAGGCGTCCATTCGCCTGTCCGGTGCCGAGGGCGCGTCGATTTATGCCCTGGACACGCTCGCTCATTACCTTCATCGCGTGAGTTCCAAATATCGCGGGCTCATCGAGGTGATGGCCGAAGGTGAGCGGATCCCGATCTATAGCGGTGAGAAGACTCCCAACTTGAATGAACCGGCGTCGCTTGTCGTTTCGACCGGGACGCCCGTCAATATCGGAAACATCGACAGCGCCATCGGCTATGACTTTTCCCGAATTCGGGAAGACGACAAGCTCGGTGGGACACGAACACGCTCGCTTGTGATCGTGCCCCTGACGATTCAGGAAAATCGTTCCATCGGCATCCTGCAACTGATCAACGTTCGCAACGGCGCGGATGAGATTGGAGCGCTGGAGGACGCTGCGTTGCGTCCATTGATGAGTTTCGCCAGCCAGGCAGCCGTTTGCATGTGGAATAGCCGTCTCGTGGAGGAGAACTCCCGCTTGAATCGGCAGTTCAACCGCCAGCTTGCGGAACTGCCAAGGCAGCGAAAGGCCAAGAAAGAAAGCCAGACGCGCAAATTTGCCAAGCCGGGCGGCCTCGTCGGTGATAGCCCGCCGATTGAGCACGCGATTTCCTTGATTTGCAAAGCCGCGGTTTCCGATGTGCCAATTCTTCTGCGAGGAGAAACCGGTACGGGCAAGGAAATGATGGCCAGTTTCATTCATCAATCGAGCGATCGCAGCGGCAATCCGTTTGTGGTGCAGAACTGCGCCGCGCTGCCTGAAGCTTTGCTGGAAAGCGAACTCTTTGGTCATGTCAAAGGCGCGTTCACCGGTGCGGCGACCACGAAACAGGGGCTCGCCCACGAAGCGCACAAGGGGACGTTGTTCCTGGATGAAATCGGCGACATGCCGCTTAGCCTCCAGGCCAAGTTGCTCCGCCTCTTGCAGGAAGGCGAAGTCCGCCGTGTTGGATCCACGAAGACCGAA
Organism: Roseibium polysiphoniae; assembly: GCF_014842925.1. GTDB lineage: Bacteria > Pseudomonadota > Alphaproteobacteria > Rhizobiales > Stappiaceae > Roseibium > Roseibium polysiphoniae. Next base: position 60,771 of record NZ_JACYXJ010000004.1, read on the forward strand.
ACAGTCGACGTGCGTATTGTAGGTGCCACGAACGTCAATCTTGAGAAAAAGATTGCCGAAGCCGAATTCAGAAAAGACCTGTTTTATCGGTTGAACGTTTTTCCGATCCAGATGCCCCCTCTTCGGGAGCGTCCCTCTGACATTCCCAAGCTGATAGATCATTTCTTGAAGACATCATCCGAGAAATTCGGACGTCCGATGCCAGAAGTCAGCTCGGATGCCTTGGACGCTCTGCTGTGCTGGAGCTATCCGGGCAATGTTCGCGAGCTGAAGAATATTCTGGACCGGGCTCAGCTGATGGCAGACGCCGATCAGCCGATCCAGATCACGCATTTGCCCGGAGAACTGGTTGGCTATTCCGACAAGGAATCCTCGCGAATGCCGGCCGTTATCCCGGATGGGGACCTCAAAACGATTGTCGGTCAATACGAGGCTCTGGTTTTGGAAGCGAAAATGCGCGAAGCTAATTGGAACAAAAGCTTGGCAGCTCGGATCTTGAAAGTCAGCCGGCGGACGATTATCGAAAAGCTCAATCGATATAATATTAGTCGGCCGAAAGGTTACGAGATCCCAGATTCAGAAAGTCTCTAAAACTGAAATTCTTGCGACCGAAAAAACCACCTCAGATGCCAGCGACGGGTTCGGACGAGGATCCCACCGGCGCAGTCAGCGCATTTGTCACGGGGCGGTCCAACTACGATCTTCTGGTGCGTCGGCTCAAGACTTACGCAATGAAGTCTGAACACCAATTTGAGCAGGTTGTTGGCGTTATCCGGCAATCGATTGAGGAAGGGCGCCTTCCGAACGATCTTGGTACCATTGTCTTGCAGCAGTTGCCTGGCGCAACGAAAACAAGCGATGCGTTCAGCGTTGCAGATCTGGGCTTGCCGGGAACGTATCCGCCCACCACGCCCATGGCTGCGGCCTCGACGGCTGGCACACCAAATGCTCTTTTGAATGACGATTTCGACGAACCGACAATTCCCCGAGTGTTGCATTTGCAGGGCATGGGGCAAACGCCGGCCGCAGCGCCGGTTCCAAGCCCAACAATTTCTCCCCTGCAGGTGGCTGGAGAGCTCGGCTTGTCAAAAGGGGAAGCAGCGCTCACGCTGACCGGACACCGCGATCAGACGACGGGCAAGCCCTACCTGCCGCCGCTGCCGTTTCTGGCAACCCCGAAGAGCACTTCAGGGGATGAAACGCGTCAGAAGGTGGACGATGTCGTGCTGTCTTCAATTGTCGACGATTACCGCGGGTTCCGCAAAGGTCGCGACGGCGACGCGCCGGAAACGAAAGCTCCAGAAGAGCAGCCAGAACAACTCGACAAGTTTCTGACCAACTACAGAAGCGCTCGCTTTCGGTCAGATGCCCGCCGCTCTGGCAGCGATCGCTCACGTGAGGCTCAAAACCTTGAAAAATTCGGTGCTGCAGGCGCGCCGCGTGCCGGCGTTGGGAGCATTTTGCGGGATCGGTTTATTCTCGACGTAGAGATCGGTCGAGGCGGCATGGGAGTGGTCTATTCGGCCGTCGATCGCCGAAGGCTGGAGGCGGGAAATGCCCAGCCCTATGTCGCCGTGAAACTGTTGAACGACGAATTCCGCACCAATCCGGACGCCCTGCGCATTCTGGAAGCCGAGGCCCGCAAATCACAAATGCTGGCGCACCCCAATATTGCCTCGGTTTATGATTTTGATCGGGATCGTTCCGAGGTCTTCATCGTGATGGAGCTCTTGAAAGGGGTGCCGCTGAACCGCCGGTTGGCGCAATCCGTCGGGCTGGCGCTCCCGGGAAATGAGGCAAGTGCGATCTTGACCGGGATTTGTTCGGCGCTAACTCACGCGCATTCCCAAGGCGTGATTCATTCGGACCTCAAGCCTGGGAACGTTTTTCTGGTCGAGGACGGTCCAGTCAAACTGCTCGACTTCGGTCTGGCCGCTGCGGCAACCGCTGACGGCGCAGACGAAACGCTCGCAGACGCCATGACCACCGCCTACGCCAGCCCGGAAATGTTCGACCGGGCGCCGCGCGATCCGCGAGACGATATCTTTGCGCTTGGCTGTATCGCCTATCAATTGATTTCCGGAACGCATCCGTTTGCCATGCGACCGTCAAATGAAGCCGCTGCGGAAAACCTGGAACCGGAGGTCCTGAGCGATCTGGATGTCGCGGCCTGGACCGCGATCCGCAACGCGCTTCAATTCGACAGAAATAAACGGACAGCGAGTGTCGAGGACTTCATGACAGCGTTGTTTGATGCGCCGAGCGAAGACTGAAAGCCTTCGAGACAGGCTCCTACTCGATCGCGTCAACGATCGATTCAATTGCTCTCGTAAAGGCATGGTCAGGCTGCAATGTCCGGAGCAAGCCGGTGCTGCCAATCTGAATCAGGTCTGTCGAGAGCGGGAGGACCGCTGCGACCGGCGTGCGATAGTTGGAAAACACCCGTTGTGCCAGATCGTTGAAGTCGAATGCCTCGAGCGCCTTGTTGACGATCAGGAACAACTGAGGAACCTCAAGCTTGCGCGCCAGATCGAGTGTGACAGCTGTGCCTTGGTAATCCTGGACATCGGGCCTGAGGATCAGCAGCAAGGTGTCGGAAATCGCGATCGAGAGCAACGTTTCCTCATTGACCCCTGGGTGCGTGTCAATCAGCAAATAATCGAGCTCGAGCTCCTGGCAAAGAGTGATGAACCCGCGATTGAGGTCTTCGACATCGTATTTCTCTTTCAGAATACGGGCGATTTCACCGGTCTTGATAGACGAAGGCACCAGGAAGACCTTGGCTCCTTCCGGGGGAACAACATCGCCATTTGCGTCGACCACCCCACCAGTCACGTCAATCGCGCAATCGGTGACACCACAGTGCCCCCACAGGAAGTTGTTCAAGGTATATTGGACTGAATTGAGGTCGACCTTGAAAAGCGTGTGGATGCCGGGCGACTGAATGTCGGTATCGACGATCCCGACCCTGTGTCCGCGAATGGCCAGCGTCGCCGCAAGGTTCGCGGTGACATTGGATTTGCCCGTGCCGCCCCGGTAGGAATGCGTGGAAATGATCTTGGTCAAGCGAAGCTCTCTGAAATGATTGGTCTAGGGATCGGTCTTGAATTTCGACCTCAGGGATTTGGCGCGTGATTGCAGCGACTTGAAATAGTCGCTGTCGGTGACCTGCTGGATTTCAAGTTCTGCCTGCTTTTCGTCGTAGGTCACGTCCAATTTGTCGAGACGTGTCCGAAGAACGGCGTTTTCTTTTTTCAACTTCGCTTCGGCAGCCTCCAGAAGGCGCCTTGTTTCCGTCAGATCCGCGATCAGCTGACTGGCGTGAAATTCCCGTGCTTCGACCTGCACCACCATGCCAGCGAAGGTTTCCGCAAGAGCGCGTATATCCTCTGGAACGCCTTCGTTGGTCACAACGTCGTAGAGTTCATCAACATCGTCAAATCGGCCATGGGCAATCGCCTCGCAGGTTGTTGCCAGGCTCTTGATCGCTGTTTGCGTCTTGTCCGGTGTATCCAATGAGTTCCCCTGCACGTCACCAAATTCCAAGTTTCCCGAAAGCCTGGTTTGGAACGACGTTCCTCTCCTCTAGCGATACACGATCGCGGCCTTCAGCGTCAAAAGTCTATCGACATTCACTGGCGATTTGCGGTCATTCGTATCGAAGGACGATAGCCCTTGTTTTTAAGGTTTATTGGTCCAATATGTGACAGAATTCTTACATGCTTTTCTTAATAGGTTATCCGGCCTATTTTTGCTTTTTTGGGAGCTGGTGCAATGAACTCCTCTGTCGATACAAGTGTTTCCGACAATACTGGCACCCATTACAAAAACAGATATACGTATCTTTATCTTCCGCGGACGAAAGCAACACCTGCAGTTCCCGAGGTGAAGGACGCTCAGGGCAACATCACGACGCCCGGCGTGCCGGCGAAGGCTGATTCAGGCGTTGGCGCATTCTTTCGCCTTGGTGGCTATTCTGACGAAGAGCAAACGCAAACCACCAATCAGTCCGGTTTCTATCCCGCAAAGCACATCTCCGATGAGGGAGGCGATGGAGCTGCGAGCGTCTATGAAAAGGCAGCGGGCCCCGACGCGTCGACCAGCCACGGGATTTTGCTAGCCTGCGATGGACGGATCCTGGTTAAGGCAGCCGAGAGGATGTACGTCGAGTCCGGGGCATTCCATCAAAAGACGAATGGCACTCACAATCTGCATTCGACTGAAGAGCTGAAGATCGCTTCAGATAAGCAAATGACCTTTGAGACTGCCGTTGGTCAGGAAATTCACCTGAATGCTGGAGGGGCAGGCGGTACAGCCAAGTTCGTCAAAAATTCTTCAGATGATACCGAAACGATCAACGGCAATAAATTCACGCTTACTACGGGAACAACCAGATTGCTTCATCGTGGGGCCAAGGAGTTGTACTTGTTTGGTGGCTCTCTTTCCGTGAATCTTGCGGGCAGTTTTGGATTTACGCTCGGTGTCGACCTTACGATCAAAGTTGGACTGTTCTTTGCGATAAATGCGTCCGGAAGCTTCACCGTTTCCGCGTTCTCTCTTTCATTTACCCAATGGTCTTTTGCGGCGACGTATTACTCAGTCAACATGTATACAGGAAAAGTTGAAGTCAAAGGGGTGGATCAATCCGTTACTGCGGCAGAAACCGAGACGGTTGCTGCCAGAGCGAGTTCGACAGCGGTTGAGGCAGATACCGTTGCCACTCGGGCGCGCTCAAATGCGGTTACGGCTGAAACAGGAGGCGTGAAATCAATGATCGCGTTCTGGGAAAACAAAATTGCCAACGCAAATACGATGTGATTGCTTAAACGGACAGAGTTTCACGCGAAACGCTCACTGAGGTACTGCCAATTATTAACGCCGTTGAAGCATCGGCCTTCCCATTGAAATCGCCGGCCAGGAGCAGCTCCCGTTATGATTTAGCTCTGTGCGATTTCTTCTACAAATGTTTTGATTTCATCATATTGACAATGACCCGCCTCATGCTCAACATTTATGCATTGAGAGGCTTTTTATGACTTCATTTTGGCGGCAACTGGCGAGCAAGCCGATTTTGTTCGCTGTTATTGTAGTGCTCAGCCTCGCGTTTTTGCCGTTGGCGGTGTGGCTCGACCTTAGAAATCTGTCTGAGGAAAGCCTCAGGTCCCAGGCAACAGATCTGAACCAGGTCATCACGGACATCCGAGGCTATTATTCGCGCAATGTGATCGGCAGAGTGCTGGAAAACGATGGCACTGCAGTCCCCTCCCATGAGTACGCTGAAATCCCCGGTGGTATTCCGATTCCGGCGACGCTTTCGCTTGAACTGGGGGATGTGATCGGCAATCGGGCGCGTAACCTGCAGTATCGATTTGTCTCAGATTTTCCTTTTGCCAAGCGCGACCCGCATAATCTTGATGCTTTCGAAACACGCGCGTTGTCCAAGTTTCGAGCCTCACGCAATGCAGAGGACCTGTTGTACGAGCTGGACGGGTCCGTCTTGGATCGCCGGATAAGGATTGCGGCACCGGTGGTGATGGGCGAGACATGCGTTGCCTGTCACAACAGTCATCCTGAAAGTCCCAAAAAAGACTGGGCCGTCGGTGATATCCGCGGGATCCAGGCCGTGATGATTGCGCAGCCCATCGCCCAGAATCTTTTGTCCTTCAAATATCTTCTGATTTATTTTGCAATTGCCGGTGTCTTTGGCGCTGCCTTTTCAGGCATGCAATGGCGTCAGGCCATGCGGTTCGATCGGATGAACCGGCAGCTGGAAACTGCGAATGCAGAAATTTCAGGCCTCAATCAAAAGTTGACCAGCGAAAACATGCGGCTCGGTGCTGAAATTGATATTGCCCGCCGCATTCAGATGATGGTCCTGCCCACGCTTGACGAACTGGGTGGCATCCAGAAGGTCGAGATCGCGGCCTATATGGAGCCTGCAGATGAAGTTGGCGGTGACTATTACGACGTGCTTCAGGTCGGCGGTCGTATCAAGGTCGGCATTGGCGACGTCACCGGCCACGGCTTGGAAAGTGGTGTGCTCATGCTGATGGTACAATCGGTGACCGTTGCGCTTCAAGAGCGTGGCGTGGTGGATCCTTGCGAGTTTCTCGACACGCTGAACCGCGCAATCTGCCACAATATTGAACGCACGGGGACCGACAAGCATCTAACCCTTTGCTTCCTCGACTATGAAGACCACAAGATCACTTTGTCCGGCCAGCATGAGGATGTTCTCGTCTTGCCGAGAGTGGGCGATATGGAGACGGTTGATACAGGGGATCTCGGATTTCCGATCGGTCTGGACAAGGACATTTCGACTTTTGTCGCGACGCACGAAATTCCCTTCACCAGCGGCGACATCATTGTTCTGCACACGGACGGTGTGACTGAAGCGGAAAGCCCGACAGGAGAGTTGTTCGGAATGGACCGTTTGCGCGAGAGCCTGCGGCGCCACCGGACCGGCGATGCAAAAGAAATCGCCCAGGGCATCATCGACGACCTGAAGCACCATATCGGAACCCAAAAAGTTCACGACGACATCACCCTGGTCGTCATGCGGCACAACTAGATTTCAGGATTGAATTGGGTGAGAGATAAGGGCGTATCTCTTTAAATTTGACTAGAGAAATCCGTGATCTGGAGTGCCGTGAATCTGGCTTGCTGACTCTGAATATCAATCTGATTTAATGATGACCTTTGGACTCTCCGAGAGCGTCAAACTCCCCGCTTCCACCTGCTCTAAGAGGAATAAGCTGTTTCAGGCCTCGGCGTGATCAGGCCCTCGCGACCGAATCAATGAAACCTCGTCAGTCAGACTGGCGTAATTATTTAACCGACAGCGAAACCGCGAAGGCCTCCCCCGAGCAAAACGTGACGATCGAAACCCTGCACACTTCGCGCGGCGACGCAATTCACCTCCTTTATCCCTCACCGCAGTCTGGCAGTATGTACCCCCTAAAAAAGCGTCTCGGGCAACAGCATGCTGATGGCGGGAATGTAGGAGAGCAGGATCAGGGCGACGAGCATCAGCAGGATCGTCGGAAGGCTGGCCAGAAAAACCTCGCCGAGCTTCATCTTGGCAACGCCCATGGCGACGAAGAGATTGAGGCCAACGGGAGGCGTCAACATGCCCACCGACAGATTGACCAGCATGACCACGCCGAAGTGAACCGGATCGACGCCGATTTGCTGTGCAATCGGCATCATGAGAGGTCCGAGGATGATGATCGCCGACGCGCTGTCGAGAAAGCAGCCGGCAATCAGCAGGAGAATATTGAAAAAGGCAATGATCACGATCGGGTTTGTCGAATCCTCAAGCACAAGACCGGCAAGCTCCGCCGGCGTTCCGGTGCTGGCCAGAAGCCAGGAGAATGCGGAAGCGCCGGCCGTGATCAACAGCAGAGGGCCGGAAATCAGGCCGGTGTTGCGCAGCACGAAAAGCGTATCTCTCCATGAGATGCTGCGGTAGATGACGGCTCCGACAAACCATCCGTAGAAACAAGCGGCAGCCGCTGATTCCGTCGGGGTAAAAACGCCGGAATAGATGCCGCCCAGGAGGATAAACGGCAGGCCAAGCCCCCATGAAGCGGCCCTTAAGGCTGTCATGAACCTTGACATTGTTGGCTTTGCATCGCGCGGATACCCCTTTCGCGCGGAATACCAAGTGGCATAGGCGATGAGCAGCCCGCCGATCAGGACCGCGGGCAACAAGCCGGCGGCAAACAGCTTGCCGACTGAGGTGCCTGTCACTGACCCGTAGATGATGAGCGCAATGGAGGGCGGCACGATAGGGCCGAGCGTGCCGGCGGTTGTGATCAACCCGATTGAGAAGTACCGGTCGTATCCGGCCTGAACCATCGCCGGGTAGAGGATCGAGCCGATGGCGATCACTGTCGCGGGGCTGGAGCCTGATATGGAGCCGAACATGAGGCACGCAACAACGGCTGCAGCGGCGAGGCCGCCTGGCAGCCACCCAATGACGGCACGCGCCAAGTTGATCAACCGATCCGACAAGCCGCCGATCCGCATCAGTTCGGCCGCCAAAATGAAGAAGGGGATCGACATCAAGGAGAAGTTGTTGATGCCCGAAAACATGCGCATCGGCACCAGGACGGGATCGATCCCACCCCAGAAGTAGAAAACCAGCGCTACCGACAAGGCCAGCGCGGCGAAGATGGGGAGGCCGAACAGAAGCAGGCCGAAGAATACGGGAACCAGAGCGCCAACCATGTCCTGTCCTCAGTTCATCTTGATGTCGACCTGGGGCGGGACGTATTCACGCCCGGCAAAAAGGTCTTTTAAAATCAGCAAATACCGCAGCACCATGAGACCGCCGGAGACCGGGATCACGGTGTAGATGTAGCCCACCGGGATGCGCATGGCCGGAGACAGCTGGCCCATCTTGTTAGTGTTCAGGGCAAGTCGTGTCCCGTACCAAATCAGAACGCAGGCAAAACCCAGACCGAGGCACGCTGCCCCGATCTGGAGAACTCTGGCCATCCGGGGGCTTGCGAAGGCATAAACCGCTTCAACGCTGATATGTGAGGCGTAGCGCACTCCCATGCCCATGGTCAGGAAGCTCATGGTGATGAGCGCGTAGAGGATGAATTCCTCTGACCAATAGAGGGAGTTGTTGAACACATATCTCGCAATGACCTGAATGATCGCAACCAATGTCGCTGACAGGATCAGTGTGGTAACAAGAACATTCTCGATCAGATCGACGATGCGATTGAGCCGGTTGATCATGCGCGTTGCCCCCGGAAAACCCTTATTCGCCGTTGGCGGCCGCGAGGGCCTTGTCCATCAGCGCTGGTGTCACCTTTTCACGGAACTCATAATAGATGGGCTGCGAGGCTTCGATGAATGCCGCCCGGCCCTCTTCTGACAGATCGCTTATTTCGATCTGGCCCTTGATGTTTTCGATGATCTTCGTCTCGTCCTCATCGGTGAACTGGCGCGCGGCATCACGTCCAACGATCATCGCCTCTTCAACGACGGTCTTTAGATCATCGGGAAGGCTGTTCCATGCATCCTTGTTCATGACCGCCGCATAGGTGTGGTAAGCGTGGCGGCTGAGGGTCATGTACTTTTGCACTTCATAGAACTTCATCGAGGCGATGTTGGCCAGCGGGTTTTCCTGGCCCTCGACGACGCCCTGCTGAAGGCCATTGTAGACCTCGACATAGGCCATGGCTGTTGGGTTCGCACCATAGGCGCGATAGGTGGCCAGGATAGTCGGTGCCTGAAGGGTGCGCATCTTGATGCCGTCAAGGTCCTTCGGTCCGTCGATGGGGCGGATGTTGTTGGTCATGTTGCGGAAGCCTGCGCCCCACATTGCAATTCCGTGCAGATTGTTTGACTCAAGCGTCGTTAGAAGTTCATCGCCGACTTCTCCATCGAGCACACGCTTCATCGACGCGTCGTCATTCATCAGGAACGGGAGATCGAACAGGTACATCTGCTCGTTGAAGTTGGCGAGATTGCCGGTTGGCGGGATGGCGATGTGCACCAATCCCATCTGGGTCTGCTCGATGATCTCAACGTCGCCGCCCAGTTGGGCCGCAGGACGGATGTTGATCTCGATACGTCCGCTGGAATTCTTCTCCACTTCTTCCTTGAATACGACTGCCGCGCGGGCATTCGGAGTATCTTCAGTCAGAACATGGGCGAAGGTGAAGGTGAAGTCGGCGGCGCTGGCCGGAACTGCGAGCGCGGTTCCAACCGCAAATAGCATGGCTTTGCCGAGTGATTGCAGTTTCATGATGTACCTCTGGTCTGGTTGGTTTTTCTGTAGGTTATAGTTGGGGCGAGCCCAGAACTTCGGGGCCCTGCCCGAGAATGGCCTCGACCGTCAGGCCTGCGGCCAAGAGTCGTTCTTCTTGTCCGGGCGCTGCGATGATCTGCAGCCCGGAGGGGATGCCATTGCTGTCGAGGCCAGTCGGCAGTGTGAGCGCGCACCACCCGAGCAGGTTGACAAGCGCCGTGTTGCGAAGCGCCATCATGTTGGCCGTGCGATAGGCATCCGGATCAGAAAGATCAGACAGGAGCGGCGCACTGACCGGGATGGTTGCAGAGACCAGGACATCAACGTGGTCGAACACGCGTGCGGCGCTCACACCGCTTTCAGCAAGAATTGCCCGTCGCTGCAGATATTCCGTGGCGCTGATTTCGTCTGCGGCCTGAACACGGGCCATCACGGTGGGGTCCAGGCGCTCGATGCGTTCAGGGAAATTCAGGTCGAGGAACGTGCGTAGCTCAGGAGCAGCGAGGCCACCGGCCCGGAAGATCTCCAGGAGATCTGTCGCTGAGGGCAACTCAACATCCTGTAGACGCTGACCTGCCTTCTCGAGTTGGCGTAGCGCTCCGGTCGTGTTGTCTGCGATCGACGCGTCGATGTTCTCCCAAACGACATTGCGAATGACCCCGAAGCGCAAGGGGCTTTCCGAAGGAGCAGGCGGACATGTGCAATTTGGATCGAGTGCCGCAAAGGCAAAAGCGAGGTCCGATACCGTGCGCGCCAAAAGTCCGGGTGTGTCCAACGAAGGTGAAAGCGGGAGGATGCCTTCTAGGGACCAGCGTCCGTGGGTGACTTTCAGGCCTGCCTGCCCTGTGAAGGACGCCGGGACCCGCACTGATCCGGCCGTATCTGTGCCGAGTGCGAGAAGCGCGGAACCCTGAGCAAGCGACACGCCCGCTCCGGCGCTGGAGCCGCCGGGAACACGTGGTGCGTCAGGCGATGACCACGGATTGAGCGGTGTTCCCGCATGTGGGTTGGTGCCCAGCCCGCCGAAAGCAAATTCCACGGTGTGTGTTTTGCCGGTGACGATACCCAGTTGCGACAGCACCGCCTTTGCCACTGGGCCGGGCTGTTCATAAGCGGTTGGAAAAGTTGCGTCTGTGCCGCCGAAGACCGGGAGGCCTGGGATTCCGTACAGGTCCTTGACGGACACAGGCAGGCCCATCAACGGACCGAGATCGATGCCATCTGCGATTAGATTGTCCGCCGCGCTCGCTTGCGCGATTGCCCGCTCGCCAGCGAATGTGCGGTAGGCGTTCAGGCGCGCCTCGGTCGCCGCATGTCTCTCCACGGCTGCCTCGACGAGTTCGCGAGAGCTAACGGTCCCATTGCGGAGGTCTCGGGCTAGCTGGGGCAGGGATTTGACTGGCACCGGCGCATCCTTGTGGCTCGACTGATCTGCCTTGAGCATAGGCAAAAGTGGCGTACGCGCTACTGCCACGATCTGCGGCAGCTGAAGGGAAAGGAAGGCGATTTCGACGTGTAATTTAAAATAAGATTTTGAAATTATTTATTTATTTTAGTTTTCTTGATGATCAGACGATTTAGTAGATTGCTGTTTAGGCAAATGTGTGTTGCGTTATTCGCACTCCCTTATCGGAACAAATATGCCTAATTTGCATACAACTTTAGCGCTGAACAAAGGGGATGGAACCTTGCCACATGAAACCGAACGCCGCTTGATCGAGATGGGGATCACGTTGCCCAGGAGGCCCAAGCCGATCGGTAACTATCTTCCGGGCGTTGTTGTCGGAAACATCCTCTACACTTCAGGGACGCTTGGCACCCAGCCGGACGAGAATGACAACGATGTTCTGCCTCATGTGGGCAAGGTCGGGTCAGACCTGAGCATTGAGGAAGGATACGCGTCCGCGCGCCTCATGGCGATCAATCACCTTGCAATGATGAAAGCCGTGCTTGGTGATCTGGACCGGGTCAAACGTATCGTGAAGATGATCGGATACATTTCCTGTGCCCCGGGCTTCACGGAGCCGCATTTGGTTCTGAACGGCGCGTCAGATCTGTTCGTCGCGCTTTGGGGCGAGGAAAACGGCAAGCATGCACGGGCTGCCCTGACACAGCATGAGCTTGGCCTCAATGCGCCGGTCGAAGCAGATATCACGATCGAGCTTCACGCCTGAGCGGCCCGAATTCGCGCCAGCATCTCGTTGTCAGCTTTCTCGTGACCCGGGAAAGCCATCGACAGGGTCTCGATAAATGCCTGGCTGGCAGGTGACCGCCGCTGATCGCGCCGAACAATGGCGTAGATAAAGCGGTGGTCAAATTCGGAGCAGTCCAGATCGAGTGGCACAAGTGCTCCGGCTTCAACTTCGCGAAGAGCTGCCTGGAGCGGCACAAAGACAATTGCATTGCTATGTATCGCGTGACGGATCAGAAAATGCAGCTGATCGGCCACGAGCATCGCGTTCGGCGTCGCCTCGATCCTTCGGTAGGCACGATGGATCAAGTGGTGGATGCCGAAGCTGTCATCCGGCAGAACACACGGCATCGGCGCGATGTCGGTCAGGTCTAACTGCTTGCTTTTCGCGAGTGGATGCGAGGGCGGAGCTAGGGCCAGCAGAGGTTGGCGCCATTGGCCGGCAATCTCGATCGTCGGATGGGTAAAATGGTCGTAGACAAATCCGATCTGACAAAGATGCTGTTCCAGAGCTTCGAGCACTCTCTCTCTGCCCCGGATACGGACCCGGAATTCGACCGCCGGAAATCGCTTGTGAAAGGCTCTTATCTGATCTGACAAAAAGGGGTCAGAGATGCCTTCGACGGTCGCGATGGAGACGCTCCCGGATTTTAGTTTCCGAAGGTCCGATATCTCGTCCTTGATTTGATCCATCTGGTCGATGATCGCGGCAAAGTTTTTTGCGATGACGTGTCCGGCGTCTGTCAGCCGGACACCATCGGCCCGCCGCTCCACGAGTTGTTCCTCGAATTCGCGCTCAAGCTTGGCAATCTGACGGCTGATGGCTGACGGCGAGACATGCAGGCGGTCTGCAGCAAGTCTGATTGAACCGTGACGGGCGACTTCGAGAAAATATCGACATGCGGTGCGGTTTAACATTGGTACTGCTGCCTGGCTCCAATGATCGTCCGGCTGTTTCGGGAGCGCGCGTGAGCATGCTGCTCCCTGGAACCGATCGAGGTATCGACCCAGGGAAACTAGTGCATCATGAGCGCTGGTTCCATCGCCGCAGTTTAGCGCAAGGCAGCCTTTGGAGCGTTGGCTTCAAGCGTGCAACGGACCAGGCACAAGGCGTTTATCTCACCCCATTCGTTCGCTTGAATAGCTTCCAGGGGAGGCTGGAAAGACGACTGTCTTGTTGCCATTGAGAAAAACGCGATGATTGGCATGTGCGTGGATGGCGCGCGCCAGAACCTGGCTTTCCACGTCGCGTCCGAGCGAGACATAATCTGCGGCGCTTTGAGCGTGGGTGATGCGGACGATATCCTGTTCGATGATCGGACCCTCATCCAGATCTGCAGTCACGTAGTGCGAGGTGGCACCAATCAGTTTCACCCCGCGTTCGCGGGCCTGCTTATAGGGGTTCGCGCCCTTGAAAGACGGCAGAAAGGAATGGTGAATGTTGATGATCCGGCCACTCATCTTCTGGCACATCGCATCGGAGAGGATCTGCATGTAGCGGGCAAGAACGACAAGCTCTGCGCTGGTATCCTCGACGACTTTCATGATTGCCGCTTCCGCATCAGGCTTGTTTTCCTTGGTGACCTTGATGCAATGAAAAGGGATGTCCGCGTTCACCACGACCTTCTGATAGTCCATGTGGTTGGAAATCACGGCGACGATTTCCACCGGCAAGGCACCAATCCGTGCCCGGTAAAGCAGGTCGTTCAAGCAGTGCCCAAAACGCGAAACCATGATCAAAACCTTCATTTTCCGGTTTTCGTCGTGGAACTCGAATGTCATGCCGAAGTTGCTTGCGATTTCGGCAAAAGCTTGTGAAAGCGCCTCCAGTTCTGAGCCTTGTTCGGACACGAAACCGATCCGCATGAAGAACTGATCGGTGTCCAGATCGTCGAACTGCGAACTGTCCGTGATGTTGCAGCCGTTGTCGGCCAAAAAAGTCGAAACGGCAGCGACGATGCCGCGGCGGGACGGGCATGTGACGGTCAGGCAATAGCGGGTCATGTCAGTTTCCTGGGCGATTAAGCTCTTCGTTGGCGGTATGACGTGTCGGTCGGTCAGACTTTCACGCGCTCGGATTTGGGGTCGTAGAAGGGCTTCAAGGATGGTGTTGCCGACACGCGTTGGCCGGCAATCTCAATCTCGTAGCTGGAGGCCAGAACGTCCTGCGCTGTCTGACCTTCGCAGGGCACATAGCCCATACCAACGGCCGCGCCAAGCGTGTGGCCGTAGTTGCCTGATGTGAGATAGCCGACAATCGCACCCTCACGGATGACTGGCTCGGCGTGATATAGCAGCGGTTCCGGGTCGCTCAGGAGAAACTGCACCATGCGTTTTTGCAGTCCTTCTTCGTGTTTGCGCATGACCGCATCGCGGCCGATATAGGCAACATCGGTCTTCTTGAGGGCGAACCCAAGACCTGCTTCGAGGATGTGGTCCTCGCTCGAGATGTCATGACCGAAGTGGCGAAAGCCCTTTTCGATGCGGCAGCTGTCCATCATATGCAGCCCGCAGAGCTTGGCATCCATGTCCCGTCCGGCGGCGCGGAGGGTTTCGAAGACATGCACCGCCATGTCAGATGAAACGTAAAGCTCCCAACCGAGTTCGCCGACATAGGTCACCCTGTGAGCGCGTGCGAGACCCATCCCGATTTCGATTTCCTGGAAAGTGCCAAATGGATTGGTCCCGTTCGAAAAATCGTTGGGTGAAACGCGCTCCAGCAACGTGCGTGCATTCGGTCCCATCACGCAGATGACCGCCTCAGCCGCGGTCATGTCAGTCAGTGTGACGCGATAGTCGCCGATGTGCCGACGCATCCACTCCTGGTCCGCCAGGCGGGTGGCAGCCGGTGTCACGACCAGATAGGCGGTTTCCGACAGGCGCGTCACGGTCACATCCGCTTCGATCCCGCCTCGTGTGTTGAGAAATTGACTGTAGACAATCTTGCCTGTGGGGACTGACAGGTTGCTGGCGGAAATATGGTTCAAATAGGCCTCGGCATCAGGTCCATCGACCCGGATCTTGCCGAAGGAACTCATGTCGTAGATGCCGACATTTTCCCGGATAGCCTTGTGTTCGCGCGCCGCGTTGCCAAACCAGTTCTGCCGCTTCCAGGAATATTGGTACTCGGCGGTTTGCCCCTCATCGGCAAACCAGTTGGCGCGCTCCCAGCCCGCCAGTTCTCCCATCACCGCACCTTCTGCCTTCAGGGCATCGTGCAAGGGAGAGCGGCGGATGCCGCGCGCGGTCGCCTTCTGGCGGTAGGGAAAGTGGTCGGCATAGAGGAGGCCAAGCGTTTCTTTCGACCGCTCGAAGAGATAGGTCTTGTTGCCCTGGAAAGGCTGCATGCGTGCGATGTCGACGTCACCGAGGTCGAACGGTTTTTCGCCCGTGTCCATCCAAGCTGCAAGGGCCATTCCGGCACCACCGGCCGACTGGATGCCGATGGAGTTAAAGCCGGCGGCAACCCAGACGTTGTCCATCTGCGGCGCCAGGCCCAGGTGATAGGCGTCGTCAGGCGTGAAGCTCTCGGGGCCGTTGAAGAAGGTGTGAATGCCGGTTTCGGCGAGCAGGGGCATCCTGTTGACCGCCATTTCGAGGATGGGCTCGAAATGATCGAAGTCTTCCGGCAACTGGTCGAACTCGAAGTCTTCCGAGATGCCATTCATGCCCCACGGCTTTGCCAAAGGTTCAAAAGCGCCCAGCAACATCTTGCCTGCGTCTTCCTTGTAGTAGGCACATTCCTCGGGAACGCGCAGCGTCGGCAATTGGGTCAGACCCGGCACCGTTTCCGTGACGATGTAAAAATGTTCGCAGGCGTGCAGAGGAACGTTGACGCCCATCTGGCGGCCAACGTCGTGGCCCCACATGCCCGCACAATTGACCACGTGATCGCATTCGATGGTGCCGCTTTCGTCGTTCGCCTCCCAGCTTACGCTGGTGATGCGGCGGCCCTCTTTGCCGAAACCCGTCACCTTGGTGCGCTCAAGGATCTTTGCGCCGCGCATCTTCGCGCCCTTCGCCAGCGCAAGTGCGATGTTGGCGGGGTCACCTTGCCCATCCTTGTCCAGATAGACGGCTGCCTTCACATCGGACGCGTTCACATGGGGATAGCGATTCAACAGCTCGGAGGGACTGATTTCCTCGACCTCGACACCGAAAGCACGTGCCATGGAGGCCTGGCGCAGGATTTCCTCCCGGCGCTCGTCTGACAGCGCAACGGTGATCGACCCGTTGCGGCGAAAGCCGGTCGCGACTTCGGTTTCTTCCTCGAGTTTGCCGTAGAGTTCCTGGCTGTATTTTGCCAGGCGGGTCATGTTTTGTGTCGCGCGCAGCTGGGCGATAAGACCCGCGGCGTGCCACGTTGTGCCTGACGTCAGTTGCTTGCGCTCGAGCAGGACAACATCTTTCCAGCCGAGTTGCGTCAGATGATAGGCAACTGAGCAGCCGATTACGCCGCCGCCGACAATAACAACACGTGCTTTTTCAGGAGGAAAAGCCATTTCTACAATCCCTTAAGTGTGGCTCAGGCGCGGATGCGGATGTTGCCCGGATCCCATAGGCAGGAGGTCTCCTGCACGGTGGCGCTCAACTGCTTTCCAAAAACTTCGACGGCGAGCTGGGTCCCGGGCTTGGCAGCATCGGTTTCGATCATGGCAATCGCGATGGCCGCGTCGAGGCGATAGCCATAGGCCGATGAGGTGACTTCGCCGACGCGTTTGCCGTTTGCAAAAACCGCTGCCATGTAGGGAGCGTCTTGCTCACCCGGTTCAACGACAAGCGTGACCCGTTGCTTGAGCGGCCCTTTTTCTGCCTCTGCAGCGAGCGCTTCCTTGCCAGGGAAATCCTGTTCCTTGTCGAGCCGGACAAAGCGGTTCAGGCCGGTCTCCAGGAGGCTGTAGTCAGTGGACAGATCCCCCTTCCAGGTCAGATAGCCTTTTTCGATCCGCATCGAGTTCAGGGCATACATGCCGAAAGGCGTCGCCCCGGCGCCACGAATTGCATCGTAGATTGCGGGGGTGTCTTCCGGCGACACATGGACTTCCCAGCCCAATTCCCCGGCAAAAGACACCCGTAGCAGGAGTGCGGGACGGCCCGCGACCGTTGCGTTCTGATGGGTCAACCAACCGAGCGACAAGTCTGCGTCCGAAAGACCGGCGAGCAGGTCGCGGGATTTGGGCCCTGTGACCAGCAACGAGTTTGCTTCCCTCGTGCGGTCGACAAGTGTCAGCTCCTCAGGCAAATGCCGCCAGAGAACCTCAAAATCGTGCCATTGAGCCGCAGCGGCTGTGATCAAGCTGAAGTGATCTTCCCCGTGGCGGATGCAGGACATCTCGGTCAGGACGTGGCCGCGCGTGTCCGGAAAATAAAGCAGGTTCATTCGGCCGACCTTCGGAAGAGCCCCGGAAACCCTTCCGCGTAGCCACTCCGCGGCACCTTCGCCGCTCAGTTCAAAGCGGGAAAACCCGCAAATGTCTATGATGCCGACGCCATCGCGTAAGGCTTCGACTTCTTCGCGCACGCGCGGTTCCCACGGGCCGCTCCGGTTCCAAATCTGCGTGGCTTCTTCTGATGTGTCATCGCCCGGCTTGGCGAACCAGTTGGCACGCTCCCAGCCGCCGTAGACGCCCATCTGTGCGCCGTCGGCAAGCAGGCGGTCGTGGACTGGTGACAGCTTTTTGTCTCGCCCGACGGGCCACTCGTGGTGGGGGAAGTGCATCGCATACTCGTGACCATAGGTCTCGAGTGCCTTGCCGAGGTTATATTGAGGGTCTGTGTAGTCGGTGAACCGGCGTGGATCGATAGACCACATGTCCCATTCGGTGTGGCCATGCATGATCCACTCGGAAAGGACTTTGCCAGCTCCGCCCCCCTGAGCGATGCCGAAGGTGAAGCTGTGGGCCTCGAACGCGTTGGGGACGCCCGGCATGGGCCCAACCATTGGCAAGCCGTCAGGCGCGTAGGGAATGGGGCCGTTGATGTTGCGCTGGACGCCCTGCGATCCAAGGAGGGGGACGCGTTCCATGGCGTCCATGATGTACCACTCCAGGCGATCCAGATCGTCCGGATAGAGCTGGAAGCTGAAGTCATCGGGCATCGGATCATCGGCGTTCACCCAGGCCGCCTGACAATTGCGCTCATAGGGGCCGAGGTTCAGCGAATAAGTGTCCTGCCGCAGGTAGTAGGAACTGTCGACATCGCGCAGCAGAGGCAGCTTGCGGCCATGTTCCTTGGTCCATGCCTCAACCTCGGGAATGGCCTCCGTCAGAAAGTACTGATGGCTCATCACCGTCATGGGAACCTTGCGCCCGCCATTGGGCAGGAACCAGTCACCGACACGTGCCGCATAATAGCCGGCGGCGTTGACCACATAGTCGCAGCGAATGTCGCCCTTCTCGGTGTGCACGATCCATTCGCTGTTCGAGCGGGTAACCCCGGTGGCCGGTGTGAAACGCAAAATCGTTGCACCGTGCGCTCGTGCGCCGTTCGCCAGCGCTTGCGTGACCTGGCTTGGATCAATGTCGCCGTCGAGCGGATCCCATAGACCGCCTTCAAGATCATGCGTTTCTAGGAAAGGAAAATGCTGCTGCAGTTCATCCGGCGTGCACATGTCCATGGTCAGGCCCATGTGGGCTGCCATGCCGCGAACGCGCTCAAATTCCATCATGCGCTCGTGGGAATGCGCCAGCCGGATGGCGCCCGTCACATTGTAATTGATCGGATAATCGACTTCATCGCCAAGCCCGCGGTAGAGCTCCAGCGAGTAGCGCTGCATGTTCAAGATGCCGTAATTGGCGGCAAAATTCGGACAATTGCCCGCTGCGTGCCAGGTCGATCCTGCCGTGAGTTCGTTTTTTTCAAGCAGGACGCACTCTGACCATCCGGCTTTCGCCAGGTGGTAGAGCGCGGACACGCCGACAATTCCACCACCGATGATCACGACACGAGCTGTAGAGGGAAAGGTCATGGTCAAACCTCAATAAACAGGGGGAGAGATGACCCAAATGGCCAAAGCCGGGTCGTCATAAGGATTGGCCCAGCGGTATTTCGAGCCCTTGATGCGGAAGCTATCGCCGGCCTGAATGGTGAACATCTGATCTGCGATCCAGATGTCCAGCGTGCCGGAAATGAGATAGACGACCTCGGAGGTCGCGCGTTGGCGGCTCTTCTCAAGCGATGCGCCAGGCAGGAAGGTCGAATGAATGACCTCGAAATCATCGGTGAGATCCGGCGATACAAGCGCTTCGAAAAGACCGTTGTCACGTTCGCCGATTTCCCGGCGTGCGGACGCGCGCACCACCACACCGCGTTCCTGCTCAGGCGCCTCTGCGATGCCGAAGAACATGGAAATCGGCACATCGAGTATCCGGGCAAAGTTGTGCAGGTCATCAACGGTTGGCGTCGAGAGATTGCGCTCCACCTGAGAGACCCAACCAACCGACTTGCCGACTGCCTTGGAAAGGTCCTCAAGCGTCATCTTGCGCGTAAGGCGCAGCGCGCGAATGTCCTGTCCGATGCCACTGTCTTCCGACATTTTTCCCTCGTGCGAAAATTGCTCGTGAAAATTACGTCTGTTTTTTCATTTCGTGAAGTGAAAAAATGCCCTATTTTTTCATATGCTCAAAATATGATCGCGCTGAGCAGCTTTTCATCAAGGCGAGAGGGCAAGTCAGCAAAAGATTTTTGCATGGAACCAATGCGCGGGATCTGCGTTAATGAAAGTTAACCTTTGCGCATTCTTGAATGCGACTGGTTGGCGAACGAACAAGGAAGGGGATGGGCTTTGTTTCAGCGCGCGGTCGTACCGATAGACCTTAAACACGCGGAAAACCTCAAGAAGGCACGAGCGGCGGCGATTGATCTCGCTGCGCATTATGGCGCGGAGGTTCGGTATGTCGGGGTGACCTCTGCTTTGCCCGGTGCGCTGGCGCACACCCCTGACGAATTTGAGGCCAAGCTGAAGCAGCTCGCAGAGGATGATGCGGCTGGAAAGGGCGTTGCGGTGTCTGCCCAGGTGATTGTGAGCCATGATCCGACCGCGGATCTGGAGAAAAGCCTTCTCGATGCGATCAGGGCAGCAGATGCAGACCTCGTCGTCATGGGAACACATGTCCCCAATTTGGGCGATGGTTTCTGGTCGTCCAATGGTGCGTTGATTGCCCGCCACGCTCCGGTTTCGGTCTTTTTGATCCGTGCCGTTTGACCTGCGTTGAACAGTATTTTCCGCATTCTGAGGAAATTTGAACATGAGTATGGAACCAGACGCTCAAGGTATTCCCGAGCCGGAGGGGGCGGCAAACCTCATCGAAACCGAATATGAGATCGGTCAGGACAATATTGAATCCAGCCTCGGGCCGTTTGGCTTCGACGTTCACAATCCTGTTTTTCTCGTATCGGGTCTTTCCATTGTCGGCTTCGTCATTCTGACGTTGGCGCTTCAAGATCAGGCGGGCGCGGTTTTCAATGGTCTGCGAGGTTGGTTGACCGCCAGTCTGGACTGGTTCTTCCTCGGAGCCGCCAATATCTTCGTTCTTTTCTGCTTTTTCCTGATTTTATCGCCGTTCGGAAAGGTACGGATCGGCGGGCGGGATGCGACCCCTGACTACAGCTATGCCGGTTGGTTTGCCATGCTCTTCGCAGCTGGCATGGGCATTGGCCTGATGTTCTTTGGTGTCAGTGAACCAATTTCGCACTTCAACAGTTCTTTGGGCGGCACGACTTTCGAGGGAGGCGTCCGGACCGATTGGGCGCCGCTCGGCGCTGCTGCGAACGACCCAAAAGCGGCGGCAGAACTGGGCATGGCTGCGACCATCTTCCATTGGGGTCTGCACCCTTGGGCGATCTATGCCGTCGTTGCTCTGGCGCTTGCGCTGTTCTCCTACAACAAGGGGCTGCCGCTTACGATGCGGTCGGTTTTTTATCCGATCTTCGGTGAGAAGATCTGGGGTTGGCCGGGCCATGTCATCGACATTCTGGCGGTTTTCGCGACCCTTTTCGGCTTGGCGACCTCTTTGGGGTTTGGCGCAGAGCAGGCAAACGCGGGTCTGGAGCTGCTGTTTGGCATTCCGAACAATGATGTCTCCAAGGTCGTGCTCATTCTGGCAATTACCGGTGTCGCCCTCATATCGGTCTATCGCGGCCTTGATGGCGGGGTGAAAATTCTGAGTGAAATCAACATGGGTCTCGCGGCCGCATTGTTGCTGTTTGTGATTGTGGTCGGCCCGACGCTGGCGATTGTAACGGGTTTTCTGGACAATCTGATTGCCTATGTGACGCTGCTTCCGGCACTTTCCAATCCGATCGGGCGTGCGGACACGAACTTCTCGCAAGGCTGGACAAGTTTCTATTGGGCCTGGTGGATTTCTTGGTCGCCCTTCGTCGGCATGTTCATCGCACGCGTCAGCCGTGG
This sequence comes from Roseibium polysiphoniae, assembly GCF_014842925.1. Taxonomy (GTDB): domain Bacteria; phylum Pseudomonadota; class Alphaproteobacteria; order Rhizobiales; family Stappiaceae; genus Roseibium; species Roseibium polysiphoniae. The sequence goes on from NZ_JACYXJ010000004.1 coordinate 82,140, forward strand.
CAGGAGTGTCCGGGAGTTTGTTGTCTGTGTCCTCCTGATCCCCTCTCTTGTCTGCGTGTTCTGGATGACTGCCTTCGGCGGCACCGCCATCACCCAGATCGTCCAAGACGGTGTCACAAGCGTTGCCGATGCGCCTCTTGAGTTGAAGCTGTTCAAGATGCTGGCTGAAATGCCATTTGCAGGTCTGACGTCACTTCTGGGCATCGTCCTTGTGATTGTCTTTTTCGTGACGTCCTCTGACTCTGGATCTCTTGTCATCGATACCATCACCGCTGGCGGCAAGGTCGATGCGCCCATGCCTCAACGTGTCTTCTGGTGTACATTCGAGGGATTGGTCGCCATCGCGCTTCTGCTGGGTGGAGGACTCGGTGCGCTTCAGGCCATGGCCGTATCAACAGGCTTTCCCTTTGCCGTCGTGCTGCTTCTTGCCTGTTACGCGACTTACAAGGGGCTCGCCGACGAGCCGCGGTAGTCGGTGAAAGGAGGCGGTTCGGTTTCTGCGCCGCCTCTTGCCTTTCAGGTCGTTCGCCACAACTGAAGTCGGACGTTCTGTTTATGTGAGGGTTCGATTTGACTGATCGTTTGGCCGTCGTGATTGGAAGCTCTGGCGGCATCGGCAACGCCTTGTTGCAGACGTTGACCCGGGAGGGGGGCTATGACCGGGTGATCGGCTTGAGCCGGTCTTCAGATCCGTCCATAGAGCTGACAAAAGCCGAGACGATTGAAGCTGCCGCTGGCTGGCTTGGCCGGCAAGCGGGCGAACCCTGCCTCGTGATTGACGCGACAGGTGCCCTGACACTGGACGGACATCGTCCTGAGAAGAGCTGGCGAGATCTGGATCCGGCGGCGATGGCGCGTTCCTACGCGATCAATGCGATCGGTCCGGCTTTGATCATGAAGTCTTTTCTGCCGCTGCTCGCTAGAGATCAGCGCAGCGTGTTTGCGACCTTGTCGGCGCGGGTCGGCTCGATTTCTGACAATCACCTGGGTGGTTGGTACAGCTACAGGGCTGCCAAGGCAGGGCTCAATCAGATCGTGCGCTCTGCATCGATCGAGTTGGTACGCAAGAACAATGCGGCAGTTTGCGTGGCGCTTCACCCCGGCACCGTTCGCACGCCATTGACCGAGAGCTTCGCAAAATCGGGCCTGGAGGTCCAATCACCTGAAGTCGCAGCAGAGCGTCTGCTTCAGGTGATTGATGGTTTGAAGCCGGAGCAGTCAGGCGGCTTTTTTGATCATCAAGGCGTTTCCATCCCGTTCTGATCTTTGGCCTCGTACCGTCTAAACGGCGCTGAGCTTCACTTCTGCTGATAAAGCCTCGATAGATCAAAGGCATGAATGTCCTTCAATAGATCGACAAATCCCTGTGCCGCATGATCGAGGGACTTTTTCCCTTTTTCTGCGGCTGCATTGGCGGCGTTTCCGAGGGCTCCCTTCGGAGACAGGTCCTGTGCTTTCCATCCGAACTGCTGGGCACCGTGTCCGCGCAGATATTTGAACTCCTTGATGAAGTCCTGCTGCGCAGATGTGAAATCCTCGGCGAGATCCATCCGCACCAGGTCAGGATGCAGGTGGAGCATGATTGACGTTTCGACGTCGCCGCCGTGAATGCCATAGGTAAATTCTTCGGCCGGAAACACCCCTTCAGGCTGGCCAAATCTTGCCCAGGCGGTTGCCGTGACGAGCATGTCGTGGCTGACCCGAAGCTCGCGCGCAATCGTGTCGATGACAGGAACATTGCCGCCGTGGGAGTTGATGAGGACAAGCTTTTTGATGCCTGCACGTGCGACGCTTTCGCCGATCTCAAGCCATGCCCTCGTGACCGTGTCCCAGGAGAGGGTCAAGGTGCCCGGCGATGAGATGTGCTCATTCGATTTGCCAACTGCTTGGGTTGGAAGAAAAGTCGCGGGGATGTTGTCCGGAAGAAGCTCCAGGACGCGGCGGACCTGTCCCTCGGCGATGGCCGTATCAGTGAATACGGGCAAGTGTGGGCCATGCTGTTCGATCGCGGCGACCGGCAAGACAGCGATCCAATCCTTCGTGTCCGGGCTCGCAAAGTCGAGCGTCGTCATTTCGTGCCAATACCGTTTGGGAAGATTTGTCATGGAAGGATCCGCTGCGAAGTGAATTGGGCAACCGCCAACATACTGCCGAAGGGCAAAGTTGCCAGCGCCTTGTCAGAAAGAACATGCCTTTCTAAGCGACTGTGGCGGTCGTGAGAAAGCTCGTTGAACACTTCAGCGCAAAATTTTGCGGTGTGCGGTGCGTTTCTCTTCAAATCTGCGTGTGAATTGACACTTGCTAACGTTTCTTAATGTTTCTGAAAGACGCGAGGGCAACGCTTACCCTCATGCTCAGCGTCAATTCGACATTTCCAGCCCAAACCGGTCTGAGAGGAACCGGTGCGGTGCGCGGCCAGGATGAAAACCAGGAGAGGCAACAGGCTTCTCAGGTGGTTCAGGAGGAGGCGCGTTCTTCTGTTGGCCGGTCGCAGGCGGCGGCTCGAGCTGGTGCTGTTTCTCCCTTGAGTCCCGAAGCTGTCCTTGCGCTGCAGTTGGTCGATGATACGCAAAGTGACGATAAACAAGGTCGCGGGCCGCAGGATTCTGCTCAGCGCTTGGCAAGTCCATCTGAGGGAACGGAAGGCACCGCTGGCGATCCTGCCGACGTAGATGCCGGTTCGGTATCCGATCAGGAAAACGCAGAAGGAGCTTCTGGCGCCGTACAAAATGCAGGTGCTTCGCCCGGCGTTGCCCAGTCTTCCTCCATCGGAGAAACGGAAGAAGATCCGGACGGGGATGGATTGACCGAGGCGGAAGAAAAGCAGGTCGAAGAGCTGAAGCAGCGGGACCGTGAGGTTCGTGCGCATGAACAAGCGCATGCGCGTGTCGGGGGACCTTATGCCGGGGCTCCAACCTATACCTTCCAACAGGGGCCAGATGGCGGTCGCTATGCCATTGGCGGTGAGGTCCAGATCGACACTTCTGTCGAAAGAACGGCCGAGGCGACTATCCGAAAGATGCAAATCGTCATTCGTGCGGCGACTGCGCCGGCGGAGCCTTCATCGCAGGATCTCAAGGTTGCTCAGCAGGCCCGCTCGCAGTTGGCAGCCGCACAGGCGGAAGCAAGAGCCGAGGCGGCGGAAGAGCTTTCCGGTGACGATGAAGCTTCCGGGCCAGGCAATCAGGATGCCGCAAGCACTGATGCCGCGCAGCCGGCGGCGCTGAGCGGCGGTGAGCAAGCTGATACTGGGGCCGGGCGCGATGGTTCCGATCAGCAAGGCGAAGCGGATGATGAGCGCAGTGCTGATGCGCGTAAAGATGCTGAAAGAGCATCACGTCTTTATCAGGCCGCCAGCGACAGTCTTTTCGGCCTGGCTGGCAATTCCTCGAGCGGTGTAGGGCTCGCTGCGATCGCTTAGGCTGGCGGCGTATTAAACTCGAGGTAAGCTGCTTGCCAGGTTGTTTGATTGAAGCGTAGTGTGGCCGCGCCTCGTCGAACAGGCGTTTCGCGCTCCTTCCTTATGAGATTTTCATGCATATCAAACGTGCCCGGCACGCCGTCGGGATGGTCTTTCTGTTGCTGGGAACCCTTATTGGCGTCTGGGCGACGCGCATCCCCGACTTCAAGCTGATGCTTGACGTCGACGAGAGCGGATTTGGCCTGGTTCTTCTGGCCATGGCTCTCGGCGCTGTGCTTGGTTTTCCGATTGCCGGCTATCTGATTGATCGGTTCGGCGCTGCCTCAATGTCGAAGGTCTTCGCAGTCGGCATTCTGATCGGCTTCGCGATCTTGCCATTTGGCACATCTGTGGCGGTGATTTTGCCGCTGATGCTGGTGGTCGGATTTTGCATCGGGACACTGGATGTTGCGATGAATGGCTGGGGCGCTGAAGTCGAAAAGGAATTGGGCCGGCCAGTGATGTCGTCCTATCACGGGCTTTACAGTCTGGGAGCGGGATTTGGCGCGGGAGCAGGAGCGCTTGCGCTCTGGTATGACCTGGATCTTCTGCCACACTTTGCCGGTTGGTCGCTTCTGATGGCGATCCCACTTGTGTTCGCACTAAGGACGCCCTGGGCGTCAGAGAAGACAGGGCCGGGCGGAAAAAGACCTCCATTTGTCGCGATTCCGAAGGGTGGCTTGTTTTTCGTCGGGATCATGGCCCTGATCGCAGCGCTGGGCGAGGGGGCCATTACGGATTGGGCCGCGCTCTATCAGATCCAGGAGCTTGGCTTTGACAGCTCCGAGGCCGCGGTCGGATTTGCCGTGTTCTCGGTTGCCATGGTGATCATGAGATTTTGCGGCGACCAGGTGATTGCGCGCTTTGGGGCCGTTCCAGTTGCGCGCGCCAGCGGCATTGCAGCAGCGCTGGGCTGCGCGCTCTTGGTCTGGGGTGAAAGCATCTGGATGATCTGGGCGGGCTGTGCTGTCATGGGCCTAGGAAATGCGGTCATCTTTCCGCTGGCGATGTCGCGAGCCGCTGCTGATCCGACTATGTCCAAAGGGGCGGCACTGGCGTCCGTTGCAACGCTCGGCTACGGAGCGTTCCTGTTCGGGCCGCCCATACTGGGCTTCATTGGTGACGCGTTTTCGCTGAGAGCGTCTTTTGCGCTGGTTGCCATACTGGCGCTTTTGATCGCAGGTCTTGCAGGCGCATTGAAGGTTCGATCCTGAAGCCTGTTCTGCGCCGCACTGTTCAGAGCGCGGCGCGAGTGACAATCAGAGGCTTTCGAGAAACCGCTTTGCGGCAGAGCCATGTTCGTGGCGAAGTTCCGCGATGTCGATGCTTGTTGGGATGCAGTCAACGACGGTCCAGTTACCACCAATCATGACACGGTCAGCGGTATGCGCACCGCAGAGAACGAGCGCGGCGAGCGGATCACCTGCGCCTGAGAACCGAAGTTCATCCAAAGTGTAGAAGGCCATATCGGCCATCATGCCAAGCTTGATGGCGCCGATATCTTCGCGTCCCAGGCATCGCGCCGAGCCTTCGGTGGCCCAGCGGAACGCGTCGAAGTGCGTCACAGAAGCTGCGTCATAGGTCAGGCGATTGATCATGAGGGCGTGGCGGACGCTTTCGATCAAATTGGAATTGTCATTGGACGCAGAGCCATCCACGCCAAGGCCTACAGGGCAGCCGGCAGCTTCAAGCTCCTTGGTCCGGCACTGACCGGAGGCAAGGACCATGTTCGACGTTGGGCAGTGGCATACACCAACGCAGGCATGGCCCAGACGCTTGATCTCGTCGTCGTTGAAGTGAATGCCATGGGCGAGCCAGACACGCTCGTTCAGCCAGCCGCACTCCTCAAGATAGTCGACGGGCCGGCAATTGAACTTCTCGAGACAATAATCGTCTTCGTCGATGGTCTCGCCCAGATGGGTATGAAGACGACAATCGTATTTCTCGGCGAGGGTCACGCTTTCCTGCATCAGGCGTTTGGTGACCGTGAAAGGCGCACATGGAGCAAGGGCAACCTGTAGCTTCGCCCCCTTGGAGGTGTCGTGGTATTTGGAAAGGACCCTTTCGCAGTCCGCCAGGATCGTGTCTTCGTCCTGAACAACCGTGTCAGGTGGCAGTCCGCCGTCCTTCTGGCTTAGGTTCATGGAGCCGCGGGTGAGGGTCATGCGAAGGCCGACGCGCTCAGCTTCCTCAGCCTGGATATCCATGGCGGATTCCAGCCCGTCAGGAAAGAGATAGTGATGATCCGATGCGGCCGTGCAACCGGACATCATGAGCTCCGTCAGTGCGAGGCGCGTGCCAAGGCGGAAGTTCTCGGGCGTAACGTTCTTGGCCCAGATTGGGTAGAGCGAATGTAGCCAGGGAAAGAGTTCCTTGTTGATCGCGTCCGGGTGAGCTCGGGTCAACGTTTGAAAGAAATGATGATGCGTGTTCACCAGACCTGGTGTGATGACATGCCGGGAAGCGTCGAAGGTCTGGTCAACGGGCAGCATCGGCTCTTTGCCTGTGCCGATCAATTCAACGATGACGCCGTCTTCGATGACAATGCCGCGCTCGGCGCCTTCGGCTAGGATTGAAATGGGGTCTTTGATCCACAAACGCATGGGACTGGTCCTTGTTGTCGGACCTGTCGGCTTTGATAGCAGCCAGAAATAACCGGCTTGCCCGAGTTCCGCACAGGAGTGGTTTTGGCAGAGATCAGCGCAGCAAATGCGCAGCTTCGGCCATTAAAGGCGGGGGCATTTTTTAAGGCGTTTGGCCTCAGGTGCAAGCGCTGGATGTGTAAAAAAAATGCCCCAGCCCGGAAGATCGGTCACTCAGACCGAATGGCGAATTAGTTTCGTCAGGGCTTCGCCGCTATGACTTCAACTTCGACGACGAACTCTTCGCGGGCGAAGCCCGAGACGATCATCAAAGTCGATGCTGGTGGTGGGTCTGCGGTGAATTCATCCCGTGTCTTCATGTAGCCAGGGAGATGCTCACGACCGGTGACATAGGCGTTGATACGGACCAGATCGGAGAGGTCCATCTCTGCCTCTGCGAGGATCGCCGAGATGTTCTCAAAGCACAAACGCGTCTGACTTTCGACATCTGCCGGGATGTTGTCGTCGCTTGAGATTCCGAGTTGGCCAGAAGCGAAGATGATGCGATGGTTGGCGGGCACTTCAACGCCGTGGCTATAACGAGCGAATGGTCTTCGAATTGTTTCAGGTGTCAGCGGTTTGGGCATGGATGTGACCTTGGTGTCATGTGTTTGCGCTCGAAAACTGCCCTGCTCTGCATTCAGGAGCAAGTCGGTGTCTGATGAAGCTGATGGCAATTTCCGCCAGCATGTGCACAATAAAAGTGCAGCGACGTTTGAGGGCTTCCAAAGGCGTCGTCGTCGTAGATGGGTGTGTTAAATGAACATGGCAGAATCTTGCGGTGGAAGGGCCTTGTTGCACTGATCGTGCGGTGATTGGCACAGGCCTTGCTATTTAAACATTGCATGATTGCCTGATCCGCTCTCAGGGCCTGAGGAGGCACAGCGGCAGAGCACAACGTTGGCGCGTGCAAAGCACCGCGCCGGCTTAGAGCGATTAGGAGACGGAAGACAACATGCGTATTCTCAAGTCCTTTGGCGTGGCTTTTGCCGCCCTGTCAGTTTCAACCAGCGCCTTTGCGCTCGAGAAAGTTTCTTTCGGCACCAACTGGGTCGCCCAGGCCGAGCACGGCGGCTACTACCAGGCTGTTGCCGATGGCACCTATGAAGCTTGTGGTCTCGAAGTCGAGATCAAGCCGGGTGGGCCTCAAGCAAACAACCGTATTCTGCTTCCTGTCGGAAAGATCGACTTCCTCATGGGCGGCAACATGCTGCAGGCGTTTTCCGCTGTCGAGCAAGGCATTCCGACAACAGTGGTTGCCGCACATTTCCAGAAGGAACCGCAGGTTCTTCTGACGCATCCGGACGCTGGGCATGATACCTGGGAGAGCTTGAAAGACATCAATCTGCTGATCGGCAAGGGCGGTTTGAACTCCTACTATCAGTGGATGATTGCCGAGTTTGGTTTTTCGGCAGATCAGGTTCGTCCCTACACTTATAATTCCGCGCCTTTCCTTGCTGACAAGGACCTAGGCCAGCAGGGTTATATTACGTCAGAGCCCTTCGCGATTGAAAAAGAGGGTGGCTTCAAGCCGAACATCTTCCTGATCGCTGACTATGGCTATGACAGCTATGGTACGACCGTTGAGACGCGCACCGACCTGATCGAGAACAAGCCGGAAGTGGTGAAGTGCTTCGTTGAAGGTTCCGCGATAGGCTGGGTTAATTTCCTTTATGGGGATAACGCCGCGGCTCTTGAGTTGATCAAGAAAGACAACCCTGGCATGTCTGATGAGCAGCTCGCGTTTTCAATCGAGAAAATGAAGGAATACGGCATCGTCGATTCTGGTGACAGCCTCACCATGGGAATTGGTGCGATGACCGACGAGCGCAACAAATCGTTCTTTGACAAGATGGTTGCAGCTGGTGTTGTGAGCGCCGATGTTGATGTCAGCAAGGCCTACACGCTGGCATTTGTGAACGCAGGCGTTGGCGTCGATCTCAAAAAGAAGCTGACCGGTAACTGATCGCAGGAAACCCGGACAGTGATTATTTCAGGCGCGAGCCTTGGCTGTGAGGCGTACGCATGACAGCCAAGGTATCGGAGTCGGGGCAGGGCGCTAGGGCGTCCTCTCCCGCCATCGTTTCTCTCAACCAGATCTCCAAGACCTTTTCCAACGGCACCATTGCCCTGCGGGAAATGTCACTGGATATCCGACAGGGTGAATTCATTACATTGCTGGGCCCCTCGGGGTGCGGGAAGTCGACGGTGCTCAGGATATTGACCAGTCTGACCAGCCCGACAACCGGGCGGGTTGAGTGGCCGATGGAGCAGAGCGGCCAAGACGAGCACGAAATGAGCTTCGTCTTCCAGGAGCCGACCTTGATGCCCTGGGCGACCGTGTTCGGCAACGTCTGGCTTCCGCTTCGGTTGAAGGGCATTTCCAAGAAGCTGGCCCATGATCGTGTCATGGAAGCACTCGAAATGGTGGGGCTCGCCGGTTTTTCGGAAAGCTATCCGCGTGAGCTTTCGGGTGGCATGAAAATGCGTGTCTCCATCGCGCGGGCGCTGGTGACCAAGCCAAAGGTCCTTCTGATGGATGAGCCTTTCGCGGCGTTGGACGAGATCACTCGCTTCAAGCTGAACAACGACATCCTGCATCTTTGGGAAACCTTCGGCTGGACCGTTGTCTTTGTCACCCACTCGGTATTCGAGTCTGTGTATCTGTCCAACCGGATCGTGGTTATGGCCGCTCGGCCAGGACGTGTGGTCAACGACATGACCCTTGATGCACCCTATCCTCGCGGCGATGAATTCCGGACGTCTGCGGAATACGGAGACTATTGCCGGACCGTGTCCGATGCGCTCCATGCCGCCATGGATGCCAACGACCACCTGTAATCAGTTCCCGCAGGTGGGAATGGAAAGATCGAAGCAATGACTGTTCTAACTGAACATGCTGTCGCTGTGCCCGAGCATTCCGGGCAGGCCGTGCCGCTCGACCCGTTGGAGGTCTCCAAAGCGCGCGCAGCGAAAATCGAACGCCAGGGCCGCTGGATACTTCCGGTCGTGATCCTTCTGATCTCCATCGTTCTTTGGGATCGGATTTGCGTCTGGAACGAGATACCGCACTATATTCTGCCACGACCGATCCTGGTCTATGAGGCGTTGATCGCCGACTGGCCTATCCTTTCGATTGCGCTTTTGAACACGCTCAAGATTACGCTTGGCGCGATGCTCATCGCCACATTTGGTGGGCTGGCGCTCGCGGTGCTTTTCACGCAATCCAAGTGGATCGAGATCTCCTTCTTCCCCTTTGCCGTGATCCTGCAGGTGACGCCAATCATCGCAATCGCGCCGTTGATCTTCATCTATGTGGATTCCGTTGAGGCCGGTCTTTTGATCTGTGCCTGGATCGTCGCGTTCTTTCCCGTCCTGTCGAACACGACGCTGGGCCTGAATTCGGCGGATCATAACCTGCGCAACCTTTTCCAGATGTATGGGGCGACGCGCTGGCAAACGCTCCGCTACCTGCGGCTTCCAGCGGCGATGCCTTACTTTCTGGGTGGACTGCGTATTGCTGGTGGACTGTCGCTTATCGGCGCGATTGTCGCCGAGTTCGTCGCGGGATCGGCAGGGTCCGGTTCCGGTCTTGCGAACCAGATCCTCGAATCCAGCTATCGCTTGAACATACCGCGTATGTTTGCGGCGCTGATCCTCATCTCGGGGACCGGCATCGTGATCTTTCTGCTGATGAATTTCCTCTCGCATGTTTTTCTGCACAAGTGGCATGAGAGCGCCTTGAAGCGGGAGAACTGAGATGGCTGCCGTTTTGGGAATGGACGCGCAGGAAGATGTTCTCCTGCGCAACGCGACTTTGCCTGCCTGCTTGTTGCCGCCGGACCTGGCGGGAACTGATGCAGCGGCCTTGTTGTTACTGGATATCGGCGTTGTTGCAGGGCGCATTGCGAGTATCTCCCCCGCCGGAGAGTTGGAAGGTTCAGATGGGCGAAGCTTCGATCTTGATGGCGGCATGGTGTTGCCGACCCTGGTCGATATGCACACGCATCTGGACAAGGGGCATATCTGGCCACGACGCCCAAATCCAGATGGAACGTTTATCAGCGCCTTGAACGCCGTTGGTGAGGATCGCCTAGCTTCCTGGACGGCAAGCGATGTCCGTGCCCGCATGGAGTTCGGCCTTCGCAGCGCTTATGTCCATGGCACTTCAGTCATCCGGACACACATTGATAGTCTTCCGCCGCAGGACGAAATCTCCTGGCCGGTTTTCGTGGATCTTCGGGATGAATGGAAAGACCGGATCCTCTTGCAGGGTTCTTGCCTTTTTGGCATTGACCGCCTGATTGATCACCCGGGCTACCTGGACAGCATTGCCGACAGGGTTCGGGCCGCAGAAGGCGTGCTTGGTGCTGTCACCTATATGGTGCCGGGGCTCGATGATCATTTGGATACCATCTTTAAGGCTGCGATCGAGCGGGGGCTCTCGCTGGATTTCCATGTCGATGAGACCAAGGATCCTGACTCGCGAACCTTGAAACACATTGCCGAGGCAGCCATCCGCTCTGGATATGATCGCAAGATCGTGTGCGGTCATTGTTGTTCGCTGGCACGCCAGCAGCCCGATGAAATCGATGCAACACTTGATCTGGTCGCCAAGGCGGGCATCGGCGTGGTGTCCTTGCCTATGTGCAATATGTATCTGCAGGATCGAGAGCAGGGCAGGACTCCCCGCTGGCGGGGCGTTACGCTGTTGCATGAAATGAAGGCCAGAGGCATTCCGGTCGCCGTCGCCTCCGACAACACGCGTGATCCTTTTTATGCCTATGGTGACCTCGATTTGATCGAAGTCTATGCGCAAGCGACCCGGATCCTGCAACTTGATCATCCGATCTCTGACTGGATATCAACGGTGTCCTATGGCGCTGCCGAGATGCTGAACGTGGATGCAGGGCGTTTGACCATTGGCGCGGCAGCGGACCTGATCCTGTTCAGAGCGCGCGATTGGAGTGAATTGCTGTCACGCCCGACTGGCGCACGCGAGGTGCTGCGCAGTGGGCGGACAGTCGCCGATGCCCTGCCAGATTATCGGGAACTGGACCATTTGATGACGAAGAGCGGAGCCGCATGATGAGTACTCTTGAGACACTCAAAGCCGAGCTTGACGGCTTGCAGATTGAAGACAACCCACAGATCGTCAAACAGAAGAGCCGTGACTTTTTCTGGTACTCGCCGGTGCTAAAGCATCAGCTTGAAAACGTCTCCGCCGAGCTCGTGGTCACGCCGAAAACCGAGGACGAGATCGTTCAGGTGCTGAAGGCGTGTTACGCCCACGACGTTGCGGTCACAACGCGCGGTGCCGGCACTGGAAACTACGGCCAGGCGATGCCCCTGGCGGGCGGTGTCATCCTCAATCTCGCCGAGATGAACAAGGTCAAGGAAATTCGCCCGGGCGTCGTTGTCGCCGAGGCCGGAGCGATCATTTCCACGATCGATGACGAATGCCGGGCTCATTCAGGTCAGGAACTCCGCCTGCATCCGTCGACCTACCGAACTGCGACCATTGGTGGTTTCATCGCCGGCGGGTCCGGCGGCGTCGGGTCGATCAATTGGGGTGGCTTGCGCGATGCCGGCAACGTCATCCGGCTCCGTGTTCTGACCATGGAAGCCGAGCCCCGGGTTCTGGAGATGAAGGGCGAAGATCTGCAGAAGGTCATGCACGCCTATGGCACGAATGGCGTGATCACCGAGGTCGAGATGCCATTGACGGCGTCTTATGATTGGGTGGACGTGCTCGTCGGATTCGACGCGTTTATGGACAGTGTTCATTTCGCAGATGCGCTTGGAAACCAGGATGGTCTGCTGCTGAAGGAGATCGCGCCGATTGCAGCGCCGGTTCCGCATGACTATTTCCTGCGGCACCAAAAGTTCATACGAAAGGATCAGTCCGTCGTTGTCTGTATGGTCGCGCCGTTCGCGATGGATGCTTTTGCGGCCTTTGTCGGGCGCAATAGTGAGGCTTCTATTCTTTATCGCTCGGACACCGCCGATGAAGGTGTCAAGAAGGGGTTGCCGCCCGCCTATGAATTGGCGTGGAACCACACCACCCTGCGCGGTCTGCGCGTCGACCCGAATGTGACCTACCTTCAGGTTCTGTATCCCTATCCGAACCAGGTGGAAAAAGTTCGGACAATGGTCGAGCTGCTTGGTGATGAGGTGCCGGCGCATCTCGAGTATGTTCGGTTCGATGGCAAAGTGACCTGCTTCGGCCTGCCGATCGTCCGTTACAGCAGTGAAGACCGGCTGAACGAGATCATCAAGCTTCACGAGGACAACGGGTGCCCGATCTTTAACCCGCATCGATACACCCTCGAAGAGGGCGGGATGAAGCAGACGGATGCTGTCCAGCTTGCCTTCAAGAAAGAGGCTGATCCAAAGGGCCTGCTCAACCCGGGCAAGATGATTGCGTGGGAGGATCCCTCCTACGACTATTCGTCTGAAAAGCTCTTTCTTTTTCCCGGCTTGCAGACCGGATAGCAGAGCGCCTTCTTTTTCGGCGAGGTTTGGCCGCCCTGCTCTCGCGCGGGCCGTCCCTTTGCCATGTCCAGATTTTGATTCAAGGGTTTGAGGTTTTCCATGCGGGTTCTGGTGTTATTCGCGCATCCGGTCGAAACTAGCTTTGGCGCAGCTCTCCATCAACAAGTGCTTAGCTCGCTTCGGGACGCAGGGCATGAGGTTGATGATCTCGATCTCTACGGCGATGATTTCGACCCGCGTCTGACGCGCGAGGAACGGCTCGGCTATCATGAGCTCGATACCAATACGAGTTCGGTTGCCGATTATGTTGAGCGATTGCAGAAGGCCGAGGCGCTGGTGATCGTGACGCCGGTTTGGAACTTTGGTTATCCGGCAATCCTCAAAGGATTTTTTGATCGGGTGTTCCTGCCTGGCGTGTCGTTCGAGATGAAAGATGGCAAGGTTGCGCCATGTTTGCACAACATCAAGAAGCTGGCGGTGGTCACCACCTATGGCGGCTCGAGGTTGAGGGCTTTTCTGGTCGGCGACCCGCCGCGCAAGATTGCGACGCGGGTTCTTCGTGCGACCATCAAGCCGGCAGCGCCCATTTCCTATCATGCTCTTTATGACATGAACCGTCGGACGCAGGCTGAGCGTGAAGCGTTCCTGGCTCTGGTGGCAGCCAAAATGGAGGCATTTTGATGCGCGCGCTCGTCGTCTATTGTCATCCTTGCCCCGAGAGCTTCAACGGCTCAGTGCTCGCAACAACTGTCGAGACCTTGAAATCAGCGGGACATGAAGTGAGGGTCAGCGACCTCTATGCAGAAGGGTTCGACCCGGTGATGAGCGCTGAGGAACGACGCGGTTATCACACTCCAGAGAGCAACGTGACGCCGGTGGCAAAACACGTCGATGACATTCGCTGGTGCGAAATGATTGTGTTTGTCTACCCGACCTGGTGGTTTGGCCTGCCCGCGATGCTGAAGGGGTGGTTTGACCGGGTCTGGGTGCCGCATGTGACCTTCGAGATGCCGACGGCGGAACAGGGCATGAAACCGAAGATGCAACACATTGGGCGTATCGCGATCGTGACCACTTGCGGTGCGACCTGGTGGATCTCCAAGCTGATTGGTGAACCCGGGCGCAAGACGATCCTGCGCGGTATGCGCGCCCTGTGCGCTCCGCGTTGCAAGACGCTCTATCTGGCGCATTACAAGATGGATTCATCTACCGAGCAGACACGATCCAATTACCTGGCTAAAATTCGCCAACGCTTGGCGGCATTTTGATTTTTCATGCTCGAGTATCCAGTGTCATTTGACGGTTAAATATCGAGGTTAGGGTCCGATCGAATCCGGGGGCGTTGGCCGCCGATTGTCATTCGAAAGACAAACGGAAACCTGACGATGGCATTTAACTACAAGAAGAGCGTGACTTTTCGCTTGGTTCAAGCAGCAAAGGCTCAGCGGGCGAGATCCGGCAGCCACCTGATGCGCATTGGGTTGCATCCAGGTCAGGAGCTGGTGCTAAAGGTTCTTGCAGACAGCGATGGCCGGACCATGAGCCAGCTTGCGTTGGCTCTTGGCGTTCAGCCTCCGACGGTTACGAAGATGGTGACCCGCCTGTCCGCACAGGGCTATGTTCGCCGACAGGTTTCCGACACGGATGGACGGCTCGCTCGCGTTTACCTCACAGATGAGGGCAGGGGTCTCGTGGACAATGTCGACCGAGCCTGGAAGCGTCTTGAACGTGAGGCAATGTCTGGTCTCGATGACAAGGATCGCAAGAAGCTTAGGAAGCTCCTGCGGCAGATCGAGAAGAACCTTTCCCTGTCTTTGGACAACGACCCAGAGCATGAAAGTGAGCCGGAAACGGACACGGACAACGAACCGGAAACCAAGCCAAAGTTGGCTGCTGTCTGAGGTTCCGGGAAAGTGTAAGGCCTATGCCTTCCTTGACGCATTCGCGCTGAGCAGATGCCCTACCCATTTCAGAGGAGGAAGGGGTATCCGCCTTCGAGTTTCAAAAGCGCGATCTTTGTGTCCAACCCGCCAGAACCCGAATACCCGCCCAAGCCTGTGGCCGACAGAACCCGGTGGCAAGGTATGATCAGGGGTATTGGGTTTGCGCCGCAGGCCTGTCCGACGGGTTGGCCATAAGTGTCGAGCTCCTTGGCGATCTCGCCGTAGGTGCGTGTTTGGCCAAATGGAATGTCGAGCATTGCCTGAAAGACCGCTTGATGAAGGTCGCCTCCCTTTGGATTGAGCGGAAGGTCAAAGCGGTCAAGCTTCCGGTCAAAGTAGGCTATGAGCTGCGTCCTGGTTTCTTCCAAGAGAGGTGTTGTTTCGTCCGGCCGCTGACCCCAGTCGAGCCTTGTGAGATGCCCGTCCTGCTCAGTCACATAGATCCAACCAACCGGGGTTGGTAAAGAAGCGGTGGGCATCGTCGGGTCCAATGCGTGTTTGTGGGCGGGCGTCACTTCGAGCGGAGAGCCGTACCGTTCGACGTTGATGCGACCTTTCCACGAAGAGTATCTCGCGATAGCATTCAAAAGTTGTGTGGCAGTTTTTCGCCGCACCGATCGTGGAAGTCATCCTTACATGTCCGGTCAGAAAAAGATCAAGGTTCCCGGTGGCTCCGCCACTGGGCCGGTGGAGACAGCCGCTTCGCCGGCCTCTCAGGCGTCCCTTGCCGCAATAGGCCTGATCCTGTTGGCTTGCCTTTGTTTTTCCGGGCTTGATGCGACGGCGAAATACCTCAGCCAGTCCCTTCCGCCGCTTCAGATCGTGTGGATGCGCTTTGTTGTTCACGTTGTCCTAGCGCTCATCATATTCCAGGCTTGCAAGACACCAAGCCTGTTCAAGACTAAGCGTCTATTGCTGCAGATCGTTCGCGCCTTTTGCCTGCTTGCCACAACCACAGGCAATTTTTTGGCGGTTCAGCATCTTCAGCTAGCCGAGACAATGTCGATCATGTTTGCGGCGCCCTTTGTTGTAACTGCGCTTGCCGGACCGATGTTGGGTGAGTGGGCAGGCATAAGGCGCTGGGCGGCCATCCTCGTCGGTTTCATTGGTGTTCTTATCGTGACGCAGCCGGGCAGCGGGGAAATGCACTGGGCCGCCATCTATGCGGTCGCGGCTCTTTTCTTCTATGCGCTTTATGCGCTGTTGACCCGCAAACTGGCGGCAACGGATTCTTCGGCCAGCATGCTGCTGATTTCCGCGGCCGTCGCCGCGATTGCAATGACACCGGCTGGCTTTTCAGTCTGGGTTACACCATCCAATTGGTTCGACTGGGGCTTGCTGCTGTCCACCGGCGTCTATGGTTGCGTGGGACATTTGATTTTCATTCAGGCGCATCGACTTGCGCCGGCGCCCGTTCTTGCGCCGT
Organism: Roseibium polysiphoniae; assembly: GCF_014842925.1. Taxonomy (GTDB): domain Bacteria; phylum Pseudomonadota; class Alphaproteobacteria; order Rhizobiales; family Stappiaceae; genus Roseibium; species Roseibium polysiphoniae. Next base: position 98,106 of record NZ_JACYXJ010000004.1, read on the forward strand.
TCATCTATGTTCAGATCGTCTGGATGGTGACCCTCGGCTATTTCGTCTTCAATGATGTTCCGACGGTCAGCACGATTATCGGGGCCTCCATTGTTGTGGCGTCGGGCCTCTATATTCTCTACCGAGAACAATTAAAGGCGTCCTGATGTAATGAGTGCTCGTGCGGCAGTTGACGCTCGCCCTGCAATTCAGGCTTAATGCATCCGGGCTTGAGGGGCGTAGATTTCCGAAAGTCTTGATCGTTGACTTGCAATGCGGGAGGCAGCAATGTCCTTGACGCGACGAGATTTTCTTGCTGGCAGTGCCGTGATGAGCGCGTCCATGCTGGTAAGCAGTCCAGCTTTTTCGAATGCTGCGGCGAATGCATATTTTGACGGCTACCGTGACGACAATGGTTTTCGGTACCGTTCGACCAACTTTAACAAGATCGACCCTGTCTGGCACCGTCAGATGGTCAAGTATTTCAGTCCCGAGTCTCCGGGAACAGTCGTAGTCGATACGCGCAATCATTTTCTCTATGTCGTTTGGGAGAACAACACGGCATTGCGCTATGGCGTTGGCGTCGGCCGTGAAGGTTTTCAGTGGTTTGGGCGGGCGAGGATAGATCGAAAGGCCCTGTGGCCCAGATGGGTTCCGCCGCCTGAAATGCTTCAGCGGCAACCAGAGCTTCCGCGCCGTGTGGAAGGAGGAGCTGCCAACAATCCACTCGGGCCACGTGCGCTGTACCTCTACCGAGACGGCGGCGACCTTGGGTATCGACTGCATGGAACTCTCGAGCCCTGGAGCATTGGGCGAGATGTTTCCAGTGGCTGCGTTCGTATGTTCCCGGAAGACGTCATCGATCTTTATCAACGATGCCCGAAAGGAACAAAGGTGCTTGTTTTGGAGCATCTCGGCGCCAACGCGGGCTGATTAAAATCTAATACAAGACTATTTGGCAGGCGGTCATCTTGAGCCGCCTGCCTTTTTGCAAGGGGGCGAATTTGACGGGCTTTAGAATTTTTCGGTGGAGCGGGCTTTTCGTGATGCTGATTGCAGGGGGACTGCTTTCCGGATGTAACAGTGCGAGCAATCTTGCCACTCCAGACGTCACGAACGCGACCGCGGCCGGTTTTGTTGACATGAAACCAGGCTCGGAAGAGGAATTCATGCTGAACGTAGGTCGGAGGGTTTACTTCGACCAAGGCTCATCAACGATTTCCGATGAGGCCCAGATGACGATTGTGCGTCAGGCGGATTGGCTCAAGGCCAATAAAAAGTGGCTCGTCAAAATTCAAGGACATGCGGACGATCCGGGCAGTGAAGCGGCCAACAAGACACTTTCGACCAAGCGTGCCGATGCGGTCCTGAATGCGCTCGTCGCCAAGGGCGTGGATCGCAAACGGCTTTGGACGAAAGGCTATGGCATAGAGCGTCCCGTAACCGATTGCGATGATATAACCTGCAAGTCCCAGAACCGGCGCGTGGTCGTGAACCTGCGTGAAGAGTTTGACGATTCTGCACCTGGGCGCTAAGCGAGACGTGTGGGTCGGCAGGTCGCTGAGGGCGTGACCGACCCAACCATTTTGGCGCGATGCGCAGGCTTGAGACGAATGCATGACGGACGACACCGGTTCTGACAAATCGACCTCCGACAAGGAGGCAGCCGAGGTGGGCCACGATGCGGTTGGGCCGGATGCATCACCCGCTGAGTTCCACAAGCCGGGCAAGAGGCTGACACTCGGACACATTGCCGATCAGCTTGGCATTTCAACTGCGACCGTATCTCTTGCGCTGCGCGACAGCCCGCTCGTTGCTGAAGACACGCGCGCGAAGGTCAAAAAGACCGCGGAAGAGATCGGCTACATCTATAACCGCTCGGCTGCTTCCTTGCGCACAGCGCGCAGTCAGATAGTCGGAGTCGCTGTTCACGACATCCTTAATCCCTATTTCGCTGAGGTGTTCACGGCCCTAGAGGACGTGCTCGAAGAGCAGGGGCAGATGATTTTTATCTGCAACCACAGGGACGATGTGAAACGCCAACGTGCGTTCATCAACACGCTGCTGCAGCACCGGGCCGATGGGCTGATCCTGTGTCCCTCCGTCGGCACGACCGCCGAAGAAATCAATCGGCTTGTTGGCCAAGGAGTTCCCGTGACCTTGATGTGCCGTGAGGTACCTGGGGTCTGGGCGCCCTGCGTTCATGGAGATGATGTCGCCGGTGCCTATGCAGTGACCAAGCATCTCATCGACCAGGGGCACGAGAAGATCGGCATGATCGGCGGAAGGAGAGAAAGCTCTACCGGTCGCGACCGACATGCGGGCTGGCTCAGGGCGTTAGAGGAATCGGACCTTGACCCAGAAAAACAGGTCGATGTACCTGAGCTGATGACGCAGGCGGATGGGCGGCGTGTTGCACCTCAGATCGTGGCGTCGGCAGACCGGCCGTCTGCCCTGATGTGCTTCAACGATCTGGTTGCGCTAGGAATGATGCCGGTCTTCCGGCGCATGGATGTGGAGCCTGGGCCGGACATGGCGATCACCGGCTATGATGACATCGATGGCGCGGCGAGCAGGACGCCGGCTTTGACCACGGTCTGCAATCATGCTGACAAGATCGGTCGGCTCGCCGCCCTGACGCTCTTGCGTCAGGTCGCCGGTGAGCGGGTGCCCAACAAACCGATCCTGATTGAACCTGACCTGCGTATCCGGGAAAGCTCGCCACCCAAAGGTATCAGGCTGGGGCCGCGGCTGGTCGAGTGATGCTGGCAGCCGCCGAACTCAATCGCTGCTGGAAAACGCGACGTTAGACCCGGCTTCCCTGATCATGTCGTCCTGGTAAGCGCAGCAGCTGTTCCGTCCATTGTTTTTTGCCTGATAGAGCGCGACGTCAGCGCGTTGTAGAAGGGTTGAAAACTCGACGTCATCGTTTGAAATGGTCGCAATTCCCATGCTGCAGGTGACCCCGTCCGCGACGCCAGGTAACTTGCAATCAGTCGTGACAGTCTCGCGGATCCGCTCAGCAACCATCAGCGCATCCGCCGGGCCGGTTCGGTCGAGAAGGACACAAAACTCCTCTCCGCCCACTCTGCCAAAGACATCAACCGCGCGCAGTAGCTTGCCGACGACCGCCGTGAAGCGCTTCAGGACCTCGTCGCCAACGCTGTGGCCATAGGTGTCGTTGATTGACTTGAAGTGATCGATGTCGATCAGAACGGCCGAAAAAGTCTCCTGAGTGCGCCGAAAGCGCGCGACTTCTGTGTTCGCCCGCTCCAGAAACGCGCGACGGTTGAGAATGCTGGTCAGGTCGTCGACGCTGGCGATACGTTCGAGCCGAACTTTTGCTTCCATCAACTCGTCGTGATCCTGCTGCCGCGCGATTTCATTCCCGACCCAGTCTGCAAACTGTCTGATGATTTCCTTGTCAGTCTTGGTGAAAGGCCGTTGGCGCACGTCGGCACTTGTGAAATTGATCGTGCCATAGCGCTCGCCGTCCACCAGAAGCGGCACGCCAATATATGCTTCGAGCGCAAACGCCCTGTAGCAGGGGTGAAGAGCCAGTTCAGATTTTGCCGTGTGGGCGATGGCGATGGGCTGGTCCGCCTCGATCGTGTGAGAACAATAAGTATCGCCCAAGGGGAAGCTTGCGCCTGCTTCAAGCTCTCCATTGGGGCTTTGCACCCAGTTGATCGAATAGGTGTTGTCAACAATCCGGCTGATAATGCCGAACGGCAGATCGAAATGCTCGCAGCCAATTCGAAGGATCTGCTGGATCTTGGCATCGATACCCAGCTTGCGCGTTGACGTGACCGAATAGAGTTCGGCGAGCGTTCTTTCGATCTTTTTCCGATTGGTGATGTCCGTTGCGAAAATGATCAGTCCGTTTGTGCGCCCGCTGACATCCGGCTTCGGAATGTACTCGATTTGCATGTTGCGCCGGAGCCCGTCGGGGAAGATGCCCTCGACCTCCACCTTGCTGCGCTCGCCTTCCATCGCCCGGCCGTAAGGCGCTTCAAGCTGCGTTTGAAGCTCTGCGGAGAGTGATTTTCTGTAGTTTGTGCCAATGAGGTCATCGACGGTCGAGTTCAGAAATTTTGCTGCGATCTCGTTTGCGAACCTGCAATTGCCCTCTAAGTCGACCTCGGAAATCGCGCAAGAGAGACTGTCGGTGAGAATGGTTATGTTGGCGTAGGCTTCAATAAGCTCGTTCTGAGCCGTTTTGAGCTCGGTGATATCAGAGCGAATTCCGGCGGTGCCATTTGAACGCGTCTTTTTCTCTGAGATACGAAGCCATGTACCATCGCCGAGCTTTTGCTCGATCACGGCGCCATCCGCTTCCCGGTGGCGGCTCATTCTATCTTCAAGCCACTCGGCCTCCGAAAGACTGCCCGTGTCATATTGCCGATTGGCGAGCCCATGGGCGAGAATGTCCCTAAAGGAACTTCCCGGTTGCATCATGGCTGCCGATTCAGGGTAGATTTTCTTGTAGTTCTCGTTGCAGATGACGAGATGGTCGTCCTTGTCATAAAGGGCAAAGCCTTCAGAGATGGATTCAATCGCGTCTTCCAGAATTGCCGAGGCCTGTTCGGCCTTGTTTTCCAGGGCTATTCGATCGGAGATGTCACGTGCGATGAACAGGAAGCCAGCCAGACCAACCTTAGGATCGAATAGAGGCGTTGATAGAACTTCGCAGGTAACGAGGTTTTTGTTTCGTCTCTTGAAGTTTACGGCGTATTTTCTGCCTTCGCGTGTCTGCGCTATGTTGGAATTATACTCGCCGATAGCTTCATAATCTTCCAATCTCTCGTAGAGGTGTCTGCTGGTGTTTCCGATCAGTTCTTCGCGCGTGTAGCCGAAAATTTGTTCTGCTGCTCGGTTTACAAAGATAATCTTCCGGTCTGTTTGCGTAATAACGACGGCTTCGCTCATTGCCCCAAAGGTTTTTTCCAGGTCGATATGAATTCCGACCATGGATCTCATTTCAGTCATCAGGGGCGCCTTCTCGAAAGTTCCTTTGGTACTTTCGTGAAATACTAAACAGACCTGTGATGGATTGAAAACTTGTTTGTTTTCGTTTCCGGCATATCAGAACTTCAATTAATTATAGCATTGTAACAATTTACACTATCGATCCGACGTTTCGTACCGGCTAGATACCTCGTAATAATGTTCGAAGCCGATTTTCTGCCGAAGCGTTTTGAAGTCCATCAGGTGGGGAGTTCTGTCGGCATCGCTGGACAAGCTCTGAAGAACTTCGGTCATGGCCTTCATCGCTGCTGCCATGAGAGTGAGTGGATAGGCTGCGATGGAAAAGCCAATATCACGCAATTCATCGTGTGGCAGATCCGGTGTTTCTCCACCTTCAACGATGTTGGCCATCTTTGGACCGGGCAGCTCACGACACAGAAGCTGCATTTCCTCGACAGTCCTGGGGGCCTCGACAAAGAGGATGTCGGCTCCGAGTTCCTTGAATTTTCGTGCGCGGTCTATCGCTTCATTCAGGCCATGATCGTGCCGCGCATCAGTCCTTGCAAGGATCAGGATGTCGGCGCCTTCGTCGCGTGCCTCCTGAGCGGCCCGAATGCGATCGAAGGCTTCTTCCCTGGAGACGACGGCTTTGCCAGGTGTGTGGCCGCACCGCTTGGGCGCAAGCTGGTCCTCGATCATCACGGCCGCTGCGCCGGCCTTTGCAAAGCCTGAAACCGTTCGGCGGACGTTCATGGCGTTGCCATAGCCGGTGTCTCCGTCGGCAATCAGCGGAATTGAAATGGCATCGGTGATGTTCCGCGCCTGATCCAGCACCTCGCCATAGGACATCAGGCCTAGGTCGGGCTCTCCGATCCGCGATGCGGATGTCGCGAAGCCGGACATGAATGTCAGTCCAAAGCCGGCTTGCTCGATTAGCTTTGCGGAGAGGGCGTCGAAGCAGCAAGGCATGACGTGCAACTTGTCTTGGGCAAGCAGGGCACGGAGCTGGGCGGCGGGAGACATAGTGAATTCCTAGAGTTTGAACGGTATGTAAAGCGCGATGTCAGGCAGGAGATAGAGCAGAAACACACTGATCAACATAATGATCAGAAATGGCAGGACGCCCCGAGAGACATCGCCAAGACTTGCGCGCGAGACGGATTGGATGACGTAGAGGTTCAGGCCCACAGGCGGCGTTATCAGTGCGCACTCGACCAGGATGACCATGTAGACGCCGAACCAGATTGGGTCGAAACCCATCGCGAGCGCGGCAGGTAGAAGAACGGGCGTCATGATCAAGACCATGGACAAGGCCTCGAAGACGAGCCCCATGAACAGGAGCACAATCGAAACGACGATCACAAAGGCAAAGGGGCTGTCGATCGTCTGTCCAATAAACATCGAGATGTCCTGGGGAATACGGTAGAGCGTGATCGCCTTGCCGAAGACCTTTGCCCCGGCGATGATCAGCAGTATCGCCACCGTGGTTGCCATGGCCTCGAAGGCCGCGTCTCGAAAACCCTTCCAGGTCAGCGTGCGCAGGATAAGCGTCGTGATCACGAGGGCAGCCGCAAAACCAATCGCTGCTGCTTCCGTGGGTGTGGCCGCGCCGGTGTAGATTGCGCCGATCACAATGGCTGCCAGGAGCATCGAGGGTGCCGCGCGGAGTGTGGCGGCCTTGCGTTCTGTCCAGCCGGTCGCAGGTTCAGGCGTGTATCCGCCGAACCAGCGTGCATAGACCATGGAAAACATGATGAAGAAGATGACCAGCAAAATGCCTGGTCCGACACCTGCCAGAAAAAGGGCGATTACCGACTGTTCGGTGACGAAACCGTAGACGATCATCGGGATGGACGGTGGGATGAGGATCCCGAGTGTGCCTCCGGCGGCGAGAAGGCCGTAGACGAACTTGCGCTCGTACCCGCGCTGGATCATTTCCGGAATGGCGACAGTGCCAATGGTTGCAGCAGTTGCCACGGATGAGCCGGAGATGGCTGCGAAGATCGCGCATGACAGAATGGTTGCGACGGCCAATCCGCCGGGCCAATGGCCGACCCATGCGTGAACGGCGGCGAAGAGGTCCTTGCCGACGCCACCTTTCAAAAGGATGTTCGACATCAGCAGGAAGAGTGGGACGGCGAGCAGAATAAAACCGTCCAGCGTCGAGAGCACCGCCTGGGGCGCCATCAGAGGCGAGAAGCCGCCAGATACCAGCAGTGCCAGACCGAGGCCGCCAAGTGCAAAGGCGACAGGGACCCGAAGAAGCAGCAAGGCAAAGAGCGCCAGGAGGATCATCAAGGTGCTCATTCATGGGCTCCATGAGATGCGCTGGCGTCACGCCTGCCGGTTATCGCCAAATAGGCTTCAATCAACCCCTGAATGAAGAGCAGGGCAAAGCCGACCGGAACCGCGAGTTCGGAAACCCAGGTCGGCAGGTCGAGCATCGAACCAGTGGTTCGGCCGCGTTCGAAGGAATCGAAAAAGATCCCCCAGCCCTTCCAGGCAACGACGGCTGAAAATGCCGCGACTGTCAGCATGGCGAAGGCTTCGGTGAACCGCCGCTGTTGCGCAGAAAGAAGCTCGACGAGCGCATCGACCGCAATGTGCCGCCGAGCCCCCAGAAGCCAGGTCATGCCGAGCAGCGAACCCCAAATCAAGCAGAGCTGAGAAAGCTCGGCCGCCCAAATGGTTGGAGCCGTGAAGAAATGGCGCGCGACAACCTCAAAGGTCAGCATGAGCCCTGCGGCCACGAACAGGCCGGAGGCTGCCCAGGCAAGCGCTTTTGTAAGGCGTTGGAAAAAAGTCATGTGACAACGATCGCTGGAGGTCAGACCGCGGGCAAACGCATCGCCCGCGGTGGTCATTCAGTGGGAACTCAAAGGCCTTGGGCGGCTTCAAGAACCTTGCTGCCGAGGTCTCCTGCCTTGTCGCGATAGTTCGCATAGACTGATTCGGAGACGGCCTTCCAGGCCGCGATTTCGTCGGCGGTGGGCTGGTAAATCGTCATGCCATTTTCCTGCGCCGCCTCATAGGCGTTGGCTTCGATCTGGGACATGTTGTCACGAACATCCGCCTCCGCCTTGAGAGCTGCTGCCTCGATCAACGCCTTGTGCTCGTCCGGAAGTTCGTTCCAGAAATCGGTGTTTACAACGACGATGAATTCGATGTCGGCATGATTGGTGACCGTGATTGTATCCATGACCTCCCAAAGCTTGCGCGATCTGACGCCGGATACGCCTGTCATGCCGATGTCGACGGTGCCGCGCTGGTAGGCCAGGTACTGCTCAGAGCCCGAAATTAGCGTTGGCGCACCACCGGAGGCGGTTACAAAGTCGCCAAGTGTCTTGCCAAATACGCGGGCCTTTTTGCCCTTCATGTCTTCAGGCGTTTTAACCGGACCACCGTTCGAAAGCATGATCGCGCCGCCATAGGCTTGCCACCAGAGTACCGTCGAACCTGTGTCCTTGATAGCCTCATCCAGTGGGCCTCTGACCGGAGAGCCCTTGGCAACCGCAGCGCGGACCTTTTCTTCCGTATCAAAGAGGAAGGGCTGGTAGAAAATGTCGACAGCGGGAATGTCGCCGACATAGCGCGTGAGCGATGCCACGCCCATTTCGATTGCGCCAGAACCAACAGCTGCGGGAACTTCCTTGTCCTTGTAAAGCTGCGCGCTGTCATAGATTTCGACTTTGATCTCGCCGTTGGAAGTTGCTTCGACTTCTTCCTTGAACAAGCTGACATTTTGGCCGAGGTGGCTGGTGAGCGGCAACTGCAACGAAATGCGCAAAGTCGTGTCCGCCGCAAGAGCGGATGTGGACGCGATCCCGGCCATGAGTCCAGCCGCAAGGGCTGCGCCCGAGGCCCAGTTAAATGAAATCATGATTATTCCTCCCAGTTTTTATAACTGTCAGATTGACCTATGGTGAGGGGCCGGTCAACACGTTCTAGAATTTGCTGTTTTGGCCCCATACGTTGGCATTTTTCGAAAATGTGCCGTTGTGGTTGAAGGTGTTTTTCCGAATTCTGTGGAAGCAAACACGTTGATCGGGAGACGATCTTCGTCATGCTTCGATGTCTGAAAAGCATCTCCTGAAAGGCGAGATCAGCGCCCGAAATTATTCTGATACATACGATTGGGAAAGCGAATGCAGAGACCTGATATCCTGATGCCAGCCCCCTTGCGCGCGATCGTTCCTGAGGGGCTCGAGAAAATTTCGACGCTGCACAAGACCTTTGAAGCGGCCGATCCCGAGGCTGCCATCGACGCGGTTGCCGACAAGATCAGAGGTCTCGCGATCGGCGGTTTCAAGGTCGACGAGGCGCTGCTCGACCGGTTCCCCAATCTGGAAATCATTTCGAATTTTGGTGTCGGCTACGACAGCATCGACGCGGCGCTGTGTGGCCAACGCGGCATCATCGTGACCAATACGCCTGACGTCCTGAGTGATGAGGTTGCCGATACTGCCCTTGGTCTCATGATCATGACAGTGCGTGAGCTGTCCGCGGCTGAACGCTGGTTGCGCGCAGGGAATTGGAAGCCGGGCCAAAATTATCCGCTGACCAAGGCGACCTTGCAGGGCCGGACACTCGGGGTGCTCGGACTGGGGCGGATCGGAAAGGCGATTGCGACCAGAGCCGAGGCTTTCGGAATGACGGTTCACTATCACGGACGGACCAAGCAGGAGGACGTCTCCTATCCTTACCATACGACGCTCAAGGGGCTTGCGGAGGCGTGTGATACCTTGATGCTCGTTGCGCCCGGTGGTGCCTCAACGCGGCATATGGTCAATGCCGAGATCCTGGAGGCTCTCGGGCCGAACGGTATCCTGATCAATGTCGGCCGCGGAACGGTGGTTGATGAAGCGGCTCTTATCGAGGCGCTGCGCTCTGGAACGATCCTCTCGGCTGGTCTCGATGTTTTCGAGGATGAACCAAGCGTGCCCCAGGCATTGATCGAAATGGAGAACGCGGTGCTGCTGCCGCATGTGGCATCTGCCTCGGTGCATACGCGCGACGCGATGGGCCAACTGGTGGTCGACAACATGAGCAGCTGGTTCAGCTCCGGCAAGGTCCTCACGCCAGTGGCGGAGACGCCTCAGTCCTCTTGATTTGCGCGGAAGCGTCTTTGATGAGGGAGCCGGCCACATGGCCGGCTTTTCTTTTTGATCCTGGTTGATTCGGATCAACGTTGGCAGGGCTGTTCAAGGCTAGCCTGATGCAAAGATCAGGGAGCCAAAACGATGAGCGGTACTGGCAAGGCAATCGACATGGAAAAGGCACTGCTTGATCCATCGTCGGTTTTCGCATCTCCGGAAGAAGTTGCTGAGCGGGATGATTTGAGCGCCGAGCAGAGGATCGAGATCCTGCGGCGATGGTCCTACGATGCGGCGGAAGATGCGGTTGCGCTCGAGGAAGGTATGCCTGATGGCAACAGCGATCTGCAGCATCGCGTCCTTGTCGCCCTTGACCGGCTGACGGGCGGCCTTGATGTCGAAATGGTGGCATCCGGCAAGCATCATGGCTTGCGCCGTGAAGCGACCGAAAAGAAATAGCAGCCAAATCTGCGCTCAATCCAAACTGAGAAACACCCGAGGACAATGGTCATGGCAAAAAGCTCCGCCTATCAGTCAGCACGCGAAGCTGTTGGTCTCTTTCATAGCGCCGAAGAACTGCAGGCGGCAGTGGACGCATTGCTGACCCACGGTTTTGATCGTGCGGATCTCAGCGTTCTCGCCAGCGAGGATGCTATTGGCAAGGCATTCGGGGATTCGCACATTCCGGTGCGCGACCTGGAAGACCGGCCGGACGTTCCGACGATGTCGTATGTGCCGAAAGAAACGATCGGCGATGCCGAGGGGGCGGTGCTTGGCGCTTTCATCTATGTCCCAGCACTCGCCGGAGCGGCGATGGTTGTCGCATCGGGCGGTGCTCTCGCCGCAGCAATCGCGGCGGCTGCAATCGCTGGCGGTGTCGGCGCGAGCCTCGGCGCCATCGCAGCCCTGGTCATCGGCGAGACCTATGCCCTTCAGATTGAAGAGCACATCAGCGATGGCGGTTTGTTGCTCTGGGTGCGGGCGCGTGATGCCGCGCATGAAGAGCAAGCCGTTGCGCTCCTCAAGGAAAACGGCGCCGTGGATGCGCATGTCCACGACTTGCCGTCACTGTCTTGACGATTGGCAGTGCATCTGCGCTGCAGGTTCAGGCTTTGCTGTTCTGCGTCAGGAAGTCTTCCATACGCTTTAGCGCGCGCTGAATGTTCTCGGTCGAATTCGCATAGCTGAGGCGTATGTAGCCTTCGCCTAGAATTCCGAAGTCCGGACCGCCGATGACGGCAACGCCTGCGTCTTCCAGCAGGGCAGATGCGAGCTTCTTGGCTTTCCAGCCGGTCGCCTTGATGTTCGGGAAAGCATAGAAGGCGCCAAGAGGCGTGCGGCAGCTGATGTTGGGCAGCGCATTCAGGCCATCAACGACAACCTTCCTGCGCTTGTCGAATTCGGCGACCATGGCCCGGGCCTCATCCTGTGGTCCGGTCAAGGCAGCCAGGCCGGCGAATTGCGCGGGTGCATTGACGCAGGACCAGGCGTTGACCGCGAGCTTGCGGGCCTTATCGATGAGCTGGTCCGGCCAAAGAGAATATCCCATCCGCCAACCTGTCATGGCGTATGTTTTGGACCAGCCATCCAGAAGGATCAGGCGATCCCGGATCTCTTCGAAGCCAAGAAGAGACACATGCTCCATGCCATCGTAGGTCATCTGAGCGTAGATTTCGTCGGACATGATGGCGAGATCGGGAAACGCTTCCAGTCCCTTGACCAGCTTTTCGATCTCGGCGCGTGGCGTCACGCCGCCGGTTGGGTTTGCGGGCGAATTCAGGATCAGAAGCCGTGTCTTGTCGGTAAGAAGTGACAGGGTTTCCTCCGCCGAAAATGCAAAGTCATTTTCCTCGCGGATCGGCACAGGGATTGGGGTCGCGCCGGTAAATTCGATCATCGAGCGATAGATCGGGAAGCCGGGATCGGGATAAAGGATCTCTGCGCCGGGCTCGCCGAACATCAGGATCGCCATGAACATTGTGACCTTGCCGCCCGGCACGATCACGATGTTGTCGGGATTGGTGTCCACGCCGATGCGTTTGTGCAGATCCGCCGACACGGCCTCGCGCAGAGGCAGTATGCCTGTCGCTGGTGTGTAGCCATGATGTCCGTCGCGCAGCGCCTTGACTGCGGCCTCGACGATGTGTCCCGGGGTCTGAAAGTCCGGTTGGCCGATGCCTAGATTTATGATGTCCCGGCCTTCAGAGGCGAGTTGCGTGGCGCGGGCCAACACCGCAAAGGCATTTTCCTCACCGATACGGTCAAATCCGGCAATCGTCTTGAGCATGGTTCCACCCGAATGGTCTTGTTGCTTGTTCGATTGCTCACAGCTTTAGCCGAATTATCTGCCGTGTGAAAAGTGCTGCAGGCCTAAACTGTTTTTCCAAAGACCCTTTCGGGGCGTCGGCACCTAGAGCGATGCGACGTAAACCGTGTTGGATTCCTTAACGTCGTTCAAGGGGCTGTCGAAGGACACAATGTGGCTCTCGACGTGCGCGAAAACACTTTTGAGAGCTGCCTCGAAGACGGGATCTGGAGCATCGTTCGACCAGAGGGCAAAGACACCATTGGGCTCAAGATGTGCCGCCAGCTTTTCAAGACCCTCAGGCTGATAGAAGTCGAGATTCTTCGGGTCCAGAACGTTCGTCGGGGAATGATCGATGTCTAGCAGAATGGCGTCAAATTTCTTGCCTGGCTCTTTGGCGTCGAACCCGTTCGATGATGCGGCGAGATCAAAGAAGTCACCTTCAACAAAGTCGCAGCGGCCATCGGCGGTGAGGTGTTCTCCGAGCGGCAGCAGGCTCTCTTTGTGCCAGTCGATGACTGGTCCGAGCGCATCAACAACGGTCAGCGAGGCGACGCGTTGATCATCCAGCGCCGTTTTTGCCGTATATCCAAGACCCAGTCCCCCAACAGCAACCTTGAGACTTTCGCCTTTTGCTGCGGCGAGGCCCATTCGGGAGAGTTCTTCTTCGGCGACGGTGAAGCGGCTCGACATCAAATAGGCATCCCCGAGGATGATTTCGTAGATGTCCTCGCCTGTTGAGAGGTCGCGCCGGCGACGCAGGCTAAGGGCGCCAATTGGTGTCGGACGATAGTCCAATTCTTCGAACATAGCGCTCAAGGGATGTCTTTCCTGGATACGCAAATTGCGCGAAGTGGTTGATCCAGCATAGAGGAAGGGGGCAGAGGTGCCAGAAAAACCCTTGGTCTTCCTGCGACCATCATCAGAAATTATTCACTTCTACGACGCAAGGCTCGTTGACCTGAGGCCTCAGGTCTGGCACCACCTTCGCCAAGGGGAATAATCCCGAACAACAAGAACACAACAATAACTGTCGGGACACCCATTGCTACAAGATCAGATCCAAGAGCTTGCGGCGCATTGCGCACGCTACCGCACTCCGAATGCCTGGCGCGCGGCTGGTCAGATTCTGACCACCCTGTTTCCGTTTCTCGCGCTTTTCGCCGGCATGTATATCAGCCTTGATTACAGCTATTGGATCACGCTGCTGCTGGCGGTTCCGACTGCCGGGCTTTTGATCCGATTCTTCATTATTCAGCACGATTGCGGACATGGATCTTTCTTTGCGTCCAAGACCGCCAATGACATCACGGGCCGCATTGTGAGTGTTCTGACGCTGACACCCTACGCCTATTGGCGCCGGGCGCACGCGCTCCATCATGCATGTTCGGCCAATCTTGACCGCCGGGGCATCGGTGACATCAGCACCCTGACGGTTGAAGAATACCAGGCGCTGCCGCTGCTCAAACGGATCGGATACCGCATTTATCGCAACCCCTTCTTCCTGACGCTGGTCGGAGGCGTGTTGCATTTCCTCGTTATTCAGCGGCTGCCGTTTTCCGTGCAGCGACCATCGTGGCAGATGACCACCAGTGTCCTTGCCCTCAACCTCGCGATCCTGATCGTTTATGGAACGCTGATCTATGCGCTGGGCTGGGCCGACTTTTTGATGCTGTTTGCGCCGATCGTTTTCGTGTCGTCGGCGGTCGGTGTCTGGCTCTTCTTTATCCAGCATCAGTTCGAAGAGACACATTGGTCAAAGGATGGCGAGTGGGACCGCAAGACGGCAGCGATCCTCGGCTCTTCCTACTATGATCTTCCGCGCGTGCTCGACTGGTTTACGGGCAACATCGGGTTGCATCACATTCACCACCTGTGCAGCCAGATACCGAATTACCGGCTGCAGGAGTGCATGGCTGCAAAGCCCGAGCTGGCGAACATCAATCGCCTGACGGTCTGGGAAAGCCTGAAATGCGCGAACCTTGCGCTTTGGGATGAGAAGTCGAAGCGACTGGTTTCCTTCTCTGGGGCGTTTGCCGCGGCGTGATCTTTTTGAGTGAGTGGTGTGTTTGCAGCTCGCTGCTGGAATTATAGATTTCAGCACCCTCCCACTCATGGCAAAACATGCCTATATTCAGCAGGACTCGTCGCCGGGTACCTGCTCGGCCATATTTGTTTTATCCGCTAGGGATTTCCCATGTCTGCGTCTCAAGACACCACCAGCCAACAGATCCCGGTTACCGTGCTGACCGGTTATCTTGGCTCCGGCAAGACCACGCTTTTGAACCGGATCCTGACTGAAAATCACGGTCAGAAATATGCCGTCATCGTCAATGAATTCGGCGAGATTGGCATCGATAATGATCTGCTCGTCGAATCCGACGAAGAAATCTTCGAGATGAACAACGGCTGCATCTGTTGCACCGTTCGTGGCGATCTGATCCGTACCGTGCAGAATCTGATGAAGCGGAAAGGCGCGTTCGACGCCATCATCGTCGAGACGACGGGCGTTGCTGACCCGGCTCCTGTTGCCCAGACCTTCTTTATGGATGACGACGTGCGGGCGGCCTCGAAGCTGGATGCAGTGGTTGCTGTTGTCGATGCTCGCCATGTGCTGCAGCGCCTGAAGGACACCGAGGAAGCTCAGGACCAGATTGCCTTTGCCGATGTGATCCTGCTCAACAAGACCGATCTTGTGACGAAAGACGAGCTCGCCGTTGTGGAAGCGCGTATCCGTGCGATCAATCCCTACGCCGTTTGCCATCACACGGAACGTTGCGCCGTTGACCTCAAGGCTGTTCTGGATCGTGGCGCATTCGATCTGGATCGAATTCTCTCGCTTGATCCTCATTTCCTGGCGCACGGCCATCATGACCACGAGTGCGGACCAGACTGCGATCACGAGCATGACCACACGCACCATGGACACGATCATTCGCATGATCATGAGTGCGGTCCCGACTGCGACCACGAACACCACCACCACGATGACGATCTGCATTCAGTGAAGAGTATTTCGCTGAAGGCTGGCGATCTGGATCCGGAACTGTTTTTCCCCTGGATCAACCAGGTGACACAGATCCAGGGGCCAAATATCTTGCGCCTCAAGGGCATTATGGCGCTCAAGGGCGACCCGCAACGTTACGTGATTCAGGGCGTTCACATGATCGTTGAAGGCGACCATCAGCGGGATTGGAAAGACGGTGAGCCGCGTGAAAGCCGGCTTGTTTTCATCGGGCGCGATCTCGACTGGGACATGCTCAAGCAGAGCTTTGAAGCCTGCGTCGCGCAATAGGGGATCAACGTGCCGACACTTGCTCCTGTTGATGTGGACGGCTTTGTCGTCCGCGCCGGCTTTTTGAAAGATGTACCGTTTTTTGCACTGGGTGATGGCTCGCTGTGTTTCGCTGAAGGCGGTGAGCGACGGGTTCAGCCACATAAAAACGGGCTTCTTGCTGCAGAGAAGATGCTGGACGAAAAAGGCCTCGTGACGTCTGGCGATGACGGTTTGATCCAGAAGATTGACTCCGATGGAACCATCACGACCCTGGCAGAGCGACCGCGAAAGTGGATCGACCTTCTGGCATGCGGCCCGAACGGTGCAGTTGCCTTTGCTTCGGGCCGGACTGCCTGGGTGCGTCTTGACGACGGCAAGGAAAATGAATTCGCCCATGAACGCGCCGTCGGCGGCCTGGCCTTTGCGCCCAAGGGCCTGAAGCTGGCGGTGGCCCGGTATGATGGGGCGACGATCTGGTGGGCCAACGCAGGTGGAGCGCCGCAGGAGCTTTCCTGGAAAGGGGCTCACCTGGGGATCAGTTTCTCGCCTGACGGCAAATATCTTGTGACGGCGATGCAGGAAAACGCGCTCCATGGTTGGCGCCTGAGTGACAGTCAGGACATGCGGATGACGGGCTATCCGGCCAAGGTAAAGTCCTGGAGCTGGTCGCAAAAAGGCCGCTACCTTGCGACTTCGGGTGCCAATGCGGCCATCTGCTGGCCTTTCTTCGGCAAGACCGGACCAATGGGGCAGAACCCGCTGCAGCTTGGCACGCGGGGCGACAATATTGTGTCCGTCGTTGCCTGCCATCCGAAGGAAGATGTCGTCGCGGTCGGCTATCTGGATGGCATGATCATGATGTGCCGGTTCGAAGACAATGCCGAAGTGCTTCTGCGCCGGCTTGGAAAGGCGCCTGTGTCTTCCATGAGCTGGGACGACGCCGGCGACCGGCTCGTGTTTGGCTCAGAAGATGGCGAAGCCGGGATCATTTCTCTTCGCTAGGTTTCGCGAACTGGAGAGGCGGCGGGTATGGTGAGAATGCTGATGTTGATCGTTGCGGTCCTGTGCGGAACGGCGACGTCGCAATTGCCTGAGTTCGCGCAACAGTATCGACAGCGCATTGGTGGAGCGATCGACGCGCTGCAGGAAGTCATGGCAGACTTCGAGGCAGATGCGAGCCAGTTCGGGTTGACTGTAGACGAGGCGATTGCGCGCCTTAAGTCAGGCGCGGACGACTTTGCCCGCGAGCGCGGCGAAACCATGGAAGAGACGCGCGCCCGGCTTTCAAAGCTCGTTGATCAACGGGATGCCTTGGCGGCTGCCGGACCATTTGCGCGGCTGGCTGTGGTTTTGGAATCAATGGACCCGAAGCTGGCGCAATCGACGGCAGAAGACTATGAACCTGCCCTGCCGGTCACCATGGAAGGCGCGGTCAGCGCTGGCCTTGGCGGTGTTGCAGGTCTGCTTGGCGTCCGCTTCCTGGTTTCCCTTGTGAACGTCGGTCGGAGACGTCGCCGGGTTCATTAGCACTCAAGACAGCGCATAAGGATTTCATCATGGACACGACCACTTCATCGGGCGGCATGGTGGTTGCCCCGCACAAGGCGGCAGCCGACGCGGGAGCTGAAATTCTGGCCGAGGGCGGCTCCGCCATCGAGGCGATGATCGCGGCAGCGTCCACGATCGCTGTTGTCTATCCGCACATGAATGCAATCGGCGGTGATGGTTTCTGGCTGATCGCGGAACCGGGCAAGGACCCCAAGGCTCTCATGGCCTGTGGCAGTGCCGGTTCCGGCGCGACGATCGAGGCTTACAACAAGGCGGGGCATGGTGCGATCCCGACGCGTGGACCACTTGCGGCGCTTACGGTGGCTGGAACCATTGGCGGATGGGCCAAGGCCAAAGAGGCAGCTCAGGCAATTGGCGCCGGCAAGGTCCCGAATACCGAACTTTTGAGCTCTGCAATTCGGCACGCCAAGGAGGGGATCAGCGTTACGCGCAGCCAGACCGCACTGACCTTCGAAAAACTCGCGGAGCTGAAGGATCAACCTGGTTTTGCAGATGTTTTCCTGGTTGACGGCGAGGTTCCTGAAGAGGGCTCGCTGCTGAAGCAGGCGCGTCTTGCCGATACGCTGCAGCATCTGGCCCATGAGGGGTTTGATGAGTTCTACCGCGGCGATGTCGGGGCAGCGATCGCGGATGATCTGGAGCGCATCGGCTCGCCGGTGACCAAGGCGGATCTTGAGAAATTCGAGGCGCGTTTCAAGGACGCCCTTAAGGTCGAACTCAAGTGCGGCACCGTTTTCAATGCGCCGCCTCCGACCCAGGGGCTCGCCTCACTGATCATCCTTGGGCTGTACGACCGTTTGAAAACCGATGGCCGTGAGGGCTTCGACCTTGTGCATGGTCTGGTCGAGGCGACAAAGCGGGCCTTCCTGGTGAGAGATCGCATCGTCACCGACCCGTTGCGATTGCCTGAACCTCCCAGGACATTTCTGACCGCTGACTGGCTTGATGAAGAGGCAGCCAAGATCGACTTGCGCCGGGCGCTCGAGTGGCCGCAGATCGCGAAGCCTGGTGACACGATCTGGATGGGCGCGGTCGACAAGAAGGGCGTATCCGTCTCGTTCATTCAGTCGATCTATTGGGAATTCGGCTCTGGCTGCGTTCTGCCGAAGACGGGAATTACCTGGCAGAACCGCGGCGCGAGCTTTTCCCTTCGGCCGGATGCCTTGAACGCTTTGGAACCGGGCCGGCAGCCGTTTCACACACTGAACCCGGCAATGGCAAGGCTCCGTGACGGCCGCACGATGACTTACGGCACGATGGGCGGCGAGGGGCAGCCACAGACGCAAGCGGCGATCTTCGCGCGTCATGTTCTAAATGGCATGCCGGTTGGCGAGGCAATTGACGCTCCCCGCTGGCTCTTGGGCCGGACATGGGGCGATGAAACGACCTCCTTGCGTCTCGAAGCGCGGTTTGATCCGGATCTTGTCCGGGGCCTGGAAAAGGTTGGCCATGAGGTGGTTCAAATGGCTGATGATTACTCCGATACGATGGGGCACGCCGGCATGATTGTCCGCAATGCGAAAGGCGGCCTTGAAGGTGCGCACGACCCGCGTGCGGATGGCGGTGCGTCCATCGTCTGACAAGGGTGAAGGGCAAGGTCGCTTGCAAAGCTAATGGTTTTCGGGACACTTCTCGAAAGTTGGCAGTTTTTATCGTTGCTTCGGAGAGATCATGGACGCCATTACCCGCATGCGCTGCTTCATTCAGGTGGTCGACAGCAAGGGCTTCTCGGCGGCCGCCCGTGAAATGGGTCGGTCAAAGGCATTGGTCTCGAAATACATCGGCGAACTGGAGGATGAACTCGGAGCGCGTCTTCTCAACCGGACGACCAGACAGGTGTCCCTGACCGAGGTCGGTGAGGTCTACTACAAGGAGACGACAGAGATCCTGCAGCGGATCGATGACCTTCAGGCGTCTGTCCAGTCTTCTCACCAGGCGATACGTGGCCGTCTGAAGGTGTCGGCGCCACGCTCCATGGGCGACAGCCTGATCAATCGCGCGATGATGGAATTTCTCGTCGCAAATCCCGAAGTCAAAATGGACCTTCGCCTGGAGGATCGCTTTGTGGATCTGGTGGATGAGGGTTTCGATGTTGCGATCCGTGTCACCGACCTGGAAGATTCCAGTCTGATTGCGCGGAAAATTGCGCCCTTTCGCGCAGTCGTCTGTGCCACGAAGGAAGTGACGCAAAAATATGGTGTTCCAACGCAGCCGTCGGAACTGGCTTCACGGCCCTGCATTATCGACACGAATTACCGGCAAAAGCAGAACTGGAACTTCATTGTTGAGGGCCAGCGGATCGTGGTTCCGGTCAAGGGACCCGTCGAAGTGAACAGCGCTTCTGCAGGGCGTGATGCAGCACTCTGTAACTTGGGGTTTCTTCGAACCCCTCTGATGTTTGTGGCCGAAGATATTCAAAAAGGTTTGTTGACCACCGTGCTCGATGAATTCCAGCCGGACAATCTTGGCGTCTACGCAGTCTATCCGCATCGCCGGCATCTAACCGGCAAGGTGCGGGCGTTTGTGGATTTTCTGGTCGCGTGGTTCTCGGAGCGCAAAAAGGCAGGTGAGCCTTGCCCAGGTTAACAACGCCAATCGTCAACGGATGCCGGATCAGGGTCGCCGGTTGAGCCGCTCTTCGGCGATCTCATCTGCGATCTGTTCAGGAGGGCGGTTGGCTTCTTCTGCACGGCTGAAGATTGCGCTCATCGTCTCGGCTATGGCGAGTGTCTTGGCTCGGACAGCCTGCTCTCCGCCACCTGGTGTCGCCAGGGCGATGGAAATCACGCCGCCAGCATTGATCGCGTAGTCCGGGGCGTAGAGGATCCCTCGTTTTTTCAGTGCGACACCATCTTCTGTAGTCTGCAGCTGATTGTTGGATGCGCCGGCGACGATTTTTGCGCCGATCTCCGGCACCGTCTGCGCATTGAGGACGCCGCCGAGCGCGCAGGGGGCGAATATGTCGGCATCGACCCTGTGCGCATCCTCCGGCTTTACGGCGGTCGCATCAAAGCAGCTGACCGCTCTTTGGACCGCAGGCTCATGGATGTCGGAAACGATGAGGCTTGCGCCTGCTTCATGCAGGTGTTTGCACAGATCGAAGCCAACGTGGCCCAGCCCTTGAACAGAAACACGCTTGCCGGTCAGGTCGCTAGATCCGAAAACATGACTTGCGGCAGCTTTCAGCCCTTCAAACACACCAAGAGCCGTGAAAGGGGAGGGGTCGCCGAGCCCCGTCGCTCTGGTTCCGCGGACGTGGCGCGTCTTCTCGGCGACGGCTTCCATGTCCTCAGGCGAGACGCCAACATCCTCGGCGGTGATATACGTCCCGGAGAGCCGCTCGACATGAGTGCCGAAAGCCTTCATCAGTTCCGGCGTCTTGTCTTGCCGAGGATCGGCAATGATCACCGCCTTGCCGCCGCCAAGGTCCAGGCCGGCCAGCGCATTTTTGTAGGTCATTCCTCGTGACAGGCGGAGCGCATCGGTCAGCGCTTCGGCCTTTGACGGGTAGGGCCAAATACGACAGCCGCCGAGGGCCGGCCCCAGGGTCGTATCATGCACTGCTATGATAGCGGTCAGGCCGCTTTTCCGATCACGCGCGAACAGCACGTTCTCGTGGTCATCAAACTCGTCGTGTTCAAATGCAGTCGGGACGGGTGGCTTTGAAAACTGGACGTTCATGGTCGTTTCCCAAGGCTGTTATTTCTTGAGATGAATATGATCGACATTTAGAGGATTTTGCGTCCTTTTTCCCAATTGGGAATTTCATTCAGGAATAAAACTTACCTGCGTTGAGCATATGATGGAAAAATAATGCGATGAAGCCAAAGGCGGTTGCAGATCGCTCAGGCCTTGATCCTGCCGCGTTCTCGGGGCACAGATCCCTTGTCATTCTTGCCGATCGATCGGAAACCTGCCTTGTCTGCTGCATTTATGAGCCTTACGGCTCGGATTTTCCTGGCTTTTCTTGCCCTTTTTTCGGCGAACCTTGCGGCTTTGGCCCATCCACACGTCTTCGTGGAAGCGCGCACACGACTGGTCTTTGACGATGACGGAACTGCAACTGCGGTTCGCCACGTCTTTCGGTTCGATGATGCCTTCACGGCCTTTGCCATCCAGGGCTTCGACACGAATGGCGACGGGTCCTTTTCGCGTGAAGAGCTTGCCGAACTTGCCCAGGTGAATATCGAAAGCATGGCGGAGTTCGGGTATTTCACGTTTGGGGACAATACCCGGATCGAATTCGATTTTGATCCGCCAGAGGACTATTGGCTCGAAGTCGCGACTGTCCCGCTCAAGGACTACTGGGCGATGAAGCCGGAAGACTTTGAGGCGATGGCGGAGGACGTCCAGCTCAATGGCACAGAAATGCCGGAGACCGTTCAACTTCTGGAATTGCACTTCCTTCTGCCCATGAAGGAAGGGTCTGATGCCGATCAGACGATCACGCTCGATGTCTATGACCCGACCTATTACGTCGATTTCCGCTTCGGCCGGGAGCCTGAAGCCACTGGACTGGAAAATGCGCCTGGCAGCTGCAAGGTCGAGCGCAAAGAGCCTCCGGCGCTTGATGATGCGACAGCGTTTGCCCTTGCGCAGATTGGTCCGGAACAACGCAACCTTCCGCCAGAACTCCAGTCGGCTGCTGCCAGCCAGGTCAACCAGATGATCATCAACTGTTCTGTTGCGGCCGTTGGTGCAGGCAGCGATAGCGCGTCCGTTGTTGCTGAAACAGGCGAAACAGTGAATTCCAATGAGGCTGTATCAGCCACACCAGCGGAGCCGATCGATGTCAGCCTTGCGGATCGCTGGTTTGGTACGATCGCGCGTCTCCAGCAGGAATTTTATCAAAAGCTGATCGGTGCAATGCGGGCGTTTCGTTCCAATCCAAACGCTGGCTGGCTGCTGATTGGTCTGTCCTTTGCCTACGGCATTTTTCATGCGGCCGGTCCTGGCCATGGCAAGGCGATCATCTCGTCCTACGTGGTTGCCAACAATGAAACCTTGAAGAAAGGTATCGTGCTTTCTTTCGTTTCAGCGTTTGCGCAAGCGGTCACAGCGGTTCTGTTGGTGGGTGTTGCGGCCGTCGTCCTGAAACTCACGTCGATCGCGATTCAGGACACGGCGCGATGGTTTGAGATCGGGTCCTATGCCCTGGTCACAGCGCTCGGTGGGTATCTCCTGTGGCAGAAAGCCTTGCTTCCTATCTTCAGGCCGGCCCATGCGGGCCATGACCATCACTCGCACGATCACCATCATGCACACGACCATAGCCACGATGCTCATGGTCACCACGGCCATAACCATGCGCACCACGATCATGACCATCACATTGGCGAAGACGGGGTCTGCTCGTCCTGCGGTCACGCGCATGCGCCAACGCCGGACATGCTGCAGGGACATATGACGCTCGGCAGAGCCGCGTCGATTGTGCTCGCTGTCGGTCTACGCCCCTGCTCCGGAGCCTTGATCGTGCTTGTCTTCGCGTTGTCTCAGTCGATGTTGGGCGCAGGCATTGCGGCCACATTCGCAATGGCTGTTGGCACTGGAATTACCGTTTCCATTCTCGCCGGTCTCGCGGTGGGTGCCAAAGGGCTTGCGGTGCGATTGTTTGGGGATGGATCCGTCATGGCAACGCGTGTGCACCGGACGATCGAGATCGCCGGTGCCCTAACCGTTCTCTTGCTGGGATTGTCGCTTCTGATCGCGGCGATTGGCTGGGGTTAGCGCCGGAGATTTCTATTCTCAGGTTCTCTGGGCAGCGTAGGCGCGCGCGGCATCTCCAAATGCCTTGAACAGCTTTTGGGAGGGGCCATCGCTGGCAACCCAATATTCCGGATGCCACTGTGTCGCGACGACGTAGCCTTTTGCACCCGTCACGGAAACAGCTTCGATCGTGCCGTCGTCCGCTTGGGCCTCGATCTTCAGACCTTTGCCGAGGTCTCCGAGGGCC
Organism: Roseibium polysiphoniae; assembly: GCF_014842925.1. Classification (GTDB taxonomy): domain Bacteria; phylum Pseudomonadota; class Alphaproteobacteria; order Rhizobiales; family Stappiaceae; genus Roseibium; species Roseibium polysiphoniae. The sequence goes on from NZ_JACYXJ010000004.1 coordinate 121,250, forward strand.
TGACGATGGAGTGAATTGACCTCAAACTTCTCGTCACCAATCACCTTGCCGAGCTGACCGCCTGATGCAACATCGACCGTGTGAGCGATCCGGAACCTTTCATCCTGGTGCTCGGAGGTCGGCGCGCGGTGATCAGAGCGGCCCGCCATCTCCTGAATTTCAGTCAGCAGTGTTCCGCCGAAGGCGACATTCAGCTCCTGCATGCCGCGGCAGATAGCAAAGACCGGAATGCCACGTTCAACAGCCCGGCGTAGAAGCGGAAGTGTGGTTGCATCACGGGCTGCATCATATGGACCATTGGCTTCAGTTGCCTCGGCGCCGTAGAGCTGTGGATTGACGTTGGAGCGTGAGCCTGTCGCCAGCACACCATCCACACGGTCGAGGACCGCGTCGAGATCCACTTCTGCGCCCAAAGAGGGTAGAATGACAGGTATCGCGTCGGCGCCGCTCAAGGTCGCTTGCAGATAGGTGGAGGGTGCTGCGTGCCAATCGTAGCCGTCGAGAGGTTTCACGTCGGCGGTGACAAGAATGAGCGGCTTTTTCATTTTCGGGAGATCCGGTTGGGTATCGTGTTTGTCTAATGTTTAGAAGATGCCTGTTGGGAGCTAATCCAGCAACTTGAGTTCCTGCGCGATCTTGTAGAGTTGGGCGGCATTCTTGCTGCCGACCTTTTCTCTGAGATTGAGCCGGTGGGACTCTACCGTGCGGACACTGATGCCTAGATTGGCTGCAATTTCCTTGTTCGGCTGCCCTTCGGCGATTCCGGATAGGACCTGTTTTTCCCGGTCCGTCAATCCATAAGGATCGTTCACCTGGGCCGGCACATTGCCGCCAACGAGTGTGGGGCCGACAGCGGAAGAGAAATAGTAACCGCCACTGGCCACGCTGGTGATTGCCGTCAGCATTTCTTTCGCCGAAATGTCCTTGAGAATGTAGCCTCTCGCGCCTGCCTGAACCACGCCGCGGACATACTCCGGATTGTCGTAAATCGAAAGCACGAGAATGCTGGTTTCGGGGAAACGCTTCCTGATTTCGTTGGCGGCATCCAGTCCGTTCATCACTGGCATTGAGACGTCCATCAAAATGATGTCTGGCCGAAGGGAATCCACCTGTTCAACGGCCTCGCGGCCATTCGTGGCTTCGCCGACGACTTCAAGCGTATCCGTCTGGGCAAGGCGCGCACGAATGCCGTCGCGAACGAGTTCATGATCGTCGGCCAGCAAGACGCGTATCGGGCGCATGTGCAAAGTGTCGGTGGTCTGTGCCATCTTCCTCATGCGGCTCTTTCCGAGGTCTTGTTGAGAGGCATCGTCACACGGATGCGGGTGCCTCCTTCTGCCATGTTCCGGAGCTGGAGAAAACCATCATGAGTTTCCATCCGCTCGCGCATGTTTCTGATGCCGAGACCGCCTCCCTGCGGCAACGGATGTGGCAGACCGCGACCATTGTCTTCAATTGTCAGGCTCAGGGTGTGGCGGCCGACAACCAGCGTAATGGAAACATGGGTTGCGCCGGAATGCCGTGCGACATTGGTCATGGCCTCCTGAACAACGCGGTAAAGCGCTGTCTTCGCGCTGTCTGACAGGCGATCGTGGGTCCGTTCGGGGGACACATCCACTTTGATGCCCGAGTGTGTTTCAAATTCCTTGCCCAAGCTCACAAGTGCGGTTGCCAGACCCATGTCATCCAGAACGCTTGGCCGCAGGTCCCTTGAAATGCGGCGCACTTCTGAAATGGCGCCGTCTAGAATCCGCATGCACTTGTCGGCATAGCCGCGCAGGACTGGTGTCCGGCTGGCTTCGGACTGGATCATCTCGATGCCATACCGAACCGAAACCAGCAGCTGGGAAATACTATCGTGAAGTTCGGTGGAAACGCGCTTTCTTTCCTGTTCCTGTACTTCGAAAATCCGATTGGTCAGCTCCTTGAGCTTGCTGTCGGCAAATCTCTGCTCGGAAAAGCGCACGCCAGCAATCAGCAGTCCTGCGACCACGATCGCAACCAGCGTGATTGCGAAGACGACGATAACGGTCTGCCTGATGGATTCCGAGAAGTCGGCACGTATGGCGGCAACTTCGCGGGCAATGTCATCGGTGTAAAGGCCGGTCCCCAGCATCCAGTTCCACTTGTCCAGAATGATTGCAAAGCCTAGTTTTTCCTCCACCAGTCCGGTGCTGGGCTTGTGCCATACATATTCATGGAAGCCGCCGCCGTTTTGCGCTGTCTCGATCAGATTGCGGATGACGAAATCGCCTTCAGGGTCCTGAAGATCCCACCATTTCTTGCCAACCAGGTGCGCAAGTTTCGGATGCACTAAATTTGTGCCGTCCAGTGAGTAGACGAAAAAATAGCCATCCTCGCCGAAGGTCATGTTGTGAAGGATCTGCTTCACGCTTTCCTGGGCTGCGGCGCGGCCACCGGGTTCGCCTTCATAGATGCGCTCGATCGATGTCAGCGCAAGATTGAGGTAATTCCGGATTTCCTGGCGCTTTGTGGCGAGAATCCGCTGTTCTACGGAGTGAGTTTCAATCTCGATAAGGCGCCGGGCCTGAAAGTAGCTGACACTTCCGATCAGGATGGAAACGGTGATCAGCGGCAAAATCGTGATCAGCATCAATTTTGTTTTGAAGGTCACCTGAGCCTACCAATTATTTCGCGAGGCACGCACGTGGCGCAGGAGTCTTATCGATCATTCAGTAGTATTACTGAGTTGGTGCGCAAAACCACGAATAGCGCTTAACTCCCTGCATCACCTAGACATAACGTCAGATCGGTGCAAGGGTAAGCGCCGATTGGATACGTATCCGATTTGGGAGGAAATAGTTTATGGATCGTCGTTCCTTTATCAAGAAGGCCGGCCTGGGTGCTGGTGGTGCTGTTGCAGCTTCCACTCTTGCTGCTCCGGCTATTGCACAGTCGACCACCGACATGGTCATTGTCTCTACCTGGCCACGGGATTTCCCGGGTCTGGGTGTTTCCGCGCAGCGTCTTGCAGCGCGTATCGGTGAACTCACCGATGGTCGTATCAATGTTCAGTATTTTGCTGCCGGCGAACGCGTTGGCGCATTCGACTCCTTCGATGAAGTCGCTTCCGGCAATGCTCAGGCCTACATCGGCGCTGACTACTACTGGAAGGGTAAGCACCCTGCGTGGGCCTACTTCACGGCTGTTCCGTTCGGTCTGACATATGCCGAAATCGACGCCTGGATCAAATACGGCGGCGGACAGGAACTCTGGGATGAGCTTGCTGGTGAATTCGGCCTGAAGAACTTTGCCTGTGGTAACACCGGCGTTCAGATGGGTGGCTGGTTCAACAAGGAAATCGAAACCGCTGATGACCTCAAGGGTCTGAAGATGCGTATTCCTGGCCTCGGCGGCGACGTCATGGCCAAGCTTGGCGCTTCGCCTGTTTCGCTTCCTGGCGGTCAGATCTACGAAAACCTCGTGTCTGGCGCTGTCGATGCAACTGAGTGGGTTGGTCCGTACAACGACTACTTCATGAAGTTCTACGAAGCTGCGAAATACTACTACTACCCGGGCATGCATGAGCCGGGCTCGCAGCTTGCCATGGGCATGAACGCTTCCTGGTGGAATTCCCTGTCCAAGACGGATCAGGCAATCATCGAAGCAGCTTGTAACGAAGAAAATGCACGTCAGATGGCTGAGACCAACGCTGAAAACGGCGTTTACCTCGACAAGCTGATCAATGAACACGGCGTTGAACTGAAGAAGTTCTCCGACGAAGTTTATGATGCATTCGGTGAAGCTGCTGAAGAAGTGTTTGAAGAAACCGTTCAGCACAGCGATCTGACCGCTCGTACGCACGAGAGCTTTGCAAAGGCCCGTTCAGAAATCGGCCGTTGGATGCTTCTTGCTGACACTGGTTATACCGAACAGCGTAACCGCGTTCTGGGCATCACTGTCTAAGTATTGCGGTTTTAAACGCAGGGGACGGGAGAAATCCCGTCCCCACTCTTGTTGCATCTAAATAAAACCAAAGGGCACATCCGCAATGACGGCCTTGAACACCGTTCAAGACGTGTCTGCCAACTCCAACGCGACAACGGGTTCGTCCAAGAGCCCCGTTCCAGTCCGGACTTTCGGTTGGATCATTCTCGCAGTGATGGCAGCGTTCTTGCTGAACAATTATCTCAACTACTGGCAGGGACTTCCCGGTGTTGCCCCGATTTTCGGCGGTGCCGTGAACGGTTCCATGCCGATCCTTTGGTCCTGGGTGCAGTTGGGCCTTTACGCCATTGCTGTGGTCCTCGCCTTTCTGCATGTCGGGCGGACGAAGCCCGTAACGCTTCGCGAGGATGCTAAGCGCATCAGTGACATCAACGCCTTTTTGATCCGTGCTGCTTTCTGGGCAGTCCTCATAGTCGGGCTTGTCGATACTGTTATTTCCTTCCTTCGCGTCGAAGGGATGCTCGAGGGCATTGTCGGGACAGGGCTTGCAGCTGATCTGGGTCGATCCCATTTCCGCGGCGGCTATGTTCATATGCCGCTTATCGCGCTTTCCGTCGTGATCGCCGCCTTCACCCGGACGCTCGGCTTTACATGGCTTGCGCTGCTCGTGGTTGCTGCCGAGCTCCTGATCGTGATTGGTCGCTTCATCTTCTCTTACGAGCAGGCCTTCATGGCCGACCTGGTGCGCTTCTGGTATGCAGCATTGTTCCTCTTTGCCAGCGCCTACACGCTTCTGGAAGAGGGGCATGTCCGCGTCGATGTGTTCTACGCCGGGTTCAATTCGAGGCTTAAGGGCAAGGTCAACGCCGTTGGCTCGCTTCTTCTTGGCATTTCCCTGTGCTGGGTCATTCTGATCATTGGCATGGGCGGCAAGCAGAACATCATCAATAGCCCGATCCTTTCCTATGAAACGACGCAGGCTGGCTTCGGCCTTTATGTGAAGTACTTGATGGCTGGTTTCCTGGGCGTTTTTGCTGTGTCCATGATGATCCAGTTTGTCAGCTACCTCATGGATGCCGTTGCCGATATGCGCGGTGAACCGGGCGGTCGTGACCACGACGTCCCCGCTGCCCACTAGACCGTCAGAGACTGCTTGATATGGAACTCTTCTTTCTAGCCCTTCTTGTGATCCTGATGGCGACCGCGCTTGGTTCAGGATTCCCGGTGGCCTTTGCGTTGCCGGGTTCGGCGATCATCACCATCGGCATCGCGGCCCTGTCCGGATATATTTTCTCGAGCGGAACAGATGCGTTCTTCGCGCATGGTGGTCCGGGCCAGTGGCTGAGTGCCGGCGTTACCAACTTCCGAGGGATCTATTGGGAGGCTGAGCGCGATACGCTGATTGCAATCCCATTGTTCGTGTTCATGGGAATCATGCTGCAGCGTTCGAAGATCGCTGAGGATCTGCTCGTGACCATGGCGCGCCTGTTCGGACCGGTTCCCGGCGGACTTGGCATTTCGGTCGTGTTTGTGGGTGCGCTTCTTGCGGCGACGACAGGTATTGTTGGTGCAACCGTTGTTGCCATGGGCCTGATCTCACTGCCTGCAATGCTGCGCAACAATTACTCTGTCCCGCTCGCGACCGGTACGATTGCAGCGTCAGGCACACTTGGTCAGATCATTCCACCGTCGATCGTTCTGATCATCCTTGCCGACCAGCTTGCCAGTGCGGTTGATCAGGCAGGTGCTATTCGGCAAACGCTCTACAAGCAGACGACAGGCGAAATTTCGATGCCGTCGGACTTTGCTGTTGTGTCGACCAGTGCCGGTGAAATGTTCCTGGGCGCGTTCCTACCCGGAATGGTTCTTGTGGGCCTCTATATGGCCTTCATTCTCGGGTTTGCGCTGATCAACCCGAAGGCGGCTCCTGCGGTCCACCACGAAGGCAAGTTTGACCGCAAGTTCGCGGTCCAGGTTTTCGTAACGCTTGTCCCGCCGCTGGCACTGATCTTCCTCGTTCTGGGCTCGATCATCGCGGGCATCGCAACCGTAAACCAGGCCGGTGCCATCGGCGCCGTGGGCGCCATGGTTATGGCCGGGTATCGACTGCGTGACGGTGAGCGCGGGGCCTATTCACCTGCAATCATCGCTATCCTCTCACTTTTGGCGATTGCGCTGGTTGTCAGTTTCATCGGTGCGATCAACATCAAACGCATCGAAACCAGTCAGGATCTTCTCGGGCTTGTGATTGCCCTGATTGCTGTCTCCATGCTGCTCATCGCGGTATTCTGGAGTGGTTGGCGCACACTGAAGATTGAAGACACGCTGCGTGGCGTAATGGTCGAGACAGCGAAGACCACCTCGCTTGTGTTCATCATTCTGGTTGGCGCGGCCATGCTGACGTCTTCCTTCCGGGCCTTCGGTGGTGAAGAGCTGGTCAAGGATTTTCTTCTTGGACTACCCGGTGGCTTCTGGGCACAGTTTCTAATTGTCATGATGGTCATCTTCATCCTCGGCTTTTTTCTCGACTTCATCGAGATTGCCGTGGTCGTCGTGCCGATCGTGGCCCCGATTCTCCTCGCTGATCCTTCCGCCAATGTGACCGCAGTCTGGCTCGGTGTGATGATCGGTCTGAATATCCAGACGTCGTTCCTGACGCCGCCGTTTGGTTTCGCATTGTTCTATCTGCGCGGTGTCGCTCCGGCGGTGGTCAAGACCATCGACATGTACAAGGGTGTTATCGCCTTTATTGGTCTTCAGTTGTTTGCTCTGGCGATCGTCGGACTGTACCCACAGCTTGTGAACTACCTGCCGAACAGGGCGTCGCTGCTGTCTGAAACGGCGCCTCCGCCGAAGAACCCGCGTCTGCAATATTGCATGGAGAACCTCGTTTATGAGGACTTCCAGCAAAATGGCGATACTATTCTGTCTGCAATTCAGACCGCTGAAGGGCTCGATGTGAGTTATCTTCCGGAAGATCTGCAAAAGGATCTCGCGAAAGGGTTTGAACAGGCTCGCAGCGCGATTCCTCAGATGACTGCTATTGTCGATGCAGAAGAAGCCGTCGCGGCTGCTGCGGGAGACTATCGCCCTCTTCACGGTGAAGTTCGTGCTCTTGAGCGTGATGCGCGCCGCATCGACGAGACCATTGAGGAGCTGAAGGTTATTGTCAGCCGTTCGGGTGAGACTGGGATCTATACCGTTGCTCAGGGCGAACGGGCTCAAGCGCGGATTGACGTACTGACGGTCGAGCATGACGCACTGCTTGCTGAGATTCCGGCTGAATGGGAGGAGGTCAACAAGACCTTCGCGGACATCCAAAAGGCGGAAACCAAGGCGCGTCAGACCTACCGGCGTACGGTCGATCAGGCCTATGAGCCTTTGAGCGAGGTTCGACTTATTCTATCCGATGCAGACAAGCTTGCGTCCAAGGAAGCCGAAATCGAAGGCTTGAAGGAAGCGATCTCGAACCTGGATGCAGCCGCAGCCGTGGAGCAGATTGAGGCCGTACGGTCGTCTGTGGGTGAAGTCGAAGGTGCGAGCGACATCCGCAAGGGCCTTTCTGCTGCGCGCAAGATCATGCGTGGGAAGACGCCAGACAAGGACGAGGCGATCGCAGAGATCGACAACTCACTGGCCGAGCTCAAGTCCGATCTGGAATGGCGTGAAAGAGGGGCGGCGGAGCTGCTGCCACAGCTTGCGGCCTATGATGAGGTCATCAAGGACAACATCGGTCTTCGCCAACAGTCCCGTCTGCCAGACGGACTTGCGCTGGACGTTGCCGCCTGTCTTTCCGGGCACCGCGATATTTCACTGAACTTCTAAGGTTTAGCGAAATAGGGGATAAGGAACGGGGGAAAGGCAACTTTCTCCCGTTTTTTGTAGGCACGAACCATGATGACGCAAATTCCAAGAGTGGTGACCCAGGTGAACCGCTTTGCCGCATCGATTGCGGCGGCGAGCTTGCTTCTTTTGTTCCTGACGCAGTTTTGCGTGGTCCTGCTTCGCTATGTTTTCGACACTGGCTTTGTCTGGATGCAGGAGTTGCCACTTTATTTTCATGGTGGGGCAGCCCTTCTGGCCATCGGCTACACGCTCCATACCGGTGGCCACATTCGGGTGGATATCTTCTATCGATCGGCAGGCGAAAGACGAAAGGCTCTTGTGGATGCTGGCGGCAGCCTTCTGTTCCTGCTGCCGGTCTCGGTCACGATCTTCTGGTATTCGCTTCCCTATGTGATCGCCTCATGGGCGGTCTTGGAGGGGTCGGCGCAGCCGTCTGGCATCCCTGCGATTTTTGTTCTCAAGACTTTGTTGCCGGTTTTCTCGCTTCTTCTGGCGCTGCAGGCCTTCGCACAATTTTGGAGCGCTTGTTGCGTGCTGTTTGGCGCGCGGGAGATTGATCCAGCGGCGCTTGATCCTGGCGCAGAAGAGGGTCTGCATTGACCTTGCTTTTTGAACATCTTGATCTGCTGATGCTGGTAGTGTCTTTGCTGATGCTTCTGCTCGGCTATCCGGCCGCCTTCACCCTTGGCGGTGTTGCACTTGTCTTTGCCGGAATCGGATTTTTCAGTGGCGTGGGCCCAACAATGGGTGCCATCCCGATACGTGTCTTCGGCACGATCAGCAATGAAACGCTGATTGCGGTGCCGCTCTTCATCGTGATGGGTATCGTGCTTGAAAGAGCGCGAATAGCGGAAGATCTCCTGACTGCGCTCGGATGGCTGTTCCGCAAGGTGCCAGGAGGTCTTGTTGTTTCGGTGACCGTCGTCGGAGCACTTCTTGCCGCCTCCACTGGAATTGTCGGTGCAACGGTTGTGACCATGGGCCTGATCTCGCTGCCTTCGCTCCTAAAGGCAGGCGTGTCTCCACGCTTGGCGACAGGATCCATCGCAGCAGCGGGCACGCTCGGGCAGATTATCCCGCCGTCGATTGTCCTCGTTTTTCTCGCTGATCAGCTCTCGAACGCCTATCAGACCAGCCAACGCGAAATGGGAAATTTCGCGCCTGACCCGTTTTCCATCGCCGACCTTTTCGCCGCAGCCTTCTTGCCCGGCCTCCTGTTGGTCGGCGTCTACGTCATCTATCAAGTTGCGGTGTCTTTGCGAACAAACTCTAGAGCGCGGGATCCTTCAACTGGATCCGCCGAGATGGCAACGGTTGATGTCTGGCTCGCGATGGGGCCGCCGCTTGCCCTGATCCTGTGTGTTCTCGGTGCAATTCTCGGAGGGGTTGCGACACCCACAGAAGCGGCGTCCCTCGGGGTGGCCGGTGCCCTTGTTCTCGCAGGTAGCAGGCAGGTGCCCGACCGTTCTTGGTTGCTGCTCGTGCCTTTGTCAGGCGCGTTCGCCGTTATCCTTACTCAATCTGCTGAGGCACTTTGGGTTGGAAGGGGGGCCGTCTTCACATTCGCCGTTTCTGTCATCGGGACGCTTGCCGTCACCGGAGGGCTGCTGGCCAATATCGTCGTTCTGTTCCGGAGCGGGATCTTGAGCGATGTCTTGCAGTCCGCGGTCGAATTCACCGCCATGGTCTTTGCGATCATGATCGGGGCGACGATCTTTTCGCTCATCTTTCGGGATCTGGGTGGTGATGAGACCGTCTCTGCTCTTCTCCAAGACCTTCCAGGGGGCACGCTTGGCGCGGTCCTGATTGTCATGGCGGTCATGTTCGCGCTTGGTTTCTTTCTCGACTTTCTTGAGATCGTCTTTGTGGTCGTGCCCTTGGTGGCGCCGATCCTGCTGCAGCTGCCGATGCCGGACGGCAGTCCCATGAGCCCAGCGTGGCTCGGAGTGATGATGGCAGTGAACCTTCAGACATCTTTTCTCACGCCCCCCTTCGGTTTTGCCTTGTTTTACCTTCGCGGCGCTGCGCCAAAGGAGGTTGCAACCGCTGACATATATCTGGGGGCAGCACCTTTCGTTGGCCTGCAGCTGTTGGCTCTGATCTGCCTTTGGTTCTTTCCGGACATCGCCACGTGGCTACCCAGGTATCTGTTTTCCTGAGTATCAGGACCAGGTGACCGCCGCGGCAAGCATGTATCCAGAGCCATAGACTGTCCTTATGAGGCTTGGCTTGTGCTCAGTGCTGAGCTTTTTCCGGATGCGTGAGATCCGGACATCGATCGAACGATCCATGCTCTCATCCCGGCCGCCGTGCTCCAGAAGATAGTCTCGGCTCAGCACTCTCTTCGGCGCGCGTAGCAACGCATCGAGCAAGCTTGCCTCCCCGGTGGAGAGGAACGTCTCTTCGCCGTCGGGTGAGGTGAGGCAGTGAGATGAGGGAAGGTATGTCCAGCCTTCAAAGCGCGCTTGCCGTATCGCTGGTTCCGGGGATGGATGATCGCCGGAGCGGCGCAGGATGGATCGGATTCTTGCGACCACTTCCCGGGGGTCGAAGGGTTTGACGACATAGTCATCGGCCCCCATCTCGAGGCCCATTACGCGATCAGATGAGTGATTTCTCGCCGAAAGGACGATGATCGGAACCGAAGATGTCTTCCGGATCTCATTGATCAGGGACATTCCGTCAATGTCGGGCAGACCAAGATCGATCAAGCAGACAGCAGGCGTCTCGAGCTGCAGGGCCTCCAGAAGTTCGCCCCCGGATGCGAATACACGCCCGGAGATCCCGAACGGTTTCATCGCTTCGGTCACCAGCGCGCCGATATCGGGCTCATCATCGACAATGAATGCAAGTGAAGAAGATATGTGGCCGGGGTCTGTGAAGCGGGCGGTCAAGGTCATATGCTCATGATCTGCTTGAGAACGATGGCGAGTTTTTCCGGGCGCAGCGGTTTGGTCAGGACCGGAAAGTCTATTTCCTTCTCCGGCGTCTCGAGATTGCCCCAATCCGCGTAGCCTGTCATCAGTGCTATCCCGAGATCTGCGCGGCTGGAGCGGATTTCTCGGGCAAGGGCAAGACCGTTCATCTGGCCGGGCATGACAATGTCGCTAAGTACTGCCCGAAGTTCAGGGAGCTCCGCTGCGAGAGATCTGGCGTCTTCCGCGCCCTCCGCCAAAAGAGCCGTGTAGCCGAGGTCGCGCACCTGCTCTGCGAGCACCTCCGCGATGTCAGCGTTGTCTTCAACGATCAGGAGAAGCTCGCCATCACCGAGTGGCAGTTCGTTTGAACCGTTTGCATTATTGAACGTGGTGGCATCTGAAATCGGCAAGGCAGGGAGAAAAAGTCTGATCCTGGATCCGTTGCCTACCGTTGAAAGAACCTCGATGGCTCCGCCCGATTGCCGCATGAAGCCATAGACCATAGACAGACCGAGGCCGCTTCCCGTTCCGAAGGTTTTGGTCGTAAAGAAAGGTTCGAAAATACGAAGCTTGGTGTCCTCGTCCATTCCGGCACCGGTATCGGAGACGTTGATACAGGCAAATTTTCCCGGCGTGACATCCAGGTCAGCCGCACGCCGCTCATCTATCTCTACCTCTTCGGACGAGATATGCAGCTCTCCGCCCTCAGGCATGGCATCACGGGCGTTGAACGCGAGATTGATCAGAGCCGTTTCCATCTGTGTCGGGTCTATCCGAGCTGCCACGTTCGGCGGACAATCGTCCACGACAAGTTGGACGGGAGGTGGAAGAGATCCCTGCAGCAGCGCGGAGACGTTTTCCAAAACGGTCGCAAGGGGCACGACCTGGGGATCGACCGGTCGGCCGCGGCTGAAGGCTAAAAGCCTTTGCGTCAGATCCGCTCCCCGCTGCGTTGCCTGCATCATCGGCGAGACACGTGCCTTCAAAGCCTCGGGCTGCAAAGGTCCCTCTTGCCGGCTGAGGCTCAACAGGTTGCCCATCAAAATTGTCAGCAGGTTGTTGAAATCATGGGCCAGGCCGCCGGTGAGTTTGCCCACAGCATCCATGCGCTGCGACTGCATCAACGTCGCTTCGCTGCGTTTTTGCTCGGTCGCGTCCAGGGACAACACGAACACGCCCAGCGTACGACCGTCCTTGGTCATGTCCGGGATCAGCGTTGACCGCATGGACACGGTCTCTCCGTCCGGACGTTTGCGAACATACTCGTAAGATACGGCATTCCCGCGAAACGCATGTTCGATATGTGGTGCGATCTCCCGAAAGAGCGTTTCGCCAACGACTTCTGCAGCGGGGCGATTTGCGACCGAGGCGATGGAGTGCCCGAACCACTCCGCATAGCGCCGGTTGGCGAACCGAAAAATCGGGCCAGGTGCCATATACGCAATGAGTGCTGGGATATTGTCGGTCACCAATCGGAGCCAGTCTTCACTCTGGCGTAGGGCGCGCGTGCGCTCCTCAACGGTTCTTTCCAGTTTTTCCTGCAATTTGCGGTCTTTGGTGACGTCCGTATAGGTGGTCACAAAACCTCCCTGGGGGAGAGGCGTACCGCTCACCGAAATAATCTGGCCGTTGGGTCTGACGCGCTCGAAGTAGTGGGATTCGAACAGCCGTGCCCGATCGAGGCGGCGCTGGATCTTGCCGCTCGTGTCGCCCGGGCCATATTCTCCGCGTTCCGCATTGACGCGCAAAAACTCCTCCAGGTGAGTTCCGCGCTTGGCGAGCGCCTGCGGAAAGTCGAGCATCTCCCAAAGTCCCCTGTTCCAGGCGACAAGACGCAAGTCCTTGTCGAAAACAGAGAAACCCTGATTTACGTGGTCCAGCGCGGCCTGTAGCAGGTCGATCTGTGACTGTACGGTTGTGGTCTCCTCCATGGCCAAGACACTATTTCGGCTGTTCGCGATTGGCCAGAACCTTTCCTTTCTGCCGTGCATTGAGCGCACCTGAAACAATTCGTCACAATTGAAACATACTGCGGCAATGTCGCCGTCCTAGCCTTTCCTTCGGGCTCATCAGTCCAGTTGGCTGTTTCAATAAAACAAAAAGGCCTTGAACGGCGTGGCCAATGGGTTGTTTGATGGGTTCATAAAATTCGACCCCGGCAAACGGGGCGAACCTAAAAGGGATGGAACACGCTATGGCAGGGTTGGCCGACGTCGCTTCGCGCGGCGAGGACACCTTTCCGAAGATTCTGCTGCGCAACGCGCGGGACTTCGGAACCCGGACAGCTTTTCGGGAAAAGGATTTCGGGATCTGGCAAAGCTGGACCTGGGCAGATGTTCTCGATGAAATTCGGAGCTTGTCACTTGGTTTGAAAGAGCTTGGGCTCGCCAAGGGTGACAAGGTTGCCATCGTCGGCTCCAACCGTCCCAGGCTCTACTGGTCCATGGTCGCAGCTCAGGCGGTGGGCGCCGTGCCGGTGCCTGTCTATGCTGATTCCGTTGCCGAAGAGATGGCCTTCGTTCTTGGTCATGCCGAGGTTCGGTTCGCAGTCGTGCAAGACCAGGAACAGGTCGACAAGCTTCAGTCGATGACGGATGAGGTGCCGAGCCTGACCGAAATCGTCTACGACGAGCCGCGCGGATTGCGTGACTATGACCATAGCCATCTTCATCACTTCGAGACTGTGCAGGAACGCGGCCGCGCTGTGCTCGCGGCCCATGAGAATGCCGCTGATGCCTGGGTGGAAGGGTTCTCTGACGCCACGGGCTCCGACATCGCCGTGATGCTGTACACGTCGGGAACGACGGGCAGGCCGAAGGGCGTCATGCTGTCCTTCGACAACCTCGTGATTTCGGCTCGTAACGGAAACCGCTTCGATAATCTTGATGAGACCGAGGAGGTCTTGGCGTATCTGCCGATGGCGTGGATCGGCGATCATGTCTTTTCCCTGGCGCAGGCCTTCACCGCAGCCTATTGCGTGAACTGCCCGGAAAGCATGGATACGATCGACGTCGACCGCCTGGAAATTGCGCCGACCTATTTCTTTGCGCCGCCACGCGTCTTTGAGAACATGCTGACGTCCATCCTTGTCCGAATGGAGGATGCTGGAACCAGCAAGAAAAAGATGTTCGACGTCTTTATGGGGGTGGCCAAGCGCGTCGGCGAAAGGATCCTTAATGGGGAACAAGTCTCCCTGAAGGACAGAGTTTTGTATGGTCTGGGTGAATTCTTTGTCTACGGGCCACTGAAGAACCGCATGGGTCTAACGCGCCTTAAGGTCGGCTATACCGCCGGTGAGGCGATCGGCCCGGAGATCTTCCAGTTCTACAGGTCGCTCGGCTTGAACCTGAAGCAGCTCTACGGTCAGACAGAGGCCAGCGTCTACATCACACTTCAGCCTGATGGGGAAATTTTCGGAGATACGGTTGGCAAGCCAGCGCCGGATGTTGAACTCAAGATCGCTGAAAGCGGCGAGGTTCTATATCGTTCGCCGGGCGTTTTCGTCGGCTATTTCAAGAATGACGAGGCGACCCGCTCTACCAAGACGGAAGAAGGCTGGGTCCACACGGGCGATGCCGGCTTCATCACCGACAACGGACATCTGAAGATCATCGACCGGGCTAAGGACGTCGGAAAGCTGACCGACGGGGCCCTGTTCGCGCCCAAGTATATCGAGAACAAGCTGAAGTTCTTCCCCAACATCAAAGAGGCGGTTGCCTTTGGCAACGAGCGCGAAAAGGTTGGCGTGTTCATCAACATCGATTTGACTTCGGTCGGCTCGTGGGCGGAACGGAACAACGTCAATTACGCCAGTTATCAGGAACTGGCTGCTCATCCCGATGTCTATGAGATGATCGAAAGCCATGTAGACCAGGTCAACCGGGACCTGGCGAGCGAGCCAATGATGGCCGGCGCGCAGATTCAGCGTTTTCTGATCCTGCATAAGGAACTCGACGCGGATGACGGCGAACTGACGCGGACGCAAAAGGTGCGGCGAACCTTCATTTCCGACCGGTATGGGGCTTTGATCGAGGCGCTCTACGACGGTTCGAAAGAGAAATACGTCAAAACGGAAGTGACCTTCGAGGACGGACGCACGGGGGCTATTGAAGCCACGGTAGAGATCCGGGACATGACGCCTCACTCTCTTGGTGCAGCCCATCAGGAGGCGGCAGAATGAACGCTATCATAAGCAACAATGAATTGCCGCAAGATGACTTCGCTGTGGAACGGGAAGACCTCCTGAGAGTCGACAATGTCTCGCTGTCCTTTGGCGGTGTCAAAGCGATCACCAACATCTCGTTCGACATCAAGAAGGGCGAGATCCGCGCGATCATTGGGCCCAACGGGGCCGGCAAGACCTCGATGTTGAACGTCATCAACGGCTTCTATCATCCTCAGGAAGGGACGATCACCTGGCAGGGCAAGGTGCGCCGGAAAATGAAGCCCTATGAAGCTGCCAGCCAGGGTATCGCCCGCACCTTTCAGAATGTGGCGCTTTTCAAGGGCATGACGACACTCGACAACATCATGTCCGGTCGGTCTCTCAAGATGCGCAAGAACTTCTTCCTGCAAATGGCCTGGATAGGGCCGGCGCGGACTGAAGAGATCGAACATCGGAAAAAGGTCGAGGAAATCATCGACTTTCTCGAGATCGAAGCGATCCGCAAGACGCCGGTCGGCAGATTGCCTTATGGCCTGCAAAAGCGCGTCGAACTCGGCCGAGCCCTCGCCATGGAGCCTGATCTACTGCTTCTCGATGAGCCCATGGCCGGCATGAACCTCGAGGAAAAGGAGGACATGAGTCGCTTCATTCTCGACGTGAATCAGGAATTTGGCACCACGATCGCCCTGATCGAACATGATATGGGCGTCGTCATGGATCTCTCTGACCGGGTAGTCGTCCTCGATTATGGCAAGAAGATCGCTGACGGGGCACCCGGAGACGTTCAGGCAAGCCAGGCTGTGATCGACGCTTATCTCGGCGTGAGCCACTGAGGGGAACCAGAGATGCTCTACGATATTTTCATTGACCCCTTCGTCCAGATGGTCGAGATGCCCGACTTTTTCCTGCAGGTCTTGTGGGAAGGGTTTGTGGCGGGGATCCTTTATGCGCTGATCGCGCTCGGCTTTGTTTTGATTTTCAAGGCCTCAGGTGTCTTCAATTTTGCGCAGGGCATCATGGTGGTGTTTGCGGGTCTGACGCTCGTGGGGCTTCATGAGAACGGCGTTCCAGCTTTCCTCGCGCTGATCCTAACCATCGGCGTCATGGGCGTTCTGGCCTATGGTATCGAACGTGTGGTCATGCGCCCCCTGGTCAATCAGCCGGATATCATCTTGCTGATGGCGACCATTGGGCTGACTTACTTCCTGATCGGCTTTGGAGAATTCGTCTTTGGCGGGGAGCCGAAGCGCATGATCGCCGAGGAATTGGGCCTGCCGACCGGCTCTACCGCTTTCGAGATGGGTGAACGTGGTCTGGTCATCCTGCAGCACATTGATATCGCAGCAGCCGTGATCGCGATCATCATGGTGACTGCGCTTGGCATTTTCTTCAACAAAACGCGGATCGGCCGGGCGCTTCGTGCCGTTGCGGATGACCACCAGGCGGCGCTGTCCGTCGGGATTTCACTCAATCAGATCTGGGCAATCGTGTGGTTTGCAGCGGGTCTTGTTGCCTTGGCGACGGGCATCATGTGGGGCGCGCGTTCGGACGTTTCCTTTGCGCTGGAGATCGTCGCATTCAAGGCGTTGCCGGTCCTCATCCTTGGCGGCTTTACGTCGATTCCAGGCGCGATTATCGGCGGATTGATCATCGGCTTCGGAGAGAAGATCGGTGAGATCTACTGGGGCGGCCTCGTCGGTGGCGGGATTGAATCCTGGCTCGCTTATATCATCGCCCTCATCTTCCTCTTGTTCCGTCCGCAGGGTCTCTTCGGCGAAAAAATCATCGAGCGGGTGTAATCATGTTTTATCGCGAAGCTGGCCAGTTCAAGACAAGCTATGAGGCGGATCAGTCGCTCTTTCCAATTCGGCAGGACCGGATCGGTCTGGCTGTCATCTTGCTCGTCGCCTTTATCGTCATTCCACTGACCGCGAACGACTTCTTCCTGACGTCCATCATGATCCCGTTCCTGGTGTTTTCACTGGCGGCGATCGGTCTCAATGTGCTCACCGGATTTGCTGGTCAGCTGTCGCTCGGGTCGGGCGCATTCATGGGCGTTGGTGCCTATGCGGCTTATAAGCTGACCAGCATCTTTCCGGACGTGAATGTCATTTTTCTGGTTCTGGTCTCTGGCGTGTTTTCCGCCGGTGTCGGTGCGATCTTCGGGTTGCCCAGTTTGAGGATCAAAGGCCTCTATCTGGCTGTTACCACTCTTGCAGCGCAGTTCTTTCTCGAGTGGTGCTTCATCCGGATCCCCTGGCTTTACAATTACAATGCATCAGGGGCGATCGAGATACCGAAACGTGAGATGTTCGGGGTGACGATTTCGGGCGCGGAAGCCACGCCGATCGCACGTTACTTCGTGGTGCTGGTCATTACGGTGCTGATCGCAGGATTGATCGCAAATGTGATGCGTGGGCGGATCGGACGGTCCTGGATGATGATCCGCGATATGGACATCGCTGCCGAACTGATGGGGATCAGACCGCTTCAGACCAAGCTTTTGGCCTTTGCCGTTTCGTCCTACATCTGTGGTGTTGCGGGGGCGATGATGGTGTTCTTCTGGCTGAACGCTGCTGAGCCATCATCCTACTCCATCACCCTGTCGTTCCAGATCCTGTTCATGGTCATCCTGGGCGGCCTTGGCAGTATCGCGGGGTCCTTTATGGGCGCGGCCTTTATCTGGATCCTGCCTGTGTTCCTGAAATTTGTGCCGGGTGCGATTGGCATCGAGATCGGGGCCGAGACTGTTGAGCATCTGACTTTCATGATCGTCGGTGCCCTGATCATCTTCTTTCTGATCGTTGAGCCGCATGGTTTTGCGCGGCTCTGGCAAATCGGGAAGCAAAAGCTTCGAGTGTGGCCTTTCCCTTACTAGGCAGCCGCGCTCTGACAACGCCATCTGGACTTCGAACCTGTCCGGGGAGGAATGGCGAAACCGGTTCGGCAGTCGCAATCTCAATCAGCGACTGCAAGGGAGGAAATGGATGAAGAACTTCAAGCAATTTGCGATTGGCTCGGCCGTCGCACTTGCCATCGGGGCATCCGGATACGTCGCGGAAGCCGCTGCAGAGGATGGCAACTATGTGCCGCTCCTGACCTATCGGACCGGACCGTACGCCGGATCCGGCATTCACATCGCCAACGGCATGAATGATTACCTTCAGATGCTCAATGAGCGTGATGGCGGTATCGGCGGCGTGAAGATCGTGATCGAGGAGTGCGAGACCGGCTACAACGCTCAAAAAGGCGTTGAATGTTACGAGGCAACCAAAGGCAAGAATGCCGTTGTCTACAATCCCTATTCGACCGGGATTACACTGCAGCTGATCCCGAAGGCAGCTGTCGACAAGATCCCTGTTCTGTCCATGGGGTATGGCCTCTCAGCTGCGGCTGATGGCAACACGTTCCCATGGGTCTTCAATGTTCCTGACACCTATTGGGATGGTGCTTCCGTTGCCATCAAATACATCGGTGAGCAGGAAGGCGGCCTCGAGAACCTCAAAGGCAAGAAGATCGGTTACATCTTCCTGGACGCAGGCTATGGCCGTGAGCCGATCCCGTTGTTCGAGCAGATGGCTGAAAAATTCGGCTTCGAGTTGGTCAAATACGCGGTTCCGGGCAAGGAAATGCAGAACCAGTCTTCTCAGTGGCTGAATGTTCGCCGTGACCGCCCAGACTACATGATCATGTGGGGCTGGGGTGCGATGAGCCCGACTGCAATCAAGGAAGCCGTCAAGATCCGCTATCCGATGGACAAGTTCATTGGTGTCTGGTGGTCGGCTGGAGATGATGACGCTGCTGCTGGCGGCGAGGGTGCCAAGGGCTACAAGGCAATGAACTTCTCCGGAGTGGGCAGCGACTATCCGGCTATCCAGGACATCAAGAAGCTTGTCGTCGATGCCGGTAAGTCTCAGACGGATCCGGAGAGCATTGGCTCAACGCTTTACAACCGCGGTGTCTTGAACTCGGTCATCATTGCTGAAGGCATTCGTGCCGCGCAGCAGCTGACCGGAAAGAAAGTCATCACCGGCGAAGACATGCGCGCGGGCCTGGAGACGCTTGATCTCACCAATGAACGTTTGGCCGAACTTGGTCTGACCGGCTTTGCTCATCCAATGAAGGTGACCTGTGAAGACCATGCGGGCAGCCACCCTGTCTTTATTCAACAGTGGGATGGAGAAAAGTGGGCTGTTGCCAGTGGTTGGATCGAGCCAATGAAGGACCTGGTTCGCCCACTGCTGGAAGCAGCGGCAAAGGACTACGCTGAAAAGAATGCACCGTGGCCAAAGCGCACGGAAGCCTGCCCGAACTGATCGGTCAGCACGGCCCGTTTCGGGCCAACTGTCCCGCCGCATGTTGCGGCGGGGCTCTTTCCGGAGTGATTTGAGAATGACGATCCAAGCGATGACCAAGCCCAACGACGCACAGACCGTCGACGCGGGCGCAGAAACGATCCTGTCGGTGAACAACATCGAGGTGATCTACGACCACGTCATCCTTGTCTTGAAGGGTGTCTCCCTGACCATACCGAAAGGTGGCATCGTCGCCCTTCTCGGTGCGAACGGCGCTGGCAAAACCACGACATTGAAAGCGGTGTCCAACCTGCTGCGCGCCGAACGTGGTGAAGTCACCAAGGGAAAGATCCTTTTCGACGGCGATGAGGTTCAATCACTGTCACCCAATGAGCTTGTACGCCGCGGATGCATACAGGTCATGGAAGGGCGGCATTGCTTCGGCCATCTTTCGATCGAGGAGAACCTTCTCACCGGCGCTTACACACGCAAGGACGGCGCAGCGGCAGTGCGTGCGGATCTCGAGATGGTCTACAATTATTTCCCGCGCTTGCGAGAGCGCAGGCAGAGCCAGGCAGGCTACACGTCGGGCGGTGAGCAGCAGATGTGCGCCATTGGCCGCGCCCTGATGAGCCGGCCGAAAATGATCCTTCTCGACGAACCGTCAATGGGTCTGGCACCGCAGCTCGTTGAGGAAATCTTCGAGATCGTCAAACAGCTAAATGACAACGAGGGCGTGTCGTTTTTGCTGGCCGAGCAAAACACCAATGTTGCCCTGAGATACGCGACCTACGGGTACATCATGGAATCCGGGCGTATCGTTCTTGATGGGGATGCCAAGGCACTCCGTGAGAACGAGGACGTCAAGGAGTTCTACCTGGGGGTCGGCGGCGAGGGGCGGAAGTCTTTCAAGAACGTCAAGCATTACAAGAGAAGGAAGCGCTGGCTGGCCTAGTCCTGCAACGCGGAGACCGATCATGAACGATGAAATGTTTGATGCGCGCGAGCGGGTGACACCTGCTCAGCGCGAGGCGGAGCTTTTTGCCAGGTTGCCTGATTTTCTGGCTTTTTCTGCCTCCAATGCCCCCGGCTGGGCGCGGCATCTTGCTGGCCAGAACTTAGCGGCTGTGACAGATCGAAACGCCCTGGCATCGCTTCCGGTCCTGCGCAAAACTGACCTTTTGCGGTTGCAAAAGGAAGAGCCGCCCTTCGGAGGGTTTTTGGCTGGCGACCTGACCGGCGTCGAGCGTGTGTTCATGTCTCCGGGTCCGATCTGGGAACCGCAGGCGGTAGGTGAGGATCCCTGGAACGGTGCGCGCGCTCTTTTTGCAGCGGGCTTCCAAAAGGGCGACTTAGTTTTCAATGCCTTCTCCTACCACCTTACGCCGGGCGGATTCATTCTTGATCATGGCGCGCGGGCTCTTGGCTGCACGGTCTTCCCGGCAGGTGTTGGCAACACGGACATGCAGATTGAAGCGATCGAGGTGCTCAAGCCCTCCGGTTTCATAGGCACACCGGATTATCTCAAGGTGCTTCTTGACCGGGCCGCTGAGCAGGGGCGTGACGTTTCGTCGATCAAGAGAGCTCTTGTTTCCGGCGGCGCTCTCTTTCCCTCCCTGCGTGAGGAATACGAAGCGGCGGGCATTTCTGTCGGCCAATGCTACGCGACGGCAGATCTTGGTGTCATTGCCTACGAGAGTGAGGCGCGCGAAGGCATGATCGTCAATGAGGACTACATTGTCGAAATCGTCCGTCCTGGCACTGGAGATCCTGTTCCGGAAGGAGAGGTCGGCGAGCTTGTGGTTACGTGTTTCAATCGGACTTACCCTCTGATCCGGTTCGGGACTGGAGACTTGTCGGCTGTGCTGCCCGGACAGTCTGCGTGTGGCCGGACCAACAGCCGTCTCGCGGGATGGATGGGGCGCGCGGACCAGCGTACCAAGATCAAGGGCATGTTCGTGGATCCTGCCCAAGTTGCCGAAATTGTCGAGGCGTATGACGAGATCGAGAAAGCGCGCCTGACGGTCAAGCGCCTTGGCGAAAGCGACGACATGATGCTGTCGGTTGAAACGGCAGCCGCCGAAGACGAGAACCTGCGTGACAGACTAACGCATTCCCTGCGGGATGTGACCAAGCTCAGGGGTACGGTGTTGCTCGTAAACCCTGGTGCGCTGCCGAATGATGGCAAGGTTATCAGTGACGAACGGGACTATGGCTGAGCGGTGCTCGATCTTCTTGATTTTGGGGGTTCGGATGGCTTCGCTTTAATTTAGAATCATTATGATCTAAAAGCTGAGCTGAAGCGTAAGGAATTATGCCGCATTGGCGAGAGCCACTTGCGCAGTCTATTGCTCCCACGAGACCAACAGAAATCCAGCGGAAATCTTATGACCGTCCAACCGACTTCACCCGTTTCTGCAGATGTTGCAGCTGAGATGCGGAAGGTTCACCTTCCATCTGACCATCCTTCGGTCAAGACCGGTAAGATCGGTGTTCTTCTGGTCAATCTTGGAACCCCGGATGGCACCAGCTATTGGCCCATGCGGCGCTATTTGCGCGAATTTCTTTCAGACAAGCGGGTGATTGAGTGGCCGCGGGCGCTTTGGTATCCGATCCTTTACGGCATCGTCCTGATGACGCGTCCGGGCAAATCGGGCAAGGCCTACGAGGAAATCTGGAACCATGATCGCAACGAGTCGCCGCTTCGTACGATAACGCGGAGCCAGTCAGACAAGCTGTCTGAGATCATGGGTGATCAAGGAGGGCGTTTGTCGATTGACTGGGCTATGCGGTATGGCAATCCGTCGATCCGCTCGCGGCTCGAAGCGCTCAAGGCCGATGGTTGTGATCGAATCCTGATCTTTCCGCTCTACCCGCAGTACTCTGCCGCAACAACGGCAACGGTCAATGACGAGGTTTGCAAGGCGCTTTTGGACATGCGGTGGCAACCCGCGATCCGCACCGTGCCGCCCTACCATGATGACCCGGTCTACGTGAACGCGCTGGCAAAGTCCGTCGAGCAGCATTTAGCCGCTCTGGATTTCGAGCCTGATGTGGTGTTGACGTCCTACCACGGCATTCCGCAGTCCTATTTCAAAAAGGGTGACCCCTATCACTGCCATTGTCAGAAGACGACGCGGTTGATGCGAGACGTGCTTGGCTGGAGCAAAGACAAGCTGCAGGTGACTTTCCAGTCGCGTTTTGGACCCGAAGAATGGCTGCAGCCATACACCGACAAGACCGTCGAGAAGTTCGCCAAGGAGGGCGTCAAGAACATTGCCGTCATGAATCCTGGGTTTGTCGCAGATTGCCTTGAAACGCTTGAAGAAATTGCCGGCGAGGCTGGGGAGATCTTTGAAGAAAATGGCGGAGAGAATTTTTCCCACATCCCTTGCCTGAACGACAGCGGCCTTGGGATCGAGGTTCTTGAGCATATCGTTCGCCAGGAACTGGGCGGCTGGATCTGATCAGATCTGGCCACAACTACATCCGTCTAGGGGAGCCAAGTGCTCCCCTTTTTTGTGTCTCACCGTATCTTGCGGGGTGGCCTCGACTGAGAAACAAACGCATACTCGGAGAAAGTCCCAAGCCTCGCACTTTGGAGCGCTAAATGCCTCAGGAATTCTTCGGTTTCGATATCGTTTTGCTCGTGGTTCTGGTTCTCGTCATTCTGGTCATTTTCGCCGGCGTGAAGACGATCCCGCAGGGCTTCAATTATACCATCGAGCGTTTCGGCAAATATCGGCGCACACTTTCGCCCGGCTTGAACTTCATTGTCCCGTTCATTGACCGCGTTGGGCACAAGCTGAACATGATGGAGCAGGTGCTCGACGTCCCTTCCCAGGAAGTCATCACCCGAGACAACGCCACCGTGACGGCGGATGGTGTGACCTTTTATCAGGTGCTCGATGCAGCACGTGCTGCCTATGAGGTCCTGGGGCTGCAGAACGCGATCCTGAACCTGACCATGACCAATATCCGGTCTGTCATGGGGTCGATGGATTTGGACCAACTGCTTTCAAACCGCGATGAAATCAATGCCCGACTGCTGAATGTCGTCGATGCGGCTGCGGAGCCATGGGGCATCAAGATCACACGTATTGAAATCAAGGACATCAATCCGCCGCGGGATCTTGTTGAGGCGATGGGCCGCCAGATGAAGGCCGAGCGCGAAAAACGGGCTTCGATTCTGGAGGCGGAAGGCAAGCGCCAGTCCGAAATTCTCAAGGCTGAGGGTGAGAAACAGTCGCTGATCCTGCAGGCCGAGGGGCGCCGTGAATCTGCGTTTCGGGATTCGGAGGCGCGCGAGCGTGAAGCTGAGGCCGAAGCCAAGGCAACCAGCATGGTGAGCAAGGCCATCGCGGATGGCGATGTGCAGGCGATCAACTACTTCGTTGCAAACAAATATGTCGAGGCATTCCGGGAACTTGCGACCTCCCGAAATCAGAAGACGCTGATCCTGCCCATGGAGTCGACGTCTCTTCTCGGCGCGCTTTCCGGCATCGGGGAAATCGCAAAAGAGGCGTTTGGCAACACTGACGGCAAAGCCGCGCGTGGCTCCGGCAGAGTTCCGGATGCCGGTACAGGCGAGGGAGCCGACAGTTGAGCATTGTTGAACGGCTGATTGCCGAGCTTGGCCCGTGGAGCTGGTGGATCCTTGGCTTGCTCTTGCTGGGGCTCGAGATCCTTGCTCCAGGAACCATCTTCTTGTGGTTTGGCGTTTCTGCGATTTTGGTGGGAACACTGGCGTTGTTCGTCGACCTGAGCTGGCAGACCGCGCTGGTGATCTTTTTGATCTTGTCGTTCGTCAGTTTGATTATCGGTCGACGATTGATGGCCAAGCTTTCTTCGGAGGCGGGTGATCCAGGTCTCAACCGCCGCGGAAGCCGCTATATCGGCCGTGTTTTCGTGCTGGAAACACCGCTTTCGCAAGGGGCTGGCAAGCTATCTGTCGATGACACGGTTTGGCGCATCACCGGCCCGGACCTTTCAGCTGGAACCAAGATTCGTGTCACCGAGATCGATGGCGCACGGCTTGTGGTTGAAGCTGCAGACGAGACGGCTGAGGCTTAGGCTTTGCAAGGCGGCAATTGGCTCGTCGTCAGAGCTTGTGGCCGGGGGGCACCGGCGGCGCTTCAGCTTTCAGGAGAATGCCGATCCGCCTGTTTGCTGCCAGATAAGGGTCATTCGGGAACATCGGCTCAGTATCTGCCTTGCCGATGACACCAAAGAACTGATCGTCGGGTACGCCATACTCATTCAGGATCTGCCGGGCGACATTCGCGCGCTCGGTCGACAGGTCCCAGCCTGTATAGGACGGGTCAGGTGACTGGCGGCCAGCGGTTGTGTGACCTGTGATCTCGATACGGTTCGGCATCTGGGACAGGACGGGAGCCATTTTGGCCAAGAGCCGTCGTGTCGTCTCATACGGATACTTCGAACCTTCCCGGAACATGGATCGACCGTCCTGATCGATCAAGAGGATGTTCAAGCCTTCTTCCGACTCTTCCAGAATGATGTTGCTGGAAATCTCGGTGATTTCTGGCATCTCCTGCCAGGCTTGGCGCAAAGAAGCGGCTGCCGTCGCAAACTGACGTGGCTTCTCGATCTCGGCTTCGGTGGTGTCGTGCGTGTTTGCCTCGGGACCCTGCTTGCTACGACTGTCGTGGCGAACCTGAGAAAAATCGGAATCGGCCTCCTGAGGAACCTGCGTGATGTCCTTCATGTATTGACGGATCGGGATGCCCTCGACCTCAATGATGCCAGTGCGCTTGGAGGTGTCTTTCACACCGAATGCTTCGCGCATTGAGCCTGCCACCACCTGGAGCTTTTCCTTGTCCTGAATGGAAAAGGAAATGATCAGAACGAAGAAACACACAAGCAGAGACATAAGGTCGGCGAAGGTCACCAGCCAATCAGGTGCACCGCCGCCGCCTTGCTGCTTCTTTCTCGCCATTGAGTGCGTCCTTTACCGTTTAGCGCGAGTTAGGCAGCGTCAGCCATTTCGGCGCGTGCCTTATCCGGCAGGTAGGCGATCAACATCTCCTTGATCAGCGCCGGGCTCTTGGATTCGCGGATCTGAAGCACGCCATCAATGATGAGGGTCTGGTTCACTTCGTCGACATCGAACTTTGCGTCGAGTTTCTCGACGAGGGGCAGACAGATGATGTTTGAAATAAGGGCGCCGTAGAGTGTGGTCAGCAGCGCAACGGCCATAGAGGGACCGATGGCAGCGGGGTCGTCCATGTTGGCAAGCATCTGCACCAGACCCACCAGGGTCCCGATCATTCCAAATGCAGGCGCGGAATCTCCGAGTGCCTTGAACACCCGTTTGCCCTCGGAAAGTCGCGTGAGCTGAAGGTCACGTTCGCGTTCCATGGATTCCTTGATGAATTCGAGCTCGTAGCCATCGGCGATGTATTGGACGCCCTTTGCCAGCACCGGATCGGACACATCCACGTTTTCCAGACCAAGCGGACCGGACTTGCGGACGATTTCACCCAGGTTCGTGATCTCCGAGATCAGATCCCGCGGGCTGGCGCTTTTGCCCGCGAGGGCGACCTTGATGCCTGTTCCGAAGGCGCTGCCGATGTCAGAAAGCTGAAAACGGATCAGCGTCGCGAGCAAGCCGCCGCCGATCACGATGAGCATTGAGGGCACATCGACGAACTGGCCGAAGCTTCCGCCCAGGAAAATCGCGGTCACAACGATGCCGAAGGCACCAATAATCCCGACTAGCGTCGCCAGATCCATTACGCACACCAAAACTACAGGCTCGAGAGCCGTTACAATTTGATGTTCATTCTAAGGTCAGCAAGGCTAATCAATTCCTAACCGCAGCAATCTAAGTGCGTCCCGCGGGGGCGAATTGAAGCAACTTTTGTGAAATGCCCGCTATGCGGCGCCAATGCGCAACAGGTCATGCAGGTGAATGATACCAACTGGACGATTGTCCTCGACAACGAACACGGTTGTGATCTCGGAGGCGTTGATCATCTCGAGCACAGAGCCGGAGAGCGTTGACGGCTCGATGGTCTTTGGGCCTTTGGTCATGATTTCCTCGACCGGTTTGTCCAGGAAATCCGTGCTGATATGACGTCGAAGATCGCCATCCGTAATGATGCCGATGAGGCGGTGCAGGTCATCAGTAACACCCAGGACGCCAAAACCCTTCTGCGACATGAGAACGATCGCGTCGCGCATTGGCAGACCGATAGGGGCGAGCGGAACAGCATCACCGCTATGCATGATGTCTCTTGCTGTTTTCAGGCTGGCGCCCAGGCGGCCTCCTGGGTGGAAGGTCCGGAAGTCCTGAGCGGTGAACCCGCGGTTTTCCAGAAGAGCGATTGCCAGCGCATCGCCAGTTGCCATTTGAACGAGGGCTGAACTCGTCGGAGCGAGACCATGAGGACAGGCTTCTGTTACCGCTGGCATCTTCAGAACAATGTCGGCGGCTTTGCCAAGCGTGCTGTTCTCTCGCGATGTAATGGCAAGCAACGGCACCTTGAAACGACGTGTGAAGGCAACGATGCTTGCAAGTTCCTGTGTTTCGCCAGACCAGGAGAGGGCGATCACGACATCGTCACGTGTCACCATGCCCAGGTCGCCATGGCTTGCCTCGGCCGCGTGCACGAAGAACGCAGGAGTACCGGTCGAGGCAAGCGTGGCGGCGAGTTTGACGCCGATGTGGCCGCTCTTGCCGATGCCGGAGACAATAACGCGGCCAGGAATTTTTGAAATCAGCTCTGCCGCTTCCACGAATGATGCGGAAAGACCATTCTGCAAGGCGGCGCGCAATGCGCTCAGACCAGCAATTTCGGTTTCAAGCGTGCGTTCTGCCGTTGCAAGGAAACTTGGTGTCTCTGATTGCGAGGCGGTCACGGCTGCTGAATCCTTGGAGAGGTCTGGCATTGGGTATCCTTGCTCTTTTACTTGCCCCGAAGGATCGTGTCTAAGCTAGGTTTGATAGAGGTGCAAGTTGAGGGGCGCACCTCATCTGCGGCACCGAGCGATTTTCCGCGACCGTCCTCAATTTGCGAAAATCAACAAACAATTAACCATGATTGGGCACTTTGGCGGTACGTGCCATCAGCCCTTTCAAACCGGTTATAAATGCGACGCCTTCCGCTCATTTTTGTCAGCTTGCTCATGATCTCAAGTGGTCTGACCAACGCCCAGGATCTTGGAGCGGATCTGCGTGGAGGGCTGTCTGCTGACGATAGCGGCAATTCGGATGACCAGGACGGCGTTGATGAGGCGGCAACAGACGCTTCCGACCCGGGTGTCTTCGCGCTTCGTGGTTCTTCCAATGACGCGACAGCAGAGGATGGATCGACGGGTCTCAGTGGCGCTGGCCGGGTTTCGCCGGCCCGGCCTTTTGCTGACCGACTGGCAGCGGTTAGCCGACTGCAATCTACCGGAGGACCGTCGCCAATCGATAGCGTGTTCGGCGGTGACACGAGCTTCGATCAAGCCGAAGGCATTCGCCTGGGAACTTTCACGATTTTGCCAGAGGTCACGATCACTGGCGGCTGGACCGATAATACCTCTCAGACAGCTTCGGGAAGCTCGGGTAAGCAATACACGATTGCCCCCAACATAACGGCATCCTCTGGCTGGTCGCGCCATCAGTTGGACCTAGCCCTACGAGGCAGCTATATCAGCTACCCGGATGCTTCTGATGACGACGACCCCAACTTGACCGCGTCGGCGGCCCTTCGGCTGGATCTAAACAGCCGGACCACCGTCAACGGCACTGCGTCATATACCTATTCACGGGAAGACGCTTCGAGCGCTGAAAGCTCCGGAGACAGCGATGACATCCATCAGCTTTCGGCAGGTCTCGGCGTCACACGGGACGCTGGCCTGCTGGCTGTGACCTTGCGTGGGGCGCTCGACCGAAATGTTTACACCGCGGATGACGATGGCAGCACCTCGAGTGGGCGCGATAACTCGCTCTATTCTGCCAATTTGCGACTGGACGCAAACACCGGTGCGTCGCTTTCGCCATTTGTTGAAGGTTCTCTCCTGGTCCGCCGGTATGATCGAAGCTGCAGCGATTCCATTTGCGAGAAGCGGAATGCAAATGGCTATCAGCTCCGTGGCGGCGTGAACATTGCATCAGGGCCAAAACTGTCAGGAGAGATTGGTGCCGGGTGGCGAATTGAAGATCTTGATGACGCGCGTCTGGACAGCCTCTCTGGGATGGTCGTGGATGCGTCGCTTGTGTGGTCGCCGTCACGTCTGACGACCGTGACCGGCGGTCTTGGAACGAGCTTCGAAGCGACGGACATCGACGGTGCGTCCGGCTCGATCATCTACTCCGGCGACCTGCGGGTCGCCCATGAGTTCAGCGATCGTATCGTTGGAGAAGCGGGTGCGGGGTACAATTACCGAACCTATCAGGGCGCCTCTATCGAAGAGCAGACATTCACAGGTCTGGTCGGGATGACGTTTGCCCTGACGCAGAACATCGCTCTTCGAACTGAGTACAACTATCAGAAATTCACCAGCTCGAGCGAGGGGGGCGATTATGACCAGAACACGATTCAGGCTGGTGTCCGGTTCCGTCATTGAGAGTGTGAAACCGGCTGAACGACATGATTCTGCCGCGAGGCGGTGCCAGCATCTCGCAAGTCGAGCAGCTGGTTTTGAAACAGGAAGGCACTGGGAGGCCTCTATGAAAACTCTGGGAAGTTTCACTGTGCCAATGATCTCGGACATAGCTAAGAAGTGGGCAGAAATGCGCCGAATTTCGTTGACGCTTTTGGTAACCGCTTTTGCTGCGCTGTTTTCGGCGGCTGCAATCGCAGACCAGAGATTTGACCGATTTGTTGCCGACTTCTGGCCAACTGCGAAGGCTTCTGGCATTTCGTCGTCGACTTACCGTTCTGTGTTTACGGGCATGGACCCGGATCCTGACACGCTACGACTGATGGAAAAGCAGTCCGAGTTCGTAAAGCCGGTCTGGGACTATCTTGATAGTGCCGTCTCCGAGGCGCGGGTGACCCGTGGTCGCGAGCTTTTGACTGAATATGATACTGTTTTGCGGAATGTCGAAGCCCGATATGGCGTTGACCGCGAGGCTGTATTGGCCATCTGGGGCATGGAGACCAACTACGGTGGCTTCATGGGCAAGCACAACGTTATTCGAGCGCTTGCAACCCTCGCCTATGCTGCCCCACGGCGAACCAAATTCTGGCGCAGCGAACTGGTGAAGGCACTGTCTATTGTGCAGGCTGGCCATGTTCGTTTCAGCGATATGGAAGGTTCCTGGGCAGGGGCGATGGGCCACACTCAGTTCATGCCGTCGAGCTGGGAAGCTTATTCCGCGGATTATGATGGCGATGGACGGCGCGACATCTGGACGTCGGTTCCGGACGCGCTCGCGTCGACCGCCTATTATCTGAAGAAGCATGGATGGCAGACCGGCAAGACATGGGGCTATGAGGTTGTTCTGCCGCGCTCCTTCGATTTCCGTATGGCGGATGATGATATGAGCCTGACGCTGGGTGATTGGCGTCGTCAGGGTGTTCGCCGGGCGAACGGGCGTGACTTTCCGCGGCCAGGTGACAAGGCAATTCTGGTCATGCCGGCGGGAGCCTCCGGACCGGCCTTTCTGATGCTACGCAATTTCTACGTGATCAAGCGCTACAACAACGCGACTGCCTACGCGCTTGCGGTTGGTCACCTGGCCGACCGGATTATCGGCGGCGGGACGCTGGCTGGCGACTGGTCGCGCGAATATATGCCTCTCTCAAGGTCCGAAACGGCGGAGCTGCAGTCGGAGCTTAACCGTCGCGGATTTAATGTTGGGGCAGCAGACGGCAGGATCGGTCCCGCGACCCGGCGTGGCATTCGAGCATATCAAAAAGCTAGGGGATTGATCCCCGATGGTTATGCTTCTGTGGTTTTGCTGGCAAGGATCAAACTGGACAGCTAGAATTGCCGGCAATGCACTCCGGATGGGACAGTTCCAGTGGCTCTTCGTCGGTTTGGCGCAAATTTCTCTCTGTTGGCTAACGTTCGGAGCGCTTGCCTGATCGCGATCACGCTTGTCTTTTGCGTGTCGATCTTTGGCGAGGCGATGGCGCAAAGTTCGGGCGCTGTTATCCGGCCAGCGCCTGGGAAGTCGAGAAGCTTCAATCCGCTCAGTCCGTTTTTGAAGATGTTTGGTGTAGAGACCAGAAAGCGCCGCACCACGAGATCCAGGCAGGCGGATACTAGTACCCACCGCACTTCGACTGCGGCTGCCCCGAGGTTTGTCGAGACTCCCAAGGACCCTGATGCCGGCATTATTCTGGTCGTTGGGGATCGAATGGCTCGGGGTGTCGCCGATGGCCTTGCGTTCACACTTGCCGACAAACCCATGGTTCGTGTTGAAACCCTGACCGAGGACAAAAGCGGCCTTGCGGGCGACAACGCTCCGGACTGGAACGCGCGTGTTCTTGCGAAGGTGCGCGGGGCGGACGTCAAGGCCGTTGTCATCACAATGGGCCGAGAAGATCTGGGCAAACGCTTTCCGTCCGAACCGCCGATAGAATTTGGTGTCGATGGCTGGTGGTCCACCTATGAGACGAAGGTCGGTAGCCTCGTGCGAACCATCCGTCAGGAGCGCAAACCGGTTCTTTGGGTGGGTCTGGCGCCGACAGGCAACGCGCTTACAAACACCGACATTGTCTTGTTGAACGATGTTTTTCGCGGTCAAACGGAAGCCGAACGCGGATATTTCATCGATCTTTGGGACGTGTTTCTGTCGGACGCAGGTGAATATTCCTCCTACGGTCCGGATGTGGACGGCAAGAACCTGAGGCTGCGCACTAACGACAAGATCGGCTTTACCTGGGCAGGATATCGGAAGGTTGCGTTCTTTGTTGAACGCCAGCTTTCACGTCTTCTTGGAGGCTATGGGGGGCTTGCTTTCGAGGGCGTCGAAGATGACCCTGATTTCATCGTTTTAACTGGGCGAACCACATCCCCGGAAGATGTGCTGCTTGGCGGTGATGTCGATCAGGAAGCTGGTGAGGGTGAAACCCTGGCACACCAGTATTTCGTTGAGGGCAGGCCACTTCAATCAGTGGCCGACCGCGTCGACAACACGGCACGGATTTCTCAATAGCTGGCGATTTCGGAATTTCGGTCTCGTCAGCATCAACCGTGCAAACAAAAAAGGCTGCCGTTCGGCAGCCTTTCCGTCAACTATACTGCGAGTTCTAGACCGGCAGATTGGTCGTGCCGGTGAGGAACTTGTCGACAGCCCGTGCGGCCTGTCGTCCTTCCCGAATGGCCCAGACAACCAGTGACTGACCACGGCGAACGTCGCCTGCGGCGAAGACCTTGTCGATGCTGGTCTTATAGTCGTCCGTGTTGGCTTTCACATTTGTGCGACCGTCCAGCTCGAGCTTTTCACCTGCCTGAGCGATATAGGTGTCGAGCCGTGGACCCGAAAAGCCGATTGCTGCGAGAACGAGATCTGCACGTAGTATGAATTCGGTGCCTTCAATCGGGCGACGTTTTTCGTCTACACGCGCGCATTTTACGCCAGTCACATGTCCGTCTTCGCCGACAAGCGCGAGAGTTGCTGCCGAAAACTCGCGTTCAGCGCCTTCCGCCTGGGACGAGGATGTTCTGAATTTCGTTGGCCAGTAGGGCCAAACCGTCAGCTTGTCTTCCATCAACGGCGGAATGGGACGGATATCCAGCTGTGTGACGGACAGCGCGCCCTGGCGGAAAGCGGTGCCCACGCAGTCAGATGCGGTATCGCCGCCACCGATCACGACAACATGTTTGCCTGCGGCCCAGATCGGGGCCTCATTGCTTGTGGCGCTAATTTCCGGCTCACCGCCGACACGGCGATTTTGCTGGACGAGATAGGGCATCGCCCAGTGGCAGCCCTCCAGCTCCATGCCACCGACACCGGGATCGCGGGGGCGTTCCGCACCAGCGCATAGAATCACGGCGTCATGGCGCTCCGCGAGCTCATCTAGAGACACCGTGCTGCCTACATCGACGTTGTAATGGAAGGTGACACCTTCGGCTTCCAGTTGCGCCACACGCTTGTCGATGTAGTGCTTTTCCATCTTGAAGTCTGGAATGCCATAACGCAGCAGGCCACCAGCCTTGGGTTCGCGCTCATAAAGGTGAACCGTATGACCGGCACGAGCCAGCTGTTGTGCTGCTGCCATCCCCGCAGGGCCGGATCCTACCACGGCGACTGCCTTGCCGGTCTTGGAAGCAGCTGGTTCGGGAACAATCCAACCCTCGGACCAGCCCTTGTCAGCGATGGCTTGCTCAACGGACTTGATGTTCACCGGAACGTCTTCAAGGTTGAGCGTGCAGGCTTCTTCGCA
This sequence comes from Roseibium polysiphoniae, assembly GCF_014842925.1. GTDB lineage: Bacteria > Pseudomonadota > Alphaproteobacteria > Rhizobiales > Stappiaceae > Roseibium > Roseibium polysiphoniae. The sequence goes on from NZ_JACYXJ010000004.1 coordinate 153,732, forward strand.
GGGCGCAGGGCAAATACGACCCGTAAATTCCGGGAAATTGTTGGTGGAGTGCAGATTCCGCACTGCCAGCTCCCAGTCACCCTGGAAAACAAGATCGTTCCAGTCTGGAATCTGGTTATGAACCGGACAGCCGGTCGGTCCGTGGCAGAACGGAATGCCACAGTCCATGCAGCGTGCTGCCTGGCGCTGAACTTCATCTTCGGCCAGAGGGATGGTGAATTCCCTGAAGTGGCGAATACGGTCGGAGGCAGGGGCGTATTTCTGTTCCTGCCGATCGATTTCCAAAAACCCGGTTACCTTGGCCAAGGTGACCTCCTCATAAGTCTCTTGTCACATTGTCGGCTGCGACCGGGCATTGGAAAATGCCCGAGAGCCGGTTCAAGTCCAGATTTACGCGCTATTCCGCCGCCACCATGCCGAGGCGCTTCTCCTCCATTTCACGGAGCGCACGGCGGTATTCGACAGGCATGACCTTGACGAATTTGGGACGATAAGTTGCCCAGTCATCAAGAATGGTCTGCGCCCGCGTCGAGCCGGTGTGAAGCACGTGCTTGGTCAAAAGCTGGCGCAGGCGTTCATCGTCATGGCGTGTCATGTCACAGCTGACGTCGACGCGGCCCTTATGCTCAATGTCACCGCCATGGTGATGCAGCTTTTCAAGCAAGTCGTCTTCTTCAGACACAGGCTCGAGTTCAACCATCGCAAGATTGCAGCGGCTGCCGAACGTACCATCTTCGTCCAGAACATAGGCGATGCCGCCGGACATGCCGGCCGCGAAGTTGCGCCCGGTCTGACCAAGGACAACGATAACGCCGCCGGTCATGTATTCGCAGCCGTGATCGCCTACACCTTCTACGACGGCGAGAGCACCCGAGTTGCGCACCGCAAAGCGTTCACCGGCCACACCGCGGAAGTAGCATTCACCGGTGGTGGCTCCGTAGAGTACGGTGTTGCCGACGATGATGGAATCTTCGGGTACGATCCGCGTGTTCTGCGGCGGTCGCACGATGATCCGTCCGCCCGACAAGCCTTTGCCGACATAGTCATTGGCATCGCCTTCTAGGTTGAGCGTGACGCCCTTGGCAACAAAGGCACCGAATGCCTGGCCGGCGGTGCCCTTGAGCATGATTTTCAAGGTATTGTCCGGAAGGCCTTTGGCGCCATAGCGCTTGGCAATCTCGCCAGAGAGCATCGCGCCAGCCGATCTGTCGACGGAGCAGATTGTCTCTTCAACGATCGTCGGTTCCTTGGACTCCAGTGCAGGCTTTGCCGCAGCGATCAGGCGACGATCGAGGATGTCCGTAATTGGATGTTCCTGACGCTCGGTCCAGCGCCTTTCTTCCGGCTTTGCTTCTGGCTGGAAGAAGATACGGCTGAAGTCGAGGCCCTGGGACTTCCAGTGGCTGATTGCCTGTTCCTTGTCGAGGAAGTCAGACCGGCCAATGATCTCGTTAAGGTTCTTCGCTCCGAGAGCTGCCATCAGTTCGCGCAGTTCTTCTGCGACGAAGAAGAAGTAGTTGACGACGTGCTCAGGTGTGCCCTTGAACCGTTTGCGCAGGACCGGGTCCTGGGTCGCAATGCCGACAGGGCAGGTGTTGAGGTGACACTTGCGCATCATCAGGCAGCCAGCGGCGATCAGGGGGGCTGTCGCGAAGCCGAACTCGTCCGCGCCAAGCAGGGCTCCGACGAGGACATCCCGGCCGGTGCGAAGGCCACCATCGACCTGCAGGGCGACGCGTGAGCGCAATCCGTTGAGAACCAGTGTCTGCTGGGTTTCAGCCAGGCCGATTTCCCAAGGGCTACCGGCATGTTTGATCGAGGTCAGCGGTGAAGCGCCCGTTCCACCGTCGAAACCCGAGACGGTGATGTGATCCGCGCGCGCTTTCGCGACGCCTGCGGCAACCGTGCCAACGCCGACTTCAGACACGAGCTTGACCGAGATGTCGGCCGCCGGGTTGACGTTCTTTAGATCGTAGATCAGCTGGGCCAGATCTTCGATCGAATAGATGTCGTGGTGCGGTGGCGGCGAAATCAGGCCGACACCTTGCGTCGAGTGCCGCACCTTCGCAATGACCGCATCCACCTTGTGGCCTGGCAGCTGTCCGCCTTCGCCAGGTTTTGCACCCTGGGCGACCTTAATCTGGATCATGTCGGAGTTGACCAGATATTCGGTGGTCACGCCAAAGCGTCCGGAAGCAACCTGCTTGATTGCAGAGCGCTGCGGGTTGCGGGAACCGTCGGGCAACGGATTGAACCGCTCCGGCTCTTCACCGCCTTCGCCGGTGTTGGACTTGCCACCGATCTCGTTCATCGCGATCGCGAGCGTGGAGTGTGCTTCGCGAGAGATTGAGCCAAAGGACATGGCGCCGGTCACAAAGCGTTTGACGATGTCTTCGGCCGATTCAACCTCAGAGAGGTCGATTGGGTTGCGACCCAATTCGTCTGCGCTCTTGATCCGGAACATACCTCTGATGGAGTAGCGCCCGGATTCAGTGTTCACCATGTCGGCGAAAGACCGGTACATGTCCGGAAGCTTTGAACGCACGGCATGCTGAAGGACGGCAATGGAGTCCGGTGTCCACATGTGGCTTTCACCGCGCATGCGGTAGGCGTATTCACCACCGATCTCGAGCGAGCGACGCAGAACGGCTACATCACCGAATGCCTCATCGTGGCGCTGAACGGTTTCAGAGGCGACTTCATGCAGGCCGACGCCTTCGATCGTGGTCGCCGTTCCCGAGAAATACTTCTTCACGAATTCGGTCGACAGACCGACCGCGTCGAAAATCTGCGCGCCGCAATAGGACTGATAGGTGGAGATGCCCATCTTGGACATGACCTTTAGGATACCCTTGTCGATCGACTTGATGTAGCGCGACACAACTTCGCCAGCATCGACCTCTTCAGGGAAATCAAGTTCGGCATGCATCGAGAGTAGGGTCTCAAAGGCGAGGTAAGGGTTGATTGCCTCGGCCCCGAAACCGGCCAGAACACAGAAGTGATGGACTTCCCGCGCTTCCCCGGTTTCGACGACAAGGCCGACCGATGTGCGCAGGCCCTTGCGGATCAGGTGATGATGAACCGCGGCGGTGGCCAGCAGAGCCGGCAGCGCGATGCGCGTGCGGCTGATCAGGCGGTCCGAAAGGATGATGATGTTGTCGCCGTACCGGACAGCTTTCTCGGCGCGCTGACAAAGCTCTTCCAAGGCAGCTTCCATGCCATCGGAGCCCTTTTCAGCCGAATAGGTGATGTCGAGCGTCTTGGCGGAAAACTGGTTGTCACCAATCTCGCCAATGGCACGAATCTTCTCGAGATCTTCGTTCGTCAGGATCGGCTGCCGGACTTCCAGACGCTTCGAGGACGACAGTCCCTTCAGGTCGAACAAGTTGGGGCGCGGGCCGATGAAGGACACGAGGCTCATCACCAGCTCTTCACGGATCGGATCGATCGGCGGATTGGTGACCTGCGCGAAGTTCTGCTTGAAATAGGTGTAGAGCAGTTTCGACTTGTCGGAGAGTGCCGACAATGGCGTGTCAGTGCCCATGGAACCGATGGCTTCCTGGCCAATGGTCGCCATGGGTGTCATCAGCAGCTTGATGTCTTCCTGAGAGTAGCCGAAGGCCTGCTGGCGATCGAGCAGGCTCTCGCCGGCAACCGGCGCGCGGCCGCGCACTTCTGGCATGTCTTCAAGAACGATCTGTGTGCGATGCAGCCAATCCTTGTAGGGGTTGGCTGTCGACAGTTCCCGCTTGATTTCGTCGTCGGAAACAATCCTGCCTTGCTCGAGATCGATGAGCAGCATCTTGCCAGGCTGGAGACGCCACTTGCGTACTATGCGTTCTTCGGCGACCGGCAGAACGCCGACCTCTGAAGACATGATGACAAAGTCTTCGTCCGTGACGATGTAGCGGGCAGGACGCAGGCCATTGCGGTCAAGCGTTGCGCCGATCTGGCGTCCATCCGTGAAGGCCACGGCAGCCGGACCGTCCCAAGGTTCCATGATCGCGGCATGGTACTCGTAGAAGGAGCGGCGGTTTTCATCCATGAGAGGATTGCCGGCCCAAGCTTCCGGGATCAGCATCATGGCTGCATGGGCGAGCGAATAGCCGCCCATGACGAGGAACTCGAGGGCATTGTCAAAACATGCCGTGTCCGACTGACCTTCATAAGAGATCGGCCAGAGCTTGGAGATGTCGTCGCCAAACAGCGGTGAAGACACGGAAGCTTGTCGCGCGGCCATCCAGTTGACGTTGCCGCGCAGAGTATTGATTTCGCCGTTATGGGCAACCATCCGATAAGGATGAGAAAGGTCCCAGGATGGGAAGGTGTTGGTCGAGAAACGCTGGTGCACCAACGCAAGTGCCGAGATGAAGCGCTCGTCTTTAAGGTCCTTGTAGTAGGCGCCCAGCTGATAGGCCAGGAACATGCCCTTATAGACGATCGTGCGGCTCGACAGCGAGACGTTGTAAAAACCCTTCTCAACGGCATCGGTCTCGGCACGGATTGCGTTGGAAATCACCTTGCGCAGGACGAAGAGACGGCGCTCGAATGCGAGTTCATCTTCGTTTTCGGCGCGCTTGATGAAGACCTGACGTGAGACGGGTTCGGTCGCGGCAATGTCAGGGGCCTTCGACAAGGAGGAATTGTCGACGGGAACATCGCGCCAGCCGATGAGGCTTTGACCTTCGGAGTCGATTGCGCGCTCGATGATTTCCACGCACTTGGCGCGGAGGGCATCGTCCTGGGGCATGAACAGGAAGCCGACACCATAGTCGCCCTGTTTGGGCAGCGTGATGCCCTGTGCCGCCAGTTCTTCAGCGAAGAAAGAATGCGGGATCTGCACCAGCATGCCTGCGCCGTCGCCCATCAGGGGATCTGCGCCAACAGCACCACGGTGTGTCAGATTTTCCAGAATTTGAAGGCCATCTGCAATCACGCGATGGGACTTTTCGCCCTTCATGTGAGCAATGAAGCCGACGCCACAAGCATCGTGTTCGCGCGACGGGTTGTAGAGCCCTTTGTCGGCGGCCTCGCTCAGTCGTGTGGCCAGAGAAGATTTGGTGGCGGTGGTGTTCTCCGCTTCCAGTCCTTCGGCCTGCATGGCTGTGCTGGTCGTCAGCTCTGTCTTCGTCATGTGCGCCCTCACGTTTACCCCAGTTTTACCGTGGCTAAAGCGTCGGGTCACGTTCGGGTCGCGTTCCTGTCCGGACGCGGCTCGTGCGACGACCCTGGCTGCCAGCCTCGGCTCTGTCGAAATATCTAACGTTCCGCCCCCATTAAAGCGAACCGTCGCATTGACGCAGCAGTTTTGTACTGCCACCGAGTGCCCGATCTCCGCCGGGCCTTCGCTTCAGAATTGCCCCCATTTGGCAATTCTCTGGTCGGCTCGGGATGGAAGCCTGTTTCTATCCGCGCTTTTAAGCTGCCACAATCCAGGCACGCTAAAAGGGACAGTGGTCCTGTCCTATTCCGAGCGGCGCGAACATGCCAGATTTCGAAGCGAGGAGCAAGAGCGTTTATATACTCTAAAATTATATTTGTTTCGCCTCTCAAGTTGCGAGTGGCCATTTTAATAACTTTAAACGCATTGGCGAGTAAGAATGTTGCGCGGCTGCGTTTGGGGTATGGTTCCTGCTCTCCCAAAGGTCACAGCCGTTTGATTTCCTATTGATGGAAGAAATGCTCATTTCTTTCTCATGACACGGCTGAATCAGGAACGAAGCCTGTCGTGTTCAGAGATCCTAGACGGAGGAAGTTTCGATGCAGAAAAAGGTCATGACTGCCGCGATCGTTGCAGGCGCTGTTGCAACCGCAGTAGCCGGTGTCGCCGCACCAACAGCCGCAAATGCGCAGGCCAAGGAAAAATGCTACGGCGTTTCCCTCAAAGGCAAGAACGATTGCAAGGCAGGCGCGGGCACGACTTGCGCAGGCACCTCAACGGTTGACTACCAGGGCAACGCATGGACCCTCGTGCCAACGGGCACTTGTGTTTCCATGGAGCTGCCTGATGGCCGCAAAGGCTCTCTGACTGAGCTCGACCGCGACCTTCCGAAGGCGTAATCTAACGTTCAGCGATCGTGCCCGGGCAGGGAAACCCTGCCCGGGACCGTCTCAATGCCCCATGAGAAGTCCGATGACCCACTCATTCGCCACGGAAACATCCAGGAACGACAGGGTTTCCCCTCAGTTGCCGGCGCGGGCGGGTGCGGGTCTCAAGGGTGAGCATGTGCTGCAAATTCTCGAGACCAGACCGGACATTGGTTTTTTCGAGGTTCATGCGGAAAACTATATGGGCGCTGGTGGTGTGCCTCATCGCCAGCTCGAGGCTATTCGCCGCGATTATCCGATATCACTCCACGGCGTAGGCTTGTCGATCGGTGCAGAGAGGCCGCTCGACACGGATCACCTGCAGCGTCTCAAGTCGCTGAATGAGCGCTATGAGCCGGGTCTTTTTTCTGAGCACCTCGCCTGGTCGACCCATGACACGACCTACTTCAATGATCTCCTGCCCGTACCTTATGATGAAGCGACGCTATCACGCGTTTGCGACCATATAGATGGGGTGCAGGAGACGCTTGGGCGGCGGATGCTTCTCGAAAACCCATCGACCTATATTGCTTTCGAGCAGAGCTCCATGACCGAGCTTGAGTTCCTCAAACGGATTGTCGAGCGCACGGGCTGTGGTCTGCTCCTGGACGTCAACAACGTCCACGTTTCCTGCGTCAACCATGAGAGGTCTGCAGAAGACTATCTGGACGCTTTTCCGATGGCGGCGGTTGGTGAGCTCCATCTTGGAGGGCATGCGCCGGATGAGGATGATGCTGGACGTCCGCTGTTGATCGATGCTCATGACCGGGCTGTGGATGATGCCGTTTGGCGGCTCTACGAAAGGGTCGTTGATAAGTGGGGGCCACTGCCGACATTGGTCGAGTGGGACAATGATGTTCCTGCATGGCCGGTGCTGTTGGCTGAAGCGGATGCCGCAGATTCAATTTTGGCTCGGCGTGGTAAAGAGGAGGCGCGGCTTGTCGGTTGACGGTCAACCTGCTGCACCTGCACTGCCTGAGTTCAGTGAGGCCCTTCTGGACACATCCCTGCCAGTTCCGAGCGGTGTCGTTGGGCCTGATGGCAAACCTGCGCCCAAGCGTTTCACCGTCTATCGGAACAATGTTGTTGTCAGCCTCGTTGAGGCGATCGAACAGACATTTCCCGCGGTTCAACGCATGATTGGAGAAGACTACTTCAAGGCGCTCGCGCGGGAGTTTGTTGTCGAGAAGCCACCGAAATCACCGGTCCTGATGTGGTACGGAGCCGAGTTTCCCGCATTCCTGGAAACTTTTGAACCTTTGGCTGCTTATCCCTATCTCGCGGATGTTGCGCGGGTCGAATGGAACTGGCTGCAGGCCTATCACGCGGAAGATGCCATGCCGCTTTCACCCGAGGAACTTGCCGAGGTTGCGCCTGACGCACTTGGCAACATGACATTCAAGATTCATCCGGCTGCAATTGTTGTGGAGTCTGCCTGGCCAATCCTGTCCTTTGTGGCCGTGAACAGGTTTTTGCCGGATGATGACATGGCCATCGATCTCAAAGATGCGCAAAGTGTACTGATTACGCGACCGGATCTGGACGTGGAATTGATGCTGCTGCGGCCCGGCGGGGCATTGTTTTTGGAGCAACTGCGCTCAGGATCCACATTGGGTCAGGCCGCTGAGGCCGCAAGTGTCGGGGTCGAGAATTTTGACCTGTCAGGTGTTCTGACAGATTTTTTATCCGCAGGGGTCTTTCGTACCCTTGCATCATGAGGCTGTGCCGGCTCGGTTCTGGTCACATTGCCAATTGGGGGAAATATGAGCACGCTTATCGGACTACTCGTCAGTCTCTATCATACGGTTTTCGGCACGCTGGAGCGCCTTACGAATGGATGGTTCATCGGGCTTGCCGCCCGGTTTGTCTTCGCAAGCGTTCTTCTTGTCTATTTCATCAATTCTGCCCTCACAAAGATCGGCACCGGAATCTTGGGCTTCCTGTCTCCGAGCTCCGGTGCATATGCACAGATCCTTCCGGGGATGATGGAGCAGGTCAGTTACGACACAAGCCAGATTGCCTTCTTCCCCTTTGGGCTCATCGTTCTTTTGGGAACGTGGAGTGAATTTATCCTTCCGGTGCTTGTTACCCTCGGGCTTTTCACAAGAGCGGCCAGCCTCGGGATGATCGTCTTTGTGGTGGTCATGAGCTATGTCGACATCACCGGTCATCATGTTGATGCGGCAACCATCGGGTCGCTTTTTGACGGCAACCCCGGTTCGCTTATCGCTGATCAGCGTTTGATGTGGGTTTTCGTGCTTCTGGTGCCGATGCTGAAGGGCCCAGGTTTCGTGTCGCTCGATGCCCTACTTGGTTCCTATTATCGCAAGCGTGAACGCTACTACTGAGCAAGTGATCTTGCCCCGGTCTGATAGAGCTGATTAAACCGGGGCATGAATTTTTCCAGCGATAATTGGGCGGGAGCCACGGCGCCGGTGATGGCTGCCCTGGCCCGTCATTCCACCGGGCTTGCCCCCGCATATGGTTCTGATCCACTGACCGAGAGCGTCACGGCCCGGTTTTCGGAGATCTTTGAGACTGACGTCTCAGTGTTTTTCGTCGGGACGGGCACTGCGGCCAATTCGCTCGCCCTTGCTTCTTTCGCCAAGCCCGGCGGTGCGATCTTCTGTCATCCCGATGCTCACATTCAGGTCGATGAGTGCGGTTGCCCAGAATTCATGACCAGCGGTGGAAAGCTGGTCTCGGTTCCTGGCACGGATGGCAAGTTCACGGCTGAGGCGTTGCAGGAGGCAATGTCAGCTTTCCCTGATGGGGTCGTCCATCACGGGCAGGTCGCCAGCGTTTCCATTACGCAGTCGACCGAGTGCGGCACTGTTTATACCCTTGATGATATCGCCCGGATCAAGAGCGTTGCGCTTGAGCGGGATGTTGCCCTGCACATGGATGGCGCGCGATTTGCCAATGCGCTGGTTTCGCTTAGCGCAACACCGGCCGAGATGACGTGGAAGGCAGGTGTAGACGTGCTCTCCTTCGGCGCAACCAAAAACGGTTGCTGGTGCGCCGAGGCAGTTGTGTTCTTCAATCGGGAACAGGCGCGCGGGTTCGAGTATTTCCGCAAGCGCGGTGGGCACCTGTTTTCCAAAAGCCGCTTTGCTGCCGCGCAGTTCGAAGGCTACTTCGAAGAGGATGCCTGGCTTGGGACAGCGGCCCATGCGAATGAAATGGCGCAACGGCTTGCCGATGGTATCCGATTGGCTGGTGGACGGACGGCTTGGCCGGTTGAAGCTAATGAAGTGTTTCCAGTCCTCAGGCGCGACCTGGTTGAGAGGCTTCGCGATGGTGGCGCGGCGTTTTATGAATGGTCGGCCAAGGGTCTGGATCTCTCCATTGCGCCGTCAGCGGATGAGGTCTGTTTGCGACTGGTCACGAGTTTCGCAACTTCCGAAGATGATGTGGATGTTTTCCTGAATTTGCTCGGAACATAGAACACCTAGATGCAACAAAGGGCACCCGGTTTCCCGGGCGCCCGATCAGTTCTCGACAAACGAGAGTGTTTAGTGAGATTTGGTTTCGATCTGCTTTGGTGAGCTAGCGCCAATCTCAATCTTGCGCGGCTTCATGGCTTCCGGGAGTTCCCGGATAAGATCGATGTGTAGGAGGCCGTGCTCCAAATGAGCGCCTTCAACGCGGACGTATTCCGCGATCTGGAAACGGCGTTCGAAAGCACGTGAAGCGATGCCGCGATAGAGAATGTCGCGTTCGGCTTCTTCTTCCTGTTTCTCACCCTTGATCGTCAGCACGTGTTCCTTCGCCTCGACCGTGAGATCGGCTTCGGCGAAGCCTGCCACAGCCATGGTGATGCGATAGGTGTTCTCACCCGTGCGTTCGATGTTGTAGGGCGGATAGCTCGGTGCGTCGGAATTTGCGGTGTCGAGCATTGAAAACAACCGGTCAAATCCAACGGTAGAGCGATAAAGCGGTGAAAAGTCCAAGTGACGCATGTGTTCTGTCCTCTTTAGTTGAGCAACGGATATGGTCTTGCTTCCCGGTCCCCCGATCTGGCGAGATGGAAAGCTTTATGTAGGCCCGATTGGCGCCCACAGAATGTAGATGGTGGCTGGCTTTTTCGCTTTCAAGTGGGCCGGCTTCTGCTGAACCGAAGATGAACAGGTGCTTCCGTTTCGGTTCAACCGCCTTGGGGCAAAGTCTCTTCAACATCAGTACAGCGCTGGTGATGGAAACGAGGAGACACGAGATGTTCATTGCCAAGAAATTCATAACTGCACCAGTTGCCGCTGCTCTTGTCGCTGCAACTCTGATCGGCACCGCTCAGGCGGGTCCTCGCCAGCAGCAGGGTCCCGAGGCGCGCGGTAGCGCGGTCACGCTTGAAGTTGACTATCGGAAAGGGCAGCACAAGGGACGTGGGCATGGCCCTAAATGGGGTCATGGTGAAAAGCGCGGCCATTGGGGCAAGATGGGCCCGCGGCAGGTCCGTCGCAGCCTGAAGCATCGCGGCTTTCACAAGATCCGTATCCTAGGTGAGCGCGGTCCTGTTTATATGGTCCGTGCGCATGGCTGGCGCGGCATGCCGATGCGTCTGGTGGTTGACGGTCATACCGGCCAGATCCTGCGCAAACGTCCAATCCATCGTCACGGCCACTGGAACTATCGCTGGTGATCCGTCGATTTCGAACTGCATCACACGGCCGTTGCCATTTTGGCTGCGGTCGTTTGCGGTTGTAGGGCGCGCTGGCTGCAGCTATCAAAAGGGTGGTGAAACCTTGATGGACAGTGCCCGTGACCTTGATCGACCATCCGGACAATCCCATCCCCGAGGGCTGCAATTCGGGTTCGATACAGACCAGCGACGGTGTAGCCCTTCGCTACGCTCACTGGCCTGCGACAGGCGGACCGCGCCGCGGAACTGTCACGCTCTTGCAGGGACGGGCTGAATTCATCGAAAAATACTTCGAGGTTATCGAAGACCTGCGCCAGCGAGGCTTTGCGGTGATCGCGTTTGACTGGCGGGGCCAGGGCGGCTCCGAGCGGCTTTTGCGCAATCGTTGCAAGGGCCACATCGGTAACATGAAGCGATTTCGCGAGGATCTTCACACGATCCTCCAGAAAGTATCGCTGGCCGAGTACCCGGGACCCCACTTCGCCCTTGCTCATTCCACTGGTGGTGCGGTTCTGCTGTCCGATGCGCTTCGCTTGCGCACCATGCTTGACCGGGTTGTTCTCAGTTCGCCGCTTACGGGGATGCTGGATAATGGCTGGAAGGAGCGCTGGTCCTTTCGAGTTGCCACCGCCTTCAAGTGGATTGGCCTCGGTCGGCTTTATATTCCCGGTGGCAACGGTGATCTCTTTGTCGACTTCGAGGAGAACCGGCAGACCCAGGATAGAACCAGGTTCGAGCGCTTCAATGCGGTCCTTCGGCAAGCGCCGGAGCTGGGACTTGGTTCGCCGACGATCGGCTGGCTCTATGCGGTCTCGAGAGCCATTTTGTCGTTCCGCAAGCGGGAATATGGACCAAGTGTCTCCTTACCATGCCTCGTCGTCGCTGCGGGCAAAGACAGGATTGTCTCGACGCCAGCCACCGAAGAACTGGTGTCGCGGATGAAGTCGGCAGGTTATCTGGAAATCGCCGGCGCTGAACATGAACTGCTGATGGAGCGGGATGCCATTCGCGATCAGTTCTGGGCGGCCTTCGATGCGTTCATCCCCGGTCAGGCTGGCTGACAGGGGATTTTACTCTCGGGACTTGCTCAGATCGCGGCGGTGGCCAACCCCTTGAGAACCAGTTCGTGCAGTCTCGGGTCACCGCTTGCAACGATTTGCCCGCCGTCTGCTGCGGAGCCTCCGGTCCAATTGGTCATGACGCCGCCAGCCCCCTCTACGATCGGGATCAGCGCGACAACGTCATAGGCCTGTAGGCCAGTTTCGACAACGAGGTCGGCGTGACCCGCGGCAACCATGCAATAGCCATAACAATCTGTGCCATAGCGCGCCAACTTGGTTTTGGCTTCGATCGCATCATAAGCGGTCCGCTCCTCACCCTGGAAGAGCGCGGGCGTGGTCGTGAACATGACCGCATCAGCCAGGTTCTGGCAGGATCTCGTCTTTAACGCCTTGGTGCCGATCGGGCCTTTGTACCAGGCAGTGTCGCAGTCACCGACGTAAGCTTCCCTGACATAGGGCTGCATCATCATGCCCAGACGCGGGGTGCCTTTTTCTGCCAGGCCAATGAGTGTGCCCCAGGTCGGCAAGCCGGTAATGAAGGCGCGGGTTCCGTCGATCGGATCAAGCACCCATACGTATTCCGCATCGGTGTTCTCGGGCCCATGTTCCTCGCCAAGGATCCCGTGATCGGGAAATTCAGCATTGATCAGGGCCCGCATGGCGGTTTCTCCTGCCTTGTCGGCGACGGTCACCGGATCGAACCCACCTGCCAGCTTGTTCTCGACATCGTGCCCGGTTCTGAAGTGCGGCATGATGGCGTCGCTTGCCGCCGTTGCGAGACGTTCGATAAAATCCGAGTAGATATGCGAAATTCGCATGTCTGCATTGTTCATTGAGCATACCTTGTGGTTGGGTGGCTGTTCTTCTTGGCTGGCTGAGTATCAAGATTATTACTTATATAAATCAGGTGCTTGTTTTGATACAGATTGAAGCGCATTTACTTGAAAACTGGGCATTTGCTCAGCATTTGATCAGGCTTTGCCTATAAGCTGTGCTTGACGTTTGTGCGATGCGGTGCGAGTTTTATTGCAGCGCGAAACGATCTTTCGTTTTGTGCCGCCCTCCTTGGGCGTTTCCTCCCTAGACTCGGGCCGCCTTTTGAGCGGCCCTTTTTTTATACTTTTTTGCTGGAGCTTACTCTGCGGCCAAGGCGTCGCCGATGAATGAGGCGTCTGGCATCGAAGTCAGGTCCCGCGCAAATCGCGCAAGATCGTCCGCCAGGGCGTTGAAGCCACTATGGGGTGCGTGGGTGACTTCATCCATATACAGGCCGCGATTGATTTCAATCTGAAGCGCATGGAGACCCCGCGCTGGACGGCCATAGTGTTCCGTGATGAAACCGCCGGCATAGGGTTTGTTGCGGTTGACCGAGTAGCCCATGCCGGACAGGAGTGAGGCCGCATATTCTGTCAGCTCTGGCGCGCAGCTTGTTCCGTAGCGGTCCCCGAGGATGAAGTCCGGGCGCTGGTCCGTTGTCTGGCACTTCACGGTCGACGGCATGGAGTGGCAGTCGATGAGAATTGCATGGCTGAATGTCACGTGCGTTTGCGCGAGCAGACGACGCAAGGTCGAGTGATAAGGCTTGTAGATGCCCTCGATCCGAAACAGGGCTTCACTGACCGGCAGCCTATGATGGTAAATTTCCTGCGCTTCACTGACAACGCGCGCCACTGTTCCAAGGCCGCCTGCAACCCGAATGGAGCGAATGTTGGCGTAGGAAGGCAGCCGCCCCTCGAACATCTTGGGGTCCAGCTCATAGGGCTCCCGGTTCACATCAAGATAGGCGCGCGGGAAATGCGCTCTCAAAAGGGGGGACCCGAGCGGAACGACATGCTTGAAGAGGCTGTCGACGAAGGCATCTTCAGACCTGCGAATGCTGTGGCTGTTCAGCCGCGAAGCCTCAAGAAAGCTCTGCGGATACTGGCAGCCAGAATGCGGTGAGTTGAAGACAAAGGGTAGGCGCTGATCCGCCGGAGCAAGGACCTCGAAGGGAGGATGGCCGTTGAAGTCGACCTGATCGGTTCCGTATGGATCGCTGGGGTCGCTCGTTGCCAATTGATACCCTTTCGTTTCCTGATCTAGCATGGTGCCAAGGAATTAACACTCAGTCCACAGAAACTGCCCACCGTCCCCATCAGATCGGTTTCACTCTATCTTTACGCGGGATTCGCACTATAACCGAGCGGGAGGTTGGCGGGGCGTCACCCGTTAGAAATGGTTCCCTCATGAGGTAATGGTTGCAAACGATGTCGCGTATCCTTCTTGCGGAAGATGACAATGACATGCGTCGTTTCCTGGCCAAGGCGCTTGAAAATGCCGGCCACGACGTTGTGTCTTTCGATAACGGCAAAAGCGCCTATGAGCGTCTTCGGGAAGAGCCCTTTTCGCTGCTTCTCACCGATATCGTGATGCCTGAGATGGATGGCATCGAGTTGGCGCGCCGTGCGACGCAGCTGGATCCCGATTTGAAGGTCATGTTCATCACCGGCTTTGCGGCCGTTGCGCTCAATCCGGAATCTGATGCGCCTAAGGATGCAAAAGTCCTTTCCAAGCCTTTCCACCTGAAAGACCTGGTTCAGGAAGTGGATAAAATGCTCGCCGCCTGACGGTTGAGATCGGCTTTTGGCCGGTATCCGGTTGCTCTGTGGAATTGTTTGACGGTTCTGTGAAAAAGGGTGTTGCGTCGGTCACGGATCCTCGTTATATCGCTCCCCACCACAGCGTTTCGGCGCAGTGATACCGAATAATTCGGGCGTGTAGCTCAGCGGGAGAGCACTTCGTTGACATCGAAGGGGTCACAGGTTCAATCCCTGTCACGCCCACCATTTTTGCGCTATTGGCCACTACGGGCTTGATCGGCGCGGGTCTTCCCGGACCAAGAAAATCGGCGCAATGGATTTTCCATGCTGCGGTTTTTCCGGAGAGGGCCAGTCACAGCGAGCGCTTGGGGCGCTCGTTTCATGTTTACGGGTAAGTAAGGCCCTTTCGGGGGACAGTGTCATGAAGATCAAGAATTCGCTTAAAGCGCTTATGGGACGTCACCGCGACAACCGCATGGTTCGCCGTAAAGGCCGCGTCTACATCATCAACAAGAAAAACCCGCGCTTCAAAGCCCGTCAGGGCTGATGCGGGGCGCGATCTCGCGCCTTTGTGATCTCTTGATTGTCCGTTTAACGGATTGACCGCTGCGGCCGACAAGATATCTTGTCGGCATGCGGCTTTTTTTGTTTGTCATTCTGATTCTCGGAGCCATGGGCTCCTCCTTCGCGGAGACGACCCCTGATTTGGGGCCGGAGGCCGATGTCCCGTCTGTCGATGATCTGGACACCCTGATACCGGAAGTCGACGCAGACCAGCCGGCTGTGGTCGATCCGGACGGCCCACCTGGCGCTTCTGAGCTTGATGCCCTGTTTGTACGCCTCAAAGATGCTGAAGGCACTTCCGAGGCGGATCGTATCGCAAGAGAGATTCAGCTTCTCTGGCTGGATTCGGGCAGCGATACTGTTGATCTGATGATGGCGCGGGCTGGTCAAGCGCTGAAGGCCGAAGATCACGCTTTGGCCCTCGATATGCTCGACATTATCGTGACGCTTTCTCCCGATTTTGCAGAAGGCTGGAATCGCAGGGCGACGGTCTTTTACATGCAGCGGGATTTCGCCCGTTCTCTTGTCGATATCGAACGAACGCTCGCGTTGGAGCCGCGCCATTGGGGCGCCATGTCAGGACTTGCGATCATCCAGCGCCGTCTTGGACAGGAAGACCGGGCGCTGGACACCTTCAAGAAGGCCGTCGAAATTCATCCCGGTCTGACCAATGCCCTGGATACGATTGAGGCCTTGGAAAAAGAAGCTGCCGGCGAGCCAATCTGAATAGCTCGAGGCCCTGCCTAGCCGACCCGTCTTGCTCTTCGCTTCCGCTGGTCGGACAAAGCATCTCCGAGCGATTCAAACGCCCTTATGAGGCTACCCCTTAGCGAATGGACATTCAGGCGTTGATCTTTTTCCTGGCCGCTCTTCCGGCGGTTTTGTTGCTCTACACCCTTGTGAGAAGCCGCCGTATCGCAGGAAAGCTGGCGCCTGAAGGCGAGTTGAAGACCGCCGGAGGTGTTCGCTTCCACTATCACTATCGAAGACGCTCGTCTGGATCTGAGTCGCGACCCGTCCTGGTGTTTATCCACGGAGCCAGCGGGAATGCCCTGGACCAAAAAATAGCGTTCCAAGGACGGTTCGGTGAGGACCATGATCTGCTATTCGTGGATCGGCCCGGGCTTGGGCACAGCAGCCGAAAAACGCCTGATCACAACGACCCGATTGAACAGGCGCGATCGATCGGAGCGCTCCTGGATGCCTTGGGCATCTCCTCCTGTTTCGTTGTTGGTCATTCCCTCGGCGCGGCTGTCACTGCTGCCCTTGCGCTGGAGCGATCCGACCTCGTGCGGGGTCTGGCCTTTGTCGCAGCGGCGACACACCCTTGGCCCGGCGGTGTGAACTGGTACTACCGGGTCGCTGCGCTGCCTGTTTTAGGGCCTGTATTTTGCTGGACGCTGACGTTGCCTGTTGGGGAGCTTCTGGCCCCCAAGTCGATCGCGCACGTATTTGCCCCCGAGCAGATGCCACCGAATTATGCGGCCGAGATTGGTTTGCCTCTGCTTTTTCGTCCGCACAGTTTTCGTGCCAATGCGCAGGACGTTGCCAACCTCAAGCGAAATCTATCTAGGCAGTCTGAACGGTATGGAGAAATCGATCAGCCGGCACTTGTCGTCACCGGTACGGATGACAGCGTCGTCTGGCCGAGCATTCACAGCGACGGGCTGATGCAGGATCTGGTGAATGCGAGGTTGCTGGTGCTCGAGGGCGCCGGGCATATGCCGCACCATACCCATTCAGCTCAGATCGCAGCGGAGATCCGCAATATGATGGCAGCTTTGGTGGTGGGGGAGGATATGCGTTCTGCTTCTGGGCCGTCCGGCGCGCAGAACGGGTCGGTAAGGTAGGCGTTCAGCGGCAAGGATGCCGCTGAACTGCGTCGTGCTGGCTTTAGCCTTCAGCGGAGCCAGCCATGCCGAGAGCATGGAGATAGAGATCCAGAACGGCCTCTTCCTCTTCCCGCTCATGGGGCTGTTTTTTGCGCAGGGAGACCACCTTGCGCAGGATCTTTACGTCGTAGCCATTGCCCTTGGCTTCCGCGTAGACGTCCTTGATGTCATCGGAGATGACTTTCTTTTCTTCTTCGAGGCGCTCGATACGCTCTACGAAAGCGCGCAGCTGATCGCCGGCCACTCCGCCCGGATCTGACATGAGAATGCTTCTCCTTGTTGGTATTGTTATCGCTTGGTTTGAAGTTGGAATGTGCCGTGCCAGAGATGATTGGCAAGGTCAAGCCGCTTCACTGTCCCAGCCATCAATGCTCTGGTTTGTTCACTTCGAAGGCGGCTTTTTGTTCTGCAGTTGCTTCACTCTGGAATTTTTCCTTCCAGTCCGAATAGGGCATTCCGTAGACGATTTCTCGCGACGATTCCTTGTCCATTTCAAGGCCGTGCTCCTCGGCGGCGTCCCGGTACCAGTTCGAAAGGCAGTTTCTGCAAAAGCCGGCCAGGTTCATCATGTCGATGTTCTGAACATCAGTTCGGCCCTGCAGGTGTGAAACAAGGCGGCGAAACACTGCCGCTTCGAGTTCGGTTTGCGTGTTCTTGTCCATGATGTCTCTCCTGGCTCAATCGTTGCGATCGCTTCGCGATTGATGATGGCTGATTTGCCTGAGGTCGGAACGCTGCCTCAGATCTTCAAGGATCGGCTGCAATCGATCGGCCCACTCCAACACGCCAGGCCCATCGGCGATCAGGTCCTGTCTGACCTCAAGCAAAGCGTGGGCAATGCCCCTGCGCGTGGCGTGGCGATACATGGTGTCGTTCTTGAGAGCTCCGTCGTACGGCTCGTTATCGCCGACCACAAGGTCGCCCTGGGCTTTCAACTGGTCGATGAAAGGGCGCACGGCGCGCTTGTCGCTGTCCCACAAAATTCCGGCATGCCAAGGTCTCGGGACCCCGCGCCAGACGGCCGTATAACTGTGGATTGAGATGATGACCGGTGGCGGGGCCTTATCAAGCATCTGGTCAAGGGTTGCGTCGACAAGATCATGGTAGGGGCGATGAAAGCGGGCGATACGGCTCTCCCGCTCTGCATGGTCAATGCGAGCATTGCCGGGAACCACGGCGCCGTCCGAGAGCCGCATCACGATCGTCGGGTCGTCCTCGCCGCGATTGGGGTCGATCAGAAGCCGGGAGTAGGTCGTCATCAATGCTGGCGTGCCAAGGCGTTCGGCCAGTTCCACCGTCAATGGCCGGGCGCCGATGTCGTAGCCGATATGTCTTTCAGATTCTACCGCTGGCAGGCCCAGATCGCCATACTCTGGTGGCACCGCATTACTCGCGTGATCGCACAAAAGCAGAAGTCCGCCTGTAAGATCCCCTTCTATGGTCTCGGTGGGATCGAAATGGGCACTTGAGGGCGCGCTGGAAGCGTTGGGCATGGCGGCGGCTGAACTATCTGAATGGTCAATTGTTGTGGTCACACGCACTCGCCGTGCGCGGTTTAGCTTTAGACCAAGCGCTACAGTGAACCAAGCCTGTTGGTTCCTAGATCCACGTAAGGTGCGATCAAATTCAGGAAAGCTGCTATTTCAGGCGGTAACGGCCTTGGCGTGGCGGGAACAAGTCTGCAAATTGATGGAAACCTCGTGATTCTCTTCAGATACATACGGTTCCTGCCGCGACTGAAGAAAGCGCACATGAAAGGCAAAGCATGACTGAGGAACGCCCGAACCTGGAGTTGCTTCGTGCCATGTTCGATGCAGCCGTAGCCGCGGCGCTTCCGGAGAACTGTCTGCCACCGTATTTACCTGCTCCGGCGGAAACTGGACGCATTGTTCTGCTGGCCGCCGGCAAAGGCGCTGGGGCTATGCTGGAAGTGGCGGAGCGGCATTATCGCGAAACCTTGGGGTTGGATCGTGATCGGTTGATCGGGCTCGGCGTGACCCGCCATGGCTATGCCCGCCCCACCGGAACGATCGAATTGATCGAGGCAGGTCATCCGGTGCCGGACGAAGCTGGTGTGAATGCGACACGTCGATGCCTGGAGTTGGTCAAGGCTGCAGGCCGTGACGACCTCATCGTTGTTCTGCTTTCTGGCGGTGGGTCGGCCAACTGGATCGCGCCTGTCACGGGCGTGACGCTTGATGACAAACAGGCGCTGACGAAGGCTTTGTTGCGATCTGGCGCGACAATCGACGAGATCAACAAGGTGCGCAAGCATCTCTCGCGCATCAAGGGTGGTCGGCTGGCGGCCCTTGTCGGCGATGCACGCATGACGACCCTGGCCATCTCTGATGTGCCCTATGATGATCCCGCAGCAATAGCCTCCGGCCCGACTGTGCCAGATGGATCGACGCTCGCGGATGCCCAGGAAATTTGTACGCGCTATGATATCGAACTTCCCGAGTCGGTGCGCGTGGCCTTGAATGACCCTGCGAACGAGACGCTTAAGCCAGACGATCCCGCGTTTGAGCGCGCGGAGTTCAAGATCGTCGCCAGGCCTCAAGCGTCTCTGGAAGTTGCTGGCGAGGTTGCGCGGCTTGCAGGTTACGAACCTATTTTTCTCGGAGACAGCCTGGAGGGTGAAGCCAGAGACCGTGCGCACGAGCATGCCGACCTTGCAAAGGAACTCGCCAAAGAAGGACGGAGAGCGGTCTTGCTCTCGGGTGGTGAGCTGACGGTCACAATTGCCGGTGATGGCAGCGGCGGGCCGAATCAGGAATATGCACTGGCACTGGCACTGGGATTGTCAGAAACGCCGATGGTCTCTGCGCTGGCAGCCGACACGGATGGAACGGACGGTGGAAAAGGTTTGGCGAGTGATCCTGCCGGCGCCTATGTTTTTCCGTCCACCATTAGCCGTGCACGTTCTTTCGGCCTTGATCCCGCCTCATTTTTGGTCAGAAACGATAGCACGCGTTTCTTTCATGCGCTTTCGGACCTTCTTGTCCCCGGTCCGACTTTTACAAACGTCAACGACTTTCGAGCTATCATCGTTGACAATACTGACATGTCCTAGCAAAAAGCTAATGTTATAAAGCCGCGAGACAAACGACTGAATATGAGCAACGATGGGGAACGACGCCGGACGGGGCCTCTTGGGCTTTTCCGCTTTGCTGTGAAGACAGCATTGGGCGCATGCGTGACTCTGCTGCTTTTGTCAGCAACTGGTGGTGTGGCAAAGGCAGATCTTCGTCTATGCAACAAGACGGAGAGCAAGGTCGGGATTGCAATCGGTTACAAAGACAAGACCGAATGGATCACCGAAGGCTGGTGGAATTTAGACGAGAATTCCTGTGAAACACTCGTTCCAGGTGCTCTCGTGTCACGCTACTATTACATCTACGCTGTCGATTATGACCAATTCGGCGAATGGGGGGGGCGCGCGTTCATGTGTACGCGCGAAAAGGAATTCACCATTCGTGGTATTGAAGACTGTGTGGCTCGCGGCTTTGAGCGCACAGGTTTTTTTGAGATCGACACGGGTGAGCAGAGTAGCTGGACAGTTCAGCTGACAGAGCCCGTGCAACAGGGGACAGGCGGGCGATGAGACGTAACCGACGAGTTAAGATACTAGCAACTCTCGGACCCTCCTCTTCAGAACAAGACATCATAGAAAAGCTGTATTGCTCCGGTGCGGACGTGTTTCGCATCAACATGAGCCATACTGACCATGATCGTCTCAAGATGCTCGTTGAGCGCATCCGTTCGGTTGAGGAAAAGGTTGGACGGCCAATTGGAATTCTGGCTGATCTGCAAGGACCGAAACTTCGGGTTGGCATCTTCAAGGATGGCCCGGTCATGCTTGAAAACGGTGCTACCTTCACCTTGGACACAGATCCGGCTGAAGGCGATGTGAACCGGGTACAGCTGCCGCATCCGGAAATCTTGAAGGCGCTCGAACCGACCCACCGTCTGCTTCTGGACGATGGCAAGATTCAGCTTCGCGTCGTCGAGTGCACGGACACTTCAGCAGTGACTGAAGTCATCGTCGGCGGCAAGCTTTCCAACCGCAAGGGCGTCAGCGTTCCCGATTCTGAAATTGCGACGAGCGCGATGACGGAGAAGGATCATCGCGACCTTGTCGCTGCTCTCGAACAGAGTGTTGACTGGGTCGCGCTTTCGTTTGTTCAGCGCCCGGATGATATCGCTGAAGTGCGCAAGATCACACGCGGTCGTGCTGGTGTTCTGGCAAAGATCGAAAAGCCCCAGGCGATCGGCCGTTTGGCTGAGATCATCGAGCTTTCGGATGCCATCATGGTGGCGCGTGGCGACCTCGGCGTTGAGATGCCGCTTGAGCAAGTGCCGGGGCTGCAGAAGCAGATCACGCGTGCTGCAAGGCGTGCAGGTAAGCCGGTCGTGATTGCAACACAGATGCTTGAATCCATGATTACTGCTCCAGTGCCTACGCGCGCTGAAGTCTCTGACGTTGCCACTGCGGTTTTCGAAGGCGCTGATGCGGTCATGTTGTCTGCAGAATCGGCTGCTGGCGATTTCCCGGTTGAAGCTGTCGAGACGATGGACAAGATCGCCCAGGAAGTGGAGCAGGATCCGAATTTCCTGAACATCATCCATGCGCAGCGCACAGAGCCGGAAGCGACAGGTGCTGATGCGATTTCCGCAGCGGCGCGGCAAATTGCTGAAACGCTGAACCTTGCGGCTGTCGTCTGTTACACGACTTCAGGTGCTACTGGTTTGCGCGCTTCTCGTGAGCGTCCATCCTCTCCGCTTATCGTGTTGTCGCCGGTTGTTGCGACGGCACGTCGGCTTGCACTGGCCTGGGGGCTTCATTGTGTGGTCAGTGAAGACGCTGCCAATGAGGATGACATGGTCGATCGCGCTTGCCGGATCTCCTTCACCGAAGGTTATGCCAAGCCTGGTCAACGGATCATCGTGACGGCCGGGGTGCCTTTCGGAACGCCTGGTTCGACCAACATGCTGCGGATTGCATTTGTCGGCAGTGATGGTCAGGGCGGCATTTGACAGTCTAATCGATTAGACGGACCAATATAAAAAAGGCGGCCGCATTGGCCGCCTTTTTTGTCTGATCGGAAGAGTGTCTCAGCGAGCGAATGTTACCGGCAGGACAATGACGGCCGGGCCGTCGAAGCGATCCGTACGCAACGCGCCATATGGGAAGATCTCGAAGCCGCCGCTGACGAATCTGTTGCCTGGTGCCAGGAAGTTTTCCAGCGTTCTCTGCTTCGGGTGACTGAGTGACGCAAAAAGCCCATGCCGGGTGGTGCCGCTGCCGGAAATCAGACGGGGCTCGGTTTTGTCCGGTAATCCGGCAAAGCCTGCAAGCGGATCCTTGATCTCATCAAGCGGGATGCGGCCAGAGACCGACCTCGCGACGGCGTTGGTCGCTGCGCCTGGCCGCGGAAGTTGCGGAGCTTGCATAGAAGATGTGCTGCGTGGCGCAGGGGCAGGCTTGGAAAGCGAAGGAATCGCGGTCGCAGACGCATAGGCGAGCGTTGCCGGGGCTAAGGTATCAGACGCTGGTGAAACCGTGCTGCCGCCAGTTGCTGCAACGATAGCTGCGACCGGATCCGTCGCTGGTGCCACCGGCGGAACGGGTACGTTTCCGGAAATGCTTTGTTCGTTCAGCGCAGCCGCCTGGGTTGCCGCGACCAGTTGGTCAGCCGGTTTTTGCGCCGGTAGTTTTGTGGCGACGTCGAACCTGCTGCTGTCGGCGAGCGGCGCCGGGGGAGTAGGTGTGATGCCCTGTTCAAGTGCGACGCGTTGACTGTCGAGCGTATTGGGAGCCGCAGCAGATGCCAGCTGCGTTAAGGCGTCAGCTTGGGCCGGTACCTCTGGTGCGAGAGACGGCTTTGAAGACGGAACAATGCCCGCAATTATGATCCTGTCATCGGCCTGAGGAGCAACTTCGGGTTCTGATCCCTCTTTCACCACGGGAATTGGCGGTGCCTCGGTGACGGGAGCAGCAGCTTGAGCTGGTGAGGAGTTGTCACCAGACCTGCGAACGCCGGGCAATGCCCCTGGCGGCAGCGGTGCGTCGTTCGGTCGAACGGCCGCGACCCTGGAACGTTGTGCCACGTCATTCGAATTGTTGTTGCGGAACAATGAAGCGAGCAAGTTTCCACCGCCCGAGGCCTGCGCCTCAGCAGGTGCGGGCCGGACAATGTCACCAGAATTGCGTACCGACTGACCAGTGGTTCCGCCTGATCGCACGACAGGTGCGGGGCTTCTGCTGGCGACGATCGTCGGACTGCTTGAACGCTTCTTGCCGGATTTGCTTTCTGCCAAAGCGAGTTTGTATCCCTTCATCGGTTTGCCATCCGACGGGAAATGCAGCGTCTTGCCATCCGGGAAGACCTTGGCAAGCTGAGATCGGGACATGCGCGGCCAGTGACGGACACTGCCCGTGTCCATGTGAACGAAGGGCGAGCCCGACCGCGGATAATAGCCGACACCGCCGACCTCCTGGCGCAAGCCTGTTGCGCGCAATTTGGCCAGGTTCACGCCGGGGATATAGAAATCCATAGCCTTGCCGAGCGTATGCTGGCTGTTTTTGGCCACGCCACGTGAGCGCTTGCGAAGCATGTTGTTGGTTGCAGGCGAGCGATAGCTGGAAACGACGTAAATCGGCTGCTTGCCACGAACCTTCTGATAGACCTCCCAGACAAGATCGAGCAGTTTTGGATCGATGTTGGTGATCTCGTTGCGGCGCCAGTCGCGCAGAAACCGATTGGCTTCGCGCAGACCGGAGGGGATATAGCGGCCGTTCTTCTTGAAGGTGACTTCAACGCGTTCTTTGGTGTGGGTGTTGTAGAGCTTCAACGTCCGGGTCTCGGCGGACGCAGTGCCGATTGCAAAAATAGGCAGTGATGCCAGCAGACACAAAAGGGTTGCCACACGCTGCAGCCCCCTTACGGCGTCGAATCCAACTAACCGTTTACGCAAAATACCATCTCGCCGTTGTTGATGGCCCTTGGCCCATCCCTTGCTCCCCAGCAAAAGCAAAAATAGCTCGCGCAGGTTAAGAAGCTTTTACCCTGTTTTCATTTGAGCCAAAAACGTGGCGGAATTGCAACTTCGCTTTCTTTTTTTGAGAAAGTTTTATCCTGAAAAAGATTGGCCAAAATTTGGCCCCGATCGTCTGGGGCTCCGCAATGGCTTTGCCTTTGTGTCAGGCCGCCGCATCCTTGTTGCCGTCCTGATCTTCCAGACCATATTCCTTCAGCTTTCGATAGAGCGTCGAGCGGCCAATGCCAAGGCGCTTGGCCACCTCTGTCATGCGTCCGGAATAGTGGTTGATTGCGGTTCGAATAAGCTCTTCTTCCACATCCACCAGCTTGCGGACATGACCGTCATTGTCGAGGCTTCGCATGAAGCCGAAGGGGGCTGCGTGGCGAAACGCATCATGAGATGCAGCCGAATGTGTTTGCGCGATTTGGTCGTGGTTCGGCAATGCCGTGTCTGAAGCCGGACTGCCGGCGGCGGGCGTCGACGGGGCTTCTGCTGCCGCTGACATGGGCGCTGCATGAGCCGACATTGACGAACGGCTGGCCACCTGCGGGTTATGGTCTATGGCTGCAGCGACTTGCGGGAAATCATCGGCGGTCAGGCTCGCTCCGTCGCACAGAACGACGGCGCGGAACACGGTGTTCTCAAGCTGACGGATGTTGCCTGGCCAATTGTAAGCCTGAAGCATGGCAAGGGCGTCAGGCGCGATGCTCGCGACTTGCGGCTTTCGCTCTTCGGCGGCAAAGCGCGCCAGAAAGTGACGGGTCAGTGCGGGGATGTCTTCATGTCGATCGCGCAGCGGCGGGATCCAGATCGGGAACACATTCAGGCGATAATAGAGATCTTCGCGGAAAGCGCCTTCTTTGACCTGGTCGATCAACCGGCGGTTCGTCGCAGAAATCAGGCGGAAATCGACTTTCACAGGGCGCTTGGCGCCGATGGGGTCGATCTCGTTTTCCTGGATCGCACGCAGCAATTTGACCTGAACCTCCGGTGGCAATTCGCCGACCTCGTCGAGGAAGAGGGTACCGCCGTGGGCCTCCTGGAATTTTCCGACATGTTTGTCGACCGCGCCGGTGAATGCCCCTTTTTCGTGGCCGAAGAGAATGGATTCGACCAGATTGTCGGGAATGGCGCCACAGTTGACCGTCACGAGCGGCTTGGATTTGCGGTCTCCCGACCCCTGAATAGCGCTGGCGATCAGCTCCTTGCCGACGCCGCTCTCACCTTCAATCAGGATCGGAATGTTCGAAGAGGCAGCACGTTTGCCAAGGTTGATCACACGTTCCATTGCTGGCGAATGTGTGATGATATCCGAGAAGGTCAGTGTGCCGGAGGCCTGCTTCCGAAAGCGGGTGATTTCGCCTTCAAGCGCGGAAGTCTTTAAGAGATTGCGGATGGAGACATCCAGGCGCTCTGGACCCACGGGCTTGACGACGAAGTCCTGCGCGCCAGCGTTCATCGCACTGACAACTGCATCGATCCCGCCATGCGCCGTCTGAACAATCACTGGGATCGAAATCTTTTGGCCGCGAATTTTGGTCAGGACGCCGATGCCATCAAGCTCTGGCATGACCATGTCCAGGATGACGAGGTCGACATCGGCCCCCTCCGGTCCGGTCAGGATACGCACCGCCTCAGCGCCGTTTTCAGCGAGTTTGACCTTGTGTCCAAATTTTTGAACAGCCTCTTGAAGCAGACGCCGTTGGATCGGATCGTCATCGACTATCAGGATTTTGCCGCTATTGGACTGCATCTTCGCCGTTCCCGGATGTTCTATTCTGTCTCAATTCGGGCCATTTTGGTTTGATACCGGTAAACAAATCGTCCTGTAGGTCGAAAAAAATCAGTGATGGACAGATTGCGAAGACAGGCCTGCAAAGCCTACACATTTGGGTAGCTGGTCTTGGTGCTGATCTGTGCCTGCCTGATTTCTTTCAGTTTCGGAGATAACAAATGCCCTTCGACAAAATCGTCCGCACTGTTGCAGAAGGGGCTGCGGCCGAAACACTGGGGCCCTTGCCTGAGTGGGACCTGAGCGATCTGTATGACGGGATCGATGCACCGGAAGTTGCCGCCGACCTGCAGGCTGCGCTTGATCGGGCCAAGACCTTTGAAACCTCCTACAAGGGCAAGCTCGGCGAGTTGGCTTCCGAAAATGTCAGCGCACTCGTTACGGCCATACGGGCTTACGAAGATCTCGAAGACCTTCTCGGGAGGCTGATATCCTTTGCCGGTCTGGTTTACGCCGGAGATACGACCGATCCAAAGGTTCAGAAGTTTTATGGCGACGTGCAAGAGCAGATCACCTCATCGAGCTCCCATTTGCTGTTCTTCACGTTAGAGATGAACAGGATCGACGACCCGGTGCTTGAGACGGCACTCGAAGACAAGGCACTCGCGCATTATCGTCCTTGGATCGAGGACCTCCGCAAGGAAAAACCGTTTCAGCTGGAAGACCGCGTCGAGCAGCTGTTTCATGAAAAATCCGTGACTGGACGTGGTGCCTGGAACCGGCTCTTTGATGAAACCATTGCATCGCTCACGTTTGATGTGAATGGCGAAACTCTGTCAGTCGAGCCGACGCTGACCTTGCTTCAGGATGCGGACCCGCAGAAGCGCGAGCAAGCTGCCGAAGCCTTGGCTCAGACTTTTTCGGAAAATTTGCGAACCTTTACGCTCATCACGAACACGCTGGCCAAGGACAAGGAGATTTCTGACCGTTGGCGCAAGTTTGGTGACATCGCGGATAGCCGTCATCTTGCGAACCGGGTCGAGCGGGAGGTTGTCGATGCCATGGTCGCCGCCGTTCGGGAGGCCTATCCGAAGTTGTCGCACCGTTACTATGCGATGAAGGCGAAGTGGCTCGGCGTTGAGAAACTCAATCACTGGGACCGCAACGCGCCGCTTCCACAAGCTGACAAGAGCGTCATTTCCTGGGATGAGGCGAAAGGAACGGTGCTTTCGGCTTATGGTCAGTTTTCGCCCGATATGGCGGATATCGCCCAGAGGTTCTTCGACGAAAACTGGATCGATGCACCCGCACGATCTGGGAAGGCTCCGGGCGCCTTCGCTCATCCGACGGTCCCGAGTGCGCATCCCTATGTGCTGGTCAACTATCAGGGTAAGATTCGGGATGTCATGACGCTTGCCCATGAGCTTGGGCACGGCGTGCATCAGGTTTTGGCGGGACACAATGGGCCGCTTATGGCTCCCACTCCATTGACGCTTGCCGAAACTGCCAGCGTGTTTGGGGAGATGCTGACGTTTCAGTCGCTGCTGGAAAAGGCAGAAACAAAAGCTGCGCGAAAGATCATGCTGGCGGGCAAGGCGGAGGACATGATCAACACGGTTGTTCGCCAGATCGCGTTTTATACCTTCGAGCGCAAGCTTCACACGGAACGCCGAAACGGCGAGTTGACGTCGGATCAGATCGGCGACCTTTGGCTGGATGTCCAACGTGAGAGCCTCGGGCCGGCCGTGCAGATCAATCCCGGCTACGAAACATTCTGGACCTATATCCCTCACTTCATTCATTCGCCGTTTTATGTGTATGCCTATGCGTTTGGCGATTGTCTCGTGAACTCGCTCTATGCGGTCTATCAGGACGCGGAAGAGGGTTTTCAGGACAAATATTTTGAGCTGCTCAAGGCAGGCGGAACCAAGCATCATTCCGAGCTTCTGGCTCCGTTCAATCTGGACGCGAGCGATCCTGCCTTCTGGAAAAAGGGCCTGTCCGTGATCGAGGGCATTATCGACGAACTTGAGGCAATGGAAGACTGAACCTCCCTAGTGCGGGGAGGCGGTTCGAAGGCTAGCTCATGTCTTTCAAGCATACGCCATATGATGGTTCGAAGCAGCCGTTCACGGTTGGCCTCGAGCCGGTTTCAGAAGCGTTCTGGCTGGAACCGGACGACCACATTGCGGAACATTTGGAACGCAAGGGGGAACTCCTGCGATCCAATCGCGACGCCGTTTTCCGCGCCGAGGCGGATACGGAGCAGGCCCAGCAGGAAACGCTGGCGCTGGTTGTCGACCATCTGCAACGCTGTCATGCTGAGCGCTATGACCTTTCGGCAGAACTGCCGCGCCCGCGCGGTCTGACGAGCAGTGCTTTTCAGGATGACGACGCGCCGCTCGTCGTTGCAGCGCAGATGGTTCAGGAGGATCTGGTTCTCATGCGGCCTAGCCCTGAGGGCTACCGGCTCGCTGCCGCCTGTCTTTGCTTTCCGTCATCATGGTCTCTTGTGCAGAAATTTGGTCAATCCATGCATGACATTCATTTGGGTGTGCCCGGGTTCAACGGTGCGCGCATGGGACATGTCGTTGGCCGCATTTTCGAGAACCTGAAGACCGGACAGCTGATAGAGCGCTATAATTGGTCTATCTACGATGATCCGGATTTGCATCATCCACAACCCAAGCGCATTGCAACAGACACTGCTGAAGAAGACGCTGCATTGCTCGGCCGTTTGTTTTTGAGGGTGGAGCGCCAGACATTACGCCGCCTTGAAGGGACGGGTGACATCGTTTTCACGATCAAAGTTCATCACGATCCAATGTCTGCGCTGCGGGCCCACCCACGCAGTTCTGAGTTGGCCAATGGTCTGCGGCAGCAGCTGCTCGACCTTGAGCCGGATCAATTGGCCTACAAGGGTCTGACTGAACATCAAAGTCGTCTTGCGGATGCTCTCCAGGACCTGAGCCCACCGTCAACGGTCGCGTGATTCTCTCAGCAGTTGGTCTGGTGACTGGTCAAAGTTGGTCTGTGTTCTAAATGAAGACATGGAAATCGAGGCGTAGCAAAGGAGTCCGCTCGAGATGGCACTGGAAAAAGACCGGGAAGGCAACCGGCTGACAGCGCGTGTCGGGCGCTATGCAAAAGTGGGAACCAATGTTGGCGGAATTGCCGCCAAGCTCGCCGGCGCACGTTTGCTTGGTTTCGATATCGACAATGAGAAAAATGCGGCTGAAATCGCTGCTGCCCTTGGCGGGCTAAAAGGACCACTGATGAAGGTGGCGCAGCTGCTTTCCACCATCCCGGATGCCTTGCCGCCTGAATACACAACAGCGCTGGCCGAGCTTCAGGCCAATGCACCCCCGATGGGCTGGGCCTTCGTGAAGCGCCGGATGCGCGCCGAGTTGGGCGCGGACTGGCAATCCCGGTTTCGGGAATTCGGGAAGGAGCCGGCGGCCGCTGCATCTCTTGGCCAGGTCCATCGGGCGGTTGGCACGGACGGGCGCGATCTTGCCTGCAAACTGCAATATCCTGATATGGCTTCGGCCGTCGAAGCGGACCTCCAGCAGTTGCAGATGCTGTTTTCACTGCATCGGCGCATGCAGCCTGCGATCGATACCAGGGAGATCGCGAAGGAAATCAGTGCTCGTGTTCGCGAGGAGCTGGACTACAAGCGCGAAGCTGCCAACATGGCGGTCTATCGAAACGTTCTTCACGACCGTGACGATATCCGTGTGCCGGATGTTGTCGAAGAGCTGTCGACAAAACGTCTGTTGACCATGGGGTGGCTCGAAGGCGAACCTCTGCTGTCGTTCAAGGAGCATTCGCTTGAAGAGCGCAACAGGATTGCAACGACGATGTTTCATGCCTGGTGGCATCCTTTCAGCCATTTTGGCCTGATCCACGGAGATCCGCACCTCGGAAATTATGCCGTCTTTAGCCATGAGGGTGCGCCAGCTGGCGTAAACCTCCTCGATTACGGATGTGTTCGGATCTTTCCCGAAAGCTTTGTCGGGGGCGTTGTGGATCTTTATTTGGGGCTACTGGAAGGGGATGATGCACGTGTTGTGGCCGCCTATGAGCGCTGGGGATTCATGGGGCTGACCAAAGAGCTGATCGAAATTCTGAACATCTGGGCCCGCTTTATCTATGGGCCGTTGTTGACGGACCGCGTGCGGTCTATCGCCGACGGGGTCAGCGCAGCCGAATATGGCCGGAAGGAAGCTTTCAAGGTGCATAAAGCCCTTAAGGAACTTGGTCCGGTGACCGTTCCTCGTGAGTTTGTCTTTATGGATCGGGCAGCGATTGGTCTTGGCGGCGTCTTCTTGCATCTGCGCGCGGAATTGAACTTTTTCCGTCTTTTTAACGAACAGATTGACGGGTTTTCTTCCTCCGCGGTCGCCGAGCGGCAGGAGAAAGCGCTTCGAGCAGCTGGTGTGCCACTGACCCAAACTGCTGCCTGAGAGGCATTTTGCCGCAGTTATGCCTTTCGTAACGCCGTTATTCTTTGAGGAAAGCGTTGCCCGCGTATATGGCTTTATTGTAAACCCGCTATCGAACTCGCAATTTGAACCTGGGGGACTGAATGTCTGACAACTCCGCGCCTGCAATGGACTACGAAGCGCACGAGCGCACGTATGAAGGCTTCATCAACTTCTCCAAGATCGGCACTGTTGCTGTCCTGAATGTCATGCTGTGTCTGATCCTGTTTGCGTTCGGTGGCACTGCGGCGACGATTTTTGGTTGGCTCATGCTCGTTGCGACGCTGATCGCGACTGCGATTGGAATGGCGCTCGGTGAAAAGGGCTGGGTACCGTCCGCGGCAGTTTTCGGTCTGACCGCGGTGATTGCGATCCTGACCGTCTGACCTGGTCTGATTGCCTTTTGGGACGGTCGGCGTAAACGCTGGCGACAAACTCGAGTTGAGAGGCGCAGGAAAGATCTTCTGCGCCTTTTGTTTTGTCGCTCTTGCGCTATAAGCGCGGCATGGCTTCTACGCAGCTCTCTTCCTTCATCTACGATCCTCCTCAAGACCCGCGTCTCGAGGTGATACATGCTGATGACGATATTCTGGTGGTGAGCAAACCTTCGGGGCTGTTGAGTGTTCCAGGCAAGGCGGAAGAGCATTCCGACTGTCTCGAAGCACGCGCCAAAGTTGCTTATCCCGACGCACGGATCGTCCACCGGCTTGATATGGATACATCAGGTGTGATGGTGCTTGCGATGAACCCTATTGCCCATCGTCACCTGGGACTGCAGTTCGAACGCAGGAAAACCGCGAAGAGCTACATCGCCAGGGTCTGGGGAACAATGGAGGGCGAGCTGGGCGAGGTTGACTTGCCGCTTCGCTGTGACTGGCCGAACAGACCAAAGCAGATGGTCTGTCACGAGCATGGCCGGAACGCCGTCACTGGTTGGCAGGTGCAGGCGCGCGAAACTCGAGCCACAAGGGTCAAACTCTTGCCAGTTACAGGACGTTCGCACCAATTGAGAGTGCACATGCTGGTGCTCGGAAACCCCATTCTTGGGGACCGCTTTTATGCAGAAGGGGAGGCCTTGGCTGCGGCAGACCGACTTCAGTTGCATGCGGAAGAGCTGACGTTTCATCACCCTACGGGGGGCGAGCGCGTCACATTCAGCGCAGAGTGCCCCTTCTAGTTTTGCGTAGCCCTAAATCGCCTTCTTACCCATTGCTTCGATTTTTCGGAGCCAGGCGTTTCTATTTTCTGAACTGACCCTGTCGACCATTCCGAAAATTGTGTCACGAACTGGTTTGAATCCAATGAACCGAAGAATATTGCGTTCAAGGCTTTTCAGACCGTGCGCCATGTACCAGAGACGGAAGAAAAATGCGGGCATCCCCATGGTGACAATCACCCGCGCTGACTTTCCTTTTAGCCGCCCCTTCGGGAATTCGCCCGGGCCGGTCGGCTCAAACGCCGTGTCCTTATGCAGCACCTGTTCCAGGAAACCCTTCAGGAGTGCAGGCATGCTGCCAAGCCAAAGCGGGAAGACGATCACCATGTGATCGGCGGAGAGGACAGCGTCCCGGGCAGGGATCAGGCTCTCGGGAGACGGAGCGTTTTCGAAATGCTCCGGCGAGCGCAGGAGTGGAAACTCCAAGCGAGAAACCTCAATCAAGATCACACGATGGCCTGCAGCTTCTGCGTCGCGCCGATAGGCGTTTGCGATTGCATGGCAAAAGTGACCTGATGCGGGATCTGGATGTCCGTCGACGACGACAATCGATTTGCGTGGGGGCATTGCGATCTCCGGAGTGAAAGACAAAGCTCCGGAGATTTTACATGTTGATCGAATGTGCTGCGTTGACAGAGATCAGAGTGATCTTTGTCCCTTGTTCACGCGAGCCAGGCCTTCTCTTGCGAGATCATTCGAGGCGTCGAGGTTGAGCGCCTTGTTGTAGTTGCGCCGCGCATCTTTCGTCTTGCCGAGCAGCTCGAGTGCAACGCCACGATTGGCCCATGCGATCGACGAGCGCTTGTCCAGGTTGACGGCAACCGACAGATCAGAGAAAGCC
Source organism: Roseibium polysiphoniae (assembly GCF_014842925.1). Taxonomy (GTDB): domain Bacteria; phylum Pseudomonadota; class Alphaproteobacteria; order Rhizobiales; family Stappiaceae; genus Roseibium; species Roseibium polysiphoniae. The sequence continues at coordinate 185,871 of NZ_JACYXJ010000004.1, forward strand.
GCGTTGGGATCGTTGATCGCAAGGTAGGAGATGCCGCGTGCGATATAGGGCTCATCCGCATTGGGGTTGAGACCAATTGCTGTCGCAAAATCCTCGATCGCGCGCTGATGCTGGCCCTGTGCCTGATGGATGAGGCCGCGGTTGTGAAACGCCCTGGCGTCGGAGCTGTTCCTGGCTATGACAGCGTTGAAATCGTTCAGGGCAGGACCGTATTGCCCAAGCTGCCTGTATGCATTGCCGCGACCGACATAGGCCACATCATAGTCCGGCTTGATATTGATCGCCCGGGTGTAGTCGGAAATGGCGGGCTGCATTTGCCCGAGCCGACGATGCACCAGCGCCCGGTTGGCATAGGCTTGATAGGACTGCGGGTCGAGCTGTAGCGCTGTGTTGAAATCGGCGATCGCCTTGTCGAGTTTGCCAGCCTGACCATAGGCAATACCCCGGGTGTTGTAAGCACCTGCATCGCGCGGGTTCGAATCGATCACAGCCGTGAGTGATTCGATGTTGGCGGAAGAGCCGACAGCTGTGTCGACAGGAACGCCCTGATAAATACCGGACGATTGGCATGCGGCCAGCAGAAGCGTTCCCAACAGCAAGGCAACCGATCGGAGCGACGCAAATCGCTTTGTATTCATGAGAATAAGAGCGGATTTGTCATGCTTCATCGATGGGACTGCCTGCTGATCGATAGCGCTTTTCGCCGCGCCTGAATTTACCTTGCGTCTGTTCTTTGGCTAGTAAAGCCATTGGACAATTGCAAGCGCCAAAAGCCAGCTGCGGTCGGCAGCCGGCTTCATTCATAGCGTAGAAAGATTACTTTTCCGAAAAACGTCGGTCAGGCGCAGATTAACCGCGGCCGCCTGTACGGCCCGGGAGAAGACCTTCGCGCTGAGCAAGCTTGCGAGCCATCTTACGGGCACGACGAACAGCTTCGCCTTTTTCGCGGGCTTTTTTCTCAGACGGCTTCTCGAAATGACCGCGGAGCTTCAGCTCGCGGAAAACGCCTTCGCGCTGCAATTTTTTCTTCAGCACCCGAAGTGCCTGATCGACATTGTTGTCGCGAACCAGAACCTGCACGCCTCTGTTTCCTGTATTGTGACGGTTCCCGAGTGCTTCGCGACCGCAATTTCCGATTAGAAGACTAGTAAAGCGATTGTGGCGGCCAGCAAAAATCCCGACATCCCACTCGCTTTGGCGCGCGTCATATCAAAGGTTGCAGCTTCTGTCCACAGGCCTTTGGGTGCTTCTGGGTGTCGTGAGGGAATAATTCGACACTTTTTATTGCTGCGCGCGGCTGGCCAGGCTGCTGGACAGCCTCCTCCTTTGGGACTAGAGGGGGTACTCACCCCTCTTTGGATCGCGAGGGAATTCTCCCATCGCGGACTACAAGCTTTTAGCACCAGTCATGGAGGCCGACTTGGCCGTCGACGACCGATCAGGACAGTCAGACACAGGGCTTTCTCGGCTTTGGCGCAGCGATATTCGACCGACGCTGGCGCTTGGCTTGCCTCTTGCCGGTGCACAGATCGCGCAGATGGCGATCAACACGACGGATGTCTTGATGATCGGCCGTCTGGGGGCGGAAGAACTCGCCGCATCGGTGCTGGCTTTCAATATGTGGATGCTGCTCTGGTTCTTCGGCATGGGCATCATTCAGGCTGTCATTCCCCTTGGCGCTCAGGCGCGTGGTCGCCGTGCGGCCCGTGACCTGCGCCGGACAGTCAGAATGGGTGTGTGGGTGGCCGTGCTCTATTGCCTCCCTGCCTGGTGCATCACGTTTTTCGCGGAAGAAATTCTCGTGGCTCTCGGTCAGGATCCGGATATTGCCGAGATCGCCGGAGGCTATATGGATGCGCTGCAGTGGTCTCTGCTGCCAGCGTTGGTCATCATGGCTATCCGCGGATTTTTGACCGTTATGGAGCGCTCGCAGATTGTTCTCTACGCGACGCTTGCGGGACTCGTTGTGAATGCTGCGCTGGATTATGTGCTTATCTTCGGAGAGTTCGGTTTTCCGCGACTGGAGCTGGTTGGGGCAGGGATTGCCTCTGTCTTTACCTCGGCTGCCACCACGGCGATCCTGCTGATCTACACGAGCCGGCAGCGCCAATTGAAACGATATGCGGTCCTGGGACGACTCTGGCGATCGGACTGGCAGGTGTTCTTCAAGATCTTGCGTCTCGGCTTGCCGATTGGAATCACGCTCGTGGCTGAAGGAGCGCTTTTTGCGGCGTCTTCGATCCTGATGGGCTGGCTTGGCACAATCCCACTGGCTGCGCACGGGATCGCGCTGCAGCTTGCGTCCATCACCTTCATGGTTCCTGTGGGGTTGAGCCAGGCCGCGCTGTCACGCGTTGGCTATGCGGCGGGTAAGAAGGACTTCGACGGTGTTGGGCGTGCGGGTTGGACCGCGCTTGTGATCACAGTGGCCTTCATGAGCTGTTTTGCTGTGGTTTTCTGGATCGTTCCGGCGCCACTTGTCTCGCTCTATCTCGACCTCAACAACCCCCAATCTGCGGAAGTCTTGTATCTGGCAACCTCCTTCCTGGCGGTGGCTGCGATTTTCCAGATCGTTGATGGCGGGCAGATCATTGGCACCAACAACCTGCGTGGTTTGGGAGATACGACCGTCCCACTGATCTACGCCGTGATTGGTTATTGGGTGATTGGTATCAGCCTATCTCTCGGGCTCGGCTTTGGAGCTGGCCTGGGCGGCGTTGGTATCTGGAGCGGTCTCGCGGGCGGGCTGGCCTTTGTCGGCATCCTAACCAACATTCGCTTCTACAGGCGTGAGAGTCTCGGCTTGATGAGCTGAGGCTACGTCTAAAGCGCGGCCTTACCACATTGGATCAGATCGACTTGGGCTTGATGCGGTTCACGTGACCCATCTTGCGGCCCGGTCTGGCTTCCGCCTTGCCGTATAGGTGCAGTCGAGCGGATGGGTCGGCGAGAACTGCAGGCCATCTATCGCATTCGTCACCGATCAGGTTTTCCATAACAACATCGGAATGGCGGCTGCCTGAGCCAAGTTGCCAACCGGCCACGGCGCGGATGTGCTGCTCGAACTGGGACGTCAGACACGCGTCTTCCGTCCAATGTCCGGAATTATGCACACGCGGAGCGATTTCATTGACCAGAAGCGTTTCTTCCGTGCCTGAGCCGCTCAAGAACATTTCGACACCCATCACGCCGACATAATCGAGGCTTGACGCGATACGCTCCGCCATGTCCCTTGCCGTTGATGCGGTTGAAGGCGAGACCTGTGCAGGCACGGTCGACGTTTTCAGAATGTGGTTCTCGTGGTGGTTCTCGGCGATGTCGTAGGCTTGGCAGGTGCCGTCGACGTCGCGCGCGACAATCACGGAAACTTCGCGCTCGAAAGGGATCAGTTTTTCAAGCACGGCCGGAGCGCGACCGATCTTGTCGAAAGCGCCCTTGGCGTCGTCTGCGGTGCGGATTATGACCTGACCTTTGCCGTCATAGCCAAAGCGACGGGTCTTCAGGACGCCGGCACCGCCGAGACGGTTTAGGGCAGCTTCCAGATCGTCGTTGCTGTCGACGGTCGCAAAGTCGGCGATTGCGACGCCGGCTGAACGAAGAAATTCCTTTTCGCTCAGCCGATCTTGAGAAACTTCAAGAGCCTTTACGCCGGGGCGAACCGGCACCCGGCTTGCAAGATGTGCAGCAGTCGGTCCTGGAACGTTTTCGAACTCATAGGTCACGACGCCGCAAGAAGCAGCGAAGGTGTCGAGTGCTGAAATGTCCTCGTAGGGTGCGACCGTATGCGTGAACGAAACATCGAAGGCGGGGCTGCTAGGGTCCGGACAGAAAACATGGGTCTTCAATCCAAGACTGGCAGCCGCCAGCGAGAGCATCCGGCCGAGCTGGCCACCGCCGAGGATCCCGATTGTATCTCCGGGCTTGAGGCGGATCTCGTTGCTCATGGACGGTTCCTTCGCAGATGTGATGGCTGGTGGTTAGCTGTCGACGGGCCGCTCGGTCACCGCGGCGGTTCGTGCCGAGCGGTAATCGTCGAGTGCCTGTTCGATTTGCGGGTTCATCAGCGCGAGAACTGCGGCGGCAAGCAAGGCCGCGTTGGTCGCGCCCGCCTTGCCGATCGCCAATGTGCCAACTGGAATGCCTCCGGGCATCTGGACAATGGAAAGCAGGCTGTCTTCGCCGGAGAGGGCACGGCTTTCGATCGGCACGCCAAAGACAGGGAGTGGGGTCAACGCAGCAGTCATTCCGGGAAGATGAGCCGCGCCGCCAGCGCCTGCAATGATGACCTTGAAACCTTCGTCTTTTGCGCTCTTGGCAAAATCGTACATTCGATCGGGTGTGCGGTGAGCCGAAACAATGCGTGCATCGAAGGCGATCCCGAGCTCGTCCAGAACATCGGCAGCATGTTTCATCGTCGGCCAGTCGGACTGGCTCCCCATGATGATGGCAACTTCAGCTTTTGGCACGTGGCTTATCCTGGATGCTTGAGCGTCTTTTGGAAAGGCGCGGAGTATAGGCAGGTACGGCACCTATGCAAGACTAGATTTCCAACATTGCCAGGACGCTTAGGCGCCAAGAAACTCACGCGATTATATCGGGGAACAACTGGTCTTCGAGACTGGAAATACGGTCCTTGATGAGGAGCTTCTTCTTTTTGAGCCGCTGCATCTGAAGGGCGTCGGCATTGCCTGCAATGGACAGGGCCTCGACAGCCGCATCGAGATCGCGATGTTCCTGGCGCAATTGTGCCAGCTCGATTCTTACGGCTTTGTCTTCCGTGTCAGCCATTTCACTCCCCCGAAAGCCTCTCAGCCGGTGAGCGTTTCCTCACGGCGACGGGTTTCTTCACAAACATCCACAGGCAGAGACATGTAGATGACCCCGAAGGCGACCTAGGCATGCCACAGTGCGTCTTCGCTTGCAATTCTATAAGCTGCTGAAGGCACTCTCAGTTTCAATTTTCTCAAGGGTTTGATCGTTCAATTTTAGCCTTTCTAAAGGCTGAAATCTGAAAGGTGGCCTAAGTCGGCAAAATAATTCTCCCGTTACGTAAACAGGGTTCGACAAGGCCTGTCAGCTTGTGGCACGATAATCCTGTTTGGCCCAACAGACAGGAGGCAATTCCATGTCCATGCAGTCGCATCTCGCAGAACTCGAGCGCCGTCACGCCGCACTGGAACGCAAGATCGAAGTAGCACTTCTCCACCCGAGTACGGACTCACTGGAATTGGCCGATATGAAACGAAAGAAGCTCAAGATCAAAGATCAGATCGAGCGAATACGAAGCGACGAAACGCTCCACTAACGCGGAGCTATTTTGAAAAACGCCGCGGCCCTGACCGCGGCGTTTTTTGTTTCTGACGTCTGCTCAGAGTAACTTCGCCTGCTCACGCAGTGCGTACTTTTGGATCTTGCCCGTCGACGTTTTAGGGAGTTCACAGAAGACTACGGTCCTGGGTGACTTGAAGCCGGCGAGATGTTCCCGGCAGAAGGAGATGATCTCCGCGTCGGTTCTTTCGGTGCCCTGTCGCAATTCGACGAAGGCACACGGAGTTTCCCCCCATTTTTCGTCGGGCCGGGCGACGACCGCGGCAGATGCAACATCTGGATGCTTGTAAAGCACTTCTTCGACTTCGATGGAGGAGATGTTCTCTCCACCTGAAATGATTATGTCCTTTGACCGGTCTTTCAATTGGATGTAGCCGTCCGAATACTTCACGCCCAGGTCACCTGAATGAAACCAACCGCCGGCGAAGGCTTCTGCGGTGGCTTCCGGGTTCTTCAGGTAGCCTTTCATCACCACATTGCCCTTGAACATCACTTCGCCGATCGTCTCGCCGTCGGCGGGAACGGGTTGCATTGTTTCCGGGTCAAGGACGGTCAGGCCCTCCAGGGCCACATAACGCACGCCCTGGCGGGCTTTTTTGGCCGCCTGTTCAGCCGGGGGCAGCGTGTCCCATTCCATCTGCCAGTCGTTCACGACGGCCGGGCCATAGACCTCTGTCAGGCCATAGAGATGAGTGACGTTGAAGCCGGCGTCTTTCATGGCCAAGAGGACGCTTTCAGGTGGCGGAGCGGCGGCTGTGAAGAACTCGACCTCACGGCCGAGTTCCCGCTTGTCTTCCGGCGCAGATCCAAGAAGTGTCGACATGATGATTGGCGCACCACACAGATGTGTCACCTCCTCATTCGCGATCAGATCCCACATGACTTTCGGACGGACCCAGCGCAAACACACATGGGTGCCGGCGACCACTGAGATCGACCAGGGAAAACACCAGCCGTTGCAGTGAAACATGGGCAAGGTCCAGAGATACACCGGATGCTTGGCCATGGACGTGGTGAGAATATTCGCCTGCGCCAGGAGGTAGGCCCCTCTGTGATGATAGACGACGCCTTTCGGGTTGCCTGTGGTGCCAGAGGTATAGTTCAGCGAAATTGCGTCCCATTCATCGGCGGGCAGTGACCACGCGAAATCGGCATCTCCCTCAGCGACGAAAGCTTCGTAGTCGAGTGTGCCGAGCCGCTTTCCATCCTGCGGAAACTCAGGGTCCGAATAGTCAATAACGATCGGCTTCACGCTGGCGAGCGCAAGGGCTTCCTCCATGACCGGCGAGAACTCGCGATCCGTTATCAAGACCTTTGTATTGGCGTGATCCAACTGAAACGCAATGACCGCGGCGTCCAGGCGGGTGTTCATGGAATGAAGCACTGCGCCGGTCATGGGCACGCCGTAGTGGGCCTCGAGCATGGGGGGTACGTTTGACAGCATGACCGTCACGGTGTCGTTCTTGCCGACGCCCACATCGGCGAGCGAGGAGGCCAATTGGCGCGCGCGGGCATAGAAGGTCCGGTAATCGGTTCTTTGTGTGCCATGAACGATCGCAGTTCTTTGGGGAAAGACATCTGCGGCGCGGGCGAGGAAGCTCAACGGGCTTAGCGAGGCATGGTTGGCCTCATTCTTTTCCAGACCGAGTGAAAATGGATGTTCGCCGCTGCTCATGACCTGACCCTCCCTGATCGTTATTTGAGCGCTATCAAAACGATAATTCGGACAGCCTGCAATCTGTCTAAAGGCCTAATCAACCTGCCAGGGCCGTCGCACCATCCCAGACCAGTTTGATGCCGACAACGGTCATCATCGCGTAGGTTAGCTTGTAAAAAATACCCTGATCCACGATCCTGACCAACCAAACGCCTACGATTGTTGCCAGCGGCGCGAGCGGCAGCAGCATGGCAGAGGTCGCAAGGTTTACAGTGTCAAACTGGCCAAGCAAAAAATACGGCACCAGCTTCACCGCATTGACGACCGAAAAGAATATCACCGCTGTGCCGGCAAAGAGCGTTGGAGCGAGCCTGAGCGGGACCATGTAGAGCTGGAATGGCGGGGCTCCGGTATGGCTGACGAAGCTGGTGAAACCTCCAATGGCTCCCCAGAACAGTCCCTTGCCCACGTTGTGATCGCGCGCCTCGTTCGCGCGTGCGCTTTTAAGAACGTAGTCGGCGACGAAAATCAGTGAAATGACGCCGACCAACAGGCGGACGAAGGCCTCGTTCACCAGCGTGGCCGTTGCCCAGCCAACCGCGATGCCGGCCATGGCCGCAGGCAGCAAAATCATCAGGCTGCGGCGGTCCGCATGGCCCTTGTAGGCAATCAGGCCAACCACATCCATCGCGACCAGGATCGGAAGCATGATACCGGCTGCCTGAATTGGCGAAATGACAAGTGCGAGGATCGGGACCGCCAGCATCGCCATGGATCCGCCAAAGCCGCCCTTCGACAGGCCGGCGAGGATGACCGCCGGAATCGCGGCGGCGTAAAAATAGGGATCGGCGATCGGATGCATGAAGATCGTTTCGAAAAAAGCGGAAGCGCGAAGGGGAGCGACAATCAATCATGGCTTTGCTCCTAGGTAAAGTCCCGGCCCCTGCGAATGTCTTATGGCGAGGGTCTTGCGCGACACTCGCATGATACCGCACTCTCTCCGCAAAAGGGCTGTCGTAGAGTGAGGTGCGATGGCCCACGGGAGGAGAAACCACAATGACAAGCCGCTATGCTGCAACCTATCAATCCTGGAAGGATGACCCGCTTGGTTTCTGGGAGACGGCTGCCTCCGAGATCGACTGGTCTTTGCGAGGCGCGCAGGTGTTCGATCCCGATCAGGGTCAGTACGGTCGATGGTTTCCAGGCTGGGAATGCAACACCTGCTACAATTGTCTCGATCGCCATGTCGAGCGGGGGCACCGTGGTCAGCCAGCGCTGATTTACGACAGCCCGATCACCGGCAAGCAGGCGAGCTACAGCTACGAGGAGCTGCTGGACCGCGTTCAGGCTATGGCTGGTGTGCTGCTGGACCAAGGAATCCAAAAGGGCGACCGGGTGATCATCTACATGCCGATGATTCCCGAAGCGGCAATGGCGATGCTGGCCTGCGCTCGTATCGGCGCAATTCATTCGGTGGTTTTTGGCGGTTTTGCTGCTGCAGAACTGGCGACCAGGATCAATGATGCGACGCCAAAAGCCATCATAGCAGCCTCTTGCGGCATCGAGCCGGGAAGGGTCATTGCCTACAAGCCCTTGATCGATGCAGCGGTCGAGCAGGCCTCCCACAAAATCGAGACCTGTCTCGTAATTCAAAGAGAGCAGGCGGTCGCGGCTCTGCAAGAGGGCCGGGATCATGACCTGGGAGCCCTGATGCAAGAGGAGCTCGCAGAAGGCCGGGAGGTCGAATGCGTTTCCGTCAAGGCGACGGACCCGCTCTATGTCCTCTACACGTCGGGAACCACAGGTCAGCCCAAGGGCGTCGTCCGAGACAACGGTGGCCATATGGTTGCCTTGAAGTGGTCGATGTCGAACCTTTATGGCATCGAGCCGGGCGAGGTTTTCTGGGCAGCATCAGACGTTGGCTGGGTCGTTGGTCACTCTTACATCGTCTATGGCCCGCTTCTGCATGGCTGCACCACGATCATGTTCGAAGGCAAGCCGGTCGGGACACCCGATGCCGGTGTTTTCTGGCGTGTGATCTCGGAGCATTCCGTGGTCTCGCTGTTCACCGCTCCGACGGCCTTCCGCGCCATTCGCAAGGAAGATCCTGAGGGCAAATTGATCGGTGACTACGACTTGTCGCAGTTCAGATCATTGTTCCTCGCGGGTGAACGTGCAGATCCCGATACGGTCAACTGGGCGGCTGAGCAGCTTCAGGTGCCTATTGTCGACCATTGGTGGCAGACCGAGTCGGGTTGGTGCATGGTTGGAAATCCGCTCGGTCTCGGGCGATTGCCCGTGAAACCGGGGTCCCCGACGGTGCCTATGCCGGGCTACGATGTCCAGATACTGGATGACGCCGGACATCCGCTTCCGGCAAATACGCTTGGCAATATCGTCGTGAAACTGCCGATGCCTCCAGGATGCTTGCCGACCCTATGGAATGCGGAGCAGCGTTTCCACGACGCCTATCTCGCCGAATTCCCAGGCTACTATAAGACCTCGGATGCGGGCATCATCGACGAAGAGGGATATCTTTCGATCATGTCCCGGACGGATGATATCATCAACGTTGCGGGGCACCGTCTGTCGACCGGTGCCATGGAAGAAGTTCTTGCGACGCATCCGGCCGTGGCGGAATGCGCTGTGATTGGCATTGCGGACAAGCTGAAGGGTCAGCTGCCTTGCGGTTTTGCTGTGTTGAAAGCAGGGGTCGAACAGTCTCACGAGGAAATTGAGGCCGAGCTTGTCAAATTGGTGCGTGAGAAGATTGGGCCGGTTGCCGCTTTCAAACTAGCCATCACCGTGGATCGCCTGCCGAAAACCCGTTCGGGCAAGATCTTGAGAGCGACCATGCGTCAGATCGCAGACCAGGAAAGCTACAAGATGCCAGCAACGATTGATGATCCCGCGATCCTGGATGAGATCGCCGAAGCACTGCAGGAGCATGGCATAAGGGTTCCAAACTGATCTGGTAAAACCCATCGACAGCTGGAAAACATGCTCTTATGGTTCGGGTCGCCGCTTCGGCGGCCCGATTTTTTATAAGGCCAAGAGGTTTTCTGTGTCCCTTGAAAATAAGGTTGCCATCATCACTGGCGCTGCCCGTGGTATTGGCTTTGCAGTCGCAAAACGGTTCGTCATGGACGGTGCCAAAGTGGTTATTGCCGACGTCGATGATGAGGCCGGGCAATCTGCAGCCGATGATCTGAACAAGATTGGTGATGCGACGTATGTGCATTGCAATGTTGCCGAGCGTCTCGATGTTCGCAATCTCGTGGCTGAAACGATCAACGCCTACGGTGATGTCGATATTCTCGTGAACAACGCAGGTGTCGTTGTCGGCGCAGATTTTCTGGAGCTCGAAGAAGAGGACTTCGACCGGGTTCTCTCAATCAACCTCAAGGGCACGTTCCTGTGCAGCCAGGCGGTTGCCCGTCACATGGCGGAGAAGGTTCAGGACGGTGGCGAGCCGGGCACGATCATCAACATGTCCTCGGTCAACGCCGTGCTGGCGATTCCGAACCAGATTCCCTACTGCGTCTCCAAGGGCGGTGTCTCGCAATTGACCAAGACCACTGCGCTTGCTCTGGCGCCCTATGGCATTCGTGTGAATGCCATAGGACCTGGTTCGATCATGACGGAGATGCTCTCGTCAGTGAACGACGACCCGGCAGCTCGTAACCGGATCCTGTCGCGCACACCGCTTCAACGGGTGGGTGAACCTTCCGAGATCGCTGGTGTTGCAGCTTTCCTCGCCTCTTCGGATGCGAGCTATGTCACCGGCCAGACAATCTACGCGGACGGTGGCCGTATGCCGCTGAATTACACAGTGGCTGTCCCTGACGTCGACTGACTTCTCTGGGATCGGTTAGATCTGACTTGCTTTGCTGGCCCCTGCATCGAATTGCAGCCGGGCCAGTTTTGCATAGAGGCCTGCACGAGCTGTGAGTTCGGCATGGGTTCCGATTTCCACGATCCGTCCCGCATCCATAACGACAATTCGATCGGCTTTCAGAACGGTCGCGAGACGATGCGCGATTACGAGCGTTGTTCTGCCTTCCATAAGCCGGTCAAGGGCTTGCTGGACGAGCTGTTCGCTTTCAGCGTCGAGCGCGCTGGTTGCTTCATCCAGCAGCAGGATCGGAGCGTCCTTGAGGATCGCACGGGCAATCGCGATCCGTTGCCGCTGCCCCCCGGACAAGGTCATGCCCCTTTCGCCGACCATTGTGCTGTAGCCGTCGGACGTGGCTGAAATGAAGTCATGCGCTGATGCAGCACGGGCTGCAGCTTCTATATCTTGGCGTCTCGCATCCGGTTTCCCATAAGCGATATTCTCGGCGATGCTTGCGGCGAAGATTGCCGCGTCCTGAGGTACGAGCGCCATATGGCTGCGCAGACCCTTGGGGTCAAGTTGTCTCAGATCCACCCCGTTCAGGGTCACCTGTCCGGAAACGGGATCATAAAAACGCATCAACAGATGAAACAGGGTCGATTTGCCCGCACCGGAAGGTCCAACGACCGCCACCGTTTCACCAGGTTCGACTTTCAGTGATACGTCGTGAACCACCGGAGTGTTCTCGGCCGCCTCATATGCAAAAGAGGTGTGGTCGAAGTCGATGCTGATTTTTTCAGGCGAGGGCAGGGTTTTCGGATTTGCCGGAGGTGCGATCCGGGGTTCGATCTCAAGCAATTCACTCAGGCGCTCTGCGGCGCCAGCGGCCAGTGAGAGCTCGCCCCAGACCTCCGACAGTCCGGCAAGAGAGCTTGCTGCGAGGATTGAGTAGAGCAGGAACTGGCCAAGCTCTCCGCCGCTCATCGTTCCGGTGAGAACGTTGTTTGCGCCGATCCAAAGAACGGCGACTACGCTCGCTCCAATGATGAACATGGCAAAAAACGTCAGTATCGCGCGCTCACGTGTTGCCTTCCTTGCTGCGTGGAAGGCACCTTCGGCCGCGTCCGAGAACCGCTTTGCCGACTGCATTTCATGGGTGAAGGCCTGAAGGGTGCGGATGTTCCCGAGCATTTCACTGGCATAGGCGGCTGCATCGGCGAGGGTGTCTTGTGCGAAGCGGGAGCGTTTGCGGACCTTGCGGCCAAAGCCGATCAACGGCAGGAGAATGATCGGTATCGCGGCAAGGACGATGATCGACAGGCCCGGGCTGGTGACGAGCATCATGATCACCGCGCCGATAAAAAGCACGAAGTTGCGCATGGCTAGGGACGCGCTTGCGCCGAATGCGGATTTTATCTGGGTGGTGTCGGCGGTGAGACGGGACAGGATCTCGCCCGACTTTGAGCGGTCGTAAAACGCCGGGCTCAGTTCCGTCATATGGGCGAAGACATCGCTTCTCACGTCTGCGACGACGCGTTCCCCGATCCACATGACCAGGTAGTAGCGAATGGCACTGGCCAGTGCGAGAGCTGCGACCACGGCCAGCAGGAGGCCAAAGTAGTTGTTGATGAGATCGGAGTTGTCTCCGCCAAAGCCGCGATCGATCATCTGACGGACGGCGGTTGGCAACACCAGAGTGAAGACTGCGGCCGAAATCAGGGCGACCAATGCTCCGGCGACCATTGATTTGTAACGGCCAAGGTAAGGCAACAGCCGCGCGAGCGGCCGCAAAAACTTGCGCCGTTCATTCGTATCATCGCGTTTTGCCTGTTCCGTGCCGGCCAATGTTCGTGCCCCTAAATCAGTCCTGATTCCATGCCGATAGACTTGGGTGATCGGGCCGTGAAAACCAAGAGGTATTTTGCCGCGCCGGAATCGCGCAGACCCCTTGTTTCATCCCACTGCATGGGGTATAGCCCGTCTCCATGTTTCCTGGGCTGTATCCATTGGCGGATTGGCGGCCCATTAGTTTCGTTTGCACCTCAGAGCTATTTCCCTCGATCGGAAGCGCTCGATGTGCAGGAAAGGACAGCCATGAAAGCGGATACGCATCCCGACTACCACACCATCAAGGTCGTGATGACCGATGGTACAGAATTCACAACTCGCTCCACCTATGGTGCTGAAGGCGATACGCTGACCCTCGACATCGATCCGACATCTCACCCGGCATGGACCGGTGGCGACCGTCAGATCATGGACCGTGGCGGTCGCGTGTCCCGCTTCAAGAACAAGTTCGCAGGCTTCCTCGGCTCCTAAGAGCTGCGAAGTTAAGCGCTTGATACGAGACCCGGCTTTGGCCGGGTCTTTTTTTGTGCGAATGTTTGCGGTCTGAGCCTGGAAAGCCTGCGCTTAAACGAAGAAAGCCGCCTTGCGGCGGCTTTCAAGATAGTTCTCGTACATGGCTCTTATGGATCAGCCTGCGTTTCCAAATGCAGCGTGCAGCTGGTTGAGCTGCGCCACGACCGGGTTTCCTTCGGTGTCAGCAGCTTCCTGTTCCTTGTCCTGGTAGAGCATCTGATCCAAGTGCACGACGCGCTCTTGCAGGCGCACCGAACGGTTGACCAGTTCCTTCAGGCTGTCGGGCAGGTCTTCCCAGGCGGGGCCTGTCGAGGCGCTGCTCAAACGGTCGAGGCGCACCTTGTTCTTTTCGGCGCCAGCTTGTTCCCGGGACATTTCGCCCTCGTTGACGGCGCGTTGCAGGAGAAGCCAGGACGCCAGCTGCATGAGACGCGTTGTCAGACGCATCGATTCTGTTGCATAGGCGAGTGAGGCCGGGCGTTCCAGAAGCTTTGCTTCCGTGCGTCCGTCTCCATCGAGATAGACAGCGGTCTCTTCAACGAGCGACATGCCTTCCTGAAACAGCGACTGGAATGTGTCCGAGGTGGCCAGTCGGGGAGCGAAGTGTACCGCCTCGGGAGTTCCGTTGAGGTTGGTGTTCTCATCCGTCATGGTTCGATACGCCTTCTGCTACTGCTCATTCGTTTGCCGCAGGATGTCCTCCTGGCTACCACTACGCGCATGGGACATGCTCTTCATAGGGCTGTGCCACGGTGGGACGGTGCGGCGCCTTGAACAATTGAATTGCAACGGGCGTGCCAGTTGGGCCCAAGGCTCGTACGAACGTGACTGAGAAGATCATAACGCCAGGGCGGGTCAAAAAAAAGAGCCGCGAAGGCCGCGGCTCGAAGTCATTAACAGGGAGGCGTCAAACAGAGTGGACTTGAGCCACTCAGAGATCCAGATGACTGGATAACTATGGTTATCGCGTAGAAAGCTTAATAGCTGGTAAATAGCTAAAGTTTTACCTAACAGATTGAACCAAATTCAGACAGAACGTCTCTGAATGAGATGTAATTGGTAAATTTAACTATTCTCACTTTTGAAGAGGGCGTCGGCGGCGCTGCGAATATTACCACGCTCTGAAAGGACACCTCGCGTGCGTGTGATTTCTGCTTCTAGGAGCGTGATCCGTTCTCGAAGCTCGTCCTCAGAGGGCCGGGACAAATCTTCGCCTACGACAACCGGTTTTGCTGCTTTCGAGGGTCTTGCCTGGTGTTCTTCGTCCATTTTCGGTCTCGTCGTCCGATCGCGCCATCAGTTGGTTTAACTCTGAACCTATCGCGACATGGCTCGATTGTCAGCTGCCTGCCGGCGCGCTACACGGGAGTGAGTTCTGATTGGAGGAAAGCGCATGACCGATTTGCCCGAGAAAATGCTAGCGATCGCAATCACGGCGCCCGGCGGTCCGGACGTTCTGGCTGCCGAGGAGCGCCATGTGCCTGTGCCGCTTGGCGAAGAAATCCTCATCAAGGTCGAGGCTGCCGGCGTTAATCGTCCGGATGTCCTTCAGAGAATGGGTGCTTATCCGCCCCCGAAAGACGCATCGGATCTGCCAGGTCTTGAGGTGAGTGGCACCGTCGTGTCCAAGGGCATCGACGCCAAGAGCTATGAAATTGGCGAGAAAGTCACGGCATTGGTGGCGGGCGGAGGTTACGCTCAATACTGCAAGGTGCACGAAAGTCATGCTCTTCCGATCCCTGAAGGCATGTCGATGATTGAGGCCGCGGCGATCCCGGAGACATTCTTCACCGTCTGGAGCAACGTCTTCGACCGGGTGGGGCTGAAAGCAGGCGAACGCTTTCTGGTTCATGGTGGGACGTCCGGAATCGGCACAACGGCGATCCAGCTTGCAAAGGCCTTTGGCGCAGAGGTCTTCACCACCGTTGGATCTGAAGAAAAGGCAGAGGCGGTTCGGGCGCTCGGAGCCGATCACGTGGTCAACTACAATAAGGTCGACTTTGTTTCAGCGTTTCTGGAGGCCACAGCCAAGGAAGGCATTCACGTGATCCTGGATATGGTCGGCGGAGACTATGTCGAGAAAAACTGGAAGGTGGCAGCGGTCGAGGGACGGATCTGTCAAATCGCGACGCTGAACGGTTTTGCCGAAGACGTGAATTTTTCTCGTCTCATGATGAAGCGATTGACCCATACGGGATCGACGTTGAGACCGCGCGATACAGCGTTCAAGGCTGCGATCGCGGCAGCCTTGAAGGAAAAGGTCTGGCCGCTTCTTTCGTCGGGAAAAATCCGGCCCGTCATGGACTCCACCTTTCCCCTTGAGCAGGCGGCAGACGCGCACCGGCGCATGGAAAGCTCTGGTCACATTGGGAAGATTGTACTGACGGTCGAGTAATGCCTCGGTCCTGGATGTTAGGAAGATGTGTTCCGCAAAGGGAGTTTTCCAGAACCCTTTGCGGGAGTGTTTGCCTTTGGGCAAAGGACACATTATATAGTGTTCAGCTCCCATGAAACTTGAATGGATTTTTGCTTTTTCACCTTGCCGGGTGAGGAAGCCCACAGGAGGAATTTGACCGATGGCGAACACGCCGCTGATGCCGAAGGCAACCGCCGTCTGGCTTGTTGACAATACTGCGCTGAGCTTCACTCAGATCGCGAGTTTCTGCAAATTGCATCCGCTTGAAGTGAAGGCGATCGCCGATGGCGAAGCCGCGCAGGGCATCAAGGGTCTTGATCCGGTTCTGACGGGCCAGTTGGGCCGTGAAGAACTGGAAAAAGCGCAGACAGATCCGAACTACGTTTTGAAGCTGCAGGGCTCCAAGGTCATTGTTCCTGAATCGAAGCGTAAAGGCCCGCGCTATACCCCGGTGTCTCGCCGCCAGGATCGTCCTAACGCGATCTTGTGGCTCGTGCGGAACCATCCCGAGCTCAAGGATGCGCAGATCATGCGCCTGGTCGGCACGACGAAGCCGACCATTGCGGCCATTCGCGACCGGACCCACTGGAATTCGGCCAACCTTACGCCGTCAGACCCGGTGACGTTGAGCCTCTGCAGCCAGCTTGAACTGGACATGGAAGTTGAAAAGGCTGCCAAGAACGCTCCGCCGCGGCCTGAGGGTGAAGTCGAAACGTTGATGCCAGTGGAAGAGACCACGAGCGAAGAAGCCTTGGCTGCCGCCTTCAGCAAGCCGATCGAACGTGAGGTCGAGGAAGAGATCGATGCCGATGCGGTTTTCGCGAAGCTGAACTCGCTCAAGACCGAAGGCGACGGCGCGGACGAGGAAGAGCAGTCCTAGTCGCGTCTCCAGGCGATACATCAAATTCGAAAGCCGCCGGTCGTTCCGGCGGCTTTTTTGTTGAGACTCGGCCGGTAAGCGCTCTAGCGCTCGGTCAGTTTGAGTTCGATGCGACGATTGCGAGCAAGAGCTTCGGGAGTATCGCCTTCTTCCAGGGGCTGGAATTCCCCAAAGCCAGCCGCGACCAAGCGCTTTGGATCGACACCCTTTTCAATCAGGTATCTCACAACCGATATCGCGCGGGCGGCGGACAGCTCCCAGTTGTTTCTCAGTCGGCCGGATCCGGACAGCGGACGGGCATCCGTGTGACCATCCACCCGCAGCACCCAATTGATTTCATCGGGGATTTGCAGGCTGAGTTCCTGAATGGCTTCGGCCAGCTTGTCGAGTTCGCCGGTGCCGTCCGGATTCACCTCTTCCGAGCCTGATGAGAACAGGACTTCAGACTGGAACACAAACCGATCGCCGACGACCCGAATGTCGGAGCGCTGGGACAGGATTTCGCGCAGGCGGCCGAAGAAGTCCGAGCGATACCGGGAGAGTTCCTGCACCCGCTGGACAAGCGCTGCGTTCAGGCGGCGTCCTAGGCTTGCGATCTTTGTCTGACTTTCGCTTTCCTTGGCCTCTGCAGCTTCCAGTGCTGCATTTGCGGCCGCGATCTGGCGTCTCAGAGCGGAAATTTGCTGATTAAGCAGCTCGACTTGCGCCAAGGCCCGTTGGGAAATCTGCTTTTCGTCATCGAGAAGGTTTTCCAGGCGTGCAGCGCGGCCACCGGCCGCTTCCGCACTGCCCGAGCTTGCATCCAGCAATCCAAGCAGGCGGTCACGCTCGCCGGTCGCGTCCCCAAGGCTCGCTTGCAGCCCTGAGATCGTGTCTTCCAGTTCGCTGGAATTGGCCCGCTCGAGCGCCAGAAGCTCGGTCAGCTCGCTGATCTGTGTGTTCAGCCGGTTGAGGACCGTGTCGCGGCCGGACAGCTGCTGACTCAAGAAGAACTGAGCGAGCATGAAGATCGACAGCAGGAAAATAATGACGAGCAAAAGCGTCGCCATCGCGTCGACGAACCCAGGCCAATAGTCTGTGCTTTGAGTACGGCGACGACCGCGCAGACTGGCCATGGATCAGTCCTTAGCTCGGTCGAAAGCGGATGAAATGGAGGTGAGGAGACTTTCGATGCGCTTTTGCTGCTCGCCCTGGCTCTCGGCCCAGTCCCGCATCATCTGCTGTTCGGAACGAACGTGTTTGACGAGACCTTGAATGCCTTCGGCGAGGTTGGACATGGCGTGGGCTGCGTTCTTGCTTCCACCTTCCTCGATTGTTTTTCGTAGCTCGGAAATCGATTCCTGGATCTGTTCGGTGTTGTTTGAAGGGGCCGCCAGGATTGGACCTTCTTCAGGTTCAATGTCGGTGACGGTCGACAGCCAGTCTTCGAGTTCATTGTAGAACCGGTTCTGGGCCTGTCCGGCCTGAAGATCCAGAAACCCTAGAACAAGGGACCCGGTCAGACCGAAAAGCGAGGACGAGAACGCGGTGCCCATGCCCGACAATGGGGCCTCCAGGCCCGCCTTGAGATCTTCGAAGATCACGTTCGCATCGCCCGATCCTACATCGAGCGATTGAATGGTGGCGCCGACGGCACTGACCGTTTGCAGCAGACCCCAGAAGGTGCCGAGAAGGCCGAGGAAAACGAGCAGGCCCGTCAGATAGCGCGAGATCTCACGCGATTCCTCAAGGCGCATGCCGATGGAATCCAGGATGGACCGTGCCGTCGTCGGCGTCAGCGCCATTTCACCGACCTTGTTCCCAAGGAGTGTCGCCATTGGGGCAAGGAGTACGGGAGCGCGCGTATCGAGGCCGGGATCGCCGATGCGGAAACTGTTGACCCAGGAAATCTCCGGGAAGAGACGGATCACCCGGCCAAACAGCAAGAGAATGCCGAACACGGCGACCATGATGATGAGGCCATTGAGGCCCGGGTTGCTCATGAAGGCGACAGAAATTTGCCGGTAGAGAATGAAGGCAATGAAGGAAACGATCACCAGAAAGATGATCATGAAGGAGAGATATGCCTTCGGGCTGGACAGACTATAAGGGTCAAAGTCGCGTGCCATGAGTCGCCAATCAATCGCCTGTTGTTCCTAGCAAGATTGATAGCGTGATTTCCTAAAGGTTGGAAACCGTTATTCGTAAGTTAACCAACGACAACAGGCTCTCACGGGCTTTCCGGCCGGGCAGGCCGCCGAACGGTCAGGTTGGGTTTCGCTGAAAGGTGAGTGCTCGGTATCAGCTGTTGGCCAGCTTGATCAGGCGCAGGATGTGCTTGTGGGCAAATTCATTACCGACAGCGACATTGCCTGTTTCCAGCATCTTGTCCTTGCCTTCGGTGTCGGAGACATAACCGCCGGCTTCGCGAACCATCAGGAGACCCGCCGCGATGTCCCAGGAGTTGAGGTCGTGCTCCCAGTAGCCGTCAAGACGGCCAGAGGCGGTCCAGGCCAGGTCGAGGGCAGCGGCGCCGCAGCGGCGAATGCCGGCCACCTCGGGCATAATATGCCGCAATTCCTTCAGTGCGCGGCCATGATCACCCTTGCCGATGAAAGGAAGGCCCGTGCCGAAGACCATTTCTGGTAGTTCCGAGCGTCCCGCGACGCGCAGACGGCGGTCATTCAGGAACGCACCGCGTCCACGTTCGGCTGTGTAGAGCTCGTCCATGACCGGGTTGTAGATCACTCCGGCGACGATCTGGCCCTGACGCTCCAGGGCAATGGAGGTCGCGAAAATCGGAATGCCGTGAAGGAAATTTGTCGTGCCGTCGAGCGGGTCCACATGCCAGCGATGCTGGCCATCTGTTCCTTCGATCTCGCCGCTTTCTTCCATGACCAGACCGAACTGCGGCCGTGCCTTTGTCAGCTCTGCCTTGATGATCTCTTCGGCCTTGCGGTCGGCTGCCGAGACGAAGTCGCCTGGGCCCTTGCGGGAGACCTGGAGGTTTTCGACTTCGCCAAAGTCGCGAACGAGACTGCGTCCGGCCTTCATAGCGGCCTGAACCATGACATTAAGGAGTGCTGTGCGGGCCATTTTGTGTGCCGTCGGTTCTTGGGTCCGTCCTGAAATTCACAGGCCGGGCCAGGTCAAATGGAATGAGGAGTTTTAGTCGGCGCGGCGTACGTATTCCATCGAGCCGGTGTCGACGATGATGCTTTCGCCCGCCGTAACGAATGGAGGGACCATGACGCGCACGCCATTTTCCATCATCGCAGGCTTGTAGGAGGAAGACTGTGTCTGGCCTTTGACGACTGCATCGGCCTCTGCGATCTGGAGCGTCACAAACTGCGGCAGCGTGATGCCGATCGGACGCTCTTCATGCAGCTCCACGGTGACCATCATGCCGTCTTGCAGGAACGCAGCGCGGTCTCCGACGAAGTCAGCCTGCAGTTCCAGCTGCTCGTAGGTCTCAGTGTCCATGAAAACGAGCTGGTCGTCCTGAGTATAAAGGTACTGGAAGTCCTTTTGCTCCAGGCGCACGCGCTCAACCTTGTCTTCCGAACGAAAACGTTCGTTGAGCTTGCGGCCGTCGATCAGGTTCTTCAACTCCACCTGTGCAAACGCTCCGCCCTTGCCAGGCTTGACGTGCTGGGTCTTGACGACTGCCCAGAGCGTGTCCTGATGCTGGAGAACGTTTCCTGGCTTGATTTCGTTACCGTTGATTTTCATGGAACGACCGACTTGATTGACTTTGTGAAACGAAGATGGATGGCGCAGGACAATACGCAACGGTCCGCGCGAACCAATGTGGGCCTGTCCTACACAATTGCCTGACTGTTTCAAGGAAAAAAGGCGAATTGCGTTACCGCGTCAGGGTGATTTCTGGCTGGGGTCTTCAGCTTCAGGAATAAGCGTCGCGGAGAATTGCTCTGCTTTCTTGCGCGCCTGGAGACGGGTCTCGTCGTCGAGACTTTCAACGTAACCGTCGAGCTGAAAGTCAGAAACGCCGAGCGCCCGGGCCACATAATGCCAGCCAGCAGCTGCCACAGGGTCCAGTTCCCGGCCTCGGCCATAAGCGTACAGTCTGGCAAGGCGGTTCATGGCGACCGGGTTGCCGGCCGTTGCCGCGCGCTCAAACCAGTCGCCGGCCTCCTGCTCATTCGGCTCTACGCCTTTGCCCTGAAAGCGCAGGATGCCGTAGTAGATTTGAGCGGATGTGTGGCCGCGCCGTGCGGCCCGACCAAGCCAGAACGCTCCCTGACCAGCGTCACTCACGCCGCTCAGCCCTTCCAGAAACGACAGGCCGAGCGCGTATTGAGCGTCAGGGTCGTTAAGGGAAGCTGCTTCCTTCAGAAGCTCACGCGCCTTGTCCTCATTGTGCGGCCGGCCTTCCCCTTCCTGATAGAGGAGTGCCAGATTATAGAGGGCGGACGGGTTGCCAGCCTCTGCCGCGATTTCAAAAAGATCTGCGGCCTTTTTCTTGTCCGTGGGGACGCCTTTGCCGAGTAGATGGAATTGCGCGAGCTGCAGGGACGCTCCGGGATCACCCTGTCCTGCAGCAAGCTGGTACCACTGGGCGGCCTTTACAGGATCCTGCCGAATGCCGAGCCCTGTTTCGTGCAAGACACCCATTAGCGTTTGTGCTGCCACGTCTCCGGCTTCGGCTAGTGGCGTTGCCAGGGCCAGAGCTGTCAGATACCAGCCACGCTGAAATACGCCGTAGGCAAACTCGGCATCCGGCGATGTGCCCTCGGGCAGCTTTGGCAAGGGCGTTTGTGTGGGGCCCTTGAGGGTTACTTCGGGAAGAGCGGTTTTGACCGTCTCGGCGGCGCTATCAGCAGCTGTTTCCGGCGCCGTTTCTTGAGCCGTGGCCAGTCCTGCCCCGGCCACCAGAACGGAGGCGCCCAGGATCAAGGCTTTTAAAATGACGGCTCGCGATTGCATGGATTAGTCCATGTCCTCAAACGGGTGATTTTCCAAAATGGCATTGACTTCAGCGACTGCCGCAGCGGTTCCTTCTGCATGCTGCCAGATTGCGTCCTTCAAGGCCACGAAATCTGCACCGGTCGCGGCAGCTTCTTCAACCGAAGCTATTGTGTTGCCTCCAAGGGCCACGCAGGGAGTTTCGAAAAGCTGGGACCACCATTCGGCCTTGGAGAGTGTTTTGGGGTGTGGCGATGCTTGTTCTTCAAGGTCAAGGCGACCGAGAAACAGGTAATCAATGCCGGTTTCCGCTGCTTCCATGTCCTCATGCTTCAGCTTCGTTCCACCAGCACCAACGATTTTCGCGGGCTGAAGACTTTCCACCGCGAGCTTCACGTCTTCCAGTGACGTGTCCACATGGGCACCGTCGGCACCGCAGCGACCTGCGACCTGGGTATCGCCGTAGATAAGCGCTGCTGCGCCGCCTGCCTGGATAACCGGCACAAGTGTCTCGGCGGCCGTTTGCAGTTCCTTGGAATTCGCTTCGGGCATGTAGATCAGAACGGACGCGATATCGCCGCCCTTGAACGCGTCCTCAAGCGATACAGCGAGCGAAGCTGTTTCAAAAGATGGCGGCGTGATAACAAAGAGGCGCGGACGGTTCACGGGTGTTTCCGTTTCTTGGTCTTGAGGGAATTCCAACGTTCTATTGTCCCTAAAGACGGCGAAAGAGGGACGCAAGGCCCCTCTCTCTTAAAGTTCAAAAGATATCGGCAGGGCGTTCGCCCCGGTTTGGCTTCAGATCAACCGATCTTTGGGTCCAGGCTGCCGCTCTTATACTTGGCCGCCATTTCGGCCAGTGTCGCAATCTTGCCGATCTTGGAAGCCTGTCCTGCCGTGTTGAAGTCTTCAAGCCGGGAGACGCAGAGCTTTTCCATGGCCTCACGGGCAGGCTTCAGATACTTGCGAGGATCGAACTCGCCGGGGTTCTCGGACAAGATCTTGCGGATCTGGCCGGTCATGGCCATGCGGTTGTCCGTATCGATGTTGATCTTGCGCACGCCGTGCTTGATGCCGCGTTGGATTTCCTCGACCGGAACGCCCCAAGTTTGGGGCATCTCACCGCCGTATTGATTGATGATGTCCTGCAGGTCCTGTGGGACCGAGGAAGAGCCATGCATCACCAAGGGCGTGTCGGGCAGGCGGCGGTGGATCTCTTCGATGACATGCATGGCCAGAATGTCGCCGTCTGGCTTACGCGTGAACTTATAGGCGCCGTGCGATGTGCCCATGGCGATTGCCAGTGCATCGACCTTGGTTTCCTGGACGAATTTCACAGCTTCATCCGGGTTGGTGAGAAGTTGGTCCTCGGTCAGCTTGCCTTCCGCGCCGTGGCCATCTTCCTTGTCGCCCATGCCGGTTTCCAGCGAACCCAGCACACCAAGTTCGCCCTCGACCGAGATGCCGCCCAGATGAGCCATGTCTGTGACGGTCTTGGTGACACCGACATTGTAGTCCCAATCGCCAGGTGTTTTGCCGTCGGCTTCAAGGGACCCATCCATCATGACAGATGTGAAACCGGCCTGGATCGCCGTCATGCAGGTCGCGGGCTCATTGCCGTGGTCAAGGTGAACACAGACCGGGATATGCGGGTAGATCTCGCAGACAGCGTCCATCATGTGCTTGAGCATGATGTCATGGGCGTAGGCTCTGGCGCCGCGCGACGCCTGGATGATCACAGGTGCGTCGGTCTTCTCGGCCGCGGCCATGATGGCGAGCGCCTGTTCCATGTTGTTGATGTTGAACGCGGGGACCCCGTAGTCGTGCTCAGCGGCATGGTCGAGCAGTTGGCGAAGGGTAATGCGAGCCATTTAATTCTCCCGTTGTCCAGCGCAGCAAATCCGAGAATGACGGGTCGAGATCACCTGTCTATGTTTGCAACGCATCAAATTGATGTCGTTCTAACAAATACATCTGCTTTTGAAAGGCAGGTGGCAGGGAGCTAAATCGATTAAATTACAAATAGTTCCGTAATTTTAGGAACATTTTTAATTTGGCAGTCAAATTAATTATTGCAACAAGAAAATGCACTGCCCCGGAGAAAAGCGGGGCAGTGCCAATGGTTGTTTTTAAGCTTCCAGAGCTTTGACGCCGGGAAGTTCCTTGCCTTCCAGCCACTCGAGGAACGCGCCGCCAGCGGTGGAGACATAGGAAAAGTCGTCCGCTGCGCCTGCATGGTTCAACGCGGCAACGGTGTCTCCGCCGCCAGCGACCGAATTGAGTTTGCCGGATTTGGTGCGCTCTGCTGCGTGGCGCGCCGCTGCAACGGTCGCCTTGTCAAAGGGCGCGATTTCAAAAGCGCCGAGCGGACCGTTCCAGACAAGCGTGTTGGCCGCGTCGATCTTTTCGGCGACCTTGGTTATGGACGCTGAACCGACGTCGAGCATCATGGCGTCTGATGGAATGGCATCAAGCGCGACCGTTTCATTTTCGGCGCCTGCCTTGAATTCCCGTGCAACAACGGCGTCGGCAGGAAGAACGATTTCACAGCCGGACTTTTCTGCAGCGGCCATGATCCGGCGAGCCGTATCTGCAAGATCATGTTCGCACAGCGACTTGCCGACATTGATGCCATTGGCGGCCATGAACGTATTGGCCATGCCGCCGCCGATCACCAGCATGTCGACCTTGCCGACGAGGTTTTCGAGGAGGTCAATCTTCGACGAGACTTT
This sequence comes from Roseibium polysiphoniae, assembly GCF_014842925.1. Classification (GTDB taxonomy): domain Bacteria; phylum Pseudomonadota; class Alphaproteobacteria; order Rhizobiales; family Stappiaceae; genus Roseibium; species Roseibium polysiphoniae. Next base: position 209,985 of record NZ_JACYXJ010000004.1, read on the forward strand.
TGCGCCGCCAACGACAGCAAGAACCGGGCGTTTGGGCTCGCCGAGTGCAGAGCCGAGTGCCTCCAGTTCGGCCTGCATGGTCCGGCCAGCATAGGCCGGTAGCAGCTTTGCGATGCCCTCTGTGGAGCCATGGGCGCGGTGCGCGGCGGAGAAGGCGTCATTGACGTAAATGTCGCCCAGTTCAGCCAGGTCCTTGGCAAATGCAGGATCATTTTTTTCTTCGCCCGCGTGAAAGCGCGTGTTTTCGAGCAGGAGAACATCACCGTCGGACAGTTCAGCGATCGCGTCTTCCGCGGACTTGCCAACACAGTCATCGGCAAAGTCGACGGGAGCGAGCAAGAGATCCGCAAGCGGCTGTGCCACCGGTTCAAGCGACATGTCGGCGACGCGTTGTCCCTTAGGACGGCCGAAATGCGCGAGAAGAATGACCTTTGCGCCTTTTTCAGAGAGCTCATGAATGGTGGGCAAAACGCGTTCGATGCGCGTGGTGTCTGTTACCTTGCCGCCGTTCATGGGAACGTTGAGATCCACACGAACAAGAACGCGCTTGCCGGCGATATCCGAGAGGTCGTCGAGTTTTTTGAAAGTCATGTGTCTTGAACCCACCAATCAAGGACGAGAAGAGCTTGTTGTCGCGGCAATCCCGATGCCGAACAACGTCAGAAGAATGCCGAAGGTACGCTCCATCCAGAGTTTCATGCGCATGAAACTCTGCCGGACCGGGGCCAGCGTGAAGAAAACCGTGACCAGGACAAACCAGATGAAAACGCCGGACGCCATGATCACGCCATAGCCGATCTGTGTCCAGAGTGGGGTCTCGGGTGAGGTCACCTGGAGAAACACACTCATTGCGAACATGGTGGCCTTGGGATTGGTTACATTCGTGAGGAAACCCCAGCGAAGGGCCTTGAGCGGAGGCATGCCTCCGTTACCTGTTTCAGCCGGCATTTCTCGCGCCGCGCCACGGTACATGGTCACGCCAAGAAACACGAGATAGGCCGCGCCGATCAGCTTCAAGGCGTTGAAGAGAAAGATCGATTGCGACACCAAAAGGCCGATACCGGCTAGGGCGTAGGTTACGTGAACGGCCAGGGCCAGGCCGATGCCGAGCGCGGTCATGATGCCGGCAAGCCGCCCTCCGACAAGAGAGTTGCGCAAAACCAAGGCAAAGTCGGGGCCAGGGACAATGGCGACGACGATCGTCAGGGTGATAACGGTCAGGAGCTCAAGCAAGCAGCTTTCCTTTCTAGACCTTGATAAAAAAGGCGGATGCGAAAGATCCGCATCCGCCTGTCATTTTGGAACGAGCGTTCATCCCATGGCAGCTTAGATAAGCTTTTCCATTGCTACCGCGGTGTCGGACATGCGGTTGGAGAAGCCCCATTCGTTGTCGTACCAGGTCAGGATGCGGACAAAGGTTCCGTCCATGACCTTCGTCTGATCCATGTGGAAGATCGACGAATGGCTGTTGTGGTTGAAGTCAACGGAAACAAGAGATTCTTCGGTAAATCCGAGGATGCCTTTCAGCTTGCCGTTGGCAGCTTCCTTGATCGCAGCGTTGATCTCTTCGACCGATGTTTCGCGCTTGGCGATGAAGTTGAGGTCGACAACCGAGACATTCGGGGTCGGGACGCGGATAGCGACACCGTCCAGCTTGCCGTTCAGTTCCGGCAGAACCAGGCCGACGGCCTTGGCAGCACCGGTCGAGGTCGGGATCATCGACATGGCAGCGGCACGAGCGCGGTAAAGATCCTTGTGCATGGTGTCCAGCGTCGGCTGGTCGCCCGTGTACGAATGGATCGTCGTCATGAAGCCTTTTTCGATGCCGACTGTCTCATTCAGGACGTAAGCTACCGGTGACAGGCAGTTGGTGGTGCAGGACGCGTTGGAAACAACGAGATCATCTGCGGTCAGAGCGCTGTCGTTGACGCCGAAGACGATGGTCTTGTCTGCGCCGGCTGCAGGTGCGGAAACCAGAACGCGCTTGGCACCTGCTTCAAGATGAGCTGATGCCTTTTCCTTGGCCGTGAAGATGCCGGTGCATTCCATGGCGACGTCGACGCCGAGTTCACCCCAAGGCAGATCCTTGGGATCGCGGATGGCGGTGACCTTAATAGGCTTGCCACCGCCAACGGTGATGGTGTCGCCGTCGACCACGACTTCAGCCGGGAACCGGCCATGTACGGAGTCGTAGCGAAGCAGATGTGCGTTGGTTTCTACAGGTCCCAGATCGTTGATGCCGACGACTTCAATATCGGTCCGGCCGGATTCAACAATTGCGCGCAGAACGTTGCGGCCGATGCGCCCAAATCCGTTGATTGCTACCTTGGTAACCATATTCCACTCCCACATTTCTAACGCGCCTGATCAGGCGCCTGTGCGTTGGCCGCCACTTCGCGGCCGGAACGGAAAGCGCCCCAGTGACACTTTCCGGTTGAGCTGCTCGCGGGAAGGCGCGGGCAGCTTCAAAAAGTCGTGTGCCTTAGGCCTCGAGCTTTGCCTTGGCAGCGGTCACAACGGCATCCGCCGTGATGCCGAAGTGCTCATAGAGCGCCTTGTAAGGACCGCTGGCGCCGAAGCTGGACATCCCGACAAAGATCCCGTCGTTGCCGATGAAGTGATCCCACCCCATGCGGATACCGGCTTCAACGGCGATCTTGACCGGGCTGCTGCCGATGACCGATGCCTGATAGTCTTCTGACTGGGTTTCAAACAGCTCGAAGCAAGGAACCGATACGACGCGGGCGGCAATTCCGGCTTCTGTCAGCTGTGCATGCGCGTCAGCCGCTATTTCTACTTCTGAGCCGGACGCAAAGATCGTTACGGCGGCTTCGTCTTCGCTATCGATCAGAACATAGGCGCCGCGTGCGCAGAGGTTTTCTTCCTCATAGGATTTGCGCTGGGCAACGAGGTTCTGGCGGGTCAAGGCGAGAACAGAAGGCGTGTCATGGGCTTCCAGCGCCAGCTGCCAGCATTCCAGCGTTTCGGTGACATCCGCCGGGCGGAAAAACCGAAGATCCGGGATCGCGCGCAGGGCAGCAAAGTGTTCCACCGGCTGGTGGGTCGGGCCATCTTCGCCAAGACCGATCGAATCATGGGTCATGACATGGATGACACGCTGTTTCATCAGCGCGGCCAGGCGAAGCGACGGGCGGCAATAATCCGAGAAGATCAGGAACCCACCGGAATAGGGGATCATGCCGCCGTGAAGCGCCATGCCGTTCATGGCCGCAGCCATGCCGTGTTCGCGAATGCCCCAATGGATATACCGACCGGAAAAATCATCCGGCGTTACTGGCAGCGTCTGCTTGGTCTTGGTGTTGTTGGAGCCCGTCAGATCGGCAGATCCGCCGATGGTTTCCGGGATCACTTCGTTGAGCACACCCAACACAGCCTCGGAGGCCTTACGCGTTGCCATGGTGGGCTTTTCTTCGGCGAGCTGCTTTTTGTAGTCCTGAACAGCCGTAGCAAAGCCAGCCGGCAGATCGCCGCGGTTGCGGCGCTCGAACTCGGCGCGGGTTTCCCCGTCTTTCTCTGCGAAGCGCTTTTCCCAATCCTTGTGGGCCTGGGCGGAGCGAAGACCGGCGATCCGCCAGGCATCGAGAATGTCGCTCGGGACTTCAAATGGTTCATGCGGCCAGTTGAGTGCTTCGCGTGTTGCGGCGACTTCATCCGTACCAAGCGGGGCACCATGAACGCCGTTGGTTCCGGCCTTCTTCGGAGAGCCAAAGCCGATCGTGGTTTTGGCCGCGATCAGCGTTGGGCTGTCGCTGGACTGTGCCTGGCGAATCGCGCCTGCAATGGCTGCGGGATCATGGCCGTCGACCGAGATGGTGTTCCATCCGGACGCGCTGAAGCGGGCAACTTGATCGGTGCTGTCCGTGATGCTGACTGCGCCATCGATGGAGATGCCGTTGTCATCCCAGATTACGATCAGTTTGTTCAGCTTGAGATGACCTGCAAGAGACAGGGCCTCCTGACTGATGCCTTCCATGAGGCAGCCGTCACCAGCCAGCACATAGGTGAAGTGGTCGACGATATCCTTGCCGAAGCGGGATTCCTGAAGCTTTTCGGCGATGGCCATGCCAACCGCGTTGCCAAGTCCCTGCCCAAGCGGGCCGGTTGTGGTCTCGATGCCGGCGCCATGACCGAATTCCGGATGACCGGCTGTGCGTGCACCGATCTGGCGGAAGTTCTTGATCTCTTCGAGGCTGAAATCTTCGTAGCCGAGAAGATAGAGCAGGCTGTACAGAAGCATCGAACCATGACCAGCGGACAGCACGAAGCGGTCACGGTCGGCCCAGTTAGGGCTCGTAGGGTCAAACTTCAAAAACTCGGTAAAAAGAACAGTTGCGATATCGGCTGCGCCCATGGGCAGGCCGGGGTGGCCGGACTTGGCTTTTTCCACGGCATCGATGGCAAGGAAGCGGATCGCATTTGCCATGCGCTGATGTTTTTCAAGATCGGTCATTTTTGTCCCGTAGCTTGCGTCGGCGGCGCGCCGGATAAATTCAAAGCCCAAGGTGCGGACGTCAACCGTTTGCGTTTGCAAGCGTTTCCCTTGCGACTTGGCAAGAGAGCCGGTCAACTCAGTCCGAAAGGCGCCCGACAAATATCAGGAACCTTGCGCGAGTCAATAAAAGGGCGAAGCGGCGAGCGGTCACAACAGATGTGAAATGCAGTTGAGGATTCTGCCATGGCTGCCATTGACGGGTCTAAGGCGCACTGCCTAATCTCCTGTGCGGCAATTTTCTGACCTCCTTCAGCTTGTAATGGGAACAGGATGTTGTTGCTGCTTGCTCGAAGGCAGCTTGAACAGACAGAGCTAACGCAGCTGTCTAAACTGCGATCCTTTTTAGTGATCGGATTGCAGCTGTATTGGACTGTTTGCTGTGCTGATGCGCGGCCATGGGGGTTGGGTGCGGGTTGAATGACGGAACAGGACGGTCATAAACCGAAGGATGTCAGTGCTGCCTTGCAGCGACTGTCAAAGGCTGTCGGCAGTCTTGAGAGCTCGGTGGAACGCCGCATGCACGCCGATCGCTCCTTGAATGGCTTGCAGGAAGACCTGCAGCGCTTGAGTGAGGACCGGTCCCGTCTCGCAAATGATCTCGACAAGACGGAAGCGCGGGCCAGCCGGCTTGAAGGCGCAAACAAGGATGTCTCTCGCCGGCTTGTTTCCGCAATGGAAACGATCCGAAGCGTGCTCGACACGCACGAGGGATAGACGCAGATGGCGCAGATCAACGTGACCATCAACGGGCGCTCCTTTCGCATGGCTTGCGACGACGGCGAAGAGGATCGCCTGATCGGCCTTGCCGGACGGTTCGATGGCTGGATCAATGAGCTGCGCGGCGCCTTTGGCGAAATCGGCGATCAGCGGCTGACCGTGATGGCGGGTATCATGGCGACGGATCAGCTCGCAGAGCTGGAGCGCAAGGTCAGCCGCCTGGAAGCTGAACTCGAAAAAGAACGCACCGGGCGCGAAACCGTCCTTGAGCAGCACAGCAGTGCTGAGACGAATGTGGCCCAGGCTATCGAAGAGGCTGCGTCGCGTATTGAAGCGCTCGCACAGGGGCTGAGCAAAAGCCTTAGATCCGAATAAGACGGATTCGATTCCTGCAGGGTAGAAAAACCTCGGTTGGACAGCTATATGCTGATCTGCGGCTGCGCGATACGTCAGGAATCATATCCCCGGGGCCTTACGCATCCCTTCGGGAGCTGTCCCTGCTTCGGACCGTGGTCTGTTGCATACGGTGCCCACCTACACAGTAGGTTTCCCGGGATTGCAACTTCCAACGATCGTGCGGCCGTCTCGTTTTCTTTAAGTCCGGGTTGTCATGCCTCTCTCCGATCCCTCAAATGCAGAGAAGAAGCAGAAGCTTCGCCTTGAAGCTCTCGCGCGTCGTGCTGCCATGGACCCGATCGCAAGGGTGGAGGCGTCACTCGCTCTTGCAGGGTATTGCGAGCAACTCGAGCTTCATGATGGCGCGACTGTCGCCGGCTTCTGGCCGATCAGAGACGAAATCGATCCGCGTCCCTTGCTTGATGCCTTGCGCGCCAAAGGGCATCAGCTCTGCCTTCCCGTCGTTTCAGAGCCGCATCTTGTCTTTCGCGCATTTGGCCGCGAAACGGCATTCGAGCCCGCGGGTTTTGGGACGCAGGCCCCCGGACCTGAGGCAGAGGAAGTCAGGCCCGACGTGCTACTGATGCCTTTGGCTGCTTTCGATACATCGGGCAACCGCATCGGATACGGCAAAGGCCATTATGATACTGCGATCGCCGCGCTTGAAAAAACAGGCCCCCTTTTGTGTATTGGACTGGCCTTTTGCGCGCAGGAGATGAGCGATATACCTGCCGAACCGCATGACAAGCCTCTCAATGGTATTTTGACCGAAACGGGCTTTCGACGCTTTCAACACATCGAGGCTTCATGAAACTGCTTTTTCTCGGCGATCTGGTCGGACGTACAGGGCGCACCATTGTCATCGATCAATTGCCAGCGCTTGTTGAGGAACAACAACTCGATTTCGTCGTCGTGAATGGAGAGAATTCGGCCTCGGGCTTCGGGATTACCGAAGCCATTCTGCAGGATGTTCTGGATGCCGGCGCTGATGTGGTGACGACCGGCAATCATGTTTGGGATCAGCGGGATACGCTGGTCTACATCGAGCGGCAGGACAGACTTCTGCGGCCGGTCAACTATCCTAAGGGAACGCCGGGGCGCGGGGCACATCTCTACACGGCGCGCAATGGTGCTCAGGTGATGGTCGCCAATGTGATGGGGCGCGTTTACATGGACGCTCTTGATGACCCCTTCGCCGCGATTGAGCGGGTGGTCAACGAATGCCCGCTTGGGGATGTCGCGGATGCCGTGATCATCGATGTGCACGCAGAAGCTACCAGCGAGAAACAGGCGATGGGGCACATGCTTGACGGCCGCGTCAGCCTTGTCGTGGGTACTCACACGCATGTTCCGACCGCCGATCATCAGATCCTGCCCGGTGGCACTGCCTATATGACCGATGCAGGTATGTGCGGCTGCTATGACAGTGTCCTGGGCATGGATAAGGAAGAGCCGGTCAATCGTTTCCAGCGCAAGATTCCGGGCAACCGGTTCACGCCGGCAACAGGCGATGCAACGATTTCAGGTGTGGCGGTTGAGACCGATGACCGAACAGGCCTGGCGCTGCGCGTCGCGCCAGTGCGTATCGGTGGCCACCTTGAGCCGGTGCTTCCCGATTTCTGGTCGACATAATATCGAGGCGACCAGGTGATGCGCCGGTCGTTTGGGCTGCAGTCGCTGGATTTTACCGGCGGCTTTGCCTATAAGCGGCGCAGATTTTAAAGACACATCCGCATAAAGCCGAGAAGAGCCATGGCAGGACATTCAAAATTTAAGAACATCATGCATCGCAAGGGGCGCCAGGATGCTGTGCGGTCCAAGATGTTTTCCAAGCTGTCCAAGGAAATCACCGTCGCCGCGAAGATGGGCGACCCGGACCCGGATGCGAACCCGCGTCTGCGACTGGCGGTCAACAACGCCAAGGCACAGTCCATGCCCAAGGACAACATCCAGCGTGCGATCAACAAGTCGCAAACGGGTGACGCGGAAAGTTATGAAGAGATCCGCTACGAGGGCTATGGCCCGGCAGGCGTTGCTGTCGTTGTTGAAGCCCTGACAGACAATCGCAACCGTTCAGCGTCCAATGTTCGTTCCTATTTCACCAAATGCGGTGGATCCTTGGGTGAAACCGGCTCGGTTTCGTTCATGTTCGATCGTGTTGGCGAAATCGTCTACAAGCCGGAAGCCGGCGAAGCGGACGCGGTGCTTGAAGCGGCCATTGAAGCTGGAGCGGAAGACGTGCAGTCGGATGAAAACGGTCACACGATCTACACCGCCTTTGAAGATCTGAATGAAGTCGGCAAGGCGTTGGAAGAGGCGTTGGGCGAAGCCGATTCCACCAAGATTATCTGGAAGCCGCAGAACCTGACACCGGTTGACGGGGACAAGGCCCAGACGCTGATGAAGCTGATCGACATGCTTGAAGATGACGACGATGTTCAGAACGTCTTCTCGAACTTCGACATCGATGAAGAAACGATGGCGTCGCTGGCCTGATCCGCGGCTTATCAATTTGAGCGAGATAACCCCGGCCTTGTGCCGGGGTTTTTGTTTCTAAGGAATGGTTACTGGCGGGAACGGTAATGAAACAACGCATCTTTGAATTGACGCAACTTGACCCGAAATCGCTTCAGGAGCGTTCGCTCAAGCTTTGTGAAGAGGCCGGGGAACTGGCCCAGGCTGTTCTTTCTGCGACCGGGGCGCCGAGCTCAGCCTACAAGAACCTGAAGCTTGATGACGTGCGTGAGGAGGCAGCTGACGCAGCAATCGTGGCTCTGAGCGTTCTGGCGCAGACCTGTGATGATGAGGCCATGTTCCAAGAGCAACTCGATCAGCTGTTCGCGCAAAAGTGCGACAAGTGGCAGTCGGTTCTTAAGCGCGGCGTCTGACCGTCAACTCAGATCTACCTAAGCCATGCATCCAGGGCTGGCATGCTGGTGATCGCCGCGATGGCAATCAGGGAATAGGCGATCAGGCGGTAGTATTTCGGGTCAGCCTTGCCGAAGCTCTTCGAGCCGACGAACAGCCCAAGCGCATAGGCGGGTATGCCCGCGACTAGGAAATGACCGACCTCCAGCGTAAAGAAGCCGTTCAGCCAATAGGCCAGGATAGTGCCGATACTCGCGAGGGCGAAGAAGACAATCAGGTTGGCGCGGACGATTGCCGGCTCTTTGGCGCTTGAAAGCCAGAAGGCGACGACAGGCGGACCGGAAACCTGGCTGATTCCGCCGAGCACACCGGCGACGGCGCCCACGCCAAATGAGACCGCACGGGTCGGTTTGCTGTGATAGCGCCATCCCGACACGAGAAGAGCAAGCAGGCCAGCAACGATCGCAAAGATCACCCAACGCAGCATCAACACGTCACCGTTGGCCAGGAACCATGTTCCGGTATGAACGAAAATGACGGAGGCGGCGACCGCCGGAATGACCGTGTTCCAGTCGCATATCCGAACTGCGCGAACGACCAAAGGCATGGCAATGGCGAAGTCGAGAAACAGAAAGCCGGCTGCGGCCGTCGGCGGATAAACAATAGCGGTTGCCATTGGCATGAAGATCATGCCCGCGCCGAAGCCTGCAAAGCCGCGCACTGTTCCCGCCACAAAAAGAACGGCCCCCAGGAACTTGAGTGTTCCGGGTGAAAACGAAGAGAAAATATCGAACATGAGCCTCTGAAACCGGCAAGGCATGGGAAAAGCGCTTAGATGACCTGCCTATCGGCCGGTTGAGCTGGCGTCAACGCGGAAGTTTTGTTACCGGTTTGTTCCATGACACATCCGATTCGAGTTCTCGGCATCGATCCGGGGTTGCGGCGCATGGGTTGGGGCGTGATCGAGGCGATCGGAAATCGATTGACCTTCATCGCTTCCGGCACGGTGACTTCTAACAACAAGCAGGATCTGGCTGAACGTCTCGTCCAGCTGCATGACGGCCTGTCCCGGATTGTCGAACTTCAGGCGCCCATGGAAGCAGCGGTGGAGCTGACGTTCGTCAACAAGGATGCCGGGGCGACGCTGAAACTCGGTCAGGCCCGCGGTGTCGCGCTCCTGGTTCCAGCCCTTGCAGGGTTGCACGTGTCCGAGTATGCGCCGAACCTGGTCAAGAAGACGGTCGTGGGCACAGGGCACGCGGAAAAAGATCAGATCCGGGCGATGGTGAAGGTGCTGATGCCCCGGGCGACCTTTGATACAGATGATGCGGCAGATGCGCTGGCGATTGCTATCTGCCATGCCCATCATCGCGGTTCGACAACTGGAAGACTGGCACGGGCAGGCGCTGCATGATCGGAAAACTCAAAGGCACCATCGACAGCTACGGCGAGGATTATGTGATCCTCGACGTTCACGGTGTCGGCTATCAGGTCCATTGCCCCTCGCGCATCCTTCAGGCCCTGCCGCGTGCAGGGGAAGCCGCAGTCTTGGCGATTGAGACCTATGTTCGCGAGGACATGATCAAGCTCTATGGCTTCTCGGATGATGCAGAACGGGAATGGTTTCGTCTTTTGATGACGGTCCAGGGTGTTGGCGCGAAAGTGGCGCTGGCAATCCTGGGCATTCTCAAAGCCAGTGAAGTTGCCAACGCAATTGCCCTTGGCGACAAGGCGACGATCTCGCGTGCGCCTGGCGTCGGCAAGCGCGTTGCCGAGCGGATCTTGGCCGAGTTGAAGGACAAGGCGCCAAGTTTCGCCTCAGTGGATGCTGAGACAATCGCGGTGTCGCAGACCGTCAATGAAGACATTGCCGCAAGACCTGTGGCCGAAGCCGTGTCGGCTCTGACCAACCTTGGATATGGACAACCGCAGGCCAGTGCTGCGGTAGCCAAGGCGATGCAATCGGCAGGTGAGGACGCTTCCACGGAGACGCTGATCCGTCTCGGCCTGAAGGAACTCGCGCAATGACCGCCGTCATTTTCATTCTGATTGCAATTGTGTTCTTCGTGCTCGGCATGGGCGGGATCATGTATATTGATCACAAGTTCGCTCTCGCCGTCGATGGACGGACCTATTCCATGAAGGGCCGCAAGATTGACACTGAAGACCCTTACGTGCGCCGCCAGTTCAAGAAATTCTACGCCATTCGCGTTGTCTATTCTATCAGCCTGCTTGCACTCCTGATCGTGGTGGTCAGCTATGTCGGATGATCAGCGCCTCGTCACGCCGGAGATCCGCGGCGATGAAATCGACGGCACGATGCGGCCGCAGGCTCTCGATGATTTCGTGGGGCAGGCGCAGGCACGCGCCAATCTGAAGATTTTCATCGAAGCGGCCAAGGCGCGCGGTGAAGCGCTTGATCATGTGCTCTTCGTTGGCCCTCCGGGTCTCGGAAAGACGACCCTGGCCCAGATCATGGCGCGGGAGCTTGGCGTGAATTTTCGCGCAACTTCAGGGCCGGTGATCGCGAAGGCTGGTGATCTGGCGGCGCTTTTGACCAACCTTGAAGAGCGGGATGTTCTTTTTATCGATGAAATTCACCGCCTAAATCCGGCGGTGGAGGAAGTGCTTTATCCCGCGATGGAAGATTACCAGCTGGATTTGATCATCGGCGAGGGGCCCGCCGCCCGGTCGGTCAAGATCGACCTCGCGAAGTTCACCTTGGTTGCGGCGACGACGCGGCTCGGCTTGCTGACAACGCCTCTGCGTGACCGCTTCGGTATTCCTGTCCGGTTACAATTCTATACGGTTCCGGAACTGGAGCACATCGTCAATCGCGGCGCGCGCATCCTTGGTGTCGGCATGACCGAAGACGGGGCTCATGAGATCGCCAAGCGCTCGCGCGGAACGCCGCGCATTGCCGGCCGCCTGCTTCGCCGCGTGCGTGACTTTGCCGTGGTTGCCGGCAACGAAAACGTGGATCAGGCGCTGGCGGACAAGGCCTTGTCACAGCTCGAGGTCGACAATGCCGGTCTGGACAGTCTCGATCGCAGGTATCTCAGCCAGATTGCCATGAACTTCGGCGGAGGGCCTGTCGGCATCGAGACCATTGCGGCTGCACTCTCAGAGCCGCGTGATGCGATTGAAGAAATCGTGGAGCCCTATCTGATCCAGAACGGCTTCCTGCAGAGGACACCGCGCGGACGGGTTCTGACACCTCAGGCTTTTCAGCATCTTGGTCTTGCTGTTCCCAAGAGACCAGATGCGCCACAACTCGGTTTATTCGCCGAGCCCGAGTAGAGTCTTGCGGACTTCTTTTTTTGCGAAGTTCTGCCAAAATTAAATCTTTCTTGGTGAAAGCCGGTTGAATATCCCTCCGTATTTTTTGGGGGGTGTAATGATTCGTAAGCGTCTATCCACAAAGCTTGCTTTGATGTTTTTTGCCGGAACACTGACAATGTGTGTCGCCATTGTCGCAGTGACATCAAACCTTGCCAGCGGGGTCGCCAATTCCCAGGCCGATACCGCTCTCAAAAGTGCCACTCTCGGAAAACGCAAGACACTTGAGCTTGCTTTGGAACAGGTGACGGACAGCGCACGCTTTTTTGTGTCGCTGACCGAGGCCAAAGACAGTCTGATGAAAATGACTGTCGGCTGGAAAAACCTGAAAGAGGGCCAGACGGAAACCCTCCGCAAGATCTTTGTCGAGGACAATCCGCATCCCGCCGAAAAGCGTCATCTGCTGATCGAGCCGGACGCCAAGAACTACTACGTGAACAATCACAAGATCATTCACGCAGCCTATGTCGAGCTTGTTGGTCAGGGCCTGTTTTCAGGCGTCGCCATCGCCGACCCTGATGGAAACATCACGTATTCCTTCAACAAGGGCGCCGAATTTGCACGCCACGTTGATGATGCCCAGCTTTCGGAAAACCCGTTCGCAGCGGCATTGGGACCTGTCGTGGCGGCCAACGCGGCCGGCACCCTGAAGGCCGGAGAAGTATTCCCGTCCGGTTTCATCACCGGTGCCGACGGCAGGGTCAGTCTCGTTCTAGCAGCTCCTGTATTTTATTTGGATCGCTTCTTCGGTGCGGTTGGCCTGGAAGTCGATATGGCGCGGTTTGCATCGTTCCTCAATGATAGCAGCGGTCTAGGCAGCAGCGAAAACATCATGCTCGTTGACTCCAAGGGCACGCTTGTCGAAGTCGGAGACAACGGATTCGCCGAGCGGACCTTTGAGCTCTCGGCCATTCAGTCGGGCGCGGGAATGCTCTCCATCGATGGAATTGATTATCGCTTCTCTCGCGCCGACAGCATGGTGCAGACCAAACCTTTCGGCGTGATTGAGGCTGTGCAGCAAACGGAGCTCTCTGCCGCGGCGAACAAGATCACCTTTGGCGCGATCATCTCCGGTGTTCTTTGCATGTTGCCGATCGTTGGCCTTATCTGGTGGCTGACCGTTCGCATGTTTGCGCCGCTCAACACGCTGTCTGGCGCCGCGCGCAAAATCGCTGATGGTGACCTCGAGGTTGCTGTGGATGCAACCGAGCGTTCCGATGAGATCGGCGAAATGGCGCGCTGTATCGCGATCTTCAAGGAAAACTCGGTCGAGCGCGAACGCTTAGCATCTGAACGCAAAGTTGGCTACATCGCACGTGAGAAGCGTGAAAACCAGATCGACGCGCTGATCAATTCCTTCCGGACGGAAGCGCAAAGCGTGTTGTCTTCGGTCGAAGAGAACATTTTCCGTGTCGAGGAACTGTCAACGACGCTCAGCGACCGGTCCGCATCTGCGGCCGGGCGCAGTTCTCAGGCGGTGGGCGATTCTGAAAACGCATCGGCAAACGTTCAGGCGGTTGCCTCTGCCACAGAAGAGCTGAATGCGTCCATCTCCGAGATTTCCCGGCAGGTCGCCACGACCGCGGAAATCGTCGGCCAAACGACCTCCAACGCCCAGTCTTCCAATCAGAAGATTGCCGGACTGGCCGAGGCTGCCAACCGGATCGGGGATGTTGTGTCCCTGATTTCCGAGATCGCCGAGCAGACAAATCTTCTTGCGCTCAACGCGACCATAGAGGCAGCCCGCGCAGGCGAGGCTGGCCGCGGCTTTGCGGTTGTTGCCTCCGAGGTGAAGTCGCTCGCAGGACAGACGGCCAAGGCAACAGAGGAAATCTCGACCCAAATCGCTGCGATCCAGGCGTCGACCTCGGATGCGGTTGGTGAAATTGCGCTGGTGTCTAACTCGATGGATGAGGTCAACAATTATACCGCAACCATCGCCGACGCTGTTCAGCAGCAGGGATCGGCTACCAACGAGATTTCGCGCAATGTGGCCCAGGCAGCTGAAGGCACGTTGAATGTGTCGTCTGCGGTGGCCTCTCTCAGCGAGGACGTTGCCGAAAACTCCACTTCGGCGGAGCATATGCGTGAAGCAACATTGGAAATGAAGCATCAGGCGGAAAACCTGCGGACCTCGGTCGAGCGCTTCCTTTCGGACGTGGCAGCCGCCTAATTTTCGAGCTCGTGTAAAACACCAGACGGCCCGGCAACAATTGTCTTGTTGCCGGGCCGTCTGCTATTGGGGCTGAGATGACAAACGCAGAGGATATGCGCGTGACGACCTGGCCCGACCTTTCCGGCCGTATTATGGACGGCAAACACTTGCTGCCGGTTCGCGTCTATTACGAAGACACTGATTTTACTGGGATTGTCTACCATGGCGCCTATGTTCAGTTCTTCGAACGGGGCCGGTCCGACTTTCTGCGGCTTGCTAACATTCATCATTCCGAGCTGAAGGCCGGTGTGGATGGTGCTTCGCTCGCATTTGCCGTTCGCAAGATGAACATTGAGTTTTTCAAGCCGGCGACGATCGATGATGTCCTCGAAGTCAGAACCGTTCTCGAGGAGCAAAAGGGCGCCCGCATTGCCTTGCGCCAGGAAATTCTGAGGGAAGGGACTTTGCTCGTCTCGGCCGACGTTCTGGTCGCCGTGATTACGGAGGACGGACGTCCAACCCGTCTTCCGCTTCATCTTGCGCAGCGTCTCGCACAACTCGGAAGCGCGGCTCAAATACCCGGTGATCTGGAATAGTTCCTGAAAATGTTTAGAGTTCACGGACGATTCTTAATTGTCCGGTAACCATAATTGATTCTTTTGAATGCTGACCCCAAGACTAGGCGTCAGTCCCAGTTTCGCCAAAATCGGCAGTCACAGAGACGTTGAGCCTGACACGTCAGCACTAGGGGCAATTTGGCGCGCCGAAATTCGGTTCGCTTGAACAGGTACAGTCTTTCGCCCAAGAGGTCTTTTGTTTCATGAATGAACTTGTCCAGTCGACGTTGGCGGCGCAGGAAGGCGATATTTCGTTCTTCGCCCTCTTCTGGGAAGCACATATCGTCGTCAAGATCGTCATGCTTGGCCTGATCGGCGCTTCCGTATGGTGTTGGGCGATCATCGTCGACAAAACGCTGCTCTATGGGCGCACCAAACGCCAGATGAACCGTTTTGAGACGGTTTTCTGGTCCGGTCAGTCTTTGGAGGAGCTTTACGGCACGCTCCAGAACCGTGTGAACCATTCCATGGCTGCGCTTTTTGTTGCAGCGATGCGCGAGTGGAAGCGCAGCCACGAGGGTGCGCGCCCTGCCATTGGGAGCCTTCAGCAAAGGATCGACCGGGTCATGGATGTGACCATCCAGCGCGAGGCGGAGCGTCTTGAGAGCCGGCTTCTCATACTTGCGACGGTTGGTTCCGCAGCTCCCTTCATCGGGCTCTTCGGCACGGTTTGGGGTATCATGACCGCTTTCCAGGCGATCGCCAGCTCGCAGAGCACCAACCTGGCCGTTGTCGCGCCGGGGATCGCAGAAGCACTCTTTGCAACCGCGCTTGGCCTCCTGGCCGCTATTCCGGCCGTCATTGCCTATAACAAGTTGTCGTCTGATGTCGGCAAAGCCGTTGGCCGCATGGAAGGCTTTGCGGACGAGTTTTCGGCCATCTTATCCCGTCAGATCGACGAAAGGACCTGAGCCATGGGCATGCAGGTCGGAGGTGGTCAAGGCGGAGGTGGCAGACGCGGTCGTCGGCGTCGCCGGCATCAGCTGGTCAGTGAAATCAACGTCACGCCATTCGTGGACGTGATGCTGGTGCTTCTCATCATCTTCATGGTGGCGGCGCCGTTGCTGACGGTTGGAGTGCCCATTGATTTGCCGGAAACCCGGGCGAAGGCGCTGGAAGGCGATACGGAGCCGCTTACGATTTCCGTGAATTCTGCGGGACAGATTTACATTCAGGACACGGAAATCGCCATTGATGAGGTCGTGCCCAAACTCGAGGCGATTGCCGCTAACGGGTATGACGAGCGTATCTACGTACGCGGTGACCAGGATGCTGACTACGGCGTCATGATGAAGATCATGGGCCGAATAAATGCGGCCGGTTTTAAGCGCCTCGGCCTTGTGACCCTCGAAGAACAGGATTCATAGACCACCATGCGTGCTGGTCTCGTTGCGTCTTTGGCCGGCCACGCGGCCGTTTTGGTCTGGGGGCTTGTTGCTCTTCCGGATGCCGAGACCTTTTCGACCAGCCCGGTGGACTCCCTTCCTGTCGAGCTCGTGCCTGTCGAAGAATTGACCAGGTTGCAGAAGGGCGAGAAGACCGAAACCGAGATCCGTGACGTGGCTGCACTGACACCGACAGAGGCCCCGCCCAGGGAGGCTCCGCAGCCGGACGAAAAACCCGGCGATGCAACGGCTGAACAGGCACCTGCTCCGACACCAGAGCCGGCACCCGAGCCCGAGCCTGTTCCGGAACCTGAGCCAGAGCCAGAGCCCACACCGGAACCTGAACCAACGCCCGAACCGGAGCCCGCTCCCGAGCCAGAGCCCACGCCTGCCGCAGAACCAGAGCCTGAGCCGGAACCTGCGCCAGTTGAAGAGCCCAAGCCTGTGGTCACCAATGTGACGCCAAGGACCAAGCCGACGCCGCCGCGCCCGACACAGACGGCCCAGCAGCCGCAGGACGAGAATTTCAATCCGAACCAGATTTCGGCTCTTCTCAACAAGGTTGAGCCAGCTGGTGGCAGCACGTCGACGACGCAGGACCAAGCATCGCTCGGTAGCCGCCAGGGTGCGGAAAATGTTCGCATGAGCCAATCCGAGCTTGATGCTTTGCGCGGCCAGATCGCAAGATGCTGGAGCCCGCCTGTCGGTGCTGTGGGGGCTGAGACGCTCAAGGTCAGGGTCATGTTCGGTCTGGATCGTTCGGGGCAGGTCTCGGGCAGCCCCGAGGTGCTGACATCGAGCTCTCATCCGGCTTTCCGCGCGGCATCCAGCAGCGCAGTGCGCGCAGTCATGCGGTGTGCTCCCTATAACCTGCCGGCGGCCAAATATGACGCCTGGCAGGAAGTGATTATCAATTTCGATCCGCGCGAACTTGTTGGCGGATGAGACGTTACAGAGGAAACAAGGAGCCTTGCTAAAGATGCGCGACGTGCCGAGTTATGCCCGTTTCCTGTCCCGTTTGAAAACGGCGGCAGCTGCCTGCCTGTTGACCGCTGCTGCTGCCCTGCCGGCTGCACCTGCCCTTGCACTCATCGAAATCGATGTGACGCAAGGCCAGATCGAACCGATGCCGGTTGCTCTGCCATCGTTCGGTGCCGAGGGCGGCGATCCGAAGCTTTCGCAGGATATGACGGCCGTGATTGCCGCTGACCTGA
Source organism: Roseibium polysiphoniae (assembly GCF_014842925.1). Lineage (GTDB taxonomy): Bacteria > Pseudomonadota > Alphaproteobacteria > Rhizobiales > Stappiaceae > Roseibium > Roseibium polysiphoniae. Next base: position 227,189 of record NZ_JACYXJ010000004.1, read on the forward strand.
AGCGTTCGGGCCTGTTCAACCCGCTGGATCCAGCCAGTTTCATTCAGAAAAACATGAATGTGAACACGACGCCTCGTTTCGGCGATTGGCGCACGATTGGAGCGCAAGCCCTGGTCAGCGGTTCCGTGACCAAGCAGGCTGATGGCCGCCTGCGCGCGGAATTTCGTCTGTGGGATGTCTTCGCGTCTGAGCAGATGCTTGGGCAGCAATTCTATACAACGCCTGAGAACTGGCGTCGTCTGGCCCATATCATTGCAGATGCGATCTACGAGCGGCTGACAGGTGAAAAAGGCTACTTCGATACACGTATCGTCTTTGTTGACGAGACCGGCCCGAAGGACAAGCGCGTCAAGAAACTTGCGATCATGGATCAGGATGGCGCCAACGTTCGCTATCTGACGCGCGGCGACGATCTTGTCCTGACGCCAAGGTTCTCTCCGACAAGCCAGGAAATCACCTACATGTCCTACGGTGCTGCCGATCCGAGCGTCTATCTGCTCAATATCGAGACCGGCCAACGCGAGATTGTCGGAAATTTCCCGGGCATGACCTTCGCACCGCGTTTCTCACCAAATGGGCAGCAGGTCATTATGAGCCTGCAGCAGGGTGCGAACGCGAACATCTTCACGATGGATCTGCGGTCCCGGAAAACCACGCGCCTGACAAATTCCGCGGCGATCGACACAAGCCCGTCTTTCTCACCCGATGGCAAGCGCGTCGTGTTTGAATCCGATCGGGGTGGATCACAACAGCTCTATGTCATGAATGCCAACGGCGGCAATGCGCAGCGCATCTCATTCGGGCCGGGCCGCTATTCCACGCCAGTCTGGTCGCCCCGCGGCGATCTGATCGCCTTTACGAAACAGCATCAGGGCCGCTTCATGATCGGTGTGATGAAACCTGATGGTAAGGGCGAGCGGATCCTCACGGAGGGCTATCACAACGAAGGGCCGGCTTGGTCACCAAATGGCCGTGTTCTGGTGTTCTTCCGCGACACGCCGGGCGCGAATGGCGGACCTCAGGTCTGGACCGTCGACCTGACCGGATACAATGAGCAGCGTGTTGCGACACCTGCCTTCGCGTCGGATCCGTCCTGGTCGCCCTTGATCGATTGACGGATTTAGTTTTTGTCTGTGTTAACGTCTTGCTAACCAACTTTGCCAAGGTCGTCTTAACCAGCTTTGTATAGAGATCGTTCACCCTGTCGGGGCCGGTGGGGATAGGAGAATGAAGATGTTGGAATTGGGGAAGTTTGCGCGAAGCGCAAAAATGTTGCTGGCGATTGGCGCCATGCTGTTTGTTGCAGCTTGTGCCCAGACCCAGCCCGACGGCCTGAAAGGCAACGTCGCACCCGGAACTGGTCAGGACTTCGTCGTGAACGTCGGCGACCGGGTTTACTTTGAAGAAGATCAATCGACGGTCAATGCGCAAGCGCAGGCAACCTTGGACAAGCAGTCTCAATGGCTCGCTAAGTATTCCAAGTACACGATCACGATTGAAGGCCATGCAGATGAGCGTGGCACGCGCCAGTACAATATTGCTCTTGGTGCCCGCCGTGCGGCGGCAGCCCGAGACTACCTGGTGTCGCGCGGCGTTTCGGCGTCGCGCATCAAGACGATTTCCTACGGCAAGGAGCGTCCGGTCGCTGTTTGTAACGACAACAGCTGCTGGTCCCAGAACCGTCGTGCTGTGACTGTCTTGAACAACGTGACCAACTGATCCCTGGATCAAAGCGCTGAAGAGAGGGTCGGATGTTTCCGACCCTTTTTTCGTTTTTGCGGCGCGCAAGCCTTGGTAATTGTTGTTGCATCTGCCAAAATTTGGCCGAAGTCGGCGCGCCCTGTGGTATCCAGCGATACAGATGGCTCAGGCTTCATGCCGAGATAACCAGGAGGATAGTATGGTGACATTTCGAGGACTTGCGGTCCTCTTGGCAGCGTTAGGACTGGCTGTTGTGTTGGCAACGCCTTCCGAAGCGCAGCTTTTCGGTCGGAAGAAGGATGATTCAACAGTTCGTGTAAATGAGCTGGAGGAGCGCCTGAGAGTTTTGACCGGCCAGATCGAACAGCTGTCATTTCAGATGCGTGAATTGCAGGATCAGATGCGGCGCATGCAGGAAGACAACGAGTATCGCTTCCAGCAACTCGAAGGCGGCACGCCGGGCAAACGCTCGGACATCGGGCAGCCGTCTCAAACAAATGGCGCGCAGGAGTTTTCAGGCGCGCCGAAATCGCTTGGAACCTTGCCAGCGTCCGGTTCTGGTGACGCGGATTGGTCGGCGACCGGCGGATATGAAAATGGCGCGACGAACTTGCCAACCAACGGACCGATTGACCTATCGGCACTCGCTGGCGGCGCTGCCGACGTTCCATCAGGTCCGACCGGCCTCGACGCACCGCAGGACCCGCTGACGACACAGTCGGCTCAGACTTTTGCGGGCCTGAGCGCAAGTGGTGATCCGCGTGAGGACTACGACCGCGCCTACAGCTATGCGGTCAATGGCCAATATGCGGCCGCAGAAGAAGGCTTTCGCTCCTTCATCGAGACCTATCCTGACGACAGATTGGCCTCCAACGCTCAGTTCTGGTTGGGTGAGAGCCTTTTGGCGCAACGCAATTACCGCGATGCTGCCGATGCCTTCCTGAAGACCTACACGGACAATCCGGGAAGTGACAAAAGCCCCGACAGTTTGCTGAAGCTTGGGCTTTCCCTGAACGGCCTTGGCGAGGGCGATGCCGCCTGCGCGACCTTTGCCGAGCTGTTGAACAAGTTCCCAAATGCTGCACCTGCCGTGCTCAGCCAGGCGCGGGAAGAACGTAGCCGTGCGCAGTGCTCCTGAGCTGCACGCCGGCGATCAGGTTCTAAGCTCAGATCAGATCGACCGGACCTTCAAGAATTTTCATGCCTTTTCCTGTCTCGCGATCGGCGTGTCAGGCGGCTCTGATTCACTCGCCCTTCTTTGTCTGCTGCATGACTGGCAACAACGCTCGCGTTGGCCCGGTCGCCTTCTTGTCTTGACCGTGGATCATGGTCTTCGGGACGAAAGCCCACAGGAAGCAGAGTTTGTAGGTGATCTTTGCCTCAAGATTGGCGTCGACCACAGGACGCTTCGTTGGACGTCTGCCAAGCCAAAATCAAATCTTCAGGACGAGGCCCGAAAGGCGCGTTACAGGCTTCTTGCCGAGGCAATGTCCGAGGACAATGCGGAAGCGCTTGTTCTGGCTCATCATCAAGATGACCAGGTCGAGACATTTCTTGATCGGCTTACGCGGGGCAGTGGCGTTTATGGCCTCGGCGCAATGCGTGCGGACGAGCGCTCTGGTCCAGAGGGATTGCGCCTCCTGCGGCCATTGCTGGACGTTCCAAAATCACAGTTGCAGGCGACCTTGCAGCAGATGGGTCAGGGTTGGTGCGAAGACCCCTCAAATGACAGCACGGACTACAAGCGTGTTCGATTGAGACATCTGGCGGCGGAACTCGCTGCGGAGGGCTTGGATGTCGAACGTCTGGTCGACACTGCAGGACGGCTTCGGCGCGCCGCCGATGCCATCGATTCATGGGTTGACCAAGTCTTGCAGAACAATGTTGAGGAGCATCCCGCCGGACCGCTTGCCTTGCACAGCGAGCAGTATTCCGGATTGCCGGAGGAAGTTCGGCTCAGACTGCTTTCACGCCTGATCCTGAGGGTAACGAGAACCGCGTATCCGCCGCGGCTTGCCAAGCTTGAGGCCCTTGATCTTGCGCTGTGCACCGATGAAAACGTTCGCTCGACCCTTGGTGGTGCGCAGATTGTGCGCTTTGGAGACCGTTTTTGTTTCTGGAAGGAAGCGGGGCGGCACCCGCCGGAAACCGCAAACCTGTGCGGGCAGGGGAGTATGGTTTGGGACGACCGTTTTCGTATTTCGTCAATGCGGGGTGCAATAGTCGAAGAGGGTGTGATGATTGGGCCATTGGCTGGAGCACCTGCAGCGGACGGTGAGTTCACCTTTCCTGAAGGCATGCCGAGGGACGCTTTTGCCACATGTCCGGCAATTTGGCGGCGCGAGAAGCTCTTGCTGGTTCCCGGTCTTTTCCATTCCGATCCGGAGATTGAGGCTTCGATTGCAGTGGAACACCTGCGAAAATTGCCAATGCGCACGGTTTAGCTTTGCAAAAACGCCGTCGATTTTTTGCCGGCTTTGTCGTGGATAAGAAAAAAAGCACCTGATTCATTTCGAGATTTAAGAAAAAAGTCAGTGCAGTTGCGCAAGAATGGCGCACCGCCTTGGCAGAGGGCTCTCTGCGACCTATCTTGGGATCAAGTACAAACCCGCGCACGTTGCCGCCCTTGGCGGTAAAGGGATCGAAATGAACGCAAATTTTCGCAACTTCGCACTTTGGGTGATCATTGCTTTGCTGCTGATCGCCTTGTTTCAGCTGTTCCAGAGCCCAGGCCAGCGGAGTGCGACCAATGAGGTCGCCTTCTCGCAGTTCCTGAATCAGGCCGAGCGCGGTGAAATCCGCGATGTGACCATTCAGGAGCAGCAGATCTCCGGTCACTACAACAGTGGTGGCTCGTTCCAGACCTATTCGCCGGAAAACGCGCAATATGTCGATCTACTCCGTGAGAAGGGTGTGCTGATCAACGCACGGCCGCCTTCAGAGAATTTCTCGCTGCTTGGCGCGCTTTTCTCATGGCTGCCGATGCTGATCATTCTCGGCATCTGGATTTTCGTGATGCGCCAGATGCAGGGTGGAGCTGGCGGCAAGGCGATGGGCTTCGGCAAATCGAAGGCCAAACTGCTCACCGAGGCTCATGGACGCGTTACGTTTGAAGACGTTGCTGGTATCGACGAAGCCAAGGAAGATCTTCAGGAGATCGTTGAGTTCCTGCGTGATCCGCAGAAGTTCCAGCGCCTTGGAGGCCGGATCCCACGCGGTGTTCTTCTGGTCGGTCCTCCGGGCACCGGTAAGACGCTCACCGCACGGGCCGTTGCGGGTGAGGCGAATGTGCCGTTCTTCACCATTTCGGGTTCTGACTTTGTCGAAATGTTTGTTGGCGTCGGCGCGAGCCGTGTCCGCGATATGTTTGAGCAGGCGAAGAAGAATTCTCCTTGCATCATCTTTATCGATGAAATCGATGCTGTTGGACGTCACCGCGGCGCTGGTCTCGGCGGCGGCAATGATGAGCGCGAGCAGACATTGAACCAGTTGCTTGTGGAGATGGATGGTTTTGAGCCCAACGAAGGCGTCATCATCATCGCTGCGACCAACCGTCCTGACGTTCTGGATCCGGCGCTCCTGCGTCCGGGCCGTTTCGACCGTCAGATCGTTGTCCCGAACCCGGATGTCACTGGCCGCGAAAAGATCCTCAAGGTTCACATGCGCAAGGTGCCGCTCGCGCCCGATGTCGATGTGAAGACACTGGCACGCGGTACGCCTGGCTTTTCTGGTGCTGACCTAATGAACCTTGTAAACGAAGCGGCGCTTCTGGCAGCTCGCCGGTCCAAGCGTCTGGTGACGATGGCCGAGTTCGAGGATGCCAAGGATAAGGTGATGATGGGCGCGGAACGCCGCACCCTGGTCATGACCGAAGAAGAAAAGAAGCTGACGGCCTACCATGAAGCCGGTCATGCATTGGTCGCGCTTCATCAGGAAGCGTCTGATCCAATCCACAAGGCAACCATCATTCCGCGCGGACGTGCGCTTGGAATGGTCATGCGCCTTCCGGAGAAGGACCAGGTGTCCCTGACGCGGGCGAAGTGCAAGGCCGACCTTGCTGTTGCCATGGGTGGGCGCGTGGCCGAGGAAATGATCTTCGGCTATGAAAAAGTCACTTCCGGCGCGTCTGGCGATATTCAGATGGCAACCAAACTTGCCAGGGCAATGGCGACGCAGTTTGGTATGTCAGACAAGCTCGGCCCGCTGCTCTATGGCGAGAATCAGGAAGAGGTGTTCCTCGGCCATTCCGTCGCCAAGAACCAGCATGTCTCCGACGAAACGCAGAAAATCGTCGATGCGGAGATCAAGTCCTTCGTCAATCAGGGCTATGAGACCGCAAAGAAGGTTCTGGGTGATTACGAGGACGAGCTGCACACCATTGCCAAGGGCCTTCTTGAGTACGAAACCCTGTCGGGTGACGAGATCAAGAACCTCCTGAAGGGTAAGCCGCCGGTGCGCGACACTGATGACGATCAGCCGATTGGACGGTCTTCGGCTGTTCCTTCTGCAGGGGTCAAGCGTGGCGGTGACGAGCCAAGCGGCGGCATGGAGCCTCAACCGCAGGCCTGATCCAGCCATAGTCCACTAAATGAAATGCTCGGTCCTTGACCGGGCATTTTTCTTGGCAAATATCCGTAACATTCGCTCATAATTTTTGAACCGTTTTGTGGGACGATCCGGGTTAGGGTCTGGGCTCAAAAGACCTGCGACGAACACTTACAGGGACATCAATTCTCATGCGCAAGTTCTTCGGAACGGACGGCATCCGCGGCCGTGCAAATGTATTTCCCATGACAGCCGAAATGGCGCTCAAGGTCGGCATGGCCGCTGGGCTGGCCTTCAAGAATGGTGAGCATCGCCACCGGGTCGTGATCGGCAAGGATACGCGTCTGTCAGGGTATATGATCGAAAATGCGCTTGTTGCCGGATTTACGTCCGTTGGTATGGATGTCTTCCTCCTTGGCCCGATGCCGACACCTTCCGTTGCCATGCTGACCCGATCCCTGAGGGCCGACCTTGGGGTGATGATTTCCGCATCTCACAACCCATTCCACGACAATGGCATCAAGTTTTTCGGACCGGACGGGTTCAAGCTTAGCGATGGCATTGAGCTTGAGATCGAGGCCCTGGCTGAAAGCGATATGATCAATCGTCTTTCCGGTTCGGGAGAGCTCGGCAGAGCGCGGCGAATTGAAGGGGCGCAGCAGCGTTATATCGAATTTGCCAAGCGTACTTTGCCGCGCGAGATGAGTCTCGAGGGTCTGCGCGTAGTCATCGATTGCGCCAATGGTGCCGCCTACAAGGTTGCCCCAGAGGCACTTTGGGAGCTGGGCGCAGATGTTGTCAGCCTTGGAGTGTCTCCTGATGGTTTCAACATCAACAAGGATTGCGGGTCGACCTCCACGGATGCGCTGGCCAAAAAGGTCCATGAAGTACGCGCCGATATCGGCATCGCTCTTGATGGCGATGCAGACCGGGTGATCATCGTTGACGAGAATGGCAACGTGATTGACGGTGACCAGTTGATGGCCGTCGTCGCCCAATCCTGGCAGGCTCACAACCGCCTTTCCCAGCCAGGTATTGTTGCGACTGTCATGTCCAATCTTGGGCTCGAGCGTTATCTCGGTGACCTTGGGCTGTCACTTGCACGGACCAAGGTTGGTGACCGCTATGTGGTCGAGCATATGCGGGCACAGGGCTACAATGTGGGCGGTGAGCAGTCTGGCCATATTGTTCTGTCTGATTTTGCGACGACGGGAGACGGCTTGATCGCAGCCCTTCAGGTCATGGCCTGTGTGAAAGACATGGGCCGGTCGGTTTCCGAAGTTTGCCGGCGGTTCGATCCAGTGCCTCAGCTGTTGAAGAATGTGCGCTACAGCGGTGGTACCCCACTTGAGCAGGCTGACGTAAGGGCCGCTATCGAAGATGGTGAGCATCGGCTTGGTAATTCGGGCCGGCTTGTCATTCGGGCGTCCGGAACTGAACCACTCATCCGCGTCATGGCGGAGGGAGATGACGCTGGCCTCATCAAGCAGGTCGTCAATGACATCGCCGATGTTGTTGCCAGGACGGCCGCCTGACGACATCACGAAATGCTGTTGAACGTATGAACTCACGAAGAGGCATCACTTTTTAAGTGGTGCCTTTCTTTCATTTATATTAACGAGATCTTGCGACGTTAAGTTTATATTAAGGTAAAAAAACGGCGTTAAAGAACAGGGTTAAGTCGACCTTAATCATTTTTGACCAATCTGCCCTTGATGTATCTAGCGCGACCCGCAGAGGATTATGCGGACGCCTGACGTAAAGGACGAGGACATGGTCATGTTTTTAAAGCGATTGTCTTTGACCGGCGCCGCAGTGGTTCTTTCAACTGCGGCCATGGCGGCGGATCTTCCGGCCCCGGTCATTGAGCATATTCCGGAAGTTCCGGCTGCCGGCGGATGGTATCTGCGCGGCGATATTGGCTACAAGGTTTATGAGGATCCGACCGGCCGGTTCAACGATCCCGTTGCCGGTGATTTCCGTTATCAGCGTGAGACCATGGACGATGCCTGGATGATCGGCGTTGGTGTCGGTTATCAATTCACCGACTACTTCCGCGGCGATGTCACGCTCGACTATGAAACTGCTGCAGAAGCCAAGGGCTATGCGGTTTGTGGAACTTGTACCGGTGGGTTCTCAGAAGAGAGCACAGACATTGATGTCTGGACTGTGATGGTCAACGGGTATGTGGATATTGGTACGTGGCACAATATCACGCCTTATGTTGGTGCGGGCATTGGTGCGGCCTACGTTCGTACGAGCGGCACGACCTCTGTGAACCCAGGTGCCTCCGCCGTTAAATACGACGGCGACCACGGCGAATGGAACTTTGCCTGGGCGTTGATGGCTGGTGCTTCCTATGCGGTGACGCCGAACTGGAGCATTGATGCGGGCTATCGCTACAAGAATCTCGGCACCGCCAAAACGGTCAAGTATTACAACACCGGGTCCGGCAACACGCGCTCCGAGTTCAAGGATCTGACCGCCCACGAATTCCGTCTGGGTGCTCGCTATACCTTCGACAGCTATGCGGCGGCTCCAGCTCCGAGCTACTACCCGGCACAGCCGATCACCAGCAACTTCTAAGCTGGTCTTCATAAGCGATTTGGAAAGCCGGCCCAGCGGGTCGGCTTTTTCTGTTTGCGCGACAGTTACCTCGAATTGAATTGACGAACTGCCGGAACAGTCCTATCCCCATCAGTGGGCCACCCCTCCCCAACGAGGGGCTCCTATCTGTGAGGGTAGATTACATGACTATAGGAATCTCGAAGCCGGACGTGCGTCCGGCCAATCCAAATTTTTCGTCCGGACCCTGCTCCAAGCGACCTGGCTGGTCCCTTGAGGGCCTCGCCGATGCGCCGCTTGGCCGGTCTCATCGCGCCAAGGTTGGAAAAGCCAAGCTGGCCGAGGCGATAGACCTGACACGCGAAGTGCTCAAGGTTCCCGCCGACTACCGGATCGGCATTGTCCCCGCATCAGACACCGGCGCTGTCGAGATGGCCATGTGGTCTCTTCTTGGTGCTCGTCCGGTCGACATGCTTGCCTGGGAGAGTTTTGGTTCTGGCTGGGTCACGGACGTTCTGAAACAGCTGAAGCTGGACGGTGCCCGCAAGATCGAAGCGCCCTATGGCGAGTTGCCTGATCTAGCAAGTGTCGACTTTTCCCACGATGTCGTCTTCACCTGGAATGGCACGACCTCCGGCGTTCGCGTTCCGAACGCGGATTGGATCCCTGCCGACCGTGAAGGCCTGACGATCTGTGACGCCACGTCTGCTGCGTTTGCGCAGGATCTGGAATTTTCCAAGCTCGATGTTGTGACGTTCTCCTGGCAAAAAGTGCTCGGCGGGGAGGCGGCGCACGGGGTCTTGATCCTGAGCCCACGGGCGGTCGAACGTCTCGAGAGTTATGTCCCATCCTGGCCTTTGCCAAAGATCTTCCGCATGACAAAGGGCGGCAAGCTGATCGAAGGCATCTTCAAGGGTGAGACGATCAACACACCGTCCATGCTCTGCGTCGAGGACTATCTCGATGCCCTGAAATGGTCTCAGTCCATTGGGGGCCTGGAAGGCTTGAAGGCTCGCGCAGATGGCAATTTGAAAGTCCTCGCCGACTGGGTCGAGAAGACCAACTGGGTGGAATTTCTGGCTGTCGAGCCGGCGACGAGGTCCAATACGTCGGTCTGTTTCAAGGTGGTTGACCCGGACGTGACGGCGCTTCCTGCGGATGCTCAGGCTGCATTTGCCAAGGCGATGGTTGCTGCGCTTGATGCCGAAGGCGTTGCCTACGACATCGGTGCCTACCGCGATGCCCCCTCCGGTCTGCGGATCTGGTCGGGAGCCACAATCGAAGCGTCTGACCTCGAGGCTCTGGTTGCCTGGCTTGACTGGGCTTTCGCCGATCAGAAAGCGCGCCTCTAGAGGCTGCAAATTCTTCAAGTGACACGGAAAATGTGCTCGACCGGTGACCCGGCCGAGCCCTCTTCAACACAATTGAGGAGTGCGCCTTATGGCTCCGAAGGTACTGATTTCAGATAAGCTGTCGCCTGCCGCCGTCCAGATCTTCAAGGATCGCGGGATCGACGTGGATTTCCAGCCTGACCTTGGCAAGGACAAGGAGAAACTCCTTGCCGCCATTGGCGACTATGATGGTCTCGCAATTCGGTCGGCCACAAAGGTCACGGAAAAGATCATTGCCGCAGCCGATAACCTCAAGGTGATCGGTCGGGCCGGTATCGGCGTCGACAACGTTGATATCCCGCATGCAACTGCACGCGGCATCATCGTCATGAACACCCCGTTCGGCAACGCGATCACCACGGCTGAACACGCAATTGCGATGATGTTCTCGGCGGCACGGCAGATTCCGGCCGCGGATGCATCGACCCAGGCGGGCAAGTGGGAAAAATCCCGGTTTATGGGGAAAGAGATCACCGCAAAAACGTTGGGCCTGATCGGTTGCGGCAATATTGGTTCGATCGTCGCCGATCGGGCGATCGGCCTCAAGATGAAGGTGGTCGCTTTTGATCCGTTCCTCACGCCCGAGCGCGCCGTGGTGTTGGGCGTCGAGAAAGTCGAGCTCGACGAGCTTTTGCGCCGTGCCGATTTTCTGACGCTGCACACGCCTCTGACGGACAAAACCCGTAACATCATCGATGCGGCGGCGATCGAAAAAATGAAGCCTGGCGCATTCATCATCAATTGCGCCCGTGGGGGCTTGGTTGATGAGGCGGCAGTTCGCGCTGCGCTGGACGAAGGTAAGCTCGGCGGTGCCGCCTTTGATGTCTTCGTTCAGGAGCCGGCAAAGGAAAATACCCTGTTCGGTGCTCCCAATTTTGTCTCGACGCCGCATCTTGGGGCATCAACCAGCGAAGCACAGGAAAATGTCGCGCTGCAGGTCGCGGAGCAGATGTGCGATTTTCTGCTGGAGGGGGCGGTTTCCAACGCGCTCAACATGCCATCGATATCGGCGGAAGAAGCTCCCAAACTGACGCCATTCGTTCAGCTCGCCGAACAGCTGGGTTCTTTTGCCGGACAGCTCACCGAGAGCGGGATCAAGAAGGTGCGTCTGGAATATGCTGGCGCTGTGGCCGATCTCAATACAAAGGCGCTGACTTCAGCCGCGTTGACAGGGGTTCTGACCCCTCTGCTTCAGACCGTAAATATGGTGTCCGCCCCTGTGGTTGCCCGTGAGCGGGGGATCGAAGTGGAAGAAATTCGCCGCGAGAAAAAAGGTGCCTATGAAACCTACATCCGGCTGACCCTGGTCACGGAGCATCAGGAGCGCTCCGTTGCGGGAACCGTCTTCGCAGATGGCAAGCCAAGGATTATCCAGGTCAAAGGCATCAACATGGAGGCGGAACTGGGCGCGCATATGCTCTATGTCACCAATGAGGACAAGCCTGGTTTCATTGGTCATCTCGGAATGGAACTTGGGAGCGCAGGCGTGAACATTGCGACCTTCAATCTTGGACGTATCGCAGCTGGGCAGGATGCGATTTGTCTTGTCGAAGTTGACGGCAAGGTGCCCCAGGAGGTGATGGACCGTTTGGCTGCGGTCTCTCATGTGAAGCAGGTGAAGTCTCTGTCGTTCTGAGAACGGGCATCCAGCCAATTTGTTGGAGAGGCGGTCCTTTGGGCCGCCTTTTCTTTTTAGGTCAGACCGAGGCGGCGGAGGATGATGCGGCCGTCGAGAACCAACAATCCCAAGAGCAGCAGGCCAAGTCCGCCAATCTGGAAGCCCGTCAGGCTCTCACCTAAAATTATCACGCCAAAAAGGATCGCGGTTGCCGGTACGATAAGGGTCACCAGAGATGCATTGGTCGCGCCGGCGTCCGCAAGGAGCCTGAAATAGATCAGGTAAGCCGCCGCTGTTGCGACCAGTCCAAGGGCCAGGACGTTGGCCCAGACTTCAAATGAAACACTGGTCATCGTCCAGCTGCCTGACGACAGAACGGCGATCGGCAACATGATGAGGCTTGAGCCGGTGAGCTGTCCGGTCGCCGATATGACTGGCGGCAGATCCTTGAAACGCCTCGCATAGGCGGCGGCCAGCCCATAGGACAAGGCTGCCCCCAGACACGCCAGTTGGGCCCATAGTGGATCGTGACCAGCTCCTGTCAAATTCGGCAGGAGCATTATCGCGACACCTGCAATGCCCAAGACGACACCTGCAGCCCTATGAAACTGGACGGTCTCCTGCTGGAGCAGAACTGCGGCAATGACAAAGGTGAAAATCGGGGTCGTCGCGTTGAGGATCGACGCCAGTCCCGCGGAGATTTCGGTCTGTCCCCAAAAGAGAAGCGAAAAGGGAACGGCGTTGTTCAGCAGTCCCATGACGAGAAAAGAGACCAAGAGCGTGGGAGAGAGTGGGAACGAGATGCCCCGGAGTCGTAAAACGAAATGAAGGGCCAAACCTGCAATCAAAACTCGAAGAAAGACCAGAACAAGTGGTGGAATTTCCGCGACTGCCACCTTGGCGAAGAGAAATGAACCGCCCCAGATCGTGCCGAGCAGAAGCAGCAAAAACCAGTTCGCCAGTGTCATTGATCTATCCATCATCACGGGTTGTTCGATTGCACTGCCTAACAGCTGTGAGCAGTAGACGACACCCGAAAACCGATGTGAGAGACAGCTGTAGCAGGGTATCCGGCATTCATCGCGAACTGCCGAGAACGGGCGGCTTAGTGCGGTGCCGATTGAGTTAGGTATCTGATATTGAACGACTTTTAATGCTCCTGCGAAAAAGCGGCTCCAGGGCTCGCAAGTTGATGACCAAATGGCTATAGTCCGCCGCGTTTGCCTCGGATACCCGTTCGGGGCTCGATGTGTTTGCGCCTTATTCAAAAGGCGCCTGTAATGCCGCTTCAGGAGGGCGTTTATTCCATGGCCAATGTGGTTGTCGTCGGATCGCAATGGGGGGACGAAGGCAAAGGCAAGATCGTTGACTGGTTGTCCGAGCAAGCCGATGTGATTGTCCGTTTCCAGGGCGGCCACAATGCCGGCCATACGCTGGTGATTGATGGTGTCAGCTACAAGTTGTCCCTTCTGCCTTCAGGCGTCGTGCGCGGCAAGCTCTCGGTCATCGGCAACGGTGTCGTTCTGGATCCGCATGCTCTTGTGGACGAACTTGAGCGCCTCAGGGTCCAGGGCATTGTTGTCACGCCGGAGAACCTGCGCATTGCAGAGAATTCGACGCTGATCCTTTCGCTTCATCGCGAGCTGGACGCCCTGCGCGAGAATTCAAACACAGGGACGCGTATCGGCACCACCAAGCGTGGTATCGGTCCTGCGTATGAGGACAAGGTCGGCCGCCGTGCGATCCGCTTGATGGACCTCAAGAACCTGTCGACGTTGCCAGCAAAGATCGACCGTTTGCTGACCCATCACAACGCTTTGCGCCGTGGCCTCGGGCAGGACGAGATTTCGGCGCAGGCGATCTATGACGAACTGTCGAGCGTTGCCGACAAGGTGCTGCCTTTCATGGATTCCGTCTGGTACCTGCTCGATGGGCAGCGCAAGGACGGCAAGCGCATTCTGTTTGAAGGCGCCCAGGGTGCACTGCTGGATATCGATCACGGTACCTATCCGTTCGTGACGTCTTCGAACACGGTCGCAGGACAGGCGGCCACAGGCTGTGGTCTTGGTCCAGGTGCCATCGACTATGTGCTTGGTATCACCAAGGCCTATACGACGCGCGTTGGCGAAGGGCCGTTTCCGACTGAGCAGCAGAACGAAGTCGGTGAGTTTCTTGGCACACGTGGCCATGAATTCGGCACTGTGACTGGCCGTCGGCGGCGTTGTGGCTGGTTTGATGCGGTGCTGGTCCGTCAGACGGTTTGCACCTCGGGCATCAATGGCATAGCGCTGACCAAGCTCGACGTTCTTGATGGTCTGGAAGAGATCAAAATCTGTGTCGGCTATGAGCTTGACGGAGAGCGAATCGATTATCTCCCCGCGTCACAAGGTGCGCAGGAACGGGTCGTGCCGATTTACGAAACCTTGCCGGGTTGGAAAGAATCCACAGAAGGTGCACGCACCTGGGCCGATTTGCCTGCGCAGGCCGTCAAATACGTTCGTCATGTGGAAGAACTGATTGGTGCACCGGTTGCGCTTCTTTCGACCAGCCCGGAACGCGACGATACAATCTTGGTTCAAAACCCCTTCCAGGGCTGATTTTCCAAGGTTTGCAAATGCTTGAGACCGGCGCCGCTTTGTTTCCGGAAGGGACAATGCGGCGCTTTTCTTTTTGCTTGGTTCCCCAGGCGGAGCAGCTGCTGTTGATGATTGCAGAACTTGAAAGAGTTGCGCGGGAGGTGTGTTGGGATCACGGGACTTGTGACCGCCAACAAGGGCTTCGCCTGCGCAAGAGTTTGGTATAAGCCTGTCTAAAGACATAAGAGATTTGACCGGGCGCACATCCGACGGGCAGGAAGATGGCTGACTACTATTCCATTTTGAAAAAGACGATCGCATCGCTGCCGGAAAACAACGGAGCAGCGCGGCGAAGTGTTTACAGCCGTGCCCGCAACGCAATCGTCAACCAACTCAAGGCCTACGAGCCGCCTTTGTCTCCCTCCGAGATTACGTCTGAGCAGCTGCGGCTTGAGGAAGCCATTCGGAAGGTCGAGGCAGAAGCCGCGCGCGAGAGTCTTGGCCTGACATCGAAAGCCAAGGCGCCGCCATCAACTGAACCTGCGGCCACTCCAGCCCCCCAGGCTCCTACGCCGACTGCGAAAGCCACCGATCCAGTTGGTTCTGCGCCCGAAACACCGTCCGCGCCGCAAAATAAACCAACAGAACCGGTCCGAACCGAGCCGGTTTTGCCGGAGCCATCGACGTCTTCGCCGCTGAAAGATGTGGTTGAAGAAGCCGAAAACCTCGGTGAAGCTTCCCACAAAGCGGTCCAGGACACAAAAGATGCCATGGTCGGGGACCGTCCTTCGGAACGGTTGGAGCCACTCTTTGGTGCCAGTGAAGAAACCCACGATGCGCTTGATGACACGGGACTGGACGAGGGTGCATCCGCTGACGCGGTAGCACCTGCCATCGCGGATAAGACGGAGCGCGCCAAGTCCCGCCGCAAGCCACGTGAACGCAAGAGTGCGTCTGCAGCGCTCAAGGGAGACGGCAAGTCCTCCATCTTGCCGATGGCATTGGTTGGCGTGTTGGTGATCATCGCGATCGGAATCGCAGCGGTCCTTTATTCCCAAAGGGATATGGTCTCCGGCATCGTGGCAGGGTCAGATCCTGTGGTCACGGAAGAACCGGTCGAAGCTGCTGTCGACGATAGCCAGCCCACCGAGACAACAGCCCCGACAGAAACCGAAACTTCAGTCGAAACGGACGTTGCGTCGAAAAATGAAGACCGCTTGCTTGATGAAGATGGCGAGCCTGCGGCTGCTCCTGATGCGCGGAGTGTCACGACCACGCTGATTACCCCGGGCGAAGACAGTGTGCCACGCAGCACGCCATCCGAAGCAGAGACACCGGATGCGCCGGAAACTGCCGAGGTGCCAGAGGTGACGCCGGAAGAACCGATCGTTCCTCCCACGGTAACATCCGAGGACCGCGTCCCGTCGATCGTGTCTACGCCGCCGGCAGATGCCACGCCGGGTGTCCAAAAGTCGATCCTCTATGAAGAGGGTGAGAACTCCAATGGTGCGGGAACGGCGTCCCAGGGTGAGGTCGTTTGGTCGGTGGATGAAGAGACCGATCTCGAAGGCAATGCACAAAGCGTGTTGAGCGCTGTTGTTCGCATCCCTGAGCGTAACGTTGCGGTCGATATTCGCATCAAGCCGAATGATGATGCGTCTCTACCCGCGAGCCATCTCGTCGAGATCAAGTATGATTTCCCGGAGACATTCTCTGCGGGAGATGTGGTGAATGTTCCAGGTCTGGTCATGAAACCGACCGAAGAGGCCCGCGGCGACGCTTTGATTGGGGCGTCGGTCAAGGTTTCGCCGGGATACTTCTGGATTGCACTTTCCAGCATCAGCAGCGAGATGGAGCGCAATATGGGGCTTCTGCGCGAGAGGGGCTGGATCGATATCCCGATGCTCTACGACAACGGCAAGCGCGGTATCCTGACCCTTGAGAAAGGCGAGGCCGGCAGTTCGGCTGTGGAGCAGGCGATCGCGGCGTGGCAGGCCGGCTAGACACGGCCTCTTTCCAGAACAGTTGATTTTTTAGATGCACCTGCTTGTCTTTTCGGGTGAGCCGGTGCATTTTCACTCTCGGTCCGAGGGGTGTTCCTGCACAGGAACTGAGATGGCTTAGAGCCGAACCCTTAGAACCTGATCCGGGTCATGCCGGCGAAGGGACGGAAGCCTTTAGCCTTTCCCGGATCTCCATTGTCGGTTTCGGTTTGTCCGAAGACGGGAGATCCTGTTGTGTTGAGAATTATCCGTGCGTTCGCGCGCGCGCTGCCGTTGAAACATGAAGCCTCCTGCAGTGCTTTCAGCTGCTCGCTGAGGCATGCAGCATGATCGTCGCGGCGTTTTCTTCCGCTTTTCGCATTGCTGTAGGCCTCTTGCTCTTCGGTCTGGCTTGGGACCTGCTCGTCCGGCTGCTCGAGATTCCACCCTACATGCTGCCAGGCCCGATGCGGGTCGCCTCTGCGTTTCACGAGCGCGGTTTCTTTCTTCTGGAACACGCGGCTCTGACGGCTTCGGAGACGCTCATCGGCTTTTTCTTCGGCGTTCTGGCTGGATCGGTGTTGGCAATCTTGATGTGGTTGTCGCCGCTCGCTCGCAGGGCAGTCTTGCCCGTAGTCCTGGTCACCCAGGCCCTTCCGGTCTTTGCCATCGCTCCGATCTTGGTCCTGTGGCTCGGATTTGGCCTGACGTCCAAGATCGTCATGGCGGTTCTGGTGATCTTTTTTGCGGTAACCTCAGCCTTTTATGATGGTCTGCGCCGCGCCGACAGCGGCCTTGCCGACCTTGCGCGGCTCTATCGGATCTCCCGCTTCAAGGAGCTGCTCTACTTCCGCATTCCCGCAGGATTGCCGGCGCTTGCGTCCGGTATTCGGATTGCTGCCGTTTTCGCACCGATTGGCGCGATCGTCGGGGAGTGGGTCGGCGCCAAGGGCGGTCTTGCCTTCATCATGCTCCAGAGCAATGCGCGGATGCAGACGGACGTGATGTTCGCCGCCCTGATCCTGCTTGCGCTCATGGTGCTTGCCCTTCGTTTTTCCGTCGACGCTCTCACGCGGCGGCTCGTTCCCTGGCAGCGCGAGGACTAGTGCTGCCTTTTTCTGGAGGAAATCCCTTGAAAACCCTATTCTCATCGCTTCTTGCAGCTGCTTTGCTTGTGGCAACGCCCGCGGTGGCAGCCGAAAAGCTCACGGTGCTATTGGACTGGTTCACCAACCCGGATCATGCGCCGGTGATCACGGCCAAAACCAAGGGTTTCTTCGAAGCCGAAGGGTTGGATGTCGAGCTGATCGAACCAGCAGACCCAGCTATGCCTCCAAAGCTTGTGGCCGCAGGGCAGGCCGATATTGCCATCTCCTATCAGCCGACCTTGCATGCGCAGATCCATGAAGGATTGCCCCTCAAGCGCATTGGCACTCTCGTCGCGACGCCGTTGAACTCCGTCATCGTTCTGGAAGATGGTCCTATCAAGGAGCTTTCCGATCTCAAAGGGAAGAAGGTCGGTTTCTCCGTTTCGGGGTTTGAGGATGCGATGCTGGGACAGATGTTGAAGTCTGTCGGCCTCAGCTTTGATGATGTTGAGCTGATCAATGTGAATTTCGCGCTGTCGCCGTCTCTGATGTCAGGCCAGGTCGATGCTGTGATCGGCGCCTACCGGAATTTCGAGCTGACGCAGATCGAGATCGAGGGCAAGAAGGGCAAGGCGTTCTATCCTGAAGAAAATGGCGTGCCGGTTTTCGACGAACTTATTTACGTCGTCCACAATGATCAGGCCGAAGATCCGCGCTATGCCAAGTTCATGGCGGCGATCGAGGCTGCAACCATCTATCTGATCAATCATCCTGAGGAGGCCTGGGAGGCTTTCATCGGCGCTTATCCGAACCTGGATGATGAGCTGAACAGCCGTGCCTGGGTCGACACGTTGCCGCGCTTTGCCAAGCGGCCATCAGCACTCGACGAAGGACGCTATCAGCGTTTCGCCGAGTTTATGGCAGCAAATGGTCTCATTGATGAGGTGGTTCCGGTCGAGAGCTACGCAGTCGAAATTCGCTGAGCAGCGCGTCTATCTGAACGGCGGATAGACAAAGAAAAACCGGGCGCCAAAGGCGCCCGGTTTTGTATCTCATATAGGACACTAGGTCAGGCGCTTGGGTGCTCAAATTCACGAGCGCTGCTGCGCACGGCCTTTTGAACCTTCTCAAATGCGCGGACCTCGATCTGACGAACCCGCTCGCGGCTGACACCAAATTCTCCAGAAAGGTCTTCCAGGGTCATCGGATCCTCGGTCAAGCGGCGCGCTTCGAAGATACGGCGCTCGCGGTCGTTCAGCACATCCATGGCGTCGGTCAGGAGTTTGCGCCGTACATCCAGCTCCTCCTGATTGGCCAGCATGGTCTCCTGGCTCTCGGAATCGTCAACCAGCCAGTCCTGCCATTCGCCCGCGTCAGCCTCGGCGCGCACAGGCGCGTTCAGGCTCGCGTCGCCGCCAAGGCGCCGGTTCATGGACACGACCTCTTCCTCGCTGACGCCAAGAGTGGTCGCGATCTGATTGACCTGATCCGGCTTCAGATCACCCTCGTCCAGAGCCTGGATCTTGCCCTTCAGGCGACGCAGGTTGAAGAAGAGACGTTTCTGATTTGCCGTGGTGCCCATCTTTACGAGGGACCAGGAGCGCAAGATATATTCCTGGATCGCTGCCTTGATCCACCACATCGCATAGGTGGCCAGGCGGAAGCCCTTGTCCGGCTCGAAGCGCTTGACGGCCTGCATGAGGCCCACGTTGCCTTCGGAAACGACTTCTCCGATCGGCAGGCCGTAGCCGCGATATCCCATGGCAATCTTTGCAACGAGACGCAGGTGCGAATTCACCAGGCGTTCGGCAGCCTGAGGGTCTTCATGCTCCTTGTAGCGCTTGGCGAGCATGAACTCTTCCTGCGGCTGGAGCATTGGAAACTTGCGAATTTCATCGAGGTAGCGGCTCAATCCGCCTTCCCCGGCAGTCAACATCGGTACATTCCGGGCCATTGAATGCGCCCCCTTTCTCCCGAGTAAACGTTCCCTCTGGAAAGCCTGGTTCCGCAGATCCCCCACGCAAACCAAGCCTCAATTCTCGAGGCAAACGCACCTTATCGGCGGCCGTTCCCCGGCCCGCCGTAGACTTTAATATAAGTAGCAATTCGGCGATTGCATGGCTTGGAAAGAGAAAGCTATCCTAAAATTTTCGTAATGCTCGCAAAAGCTCTTCGAAATCAGTAGGATACGGGCTCTCAAATCGGAGCGTTTCTCCGCTCACGGGATGGGCAAATGCCAATAGTCCGGCATGCAGCGCCTGCCGGGAAAAACCCGCGATCGCGCTCTTCAGCGGCTCTTCGAGACGATTGACCTTGGTCTTGTAGCCCGCTCCATAATCCTGATCACCGATCAAGGGATGATGGATATGGCCCATGTGGACCCGGATCTGGTGGGTGCGACCCGTCTCCAGGCGGCACTCCATGAGAGAGGCGAGCGCGGGTTGATCTTCAGAGCCAAAACGTTCCTTCACCTGCCAATGAGTGATGGCGTGCCGGCCACTGGTTTTGACAACCGCAATTTTCTGCCGATTGACATTTGACCGCGCCAGGTTTGCGTCGATCGTGCCTTTGAGGCTTGAGGGCGCGCCCCAGACCAGCGCCGAATAGGCGCGCTCGAGCGGCCCGGTCTTGCCATGGTCGGCGAATTGCGCGGAAAGGCCCTGATGTGCGACGTCGGTTTTGGCGACGACCAGCAGGCCACTGGTGTCTTTGTCGATGCGATGGACGATGCCAGGCCGCTTTACACCGCCAACGCCAGAGAGGCTGTCGCCACAATGATGGATCAATGCGTTCACAAGTGTGCCGGTCCAGTTGCCTGCACCGGGGTGGACCACAAGCCCTGCGGGCTTGTCGACAACGATGAGATGGTCATCCTCAAAGATGATGCTGAGAGGAATGTCTTCTCCCAGCGGCTCAGGATCTTCCGCCTCCGGAACGGTCAGGGCCAATAGCTGCCCTTCGTTGACCCGGAATTTGGGCTCCAGTATCTTGGCGCCGTCCACGGTGACCTCGCCGGCACGGATCAGCGCTTGCACGCGATTGCGGCTCAAAGTATCCAGCTGTGCTGCCAGGACGGCATCCAGGCGCTTGCTGGTGTCTTCTGCATCAACCTGATAGGTGAAGTCCGCGTCCATGTCGGCCGTGTCTTCCGGAGTATTATCGTTCATGAATCAACCTGAGCTCGACGGAAAAGGGGGCCAGGGGCCTGAGGATCAACCGCTTGATCCGGCGACCTTGCGTGTGCAAACGCGGCTTAAGCGTTTGCTGGCGGGATCGTCCCTTGTCATGTTTGCGGGATTTATCGCTGTCTTCGCAGCAATCTTCTACAAGATCAACTATTCTGATGGCAGTGTTCCGAAAGGAACGATTGCCTCAAGCATCGCAATTGGTCCCAAGGCTGTCGTCGAGGACATGGAACTTGTCGATGGCAGACTGGTTGTCCTGATCCGTGAAGGCGAGGCAACAGCACTTCTTCACTTTGATACAGCCACTGGCAGCTTGCTCGGCCGGACCAATCTCGTCTCGCGCTGATATGCAGTTATGAACAGGCCTATGCGGTAAATTGCGAAAAGGGGCTTGCGCGGATCCGTCCATGGTTTTATACGCGCAATCCTCAGCTCGCGACAGTGTTCACGAGCAACTGTGCGCCCATCGTCTAGCGGTTAGGACGTCGCCCTTTCACGGCGAAAACAGGGGTTCGATTCCCCTTGGGCGTACCACTCTGCTCTTTTGAAATTTTGTCTTTGATTTTTCGGGCTGTCAGGCTTTGTCTGTCGTCGGCGCGCCAGTAAGTGCCATCCTCATACGTTTTTCGATTTCCAGGATAACGTAGAGCACGAAACCCAGCGCGATGATCAGCGCCATATCCTTTGCCGCAAGAGGCCTGGTCTCGAAAACAAGCTGCAATGCTGGAAGATACGTCATCGCCAGCTGCCCAAGCACCACCATCGCGATCGCAATCCAGACCGGTCTCGTGCCCAGCCAGGCGCTGAGGGAAAAGCGGCTGACATGCATGGTACGGACAAACAGCAGCTGGAAGATCTCCAGGAAGACGAGCGTATTGACCGTTATGGTGCGTGCATATTCTACCGAATGCCCTTGATCCTGGATGTAAACAAACATGCCGAAAACAGCGGCCATGAAGAGCGCTGACACCAATGCGATGTGCCAGACAAGCTCTCCGGTGAGCAGGGGCTGGCTGCGCTTTCTGGGTGGACGGGACATTGTCCCCAATTCGCTCGGCTCAAAGGCCAGTGCCATGCCGAGGGTCGATGCGGTGATGAGGTTGATCCAGAGAATTTGAGCAGCGGTGATCGGTAGGGTCAGGCCGAAAAGGATCGCCGCGGCCACGATCATGGCTTCGCCTGTGCTTGTTGGCAGCGTCCAGCCTATCACCTTGACGATGTTGTCATAGACGGTTCGTCCTTCACGCACCGCATCTGCGATGGAGCGGAAATTGTCGTCGGCGAGCACGAGGTCTGCAGCTTCGCGCGCGGCCTCACTGCCTTTAAGACCCATGGCGATGCCGGCGTCGGCGCGCTTGAGTGCAGGGGCGTCGTTGACGCCATCTCCGGTCATGGCGACGGTCATGCCGAGTGTCTGAAGTGCGGCGACCAGCCTCAATTTGTGTTCCGGATTGGTTCTGGCAAAGACGTCGGTCTCCATTGCGCAATCGCGCAATTCGGCGTCAGTCATGACGTCAATGTCCGCGCCGGTCAGAATGTTGCCGGGCTTTTCGAGGCCAATCTGGCGGCTAATGGCAGCAGCTGTTCCGGCGTGATCACCGGTGACCATCTTGACCTGAATGCCCGCGGAACGGCAGTCGGCGACCGCTTCGATGGCCTCCGGGCGCGGAGGATCCATCAGGCCGACAAGTCCGATCAGAACAAGACCCTGCTCCAGATCTGTGGAGGAAAGGCTGGTCTGATTTGGTGAGGCATGTTTTTCAGCCAGGGCAAGAACCCGCTGTCCGGCGTTCGCGAGCGCTTCCGCGCGTTGGTGCCATTGCCGTTCGTTCAGCGGCTCAGGCGTCCCATCCGACCCAAGTTCTTGGGTGCACATGGCAAGAATGCGCTCAGGAGCACCCTTGATCGTGATGAGGGTCTGTTCAGAAGCATCGCTGGATTGGGGGCCGGTTCGGGTCAGCGTCGCCATGTAGCGGTAGCTGGCGTCGAAAGGCAGCAGCGCGACACGATCCCGGGGAGCTTCCTTATTTGGAGAAATCTTTCGAGACATGGCCAGCAGAGCGCCCTCCATCGGGTCACCTTCGACCTTCCAATGCCCGTCGTCCTGATGGAGCATGGCGTCGTTGCAGAGCTCTGCCGCGCGCGCGAGCCGGAAAAGATGCAGGTCGGCAGATGTGGCTTCAATCGGTGAAGCATCGTCTGATCGCAGGATCCTTCCACTTGGCTCATAGCCTTCCCCTTCGACGCGGAACTCGCCGGTAGTGAGGCAAATGTTGGTGACCGACATTTCGTTGAAGGTCAGGGTTCCGGTCTTGTCGGTGCAAATGACGGAAACGCTTCCAAGCGTTTCGATCGAGGGAAGGCGCCTGACGATTGCATTGCGTTTGGCCATGGCCTGGACGCCGATGGCGAGAGTGATCGTCAGAACCGCTGGCAGACCCTCGGGTATAGCGGCAACGGAAAGCCCGACAATGGACATGAACAGCAACTGGGGATCCTGATGAAGGACCGCATAGCCATAGGCAAACAGCAGGGCTCCGAGAATGAGGATCAGGGCCGTGAGCCAGCGGGCGAATATACTCATCTTGAGAAGCAGAGGTGTCTGCAGTTCCTCAATGCCCGAGAGCAGGCCGCTGATCCGCCCGATTTCGCTCTGCGTGCCGGTGGCGATCACCACGCCAAGACCCTCTCCCATGGTGACCATCGTGCCGCTGTAGGCCATGCAGCTTCGCTCTGCGATGGCCACATTCTCTGGGACGGGTGAGGTCTGTTTTTCGACCGCGACGGACTCGCCCGTCAGGATCGCTTCCTGGATAAACAGGCTGTTGGCGCGCAGCAGGCGCAGGTCTGCGGGGACACGCTCGCCCGCTTCAAGCACGACGATGTCACCGGGAACAACGTAGCGGCCTTCTGTTGAAAGCCGCCGCGCGTCTCGCAGGACGGTTGCCTGAGGCGAGAGGATCTTGCTGATGGAGGCCATCGCGTTCTCTGCCCGGCCCTCCTGGACAATCCCGATGAGGGCGTTGGCGATGACCGCGGCAAGGATGACCAAACTGTCCGTCAGGTGGCCGAGCATCAGGGTTATCCCTGCGCAGCCGAGAAGGACGTAGATCAGAACGCTGTTGAACTGATGGAGAAACCGCCGCAGCAGGCTGCGGGGCTTTGCCGATGGCAGGGTGTTCGGCCCATATTCCTGAAGCGCGCGCGCTGCCTCTTCAGGCGACAGTCCAGATTGCCGACTGTGAAAGTGCTTCAGGGCGTCATCTACAGGGAGCGAGTGCCATGGAGCGTCTGTGGACATGCTGGGTCCCGTTTGTCGGATCAGTCCCCGTCGACTTCGCCGGTCTCGATCAGGTCGACTTCTTCTTCTTTCGCAATCTGCCGGATCCGCTCTGATGGGCATTGATCTGTGACAAAGGTGTCGACCTGCGACAGGTGCCCGACGCGCACAGGGGCTGTGCGCTCAAACTTGGTGCTGTCCGCCACCAGGATCACGTGCCGGGCGTTTTCCATGATCGTCTGCGTGACCCGAACTTCGCGATAGTCATAGTCCAGAAGTGAGCCGTCCGGATCGATGGCCGACGCGCCAACAATAGCGAAGTCGACCTTGAATTGACGCATGAAGTCGACGGCAGCTTCACCGACGATGCCGCCATCAGCATGGCGCAAGACACCACCGGCAACGACCACCTCGATTTGCGAGTAGCCGCGCATCAGGCTGGCGACATTGATGTTGTTGGTAATGGCCATCAATCCGCGATGCTGGAGCAATGCCTGCGCAACGGCTTCGGTCGTCGTGCCGATGTTGATGAAGAGCGACGCGTTGTCGGGAATCACTTCCGCGACCTTTGAGGCGATGTCGGCCTTCTCCTTGCTGGAGATAATCCGCCTTGCTTCGTAACCCACGTTTTCAATGCCAGACGACAGCAGGGCGCCACCATGGGTTCTTGCAAGCAGGCGAAGCTCACATAGCTCGTTCAGGTCCTTGCGGATCGTCTGGGGACTGACATCGAAGCGTTTTGCCAGATCATCAACACTGACCCGGCCGGTCTGACGTGCGATCTCCAAAATGGCGTTGTGTCTGGCAATCAGCATTACTGTTGTTGTGTCCTCGGCCGATGACCTGTCACGGTGGGCTTGGCGTTATTGCGGGGGAGGCTCAGGCCACATCCCGTTTTTTGGTTCCGGGCGTGCCGGCCCGCTTCGCGGCGTTGGGCTTGGCGGCCGCTTTTGTCTCTGCCATAGCGCCCTTTTCCGTTGAAGGTCTGGCGGCGACCTCTCCGGATTTTTTACTTGAGGCCTGCGGCCGGGCGGATCCGGCGCTGGGCGTCTTTTGGGTGGGCGCTGCCGTCGGTGCGGCCTTATCTGACTGGGCCGCGTTGGCGCGGCTTGAGCGCACGATCCGGTTCACGAGTGCATTAGCGTTGGCAATGGCCGCTTCTGATGGTTTGGACGCGGGCTTTTTGGTGTTCTCAGCGGTGGCGGTAGGACTGGGCGAGACAGCCTTGCTGCTGCCGGGTTTGGCGGCCGCCTTGGCGGGCTTTGCTTTTCCTGCTGCCGCAGGTTTCCTGCCGCTGGAGATCTGGGCAGTCAGCGCGGCGAGTTCTGAGCGAACGGATGCAAGCTCCGGAGCTGCTCTCAAGTCCTGGCGCAACTTTCCAACCTGGGCCCTTGCGCGTTCGAGGGTCCTCTCGCGATCATGAACAATCGCAGTCAGCCTGGCCTTTTCGTTCTCTGCCCACTTCAGATCGCGCTGGAGTTTCTGGACCTGGTCGTCCGTTGGCTCCTTGCTTTGGTCGAGGATGAGGGACAGCCGGGTCACCTCGGCCTGGGCGGAGATATACTGGGTTTCAGCGTCGACGAGATTGGCTTCGAGCTTGGCAACCATGGCCCGAAGCTCAGTCTCATTGGTCTGTAGCAGCGGGTCGGACGCTTGATCGGCACGCACACCACCCTCGGTTTGCGCCAATTGCCCCTTCAAGGTTGCAATCTGTGCCTCGAGGCCGGTGATCGTGGTCAAAGCCATCATGTCGTCAGATGGAGCCCATGCAGCGACAGGTTCTGCCTTTTTCAGAAGGTCCGCGTCGGCACGCGCTGCAGCGAGTGCCTGTTCGGTTTCTGCAAGACGAGCGCGGGTTTTTTCGAGTTCGGTGGCAAGGGCACTTGATCTTGCCTTTCGACCACCGGCTTTTTGCTGTGCGGCTTCAAGCTCGGCCTTAAGAGCAGACAGTTTTTGCTTATGCGAAGTCTGCATCTTGACCATGTCGGCGGTCAGTCTGCCGGCTTCCAGTCTGTGTTTGGCGCTATTCTGACGCTCGTTCTCTGCCAGTCGCTCAGCTTTCCGCAGGGCCAGCGCATGCTTGGCGCGCTCAACGTCTTGTGCTGCGCGGACTTCGATGAAACTGGCCGGATTGACCGCTTTCATTGCCTCCTTGGTGAGGCGTACCGCGCGCTTGTAGATCGCGGGAAAGATGGCTGCCGCCAGCAATGTGGCGAGGAAAAAACCGAGTGCAATATACATTGCCGCTTCGATCACGACCGGCTCCGTCAATTGTTCAAGAATACAAAAAGCATCCCATCAATAGACGAGCCGGTCAATTCAGCCAAGTTCTAACGTTGTGCAAGCGTGGTTTTGCCGCCTCAGAAAGGGTTCCAGGTCGGTTTGTCGGTGAACTTCAGATAACCCATGTTGATGCCAAGGCGTGCACCAACGCCTGCGCGCACCGGTACGACGACGATGTCGTGGTTCGTGAGCACGGTCATGCCGACACCTCCGACGAGATAGGCCGACCCATTCACGCCGAGGAAGCGATTGTAGATCGCTTCGATCGACGGAAGGTCATACACCAGCATCATGGTACGTGCGCCGTCACCGCCGAAATCCCAGCCCACCGATGGGCCTTGCCAGAAAATCTTATGGGTGCCGGCGTTGCGCGTATAAAGGTGGCCCTCGCCAAAACGCGCGCCGGCGACAAAGGCGCCAGAGCCTTCTTCACCCAGAATATAGCCATTGGGTTCGCCAAATTGGCTGAAGGCCCGTTCGACAACCGAAGCAAGCCCGCCTGAGACCGATCCAAAGAACTGGTGGCCTGCAGTCACGATCTCGTCTTCGCCATAGGTCTGCGGCGGCAGCGTGCTTCCCTGATCGGCTCGCCCGTCCATCGTGGTGGCGGAAAGGACGCCAAGCGCGAAAAGAGCCAAGAGAGCTCTCCGTGCGAAGGTAGTTGCGAGCCAATTCATTAAGCCGGTCTCCTGTGCAGAGGCGTTTCGCTGCGTGTCGGGCGCGGGATTGAGCGCCATGATGATGTAGACTCTACTGGGTTCGATCGATGATTCGCCTTATCGATCGGAAGAATCAGGAAGCGAATCAATGCCAAAGTGTATTGTAAATAGGTCATGTGTGTGGCTGATGTCCGCAGTGACGTGCTTTGGCATCATGGTCTTTGGCGAAAGTTTCGCACGTCCCCAGATTTTTATCCCCGATCCCATTGCCGGCTATGCGATTGGCGGCCACGACCCGGTGGCCTACTTCGTGGACCGGCGACCGCGTCAGGGAAGCCGCAAGCTGGAACTCAAATGGGGCGGTGCCGAGTGGGTTTTCGTCAACAAGGGCAATATGGAGGCTTTTAAAAGATCTCCAGATACTTACGCGCCCTTGTTCGCCGGCTGTGGCGCTTATGCCCTTGCGGAAGGTTTCGCAACCGCCGGCAATCCCTTCATATTCGCGGTCGTCGATGGAAAGCTTGTTTTCTTCCACTCGGTCGTCAATCGCTTTTTGTTTGTCGTCAACGCCAAGCAGTTAATGGCCGATGCCGAGGTCCATGCGCAGAAAACCGGGTGCAAACCTGCTTTGTAAGTTCCGCCTCCGGCTTGGCAGCGTAGTCTGTCGTGTGTATCCCTGAGTTAACCGTTATTCGAATCACCTTGCTGGCCCCGCGCCCTTGAAGAGCTTTGAAACGCCATGTCCGAACTCAAAGAACTTTCCTCGCTTGATCTGTCCGCTCTGGTGGCAAGTCGTGTGTGCCACGACATCATCAGCCCGGTCGGGGCGATCACCAACGGCCTCGAAGTCCTGGACGAGGAAGGCTCGGAGGACATGCGCGAGTTCGCCATGGACCTTATTCGCAAGAGCGCGCGCCAAGCTTCCGCAAAGTTACAATTTGCTCGTCTTGCATTTGGTGCGGCGGGTTCTGCGGGCGCCGAGATTGACCTGGGCGATGCTCAGGTGGTCGCGACGGGCTTCATGGAAAATGAGAAGTCCGATCTGGACTGGCAGGTTGCGCGGCACCTGATGCCGAAAAACCTCGTCAAACTGCTGCTCAATCTTATTCTCATCGCGAACCAGTGTGTTCCGCGCGGTGGTGAGATTTCCGTCCTTATGGAGGGCGAGCCGAGCAGCCCGAGCTTTATTCTGACCGCGAAAGGCTTGAACCCGCGCATCCCTCTGGGCATGCAGGAAACTCTTTCCGGTGAAGAGCCTGAGCGTGTTGACGCCCATTCGGTTCAGCCGATTTATACGGTTCTTCTTGCGCGTGAATGTGGAATGTCTCTGTCCATGTCAAAGGAAGAAGACACAGTACGCATCACCGCCCAAAAGGCTGCATAAACATACTTTCTAAAAGTCTTCGAGGTGCTTCAGCGTATCTTAACTGTTTCGGCCCAACCTCACTGACATGGACATCCCGGTCCAGCCGCCTCTAGTAGGCGCGGAACCAGTAACCAAGTCGGGTGAGCGCAGGCCATGGACGACCTCCTCAGGGAATTTATAACTGAGACGAATGAAAGTCTCGATGTTGTTGACGTAGAGCTCGTAAAGTTCGAGCAAGAGCCCAACAACGCGACGATCTTGAACAATATTTTTCGTCTCGTTCATACGATCAAAGGAACATGCGGCTTTTTGGGCTTGCCTCGACTTGAGGGGATTGCGCATGCCGCAGAGACCCTCATGGGCAAGTTCCGCGAGGGAGTGCCTGTCACACCCGAGGCGGTTTCCCTTATCCTGAGTTCGATTGATCGCATCAAGGACATTCTTGGCGAATTGGAAGCGGCTGAAGGCGAAGAGCCTACAGGCGACGACAGCGATTTGATCTCTGAACTCGAGCGCATGTCGATGAGTGCAGAAGCTGTCGTAAGTGGTGGTGAAGCCGCTGAGCCAGCCGAAGAGCCGGCAGCGGCTGCCGACGTGCTTCCTGAGCAGACCATGGAACGCGAATTGCGTCCTGGTGAAGTGTCTCTGGATGATTTAGAGCGTGCTTTCCGTGAAACCGAGATTGAGGTCGAGGTTGCTGACGGAGAAGCCGGGGCTCCTGCAGCTGCTGATGAAGCAGCCGCTCCAGTAGAAGTCGCCGCTCCTGCCAAGGTTGAGGCAGCTGCCAAGCCGGCCGCCAAAAAACCTGAAAAGGAAAAGGACGAGCCTGCGGAAAAGAAAGCCGGTGGTTCTTCCGTTTCCAATCAGTCGATCCGCGTTGCTGTCGATACGCTCGAACACCTGATGACAATGGTTTCCGAACTGGTGCTGACACGCAACCAGCTTCTGGAAATTGTTCGCCGTCATGAAGACAGCGAGTTCAAGGTTCCTCTGCAGCGCCTGTCCAATGTGACTGCCGAATTGCAAGAGGGCGTGATGGCGACCCGGATGCAGCCAATCGGCAACGCGTGGCAGAAGCTTCCACGTATCGTTCGTGATCTCAGTCAGGAACTTGAGAAGCCGATCGAACTGGAAATGATCGGCGCCGAGACCGAGCTGGATCGTCAGGTCCTTGAGATGATCAAGGATCCGCTGACCCACATGGTTCGGAACTCTGCCGACCACGGTCTCGAAATGCCCACCGAGCGGCGTGAAGCCGGTAAGCAGGATAAGGGTACCATTACCCTTGCTGCCTATCATGAAGGCGGGCACATCATCATCGAAGTGCGTGATGATGGTAAAGGTCTCGACGTTGACAAGATCAAGCAGAAGGTCATCGAGCGCGGGCTCGCGACCGAAGCCGAGATCGACAAGATGTCGGATGCGCAGATCCACAAATACATCTTTGCTGCCGGGTTCTCGACAGCTGCTTCAGTCACCAGTGTCTCCGGACGTGGCGTCGGCATGGATGTCGTTCGCAACAACATCGAACTGATCGGTGGTACCGTTGACCTGCGCTCGACTCCGGGCAAGGGCAGCAGCTTCATCATCAAGATCCCGCTGACACTGGCGATTGTCTCGACCCTCATCATTGAGGCCGCCGGCGACCGCTTCGCAATTCCTCAGCTGTCGGTTGTTGAGTTGGTGCGTGTTCAGCACAATTCCGAACATCGTATCGAGCGGATCAAGGACACACCGGTCCTCCGTCTTCGAAACAAGCTCCTGCCGCTTGTGCATATGTCTCAGCTTCTGGGTATCTATGAAGGTGAGGACATCGAGAAGGCGATCGATGACGACAACGGCTTCATCGTTGTCATGCAGGTCGGTAGTCAGACCTTCGGTGTTGTGGTTGACGGCGTCTTCCATACGGAAGAAATCGTGGTCAAGCCCATGTCCACCATGCTGCGGAACCTCAATATGTTCTCCGGCAACACCATCTTGGGTGATGGCTCGGTTATCATGATCATCGATCCAAACGGTGTCGCAAGTGCCATGGCCAGCCATGCATCCAGCGCGGTCGCCGAACAGAGCGAAGACGAAGCAGAAGAGACGGGCCGCAAGGCGCATACAAGTCAGTCGTCTATTTCGCTGCTCTTGTTCCGTGCCGGTGCTCCAGAGCCCAAAGCGGTGCCGCTCTCCCTGGTTACACGCTTGGAAGAGTTCGAGGTCTCGAAAATCGAGCGCTCAAATGGCCGCGATCTGGTTCAGTACCGTGGGGCTCTCATGCCGTTGGTCTACATCAACGACGGAGATCAGCATAAGCTCGAGGGAACCCAGCCGATGCTGGTCTTCTCAGACAGCGGTCGCTCCATGGGCCTCGTTGTCGATGAGATCGTCGACATTGTCGAAGATAACATGAACATTGAAGTCGGCTCCGAACGTCCAGGCGTTCTTGGTTCGGCGGTCATCAAGGATCGTGCAACTGAGATTATCGATCTCGGTTACTATCTCCCGCAGGCCTTCGAAGACTGGTTTATGCGCAAGGAAATGGACATTCAGGCCCTCACCAAGAAGGTTCTGTTTGTCGATGACAGCTCGTTCTTCCGCAACATGCTGACGCCGGTTCTGAAAGCGGCTGGTTACGATGTGACCACTTGTGACAGCCCACGTCAGGCACTTGATCTGCTAGAGGATGGCAGGAAGTTCCATGCTGTTGTCAGTGACATCGAGATGCCGGAAATCAACGGCTTCGAATTCTGCGAAGCCATTCGTCGGGATCCTCGCTTCCGGAACATGCCGGTCCTGGCCCTCTCGGCCATGGTCACGCCGGCGTCGATTGAACGGGGACGCCAGGCCGGCTTTGACGACTATGTCGCCAAGTTTGACCGCCCCGGCCTTATCGCCGCGCTCAAGGATGTGTTCTCTGGTGAAATGGGAGTTGCAGCATGACCATGATCGAAAACAATGTTTCGGCTGGTGGTGACACAATTCAGTACGTCACCGTGGTGATCGGAGGCCAGTTGTTTGGCCTCCCGATTTCCCAGGTTCACGACGTGTTCGTGCCGGAAAGCGTGACGCGCGTGCCTTTGTCTGCTCCCGAAGTGGCAGGGGTTCTGAACCTCCGCGGACGGATTGTAACGGCGATCGACATGCGCCGCCGCCTCCATCTTCCGCCTCAGGAAGATGGTCAGATGATGGCTGTCGGTATCGAGTACAAGCACGAAAGCTACGGTCTCGTGATCGATGCTGTCGGAGAAGTGCTCAACCTTCCGGGCAGCTCCGCAGAATCCAATCCGTCCAACCTGGACAAGCGTTGGGCCGAGATCTCAGGCGGCGTGCATCGTCTCGATGGCAAGCTGATGGTCATTCTGGATGTGGCCCGCCTGCTTGGCACGATGTTCCCAGAGCCAATGGCAGCGGCAGCAGCGTGATAATCGGCCGGCTTCGTCCGGCCGTTCAACGGAGACAAACGAGATGAAACAATGTCTTGTCGTCGATGATTCAAGTGTCATCCGGAAAGTGGCTCGCCGCATTCTGGAAGACATGAACTTCGATATTACCGAAGCCGAAGATGGCCAGCAGGCTCTGGACGAATGCCGGAAGACCATGCCGGACGCAATCCTTCTGGATTGGAACATGCCGGTCATGGATGGTCTGGAGTTCCTGACCAGTCTTCGTGGCGAAGATGGCGGTGAAAAGCCGATTGTCGTGTTCTGTACGACGGAAAACGACGTGGCTCATATCGCCCGCGCGATCCGGGCTGGTGCCAACGAGTACATCATGAAGCCCTTCGATCGGGAAATCGTCGAAGCAAAGTTTCAGGAAGTCGGCCTCATCTAATTGCGACTGGACCCTGTAAATGGCCTTTGCACAACAAAATATCACGACCGGGGCAAACCCGGGCACGGATCCCATCCGCGTAATGGTCGTCGACGATGCCGTCGTTATCAGAGGTTTGCTGACCCGTTGGTTGGACTCTGATCCCGGACTTTCGGTCGTCGGATCACACAGAAACGGCAAGCTTGCCGTTGACGACATTGAAAAGAGCAACCCGGACGTGGTTGTTCTCGATATTGAAATGCCGGAAATGGACGGCATGACCGCGCTGCCGCTGATGCTGGCCAAGAAGCGTGACCTTGTGGTCATCATGGCCTCAACACTGACACGCCGGAATGCGGAAATCAGCTTGAAAGCACTTTCGCTTGGTGCTGCCGATTATGTCCCCAAGCCGGAATCCACTTCCGAAGTCACGACCTCAGTCGATTTCCGCCGCGAACTGATCGACAAGGTCAAGGCGTTGGGCATTCGCGCCCGGCGGATGCGTGGCCCTGGACGCACCATGCGTGCTGCAACGAATGCAGGACGGACGGTTTCCCAGGCTCCTGTCGGTCGCTTGGCGAACACACGTGAGCCGCTGCGGATGGCGCAGGGTGGAACGGGTGCCGCCGCGGCCCCGGCTGCCGCCTTCAAGCTTCGTCCCTATGCAGCGGTCAAGCCGCGGATCCTGGCAATCGGGTCTTCCACTGGCGGACCCCAGGCACTTCAGCAGGTGATGAAGGACATTGGAACCGCCATTCAGGACGTTCCGGTCGTCATCACCCAGCATATGCCGCCAACCTTTACCGCCATTCTTGCCGAACACGTCGGCAAGGCGGCCATGCGTCCTGCAAAAGAGGGTGCACATGGCGATGTCTTGCAGCCGGGCAACATCTATGTTGCCCCGGGTGGAAAGCACATGATCCTTGAAAAGGAAGCCGGTGCGGTCAAGATCTGCCTGACAGATGGCGAGCCTGTGAATTTCTGTAAACCCGCTGTCGATCCACTCTTCGACAGCGTCGCCAAGATCTATGGATCGGCGACATTGGGTCTTATCTTGACCGGAATGGGTCATGATGGCGCAGCTGGCGTGAAGACGATTGCCGCAGGTGGCGGCAGCGTTCTGACCCAGGATGAAGCCACGAGCGTTGTCTGGGGTATGCCAGGTGCCGCTGCAAACACCGGGATGTGCAGCGACGTGTTGCCGCTTCCTGAAATCGGTCCCAAAGTAGCGCGCGTATTAAAGGGGAACGCTCGATGACCCCGGCTGAGTTCGAGTTTCTGAAGAAATTCCTCAAGGACAAGTCAGGCCTGGTCCTGTCCAACGACAAACAATACCTGGTCGAAAGCCGCTTGCTGCCAGTCGCAAGAACCGCGAAGCTCGATACGCTGAGCGGTTTGATCGGAAACATGCAACGGGGTGGCAACTCGAAGCTGGAAAACGATGTCATCGAGGCTATGACGACAAATGAATCGTTCTTCTTTCGTGACAAGACACCCTTCGACCACTTCAACGACACCATGCTGCCGGCGCTTCTCGAAGCAAGGGCGCGGACACGCGCCCTGAAGATCTGGTGCGCTGCAGCGTCTTCCGGGCAGGAACCTTACTCCCTGGGCATCTGCCTCAAGGAAGCAGGGCCGAAGCTGGCAGGCTGGCGCACCCGTATTCTTGGAACGGATCTGTCGAACGAGGTTCTGGAAAAGG
The DNA here is from genome assembly GCF_014842925.1 of Roseibium polysiphoniae. Classification (GTDB taxonomy): domain Bacteria; phylum Pseudomonadota; class Alphaproteobacteria; order Rhizobiales; family Stappiaceae; genus Roseibium; species Roseibium polysiphoniae. Next base: position 260,928 of record NZ_JACYXJ010000004.1, read on the forward strand.
CCAAGGCTGGCCTCTACAGCCAGTTTGAAGTTCAGCGCGGTCTCCCGATCCAGATGCTTTTGAAGTATTTCGATCAGAAGGGCGACATGTGGCAGATCAACCCGGACATGCGGGCGATGATCGAGTGGCGCAAGCTGAACCTCCTCGATAATTTCAGCCATCTCGGCGAATTCGACATTCTGTTCTGCCGCAACGTGTTGATCTATTTCGACCAGCAGACGAAGTCGGAAATCCTCGACCGTCTTGCCAAGATGGTGCCGGATGACGGCTTCCTGGTTCTGGGTGCCGCGGAAACGGTCGTTGGGCTGACAGACGCCTTCAAGCCTGTTCCGGGCAAGCGCGGCCTGTTTCAGCGCAAGCAGGCAGCAGCACGGCCGGGAGCTGTCGCTCCAAGATTGGTCGCGGGCGCTTCCACGCGCTGAACCCAAGCACCTTGGCGTGACTGAAAACATTGCGGCGGCCCACGGGTCGCCGTTTGCTTTTTAGCTGCTCGTGCCGAAGCGCTCCATGGCGCTCTTGGCGTTGCTGCGGCTCACCGGAACCGTCGACCCGTCCTTCATCTTCAGGCGCAGATTGCTGCCGTCGCGATAGCAATGCTCGACTCCGTCATGGGCGACCCAATGGCTGCGGTGGACCTGGCTGCCCATTTCTTCGGGAAGCAGCTTCATCAGATCGGCAAAGCGAAACAGGATCATGCGTGTCTCGGCCTCGCCGATCAGGCGGACATAGTGTTCCTGGGCCTCCGCACGCAGAAGACGGGTTTCAAACGCCGGCTCGAGTTGTTGCAGGAACGGCGTTGCTGGTGGTGACGTGACCTCTTCGGAGGCGACCTCGTCTTCCGTCGGGACGCCTTCGGACACTTTGTCCAGCCCGTCAGGTCTCGTCTCTTTGCGTTCCTCAGAAGATGCCTCTTTGGCACTGTCTTCCGTCTCTACGCTCTGCCGAAGGATCCAGGGGGCGGTGATGAGCAGGCAGAGCGCCAGATGATTGTCCAGCAGAAAGCCCAGCTCATAGACAAAGACGACCAGCCGGTCGCCAACCGGATGTGAGTTTCCCTGGCCCTCGAACGGCACACCAACCATCGGCAGGCGCTCGAGTTCCGGAAGACCCAGGATGATGTCCATGGCCGTGGTTGCGAGGACAAACGGGGCAAGTGTCGCGAGGCTGGTCGCGAGCACCAGAACAAAGCGGTGGCGCTGCACGCCGGCGATCTGGACGGCGATCTGAAGGCCGCCGATAAACAGGGCTGCTTCCAGGGCAATACGGACGAGCCAGTAGCCATAAGCGCCGAGCAGATGCCATCCGTCCGGAACAGCAATTTGTGTGGCGGCAATCAAAACGGCACTCAGACCGCTCAGAATTGACAACTCCTTCATGGGTAAGGGAACCAAGATCGCCTCCGATGGTGTGATTTTTACCCTACCATCTAAGATGCATGAATGGGAGATCCATTCTAACTCACTGCCATTTCAAATAAAAATCACTTGACCGCAGGACGTTCGCGCATTTCGTGAAGAAAACGGGTGGGCTACTTTCCGAAACAGTCTGCGGTGCCACATTCTCCTATGGAATTTGATCTGGTCCTGTGGCGGACCGCCCGCCTCGCTTTCCCTATGGGGTCTGTGGAGGCGGGTAGCCGTCCGACACTGCCTCATTCTGTCCGAGAAACGGCTGAGTGACTTTGGGAGGGGCCTTGAAGAAAATCAGGAGAATGACATGAGCGATCTGAAGGTCGAGATTTCCCGCCGCGCTGCGCTTCTGGGCGCTGGTGGCGCTGCTGCAGGCGCCGTTCTCGCAAGCTCGAGCTCAGTGCTGGCCTCTGCCGACAAGCAGGGCGTTCTGGCCAACCCGGTTGCGCGCTATGGCGTCGGGGATTTCGAGATCAACACGTTGCTTGACGGCGTCGTGCCTGTCGGTGAGCCGCAAAAGACCTTCGGAATGAACGTCGAGGCGGCCGAGTTCGAAGCCGTGTCCACGGACAACTTCATTCCCGCCGACAGCTTCAAGACCTTTTTCACTCCGACCCTGGTGAACACTGGGTCCGAGCTGGTTCTGTTCGATACCGGCGTCGGCGAGGGTGGCCGTCCTGCACGTGGCAACATGCGCGCTGCGGTCGAAAGCGCAGGCTACTCGCCTGAGCAGGTCGATATCGTCGTTCTGACCCACATGCATCCCGATCACATTGGCGGCCTAATGGAAGGCGGTCAGCCGGCTTTTGCGAACGCACGCTATGTAACGGGCGCAGCCGAATATGACTTCTGGTCTAAGATGGATCCGGAAGCCAATGGCGTGACCAAGCTTATGGCGAAGAACGTCAAGCCGCTGGCCGAGAAAATGACCTTCCTGGAAGATGGTGGTTCCGTCGTTTCAGGTGTCACTGCCATGGCGGCGGGCGGTCATACGCCGGGGCACATGGTCTACATGCTCGAAAGCCAGGGCAAGCAGCTCCTGTTGGCCGCAGACACCGCCAATCACTACGTCTGGTCGCTCGCCCATCCTGATTGGGAAGTGCGCTTCGACATGGACAAGGGCGCCGCAGCTGCGACGCGCCGCAAGGTTCTTGGAATGCTCGCAAGCGACAAGGTGCCGTTCGTTGGCTATCACATGCCGTTCCCGGCTGTGGGATACGTCGAGGCGGATGGCGACAACTTCCGTTATGTCGCGGAGAGCTATCAGCTAAGCCTCTAATGCGTGGCCCCACCATTCAACATTAGAGGCACTGAGCGGCCAGGTCTTGATGACCTGGCCGTTTTTTTATCCGCGGCCGCCTGAACAAACAAAAACCCCCGCCGGAGCGGGGGTCTTAAAATCGTATCGGGACGTTTAAGTCCGAAGATCAGGCAGCCTGTTCGACTTCTGGTTCGCGCAGCACGTAGCCGCGGCCCCAGACAGTTTCGATATAGTTCTTCCCTGATGTTGCTGCGGCGAGCTTCTTGCGCAGCTTACAGATGAAGACGTCGATGATCTTCAGTTCCGGCTCGTCCATGCCACCATAGAGGTGGTTGAGGAACATTTCCTTGGTAAGGGTCGTGCCCTTGCGCAGGGAAAGCAGCTCGAGCATCTGGTATTCCTTGCCCGTCAAATGGACGCGCTGGCCGCCAACTTCGACGGTCTTGGTATCCAGATTGACCTTGAGGTCGCCAGTCACGATGACCGATTGGGCATGGCCCTTCGAGCGACGGACGATGGCGTGAATACGTGCGACAAGCTCATCCTTGTGGAAAGGCTTGGTCATGTAGTCATCGGCGCCAAAGCCGAGACCACGAACCTTGTCCTCGATGCCGGCATTGCCGGAGAGGATCAAGATAGGCGTCTTGACCTTAGAGACTCGCAAGGTGCGAAGAACCTCATAACCGGACATGTCCGGCAGGTTCAAATCGAGCATAATAATGTCATAATCGTACAGCTTGCCGAGGTCGATACCTTCCTCGCCAAGATCTGTCGTGTAGACGTTGAAGTTTTCAGACTTCAGCATGAGCTCAATGCTCTGTGCTGTCGCACTGTCATCCTCAATCAACAATACACGCATGCCAATCCCCTTATGTTGCCTTTCCTGGGCAAGTCGCAACGGCTCTGTCGGTGCCTGCTACGTAGGACTGTTATTAACCCCGACCCAAAGCTAGTCGTTTATGGTTAACAAAATCTAATTCGTAGCGGCAAGCTCCAGGGGAAGTAATCTGTGAAAAACGGCAAGTTCTTGAGTCCGCTGAAAAAATGCCGGAATCAAGGAGCTTAATGTTTTACATTAGGAAGCGGTGCTAACCGACTCCGTTCAGATTCATTCTCCACAAAACTGCTGGACCCTGAAATGGCTCTCGCCTGTCAACGTTCCGTTCATTAAGATTAAGCAGAGACGTAAACGATAGGTTACCAAAACCGTTAACTGCTGAAAGGAATTCGATTTGAAGTCGCTTTTTGCCGAAATCGATTCGCTTATGGCGACTGAAATTTACGGTCGGGTCGTCGCCGTGCAGGGACTTTTGGTGGAAATTGCTGGGCCAATCCACGAAATGAGCGTGGGTTCGCGACTCATGATCGACAGTGGCGAAGACAATCCGAAAGTTCCGGCCGAGGTTGTGGGTTTCAGGGATAACCATGCTCTGTGCATGCCGTTCTCCGGTCTTGAGGGTGTCCGGATGGGCTGCAAGGCCGTTATCACGGCGCGTGACAGCGTTGTTCATCCTGCGAACGGCTGGCTGGGCCGGGTCGTAAATGCCCTGGGCGAACCGATCGACGGCAAGGGCGATCTGCCCGGTGGCGAGGTTACCAGAAAATTGCGCAGCTCACCGCCGCCGGCGTCTGATCGCGCCCGCGTTGGAGGACCCTTGGATCTTGGCGTGCGTGCGCTGAACACCTTTGTGACCTGCTGCGAGGGCCAGCGCATGGGCATCTTCGCCGGTTCAGGCGTCGGCAAGTCCGTGCTCATGTCGATGCTTGCGCGCAACACGGACTGTGACGTCGCCGTCATTGGACTGATCGGTGAACGTGGCCGTGAGGTCCAGGAGTTCATTGAGGATGATCTGGGCGAGGAGGGGCTCGCCCGTTCGGTAGTGATTGTTGCGACATCCGACGAAAGCGTCTTGATGCGCCGTCAGGCGGCCTATCTGACCATGACGGTTGCCGAGCATTTTCGCGATGAAGGCCAAAACGTGCTTTGCATGATGGATTCGATCACCCGCTTTGCCATGGCGCAGCGGGAAATCGGCCTCTCGATCGGCGAGCCTCCGACCTCGAAGGGCTATACGCCGACGGTTTTCACCGAGCTGCCGAGACTTCTCGAGCGCGCCGGCCCAGGCAAAGTCGGGAGCGGCGCGATCACCGGTCTTTTCACAGTGCTCGTGGAAGGGGACAATCACAACGAGCCGGTGGCCGATGCAGTTCGCGGTATTCTCGATGGCCATGTGGTGATGGAAAGAGGGATCGCCGAGCGTGGGCGCTATCCGGCCATCAATGTGCTAAAGTCGGTTTCCAGAACAATGCCGCGCTGTGTGCCGTCAGAAAATCTGCCGGTCCTGCGCCGGGCCAAGCAGCTTTTGTCCACCTACACGGACATGGAAGAGCTGATCCGCCTGGGCGCCTACAGAAAGGGATCTGATCCTGTGGTGGATGAAGCGATTGCCCGTTTCGAGCCGATGGAGGCGTTTTTGAACCAAGGTAAGGACGAGGCAACCTCGCTGCAGGATGGTTATTTGCAGCTTGCCAACCTTTTGGAAATGACTCCGGGGTAGTATCGGTCTGCTAGGGGAGTATTGAGTAATGAAAACCCGAGACAGTCTAATTCGCCTGAAGCGTTTTCAGGTCGATGACAAACGGCGGCAGTTGTCTCAGATCGAGACGATGATCGCAGAATTCAACCGGATGGCCGACGAACTCGACGACCAGATCCGGAGTGAACAGGAACGCGTCGGTATTACCGATGTGGGGCATTTCGCCTATCCGACGTTCGCAAAGGCTGCGGCAACACGCCGTGACAATCTGAAAAATTCCGCGCTGGAATTGGATGAGCAGCTTGAGCGTGCGCGTGATGAGCTGAATGAAGCCATCGAAGAACTGAAAAAGTTCGAGCAACTGGAAGAGCGCGACCAGCAGCGTGAGCGCACGGCCCAGGAAATTGCCGAACAGGATCAGCTGGACGAGATTGCGGCCCGCGCCCGGGGGCGCTGATCAATCTTTTTCTGCTCTCCTGGCGGATCTGTACTTTCATAAAGGCTCGAAGCGGTAAACCGGTTCGGGCCTTTATGCTGTCTAGCTCAAGCTGGTTCGCGTCTGGGCTGTGTTATAGGTTCTGCGAAGATAGGCTCTTGGGCCTGCTTTTGCCGATCCGCGATTGGGTCGGGCTCCTCCTTGAGAAGGTTTTCAGCCGCGCATGCGTTTTGCCATTGCCTTGTTGCTTCCCGTCGCAACGTTTTCCTTTGCTCTCGGGCTGACCCTACCGCTCATGCGGTTCGAGAGGTTGTTCATTCTGGAGGATCGGCCGTCGCTGGTGGATATGGTTCTGGTGCTGTGGCGCGATCAGGAACATGGTCTTGCCGTCCTGATCGGAGCGGTCTCGATCGGATTTCCGGCCCTGAAAATCCTGTTGACCCACGTCGCCGCGCTGTCAGGTAGCGCGAGCAGATCGCTTCACTTCCTGAGCATGGTCAGCAAGTGGTCGATGCTTGACGTGATGCTGGTTGCGCTGGTGTTGTTTGCTGCAAAAACGAGCGGATTGGCGGCAGCCAGTGTGCTGCCCGGCCTATGGTTTTACGCAGCTGCCACGCTCACAACGGCACTGGCCGCATTCCTTTGCGCGCGTCGCAAAGTCCTTAAATAGCGGCAAGACGACGGGTTGTGTCGCGCCGCGGTCGAACCCTGCGCTTGGCTGCAAATGCGCCATCGCCGCGGCGCTTTTTGCCCGCGTTTTTGCCAGTCTGGGCAGCGACATAAGCCGAGATCCATTCGGCGGCCTTGGAACTTGGAATCCGCAGATGCTTGCAGCGTGCCTTTGCCAAAAGCGAGAAGGCATCGGTCGACAGGCCCGCGGATTGAGCGATGGCGACGATCTGTTCGACATCTCCCTTGAAGACCGCGTTTCGAGCGGTGCCGGCCGCAACTCGCGCCTGTTGGCCAAGAAGGTCGGCAACGTGCGCGAGGCGCTCATCCTGCAGCATCAAGACGACGAGTTCGTTCAATGAGATTTCGCTGGCTTGCGCATAGTCCCAGAGGGGCTTGCCGTCCAGCTGGTCGATCTTGGCGCCATGTTCCTTGCGCAGCTCACGCAGCCTGGCAAGCTTGTCCAGGTCGGACTTGGACAGCACTCCGGTAATCAGCTTCTGCAGACGCTTCTGGGTTGCTCCGCGAACATGGGGCATGAGCATGGTGCAGACGGTCGGGGTGAGGTCGGAGCGAAGGGCCAGATCCTCACGCAGCACAACATCCTGAACAGCGTGGCGCACGAGCGCCTTCAAGGCGATTTGTGAAAGACGTATTTCCCGGTTGCCGGCCAGGATGCGGTGAACGACCTTCGACCCGCGCCGAACCAGCTTGTCGGAGACCTTGGTGTTGATGTCCGTGCGTCTGGCGAGAACCTGGAGATGCTCGTCATCCAGCTCTTCGGCCAGCCGGAGAAGGTTCTCCGGGTTGAACGCCGGGAATTTTTCAAGCACCGGCAGAGCAATCGAGATGTCGTCACTCGCAAGTGTCATGGCAAGGTTGATTGGCGTACGGAGCTCCGACGCGATCTTGCGCGACAACTGGATGCGATCAGGTTTTGGCGCGCTGGTGTAGAGCAAAACAGCGATCTCGCCGAACATCTGCAGCTCCTCTTCGGAGCGTTTCTCGATGCCGCGAACGAGAATATCTGCCAAACCAAGCATCAGCGCACCGCGCGCTTCGGCCGTGTTTTCCTTTGCCATTTCAAGCAGCTGATAAAACATCCAGTCCCCCATAGGCGGAACAGTACAACTAACCTTGTTAGAACTACGTTATGAAACATGGTGAATTTTTGGTTTCAGTCTGGGCTTCCGTGCGCCTTCCAACGTGATCGCGGCTTGCATTTGCCGGCATGGCGTGGAAAGCCCTTGGAAATCTTCTGGCGGCTCCGCCAGCGCGCGGTATCAAGAGTGAAATTGAGAAGGAAAAGCCATGCTGAACGGTAAGCATTTGATCGATGGGGCCTGGGTCTCAGGTGGCGGGACTTTCCAGACGGTCAATCCGGCAACCGGAGAGGTCCTTCAGGCCGCCGTTCAAGACGCTGATGCCGAAACGGTCGCCAAGGCAGCCGAAGCTGCGGAACGTGCGTTTGCAGATTTCAGCAGCACCTCGACCGCAGATCGGGCGAATTTCCTCAGGGCGATTGCCGACGAGATCGAAGCGCGCGGTGCTGATCTGACGGAAATTGGATGCAAGGAGACGGCGCTTCCCGAAATGCGTCTGAACGGCGAGCGAGGCCGCACCACAGGCCAGTTGCGGCTGTTCGCGGACTGGATCGAGGAAGGCAGCTGTTTCGATGCGCGGATAGACCGGGCGTTGCCCGATCGTCAGCCACTGCCACGGCCGGACATCCGGCTGATGCTGAAACCCATTGGTCCTGTCGGCGTCTTCGGCGCCTCGAACTTCCCGCTGGCGTTTTCGACCGCAGGCGGGGATACGGCATCTGCCCTGGCAGCAGGGTGCCCTGTGGTTGTGAAGGGGCATCCGGCCCATGCGGGTACGGCTGAGATTGTTGCAGAAGCGATCCGTGTTGCGATTGAAAAGACCGGCATGCCAAGCGGCACATTCGGTCTTGTCCAGGGCGCGAGCCAGGCCTCCGGCGGTGCTCTGGTGACGCATCCCCTGATCAAGGCCATTGGCTTTACCGGATCCTTGCGCGGTGGCCGTGCCCTCTTTGATCTGGCTGTATCCCGGCCGGAGCCGATCCCATTCTACGGCGAGCTCGGGTCGATCAACCCGACCTTCTTGATGCCGCAGGCGCTCGCGGCGCGCGCGGATGAAATTGCGACCGGGTGGGCGCAGTCTCTGACGATGGGTGTTGGGCAGTTCTGCACCAATCCAGGCCTCGTCATTGCGCTCGACGGGCCGGATCTGGATACCTTCTTGAAAGCGGCCTGCAAGGCGCTTGGAGATGTCGCGGCCCAGACCATGCTGACCGCAGGTATCGCCAAGGCGTATGCGGCTGCAATTGCAGAACGCGAGCAAAGCGGCAAGGCGACAGTCGCAATGAAAGGCGAGGGCACTGGCGGCGCTTGCGATGCAGCTCCGGTGGTCTTTGATGTCAGCTCCGAGGTGTGGCTGGAAAATCCCGCCCTTCACGATGAAGTTTTCGGCCCGGCGGCGGTTGTCGTGCGCTGTGCCGATGCGGCGGCGGTCATCAAGGTGGCTGAAGCTCTTGAGGGACAGCTGACGGCAACCTTCATCATGGATGATGCCGACCTGGAAGCGGTCTCGCCTCTGCTTCCGATCGTTGAGAGGAAGGCGGGGCGCTTGATCCGCAACAACTTCCCGACCGGTGTCGAGGTCAGTCATGCGATGATGCATGGCGGTCCCTATCCGGCGTCGACAGATGTGCGCTCCACGTCGGTTGGAACAAAAGCGATCGAGCGCTTCCTGCGGCCGGTCTCTTACCAGAATTTCCTGTCTGACATGCTGCCGCACGCCATTCAGGATGGAACGGAAACCCCGCGCCTGGACAATGGCAAGCGGTCCTGAAGGCGAATGTCCGGTCCGAGTTGGGGAAGGGCGCATGAATATGCGCCCTTTTCTGTTTGTGCGTGGAACGGTAACGCTACCTTGTGCGTTAAAAACGGGGTATTGCAGCGCTTGAACGGAGCCAAGCAAGACACTTCGACCAGACAAGCAATCGGATTTGAATGAATGACAGCTTCTGCCCGCATTTCTGCAATCGCCTTTCTTCTGTTTGCCTGTGTGGTGCTGCCGTCCGTTTCTTTTGCGCAAGGGATACCGCTTACCGGGTCCGCGACTTCATCGGAGAGTTCCGGGGAGGCGAGTGACACGGCGAACGCCGAGCCGTCGCTTGATGCGGCCAGTGAGGCCTTGATCAAGGTTCTGCAGAACCCGGAAAGTCGCGACGCGCTGATCCAGCGTTTGAAAGAGCTGCCTTCAGATCAAACCGGGGAGACGAGCGCAAGCGGTGCCGCGCAAGCGAGCGGTGAAGGGGCTGCCAGCGCTTCGCAGACCGATGGCGATGCCGCGGCCACAGGCAATGATCAGACCTTTGCCGTTCGCCTTGGGCAGTACACGCGTTCTACCGTCGACAGCGCAGTTGCGAGCTTCGCACGCGTCCGGCATGCTCTGAATGGTCTGGTGCTTCTGGCCAACGGCGACGTGCAGGTGCGCTGGGAGAAAGCCCGGCAGGCGACGATTGAAGTGGTGCTGGTCCTGGGAGTTGCCTTTGTCGTTTTTCTCCTGGGCCAGCGGCTGCTTCACATGTTCTTCCAGCGCTACGTTCTCAAGGCGCAATATGGCGGTGTGGTCATGCGGGTCTTCCTGCTGGCTGTCACCACGCTTGCAGATCTCCTGACGGTCGGGGCGGGCTGGGCCGCTGGCAACAGCGCTGCGCTTTTCACGTTCGGAGGGCTTCAGAGCGGCGCGTCTCTGCTCGAGAGCCTGGCGCTGAACGCGTTTCTGATGACAGGCGTTGCCAAAGTCGGGCTTCGCTTCGTGTTTGCGCCGGAGCGGCCCATGCTGCGGCTTTTGCCTTTTGATGATGCGTCTGCAGTTTACTGGGCGAAACGCCTCGGTTTCGTCGTGTCCTTCTTCGGCTACGGGCAGATGCTGGGCGTGCCGGTGGCCAATCTCACTGTGTCCTTCGTCGTTGGTAACGCGGTTCGGGTGCTCGTGGTGCTGCTTGCCGCCGTGTTCCTCCTCGCGCTCGTTCGCAAGAACAGCCGTCATGTTGCGGAAGGCATCAAGACCTATGCCCAGAACCTTTCCAGCGATCTGGCGCAACGGATCCTGGTCGGGGTGGCCGAAGTCTGGCATTGGCTTGCGTATCTCTACATTCTGATGGTGCTCGGCGTGTGGATGTCTCGCCCATTTGACGCAGTTGCCATCGTCATGCAGGCGACCGGCTATTCGATCCTGACGATCATGGGCGGGTTCCTGGTGTCATTGGCCATCACGCGGACCATCACCGGAGGCATCAGGCTTCCGGAAGACGTGCGCACGAACCTTCCTGCGCTTGAAACGCGGCTGAATACCTTTTTGCCGCGGATGCTGAGGATTTTGCGTTTTGTCGTCTTCGCCCTGACGGTTCTGGTCCTGCTCGAAATCTGGGGTGTCTTGAGCCTGAGCAACTGGCTGACGTCGCCGAGCGGCGTTGAGCTGCTGGGGCGTTACGGCTCCGCGGCGCTGGTGCTTCTGGTCGCCTTCGCCATCTGGCTTGCGGTCATGTCATGGGTTGACCTCAGGCTTCGCGAACACGCGGGCTATGTGGTGACCGCGCGCGTCCGGACGCTGTTCCAGTTGTTCCGCAATGCATTCACCGTCGTGATCATCGTGATGGCGGCGTTGCTGTCCCTGTCCGAAATCGGGATCGATATCGCGCCGTTGATTGCCGGTGCAGGTGTTGTCGGTCTTGCCATCTCGTTTGGCGCACAGACCCTGGTCAAGGACATCATCACGGGCGCCTTCATCCAGATCGAGAATGCCATCAACGAGGGGGATGTGGTTACGGTCGGCGGTGTCACGGGGACCGTCGAACGACTGACCGTCCGCTCTGTTCGCATGCGTGACCTCGAAGGCACGACACACATCGTGCCGTTCTCTTCGGTCGATATGGTCTCCAATTTCATGCGCGACTTTTCCTACCATGTCGCGATCATCGGCGTTTCCTACGACACGGACATCAAGCATGCCAAGGCAGCGCTGCTGGAGGCATTCCAGCGCTTGCAGCAAAGCGAGTACGGTGGCCGGATCATTGGCGATCTGGAGATGCATGGCGTCACCAACTTCGGCGACAGCGCGATTGATATCCGCGTGCGGATCAAGACCACGCCTGGCGATCAGTGGTCGACCGGGCGCGCTTACAACGAGTTTGTGAAGGAAGTCTTCGACGAGCTGGGCATCGAGATTCCATTCCCGCAGGTGACGTATCATTCGGCGGTGCCCGCCGCTCCGGCGGAGGCTGGTGCCCTGCCTCCATCTGAAAAAGAAACAAAGGGCCAGGCCAAGCCGAGAAAGACGCCCGATGTCCCGGCTTTGGATACCTCCATCGCACCTGACGAATAATGCATGCATTGTTGAAAATGATAAAAAACCGCCGCTGGATGCCAGTGGCGGTTTTGTTTGATTGAATTTCGTAAAGTTTCGTTTTATTTTCGCTTTCAGGGATAAATCGCGTTTGTGAGCGCGAGCAAAAGGCTCCGGGAGAGAAGTGAATGACGCCCGATTATGATCTCGTGGTGATCGGCGGTGGGATCAATGGCACCGGTATCGCGCGCGACGCAGTTGGCCGGGGAGCATCGGTTCTTCTGGCGGAAATGGGCGATCTTGCAGGGGCAACGTCCTCCGCGTCGACGAAGCTGATCCACGGCGGACTGCGGTATCTCGAGTATTACGAATTCGACCTGGTGCGCAAAGCGTTGAAGGAACGCGAGGTCCTTTGGCGGGCCGCGCCGCACATCATCTGGCCGTTGCGTTTCATCCTGCCCCATCACAAGGAACTGCGCCCCGCCTGGCTGCTGCGCCTGGGGCTTTTCCTCTATGATCACCTTGGCGGCCGCAAGCTTCTGCCGGCGACAAAGACCGTCAAGCTCGATCAGCCGCCGTTCTCTCATGGCCTCAAGGCCATGTTTAAAAAGGGCTTTGAGTATTCCGACTGTTGGGTCGAGGATGCGCGCATGGTGGTCCTCAATGCACGCGATGCCGCTGACCGGGGTGCGGACATCCTGACACGCACCAAGTGTGTGAATGCGCGCCGGCAAGGCAGCTTGTGGGAAGTCGTCCTCCGCGACCTTGAAAGCGGAGAGGAGCGTACGGTGACGGCTAAGGCTCTGGTCAATGCGGCCGGGCCTTGGGTTGCCGACATGCTGTCCGGTGTCGTCGGTGCGAACCGGACCTCAAACGTGCGTCTGGTCAAGGGCAGCCACATCGTGGTCCGCCGGCTGTTTGATCACGACCGCTGTTTCATTTTCCAAAATGGCGACGGCCGGATCATTTTCGCCATTCCCTATGAGCGCGAGTTCACGCTGATCGGAACGACAGATGTCGACTATGACGCCGATCCGGACGAAGTGAAGATTTCGGATGGCGAAGTGGAATACCTTTGCCAGTCTGTGAGCGAGTATCTTGAGACCACGGTAACGCCGGAAGATGTGATCCACACCTATTCCGGTGTGCGCCCGCTTTACGATGACGGTGCCGAAGACGCCAAGGCCGCAACACGTGACTACGTGCTGGAGCTTGAGGGCGGCGAGGACGACCGCGCTGCCCTGCTTTCGGTTTTCGGCGGCAAGATCACCACCTACCGGAAACTGGCTGAACAGGTGCTCGAGAAACTCGAGCCATTCCTGCCCTTCAAGCGCGGCGTCTGGACAGCTTATGCGCCGTTGCCGGGCGGTGATTTTGGCCCGCTTGATTTCGATGCCCAGGTGAGTTCGCTTGAGGCAGACTTCCCCTTCCTTGCGAAAGTGCATGCCGAGCGTCTGGTTCGCGCCTATGGAACCGATGCACGCCTGTTCCTGGCAGATGCGAAAAGATCAGAGGATCTTGGCACGTGTTTCGGGGCGGATCTGTACGAACCTGAAGTGCGCTGGCTGATTGATCGGGAATGGGCGCGCGCCGCAGAAGACATTCTCTGGCGCCGGTCGAAGCTGGGTCTGCATTTCTCCGAGACTGAAACAGCTGCTCTCGAGGCATTCATCAAGCGCTATCTTGCGGAAAAAGCCGAAGCTGCTGCATAAAACCAACAAGACAGAGGTGATCTGCGCTTTCAGCGACAGGTCCCCATCCACATAGGGAGAAGTTGCCATGGCGGGTGCCATTCTGGCCATCGATCAGGGAACCACGTCCAGCCGTGCGATCGTGTTTGGCAGTGACTTTCAGCCGATCAGCGTCGGCCAGATGGAATTCAAGCAACATTTTCCGAAATCCGGATGGGTCGAGCATGACCCTGAGGACCTTTGGTCTACGACCGCCGCTGTGTGCCGCGAGGCATTGGAGCGTGCCCATGTGTCCGTCGCGGACATCGCGGCCATCGGCATCACCAACCAGCGGGAAACCGTTGTCATTTGGGACCGGAAGACAGGCAAGGCCGTTTACAACGCCATCGTCTGGCAGGATCGCCGGACGTCGGAGTTCTGTGCCAAGTTGCGCAAGGACGGCCATGAGGCGCTGTTCACCGAAAAAACGGGCCTCCTGCTCGATCCTTATTTTTCCGGGACGAAAGTTGCGTGGATCCTCGATCATGTCGAGGGCGTCCGCGAACGTGCAGAGCGCGGCGAATTGGCCTTCGGGACGGTCGACAGCTGGCTGATCTGGCATCTTACTGGCGGCGAGCGTCATGTCACGGATGCGACCAATGCGTCCCGGACACTGCTCTTCAACATCCACGACAATGTTTGGGACGAAGACCTGTGCCGGTTGCTGGGCGTTCCCATGTCCATGTTGCCGGAGGTTTGCGATTGTGCCGATGATTTCGGCATGACCCGGGCGGATCTCTTCGGCAAGCCGCTGCCGATCCTGGGTGTCGCTGGTGATCAGCAAGCGGCGACCGTCGGTCAGGCATGCTTTGAGCCGGGCATGGTCAAGTCGACTTATGGCACCGGTTGCTTTGCCTTGATCAACACGGGCGACAGCCCGGTGACGTCACGCAATCGCCTCCTGACCACCATTGCCTATCGCCTGAACGGCAAACCGACCTATGCCCTGGAAGGGTCGATCTTCGTTGCCGGCGCGGCGGTTCAATGGTTGCGTGACGGCCTTGGCCTGATCTCCTCGGCGGAAGAGACGCAGGGGCTGGCGGAGAAGGCGGACCGGGAACAGCCGATTTACATGGTGCCGGCTTTTGTCGGCCTTGGTGCACCCCATTGGGACGCGGATGCGCGCGGTGCCATCTACGGGCTCACCCGCGCGACCGGGCCGGCGGATTTTGCACGGGCCGCGCTTGAAAGCGTCGGCTATCAGACCTGTGATCTGATCGATGCCATGCAGGCTGACTGGAGCGCGCAAGGCGAGACCGTGCTGCGCGTTGATGGCGGCATGACCGCCTCTGACTGGACCATGCAGTTCCTCGCCGACATTCTCGGCGCGCCGGTCGATCGGCCAAGTGTGGCCGAAACAACAGCGCTGGGAGCGGCCTGGCTGGCGGGATCACGCGCAAGTGTTTGGCCTGGGCAGGAGGAATTCTCCTCAAGGTGGCACCTGGACAGAAGATTTTCCCCGGTCATGGCGAAAAGTGAACGTGATCGTCTTCTTGCTGGCTGGCGCGACGCTGTCCGCCGTACGCGCTCGACCTCTTCGCAGGCGTGATGGCTCACCGTCCCGTGCAGGTTGGTATAATGCCAATAAATACAATCGTTTAATTGTCAGTGGCGAACAGGTTTCCATAAGGGAAACCTGTTCTGCCTGAATAGGGTTCAGCGTAGTCTTTATTACGGCAGCAACCCTTACCTAGTAAAAATATTTCGAAAACGCCCTTAAATTCGAAATTTTTCTGCTGTTGATTTTACTGAAAAAACGGCCTTAGTTTGCCCCGGTCCAAGACACCTCCAAGCCACATTTCATGATGGCAACGTGTCTGGATTCTTCATCAAGGGGAGAACAGTTTGATGAAAATGACGAAAGCCTTGAAGGCTACCCTACTCGGTGTCAGCCTTGCGACGATCGCGGCGACCGGTGTGTCCGCAAAGACACTGGTTTACTGCTCTGAAGGGTCACCTGAAGGGTTTGATACCGCGCTTTACACCGCCGGCACGACCTTCGATGCCTCTTCCAAGCCGCTCTACAACCGTTTGGTTGAATTCAAGCGCGGCACAACGGAAGTGCTGCCAGGTCTGGCTGAGAGCTGGGAAGTTTCCGAAGACGGTCTGGAATACACCTTCAACCTGCGCAAGGGCGTGAAGTTCCACACCACGAGCTTCTTTACACCGTCGCGCGATTTCAACGCCGATGACGTTGTCTTCTCCTTCGAGCGTCAGCTCAAGAAGGACCATGCCTGGAACCAGTACACTGCCGGTGCTGCATGGGAATATTTTGACGGCATGTCCATGCCGGACCTGATCAAGGAAATCGTCAAGGTTGATGATTACCAGGTCAAGTTCGTCCTGAACCGTCCGGAAGCGCCAATGCTGGCGAACCTGGCAATGGACTTCGCTTCTGTCCTGTCCGCGGAATACGCTGACAAGCTGGAAGCTGACGGCAAGATGGAAATGCTGAACCAGGAGCCAGTCGGCACCGGTCCGTTCTCCTTCGTTGGCTACCAGAAAGATGCGGTCATCCGCTACAACGCTTTCGCCGACTATTGGGGTGGCAAGCAGCCGATCGACAACCTGATCTTCGCGATCACGCCGGATGCGGCGGTTCGTCTGCAGAAGCTGAAGGCTGGCGAATGTCACGTGATGCCTTACCCGGCTCCGGCTGACATTGCTGACATCCAGGCTGACGACAGCCTGACCATGATGGAACAGCAGGGCCTGAACGTCGGCTACCTTGCCTACAACACCAAGGTTGCTCCGTTCGACAACAAGAACGTCCGCAAGGCGCTGAACCACGCCATCAACAAGCAGGCGATCCTCGACGCGGTTTTCCAGGGCTCCGGCCAGGCTGCGAAGAACCCGATCCCGCCGACGATGTGGTCCTACAACGACGCCATCGAAGACGATGCCTACGATCCGGAACTGGCCAAGAAGATGCTGGCTGACGCCGGCGTTTCCGACCTGTCCATGAAGATCTGGGCAATGCCTGTGCAGCGTCCGTACAACCCGAACGCCCGTCGTATGGCTGAAGTCATGCAGGCGGACTTTGCAAAGGTTGGCGTCGATGTCGAGATCGTTTCCTACGAATGGGGTGAGTACCTGTCCCGTTCGAAGGCTGAAGATCGTGACGGTGCCGTGCTTCTCGGCTGGACCGGTGACAACGGCGACCCCGACAACTTCCTGGCCGTTCTTCTCGGCTGTGACGGCGTTGGCGGTTCCAACCGTGCCCAGTGGTGTAACGACGAGTTTCAAGCCCTGATCGAGAAGGCCAAGACGGTCTCCGACAAGGCAGAGCGCACCAAGCTCTACGAAGAGGCTCAGGTGGTCTTCAAGGAAGAAGCTCCCTGGGGCACCATTGCTCACTCGGTTGTCTTCATGCCGATGTCTTCCAAGGTCACCGGCTACGTCATGGACCCGCTCGGTGGTCACTGGTTTGACGGTGTCGACATCGCCGAGTAAACCGGCTTGAAAATCAGGCGCCGGCGTGATCAACGCCGGCGCCTTTGTCTATTCGACCGGCGGTCATCCTGCTGTTTCCCGGCAAGATCCGCTGGTTCGTCATATCCGGACCCACGATATGTTTCGCTTCCTCTTCAGCCGCCTTGGCCTTCTGATTCCGACGTTCTTCGGGGTCACGCTGGTGGCTTTCAGCTTCATTCGGCTTCTGCCGGGCGATCCACTTGATCTTCTCGCCGGCGAGCGGGGGATTGACCCCGAACGCAAGGCGCAGCTGATGGCCCAGATGGGCTTCGACCGCCCGCTTTGGGAACAGTATCTCGACTACCTGCTCAACATTTTCCAGGGCGATCTCGGCACTTCCTTTGCCTCGAAGAAGCCCGTGCTGGACGAATTCCTGACGCTCTTTCCCGCAACGGCGGAACTGGCGCTCTGCGCGATCATCATTGCTGTTTGTCTTGGCATTCCGGCGGGTATCTTTGCTGCGGTCAAGCGCGGCTCGGTTGCCGACCAGGCGATCATGGGCACTGCCCTTGTCGGATATTCCATGCCGATCTTCTGGTGGGGCCTGCTGCTGATCATCCTGTTCTCGGGCATCCTGCAATGGACCCCGGTGTCTGGACGTATTTCGCTCATGTTCTTTTTTCCGCAGGTGACCGGCTTCATGCTGATCGACAGCCTGCTGTCCGGTGAAAAGGGCGCTTTCCTGTCGGCGGTGCGTCACCTGATCCTGCCGTCCGTGGTTCTGGCGACAATCCCGCTGGCCGTGATTGCCCGCCAGACCCGGTCCGCGATGCTGGAGGTTCTTGGCGAAGACTATGTGCGCACGGCGCGCGCCAAGGGTCTGCCGCCTTTCCGCGTCATCGGCTTTCATGCGCTGCGCAATGCTTTGATCCCGGTGATCACCACCATCGGCCTTCAGGTTGGCGTGCTTCTGGCTGGCGCGATCCTGACCGAGACGATCTTCTCCTGGCCGGGCATTGGCAAGTGGCTGGTCGACAGCATTTCACGACGCGACTACTTCGTGGTTCAGGGCGGATTGCTGCTGATCGCGGGCATCATCATGCTGGTCAACCTGATCGTTGATCTGCTCTACGGCCTGATCAATCCGCGCATTCGGCACAATTGAGCCGAGGGACGAGAAAATGACAAAAAACGCCTCGGCCGCAGCGGCCACCCAAGACACGCTGGAACAGGAAAGCCGCAATGCCACCAAGGCGATGCTGCTCGAGTTCTGGTACTATTTTTCCCAAAACAAGGGCGCGGTTCTCGGCCTTGCCGTCTTCGTGCTGCTCGTTCTGGTCGCGCTCTTCGCGCCTCTCGTCGCACCGCATGATCCTGACGTCCAGTATCGCGACAGCTTCCTGGTTCCGCCTGTCTGGCTGGAGGGCGGCAAGGCTGCCTTTCTGCTGGGTACGGATGCGGTCGGACGCGACATCCTTTCGCGTCTGATCTTTGGCGCAAGGTTCTCGCTCTTCATCGGGATCGTCGTCGTGACGATCGCGCTGGTCGGGGGGATCGTCATCGGTCTCGTGGCCGGCTACATGCGCGGCTTCGTCGACACATTCATCATGCGCGTGATGGACATCATCCTCGCGTTTCCGTCCCTGCTTCTGGCGCTGGTTCTTGTTGCCATCCTCGGGCCGGGCCTGATGAATGCCATGATCGCCATCGCCATCGTGTTGCAGCCTCACTTCGTTCGCCTGACCCGCGCGGCGGTTCTGAGCGAAAGATCCCGCGACTATGTGGTTGCGGCCAAGGTTGCCGGCGCCGGTCATTTCCGGCTGATGTTCAAGACCATCTTGCCAAACTGCCTGGCTCCGCTGATCGTTCAGGCGACCCTGTCGTTCTCGAATGCGATCCTTGACGCGGCAGCGCTCGGCTTCCTCGGCATGGGCGCGCAGCCGCCAACGCCCGAGTGGGGCACGATGCTGGCCGAAGCACGTGAGTTCATCCTGCGGGCCTGGTGGGTCGTGACCTTCCCCGGTCTTGCCATCCTGATCACCGTTCTGGCCATCAACCTGGTCGGCGATGGTCTGCGCGATGCGCTCGATCCCAAGCTGAAAAGGAGCTGAGCCCATGCCGCTTCTTGAAATTCGCAACCTGAAGGTTGAGTTCGACACCGCGAAAGGCGCGTTCAAGGCGCTGGATGGGGTCGACTACACGGTCGATGCGGGCGAGGTGCTGTCCATTGTCGGCGAGTCCGGTTCGGGCAAGTCGGTGGCCATGCTCGCGGTGATGGGGCTCTTGCCAGACACGGCGACCATCACGGCAGACGTCATGGAGTTCGAGGGCGGGGACCTTCGGACCCTGTCTTCCAGGGAACGACGGAAGGTCATCGGCAAAGACATCTCGATGATCTTCCAGGAGCCGATCGCGAGCCTCAACCCGTGTTTCACCATCGGCTTCCAACTCGCCGAGACCTTGAAGATCCACACGGACCTGAGCGGCCCTGAGCGCAAGGCACGGGTGCTTGAGTTGATGCGTGCGGTCGGTATTCCGGATCCGGAGGGCCGCGTCAGCGCCTTCCCGCACCAGATGTCCGGTGGCCAATGCCAGCGTGTCATGATCGCCATGGCCATTGCCTGTTCGCCAAAGCTTCTCATTGCCGACGAGCCAACCACTGCGCTTGATGTGACGATCCAGAAGCAGATCCTGGATCTTCTGGTTCAATTGCAGCAGGAGAGCGGTATGGGACTGATCATGATCACCCATGACATGGGTGTGGTCGCCGAGACGGCCGATCGGGTTATCGTTCAATACAAGGGTCGCAAAATGGAAGAGTCGGATGTGCTCTCCCTCTTCGAAAATCCGCAACATACCTACACAAAGGCGCTGCTCTCGGCTTTGCCGGAAAACGCCACGGGTGACCGGTTGCCGACTGTCAGTGATTTTGCCGAAGCGGGAGGTTTCTGATGAGCGACGATGCCATCTTGAAGGTTCGTGATCTCTACCGGACCTATGACATTTCCGGCGGCCTGTTCAAGAAGGCCAGTCAGCTGACCGCGGTCAAAGGTGTCAGCTTCGACGTGGAGCGCGGCTCGACTCTTGCTGTTGTTGGCGAGAGTGGCTGCGGCAAGTCCACGCTTGCCCGCATGCTGACCATGATCGACGCACAGACCTCCGGATCCATCGAGGTCGACGGCCTGCCGATTGATATCTCGAAGACGGGCATTTCCAAGGATATGCGCCAGAAGGTGCAGATCGTCTTCCAGAACCCCTACGGGTCGCTCAATCCACGCCAGAAAATCGGTCACGTACTTGAAGAGCCCCTGCTGCTCAATACGGACATGAGTGCGGCCGAGCGCCGGGACATGGCCCTGGCCATGCTGGAGAAGGTCGGGTTGCAGCCGGAGCACTATGGCCGCTATCCGCACATGTTCTCCGGCGGTCAGCGCCAGCGTGTTGCCATTGCCCGGGCTATCATGCTCAAGCCCAAACTGCTGGTGCTTGACGAGCCGGTATCGGCGCTGGACCTCTCCGTCCAGGCACAGATCCTGAACCTTTTGAAGGACCTTCAGGACGAGATGGGCCTGACCTATGTGTTCATCAGTCATGACCTGTCGGTCGTCCGCTATCTCGCGGACAAGGTGATGGTGATGTATTTCGGCGAGGTCGTGGAATACGGCACCCGGGAGGCGGTTTTCGAGAACCCGCACCACGACTACACGAAGACACTGTTCGCGGCGACGCCCCAGGCGGATGTCGACAGCATTCGCAAGAGGCTGGCGGCAAAGGCTGCCTGACGTCGGAGTTTACAGGTTTGAATGTTTGAAAGCGCGGCTGGTCCGCGCTTTCTTGCTTTGAGGCGCAGCCGCTGCGGAGTCGCTGGTCAATGACACATGCCAAAAATGCGTGTCTTTGTTGGTGTTTACCACTTTCATTTCCCGTTGGGTCAGCCTATCAATTTATGGCGCGGGCCTGGCCGGTCCTTTGGCAAAACCTGAGCGAAGAGTAGCGTCCAATGAAACGAAGCCGATCGACCAGCCTGTTTCTTCTCCCGGCTCTTTTGGTGATGGCTCCGCTGCCTGCGATGGCTGAAGGCGCGGCATCCGAGGGCCAGACGGCGCCTTGGTGGACTGCGCCGGGAGAGACGGACACCACGGCTTTTTCCGCTCTCGTTCTCTTGTTTCTGCTGATATTCGGCGTCTTCCACCTCTATGCGCGCTTCGATCGCTTTGCGGAGAAGCACAACGAGGGGACGCCGCTTCAGACCACCGTTCCGACGCTTCTTATGGTCGCATTTGCCTATGAGATTTTCCCGCCCCTGAGCCATTTCAGCATTCTTCTGCCGCTCTCCCTCATCGCAACCGCGCTTGCGCGCGATCTCATGCTCTGGTTCGAGCCGGTGAAGGAGCACACGCTCAAGGGCGAGATTGAAGGTGTCATGCTGGAGGAACTGCAGCGCGAACATATTGGCGAACATGACCGGTATGGGCAGCGGGTGCGTCCGTCATCGGAGGAAGTCACGCAGGCGCAGCCTGTGACGGTCGAGCCGGAGAGGGAGGTGAAAACGACACCGCCGCCTGGACCTCAGAAGCCAGTTTCACAATCCGGTGGAGTGACCGACAATGATTGAGTTGACCGTTACCTCCATCCCGTTCGTCCTGCGGATCCTTTACCTGCGTTGGCGCGGTATGCCGATCACGCTTTACAACGTGCACATGGCGCTCTTCGCCTGGCTTGCGCTTGCCTTCGTGGTCTTCTTCACGGTCTTTTATTACTATCCGAAATCCTACACGGGCTTTGTCCCTTTCCGCACCGTGCCGGTTGTCAGTGAGAACGGCGGCACAGTGACCCGGATTGCGGTCGACAACGGAACGCGCGTGGAGCCGGGTCAGCTTCTCTTCACCGTCAGCGATGCGACGGAACAAGCGGCGGTCAGAACGGCCGAACTCAAGCTGGCCGAGATCGAAAAATCCTTCGATCTGGCTGAGGCGCAGGTCCGTTCCGCTCAGGCCTCTCTGGACCGGGAGAACGCGTCGCTCCGCCAGGCCATTGAAGTCTATAATGATCAGGAAGAACTGCGCCGGCGCGACTCTGCCGCCTACACCGCCACACGCTACGAGGCCGCTGTTGCGGACAAGGCGACTGGTGAGGCCAAGGTTGCACAGGCACAGGCCTTCCTTGATGAGGCAAACCTGCAGCTGCAGGAAGTTCTCCCCGCCCAGCGTGAAAGCGCCAATGCGGCCTTGGAGCAGGCACAGGTCGAACTTGATAAGACCGTCGTGCGGTCGGAAGTCAGTGGCATGATTGATCAGCTGACCCTGCATGTCGGTGCGCGTGCGTCCCAAATCGCAACCAGCCCGGCGATGCTCATCATTCCCGACCGGGACGAGGCACATCCCAAGCGTGTCTTCGCCGGCTTCTCCCAGGTTGCCCGTTCGGTGCTTTATGTCGGCATGCCGGCCGAGGTGGCATGCGACACCAATTTCAACGTTGGCATGGTCGACGCGGTGCTGCCCGCGCGGATCCTTGCCATCCAGCCCGAGATTGCAGCAGGGCAGGTCACGGCCACGGGTCGATTGCTTGAGCCGTCACAGTTCTCAGCGCGGGGCGAGGTCGCCGTGCTCTTCGAGATGGTTTATCCGGAGCACAAGGAGCTTCTGGTCAACGGCAGTGGCTGTATCGTTCAGACCTATGATCGCAATCTGCCTCATGGCGTCTTCGGTCATATCCTGGGCGGGCTCGGGATCATCAAGGCCTGGGGCCTTCGGATCAAGGTCTGGATTGCCCTTGTGACCGGTGTTGGCCTTGCCGGCGGTGGTCACTAAGGGCCGCCTCAAAGATCACTTCCATTTGGGGTCTGCTCGCGAAAGCGACGCGTTTCTGAAACGCGGCAGCCCCCAATTGCGCTGAGGCTTGCCGACTGGTGAAGCCGCGCATTTTGTCTTCCTGAGAAACGTTTGGTGGTGGGGTCAAGGCCGTGGCCGACAGATCCCATTCTGCCTGATTTAATGCAGCTTAGCCTTTGACCCATATCGGCCGCCCACGGTTGGATTCCGGCTTGCAATCGTTTATATTTCGATTATTCTCGAACTATGGAAAAAGAAGTTGCTCTCGATGCTTTGGCAGCCCTTGGTCAGGAAACCCGCCTCGACGTCTTTCGCCTGTTGGTGAAGGCCGGACAAGAAGGCATGACTGCGGGCTCCATATCTGATGCGCTCGGCGTCTTGCCCAATACCCTGTCGACCCACCTGGGTGTTCTGTCGCGGTCTGGACTTGTGCAGGCCAGCCGCGACGGACGCTCGATCACGTACCGTGCGGAGCTGTCCTGCATGCAATTGCTTGTCACATATCTGCTTCAAGATTGCTGCGGCGGCAATCCAGAGCTCTGCGCGCCGCTCTTGAACATCATGACGTGTGAGCCTTCCTCCTCCGGCTCGCCCGATTGAACTCCCTTTTCCGCCACGTGAGGCTTCGATTTCCAAATGCGTAATGTTCTCTTTGTCTGTACGGCGAACTCCGCCCGATCTGTCCTGGGCGAAGGCCTGCTTCGTCATCTTGCCGGCGATCGCTACCAGTCGTTTTCAGCCGGTTCCACGCCCCGTGGCACGGTCAATCCGGATGCGCTGGAGTGTCTTGCCCGTCACGGGATCTCCGCAGAAGGCTTCCGCTCCAAGAGCTGGGACGAGTTTTCCGGCCCGGACACGCCGGCGATGGACCTCATTGTCACCGTTTGCGACAACGCCGCCGGCGAAGCCTGTCCGATCTGGCCGGGGCACCCGTTGGTCGCGCATTGGGGCATTGCCGATCCGGCGAGTGAAAAGGACGACGACGCCGAACGGGCTGCGGACTTCGATCTTGCCTATGAGCGCATGAAGCGCCGGATCGAGGCGTTTCTTGCCCTTCCCGACACTGTCTTTGATGCCCCCGATGCCAAGGCGCAGCTCAGCGCCATCGGCAATCTGAATGACTAACTCACCCCTTTAAATTCACTCCGCACCTGGGGTGAACTCGTGTTTAGGAGACTGAATTATGGCTTCCGTGGATGAAACGCCTCTCGGCGTGTTTGAGCGCTACCTCTCGGTCTGGGTGGCGCTGTGCATTGCCGCAGGCGTGATACTCGGGCTTGTTGCTCCGGGATTGTTCTCGGTTATTGCCGGTCTTGAATATGCGAACGTCAACATCGTCGTCGCGGTCTTCATCTGGTTGATGATCTACCCGATGATGGTCAACGTCGATTTCGCCTCGCTGAAGGATGTTGGCAGGAAGCCGAAAGGTCTCTGCATCACGCTGGTGGTGAACTGGCTGATCAAGCCCTTCACCATGGCGGCACTCGGGATCTTGTTCTTTGAATACCTGTTCGTTGACCTGGTCAGCCCGCAGGATGCCAAGGAATATATCGCCGGGATGATCCTGCTTGGCGTTGCCCCCTGTACCGCCATGGTTTTCGTCTGGAGCCAGCTGGTCCGCGGCGATGCCAACTACACCTTGGTGCAGGTTTCCATCAACGACATCATCATGGTGTTTGCCTTCGCCCCGATCGCCGCTCTTCTGCTCGGCGTGACCAACATCATCGTGCCCTGGGAAACGCTGCTCCTGTCGGTGATCCTGTACGTGATCATTCCGTTGGCTGCGGGCTATGTCACCCGAAAGATGCTCGATGGGACGGACAACGAGGAACGCATTGCCGAGTTTACCGCCAAGGTGAAGCCGTTCTCGGTGATGGGGCTTCTGGCCACGGTGGTTCTGCTGTTCGGTTTCCAGGCACAGACCATTGTCGACAAGCCGATGGTGATTGTTCTGATTGCCATCCCCCTGCTTTTGCAGAGCTACGGCATCTTCGCCATCACCTATGCCTGGGCCTACTTGTGGCGGGTGCCCTTTGCGACCGCAGCTCCGGCGGCCTTTATCGGCACGTCGAATTTCTTCGAGCTGGCCGTTGCCGTTGCGATCAGCCTCTTTGGCCTCAACTCGGGCGCGGCGCTGGCAACAGTTGTCGGTGTCCTGGTTGAAGTGCCGGTCATGCTGTCGCTGGTGGCGTTTGCCAACCGGACACGCCACTGGTTCCCTGAGCCGGCGTCCGCTTAAGTCCTGGAGCCCTGGAAGCTTTTGCTTTCAGGGCTCAGTCTATGCTGGCGACGAGAGCGGCTGCCTGCCGGCGCAGGTGCTGCATCAATTCCTCGGCTTTTTCCAAGGCGATCTTTTCGTCGCCTGATTCAATCGCCTTCATCAGCTCGACGTGGTTCCAGGCGGCCGGGTTAAGGTCAGCTTCGCCGAGGTATCTGAACCAGAAGCGACGGCTGAGTGTTTGCAGCGGGCCGACCGCCTTGGCGGCAAACGGGTTGCAGGACGCGGTGGCGACGATCTCGTCGAATTTCTTGTCCAGGCGCAGGAAATCCGCGACATCCGCTTCGGCTGCGGCGGAGCGCATGTCGTCCGCGCAGCTTCGCAATGCGTCCCGCTCTGCACGGCTAGCGAGGCGCGATGATGCGCCTGCCAACAGGACCTCAAGGCCGTGCCGGGCCTCCATGACCCTGGCGAAATCGGCCGGATTGATCTCCGCAATCACAATCCCGAGCCTTGGGCGGATTGTGATCAGGCCCTCCCAGCTGAGCCTTTGAAGCGCCTCGCGGATCGGCGTCCTGCCCATTCCGAATTCTTCCGTCAGCCGGCTTTCGGTGACGGCCTCGCCCGGCTTGAGCTTCAGCGTGACGATGTCTTCTTCCAGGCGTCGATAGGCGGTGTCGGTCAGACTGTCTTTTTCGTTCGCCATCTTGTCTTGCCTCCCGCATCTGGCGCGTCGTTCCGCTGCAACACGGATTTTTCACCTGATGCATCACTGATATATCAGAGATTGACAAAAGGAAAGCGGAGGCGCAGTCTTGCCTTTCGATAGGGTTCAATTTCAGGGGTGCCCCCAATGTGGACGGGCGTTTTTCCGGCTGTCGCGATGAAGTTCACAGACGACGACGCGCTCGATGTCGCCGAACTGGAGCGCCTTGACGCAGTTATCAAATCCGCCCTTGCAAATCGCGCTGAATTGCCAACTCTCTAAGATCATGACAACACCTCACGTTCATATCCTCGGGGCCGGGATCATAGGCCTTACGACTGCTGCGGTTCTGGTGGAGCGCGGCTGCAAGGTTACCATTCTCGACCGGGAAGGTCCGGCAGCAGGTGCAAGCCAGGGCAACGCCGGTGGCATCGCCTGGACCGATGTCGCTCCCCTTGCCTCGCCGGGTGTTTGGAAGCAGGCGATCTCCTGGCTTGCCGATCCTCTCGGGCCGCTATCCGTGCGACCCTCCTACAGTCTCAAGATCCTGCCGTGGATGGTGCGGTTCCTGGCCGCCTCCACAAAGGCCCGCGTGCGGGAAAGCAGGGAAGCGCTTGCCGTCTTGAGAGCCGACGCCCTTCCTGCTTGGGAACGCGTGTGGAAGCTGACCGGAACCCACAATCAGGTCCGTTACAGCGGATGTCTCGAGGTCTTTGACAATGAAGCCCAGTTCCGCAACAGCTTGAGTTCCTGGGCCGAGCAAAGAGACTATGGCATCGA
The DNA here is from genome assembly GCF_014842925.1 of Roseibium polysiphoniae. GTDB lineage: Bacteria > Pseudomonadota > Alphaproteobacteria > Rhizobiales > Stappiaceae > Roseibium > Roseibium polysiphoniae. Next base: position 287,295 of record NZ_JACYXJ010000004.1, read on the forward strand.
GGTGCGCGAGCTTTCCGGGGATGAAATCCGGGACCGTGAGCCGGAGCTTTCGCCAACTGTCGTGGGTGGTGCCTTTGTTCCCGGCTGGGCGCAGATGGATGATCCCAAGAAGCTCTGCCTTTCAATTGCCGATTGGCTCGTTGCACAGGGCGTTTCTTTCGAAGTCGCCGATGTTCAGCGGGTTGAGGCAACCAATGAAGGCGCCGCTCTGACCCTGGCGGATGGTTCGAGGCTCAGTTGCGGGAAGCTGGTGATTGCCTGTGGTGCCTGGTCCCGGAAATTGACATCCCAGCTTGGCGATCCTGTGCCGCTTGATACGGAGCGCGGCTATAACATCACTGTGCCGGAGCCGGGCGTGTCGCTCAGCAATTTCGTCATGCTGCGCGGCCACGGGTTTGTTATGTCACCGCTGGAAACGGGCCTGAGGATTGGCGGCGCCGTTGAATTTGGCGGTTTGGAACTCCCACCGAACTGGCAACGGGTCGACGCGATGATTGCCAAGGCAAAGACCATTTGTCCTGGGCTCGATGCCAGTTCCGGCAAGCGCTGGATGGGATACCGCCCGTCACTGCCGGACAGCCTGCCGGTGATCGGAAGATCTTCGGCGAGCGAGCATATCGTCTATGGCTTCGGGCATGCCCACCACGGGCTGACAGAGGCTGCAACGACCGGCCAACAGTTGACCGCACTCTTGCTCGGCGAGACACCTTCCCTTGATCTCGCACCGTTCCGTGCGACCCGTTTCTGACAAGAGGACCACCCATGGCCCGCCATACGTTCTTCTGCATCGACGGACACACCTGCGGCAATCCGGTTCGTCTGGTTGCGGGTGGGGCGCCGCAGCTGCCGATGGACTCCATGTTCGAACGGCGTCAGTCCTTTGTGCGCGACTATGACTGGATCCGCACCGGCTTGATGTTCGAGCCGCGGGGCCACGACATGATGTCCGGCTCAGTCCTCTATCCGCCGTCAAGCGATGCCTATGATGTCGGTGTGCTTTACATCGAAACCAGTGGCTGTCTGCCCATGTGCGGTCACGGCACCATCGGAACGGTCACGATGGCGCTTGAGGAAGGCTTGCTGGTGCCGAAAACGCCTGGTCAGGCGCGGCTTGAAACGCCCGCCGGTCTGGTGCTCGCCGACTACACGATGGACGGCGAATATGTATCTTCAGTCAGGCTGACCAACGTTCCCTCGTTCCTGGCAGCAGAAGGCTTGGAGATCGAGTGCCCCGAGTTCGGCCCACTGGTGTGCGATGTGGCTTATGGCGGCAATTTCTATGCGATCTTCGAACCGCAGAAGAACTTTTCCGGTGTCGGATCCGTTGCCGTCGATCAACTGGTGGCGGTCAGCCCAAGGCTTCGGGATGCGCTGAATGAAGCCTTTGATATTCGCCATCCGGACAACCCGGAGATCAAAGGTATCTCCCATATTCAATGGACCGGGCCGGCTGAAGACCCGAAAGCTGATGCCCGCAACGCGGTCTTTTACGGCGACAAGGCCATCGACCGCAGCCCTTGCGGCACAGGCACGTCCGCGCGCATGGCGCAGCTATTTGCCAAGGGCAAGCTCAAGGTTGGCGATCGCTTCGTGCATGAAAGCGTTATCGGGTCGTTGTTTACGGGCGGAGTGAAAGCTGACGTTCTCGTCGGCACAAAACGGGGCATCATTCCGACCATCGAAGGCTGGGCGGTGAAGACCGGCACCAGCACCATCACTCTGGATGAACGCGACCCTTACATGGCCGGCTTCTCGGTCACCGGTACCGGCGTCAAACGCTATCCGAGACCGTGACGGGTGCTGCCAGTTCGTCTGACCGCGCACCCGTCTTAGCCATCACTGACACGCGGGAGCGCCAAGGTGATTGTTTCCCGCAACTGCATTCACATTGATGATTTGATCGGAGCCGCGGGCAAGGAAACAGTAGCTATCGTTGCCAACGACCTGAAAAAAGCAGGAGGCACCTCCTGTTGGTATCTCGATGTTTACTGCCGCTGTGATGGCAAAAACTGTCGCCGTTGCGGCTCTTGTCGCGGCGCTGTTCGGATTTTTCCGGAACAAGATCCCTGTGTTTGGCGCGGCGACGGGGATCGCGGAGAATTGCCTGCAGTCTGCACTGAACGGCAGGTCTACGGCCTGGGCCGGGCTGGCGGTCACGAAGGTGAAAGCTGCGATGGCAGGCAGGCCGAAGCGACGCAGGTTGTTCGTGAAACGGGTCATGGCATAAACTCCTTTTATGGGCGGTGTCCTCTCAAGGACGCCGTGCGACGTTGAATGTGAGGTTGCGTTCCAGGCGCCGTTGAAAAACGGGGCAAATACTGGGCGCTATGAGAATGCTCCTCGACGTTCGCCTTATTGGGCGGTCTGGATGTTGAATGTTTTCAGCAATCCCGCCTTTGCCAGATCGATGATGTCACCGCTCTTTTTGAGGCTGGCAACGAAGTCCTCGGCACTCGCGATTTGCATGTGAGCCAGATGGTATCCCGTCCAGGTCAGTTGCAGACCCAACGAACGGACCTTGTGTTGCTCAAAGCCATGGCCGCTCTCAGTGACAGCAGACAAAGTCACATCGCATTTGACATAGTTGAGGCTTGGCGCACTCTTATCGGTGGCATTGACGGCGACCAGCAGGATCGACGCGTCCAGGGTGTCTTGCGGTTCAAGGTCCACTAGACGCTTGGACAAGGCAGTTTCGAAGATTTTCTCGAAGCTGCCGCCGAAACCCTCACGCAAATCGAGTGTTTTTAAAGTCAGGGCTTCTGCCTTGCGAGCGATCTCTGGGGTCAGTGTCTCCGGCAAGTCGAGTGTGTCAGTGCTTGTGTTGGTTGACGTGTTAACAAGCGTCAATGCGGGCAGAGCTTCCAAGGATTCGAGAAGTCCTGAAGGTTGTTTGTTTGCGGCCATTGGCTTCAAATGAGCCGCAATGATTCCAAGATAGCTTCGAAGCACGGCAAGGACCTTGGGGTTGCATTCGGATGCTCCCTTTGGCGTAAACTCAATGAAAACGGGTACCAGTGAATGGGACATGACGCCTCCCGTAGATCTTGATGGTTGACGGGAGCCGACCGGGGTGACCGGTCGGCAATGAGTATCGTCGCTAGCTCTTCTTTGCGACGTCGTGACCGAAGAAGTTCTTGGCCTTTTCGACGTCGTCTTTGGTGCTGCCGGTGATGACGTCGTCCCAAGCCTTTTTGTTGTCTTTCTGGGCTGGGTTGGACATGCTCGCCCAGTTGAGCAACAGCGTTCCTTTTTGATATTTGAAATCAAAATCAAACACTTCGGCCGAGGCGCAGGTCGAATAGACCGTCTTTTCCTTTTCGGTGAAGTGAATGAAATAGTACTCTGCGAGCGTCATCAGCTCCCAGTTGCCGGCGGAGTTCTGAACTGGTTGGTATCCAAAGGAAAGATGATAGGTATTCATCTCTTTCGACTTGGACTTCACCCCTGCGCGAATTTGATCGCCCATGCTGGTCAGAAAGTTTGTAAAGGCAGGCGCAATTGCCGCGCCAGCAGCCCATGCGACCATGCTGGTCAGGAAACTTGTCGCAATTTCAACGCCTTTGAAATGCTCTTCATAGTGGTAACTGGTAATGTCCGTCGGCGTGTAAAATTCCGCCGGCAGAACGCTCAAAGGGGCCTGCCAATTGTTGGGGTCGGCCCACTTGTCGGGTTGACGCTGGAAATTATTCGACATCCAGGCCGTGACCAGGCCCAGCCCTGACTGCAGATAGTACTGCTGCTGGGTCAAGAGGGTCTGGAAGGCCTTCTTGTCCGCGGCTGAAACGCTATCGGGCAGCGTGCCGTTGAACTGCATCACCGACCCAGTGGTGTTCCCATCGGCTTGAAACAGTTCTGGCGTTTTTGTGGGGGCGGCGACCAGTTCTTCGGCCTTGAGCGGTCCGGCTGGGCCAGCAAAAAATTTGCCTGCTTTTTCAATCTGAGCTTGAAGTTGGGCTGACATGGTAACTCCTCCTAAAGTTGCTGATGGCGTCCCTTGCCTGTAAGGGTCGAACAACCATAGGCGGCAGCAGATCTGGCGGCTGTTCCCCGGGGAACAGGTGCATAAATTAGTTCCGTAGGGTCAGGTGTCAGTCGGGGACGAGAAGCGTCCGAGGGTTTCAGGGCTTGTGATCCTGATCTGCCCAGCCTCAATCCGGATTGCACCAGCTTCTTTGAACACCTGAAGATGACCATTCACTTTCGGCCGAGTTGCATTGGTGAGCTGTGCCAGTCGCTCCTGCGTGAAATACGTCGGGTAGAAGAGCATGAGCTTTGCGTCATCAAGAAAGAGGCTCAACAAGAGGCGGGCCAATCTTGCGCGGAGCGAATACAAGGCAATAACTTCGATGGTCTCAATCGCTTGCCGATACGCATCGAACATTCCCTGGTGTAAGGCCGCGTTGAACGGTGCCTCATCAAGGATCATGCGAAGCGTTGAATTCGGGACTTGAAGAACGGTGGCGTTGGTTTCTGCAATATGGTCGGCAGGCGACACCGTGCCTTCCAAAATACTGCCCAAGCCCACGAAATCTCGATCGGTGCACATTTTCAAGATCACCTCGCGCCCGCTCCAGGACGTCAGAGAGACTTTGACAAGACCGGCGGTGATGAGCATGAGCGAGCTTTGTGCTGCGCCCTTTCTCAAGAGAGGGGTGCCCTGTTTGAAACGGCGTGTTGTCGCGCGTGACGCGACGAAGCTTTGCACCGTTGAATCAAGCTTACAAAAGAGGCTGCACTGCGAAACGATTTCCAAGCGTTCGCCTTCGTCCACGGTACACTCCAGATACAACCGTAGCTTTTACTTGGTCATCGTTTGAGCCCGCTCAAGCATCGAGAAAGCTGAAAAGTAGATTTATCTGATCATGACAACTTTAATTATATTATAATGGAGCAATGTTTCCTAATGGCAATGGCGTGAATAGGAGAGATTGATACCTGAAGGTCTCGTTTTACATGCGGATGTTCTGAATATCCGGGGCAGGTCACATTGAATAAGTTAATGCATTAATTGCGACTTTATGAGAGGTGACCATTTTTTGGCGGTGGCAATTTTCCAACCGCGCATTCTCCGTTCGAATGGCTGAGTGGGTTCATCTTCGGTTCATCCGCGCTATCGTACGAAGGATTTTGTGACTTCGAGCCCGCTTGCCCCCAGGGCATTGGGTATTGCTAATTTTCTTGGGTGGACTTGTTTATGCGACTTTCTTCAATTTTTTCAGCCTGTGTGCTTCTGGCTCTTTCCTCTTCTGCCTATGCGTCGCCGGACGTTGATTTCCCGCAACCGGGCTATTCCTATGGCGGCAAGGTCCGCAGCGGTCCGGGCATGCAGTATCGACAGACCGGTAGCCTGCAGGAAGGCAACAGGATCAACATCCTCAATGGCACCGGCGTGATGATGAACGGCTACGAGTGGTTCGAAATCCGCTACCGCAATGGCCGGACCGGCTACCAGTGGGGCGGGATCATGTGCTCGCAGAACCATTATCCGACCATCTTCAGGGTTTGCGACGGGCCTAAGCTGAAGGTGCAAGGGTCTCCCAAAGTCCAACCGCCGGTCGCGCCAGCCGGTCAGCCCGGTGTGAATGGATATGACGCAGCGAAAGTCCTTCATCCAGGCGGCAGCTTCACGGCCGTTGGCAGCGGCCAGTGGCAGGAAGCCGATGCAAACGGACGGGTCAATTTCTATTTCCAGGAACAGTCCCGGGACGAATGGTCCGTGTATCTGTTCGATGCCTCCCGCAACGTCTCACTGCAACTCGACCTGCATCGCCGGCAGGTGTTTTACGGTGTTGGCAATGCGGCCAAAACGGTGCTGTACCCGATCACGGGTTCTTATGCTCAAGGCCGGTCCACGACCCCGCCGGCTCGCTCAAACACGGTTCATTATACCTGTGAGGAAGGTCTGCCCTTGACGGTGACCTATGTTGAAAGCGGCAGGGCGCATATGCTGTTCACCATCGACGGCTCTCCGGAAAAGCGGCTTGACGTGGCTGTCTCCGGGTCCGGGTCACGCTACACGAATGGAAGCTACACGCTTTACAGCAAGGGCAATACCGCCATTCTGGAGCATCCCAGCGGTCTCGACAAATGCGTCGCACGCTAATTCTGGCGCTCTCTGGCTGATATCATCGGACGCTGCTGTCCCTTCTGCGGCGTCCGAACAATCACTTTGTGGAGCGGCGTAGTGGTTCTACGCCCAGGTCGGCCTGAAGGTGTTCCGTCATGTTGGTCGCCGTCATGGGCTTTGCGCAGTAGAAGCCCTGAATTTCGTCACAGCCCATGTCTCTCACCTTTGCTTCAAGCTCTGCGTTCTCAATGCCTTCAGCCACGATGCTGACCTTCATCAGCTTGCACATGGCGATCATCATCTTGACGATGGGTTCGCTGCGCGGCAGGTCCCTGATCAGGCTCCGGTCGATCTTGACGCAATCGGCAGCCATGTCGTTCAGACGCGAAAAGTTCGAGTAACCCGTGCCGAAGTCATCGATGGCGATCTTCACGCCGAGTTTGCGCAACGCTTTCAGATTCTGGTGAACCGTCTTGTCACCCTCGACCAGAAGGGTCTCCGTCATTTCCAGCTCAAGTCCGGAACTGTCGCAGCCAAACTCCTGGAGCGCGTCTTGAACCTGTTCGGCGAAATCGAAACTGCTGAGCTGACGCTGTGACACATTGACCGACACAAAGATCTCGATCCCCTGACTGCGCCAGCTTTTCTGTTGCTTCAGCGCATCGCGCAGAATCAATAGCCCCAGATCGTTGATCAGCCCGGTCTTTTCACAAAGCCCGATGAAGGCGTCGGGCATAATGAGCCCACGCTTGGGATGGTTCCAGCGGGCGAGCGCTTCCACGGCGACAATGCGGTTCGTCGCCAGGTCAACGCGCGGCTGATAATAGGCCACGAAATCGTTTCTCTTCAGACCTTCGCGGATGTCCGTCAGGGTCTCAAGCTCGGTTTCCTGATCCTGCTTCATGCGGGCGTCGAAATGGCGATAACGGTTTCGCCCTGCTGCCTTCGCCTGGTACATGGCCAGGTCCGCGTTCTTCATCAGTTCCTGCGCCGTTTCGCCGTCCTGCGGCCAGCGCGCGATTCCAATGCTTGGCGTCACTGAAAGCTTGCGGCCATCATGACGGACAGGAAGAGACAGGGCGTCCAGAATCTTGCCGGCGATGTTGCAAAGCTGCTGAGGGTCGTCTTCGGGAACAGTGGCAAGCAGCAGGAACTCGTCACCGCCGAGTCGGACGACTTTGTCGGTGCCTTCGCAGATCGCGCGCAGACGCTTGGCAACGCGTATCAGCATTGTGTCGCCATGGCTGTGGCCGAGCGTGTCGTTGATTGCCTTGAACTGATCCAGATCGATGAAAAAGACACCGACGATGTGGCCGTCTGCTTCGGCCTGGGCCGTCATCTGCTGGTGGAGGATCGGCAGATGGATCCGATTGGGCAGGCCTGTCAGCGGATCGGTATAGGCTTGAGATTTTGCCCGTGCCTCGGCTTCCTTGAGGTCGCTGACATCGGTCTCGCTGACGTGGATCGACGGCGCGCCCGACACGGGGTCGTGGCACGTGCGCGCGGTCACCTCATGCCAGCGTTCGCCCTTGGTGGTGGCGACCTTGGTGATGATGCTGATCTGCCCATCCGTCCGCAGCGCTTTCAGGAGCTTGTCGAAATCGCGTTTGCGAACGAAACGGCTGTGGAGATGGGCGTTTTGGGCATCGAAGGCCGCGCGTGCGGCCGGATTGAGATACAGCGCCTCGCCGTCCTCATGATGCAACGAGATCATAAGCTGGGTGTGGAGCAGGGCATCCGAACTGCGGATGGACTCCGGTTGCTCCACGACCTCGTCATGGCCCTCGCACAGCATGGCCATTCTGCCATCGTCTAGTTCGATGCCGACGTAACGCACCCTGAGCGACTTCGGCACGCCTTGCGGATACAGCGTCCAGACCTCGGAAAAGGCTGCATCATGCTCGATGAAGTCAGCCTGAAACTGCTTCACGCGCTGGGAGACGGAGGGCGACATGTCGGCCTTCAGGTTCCTGGCTTGCAGCTCCCCAAGGTCGGTTGCGTCCCAGACCGCCAGCGCTGCCTGGTTCGCCCAGACCACACGGCTTTCATCGATGTCGAAAACCCAGATCGCGGCCTCAAGACGGTTGAGGATCGCGCTCTTGTCGGTCACATCCGAAAGCGTCACCGCGTCGCCATTCTCCCCGCGAGAGACCTTTGCAACTGAGCGGTTCACCAGTGATGTCTCCGGGCTCTGCGCCAACCATTTTCCGTTTCGGCCAAGGCTCAAAACTCCGTCAGAAAGCAGAAACAGTTGGGAGCGTCTGGATGCTGCATTTCAGGCTGAATATCGTTTAAGGACCAGACCTTAGAGGCAGATCGTTTAAAGAATCTTCCCAAGGGGAAATTTCGGCGATTTTGATTGCCGCAGCGGAGCGACCAAACGAACAGCACCAATCCCGCCGCAGGATGTCTCCCCGGCGTTTTGGTTGGTTTCAATTTCCCGTCAGAAACGGGATGGCAGGCGCTCCGGACTTGCCGGGAGCGATTGGAAAGGTGGGAGGTGACAAGGCCGTCGCGCCTGCCCAGGTTCCGTGTCCCAAATGACTGAACTTGCGCCTTTCTCTTTTCTGCGCCCCGGAAGTAGAGCGTCCTCCGGTTTGCCAGATACGAGACGCGCCTGAGATCTGCCGCGTCACTCCCCGCTGCAGGTTCAAGCTGCCAGTCACCGGATAGGGGCTGGTCCGTTACACCAGACCTCATCCTCGAAACCCGGTCCCCACCACCGCGAACGGACGGTCCGCACTCGGCCCCGTGATGGCAGGAACGGGAGTGATCATACGACAGGTTGGGCGAGGGAGGATAAGTTCCTGCTATTCATAGGCAGTGGGTGTGTTTTCAATATCTTAGGAAATGCCTATCCCCATCCGCATGAGGGATAAGGTCTGCCCCACCCCCTCTTTGCCTTCCCTGCGAAGGCAGGGATCGAGTAATCGCCGGCGCTTCTGCACGAGCTGTGAGGTCCCGGCGTACTGGATCCCGGATCTCCGCGTTGCTCGTCCGGGAAGGCGTGGGGAGAGAGGCAAGGCTGGACCACACCCACTGGCGTCATCCTCGGGCGTGTCCCGAGGATCCACTCTTCCTGTGTCTGCCGCGAACCTTCCTGGATTGCCGGGACAAGCCCGACAATGACGAGGGAGAGGTTTGTTTTCAGCCGCGAGGTCCTGCCTCCACCACTGCCGTCATCCCCGCCTTGTGCGGGGATCTATTGGCTTCCGAAGCCCCAAGGTCAAAGCAGAGAATGCGCGGCAGTTTCTCGCCCACTCACGAACCTTCCGCTGGCTGCTTTGTGGATTGGATCCCCGCACAAGGCGGGGATGACCGGCGGTGGTTCGGTGAATGTATTGCGCTAGAGGGTCATTTCCGGCCAACACACCCTCTGCCGTCATTGCAGGACTTGATCCTGCAATCCACGCCGTTACATGTCTTCAAATCGAAGTGGTTCAGCGGGGCAAGGTCGAGCCATGGCATGACGGAGTGGATGAGGGGCGTTGCCTTGGCCATGGTGTCATTCGGAGGGCTAGTGGTTTCAGTGAATGCCGCGCCCACAGTGCCTTCCCTGCGCATGCAGGCATCTAGTAATCGCAGGCGGTGCGCTAGGAACCATAGGGTCTCGGCGTACTGGGTCCCGGACCTTCGCTGCGCTCGTCCGGGAAGGCGGGAGCGAGGGGCAAGGCTGGACCACACCCACCGTCGTCCTGTTGCTTCCGTCATCGGAGAACAGAGCGAAGCGAAACGCCACCAAACTCACTGGCGTCATCCTCGGGCGTGTCCCGAGGATCCACTCTCCAGGTCTTCGCGGTGATGCTCTTTGGATTGCCGGGACACGCCCGATAAGGACGAAGCTGAGGTGAGCGTGCATTCGCCGTAGCCACTTGCGGCAAATCACGTTATGCACGGGAACACCAGAACGAAACGGGAAACACTGCATGGCCTGGTCGCCGGAACAGGAAAAGGCGTTGAGTGAAACAGCTGCCTGGCTGAAGCGCGGGGACCGGCAGGTTTTTCGCCTGTTCGGCTTTGCCGGTACGGGCAAGACGACGCTGGCGCGGCATCTGGCCGAGGGCATCGACGGGGACGTTTGCTTCGGCGCTTTCACCGGCAAGGCGGCGCATGTGCTCCGGCAAAAGGGCTGCGAGGACGCAGGCACCATCCATTCCATGATCTACCGGCCGCGCTCTTCCAAAGAGGAAGAGGAGACGGATGACGACGCGGATGATACGGGGCCGCAGTTTGCGATCAAGCGGGACAGCGCGGCGGCGAGTGCCAAGCTGATTGTCATCGATGAATGCTCCATGGTGGACGAGGACCTGGGCAAGGACCTTCTATCCTTTGGAACGCCGGTTCTGGTGCTGGGCGATCCGGCGCAGCTGCCGCCAGTCAAGGGCGGTGGCTATTTCACCGAGGCCGAGCCGGATGTGATGCTGACGGAAGTACATCGTCAGGCCCAGGACAATCCGATCGTGCGCATGTCCATGGATATTCGCGAGGGCGGAAAGCTGGACTATGGCGAGTATGGCGAAAGCCGCGTCATTCACCGGCGGGACATCGACAAGGACCAGATTCTGGGCGCCGATCAGGTGCTCGTCGGCACAAACAAGACGCGGCGGCTTTACAATGGCCGGATCCGCGAATTGAAAGATTTTTCGACGCCGATGCCTGCGGTTGGCGACAAGCTGGTCTGCTTGCGCAACGACAAGACCAAGGGGCTGCTCAATGGCGGCCTGTGGTCGGTGAAGCGTCTGCGCCCGCCGCGCGGCAACACCCTGCGCTTTGACGTCGTGCCGGAAGATGAGGCCGGAAAGACAACCGTCAAGGTGCGCGTGCTGCCGGCAATGTTCGAAGATGGCGCGGAAGCCATTCCCTATGCGATCCGGCGCAAGGCGGATGAGTTCGACTATGGCTATGCGCTGACCGTTCACAAGGCGCAGGGCTCACAGTGGGATGACGTGGTGCTCTTTGATGAAAGCTGGGCCTTCCGCGAACACAAGGACCGGTGGCTTTACACGGCGGTGACCCGAGCGGCCGAACGCATCACTGTTGTGCGCTAGGCTGCGATGACACGGTGGGGGACCGCCTAGTCCTCAGGCAGGGCGGAAAGCGCAACTTCGACCATTGCATCTAGCTCGGACAGGGGAAGCCCGGAACGGGCCATCGCACCGATCGCAGCAGATTGTCCGGTGAAAAAATTGGCCAGCGCGAGCGTGTCGGCCCCCTTGGAGAGCTCTCCGTCTGCTTTTGCGTGGTCCAGCCTTTCAAGGTAAGCGTCACGCCGCTTGGCATTCATCTGCGCCAGATATTCGCTGATGCGATCTTTTTCCCTCGAGCATTCAAAGGTGCTGTTGATGACAAAGCAGCCCATGGGCAGCCCGCTGCCCTTGAGCGAATGCATCATTCCAGACAGGGATTGGCGCAGTGCCTCCTTTAGGGGTGTTGAGGGTGAAAGCAATTTCTCCAGCATCGGGCTGACGACCGTCTCGTCGTAGTGCTCGAGTGCCTTCTGGAAGATCTGTTCCTTGTCTCCCAGGTTTGCGTAGAGCCCAGGTTTGGCCATCCCGGTGGCCTTCACCAAATCGGCCATTGAGGTGCGTTCAAAGCCCTTGTCCCAATAGAGCTGCATGGCTGACTCCAGCGCGGTGTCAGGATCAATTTTTCTAGGGCGGCCTCTGGTCATCCTGGTTTCCAGTTTTGATCTTCAATTATTATACTGATCGGTATTTTATTCTCTTGAAATCCGAATTCAAGGCCCTTAATTAAATACCGAACGGTACTAATTTAAGTGGCCGACGTATTGAGGATCGGGTTTATGAGCAAGATTGAAGGAAAGACGGCCCTGGTAACCGGGGCCAATCGCGGGATTGGCAAGGTTTTCGTAAAAGAGCTGCTCGACCGCGGCGTCGCCAAGGTCTATGCGGCTGCGCGCAAGCCGGAGAGCCTTGAAGACCTGGCTGCTGAAAGCGGAGGGCGGGTTGTCGCAATCAAGCTGGACGTCACCAGCGCGGAGGATGTGGCAGCCGCTGCTGCGCACACGGATGTGTCCCTCCTGATCAACAATGCCGGCACTGCCGCATTTTCCGGGTTCGTCAACGCCGATGCCATCGCGCAGGGCCGCTCGGAAATGGACACCAACTATTTCGGCACGCTTAGAGTGTCACAGGCCTTTGCCCCGGCGTTGAAGGCCAATGGCGGCGGTGCGATCATCAACCTCGGATCGATCGCGTCCTTGGTCAATTTCCCGGTTCTTGGCACCTATAGCGCCTCCAAGGCGGCGGTCCATTCGCTGACCCAGGGCCTCAGGGCGGAACTCGCTGGTCAGGGCACAACGGTGGTTGGCGTCTATCCCGGACCGGTCGACACCGACATGGCGGAAAAGCTTGACGCCGACAAGACGGCGCCGCTGGAGGTCGTCCGGCAGATCTTTGATGCCCTGGAAAAGGGAGAAGAAAGCGTGTTCCCGGATCCAACATCTGTCCAGCTTTACGGCCAGTTGGTGGCGGAGCCGGATGCCACGGCAAAGTTCGTCGGCGCGTCCTATCTGCCGGCCTGACCATTCCAAGGCGGTCTTCGGGAGCGTGTCTGCTGAGACGCTCCCGCTTTCGCCGGCCTCATATGAAATACACCGAGACCTGCGCGGTACGAGCGCGGCAGTTGGCGGCGATATATTGAATTTCATTTGCACTGAATTGGAGTCCGGCATGGGCTAGGGTGGGGTGCTGCCTGACAGTGGGCCTGCCGAACTGCGAGACTGAACTGATGCCATCTGATATCCGCTTGCTCGTCCGTGCCGATGACGCTGGCTCAAGCCTGTCTTCCAACTTCGGATGCCTTCAGGCCTGCGCCGAGGGCATCGCTCGCAGCGTTGAGGTCATGATGCCCTGTTCATGGGTCACGCATGCCGCAAGCCTTTTCAACGCGCGGCCAGAGATTGATGTCGGCATTCATCTAACCCTGACGAGCGAATGGGATGCGGTGAAATGGCGGCCCCTGACGTCTGCAAAAAGTCTTACAGACGAGCATGGGAACTTCCTTCCGCTCGGGTTGCCCCGAGAGCATGATCGCAGACGGTGTCTGGCAGAAGCGGACTGGTCGCTTGATGAGATTGCGAGCGAATTCAGGGCTCAGGTCTCGCTTGGTGTTGCCATGTTTCGCGGTGCCTCACACGTCAGTTCACACATGCTGAAACACTTCAAAGACCTTGATCCAAAGATCGGTGAAGTGATCGCAGACATTTGCGATGATTTTGGCCTGGCAGACGATGCGTTTGGAAACGGATTGCCCAGGATCGAGGGCTATCCGAAGCATCCAAGAGATGCGGAGAGCCGGATTGCGTCCTTCAAACAGCAGGCCTCCACGTTGTCGCCGGGAACATATATTTTCATCGACCATCCTGCGATCGAAACGGCGGAACTCGCAGCGACCGGACACGTGGGGTATGAGGACGTTGCAGCCGACCGCGTTTCCTGTCTGCAGACGCTGACAAGTGATGCATTGAAGCAGCATCTCGATGACATCGGCGTCGAGCTGATCAGCTACACAGACCTTTAGCGCAACGGCTGCGTCATAACGTCAATCGACCACTTCAGCCATGCCGCTTGGCAAACAGAAAGCTTGGGTTGTTTTTCGAGTGCAAGCGAACAGGCAGTTCGCCAATATCGTCTGGCCAGCCTGACACCGAAGGGAACGTCGCATGCCGCTGAACCGAATAACGCTTTATGTGCGAGACGTTGAGGAAAGCGCGCGGTTTTACGCCAAGCACTTCGGCTTTGAGGTCTTTCGTGAGGAAGGTGACCGCATTGTTGAACTGACGCATCCGGACGGCGGGGCCAGCCTGATGCTGCATCCTGCCGCCAAGTCCCAGAAGATGGGGCAGGTGCTGGTGAAGCTGGTCTTTGACGTTGAGGACGTCGTCGCCTTTTGCGCTGTCCGCGCGCAGGAGGGGCTGAGCTTTGGCTCACTGCACAAGGGGGAAGACTACGTCTTTGCCAATGCGAAAGACCCGGACAAGAATTCCATTTCGGTTTCCAGCCGGGCCTTTCGGCATTTGCGTAAGTCCGATTAAACCACTGTCACCCGGTAGCCCAAGCGCGGGAAGTGGACATGAAGATCGCCGCATTCGGGGTCGTTGCGGTGGATTGTGACCGTGTCGGTGCTGGCACCGGCAATGGTGCCTTCGACCGGCTGTTCGCCGCCATCCACGTCAGGTGAGATCACCACGGCCATGCCTTTCTCGAGGCCCTGCGGGTCGTTGGTGATCGCTGCATCAATCGCTTTTGGGGTAGAGGTTTTCGCGCGCTCATTGGCCTCTTCGGCGGAGAGTTCACTCATGGCGCCGTGGCCAAGGTCGGTCACGTTCTTCTCCCAGCGTTCCAGATCCGGGAATTCGGCAAGAACGGCGGGCCCGCCGGCAAAACGGCCGCGCAGGAACCAGACCACATGGAAGAACTGAGCGTCGATGGCACCGGGCGCATCGCCCGTCAGGAATGCCCGTCCGTCTGACAGCTGGCCGTTCAGCCAGGACAGCTGGGTCCGCATTTGGGCGACCAGATGCGGCAGGTCGGCATTGGCAGCCTTCAGGCCTTCGACCCAATCGGCGCCGAGATAAAGCCGTCCGCGGTCTTGCGCAAAATCTGCCGGCAGGGCGTCGCCTGCCGACCCCAGCACGATCTTGACCACGAGATCGAACAAGGCGCCATCAGTCCAGCGGCTCAGAGACCACATCAGTCCGGCGTCATTGGCCGGGAAGAAGGAGGGTGCCGGGTGCCGGTTCTCGATTTCACGCAGGATGGCCTGGCTGTCGCAATAGATGTCTGCGCCGATCTGCATCACCGGCGTGCGGCGATAGCCGCCGGTCAGCTTGATGAGCATCGGCTTGGGCGGCAGGCGCGGGATCTCGACCGAGGCCCACGGCAGCTTCTTAATGCCCAGCCCGACCCGCACCTTTTCGGCAACGGGCGACTGAGGGTAATTGTGTAAAATGATTTCGTTTGCGAGATCGGTCATCTGATCCTCCCGGGAATATGATCGCACCGTTGGTACCGCGACCGGACGCAAACGTCATACGGAAAAGGATGCCGAAGGTTCGAAACTGCGCGGGCAGCATGCCGGATGTTTCAGTATCCGAAGGTGACCGGATCGTCGCGCTGTTCCGGTCTGAACCTGAGAAGCGGCTCTGGAATGCGGGAAGCGAGCGGATCCATGTGCTTTTGCAGGTAGTAGCCCGCAGCCACCGTGGCAAAGCCGATGGCGGTCAGAACGAGCGCCAGCGTCAGGTCGTCTTCATGGACATCGAACCGCCAGATGATGACGGTCAAAATACCCAAGGCGCCGAACCCGATCCCGGACGGCCGCCTCAAAAAGACAGATAGGGCAATGGCGAGAAGGCAGGTGGCAAGGAAGATCCATTTGACCGGGTCACTGCCTTCGCTGAACAGGATCCCGAGACCCGCCGACAGGGGCAGCATGCCAAGCTTGTTGAGCCAGAAGCCATGGTTCACCGGCGCCTTGAGGTCCATCCACCAGCCAGCAAGATAGATCAGCAGGCCAAAGGAAATCAGGTGCCACTGAGAGATCACCTGCAGACCATGCGGATCGTAGAAGGCGCGGACGGCAATCTCCTGCGTCAGGGCAATGATCGCGAGGATGACAAGGCTCCAGGCGGGCAGAAAGGCGAAGCGCTGCAGGACAAACAGGCCGCTCGCCAGAAGAATGAGGGACGGAGCGACTGCGGAGCCCAGGATCCAGGTCAGCAGGTCCTGCTGGTACAGCGGAATGACGTTCTCTTCGGGAACCTGGTACTCGTTTGAATAGTCGAAGAAGTACTTGTAGTCGTCGCTGCCGGTTTGCAGCGTGATGTAGGCGAGCGTCAGGCAGAGGGCGAAACCGGTCGCAAGAATTGCGCACAGCAGCTTCGACTTTTCGCGTCGCTCCAGAATGAGGGATAGCCCGAGGAACACGACGGCGTAGATTGCAAACAGGGTTGCGAGCAGGGCTTCGGAGATCTCGGCCGCTTCCATTGAGAGTGCGACCAAGCCCATGATGACAATGCCTGCGCCGCCGACCCAGAGGATTGTCGTGAAATCAAGCTTGAAGCCGGTCTCGTCTGCAGAGTTTTGCGGGATCAACGCGGCAATCGCATCCCGCTGTGACGTTTTGATGATCCCCTTCTGGACGGCAATGTCCAAGACCTTCGTATCCATGAGGCTCCCCAGCAGCTCGAAAATGAAGGACGTGTTCTGCGTGTGCGCAGGACAAATTCACGTTTGCAGAGAACTATGCCGGTTGCAAGCTGGCGGTAGGTCCACCAGCAATGATGTGATGTGCTGATCACCTGTTCTGGGGATCTCGTGCGTTGGTCCCTTTATCGCCTCATCTTCGGGCACTATCTTCGCTTGCCCTCAAGCGTGATGGAAAAGTCCCGATATGTCCGAATCCTCCGATCTGACCCCGCCTGCCACCAACGGCAAGAAGTCCGCCGGTCTGCCGACCGATGTGGCGATCCGCATCGCCCGGCGCATTGCCGATGAAATCGCCTGCAAGCCGGATCAGGTCAGTGCGACGGTGGCCATGCTGGACGAGGGGTCAACGGTTCCCTTCATTGCCCGCTACCGCAAGGAAGCGACCGGCGGGCTGGACGACACCCAGCTTCGGAAGCTGGAAGAGCGGCTGATCTATCTGCGGGAGCTGGAAGACCGGCGCGTCGCCATCGTCAAGTCGATCGACGAACAGGGCAAACTGACTGATGACCTGGCGAAAGGCATTGCGCTGGCCGAGACCAAATCGGCTCTCGAGGATCTTTATCTGCCCTTCAAGAAGAAGCGCCGGACCAAGGCCCAGATCGCGCGGGAAGCCGGGCTGGAGCCACTGGCTGACCTGTTGCTCGGTGACCCGATGAAAAACCCGGAAGCGGAGGCTGCTTCCTATGTCGATGGCGACAAGGGTGTTGCGGACGTGAAAGCCGCCCTTGATGGCGCGCGGCAGATCCTGATGGAGCGTTTCGCCGAAAACGCCGGGCTCGTTGGCCAGTTGCGGCGCTACATGAATGACAAGGGCGTCGTCACCTCCAAGCTGATCGATGGTCAGGCCGAAAAAGGTGCGAAGTTCGCGGACTATTTCGACTATTCCGAGCCCCTGTCGAAGATCCCCAGCCACCGGGCGCTCGCGCTCTTCAGGGGGCGCAACGAAGGTATTCTGTCGGTTGATCTGACCGTGGACGCCGACGATGTCTCACTGGTCAAACCGGCCGAGAAGCTGGTTGCTGACACCTATGGCATCGCAGATCAGGGCCGCCCGGGTGACAAG
Source organism: Roseibium polysiphoniae (assembly GCF_014842925.1). Lineage (GTDB taxonomy): Bacteria > Pseudomonadota > Alphaproteobacteria > Rhizobiales > Stappiaceae > Roseibium > Roseibium polysiphoniae. Next base: position 304,657 of record NZ_JACYXJ010000004.1, read on the forward strand.
TGGCTGATGGACGTGGCGCGCTGGGCGTGGAAGGTGAAACTGGCCCTGCATCTGGAGCTCGACCTCATGGGTGTCTTGCGCGACAAGGCCGAGGAAGAGGCAATCCAGGTGTTCGCCCGCAATCTGAAGGATCTGCTTCTGGCCGCACCTGCCGGGGCAAAGTCAACGCTGGCGCTGGATCCTGGCATCCGCACCGGCGTCAAGGTTGCCGTTGTCGACGAGACGGGCAAGCTGATCGACACGGCGACGGTCTATCCGTTCCAGCCGCGCAATGATGTCTCCGGCTCACGGGCCACGCTGCTGGCGTTGATCGCCAAGCACAAGGTCGGGCTGATCGCCATCGGCAATGGCACGGCGAGCCGGGAGACGGACCGGCTGACGGCCGATGTTCTGGGCGACATTCCGCCGGCCAGCCGGCCGGTCAAGGTGATCGTGAATGAGGCAGGCGCCTCGGTCTATTCGGCCTCGGAACTGGCGGCGAAGGAAATGCCGGATGTGGATGTCAGCCTGCGCGGCGCGGCCTCCATCGGCCGCCGGCTGCAGGATCCGCTGGCGGAACTGGTGAAGATCGAGCCCAAGTCCATCGGTGTCGGCCAGTACCAGCATGACGTCAACCAGACAAAGCTGGCCCGCGCCCTCGATGCGGTGGTTGAAGATGCGGTGAATGCGGTGGGTGTGGATCTCAACACGGCATCGCCCGCCCTGCTGACGCGGATTTCCGGCCTGTCCGACAGTCTGGCGCGGGCGGTGGTGGACCACCGCGACAGCATAGGCAAGTTCACCAGCCGCAAGCAGCTGAAGGATGTGCCGCGGCTTGGCGCCAAGGCGTTTGAACTTTGCGCCGGTTTCCTGCGCATCACCGGCGGGGCGGACCCGCTGGATGCCTCATCGGTACACCCGGAGGCCTATCCCCTGGCCAAGCGCATCGTGAAGGCTTGCGGCCGCGATCTCCATGAAATCATGGGCAACAGCGGGCTTTTGCAGGGGCTCGATCCGAAGGACTTCACGGACGAGCGCTTCGGTCTGCCGACGGTGCGCGATATCCTGTCGGAGCTGGAGAAGCCGGGCCGCGACCCGCGTCCGGAGTTCAAGACCGCTGCTCTGCAGGATGGGGTCGAGGAGATTTCCGATCTGAAGCCGGGCATGAAGCTGGAAGGCACGGTGACCAATGTCACCAACTTTGGCGCCTTCGTTGATGTCGGTGTGCATCAGGACGGGCTGGTGCATGTCTCCCAGCTGGCGGACAAGTTCGTCGATGATCCGCACAAGATCGTCAAGGCTGGCGACATCGTGAAGGTGACGGTCCTCGAAGTGGATGTGAAGCGCAAGCGCATCTCCATGACGATGAAATCGGCCGCAGACTATCAGGGCCAGAAAGAGCGTCAGGCCGATCGCAACCGGGATGACCGGGGCGGCGGTGGTCCGGGACGTGGCCCGCGTCCGGGTGGCGGCAAGCCGAGAGGCCGGGGGCCTGGTGGCGACGGTTCAGGCGGCGGTGCGCCGCGCGGAGACGGTGCTGGTGGCAACAACGCCATGGCCGCCGCGCTGGCTGCGGCGATGAACAAGGGCAAGAAATAGACGTTCAAACGAGGCGTGGACCGCGCGGCCCCGGGATAGACACAGATTTCTGGGGCCGACTGTCATGACCGTTGAGGCGATTTTGGTGATCCGATAGCGCCTTTTTGCAGCTGCGTGGATACTTATCCGCAGTCGGTGATAAAAATCACTTCCTGTCAGATTTGTTCATAAGTCTCTCGTTGTCTCAGGCAGAGCGATCTGGCACCTCATCCCTTGGAAGCCTAAATTTTTTCAAATTTTCCAAGGGGATGAGGTGCTGCAGCCGAAAGTTTGCGAGTGGCCGACGCTTGCGTTGATCGTTGTGGTCCATGGGATCTGGCTGGCTGTTCTGTCGTTTGAGACCGGGTTGGGACTGGCCGTAAGCCTTGCCATCGCGGCGGTCATGGTGACCCTGCACAGCTCATTGCAGCATGAAGTCCTTCATGGGCATCCGACCCGCAATGCCTGGATCAACGAAGCACTGGTCTATCTGCCGCTGGGCGTCTTTGTCCCCTACCGCCGCTTCAAGGCACTGCACCTGCGCCATCACAACAATGACCGGTTGACCGACCCTTACGATGATCCGGAAAGCTTCTATTATGCCTGGTCGGACTGGCAGGGCCTGCCGAAACCCTTGCGCTGGATCCTGTCGGTGAACAACACGCTGCTCGGCCGTCTGACGATCGGGCCGCTGGTGTCCATGGTCGGCTTTTGGGGCGCCGAGGCCAGGGGGCTTCTCGCCAACGAGCCGGGCGTTCGCAATGCCTGGGGGCATCATGCTGCCGGTCTGGCGCTGGTGTTCGTCTTGGTGACGCAGGTGGCTGGCCTCGACTTCTGGGTCTATGCGCTCCTCGTCGCCTATCCGGCCATGAGCCTCTTGATGCTGCGCACCTTTGCAGAGCACAGGGCGCATGAAACCCCGGAAGGTCGCTCGGTGATTGTCGAGTTCTGTCCGGTGTTTTCTCTGCTCTTCCTCAACAACAACCTTCACGTGGTGCATCACGCCCATCCACGGGTGTCCTGGTATCAGCTGCCGATGCTTTACCGCAGCCGACGAGAGGAATGGCAGAAACGCAATGACGGCTACGTCTACCCCAGCTACGTTGCGCTCATGCTGCAGTATTTCCTGACGCCGAAGGAGCCGGTGCCGCATCCGTTGGTCGGTGTTCGCAATGCCGACAGCAAGGCAATGAACAGGGACGCATGAAGTGATGTTGGATCAGCCGCGGTACAAGCCAATCGCTTTGCCGATGTATGACTGGCCGGAAGTCCGCGCTGCGACCGAGGTTCTTGAGTGCGAGTTGAGCCGGGCCATCTTCAAGGCAGTGGACATTCACCCGAACCAAATCTGGAACTGGCGGCCGGACCAGGATGAACTGCCGACGCGCTGGGCCAATCGAGGCCTCTTGCTCTCCCAGACGTGCGGCTATCCGCTGGTGACATTCCTTCAAGGCAAAGTCGAACCGCTGCTGACCCCGCATTACGATGCGCCTGGCTGCGAGGGGCCGCTTTACTGCAGCCATATATTGGTGCGGGCGGGCAGTGGATTTGACCGGCTTGAGGACCTTGAAGGCAAGCGCGCCGCCTTCAACAGCCGGGACAGTCAGTCCGGCTACAATGCCTTTCGCCATTGCGTCGCGCAGGTCGCTGGCGGCAAGGCCTTTTTCGGTGAGACCCTTGAGACGGGCGGTCATCTGAAATCGATGGAGGCCGTCGCTGCCGGGAAGGCGGACGTCTGTTGCACCGATGCTGTCTGCCTGGATCTGGTGCGCCGCGTCCGGCCGGGGCTTTTCAGCGCGCTCAAGGCCATTGGCCGCAGCCGGCAGGTTCCGGGGCTGCCGCTGGTGACGGCTGCAGGTCACCCTCGCAGTGTCATCGAAAACATCCGTGCTGCCGCTGTGTCGGTCTTCGAGGCGCGCAATACGCAAGAAAGCCGCGAACGCCTGGGCATTCGCGGCTTTAGTGTTTTATCGTCTGACGACTATCGGCCCCTGATCGAGATGCGGCTGGAAGCCGAAAATCTCGGGTATCCGGAGCTTGTCTAGCCGGGATTACTTGCGGCCTTTGCGAGCCTGTCCAGCGCGCAGCGTCTGGTTCATTTGACCGAGCTGAGCTGCGGAGTGGCCGGAGACAACGCCCATCAGGGTCGTGCCGAGGATCTGAGTCAGATATGTCATGGCATTTCCAATCCCAAGTTGGTTTTTTACAACGCGGTCCTCGATCACGATGTTCCCGGGCCGCTTGAGACTGATATGATCCTTCAAGGCCTTTCAATCAAACGAATTGTTTTTATATATTGGTTCAATAATATTGAACTGAACGCAGGGGCGACTTGATGGAAACGACACCCAACCCGGGCACAACGCTGATCGACATGGAACTCTACCGGACGTTTCTGGTGATCGCGGAGACGTCGAGCTTCACCAAGGCCGCAGAACTGGTCGGGCGAACCCCGTCCGCCGTGTCGATGCAGATCAAGAAACTCGAGGGAATCCTTGGGGTTTCGGTCTTCGTCCGGGAAGGGCGCAGCGTCCGGCTGAGCATGGAGGGCGAGGCGCTCCTTGGCTACGCCCGCCGGATCCTGATGCTGAACGAGGAGGCGGTGGGCCTGTTCCTCTCGCCGAACGTCGAGGGGGAAGTGCGCTTTGGGGCGCCGTCGGACTTCGGAACGCGATTCCTGCCGACCTTTTTGTCGCGCTTCGCCCGCACCCATCCGGGCGTGAATGTGGACGTGCATCTGGACGGCAGCCCGCATCTGAACAAGGAACTGAAGAACGGCGACCTGGACCTGGTCCTGTTCACCGCGCGACCGGACAGCGAGCTGGCCAAGGGCGGCGAGATCGTTTTCACCGAACCGTTGGTCTGGGCCGGTCTTGAAAATGGCGTTGCCTACGAGCGTGACCCCCTGCCACTGGCGGTGGCGACGTCAGGCTGTCCTTGGCGGCGCGCGGCCCGGATCGCGCTCGACAGCGTGCAGAAGCCCTACCGGATTTCCTACACCAGCTTTCACAGCGCGGGACAGGAAGCAGCCCTGCTTGCTGATCTCGCCATCGCGCCGTTCCCGGCAAGTGTGGTCGAGCATCCCTTGCAGGTTCTGGACGAACGCCATGACCTGCCGGAGATCGGCAACTACCACATCATCATGCAGCGGCGTCCGAGAGCGGGCAAAGCCACCCGCGCCTTCGCCGAACACGTCATCGAGTGTTTCCGCGAGATGTCGCATGGCATGAGCGGGCAGGCCGCGTGATGAAGAGTGTAAATTCTAGCGTGCTTTGAGATCTTTGAAGAAATCAAAAGTATCTTTGTCTAAAATTAGACTCTCAAGCTTGTGAATTGGCTTGATTCCGGAGCCTACTATTTTATTTGTAATCACGGAGTGATGGAACTTTCTCGATATTTCTTTTAGATATCTATATTCCGTAATAAAGTGATTTCCAGCTGTTTTATCTACGCATTTGAAAAGCGCGTGAGCCACAAGGTCTGGGATGGCGAGTAAAATCTCATTTTGTTTTGGTTGTGCGCTAATGTTATTTGCGTCGATGTGTGTCAGTATTTTGGTTGGCGTATATAGCGGTGTCTTCCGGCAGCGTTTAATATAGTTCTTTAATGCGTTATAGTCAAAATTACCTTCTTCAAATACAATGTCTACGTCGTTTCGACTAATTTTCTTCTCTTTTAGAAAGGCGCAGAGGTATTCTATAAGGTAGGAGGCGCACTTATTGTAAAATTTCTTATTGTCTCCATCGATTGTTGATTTGTACTCTTTGAGTGTTTCCTTTCTTGAGATGAGTCCGAACAATAAGATTTGTTGTTCTGAGGCTTCTTTTGCGAATTTTATCTTCTGAATGTGATTTAGTTCTGAGCAGTGCAATTCCTTTTTTATAATTGCTTTCAAATTCACCAAAGCTTGTCTGATTTCATCCTTTTTGACCTCTGGTATCAGGGCTCCGCCCATTGTCATGTATGGCGATGACCCCGGGGTGTTGTCGGTTCTAATTTTACCGATACCTGCATCGCCACTCTCGTCGATGTAAAACGTGTACTTCATCCTGATCCTCGTAATTGAGGTGGGTATTTGTCTAGAAAATGCGTCAAAAGCTGTCTTTAATTCCAATGTCATAAAATGCGGGTATTCGCCCGTCATGACAATGCGCCTTTCTTCCGTCCGGAAAACCTTCGGATCCCACGCCGCCCTTGATGATGTGTCCCTTGAGATCGATACCGGCGATTTCTTCGTCGTTCTCGGCCCGTCCGGTTGCGGAAAATCGACGCTTCTGCGCGCGATTGCCGGGCTCGAGCCGATTGACAGCGGCGACATTCACCTGGCCGGCACGCAGGTGGCGGGCAAGGGGCTGCATCAGCCGCCGGAAGCGCGCAATGTGGGCGTGGTGTTCCAGTCCTATGCGTTGTGGCCGCATATGAGCGTTCGCCAAAACGTTGCCTTTCCGCTGGAAACGGCAAAGCGGGCCGGAACTTATGTGACGGCCCGGACGAACAACTGCCTTGAAACCGTCGAACTGACACCGTTTGCCGATCGCAAGCCGGCAGATCTCTCCGGTGGCCAGCGGCAGCGCGTGGCGCTGGCCCGCTGTCTGGCGCAGGGGGCGAAGACCGTGCTCATGGACGAGCCGCTGGCAAACCTCGATCCGCATCTGCGCAGTGCGATGGAAGCGGAACTGGCCGAGTTTCACAAGAAGAGCGGGTCAACGACCCTCTTCATCACCCACGATCAGCGCGAGGCCATGGCGCTTGCCGACAAGGTCGCGCTGATGTGGGACGGCAAGGTGCTTCAGGCGGACACGCCAGAGGGGCTTTATGACCGGCCGGTCAACGAACGGGTGGCGGGCTTCATTGGCCGCAGCACGATCCTTTCTGGCGAAATCCTCGCCGTACGCGGCGAACGCGCGCTGGTTTCCCTGGCGGGGCACGCCGTTGAAATTCCCTGCCCGCAGGACACGGAAATCGGCATGGCCCGGATCATTGTCCGGCCGGAACACGTGCGCACCACAGGCGAGGACCGGGACCTGGAGACGGTCGTTGACCGCGTCACCTATCGCGGCGGCTTCTGGGAAGCCAATGTGCGGCTCGACGGGCAGGAGCAGGCGGTTCTGGTCAATATCCCGCACAAGGCAGCTGCCGGCGACAGCCTGGCGATTTCCATCGACGGCGGCTGGGTGCTGCCAGCCTGATTTTCTCTCCTAGCTGCGCCAGGGGATGGTCCCGGCTGGCACCTTTTTGGTGAGTGCATTCATCGCCACCATGATGACGATGGTTGCCAGGACCACCACGACCGACATGGCAGCTGCCAGCGTGGTGTAGCCGCCGTCTTCATAGTTGAAGATGGTGGTGCCGATGGTCTCGTTTCCGGTCGACCACAAGAGGGCCGATACAGTGACCTCATTGTAGGCTGTCAGGAACACGAGGATGCCGCCCGATGCTGCGGCAGGGGCGACGAGCGGTGCGAAGATCTTGCGTATCCGACGGCCGAAGCCCGCACCCGAAACCCTGGCGGCGTCTTCAAGGCTCATGTCCATCTGCAGGAAGGCAGCGACGACAGGCTTGAGGCCGACGGCGACGAAGCAGGAGACATAGGCGATCAGGATGATCCAGAGCGTGCCGTAAAGGGAGATGTTGACGATTGGCAACGGCCTGATGAACGCCAGGATAAAGGCGATCGACATGACCAGACCGGGGACGGCAAAGGCGATCTCTGCCTGCGATCCAGCGATCCCCGCCATCAATCGCTGCCCTGCCTTGCGGCTGACGAGAAAGTAGCCGAGCAGGATCGAAAGACCGGCAATCACCAATGCGGCAAGTGTGGCAATGCCGGTGGAATTGGCGAAGGCCCGAAGTGTCACCGACTGGCGCCACAGAACCTCGGCGAAATTGCTCAAGGTCAGTGTTTCGAGCGACAGATCCAGTCCGTAGGTTTTGACCAGCGAGGTGGCCAAAAGAGATGCTGCCGGCAACAACAGCACCGAAGCGACAAACAGCCAAAGCAGTGCTTCGACCGGCAGGCGGTGCTTGCCAAGGGCAATGTCGAGCGGTGCCTGAGGCAGGCCGACCAGAGCCGAGCGCATGCGTTTTTGCAGGACAGTCTGGATGACGATGGCGACCAGGGCGACCAGTGCGAGAATGACGGAGATGATCGCCACATTGGGCAGGACGTCCGGACCGAAGCTTGCCAGCCGCCGCCAGACCAGGACTGGCAGCGTCGTGTAACGGGCCGGAATGCCGATGAGGGCGTTGATGCCGAAGTTGCCGAGCGCGGCGACAAAGGCGAGGGCAAAGCCTGCCATCAGCGCGGGCGACAGCAGCGGCAGCGTGATCTTGACCAGCATGCGCGTGGCGCCCGAGCCGCTGACACGGGCGGCATCGGACAGCTCGCGCGGGAAGGATCTGAGCGCTGCGCGGACCAGAAGAAACACCAGCGGGCTGTGCTGCAGCGTCAGGAGCAGCACTAGGCCCTCTCGGGAATATAGTGGGTGATCCGAGCCGAGTTCCGGCGCGATCGAGAGCCAGCGCAGAACCGGACTTGCCGGGCCAAGCGCCTGGATCCAGGCGATGGCCGTCACATGGGGCGGGATCATCATCGGCAGCAAGATCAGGAAGACGAGAAGCCCCTTGGCGCGCACGTTGGTGAGGCCGATGACAAGGGCGAGCGCGGTGCCGAGAATGGTCGCGAAGAGGGCCGAAAGCGCACTGCTTTCCAGTGAGTGCCAAAGTGCCCGGAGGACCGACCGGCTCTGCAGGGCCTCGAGAAGGGGCGCAATATTCAGGCTGCCTTCTGCCGTCAGGCCGATCTTGAACAGGAGCAGCAGGGGCAGGCCGCAGATCGCCGTGATCGTGAGGACGAGAAACACGAGGGTTAGGCGTTCTGTGCGGAAGATGGCGGTCATGAAGCGGCGATCAGAAGCGTGGGTGGTGGGGCGTGATCAGGGCGTTCCTGGGAACGAGGAACCAAGGCTGGCAGACGGTTTCGGCGCCTTGCGTCCCGGTTTCCTCAGGCTAAGCCTCAGAAAACGGACAGCGGCGCAGGGTGTTGCCCGCGCCGCTGTCTTAGTTTTTGAGAGGCCGATTAGCCGCCGAAGATCTCGGTGAACTTCATCTTGTTGGCAGCGTCGGATTCCAGAGCAGCAGCCGGATCGAAGTCCATCAGCTTTATGTCTTGACGCGCCGGGAAGCCTTCAGGACCAGCAACAGCCGGGTGTGCCGGCAGGTAACCCTGGGACGAGGCCAGCTTCTGGCCTTCTTCGGAGATCAGGAAGTCAACAAAAGCCTTGGCAGCGTCCGGGTTCTGAGCGGTGGAGAGGATCGCGACCGGCTCGGTGACAGCAGAAACGCCTTCTTCCGGGAAAACGAACTCAACCGGAGCGCCTTCCAGCTTGTTGCGGATCGGCAGGAAGTCAACGACGAAGCCGTAGAGCTTTTCACCACCGGCAACAGCCTTGTAGGTGCCGCCGTTGCCGCCCTTCGGGTTGGCGCCCTGGTCAGCCAGGCCTTCGTAGTATGCCCAGCCGAGATCCGGGTTGGACGTCAGAGCGGCCATGTGGATGGTGGCAGCGCCGGATGTTAGCGGCGACGGCATGGCGATCTTGCCCTTTGCGTCGGCTTCCAGCAGATCCTTGTAGGAGGTCGGCTTGATCGGCGCATTGGTGTTGTAAACGATGCCGGTGGTGATCAGCTTCGTCGAGAAATAGGTCTTGTCGTCGTCCATGATCGCAGGATCATAGGCGGAAACGTCAGCACCTTCGTGCGCCATCAGGCGGCCTTCGGCCTTCAGGCCTTCCATGGTGACCATGTCGGCGATCAGGAGAAGGTCAGGCTTGGGAGCGCCAGCTTCGAATTCAGCGCGCAGCTTAGCCATGATCTTGGTGGTGCCGTCACGGACCCACTCGACTTCAACGCCCGGGTTTGCGGCGGAGAATGCGTCGACGGTTGCCTGCGCGTCCTTGTTCGGCTGGGAGGTGTAGAGCACCAGCTTGCCGGAAACGTCGGCTGCGAAGGACTGGCCGGTGGCAGCAGCAAGCATCGTGGCTGCAATAAGAAGCTTTTTCATCATGAGGATCCTCGTAGAATGCGTGCCGCAGGAGGGATGCGACTGCGAGGCGCTCTAGCAGTCTTTCATGACAGTTTAAGTAAGGCGTCTTCGGATTTTGATGGTGATATTAGCTGGCTAATTTTCTCGTTTCAGTCACAGGTTGAAGTTCGTCGTGCGGCAATTTCCGCCGATAGTCGGCGGCGTCATTGGCGACTGGCCATGGAAAATGCAAAAGAGCGCGCAAGGTTGGATTAGGCAATTGCCGGAATGCGGTCGCATGGGCTATCACTCCGCAACCAAGAAATTCCCAAACGAAACTATTGTGAAAGGAAGCACCCATGGCCGAAGCAGTTACGGGCTCAGCCGAAATCGGATTGATCGGGCTGGGCACGATGGGTGGCAACCTGGCGCTGAACATTGCGGAAAACGGCTTTTCCATCGCCGTCTTCAACCGCACGGCGGACAAGGCGGACAGCTTTCATGCCTCGGCAGGGGCTCTGGCGGACAAGATTGTCCCGACAAAGACGCTGGAAGACTTCGTCGCGGCCATAAAGAGCCCGCGCGCGATCATCCTGATGGTGCCTGCCGGTGATGCTGTGGACGCCCAGATCGCCGCCTTGCGTCCGCTGCTGGATCCGCAGGACCTGATCATCGATGCAGGCAACGCCAACTATCACGACACCAACCGCCGGGATGAAGAAGCAAAAGCGGCCGGCGCGCGCTTCATGGGCATCGGTGTCTCCGGTGGTGAAGAAGGCGCTCGCTTCGGCCCGTCGATCATGGCCGGTGGACCCGCCGATGGCTGGGACCAGGTCGGTCATGTGCTGGAGGCCATCTCCGCAAAGCATGGCGACGTGCCTTGTGCCGCGCATCTCGGGGACGCTGGCGCAGGTCATCTGGTCAAGACCGTTCACAACGGCATTGAATATGCCGACATGCAGATGATCGCGGAAGTCTATGGCGTCATGCGCGATGGATTCGGCATGACGTCTGCCGAGATCGCCGAAGTCTTCGAAGGCTGGAACGGTGGCATCCTGCAGTCCTACCTGATCGAAATCTCCGGCAAGGTTGCCCGAGCGACCGATCCTGAGACTGGCCGTCCGATGCTGGACATCATTCTGGACAAGGCCGGTCAGAAGGGCACGGGCCGCTGGACCGCGATTGAAGCCCTGATGCTGGGCACACCGGCCAGCGCCATCGAGGCAGCAGTTGCCGCGCGCAATCTGTCCGCACGTCTTGATGAACGCAAAATGGGCGAGGCGGTTTTTGGCGCGGCGCCTCAGGCTTCCGACAAAGCCGTGATCGCGACACAGATGCTGGAAGCCGCGCTCGTTGCCGGCAAGATCATCTGCTACGCGCAGGGCTTCGGCCTAATCCTGGAAGCGGCCAAACAGTATGGCTGGGCCATGCCTTTGCCGGAGATCGCCAAGATCTGGCGTGAAGGCTGCATCATCCGCTCTGCCATGTTGAACGACATGGCCGATGCGTTGGCGGAAGATCCGTCCCGCAATCTGATGCTTGCGCCGTTCTTCTCGGCCAAGCTGAGCGAGACCCACGACGCGCTGCGCAAGGTCGTTGCCGAGGGCGCGCTGAAAGGCCTGCCGGTTCCCGCGCTTTCCGCCGCGCTGTCCTACTTCGACATCATGCGGACGGAACGCTCGACCGCGAACATGCTCCAGGGCCAACGTGACTTCTTCGGCGCTCATGGTTTTGAGCGCACCGACAAGGACGGCTCCGGCTACCACGGGCCATGGGCCATGAACGCCAGCTAGGCTGACATCGGTCACGATCGACAAATTCAAAAGGAAAGGCCGGAGCGATCCGGCCTTTTCGTGTTTAAAGAGCGGTCAAAGGGCGCTGGCCTTAACTTAACTTGAACAGAGATGTTGATCTGCCGGCCATTCGCTGTGAAAAGGCCCGTGAATTCTCAAGCAATCGACTGCCTGATCGCCTTTTGACCTGAAAGCCCGCCTGGAGCCGCGCCACATGACCATCTCCCACCTTGTTACCCATTCGGGCGGCTTCCATGCGGACGAAATGCTGTCGTCGGTCGTGCTGACAAGGCTCTATCCCGATGCGAAGCTGACGCGGACGCGGGACCGGCAGTGGATCACGCCAGCTGCGGGCAAGATCATCTATGATGTCGGCGGGGCTTATGACGGGGAAGCGCAGATCTTCGATCATCACCAGAGGCCTGGCCCGCTGCGTGAAGACGAACAGCCTTTCAGTTCCTTCGGCTTGATCTGGAAACACTATGGCCGTGCCTATCTGGCGGCGATGGATGTGCCCGAGCAGGACATTGAGGAGATTCACGGCTCGTTTGACGAAAAATTCGTGCTGCCGATCGACCTTCTGGACAATGGCGCGATGGATCCGTCTGTGGCCGGTCCGCTGTCCGCCCTGACATTGCCGTCTCTTCTGGGCAGCCTGAAGCCGGTCTTTGATGATGCGTCGCCCACTGCGGATGATGATGGGTTTTTTGCAGCTCTGCCGATTGCCCGCAGTTTTGTCGAAGCGTTTATCGGCAACCTTGCTGCGAAGTATCGTGCTCAGACCATCGTGCTGGATGCGATTGCAAAGGCCGGCACGTCACCGATCCTCGAGCTGCCAATGGGCATGCCATTTCGCTCCGCTTTGGATAAGGCGGAGGCCGACCACATTCTCTTCATGGTCAATCCGCGCGGCGATGACTGGGCGCTGAACGGCATCAACCTGTCCAGTGACACCTTTGATCAACGGGCGGATCTGCCTGCTGCATGGGCGGGTCTGACGGATGCGGCTTTGGAAGAGGCGTGCGGCGTCAAGGGCGCGAAGTTCTGCCACAACGCCCGCTTCATCGCGGTGGCGGACTCCCGCGAAGCAATCCTTCAAATGGCAGAGCTTGCGGTGAAGGAAGTGCAGCAAGTCTGATACGCGGGTATGCAAGGCCGTAGCTGCTTGGGGCGGGGTTGAGGCGCTTCCCTATTCGCTGAGTTTCATTTTCTCCCGGATGTCGGCTCGGGACTCGATGGCCAGGTCGATGAACGCACGGGTGGGCGGTTCGACCTGGTCTGCGCGGTGATGAAGGACAAAGGGAACCGGCCCGGCGTCCTCGAGAAGCGGCAGGCTTTTGCACCCTGCCATGTTGAGCTGACGAATGCAGCCTGGCGCAATTGAAACGCCAAGGCCGGAGGCGACGCCGCTCAAGACCGCCTGCATGCTGTTCGACTGGTGCGCAATGTCGATTGAAAATCCGGCGTCGCGGCAGGCGCTGACGATCTGGTCGAAAAGGCCAGAGGCACCGCTGCGTTGAAACAGGACGAAGGGGACGGGCGCCAGGTCGCCGATCTGCAGGGTCTGCCTAGCGGCCAGGGGATGATCATCCGGCACGAAGGCCATCAACCTGTCGACATAGATTTCCAGGCTCTCGACGTCGGCTGCGCCGCGTGGCGGCAGGGCGCGGGACAGGGCAATGTCCAACTGACCTGCGGCCAGTGCCTCGGCCTGGGCGTCGGCGTTCATTTCCGTCAAGGTGACCTGAACGTCGGGAAAGTCTCGTGTGAAGGCACGAACCAGACCGGGCAGAAAGGCCTGGCAGGCGGAGCTGATAAAGCCGATCCGCAAGCGGCCGATCTGACCGCTTCCGGCCCTTTGCACCAGTTTGCGCGCCCGCTCTTCATGGGCCAGGATCTCCAGTGCCTCGCGCAGCAGTGTTTCGCCTGCGGCGGTGATCCTGACATCTCGGGTCGACCGCCAGAAGAGACGGACGCCCAATTCTTCCTCGATATCGGATATCTGCCGGCTGACGGCGGGCTGGACCGTATTGAGTGCCCGGGCCGCTGCGGAAAAGCCCTTCAACTGCGCAACGGTGACGAAGGTTCTCAGGACCCGTATTTCCATGGCGGCACCTATACGAATTTGCTATCAATTATATATGTAATTAGCATTTTTGTTATTGAGAAGCAGCGCTTATTTCCCGTGTACAGAGGCGCTGGCGCAAGCTGGCCAGTCACAATTCCCGACGCCGTGACGAAACCGACGCCGGACGTCACATGAGGAAATGAACATGACCGACAAGGACCAAGCCAATCCCCTATCGGGACCACTCCTGTTGCTGATGGCTGCGGCGGTCTCCGCGACCGCGGCCACGCTGTATTACAATCAGCCACTGCTGCCGGAGATCGGGAAGACCTTTGGTCTTGGGGATGAGGCCCTAGGCCTGGTCCCGTCTGCTTCGCAGATGGGATACGCTGTCGCCATCCTGCTCATCTCGCCTCTTGGCGACACCATCGGACGCCGGGACCTGATCAGCTATCTTTCGATGCTGCTGACAGTTGCGTTGTTGGCCGTCTTCGTGGCGCCGAACTTTGGCGTTCTGGTGGCCGCATCCTTTGTCGCCGGACTGGGTGCCAACATCACCCAGCAATTGATCCCGCTTGGAGCGGCCCTCTCCAATCCTGACACCCGGGGCAAGACGATGGGCACGCTGATGACCGGTTTGACAATCGGCATCCTGCTGTCGCGAACGGTGAGCGGTTCCATTGCAGAGTACTTCGGCTGGCGTTCGGTGTTTCTGTTTGCTGCGATCCTGGCAGCGCTTTTTGGCGTTCTGCTGAGGATGAAGCTGCCAGCTCAAAAGCCTCAGGTCTCCCTTCGCTACCCGGAGCTGATCGTCTCCATGTTTGGCTTGATCAAGACACACAGGCTGCTGAGGGAGTCGGCCTTGACCGGTGCTCTCTGGTTCGCTGCGTTCAATGCGCTCTGGGCAACGCTGGCCATTCATGTGACTGCCGAGCCCTTCTTCTTCACGGTTCAGCAGGCGGGTTTGTTCGGCCTGGTGGGCATCGCGGGTATTTTCGGCGCGAAGGTATCAGGACGCCTTGTCGATACCTTCGGACCGGGCCGTCTGATCTCGGTGGCGCTGGTCTGCGTCGCCTTGTCCTTCGTGGTGCTGGCGATCTGGGGCGACAGCCTGGTAGGGCTTGTTGTTGGCATCATTCTGCTCGACCTCGGTGTCTTCGGGGCGCAGATACCAAACCAGGTGCGGGTCTTTTCGATCGATCCGAGTGCACAAAGCCGGATGAACGCAGTCTACATGCTCGGGTATTATCTCGCAGCTGCCTTTGGTTCGGCTGCCGGGGTGAAGATCATGAGCCTGGCAGGCTGGCACGGCGTTGCCATCTTCGGGTTGAGCCTCGCGGTTCTCGCTCTGCTCTATCACCTCCGTCACCAGATGAAACCTGATCAAGGCGCGCGATCAGAGGTCACGCAGCAGGGTTGAAGGTCGAATGCTTGATGGCGACCCGGCAAGGCCTGCGGATCGCAGACCTTGCCGGATTGCTTGTTGAGACGTCCGATCCAACTGCTCCGGCGTTACTGCCCCAGACCCATTGCCTTCATATTGGCAATGGAGGCCGGGAGGCCGGAATGGTCGCGCAGTTCGATGATCAGCCGGGGCTGACTGTCGAGTTTGCCAAGCGCTGCGAAGACGGACGGCCAGGGAATGGTGCCTTCGCCCAGGGTCCAGTGCCGGTCGGCGTAGCCGTCCGCGTCCTGCAGGTGAATGTGACGGAGGCGGTTGCCGGCAGCCTTGACGTAATAGTCGACGGGCGGAGCGCCGGTGCTGCCATGAGCATAATGGGCATGGCCTGTGTCGATCGAGACGGCGACGGCCTTGGAGTTGAAGCTGTCGGCGAGCTTCACCCGGTCATGGGGGTCCTTGTCCTCAATGTTCTCGATAACCAGCTCGCAGCCAATGTCTTCAGCGCGTTTCACGGCGTCGGCCATGGACAGGTGGCAGAGCTCGACCATGCGGTAGCGGCCGCCGTCGTAATTGTCGAGGTTGTTGTAGTCCCAGGTCGAGAACGGGCTGTGCACGACCATGTGGGTTGCGCCCAGTGCCTCGCAGACATCGAGGCCCTGGCCGAGGCGGCGCTTGACGATTTCACGTACATCCGGATCCATCGTGTTGACCGTGAATCCCCAGAATGGGCCATGAATGCCGAGGCGACCTTCATGACCGTCGAGAACCGTCTTGGCCCGCTCAACGACCGAAGCCCAGTCGCCGTTCAAAACAGTCGCGTCAACAAAGTCCTGCAGCTCGAGATCGCGCGGCTTTTCCAGCATCACATCGCGAAGTGTCTCGAAGGAGTTCAGGTTCAGCGCGGCGCCGAGAATGGGAAGATCGGTCATAATGTCAGCCTGTCAGTGAAGATGGCCGCGTAATCGCGGCCCCGGCGATGTCATAGACAGACTGTTTGACAGAGCCGCGACAACGGCGGCTCCAGCTTGCATGTTTCTGCTCAGTATCCCCGGGTGCGATCGACGCTTTCGGGGATTGTGCCGCTCTTCATATATTCGGCGATGTTTCCGGCCACGATCCTGGAGGCCGTCGACTGGATGGTCGGGGCTGAAATGTGCGGCAGGACGGTGACTGCGGGATGATCCCAGTAACGGTGGTCTTCGTGCAGAGGCTCGGTCGCAAAGACATCAAGCACTGCATGGTCGATATGCCCATTGTCCAAAGCGGTGAGCAGGGCGTCGTCGTCGATGATCGGCCCCCGGGCAAAGTTGATCAGGCTTGCGCCCGCCGGCATCGACGCAAGCGCTGCGGCATCCATCATGCCTTTTGTGTCCGGTGTCAGAGGCATCAGCAGCATAGCGATGTCCGCCTTGCCGAGGGCTGTCTTGAAGCCCTCTGTGCCGGAATGTGTCTCGATGCCGTCGATCTGTTTCTGGCTTCGGCTCCAGCCGCAGACGTTGAAGCCATTGGCTTTCAGGCGCAGCGCGGCCGTCTTGCCCAGGTTGCCGAGGCCCAGGATCGTGACCGTGCGTTCCGACGGCAGCTTGAGTGTGTGCTCGAGCCAGGCCTTCCTGGTTTGTTGGCGGGCATAGCGCGGCATGTTGCGGTGGAGGTACAGCGTCCAGGCGAGCACGGCTTCGGACATTGTTTCGGCCATCTGCGGATCGACCATGCGGACAATGGCAGGTCCGTCCTTGGGGAGTTCGCTTGTCAGGCGCTCGACACCGGCCCAAAGACTGTGAACCCATTTCAAGTTGGGCAGGTTCAAAAGCTCGGCAGGATCCGGGTTGGCGACAATCGCGACCTCAGCGGCCTGTCTTTCTTCAGGCGTAAGGCCGCCAAGCAGTTTCACTTCGAGGCCAGAGGTGAGGACCTTGTTCAGCGTCTCGAGCCAGTCCTGCAATTCTTCGGCAGGAGCTCTGGCGACGAGCGGCAGAATGCCGTGCGATCCCCGGGCACTCATGACGCAAAAATTCCGCTGGTATCGGCAAACCCTTTAACTTCAATCGGGTTTCCGGAAGGATCGCGGAAGAACATGGTGCTTTGCTCGCCGGGCTCGCCCTGAAAGCGGATCGTCGGTTCGAGGACGAAGTCCAGCTTTGCGGCGGTCAGCTTGTCGGCAAGCTTTTTCCAGGTTGGCATGTCCAGCACCACACCGAGATGGGGCATGGGGACCATGTGTTCCCCGACCTTTCCGGTGTTGGTCGTCTTGAACGGTTCGCCGAGATGAAGGGAAATCTGGTGGCCGAAGAAGTCGAAATCGACCCAGGTTTCGGTGCTGCGACCCTCCTTGCAGCCCAGGAGATCGCCATAGAATGTACGGGCCTGGTCCAGATCTGTGACGTGATAGGCAAGGTGAAAGCAGGAAGGCATCGGTGTCTCGTTTTCTTGCGGCAGGGAAGAGTGTCTCTACTTCGCATTTATACGCATTGAGCGCGAGTGGTCAGGGGCGCATTCTCGGTGGCACGCGGAAAATTTGCATGTGAACCAGGGATTGCGCGCGCAAGATGTAAGCCGGCGTCGACAGGAGGCTTGTCGAATTTGCGATATTATTGGCAAAAATATTTCTGATTTGCCATCGTGAGAATCACTTGCCGGCATATTAAAGGCATAAAAATGACGCCTTCGCGCAGGAAGCTGTCGCAAATGCGCCGTCAATTGAATGATCCTTGCAAGAGCGCTCGAATATGGCTTCCGGCTGTTGTGTCTCCGGGTTCATAGTGTAAAGTAGCTCTCGATCAGATCCTGTTTGAAGCGAGAAAATATTTCTCCGTTCCTTGGGCTGCGCCTACAGGGATGCGCAGGATTAGTGTCAGATAGAAGTGGAATAATGCGTCGAATTGTATCCAAAACTGAATATCGAAAACAGTTTGTGGATCTCCGCGTGACTGGCCGCTTTATTACCAAATCTGCGAAAATGATTTCTGATGCTGAAAACTACTCTTCGAGTGTTTTCGCGTCGTCTTTTCTTCCATCACCTAACAGACAGACTGCAGTGGAGTAATCACATGAAGAAGTTGTTTGTATCGGTCGCTGCCGCGACCCTTTGCATGGGCGCGTCTTCAGCAATGGCTGCTGAAGAATGCGGTACCGTAACCGTCGCTGAAATGAACTGGGCGTCAGCCGGTGCCATCGCACACATCGACAAGATCATTCTTGAAGAAGGTTACGGCTGCGAAGTCGAGCTGGTCAGCGGCGACACCATGCCGACTTTCACCTCCATGAACGAAAAGTCCGAGCCTGACATGGCGCCGGAACTTTGGATCAACGCTGTACGTGAGCCGCTCGACAAGGCTGTCGCTGCAGGCGATCTGATCATCGGCGGTGAGATTCTCAATGAAGGTGGCGTCGAAGGCTGGTGGGTTCCGACCTACATCGCAGAAGAACACGGCATTACGACTGTTGCTGAAGCTATGAAGCATCCTGAGCTGTTCCCGGGCGCTGAAGACGACAGCAAGGGCGCTTTCTTCAACTGTCCGTCAGGCTGGAACTGTCAGATCACGACTGGCAACCTCTTCAAGGCCTTTGGTGGTGAAGAAGCCGGCTTCGAGCTGGTCGACACGGGTTCTGCCGCTGGTCTCGACGGTTCAATCGCACGTGCGTTCGAGCGCAAGGAAGGCTGGCTCGGCTACTATTGGGCGCCAACTGCGATCCTCGGCAAGTACGACATGACGCTGCTCGACTTCGAAGTGCCGCATGACAAGACCGAATGGGACACCTGCACGGTTCTCACAGAATGTGCTGAGCCGAAGAAGAACTCCTGGGTTGCTTCGGAAGTCTACACGGTCGTCACCGACGACTTTGCAGAAAAAGCCGGTGTTGCCATGGAATATGTCAAGGGCCGCAGCTGGGACAACCGCACCGCCGGTAAGGTTCTGGCTTGGATGACCGACAACCAGGCAACCAACGAAGATGGCGCTTTCTACTTCCTGGAAAACCACTCCGACGTTTGGGAAAAGTGGGTCTCCCCTGAGGTTGCAGAGAAGGTCAAGTCTGCCCTCTAAGACGCTATTTTGAAAATACGCTCTTCAAATAGCCCGGAGCCCGCGTTCTGCGCGGGCTCCCATTAGGAACCTCCAGGATACCAGGAAAACGAACATGGACTGGGTCGAGTTTCCATCCCTTGGCCGCCGCGACCTTCGCGACTTGCGATTGGCCGTGGATGGTAGTTTCAAAGAATTCACACGTGCCTATGGCGAAACGCTGGAAAGCATTTTCGAGCCGCTGAAGACCTTTTTGGTCTGGCTTGAAAGTCTCCTGATCACATCGCCCTGGCCGCTTGTCCTGCTTGCCCTGCTGGCGATCGTCTTTGTGATGAGCCGCAGCGTCAAGATCACTGTCGGGTCAATGATCGCGCTTCTGCTGATCGGATACTTCGGCATGTGGGAAGACACCATGCGCACCATTGCCATGGTCGCTGTCTGTACACTGGTTGCGATTGTGTGCGGCATTCCCATCGGTATCTTGATGGCGCGCTCCGATCGTGTTCAGGCACTTGTCAATCCGGTGCTCGACCTGATGCAGACCATGCCAAGTTTCGTCTATCTGATCCCGGTGGTCATGATCTTCGGACTGGGCAAGGTCCCCGGCGTTATCGCTGTTGTGATCTATGCGATCCCTCCGATGATCCGACTGACCAACCTGGGTATCCGCCTTGTTGATACGGATGTTCTGGAAGCGGCTGACGCCTTCGGGTCTTCTGCCTGGCAGAAGCTGACGAATGTGCAGCTGCCACTGGCCCTGCCGACGATCATGGCCGGGATCAACCAGTGCATCATGATGTCGCTCGCCATGGTCGTGGTTGCCTCCATGATCGGCGTGAAGGGCCTGGGACAACCGGTTCTTCAGGCGATTAACAACCAGTATTTCACCATGGGTGTCATGAACGGACTGGCCATCGTTGCCATTGCGATCATCTTCGACCGTGCGACCCAAGCTTATGGCAAACGCCTTCAGAAACATTCGGAGGTCGTGCATGGCTGAGGCAACTGGAATTGAGATCCGCAACCTTTACAAGATCTTCGGTCCCGATGGGGAGACGATGGTCGAGAAGGTCAAGGCGGGCATGTCCAAGACCGAGCTGAACGAGGATTTCAATCACGTTCTTGGTCTGAACGACATCAACATCTCCATGCCCGGCGGCAAGATCCAGGTGGTGATGGGCCTTTCGGGGTCGGGAAAGTCGACCTTGATCCGGCACATCAACCGTCTGATCGACCCAACGGCGGGCGAGGTGCTCTACGGTGATGAGGACGTCTGCAAGATGTCTGCTCGTGAGCTTCGTGAGTTCCGCCGGCACAAGACTGCGATGGTGTTCCAGAAGTTTGCGCTTCTGCCGCATCGGACCGTGATGAAAAACACGGTCTACGGTCTTGAGATCCAGGGTGTGGGTGCCAAGGAAGCTGAAGAGCGCGCGGCACGCTGGATTGCCCGGGTCGGCCTTGAGGGTTTCGAGGACTACTATCCGAACCAGCTCTCCGGCGGCATGCAGCAGCGTGTTGGCCTTGCGCGGGCCCTGACCAACGATGCGGACATTCTCTTGATGGATGAGGCGTTCTCGGCGCTTGATCCGTTGATCCGGATGGACATGCAGTCGGTTCTGCTCGACCTTCAGGAAGAGCTGCACAAGACGATCGTCTTCATCACCCACGATCTGGATGAAGCGCTGCGCCTGGGAGATCGCATCGCGATCCTGCGCGACGGAGCTGTTATTCAGCAGGGCACCGGCCAGGACATCGTTCTGAATCCGGCGGATGAATACATCTCGAGCTTCGTCAAGGAAGTGAACCGTGGGCGTGTCATCATCGTCGACACCGTCATGGATCGCGACAACAAGCTCGAAGGCGGACTGACCATTCCGACCGGCGTCATGCTGGAAGAGGCTGCCAAGAGCTTTGCCGATTCCGGAGAGAGCAAGGCGAATGTTGTCGATGCGTCGGGAACGCCGGTTGGCATTCTGACAGTTCAGGACACCATTACCGCCATGGTGACACCAGCCTCGCACTAATGGGCGCTGGATCATACCAAATCGAAGAGGGCTTCGCAGTGCGGAGCCCTTTTGGTGTCTCGGGAGACTGGATACCAGACCTAGGAGGCGACCCGCTGTTTGTCTCGCCCGGTTTGACGTGATCCTGCCAGATTGGTTCTCAGCTCTTCGGTCAGAAGCGCTTGTTCGACATTGGACGGCACGTCGCTCGCGGGTATGGGGCGCCCGAATAGAAAGCCCTGAACCTGGGCGCAGCCGGCCTCGGTCAGGAAGTCGAGTTGAATTTTGTTTTCCACGCCTTCTGCCAGAACCGGAATCTTGAAGCTGTGACCGAGGAGCACGGCCGAGCGGATGATGGCGCGTGACCGGGGATCGGTTTCGATGGATTGCGTGAAGACACGGTCCACCTTGATCTTGTCGAAGGGGAAGTTCTGCAGCGTGTTGAGCGACGAGTAACCAGTGCCGAAGTCATCCATGGAAACCCGAACTCCCATGTCCCTGAGAGCCTTGATCGCCTGAAGCACGCGGTCATGGTCCTCGATGATGCTGCTCTCCGTCAATTCGATCTCGAGACGCTGCGCGGGCAGGCCGGTTTCGATCAGGATCTGGGACACAATCGCCGGGTAATTGCTGCGCGACAGCTGCAGCGGCGATGCATTGACTGAGACCGGTATGGCGGGATCCCAGGAGACGGCATGCTGACAGGCGGCCTCCAGAACCCATTGACCGATGTCGAGGATCTGACCTGTGCGCTCGGCGATCGGGATAAAGTCCGCGGCGCCGATAAGCCCCTTTTCGGGATGCTCCCAGCGCAAAAGTGCCTCATAGCCGGTGAGCTCCAGAGTGCGGGCGTCATTTTGAGGCTGGACGTAGAGCCGGAGCTGGTCGTCGGAGATTACGGACTTGAGATCGGCGGCGATGACGGCCTGCCGGCGATTGGCCTCCTCCATGCCATCGACATAGGTCTTGATCTGGTGGCCGCCGATCCGCTTGGCGCGCTTGGCTGCAAGAGCTGCTCTCAGAACCAGCGTGTCGAGATCGTTGCTGTCATCCGGGAACATTGCAATGCCGATGCTGGCATGCAGGTTGAGCGTATAGTTGTTCCAGTGGATGGGCTGCATGACGATGTCGCGGATCTTGTAGGCAAAGAGCATGGCCGCGTTGAGGTTCGGCACATTGCCCTTGAAGGCCACGAACTCATCGCCGTTGAAACGGGCGAGGAGCTCATCCTCTGCCAGGTCACCGAGAATATTCGCCGAGACGGCAGACAGGACCTCGTCGCCCGCGCCATAGCCATGCAGATCGTTGATCGCCTTGAACTGATCAAGGCTTATGAACAGGACGGCGGCCTGATCGCCGCTTGCTTCCTTTTCCACCAGCTGCGCCGAGATCATCTCGCTCAGATACTGGCGGTTCGGCAGGCCGGTTATCGGATCGTGCAGCGCAAAGTAGCGATACTTTTCCGTCGCTGCCCGCGTCCCCTGCGCGTCGATTGCATGACCAGCCGCGACAACGAGCATCAGCACGCCAAGTGCCAGAGCGACCGTGGTCAGAAGAGTGTATTTGTCCAGGACTGACGGCCCGATTTCCATGCCGCTGACAGGAATGAAGGTGACTGCTGCCGTGCCGATGAAATGCACACACAGGATTGCGGCCATGAGGCAGATGCTTGCACCGACGTTGCAGTAGCGGGAGTAGGGTCTCGCAAATCTGTTCAGGGCAAGCGCGCCGAGCAGGCCGCCGAAGGCAATGGAAGATGCCACCAAGCTCAGATCCCATGACTTGACGCCCGGCATGATGATCGCCGCCATGCCAATGTAATGCATCGCGGCAATTCCAAGCCCGATGACCAGGCCGCCAAGTTCAATGAACAGCGGTATGCCGCGCAAGGTCGCCAAAAAAAGTCCGAGGCCGGACATTAAGATGGCGACGATAAACGAGAGTATTGTGAGCTCGGCGTTGAAGGTGTGCTGGGCCGTGGCATCGTGATCGATCATGGCGATGAAATGCGTGCCCCAGATGGCGCTGGCACAGGCGATGCTGGCCAGGAACAGGCTCAGATGACGACGGGACCCCGTCTCGCTGTTGACGCGGCTGTAGAGCTTGATCGTGAAAAGGCAGCCTGCGAAGCCGACCAAGCTCGCCGCGGCCAGCGACAGAACATGATACTCGGTCGCTATGCTGGACAAGACGGTAAACATGATTTTCTCCTGGAAAGATCAGTTTCCGGCGAAAATCCAAATACAATAATAACAATCGCTTCTGGTGACTTTATTAGTTAGTAAAATGTCAAAGTTACGTAGTGTAATTTAAAAATTACAATGTGAATATTTTTCATCTTTCTGTGGTGTATCTAAAGCGCAACCCGCAAAAAAGACGGTGCTGGAGCGCCGTGCATTTCTTTTGGGTTAATTTCATCAGGGCGATCTGATCAACAAATATGCAGCTTTTGATGTGTCCAACTGCTCAGAAACCATTTTTGTCGACAATAATGCGAATTCCCAACGTCAATTTGTATCTTGTGTAAAATCTGATTGATATTTTTAACAAGGACTAACCAAATTGTCGTCAAAACGTTTGGCGCTTGGACGGTTAAGTATAGAGCGCCTCAAAAGGGTCAGTTTGTTCATTTAACCCAACAAGATATTCGTTGTTATTGAAAAAATTCTGGGACCGCATTGCCTATGGCAGTCAAATTGAAATCGACACGAGTCGACAGGGCTTATGATCGCCTGAAGGAGGA
This sequence comes from Roseibium polysiphoniae, assembly GCF_014842925.1. Taxonomy (GTDB): domain Bacteria; phylum Pseudomonadota; class Alphaproteobacteria; order Rhizobiales; family Stappiaceae; genus Roseibium; species Roseibium polysiphoniae. The sequence continues at coordinate 328,265 of NZ_JACYXJ010000004.1, forward strand.
TATTCTTTCCAGTGGACTGCCGCCAGGTTTCCAGGCTCCCGAACCGGATATTGCTGAGCGTTTGGGGATGAGCCGGACGCCGGTGCGCGAGGCTCTGATCCGCCTTGAGGCCGATGGCCTGGTCGAGCTGGTGCCGCGGAGGGGCGCAAAGGTTCTGGCGCTGTCACTCGAGGACCTTTCGGAAATCTACGACCTCCTGATCGCGCTTGAACCCTGTGCGCTTGCGAAGCTGACCAGTGAAAAGATCGACGCGGAAGCGCTCGAGGAACTGGAGGCACTGATTGGCGAGATGGAAGGTGCGCAGCGCGCGCGCGATCTTGACGCCTGGGTGGACGCAGATGACAGGTTTCATCGCAAGCTGCTCAGTTTGAGCGGAAATCAGCGGCTGACACACTTCACCGGATCTCTTCTTGACCAGGTGCATCGCGGCCGGATGGTGCTGTTGCGCATGTTGAAAGCGCCGATTGGCAACGTCCAACAGCATCGCGACGTGCTGGCCGCCATTCTCACGGGAGATGGCGCGGCCGCGGCGGATTTGGCACGGCGGCATCGCATCGCTGCAAAGCAGGCTCTGGAGGATGTCTTCAGCAGCTGTCGGTTGTCACAGGTCTGAGCCATTCGGATCTGGGGGAGGGGAAAATACATGGCGGGTCTGTTGCCTTCTTATCTGACCGCCCTTGCAAAGCTCTTCATTTATGTCAGCGTATTTGGACCGGACGATCACATGTCCGTCGTCTGAGCCCTATGGCTGGGACTGCGGCATGTGCCGGCGAGACACGAGTGCAGAGTGGAGCAATTCATGCGTCTTGAAACCGACGGTATCGGCCCGATTGAAGTTGCTGACGACCGCTACTGGGGTGCCCAGACACAAAGGTCGCTGAAGTATTTTTCCATTGGCACGGATGTCGTGCCGATCGAACTCGTTCACGCTTACGGGATCCTGAAGAAGGCTGCGGCGCTGACCAACCGGGACCTTGGCCTGCTCGATCCCGAGCTTGCCAGTCTCATCAGCACCGTTGCGGACGAGGTCGCCAAGGGTGATCTCGATGACCACTTTCCCTTGCATGTCTGGATGACGGGCAGCGGCACCCAGACGAACATGAATGTCAATGAGGTGATCTCGAACCGCGGGATCGAGCTGGCGGGCGGCGTGCTGGGGTCAAAGACCCCGGTGCATCCGAATGATCACGTCAACATGTCCCAGTCCTCTAACGACACCTATCCGACGGCCATGCATATGGCGGCTGCGATCCTGACGTCGCAGCGGCTCTTGCCCGAGGTCCGCTATCTGCGGGACAAGTTGCAGGTAAAGGCGGACACATGGAGCTGGATCATCAAGATCGGCAGAACCCATCTGCAGGATGCAACGCCCTTGACGCTTGGCCAGGAATTCTCCGGCTACGTGCATATGCTCGATGAGGATATGGCGCGCCTCGAATTTGCACTGGGCGATGTCTTCAAACTGGCTCTTGGTGGCACGGCCGTGGGCACCGGCATCAACACGCATCCGGAGTTCGCGGAAAAGGCGGCTGCCGAAATCGCGCGGTTGACAGGGCTGCCGTTCGTGACGGCGCCGAACAAGTTTGCGGTACAGGGCGCGCATAATGCGCTTGTCATGCTGTCTGGTGCCATGAAGTCGCTGGCAAGCTCCCTATACAAGATTGCGAACGACATTCGGCTTTTGGCCTGCGGACCTCGCTGCGGCCTGAACGAGCTGACACTGCCGGCCAATGAGCCAGGTTCGTCCATCATGCCGGGCAAGGTGAACCCGACCCAGTGCGAGGCGCTGGCCATGCTGGCGATCCAGGTCATGGGCAATGATGTGACGGTCGGCCTCGCAAGCAGCGGCGGGCATCTGGAGATGAATGTCTACAAGCCGGTGATGATCAATGCGGTTCTGCAGTCCGGCCGGATCATGGCAGACGGTGCGCGTAATTTTGCCGATTTCCTCGTCGAGGACATGGTGGCAAATGAAGACCAGCTTGCCGCCTACCTTGAGCGGTCACTCATGCTGGTGACAGCGCTCAGCCCGGTCATCGGCTACGACAAGGCGAGTGAAGTTGCGCATCAGGCTTTCGAGCAGAACAAGACCCTCAAGGAGACTTGCCTCGAACTTGGCTATGTCACCGCAGAAGAGTTCGATGCTGTCGTGGATCCGGCCAAGATGGTGTCATCGAGCCTCTAGGGCTCGCACACTGGTTCAGAGCTGCGCTCTTAGGAGAGCTGGCCCGCTGTCAGGCTTGCGTTGGTAGGGGACCTGTCGACTGACCGATGATCAGCTCTGCTTCCAGGTGTTCGCTGACGATGGTGTCCGGGTTCGGAAGGATCTTTTCGATCAAGAGCTGGGCCGCGCGGCTGCCTGCGTCACGAACGGATGAGCGGGTGCAGGTGAAAATTGGAACATCGCCGCAATTGGGCAGAAACGACAGGGCGTCGTCATGGGTAATGACTGAGATGTCACGGCCGATCTTCAGGCCGCATAATCCGATGGCCCGCGCGACGCCAATCGCCGTGATCATGCTTGAAACCATAAAGGCGGTTGGGGGCTCGGGTGACTTGAGCATTTCAAGCGCGCTGTCGGCGCCATAGGGCTCTGTCATGTCCGCCGCGCGCAAAAGCTCGGGGATGGTCTGTAAGCCTCGGTCGTGATGGGCCTTGTCGAACCCGGCGCGCCGCCGCGCGGCAAAGTCCATGTCCTCAAGGCCGTTCAAAAGGGCAATCCGCCGATGACCCAGATCGAGCAGCAGATTGGTCGCCCGCTCGAAGGCGCGCCCGTTGTTGACGTCAATCCAGGATGTCGCATGTTCCAGGCCGGGCACGCGGCCGTGGATCAGGAAGGGAAGGCCGAGCTCCTTCAGGAGGGCAGGTCTCTCATCGCTTGAGCGTGGCCCGTGCACCATGACGGCATCTGTCTTTTTCTTGGAGGCGATCTCGCGGTAGGCGGCTTCGACATTGTGATCCTCGACGACCGAGATGATCATGTCGTAGCCATGTCGGGAGTAGGTCTCTCCGGCTCCGGCGATGAACTCCATGAAAACCGGGTTCATCATCTCATGCAGGGAGCGCGGGATGACGTGGCCAATGGACATGGAACGCCCGGTCGCAAGGCGTCTGGCTTGCTGATTGGGAGCGTAGCCAAGCTTGCGGGCCATTTCCTCAACGCGGCTGCGTGTCTCGGCGCTCACTTCCGGATAGCCGTTCAAGGCGCGGCTGACCGTCGTCTGAGACAACTCCAGTGCCTGGGACAATTCCTTCAAGTTCAACCGGTTTGCTCCAAATCCAAATCGCTTTGGTTTCTTTTGGCATGTTGGGATGCGGAGTTAAATGTCAAGTTTGTGCCACAATGGCTTTCTTGACAAGAACGTGGTGTCGAGACATGTTGAGACGTAATTCAAAGCGGTTTGGATGGGTGTTTTGGAGGAAAATACAACCATTTCAAATTGCTCGACGTTTTAGGTGCGCGCAGGCGTGCCAGTCTGGATCTGGGAGGATCGTGATGATTTTGCGTTTTGGGACTACTACGGCTGCGGCGGCGCTCGCAGTCGGGCTGACAAGCATGTCAGCTCAAGCGGAGCTTGTGTTCAAGCCGGGTGAAGACTCGCGTTTCAACTGGGAGAGCTATGAGGCGCTGAAGGTGAACGATCTTTCCGGCAAGACGGTGACAGTGTTTGGTCCCTGGCTCGGTCCGGACAAGGATCTCGTCGAAAACACGATGGCTTATTTCGAGGAGGCCACTGGGATCGATGTTCAATACTCGGGCTCGGACAGCTTCGAACAGCAGATCGTGATCGATACGCAGGCTGGCTCTGCCCCCGATGTGTCGATCTTCCCCCAGCCGGGTCTTGCCTCCGATCTCGCAGGCAAAGGGTTTCTGGCACCGCTTGGTTCTGACACCGCCGATTGGGTGCGTGACAACTATGCCGCGGGCCAGTCCTGGGTTGATCTGGGAACCTTCAAGGGAAACGACGGTGAGGAAGAGCTTTTCGGCTTCTTCTACAAGGTCGATGTGAAATCGCTGGTCTGGTATAGCCCGGACAACTTCGACGATGCGGGCTACGATGTTCCGCAGACCATGGAAGAACTGAAGGCGCTGACAGAGCAGATTGTTGCTGATGGTGGCACGCCATGGTGCATCGGGCTCGGTTCTGGCGGAGCGACCGGCTGGCCCGGGACCGACTGGGTCGAGGACATGATGCTCCGCACCCAGCCGCCGGAGGTCTATGACCAGTGGGTCCGCAATGAGATCCCGTTCAACGACCCAAAGGTTGTTGGCGCGATCGAGGAGTTTGGATGGTTTGCGAACAACGAAAAGTTCGTCGATACGCCGGGCGCCGTCGCTGCATCTGATTTCCGTGACAGCCCGAAGGGCCTCTTTTCTTCACCGCCGGCCTGTTACATGCATCGCCAGGCGTCGTTCATTCCGTCGTTCTTCCCGGAAGGCACCGAAATGGGCGTCGATGCGGACTTTTTCTATTTCCCGGCCTATGAAGGCAAGGATCTGGGGGCTCCGGTCCTTGGCGCCGGTACCGTCTTTGCGTTGACGAACGATACGCCAGAAGGCCGTGCGCTGATCGAGTTCCTGAAGTCGCCAATCGCCCACGAAGTCTGGATGGCGCAGTCCGGCTTCCTGACACCGCACAAGGGTGTCAACGTGGATGCCTATGCGGATGACACGCTGAAGGGTCTTGGTGAGATTCTGCTCGGGGCAACGACCTTCCGCTTCGACGGATCCGATCTGATGCCTGGTGCTGTTGGCGCCGGCTCCTTCTGGACGGGAATGGTCGACTTTGTCGGCGGCAAGCCGGCCGATCAGGTCGGCACGGAAATCCAGGCGAGCTGGGACGCAATCAAGTAAGATGAAAAGACGGAGCGGCCGCGATCGAAAAGCGCGGCCGCCTCGGACCTTTCGGGACCTTTAGGGAGGGATCCCATGGAACAGCTGTTGCTGGCGCTCGTGTCCATGGCGGCAGGTGTCGGTGCCTGTGTCTTGTACTTCTGGGGAACAAACAAAATTCTGGACGGGATCTTCCCGGCCAGAGGGGAAAATGCGGGGCGCAACATCTTGCGTGCCAACAGCATTCGGCCCTGGCTGTTTCTTGGTCCTGCCATAGCGCTCCTGACGCTCTATCTGATCTATCCGGTGATCAACTCCGTGATCCTGTCCTTCTATGGGCCGTCCGGTAAGAGTTACGTCGGAACCGCGAACTACAGTTGGCTCATTTCCGACGCCGGCTTTCGCGAAAGCCTGCGCAACAACCTGCTCTGGCTGTTCGTTGTGCCGGCTGCGTCTACCTTCTTTGGCCTGATTGCAGCGGCTCTGACAGACCGGATTTCCTGGGGCAACATCGCCAAATCGCTGATCTTCATGCCCATGGCGATCTCGTTTGTCGGTGCGTCGGTGATCTGGAAGTTCGTCTATGACATCCGGGGCGAGAACATCGAACAGATTGGATTGCTGAATGCGATTGTCGTTGCGCTGGGCGGTGAGCCGCAGGCCTGGATCACGCTGCCTTTCTGGAACAACTTTTTCCTGATGGTCATCCTGATCTGGATCCAGACCGGCTTTGCCATGGTGATCCTGTCGGCTGCGCTGCGTGGTATTCCGGAAGAGACGGTGGAGGCGGCGGTTCTCGATGGCGCCAATCCCTTGCAGATCTTCATGAAGATCAAGGTTCCGCAGATCTGGGGGACGATCGCGGTTGTCTGGACGACCATCACCATTCTGGTGCTCAAGGTCTTCGACATCGTGCTGGCCATGACCAATGGCCAATGGGGCAGCCAGGTTCTGGCCAACTACATGTTCGACTGGATGTTTCGCGGGCTGGACTTCGGCCGTTCGGCGACGATTGCCATCGTGATCATGGTGATGGTCATTCCGATCATGATCTGGAACATCCGCGAAGCGCGGAAAGACGTTTGAGGAGAGGCGCATGCAAGGTATCGCAGGGCAGCGCCCGCTTCTGATCTGGGTCGTCCATCTGTCTGTGGCAGCACTTGTGCTGCTCTGGACGATCCCGACCTTTGGTCTTCTCGTGTCTTCTTTCCGAGATGGCGACCAGCTGTCCGTTTCGGGCTGGTGGACCGCCTTGACGGCGACCGAGCGCAACATCATTTTCCGCGCGCCTGCCTCTGCCGCCCAGGTTCAGGACGGTGACCAATGGGTGATTGCGGGGAACGTGTTCGAAGGGCAAACCGAGGGCGAGGTGACCGCTTTCGGGTTTTCCAGCAAGGCACCTGCCGCCTTTGCTCCCGGGCAGGCTGCCGAAATGAGACGCGGGCAGGTGCTTGAGGTTTCCCGGAACGGGGATTTTCGAATTGCATCGCCCGAGGAAATGAAGGGCAAGCGCGGCGCACGGATTTTCTACACCTCCATCGACCCGCCACGGTTCACCCTGGAAAACTATCGGAATGTGCTGTTTTCCGAAGGCATTGGCCGTTCCTTCATCAACACGCTGACGGTGACCATCCCGGCGACCATCATCCCGATCCTGATCGCGGCGTTTGCGGCCTATGCTCTGGCCTGGATGCAGTTCCCCGGCCGGGCCCTGTTGCTGGCCGTGGTCGTCGGTTTGCTGGTCGTGCCGCTTCAGATGTCTTTGATCCCGCTTTTGCGGCTCTATACGGATATTGGCATCGGCAAGAGTTACATCGGCATCTGGCTGGCACACACCGGCTTCGGCCTGCCGCTCGCGATCTATCTGCTGCGCAACTACATCAAGGGTCTGCCCAAGGAAATTATCGAGAGTGCCAAGGTGGACGGGGCGTCCGACTTCGAGATCTTTATCAAGATCGTCCTGCCCCTGTCGTTTCCCGCGCTCGCCTCTTTCGCCATCTTCCAGTTCCTGTGGACCTGGAACGACCTTCTGGTCGCGACCGTGTTCCTGGGCAACAACGAGGAACAGCTGGTCATGACCGGACGGCTTCGGGAGCTTCTGGGCTCGCGCGGTGGCAACTGGGAGATCCTGACGGCATCGGCCTTCGTCTCGATTGCCGTGCCGCTTCTCGTCTTCTTCTCGCTGCAGCGCTACCTGGTGCGCGGGCTTCTCGCAGGCTCGGTGAAGTGACATGAGCAAACACAACAACACGGCATATAGTATGGAGCTCGCGGCATGACTTCCGTTTCCCTGAAGGACGTCAGCAAGTCCTATGGCTCGGTCGAGGTTCTTCGGAACATCAATCTGGACATCGAAAAAGGCGAGCTTGTTGTCTTTGTCGGACCGTCAGGGTGTGGCAAGTCCACCCTCTTGCGGATGATCGCCGGCCTCGAGACGATTACGGGCGGCGACCTGCAGATCGACGGCGAGCGGATGAATGAGACGCCTCCGGCGCAGCGCGGCATCGCCATGGTCTTCCAGACCTATGCGCTTTACCCGCACATGAGCGTCCGTGACAACATGGCGTTCGGCATGAAGATTGCCAAAAAGCCAAAGTCGGAGATCGATGCTGCGGTGGACAACGCGGCGCGCATCCTGCAGCTGGAACCCTATCTGGATCGGCTGCCCAAGGCGCTTTCCGGTGGCCAACGCCAGCGGGTCGCGATTGGCCGGGCCATTGTGCGCGATCCCAAGGTGTTTCTGTTCGATGAGCCTCTGTCGAACCTGGACGCGGCGCTTCGTGTGGCGACGAGGATCGAGATCGCCCAGCTGAAGGAAAGCATGCCCGAAAGCACGATGATCTATGTGACCCATGATCAGGTGGAGGCGATGACGCTCGCCAGCCGTATCGTGGTTCTGCATGGCGGAAACATTGAGCAGGTTGGAGCGCCGCTTGATCTTTACGAAAGGCCGGCGAACACCTTTGTGGCCCAGTTTATCGGTTCTCCTGCCATGAACATGGTCGCGGCTCAGGTGACAGAGACGGGGGCGTCCACGACGGTTCAGATCCGAAAGGGAGCGGCTGCAACGGTGCAAGTGCCATCGAAGCCGGGAGATCAGAGCTCGCTGGTGCAGCTGGGTGTGCGTCCCGAGGATCTGGTGCTGACCGAGGGCAGTGATTTTCTGCTTGAGGGAACGGTTGCGATCGTGGAAGCGCTTGGCGAGACGACCGTACTCTATTTCGAGGGCAAGGACGGCGAGGTCGGGCTGATTGCCAAACTGCCCGGAATCCAATCTATCGGCAAAGGCACGAAGGTGCGGTTGACGGCAGCGCCGGACAAACTTCATCTCTTTGATGCCGAGGACGTGTCCTTCCACTACCGGTAAGTGCAAGCCTATTGGCATCACTGAGCAAGAGCGCCATCTGATGGCTGCCTTACGCTGGGCGGCTCGGTCTGACCTGGCCTTGGGCGATGAGCCTCTGGCGTTCCAATTGCTCCGGGCGCGGGTTGTCTCGGTAACAATCTGCGGCTTTATCTCAGCGCTTCAAACTCAACCCTCACGACATGCATCGGCTTTCCGAGCGATGCCGGGCGCGTGTGCTTTCGCATGAGTGGCTACGTGCAGGTCGGGGTGACGGAAATTGTCATCTCATGTTCATGTGAGCGTTGAGATACGTTCATATGAACATTCTATCACTCCAGCGAATTCGCAGAAGGGCATCGTTCCGGAGAGGAGCTGTGAACCTGTGCGGAGATTCTGCTCCAAGGTTTTGCTGGACACAAGCGGAAAATTTGAAGGGAACGAAAGCAAGATGTTGGGTCAGATCGATATCACAGAACGGCAAGCAGAAATTGCTGATCTGGTTCAAAAGGCCGGCTTTGCTTCGGTTGAAGAACTGGCTGCCCGTTTTGAGGTGACGACCCAGACCATCCGCCGCGATGTCAATGGCCTGTGCGAGCAGGGGCTCCTCAGACGAACCCATGGCGGGGTTGAGCCGCCCGCACCCTCAGGCAACAGTCACTACAGCACGCGGCAGATCCTGAACCTTGCCCAAAAGAAGCAGATTGCGGATCTGGTGGCGAGTGCCATCGACAACGGAATGTCGCTCGCTTTTTCCATTGGGACGACGCCGGAAATCGTCATGCAGGCGCTCACCGGCCATGAAGCGCTGTGCGTCTTCACGAATAACCTCAACGTGGCTTTTACAGCGTCCGTCAATCCGAGCTTCCAGGTCACGATCGCAGGCGGCAGGCTGCGGCACGGCGACCGGGATATTCTCGGCACCGCCGCACAGGATTTCTTCTCGAACTACAAGGTCGATATCGGCATCTTTGGCGTTGCCGGCGTCGATGAAGACGGCACGCTGCTCGATTTTCATGAAGATGAAGTCGCCGCGAGGCAGTCGATCCTGGCCAACTGCCGGCAATCGTTCCTTGTCCTCGACCATACGAAGTTCGGCCGGACCGCTCATGTGCGCGGTGGCCACATCTCAGACGTCTCGCATGTCTTCAGCGATCGACCGGTCCCCACGGGGGTCGAGGACGCCCTGTCTGATGCCTCAACCCGGATCATCACGGGCAACGAGCTGGAGGGGGCATGATGTCTGATCCGCTGACGGGAGCTCACGCAGGCAAGGCGATCCGGCTGGAGAACGTCAGCAAGCTGTTCGGTGAAAGCCGGGCCGTGGATGATGTCTCGATCGAGATTCCTGCCGGTTCCTTCACGGTTCTGCTGGGGCCGTCTGGCTGCGGCAAGTCGACGACCCTGCGCATGATCGCAGGTCTTGAAGGCACTGACGAAGGCAGGATTTTCATTGGCGGAGATGATGTCACGGGCAAGCCGTCGTCCAAGCGCGACATCTCCATGGTCTTCCAGTCCTATGCGCTTTTCCCGCATCTGAGTGTCGCCGAGAACATCATTTTCGGGCTCAGGGTGCGCAAGGTCGATGCGAGAGAACGCAGAGAGAAACTGGCGCGTGTCGCGGACCTTCTGGGTCTGAGCGAGCTCTTGGAGCGCAAGCCGGCGCAGCTCTCCGGCGGACAGCAGCAGCGCGTGGCGCTGGGGCGCGCCATCATCGGCGAAAAGCCGGTCTGCCTGATGGATGAACCGCTGTCCAATCTTGATGCGAAACTCCGGCACGAGATGCGTGTGGAACTTCGCGGCCTTCAGCAGCGCCTGGGCTTCACCATGGTCTACGTCACCCATGATCAGGTCGAAGCGATCACGATGGCGGATCAGGTGGTGCTTTTGAATGCTGGTCGCGCGGAGCAGGCGGCGACGCCTCGTGATCTCTATGAGCGGCCTGCAACGCCTTTCGCAGCACGCTTTATTGGCACGCCGCCCATGAACCTCATCCCCATGTCGGCGATCGAGCCGCTTCAGGACATGCCGACCGGGCTCTTGCTCGGTGTGCGTCCCGAAGCCTTGTGCCTGGCAGATGACGGAGGTCTGAGCGGCACCGTTCGCTCCGTTGAATATCTGGGCGCCGATACCCTGGCCGACTGCGAGGTCTCGGGCTCCCTGTTTCAGGTTCGCCTGCCCGGGTCGCGCTCTGTCTCCACGGGCGAGGCCTTGCGCTTCACCGCATCGACTGCGGATCTCCATGTTTTCGATCGGCTCTCCGGCGGACGCCGGGATGACCTGATCCCAGAAATCGGATCGCGATTGCGGCCCCAATAGCTGTGCTGTCGGGCGCAGACGACGCGCTTCATGCGCGAAGGCTCAAACCAAGGAAGTTTTGAGATGATTAAGTCCACATTCCTTAAGGCCGTTGCTGCAACGGCTCTTTCTGTCAGCACCTGGGCGTCTGCCCATGCGGTTGACCTGCAGTTCTATTTCCCGGTCGCAGTTGGCGGAAAGGCTGCCGATACCATTCAGGCTCTGACCGATGAATATGTTGCGGCCAATCCTGACGTGAAGATCGACGCTGTCTACGCCGGGTCCTATCAGGACACGGTTGCCAAGGCGATCACCGCTTCGCGTGGCGGCAACCCGCCTCAGCTGTCTGTGATCCTGTCGGTCGACATGTTCACGCTGATCGACGAAGACCTGATCCAGCCGTTTGACAACTATCTGACGACGGATGAGGACAAGGCCTGGGTTGACGGCTTCTATCCAGCGTTCATGGAAAACAGCCAGACAGGTGGCAAGACCTACGGCATTCCTTTCCAGCGTTCGACGCCAGTTCTTTACTGGAACAAGGAAGCTTTCAAGGAAGCCGGTCTTGATCCTGAAGTCGCTCCGGCGACCTGGGACGAAATGGTCGAGTTCGGAAAGAAGCTGACCAAGAAAGACGCTGACGGCAAGGTCTCTCAGTGGGGCGTTCGCATCCCGTCTTCCGGTTTCCCTTACTGGCTGTTCCAGGGTCTTGCGATCGAAAACAGCGCGACCCTTGCCAATGCTGAAGGCAACAAGACCAACTTCGATGATCCGAAGGTCGTTGAAGCGCTTCAGTACCTCGTCGACCTGAGCACCAAGCACGAAGTGATGGCTCCTGGCATCATCGAGTGGGGCGCAACTCCGAAGGCATTCTTCGAAGGTCAGACAGCCATGATGTGGACTTCCACGGGCAACCTGACCAACGTTCGTGACAACGCTCCGTTCGACTTCGGCGTTGCCATGCTGCCGTCCAAGGAAACCCGCGGTGCACCGACTGGTGGCGGTAACTTCTATCTGTTCAAGGGCGCTTCCGACGAGCAGAACAAGGCGGCTGTCGAGTTCGTTCAGTGGATCACGGCTCCTGCCCAGTCTGCAAAGTGGACCATCGCAACCGGATATGTTGCCCCGCGCGCAGAGACCTGGGAAACCGAAACGATGAAGGCTTACACAGCTGACTTCGCTCCGGCCCTGATCGCCCGCGATCAGCTCGCGTTCGCGAAGGCCGAACTTTCGACCTACCAGAACCAGCGCGTCACCGGCATCTTCAACGATGCACTGGCCTCTGTGATCACTGGCAAGAAAGACGCAGCGACCGCTCTCAAGGAAGCCCAGGCTCAGGCCGACGGCATCCTCTCCGAGTACCGCTAAATCCCATGAAGACCGGGCGGCGTCCGCTGCCCGGTCTTTGTCTCAAGACGTGAACTGACGGACCTTGCCATGCGGGTGACATTCAAACGGGACTGGATTCATAGCTGGCTGCTGTTGCTGCCGGCGATGGTGTTCCTCTTTGCCTTTACCCATATTCCGGCGGTCACGACCTTCATCAACAGCTTCTATTCAACGCCGCGCGGTCGCAGGCCTGCCAAATTCATCGGTCTGGAAAACTACGAGCGGCTTTGGGACGACCCGGTGTTCTGGAAGGTTATGTTCAATAACCTCTGGTTCGCGCTGGGGACGATTCCGCTTTCGATTGCGCTTTCGATCGCGATGGCCCTTTGGGTGAATGACAAGCTCGCCGGGCGAAGCCTGGTGCGCATGGCCTACTTCACCCCCACCGTCCTGCCCCTGATTGCTGTCGCCAATATCTGGCTGTTTTTCTACACGCCGGGCTTCGGCCTTTTCGATCAGGTCTTCGGAGCTCTCTTTGGCTGGTCAAGCACCAACTGGCTTGGTGATCCGGCGACGGCACTGAACGCCGTCATTGTGGTGACAGTCTGGAAAGAGGCCGGATTCTTCATGATTTTCTATCTCGCGGCCTTGCAGGCGATCCCCGTTTCGCTCGTCGAGGCCGCAAGGATTGAAGGCGCAAGCCGCTGGACGATTTTCTGGCGGATCACGTTCCCGCTTTTGATGCCGACGACGCTATTCGTCTCGATCAACGCGGTGATCAATTCGTTCCGGCTGGTGGACCATATTTTCATTCTGACCGATGGCGGTCCGGACAACGCTTCATCGCTTTTGCTGTTTTACATCTATGAAGTGGCGTTCCGGTTCTGGGAGACCGGCTATGCGGCAACCTTGACCGTCGCCTTGCTGCTGCTGTTGTCGGCGCTCGCGATTGGGCAGTTCTTCTTCTTCGATCGCAAGGTGCACTACAAATGAGTTGGTCTGGTCCCACGCTCGATCGTGTCCTGAACACAGCTGCTGCCTGGACGCTGGCGCTGTTGTGGATCCTTCCGCTTGCCTATGCGATCTGGACAGCCTTTCATCCCGCGGCCTATGAAGCGCGTTTCGTCCTGACGGCGCCGTTGACCATGGATAATTTCGCCAAAGCCTGGTCCGCCGCGCCATTCGCGCGCTATTTCCTGAACACGTTTGTTCTCGTCAGCCTCATTCTTGCCGGCCAGTTTTTCCTTTGTACGCTCGCTGCCTATGCCTTCGCACGCTTCGAATTTCCGGGGCGCTCGCTGCTGTTTTCGCTCGTGTTGCTGCAGCTTCTGGTGATGCCGGACATTCTGATCGTCGAGAACTACAAGACCATGCGGCTGCTGGACCTTGTCGATACGATCCCGGCAATCGCATTGCCGTATCTGGCAAGCGGGTTCGGCATTTTCCTGTTGCGCCAGACCTTCATGACGATCCCTAAGGAGCTGGATGAGGCGGCGCGGATTGAAGGTGCTTCCTTCCTGGGTGTGCTCTGGCGGGTCTATATCCCGCTCGCCAAGCCAACCTATCTTGCCTATGGACTCGTTTCGGTCAGCCACCACTGGAACAATTTTCTCTGGCCGTTGATCGTGACCAATTCAGTCGACACACGCCCGGTGACTGTTGGCCTGAGTATCTTCTCAGCAATCGACAGCGGCGTTGAATGGTCGGTGATCAATGCGGCCACGCTGATGACCAGCGGACCATTGCTTATCGCCTTCCTGCTGTTCCAGCGGCAATTCGTTCAAAGCTTCATGCGCGCAGGCATCAAGTAGCGCTTTCGGTACTACTTGCTTGCGCCCAGCACGAGCGGGCGGCGGTCGTTGCCGTAGGTTGGCTTCAAGGAGCAGTCCTGACAGCGCGCGACGCCCTCAAGGCCGTATCTCAGGCAGCAGACGCGGCGCGTTCTGGTGGCTTCGGAGCCGGAGGGGCGATAGGGGCTGAACAGCGGATTGCGGTTGCCATCCGGCTTTTTCGGGCTGCCGGTGATTGCTTTCAGATCGATGTCCTGGCTGCCGCTCCACAGGACCTCATGGGTGTAGTCGATGACGACGGCTGCGTTCATCCAGAACACTTTGGCGGAAACGCCACTTCGGGCCGACAGTGAGAAGACAAGCGGGGACAGGTGACCATCGATCAGGGGTGCGAGCCGATCGAAGGGTGTGTCCGTATCCAAAGCTGGGGCGACATAGGGATCGGTTAGTTCAAACCCCCGCGGCTGACCGGAGGCATCCAGCGCGAGACGCAGATTGGCAAGAGATGCGGGCAGCTGGGACCTAGCCGCGCCGGCCAAGAGTATCAGCGGTGGCAGCAGAAGGCCAAAGTACCATTGGGACCAGTAGGAGACGGATGATCTCGCGTCATCGCCGGGAAAGCTGGTCTCCGCATAAAAATCAAGAAGGTGCTTGAGGCTCGCGGGATCGGTGAGATCCGAGCATCTGCGGCCCTTGTCAGAATCGGGCGTGATCGCAAAACGCTCTCCGAGATGCGCCGCGTGGCCGTGAAACAGGCCGTCCATATAATCGCGCAGATCAATCTGGTCATCGGGGCAGGGCTCTGCGCCTGGCATTTGCGAAATTCCGTGGCTCTCTGATCGGCGTTTGCTGTCAGGTTCCTGACCTGGCTATGCGCCTCTTGGCTTGAAAACAGTCTGCGCGCAGCCGTGTCCGACCGGGCAGGCTTCGCTGCCTACACAAGTAACCTTGCTGGTCACTTGAGGGCAAAGGAAACTTGAGTGTCAGGCTCGATTTTATCGTTCAAGCTTCATTTTCCTCAAGAGCTTGCGCTTCGCGGTCGGGTTGCTCTTTTGCTTGCAGATGTGGGGTGTTTCGGCCTGTCCAAAGGGGCTGAAAGCCGCATTGTTCTACCTTCGTTGGGGCAGTGTTTCTGTCGTTTTTAGTGATCTATCTGATTCCGCTGGGGCATTTAATCTCTCGCCAGCCTCTTTGCGAGGATCTTCGCGGCAATTGCTATAGATCACGTCAATTTTCCATTGACCTTCATTTTCTTTCGATTGATATTCGTTTTACCTGCACTTGCGGGTCGTTTTGGGAGGAAATTATGAAACAGAGATTCTTGTCCGCGGTGGCCGCCGCGGCAGTGCTCTCCTATGCCGGTCAGGCTTTTGCCGGCATGGACGAAGCAAAAACCTGGGTGGAGAATGAATTCCAGCCGTCCGTTCTGTCGCAGGACGAGCAGATGGCCGAAATGGAGTGGTTCGTCAACGCAGCCGGTCCGTTCCAGGGTATGGAAATCAATGTGTTGTCGGAAGGCATCCCGACACACACTTATGAATCCAAGACCCTGACGAAAGCCTTCGAGGAAATCACCGGCATCAAGGTCAACCACCAGATCCTCGGCGAAGGTGAAGTGGTGCAGGCTGTTCAGACGCAGATGCAGACGAACCGGAACCTCTATGACGCCTATGTCAACGATTCCGATCTCATTGGCACCCATTCGCGTCTTCAGCTCGCTGTCAATCTGACCGACTGGATGGCGGGTGAAGCCAAGGATGTGACGTCTCCGACGCTCGACCTTGAAGACTTCATGGGCGTGAGCTTCACAACCGGTCCGGATGGTGATCTCTACCAGCTGCCAGATCAGCAGTTCGCGAACCTCTACTGGTTCCGCAAGGACTGGTTCGACCGCGAAGATTTCCAGAAGGCATTCAAGGAAAAATACGGCTACGATCTCGGTGTTCCAGTCAACTGGTCTGCCTATGAAGACATTGCCGAGTTCTTTTCCAAGGACGTCAAGGAAATCGACGGCGTCACGATCTACGGCCATATGGACTACGGCAAGCGTGCACCGGATCTCGGCTGGCGCATGACCGATGCCTGGCTTTCCATGGCTGGCGCCGGTTCGCCGGGTGAGCCAAACGGTCGTCCGATCGATGAATGGGGCATCCGTATGGAAGCGGATTCCTGCAACCCTGCCGGCGCAAGCGTGTCGCGCGGCGGTGGCACCAACGGCCCGGCTGCTGTCTACGCCATCCGCAAGTGGGACGAGTGGCTTCGGAATTATGCGCCTCCAGGCGCTGCCGATTACGACTTCTACCAGTCGCTTCCTGCTCTGAGCCAGGGCAATGTTGCGCAGCAGATCTTCTGGTACACCGCGTTCCTGGCCGACATGGTCAAGCCGAAGTCCGAAGGCAACAACACGGTTGATGATGCCGGTATGCCGTTGTGGCGCATGGCTCCGTCGCCCCATGGTCCTTACTGGCAGGAAGGTCAGAAGGTTGGCTATCAGGACGTTGGATCCTGGACGATCCTCAAGTCCACACCGACCGATCGTGCCAAGGCTGCATGGCTCTATGCCCAGTTCGTGACTTCCAAGACTGTTGACACGAAGAAGAGCCATGTTGGTTTGACCTTCACCCGCGACAGCACGGTTCGCCACGAGAGCTTCACCGAACGTGCACCAAAGCTCGGCGGCGTGGTTGAGTTTTATCGCTCGCCGGATCGTGTTCGCTGGTCGCCGACGGGTGTCAACGTGCCGGACTATCCGAAGCTGGCCCAGCTATGGTGGCAGCAGATCGGTGATGTGAACTCCGGTGCGTTCACGCCTCAGGAAGCGATGGACCGTCTTGCAAGCGAGATGGACCAGGTGATGGCCCGCATGCAGCGTGCGGATGAAGCCAACAACACCTATGGCGGCTGCGGCCCTCGCCTCAATGAGGAGAAGGATCCGTCAGAGTGGCTCGGAAAGGGCGGCGCAAAAGCCAAGCTCGACAACGAGAAGCCACAGGGCGAAACCATCGCCTATGACGAGTTGATCGCACAGTGGAACGCTAACTAAGCTAAGCGTTCTGACTGTCGAGACGACATCCCGGGGCAGTCTTGCCCCGGGAACCTTTGGCCCGCGCTTAGCGGACGAAAAAGTGCGAATACCCCATGTCTCTTGAACTCATCGATGTTTCGAAGCGCGTCGGCGTTGAGCAACATATCTATCCGACCAACCTGACGCTCGAAGCCGGCGGGATGAACATTCTTCTCGGCACGACTTTGTCGGGCAAGACCACCTTGATGCAGCTGATGGCCGGGCTGGACAAGCTTACGACCGGCTCGATCCGCTTCAATGGCGAGGACGTGACCCGGACCGCTGTTCAAAAGCGCAATGTGTCGATGGTCTACCAGCAGTTCATCAACTATCCGAATTTCAGCGTGTTCGAGAACATCGCATCCCCCTTGCGGGTGGCCCGCATGGCCGAGGACGAGATCAAGCGCCGCGTGTGCGAGATGGCCGAGTTGCTCAAGCTGTCAGGCATGCTCGACCGGCGTCCGTCAGAACTTTCCGGTGGCCAGCAGCAGCGCACAGCGATGGCGCGCGCGTTGGTCAAGGACGCAGATCTGGTTCTCCTGGATGAGCCGCTCGCCAATCTGGATTTCAAGCTCCGCGAGGAATTGCGCGACGAGCTGCCGCGATTGTTCGCGAACCGTGAGTGTGTGGTCGTTTATGCCACAACCGAACCTGTCGAGGCCCTGTTGTTTGGTGGGAAGACGGCAACCCTGCACAAGGGCCGTGTGACCCAGTTCGGCCCAACGGGCGACGTCTACCGCAAGCCGCAAGATCTTGTCAGTGCCGAGGTGTTTTCCGAGCCGCCGATCAATCATGCGCAGGTGACCAAAAATGGTGAGACGCTGACGCTGGTCAGTGGCGCCAGCTGGTCCGCGACCGGACAAGCTGCCGCCTTGCCAGATGGCACTTACACCCTCGGTCTTCGACCGCACCATGTGACGCCGGCTCAATCGGGAAGCCAGCCGGTCGAGGTTGATGGAAACGTTATGGTGACGGAACTCAGCGGTTCCGAAAGCGTGGTGCATTTTCATCTGGGTGGACGGACCTGGGTGTCCCAGTCCCACGGCATACATCCGTTTGAAGTCGGGGAGCAGGCGACACTCTATGCAGATGTGTCTCAGGCCTTTTACTTCGATGCCTCCGGCGCATTGATTGCTGGCTGACGCGCAAGCGAAACGAATTGGGAGACTGCCTTCATGGCAAAAATCACGCTCAAGGGCTTGCGCCACAGTTACAAGCCGGATCCGCAGGAGGATGCGGACTATGCGTTGCAGCAGCTCGACGTGGACTGGGAAGATGGCGGTGCCTACGCGCTTCTCGGCCCATCAGGCTGTGGTAAGACCACGCTGCTGAACATCATTTCCGGCCTTCTGACGCCGAGCCACGGTCAGGTGATCTTCGGCGACAAGGACGTGACCCAGCTGCCGCCGGACCAGAGACATATCGCGCAGGTGTTCCAGTTCCCGGTCGTCTACGACACGATGACCGTTTACGACAATCTGGCGTTCCCTCTGCGCAATCGCGGCGTTCCGGAAGCAGAGGTCGACAAACGCGTCCGCGAGATCGCCGAAATGATCGACCTGACCGCGACACTGGACAATCGTGCCTCTGGCCTGACGGCCGATGGCAAGCAGAAGATTTCCCTGGGCCGGGGGCTCGTGCGGACGGACGTCAATGTCATCATGTTCGACGAACCGTTGACCGTGATCGATCCGCACCTGAAGTGGCAACTTCGGTCCAAGCTCAAGGAGCTTCACCAGCGGGTCCGGACAACGATGATTTATGTGACCCATGACCAGACCGAGGCACTGACCTTCGCAGACAAGGTCGTGGTCATGAAGGACGGTCAGGTGGTTCAGATCGGAACGCCGGTGGAACTCTTCGAAAGACCGCAGCATACCTTTGTCGGCCACTTCATCGGGTCGCCGGGCATGAACGTGATGCCATGCGAAGTTCGCGGCGGAAAGGCCTTCTACCAGGACACGGAAATTTCCAGCTGGAATGCGGCATCCTGTACGGATGCCTCTGACCTGGAGCTCGGTGTCCGGCCGGAGTTCGTGGAATTCGGCCCCACCGGCGTCCCCGTCGAGGTCGCCAAGGTTTCCGATGCCGGCCGGTTCCGGATCGTCGACACCCGCAAGGGAGATCAGAGCATCAAGCTGTTGGTGCCTGAAGGCGGTGAGATTCCGGAAGGAAATGCATTCCTGCAGTTCGCGCAAGACCACACGCAGGTCTACCGCGACGGTTGGCTGATGAGTTGAGGACAAAGCCATGAACAAGACAGAAAACCAGAAAGCCTGGCTCTTCGTCCTCCCGGTGGTCCTGCTGGTCGCGTTCAACGCGGTCATCCCGCTGATGACGGTCGTGAACTATTCGGTCCAGGAAACCTTTGGCGACAACACGTTCTTCTGGGCCGGAGTGATCTGGTTCCAGGACGTGCTGAATTCGGATCGCTTCCACGCATCCCTTGGCCGGCAAATGATCTTCACCTTCTCGATCCTGGCCATCGAGATTCCACTGGGTGTTCTGATCGCGCTGACCTTGCCGCGAAAAGGCCCATGGGTGCCGGTGTGCCTGGTGCTCATGGCTCTGCCCCTGCTGATCCCCTACAATGTGGTCGGCGCAATGTGGAACATCTTTGCGCTCCCGGATATCGGCCTTCTGGGTTACGGTTTGAACGCACTGGGCTTCGACTATAATTTCACTCGTCAGCCGGGAGATGCGTGGTTCACGCTGATCCTGATGGACGTGTGGCACTGGACATCTCTGGTGGTGCTTCTAGCCTATGCGGGTCTGGTATCCATCCCCGACGCTTACTACCAGGCGGCCAAGATTGACGGCGCCAAGTCCTTCGCGATCTTCCGCTATATCCAGCTGCCGAAAATGAAGCGGGTGCTGACCATCGCCGTGCTCTTGCGGTTCATGGACAGCTTCATGATCTACACGGAGCCTTTCGTTCTGACGGGCGGCGGGCCGGGCAACTCCACGACCCTTCTGTCGGTCGATCTTGTGAAGATCGCGCTGGGCCAGTTCGATCTGGGTCCTGCTGCGGCGATGTCGCTGATCTATTTCCTCATCATTCTGCTTTTGAGCTGGGTCTTCTACACTCTCATGATGCGAAACGAGGCCAACTGATGAAAAACCCAAGCCGCTTCGTTCCGGCCCTCTATATTTTCTTCCTGATGTTGCCGATCTACTGGCTCATCAACATGTCGTTCAAGACGACCAACGAGATTCTCGGCTCGTTCTCGCTCTGGCCGCGAGAGTTCACGACCGAGAACTATGTCGCGATCTTCACAGACCCAACCTGGTATATGGGCTATGTGAACTCGCTGGCCTATGTCTCGCTTAACACTGTCCTGTCGGTGTCTGTGGCGCTTCCGGCGGCCTATGCCTTTTCGCGCTATCGTTTCCTGGGCGACAAGCATCTGTTCTTCTGGCTGTTGACCAACCGAATGGCCCCTCCGGCGGTCTTTGCCCTGCCGTTCTTCCAGCTCTATTCGGCCGTTGGACTGTTCGATACCTATTGGGCAGTCGCGCTTGCCCACACGCTGTTTAACATCCCGCTGGCGGTCTGGATCCTGGAAGGGTTCATGTCCGGGGTGCCTAAGGAGCTCGATGAGACAGCCTATGTTGACGGCTATTCCTTCCCGCGATTTTTTGTGAAGATCTTCATTCCCACAATTGCAGCCGGGATCGGCGTTGCTGCCTTCTTCTGCTTCATGTTCTCCTGGGTTGAGCTGTTGCTGGCCAAGACGCTGACATCGGTGGCTGCCAAGCCTATCGCGGCTGTCATGACACGAACGGCTAGCACGTCAGGTTACGAGTTGGGGCTTCTTGCGGCAGCGGGAACACTGACCATCATCCCCGGTGCCTTTGTCATCTACTTCGTTCGCAACTACATCGCCCGGGGCTTTGCCCTCGGCAGGGTCTGAGGAGGATATCGCCATGGGTCTTTCATGGATGGCCTGGACCTGGCCGACTGCTGCGTTCTTCTGTTTCGTCGCTCTGGCAATCGCGACGATGGGCGTTTGGGAGTATTTCTCGCCAGGCGGTGGTCCTCGCGACGGCGTTCTCGGACTTCACACCACGCGCGGAGACCGTCTGTTCATCTCCCTGCTGGGCAGTGCCTTCATCTTCCTCGCGTGGCTGGGATTGATCGGAACGCCACTTTGGGCGCCGCTTGCGATTGCCATCGTTTACGGCCTGGCGGTGTTCCGCTGGGTCTGAGGCTCGAGCTTCAGGCGGTGCCTTTGGCATCGCCCGAGCGGCCGCGCTTCCAATAGGAAATCGCGTATTGCCGCCCTTTGCCGAGCCCAAACTCCTGCTTGAAGACTTTTCGCAGTGACTGGGCATTGTCGTGCTCGCCGGCAAACCAGCAAAAGTCCGGCGCGCAGTCACCGGCGAGGGCTTTCAAGCTGCCTTCGACCTTTTCAGGGAAGTCCTTCGAATCCAGGCACGTGATTGGCAACGTGGTCTCAGGAAAATAGTCGAGGCTCGCCTCCGGCAGGGCGGTGACCACGTGACCCGTGCAGGTCTTGGGAAGGGTCCCAAGAAGGTGTGCAAGGGCCGGCAGAGCGGTCTCGTCGGCGGCCAGCAAGACGGATTGGCACTCTTGCGGCACCCTTTCGCCGCCACCCGGGCCCATAAGGCCAATGGTGTCTCCCTCGATGGCTCTTTCGGCCCAATCGGCGATCATCCCACCCTGATGGCGAACGATGTCGATATCGACTTCAGTCAGGTATGCCCGAACGTCTTTCAGTGTGTAGTAGCGCACGTGAAGCTCGTCTTCTCCCTTCGGCCAAAGCGTGGCCCCATTGGAAGCGACATGAGGCCATTGCGGTGCACGCGTGGCATCCGATGGCAACATAAGCTTGACGTGAATGCCGCCCTTTTGGAGTGAGTTTGCGGTTTTGCAGGCAAAGGTCAGGCGCAACATGCCGGGGAAGATCTCGCTCTTCCCGGACATCTGCAACAGGTGAAAGTTCGGCGGCCTGATATCGTCACTTGCGCCTTCACTTTGACGATCGTCGCTCCAGCGGATCGATGCGGCTGCTTCCGGTGTGAGTTCCTCCAGATGCCGCACCACGCCCTCCTTGAAAACGAAGAGCTTGTTGGGGCTGGGCGCCGAAACGGCGAAGGTCAGTGTTTGAGGCGCCTGGGAAACCAGGATCCGACTGTCCTCATCGATCGGGATCAGGACACTGCCATCGCCCTGATCAACGTGGTTCAGATCGTGGCTCTTGAGGTGCTCCAAAAGCGCGCCGAGAACAGATCCTGGATCAGCAACGACAACAGTCGTTTGGGCTTCGAGGCTCATGACGCAGCCTCGTTCTGGGCCGTATTCTGGCGAAGCGATTTCCCTGATCTGCCTGGCAGAAGCTTGATTGTCGCCAGCACCGCGAGGCCCGACAGCACGGCGGCCAGCACGAAGAGACCGTCATATCCGAAGTGGTCCGCGATCATGCCGGACGTCATGGAGCCGATCAGATAGACAATCAGCTGAGCGCAGGCCAGCAGGGTGAAATCTGTTCCCGGCTGCGACCTGGAGGCGACGCTCATGAAGAGCGAGTACAGAATGACGATTTCCATGTAGCGAATGAAGGTCTGGAACGCAGCTGCCGACATCACCGTCCAAAGGGGCTCGTAGATCCCCAGCGCTTGCAGGGCGAAGGCGGTGAAACAGATGGTGCGCAAAAGGCCAAGAATGATCAGCGACCTGTTGGCTCCTTGCCACTTGATCAGGCCAACGGCGATGACCGACCCGACGATGCCTGCTGTGGCGGCAGAGCCTCCGGACAGATAGCCGATCCAGGAAAGAGACAGGCCGACGTCGACGAGATAGGGGCCTTCCATCGCCTTGACCAGGCCTTCGCTTGCCCGAAAGACCAGCGCAATGAAAAAGATCTGGACCGCTTCCGGACGCATGAAAAACGCACGCAGCGATGGTTTTGAAATTGCTTTCTCTTCGGCATCAGATGGCTGAGGTTCCGCCGCTCGTTCCCGCATCAGGGGCGTAACGAGCAGGGGCAACAGAGACAAGGCGGCGACAAAGAGAAGTGTCGGTGTCCATCCATAGGTCTCAAACAGAATAAGGGACAGGGTGCCTCCGATCACGACGCCGAGGGCGACTGCACCGCCTTGAAAGGCGTTGCCGATGCCTCTGTCTTTTTCCGAAAGACTGTTGGTCGCGTAGCCGTCTGTCGCAATGTCCTGTACCGACATGGCCAGCGCCATCGTCAGACAAACCACGAAGAGCCCTGTGACATTCGTTGGTTCGATGAACGCCAGGACCGCGATGCCAGATGCCGTGACCAGCTGCATGGGAACGATCCAGCCGCGCCGGTGTCCGATCTTGAGAAATCTGAAGCGGTCGATGAACGGAGCCCAGAGGAACTTGAGCACCAAGGGTAACATGAGGAGGGAGAAAAAGCCGATCGCGCTCCGGGAAACACCTGCCTCACGCAGGACCGGAGGAAGGGCCGCCGCAATGAGGTAGGTTGGAATACCTTGTGCCAGGTACAGGCCGCCAAGCGTTGCAAACAGGCGGTAACGTTCGGCGTTTCCGGCGGGATCTGTTCCCTTGAGCTTGGCTCTCGACAGACGCATGGCTGGCTCATTTTCAAAAGTGTCGAGGGTAGGCCCTCGGAAAGGAAAAACCGCAGGCGCCAAGCGCCCGCGGTCAACGTTGATGACTTAGAACTTGACCTGGTAAGACAGGGCAATGGTCCGGCCGAGACCTGCGACACTGATGCCGCGCGTGGCAGTCGCCGTCGGGTTGATGTAGTCGGTATCAAGAATGTTGCGAACGCCGAGTGAGAGCTTTCCGTTGTTCTCGAAGGTTTTCGCGACGGCGGCGTTCAGCAGGACAGCACCATCGATCTTGTTGTCTATGTCGCGAGATCTGCCGGAGAAGAATTCGACTTCTGCGCGGGCAGTGATGTCGTGCTCAAAGTTCATTGTGCTGTACAAGAGGCCCTTGAACGTCGTCGGAATGCGGTTGTTCGGCAGATAACTGTCGAACTCGCCATCATCATCCGTGTCGTATTGGCCTTCCGAATATGCCAGTACGCTGCCAACGGTCATCCAGTCCAGGACATGTGCTTCTCCGTTGAACTCGACGCCCCAGAGTCGCTCTTTCTGCTGCGAGACGCTGTTGGACGAGATGTCAAAGGTCGTGCCCTTGTCGGATGTCGAGAAATAGGCGCTCAGGTTCGCGCGGAACATGTCCCAATCACCACGCAGGCCGATCTCGTAGGTGTTCACAAGCTGAGGCTCGGGGGAGATGTCTGAAAAGCTCGTCGTGCCGCTACCGGTACAGACACCGGCAATGCCGGAGATCGAGCAAAGCTCAGCGGTGGTGTTTGCACCCGCACGGCGTGTAAACGCGCCGACGTCCGCCAAAGCGTAGCCTTGAGAAAAGTTGCCGTAGGCCTGCATTTCCTCAGTGACGTCAAACACGCCGCCGATGTTGAAGGTCCACTGATTGTAGCTGAAGTCGCCGCCGGTCACATCGACCGCGCCAATGGTCGCGACCGGCAAGCCGAGGCTCGACAGCAGGTTGGTCTGCGATTCTGGGCGCGTGAAATCGTCGACACTCAGGAAGAACTGGTCGAACCTGGCACCCGCCTGCATGCGGAAACGGTCGACGATCGGAATTTCAGCCTGAGCAAAGCCGGCGATCTGGTTTTGTGTCATGGGTGCGATGACATCTGCGCCACCGATGGTTTCCTGCGTGGTCCGATCGAAGGTATAATCGACTCCCCAAGTGACGTTTGAGCCTTCTGTAAGGAAATCCAGAGCGCTGTTGACCGAGGCGTTCAAGCCGGCGCGATCGCCGTAAAGAACTGTCTGATTGTCCGATGTATAGACAAAGGTGTTCACGCTCGAGAGCTCGGTCATGAGTGACTGCTTCTCGATGTGATTGTAGAACGCCTTGACTTCCAGACTGCCCAGAGAAAAGTCGGCATCCGTGTAGCGGGCAGTGAAATACTGGGAGTTCTCTTCCAGCGGCTCGCCGTCATATGGATTGGAGTAGTCGGGAACAGATGTGCCGGTGGAGTAGTCCGTGTACCAGTCAGGATCCTGGCGGGCGTAGCTGAGGTCGGCACTTATTTCGAAGCGCTTGGCGTCTGTCTCGTAGCCGATGACGCCAAATGCTTCGCCTTCGCTGATACGGTCCGCGCCGCCCTGTCCAAGCATGCCATCCGATGCGAGCTCGTTGCCGGCTCCATCATAGGTGCGTCTGCTGAAGTCACCTGAGAGAGAGAAGAAGTAGTCGAATTTGCCGTTACGACCCTCGACCGAGACATTTGCGTTAGGCGCAATCGATTCCGGCAGGTTCGCGGTAAAGGCGGTTGCGCCAACTGTTGCGGTGACATTGATGCCGTCTTCGACGCCGCGCTTGGTAATGATGTTGATTGTGCCGCCGGTCGCGCCTGCACCGTAGAGACTGGAGGCGCCATTGACGACCTCGATGCGGGCAATGTTTTCCATGTTGATCAGGGACAGAATGCGCGAGTTGTTCCGCAGTGGTGTGTTGCGTGGAACGCCGTCGACCATGATCAGAACGCTGCGGCCGCGGAAGCTCTCGGACGCGCCCGAGATGGTCTGATTGCTCGGCGCGTAGCCGGGCACCAGCCGAGACACAAGATCGGAGGTGTCTGTAGCGAGGATCTTCGTTTCCTCGATCTGCTCTTCAGAAATGATCTCGACCGACTGTGCGACAGTCCCGAGGGACCCTTCGCTACGGTTTGCCGTCACAACAATCTGATCAAGAAAGACGCTCTCGCCGGAGTTGTCCTGAGCGTGTGCTGGCAGCGTGCACAATGCCGTGCTCGCCCACAGAATGCAGGATCTGATTTTCATGGATGCCCACCCAATAAGGTTTTATTTTCAAGGAATTGGGTGGCTCGATAGCGGCTGCAGTCTGGCTTCCCGTTAAATCTACATCAATCATACATGAATAATTTATTCAAGTTTATACACTGTAAATTGTACGGTTTGGTTGTGTTGTTGCAGATCGGACACATTGGAAAACCCCAGATAGAACTGTCTCAGAGATTGTCCTCTGCAAAGCGAACCAGCGGGTTCCGCAAATCCGTCCCAAGCGCGGGAAGAGGTCGTTCGGCCGCGTCGCCATAGCCAATTTCAAACCGAACCTTGTTGATACAAACGCGCGGCAGGGTTGGATGAAACAGTTCGAAGGTTTTGAAGCGTTCCGCCAGCTCGGGATGCTCGGACATGTATGTCTTCAGCGTCCTGGACAGAAGGCCGTAGAAATCGCCCTCGGTGATTGCGCCCGCCGCGTCCAGCCGCGCTGAGAAGAAACGCAAGACGGTGACGAAATGCGCTGTCTGGATATCATGTACGATGTACTCGGGAGGCTTGTTCGGCAGGATTGAGCGGATCTCGTCAGGTAAGCCAGAATGCTCGGCAAAGGTCTGATTGACGATATCCACATCGCCCTGAAGATCCTTGATCGCGAGGCCGAGGGGCCGATGATCTTCAAGAACGACGGTGATGTTCTGACCGTGGGCAATGAAGCCGACGCCATATTTTGCCAGAAAGTGATAGAGCGGAACGACAGTGGTTTGGAAGAGCTCGGTGAGCCACTCCGAGATAGGCATCCCGGCGCGGTTGGCATGATGGACGGCGAGTGGAACTCCATCTCCCGCGACGTGGAGCAGCGCGGCGTAGAGGCAGGCATCCTGTTTCGTTGAGATCCGGCTTTTGGCATTCTCGCGCCAAATCGCGCCGAGCGTCTCCAGATGCTGATAGGGCGCGTTTGGCACTTGGTCATAGATCGGGTGGCGGTACCAGATGCCGCGTTGTTCCCTAAGGATCGTGACGTTGGCGGCGAGGAGCTTATCGCCGGCGACCAGACCTTCGAGCCAGTCCGAGATGGCGCTGCCGAGCGCGATATACTGTCCAGGAATGCCACGCCATGCGGAGGTGTTCAGGATCATGAGGGCAAGTTTGATGTCAGGTGATCCGGGGCGGTCGATGCTTGTCAGCGTTCTGAGGCTTGGACCCGCGACATAGCGGCCTCCGAAGGCTCCGAGGAAGACGAGCCGTCTTTCCATCAGCTCGCCCACATAGGCCTGTCGCAGCACATGATCCCATTGCCATGGATGCGCCGGGATCAACGTATGTGTGGCGAGCGAAAGCCCTTGGGCTTCAAGGGCTCCGAACAGTCTCTGCTCTTCTTCTTGGCCCAGGCATTGCCTCAAGAATGCACGCTCATCGACGCCGGAGCTGTCTCCAATTCGACATTGAGTGCGGTCGGCGGCAAGCCAGACGATTTCAAAGTCCTGCTGGTGCTCGGGAGAAAAGCGGCGGAGGTCATCCATTCCCCAACCGAGACGGCCTTTGTTCGCGACGGCCTTGGGGTGCCCCTCCAAAAGAGCGTGCCTCTCGTGCGAGGGAGCGTTGACCAGGTCTTCGCCTCGCACTCGTTGGTTTTTCTCCAGAAGAACAAGGTCCTGCCTGAGCGTGTTCGAAAGTTCGCGCAGGAATGTCGCCTCGGTGTCTGGTTTCATGGCCATTTCCGCGCGGGCGTCAACGACGAATTGAAGCGGAGACGGGAAGGTTTCTGCTTCAGGCTGTCGCTGAATGCTCCCCGGCTGGACCAGAAGATTGTCCCAGGCTCCGAGCTTCGCCGCGAAGCTGTAGACGGCATCTGATTGCAGCTTCAGAACAAAGCGGTCACCGCCTTGGGCTTCGGGGGCGATCACCTCTTCATAGCTCAGCTCGTTCAGAAGCTTGGCAAGGCTTTCACGGCAAACGGTTTCCCAGCTCGAAACCGTTTCGATCGCCTGAGGTGCGACAACGACGTTCACAGGCGAACCTCATTGAAAAAGCGATCGCGGCGGCAGCGCATAAGGGCTGAACGCTTGTGCGGGAAATCGAATTCCTTGACCTTTTCATATGCAAGCGCATCAGCGTAGGTGAGAAGTTTGGCGTTATCGACGCGTGGCTCTCCCATGATGTTTTCGGTCATCGGGCAGTCGAGGAAAAGATAGTGGGCAAGGCCGCGCAACCAGGCACCTGTCTTGACCCTTCCAAGGTGCCGGCGCTCGCCAATGAGTCCATGCCAGCCCCGGTCCCATGGACCGCTGTCATAGAAGGGGCCGAGCCGGTCTTCGCGCACCCAATAGGTTTCGAAATAGCCGGCATCCTGACCGTTGAAGGCGCCAATCAACGGGTAGGTGTGGGGCTTTGCGATGAGTTGTTTCAGGTAGGCGCGCAGCTCTTCCTTGGGAAGCGCGAGTTCCCAGAAAAAGGCGACCCGCCCGTCGTTCATCCAGCGATGGAACAGATCGAGGTCCTTGTCGATGTCGACGGTACGGAAAGATACGGTCAACCCAGCCACCGGATCAAAGCGCTGGTAGACGAGGCCTTCGGGATGGGGCGCACGAAGGGGATGGTCGCGCCCGTCAGGGCCATCGACAAGTCCGGCGCGGGTCCGGTTGACTTGGGGATGTCCGAGCCACATCTGCGGCACCTGGTAGAACCCGGATCGCGAGACGAACAGATCGGAACCGTCGCGATAAACAAATGGCAGACTGCGCAGCGGGAAGCTCGTTTCATCGAGATTCAGCACCAGCCTGTCGAGCGCCTCATTTGCAGCGAAAAAGCACTCCAGAGCGACCAGCACGGCGGCGATGGTCACCTCCTGGTCGAGGTCCTGTTTCCAGGTGAAGGAAAGGTCCAGCTCTGCGTCGCCTTGCAGTTCTGCCGATGCAACGGCTTCGCCATCGAGAAACAGTTCTGCTTGGGTGTCCGAGACCAGGCGCGTCAGGATTGGCAACGCGCCAGCAAGGTTCGGGCGTACGAGACTCGGAAGAAACGTATTGTCGGCGTCCTTTTGGACGGATGCGTGAATGTTCATGTGGTTGCCTCCGGATCGGACAAGGGATTTGGAATTTCGAGGAAACTGGCGAGTTGCCCACTGGCGTCGCCGGAGGCTTCGTTCACGCCGCTGAGGCTGGTGCGATAGTTGCCCTTGCTGCAAAGGGTCGGCGCTTCGAGAAGCATGTCGTAAAAGGTCGTGTCCGCATCGCAGGCGGTGCGTAAGGCGACCAGTTTTTCGCGCAATATCGCGTAGGCCGCGCTTTCTGCCAGCAGGCCATCAATCGCCAGCATCGAGACAACGTTCATCAGGTTGTTGACGATCACGTAGTAGCAAAGCAGTCCGTCGCCGAGAGCGGGAGGCGCGACGTTCTCGCTGTATCGGCCAATGTCGGGAACATGACGTTCGAGGGCGTCGTGATGTGTGGTCAGATGTCCTGTCCCCTGGCAGTCGCGCACCCAGACCGCGGACGGCAAGCCATCCTTCAACGAGATCATCATGTTCTGCTGATGAGAGCCGAAGAGGAGGCCATGCCGGGAGCGGACCCTTGCAAGGGGAGCGATTGCCACGTCGACGAATGCGGCCAGCCATTCGCCTGCACTGGCCGCAAGAGCCTGGCTGGTCTCTTCGGCGCGTCTTTCAATCAGCGCGCCAAGTGGGGAGCGCTCATCGAGCCGTTCCTCACAAAGGCTTGCCAGCATGACGGGGCCGTCTGATGCCGGGTCGCGGAAGGGATTTTCCCGAAAGACCACGAAGCTTTCTTCAAGCGCACCACCATCTTGCGCCTTGAGCGCGGCGTAGGCCGGCTCACGCAGGATGTGAAGACCGGGCTCCTGTCGAGCGATGTCAGCGCCGACCGGACTGTCGAGAAGGCGGCACATCTGAATTCCGCGTTCGACTTCTTTACGCGACAGCACCCGCTTGGAGTTGGTGAGGCGCATGCTGAGCGAGAATTTCAGCATGGAGGGGGCGTGATAGGCATGAACGCCGCGCATGGAGGCTGTTGCTGCGAACGGCTGCCCTGCGCTGCCGATCAGGATCAATTTCCCTTCGGCGATCCAGTTGATCACTTGCTGGTCGGTCAACAGTCTCGGCGCTTGCCAGGGGTGCCACGGCACCGGAACAAAGCCTTCCGGGATTTCGACCTTTAGGCTTTTCGGCAGTGTTTCGTCCGCCCAGGCAAGATCACGGCAATAGTCTTCGGCAGAGTGCTTGCCTGCGTCTTTCAAGACGAGGATCGAGCGGTCCGCGAGAACCCAAAAAAGCGGGAACTTGCCTCCAAGCTCGGGGCTGTACAGAGCTGAGCTGGTGTCGTCGACCTCGTCCTTGCTGCGCGGATTGGGATGTGTCGGATGTCCGGACATAAGCGCTTGTTCGGCGTCCTGGAACGACCAAAGATCAGCGGGTTTGTTGTTTCTGCAGGACGCATAGGCACGCTCAGTGCCCAGCCGGCTGTCCAGGATCCGCTGCAAGAGCTTGAGTTGAAATGCGGGATCACCGGGGCTTGCCTGGGGATCGAGGACTAGAAGTGTCAGTGCTTCGGCGAGGGCGATTTCGCGGGGCTGTGTTTTTTTGTCCCAGCGCAGGAACGGTAGCGAGATCCTCTGTCTGAAGCGACCTGCGTGCGGCACCTCAATGAGCAGCGCTTCATCGCTTCTGGCGAGCGGCAGATGGGCATAGGTGCCTGACATGCCAAGCTGTTCGGCTTTCTCTTGCGAGATTAGAGACCAGCCATCCCATTCGCGCAAGAGCGCGTTCAAGAAGGCCGTGGTTGTTGCATGGTCGGCCTTGCGTGCCGCG
This sequence comes from Roseibium polysiphoniae, assembly GCF_014842925.1. GTDB lineage: Bacteria > Pseudomonadota > Alphaproteobacteria > Rhizobiales > Stappiaceae > Roseibium > Roseibium polysiphoniae. The sequence continues at coordinate 358,556 of NZ_JACYXJ010000004.1, forward strand.
GTTTGTACGGCGTCGGCAAAGCCATCGGCGGACATCTCGTTCATGATGATCTGGTCCTGTTGCGAAGGGCTCAGCCGGCAGCGGCTGCTTGTTCGAGAGACGTCGCGACAGGTTGGTCCAATCGCGGCCAACTGATGATGTCGGCGCCGGGCTCCACATCGAAAACCTGGCTGCCCGCGAGAGCATTGACGATGACACCGGCGCGCCAAGCCATGAGGCTCATTTGCGGGTCAACGATCCCGTGGGACGCGAGGCCCATATTGAGGCCGAATATGCGGTTCTCGGAGGGGCCGTCGAAGGTCATCCGGTAATCTTGTGACAGATGGGGAACACCTGCAGGGTCAAGGTCGATGCGATCGCGTAGAGGTGCCATGAACTCCGGCAGGCTCGGCTTTGCGCCGATCGCCAGGATGATGACATCGGCACTCACGGTTTCCGCCGTCTGGCAGGCGGTCACGTCTGTATGGATGCGATACCCCGCGGCGTCCCGGTCGAGTGCAAAAACGTTGCGACCCGGCAGAAGGGTGACGGTGTCGGGCGCATTTGCCAAATGTTTCCTGCGGTAGATTTCCTCATAGAGGGCGTCGATGGTGGCGGGCGTGAGGCCGTCGCTGGCGAGTTTTTGTCCTGCGACTTCGCTGCGTTTTCCAGCCCGGGGAAGCGTCTGGTAAGTCGAGACATAGCCCGGTGTGAAGACCTGATCGACGAAACCTCCTTCCTCCAAAGGCGAGAAACGGGGGAGGTTGCTGATCCAGGATACTTGTGCCGGCTCACGGCCCGGTGCGGTCAAGAGGTCAAGAACGATCTCGGCGCCTGTTTGACCTCCACCGATTACCGTGACCCGCTTGCCGCTGAAAGATGCTGCACGGTGGAGATAATCGCCGGCATGAAAACACGTCGGACCTATGTGAGGGGCGGCCCAATCCGGCTTGTTTGGTTTCATGCCGGTGGCGACTGACAGGTTCCGCGCACAGCTCTTCAGGCCGTTATCAAGCTCAACCTGGAACGCCTCGCCATCAAAGCTCACTTCGCGCACTCCGCTGTCCCACCGAGTACTTGGCAGGCGATGCGCGACCCAGGTCATGTAGGCCGAAAATTCGGTGCGGCTGACGCCGTTGAAACGTCCGGCCATGAAATCGTAGAAGCGCTTTTGCTCAACGAGATAATTGACGAAGGAGTGGGGGCTTGTCGGCATGACGGGGGTCACCAAGTCCTTCAAAAATGAAGTCTGCAGGATGCTGCCGGGAAACATCAGACCTGCGTGCCAGACGAACTCCGGCTTCTGGTCAAAGAACGTGGCATTCATCTTCGGCATGCTGTCGAGCAGGGCAGCGACGCTGAGATTGAATGGGCCGATGCCTATGCCGATCAGGTCCTTGATTGCTTCAGGAGCGTTGGGTGATCCAACTGGGGCCAAGGTGGTCATTCAGAAGTTCCTTTGCGCGGACTGAGGGGCTGGACGGGCAGTACCCTGCTGACGAGGACGGCGATGAAAACCAGGCAGGCCAGTAGAGCTGCGAGTTGAAGCGCAAACGTCAGGTCGATGTCGCCGAGGTAGGCAAACAGGGTGGTTCCGCAGGCCAGGCCCAGCATTTGCGCGCTGGCGAGCCACGTTGATGTCTGCGGTCTGTCAGCCTTCGGTGTTTCCTGAAGCCTTGCGGTCAGATTGGCACTCAAGGCCAGCGCCGTGCCAACGGCGAGGGCGCTGGCTGCTAGAGACAACTGAAGTTGGGTCGATGCTTCCGCCAGCCCCAGCAGGCCGAGGAACAGAATGAAGGCCCCGCTTGTCAGCGCGAAGTACAGTCTGTCGGAAAACAGCCGTGTCAGCACTAGTTGGGTGAAAATGCCACACAGGAGCGCAAAGGTCAGGGCGATGCCTGCGGCTGATGTGGCCTCTGTGGCGTCGGTTGAAAGCCTTTCGAGGATCAGCGGTGCGAGGAGCACATAGGCGGCGCCGATCGTGACTTGAACCGCCATAGCAATGGCCATTGCGAACATCGGGAGACCGCCGAGACCCAGCCGTGTCTTGCGATCAGCCTCAGAGGTTGTTTCCGAAAGACTTTGTGGCGCGCGCGCGATGCCTATCAGGGCGTAAAGATATGCGGGTATTACAATCAGGATTGGCATGGCTGCACCAGCAAGGAGCAAAGGCGTCACCAGGGCATTGCCGGCAACCCTGCCGATGCCGTTCATGGCATTCAATGATCCGATCGCGCTGAGCAGTGATTTGCCGTTGCCGTGGTTGGAGCTTAGGGCTTGCGCTACCGGCAAGACCGCAGCAGCGGAGGCGCTGTAGATCAATCGCGCCGCAATCAGCAAAAACAACCCAGGGTACTTATCGTCGGTTGAGCTCTGTGCCAAGGCCAAGGAGCAGCACAGCAAAAGGATTCCAATGAGGCTGCCCGTTGCACTGCGCATCAACGCTTTTCGGGCCCCGGTCTTGGTCGCCTCGTGCCCCCATATCGGGGTCGTGCAGGCCGAGACGAGAAGGCCGCCGCCAATGATGGCGCCGAGCGATGAAAGCGAGAGGTCGTAAATCTCCTGAAGGATAGGCACCATAACCACAAGCGTCGCTTGATGGAATGAATTAGACAGCAATATCAATCTTATAGACGAATTTTCAGACATTGACGCCTTGCTGGGCCATCGTTTCGATGCGCATGGTAAATACATGAGTAATTTACTCAGGTAAATAGGTGCATCTCGTATTTATTACGATTTTCTACAACCATACAGTGCTGCGAAACACGTGGCCTTTGCAGCTTTTGACGCAATTTTGGCGCTGCATTTTTCCCTGCGCTCCGAGCGCAGACACGTAAAAAAATGGCCGAATGGCAATGCAACCAAAGATTTAGGTGCGGTGCGCTCGTTTGAGCAGAGCACCGCGGCGTGACACATCAGGCCCGGACGATGAGGATCGGCCAGGCGTCATTTCGGTATGCTGAAAAATTCAGTTTTTAGGCAGGCGCGTAGGACGAAGGGTCAACCGATTCAGGGCGGCCCTCTAGGGACAGATGCGCTATCCGGGGCGGCGTTTGGGAGATGACTTTGCCGGACCGAACGACGGCGAGGCGCGTTGCCTTCAGCCGTATGGCCTCGATCGTGTCCTTGGCCTGCAGCAGCACAAAATCCGCCTTGCAGCCTTTTTCGACGCCATAACCTTCAAGGCCCAGTGCCTTTGCGGGATGTTTGGTTACACAGTCGAAGGCGTAACGGATGTCGTCACGGCTTGTCATCTGGGCAACATGAAAGCCCATGCTGGCGACCTCGAGCATGTCGCCTGAACCTTGCGAGTACCACGGGTCCATGACGCAGTCGTGGCCAAAGGAAACGTTGATGCCGTAGGAGCGCATTTCCGGGACGCGGGTCTGGCCGCGGCGTTTCGGATAGGTGTCGTGGCGACCCTGAAGCGTGATGTTGATCAGCGGATTTGCGATCGCATGGACGCCGGCTTCGGCGATCAGCGGCAGAAGCTTGGAGACGTAGTAATTGTCCATGGAATGCATGGAGGTCAGGTGAGAGCCAGCCGTGCGTCCCTGAAGGCCAAGGCGCTGTGTTTCGTAAGCGAGGGTTTCGATGTGACGGGACAGCGGATCGTCGCTTTCGTCGCAGTGGAGATCGACCATCAGACCGCGCTCGGCAGCGATCTCGCACAGGCGGCGGACGGATTTGGAACCGTCCTCCATGGTGCGCTCAAAATGCGGAATGCCTCCGACCACATCGACCCCCATGTCGAGGGCACTCAAGAGGTTTTTTTCCGCATTCGGCGAACGGTAGAGCCCGTCCTGCGGGAAGGCGACAAGCTGCAGGTCAATGTAGTCCTTGACCTTTTCGCGCACCTCCAAGAGCGCCTTCACGCCGGTGAGCCTGTCGTCGCAGACATCGACATGGCTGCGGACGGCGAGCAGTCCCTGGGACACGGCGAGATCGCAGTAGCGCAGGGCGCGCTCGACAACGGCCTCGACTGTGAGGATCTCCTTCAGTTCTCCCCATAGTGCTATGCCCTCGAGCAGGGTGCCGCTTTCGTTCATCCGTGGCAGGCCGAGCGAAAGCGTCGCGTCCATGTGGAAGTGGCTGTCTACGAAGGGCGGAGAGACAAGTTGACCGTTCGCATCGATCACCTGCGCCGCGTCAGCCGCAATCCCTGCCTCGACCGCGGCGATCCTGTCATCCTTGCAGGCAATGTCGATGCCTGTCTGGCCGTTGGGCAATGATGCGTTCTTGACGAGGAGATCGAAGCTCATTGCGGCAACTTTCCTTTCTTTGTGGCTTTCGCGTCAGCGCTGGCCGCGGAAATAGGGGACCAGCAGTGCGCGCGGATAATCTGCTTTTCGGGCAACAAGGATAAGGGCGGCAATGGACAGGATATAGGGCATCATCAGGAAAACCTGACCTGGAATGAAGCTACCGACCTCGGTCTGCAGACGAACCTGGAAGGCATCGAAAGCACCAAAGAGCAGAGCCCCGATCAGGGCCTTCCCCGGCCGCCAGGAGGCGAAGACGGTGAGCGCGATGCAGATCCAGCCGCGGCCATTGACCATGCCGAAGAAGAAGGCGTCAAAGGCGGACATCGTTAGAAAGGCGCCTCCGAGCGCCATGAGGGCCGAGCCGGCAATAACGGTTCCCATACGCAGAGCATAGACGGAAAGGCCCTGGGATTCGACTGCTGACGGGTTGTCGCCGACTGCGCGGATCGCGAGGCCGAGCGGTGTGCGATAGAGAACGAAGGCTGTGACTGCAACAATAGCTAGGGCGAGGAAGGTCAGAGGTGTTTGTTGGAACAGGGCCGGGCCGATGAAGGGAAGGTCTGACAGGCCTGGAATATCAAGCGGCTTGAAGGCCTCGATGCGCGGAGGCGAAGAGACGTCCGGCAAGGCCGTTCGATAGATGAAATAGCTAAGCGACGTGGCAAAGAGGGTAACGCCGATGCCTGACACATGCTGGGAGAGGCCGAGCGGGACGGTGAGGATGGCGTGAATTAATCCGAAGAAACCACCGGCAAGCGCTGCGACCAGAACGCCGCCCCAAAGCCCGGTGCCGAGCCAGACCGCCATCCAACCGGCCATGGCACCTGCGGTGAAGATGCCCTCAATGCCGAGATTGAGGACGCCGGCGCGTTCGCAGACGAGGGCCCCGATCACGCCGAAGATGAGCGGCGTTGCGATGCGCAGGGCGGCGGCCCAGAAATTTGCGTTCAGGAGAATTTCGAGAATGTCGCTCATTTCGAAACTCCTTCAGTGGATTTCGCGCCGACGAACCGGACCTTGAACCTCAGGAAGAGGCCCGAAATCAGAACGCAGATCAGCGCCATGGAAACGATCAGATCGGCAAGATAGTTGGAGACGCCCGTGGCCCGGGACATGCTGTCGGCACCGACGAAGATGCTTGCGATGAAGAGGGCAGCAATCACGACGCCAAGGGGCGAGAGGCCCGCGAGCATGGCAACGACGATGCCCGAGTAGCCAAAGCCGGGCGACAGGTCAGCGGTCAGATAGCCCTTCAGACCGGCAACCTCGCCAACGCCCGCGAGGCCCGCCAGCGCGCCCGAAAAAAGGCCAACGCGAATGAAGGTCGCCGTCACCGGAATGCCGGCGTGCCGGGCTGCATTGGCGTTTTCGCCGACGGCACGGATCTCGAAGCCCCAGACCGTGCGCTTCAGCAGGATGTGAATGCCAATTGCAGCGATAAAGGCGATGATCAGACCGCCATGGATCCGCATGCGGGCCATGAGCTTCGGCAGCATGGCTTCATCGAGCATGGGTTCCGACTGCGGCCAGCCCATACCCATGGGATCCTTCATTGGTCCTTCCAGCATCATCTGCACGAAGAGCAGAATGATGAAATTCAGGAGCAGGGTGGTCACGACCTCATCAACGCCGAGCCTTGTCTTCAGAAGCGTTGGTCCGAGCATCATGACGCCACCGGCCAGGGCGCCGCAAAAGACCACCAGCGGGATCAGGACGATACTCGGGGCATCGATCATGCCGGAGCCGATAGCGACTGCTGCGAGCGCGCCGGCGTAAAGCTGGCCCTCGGCGCCGATGTTCCAGAGCTTGGCCCGAAAGGCGAGGGCGGCGGCAAGACCGGTCAGGATGAGAGGTGCTGCGCGGGTTAGCATTTCAGTGAAGGCAAAGACAGAGCCGAATGCGCCCGTCAACATCAAGCCGTAGGCATTGAAAACGGAAAGGCCTGCGAACAGCATCGGGATCGCCGCCAGTGCCAGTGCGACGATCGCTGCCGCAACCGGGATCAGGATCAGGCGCGGAAGGGAAGAAGGTTCACGCGGTTCAAAGCGGATCATGCCGCTTGCTCCTTCGATTGTCCGGCCATACGCAGGCCCAGCGTCGCTCGATCGAGCGTCTCGGTCTTGTCGGGCTGTGAAAGGTTGCCTCGGTGCATGACGGCGATGCGGTCGGATAGTCTCAACAGTTCGTCCAGATCCTCTGAAATGAGGATGACGCCAGCGCCCCGGGCTCGCGCTTCCAAAAGGCGGCGGTGAACGTCGGACGTCGCGCCGACGTCGAGGCCTCGGGATGGCTGCGCCGCCAGAACGACGCTCGGACTGGCATCAAGTGTACGGGCCAGAACGATTTTCTGGATGTTGCCGCCTGAAAGAAGCCGCGCAGGTGCCTTGTCCCCCTGGCATCGAATGTCATAAGCGACGATCGCGTCTTTGGCGCGTCGTGCGATCGCTTCAAAGCGAAGAAAGCCAAAGCGCTGGTTTTGAGGTTTGCGGATGGTTTCGATGGCAAGATTTTCCGCCACGGACATGGGGCCGACGATGCCGTCCTTGTGGCGATCTTCCGGAATGCGGGCGATGCCTGTGTCGATCATCCGCCGGGCGTCCGCGCTTGTGAGCACTTCCCCATCGAGAGCGATTGTGCCTGATGAGGGCGGTAGAAGGCCCGAGATGACCTTTGCCAGGGTGCCCTGTCCGTTGCCCGAGACACCGGCAATGCCAAGGATTTCGCCCGACAGCAATTCCAGATCGACTGAATGAAGGGCGTCGCGGCCGGCGCCGGTTGTTACGCTCGACAGGATGAGGCGCGCTGCTCCGGGGACCTGACTGTCGCGGGTGCTTTCGGGAACCGTCTTGCCGACCATGAGCTCGGCCAATTGGCGCTTGTCGCAACCTTCGGTCGGTTGATCCGCGACCTTGCGGCCACCCCGCAGAACGGCCACGCGGTGCGATGCGGCTATCACTTCATCGAGCTTGTGGGAGATGAAGATGATGCCGAGACCATCTGCAGCCAGCTTCTTGAGTGTGGCGAAAAGCGTATCGGATTCCTGCGGTGTCAGGACAGCGGTTGGTTCGTCAAGAACGAGGACCCGGGCGTTGCGATAAAGCGCCTTCAGGATTTCGACGCGCTGCTTTTCGCCAACCGAAAGTGTTGAGATGCGAGCATCCAGATCCACTATAAGGCCCGACCCAGTCATCAGGTCCGAGAGCCTCTCGCGGGCTCGCGCGCGGCCAGACTTGAGCGCCAACAAAGGTTCTGTGCCAAGGAGAATGTTCTCGAGGGCCGTCAGGTTCTCTGCGAGCGTGAAATGCTGGTGAACCATGCCGATGCCAGCGTTAAGCGCGGCATGCGGAGAGCCTGGGTCAAGCTCTGTGAGGGATCCGTCTTCCGTCAGGACCTCAACCGTGCCTTCATCGGCAACATAGTGGCCGAAAAGAATGTTCATCAGGGTGGTTTTGCCGGCGCCATTTTCGCCAAGCAATGCGAGGATCTCGCCTTTGCGGAGCGACAGGGAGACGTCGCCATTGGCCGTCAGCGCGCCAAACCTCTTGGTGATGCCGTCGAGCTTCAGGACGACAGCGGCATCTGGTGAGGTTTTGGTCATGGCGGGTCTTTCGGCGAAGTCTTGGAGTTCCCGATGACGGGAGCCGTGATCTCGGGAGGTGAGCGCGGGCAAGGATCTCCTCGCCCGCGCTCGACGTGTTGATTACATGGTCGACTTGGGTTCGCTGTCGTTCACGTTGACCCGGAACAGGCCGCCGAGGATTTCTTCCTCTTTTTCCTTGGCTGCTGCCACTGCGTCAGCAGGTGCCAGGGTTTCATCGACAACGAAGCTGCCGCCGCCATAGGACATGAAGCTGTAGGGGCCGTAGTCGGCCGGCTCGAAGCTGTCGGAAAGGACAGCTGCAATGGCCTTGTCGACGGTCGGTTCCATGTGCCAAAGCGCAGAGGACAGGATGGTGCCCGGATAGTCGCCGGCGGTGTCAATGACGTTGCCGATGGCCAGAATGCCCTTTTCCTTTGCCGCATCGGAGACACCGAAGCGCTCCGCGTAAAGGAGGTCCGCGCCCTTGTCGATCATTGCGAAGGCAGATTCCTTAGCCTTGGGCGGATCGTACCAGGAGTTGATGAAGGTCACGAGGAACTTCACGTCCGGGTTGGTCGCGAGCGCGCCTTCCATGAAGGCGTTCATGAGGCGGTTGACTTCAGGAATGGCGTAGCCGCCGACCATGCCGATGATGTTCGACTTGGTGGTTGCACCCGCGATCATGCCGGTCAGATAGGACGGCTCGTGGATCCAGTTGTCAAAGACCGCGAAGTTTGGCTTGGCGGCACCGAAGGACGAGCCCATGAGAAAGGCTGTGTCCGGGTATTCCGCAGCGACCTTGCGCGCAGCCCGTTCGACGGCGAAGGCTTCACCGACGACAAGATCCATGCCCTGTTCCGCATATTCACGCATGACGCGCTCATAGTCGGTGTTGGCCACGTTTTCGGAGAATGTGTAGGTGATGTCACCGCGCTCTTCGGCAGCTTTCAGCGCCTTGTTTATGCGGCTAACCCACTGTTGTTCAACCGGGACCGTGTAGATCGCAGCGACCTTGATCGGCTTGTCCTTGGCAAATGCTGCCGGCATGCCGAGCGACAGGGTCGTCGCAACCGCCATGGCAGCGGTGAGAATGGCCCGGCGGGACCATGAAATCGGTTTCGAATGAGCCATTTAGAACCCCTGAAATTATTGTCATAAGCGCGGAGAGTTGATCACAAAAAAGGCAGGCCCACAATATTGGCGCACTATGTGGCTTGCTGATTTTTTGAACATTCGGTCAAGAAAATCTGCACAAATATAGGCGTCTCAATCAAGAGTGGCGGTCCTGTTGGACCGTCTGCCAAATTGGTGCCGCCGCGGCCGGGGACGCCAAGCGTTCGGGCAATGGTATTATGCGGCGCATTTCACCTGGCTGAGAGCGGCAATGATCCCACGCAATTCCGCAAGGCCACGCATGCGACCATGAAGTGGGTATCCTGGGTGGGCGCCGCGGGCATCATCATCGAAGAGGGTGTGGCCATGGTCAGGGCGGAACGTGATCTGGGCGTCAGCTCTGCCTTGGGACGCGCGCCTGCCTTCTTCTTCAAGAAGGACAGAGACGAGGTCGACCATGTTCGTGTCGCCGCCCAAGTGCTCGGTTTCTTCAAACGAGCCATCGGGTTCTTTGGAGACATTGCGCAAATGCGCGAAGTGGATGCTCCCCGCGAAGCGCCGGGCGATTGCCGGGACATTATTTGCGGGATTTGCGCCGAGCGATCCCGCACAAAGTGTCAGGCCGTTTGCCGGGCTTGGATGCGCCTTGAGGATCCAGTCGATGTCATCGCTGTCAGATACGATGCGGGGCAGCCCAAGGATGTCGCGTGGGGGGTCGTCAGGATGCACGCCGAAGCGCAGCCCAAGATCTTCAGCCGCGGGGATCACCTCATCGAGGAACCGCTTGTAGTTGCTGCGCAGATCCATCCGGGAAATCCCGCGATAGTCCTTCAGCGCTTCTCGCAAGCCTTCGGCGTCGTAGCGGTCATAAGCACCAGGCAGGCCTGCCATGACCGCCTTCAGCAAGGCGTCCCGGTCGCTTTGGGTGGAGGTTTCGAACCAGGCTTTGGCGGCTGCAACCACGTCGTCTGAATAGTCGTTTGCGGCTTCGCCACGCTTGATGATGAAGAGTTCCAAAGCTGCCATCTTGGGAGCAGAAAATCGAAGGCAGGACCCACCGCGGGCGACAGGTGCACTTAGATCGGTTCGGGTCCAATCCAGCAGCGGCATGAAGTTGTAGCAGATGACTTCAATGCCCTCTGCGGCGAGATTGGCCATCGACTGTCGATAGTTTGCAAAGAGCTGCGAAAGATCACCTTCGCCGCGCTTGATCTGCTCATGGATCGGAAGGCTCTCGACAACACTCCAGTTGAAGCTGGCCGCCGAAAGTTCCTGTCTGGTTTCCGCGATCATCTTTTGCGGCCAGACCTCTCCATAGGGGATCTGGTGCAGCGCTGTGACGATCTCGCTTGCGCCCGTCTGGGCGATCTCACTCAAGCTGATCTTGTCGAAAGCACCATACCAGCGCCAGCCTTCCTTCACGAAAGGTCCTCCAAAACCGTCCGTACGCCGTCGGCCATGAGCAGCATGTAGGCTGCCTCGATTTCGAGGCGGATCTCAGCGGCAAGGTCCTGATCGAAGATCTGCTTGACCGAGAGCAACGCCGCGACTTTCTCACCAGGTGTTTCGCCGCCATCTGAAAGCGCTTTCAGTTGATCTGCGAGGGGATCACGCACATCGATTGGAGCACCGGTGAGGTCGGTGCCGCCCACATAGATCATCCAGGCTGCTATGGCTGTGCCCAACCCCTGACAGTGCCGGCCAACAGCAAGATTGTCACGGACTGTTCCAAGAATGCGCTGCGGCAGTTTCTGACTGCCATCCATGGCAATCTGCCAGGTTCGATGGCGTATCGCGGGATTGGAGTAGCGGCCAAACAGGGCGTCGGCATAGGCGCTCAGGTCAACACCGGGCGGGGCTTCGAAGGATGGCATGATCTCCCTGCGCCACAATGCCTTCACGAACGCCGCGAACATCGTATCGGCAACCGTATCGGCAATTGTCTCGTAACCCGCAAGGTAGCCGAGATAGGCAAGAGAAGAGTGGGTGCCGTTCAGCATCCTGAGCTTCATGTGCTCGTATGGCGTGACATCCTCGACGAGCTCGACGCCGACGGCACCGAGATCTGGTCTTGCGCCCGTGCCATAAGCTGGAACGAAGTCGTCTTCGACGACCCATTGCCGGAAGGGTTCATGCTGTACGAGCGCCGCGTCGTAGACGCCGGTTTTTTCCGCCAGCGCGTCGATATCTTCCTGTTTGGTGGCAGGCACAATCCGATCGATCATGGTCGAGGGGAAGCGCCCTTCTTCCTCGATCCAGCGTGCAAGATCGGGATCCAGCTCTTGTGCAAAATCTAGAACAATACGGCTGACGAGTTTGCCGTTTTCCGGAAGATTGTCGCAGGTCAGGACTGTGAAGGGCGGCAAGCCTGCTGCTTTGCGTCGCTGGAGCGCACGGACCAGAAAACCAGGAGCCGAGACAGGAAGCTCGCTTTCGAGATCGTGCTTGATATCAGGATGAGAGACGTTCAAGGCGCCTGTGGCGGGATCGTGACAATAGCCTTTTTCAGTGATGGTCAGGCTGACGATGCGGATCTCCGGATCGGCCATGGCTGCCAGAACCGCTTCGGGATCTTCGCGGGCGACAAGCAAATCCTGAACGATTTCGATCTGGCGCAGTGTCTCGCCGCTCGGGCCGAGTTCCTGCGCTGTGTAGGCAAAGTCCTGCGGGGCGAGTTGGTCGCGCATGCGTGGGCTTTGCAGGCTGACGCCGATGATGCCCCAGTCGCCTCCCGAGGCGTTGACGGCCTCTTCGATGTAAACGGCACCATGTGCGCGAAAGAAAGCACCGAGTCCGAGGTGGACAATGCCAGGCTTGGTCGTTTTGGAATTCTTGCGCCCCAGGCGCGTCAGGTTAGCGGGCAAGCCAGCCTCCATCTACGTTGATTACGGCGCCATGAATGTACTTCGCGGCAGGTGAGGCGAGGAAGACTGCCGTTTCGCCAATGTCCTTGGCCTCTCCCCAACGCCCTGCCGGAATCCGCTCGAGAATCTGCCGGTTGCGGGTCTCGTCATTGCGCAGAGCCTCGGTGTTGCTGGTGGCGATATAGCCGGGCGCGATTGCATTCACATTGATGCCCTTTGCAGCCCACTCATTGGCAAGCAGCTTGGTTATTCCGGCCACGCCATGTTTGGACGCCGTGTATGACGGCACACGTATGCCGCCCTGAAACGAAAGAAGCGAGGCAATATTGACGATCTGCCCTGTTCCGTTGCGCTTGAGCACAGCTTTTCCGAAAGCCTGGCACGTGAAGAAAACCGCCTTCATGTTGACGTCCATGACGTCGTCCCAGTCCGCCTCAGTGAAATCCACGGCATCAGCACGGCGAATGATGCCGGCATTGTTGACGAGAATATCGACGTGCTCTTCTTCAAAAAGATCACGCGCGGCCATGGGGTCGGCAAAGTCGAGGGTTATCGCCTTGCCCTTGCCGATCTGGCTCAGTGTTTCACTGCAATCGCGGCGAGCGGCGCAAAGAACCTCAGCGCCTGCCGTTCCCATCGCGATGGCGATGGCCTGACCGATTCCGGTGTTTGCACCGGTGACCAGCGCACGTTTGCCTTCAAGGGAAAATGGGGTCACCGAAGGTCTCCCATGGCCACCATGTCCATGTCGGTAAAGTCGACATTGTCGCCAGCCATTGCCCAGCAGAATGTGTAGGCGCCAGTGCCTGCACCGCAGTGGATCGACCAGGGCGGTGAAATCACCGCTTCTTCATTTCCCATGACAATGTGCCGTGTTTCTTCCGGTTGGCCCATGAAGTGGAAAACGCGCTGATCATCAGCCAGGTCGAAGTAGAGGTAGGCTTCCATACGACGATCATGAACGTGGGCCGGCATCGTGTTCCACACGGAGCCAGGAGCAAACTGGGTGTAGCCCATCAAAAGCTGACAGCTTTCGGCGACCTCTGGATGAAGGAACTGCAGGATAACGCGTTCGTTGCAGGTTTCCGATGCACCGAGTTCGACGCGACGGGCGTCTTCAATCCGGATCAGCTTTGTGGGGCAGCTGCGGTGGGCTGGTGCGGACAGAATGTAAAAGCGTCCCTTTCCGGACAAAGTCACCGGACCCGAGCCCATGCCGATATAAAGCACATCCCCGTTGTTGACGGTGTAGTTCGTGCCGCCGACTGAAACTTCGCCCGCTTCACCGATGTTCAAGATCCCCATTTCACGGCGATCGAGCATGGAGGGCGTGCCGGTTTCGGCGACATGGTCGAGGGTAAGCGATCCGGCTCCCGGCACAGCTCCGCCCAGTATCAAACGATCATAGTGAGTGTAGACCAGCCGGATTTCACCTTCGGCAAAGAGGCCATCAGCATGGAAATGTGATCGCAGGCCTTGCGTGTCCAGACCCTTGGCGGTCTGCGGGTCTATGGCGTAACGGGTCTCAACAGTGAGCATTGAAACAGTCCTTTTGGAATAATATCAGAGGAAATCGTCGCGGCGCGGCGTGAAGCAATCTATCAGCGTTCCGGGCTGAAGACAGAGGCAGCCGTGGCGGGCATCGGAGGGAATGACGAAGCTGTCGCCGGGGCCAACGTCAAAGGTTTCGCCTGCCACTGTGAACCGGAAGCGTCCGCTTTCGACATAGGTCGACTGAACGTGAGGGTGATTGTGAAGCTTTCCTTCCGCACCTTCCTCCTTGAAGCGGAATGCAACCATCATGAGGGCGGGGTTTTCGGAGAGGACCTGGCGGGTAATGCCCGGATCTGCCGGGACTTCAGGGAAAGGCTGGTGTGACATGGGCATCTCCTAGTGGAAGAGTGAGGGCAGCCAGAGCGACAGGAATGGAACGTAAGTGACAAGCATGAGCGTCGCGAAGGCCGCTCCATAGAAGGGCCAGATGGTCCTGATGGCTTGCCAGACGGAGATCCTGCCGACTGCACACCCGACAAACAGAATTGTACCGACCGGCGGGGTGCAGAGGCCGATCCCCAGATTGAGCACCAGGATAACGCCGAAGTGTACGGGATCGATCCCGAACGCCGTGGCGACGGGCAGGAAAATCGGTGTGGTGATGACGATCAGGGGCGACATGTCCATAAACGTCCCGAGCATCAAGAGGATCAGGTTGATCAGCAGCAAAATGACGATTGGGTTGCTGGAGAGATCCTTCATCATGGCGACCAGTTCGGCAGGAATTCGAAGGAAGGCCAGAAGCCAGCCGAAGGAAGCCGCGCTGCCGATCACGAGCAAAACCATCGCCGTTGTTCTCACGGCAGCCCTTGTTGCAGCCACGAATTGGGGCCAATGCATGGTGCGATAGGCAAGTGTGGTCACAAGAAGCGCATAGACCGCCGCGATGCAGGAGCTCTCGGATGCCGTAAAGATGCCTGAGCGCACGCCTCCAAAGATGATCGCGATGAGCAGGATGCCGGGAATAGCGTTGAAGAACAGCAGCCCGAATGCTGACCAGCCGGGGAATTTTTCCGTCGGATAGCCGCGCTTTTTGGCGACGAACCATGCGGTGATCATCAAGGTGATCGCAAGGAGCAATCCCGGGATGATTCCTGCCGTGAAAAGATCGGCGATCGACAGCCGTCCGCCGGCGGAGATCGAATAGATGATCATGTTGTGAGACGGTGGGAGCATGAGAGCGATGATTGATGAGACGACGGTGACGTTGACACCATAGTCGACGTCGTAGCCCTTCTTCTTCATCTGTGGGATCATCAGACCACCAATTGCGGTTGCGTCGGCCGCAGCGGAACCCGAAATCCCCCCGAACAGGACGGATGCGGCAATGTTGACCTGGCCCAGTCCGCCTCGAAGGTGGCCGACCATCGCGCCGGCAAGTGCAACAAGTCGTCGGGCGATGTCGCCGCGCACCATGAGTTCCCCGGCAAAGATGAAGAAGGGGATGGCCATCAAGGCGTAGACCGAGACGCCGGAATTCAAGCGTTGGAAGACGATCACCGGCGGCATGCCGAGATAAAGCACTGTTGCGAGCGAAGCTGCGCCAAGGCAAAAGGCAACTGGTGTGCCGATGAGGAGCAGAAATACAAATGTTCCGAAGAGGACCCAGACTTCCATATCAGCCTTCCTCCAACTCGGTTTCGCCAAAGCGGGCGGTGGGAAGACCGGCGGCGCGCCGTATCAGGCGTTCCAGCGAGAAAATGGCGATCAAAATGCCCCCGGCGACGAGCGGTAGAAAGTCGAACGCACCTGAAATTCCGAGAGATGGCAGGATCACATTCCAGGAGGACAGCATCAGCTGTGCGCCGAACCAGAGCATTCCCAGTCCAAACGTTCCCACGATGAGATCGGACACACTGTGAAGCCAGAGCTTTGCATTGGTCGGAAGAAAATAAAGAAGCACATCGAAACTCAGGTGGTAACCTTCCCGAATTCCGACCGCCGCTCCAAGGAAGATAAACCATCCCATCAAGATGATGGCAGCGGGTTCGCTCCAGACGATCGAGTCATTCATCACATAGCGCATGAAGACCTGAGCGGAGACGAATGCGGTCATCAGCAAGAGACCGGCACTCGCGAGCCAAAGCGCAAGGCGCGCAATCAAGCCCATCGGGCGCGCGGCATTTTTCATGAAGTCCTGCAAGGTTTCCTCCCGGCACGCAAGGTTCATGGCGACGAGCGCCATGAACCCTCTTTGCGCTCACATCAGTCGGTGGCGCGGATGCGGCTGACGAGGTCTTTCAGCTTGTCTGACGTGACATGCTTTTCGTAGACGCTGTCCATGGCTGCCATGAAGGGGGCCTTGTCGATCTCTTCAACGATCTCGACGCCTGCTGCGCGAACTTTCTCCTCGGACGCTTTCTCGCGGGCAACCCATAGATCACGCATGACAGGAACTGAATCTCGGGCGGCCTGACGAACGGCAGCCTGATCATCAGCAGAAAGCTTGTCCCAGCTGATCTTGGACATGACCAGGACTTCGGGAACGATTAGATGCTGGTCAAGCGTGTAGTACCCGGCAACTTCGTAGTGCCCCGAAGATTCAAAAGAAGGCCAATTGTTCTCGGCACCGTCAATCACGCCCGTCTGAATGGCGGAATAGACTTCACCGTAAGGCATGGGCGTCGCATTGGCGCCGAGAGCGGTCATCATGTCGACAAAGATGTCAGACTGCATCACGCGGACTTTCATTCCGGCCAGATCGTCGATCGATTTGATCGGCTTGACCTTGTTGTAAAAGCTGCGCGAGCCGCCATCGAAGAAAGCCAGACCAACGTAGCCGTGCGGCACGAATGCCTCAAGGATTTCGTCGCCGATCGGACCGTCCATCACAGTGTGCATGTGATCAACGGACTTGAAGACATAGGGCAGCGAGATAACCTTGGTCTCTTCGACCAGGTTGTTGAACGGTCCCGTGGAGACGCGGTTCAAATCGATCACGCCGAACTTTGTCTGTTCGATCGTGTCTTTCTCCTGTCCAAGCTGAGCAGAGTGGAAAACTTCAACACACAGACGGCCGTCCGTGCGCTCCTCCAGAAGTTTGCCCATGTGCTTGACCGCTTCAACAGTCGGATAGCCATCCGGATGTGTGTCGGATGACTTCAGGGTCACTTCGCAAGCCATGGACGTGGTCGCAAGCGCGACGCTGGCAAGCAAGGCTGACGCCAGGGTTTTTACGATCTTCATGATATTCCTCCCATCATGATTGGCTCGTCAGAGCCGATAGGCTTGCTTCGCAAGCCGGTAGCTGAGGTCTTGTGCAACCTCATACGCCTCGTCCGCCGCTAACCTCCCAGTTGCGACGAGCGTTGCGAGATAGGCGCAGTCCACCCGGCGTGCCACATCGTGGCGCGCGGGAATCGAGCAGAAAGCGCGTGTGTCATCGTTGAAGCCGACGGTGTTGTAAAAACCGGCGGTTTCGGTCGTTGTTTCCCGGAACCGGCGCATGCCTTCCGGGCTGTCGTAGAACCACCAGGCTGGGCCAAGCTTGAGGGCCGGATAAACACCCGCAAGCGGTGCGAGCTCCCGGGCGCATGTGGTCTCGTCCAGGGTGAAAAGGATGATCGTCAGATCGGGTTCCATGCCGACGGCATCGAGAAGCGGCTTAAGCGCCTGCACATATTCGGTGCGTGTGGGAATATCGAAGCCCTTGTCGCGGCTGAATATGCCCATGGTGGGCGCAGAGTGGTTGCGGAAACTGCCGGAATGAATTTGCAGCACGAGGCCGTCCTCGAGGCTCATCCGGGCCATTTCAGTCAGCATGTGACCGCGGAACGCATCAGCTTCTTCCGGAGTGCAACTGCCCTTCAAAGCCTTGGCAAAGAGTGCAGCGGCATCAGCGGCAGAGAGGTTCTCGGTGCGCGCGGTCGGGTGCCCATGGTCGGACGAGGTTGCGCCGAAGTCCTTGAAGTAGGCGCGGCGGATCCGGTGTGCCTGGAGATAGCCCTCCCAGGTTGAGGTGTCTTCTCCGGTCAGCTCGCCAAGCGCCTCGACATTGCCGGCAAAGCCGTCGAACTCCGGGTCGACCACCGCATCCGGTCGATACGCCGTGATGACTTTGCCTGTCCAGCCGCTTTCGCGGATCTGCCGGTGCCATTTGAGATCATCAAGGGCGCCCTCAGTCGTCGCAATGGCCTCGATCTTGAAACGTTCGAAGAGCGCGCGGGGGCGGAACTCGGGCTTTGCAAGGCAATCGGCGATGTGGTCATAGGCGGCGTCCGCCGTTTGGGCGTTCAGACGCTCGGTCCAGCCGAAGACTTCCTCGAAAGCATGATCAAGCCACATGCGCGATGGCGTGGCGCGGAACAGATGATAGTTCTCGGCAAAGATCCGCCAGATCTTTCGGCCGTCGGTTTCCGTCCAACCGCCATCTGCACGCGGGATGCCGAGGCTTTCCAATGCGAGGCCCTGGGAGCAGAGCATGCGAAAGACATAGTGGTCGGGGGTGATGAACAGCTGTGCGGGATCGGGAAAGGCTTCGTTTTCTGCGAACCAACGCGGATCCGTATGTCCGTGAGGGCTGATGATCGGCAAGTCTTTCACGGTCTGGTAGAGCTCGCGGGCCACCTGCCGCGTATTTTCTTCCAAGGGAAAAAGCCTGTCCGGATTCAACTGACTCACGTTTACGCTCCTATTGGATACCTTGAAGGCAAGGGCTTTTCATATAACTAGTTTGGTAATATGCTAGTACGCAGAATGAGTCAACGGAGGGAAATCATGTCGCGATCGAGCCCATTGAGGGCCTTGGAGCCACTCAACAGACCGTCGGTCGCCGATACTGTTTTCGATGAGTTGCATCAGCAGATTCTCTCGCTCGAGCTGCCGCCGGGCATGAAGATGTCGGAGGCTGAAGTTGCCAAGGCTCTTGGAGTTTCGCGGCAGCCGGTGCGCGACGCGTTTTATCGCCTGTCCAAACTCGGGTTCCTGTCAATCCGGCCCCAACGTGCGACGATCGTCTCCGAAATTTCGGAGCGAGCCGTCTTTCAGGCGCGGTTTGTACGCAGCGCGATCGAAGCCGAGACGGTGCGCGCTGCCTGCGAGAAACTGACCGAAGAGGATCACAAGGCGCTGGACGATCTTCTGGAGCTGCAGCGCAAGGCGGTCGAAGCGCGCGACGCTGTAGAGTTTCATGCGTACGACGACCAGTTCCACCGGGAAATCTGCGAGCGGACCGGTCTTGCCTTTGCCTGGGAAATCATCCGCGAGAACAAGGCGCATATGGACCGCGTCCGTTTTCTCTCGCTGTCGTTTGCCTCGCAAGCCGCCTTGGACGATCACGTCAAGGTTCTGGAGGCGATCAAGGCACGCGACAGCACCAGTGCCATGGCGCTGATGCACCTTCACCTATCGCGGATCAAGGAGCAAATTCCACGTATTCGTGCCAATTATTCCGAGTTCTTTGCCGGAGAGACTGAACAGTGACAAATCGTTTTCTCTCCATCGGCGAATGCATGGTCGAAATGGCGCCCACCAGTGATGGCACATTCGCCATGGGCTTTGCCGGCGATACGCTCAACACGGCCTGGTATGCGCGCAAGCTGCTGCCTGAGACCTGGGACGTGTCCTATCTCACAGCGGTCGGCGAGGATGCTCTGTCCGACAATATGGTTCATTTTCTGGACAGTGCCGGGATCGATACGAGCCTGATCGAACGGCGGGCTGACAGAACCGTTGGCCTTTATATGATCCAGCTCAGTGAGGGCGAGCGAAGCTTTGCCTATTGGCGCTCGGAGTCTGCAGCGCGCTGTCTTGCCGCAAACGCCGAGGCCTTGCAGGGAAAACTTGATCGGGCCGGGCTGATCTACTTCTCGGGCATAACGCTTGGAATTTTGTCGGTGCCGGATCGACACAAGTTTCTGGATGCTGTCGGCAAGGCACGATCCAATGGCTCTACAATCGCCTTTGATCCCAATCTTAGGCCACGGCTCTGGGCCAGCGAAGAGGACATGTGCGCCGCGATTACCGAAGCCGCAGGTTTCAGCGATATTGTGCTGCCATCATTTGAAGATGAGGCATCTCATTTCGGCGATGGGTCCTGCGAGGAGACGGCGCGACGCTATGCGGCTGAAAGAGCGGGGCTGGTGATCGTCAAGAACGGTCCTGGCAATGTGATCTGCCTGCAAGACGGCGAGATGACTGCGCTGCCTGCAAACGCCGTCGGAAGCATCGTTGACACCACCGCGGCCGGCGACAGTTTCAATGCAGGTTTTCTCGCCGCACACTTACAAGGCAAGTCCCTGGCGCTGTGCGTTGAGGCGGGAAACAGGCTGGCCAGCGCAGTCATCGGGCAGCGAGGCGCGTTGGTGGATGTTGTCGAACATGTGTGACGTTCCCAAGTGCCTTCTCGGCCCGTTGAAAACTGCCGGCCGTGTGTCGGGGTTTGAATTGTAAAATCAAAGGCGCCGGGTTAAGGAAGCGCGTCCTTGGTCCATATTGGTTTTGAGCTCGATGCGCACTGCTTTGGTTACTGGATCGGCCGGCTTCATCGGCTACTTCCTTTGTACGCGGCTCCTGGATGATGGCTTCCGCGTCATCGGGCTCGACGCCATGACGGACTATTACGACGTCAAGCTCAAGCAGCGCAGGCAGCAGATGTTGCTGCAAAATGAACATTTCACAGCCCTGAACGACCGGATTGAAACACCGGATCTGCTCAAGGAACTGTTCTCCCGAGAGACCCCCGATGTGGTGGTTCATCTCGCGGCGCAGGCCGGGGTTCGCTACTCGATTGAGAACCCGCGATCCTATCTGGAAAGCAACATCAACGGCACATTTGAGCTGCTGGAGGCAGCGCGCGCCCATCCGCCCGAGCACATGCTGCTGGCGTCAACCTCGTCGGCATATGGCGCCAACACCCACATGCCATACACCGAGACCGACAAGGCCGATCACCAGATGTCGTTCTATGCTGCGACAAAGAAGGCCAATGAGAACATGGCGCATTCCTATGCGCATCTGTTCGAGCTGCCCATTACCATGTTCCGGTTCTTTACAGTCTATGGCCCGTGGGGCCGCCCGGATATGGCGCTGTTCAAGTTCACCAAGGCCATCCTCGAAGGCAAGCCGATCGACGTCTATAACTTCGGCGACATGAAGCGTGACTTCACCTACGTCGAAGACCTTGTCGAGGGCATTCGGCTTTTGATCGATGCGGTGCCGGTACGTCCGGCCGAGGGCGTTGTTCCAGAGGGGGACAGTCTTTCACCGGTTGCCCCCTGGCGGGTGGTGAACATCGGCAACTCGAATGCGGTTCAACTGACCGACTTCATCGCCGCGATCGAAAAGGCGACCGGACGCGCTGCAGAGCGCAATTTGATGCCGATGCAGCCGGGCGATGTGCCGGCAACCTGGGCCAATGCGGATTTGCTTCAAGAGCTGACCGGTTACCGACCGAAGACTGATGTTGAAACCGGCGTCAAACGCTTTGTCGAGTGGTATCGGGCCTACTACGAAATCTAAATGCGAGTGTGAAACGGTGCCCGGACGGATGCATCTGCATCGCGGGCCTCGTAAGGCTTCATCCCTGAGTGCCCGAGAGAAGTTCCGGCAGAGCGATCTGCTCTTGCTGCCTGCGCAACTGGTCGCGGCTGCTGCTTGTTGATCATATTATGACCATGCCGAACATGGCGGCAGTGAACGCCTAGAAAGACGCCAGTCTGCTATGTGCCTGGTTCGCATGCGAGATTATTCTCGCCCACGTTGTGGAAATGCAGGTTCGAGCGTTCCCTGCGATTGTCACGATCTCCATGCCCTTGTGAAAATTGCACAAATTCTTGCCCTTGCAACTTTAGTAGGCTGAAGGGCAGACTGTCATCTCTCGCGAGCCAATGCCCTTCCACCTTCGCGATCTTAAATAATCAAGGGGAGCACCAGATGCTTTTTGGAAAAACAATTGCAGCGCTTTCGCTGACAACCGCTCTTGTCATGCCGATGATCGGCGCCATTCCGGCTGCCTATGCTGAAACGCCACCGAACATGCTTGTGGTTGCTGCGGAAATCGACGATCTGATTTCCCTCGATCCTCAGGAAATGTTTGAATTCTCTGGTTCAGACTACGCAAACAACGTTTATCAGCGTCTGATTGCCTACGATCCGAAGGATTTCTCCAAGGGTTATCAGCCGGCAATCGCCGAGAGCTGGGAAATTTCTGAAGACGGCAAGACATTCACCTTCAAGATTGCCGAGGGACTGAAGTTTGCGTCCGGCAACCCGGTGACGGCAAGCGATGTCGCATTTTCCTTGCGCCGCGCCGTTCTCCTTAAGAAGACGCCGTCCTTCATTCTCACACAGTTCGGTTTCACTGAAGAGAATGCTTCAGAGACGTTGATGGCCAAGGATGACGGAACATTCGTCCTGGTGACCGACAAGAAATATGCGCCGTCTTTCGTGCTGAACTGCATGACCGCGGCAATCGCCAGCATCGTCGATAGCAAGCTGGTTCTGGAAAACGAAGTTGACGGCGATCTGGGCAACGGATGGCTGAAGACAAACTCTGCCGGTTCCGGCCCTTACCAGCTGACCAGCTGGAAGCCGAATGAATCCCTGACGATTTCGGCGAACCCGAATTTCTCCGGCGACGCTCCGGCAATGAACCGTGTGGTTGTGCGCCATATTGCAGAATCTGCATCGCAGCGTCTGCTTCTTGAAAAAGGCGACGTGGACATCGTTCGCAATCTCTCGCCTGAAGATGTTTCTGGCGTTCTGAAGAGCGAAGACGTCAAGGTCATGACCGACCAGCGCGGCCGGATCATGTATATCTCCATGAACCAGCAGGACCCGACCCTGTCCAAGCCCAAGGTCATCGAGGCGATCAAGTATCTGATCGACTACGACGGAATGGTGAATTCCTTCCTCAAGGGCCAGTACATGGTTCACCAGGCATACCTGCCGCTTTCCTACCTCGGCGAACTCAAGGACAAGCCTTATTCCCTGAACATCGAAAAGGCGAAGGCCCTGTTGGCAGAAGCCGGACTTGCGGATGGCTTCGAGGTTGAGTTCATCGTACGGACCGCACAGGAGCGCGTTGAAATTGCTCAGTCGCTCCAGAACACCTTCGGTCAGGCCGGCATCAAGGCATCGATCGTTCAGGGCACAGGCAAGGAAACGCTTGGCAAATATCGCGCTCGCGATTTCCAGATCTATGTTGGCGCCTGGGGCCCGGATTATCCGGATCCGCACACAAACGCTGATACGTTTACGTCAAACCCGGACAACAGCTTCGAAGCGAAGCTGACTGGCAAGCTTGCGTGGCGGAACGCCTGGGCGGCTGACGGCTACACGGAGCGTACGGCTGCTGCGGCTCAGGAAACCGACACGGCCAAGCGCGCTGAAATGTATGTTCAGCTGCAGAAAGACTTCCAGAAGGAGGCTCCCTTCGCGATCATGTTCCAGAAAACTGAACAGAACGCGCTGCGGGCCAATGTGGAAGGTTATTCCATCGGTGCCGCGATCTCGGCCGTCTACTACGGCAACGTAACCAAGTAAGCGCGGCAAGCAAAACATGACGAGTGTTGAAAGCACTCCTGGGGAGAGGCGAACAAAAAACGCCTCTCCTTTTTTCAGGGGTTTGAAGCGGCTGGGTGCCGGCCTGTTTTCCATGGTCGCAACCATGTTCGGGTTGTTGCTGGTAACGTTCCTGATCGCACGGGTGATGCCCATCGATCCGGTGCTTGCGCTGGTTGGCGAGCGTGCCAGCCAGGAAGTCTACGACGCGGCCTACAAACAGCTGGGCCTGGACCAACCCCTTGTTGTTCAATTCTTCTACTATGTACGGGATGTCGTTACGGGCAACTTCGGCACCTCGGTTCTGACGGCCCGTCCAGTTATCGAGGACATTGGCCGGGTTTTCCCGGCGACACTCGAACTGGCAACCCTTGCGACCATTATTGGCGTGGTGCTCGGCATTCCCGCTGGTGTGGTTTCGGCCGTCTATGAAGGGCGCTGGCCTGATCAGATCGTCCGGTTCATAGGCCTTTTTGGCTACTCCATGCCGATTTTCTGGATCGGCCTGATCGGTTTGCTGGTGTTCTACGGTAAGCTTGGATGGGTTGGCGGACCCGGGCGGCTGGACATCTACTATGAGGACATCATCCCCTCGGTCACGGGAATGATCCTCATCGACAGCCTGATCGCCCGCGACTGGACCATTTTCTGGAATGCGGTCAGCCACATCATTCTGCCAGCGTCGATCCTTGGCTACTATTCGCTGGCCTATATCAGCCGGATGACCCGGTCCTTCATGCTTGAACAGCTGAGCCAGGAATACATCACGACGGCCCGCGTCAAAGGCTTGTCGGAAACCAAGGTGATCTGGCGGCATGCGCTCGGCAACGTCATGATCCCACTGATCACTGTGATTGTGCTCAGTTATGCAAATCTTCTGGAAGGGTCTGTTCTGACTGAAGTCATCTTCGCATGGCCAGGTCTTGGCAATTACATCACCAACGCGCTTTTGTCGGCGGATATGAACGCGGTGCTCGGAGGGACTGTCGTCGTGGGCCTCGTCTTTGTCGGGCTCAACCTTCTATCTGATGTTCTCTACAAGCTTGTTGACCCGAGGGCGCGCTGACATGAACCTCGACACTCAACAGAGCCCCGAGACGGCGGCGCCAAAGCAGAGCCTGAAGGCCTGGCTGAACTCCGATGTTCCGGCATCGCGATTTCAGGCCAATATGGTTCAGCTCTATAGTGGCTGGCTGAAACTCGTTGCAAATCCGCTGGCCTTCTTGGGTTTCCTTATCCTTGTCGGTTTGCTTGCCAGCGCTGTCTTCGCGCCCTGGCTTGCGACTGCAGATCCGGTCGCCCAGGATCTTGCGGCACGGCTGACACCCCCAGGCACTGATGGCTTCATCCTGGGGTCTGACGAGCTTGGACGAGATATCTACAGCCGCATTATCTACGGTTCGCGGATCACGCTTTTGATTGTGACCCTGGTTGCGGTCACCGCGCCCGTCTTCGGACTTCTGGTTGGCACTTTCGCAGGCTATCTCGGCGGCTGGGCCGACGAAGTCCTGATGCGCGTGACCGATGTCTTCCTGGCGTTTCCAAAGCTGGTTCTTGCCCTTGCATTCGTAGCTGCTTTGGGAGCGGGAATTGAAAACGCAATCCTGGCGATTTCCATCACGGCCTGGCCGCCTTACGCCCGTATTGCGCGGGCGGAGACGCTGACAATCCGCAATTCGGATTTCATTTCCGCAGTGCGCCTGCAAGGGGCCGGAACCTTGCACATCATCGTCCGGCACATCTGGCCGCTGTGCCTGTCCTCGATCATCGTTCGCATGACGCTGGACATGGCGGGCATCATCCTGACTGCTGCAGGTCTCGGATTTCTGGGCCTGGGTGCGCAGCCGCCCATGCCGGAATGGGGTGCAATGATCTCGGCCGGCAGGAAGTTCATTCTGGACCAGTGGTGGGTTGCGACGATGCCGGGTTTGGCGATCTTCATCGTGTCGCTTGGCTTCAACCTCTTGGGCGATGGTCTTCGTGACATTCTCGACCCCAAGAAATCGAAGTCGTGAGGTCGGGGCAATGAGTGAACAAGAAACCCTTCTGCGTGTTGAGGACCTGTGGGTTCGTTTTCCAACCCGAAACGGCATTGTTGAGGCTGTTCGCGGCATTTCATTTGCCGTCGGCCGCGAGCGTGTCGGCATCGTCGGCGAGAGTGGTTCAGGCAAGTCCATGACGGGCCGGTCGATCTTGCGTCTGATCCGGCCGCCAGGCCAGATGACCGCCAAGGAGATATCCTTCAAGGGCGATAATCTTCTGGATTATTCCGAGCGCCAGATGCGCGATGTGCGCGGACACAAGATCTCAATGGTGATGCAGGACCCGAAGTTCTCGTTGAACCCGGTGATGACAGTCGGCAAGCAGATTTCGGAAGCCTATCGACTGCACAGCGGAGCGTCCCGTGGCGACGCCAAACGCAAGGCACTCGAAATGCTGGAAGCGGTGCAGATCCGCGAGCCGGAGCGCGTCTACAACAGCTACCCCCATGAGGTCTCTGGTGGTATGGGGCAGCGCATCATGATTGCAATGATGCTCATCCCCGATCCGGATCTGTTGATCGCGGACGAGCCGACATCAGCTTTGGACGTCACGGTCCAGATGCGTGTTCTTGCGATCATGGACAAGCTGGTGAAGGACCGGGGCATGGGGCTGATATTCATCAGCCATGACCTGCAACTGGTGTCCTCTTTCTGCGACCGCGTGATCATCATGTATGGCGGCAAGATCGTTGAGACCTGCAAGGCCAGCGAACTTCACAATGCCAAGCATCCGTATACGCGCGGACTTCTCGCGGCCTTGCCGCAGATCGATGACCCCAAGGCAAAACTCGCGGTGCTTGACCGGGATCCGGTTTGGCGAGATCAGGAAAGCGTTGTTGCCTATGACTGAGGGTGCAGGAACGGAACGGATGAACCAGCCGATGCTGGAAGTGGCAAATCTGAATGTCTATTTCGGCGAGGGCGGCGACATTTTTCAGGCCGTGGACAGTGTGTCCTTCAAGGTCAAGAAAGGTGGCAGCTACGGCCTCGTTGGTGAGAGTGGGTCTGGAAAGTCGACTGTGCTGCGGGCGATCAGCGGCTTGATCGCGGACTGGGATGGCCGAATTTGCGTCGAAGGTGAGGTGCTTGAACCCAAGCGCGAGAAAGCGTTTTACCGGAAGATGCAGATGGTGTTTCAAGACCCCTACGCATCGCTGCATCCGCGCCATACGGTCGACCGAATCCTGTCTGAACCTCTAGGACTCCATGGCATCGGTGATGTGGAAACCAGGGTCCTGAAGGCGCTCGACGATGTGGGGCTCGGCAAGGCCTTTCGCTTTCGCTATCCGCACCAGCTTTCCGGCGGACAGCGCCAGCGTGTTGCGGTCGCCAGAGCGCTGATGTTGGAACCGCAAATTCTGCTGCTGGACGAGCCGACGTCGGCGCTCGATGTCTCCGTACAGGCTGAAGTCCTGAACCTTCTTTCGGATCTCAGGACTGAACGGAACCTCACCTATCTGATGGTGACCCATGATCTCGCGGTCGTTGCTCACATGTGCGAGGAGATTGCAGTCATGAGCCACGGCAAGGTTGTTGAGGTGATGAGCGTCGAACAAATGCGTCGCTCGGAGCCGAAAGAGGCCTATACCCGGGAGCTTCTCATGGCCAGCAAGGGCTATGATCCCGAGTTCTTTGCAGGTGAAGCGGTCTAGCGTCAAAGCTGGACCTGTCGACGTGGACCGCATGGGTCATTTGCCGGTTGAAATGCTGCTCCTGAAACGATGGGCTGCCAGCGCGAACAGCGCAAGACCGACCAGGGTCACTGTCAGAAATTCGAACCAGACGATGTCGAACCCGGCCCCCCGGTAAAGGATCGCCTGCGCGAAGCTGACGAACTGTGTCGACGGGACGAGCCGCATGAAGCTTTGAAGCAGAATTGGCTGGCTTTCGAGCGGTGTCTCGCCACCAGACAAGAGGTTCATCGGAAGCACGATCAAAATGAACAGGAGTCCGAATTGGGGCATGGACCGGGCGATCGTTCCAAGCAGGATCCCTAGCGCTGAGGCAAAGAAAAGATAGAGCGTGGTGCCGAGCAAAAACAGCGGAATAGACCCGGCGATCGGCACCTTGAGCATTGTCTCGATGACGACCCAGAGCGCAAAGGCGACGGCCACCACGATCACCAGGCCATTTGCCCAGACCTTCGCCATCATGATCTCGAACGGACTGACCGGCATGACCATGAGATGCTCAAGGGTTCCGTGCTCCCGCTCGCGAATGAACGCGGCGCCGGTGAGGACGACCGTCAGCATCGTGACGTTGTTGATCAGCTCCATGACAGAGCTGAACCAGCTGCTGGTGAGGTTGGGATTGAACGCAAAGCGTGTCACCAACTCGAGCGGCAGGCTCGTGGTTTCGCCCAGTTCGGCTGAAAAGCGGGTAATCTCCTGAGAGATGATGTTGGCGATGTAATTTGCCCCGATCCCCGCCTGCATGGTCGCCGTCGCATCGATATTGACCTGCACTTCCGGCTGATTGCCCGCAAGGACGTCCTGCTCAAACCCGTCTGGAAAGACCAGAACGAAGGAGTAGGTCCCCGTGTCCATGCCCGGGTCGATCTCCGGGAAGGAGATCAGCACCGGTTCCTTGAATTCGGGTGGAAGCAGGGCGTCTCGGATGCGAATGGTCAGCTGGGAGCGATCTTCATCGACGATGGCAATGGCCGCATTTCTGAGGTCAACCGAAAAGCCTGAGGCTGCGGCATAGATGCCCACGCTGAAGGCCCAGCCGATGAGGATGAGCAGCACGACATCCCGACGAAGGCTGTAGAGCTCCTTGATGCCCAGTCGCAGAATGTTTCTCAGCTGCCTCATCTCACGGCTCCTGTTTCGGCAGCAGCAGAACGCTGGCTGCCAGAAGAAGCGGACCAGCCGGAGCCAGCGCAAGAAAGTTGGCTGACAGATCCATCAGGCCGAGGCCCTTGGTGAAGGTGCCAACGCTGATGAGCAAAAAATGCGACATCGGATAGGTTGCGCCGATGAACGCGCCAACTCCCTCCAGTGATGAGACAGGCTGCATGAGCCCCGAGAATTGGACAGCCGGCAGCATGGTTCCGATTGCTGTGCCTGCGATGGCGGCAACCTGGGTTCGGGTAAAGGTCGAGAAGAAGAGGCCAAAGGCAGTGGTTGTGAAGATGTAGATCACGGCGCCGAGCAAGAGTGTCGGCAGGCTGCCCTTGATCGGGACATCAAAGACGAAGACCGCCATCAAGGCCATAAGAGTGAAGTTGACCAAACCAATGCCGATGTAGGGAAGCTGCTTGCCGACAAGAAACTCAAAGCGGCTGATCGGTGTCACATAGAGGTTTGTGATCGAGCCCAGTTCTTTTTCACGCACGACACTGACGGCGGTCAGGATCGCCGGAATGAAAAGGAGCAGGAGGGCCAGAACAGATGGCACCATGGCGTAGACGCTCTTGAAGTCCTGATTGTATCGATAGCGCGGCTCGATATCGACAGACAGCAGGTCCGGTTGTTCCCCATAGACCCTTGCGTATTGCTCCAGAATGTAGGTCTGATGCAGCCCGTCGACATAACCGGAGATGGTCTCGGCGCGGTACGGCATTGCCCCGTCGATCGTCACTGCCACTTCCGGCACGGAGCCCTTGATCAGATCCTTGCCAAAGTCGGGCGGTAGTTCGACCGCAAGCGCTATGTCGCCGCTTCTCAGCCTCGTCTGTAGTTCGGTCTGGTCTTTGAGAGCGGGTTCTTCACTAAAGTATCGAGAGCCGGCAAGGCTTTCGACATATTGCCGGCTTTCGACGGACTGATCGTTGTCGAGGACCGCATAGGTCAGGTTCTCAACGTCCGTGGTGATGCCAAAACCGAAGACGAGCATCAAGACCATGGTTCCAGCGAGCGCGACCGCGAGACGGACCGGATCCCGCAGAAGCTCCTTGGCTTCCCGAATGGAATAGGCCTTCAGTCTGCGTAGGGAGAAGCTCGTCTGCGCGGCTGCATGCTGAGCATCTGCCACGTCGGCCGTTTCAACAGCAAGTGCGAGTTGCGGCTGCGTGGCTTGCTCTTCATGTTCTCCGGTTGCATCTTCCAGATAGGTTATGAAGGCCTCTTCAAGGGTGCTTGCGCCAATTTCCTTGATCAGCTCCTGCGGCGCCGCGCAGGCAAGGACCTTGCCTGCATGCATGAGGGAAATGCGATCGCAGCGCGCGCCTTCATTCATGAAATGTGTGCTGATGAAGATGGTCACGCCCTGATTGCGCGAGAGATCAATCAAGAGCTTCCAGAATTCGTCCCGGGCGATCGGGTCGACGCCTGAGGTCGGCTCATCCAGGATCAGGACTTCAGGCCGATGGACGATGGCGATAGCCAGGGACAGGCGCTGGCGTACACCCAGAGGCAGCTTTGTTGGCAAGTCGTCGAGGTAGTTTTCGAGACCAAAACGCTTCGTCAATTCTTCGACGCGCGGGGGGATGTCTCCAGGAGGCATTTGAAACAGCTGCGCGTGAAGAACAAGGTTTTGTGCGACGGTGAGCTCGGTGTACAAGGAGAATGACTGGGACATGTAACCGACGCGTTCGCGGCTCTCGAGGCGCTTGCCGTCGATCTTTTCGCCGAACATCCAGGCTTCACCTTCCGTCGGCTCGAGCAATCCGGTCAGCATCTTCATAGTCGTGGTCTTGCCGCAGCCATTTGATCCGAGAAAGCCGAATATTTCGCCTCTTTCGATCTCGAAACTGACATGGTCGACCGCAGTGAAATTTCCGAACTTCTGGACGAGACCATGGGCCTCGATCGCCTTTCCATCGATGCTGTCTGGCCTGGGTGGCACCGTCAGCGGTTCATGCGATTTGCCGTCATTGCCGGGCAGAAGATTGACGAAGGCCTCCTCCAGGCTTTCGGCGTGACCACTTGCCTTGATTTGGACCGGGTTTCCCTGAGCAAGGACAGCGCCATCATTCATGGCAACGAGCCAGTCGAAGCTTTCAGCCTCGTCCATATAGGCGGTCGCCACCAAGACACTCATACCTAGCCGGGTCTCGCGGATGCGATCAATGAGCGACCAGAACTGGCGTCTGGACAGAGGATCGACGCCGGTGGTCGGCTCATCGAGAATAAGGAGGTCGGGATCATGAATGAGGGCGCAGCACAATCCGAGTTTCTGCTTCATCCCGCCGGATAGCTTTCCTGCCGGGCGATCGAGAAAGCCAAAGAGACCCGTGCTGCGGGTCAGGTCCTCGATGCGCGCCTCGCGCTCGGCACGAGCCTGGTTGAACAATCGGCCGAAGAACTCGAGGTTTTCATGGACAGTCAGATCCATGTAGAGGTTCTTGCCCAATCCCTGAGGCATATAGGCAATGTGCGGCAGCAGACTGGACCGGTGGCTCTTGTCCGACATGTCACCTTGAAGCACATGCACGGACCCAGACTGCAGTTTCCGAGCGCCTGACAACAGTCCGAGCAGAGTGGATTTGCCGACACCATCCGGCCCGATGAAGCCGGTGATCAGACCTGCGGGAATATCGAGAGAGATGTCCGCCAGAGCCTTCGTCTTGCCATAAGCATGACTGACGCCAGCGACGTGGGCAACGATCGGATCCCCGTCTTTCTCAGCGTCGCGCATCGTCATCTTTGCGCTCCTGGCTGTCAATCTGGATCATTCTGCGACCGGTGGCAGATTGACGGTCAAGCGCTCCGGCCATGCGGTGCCGGGTGCCATCATGACGTAGGCTTCTCCAGGCAGTCCGGTGCGCACCTTCTCGATATGCTCGCGCAGCAGATCGGCCGGTATCTTGATCTTCACACGAAACATGAGCTTTTCCCGCTCGGTGCGGGTTTCGACCTCTTTCGGCGTGAACTGGGCATCGGCGGAAACGAAGGACACGCTGGCTGGAATTACATATTCCGGAGCCGCGTCGATAATGATCCTGGCCTCAGCACCGATGAAAATACGCCCGACGTCAGCTGTCGGTAAGAAGATCGTCATATAGACGTCCGCCAGATCGATAAGCGTGATCGCGCGTCCACCGGCGGACAGCACTTCGCCCGGCTCTGCCAGGCGATATTGCACCCGGCCGGCGATGGGAGCCGTCAATTCCGCTTCTTCGATCAGGGTGCCAATTCTGCGCACTTCAGCTCTTGCAGCATCGACTGAACTCTCGGCATTTGCGAGCTGCGCCTTCGCGGCGGCCAGTGCTGCTTCTGCTGTTTCCTTGGATGTCTGTCGCTGATCGGCTTCTTGTTGTGAGATGTGCCCTTTGGCCACAAGCGTTTTTGCTCTCTCGAGTTCTTGCTCGGCGTATTTGAGTTCGCTCTGACGTTGCGCGATCAGCGCGGTGGCGGATGCAACAGTGTCCGTTGCTGCGGCTACATTCGCCTCGGCGCCCGCCAGGGACGCGGTGAGTTCGTTTGTGTCTATCCGCGCCAAGACCTGTCCGGCGGTGACGTAGTCGCCTTCCTGTACCAGGACTTCCAGAACACGTCCGCCGGACTTGGTCGCGACCTGAACCGTCTCCGCTTCAATTCTGCCATTGCCGGACGCGATCTCAGCCGGCAGGTCGGATCGTGTCTGTGTCCACCAGTACGCGGCCCCGCCGCCCGCCAGAAGGACGGCTACGACCAATCCGACCAAGATGTTTCGAATGCGCATGATGTTTTCCTTGGGCGGGCAACGGGATAGATGACTGGCGCTGCGCGCTCGTCACTTCAGACAGTCGGGGGCATATTCTTTGCGATGCGCAGCACATCGCGGCCCTGACCTATATGGACACATCCCGCGCAAATTGGATTGACGCAGGTCAATCGAGTTGACGCACATATGCGCCAGACGATCCCGCCAGCCTCGGACAAGCTAGATCGCTTATCCCTTCAATCGAACATAACGTGTCGTTTGGAGGATCCTCGTGGAACCGGTCTATCTCACGAAGCTCATTTCGCAGAGCAATGGCTGGCTGTCGACGCGCCAGGCCACGATCGCGGAAAACATCGCTAATGCCAACACGCCGGGCTTCAAGGCCAAGGACGTCGAGCCCTTTGTCTCTGTCATCGACAAGACACGGCTGGCGATGACGGCAACCCATGGCAACCACATGGGTACGAACACGGACATGCCGGAAGCCTCGAAAGTGCGCAAGTCTGACAGCTGGCTTGTGACCCACTCCGGCAATTCGGTCAGCATTGAACAGGAGCTCGTCAAGACCGGCGAAGTCGCCCGGGCGCACTCCTTGAACGCAAGCGTCGCCAAGTCATTCCACCGCATGTACCTAGCCAGCGTGAAGTAACCATGTCCGATCCCCTTTCAGCCACCATGCACATCGCGTCCTCCGGCCTTCAGGCACAATCGGAGCGGCTGCGGGTTGTCTCCGAAAACCTCGCCAATGCGCGTTCGACTGGCGAGACCGCCGGCTCCGATCCTTACTCGCGCAAGACCATCACATTCGAGAGCGAGTTCGACCGTGCCCAGTCGGCATCGCTCGTGAAGGTCAAGGACATCGGCACAGACAAGGCGCCTTTCCTCGTCGAGTACGAGCCGGGACATCCGGCGGCAGACGAGAACGGTTACGTGAAAATGCCGAACGTGAATGTCCTCCTGGAACTGGCGGACATGCGCGAGACCAACCGGTCGTATGAAGCCAATTTGAAAGTCATGACGCAGGCCCGCGAAATGGTCATGCGTCACATCGGTTTGTTGAGGGACTAAAGCCATGATTGAACAGCTTTCCGGACTGAGTTCCGCAACCGACGGGATCATGAAGTCGGTTTCCGAGACCCGCTACGTCACGACCCCGAACGGCATAGATGGCGTGGGCGGTGTTGAACAGGTCAGCTTCACGGACACGCTTGCAAATGTTTCGCAGGAAGCCGTGGACCGGATCAAGGCGGGTGAGGCGGCCTCGATCGCCGGTGTCGACGGACAGGCATCCGTGCAGCAGGTGGTTGAGGCGGTGATGGCCGCAGAATCCAGTCTGCAGACGGCCATCGCCATCCGGGACAAAGTCGTAACCGCCTATCAGGAAATCAGCCGGATGACGATCTGAGGATCGACTTCGGCGCTTTAAACCTCAGGAGACTGATATGAAGGCTCTGGCCATCGCAGCGACCGGCATGAGCGCACAGCAGCTCAATGTCGAAGTGATCGCGAACAACATCGCGAACATGAACACGACAGCATTCAAGCGGGCGCAGGCCGAGTTCTCCGACCTGCTTTATCAGGCAGAACGCCTGCAGGGCGTGCCGAACCGGGGCGGTGAAGATCCTGTTCCCGAGGGCGCGCAACTCGGACTGGGGGTCAAGACTTCCGGCATACGCAAGCTGCATGTTCAAGGCACGCTTGCCAACACCGGCAACCAGCTTGACGTTGCACTCAATGGCCGCGGCTGGTTTGAAGTAACTGGGCCTGACGATGAAACACTCTACACCCGTGCTGGGTCGTTCAACAAAAATGCAGACGGGCGCCTGGTGACGATCGATGGCTACGCGGTTGAGCCGGCGATTGTCTTCCCTGAAGATACGATTTCCATCGTTATAAATGAGTCCGGCCAGGTCTATGCGCAGGTTGATGGAGAGCTCGATCCTCAAGAACTTGGTCAGCTGACACTAGCGAATTTCGCCAATGATGTTGGGCTTGAAGCCATCGGCGGCAATTTGTTTCGTGAGACGTCGGCGTCAGGTGTCCCCGTGGCCGGGGTAGCCGGTGATCCGGGTTTCGGGGTTATTCTTCAGGGCTATCAGGAAGAATCCAATGTCGATCCGGTGAAGGAGATCACCGCACTGATATCCGCACAACGTGGTTATGAGATGAACTCCAAGGTCATCAAGGCAGCCGACGAGATGGCTGGCACAGTGACCAACGGCATCCGCTAGATCTCAAAAGGGAGAAACCGGATGCCCCGGAAATCCAAATTTGCCCGGCTTTTTCTCTTCGCCGTAGGGGCGCTTGTTCCAGCACAGCTTTATGCGGCTGGCGTCCAACTCCCTGTGCCGCGCGTGACGATCCACCCAGGCGACCAGCTGTCAGGGCAGAACATTGTCGAACGACGTTTTCCTAAGCGGACGACCCAGCAGTTCGCGGTGGTGTCCCACCGCAATGAGCTGATTGGCATGGTCGCCCGGCGGACGCTGCTGCCGGGCAAACCCGTGCCGATCAATGCGATCACCGAGCAGCTTCTGGTGAAGCGCGGCGATGCGGCCAAGCTGGTTTTTCGTGAGCAGGGATTGCGGATCGTGATGCAGGTGGAGGCCCTGCAGTCCGGAGGCTCCGGGGCGACGGTCAGGGTCCGGAACATTGATAGCGGCGTTGTGGTGATTGGCACCGTGCAGTCCGACGGATCCATTCGAGCAGGGAATTAAACGCATGCGCCGACTTCTGATTTTTCTTCTGGTGCTGCTGGCGGCCGCGCCGTCAAATGCAATGGTGCGGATCAAGGATATCGCTTCCCTTCAGGGTGTACGAGACAACCAGCTCGTCGGTTATGGCTTGGTGCTCGGTCTAAAGGGATCGGGCGACAGTCTCAGGAATTCGCCATTCACCGAGCAATCCCTTCAATCGATGCTCGAGAGCCTTGGCGTCAATGTTCGTGATTCAAGACTACGAACACGTAATGTGGCAGCGGTTGTGGTGACAGCGGATATGCCCGCTTTCATAGGCAAAGGCTCGCGCGTCGATGTCAGTGTGGCATCGCTTGGAGATGCCACGTCTCTTGCCGGCGGTACGTTGATTGCAACGCCTCTCCTTGGTGCCGACGGCCGCATCTATGCGGTGGCGCAGGGTGCAGTGGCTGTCTCTGGATTTGCCGAGGCGGGCCAGGCGGAAAGTCTGACACAGGGCATTCCAACTGCGGGGCGTGTGCCCAATGGTGCGCTGATCGAACAAAATATTCCTGCTCGCTTTGCTAATATTCCGAACCTGGTCCTGGAGCTGAACAACCCGGATTTCCGGACGGCCGTGCGGATTACAGATGCGATCAATCGTCATGCGCGCCAGAGGTATGGAAAGGCTGTTGCCAAGGAGCGGGACCTTCGGACCGTCGACCTTACTCCTCCGGGCAAGATCAGTCTGACGCGTTTTGTCGCCGAGATCGAGGCTCTCAGGGTTCAGCCCGATCAGTCGGCGAAGGTTGTGATCGACGAGCGCACGGGAACGGTGGTGATTGGCCGAGAGGTTCAGATTTCAACGGTCGCGATCACTCATGGCAATTTGACAGTCCGGATCACCGAAACGCCGGAGGTCTCACAGCCTTCTCCGTTCTCGCAAAATGGTGAAACCGTCACGGTGCCGCGGACCTATGTCGATGCGCAGCAGGACGGTGGGCAGCTGGCTTTTGTCGGCGGCACGGATCTCCCCACACTTGTGCGCGGCCTGAACCGTATCGGGCTTAAACCGACCGGTATCATCGCGATTTTGCAGGCGATCAAGACGGCGGGTGCGCTTCAGGCGGAATTGGTGATCCAGTAAGCCGCTGGCACCAGCTCCGCACAAGCATCCTGCGAAATAGTCTTTTCAAAGAAATTCCCAGAAAGGACGACAGTCCATGGCCACAAACAATGCAGGTTCCGGTTCGGTGAGAACTCATCTTCTCGCCGGTTGTTTTGCGATTTCTCTTTCGGTCCTGCCATTGGCCGCACAGCCAGTGTCAAAGCCGGTCCTGGCTGCAGAGGAAGAGTTGCAAAGCGACGCAGAGCTTTACTGCAAGAACATTGCAGCTTCGGCGGAGGAGGCGCGCCTGTCCTGGCAGACATGGCAGTTGGTTTCACTGGAAGCGAAGGTTCGACAACAGGTCGAAAAACTCGAGCGCAAGCAACAGGAGTTTGAAGCTTGGGTGGAACGACGGGAGCGGCTGCTTTCAGAAGTTGAGGGCCACGTTGTCTCCATTGTTTCGCGGATGCGCCCTGAAACTGCCGCAGCGCAGCTGGCGACGACCGATGAAGAAACCGCGATGGGCGTTCTGCTGAAGCTCAAGGCCCGCGTTGCGAGCAACATTCTCGATGAAATGGACCCGGCTCGTGCCGCCCAACTCACCCAGGCCATGGTCGGATTTACCGACCCAGAAGGCGCCGGAGGTTTTTGATGCGTTTGATTGTTCCAATCTGCCTCAGTCTGGGTCTGGCGGCTTGTGCCGGCCAGCTTCAGGATGTGGGAAAAGCTCCCAACATGTCACCCGTTGGCTATGGGCTTGCGGCCCAACCGCGTGCGGCCTATCCGCTGAACACGTTCACGCCCGGTGCGGTTAAGGACTACAATTCGCTTTGGGTCAGTGACCGGGAAGACTTTTTCTCCGATCCGCGTGCGCGCCGGGTCGGTGATGTCGTGACCGTCAAGATCGCAATCAACGACAAGGCAACTCTGGACAATACGTCTGACCGCAGCCGCACCTCCTCGCTGGGCATTGGCGGCGACCTGTCCGCAG
The DNA here is from genome assembly GCF_014842925.1 of Roseibium polysiphoniae. Lineage (GTDB taxonomy): Bacteria > Pseudomonadota > Alphaproteobacteria > Rhizobiales > Stappiaceae > Roseibium > Roseibium polysiphoniae. Next base: position 394,819 of record NZ_JACYXJ010000004.1, read on the forward strand.
GATGGGATGGCAGCTCTGTGGGCGGCGACGCTGATCTCGGTCTCGATTCCGGTTCGTCATCGGCCGGCAAGGGGTCGATCGACCGCTCAGAAGAGATTGAATTCTCGGTTGCTGCAGTGGTCACGGACCGTCTTCCCAATGGAAACCTGGTTATTGCAGGCTCCCAGGAGATACGCGTCAATTACGAGATGCGGGTGCTAAACATCGCGGGCATCGTGCGTCCACGTGACATCCAGAGCAACAACACCATTCCTTACGACAAGATCGCAGAGGCACGCGTTTCCTACGGCGGCCGCGGGCGCCTGACCGAGGTGCAGCAGCCTGGCTGGGGACAGCAGATCTACGATGTCGTCACGCCATTCTAAGCTGGAAGGTCAATTCTCATGAAGCTTCTTTCAGCGCCCTCGGGGCATGAACCTTACGGATCCAATGACACACGTGCGTCCTTCTGGATTGGCTTTGTTGTGCTGACGATGATCTCGGTTGGAACAGGCGCAATGCTTGCCGCACATCTGGTGGATTTCACGCGCACAAGCGTTCAGAGGGATTTTCTGAACCTAGAGGATGATGCCACAGGTGTTCCCCTGCAGGTCCAAAATGCGAGGTTGCGTACCTTGAATCCGCTGGTCACCAATCTGGCGGCACCACGCGATGCCTGGATCCGGGTCCAAGCCTCGGTGGTTCTCTCCGAGCAACCCGTCGATGATATCGGCATTCTGACAGGTCATATCGAAGAAGACATTCTGGCCTATCTCAGAACGCTGACGATCTCCCACATAGAGGGAGCTGTCGGTCTGCAACATCTACGGGAAGATCTGAACGAGCGAGCCGTCGCTCGGTCAAAAGGTGCCGTCCGCGAAATCATCCTTGAATCCCTGGTGATCCAGTAATGCGTATTGGCATAGCCGCTTTGCTTCTTCTGGCCACAGCCGGTACGGCTGCTGCTCAGGTTCCCGATCTCTCGACACTTCTGCCGGAAGGTGAGGGCAGTGCCAGCGGTCGCATAGTTCAGATCATTGCCTTGATGACCGTTCTGTCGGTCGCGCCGGGCATCTTGATCATGGTGACAAGTTTCACACGCTTTGCGATCGCTTTTTCGTTTTTGCGCAGTGGTATCGGCCTGCAAACCACGCCAGGCAACCTGATCCTGATCTCCCTGTCTCTGTTCATGACATTCTACGTCATGGCGCCGACTTTCGATGCGGCCTGGACCAAGGGCGTAACGCCTTTGATGAACAACGAGATCACTGAAGCGCAGGCCTATGAGGAGATCACCGAACCGTTCCGGGAGTTCATGCTGACCCAGGTGCGCGAAGAGGATCTGGTTCTGTTTGATGATCTTGCGCTGGGCCGGGTGACGGATGAAGAAGCAGCCTCCGCAGAGGAAGTTGAGCTGCGCGTGCTTATTCCGGCCTTCATGGTTTCGGAACTCCGCCGTGGGTTCGAGATTGGCTTTCTCATCGCGCTGCCTTTTTTGGTCATCGATATGATCGTTGCGACCATCACCATGTCCATGGGCATGATGATGTTGCCGCCGACCGTGATTTCCCTCCCGTTCAAGGCGCTGTTTTTCGTTCTGATTGACGGCTGGAATCTTCTGGTTGGCAGTCTTGTCAGATCCTTTTTCTGACGCCAGTTCACCTGGCAAGCTTCGCACAAGCATCGCTTGCTAGGTTGAAATCACGACAGGTTGAGCCGAACCTAACTAAGGCTCAAAGGCATGAAGCCGCCCTGCCGTGCCGGTGAGAACCCGGCATGTCCCATTCTTCCAACTTAAAACTTGAAAGGGACACATCATGTCTAGCCTTATGACAAACGCTTCTGCAATGACCGCTTTGCAGACCCTGAACTCAACCAACAAATCCATGTCGGAAGTTCAGAGCCGTATTTCTACCGGTTACCGTGTGAACGGCGCCGAAGACAACGCGGCTTACTGGTCCATCGCGACCACCATGCGCTCTGACAACATGGCACTGTCCGCTGTTGAAGATGCTCTTGGTCTCGGTGCCGCTACGATCGACGTCATGTACACATCAATGGAATCGACCGTTGATGTCATGAACGAAATCAAGGCGAAAGTGGTTGCAGCCAGCTCGGAAGGTGTTGACCGCGCGAAGATCCAGTCCGACATCACTGAACTTCAGAACCAGCTGCAGACCATCGGCGACTCTTCTGTGTTCAACGGTGAGAACTGGCTTTCTTCCGACGTCACGACTGTGACGACTGCTGAAATCGTGTCCTCGTTCACCCGTGCAGGTGGTTCCGTTGACATTCAGACGACTTCTGTCGATCTGACTGCAGTTCAGCTCTATGATTCTGCTGGTGGTACCACTGGTATCCTGGATCAGGACCGTGGCTTTGCTGCTCTTGCAGGTATCACAGGTGACGGCATTGCGGATTTCGACATCTCCGCACTGACCGACGCTGACGCTGCCAGCATCGACACCCTCGTTGCCGGTATCGACGCTGCTCTCGAAGACATCACCGATGCAGCAACCCTGCTCGGTTCCGTCAAGAGCCGCGTTGACCTTCAGATGGACTTCGTGTCCGAACTGACGGATGCCATCGACCGTGGTGTTGGCCAGCTGGTTGACGCTGACATGAACGAAGAATCGACACGCCTCCAGGCTCTGCAGGTTCAGCAGCAGCTCGGTATCCAGGCTCTGTCGATTGCAAACTCCAACAGCCAGAACATTCTGTCGCTGTTCCAGTAATCCATTCGACCTTCGGATGGCTGAAAGCCGCGCCCTTGGGCGCGGCTTTTTTCGTTTTCAAGATGGTCTGAGCTTGCGCAACCCTCGCACAAGGTCGCCCGCCAATACTCGCCTTCAATATCGGACGTCTCACTTTAGGGGTGTGGAATGCCAGGCCGTGAACACGCAGAAAAACTCTGGGCTAACTTACAAGAACTCGGCGCCAAGCGGCTGATGGCGCTTGCGCTTATCGGGCTGGCGACGATCCTGACGGTCGGGGTCGGTGCTTATTATCTCAGCCGTCCCGAACAGGCGGTGCTTTATACCGGCCTTGAGGGCGAGGACGTTACCCGCATCGGATCGGCCCTGCAGGATGCTGGCATCGACTATGATGTCAGTGCCGATGGCACGGCCGTCATGGTCAACCATGGATCAACGGCCAAAGCGCGTATGTTGCTTGCCGAGAAGGGCCTTCCGCGTGGCGCTGATGCCGGCTACGAACTCTTTGATGAGCTGGGGTCGCTCGGACTGACGTCCTTCATGCAGGAAGTGACCAGAGTTCGTGCGCTTGAAGGTGAGCTTGCCCGGACCATTCAGCTGATGCAGGGCGTACGCGCCGCACGGGTCCATATCGTGCTTCCGGAAAAAGGTTCCTTCCGGCGTGATCAACAACCGCCATCGGCGTCTGTGGTGATCCGGTCTGATATACCCGATGACATCCGCACTGCGGACGCCATACGCCATCTGGTTGCAGCTGGCGTGCCCGGTATGAAGGCCGACAAGGTGACGGTTCTCGACACATCCGGCGGTATCCTTGCGGCTGGGCAGGACCCCGCGAAAGCGTCGGCAGGTCAGCTGGCCAATCTGGAAACAGCAGTCAGTAATCGCATCCAGGAGAGCATTCGAAAGACCCTGACGCCCTATCTTGGGCTGGAGAATTTCGAGGTCAGCGTTGCTGCCGATTTGAATACGGACCGCCGGCATATCGCGGAAACGATTTTCGACCCAGATTCTCGTACGGAGCGCTCGGTGCGTTCGGTGCGCGAAAGCGAGAACGCTCAGAACTCCAGCGTCGAAGCGCCAACGACGGTCGAACAGAACCTTCCGGAGGAAACGGTCGATGCCGACAATGGCGAGCGATCCTCCGAGGAAAACCAGCGCCGTGAGGAGACCGTCAACTACGAGATTTCCTCCAAACGGATCGAGACCTCGCAGGATGGCTACAAGGTTGAACGCCTTTCGATCGCCGTCCTTGTCGATCGCGCAAGGCTACATGCTTCGCTCGGAGGCGATCCGACAGAAGAACAGGTGCAGGCACAGCTTATAGAAATCAGCGAGTTGGCGGCATCCTCGGCCGGTGTCGACGATGCGCGCGGCGACCATGTGAAAGTCTCACTAGTTGACTTCGTCAATGGAGGCCGCGATCTCGAGCCGATCCCGCCGCTTTCGGTTTCCGAATATCTTCTGCGGCAGTCCGGCAACATCATCAATGCGGTCGCCATCCTTGCAGTCGCGGCGCTGGTGGTCTGGTTTGGATTGCGTCCCGCAGTCGCTGTTTTGGTCCCGCAAGTCACCAAGTCGGAAACGGAGATTGCCGAGCTTGCGATGCTTCCGGCCGAAGGCGAAGAGCAGGCCGCAACCGGCGAATATGCCGAGCAGGCCTACCTGGTGCCGCCGGATCACTCCGACATGCTGCAGGATCTGACCAGCAAGATGAACCAGTCTCCGCTCAAGAAGCTCGAGTCCTTGCTTGAGTACAACGAAGAGCAGTCAGCCGCGATCCTCCGCCAGTGGCTTTATGACGGGGAGAACGCGTGATGACGTCTATCGCAGCTCATATTCCTGTCATTTCCGAAGCCTCGCTTAAGTCCTTCGAGAATGCATCGGCCATGCTCGTTGATGTGGTGCATGCCCCAGAGCCGGAAAACATCGGTCAGGAAGACCTTACGGAAACGGCCTATCGACGCGGGCTTGATGAGGGAACGCGGCTTGCCGAAGAAAGCATCGCAACGCAACTCAAGGCGTTGCAAGAAGAGCATCAGGCGCAGCTTCAAGAGCTTCGAGATACGACCGATCGACACTATGCCGAGATGCTGGCCGAAGGGCTTCAAAAGGAGTTCGTCGGCCTCGAACAGCGCCTGGCTGCGTCCCTAGCAAGTCTGCTTGGACCTCTGGTCGAAGAGCGCCTGAGCGAGATCGTGGTGGGCTCATTTGCCAGCACTCTTAAGAACCTTTGGGATCGTGAGCAGGCGCTGAGCATAAAGGTGCAAGGTCCCGCTTCCTTGCTTGAACGGCTCGTCGAACAGCTTGGACCAGAGGCCTCGCGCATCGAAACGGAAGAAGCAGCGAACGGCGATCTGCGAGTGGTGCTGAACGACACGCTTGTCGAAAGCCAGCTGTCGAATTGGCTGTCCATGATCTCAGAGGCAGGAGCAACCGAAAAATGACGCCAGATAACCAGCCAAATGAAATCGTCATTGTCCGCCGGAAAGCTGCCTGGGAAGAAGAGGGTGGACAGCACGGGGTCTGGAAGATTGCCTATGCCGACTTTATGACGGCGATGATGGCTTTCTTTCTGGTGATGTGGCTGATCAATGTCACCGACGACAGCGTCAGACGTGGGGTTGCGCAGTACTTCAATCCGGTGAAGCTCGCCTCTACAGCTCCCAACCAGAAAGGTCTGAATGACCCGAATGTGGCGGGGGACACAAATGAAAACGGAGCAGACCAGCCGGAGGGCGACCTTGGTGCGGGCGGAGCCCCGGAAGGTGGTTCCGAGGCTGCCGGGGCACAGGGTGCCGAAGTCTCAGCAGGACGGTTTGCTGCAAGCCATTCGGAAGAACGGCTTTTCAATGATCCTTATGCGGTCCTCGATACGCTTGCTCAAACGGTGGCAGTCGATCTTGGTGACTTGGATATGCCCACTGCCATTGGAGCAGGACAGGCGCGGGAAGCCGGCGCCCAGGGCGGAGATGCCTTTCGGGATCCGTTCGATCCGCTCTATTGGCAGTTCCTGCCGAACCGGGATCTCGGATCGGAGCGGACAGGTGGCGAGCAATCGACACAGCCGCGTGTGATCGGTGGGTTGACGCCGACGCCGGCAGCTGACCCCTCATTTGATCGGCAGCGCAACGACAACTCCGCGATCGAAATCGAAGATGGTTCTGTCCCGGAGATTCTCGCCCACTTCGACGGTGGTGAAGGCGAGTTTGAAGAGACCGAGTTTGTTGCCGTTGGCGAATCGAATGAACTGCAGGAAATTGCCGAAGAAGTACTTGAGGACAGCATGACGGCCGTTGCGTCGCGTGTTGAGGCTGTTCTTGACCAGGCCGCAGAGTCCGGTCTTGGAGCAACCGTGGACCACGTCAGTGTTTCGCGGTCTGATGAAGGCCTTTTGATCTCCCTCACGGATGACCAGGCATTCGGCATGTTTGCCATAGGTTCTGCGGAACCGCGTCCGGAGCTGGTGGCTCTCCTGGGCCGTATCGGCAAGGAACTGGCCGGTACAAACGGCGCAATCGTCATCAAGGGGCATACGGACGCCCGGCCCTTCCGCACGAAGGCTTATGACAACTGGCGGCTCTCGTCGGCACGAGCCCACATGGCTCTCTACATGCTGGCACGTGGTGGCGTATCGACCTCGCGCTTCGAGCGGGTGGAGGGATATGCGGACCGTGATCTCAAGTTGCCTTCCGACCCCAAAGCCGCCGCAAACAGGCGTGTTGAAATCCTGATCAGGGAGACAGACTGATGCAATCCAGCCAATGCCATGCGCTCAGTTTTGCAATCGTGCTCGCGGTTTTGCTCGCCTTGCTGTTTCCGGCGATGGGGCACGCCAGCGAACCTATGCCAAAACAACCATATGAGATGGTGCGCACGCTTCAGTCCCTCCAGGCCAAGGTCGCAGAAGGCAACAGTCACGCCTTGAAAACCCAGCGGGCGCTGCTGCTTGAAATGGATGCGTATTTTCAAGTTTTGCCGGCTGAGACCTGGCAAGAACCGCGCAACGCACGAGCTGCCATTGTTCACGTGTTAAGCGGAGGACATCCAAAGATCGTCTATCGCTTGAGGGCTTTTGATCCCCAGCCTGCGGTCGACGCCGCATTGATGGAAGGGGCCCTGGCCTATGTCGAAGGGCGCGAAGAGGATGTCGTGGCGCATCTTGGCGACATTGATCCGATGGATCTGCCATCCGCGTTGGGCGGTCATGTTGCCCTCATCAAGGCAGCTGTCTTGGTCAAGGAGCAGCCTGCCGAGGCCATGGAGTTCCTGTCGGTCGCGCGTCTCCTCATGCCAGGCACCTTGATCGAGGAAGCTGCACTTAGGCGTGAGGTGTTCGTCGCTGGCAAGCTCGGTGACATTGAACGGTTTCAGTCTCTTTCCCTTCGCTATTTGCGCCGGTTCAGAGGATCCATCTACGCAGGAGATTTTCAGCGTCGGTTCTCCCTTGCGCTCGACAGTCTCGGTTTCGGCGAGAGCGAAGGCAAGTTTGCCCTTCTGGAGAGCCTTCTGGCGGAGTTCGACGAGGACACACGGCGATCTTTGTATCTGCGCCTGGCCCGTACGGCTGTTCTTAGCGGGCAGAGGGATATCGTCGAAAAAGCCACGGACAGAGCCATGTCTTTGGCAATGTCGGGATCGCACGAAGAAGCACTCTTCAAACTCTATCGTGCAGGCGCGTTGGTCGAGCTGGAGGACATCAAACAGACCCGCAATCTGCTTTGGTCGATCGACGAGAACGATCTCTCGCGTGAAGAAAAAGATCTAATGGCAGCGGTGTATCGTGTGCTGAATTCGGTTCGCAGCTGGCCCGCCCCGCCTGAAGGCATCATCGGCGAGTTCAGCGTTTATGAGAAGATGGCGCCGCCGTCCGATGAAAGGTGGGTCCTGCCGGTGATGAGCCGTGCCGACGACCTGATTTCATCAACCGATGAACTGCTGGCGAAGATTGGGAGCTGAAGTCATGACCATCGGAACAGCAGCGTTGATCCAGAACTTGAAGTCTACGGCAAAGCCTGAGGGCCGGCAGGAGCCGGAAGGCAATGACGCCAAGGGCGGTGATGGTGACAATGCTTTTCTCGACCTCTTGCAGTCGATGAAGAACGGCGGTGGTTCAGCCAGTCAGCAAGCTGTGTCGTCTGAAACGGGCGCGGCAACAGCTGGCAACCTTTCGCCGGAGGATGTTTTGGCAGCCACAAAATCGGGTGAAGGCGCAACTGGACAAGAGGCAGGAACCGCAGCCCAGTCCTTCGCGAATGACCTCGCCAAGGTGATCGGGACAGTTGCGCCAAAGAATCCGGAAGCTCTTGTGCTCCCACAGCAAAACAACAATATGCCGGCCGCTGCGACAACGCCGCAAAATCAACCGGATACCGCCCAGAGGCCCCAGACTACCACACCGGCGTCTGGCGTTGTTCCACCGGTTGCCAATGCGGTTTCGACCGCGGCGATGCCGTTGTCCTCAGCCGCGCCGAAGCCCCAGAACGCTGATCGGCTGTTCTCGCAGTTTGCTGTTCCAGAGGAGGCCGCGGCGAACAAGGGAGCTATCGAAGGACTTGGAGAGCGGATCAGCAAATCCGGCAAGATCAGCGCCGAGGGAACCTCTTTGCCTGCCGGCTCAGTAAAGATCTTGCGTCAGGAAACGCATTTTGCACCAACGCAAAGGCTTTCGCCGATACAGCAAATCGGTGAACGTTTGATCTTCAGCCTGGGGGAGGCGGCTGAAGCCGGTGGTATCGGGACCCGAGCCGCGGCGGTCAAAACCGAAGGTCCGGTGTTGAAGACCCTGGACATTCAATTGACACCTATCGAGCTTGGAACCGTCAAGGTGTCGCTTCGTCTTGTTGGTGAAAGCGTTGAAGTGACGGTGAAGACAAGCAATCCGCAAACGGCAGAGCTCCTGAAACAGGATCGGCAGATGCTCGATCAGATGTTGCGCGCGACTGGTTACAAGCCCGATGCAATCACGATCCAGGCTGCTGCAGATGATCGGCCTATCACTTCATCGCAGCCGGGCCAGCAGACTGGGGGCAGCACTCAGGGGGAAGCTTCCTCTGGTGGCCAAGCATTTGACGGAGCCTCGGGCCGTGAAAGTGAACATGGGCAACGGTCGTCTGGTTCTTCTTCGGGGGATGGCGAAGCTGTTCCTATGGATGCAAATTCAGGAGGTGTGCGTGATGAAGACGATGCTTCTGACCGTCGCAACGGCGACATTTATCTCTAGCTTTTCACTTCCGGGCGTCGATCCGCTCCATGCGGAAGTCCAGAACGTTTGTGAAAGCGAAATGATTTCAGCGGCGCGCGCCTACAAGGTGCCGCTCGGAGTTCTCTATGCGGTGGGACTGACGGAAACGGGACGGCGCAATTCGCTCTATCCGTTCGCTTTGAACATTGAAGGCAAGTCGAAATTTCCACCGAGCGCCGCTGCCGCGCTGAAGGACTTTCGTCAGGCTCGCAAGAGCGGCAAAAAGCTGATTGATGTCGGCTGCATGCAGATCAATCACTACTATCATGGTGATGAATTTCGGTCGGTCGAGCACATGTTGCAACCACGAGCCAACGTGCAATATGCCGCCCGGTTTTTAAATGATCTGCGCAAACGGCAAGGCTCCTGGACAATGGCGGTCGCAAGATATCACGCTGGGCCAAACAACAACCCTGCCCAGAAGAGATACGTTTGCCGCGTTATAACTAATATGGTTGCTTCTGGTTTCGGTCAGTGGACTGAAAAATCACGAAATTTCTGCCGCTAGAAAAGTCTTCTTTTCGGTGTATTTCGGATTTTTCTCTGATATCTAAAATTATAATAAAATCTATAGTTTAAAATATTTTTGATGCGGCTCTCGTTTACAGCCTCACGCAAGTTTGCCGTTGTTGAATTGTCTCCAGGAAATTCGGATACGGGAGACGATCCATGGGTCTTTATGGCGTAATGCGCACAGGTGTTTCTGGCATGAATGCTCAGTCGAGCAAGCTGGGAACGGTGGCTGACAACATCGCGAACTCAAATACGACCGGCTACAAGAAGGCCGAGTCCGAGTTCTCTTCCATGGTCCTGGCGCAGAGCAGCGGCAGCTACAACTCCGGTGGTGTACAAGCGCACACGGTCTATTCCATCTCGGATCAGGGCTCGATGAGCTTTACGACCTCGAAGCTTGACCTTGGCATTGATGGGAACGGCTTCTTTGTTGTTGCCGACGGTGATGGCACACCGGTTCTGACTCGGGCTGGTTCCTTCGTTCCCGACGGGGAAGGCTATCTTCTCAATACCGCAGGCTATTACCTTCAGGGGTACCCCATCGCCGATGGTGCGACGCCGACAACCATTGCCAACGGCCTCGGCGGTCTTGAGTCGGTCAATATCTCGCAGAACCAGCTTGATGCGACCGCGACCGACAGTGCGAAACTCTGGACCAACGTGCCAGAGAGCGCAACGATCGTGGCCCCGGGTGATCTTCCTTCGGCCAACGTGGCAACGTCGACCTATTCAGCCAAGACCTCAGTGGTCGTTTACGACAACCTGGGCAACGAGCTGACCCTTGATGTCTACTACAGCAAGACGACCGAGACGGCTGCGGACAGTGAATGGGAAGTCGCGATCTTCAATTCTGAAGATGCGGCCGCAGGCGGCGGGTTCCCATATGGCTCAGCTGCACTGTCGACGCAGACCCTGACGTTTGACATGACGACAGGCGAGCTGACGGGTGCAAGTCCGACCGACATCAATATCACTGTGCCCAATGGCGGCACATTCGATATCGATCTGTCCGGTTCCACCTATCTGGCTGCCGATTTCACCGTAACCGAGGTCGAGGCGAATGGTAACGCTCCGAGCGCGGTGGACTCTGTCGAGTTCGATGACGACGGCGTTCTTTATGCGATCTATTCAAATGGAGACCGCCGCGCGATCTATCAGATCCCGCTGGCGGATGTGGCAAGTCCCGACAAGCTGACGCCGCTTTCTGGCAACATCTATCAAGTGTCTACTGAAAGCGGTGATGTCCGCGTCGGTTTCCCTGGTGAAGGTGGTCTAGGCGATCTCGTGGTCGGTGCTCTTGAAGGATCGAATGTCGATCTCGCCTCAGAACTGACCTCCATGATTGAATCCCAGCGCAGCTACACGGCCAACTCCAAGGTCTTCAAGGCAGGTTCCGACCTCCTGGAAGAGCTGGTCAATCTTGTTCGCTAGTGTTCCGTTCTAACAGAGCTGTTGTAAAATGAGCCTCTCAGTCGCCCTTCAGGTCGCACAGTCGGCGCTTGCCGCCCGTCAGACCGAAACATCTACCGTGTCGCGTAACATCGCCGGCGCGCAAGATGCAGGATATTCCCGCAAGTCCGTTCTTCTCAGCACCGTGATCTCTGAAAGCGGTCAGACAAGCGGCCTTCAAGTCGAGGGTATCGGTCGGGTGACCGACGATGCTCTATACGCATCCCTGCTTCAGTCTACGGCTGTTGGAACGTCTCAAGAGGCAATTCTGGAGGGGCTCGAAGCGCTGGCCGCAACGATTGGCGACACATCCTTGGAGATGTCGCCTTCGGCCCTTCTGGGCGACCTTAAAACGGCGCTCCAGAACGCGGCGGCCGACCCGAATGACACCATCCTGGCGCAGGACCTTCTTTCGACGGCCAGCGATCTGGTGACGTCTTTGAACGAAACTTCCGAGACGGTGCAGGGAGTGCGGGCCGACGCGGACGCCGACATTGCAGACTCTGTCGATAGTATCAACGAACTGCTTGGCCAGCTCGAGGACCTGAACACAGTCATTGTTCGCGGCAACCAAAGCGGCAATGACATCACGGATGCCCTGGACTCGCGAGATCAGGTGCTGCTGGCCCTCTCCGAGGAAATCGGCATCACGACGCTGACGCGCACGGATGGGGATGTCGTGGTCTATACAGACGGCGGCGTAACCCTCTTTGAAACGACGGCGCGCGAAGTCAGCTTCGAGCCGACCAACACATTCTTCGGCACCACAACGGGCAACTCGGTCTATGTCGATGGCGTGCCAGTGGCCGGTGTTGACGCGATCATGCCGACCACGAGTGGTCGCTTGTATGGCTTGACCGAACTGCGTGATGAGATTGCCCCGACCTATCAAAGCCAGCTGGACGAAATTGCGCGTGGCCTCATCGAGAGCTTTGCGGAGGCCGACCAAAGCGGCGGCGGTGGACCGGATCAAGCAGGCCTCTTTACCTGGTCAGGTTCCCCAGCCGTGCCGGCGACAAGCACTCTGTCTTCCGGGCTCGCCGCTGATATCCAGATCAATGCGAATGCGGATCCGGATCAGGGCGGAAACCTCGACCTGGTCCGCGATGGCGGTATCTCCGACCCGCTTGATCCAGACTATGACTACAACCCGACCGATCTCGCCGGATATACCGGACGCTATCAGGACTTTCTTGATGCACTTGATGAACCACGGGTCTTCGATGCCGGCGTGGAACTCGATCCGACCGATACGCTGACTGGTTTTGCAAGTTCGTCCGTTGGCTGGCTTGAGAGCAACCGGCAGAGCGCAACCAGCGATCTCGAAGTCCAATCGGTCATTGTCAGCCGCACAGCGGAAAGCCTCGCGAACACTACAGGTGTCAACATCGATGAGGAGATGACGCTTCTCCTCGATATCGAGCGGGCCTATGCCGCGGCCGCCAAACTGATTTCCGCCGTCGACAATATGCTCGACGATCTCCTGGCCAGTGCGAGTTAAGTGCGATGAAAACGACCTATATCTCTACCATTTCGATGTCTGACTCCGCGCGGACACAGATGATGAAGCAGGCGAGTACTGTGAACACGCTCCAGATCGAGCTCTCGTCCGGCCGTAAGGCAGACGTCGGCCTTGATCTTGGCAGCCGCACAGGCGAGGCGGTGACCCTTCGCTCAGAGTTCTATTATCTGCATTCCATCATCGACACGAATGCACTGACGGCGTCGCGGCTCGATATCAGCCAGGCTGCCTTGAGCGATATCAGAACCAATTCTGAAGAATTTCTAGCCTCGCTCGTCGCCGTGCGCGACAGCGATGGGGCTGCGTCGGTCACGCAGGCCGAGGCCGAGGGTGGCATGCAATTGCTGGTCTCGCGCCTCAACACCCAGCTGAACGGTAGCTACCTGTTTGCGGGCCTCAACACAGACGAGGTTCCAATTGCGGACTACAGCGATGTGACGTCGGCGAACAAGGTCGCCGCAGATGCCGCCTTTTTCGCGGAGTTTGGGTTCACTCAAGACGATCCGGCTGTCGCCGGTATCACAGTCGCTCAGATGGACGCTTACCTGACCGGTAATTTCGCGAACATGTTCGCCGATCCGGCGTGGGGAACCAATTGGTCGACGGCCTCAGACCTGGAGGTTGAGAGCCGGATTTCGACCAGTGAGGTTCTGAGTACATCCGTCAGCGCGAATGAAGAAGCGCTCCGCGAGTTGGCTCAAGTCTACACGATGATGTCCGACCTGGGGAACGTGAACCTCGATTCCGAAGTCTTCAAGACGGTGGTTGATCAGGCGATCAGCATGCTGGGATCGGCGATTGCCGGCGTGACCAGCCTGCAGGGTGAGATTGGCGTTGCGCAGGAGCGTGTCTCGCAAGCCAGCGATCGTCTCTCAATTCAAACCGATATCCTCAATGAGCGCGTCAATGCACTCGAGAATGTTGATCTGGAGGAGACTTCGGTCCGATTGAACACGGCGATCACGCAGCTGGAAACGACCTACGCGATCAGCGCCAGGATCCAGCAGCTGAGCATCATCAACTACCTCTGAGATTTTCAAGCGGTGTGAAGCCGCATTGCAATCACAGGAAACCAAGAGAGGCCCCATGTACAATCTGTCCTATGCCGAGACGATGGATGAGATCTGCTCAGACGACCGAATGAACGAGGCCGAGGCGATGGATATCGTGATCGGCATGCTGGAAGTCGCACGCGAAAAGGGAACTCAGTCTCGTGAGGCAGTAGAGGCGATCTTCAACACCCGCCGTCTTTGGACGTACTTCATGGAAAGCTTGAGCGATGATGCGAACGCACTGCCGACGGCCTTGCGAGCGGATCTTATTTCGGTCGGGATCTGGGTGCTGAAGGAAATCGAGAAGATCCGGAAAAACGAGGTGAAGACCTTCGACGGACTTATCCAGATCAACTCAATCATCCGAGACAGCCTTCAAGGAGCTTCCTCATGAAGATCGGCCTGAAGGCAGGAGAAAGGCTCTTTCTCAATGGCGCGGTAATCCGCGTCGAACGCAAGACACAGCTTGAGCTCATGAACGATGCGGTCTTTTTGCTCGAAGGGCACATCCTGCAACAGGATGAAGCAACGACCCCATTGCGCCAGATCTATTTCATTCTCCAGTCCATGGTGATGGATCCGACTTCGGCGCCGATGATGAGAGACCTCTTTGAAATGGTGCTTCTGTCTGTCCGTCGCGGGTTTTCCGACGAGGATGTTCTCGACGGCCTGGATGAAGTTGCCGCACTTGCCGGTGATGGTCGCTGGTTCGACGCGATGAAGCTCGTGAGAAATCTCTATCCGATCGAAGACGATCTGATGTCCCCCACACACAACAGAAAAGTTGCCGCAAGCATCCTGGCAGCGGTTTGAGAAGGATGAAGTCATGAGTGTTGATGCTGTAAGTGCGACCACGACGAGTTCAACGTCTGCAGCAAGTTCTGCGCAGGAACAGCTGACTGTCGACTATGAGGCCTTTTTGCAGTTGATGATGGCGCAGATGCAAAACCAGGATCCTACTGATCCGGTGGATTCTTCCGAGCAGCTGGCCCAGCTGGCGAGCTTCTCGCAGGTTGAGCAGGCCATCGAGACAAATTCGAAGCTGGAAACCCTGCTGGCCAACATGTCCTTTGGCCAAGTTGATGATCTGCTTGGGCGTACTGTCACCGATGCGAATGGTACGACGGGAACGGTCGAGTCGGTCGAGATCTATGATGATGGTACGGTGCTCGGTCTCGATACGGGCGAGGGCATTCTTCTTGGCAGCGGCGTGAAGATTTCCTGAGCCATGAATGAAGTCGATGCACTTGATATGGTCAGGGCGGCGATCTGGACGATTATCGTCGGCTCCGCCCCGGCCATTGTCCCTGCGATGGTGGTCGGGATCGGCATTGCGCTGCTTCAGGCCCTGACGCAGGTTCAGGAAATCACCTTGACCTTCATTCCCAAGATCCTGGCGATCCTGGTGATGATTATTGTTGCCGGGCCGTTCATTGGCGGTCAGTTGCACTATCTGACCGTGCTTGTCTACGGCCGGATCGAGAATGGTTTTTAGAGCAGTTTTCTGCACGGAGCGCCGCTCTCCATGCTCGCGCAAGCTTCGGCTTGCATCCTCTCGAAAGTCCCAGGCTCACCGAGAGAATAGATGTCCGACACCGCCCTGTCTTCGCCCGTCTCCGCCGCACCAGAAAATCGAAACGATGTCGGCTTCGCAATCGGAATCGTCATGATCCTGGCGGTTCTGTTTCTGCCAATCCCGACGTTTCTGATTGATGTAGGTTTGGCCTTTTCCATCGCGCTCTCAGTGCTGATCCTGATGGTGGCACTCTGGATCGGCAAACCGCTCGAGTTTTCTTCCTTTCCGACTGTGCTCTTGATCGCGACGATGCTGCGGCTGTCTCTGAATATCGCAACCACCCGCGTCATCCTGGCCGATGGTCATGAAGGCCTGGATGCTGCCGGATACGTGATCAATGGCTTTTCACAGTTCGTGATGAGCGGAGACTTTGTGATCGGGCTGATCGTGTTTGCGATCCTGATTACCGTCAACTTCCTGGTGATCACAAAGGGCGCGACGCGTATCGCCGAGGTTGGGGCACGCTTCACACTCGACTCCATCCCGGGCAAGCAGATGGCCATTGACGCGGATTTGTCGGCTGGCCTCATCAATGACAAGGAAGCCCAGCGTCGGCGCAGCGAGCTTGAAGAAGAAAGCTCTTTCTTCGGTGCGATGGATGGTGCGTCCAAGTTCGTTCGCGGCGACGCGATCGCAGGTCTGATCATCACCGCCGTCAATATCCTCGGCGGAATGATTATTGGCGTGACGCGCTATGACATGAGCCCAGGCGATGCCGCCGACGTCTTTACCAAACTCTCGGTTGGCGACGGTCTGGTCTCCCAAATTCCTGCACTCGTCGTCTCACTTGCTGCAGGTCTGCTGGTGTCGAAGGGCGGCACACGCGGAACGACGGACAAAGCCGTTCTGGGGCAATTGGGCGGCTATCCTCGCGCGCTCTTCGTGGCGGGTATTTTGATGGCGATCTTTGCCATAATGCCCGGCCTGCCGTTCTTGCCCTTTGCCATGCTCGCAGCTGTGATGGGCTTCACGGGGTATGCAATCCCCAAACGCCTGGCAGCCCGCAAGCTCGCCGAAGAAGAAAAAGCGGCGGCTGCTGCCGCGGTCAAGAAAGAAGAGTCGCGGGAATCGGTCAAGGAGTCTCTCAAAACCGCAGAGATCGAGCTTTGCCTTGGCAAACAGGTTGCCGGCCAGTTGCTCGCAAAGCATGGCGAGCTGTCGCGGCGCGTCGGAAAGATGCGGAGAAAGTTTGCCGAGCAATACGGATTTGTCGTTCCCGATATTCGGGTGACCGACAGTTTGACGCTTGATCCCAAGAGCTACCAGATCAAGATCCATGGCACCGTGGTCGTCATGCAGCAGCTGAAGGTGGGGGAGCTTCTCGTCATCTCGTCCAATGACGATAAGCTCCCTGTTCCTGGTGATCCGACGCGGGAACCGGCGTTTGGCATGCCTGCTTTCTGGGTGCCAGCAGCCTACCGTGAAGAACTCGTCAGGGGCGGTTTGACGCCGGCGGAAAACAACACGGTTATTCTGACCCACCTCAGCGAAGTCATTCGGAATAACCTGCCGCAGTTGCTCTCCTACAAGGACATGCGCAACCTGTTCGACCGACTGGATCCCGAATATCGCAAGCTGCTTGATGATATCTGCCCTGCACATACGTCCTATTCAGGTCTGCAGGCGGTTCTCAAGTTGCTGTTGGCCGAAAGGGTCTCGATCCGCAACCTTCATCTGATCCTTGAAGCCGTTGCAGAAATTGTACCGCACGTCAGAAGATCCGAGCAGGTCGTCGAGCATGTTCGCATGCGCGTTGCTCAGCAGATATGCGGGGACCTTGCCGAGGGCGGTCCGCTGAACATCCTCCGGCTCGGCAACCGCTGGGATCTGGTGTTCCATCAGAGCCTGAAGCGAGATGCCAAGGGTGAGGTCACCGAGTTCGATATCGAGCCTCAGCTTGTAGAAGAATTTGGTTCTCAGATGTCTGAGGCCGTCAAGAAGCACATGAATGAGGGCAAGCGTTTTGCCGTTGTCGCTGCGCCAGATGCGCGTCCCTATGTGCGGATGATTGTGGAGCGCATGTTCCCGACGCTTCCGGTTCTTTCCCATCTGGAGATTGCTCGAGGCGTTGATGTTCATGCTCTCGGCAGCGTTTCCTGATGCTGGCCGGAGCGCTGCTCAGCAGCTTCGGGACCACGGTTTTGCTGGCGACGTTCCTGCTCTTCTGCAGGATCGGGGCATGTCTGATGATCATTCCGGGGTTCTCGAGCGACAGGGTCGCGATGCGGATCCGGCTGTTCATCGCCTTGTCCGTCACGCTTGCGCTCGCACCCATGTTGCTGCCGACCATGCAGGCAGCTTTGCCTGACCAGTCCCTGGTCACGGTTGGCGGACTGATTGTCAGCGAGCTGTTCACGGGCTTTCTGATCGGGTTTCTCGGGCGCATTTTCTTCGTTGCCTTGGAGACGCTGGCGACCCTGGTCTCCATGGCAATCGGGCTGTCCAACATGCCGGGAATGTCGATCGAAGGCAACGAGGCCCTGCCGCCGTTGGCCAGTCTGATGACCCTGACTGCCACGGCGATGATCTTCATTACCAATCAGCACTGGGAGGTGCTTAAGGGACTCGCTGCCTCTTATGATACGTTGCCACCTGGTGGTGAGATTGATGTCATCTCTGGTCTCGAGCGTTTCACCGATCAGCTTTCTTCCACTTTTGTGCTGGCCCTGCGCATCTGCAGTCCCTTCGTCGTCTACACGATTGTCGTCAATCTCGCGATCGGGATGGTCAACAAGCTCACACCTCAGATCCCCGTCTACTTCATCTCCATGCCCTTCGTCATTGCGGGTGGCATGTATCTCCTCTTCCTAGTCTCGGCTGAAGCAATCACGCTTTTCCTGGACGGTTATTTTACCTGGCTACAACTGGGCTGACCTGATGAAAAAAAACACGCACGAAATTGCTCGGATGCTGAAACTGCAGCAACAGCTATGCCTTTTGTCTTCCTGGCTGCTTCAAAAACTGGATGCACAAGCAGAAGAACTGGTTGAGCGCGAAGAAAGGGTTCTGGACGCCCTCGCGAAAGGCGATCTGGCGCAGCAAGAGCGGTTTATTCGGAACGCCGCGCAGCGGCTGAAAACGATCGCCGAGGAGCAGGGAGAATTGACCGTCGCGCGTGCGAAGGTCGAGTGCGAGTACACGCGCCAGCGCATGATGCTGCAGGTCATTGAACAACGCCTGGCGCGTATGCGTGCGTCCGATCGACGGGTTGAGGAAGATAACCGCCTCTCCGAGCTTCTGTCGCAGCAGCTCGGCCGGCGAACACAAGCTTCCCGCAAGTTGCGAGGCATAGATTTCACAGGCTAGCGAGCGTTCGTGGGGTCGAATTTTCGGCTCTGGTGTAACTCGCTCAGGTTCCTTCAAACATGCAGTTGGAGTTTTCTCTAATGGCTATCTCTCCACCCTCAGACCTCATACTCGAGGTGTCCCGGGCAGCAGATCCCCTTGAGCTCAGGGAGGCCACGACAAAGCTCAGCCGTTTGTCTCGATCATCGGGGGCAGGCGAACTATCCTTCGCCGAGGCGATGGGGCCAGGTCAATTCCCCAGTTTTGCATCAACATCGTCGACACGAGATACCTCCAGCGTCGTCCGATCTGCATCCCAGTCGCCGGCCGAGAAATTCGAGGCCCTGGTTCTGCACCAGTTTGTGGAAACGATGCTGCCGGATGACGCCGGGCAGGTCTTTGGTGAAGGCGCGACCGGCGAGATCTGGAAATCGATGCTTGCGGAACAAGTTGGCAATCAGATCGCCGCCAGTGGCGGTGTCGGTATTGCAGATCTTCTCAGCACTACACTCAAGGACAACGCATGACGTCTGATCAAGCCCTGGAGCCTGCCGCTCCTCCCACCGCTGCTGTTTTGCCACAGGCTGCATTCGCTGCACTTACAACAGCTATCAAGCGTTCGATTTCGGCTGTTCGGGCAGAAACCCTGGCGCTTCGAAATGGCGAAAACAGAAGCTTGAAGACCTTCGAACATCGCAAAAGCCAGGCGTTGCTGGATCTTGCTCGTGCCCGGGCGTCTCTGCCGCCGGTGTTGCATGATCAGGAGGTGACAGATCTCTTGCAAGAACTGAAACATGATCTGTCTGAAAACATGGAGCTCCTGTCTCATCATATGAAGGCGATGAAGGAGATCACCGAGCTTCTGGCAAAGTCCATGCTCGAGGCGGATTCCGACGGAACCTACAGCCGGTTATCTCCAGGTGTTGCGCATGATTAAGATGCTTGTTGTCGGCCTCTGGATGCCAATTGCCGCATTGGGGTCGAGCTATGCCACCGTCTACTGGATGAACGACAAGATGGCCGCTTCTGACGGGGAGACGGCCGGCCTTGGTGGTCTGGATTACGAGACAATACGCCCTGTCAATGTGCCGATCCTGTCTGACGGAGCATTGCAGGGTTATGTGGTTGCCAAGCTCGTCTTTACGGCTGACGCTGATGCGTTGAGGGAGCTTCCAGTGCCACCGCACCCGTTTCTCATCGATGAAGCCTTCCGCCGGATCTACGCGGACGAGGCACTGGATTTCAAAAGGCTCGAGCGCTACGACCTGGATGCGCTGACAAGCCATCTCAAAGGTGCTGCGAACCAGAGGATTGGATCCGATGTGGTTCAGGACGTGCTGGTGGAAGAGTTCAACTATTTCGACAAGGATGTCGTTATCACGCACTGATCCCATTCAGTGGATCTACGAGTTAGATTCTTATCCCTTTTGGCCGCGGAGGTATCGCATCCTTCCGCGGTCTTCTTTTGTTCAGTTTGTCTGATTTGCTCTCAACATATGGACGTGCTGGCCAGATAGGCTGAATTGCCAAGGCGCATTCCGCACCCACCTAAAGGGATTTCAGAGCCGGGAGTCTTGAAGAGCGGTCAGCAGGCGTTGCGTGTTGTCTTCTTCTTCATCATCGGCGTTTGAGCCGGTGAACTCGATATACGCCACATTCAGGGCGTTATCCGGGGAGCTCAAAATGAGGGTCAAGTAGACCCATACACCCATATTGAAGAACTCGAGGTCGAGGCCGATGGTGGGTGTCGTATCCCAATCAAGTTCGACGTTCGCACCCATGCCGTAGCGTAGGGTGCCTTCCTTGAAGAACAACTCCGCAGAGGACTTGATCAGGTCGGAGATATTGGCGTGTTTTTCGGTTCGGACGTAGGCAACAAGATCGATCACGTCCACCAGCTTCATTTCAGCTGTGAACGGCGCAAGCGCAACGGCAATCGCCTCTTTCCGGATGCGATCAGCGCTCTCCGAATTTAGCGGCTCACCGCGATCTTCTGATGATCCCTGCATACTTTCACTCTCGTGATACGCCAAGTTATACAACAGCGTCGACCCGGCGTGAGTACACGTAGCAGATGATTTCTGCAACCACCCTATAAAACTGAGCTGGAATCATGCGATCTATTTCAGCACTAGCAAAAAGCGACCTTGCAAGCTCACGATCTTCAATCACAGGTATCTCATTTTCCTCTGCGATTTGCCGGATCTTGAGCGCGATCAGGTCCTGTCCTTTCGCAACCACGACAGGCGCGGCCATGGAGTCGCTGTCATATCGCAGCGCGACGGCAAAATGCGTTGGGTTGGCGACGACCAATGTTGCCTTGGGAACGGCGGACATCATGCGGTTACGAGCTCGATCCCTGGCGAGAGATCTCTGACGCGCCTTGACGATCGGGTCGCCCTCGGCCTGTTTGTGCTCGTCTTTGATGTCCTGCTTGCTCATGCGCAGGTTCTTGCGCCAATGGCTTCGTGACCAGGCGATGTCCACTGCCACAAGCACGATTGTCACGATGCAAACGCCAGAGACGAGTTTCATCGAGATCTGCAAGATCAGCTCCGGGAGCGTGCTGGGATCGCTGAACATGGCGCTCACCAGACCTGTTTGGCTTGCCTGGAATTGCAGAAACGCAACCGCGCTGACGGTCGAGAACTTGAAGACCGCTTTGAGGAATTCGACGAATCCCTGCGCACCGAATATACGGTTCCAGCCCTTGATCGGGGAGAGCCGCGATCCATCAGGCTTGATCCGGTGCAGCACCAGCCGGGGTTTGTTCTGCATGAACGCAGAGGTGAGGCCCGCAAGCGCGATGATTGTGACAATGGGCGCAAGGAAACGCCCGATCTCCAACGAGATCGCGTGGGACAAGAGAAGTGCATCAGCGCCATTTCCTAGTTTGTAACCTCCGGCCTTGTCGATCATCTGCATCAGTTGGGCCGCGAGGCTCGAGACGCTGGAGGAA
Organism: Roseibium polysiphoniae; assembly: GCF_014842925.1. Classification (GTDB taxonomy): domain Bacteria; phylum Pseudomonadota; class Alphaproteobacteria; order Rhizobiales; family Stappiaceae; genus Roseibium; species Roseibium polysiphoniae. The sequence goes on from NZ_JACYXJ010000004.1 coordinate 416,112, forward strand.
AGGACAAAGCTTCCTATAAGCAAGACTGCCAGGAAAGATGCGAAGACCGGGGCTTCTTTAGAAGTTGGTGTGTTGCCCTTCTCGATCGCGTCCTGGATTTTTTTCTCGGTTGGCTCCTCTGTTTTTGAGTCTTTATCCTGATCGTCTGACATATATTTATCCGGCTAATAGGTCGGCCGCGATGGCCGACCTAGTTGAAGAATGCGCCTTCGTCCTGCTTCGGATTGAGCTCAACCTCGCCGCGGCTCGCCATTTCGAGCGCCAGGTTGGTGATCGCGCTGCGCGCTTCCAGCACATCTCTCTGTGCCGCTGGTTCGCCGCCGGCAAGTTCATGCTCGGCAATGCGGCGTGCACGTGAGGTCAGCGAAGATAGAATGACCTCACGGAAATTCGCGTCGGTACCCTTGAGTGCCATGACAATCCGGTCCGTCGGAATCTGATCGAAGATCGCCATCCGTGTGCGTGCATTGAGATTGACGATGTCGTCGAAGGTGAAGAGGAGGCCTTTCAACAATTCGGCGGTCTTCGGTCGAACGTCATTGAGGTTCTCGAGTGCATCCTCCATGTGATCGCGGTCCATCTTGTTGAGGATGTCCGCCATTCTCGCGTAGGAATCTGCCTCGAGCGTGCCCGAGAGATTGAGCATGAAGTCTTCATGCATGGTTTTCTCGATTTCCCGCATGATCTCCGGCACGACGGCCTTGATCGACAGCATGCGGCGCACCAGCTCATTTCTGAGTTGAGGGTTGATCTGACCGAGAACCTTTGCCGCAGCGCTGGGTTTGATCTTGGTCAGGATCAGAGCAGCGGTTTGCGGATGTTCCTTTAGAAGGTAGTTCGCAAACACGGTTTCCGACACGGTGGCCAACCGATCCCAGATCGATCGATTGGAGTTGCCCAGAACGTCGGACATGATGTCGGCGAGCTGCTCTTCCGGCAGAACGCCCTCGAGCATTTTCTCGACTTCTCCAGCGGAACCATAAAGGTTCGCGCCATCAGAGAACTGCTTGATGAATTCATCAGCAAGCTTGTCGATTTCCGCCGACGGCACGCTGCCGAGCTGCGCTGCCGTCACGGTGATCAGGCGGATTTCCTCCTGATCGAAGTGTTGCAGCAACTTCGCAGAGTTCGTCTTGCCGAGTGACAGCAGCAGTGCTGCGACCTTCTCCACCCCGTTGAGAGGTTTTGCCGGCAGGTTCGTCGTCATTTGTACGGTCGCATTCATGTCGGGGGATTACCCTCAAGCTTCCAAAGCCCCGGTCTGGGCGCTGATGATTTCGGTCAGGGAAACGCCAAAGCGCGAGTTGTCATCTTCAACAACCACGACTTCACCGCGGGCAATCACGCGGCCATTGACCACAATGTCGATGGGCTCGCCAACGCGGTGGTTCAGCGGAATAACAGCGCCGCGACCAAGCTTGAGCAGGTTGGAGACCAGCATCGTTGCTGAACCGAGAACGACCTGAATGTTGACCGGAATGCCGAGGATCGTATCCAGATTGCGGTCGTCACCCATAAGGTCTGCGCCATGATCCTTGTCGCCGTTGTCAGGGCTCTCGACCTTGGCGAATGTCGCAGCGCTGGCCGGGTTGACCTTTGGTTCGGCATCCTGAGGTACGTGGTCGATAATTGTGTCGTCGTTGTTCATCACAGTTCATCCTTCTGATGCATGGAAATCGAGCGAAAGGGACTGCCCAAGGTGTTGTCGATACGGTGGACGCGCGTGGGCGTGGGCCCAGGCTGTTCCGAGGAAGTCGTTTCGACGGGCCGGTCTTTGAGAAACCTGTTTTTGCGACTGCTGCCAGGGCTGTCTTCAAGGACTTCGACTGGAGCGGATGGCGCCTGGAACAGGTCGAGGTCGTCATGGAGTGACGGATCAAGTCGCGCAGCTTTTTCCCGAAGAGCTGTTTCTTTGGAGAGCTCCTTCAGTTCGGATTTCAACACCGATTGCTGACGCTTTGCTTCTCGCGTCAAACCGTCAATCTCGGCGATGAGCTCACGCGCATCATCCATGCGAGAGCCGAGCGCGTTGAGAACTTGGGCACCGCGCACATTGAGTTCCTGAATTGACACTTCAATCCCGTCGAGCGCCAACGCGGTCTGATCAAAAATGCGCTGGTACTCGTTGTGATAGGAACCAAGCCGTTTCAGCTCGCGATACATGTGAACCATCTTGAAGGTGGTTACGGCGAGGGCGAGTAGCAGAACGCCGTCAACTAGAGCGGAGATCATCGATCAGATCCTTTTCTTCATGGATCAGGTCTTCGATCTGCAGCGTGTAAGACCCGTTGAGTTGGCCCAGCTGACAGTTGAAAACCGGTTGCTGATTGCAGGAGAGCGTCACAGGACTATGGGCAGTGGCCTGAAGCTCGATCGTTTGACCGACCCGGAGACTGCTGATGTCGCCAAGGCTCATTTCCCGTTCTTCCAGAATTGCCTCGAGCTTCACCTCGGTGCGCTGAATTTCATTATGGAAGTGCTGCGTCCACTGCTTGTCGCGGGTCGACATTTCGCCAGCGAGAACTTGCGAAAGGCGTTGGCGCAGCGGATTCAATGTTGCATGCGGCATGACGACGAAGACTTCACCGCCCCGGCCGATGGCCTGCAGCAAAAGCCGTGCGACCACCGCAGGATTGTTTCTGCGTCCGACGACTGCGAAGTCCATGCGGCTTTCGATCCGTTCGAGCTTCAGTTTGGTCTTGGCGATCGGCTCGAAGGAATCTTCAAGGGCCTTGGCGGCAACCTCGAAGACTGTCCGGGCGATCCTCGTTTCAATATTTGAAAAGGATCGTTCTTCATCAATCGGCGGCTCGGTGCCGTCCGCGCCAAATAGGACATCGACCATGGTGAAAATGAAATCGCGGTCGAAGCCAACCAGGACGCGGGCATCCCATTCGGGTGAATAGAGCACTGCGACCAAAGCGTTGGATTCAAACTCGTCCAGGACGTCGCCGATCCGGTCGTTCTCAACACAGCTGACCGACACGTAGGACGGAGAAGCCGACTTTTGACGCATTGCATCTGCGAGGACGCGAGCCATGCGGTCAAAGACAACCGGAAGCATCGGCAGGCGGTCGACGGAAATACCAGCGGCATCTAGCAGCCGGTCGGTGATCATTGCCCGTTCGGAGCCAGGGGCGGGGGCGGTCGTTGCGGCGTCCATCATCAGGTTACGCAGCTCCCTTCTGACGCATTTCCGAAACGTTGTCCGCAGCCGGTGCGCTTGTGTTCATTGTCTCGCTTTCGACTTCGTCAATTGTGGGCCGGTCGTATTCCGAGATGGTCTTGCGACCATGCTCCAGTGCGATCTGCGGAGCGGCGCCGTTGATAAACGCCAGCAGTGTTTGCTTGACCACGATGTAGGGGCGCAGGCGGGCCTCCCGCACAGCCTTGATTTTGGCCGCGACCGGTCCGACCAGCGCATAGGAGAGGAAAATGCCCAGGAAGGTTCCAACCAGGGCGGCCCCGATCAGAGAGCCAAGCAGCTGAGGCGACTGATCTATCGCGCCCATCGCCTTGATGACGCCGAGTACGGCGGCAACGATGCCGATCGCGGGAAGCGCCTCAGCCATGGACGAAAGGGCGTGATAGGGCTTCATCTGGTCCCGGTGGATCGTGTGAAGCTCTTCATCAACGAGTGCCTCAATCTCGTGGGCACGAGCGTTGCCCACAATGATCAGGCGGAAATAGTCGCAGACGAATGTCGTCAGTTTCTGATTGCCCAGGACTGCAGGAAAGTTCTGGAAGATCGATGAGTTCTGAGGATCCTCGATATGAGGCTCGATCTCATTGCGGCCCTTGGCGCGCAGCTCCCGCATCAATCCATAAAGCAGTGCGAGGACGTCGAGGTAGTCACGCTTGCGGGGCACTGCATTTCGGAGTGCATCGCTACTTGCAGTCAGCGTGTCGACGATGGCCTTGAGAGGGTTGGCGACAACGAAGGTGCCAATGGCGACGCCAACAATGATCACAACTTCCCAAGGCTGCCATAGAACGGAAACCTTGCCGCCGAGTGCGGCAAACCCGCCGAGAAGAGAAACGCCTGCGATAATCAGGCCGAGAACGATAGTCACCTGGCAGCCCCCATTTGGTGCGTGTCTGAATTCGATGAGGTGAAGCTAGGTGGCGAGACTTGCCTGAAGCTTTCTTGTCGACGCGAGGGGCAGATCGAGGTGGGTCAGCCTGACACAAGCTCAATGAGCAAAAGTTTGGTCAATTCCGTCCCGGCATGAAGAAGATGACCGATGATCAGTACATTGCTTCAGTATCAGCTCGTCTCGAGCAATATCGACCGTTCCCTAGAGATCGTTGCACAGGAACCAACTGTGGAACGGGAGACGGCTTACTATCTAGAGAACATCGAGAACATCGATTCCATCGATGATTTTCTTGAAGATGATCGTATCTTCGCGTTCGCCATGAAAGCTCATGGTCTCGAAGAGATGACCTACGCAAAGGCTTTCATGCGCAAGGTGCTCGAGGAAGGGGTGGATGAAAACACCGCCTTTGCCAATCAGTTGGCGGATGATCGATACGTCAATTTTGCAGAGACCTTCAATTTTGCCAGATACGGCGATACCGCGACCGTGTTTTCCAAGGCACAGGAAGGCACGGTGGAGAATTACGCCCGCCAGACCTTGGAAGAGAATGAGGGCGAGTCGAACGCAGGCGTGCGTTTGGCGCTCTATTTCAGTCGAAAGGCTGCAGATATCAGCACCGCTTATGACGTCCTCGCGGACCAGGCGCTCGCAGAGACGGTCTACACGGCTCTCGGTTTGCCGGACGAATTCGCAATGTCGGACATTGACAAGCAGGCTGAATATATCTCCGAAAAGATTGATTTCGAGCAGCTCGGGGATCCTGAGTATGTAGATGAATTGCTGCAGCGCTTTTCCGCGCTTTATGATCTTGAGAACGGCACCAATCTGGACACTGTTCCCAACCTGCAGATCTCAAACGGTACACCGACGACCATCAGCATTGGCGAAAGCCTGTTGGCGAGCATTCAAAGCCTGAAACTTGGAGGATCCTGATCCATGCAGTCCGCCCTTTATGTCGCTTTGTCTGCCCAGGTTGCCCTGTCAAACCGTCTCGAGACGGTTTCTCGCAACATCTCCAATATGAATACATCCGGGTATCGTGCCGATGAGATCAAATTTTCCGAGCTGGTTTCCAAGGCCGGGCAAGACAAGGTTGCATATGCCTCGACCGGCGAGATGTTCATCTCACGCCAGTCTGGCGGTCTGACGAAGACGGACAATCCGCTCGACGTTGCCATCGAGGGAGAGGCCTGGTTCGCGATCCGCACACCTGAGGGTGTTGCGTATACGAGGGACGGGCGCATGGAGATGGATGCCAATGGCGCGCTGAAAACCGTCAACGGCTATGACGTTCTGGATGCGGGAGGATTGCCAATTCTACTCGACCCGGAAGGGGGAGCTCCCCACATCGATCAAACTGGTGAGATCCTCCAGGGTGACGGCGGTGCCGGTGCGATTGGCCTGTTCCTGATTGATGATGATGCGCAGCTGACGAGGACCGACAATTCTGGCGTCGTGCCAGACAAGCCGGCCAGACCGGTTCAGGATTTCACGACGAATGGCATTCGCCAGGGCTATGTGGAAGGCGCCAACATCAATCCCATTCGTGAGATGACGAAACTGATCATGATCACGCGGGCCTTCGAGAGCGCGACCAGCATGATCGATGCGAGCAATCAAACCCAGGAAACCGCCATCCGTGAACTTGGAGAAACCTCATGAGTTTGGTTCAGGGGGTTGCCCTCACTGAGCCGGGGGCAGCTGCGCGCGTTCCCGTGCCGGCCTCTCGGCCCGCGAATGAGGTTCGTGAGGGCGGTGGAAGTGAACGCCCACTCGGGTTTTCGGATTTGCTCGATATTCTCAACCCTTTGCAGCATATCCCGGGCGTGTCCGAGATCTATCGTTCGGTCACGGGCGATCAAATGTCTGAGGGCGCCAGATTTGCAGGCAACGCTTTGTATGGGCTTGCTTTGGGCGGGCCGCTTGGTCTTGCGGGGATGACGGCCTATTCGATGGTTGGTCAAGCGGCTGACACGCATTTTTCTGCCGACCCTGCGTTGCAGGAAGCTGGAGATATACTGCGCCCTAGCCAGACGATGGCGTCCAACACGGATACACCTCCGCCGCCGGTTCCACCCAAGAAGCCAGAGAACAGCAGTTCGAGTGTTCTTGGCGCAGAAGTCGGAGCGGCAACGGCGAGCGCGCAAGCCGGCCCGCTGGATCTGACAAGGCTCTCGGCGACTTTGATCTCAACTGAGAGCGAAGGGGACGTTGCGCCCCTTGCGAAGAGAGAGAAGATGCCAACCGGAGAGCAGCTTGAGGCGATCGCCGCCCATTCGTCCAATCGATTGCCGATAGACGTGTTGAAAGCGCTTCAGGAACGCCACGAAACCCTGGTGGCACATGAACAGTCTTGATCGGCTTTCTCTTTCCATTGCTGCTGCTGAAACGGAGATCGGACCAGTGCGGATCGGCGGGCGGGTGACACACGTCTCTGCAGATTCGCTCCGTGTGAAAGGTCTCTCCAAGTCGGTCTGCCTCGGGGATCTCGTGGTTTTCGAGGGACGTGACGTCTGCCGAAAGGGTGAGATCATCCTTCTTGATGAGCAGGATGTCGTCGTTAAGCCCTTTGATCGTTCAAATGATATCGGCATCGGATGCCGGGCCTACCGGATGGGCGGTCTGGCCATTCATCCTCATGAGGGTTGGCGTGGCCGGGTGGTAAATGCGCTGGGCAAAGCCGTGGATGACAAGGGCGCGCTTGCCTATGGTCCCGAAGCTTGGCTGCTTGATCGTGAGCCGCCAGCTCCGATGGAGCGAGGAAGGATCGAAAAGCCGGTGCGAACTGGCATTCGCGTCCTCGATCTTTTCACCCCGATGTGTGTGGGCCAGAGAATTGGTATTTTCGCTGGGTCGGGCGTAGGCAAATCGACGATGCTGGGAATGCTCGCAGGGTTTGGCGAGTTTGACACGGTGGTTGTCGGGCTCGTCGGCGAGCGCGGCCGCGAAGTTCGTGAATTCATAGATGATGTGCTCGGCGATGCCCTGGACCGCTCCGTCGTGGTTGCGGCCACGGGTGATGAAAGTGCCATGATGCGGCGCCTTGCGCCCAAAACGGCCATGAGTGTTGCCGAATATTATCGATCGCTGGGGCAGTCAGTTCTTTTGATCGTCGACAGCGCGACGCGCTTCGCGCATGCCGCCCGGGATGTGGCCATGGCTGCGGGCGAGCCGCCAGTTGCGCGTGGGTTTACGCCGAGTGTCTTTTCTGATCTTGCCAAGCTTTTGGAACGGGCGGGCCCCGGGGCGGAGGGGAGCGGCAGTATCACCGCAATTGTCTCCGTCCTGGTGGACGGCGATGATCACAATGATCCGGTCTCCGACGCGATCCGTGGATTGCTGGATGGACATATCGTTCTGGATCGCGCAATTTCCGACGCGGGGCGCTATCCGCCGGTCGATGTCTTGAAGTCGACTTCGCGGCTTGCTCAACGCGCATGGACTGGCGAGCAGCGTGAGTTGATCCACAGGTTGAAGGGCATGATTTCCGAGTATGAGGAAACACGCGATCTGCGGCTGCTTGGTGGTTACCAACCTGGGCTGAATGCCGGTCTGGACAGAGCATGTGATCTTGTTCCCAAGATCTACGAAGCGTTGCGTCAGTCGCCAGAACAGGTTGAGGATGGCGATCCGTTTAATGACCTGGCGCAAGCATTGTCCATGCCCGGATAGCGCTTTACGAAAGAAATCGTGCTGGGACACAGAGCCAATCCGCCAAGCGGGTTGGCTGCTCTGCGTGCGAAGATATTCAGAAAATTCGAATTGTCATATTGCGTGAGCGTCAGTATGATGTATGTAGTTGTTCAGGTTCTGATAATACTTGTGAAATGATTTCAAATTTTAGATTTATTTGTTTCACAATATATCGAAAATAAACCTGTTGATTTTATGCGTATCTGACTTTTTGTGTAAATCGTTTGTATTCCTTGAGTATAGGTAACTGTTTCTGACCTGTTTCCAAATGTTGACGATCGTAATTCTGCCTACTAGTGGTAATTACATCGGGAAAATTCTGGAGTGGGCACCGTGTTTGTTTTAGTTGATGAACGGGAAATAGTTACGTCAGGATACGCCTCTGCGTTTGAGCGAGAAGGTTTTGCAACGCTTGAACTTCACGCAGAGGAATTGGGTGATTGGTTAGCGGTCGCGCCTGACAGCGATCTGGAAGCCGTTGAAGGTTTTCTGATCGGCGCTGGAGAGACGCGGACAACCTTTCCTGGCCTCATTCGCAACAGATGCGCGGATACGCCGATCATTGTGCTGGAAGATAAGCCCAGCCTTGACACAACACTTGATTTTTTCACAGCTGGTGTCGACGACGTTCTCCGTAAGCCGGTGCACGTCAAGGAAATTCTGGCTCGTGTCGGCGCAATTCGTAGACGTACACTCGCTGAAGACGAAAAGGTCGAAAGCGGGCCGATACAGGTCTTCTTCGATGGCCGTGATCCGATCGTTGGCGGTGAAGATATGATGCTGCCTCGCAGGGAGCGCAGGATTCTGGAATACCTCGTTCGAAACACCGGACGCCGGGTGACCAAGAGCCAGCTTTTCAACGCGGTCTACGGCGTCATGAATGAGGAAGTCGACGAATGCGTCGTTGAGAGCCATATCTCAAAGCTTCGCAAGAAGCTGAGAATTCGTCTCGGCTACGATCCGGTCGAATCCACGCGCTACATCGGTTACATGCTCAAGGCTGGACAGCCAGCTCAAAGTGCTCCGAAGCTAGCGGACGGCAAGAAGGTCGCGCCTGTCGCATGGGCACCCATCAAAGAGATGAAGACGTCTTCAAACAAGAAGCTGGAACTCGTAAACAGCTGACTATCCGGTTTGCTGCTTTGGCAGCTTAAAGCGGTTTCTCTTGATATTATGGCCCTGTTGGATCATGTCTGGCTGACTTCTCCCTAGCCGCGTCGATCTACGTGTGGAATTGCCGATCTTAGGTCGAGATTCTCGCGCCAATTGGTGCGTCCCTATTTCTCGCAGGTGCGCCGATTTTTCTGAGTTCTTCAACTTTGGTCTAGATGGCGCAGCGTCAGGTCTGGAATGATCGGGCGTATTTTGCGAAATTACCTCATACCCTTGATTTATAGATCGAGGAGTTTGCTCGTTCTGAGTAAGCTGGCTTCCATATGAGGATTTTCACATGACGAGAAAAGTCGTGATCGCATCCGGCGTTCGCACTGCAATTGGTGATTTCGGCGGTTCTCTGGCAGGTGTGTCGCCTTGCGAATTAGGCGCCGCTGTCGCACGTGAGGCCATAATCAGGGCTGGTTGCGAGGGCGCGGATGTCCAGCAATCCGTTTTTGGAAATGTAATCCATACAGCGCCCGAAGATATGTACCTCAGCCGCGTCGTTGCGATACGAGCCGGTGTTCCTGAGACATCACCAGCCTTGACCTTGAATCGTCTGTGTGGATCAGGTCTGCAAGCGGTTGTTTCAGCCGCAGAGCAGGTCTCGCTCGGAAATTCAGAGATTGTATTGGCGGGCGGAGCCGAAAACATGAGCCGCTCCGGACAATTGGTCACCGCGAGCCGGTTCGGACAAAAAATGGGAGACGTGACCGCCGTCGACATGATGATCGGCGCGCTGAACGACCCTTTCGGCAATGGCCATATGGGCATCACCGCGGAAAATATTGCAGCACGCGACGAGATTGACCGGGCTGCTCAAGACACTTTCGCGGTGGAGTCCCACCGACGCGCCGCAGCAGCGATTGCGCAAGGCCATTTCAAGGATCAGATCCTACCGACTACCGTCCGCAAAGGTCGCTCCGAGGTCGTGTTCGATACAGACGAACATGTGCGCGAGGGCGTCTCTCTCGAAGACATGGCCAAGCTTCGCCCGGCCTTCCGTAAGGATGGCACAGTGACCGCAGGCAACGCGAGCGGTATCAACGATGGTGCTGCTGCAGTGGTTCTCATGGATGAAGAGATCGCACAGGGCCGAGGCGTTGAGCCGTTGGCGCGGATTGTTTCTTATGGACTTGGCGGAGTGGCGCCTGAAGTCATGGGGTTGGGGCCGATTCCTGCGACACGGCAGGCGCTGAAACGCGCTGGTTTAGCGGTGGGTGATCTCGACGTCATTGAGTCCAATGAGGCTTTTGCAGCGCAAGCATGTGCAGTTTCCAAGGAGCTGGGGCTCCCTGCGGAGAGGGTAAATCCGAATGGCGGAGCTGTTGCGCTGGGTCATCCGGTTGGTGCGTCCGGGGCCGTCATCCTCGTGAAGCTTGCCTATGAATTGCGTCGCACGGGAGGCCGGTATGGGCTGGCTACCATGTGTATCGGCGGTGGTCAGGGCATTGCGGTGATCATCGAGCGCATGGAGGCTTGAGCTGTAAAGAGGCGCGACCTCAGTAGGCCACTTTTTCATGCAAGAACCAGGTTTTTTCGACGCTCTCCAGAAAGGTTGAGACGACCTGCGTTCTTCGAGCGTCTTTGGCCGACATGAGAATGAAGCGGCAGGCGTAGCCGAAATGATCTGGCACAAGGTGCCTTAGCTTGCCTGTCGCGCACCATTTTGCGGCGTAGTGGTGCGGCAGAAATCCAAGGTATGAGCCTGACCTAATGAGAAGCAGTTGGGGCTCAATCTGGAAGACGGTCGCTTCAATTCGTCCCGGCCCGTGTTGCTGTTTGTCTTCCTTGCGCCAATAACCTCGCTGAACAAAAGGCATGGCGCGGATTGTATCGCTAGTGATCTGGTCATCCGGTACCTGGAAAAGAGGATGGCTTTGCCCGCAGTAGAGGCCGTGGGCTTCTTCATGCAGGGGCATTTCCTCGACGCCTTCGACGGCCGTGATCGAGACCCCGATCCCGCAATGATAGGTGCCGTCCAGAATTTTTTGCTGCAGATCTTGTGGGCGTTCCTGAGCAATCAGGATTTTGACTTCTGGCGCGAGGCTTTTGAACAACGCCAAGGCTTCCGGCAACCTGTTTCCCGGATCTTCTGCAACGGCATCAAGAATGCCAAGCCGGAGTTCACCGGCAAGTTTTCCCCGAAGAGCGCCAACATCTGCGGAAAAGTCCAGAAGGGAAGATTCCAGGCGGCATGCCGCTTCGTGAACCCGTTGTCCCTGCTCCGTCAGGCGAAAGCCGCGTCGCCCCCTCTGGCAAAGGGTCACTCCCAGCCGCTGCTCAAGTGCGGTCATGTGATTACTGATGGTGGACTGGCTGAGGTTCAATTCAGCTTCAGCCGCTGAAAAACTACCATTTCGAACGACTGCATCAAACACCTGCAAGAGTCGAAGGTCGCTGCCAGAAGGGCGCATGTACAAGCCTTTCACATGGATAATTCCAAATGTTATGTTTGAAAGAACGTTATTTTTCAAGCTAAGAGAATTAGGCCTTATGGCGTGTAAATGCGCATGCCTAGAGATTGAACGCCGGCAAGCGCGGTGCGCCGCCAGTTCCTGAACCGAGAAGACGTCCAGAGCCGAATGAACAGCCTCAATACCAATCTTCTGGATACAGCCACGCCTCCCATTCCGGAGGCGCAAGCCTGGCTCGATGGTTATGATGGTCGCTTGGGTCCGGTCGTCAGCTTGAGCCAGGCTGTACCGGGCGATGCACCTCCCCAAGCGTTTCTGGACCGTATTTCGGACGCCGCGCGGACACCTGACGCGACGCGCTATGGTGATATCTTCGGCGATATGGCTCTGCGGTCGGCTTATGCGAGCGATATTTCGTCAACTTACGGCGCTGACTTGAGGCCCGGAAATACGGCAATTACCGCGGGCTGTAATCAGGCTTTCTTTGTCACAATGATGGCGCTGGCAAAAAGCGGCGAGGCGATCCTGCTCCCTGCGCCGTGGTACTTCAATCACAAGATGACCCTAGACATGTTGGGCATCGAGGCACGGCCGTTGCCTCTGTCCCATGAGGCCGGTTTCGTGCCTGATCCTGCGGTGGCCGCCGATCTCATCGATGAAAAGGTCAGGGCAATTGTGCTCGTGACACCCAATAATCCAACCGGCGCAATGTATCCGGCAGGTGTTATCGACGCCTTTCACAAACTCTGTGCCGACAAAGGCATCTGGCTGGTGGTGGATGAGACCTACCGCGATTTCATTTCGAAGAAGATGCCGCCGCACCGGCTTTTCTCCTCCCCGAATTGGCAGGAAACGGTCATCAGCCTGTACAGTTTCTCCAAAGCCTACGCGATCCCAGGGCATAGGCTTGGGGCGATCGTCGCAGATGGTGAGGTCATCAGTCAGATCGGCAAGATCCTGGACTGCGTACAGATCTGTCCGGCGCGTGCGGCCCAGATGGCCTTGCCCTGGGCGATCGACAATCTGCGGCAGTGGCGGTCTGCAGCCCTGGAGACAATCATGCAGCGCATCGCGGCGTTTGCGGAGACGATGAGCCGAGCAGATGGCTGGGAGATCGATCAGATCGGCGCATATTTTGCCTATGTTCGACATCCCTTTGAAGGCGTTGCATCGACGCAAGTTGCCGAAGCGCTCGCGCGCCAATGTGGGGTTCTGGCGCTGCCGGGCAGCTACTTCGGACCCGGGCAGGAACGGCACCTGCGGGTCGCCTTTGCCAATGTCGGTGTCGAGGCAATTGCTGATCTCGGACAACGTTTTGACGCACTGACCGCGACAGCTCCTTTTGCAAAAGCACACGCGTAGAGGAAAGAGAATGGACAAGCCTAAACTGGATGCCCTGCGCGAGAAATTCGGCGGCCAGAACGAAACTGCGATCTATGATCCGTCCTTTCAAAAGGTCGTCTCGAAGCTATTCGACGAGAAGGGGACGCGGGTCGCGCCTTATGCAGGCATTCCGACATTCTTGGATGTCCCTTATCGACCCATGGACTGGTCCGAGCCGGATTTCACTGATCTCGACGTGGCCTTGATCGGTGCGCCGATGGATCTCGGGATCACCAACCGAAACGGATGCCGATTTGGACCACGTGCGCTGCGCACCATCGAGCGGGTCGGGCCCTACAACCATGTTCTGGACTGCATGCCGGCCCAGGACCTGAGGGTTGCCGATGTGGGCGACGTGCCTTTCCGTAGCCGGTTCAGCCTCGATCAGTCGCATGAAGATATTGAGGCGACGGTGGCGAAAATCGTCGCCGCAGGTGTTGTTCCTTTGTCGATTGGGGGCGACCATTCGATAACCCTCCCGATCCTGCGCGCGGTTGGTCAAAATCAGCCCGTCGGCATGATCCATATCGATGCGCATTGCGACACAGCAGGACCTTTCGATGGCAGCCGTTTTCATCATGGCGGTCCTTTCCGCCAAGCCGTGCTTGATGGCGTGCTTGATCCGGAACGAACCATTCAGATCGGCATCCGAGGATCTTCTGAGTATCTTTGGGAGTTCTCGAAGGCATCGGGCATGGATGTCATTCACGCGGAAAAGATATCGGAACTTGGATGCGCTCGAATTGCCGAGATGGCTCGCGCCAAGGTTGGCGATGGCCCAGTCTATCTCTCCTTTGACATAGACAGTCTGGACCCTGCCTATGCGCCTGGAACGGGAACGCCTGAAATCGGCGGCCTGACGACACGCGAAGCCCAGGAAATCCTCCGGGCACTCAAGGGCGTCAATCTGGTTGGCGGCGATGTCGTAGAAGTCGCGCCACAATACGACAGCACCACAAATACCGCGCATGCGGGTGCTCAAATGCTGTTCGAAATCCTGTCACTTATGGTTTTCAGCCCAAGGCTACAGCCTGAGGCCGGAGGAAACTGATCGGCAGATCTGTTCGACAAGAAACGGACGCCGAATTTTATAATGGCCGGCAGCAATTGGGATCGCCCGCCATGACAAAAGGGGAACTGACATGACTAAAGACAATCGCTCGACATTCTCTCGGCGGTCCTTTCTGGCCGCTTCGACTGCTGGTGTTTCGATGCTCGCGATGCCGTCCGTATTGCGAGCCCAGGATCGTTCGATCAAGGTTGGTGTCTACGGCGGCTACTTCAAGGACAGCTTTGACAAGCACATCTTCCCGAAGTTCACCGAGGAAACCGGTATTGCGGTTGAATCCGTTGCTGAGCCCACCGGCGAAGCCTGGCTTGTTCAGCTGGAGCAGGCTGCTCGTGCCGGTGCCGCTCCTGCCGATCTTTCCATGATGTCTCAGGTTGCAATGCTCAAAGGCCAGTCAACCGAGCTCTGGGCGCCGATTGACATGTCCAAGATCACCAATGCCGGTGATGTGCTGCCTCAGTTCCTCAACAAATATCCGGACGGCCGGGTGGCCGGTGTTGGTGCTGTTGCCTGGTACATCAACCTTGTCTCCAATACGGAAGCCTATCCAGAAGCGCCAGAGAGCTGGGCGTTAATGTGGGACCCCGCCAATGAAGGCAAACTCGGCCTTCTCGCGTTGGTGTCCAACTCCTTCCTGCTTGAAGTTACGGCCAAGACCTTCTTTGGTGGCACCGGCATCCTCGATACCGAGGAAGGCATCCTGAAGGTCATGGACAAGCTCGCCGAACTGAAGCCGAACGTTCAGCTTTGGTATCGCGACGAAGCCCAATTCGAGCAGGCGCTGAAATCAGGTGAGATCCCAATGGGCCAGTACTATCATGACGTCACCGGGCTGGCTGCAGCCGACGGCTTCCCGGTACGCTCCACCTTCCCGAAAGAAGGCGGCATTCTCGACAGCGGATGTTGGGCCCTGTCACGGGCGTCCGACAAGGTCGACGAGGCACATGTCTTCATTGACTTCATGACACGCCCAGAAATGCAGTCGCTGATGTCGCTCAAGGTTGGTACCGCACCGACACTTAAGCGGGACGTCCTTGCGCTGACTGATGAGGAATTTGCGTCCGTCTCATCGTCGATCGATCCGATTGTTCCGCGCTACGATCTTTATACGTCCAAGGCCGATTGGCTGAACCAGAAGTGGACTGAGCTGATCGTCGGCTAATGTGAAAATCGATCCGGCCGCGGTCACGCGGCCGGATCTGTCTCTGCCTTGAAAGTTTGGAAATCTCACATGGCCGGTCTCGCCCTTACCGATGTCAGCAAGCGTTTCGGATCGGTGTCTGCGGTCGATGGTGTGTCCCTGACCGTGCCCGAGGGGACCTTCGTATGTTTGCTTGGCCCCTCTGGATGCGGCAAGACGACCTTGATGCGGATGATCGCCGGTCTTGAAGATCCAACTTCGGGCGAGATCGCTCTGAACGGTGAGCGTCTCAATGACATACCTGCGCACAAGCGCGATTTGGGCATGGTGTTTCAGTCCCTTGCCCTGTTTCCTCATCTTTCGGTCGGCGAGAATATCGCCTACCCATTGGCGATCCGTGGGCGCAGCAAGGTCGACATTGGCGCTCGGGTGAATGAGCTGCTGGACATGGTTCAGCTACCGGGTGTTGCGGATCGTTCGATCACACAGCTGTCCGGTGGTCAGCGCCAAAGAGTGGCGATCGCCCGTGCTCTGGCTGTTTCACCCAGGCTTTTCCTTCTGGATGAACCACTCTCTGCGCTTGATGCAAAGCTGCGCGAGGCGATGCAGGTTGAACTGCGCCAGCTGCAGCAGAGGCTTGGAATTACCACCATTGTGGTAACCCATGATCAGCGCGAAGCGATGAGCATGTCGGATGAGATTGTCGTCATGTCTGCGGGGCGAATCCAGCAGATGGCACCGCCGATCGACATGTACCGGAAGCCTGCAAACCCCTTCGTTGCCGACTTCCTGGGACAGGCCAACCTATTGATGTTGCGCGGCGTCCATGGCGGTGCAGAATGCTCTGCAGGATTGATCTCTGACCTGGATCTGCCAGCGGGCGAAACACGCCAGATTTCGGTTCGACCGGAGGATGTCGCTGTTGCTCCGGGAGATGCCGGCCCCATCAAGGCAAAGGTCAGCTTTGTGCGGGAAATGGGGGCGACCATCGAGATCCACCTAACGGCTGGATCAGAACGGATCATTGCGGCCACGAGTCCGAAAGCGCACCCTGACTGCCGGATTGGCGATGAGGTCTCGGTGACTATTCCCGCAGAGGCCTGTGTCGTCTTTGACAAACAGGAGGCTTAGGCGATGCGCCGCACAGCCCCGCAAAATCCGACTGACTATTTACCGATTACCTTTCCCACATTGATGCTTGGGGTCTTTTTCGTCATTCCCTTCGGCCTGATGGTGATGGTTTCCTTCTTCAAGCGGGTTCAAGGTGGCTTCTACGAACCGTCGTTCACGCTTGCCAACTACGCACGTTTTCTCTCGCCGTTCTTTGCCGAGATGCTCGTCTTTTCTCTCGGCCTTGCTGCTCTTGTGTCGATTTGCTGCCTTTGCCTCGGCGTGCCCTTCACTTACCGCCTGACGCGCCTGTCCCGGCGCGCCCAGGTGCTTTGGCTGATTGGCCTCCTTGGCGTTTTGTCTCTTTCAGAGGTGATCATTGGATTTGCCTGGTCGACCTTGCTCAGTCGCACGGCCGGCCTTTCCAATCTGTTTGTCTGGCTTGGTCTGATGGACAAGCCCGTGGCTTGGACGCCAAGCTTCGCGGCGGTTTTGACCGGTCTCGTCTATCAGGCATTTCCTTATACGGTCCTGGTGCTTTACCCGGCTTTTTCTCGCCTTGACCCGTCTCTCATGGAGGCGGCCCGAACCCTGGGCGCATCGCCTGTTCGCGGATTTTTAAACGTGGTGCTGCCGGCCATGCGTAAGACCCTGCTGGCGACCTTCATCATCGTTTTCATATTTGCCCTTGGCGCCTATCTCTTGCCGCAGATCCTTGGAAGACCGCAGCACTGGACGTTGTCTGTTCTGGTGACTGACCAGGCTATCTACCAATCGAACATGCCATTTGCTGCGGCCATGGCCGTGTTCCTCGTGTTCGCAAGTCTTGTGCTCGTGGCGATCTCAGGTCAGATCAATCGCAGGGGAGGCGGGTCATGAGCCTCACTTGGCTATCGCGGATCTTCTTTGCCTGTCTGGCCATATTCCTCACGCTGCCGATCGCGGTGATTGGTGGCGTGGCCTTCAATGAAAAGAAGACACTTTCCTTCCCCCCACAGGGATTTTCGCTCGACTGGTATTGGCAGGTGTTTGCCGATGAAGGCTGGCGTTCTGCGCTGTTCCATTCAGTCGCTGTTGCGCTGATCGCCGCCTCGATCAGTGTCGCAATTGCCTTGCCTCTGGCCTGGTTCTTGTGGCGCAGGGTGGCTCCATGGGCGCGGATCGTAGAGGTCCTCGGGTTTGCTCCTTTTATTCTCCCGCCAGTGATCACGGCGCTCGGAGCGCTCAGTTTCTGGGCCACGACCGGTTATTATGGCCAGCCCTGGACCGTTGTGATCAGCCACGGCATTTTCTTCGTCAGCTTGCCCCTCGTTACGATTACGCTCGGCTTTGCGACAGTCGACCGCGAAATCATCGAAGCGGGTATGACGATGGGAGCCGATGACCGGACGCTTGCCCGGACGATCATTTTTCCGATGATCCGGCCCTACGTCATTTCTGGCTTTGCGTTTGCCTTTGTTCTTTCCCTGAACGAATACATCGTCGCCTATATGACCGTAGGCTTCACCCTCGAGACGATCCCGATCAAGATCTTCAACGCGTTGCGTTATGGCTATACGCCGACGATGGCGGCCGTTTCGCTTTTCTTTGTTTTGGTTGCTGTCTGTGTTTTTGGTTTCGTAGCGCGCTTTGGAGATTTACCCAAATTGCTCGGCGCCTGGAGCGAAGGCGACAAGACATGAAGATCGCCGTTTGCCAGATGGACGCAGCGATCAGCGACCAGGAAGAGCGGCTTTCCGAGATCGAACGGTCTGCCAGTGAAGCGGCCACCGAAGGCGCGCGCATTCTTGTCTTTCCCGAACTTGCTGTTACCGGCTATGGCGCGGGTGAGGTGATTGCTTCATCGGCTGAGAGCTTAAAGGACAGTCCGGTGCTCGCGCGGTTGAGCGATCTCGTAAAGAATCTTGGGCTGGCAATGGTTGTTGGCGTCGCGCTCAAGCAGGCCGATCACGTTTTCAATGCGGTAGTCTTCTTGAGGCCGGATGGATCAAGAACAGCTTATTCAAAGGTTCAACTCTACGGCGCTTATGAGAAGGGTTTGTTCCAGCCGGGCGACGCGCCCTCTTTGATTGTTGAATTCGAGGGGCTGAAGCTGGGTTTTCTTGTCTGTTTTGATGTTGAGTTCCCGGAGCGTACCCGCGATCTGGCGATGAGGGGTGCCGATCTTGTTTTGGTGCCGACGGCACTCCCAAAGAGCTCAGCAGGGGCTTTCATCGCAGGCTCTGTTGTGCCCGTGAGGGCATTTGAAAGTCAGATTTTCATTGCATATGCGAACCATTGCGGCGCTGATCAGAACTTTGCCTACCAGGGCAGCTCTTGCGTTGCCGCGCCCGATGGAACGCTGCTTGCCAGTGCAGGAAGGCACGCAGAGCTTATCTTCGCGGACATTGAGCCCTTGGCCTACGAGCACAGCCGGGAACAGAACCCGTATCTTGATGAGCTGGTCATTTTAGACCCAGCCTGACCCGCTGCTGCGGGTGCCTGGATCTAGTATCGGGGTTTGTCTTTTAAAGTGCCTGGCGTACCAGATCCGCAGCGGGGATGACTCCGACCGGCGTTTCGACTGGCTCGGCGCGATAGTTGAACCAGAAGCGCTCAGTCGCGGTGTCGCGAACACGAACCCCTTCCGGCAGGAGCATCGTCTTGATCTCAAGCGTGTTGCAGAGACTTGAGAACAGCCGATTGAGCGCAGTCTGGTCGCCCCATCCGGCCATATAGACCAGATTGCCATTTGCCACAGCGACGGGAGATCCATCCTTGAGCTGAAACATCGCATCCGCAGAGGTTTCCAGTTCCTCCCGATAGCCAATGACGTTGCCTTCCCCGCTTAGGGCCATGGGCATGTCAGGGCGGATGCTCTCGACCCGCGAGACCGTCACGTCCAGTCCGGGAAGGTCAGGGGGCAGCGGCACCGGGATTTCCATCTCGGGACCTCGCGCGCCGGCCCTTGGCCCGAGAACGACCGTTGCGTCTGTTTCACAGAAGGCTCGCTTCAGCGCCTCTGGTATATGCATGAGCCCCGGCGCGGCAATGAGCTTGTAGCCTGAAAAATCCCTGGCCGTTGGCGGCAGTATGTCTATTGAAAGTCCCAGTTTGCGCAGCGCCCTGTAGGTGTCGAAGACGAGCTGGAAGTAGCTTGAGCCCTCGCCGTGGGGTTGGGTGGTCCAGGCGAAGTCGGCGTCGTAGTCGAAAACCAGTCCGACCTGTGCTGATGCAGTTGACGCGTCGGGGGCATCTGCGATCTCCCGTGCGACCTGCATCGCTTCATCGAGACCCGGAGCCGCCGCGCTGTCGGGTCTCAGAAGTCCCGCATGCATCTGTTCCTGAGCAAAAGGCGCCTGTCGCCAGCGAAAGTAACAAACAGCTTCGGCGCCATGGGCGAAAGCTTCCCAGGTCCATAAGCGAACCATGCCGGGAAGTGGGGCCGGATTGTAGGGCGCCCAATTCACGGGACCTGGCTGTTGCTCCATGACCCACCAGCGTCCCTTGCCCACCGCACGATAAAGATCGTGATGAAATGCCTGAAAGTCCGGGTCGCCTTGACGGGCATAGGCGCGTTTATGATCCGCGGCGGCCTCAACTCTGTCTTCGAGAAAGCCCATCGGGTAACTGTCCCAGGTCGCTATCTCGAGATCGTCACCGACCTTAAAGTGGTCGAAATCGGTCGTTCGGCCCATGAAATTGTGGCTGATGGGCGCGTCGGAGTGCGCCCGCAGAATTTCGGCCTGTCGGCGATTGAAACGAACCACCTGATCGGAGCTGAAACGGCGGAATGCGAGCACGTGCGCCGGGTTCGGTTCCGTTACGGTCAGGTTCGGGAGGTCAATGTCCTCGAAGCTGTCATAGTCCATCGACCAAAACACATTGCCCCAGGCGCGATTGAGGGCATCTATCGAGCCATATCGCTCTTTCAGCCAGGTGCGGAAGGCCTCGCTCGCAGCCTCGGAAAAAGACAGGGTTGTGTCGTGGCAGCTGTATTCATTGTCGGTTTGCCAGGCGCCGATATGAAGGCTTTTGCTGTAGCGCTCGGCCATCAGGCGCACGATCCGATCGCATTCTTGAGCGTAGCCTTCGTGCGAAAAGCAATAATGACGCCGCGACCCGAACTTGCGGGGATTGCCATGAGCATCAACGGCAAGCATGTCCGGATGGCGATGAAGCATCCAGCGAGGCGGTGTTGCCGTCGGCGTGCCGAGAACAATTTTGAGGCCAGCGGCCGCCAAAACCTCGATGGCGCGATCGATCCAATCCCAGTTGAGGTTCCCAGGCTCCGGTTCAATACGGCTCCAGGCGAACTCTCCGATCCTTACCCAGGTTAACCCGGCTTGGGCCATACGCCGGGCGTCGGCCTCCCAGATTTCCTCCGGCCAGTGTTCCGGATAGTAACAGGTGCCTAGTGTTCGCTTCATGGGTTCTGATCTCAAAGGGTGACGCGATGTTCTTTTTGGCCCCGGGTGGATGTCTGGGACAGATAGGTCTTGCCGTCGGCGTTTCCGGTCATGCCGATCGCCGCGGAAGTTGCGAAAAGGGTTGTTAGATCGGCTCCGCCAAATGCGGGGCACGAGATCTGTTCAACCTCGAACTTTATTGCTTCAAGGAAGTTTCCCTGCGCGTCGTAGCAGGCCACCTGGTGTGCTCCCCATTGAGCGTTCCAGAGGTTCCCTGAAGCGTCGATGACGGCCCCGTCAGGATTGAGGTCTTCTCCGGAGAGGTCGAGGAAGATCTCAGGTTTTCCAGAAGGCCATCCTGCTTGGTCCATGGCTACGTACCAAATGGTTTGAACTGCGGTATCGGCGAAATAGGCGCGTGTACCATCAGGGGAGAAGCAGATGGCGTTCGGGATCGTTATGTCCGGGACGAGTTTGCGAAGTTCTCCCCGGTAATAGCGGTAGATTGCGCCACTGCCGGGTTCTGCGTTCTTGCCCATTGTGCCGATCCAGAAACCGCCAAAGGGATCCGTGCGGCCGTCGTTGGATCGTGTCGTGGGATCGTTTGCGTCAAGCGGACAGAGCGTCTGAGAAGTTTCAGTCATCAGGTTAAATTCGAACAGCTTGGTCTCGCTGGCGATCAGCAACCGGTCTTCATCAATCCAGCCCGCAGCCGAGACATGTTCCTCAAATTGCCACTCTTGGTCCTGGCCGTCCTTTCGGGAAAGCATGCGTTTTCCCAGAATGTCGAACCAGAACAGTTGAGCGCGCTCAGGATGCCAGAGCGGTCCTTCACCAAGTTTGCAAACGCGGCTGTCGAAGACTGCGGTCATGCACTCTGCCCCAAACCTTGGTCGTAGGCTGCGACGATGGCTTTCGCGCGGGCTGTGACCTCCGACCGGTAAAAACCGGGTGCATAGAGCGCCGTGCCGATCCCGAAACCCGTGATGCCTGCCGCAATCCAGTCTTTGAAATTGTCCGGTCCTGCGCCGCCGACAGCATATGTCTCTGTGTCTTTGGGTAGGACGGCACGCATGGCTTTCAGACCTGACGGCCCGATCAGGCTGGCAGGGAAAAGCTTCAACCCGTCCGCACCGTTACGAAGCGCGGTGAAGCACTCGCTGGGCGTCATGACGCCTGGAAATGAGGCCATTCCGGCTTTCTTTGTGGCGCGTATGACCTCTGGATTGCAATCGGGCGACACGATCAAAGTCCCGCCTGCGCCACGGACCTGCTCAACATCTTCCGGGCTCAGAACCGTGCCGGCGCCAATCTTCGCGGTTTGGCCAAACTCCCTGGCCATCAGTGCGATGCTCTCCAGAGGATCTGGTGAGTTCAACGGCACTTCGATCTGAGTGATGCCTTCGGCGATCAAAGCTTCCGTGATGCTCAGTGCGTCCGTCGGTGTGATGCCGCGCAAAATTGCGATAAGGGGACGGGTCATTGTGCGGCTTCCTTAAGTGAGGCATGGGCGAGGATCAGACCGCGCAAGGTGGCAGTACCGGCGGAGATGCATGTGCTGGAAAGTCCGAGGGCCTCAAGACCGACCTTGTATGCCTGGGCAACGCTATCCTCGCCCAGGATGACAATTGAGCTTGTTGTCTCGGCGCTGTGGCCGATGGCGGCAAGCTCAGCTCCGATCAAAAGACCAGACAGACGACTAAAGGCCTTGGTTGGTGAGAGATCGGCAATGAGACCCTTTGCCCGAATGCGAAACAGCTCAGCGGCCAAGGCGCTTGGCTCTTTGGCGATTTGGCGAAGCGCGTGCCTGAATTCTTCCAGATCAAGTTCGCCGGTCTCGATGCCATGCCTCAGGACCGACTTATGCGCCAGCAGACTGAAGAGTTCACCGGTCATGAACGTTTGAAAAGAGCGAATCTCGCCATGGCCAACGGAGGCCCATTTCGTATGAGTTCCCGGGAGGCAGACCATGCCATCGTAGGAGGGAGTATCGCTGAGCATACCGGCAATTTGCGTTTCCTCACCGCGCATCACGTCTTCAGGGCTGGTCTGCTTCACGCCAGGCAGAAGGTAGACCGACAATCTTGGGTCGGTTCCCGAAACACTTGTTGCCTGATGGACCGAGGGAGGCGGGCAGGGGGCTGTCAGGTAAGGCGCTTCAGCCCAGCCCTGCCTTGAGCCAGCCATGCCGCAGACGACCACATCGGTTTTCTTGCCGGGATCCAGATCTTGTTCAATCAGGTGAAGGAGTGCCGGTTCGAACTGGTCCTTCGTAAGGGAGCCCATGCCTTTTGGAGATTGGTGCTGCGCCAGAACTTCGTTGGCAGCGCTCATCAGCCACACGCGCAGATTTGTCGTGCCCCAGTCGACTGCAATCCAATCAATTTGACTGGTCTGGTTCATCCGGTCACCACGACACCGCCGTCAACCACAAGGGCCTGACCGGTCATCATGCGGCTGGAATTGGACGCGAGGAAAAGCACTGGGTCGACGATGTCTTCCGGCGCAATTTCGTCCTTCAGACATTGCCGGTCCAGATGAGCGCTCAGAGCTTCAGGCGTAACCCATTTGTCCTTTTGCTTCTGCGTCAGAACCCAACCGGGAGCCAGGGCGTTGACACGGATCTTCTCGGGGCCGAACTCGCGCGCGAGGCTTCTACTCATCCCATTGATGCCGGAATTTGCCGTTGTGTACCCAGGATAACCGGCATTACCCATCATGTAGGAGATTGAAGAGAAGTTGATAATCGAACCGCCTCCGGCAGCGCGCATACCGGATACCGCATGCTGACAGGCGAAGAAGTAGGGTTTCAGGTTGATGGATTGACACCAGTCCCAATATTCCTCGGTGACTTCCTCGGTTGTATGCCGTTGATCATTTGCGGCGTTGTTCACCAATACGGTAATCGGGCCATGTTGCGCGGCAGCCTTGTCCATTGCTGCCTTTAGCGTGGGAATATCCGAGATATCGCATGGAATAAAGAGCGGCCGATTGCCATGAACTTTCTCCATGTCGTCGCAGAACGCCGTTGCGTCCGAACGCTGCACAAAGGCGATCTTGGTACCTTGAGCAAGAAAGCCACTGGTCAATGCGGCGCCGATACCGGACCCGCCACCGGTGATGAAAACGGACGCGTTCTTCAGGTCAGGAAATGTCGCGGGCATGGTTGGCCGTCCTTGTAGAATAAGTTGAGTATGGCGTGGTCATAGCCGCTGTCCTTCAACGACCCACATGCTTTCGGGGAACCTCCAGGGCAGGTTAAGTCCATGCTGCATGAGGTATTGCCCGGAAAGACTTAGGTCGGCCGTCTTCAAAGCGCAGTCACCACGGGATAGCGAAACGACATCTGCGCGGTTTTTCAAACTTACGCAGTAGCGAGCGTCAGCGTCCAATCCCGTCAGTCTCAGGGGGGTGGGCACTATCTGGTCAGAGGGGCTTAGAAGAGCGGAGAAGACGACAAAGCGGTCCCCGGATGCAGACCTGTGAAGCTCGGCAATTTCGGCGGGATCCGACGTGTCCAGACGCAGAATGTCTGCGCTCATCATCCAGTCGCGATTGTCCTTCCACCAGCTTGTCGTTTGGCTGAGGATGTTCGCTTCTTCTTCAGTGAGTTCTCTTGGGTCCATCTCGAAACCCATGTGCCGTTGCGCTGCGGTCCAGGCCCGAAGCCTGATGTCGATTGTGCGACCGGAGGTGTGGCAGCAGCGCGGCCCGACATGACTGCCTGTTACGCTGGCGGGCAGGAACAGCGCCGCATTGTGTTGAATTTTCTGGCGCTCAATCGCATCGTTACTGTCTGACAACCATACGCGTTGAGTGTGTTGAAGGATCCCGAAATCAATGCGGCCCCCCCCGGAGGCACAGCTTTCAAACTCGACCAATGGAAAGGCTTCGCGGAGCCGGTCAAACAAGCTGTAGACCGCTTCTGTTTGGGAAGCGTCGGCAATCGGTAAGACGCGGTTGTGATCCCACTTTACATAGCTGATTTGATTGGCGCGCAGAATTTCCGAGATGCCTTTGTAAAGGTGATCCTCAACCTCTTGCTGGCGAAGGTCCAGAACGAGCTGTTGCCGGCCGCGTGGCTGATCTGCAGGGCCGAGGATCCAGTCTGGATGTTCGCGGAAGAGATCGCTGTTTTCATTGACCATTTCTGGTTCGAACCAGAGACCAAACTCCATACCGAGAGAGCGCACGTGTGAAATCAGCGGCGTCAGACCATCTGGATACTTTCGGGGGTCAATCTGCCAGTCGCCTAGTGAACTGGTGTCGTCATCTCGTCTTCCGAACCAGCCGTCGTCGAGCACGAAGCGTTCCGCGCCAAGAGAGGCCGCACGGCTCGCGATGTCTTTCAGCTCGCTGATATTGTGGTCAAAGTAGACGGCTTCCCAGCAGTTGTAGTGAACAGGGCGGGGGCTTCTGGTGTTGGCAACGATCCGTGTGCGGGCGTGCTGCTGAAACGCAACCGCAATTTCGTTGAGGCCACTTGCCGAGAAGGTGGCGTAGAGTGGGGCGGAGCTGAAACTGCAGCTCTTGTTCTGCGTTCCCTTCGCATGACCAAATTGTAGCTGGCGGCGTCCGTCGGCGGTTTCTTCCGCTATCATTGTATGGCCACCGGACCAGCCATAGTGGAACCCAAAGGCTTCACCTGAGGAATTGTTGGTTCCGTCCGAAAGAACGATCAGGCCGGGAAAATGAGTGTGGTCGGTTCGGCCTGTGCGGTTGGTTCTTTCTCTGGCGCCTGTCGCGAAGCGCAGCTTTTTGGTCTGGAATTCCGAACACCAGCGACCGGAGAATTCCAGCATGTGATCGGTGTGCGCGGGGCAAGGAAAAGCAGGCGCGGCGAGCCAATTGAGGACGATGTCCTCTTGAGATTCCAACTCGCTGTTCGCCGTGATCACCGAAGTCTGTTCGTCCAGGTGGAAGGCAAGTTTGAGGGTCAGACCGTTGGCATCATCGCGACAAAGGAGCTGCAGATCGTCGGATGTTGATGCGATCTCGTGCTGGAACCTGAAGCGCGGCAGGATCTGAAGGCCCTCAGATGTTCGCGCCTCGATGCCAGGCTGTCCGGCAAAGCCTGTGGCACTCTCGGGCGAGATACTCAAGGGCGGCAGAACATCAAGCATGCCGCCGGTAACGTCACCCCGATGGGCCGCGACGAGCTCCTCCAGGTTCTCGCTCGCGCCTAGAGAGGCTCCCCAGTAGACGATCGTGGGGAGTGCCTTGTCGGTCGATGCCAGAACGAAACTCTGCCGGCCATCACGCAAATGCCAAGTCTGCATTACTTTACGGCTCCAAGCGTGAGGCCCGCAATGAAGTGCTTTTGCATCAGAAAGAACATGGCGACCGGCGGCAGCGCAGCGACGATCGATCCCGCACTCATCAGGTGGTAGGCCGCGCGGTACTGCGCGTTGAAGGATGTGATGCCCGCGGTGACTGGCTGACTTTCAACACCCTGAGTAAGAACCACTGCCCAGAAATAGTCGTTCCAGATGAAAGTGAAGATCAACACGGACAGCGCGGCGATGGCCGGCTTCATCAGCGGGAGTACGATGTACCAGAAGATCCGCCACTCAGCGACGCCTTCCACGCGGGCTGCTTCGATCAATTCAAACGGCAGAGCGCGGATGAAATTGCGCATGAACAGGGTGCAGAAACCGGTCTGAAAGGCGATGTGAAAGAGCACCAGACCTGTGATGGTGTTGTAGAGGCCCATTTGAAGGGTGAGATCGCGAACGGGCACCATAAGGATCTGGAACGGCACAAAGTTGCCGGCAACGAACATGAAGAAGATCCAGATGTTGGCCTTGAACTTGTAAACACCGAGCGCAAACCCGGTCATGCAGGAAAGTGCGACCGCCCCGATGACGGTAGGGACCGTAATGAACACCGAGTTCAGCAGATATTGCGGCATGTCCGATCCGGTGAAGACCAGCGCGTAGTTCGTGAAGCCCTCGAACGAAGATGGCCAGCCCCAGTAGTTGGCATTGGCGAAATCGGACGCGGGCTTGAACGAGAAAATCGCAACGGCGATCAGGGGGAGAAGCCACAGGATCAGGGCGAGGGGTAAAAGTGTTTGATATGAGATTTGCCAGGAGCGTGAGGTGCGCTCGATCGGGGTCGGGAACATCTCAGCGCGCCTTTTCTTCTTGATACATCGACCACAGGAAGTAGGCGATGAAAACCAGCATGATGAGAAACAGAACGACGGCGATCGACGCGCCATAGCCCATGCGGAAGCCGTATTCAGACAGGGCCACCTCGAACATGTAGAAGCTGAGAACACGGCTCTCGCCATAGGGGCCGCCGTTGGTCATGACCGAGATCAGGTCGAAGGATCGCAAGGCGCCGATAATCGTGACCACGAAAGCAATGAAGGTCGCGGGTCGAAGCTGCGGGATGATGATGTGCCAGAGCATACGAAGGCCTTTGGCGCCGTCCAGTCGTCCAGCCTCGATTTGTTCGGGATCGACGGCGTTGAGGCCGGTCAGATAGAGGATCATGCAATAGGCTGTCTGTGGCCAAAGGCCGGCGACGATGATGCCGTAGGTCACAAAGTTCTCGTCACCAAGAACATTGATCGGCGGAATGCCAACGCCTCCGAGGATGTAGTTGAGCAGGCCGAATGTGGGATCGTAGAACCAGGTAAACACCAGGCCAACAACGACCTGACTGATCACAAAAGGGAAAAAGAATAGAGATTTGTAGAGGCGGATGCCCGTAACTGTCTGATTGAGGAAGAGCGCGATGAACAGTCCGGCTGGAATTGCGAACAGGTACATCACAAGCCAGATCAGGTTATTGCGCAAGGATGTGTAGAACGCATCATCCCAATAAAGTTCTTCGTAATTGTAAGCGCCGACGTATTCAGCCTCACCCAGACCATCCCAGGAGTAGAACGACAGACTGAAGGACTGGTAGATCGGAAAGATCACGTAAAAGAGGAAAAACAGAATTCCAGGAGCCAGAAACAGCCAAGGCGTCATGGACTGCTGGTTGTTGTGCCACCAGGAGTTCTTTACTGGCTTATTGTGCTGTGAAACTGCCGGTGCGCCTGCATCAGCCATGGCCTGCCTCTTTACGTAGCACGTGTCGATTGAAACGGGGGAGGAGGGGCACAAGCTGCGCCCCTCCTTTCGAGTTTTTGCGTGAGGATTCAGTTCTTGTAGATCCGGCCGCGTGCGCGTTCGAGGCGGCTCAGGATCTTGTCGAGATTGTCCGGCTTCACCATGAATTCCTGCAGGCCTTCCATGGCGACCTTCGCCATTTCAGCCGGGGCATCGCGGTCAAAGAACTGCGCAACTCCGCCTGGAGAGTTGGTGGACAGCATTTCAAAGCCCTGTTCCAGGAACTTGTCCTTGTCCACGCTCGATTGAGCATTCACCGGCAGCTGGCCAAGGTTCTTGCCATCGTTGATCCAGGTCTGAACGTCTGCGGAGGCAACGTAACGCAGGAATTCGCGAGCAGCTTCCTTGTTGGTGGCGTTCGACGGGATGTGGAACGTATCGGTCGGGGCGTCTTCAGCCAATTCAACGTCCGGGTTGATTTCCACGAACTGGTAGAAGTCCAGCTGATCGTCGGTCAGACCGGCGTCGCGCAGCGGAGCAACGGCGAAGTTACCCATCAGGTAGGCGGTAGCGTCGCCCTTGACCATGAACGGCAGGGCCTCCTGCCAGCTGTAGGAGGCGTGATTGTCGATGAATGCGCCCATATCGATCAGTTCGCGCCAGTTGGCGAACGTCTTGCGGACTTCATCGCTTTCCCAGGAAGCCTGACCTGTCAGCAGATCCATGTGGAAGTCGAAGCCGTTTGTGCGCATGTTCATGTAATCGAACCAGCCGCCGGCGGTCCAAAGGAACTTCGAGCCGATCGTGTAGCACTTGCGGCCGGAATCGATGATCTTTTGACAGTTGGCTTTTTCTTCTTCCCAGTTGGTGGGTTCAGACAGGCCGAGTTCGTCGAAGATGTCTTTCCGGTAGTAAACGCCCCACTGATAGTAGGTGTAGGGAACGCCCCACTGCTTGCCGTCGATCGTCATAGCGCCTTTGGTTGAGGCGAGATTGTCTGCAATAGCAGGCTCGGCCCAAAGATCGGAGACGTCCTCGAAAAGCCCTGCCTCAACATATGGGCGCATGCGGTTGGCTGCATACCAAGTAGCAACGTCTGGTGCGTTGGCTGTCAGGAAGTTGCGGATTTGCGTTTTGTAAGCTTCCCGGTCAATGACGGTTGTTTCGATTTTCAGATCTGGATGGAGTGTCTGGAAATCGCCGATCATCTTTTCCATCGTTGCCCGGGGCGCCGGGTTAGATGTGTCGAGGAAGATTTTAAAATCTCCGCTCAGGTCCGCCGCAAATGTTGAGCCTGTGTTCGCTGCAACAATGGCTAACGCCGCCGCTGTCATCTTCAGCATGGTATGCATCATTTCCTCCCATGGAAAAGTTCCAATATTTGGAACCAAGTTTTGTATATTGATACCTTGCTTTGGCTGAGTTAGGTTTGTCAACAGGCCTTGGGCAACAACAAGGACCATCGGAGGACATGATGAACAAGCAGGACGGGGGAGACGGCACGGTTGGCAAAGCGTTGGCTGTTCTTGATCAGGTCGCTGCCGTGGGCCGACCGGTCCGGTTCACCGAAGTGCTTTCAGACAGTGTTCACCCGAAGGCCACTCTTTACCGACTGCTGCAAACGCTGGTGAGTCAGGGCATGCTGGCTTATGACAATCACCAGCAAACCTACTCTCTCGGCATGCGCCTTGTACGTCTTGCTCATGCGGCGTGGCGGCAGAGTTCGCTTGCGCCGATCGCAAGGCCATTCATAGAAGAACTGGCGAAGACCGCCGGCGAGACTGTCCATTTGGCCCAGCTCGACAATGGCCAGGTTCTTTACGTCGACAAGCGCAATGCTGCGTCTCCGATCGAGATGTTTTCACAGGCAGGCAAGGTCGGTCCTTGTTATTGCACCGGTGTCGGCAAGGCGATGATGGCGTTTCTTGACGAGCCGGCACTCTCCCAGGTTCTGGAAAAACAGTCCTTCTACCGCTACACGCCCAACACCTTGACCTCTTCAGAAGAGATGCACAGTGAGCTTGCCGGTATCCGGAAAGATGGCGTTGCATTCGACCGGGAGGAACACGAGCCTGGTATCATTTGCATTGCAACACCAATCCTGTCGACGTCTGGACGCCCACTGGGAGCGCTTTCTGTCACGACGTCTACGCAGCGCAAGTCCCTGAAACATCTTGAGAGCTTTCGCCCCGTCCTGTTGGAAACCGCGGCGAAGACCGCTGCGGCCGCCGAGAATTGGCAATTCCCCGGCTAGATCATTCAAGGAGTCTTTATCCCATGTCAGGTGTCACGCTGACCAAGGCAGTGAAGAAATACGGCGATCTCGAGGTCGTTCACGGAGTGGATCTGACCGTTGAACACGGCGAGTTCTGTGTTTTTGTCGGGCCGTCTGGTTGCGGCAAGTCCACGTTGTTGCGGATGATCGCGGGGCTGGAAGAAACCACGGATGGGCAGATCGCAATCGGCGGGCGTGACGTCACTGCTGTCGATCCAGCCGACCGTGGCGTGGCAATGGTGTTTCAGACCTATGCGCTGTATCCGCATATGACTGTGGAAGAAAACATGGGCTTTGGCCTGAAGATGAACGGGCATCCAAAGGCGGAAATTGAGGCTAAGGTGTCCGAAGCCAGCCGGATCCTGAAGCTCGATCAATATCTGAAGCGTAAACCGAAGGCCTTGTCCGGCGGGCAGCGCCAACGGGTCTCGATCGGACGAGCCATCGTGCGTGGGCCAGAAGTCTTCCTGTTTGATGAGCCGCTCTCAAACCTCGATGCCGAGCTTCGGGTCGACATGCGGGTTGAAATCGCACGCCTGCATAAGGATATCGGCGCAACCATGATCTATGTGACCCATGATCAGGTTGAGGCGATGACGCTTGCGGACAAGATTGTCGTGTTGAGGGCCGGTCACATTGAGCAGGTCGGTTCGCCAATGGAGCTCTATGCCAATCCGGATAACAAGTTTGTCGCCGGCTTTATTGGTTCTCCGAGCATGAATTTCGTTGAGGGCTTGGCCTCATCTGGTGCGGTGGTTGTGCCGGCCTTCGGCAACAAAGCCTTTAAGACGGACCTAGCGCTGCCCAGTGAAGGCACTCCGGTCACCGTCGGGGTTCGTCCGCAGGACATCTCAATCGCGCCCGCGGAGTCTGGAGCCGAGGTGGATCTTACGGAGCAATTGGGCGGGGTTGCCTATACCTATCTGATCTGTCCGACGGGCGAACGTATCGTGGTAGAGACAAAAGGTGTGGAGGCTCCTGCATCAGGCTCCCAGGTCTGGCCATCACCGGCAGAGGACGCTCTCTTTCTGTTCGATGCAGAAACCGAGAAGCGCCTTCGCTAACAACCGGCGATCTGGTGGTTGGAGATGGGCACGCCAAGTCCGCGCTCTTTTGACCTCATTGCTTCTGGAGGCGACATTTCTGAAACTTGGCGCAAAAACGGATATAAGGCCGTCATGTGCTTTCAGCTTTCAAAAGACATCGATGCGGTCATCTTCGATTGTGATGGCGTTCTGATCGATAGCGAAATCATCAGCGCGCGGGTGTTGATGGCTTCCCTGGATCAATTGGGTGTGAAGGTCGATTGGGCTTATTTCAAAGCTCATTTCCTTGGACGCAGCTTTCCAAAAGTTGCAGCTAGCATACGTACCGATTTCGAAGTGGATCTGCCCTCGGATTTCGAAGCTTGTTACAGGTCCAGCCTGCTTGAAGCGTTCGAGCAGGAGCTTCATCCCGTCGAGGGGGTTCAAAGTGTTATCGCAAACCTTGGCGTCAAAAGTTGTGTTGCAACGAGCAGCAGTCCGGAACGCGTTGCGCGTTCACTTGCGATTACCGGCCTGCGCCGCTTCTTTCATGACCGGGTTTTCACGGCCTCTGAAGTTGAGCGAGGAAAACCGGCGCCAGATCTTTTTCTGCACGCGGCAGCTTCTCTCGGCGTTTCGCCTGAGGCTTGTCTGGTGATTGAAGACAGCCTCCCAGGTCTTCAAGCTGCGCGCGCCGCAGGGATGGAAGTCTGGCACTTTGTTGGTGGCAGTCATCTTTCGGAAAGCGACGCCAAAAATGTGAAGATCCAACCACCAACACCGTTTTTTGACACTTGGTCCCGTTTTTTTGCTATGGCGCCAAAGTTGATGGCAGTTTGAATACAGGCTCAAGGCTGACTTATGGCGACTAAGACAGAAAGCGACCCCACCCGTCTGGATGACGCAGCACGTGCGGGTTGGCTCTACTATGTTGCCGGGAATACGCAGGACGAGATCGCCCGCAAGCTCGGGATCTCAAGGCAGACAGCCCAGAGGCTTGTGTCCTTGGCCGTCAGCGAGCGACTGATCAAGGTTCGTCTTGATCATCCGATCGCGCATTGCATGGAACTCGCAGAAAAGATGAAGGACCGTTTCGGTCTCAAGATGTGCGAGATCGTTCCAAGCGACCCCGTCAATCCCCTGTCCATCATCGGTCTTGCGCAGGCGGCAGCAACAGAGATGGAGCGGCACCTCAAGGCGGCAGAGCCCAAGGTGATTGCTTTTGGGACTGGCAGAGCTCTCAGGGCGTCCGTTGATCAGCTGCCGGCAATGGATTGCCCGCAGCATCGAATTGTTTCGCTTCTTGGCAATATGAATTCAGATGGTTCGGCATCTGCCTACAACGTCATTATTCGAATGGCGGACCGGATCAACGCCCGACACTACCCCATGCCCTTGCCAGTGTTCGCGAGATCAACCGAGGAGCGAACGCTTCTTCACAATCAAGAGCCGGTTCATAACATCCTCGAACTGTCCAAGAAGGCAGATGTTACCTTTGTTGGCATCGGCAACATGGATGATACGGCTCCACTTTTCATTGACGGCTTTATCGACCGTTCGGAGCTTGATGCGCTTAACGCTGCAGGAGCTGCTGGTGAAATTACCAGCTGGGTATTTGACGGTGATGGTCAGCTTATCGAAGGCTTGACCAATAGCCGGGTCGCGAGTGCGCCATTGGTTCCATTCAGCGAAAAGCCGATTGTCGGGATAGCGGCCGGAGACCTCAAGGTCGATTCAATCCTTGGTGCCTTGGCAGGCCACCTCGTCAATGGACTGATCACCAATGAAGCAACGGCCGAACTTCTCCTGGCTCGTTGAGGCTCTTCAGAAGACCGTTCTGCACTGACTAAAAATTGAGCTTTCGCCATTGCTCACGCTTTAGGCGATTTTGCCGGCTTTGAGGTCAAATCTCTCTCGGTGTCGAGCAAAGTTCCTACACATTAATTACCTGATTTTGTTTCTTTTTTTGCAATGCAGCAACGAAAGTTCCGCTGTGGCGTTGCGCTGCAGCTTGACGTGTTGCGACTCTTTTGTGAATAATTGCCCGCCTAATTAGCAAATGCTCATCTTGAGCTTTGGGAGGAAAATATGACCCTTTTTTCACGCGCCCTCTTGGGTGCGACTGCACTGACGCTCGTGGCTTCACCTGCGCTTGCCGAGAAGCTGACCATCGCGACGGTCAACAACGGCGACATGATCCGCATGCAGAAGCTGGCCGATGACTTCACGGCGAAAAACCCGGACATCGAGCTGGAATGGCTCACGATGGAAGAAAACGTGCTGCGCCAGCGCGTCACAACGGACATTGCGACCAAGGGTGGACAGTTCGATGTGATGACCATCGGCACATATGAAGTGCCGATCTGGGGCAAGCAAGGCTGGCTCGTATCCCTAAATGACCTTCCTGCCGAATATGATGTCGACGACATTCTTCCGGCGATCCGTGGCGGTTTGACCATCGATGGTGAGCTCTACGCGGCACCATTTTACGGTGAGAGTTCTATGGTCATGTACCGGAAGGACCTGATGGAGAAAGCCGGTCTCGAAATGCCGGATGCGCCAACTTGGGAATTCATCGGTAAGGCGGCTCGCGCCATGACCGACAAGGACAACGAAGTCTACGGTGTTTGTCTGCGCGGCAAGGCAGGCTGGGGCGAGAACATGGCGTTCTTGACCGCCACCGCGAACTCCTTCGGTGCACGTTGGTTTGATGAAAACTGGGCGCCGCAGTTTGACAGTGAAGCCTGGAAGAACGCGCTCACCTTCTACCTCGACCTGATGGAAGACGCAGGCCCTCCAGGAGCGTCCTCAAACGGCTTCAACGAGAACCTGTCTCTGTTCCAAACCGGCAAATGCGGCATGTGGATTGACGCCACAGTGGCTGCGTCCTTCGTGACCAACCCTGCCGACAGCACCGTTGCCGATCAGGTCGGCTTCGCACTCGCACCGGACAATGGTCTTGGCAAGCGTGGCAACTGGCTCTGGGCATGGTCTCTGGCAATCCCGGCTGGAACTCAGAAGGAAGAAGCTGCCAAGAAGTTCATCGACTGGGCGACTTCCAAGGAATACCTCGAGCTCGTAGCTGAGAAGGAAGGCTGGGCGAATGTGCCTCCTGGAACCCGGACTTCGCTCTACGAGAACCCGGAATACCAGAAGGTGCCTTTTGCCAAGATGACGCTTGATAGCATCAACTCGGCAGATCCGACCAACCCGACGGTTGATCCGGTGCCTTACGTTGGTGTCCAGTTCGTCGCAATCCCGGAATTCCAGGGCATTGCAACCGCGGTAGGACAGGCTTTTGCAGCAGCACTCGCTGGAAACGTCACCGCAGATGAAGCTCTGGCGAACGCCCAGGCGATCACCGAGCGCACAATGAAGAAGTCTGGTTACATTAAGTAATCGATGTCTGACTTGAGACCGATCCATGGCGGATCGGTCTCGCTTTTTTCGTTCCGAACTGGCTGGACCAATGGCTACCGCTCATTCTCGTGCCGCGGCGCGGTTCATGATTTCTCCTGCTGTGCTTTTGCTGCTTGGCTGGATGATCGTTCCGCTCTCCATGACCGTCTACTTTTCCTTCCTGAGCTACAATCTTCTGATGCCGGGAATGGAAGAGTTCATCGGCTTCACCAACTACGAGTTCTTTCTCACGGACCCGGCGTTTTTTGAGGCGCTGACCAACACCATTCTGCTGGTCGTCGGAGTGCTCTTCATCACCATTGTGGGCGGAACAGCTCTCGCATTGCTTCTGGATCAGCCGTTTTGGGGACAGGGCATCGTTCGTATTCTGGTGATTGCTCCATTCTTCGTGATGCCGACGGTGTCAGCTCTGGTCTGGAAGAACATGTTCATGAACCCGGTCAATGGGCTTTTCGCTCATATGGCCAAGGGCATGGGGCTGGAGCCTTTTGACTTTCTCGCGCATGCCCCGCTGTTTTCGATCATTCTGATCGTCGCCTGGCAATGGCTGCCTTTTGCGACGCTTATTCTCCTCACCGCGCTTCAGTCACTTGATCAGGAGCAGCTTGAAGCTTCCGAAATGGACGGCGCAAACTTCGGCAGCCGGTTCATCTATATCGTGCTCCCGCACATGTCCCGTGCGATCACGGTGGTTATCCTCATTCAGACAATTTTCCTCTTGTCCGTTTTCGCCGAGATCCTGGTCACAACCAATGGCGGGCCGGGGTATGCGTCCACCAACATCACCTACCTCGTCTATGCACAGTCGCTTTTGCAGTTCGACGTCGGGGGCGGCTCAGCCGGCGGCATCATTGCTGTCATTCTCGCCAACATCGTTGCGATCTTCCTGATGAGGATGATCGGCAAGAATCTGGAGGCTTGATCATGGCGCGGCGCGTTTCCAATCAGCGAAAGTTTGTGGTCACACTTATAGCCTGGGCGATCGGATTGACCATTTTCTTTCCGATCCTCTGGACCATTCTGACAAGCTTCAAAACCGAGGCGGAGGCGATAGCATCGCCTCCCTCCTTCCTGCTGTTCGACTGGACCTTGGAGAACTACTCCGAAGTCAATGAACGGTCAGATTACTTTCTGCACTTCATGAACTCGGTGATCATCTCACTTGGCTCGACCCTGCTGGGCCTTGCAATTGCAATCCCGGCCGCCTGGTCCATGGCGTTTGTTCCGGGAAAGCGGACCAAGGACATCCTGATGTGGATGTTGTCCACCAAGATGCTCCCACCAGTGGGCGTCTTGATACCGATTTATCTGTTGTTCCGTGACTTCGGGCTTCTCGACACACGGCTGGGTCTGGTGATCGTTCTCACGTTGATCAATCTGCCGATCATTGTCTGGATGCTGTTCACGTACTTCAAGGAAATCCCTGGAGAAATCCTGGAAGCGGCACGTATGGACGGAGCGACGCTCTGGAACGAGGTCGTGCACGTCCTCACACCCATGGCCGTTCCGGGCATCGCATCGACGCTCCTCCTGAACGTCATTCTTGCCTGGAACGAGGCGTTCTGGACCCTCAATCTGACGGCGGCAAAAGCCGCTCCGCTCACTGCCTTCATCGCGAGCTATTCCAGCCCGGAAGGTCTCTTCTACGCAAAGCTTTCGGCTGCCTCGACATTGGCCATCGCTCCGATCCTGATTCTTGGCTGGTTTAGCCAGAAGCAGTTGGTACGTGGCCTGACCTTTGGCGCTGTGAAATAGGAAATCTGACCATGGGTAAGATATCTCTCAAACAAGTCACCAAGGCATTTGGCGATGTCGAAGTCATTCGACCGTTAGACCTCGATATTGAAGACGGAGAATTTGTTGTTTTCGTTGGTCCGTCGGGATGTGGCAAGTCGACCTTGTTGCGTTTGATCGCAGGTCTCGAAGACGTCACGGATGGGCATATCGAGATCGACGGCAAGGATGCGACAGAAGTGGCGCCGGCAAAACGCGGGCTGGCCATGGTGTTCCAGTCCTACGCTCTCTATCCGCACATGTCCGTTCGCAAGAACATCGCCTTCCCGCTGAAGATGGCCAAGATCGACCCGGCAGAACAGGAACGACGTGTCTCGTCTGCAGCCGCGACCTTGAACCTGACCGATTATCTGGACCGCCGTCCCGGCCAGCTCTCTGGCGGTCAACGTCAGCGGGTTGCGATTGGCCGTGCGATTGTCCGTGAGCCCTCCGCCTTCCTGTTTGACGAACCGCTCTCCAATCTTGATGCGGCATTGCGCGTCAACATGAGGCTGGAGATATCGGAACTGCACCAATCGCTGAAGACGACCATGGTGTATGTGACGCACGATCAGGTCGAGGCAATGACAATGGCCGACAAGATCGTCGTGTTGCAGGCCGGCCGCATTGAGCAAGTCGGATCTCCGCTGGACCTGTACCGTGCTCCGGCGAACAAGTTCGTTGCCGGATTTATCGGTTCGCCCAAGATGAATTTCGTTGAGGGTGCGGAGGCCGAGAAGCATGGCGCGCATAGCATTGGCATCCGTCCGGAGCATCTAAGTCTTTCAGCAACTTCTGGAACCTGGATGGGTAAGGTCGGCGTTGCCGAGCACCTCGGGTCTGACACCTTCCTTTACGTACATGTCGATGGGCTCGCGCCCATGACCGTTCGTGTTCAGGGAGAGGCGGGTGTTCACCATGGTGACATCGTCCACGTCACGCCAATGCCGGAGCATCTTCATCGTTTCGACGCTGACGGACAAACCCTTCGATAAGCTCTGATGAGGCCTGCGGGTCGTGTTCTCGCTCAAGCCGGCTTTGGGAGCAGATGCACTCGCTCTGCCGTCTTCTTCTGCAACTTCGCCCTCAGGCGAAATCAAATGCCAGTAAATCTGTAAGAGGCGAATGTGACAACGAAATTGTCTCTGTCTACCCTGTCCGAGCTAGGTGAAAGCGTCGGCACACCGCAGTACACCCGGGAGCAGCTGTCTCCGGGCATCGTGCATATTGGTGTTGGCAATTTTCATCGGGCGCATCAGGCTGTCTATCTGGACCGGCTGTTCAACAAGGGCTTCGACCACGACTGGGCGATCATTGGCGCTGGCGTCAAGAGCTACGACAAGGCGATGAGAGATCGTCTCGCCGGGCAAGACTGGCTGACGACAGTTGTGGAGCTGGAACCGAACGGTCTGAATGCTCGCGTAACTGGCGTCATGACGGACTTTGCGGACATCGACCCGGCTGCGCTTATTGCAACCCTCATTCGTCCCGAGATCCGCATTGTCTCACTGACGATCACTGAGGGCGGTTACTATGTCGACGCAAAAACCGGACAGCTTGATCTATCCCACCACGAGATTCTAAGTGACATCGAAAACCCCGATGCACCGCAAACGATATTTGGCATCTTGATCGTCGCATTGGGCCTGCGCAAGGACAGCGGCCTCGAGCCGTTCACAATCTTGTCTTGTGACAACCTGCCTGAAAACGGACATGTGGCACGCCAGACCGTTGTAGGTCTAGCAAAGCAAATGGTGCCCGATCTTGCAGGTTGGATCGAAACCAATGTCGCCTTTCCGAGCAGTATGGTCGACTGCATCACGCCAGCGACCTCAGCACGAGAAGTGGCGCTCGTTGCGCAGAAATTCGGGATCCAGGATGATGCTCCGGTGGCCTGCGAACCCTTTCGCCAATGGGTGATGGAAGACCGGTTTCCGGCAGGGCGGCCGGCCCTGGAGGAAGTTGGCGTTCAATTCGTTGATGATGTCGCTCCCTATGAGCTGATGAAGCTTCGGATTTTGAACGGTGGTCACGCAGCGATTGCCTACCCATCCGCGTTGCTTGGCTATCATTTCGTCCATGAGGCGATGGCGGACCCTGACATTTCGGGTTGGTTCAAGAAGCTGGCGCGTACGGATGTGATCCCGGTCGTTCCGCCGATATCTGGCATCGGCTTCGATGAGTATCTCGAGACATGTGTCCTCCGGTTTGCAAATCCGGAAATTGGAGACACGGTGGCCCGGCTTTGCCTTGATGGCTCGAACCGGCAACCAAAATTCATCTTGCCTACGATCGCGGATGCACTTCAGGCAGGTCGCTCCATCGAAGGACTTGCGTTAGAGGTTGCCTTCTGGTGCCGGTATTGTGCAGAAAGTGCGCTTGAAGACAGTGGGTTCGTCCTGGAGGATGAGCGCGCCGAACAGCTGCGAGATGCAGCGGAAATTTCAAAAGAGAGCCCTTCTGCGTTCCTCGCCCTTGACGATGTTTTCGGCGACCTCGGCCGCAATGATGTCTTCGCGGATGCATTCGATCGGCAGCTGAAGTGCCTTTGGGCAAGCGGTGCACGCAAGACCCTTCAGGCCTATCTCAGCGAAGGAAGCCATTGAGATTATGATCCTGTGCTGCGGTGAAGCGCTTATCGACATGATCCCGGAGAAGAGCGCTTCCGGGCAATTGGCATTTGTGCCCCATCCCGGTGGCGCCGTTTTCAATACGGCGATTGCCCTGGGGCGACTTGGCGTGAAGACCGGGATGCTGACCGGCCTTTCGACCGATCTCTTCGGAGTGCAGTTGGAGGGGGCTCTTACCGCAAGTGGCGTCGATGTAGGGCCTTCCATCCTTAGCGACCTGCCGACCACTCTAGCTTTTGTTCAGCTAAATGAGGGTCAGGCCACCTACACGTTCTATGATGAAAATTCGGCTGGCCGAATGCTCGACCCCTCAGATATTCCAGCGCTAGATTCAGCAGTCGAAGCATTGTTTTTTGGTGGGATCAGCTTGGCCGTCGAGCCCTGCGCGGATGTCTATGCGGACTTGCTAGTGGGGCAATCGGACCAGAAGGTGGTCATGATTGATCCCAACATCAGGCCTGGATTCATCCGTGACTATGCTCGTTATCGTCTGCGGCTTGATCGGATGTTGCGGAGTGCCGATATCGTCAAAGTCTCAGACGAAGATCTCGACTGGATTTTGCCCGGACCTCAGTCTGTTAGGGAAAAAGCTCAGGTTATTCTAAACTTGGGAGTGTCTGTCGTGCTGGTCACACAAGGCACGAAAGGGGCTGTCGGTTTTACCGCTTCTGGTCTCGAGGTATCTGCGCCGGGCCTTTCAGTGAAAGTGGCCGATACGGTTGGAGCTGGTGATACTTTCAACGCAGGTGTTTTGGCCATTTTGCAAGAGAGCGGGGTACTTCAGCGGAGCACCATTGCTAATGTGTCCGAAGGCACGCTTACGAAAGCGCTGGCACTCGGCACGCGGGCAGCTGCAATTACCGTTTCGCGGGCAGGTGCAAATCCGCCGCGGCGCGATGAGCTTTCCGCCTAAATACCATTCTACCTCTTACGAATGCCGCAGGATGTCGTCGGCATCCAGATAGGTTCCTGACTGAACCTCGATCATGCGTACGGGAATCTTTCCGGGATTATACAACTTGTGCTGGGCCCCAAAAGGAACAAACGCCGACTGGTTCTCAGTGAGCAGTTCGGCTTTTCCTTCGATGGTGATCTCAACGGTTCCTGATACGACCACCCAATGCTCGGCACGGTGCAAGTGGCTTTGAAGAGTGAGGCCTTTTCCCGGTTTGATCATCATCGACTGGACAGAAAACCTGTCGCCGGAATTGATCCGTTCGGTCCAGCCCCAGAGCTTGTAGGCACGGGGGTGTGCGTTGACTTCCTCCCGCCCTTCGTTCTCCAGTGCTTCAACAATCTTCTTTACGTCCTGGGCCTTGTCCTTGTGGGCAACAAGGACGCTGTCGCGTGTGGAAATAACAAGAACATCGGAAAGGCCTATTACCGACACCAGACCGTCGTCTGCGTAGGCGAGACAATTCTGCGATCCGAGGAACCGTGTATCGCCAAGTCCACTGTTACCTTCTGGATCTTTGTCGAGGACATCCCAGATCGCGGACCAGGATCCGAGATCATCCCACTGCGGGGCCATGGGAACACAAGAGATATTTGGCGCTTTTTCCATGATTGCATAGTCGATCGAGATGCTTTCGATCTTGGCAAAGGCGTCCGCGTCCAGACGAGTGAAATCCAGGTCTTCTGTGCGTGTCGCCAGAGCCGCGCGAATATCTGCCATCAACTGAGGCTGGTGTGTTTCGAATGCGTCGATCATCGCTTTTGCGGAGTAAAGAAAAATCCCCGCGTTCCAGACGTAGTTGTGATCTGCAAGAAACTTTTTTGCTGTCAAAAGGTCGGGCTTTTCGACAAAGGCCGCGACTTTTCTGACAGGGTCGGCGCCGTCCTCAAGCTGAATATAGCCATATCCTGTATTGGGCTCGTGCGGGGTAATACCGAAAGTCACGATTTGCCCGGAAAGTGCGGCGTCTGATGCGTTCTCAATTGCTTGCCGGAAGACATTCTCCTCGCCGATCAGATGATCAGACGGGAGTAGAAGCACAAGCGCCTCAGGATCTTTTTCGTCTGCTAACAGAGCTGCCATGGCGGCCGGTGCGGCCGTGTTGCGACCCATGGGTTCGAGAAGAATGGTGTCCGCCTCTACACCTGTTTCCCCAAGCTGTTCACCCATCAGAAAGCGATGGTTGTTGTTTCCGATCACAATCGGAGCGCCGAAGGTCTCTCCTTGAACGCGCTTTATGGTTTTCTGGAAAAGGCTTTCGCCATTGAAAATAGGCAGGAATTGTTTCGGCCGGTCCTTACGGGAGAGGGGCCAAAGCCGCGAGCCGATGCCGCCCGACAGAACACAAGGAAAAATCATTAGAATTTATCATCCAAAAAAAGCTGCAATCTCCGAGCTCTTTTATGGAAGCATCCAAGAGAAAAAGCAAAGTCGAACCGCGACCTCAAACATTGGCTCCTGGCACGGGCGCTTATCCAAGGCGCACGCTTGAGTCTACCAGGCTTTCAGGTTGGTGGTGCCGTTATGCCTACACGGATTGCTAGCCATGTCTCGCGAGGACAATTGGCGCGCTGCGCCCATCTACATGAGATACTTGAACGTCGTGGTCATAAGCGTCGGAAAGAATTTCGTCCTTGTAGACGGCGGCGACGCTTCCCATGATTTTCAGTTCACCGTTTCGAATGACCATGACGGTGTCGGCAAAGCTGGCCGTGAGATTGAGGTCATGCATAACGGCCAAGACACCGCCGCCGCGTCGAGCATAGTCGGCAGCAATGTTCATGATCTGGATTTGGTGCTTGATGTCCAGGCTGGAGACTGGTTCATCGAGAAAGAGCCAGCGGCGGCTACCATCTTCTGCTATCGGGCTCCAAACTTGGCATAGGACGCGGGCGAGCTGGACACGTTGCTGTTCCCCGCCGGAGAGCGATTGATACTGCCTGCCCTCAAAGCCTTCCAGGTCAACCATGCCAAGCGCTTCGAAAATTCGGTTGCGGCGCTGCTTCGCTGTTCCAACAGTGTCATTGCGTAAGACGCCAAGACTGACGACCTCAGAAACCGTTAGCGGAAACGCGAGAACCGTATGCTGGGGAAGCACCCCTCGCCGCAAGGCCAGGGTTTCCGCTCTGATGGTGCTTAGGCTCTCGCCATTGAGCGTAACCCGGCCAGAATAGGAGAGTTCGCCGGTCAGTGCCTTCAAGAGGGTGCTTTTGCCGGATCCGTTCGGCCCCAAAATGGTATGAAAGAGCCCTGGCTCGGCTACAAAACTGAGATCCTTGATGACAGGCGCTCGATTGTAACCTACCTCAAGGCCAAACGCCTCAAGGCTTCCTGTGGGTGAGTTCTTCGAAATTTGTTGAGGCTTCAAGGCTGTGTTCTCCATCAAAAGCTGCTCAGGCCGCGTTTGCGAAGGAGGAGCCAAAGGAAAAACGGTGCGCCGACGAATGCGGTCAGAATACCGATGGGCAGCTCTGCTGGAGCAACTATTGTTCGGCTTATGGTGTCTGTTGCGATGAGAAAGCTTGCGCCCAAAAGAGCTGATGCCGGCAAAAGGTAGCGATGGTCGGGACCTATGGTCAGCCTAAGAAGGTGCGGAACGATGATCCCTACGAAACCAATCCCTCCGCTTACCGCGACCGAAGCGCCGGAAGCAGCAGCGACCATGATGATGCTGATATTTTTCAGACGCTGAACGCGAACGCCCATGTGGCCCGCGGCCGCTTCTCCGAGCATCAATGCGTTCAAGCCATTTGCAAGAATGGGCAATAGGAAGAGCGTTGTGCAGATCAGTGGCGCGGCCGCAAAAACCTTTTCCCAGGAAGCTCCGGCGAGGGACCCCAATCCCCAGAAAGTCAGGTCTCTGAGCTGCTGGTCATCGGCAACATAGACGAGAAGGCCAGTGATCGCGCCAGCAAAGGCGCCAAGAGCAATGCCCGCCAGAAGCAGCGTGGCCACGGAGGTAACACCGCCTCGAGTGCCTATTCGATAGAGCAGCCATGTAGAACAAAGGCCTCCGCCAAAGGCTGCAAGGGGAAGGGCGTAGATCCCAAAGATCGAGACGATCGGGGCAAGAGTTGTTCCTCCTAGGACGATGAGGCTTGCGGCACCGAGACCAGCTCCGGCGGAAACGCCGACAATGCCTGGGTCCGCTAAGGGGTTCCTGAAAAGACCTTGCATCACCGCTCCAGAAACGGCGAGGGCGGAGCCGACGAGCGCTCCGAGGAGCGTTCTGGGTAACCGGATTTCACTCAGTACGATCCAGTCCCGCAAGTTTATGCCTGCCAGAGACTCTTCTGAGCCACTAAGCAGGTTTATTAGGTAGTGCTGAATCACATCAAGAACCGGGATTTTGATCGGTCCTATCGTCAGGCTCGCAGATATGGCGAGTATCAGGACCACGACGAGGGCGAAAATAACCTGCCGCGCGAGTAAATCCCGCATTCCGGTCGGTTGTTTTTCCACCATTGCCGCGGTCATCCGGCCTGCGCCCAGCCGTTTGAGCGAAATCTCGATCATGTCGCGTGTCAGCCGCCGAACTCAGTCAACTTTGCAGCCAGTTCGTGAATGACCTCCGGTGTGCGAGGGCCAAACCCCAAGAGGTAGTTTCCTGGCATTTGGATAAGTCGTTTGTTTTCACCAGCAGGCGTAAGCGAGACGGCCGGATGGTCAAATAGTGTCTGCGCAGAGGCGCCGTGATCTCGTCCATTGCTCATCATTAGGATCACATCTGGCGCAGCCTCCAGAATGGCCTCATCGGTGAGCTGTTTGTAACCGGCAAAGTCTTTCGTTGCGTTTTCCGCACCGACTAACTTGAGAATACCGCTTGCTGCGGTCTTGTCGCCTGACGCCAGGATTCTGCCGCCTTTGGCGGACAGGACGAACAGAACCTTGATATCTTTGGTTCGGTTCGCATTTTCCTCTGCCGCGCTCGAGAGTGCGAGCCTCAGATCGTCATTCAAGGCCTTTGCTTTTTCCGTAACACCGAGGGCTTCACCGACGGCTTGTACCTTTTGGAGTATCCCTTCGCCGGAATAATCCTCTGGAATGCCGACGATAGGAATTCCGGATTTTGCCAATAGCTCCAGCGTCTCAGGCGGTCCCGCTCCATCAAGCATCAGGATCATGTCAGGCGATACCGACAAAACACCTTCAGGCGATAGCGCGCGTATATAGCCGACATCCGGAAGCTCCGTTGCTTCTGGAGGAAAGGTGCTGGTTGTGTCGCGAGCAATGAGGCGGTCTTCTTCACCAAGAGCATAGACGATCTCGGTCACGGATCCACCGATGGCTACGATGCGTTCTGCCGCTGCCTGTTCGGCAGTTGCTGCGCCTTGCAGAAAGAGGTGGCTTCCTAAGAGCGCTGTTGCAAAGAGAAAAACAAAGCGGCTCGAAAATGTGGATCTGAAGCTCATGAGGCAACTCCGATTGCGGCATTGGTGGGAACCTGAGGAAGTCTTTCGATCAGATCCCGCCATTCCGAGCGCTCGACCGAGCCTTCTTTTCTGACGCCAAAGAACTGAATGATCAGGTTGTCATTCTCGTCGTAGACTTCGATCGACGTCACGTGTTCAATGTCGGCGGGCTTGCGGACAGCCCAAACGCTGGCAATGTGGTCGGTGCGCAAGTGAAGGTGAAAGGTTGGATCAAGCACGTTGATCCAGAGCCCTTTGTCCATGACTGTTTCAATCGCACCGGAGTGGATTTGGATGCAGCCCTTGTTGCCGACGAAACACATGATCGGTAGAGCTTCATTTGCGGCCAGGTGCAGCATTGCAGCAACCGCGCTTTCATCCAGCTTCCATGCCCATTGGTGCCCGGCAACTTCCAGTGCGCTTAGGCGATGCAAGCCCAGATCTTTCAGCATGCCATGGAACTGATGCGGATCCGTGAGCCCTTGCCAGCGCTTCCGAAGCGTTTCTCCGGCTTCTGCAGATGCTGGTTTGCGATCCGTTTCTGAGTGAGCTTTTTCCTCGAATTCGATTTCTGCGTCCTGATCCGAAAGCAGGAGTTTGTCGATCAGGTTGTTCCAGCCTTCAAGATCTGTTTTCGGCCGAGCGTGAACCTTGAATACAGCTTCTCCTGTCGCATCAAAGA
Organism: Roseibium polysiphoniae; assembly: GCF_014842925.1. Classification (GTDB taxonomy): domain Bacteria; phylum Pseudomonadota; class Alphaproteobacteria; order Rhizobiales; family Stappiaceae; genus Roseibium; species Roseibium polysiphoniae. The sequence goes on from NZ_JACYXJ010000004.1 coordinate 460,804, forward strand.
ACTGGAGAGATCTGCGTAGGTTCTCGCCGTCCTGTCGTTCAACGGCGTAGCCGTGCGCCCAAACAGCTGGGAACATGCGCATGTCGATCTGCTCACCGAGCATCAATGCTGCCCGCTTGCCATTCACGAATTTCTCGAATGGACCAATCTTCTCATGCACGGCGCTTTCGTTCCGCGTCAGCGCCATCACTTCACCGACTTCCTTGAGGCCATTGAAGAGAACGTCAAAGTTCGCCGCAATGCGACGCACACCATGTCCGCAGAACGCTGCCAGAAGCTTTGCCTCTGAGATTTCGAGCATGTTCGCCAGATCCCGGTCCCGCATGTTTGAGTGTTGTTCTCTCATGCGACGGATCTGTGCGCGGTCGGTTTTCGAAAACTGTTCGGTCATGGCTTCGCCTTCAATCAATAATATGATTTCTATATTCATATTATTGAGGGGCATCAATAGCTGAGTATAAAACTCATATATTATGCATGGTCGAAGGTGCTTTGGACCGTCCTTGGGGGCAGGCTTTGCGGACGGGTAGCTCTTAAGAATTTGGCTGTGAGAGCGCGTATTCGCCGACTGAGCGGCATCTTTGCAATTCAAAGAAAAAGTAAACTAGCGGAAGAGGTCATCTTCCAAAGGTCTGATGAGGGAAGCTGCCGGCACCTCCCTCGAAGGCGCGAGCCCCTGAACCAGAACCACAGGACAGCCCTCGTTTCCCTGACCCATCAAGAGAGATGCAGCTGAGGCGAGCTCGTCTGCGTGAGCGACCGTTGAGACCTTCAATTCTCGCCCATAAAGATCTCTCTCGCCGCGGATGTCCATAAAGCTCGTCACGCCTGCTGCACCAATGGCTACGCCGGTTGTGCCGTTGCGAAATGGTCTGCCGAAGCTGTCAGCGATCACAACGCCGAGAGGAACGTCGAGCCGTTCCAATAGCGCGGCTCTCAGGCGAGCGGCAGAAGCATCAGGATCAATCGGCAAAAGCAGCAGTGCGCCGTTTTCACTGCCTTCGACGTTGGATTGATCAATGCCTGCCTGCGCCATGACCCAACCGCATCGGTGGCGAACCACGAGAACGCCTTTTCGCTTGCGAACGACTTCCGTGCTCTCATCCAGAATGGCTTGCACTAGCCGCGGGTCTTTGTCGGTTTCCTCTGCAAGATCAAGAGCATCTTGGCCAGGCGTAATATCGGCCAGGTTTCGAAAGCGATCCTCCGCTTTCGAAACAACCTTTTGCGCAATGACCACGACGTCACCCCTGCCGAGCGCAACTTGCTGACGCTTGAGCCCTTTGGCGACGAGGTTGGCAAGGTCGTCGCCCGGATTGACCAACGGAAAATCATCAAGGGTCGTGAGTGTCAGTCGAGCCATGATGTCGTTAGCCGTAGGCGTTCCGAAGTCGCGGCAAGACGTCTGCCGCAAATTGCTTCAGGAAGCGCGTCTGATCTGGCCCTGGAGCATGAAAGACGAAGTGATTGAAACCGAGGTCGACGTAGGGCTTCAATCGTTCGACGACCTCATCGGCATCTGAAGTGACAATCCATCGACTTGCGGTTTGATCGGATGAAAGACTGTCGGCTAACTTCTCCATTTCCAGAGGGTCTTCGACCGTCATCTTCTGTTCCGGTGTCAAGGCAAGAGCGCCCCAGAAACGGGTGTCTTCCTTCGCGCGGTCCAGATTTGTGTCGAAAGACAGTTTCACTTCAATCATTCGGTCGACGTCTGATGCTTGTCGTTCCTGTTGGGTGATCCCGGCTTCTAGGTTCGGAATGAGCGTTTCTGAGTATAGTGCTGGAGCCTTGCCAGATGTACAGATGAAGCCGTCGCCGAAACGGCCGGCATATTTTGCGATCATTGGACCGGCTGCGGCAACATAAATCGGAACCGGGTTTTCCGGTCTGTCATAAATCGTTGCGCTCTCGGTCTTGTAGTAGTCCCCCTCAAAGCTTACACGCTCTTCGGTCCATAGTTTGCGGATCAGCCGGACTGCTTCGCGCAGGCGTGCGAAACGTTCCTTCCGTTCCGGCCACTCACAGCCAATTGCAGGAACCTCGTTGAGGCCTTCGCCAGTTCCGATTCCAAGGATAATGCGGTCAGGAAACATTGAGCCCAACGTGCCAAAGCTCTGAGCGATCATCGACGGATGGTGACGGAAGGTCGGGGTCAGAACCGAGGTTCCCAGCGCGATGCGGCTGGTTCTTGCACCGACTGCGCCAAGCCAGACGAGAGCGTGCGGGGCGTGGCCGCCCGTGTGCCGCCAAGGCTGAAAATGATCGGAGATAAACGCACTGTCCAGGCCGACTTCCTCGGCCAGGATTGCGAACTCCATCAGTTCGTGAGGCCGAAACTGTTCGGCGGAAGCCTTGTATCCAATGCGCAGCATTGCGATCCCTTTGCTGTAATCGTTTTTGTCTGGTCAGGCGTTCAAGCGGTCGCGTTGCTTGCGTGCCTTGAATGGCGTGTTGGTCATGTCCTGAAGCGGGGCGGCTTGCATGGCACGTTGCCGGCGTTCCTCTGGTACATGGCCATATACGGTTGAACGCTGAAATGGTTTGCGCCCGACTGAATGAATCAGGTCTTCCATCTGCCATGGGGCAAACTCTTGCCCATGAACGGCGCCGGCTGCACGCGTAATGCTTTCATTCATCAAAGTGCCGCCCATATCATCTGCGCCGGAGTTTAGGCAGGCGGCCGCGCCTTCGGGGCCCATTTTAACCCATGACGCCTGAATGTGGTCGATTGCACCGTGGAGTACGATGCGAGCAATGGCATGCATCAAGACCGCCTCCCGCCAGGTGGGCCCTTTCCTCGACTGACCGCGCAGGTAGATTGGAGCCTCCAGTGCAACGAAGGGGAGCGGAACGAACTCGGTGAAGCCGCCGTGTTCGAGTTGATGAGCGCGAAGACGGAGTAGGTGTCTCGCCCAATGTTTCGGCTGTTCGATGTGGCCATACATGATGGTCGACGTGCTCTTCAGGCCAATAGAATGAGCTGCGCGCATGACCTGAAACCATTGATCTGTCGTGATCTTGTCCGGTGCGATCTTTGTTCGAACTTCATCATCGAGGATTTCGGCGGCTGTTCCGGGCAAGGACGAAAGCCCTGCCTCCTTCAATTTGAGAAGGTAGTCCGTAAGCGGCAGATCCAGGGTTGCCGCGCCTTGCCAAATCTCCAAAGGCGAGAAAGCGTGGATATGAATATCTGGAGCAGCTTGTTTCGCATGCCGCAGAAGGTTCAGATAAGTTTCGCCCGTATAGCCGGGATGGATGCCACCCTGCAGGCAGATTTCAGTGCCACCTCTCGCCCAAGCTTCCGAAACACGCCTTGAAAACTCCTCCATATCGAGATCGTAAGCTGGGCCCCGGAGTTCTTCATGCGTCTTGCCCTTTGAAAATGCACAGAACGTGCAGCCGTAGGTGCAGACATTTGTGTAATTGATGTTCCGGGTCACGACGTAGTGAACGCGGTCGCTATTTGTCGCTTTGCGCAGCTGATCTGCATGAGCACAGACCGCATGGAAACTGTCACCGCGCGCGGAAAACAGCCGGACAATCTGCTCTTCAGTCAAGACGGTTTTGGGCGCGAGGTTCAGTATCGCCTGGATTTCGGGGTCAACGCCGCCGCCTTTGCGGATCTCTGGCGGCTTCTTATCTGAACCTGGGGTCCAGGTACCTTCAAAGGCGAGCCCTTCGCCGTCTGATGCTCTCAAGACGGATCTAACCATTCGGGGAGCGATCCAGTCATCGGCCCGGTGAATGAAGGAGGGATAGATCGTCAAGCGCGGCGCTAGCGTTTTGCCTTCGCTTGCGGTGATCTTGGCGAGTTTCTCGATGCTCGGCCAGGGGGCTTCGGGGTTGACGTGGTCGATGGTGACTGGTGAGACGCCGCCCCAGTCATTGATGCCGGCTTGAAGCAGTTCCTCACCAGTGCCAGCTGCGAGATTGGGGGGGGCTTGGAGGCTGATTTCCATCGGCAAGATCATCCGTGCCGCTGCAATCGCCCATTGATGTTCGATTGGGTCGGCCGGCGGGAAGGCGCGCATCTTGGTGTCCGGCTTGGGCAAGAAGTTTTGTATGATAACTTCTTGAATGTGCCCAAATTCCGAGTGTGCATCCCGAATGGCCAGAAGAGCCTCAACAGTTTCCCGTCGGGTTTCACCGATTCCGATCAGCAGGCCGGTGGTGAAGGGAACCTGAGCTTTTCCCGCAGCTTCAAGGGCGGCAAGTCTTGCTGCTGGTTCCTTATCTGGGCTGCCGAAATGAGGGCCGCCGCGCGCGGACAGTCGCTGTGAGGTCGTCTCAAGCATCATGCCCATGGAAGCTGCCGTCGGTTTAAGCTTTTCGAATTCGGCAGTCGTCAATGTGCCCGGATTGAGGTGGGGCAGGAGGTTCGTCTGGTCTCTGACCAGGCCAGCCACGTGGGCCAGATAGTCAACAGTTGTTTCGAAACCGAGCTCATCGAGAGCTTCCCGCGCGGGCCGGTAACGAAGTTCCGGTTTCTCGCCAAGTGTGAACAATGCCTCCTGACAGCCTGCCTGCTCTCCCTTCCTGGCGAGATCAAGCACTTCCTCAGGCGACAGAAAAACCTTCTGACCTGCCTTCAATGGTTTGGCAAAGGTGCAGTAGTGGCAGACATCCCGGCAGGCCATCGTCAGCGGAATGAAGACTTTGGGCGAATAGGTTACGAGGGACCCAAATGCAGCGTCACGTCTTGTACGGGCGCGATGCATGAGGCCATGAATGTCCGTTTCGGCAATCAGCGCTTCAAGGTCTAGGTCGCGGAGAGAGTGGGTCATGATACCTCCTTGAGAGGCCAATGGCTGCTGAGACAGAAGGTTTCGAGCGCCCGCTTGGTATGTTCACCAGGCGCATGCTGCCAAATTCTGTAAAGGTCGGACGGATTATCGAGATCGGCGCCGACGCGGACGCTTTTCAAGGATGTGGCTTCATAGCCTAGGTCTTTGGCCTGGCTGATGTGACGCTGATAGCTTGCCGGGCCGAAAGCATAGGGAAAGTCTGTCATAGCACCTGTCAGGAGCATGTTGGTGCCATCTCCTTCATGGTCGGGAGAGAGGACGATCTGTGTTGGTGTACGGCGTGCTGCAATAAAGTCGTCGATATCACTCGCTCTAGCTGCGGGAAGATCTGCCGGAATGATGATGAGGTCGACGGCTCCAAGCCGGTTTTGTAGCGTCATTCTACCGGCGGTCAGGGCATCGTTCAGATCCTGGGTTTGATCGTCGATGACGCAAGCGCCGGCCAATCTTGCAATCTCGGCAGCCTCAGGATCCTTCGTTACAACGGCTATGCCGTCCAGGCCTTCCGCAAGCGCCGTGGCAGAGAGCGTGTCCCTAAACATTGCCCGCGCAAGTATCGCCCGCTGTTTGGGTGTCAAAATGCTTGAAAGCCGCGATTTGGCCTCTGCAAAAACTTTCACTGGAATGAGTGCCCAGATCGTCATGGCGTTTGCTCGCTTAGAAGGCGCTGGGCGAAATCCAGTGCAGTTCGCGCAAGCCTGCGCTTGGCAGTCATGTCAACCATCATGGTATCGGCGAGTGCAACAGGAAGGCCGCTGCCGATCGTCTGGAACTCTGGCGCATCGTCTGCGTCCTGTTCATCAAGCAAATAGCCGTCATAGATATCTGCATGTGCCGCCGCGGCGGTCGATGCCTTCACGGGCAGGCCAAAGCCTCGCATCATCGACGCCGTTGGTCCCTTGATTGCTTTGCCTCCGACGACCGGCGTGACGCCGATAACCGGTGCCGGGCTATCGATGAGCGCCTGACGAAGCCCAGGCACAGCCAGGATGGGGTCGATGGACAGGTATGGATTGGAAGGGCACACAATGATTGCAGCAAGGTCGGGGTCGCCGAGAGCGCTCGCGACTTCTGCCGTCATGCTTGACTCGCTGGCGCCTCTGAAAACCACTTCTTCGACAGTTGGCTCAGCTCTCTTTGCGACAAACCAGTCGTGAAAGTCGTAGTTTCCATCAGAGCAACGAAGCTGCGTCGATACGGGCATGTCAGCCATCGGCAGGAGCTGGCATTCCAGACCAAATGACTTTGCGAAGTCGATGGTGATTTCGGTCAGCCTGTCCCCACGGGCAAGCCGCATGGTTCGAAGCAGATTGGTGCCAAGGTCCTTGTCGCCGATGTTGAACCAGATGTCTTCGCCGAGCTCGCGCAATGAGTTCATCGCGTTCCAACTCTCGTCTTTACGTCCCCAGCCGCGCTCAAGATCGGCTCGACCCGACAGTGTGTAGAGCTGAGTGTCGATGTCGGGCGTGACAAACAGGCCATAGTGCGCTGAATCATCACCGGTGTTGACGATCACCGTCAGGTCCTGCGGGTTCATTTCAGCTGCCAGACCCTGCGAGAGCTTTGCGCCGCCTACGCCGCCGGAAAGCGCTATGATTTTACTTTTGGTCACGCACGACACCTGTTTCCCGTGGACGCATCTTCCGTAGCCTGCATGATTTGGAGACTTTCGGTGGCCGGTCTTCACTCTGCCACGCTGGGCCTTGGCTGGTGAGAACAGTCTTGAGGATTGCCTCATTTTTAGCTTTGATCAAGGAGTCGGCAGAAATTTTTTATCAAATGGTCAAAAATAGTTGACGGCGGCGCCAGTTCGCTGGAGATTTCCACCATGACAATCGCGTTGCAGGTAGCGGTGCCGGCAACGAAGACCGAGGGGAAAACCGCGATGGAATTCGGAATTTGCTTCAAGGGATTTGTGGAGGCCGACCGTGCAAAAGCACTGGTGCGGCAGGCGGAGAACGCCGGCTTCACCTACTGCTGGTTCTACGATAGCCACATTCTCTGGCGTGACAGCTATGTCGCGATGGCCATGTGTATGGAGCACACCAAGCACATGCGCTTTGGTCCCTGTGTGACCAATCCCAACAGCCGTGACTGGTCAGTCGCCGCCAGCCTCTTCGGTTCGCTCGCCAAGCAGTCTGGCGACCGGTTCGACATCGGCATCGGCCGAGGCGACAGCGCCGTTCGCGTGATGGGGAAAAAGCCTGCGACGCTCAAGCGGCTTGAAGAATTTACCGATGTGATGCGGAAGCTGATCAAAGGTGAGGAGGCACAATACGGCGAATGTCCTGAACCTGTGCAATTCCCCTGGGCGGTTGGTCATGAGCCACCGATGTGGATCGCGGCTTACGGCCCCAAGGCTCTGGCAACAGCCGGGCGTGTTGGCGACGGCCTCATCCTGCAGATCGCGGAGCCGGGTATCTGTAAGTGGCTTGGAGATCAGGCCAAAAAGGCGGGTGAAGAAGCAGGGCGTGACATGTCTGGCTACCGCATCATGGCGGCGGCGCCGGCCTACACCGGGGATATCGAATATGCCCGAGAGAAGGTGAAATGGTTCCCTGCAATGGTCGGCAATCATGTGGCCGATATTGTCGAGAAGTATGGTTCGGATTCAGATTTGGTGCCCGCAAGTCTGACGTCCTACATCGAGAAGCGCCGTGGCTATGATTATTCAAAGCACGGTCAGAGCGATAACCCGTTCCTCGACTTCATCACCGATGAGATCGTGGACGCGTTCACCATCCTGGGCACTGCGGATCAGCACATTGCAAAGCTGAAAGAGCTTGAGACAGCAGGAGTGACCCAGTTCAACATCTATCTCGACAGCGGCGATGAAGAGAAAATCATTGCTGATTATGCCGAGAAGATCATCCCGGGCTTCCAAGCTGCATCGTAAGCGAAAGCAGCTTCAAGCGATCTGATGGCGGGGAGGGGCTTTTGAAGCAACCTTGTTCGCCGTCGGATCAAAAGCGTGAAAACCGCACTTATGTGGTTTCGCGCTTTCGACGTTGATTCTCAGGACTTTACTTTCAGCTTCCCGGCATCTTTCAGGTCGGTGTTTTCGTTGGCCCAGGATATGCGGATATCCATGCGGCAACGCGCCTCATCCTTGGACGCAGTGACCTTCAGATTGAGCATGCCGTCCGGGTTCAAGGTGATTTCGCCGGTGTCATCGCTGAAATGCAGCTCACCCTTTGCGATCCCTCGGTTGATCGCGGTGATCAGGGATTGAATGGTTTTTCGGTCCTGAATGGACTCGTGCTTAAATCTGTCCTTACGTTCCATCATGCTGGAGCGCCGCCTTTGTCATGTGGATCTCGGGAGTGAATACTTTCGCATATGGAAAGTCGTTGCTGAAGCCGACAATGTTGCCATTTGGCAGGATTATGGTTGCGCCGGTGCCAATTCCCTTGAGGCCTTCGATCTTTCGCGAATTTCGGTCCAGCGTGATATCCGCTTCGACGTGGAGCAAGCCTTTCATCGTCTTCAGTCTTTGCCCGCGGTCGCGATTGACGTGACCATGTACGAGGATCTTGACGCCTGCGCGATGAAGCCGTTCGACACCTTGTGATGACAGCTGTTTGTCAACCGCTCGGTACTTGGTTCGCATGATGTTGGCGACGGTGCCGGAGTAGAACGTGAAAGGGTCTTGATAGACCTGTTCGCGAAACAGCTGGTTGATGTGGCTCACGCCATTCTCATCGATCTCGGCGCAGATATGGTCATCCAGACCTGCATGAACAAAGAGAACGGATCCAGTCTTGTAGATCGCGCGCATCCGGTCGTAAAACCAGGCGTAGAGACCGTCAGGCGCCAGGAAAAGTTCCCTGCATTTCATTGCGGCGGCGTAGAGCATGCGCATATCTAGCCCGGCGCTCAGGCTTGCTTCCTCGAAAGTTGCGATCTTTTTCTTAAGCCGGCGGAGCTCCTTTTGGATAGCTGCTTCGCCAAGATGTTCTGCCGCAGCTTCCGGAAAATCTCTTTGCCAGGTTTCGCTCGGAAAAATCCGATCACGGCAAGTCTCAAGATCCGGCACGCTCTCCAACTCGTTCGCCGGCGCGACGTGTTTGTCGTAGACCTCGCGCAGAAGGGGTAGCACCTTGTTGCCCATCCGGATGAACATATGTTCGGTCAGGGGCGACCGGTCGCTCGTCAAGGCACGAACACCCAGCAGGAGGCGCAAGTCATGATTTCCTGCAAGCAACTTGAGACGAACGCCGGTTTCAATCAGCTTTTTTAAGCTGTTGAGTAGGTCCAGGTTGCTTGGCCCTTTGTCGAGACAGTCGCCGCCAATGACGAGGACGCAAGAACGTCCGAAGTCTGTCAGGTCGAAGCCATCGGCATCGTTTTCATGACGTTGAACAACGCCGGCGGCGACCAAAGACCTGACGAGGCTTTCGGCATCAGCATGAAGGTCGGAAATGAAAACAACTGGACGCTTTGGCCATCTCCATTGCCCATACTCACCTGATTTCCTCAAGCTTTTAAGGATCTTGGCTGTTTGGTCTGGCGTTGAGCCGCCGGAGTGATTCATGTCCAAAGGCCAAGGGACGCAGTTTTCAGGAACGCCAAGCGAGGCTGCTCGTGTCCCGAGAATGGTCGGCAGAAGGTCCTCGGTGTTTTCGGGGGCAGGCATCATAACGGCCTGTGTTCCTTCAGTCTGTAGCTGGTTCATCGGGATACCGGTTCTTCCATTCGCCGTGCACACGGCGCCATGACATCTTGTCGTTGACCTCCAGCACAACGGGTCTCGCGTGGTGCATGCTTAGTCGTGCAATCTCGTCAAAATCGATCACCCCAAGGCGATGAGCGGCGTGCCGAAAGGAGGCGCCATGACCGACGAAGACTTTCGCCACAGTTCCGGCGGTTTCCTTTAGCGCTGCCATCTGGGATACAAGGTAGTCGGACACTCGCTGCCCTGCTTCCTGCAGGGATTCAGCGCCTTGGAACGGTAATCTGTAGTCGCTGCTGGACTTCCATCCGTTCGGCAAAGTTTCGTGGCGCGGATCTGCTGCGATGATCGCCTCGATTTCTTCAACGGTCAGGTTCGCCAAGGCTCCAACGCTCCGTTCCGCAAGTTCCTCACTTTCTTCAACGACTGCCGGGAGATTGAGTTCCGATCTAAGTCCTTCGGACAGAAATACGGCAGTCTGCCAGGCGCGAAGTTGGCGCGAGCATGAAATGACAGGCGAAAGGTGCCAATTTTCTTCTTTGCAGAAAGCCGCGATTTCTAGGCCGGCAGCATCGGCTTGCGACTTTCCCTTCGCCGTCAACGGGAAGGGTTGGAGCGCGCTCGGGGCGTTGGGGCGCTGCTCGTAGTCACCGTGACGGACCAGAATTGCCAGGCGTCTCGTCATGCCCGGGCACCAAAGAGTTTTTCGCCATATTGAAAGAGGACGTCGAAATCGATCTGGCCAGAAACTTCCTGCACCTCGACGCCTTTCAAGGCTGCAAGATAGGCTTCGGGTTCAAGCGGGCTGTCGTCCTGCCAAAAGCTGCCATTGGGCCGTTGGTAAAACGGCCCCGGGCTCTTCATGATAGCCGCCAGCAAGTCCGGCCTATCTTCGATTTTCACATCGCGGACATTCGTCGGTTCGTCAGTTTCACGTGACCAGTTCAAAACCCAAAAGTGCGTGAGGGATGCGGCGTGCCTGATGCGGTCCGGGCCGAAGACGTCACCAACCATCAGGTCGTGTTTTTCCTCCAGAGTCCACAGCTCCTCGTCGGTCAGTGCCTCCAGTTCGGCCTGTTTGGTGGCCGAAAGCATGCTGCGAAGCCTTGGATTGTGAAGTATGGTTCCGGGATTGATCCGCGGCAATTTAGGAATGCCAAGCGCATCGGGATGAGGCGTGTTGCTCCCAACAAGCAAACGGTCGTTCGTGACATAGCGGCCGCCATCCAGCTCCATCAGCTTGAGCATGGTTGTCGACTTGCCGCCGCCCGAAAGACCGGCAATCGCGAGCGTTCGCTCCCCACAATTGACTGCGGCCGCATGACAGCCGACCCAGCCGAGCTGCTGAAAGTGGTTCAAAATCTGAGTGTTTACAAAATTGACGACCTGGTTCGGATAGGCCTTGCAGGGGCCGAATGCGATCTTCCAGTCTGTTGACTGCAGAAATGTCATGCCGGTGCGCACTTTTCGGACAAGCCGTGCATTTGGCAGATCTGAAATTGCGTCCTTACGACCGGCCTTGCCCGGCTCTCTGGCCCAATCAGACCAGGCGACATCGAACGGAAGATCCAGATCATCGAGAACATAGACAGTTAGGGTTGGGTCTTCGTCCGGGACGACGGCATGCAGGAAATACTGCCGCAGCTCCGAAAGGACTGGCTCAGAATTGGAACGTATTTCGACGACGACGCTTCCCACTTTCAGATGAATGGGCGAATGCGCGGAACATCGGCCTTGAGGTTGCAGGGCGTCGTTCACATCTTGGCTGCTTAGCTCGCTCATGACCTGACCTTCCTTAGCGCATGGTCGGCATAAAGGCCTGCTGCCTCTATGCCAGCGCCCTCAAGTGCGCCTTTGAAACCGCCGAACGCTGATACTTCGAAGACAATTGGTCCTTCAGGCGTCAGAGCGACGTCAACGGTCGTGAAGTCGAGACCAAAGGGTGCTTGTGCTTTGTGTGCCAGCGCAATCAGTTCGTCATCTGGCGAGAAAGGCGCGTATTTGCCTCCACTCTCGATCGTCGTGTTCCAGGCTTTCGACTGCGAGACGCGGGCGTAGGTTCCAAGGTATCTGCCAGCCAGAAAGACCATGCCCAGATCCTGACCGGACAGATCCATCTTTTGCTGGATGTACATCACAGGGTGCTCCTCGGAGAAGGCGGCAATGTCTTTACGGACGACATCCTCGCCAGCGCTTGCTTCAAGGACGCACATACCGCGGGCCTTTGTCGAGAACAGCGGCTTGAAGACGGCACTTCCAAAGCGCGTCACCGTCTCGAACGCCGCATCCTGGTCTTCCGTTACGCAGGTGGGAGGCATTGAAATGCCGGCATTTGAAAGTGTGACTGTGCAGCTTAGCCGGTCGACAAGGCGGATGATGTTTTCTGCGCCGCTGAAGACCTTAACGCCACGGTTTTCTGCAACGCGAAGCATCTCGAGCCGATCAAGCGTATGGGGGCTGTACTCTTCGCTGATCTTCTTAACGATCAAGCCGTCCAGCTCGCAGAGATCAACACCTTGGAACCAGAGAGATGATGTTGTCAGGTCGAGGCTGACCTGAGCCATGTCAATGACCAGCCGGAAGCCGCTACGTTCTTCGATTGCATCGGCCAGTGTTTCCGTGGACCACTTTCCAGGTATGCCGATCACTCCGATTCTGGGCTCAGTCAACGAAGATCTCCTTCACAGGCAGTTTGAACTTGTGCTCTTGGCCGGTTTTACAAGTGAGTGCCCGTTCGATCAGATAACGGGATCTGAGGAACATTTTGCGCGCCTGAGACTTGTCGAAGATGAAGCGGGTCGAGCTGGCAAAAGAACGCCCGAGGCCCAAGGCCAGGCGATAATCAAACGTCTCATCGTTCTGCTTGCGGGCGAAGCGACGGGCGATTTGATAGAAGTCATAAGAAAGCTTCATGATCCGTCGGCGGACGGGGGCGTCGAGCACTTGCAAGCGATAGTTTGACACCATGAAGACCGATACATCCTGTACATAGTCCATGTAGCGAGAGCGATGCAGGTCAATGAAATTTATACGGTTTTCACCGGGGTCATAGATAATGTTGTCGATGTTGAAGTCGCCGTGAATGTAGACCGAAAACGGAGCCGAGACAGCCGCTTCGCGTTCTCTTGCGCTTTCGATGAGATCCTCAAATGCAGGAATCTCGAAACCTGCCAAATTGCTCCGTGTGCTGCGGAACTCCGGGTGCACGCGGTAGACCTCGTCAAGGCGCTTTGAAAGCTGCTGCATGCTGCCGAGTTCGGCAAACTCGTCAGTCTTCGTCTGGCGCCAGACATCCTTCAAGGTCGTCCCAAGCTGCTTGAGAGCTTTCGCGCAAAGATCGTCCGGCTCATTCAAGACAATCTGTTCGAACGTCAATCCGGGCAGGTGTTCAATCAGCAGTGCGGCGGATTGGTTGCGCTTCTGGTAGGACAGGATCTTGGGAGCGAGGCCGGGATAAATCGAGTTCCAGCTTTTTACCCCGGCGCGTTCTTCCTTGACCTTGCGCTTTTCTCCATCCTTGAAGACAGCTGCGACGTTGTGAGAGTTGCTATCGGTGATTGCCGAGATCGCGCTTCCCGACCGCGTTTCCGCGATGGCTTCGATGTGATAATCGCCGTTCGTTTCGAAGTCGGCCATTAGGCCCTGCAAGGCAAAGTAGCGCTCGAAATTCACCGCCTGGCCGATGTTGATTGAAATGAGCGCTTCACTGATCGTCTGGAGAGAGGTCCCCATGCGCTGGATCTCACTGGCCACCAACAGGCTGTGTGCCAGATCCGCGGTGTGCGTCGTGGCGCGCATCTCATTGGTGTAGATCTTGAAGAGCTTGTTGTAGTCGTTGGCAACCTTGCGGTTCAGCTGGCCAATCTGCACCGCGCGGGCACTGTCGTTGCTGGAAAGAGCAGCTTCGACTTTTGCAACGCCTGCACGGACGCGCTGAATGATCGGCGGATAGCGTTCGGGAACGAGGATCTCGAAATGTTCGATGCGTTCGGCATGGCGCAGGCACTGGCGGTTGAGGTTGGCCAAACGCAGAAGGTCCGTGGCGATAAATTCGAGACTTCGCAACGCAATCTGGTTGCGCTCGGTTTTCCTGGTGTTTGTCAAACGCCGTATGCAGGCGCTGTGGATCCGTGTCGTCAGGTTGTGAGCATAGCCTGCCCGGTCGAAAATGCGCCTCGCCGTTCCCGCTGACGGGACGCTGAAAAACGCTTCCAACTGCTGAAGCTGCCCGTCGATTTCAGCGCAAAGGAAGTGAAGGTTCTCCTGGATCGACTTCGGCAGGCTAGTCATCAATGACCCCGAGAGATGTTGGAAGGCTCCCACTATCCCTCGTAGTGAACAGTTTTGTGACAGAAGCTGGAGGCCGCCGCTGAATGTCTTGCCGACTTGAGGGGCGCGTGTCGAATTTCCATTTCTCTGGTTGCTGCTTGAGATGCGTCAGAGATTTCTCGTCGCAAGGAATATTAGCGCGCGGCGTTGTCCGTATTGAGATAAGGAAATCTTGCATTCGCGATCGATACCGTTTTGGTTGTGAGCAAAGGGGCGGCGCGCAACACAGCAATCCGTCTCTCACTATTGTCTAGGATATTTATCTCCAGTGCACGAGCTAGTGATCCGCCGAAGCGTTTCTTTCCCCGACCCGTTGCGCGTTGGGCGCTACAAAAGCAATCCCGACCTTGGTCCGCGGCTCCTGTTTTTTAGCGGCGGGACGGCGCTGAATGGCATTTCACGTGCGCTCAAATCCTACTCCTTCAACTCGGTTCATCTTGTTACACCGTTTGATTCCGGTGGTAGTTCACAAGCGTTGCGCAAAGCCTTCGACATGCCGGCCATTGGTGATCTTCGCAGCCGTCTGATGGCGCTTGCGGACGAGAGCGTCCTGGGTCATCCCGAGGTGTTCGAGCTCTTCACGCACCGGTTCAAGAAGAGCGTCAGCAAACGAGCACTCACCTCCGAACTCGAAACAATGGTCGCGGGAACCCATCCGCTTGTCAAAGCGATCGAGCGACCGATGCGCACGTTGATCATGCATCAGCTTGGGGTGTTCCAGGCATCCAAGCCGTCTCGCTTCGATTTGCGCGGCGCCAGTATCGGCAATCTGATTCTCGCCGGTGGCTACTTGAACCAGCAGAAAGAGCTCGAACCGATCATTTTTCTCGTATCGAAGCTGGTCGGAGTCCAGGGCATCGTTCGGGCCATCGTTGATGGCAACCTGCATCTGGGGGCAGATCTTGAAGACGGCCGTTCGGTCATTGGTCAGCATTTGCTGACCGGCAAGGAAACTGCTCCGATCGAGTCGCCGATTGCGAATTTGTACTTGAGCAAGTCGCCGCTCGAGCGTTCCCCGGTTTCTACGAAATTGAGCAAGCGGAACAAGAAGCTGATCACCTCGGCTGATCTGATTTGCTATCCGCCTGGCAGTTTCTATTCCAGTGTTTTGGCCAATATCCTGCCCGAGGGAGTTGGCAAAGCGATCGCTAGCCGCGATGTGCCAAAAGTCTTCGTGCCAAGCCTTGGAGACGATCCTGAGGCCATGGGATTGTCTGTGGCGCAGAAGGTCCAGATTTTGCTTCGGTATCTCAAGAAAGATGCCGGCACTGACATCTCGGACGATCAGCTGCTGAATTTGGTCCTGCTTGATGCGGGCGAAGATACAAGTGCCCGCGATCTTGAGGATCTTGCCAAGCTTGGGATTCCCGCTGTCGCCCTCGATCTGGTGAGCCGGCCTTCAGCGCCATATTACGATCCGCATCAGGTCTGTGAGGCGCTTCTTTCTCTGACCTGAGAAAGTGCGAGTCTGCTTTGGCCTATCGCAACGGGCCGCTTCGAGCAGGATTATGCGCTTTCACAGGATACTCTTTTCTGATTTTCAGGGATAACTCTGTGCGCTGCACTTCCTACGTTCAGGCCACCGCCAAAGGAGGCTCGAACATGACTCAGTTTAATCCAAAAGATATCAAGGCCGCGCAGGACATCGTGTATTTTGCGAAGACGCGTCACACGACCAAGGCTTTTGATCCGGCCCTGAAGATTTCCGATGAGAAGGTCGAGAAGATCAAGGAGCTGCTACGTTTCAGCCCATCCAGCACCAATGCCCAACCCTGGCATTTCATTCTCGCCAGCTCGGACGAAGGCAAGGCGCGTGTTGCCAAGGCCACAGAACGCTTGTTCCCGTTCAACGCGCCGTCAATCCTGAACGCAAGCCACGTTGTCGTATTTGCGAGCCGATTGGAAATCCTAGAGGAATTCCTGCTCAAGGTCTTGGAGCAGGAAGACAAGGATGGACGCTTCGATGGTGACAAAGAGACTTTCAAGACCCAGATGCATGCTGGTCGTAGCATGTTCGTCAACCTTCACAAGCAAGACTTCAAAGATGTCCAACACTGGATGGACAAGCAGGTCTATCTGAACCTTGGGCAATTCCTGTTGGGTGTTGCTGCGCTCGGCATCGATGCAACGCCGATGGAAGGTTTCGAGATACCGGTCATGGATGAGGAATTTGGCTTGCGGGAGAAGGGCTACTCCAGCCTTGTGGTCGTACCGCTCGGCTATAGCGACGCAGACAAAGACTACAATGCAGCTCTGCCAAAATCTCGGCTGCCTTACTCAGAACTTCTGACGGAAGTCTGAGCCTGGGCGCGCCCAACAGCGATCGATATACCTTGCGCAGGGCTGTCAACGGCCCTGCGTCTTGTTTCAGCCACAGGCAAGGTCAGATGTGCTGGAGACGGTGCTTTTTCAGCAGCTCAATCAGCACCTCGCGCGCGTGTTGGCGATGAGAACGGTGCCGATCATGTGCCGTTTTCGGGTCCCCGCGCCGAATGGCATCATAGACAGCTCTATGGTCTTCGTTGGATTTGAGAGGTGCGGGCCTGATGTGGAGGGTGATCGCTCGTGCTCTACGCACCTGATTGCTCATCATGGCGACGATGCTCTGGATTCTCGAGTTTCCGCCGAGACGAACAAGTTCACTGTGAAACGCCTCGTCGGCCAGGGCCCAAGCCTCGAGATTCCCGGCCTTCAGTGCAGCTTCCATATCGTCAATTGACTTGGCAAGCGCGGCCAGTTCCTCGTCATTGTAGGAGGCACCAGCTGCTTCTTCTGCTGCAAGGCTCTCCAGTTCTGTAAGGACTGCGTAAATCTCTTCCATGTCCTTGAGCGAAAGAGATGAAATTCGAACGCCCTTGCGCGGCCTGACCTCAAGAAGACCCTGTTGCGCCAAAAGAAGCGTCGCCTCGCGAACCGGTGTACGCGACATTCCCAGACGATCTGCCAGTTCGCTCTCGAGATGATCGGAGCCAGCAGGCAACTCACCATCGAATATCAGCTGGCGAATATGCTCCACGGCCTGAACCGTGATGGATTTTTGCTTCAGAGCGTCAGCCAAAATCGAGCCCTCGGATCTTTTGTTCTTTTTGATCGGATTCGTATATAGCCTGTTCTATAGCGATTACTTTGAGATAGTCACGCGCTTCGTTTTCCAGCGGGGTGTCATCGAGCACGCCGTCTACCACATGCTGCATAAGGGCGCGTACGCAGTCCCCGCCAAAACCCTGCCAATCCTGCGCATGCAGAAGGGTGTTTTCTTCGAGTGCACCGAAGTGCCGCAATGAAACCTCGCCTTGGCCAGACAGGCTGAGGGTTCCTTTCGTGCCTTCTATGAGGGCTTCGCCGAGCGTGGTTCTGCAGTTTTCGGCTGCGTGATCGAGAAGTCGGTTGCCGTCAAAAAGTGCCCGGACCCCATTCGCATAATCGAAGATGAAGTAGCCTGCATCTTCCCCCGCAATCACCGGGTTCATGCGGCGAAGATCGGCATAGACTGCGTCCGGCTCGCCCAGCAGGAAGCGGAATGTGTCTATCCAGTGCACGCCTGTTTCATGAATGAGCAGCTTCGGCATGGTCTGGAAATAAGGCTGGCGATCAAGGTAAGCGCGAGGACCTTGGCCATCTCCAGTGCGCAGACGAAATGTGACCTGCTGAAGCTCGCCGATGAGTTCGTTTTCAAGCGCCTGCTTGATACAGCGGTACCAGGGCTGAAACCTGAAATTCTCGTGAATCACCAAACTGACACCGGCCTCTTCGGCGATTGCGGTCGCCTGTTTGGCCTCGTCGAGTGACTGGCAAAAGGGCTTTTGACAGATGACCGTTTCGACGCCCGCCCTTATTGCAGCCTCGATCGCTGGAAGGTGCGAGGGTGGAGGCGTGATGATGTCGAGCAGGTCAGGCTTTGTCATGCGTAGCATGTGGTCGAGATCTGCGAAGGCGGCGACGCCGGTGGCTTTCGCCTTTTCTTTGTCGCGGTCACAGGCACCAACGAGATGTGCACGCTTGATCCGTTGCCAACCTTCATAATGGAAGCCCGCGAAGTAGCCGGCCCCCAGGCAAGCCACTCTGATCTTATTCGCGCCCATAGATTTTCCTCCGCCGCCGCAATGACTGTCTCATCGCAGATATTGGATCCGGAATAGTCGACATTCAATTCGTTGACAAGGGATTGTATTGCGTATACGCAAATCAATGTGCAATTTGTGTTGGCTCGTAGTTCGGGCCTTGGGAGGAGAAAATTTATGTTTGGAAAACAGAGTCTTGGTCGCCTGACCATGAGCGCACTCATGCTGTCTGCCTGCATGGGGGCCGCTCATGCCGCGGAGGTGCTGCGCTTCAGTCATACAGACAATCCGGGAGGATCGCGTCAGGCTGCGGCAGAGGTTTTTGCAGAAAAAGTGGCCGACTACACGGATGGCCGCTACGAAGTTAAGATCTTTCCGTCAGGCCAGCTTGCCAACGATCCGAAAGCGATCGAGCTGCTTCAACTGGGCGGTGTCGATTTCACGGTCTCTGCGACCGGTAGTTATGCAACGCACCTGCCGAGCCTGAACCTGACAGCCATGCCGTTCCTGGTGGACACTTATGAGCAGGGTTGGGAGCTTTATGACAACTCCGAATGGCTGCAGGGCGAGTTTGCGAAGCTGCCAGAAAAAGGGTTCCGCGTCCTGTCGACCTGGGAAGCCGGTTTCCGCAGCTTCACAACGAATGAGCCGCTGACGTCTCCAACGGATGCGGAAAGCATGAAGATGCGTGTGTTCCCGAATGACATGATCCGCTGGACCATGGAAGAAATCGGGTTCCAGACGGTCGTTATGCCCATCACCGATGTCTACCTCGCAATTCAGCAGGGCATCGTGAACGGTCAGGAAAATCCCGTCGACACGATCCGGTCTCTGCGTTTTTACGAAGTCGCACCGAACATCACGCTGACCCGCCACGTCTACAGCCCGCTGCCGTTGACCATTGCCGAGAAAACCTGGCAGTCCTTCTCTGATGCAGACAAGGACGCGGTCCTGAAAGCGGCAGCTGAATCTGCAGCGTTCAGCCGTGACCTGGTGAAGAACTCGGTGGATCGCCAGCTCGATGAAATGACCGAAGAAGGCGCAACGGTCAGCGTGCCAGAAATTGGTCCCTTCCGCGACGCCGTACAGCCCGTCTATGCCAAGGCAAAGGATGTCTACGGCGATGACGCGGTCAACAAGATCCTCGCGGATGCTGCTGCTATCCGCGATGCGATGCCTGCGAAATAATAATCCTTCCATCTAAACTGCCGGGGCGCTTGCGCTCCGGCGCCTTTTCTGGAGAGGGTCCGGACTTGGACTATCGCAATCACTATCCGGCCGTCTTGCGATGGCTCAGCACCCTGATCGATGTATCACTGGCGTTGGGTGGCTTTGCCATCGTCGCACTTGTCTTCTGCAATGCGTCGCTACGCGGTTTTGCAGGTTTCGATCTGGCCTGGTCGCTTGAAGTGACAAGTTTTCTCCTGCTTTGGAGCACGTTCATTGGCTGTGCTGCTGCTGTGGCGCGCGGCGCGCATATGCGCGTCACGGAGATCGCCGAAGGTTTGTTTCCCAAGACTGGACAGCGGGTCTTGTCGATCGCTATCGACCTGATCATCGTTGTGCTTCTGGTGAGCTTGATCTGGACCGGCTTCAGCATATCGGCCCACACCTGGGCGCAGAAAACCACAGTGCTCTATTGGCCGGTTGGATTGCTGTACGCGTCGATGCCTGTGGGCATGGCGTTCACGCTCATCTTTCATCTCTACAACCTCTATTTTGACATCCGCAATCCGGTGTTGCCGCATAGCGCGCATTCCGACGGCGGTGAGGCGGTGCAATGATCCTTCTTTTTGTCGTGGCCGTCTTCCTGACGACGGTCTTCCTGGGTGTGCCGCTTGTTTGGGCCATTCTGATCACGGCGGTCTTGCCGATCATCGTGTTTGACCTGGGATATCCGCTGCAGGCGCTTTTCCTCAATTTCATCGGCGGCGTGGAGCCCAATCATTTCTTGGCCATCCCCCTGTTCATTGTGGCCGGGGAAATGATGAGCCGAGGGGGTGTTGGCCTTCGCATCATCGGCTTTGCGCGGGCGGCCTTCGGCTTCATGGCCGGCGGTCTTGGAATGGTCGTCGTCGGTGCATCGATGATTTTCGGCGGCATTTCAGGTTCTGCCATCGCCGACTCGGCGGCGATCGGATCCGTGATGATCAAGAACATGTCGCGAGAGGGCTACAACACGGCCTTTGCTGCCGGACTTGTTGCGGCTGCTGGCACGATCGGCATCATCATCCCGCCCTCGATCCCCATGCTGATCTATGGCTTTGTCGGCAATGTTTCGGTCGCGGATCTGTTCCTTGGCGGCATGGTGCCCGGCATCATCTTCGGCGCCTTTTTTATGGGCGTTTGCTATTATGTTGGCAAATCGACGAACTGCGATCCGGGTGGTCGCCGGACGTCGCTTCAGGAGCTGACATCTTCCTTCATCGGCACTGCTCCGGCGCTTTTCATGCCGGTGCTTATTCTCGGCGGGATTTTCACAGGCTGGGTCACGCCGACCGAAGCAGCAGCTCTCGCGGTGGTTTACGGTCTGATCGTGACAACGGTGGTCTATCGCGACTTCCACGTCCGTGATCTTCCGCGGCTTCTGATCGACTCCTTTGTGACCAGTTCTGTGGTCATGGTCGTGATTGGCGCCACAACGGTTCTAGGCTGGTTGATCACGCTTGAGCAGATGCCACAGATCCTCGTTGGCTTCGTTCAGGAAATGTCGTCCGGTCCCTGGATGTTCCTGCTTTTGGTCAACATCGTTCTGCTTGTTCTTGGCCTCGTGCTTGATCCGGTCCCGGCCATTCTGCTGACAGCTCCTCTCTTCCTCCCAACAGCACAGGCCTTTGGTGTCGATCCTGTTCACCTGGGTGTCATCATGACATGTAACGTGGCTGTTGGCCTGTTTACGCCGCCTGTCGGGGCGACGCTCTATGTCGCCTCCCGTATCTCGGGCGTTGGAGTGCTGGCCATCGCACGCAAGATGGCCCCGCTGTACATCGCTGCCATCGCGGCCCTTCTCCTGGTTACATACGTTCCGATCGTAACCATGGGGATGGTGTATCTGTTCAGGTAGGAAGGAGAGGCTTCGGTGTTTGCCGTAACAGTCACATTCAAGATTAAGGAGGGGGAGATGTCAGATTTTCTCCCTCTGATGGAAAACAACGCTCGCCTGTCACTGGAACGTGAGAGAGGTTGTCATCGGTTCGATGTCTGCACAGATCCCGGACGTGAGGACGAGGTTTTCCTCTACGAAGTCTATTCGGATCGTGCTGCTTTCGATTTGCATTTGACGAGTGACCATTTTCTGTCGTTCGACAAGGAGGTCTCGGAGATGATTGCGAGCAAGTCTGTTGCGACGTTCGAAAGGGTCGTGCCGTGAGCAACAACTGGGAAGTCTTTGCGATCAAATACGCGGACAGGAACGCCAGGACCCGCGCTGATAGCTTTCTCTTTGATGACAATCATGATGCGCCCCATGCGATGGATTATTTCATCTGGGTGTTGCGCCGAGGCGAAGAGGTGCTGCTTGTTGATACTGGGTATGACGATGAAGAAGCGGATCGCAGATCTCGGCCAATCCGGTTGAACCCAGTTGAGGCGCTGATGCCGCTTGGGATCGATCCACAAAGCGTATCAACCATCATTGTCACGCATCTGCACTATGACCATGCTGGTGGCATCAGACACTTCCCAAATGCAGCGCTGCATCTGCAAGCCGCAGAGATGGCCTATGCCACTGGTCCATGCATGTGCCATGGCGTGCTGAAAGCGCCCTTTACAGCAGAGCACGTCTGCGAGGCGATCCATCGCCTGTATTCCGGTCGCGTCATCTTCCATGACGGTGATGGAGAAGTCGCGGAAGGTGTCACGGTTCATCGCATTGGCGGGCACAGTCGCGGGCTGCAGGCCGTTCGCGTACGCACGGACGCTGGCTTGCTCTGCCTCGCTTCGGATGCCGCGCATTACTACGAGAATGTTCTCGACCTGAAACCATTCCCGATCGTCGTGGATCTCGAAGACATGATGAACGGCTTTCAGACACTCAGGCGCCTGGCGAGCTCAAAGGACTTGATTATTCCTGGCCATGATCCGCTCGTTCGCGAGCTTTTTCCTGCCCAGGGGCCGGAACATATCATTCGTCTTGATCAAGGACCTACAAGGACGCTCGTGTAATGAAGATTGGCGTTGTTGCAGATGATTTTACCGGCGCATCGGATATCGCGCTGACGCTTGCCGAAGGCGGCATGCCGACGGTTCAATATGTTGGTGTCCCCAAGCAGGCCGCTGGTCCTGACGTGCAAGCCGGTGTCGTCGCGCTCAAAAGCCGGACGGCACCCGTCAATGAGGCGATAAGCCAATCGCTCCACGCTTGTGACTGGTTGCTCGAGCAAGGGGCAGAGCAGATCATCTTCAAGGTTTGCTCCACCTTTGACTCCACCGACGCGGGGAACATCGGACAGGTCACCGAAGCGCTGGCCGAAAGGCTGGGAGAAGACAGGGTTGTGGTTTGTCCGGCATTTCCGGAAAACGGTCGCTCGATCTATCAGGGGTACCTCTTCGTCAAGGATCAACTCCTGAGCGAAAGCGGCATGCAGAACCATCCGCTGACGCCAATGACGGATCCTGATTTACGGCGCGTTCTCGCCCGTCAGACACAATGGCCTGTCGAGCATATTCCGCTTTCGGCGGTGATGAGCGGTGTCGATAGTGTTGCCGAAGCGATCGCAGGCGACCAAAGGTGCATGTTGATCGCTGATGCTGTTCGCGACGAAGACCTTGTTACGCTTGGGCGCGCATTGAAGGGCAGGCGGCTCATGACTGCTGGTTCCGGTCTCGCGTTGGGACTGCCGGCAAACTTTGGCATCGCGCCCTCGGACATTCCGTGGGTCGGCTCGAACGGCGCGGGCGTTGTGCTGTCTGGTTCGTGCTCTATTGCCACGCGCGAACAGGTCGCAAATTACCGGCGGGTTGCTCCGGCACAAGAACTCGACGCCGATGAGGTTGTGGCTGGAAACTACTCTTTGCAGGCTCTTGTCGAATGGGTGCTGAAGCAGGAGGTGCCGCCGCTGCTCTTCTCCTCGGCAGACCCGGACGTCGTGAAGGCAGCGCAAGCCAAACATGGCCGTCAGGCTGTTGCCTCAGCAATTGAGGAGCTCTTTGCAAATCTTGCAGCAGCGCTGTCCCAGTCAGGTGTGCGGCGCATTGTTGTCGCCGGCGGTGAAACATCGGGTGCCGTTGTTTCCGGGCTTGGTGTTTCCGGTCTTGAAATCGGCCCTCGGATCGCAGCGGGCGTCCCCGCGCTTAAGGTTGTTGGCCAACCTCTCGCTTTGGCATTGAAA
The DNA here is from genome assembly GCF_014842925.1 of Roseibium polysiphoniae. Classification (GTDB taxonomy): domain Bacteria; phylum Pseudomonadota; class Alphaproteobacteria; order Rhizobiales; family Stappiaceae; genus Roseibium; species Roseibium polysiphoniae. Next base: position 484,004 of record NZ_JACYXJ010000004.1, read on the forward strand.
TCCGGCAATTTCGGTGGTCCGGATTTCTTTGTGGAGGCATTGGAACGCCTGGGGAACGCGTCTTGACCGAGATCTCCAGTGCGCGCGAGAAGATCGCTCTTTATGCGAAATCTCTTTTCGACCGAGGGCTGACACCGGGCTCCTCGGGGAACATCTCCATGCGACTGAGCGACGGTAGTTTTCTGGTGACGCCGACCGGGTCATCCATGGGGTTTCTGGATCCAGGGCGGATCAGTCATCTCGGCAGCGCGATGGAGTTGATCTCAGGGGATGCACCGACCAAGGAAATCCCGCTTCATTCAGCGTTCTACGATACTCGGCATGGGACGGGTGCAGTTGTGCATTTGCATTCGACACACTCGGTTGCCTTGTCGTTGATGCCGGATGTTGATCCGGACAACGTGCTGCCGCCGCTGACGGCCTACGGCATCATGAAGCTGGGAAAGGTCAAGCTCTTGCCCTTCTTCATGCCGGGTGACGACGCCATGGGCGAGGCGGTTCGAGGTCTCGCGGGGAAAAGGACCGCCGTGCTGCTGGCCAACCACGGTCCTGTTGTGGCGGGAAAGGATCTGGAGTCGGCCATCTACGCGATGGAAGAGCTTGAAGAAACTGCAAAACTTGCCGTGCTTCTTCGCGGAATTGAGGCCAATGGCATAGGCCAGGCGGATGTCGAAAGGCTCGTGAAGCGTTTCGACATCCAATGGGACGATTGATTTGATGATTGGCCGGTCGCCTGCATGTGCAGCGAGCCGCCGCAGTGTTGGGAATAAATAATATGTCCGAGGAAGTCAGAATTGCCCTCATCAAGGGAGATGGTATTGGCGTTGATGTCGCCGATGCCGCCATGGCCATCGTCGACACTGCATTGGCACGCACCAGCAACGCCAAGCTGGCCTACGAAGAAATACACGCCGGAGCAGGGTACTTCAGTGAACACGGCGTGGATATTGAACCTGAAGGTGAGGCCAGGGCAGGAAAGGCGGATGCAATCTTTTTGGGCGCGATTGGTCTGCCGTCCATTCGTCATGCGGATGGCACTGAAATCTCGCCGCACTTGCGCCTGAGGGACCGGTTCGGTCTTTATGCTGGTGTTCGCCCCGTGAAGGCCTACCCGAATGCACCGCAACGTCTTGCCGATCCTCGAGCATCGGCCATCGACCTTATTGTGCTGCGAGAGTCCACAGAGGGGCTTTTTTACTCGGCCGCGGCCCATAGCAGAAGCCTGGTCGTCAACGACGATGAGGTTCAGGACGTTCTGCGCATCACGCGGCCAACGACGGAGAAGCTGCATCATTTTGGCTTCAAGCTCGCGCGCAAGCGTAAAGAGCGCGGCAAAGCTGGCAAACTGACCTGTGTCGACAAGGCGAACGTGTTTACATCGATGGCGTTCTTCAGAAAGATCTTTGATGAGATCGCGCCGCTCTATGCAGATGTGGCAACGGGTTACAACTATGTGGACGCGCAAGCGCTTGATCTCATTCGCAAGCCTTGGGACTTCGATGTGCTTGTTATGGAGAACATGTTTGGCGACATTCTCTCGGACCTCGCTGGTGGTCTGGTCGGTGGCATGGGCATGGCGGCTTGTGCAGAGATTGGCGACGACACAGGTCTGTTCCAACCAGCTCACGGCAGTGCGCCGGATATCATGGGCCAGAACAAGGCAAACCCGCTGGCGGCGATCCTCAGCGGTGGGCTGATGCTGGATTATCTCTCGGAAAAGCTGGCACGACCTGAACTGGCCGATGCAGCGGGTCTGATCGAAAGTGCCGTCGACAAGGGCTTTGAGGACAATCTCCTGCGGCCAATGGAGTTCGGCGGTGATATGGGCACCAAGGAAGTCACGCGGCAGGTGATCGATCTGATCCACTGAGGGCGTCTGGCACGATGAAAACCTGGGTGTTTCCGTCGCGCGGTGTTTGCGCTTTCCCTAGGTTGCGCGCAGACACAGGTCGAGGGAACAAATATGTTCTTGGGGTGGAAGTTCCGGCGTCTCGATACGCTTGATGAGAAGATCAATCGCTTTCCTGGCAAGCTCTTCCCGGCTTTGGCGGATGGTCGTCAGCGAATAGGCTTTCCACCCGGCCTGCGGAATATCGTCAAAGCCGATAAGCCGCATATCCTCGGGTACCTTTATGCCGTGCTCATGGCGCAGGCCATCGAGCAGGCCAAGCGCCATGTAGTCCGCCACGCAAAAGATACCGTCGATATCGTTTGATTTCGCGGCGACAAGATTTGCAGCAGCCAAGCCTGATTCATAGTCCTGAAGGCCGCAAGCGATCCTCTGAAGCGGGATTTCCTGTTCACGGCATCTGTCTTCGAAAGTGCCGGCGCGGCCGGCAATCGTGTAAGACGGCTTCAGGGGCAATACGAGCGCGAGCTTGCGGCAGCCAATTGAATGCAGATGGTCAAAGGCCATTCGGCCGCCGTGTTCAAAGTCACACTGGACACGGTCAACCGGGGCCCCGGGATCCTGTTTGTTGATCGTGACCAGCGGGACACCATGACGCTGGCATTCGACGCAAATCTGCTCAGGTGGTGTATCCGACGTCACAATGACGCCCGCAACGCTATACTGCAGCAGTGCCCCGATCATTTCCGAGACATTCGCCGTTGCTTCACCGCGCAGCAAGATAGGCTTGAACCCGCGTTCGCGGAGCAATTTCGACAGACAGTCAATCTGTTCAGCGCGAAATGGATTGTCCATATCGGCAGCGACCAGACCGACCAGATCAGAGCGCTGCGTATGCAGGGACCTGGCGAGTGCATTCACCCGGTAGCCCAGTTCCATCGCAGCCTTCAGGACCTTGGTGCGTGTTTCTTCCGATACGCTCGCGCCGTCGGTAAAAGTGCGCGAGACGGCGGACCGGGAGACACCGGCGCGCTCCGCCACATCATGCGAGTTGACTTTCTTTCGAGGTGTGTCTGCGTCCATCATCAAACGTCTTGTTCTTGGTTATTGGCTCGAAACGATCTTTCTCCAGCCGATCGTATCATTGATGTTGACCATGTCCGGCTGGAGGCTGAGCATGTTCTTCATGATCCCCGGGTGATTGCCCATATACGCGACCATGACACGCCCTCCAGCTGACCGAGCCCGGGTAAAGTCGTTTGCGTTCGCGTTGGATGTGTTGAACTCGACGATGTTCGGCTTCAAGTCCTGAAGGCACTCCTCCAGAGAGGCGTAGTCTTCCAACCTTGCCATCAGTTTAGCATCAGTGTGATGGTCACGGATGATGCGCAGATTGTCCGTATCGAACGACCAGAAGAAGCAATTGTCCATGAAACCAGCAGCCTCAACCTGAGCGACGACCGCATTTGGATCTGCGTCCTTGACCTCGATATATAGCTGACTTGACCATAATTTTGCGCAAGCAATCATATCGGTCAGGAGGGGAATGCGCGTACCGGCAAAATGGCGGGAGTGCCAGCTGCCTGCGTCGAGCTTGAGAAGTTCGGATGTTGTTAGGTCCGCGACAGCGCCGGAACCATCTGTCGTCCGGTCAGCTGTGCGATCATGGATGACTGCCAGCGTTCCGTCGGCGGTCTTGCGTACATCGAGTTCTACGAAGTCGTAGCCCGCAGCAAAGGCAGCATTTGCGGCGATGAGCGTGTTTTCAGGCGCGATCACATTGGCGCCGCGATGGCACACGACAAGCGGTGCGTCGGGAAAGATTTCGCGGTAGGCCTTGAGAAGCTCCGGCGTGTCGGAGCATATGCCAAGCACAGGCATCTCACAGAGGGCCTTGGCGACATCTGGACGTTCTTCATGCCAGGTGACGATTGGCAGATTACGAGCAGACGCTTTGTCGAAGAATTCCGCGTCCAACAGGCGGTCCGGCCGGTCGCCAGCCCTCTCCCAGCAGGGATGGATGATGTCAGCGCCGGACATATCGGCGAGCGCGAATGCATCCTTGCCGAGACCGATGAGGATGGAGATCGGGTAGGGACAACCTCGACTTTTTAACTGGCGGCAGAAGTCCGGATCTGTCGTGCCGAAGATTGCTTTTTCAAACTTGCGGTCTTCGAGGATAGCAAGGGTTGCTTCTGCTGCACCCAGGTCTTTGACGTCGAGGTAAAGGGCTGCGCCTTTCGAGCTGGCGAGGTCTACAACCTCGGCAAATAGTGGGATTGGCTCGCCGGACCTGGTGTCCATGAGGACAAGTTCCGAGGCGGCGAAGTGGTCCAATCTCTCTGGGCGTCCGGCCACGGCTGCCAGATCTGCATCGTGGCAGACAACGGGTATGCCATCCCTGCTTACTTGTATGTCGACTTCCCACATGTCGGCACCTAGGTCCGTGGACAGTTCGAACGCACGCAGTGTATTGTCAGGGGCGTAGGCGCTTGCGCCGCGGTGCGCGATTGCCAAAGGGCGCTCTCGTGGGTCCGTGATCCAGGCCGGCAGCGAACTAGATCTCGGTGTTTCGCATTCGGTCATAGGCGACTGCCATTTGCTGCAAACGCGAGCGTCTTGTCCGGGTCAATGCCCCAGGTGACCAATTCACCAATTGCGTGCGGCATTCCTGACGACTGTATCGATCTCAGAACGTCGCCATTTTCCAGCGTCACGTCATAGAGCACTTCGCGCCCCTGCGTTTCGATGAAACTGATCTTGCCGGAGAGCTTGGCAGGATAGTTCGGCTGAAAGTGCTCGGGGCGGATTCCGAGCCTCAGGGTCTCGCCGTCGTTTGGCAGGCTGATGTTCGAGGAAAGTGGAAGCGACTGACTTGAGTTGGCAAGGCGCAGGTCATTCTCGTCGACAGTCCCGTCGAGAAAGCTGATGGGTGGATTGCCCATGAAACCAGCGACAAACTCGGAAGCCGGATTTTCGTACATGTCTTTGGGCGTGGACAGTTGAACGATCTGCCCCTTGTCCATAATCGCGATGCGATCGCACATGGACATCGCTTCGACTTGATCATGGGTTACGAGAATGGCTGTGATGCCAGTCTTTTGCTGGATGCGCCGAATTTCCGAACGCATCTCCAGCCGGAGCTTTGCATCCAGGTTCGCGAGTGGCTCATCGAGCAAGAGAACGTCCGGCTCGCGAACAAGAGCGCGTGCCAGAGCAACCCGCTGTTGCTGGCCTCCGGACAATTGGATAGGCTTGCGATCCAGAAGCTCGGGTATATGGACGAGCTCCGCGATCTCCTGGACCTTCTCGTCGATTGTCTTCTTGTTGTCTTTTCGGATCTTGAGCGGAAAGGCGATGTTTTCGTAAATGTTCATATGCGGATAGAGCGCATAGTTTTGAAAAACGACGCCGACGTTGCGGTTTTGTGAGGGCACGCTGGTGACATCCTTGTCGCCAAAGAGAAGTCTGCCACCGTCCATGCGGTGAATGCCGCAAACAGCGAAAAGCGTGGTGGACTTGCCGCAACCGGATGGGCCGAGCAGGGCGAGCATTTCGCCGCTCGCGATTTCCAGATTCATGTTCTCGATGACGGCGGTGTCGCCGAAGGTCTTCGTGAAATTTTCAAGCGCGATACGCATCAGCCCTTCGTGCCTCCGCCATAGATGTTCATGAGTTTCTGGTTGAAGATGAGATAGATGGTCATGACAGGAAGGGCGTAGAAAAGCCCGACCGACTTGAAGAGGTTGAAGTCAGGTGCGCGATCATCCTTGATGAGGTTCTGCATATAGGTCGACAGCACCTGGGACGCGCCATCTGGTGCGAGGACCTGAGGCAGTATGAACTCGCTCCAGGCGGAGAGAAATGAAAACAGGCCCAGTGCCGCGAGGCCGGGGTGCACCTGAGGCAAGACGAGTTTACGCCAGACTGTGAAGCGATCTGCTCCATCGGCGATACCCGCCATTTCGATTTCCCAGGGAACAGTGTCGTAGAAGCCCTTCATGATCCAAATCCCGAACGGGAGCTCGAGTGCGGTCTTCACGAGGATGACCCCGATCAGCGTGTTGTAGAGGCCGGTCATTTGCAGCATCAAAAAGATGGCGATAATCAACGTCACAGTTGGGAAGGCGTGAAGGGTGAGAACGCCGCCCAGAAAGAATTTGCGAAAGGGCATGTTCAGACGGGAGAGGGCGTAGCCTGATGTGACCGAAACACTGACGACGATCAGGCTCGTCGAACCTGCGAACAGGAACGTGTTCAAAGTCACCGCCCAGATGTCCGCGCGCCCGGTTTGCGGCGGTTCAAAAAGAAAACGCCAGTGTTCGAGGGTGAACCGGTCTGGGATCAGTGATCCCGCCGTTGTATCCGTCACCGTATCGACGATCAGGTAAGCGAACATAATGACGATGGGCAGCGACAGGACGGCAAGAAGCAGCGTCACCGGCCAGGTTTTGAAGTTCGATGTCATGGCAGGCCCACTATTGCTCGATACGGGGTTTGGCGACGAGCTTGTCGAAGTTGAACAGGCGGAGATAGACGAGCGATGCTGCGATGCCGATGACGACAAGGACGAGAGCGAGCGCTGCACCCAGGCCATATTGAAGCGCACCGCCGTAGTTGTTCAGTGCGGTGTGGAAAGTGTAGAGCGCCCAGACTTCTGTGGAGCTACCCGGGCCGCCATCGGTCGAAAGATAGATGTAGTCAAAGGACGTAAGCAGCGAGAGCGTCTGATAGGCCGTGGTAAAGAGGATTGGCCAGCGGAGCTGCGGCAGGATGATGTACCAGATCTGCTGCAGACGTGATGCGCCATCCACCTCGCTTGCGTAGAGCATGGAGGACGGGATGGCCCGAAGTGCGCTTGAAAACAGGATCATTCCAAGAGATGCGCCGACGAAGCCATTGATCAACACGATACTGACCCAGGCATTGATATCCGAATGCAGCATCCAGTTGCGCGGGGTGACATCGAAGTTGCTTAGAAAGCTTGAGATAAAGCCTGTATCCCAGGTCAGCCACTTCCACATCATGATGTAAATGACCGGGGGCAAAATGCGCGGAAGGATCCAGATGGCGCGGAACGTTGCGGCCTGCGCGCCCGGTAAATAAAAGGTCGCGAGTGCCAGAAACAGGCCAAAGCCGACGTTGAATGCAAGGGTGAAGCCCACATACGTCAGCGTATTTGCCGCTGCTCTCAGTGTTGAAGGCAATGTCGCGATCAGCTCGTAATTCTCTGTGGTCCAGGTCCAGCCGGTGTAAGCAACCTTAGAGAGGAGGGCGCGTTCGGACGTATCAAGTTTAAGATCCAGATCCGTGATGGCGGCGACGAATGCGTCTTCGGTCTCATAGCGTGTGTTCAGGACCGAGCGCTTGAACAGGTCGGCAGCGACCTTGATTTCGCGAATGGAGCGAGGCCGGGCCTTCATTTTTTTCAAGGCGCGCTCGAGATCGCGGCGGCCGTTGAATGTCTTGCCGGAAAGTGATTTGCCAACCTCATCCGCCAAAGCCTTGCCATACCCGGCCCCCAGAGCGGTCAGGCCGGCAGGGTCGATGCGATAGACATCCTGCGCCAGCATTTCTGCCTTGGCTTCCGGAAATCCGTGTTCTGGCAACCGGCGAACCGTCTTTTCGGTGACCTCGTAAGCGCCTCCCGAGATGCCGGTTCCGGAACTCATGTTGGTGAAGGAAAAGACCGCGGTCATGATGACCGGTGCCAGAAAAAACAGACAGACAATCAGGAGAGCCGGCGCCATGAAGCCGAGCCCGAGAAGGTGCGCGCGTCGCATCGGAACCTCGCAAGCAGGTAACCCCGGGCGATCCATCGCCCGGGGTCTTGATGGGGTTGATTAGCGTACGATCAGGTCGTCACCGAGAACGGCCTGCATTTCAGCTTCAACTTCGGCGACAGCTTCTGCCGGGGACTTGGTGCCGGTCCAGGCTGTTTCGAGACCCTTGAACATGATCTCGGAGAACTGGCCGTAGTTGGGGTTGTTCGGCTGCGCGTTGGCATGCGGGAGCAGGCGCTTGGTGGCTTCTGCGGCCCAGCGATCATTCGCATAGAGTTCGATGTTGGACTGCTCTTTCGCGATGCCCAGGTGAGCGGATTTGATCGCATGGAGCGTGTTGATGCGTGGCTCGGAAGCAATCTTGAGCAGCTGAGCAGTAATCTCGACAGCTTCTTCATCTTCCTGCGCGGTCAGAAGATATGCGAGCGGATGCGTGATCGTGTTGGCGCGGCCATTTTCATTGCCCGCCGGGATCAGCGAGAACTCGATGTTGCCGAAGAAATCATCGAGGCCTTCCTTGGTGGTGTAGCGGGCGTAGTGCCAGGTGCCACCGTGCCAGATTGCGGCCTTGCCGGAAGCAACTTCCGAATACCACTGGTCCCACTCTGTGCCGATGTGGTTCTTGCGGGTTACGCCAGCTTCGACGGCATCAACGAAGAACTGGTAGAAGTCCGTCATGGCCTGTTTGTCGAGGATCAGCTTGCCGCTTTCCTTGTCCATCAGTTCACCGCCAAAAGACTGATAGAACTGTGCGTAGTCAGGGCCATTGGAAACGCGCGGGTAGAAGCCGTAGCCCTTTTCGACGAGTTCCATGTCGACGGCTTTTTTGGCGTCTTCAAGAACGTTTTGCAGTGTGTACTCGCCTGCTTCGACCTTGGCCGGAAGAGCAGCGATTTCCTCGTCCGAGTAACCAAGCTTCTTCATGGTGTCTTTCCAGAAGAAGAACGGGCGGGACTCGGCATCCTGTGGCAGGCCGTAAACCACGCCGTTGTAGGTCGTGATTTCCATCAGGTTGTCGTAGATGTTGTTCAAAGGCCAAGCGTCAAGATCGACGTAGTCTTCGACTGGAACGATCAAGCCAGCCTGGCTCCACGGGGCAATGTCGAGATGGCTGGTGACGACGATGTTCGGTGCGGTGCCTGCCTCGGCAGCGAGCGTTACAGCCTGTTTGAATTCAGACCAACCGGCAAAATCGCGCTTTTTCTCGACTGTGATGTTGAGGTCTTCGCCGCGGATTTCCCACTCACGTGTGAGCAGGTCGGCTGCCATTTCGATCGCATCAAGGCGGTAGACATCGCTATCATTTGAGCCGCCGGCCCAAACTGTGATGGTCAGGTCCTTGGCGAAGGCATTGCCGGCGAAGACTGTTGCAGAAAGAGCCAGAACGGCGGCTGCCGTGGACTGGCGAAGTTTGGAAGACAGGTTGGTCATCGTATTACCCGCTTGCTGAGAAAACTTCCGCCGTGAGCGACGGGAAGGTCCGAAGAAGATCTTGCACACGTGTGCAATACGGGGAATATCGTAGCTTCACTACGACGATATGACAGTGGTGGAACGGGCATAGGCCACATGCGGAAAATTCATGCGGAAAGCTGAACAGCGTGAGCTTGCTGTAGAAATGATGAGCTCAAAAAAAGAGGCGACGCTTGTATCGGAGCGTCGCCTTGCAGAATCGTATTCCGCCTCTTGCGTGACGTGATCAGCCGTTGCCGCTGTCATCGACGAGATTTGCCATGACTGGCGCGGGTTGCTCCTGATCGCGTATCGAAAGAGGGCGGGTTTCAGATGCCGGCAGTGTCAGCAGGGCTTCTTTGTGGAAGGACTGTTCAGTCCCATTCTGACTCCAATTCAGCGATATTTTGTCGTCTGTCGAACTTAGCGAAAAACACAGGTGGCTGTGTGGCGCATCGACCCCGACGCCATCGTCTTCATAGAGCTCACCGTCACTGCTTCCAGGGCCGGGTACCGGAAAGAGCGCAATTTCGCGGCCGGTCTCGGCCCTTGGGTCTGCTCTGTTTGCGCCAATGCCAAGCGGAATGATCGAACCAGCTTTCACAAATACTGGGATCGTTCCGATATCGACCGGTGTTTCGATGACTGTGCCGCCAGCATGCCACGTGCCCTGGAAAAAATCCCACCACCCGGACGGATGTTCTGGAAGCCTGACGACGCGGCTCGATGCTCCGGGCTCCACTACATTGGCTATAAGCAGCTCGCGTCCGAGCATGAAATCGTCAGTGTCCAGCCAGCAGTTCTCATCTCCTGGAAACTCCAGGAAAGTCGGCCGGATGATTGGCTCGTTGAACGCAGAAGAACGCCACAGAAGGGTATAAAGATAAGGGATGAGCCGGTAGCGGAGTTTGATTGCCGCACGAACGTGGTCTGTCACCTCCGGATACATCCAGGGTTCATTGACCGTTTGATCGTCGTTCCAGCTGTGTATCGTGAAGCGCGGATGGAAAATGCCGTTCTGGACCCAGCGGACAAAGAGCTCAGGGTCGGGCTTTGGACCCGAAAACCCGCCGACGTCATGGCCGATGTTGAAAAAGCCAGACAGGGACAGACCGAGACCCATCCGGATGTTCCAGCGCAGGGTCTCCCAAGAGGTGCGATTGTCGCCAGTCCAGGTTTGTGCATAGCGCTGAAGGCCTGGCGCGCCGGACCGGCTGATCAGATACGGGCGCTTCTCGGGTGCATGGCGTTTTTGTGCTGCTTCTGACGCGCGTGTCATCAGGATCGGCTGAACCGGCCGGATCAGATTGACGGGAATCTCGGAACCAAATCCATGACAGCGCGCACCGTCATCCCAGATTTCATACTCGTTGTTGTCGTTCCAGGTTGAGCCGATGCCCTTTTCAAGAAGTTCGCGTGTGACGTTGTCCCGCCACCACCTGATTGTTTCCATCTTGGTGAAATCGAGGTGCGATCCCTCGTCATCCCAAAACAAAGAGCGTTCCGGTTGTTCGGCCTCGCTGTCAGAGACGAACAGGCCTGCCTGTGCGACTTCTTCGTAACGCGGGTGGTCCTGCAGAAGGCATGGCTTGATGTTGGCAATCAAATGAACGCCCGCATCACGGAACTTTTCGGTCATGGCGTGGACGTCTGGAACTTTTTCCGTATTCCAGTTGAACACGTAGCGCTTGTCGCCAATCGAGGTGTAGCCTGAGGAAAGCTGGAAGCTATCGCAGGGAATGTCATGCTCGGCGAGGTGGTCCAGGAAACCCTCGAGCTGTACCTGTGCATCGGGCGCGTCCGTATAGGACATCGTTGAGCCCGAATATCCAAGCGTCCAGCGGGGCGGGAATGCGGTGCCGCCGGTCAGCTTTGCCTGTTCTGTTGCAAGTTCGCCCAGCTCAGGCGCCCAACGCATGTAGTAGTCGAGATCACCGTCCTCAGCGCGATAGCTGCGGTAAGGCTTATGATAGTTGTCCAGCTCATTGCCGAGATCGAACCATGTGCCGGCCAGGTTGTCGTAAAAGATTGACCAGCATCCGGCGGTTTTGGTGCGTGTCAGCGTGAAGGGGATATGCTTGTAGAGCGGATCGGTCGTCTCCGCGTCATAACCCATTGCGTCAAGATTGCGCATTTCATAGCGACGACCTGATCGTTCCAGTAGGCCAGTCTTTTCGCCAAGCCCGAAGACCTTTTCTTCGGGAGAACGGGCAAGGAAATGGGCGTGTCTGTGATCGCGAACACCTGCCATGATCCCACCGGTCGTGCGGTCCTGAGCGAACTCCCGCCATTCGCCGCCGATCCGGCATTCCCAACAAAAATGCAATGGCTGCGAAATGGTCAGCCGGATCGAGTCCGTTTGGAGGCGAAGTTGTTCTCCAACCTCAATTTCGCAGCTTGGACTGGAGAACCCGGCAAGGCTGTCACGATGCCGTCCCTCGAGGGGCGCCTCTCCGCCCGGCGCGACTGTCCAGCTGCGGTCCAGCCGCCATTCCTTGTTCTTCAACAGGGAGACGCGGAACAATGAGCTTTCGAGGACGGAGATGCGCAGAAGATGTTTGCCTTCCACTTCCAATTCTACGCCGGTCTGGGTTGTGCTTAGAAGCGTCCAATTCGAGAGGGTTTTCATCAGTATCCAAGAAGCAGGCGTGGCAGGGTGAGGCTGATTGCCGGGACGTAGGTGACCAAAAGCAGAAGGGCAAAAAGCACCGCATAGAAGGGAAGCAGTGGCCGGATGACCGCGCTGATACTGGTTCCTCCGACCGAACAGCCGACAAAGAGCGCGGAGCCCACCGGCGGCGTGCAGATGCCAATACACAGGTTGAAGGTCATCACGATACCGAAGTGAACCGGGTCCATGCCAAGGTCGCGAACCACCGGCATGAAGATCGGAGTGAAGATCAGGAGGGCTGGCGTCATGTCCATGAACGTGCCGACGATCAACAGTGCTATGTTGATTGCGAGCAGGATCACGATCGGATTTTCGGAGATGCTGAGCAACGCATCTGAAAGCGCAAACGGAATATCACCAAAGGCCATGGCTCTGCTCATGGCGATGCTGGCACCGATCATCAGAAGAACGATCGAAGTCGTCACGGCCGATTCCGTGATGATCGACGGAAGGTCTTTCACTCCGATCTCTCGGTACCAAACAAGAGCGAGAAGCAGAGTGTAGACCACAGCAATGGCAGACGCTTCGGTTGCCGTGAAAGCGCCGCTGATGATCCCGCCCATGACGATGATGATCAGACCAAGCGGCAGGATCGCGTCAGCTGTCGCGCGGAAGACCTCTTGCCAGGTGGATCGCGGCGCGAGTGGGTATCCGCGCTTCTTCGCTATGATCCCAGCAACGATCATCAGGCTGAGACCCATCAGAATGCCCGGCAAATAACCTGCGACAAAAAGGGCTGCGATTGAGGTGCCACCAGTGATGAGGGAGTAAACGATCAGCGTTGCTGACGGCGGGATCAAAAGCCCGGTCGGGCAAGAGGCGATGTTGACGGCGGCCGAATAAGCCGGGTCATAGCCTTCTTTTTTCTGCAATGGCGACATAACGCCGCCAACGGCAGCTGCTGCGGCAACGGCTGAGCCGGAAATTGAACCGAACATCATATTGGCCAGCACGTTGCAATGTGCCAGAGCGCCTGGAAGCCGGCCACCCAGAACCTTCGCAAAGGCAATCAGGCGCATCGCGATGCCGCCTCGGTTCATGATGTTGCCGGCAAGGATGAAGAACGGGATCGCAAGAAGTGTGAAACTGTCCAGTCCGGATGCCATCTGCTGAGCAACGATGAAGACCGACTGGTTGAAATCCATGAACAGCAAGAAGGTGATTGCTGCCGCCGCGCCGATTGCGAATGCAATCGGAACACCGATTGCTGTCAGCAAGCCGAATGCCCCGAAGAGCAGAAGAGCCGCACTGGCCATGTTAAACTCCTAGAATAGAAATGCCCTTAGTCGAGCGGGCCAAATGCGGGTTCATCAGCCTGTTTTGACTCGCCCGATCCGAGATCCAGAGCGAATGACAGGCAGTAGTAGATCATCACCAGGCCGGCGAAGGGGATGGCGCCATAGACGTATCCCATCGGGATTTGCAGGCTTGGGGTCACCTGACCAGAAGCCAGAGTTTTTGCCACAAGTTGCCCGCCGCCGTAGACCATGACGATCGCGCAAAAGAGACCGACAACGCCCAAGATCACAAGCTCGGACAAGAGCTTGCGCTTGCCGCTTAGCTGCAGCGTCAGCAGATCGATGGCGAGATGGCGCCCCTGGCCGAGCGTGTAGGCACCGCCGATCAAGGCGAGCCACATAAACAGGAAACGGGCGAGTTCGTCTGTCGTGGTGCTTGGCGTGCCGAGAATGAAGCGGCTGACCACCTGCCAGACAACACATACGACCAGGATGCTGAAGATCAGAACCAGCGCGCACTTCAGGGTCGAGTCGACGGTGCTACGCATTGGCATGTCTCCAAAGATCTATGGAAGCTGGATGACACATGGCGCACTCCTCCCGTCGCTGCTCTTGCGTTCCTTTTATGTTAGGCCAAAAACCACGAGAGAGATAAACTGGTCAACCAATTTTATCTGACTGGTTGACTAATTTTAGAAACTAGCAAATGTTCTCGCTTGGATTGGTTGACCAGATGAAGCCTTCTGGTTGAACCGGCCAATGCAGATTGAACCGCATCTCACACGAGAATGCGAGTAAACCCTGGGAGGGATTTCAATGGTGAATTTTACACGCGTTACCGCTCTTGCTGCGACGACTATCTTGGGCGCAAGCCTGACCGCAGAGGCTGCAACTCTGCGCCTGAATCACAACAACCCGCCGGAGCATCCGGTGCATATCTCCATGCAGATCATGGCTGATCGTGTTGCCGAACTGACCGACGGCGACGTCAAGATCCGGATCTATCCGAATGGTCAGCTTGGTACGCAGCGCGAGTCCATGGAACTGGTGCAAAACTGCTCGCTCGAAATGGCTCGCTCGAATGCATCTGAACTAGAAGCATTCGAGGAAAGCTATTCTGCGCTCAACCTGCCTTACATCTTCCAGTCTGAAGAGCACTTCAACGATGTCATCACCGGTGAAATCGGCGCTGACATTCTGAATGCTTCATCCGAGCAGGGTTTTCGTGGCGTTGCCTTCTACACCGAGGGTGCGCGCTCTTTCTACGGCGATCGTGCGATCAACAGCCCAGCTGATCTGAAAGGCATGAAGGTACGCGTTCAGCCGAGCCCGTCCGCCATTCGCATGGTTGAGCTGCTCGGCGGCAACCCGACGCCGATTTCCTGGGGTGAGCTTTACAGCGCATTGCAGCAGGGCGTCGTTGATGGTGCTGAAAACAACCCAACGGCTCTGACCACAGCGCGTCATGGCGAAGTTGCGAAGCATTTCTCGCTTGATGAGCACACAATGATCCCGTCGGTCGTTGTCATTTCCTCGTGTGCTTATGATGCACTGACTGATGAGCAGCGTACCGCGCTGCGTCAGGCAGCACTGGAATCAATGGAAGCGCATCGCAAGTCCTGGAACGCCGCTTCGGACGCTGCAATCGAAGAAGCGCAGAAAGAGTTGGGCGTGACGGTTCATACCGTTGAAAAAGCGCCTTTCGTCGAAGCGGTCCTCCCGATGCACGAAGAAGTCGCCGCGAAGTCCGAAAAGCTCGCTGATCTGATTGCCCGCATCAAGGCGGCAGTGAACTGACGACAACGGACCAAGGAACCGGCACATGCTCGAGCGCTCCGATCTGGCAGACAATGCCCTTCAGTGTCTGCATGATGAGGACTATGACCGTCCTTACAATTTGCAGAACCTGAATGCGGAAACGCTGATCTTCACCAGGGGGCGGGAAGGCCGCTCCCTGGATGGAGAGTGGAACTTTTGTGTCGATCTGCTCGACACCGGGCTTAGGCAGAAATGGTTCTCCATGCTGCCTGAAGCTCCGGAAAAGCGGATTGAGCCCTGGGACTACGATCCCTATGAGGGCGAGACTGTGCCGGTTCCTTCCTGCTGGCAGATGCTAAAGGAGAAATGGTATTTCTTCGAAGGGTCTGCCTGGTACACGAAATCTGTTTCCGTCGATGAGCTTTCGCCGGGGAGACGACGTTTCCTGCGGATCGGCGCGGCTCAATACGACTGCAAGATCTTTATCAACGGGACGTTCATAGGCAATCACTACGGCGGCTCAACACCGTTTTGCGTCGAGGTGAGTGATACGCTCTTGCCAGGTCAGAATTGGGTCATGCTGTGTGTGAACAACACGCGGACCCTGGACCGTGTGCCGATGCGAAATACCGACTGGTTCAACTACGGTGGTGTTTACCGCGAGGTCGCTCTGTATGAGACAGGTTCAACGGTTATCCGTGACGTCTTTGCCCGGCTGTCTGATAATGGCATTTGCGTTTCCGTTGTTGCGGATGGGCCTGCCGAAGACGCGCGGGTTCGCATTCCGGAGCTGAATATTGATGCGGTTGTTGCGCTTGACGGCGGTCGCGGACATATCGCTTTCAAGGCCTCACCAGAACGGTGGTCACCTGATACGCCCAAGCTTTACGACATTGAGGTCGAAGCTGGCGGAGACCGTGTGCATGACAAGGTGGGCTTTCGAACCATTGAGCGTCGTGGCACAGAACTCTTCCTCAATGGAAAGCCATTTTTTCTGCGCGGAATTTCGGTGCATGAGGACGATGAGACAGCTGGCAAATGTACGAGCGAAGAGGATCTTCGGCGGCGATTTGCCGATGCGCGCGCGCTGGGCTGTAATTTTCTGAGGCTCGCTCACTATCCGCATCACGAACGTGCGGCGGAAATTGCAGATGAGCTTGGCTTCCTGCTTTGGGAAGAGGTTCCGGTCTACTGGGCCATCGACTTCGCCAATCCAGACACACGGCGCGATGCGGAAAACCAGTTGCGGGAGTTGATCCGGCGGGATCGCAACCGGGCAAGTGTCATCATCTGGTCGGTGGGGAACGAGAACCCAGACACGGACGCAAGGCTTGAATTCATGCGCGGTCTGGTGGAGCTGGCGCGGGAAGAGGATCCGACGCGCCTTCTTTCAGCGGCATGTCTGGTAAACCATGCCAAGCTCAAGATCGAAGACCGGCTGGCAAGCCACATCGATGTGATCGGCCTAAATGAATACTATGGCTGGTATGAAGAGAATTTCGACGAGCTGATCTCTATTGGCCAAAACTCGAACCCGGACCGTCCGGTTGTGATTTCGGAGACTGGCGCGGATGGTGATCACACGGACTTAGGTCCTAAATCCGGCTTGTTCAGCATAGATTACCAGCGTGAAGTCTACGAAAGACAAATCGAAACTCTGAGAGAACTTTCGTATATTAAGGGAATCTCGCCGTGGATTCTTTATGATTTCCGTGTTGAGCGACGTCAGAACGTTTTTCAACGCGGCTTCAATCGTAAGGGCCTGATTGCAGCGGACAAGAAGACAAGAAAGCCTGCTTTCGATGTGCTTCGGGCATTCTATGCCGAAATGAGGAAAAAGGACGCCGCTGAATGAGCGCCTCGCGCCGATATCAGGATGTTGCTTGCGAGCTGCGCCAGCTTATCCGCAAGCGTGGCATGAAGACGGGCGAACGGCTCATGTCCGAACGCCAGATCTCTGATGAAATTGGGGTGTCTCGATCGCTGGTGCGTGAAGCGCTCATCATGCTGGAGATCGAGGGCCTTGTGGAAGTTCGCAAAGGTTCCGGAATTTATCTGAGCACAAGTCCGGACCAGGCGGCTCCACCGCTGCGAGACGATATTGGACCGTTTGAACTTTTGCAGGCGCGGCAATTGTTGGAGAGCAACATTGCGGCCTTCGCGGCGGAAATGGTGACCAAGAACGATATCATTCGCATGCGCGAGGCCCTGGAGGTTGAGCGGCGCGGCATCGAAATCGGCGACCCGGACTACAGCGGCGACGAGATGTTTCACCGGCTCATTGCCGAAGCGACCCAGAACTCCGTTCTTGTCGATATGGTTCAGGAACTGTGGCGCAAGCGCGAGCAAAGCCCGATGTGGGCACGTCTGCATGACCGCATTTTTAACGCGGACTATCGCAGCTCCTGGCTAGATGACCACCGGGTCATCTTGTCGGCTCTGCAAAGCAAGGACCCTCAAGCGGCGCGCCAGGCCATGTGGCAGCATCTCGAGAATGTGCGCGAAACCTTGATGGAACTGTCCGATGTCGAAGATCCGGCTTTCGACGGCTACCTTTTCCAACCCATTGTTCAGGTCAGATAAACAGGCTGGGAAACAGCTGAAGGCTGACCACTCTACTTTCCGGGGAAACTTCTATGATTGAGACTTGGCGCTGGTTTGGACCGGAAGATGCCGTGACCCTGTCCGACATTCGTCAGGCTGGGGCTGTCGGCGTGGTGACTGCCTTGCATGACCTGCCGAATGGAGTCGTTTGGCCACGCGAGCAGATCGAAGAACGCCAGGCCATGGTGCGCGAAGCCGGTCTCGAGTGGCTGGTGGTGGAAAGCATACCCGTCCACGAAGACATCAAGACAGGTGCGCCGAACTGGCGGGATCTTGCCGACAATTGGGCCGAGAGTTTTGATAATCTGGCGGCCTGCGGCATTCGGACCATTTGCTACAACTTCATGCCTGTCCTCGATTGGACCCGCACCGATCTCTTTTATGAGCTCGAAACCGGCGCCAAATGTCTGCGGTTTGATGCGGTTGATTTTGCAATGTTTGACCTTTTTATCCTGCAGCGGAACGGGGCCGACAAAGATCATTCAGCAGAACTTCAAAGTGCTGCAAAGGCGCGGTTTTCCGAAACTGATGCCGCCGAGCGTGACAGGCTGATCGATACAATCATTGCCGGCCTGCCCGGGTCAGAGGAAAGTTATTCGCTGGAGAGTTTCCGAAAGAGTCTTGCGGCCTATGATGGTATCGGTGCAGCTGAGCTCAGAGCCAATCTCCGAGCCTTTCTTGCGCATGTGCTGCCCCGTGCCGAAAAGGCAGGTGTGAAGCTCGCAATTCACCCAGATGATCCGCCTCGTCCGCTTTTCGGGCTTCCGCGGGTGGTTTCAACGGTAGAAGATATGGCCGCAATCGCGCAGATGAGTGACAGCCCGTCGAATGGGTTTACGTTCTGCACCGGGTCCTATGGAGTTCGGGCTGACAATGACCTGCCGGCCATGCTTCGGGAGCACCGTGAGAGGATTCACTTCCTGCACCTGCGCGCGACAAAGCGTGAGGCGGATGGCCTGAGCTTTCACGAGGCCAATCACCTCGATGGCGACGTCGACATGGTTGAGGTCGTGCGTGCGGTTCTTGAGATCGAAAAAGCTTTCGGCCGTGTCCTGCCGATGCGGCCTGACCATGGCCACGCCATGCGAGATGACCTGGCGCGGCAGACGGCGCCCGGCTATCCCCTTATTGGCAGGCTTAGAGGCCTGGCTGAAATTCGAGGTGTCGCGAGAGCGCTCGCACGCTAGCGCAAAAAGGGCCGACTATTGACTAGAGCGACTGGTCTAAAGAACGGCACCTATCTGCCAAGGTACGAATTCTGCTCCGCCAAAGCCAAGGGCTTCACTCTTGGTCTCTTCACCAGAAGCGACACGCAGGACGAGATCGAAGATCTCTTGGGCCTTCACTTCCATCGGCACGCCTTCAATCATGTCTCCACAGTTGACGTCCATATCTTCTGACATGCGGTCATACATGTTTGAATTGGACGCCAGCTTGATGCAGGGGGAGGGCTTGTAGCCCGACACTGAACCGCGCCCGGTCGTGAAGATGATCAGATTGGCGCCCGAGGCGATCTGCCCTGTCACCGAGCACGGATCGTACCCTGGGCTGTCCATGAACGCGAAGCCCGGCCGACTGATAGGTTCGGCGTATTTGTAGACGCCGGTAAGTGGTGCCGTGCCACCCTTGGCGACGGCTCCCAAAGACTTCTCCAGGATTGTCGTCAGCCCACCGCGCTTGTTTCCCGGCGACGGATTGTTGTCGAGCTCGGCGCCAAGACGGGAACAATACTCCTGCCACCAGTCAATTCGGTCCAGCAGGGCCTGACCAATTGCTGGCGTCTCGGCGCGTCGTGTCAAAAGATGCTCAGCGCCAAAAATCTCGGATGTTTCAGACAATATCGTCGTTCCGCCATGGCGCACGAGTAAATCAGACGCTGCTCCGAGCGCCGGATTGGCCGTGATGCCGGAGTAGCCGTCCGAGCCGCCGCATTGCATGCCGATTGTGATTGCCGCCGCCGGCGCGGGTGCCCTCGCGCATTGGTTAGCAGCTTGGGCAAGTTGCTTCAACTCGGCATTCGCCTTGTCGATGGTAGCCCTTGTGCCTCCGGACTGCTGGATCGTCATATAGCGAAAGCGGCTCTTGTCGTTGATGGCTTCCGAGCCGACAAGATCAGGGATCTGCATCACTTCGCAGCCAAGGCCAATCATCAAAATGGCGCCGAAATTCGGATTGCGCGCATAACCGGAGAGTGTGCGGAACAGAAGATCGTAGCCTTCTCCCGAGGCCGACATGCCGCAGCCTGTGCCATGCACGATCGGAACGACGCCGTCGACATTCGGGAACTGGTCCAGCCAGCCGTCGCGTTCAACGGCTTCGGCAACAAACCTGGCAACGGAGCCAGAGCAGTTCACGGAGGTGAGAATGCCAAGGTAGTTGCGTGTACCGACTTTGCCATCCGGCCGGTGGTAGCCGAGAAAGGTGGCCGGCCTTTCCACCGGGAGGACAGCAGTCGCTGCCTTGCAGAATTCGGGGTCCTGGCAATGCGCACCCATGCCGACATTGTGACTATGGACATGTTCGCCGGCATCAATTTCCGCCGTCGCCTGTCCTATGATCTGGCCGTATTTGCGGACTGCATCGCCTGTTGCAATTGGGCGTGCCGCCACCTTATGTCCCGCTGGTATCTGTGTCTTGACCGTAAGGCCATCGGCGGTTGGATCGCCGGCTTCCAGTGCGGCGATTGCGACGACGACATTGTCATCTGGATGCAGGCGAATTGTTTTCAAAGGAATGCCGTCTCTATGTGTTGTTTTCAATTATAGGGTCACGATCGCTTTGATCAGCGTTTCACGATCTTGGGCCAGTCTGGTAAAGTGCTCGGCGAAGTCTTCCAGGGGAATGGTTTGCGAGCAGAGCGCGTCGGTGTCAATCTTGCGGTCCCTGATGGCTGCCATGACATGCTGGAAATCTTCGGCAGTCGCATTTCTGCTGCCAATGATGCGCGTTTCACGCTTGTGGAACTCTGCATCATTGAAGCAGATGTCATCCTTGACCACGCTAACGAGAACATAGCTGCTGCCATGAGCAAGAAGTTGAAAGCCCGATTCAATTGCTTTTGCACTGCCGGTGGCATCAAAGATCACGTCAAATCCGTCGACAAGGTCACCTGCGAGAATCGCGTTGCCAACCTTATGGGTCTTTGAGAAGCCAAACAGGCGATGTGCCTGTTCCAGTCGGGCGGGGCTGAGATCCAGGAGATGAACATCGGCACCGGCAAGGCGGGCAAAAAGAGCCGTTCCAAGGCCAATTGGGCCCGCCCCAGTGACAAGTGTTCTGTCACCTTTCTGAATACCCGACCGGCGAACCGCGTGCGCGCCAATGGCCAGAAATTCGACCATTGCCGCTTGGAGCGGCGAGAGTCCGTCCGCCGCATACAAATTCGTCGCTGGGACGGCAAGTCGTGCGCAGAGCCCTCCATCGCGGTGAACACCCAACACTTCAATGTTGGAGCAGCAATTGGGTTTGCCACGCCTACAGGCCCTGCACTCGCCACAGGAAATATAGGGGTTGACCACGACAAGATCGCCGGCGCGCCAGCCTAAACCATCCTCGCAGACGCGCGCGCTAAGTTCATGCCCTATGACGCGCGGATATTTCAGATAGGGGTGCTTGCCTTCAAGAATATGATAGTCGGTTCCGCAAATGCCGACGGCCTCAATGTCTATCAGCACCCAACCTTCGGGCGCCTCGATGGGCGCCGGCCGCGGTTCGAGTGCAAACTCGCCCGGCTTGACCACCGTTCCGCTGAGCATTGTCTCGGACTTTCCTTGCGGCGAAATCAATGACGTCTTCATTGCACCGTTTCCTGACTGCGCGGAACCCAATCGTCCGGCAGTTGACCCTTGATGATCAGGCTCAACACATCATCCTTCGTGACATCTTCTATTCTGTGCGAGCCCACGTTCTTGCCCTTGTTCATGACAACAACCCTGTCGCATAGCTCGAAGACATCATGCATGTCGTGACTGACCAAAAGAATGCCGATGCCGTCGTCTCTCAATTGTTTGATGAGTTTCGACACCATGGCTGTTTCAGAGGGACCAAGGGCGGCGGTGGGCTCGTCCATGATCAAGATCTTTACGTCGAAATAGATCGCACGTGCGATCGCGATCACCTGTCGCTGTCCGCCCGACAGGCTTGAGACGGGGTCGCTCAGGTTCTTGAAATTCGGATTCAGCCGTTTCAGCACGTCGACCGCCTCGCGCATCATGCGGCCGTCGTCCAGGCTGCCGAAGCGAGTTTTCAGCTCCCTGCCGAGAAACAGGTTCGAAGGCGCATCGAGGTGATCTGCAAGGGCCAGGGTCTGGTAGATGGTTTCGATACCTAAATCGCGAGCATCATGCGGGGAGTGAATTTGAGCATCCTGCCCATTGATCCGGACTTGGCCCTTGCTCGGTATCATGGCGCCAGAGAGAATGCGCATCAGGCAGGATTTTCCGGCACCATTGTGTCCAAGAACTCCGACGACCTCTCCCGGGTAAAGGTCCAAGGTCACACCATTCACTGCTCGAATGCCACCAAAGTGCTTTTCGATATCAACCATTTCGACAAGTGGTGTGCTCGATGGGGCGTGATGCAGGTTCATTTGCGGTGGCTCGTTGTTGTCTTGCTTTGTGGCGAGAGGCCGGGGATCGGTGAACGGATGGTCGCCGTGTCCCCGGCATCTCATTGACTCAGTAAAGTACGTTCTGCGCTTCCGGCGTATCGATATTGTCCTTGGTGACAAGGACGACACCGGTATCGATGAAGGAGTTGACTTCCTTGCCTGCCAAGACATCGATGACGGCCTTGACGCCGAGCTCGCCCATCTGGAAAGAGCCCTGAACCGCAGTTGCCTTCAATGTGCCATCGCGCACGAAGTCCTGAAGATCGCCATTACCGTCGAAGCCAATGGCTGTCACCTTACCGGCCTTGCCAGCCTGGACGAGGGCCCGTCCCATGCCGACAGCAGTTGGTTCATTGGCTCCGAAGATGCCATCCAGATCGCTGTTGGCGGCCAGGACGTCAGTGGTCTGGTTGAGTGCCGTTGCCATTTGAGACTGCGAATAGTAGGGGCCGACGATCTCGATTTTGGAATTGGCTTCCAAGTGTTTCACAAAGCAACCGACACGGCCGATTTCCGAACCGACACCGGCGACATAGGACATGACCGCAACCTTGCCCTCGGTCCCGACAGAGTCGATCATTGATTCAGCGACCAATTCACCGGCTGCGCAATTGTCGGTCGAAAGGAATGCCTGATAGGTGCCCTTCGCTCCCTCTGCGAGGCCGGAGTCGATGATTGCGACCGGAATGGCTGCCTCATAGGCGCGTTTAACGGCAGGTGCCAAGGCCTCTGGATCCGATGGGGCCAGAACGATGGCTGACACGCCGCGGTTGATGGCGTTCTCAACAAGGTTGACCTGGTCTGCGATCGCAGATTCAGCGGCGGGGCCGTTGAAGGTCATTGTATGTTCGCTCTGGCCTTCGATCGCTGCCGTGGCGCCCTTGTTGACGTTCTGCCAGAAGTTCGAGCTGGTTGTCTTCACGATGACGGCGATTTCGCCCGCGTTCGTAGCTGCCGAGGAAAGCGCGATCGCGCTTACCATCATGGCGGTTCCCATAAGTTTCTTCATTTTTTCCTCCTCCAAAATACACTTACTTTTTAGAAACCGGCCCTCCTAGCGCCGGTTGCGGATCTGATCGATGTAGACCGCCAGGATGACGATGAAACCGATCAGGATTTGCTGAATGAATGCAGAGACGCCGGCCATGTTCAGGCCGTTCCGAAGGACGCCGATGATGAAGGCGCCGATCATCGTTCCCGAGATATTGCCGATGCCTCCCATCAGCGATGCCCCGCCAATAACGGCCGCCGCGATGGCGTCGAGCTCGTACATCACACCCTCATTGGGTTGAGCAGTGATCAAGCGAGACATCAGGACATTGCCGGAAAGACCAGCCAGTGCACCCGACAGGGTGTAGGCAATCATCTTTGTGCGATCGACGGCGACACCTGAAAGGCGTGCGGCCTCCTCATTGGAACCCGTTGCATAGATATGCCGACCGATCTGACGGCGATTCAGCAGATAGGCTGCAGCGACGGCTACGATCGCCAACAAGATCACTGGATATGGAATGCCGGGAAAAACCACCTTGGGAAATCCGTTGGCGCCTTTCTCGATGATACGGAAAAGTGAGCCATTGCCGAGCACACCGAATGCTTCGCCCAGGCGAGATATTGGTGCCGCACCAGTCAATTGAAGCGCCACGCCGCGCGCAATCAGCATCATCCCCAAGGTTGCCACAAAGGGGGTGATCCTCATCTTCGTGATGACAAATCCATTGAACAGGCCACAGGCAGCGCCGACACAGACGCCGATTGCCATTGAAGGTGCGACTGGAATGCCTGCCTTCACGCAAAGGCCCGTGACGGTGCCAGAAAGGGCGAGCACAGAACCGACGCTGAGATCGATGCCCCCGGTGATGATCACCAGGGTCATGCCGATGCCAAGCAACCCAATGACGGCTGTTTGCAGAAGAACAGTCAATCCATTGTTGATCGAGAAGAACGCCGGGTTTCCAAACGAGAAGACAATGATCAGGCATGCCAGAGTGAAGAGTGCCGAAAGCTTGTGAAACGAGCTGGCGGATAGTTTCAAGTTCCAGCCGACAAGCGGCGGGCTTCGATCAGTCTCCGCCATTGTTCCTCCCTCAGGCGTTTCTGATTTTTATTAATAAAAACATTTTGTGATAGCTTGTCAGATGCGTCAATTGTTTTTTATAAATAAGTACTAAATACCGAAATTGTCTTGTTTCTCGAATATGATAGGTTCTTCGCATGGCGCGAACCGACGACCGATTCAGACTGGCCTTCAACAGACTGTTGGACATTTGCGGCCGTTGGGATGTCGGTGATCAGCTGCCGTCAGAAGTCGTGCTTGCGTCTGAAATGGGTGTCAGCCGAACAGTCGTCAGAGCAAGCCTTCAACGGCTCAGTGACAAGGGGCTCATCACCTGGCAGGGCCGGTCGAAGACGGTTGTTAGGAAGCCGCTTTCTGCTGATCGTCTGGAAATTCGCGATGAGATGGTCTCGGTCGCTGAGTTGGAGCGCAGGTTCCTGGAATGGGTGCTGCGGTTCGATGTTCCAGCCGGGACAGCGCTGAACGTCGCGCAGCTCTCCCGCCAGTTCAATGTTCCAGCCCATATTCTGCAAGAATTCCTGGCGGGGTTGAGCCGGTTCGGCCTGGTCGAGCGTGGCTCGAAAGGTGGTTGGTTGCTCCTCGGTTTTACCTCCGAGTTCGCAATTGAACTGTCTGATTTCCGCGCCGTTCTCGAACTGAATGCCGTTCGGAACCTCGTTGAGCTCCCTGATGATCATGAGATTTGGAGCCAGCTCTCGATACTGAAAGACGAGCATTTGCGGCTTCAGTCCGAAATCGAGACACGTTTCCATGATTTCTCGAAACTCGATGAGAAGTTCCACACAGCAATCAACAGCGTCGTGAAAAATCGTTTCGTCCTGGAAGCCCAAAAGGTCATCTCGCTTATCTTCCACTATCACTACATGTGGGACAAAACCCACGAGATGCAGCGCAACGCGGCGGCCATTCGCGAGCACCTTGACTGGATCGAGGCGATGGAGTCGAGAGACGTTGGAAGAGCGGAGGCCGCAGCCTTGAGGCACTTGCGGACCTCCAAGCAGACACTCCTCTCCTCCCTGCGAGACCACCAGCTGGTCTGAGATCTGGCAGATTTTTTGGCAGTTTAGTAGCCGAAAAGCTCTTGGCAGCCCGTGGGTATGGGCGTTTCCAGCGCGGCAAGGTTCCGTTTCAAAGATGAGATCTTGCCTGTACCAATCAGGACGGATGCAGCCGCAGGATGGCTATGTGCGTAGTGAAGCGCTGCAGTTGCCAGAGGGATGCCAAATGTCTCCGTTTTTCGCTGAAGATCAGTGACCTGCTCAATGATGTCTTGAGATGCGGGCTTGTAGTCAAACCATGCACCTTCTGTTGGACCTGTGGCCAATATCCCGGAATTGAAAATGCCGCCCAGAATGAGGCTTGTTGCCCGCCCTTTACAGATACCCACCAGCTCTGCCTCTGCGTCGCGGTCGAGCAATGTCAGGCGACCTGCGAGTAGGATGGCATCCAGATCTGTTCGCGCCAAAATATCCAGACAGACGCGTGTTTCGTTCACGCCAAGTCCGTAGGCTCGGATTCGACCAGACGTTTTCAGCTCTTGGAGCTTGTCCAGCCCTGAGGCAAAGAAGTCTTTCATATGTCGGTCGTTTTCGGCGCCGTGGGTATAGGCGCCGATGTCGTGAACGTAGAGGATGTCGATTGTGTCGGTTTGAAGCCTCTGACAACTCTGCTCAATAGCTTCCTCAAAACCTGCCCCGCTATAGTCATATCTAACCGAGTTGGGCAGCGGGTCGATAAAGCCGTCCGCTTCGCTCAGGGCAGGGCCAGGAGACAGAACGCGTCCCACCTTGGTCGATATCGCAAAGGAACTGCGATCAAGATTTTTCAAGAAGGATCCCAAGCGTTCCTCCGAGCGCCCGCGGCCATAGTGAGGAGCCGTGTCAAAGTACCGGATACCTGCATCCCAGGCGGCTTGAAGGACGTCTTCTGCCTCCTGATCGGAAATTGCGCGCCCAATGTTGCCTATCCCGGCGCAGCCGAACGATATGTCCGTTACCGTCAAATCCGTTTTACCAATTTGTTTCTGGTGCATGCCGGTTCCTCTTTCCCCGCCGAGCCATCTGATGCAGGCAGCGACCTGTTGTGGCCTGAACTGCCTGCTCCGTTGACATGGAGCAGTTGATGATCTTATTTGTTTTTTATAATTAAGAACAATGCAGGGTCAATCTCTGAGTCCCGCCGGGCGTGTGCCTGATGGGAGAAAGGCGACCGGGAGGGCAACTTTGATTATCGATGCGCATCAGCATTTCTGGAAAATCGATCGAGGCGACTATCATTGGATGGATGACAGTGTCGCTGCCATCCGGCGTGATATTTTGCCGGTGGACCTGGCCTCGCTTGCGGCTTCCTGCGGCGTCGATGGCACGGTTTTGGTTCAGGCGGCGGCGACCACAGCAGAGGCACGGTTTCTGCTCTCGCTGGGGCAGGAAACACCTTTGATAAGGGGCGTGGTGGGTTGGGTTGACCTGGAAGATCCGAACGTTGGATCGACCCTGGCCAACTTGTCAAAAGACCCGTTGTTCAAAGGCGTGCGTCCGATGCTCCAGGATATCGAAGACACTGACTGGGTCCTGCGCGAGAATGTGGTTACAGGCCTACGGCAGGTTGCGCTTTTGGGGCTAAGTATGGATGCCCTGGTGCAACCTCGACATCTCTCTGCTCTTTTCGAACTCAGCATGAAGCTGCCCGAGCTGGACATCGTTATCGATCATTGCGCCAAGCCAAAGTTCACGGATGACGGCGACCCAGGTGCTGATTGGCGAGAAGGGGTGAAGTTGCTTGCCGCGCGGCCAAGAGTCTTTTGCAAGCTTTCAGGCCTTGCAAATGAATATGGCGCTGGTTGGGGCACAGATGCCCTTCGGCCTGTTTTTCGGCATGTGCTCGAATGTTTTGGGGCTTCAAGACTCATGTGGGGAAGCGATTGGCCCGTGCTCAATCTTGCTGGCACCTATGAGGATTGGCACCGATGTGCCCGAGCATTGACGCAAGAACTTTCAGAAACGGAGCGAGCGGCCATTTTCGGCGGCACTGCATCACGTTTTTATCGTCTTTAGATGAACAGCTGTGACTTTAAAACGGGGACTTTACATGCAGCGCATGGGAATGATGATCGGTATCGATCCAGCGAGAATTGCTGAATATAAAGAGGTTCATTCTGCTGTGTGGCCGGAAATCCTCGAGCGGCTCAAGAAATCGAACATCACCAACTACTCAATTTTTCTTCGGGAGCCGGAAAATGTCATGTTCGGCTATTGGGAATATACGGGTACCGATTTCGACGCGGACAACGCAGCCATCGCTGCGGACCCGCTCACCCAGGAATGGTGGAAGCTGTGTGGCCCGATGCAGCACCCGCTTTCCAGCCGTGGGGAGGGGGAATGGTGGGCTGCGATGGAAGAGGTGTTCCACCTCGATTGATGCTCTCCGCACCTTTTAAAAGCCAATCGGCTAAATGATGCGAGCGAGTGCTATTCCTTGAGCGTCAGGAAGCGCTCTTCACTCGCTTTCAGATGCTTGCGCATCGCTGATCTGGATCTCTCCGCATCCTGCATTTGAATCGCATCAACGATATCCCGGTGTTCCTCTTCGAGCGCAGTCAGCTGATCGAGCCGGCGCGATTGTTCGCCGCCGTAGAGAGAGCGGGGCGCATCAAGGGTGACCTGACGCGAGATGTAGTCCAGGAATTCGAGATAAAAACGATTGTTGGTTGCCTCGGCAATGCGCTGATGCAGGTCAAAGTCCTTGGCTGCTGCATCTTCTCCGCGTTTCAGCGCGCCGCAAAAATCTTGAAAGGCTTCCTGTATGCGTTCGTACTGAGCAGGGGATCTACGTAGGGCGGCAAGGCCAGCGGCTTCGATTTCGACACCCTTTCTCAACTCCAGAAGCTCCAAGAGATCAGATCTCTTCTTCAGGTTGTCTGGCAAAAAGGGTATCTTTGTGTCGTGCACTGGTGGGGGGCAGACAAAGGCGCCAACGCCATGGCGTATGTCGATCAGCCCTTCAGCGCGTAACTGTGCAAGTGCTTCCCGGATGACCGTACGACTAACGTTGAAGGACGCGACAAGGTCCTTCTCCCTGGGTAGCTTTTCTCCTACGATAAATTCGCCGGACCTGATCTTTTCCCCAAGCTTTGACTGTATTTTTTCGGTTAAAGACATCTTTCTTTCAGGGGCGATCTTGCCCCTATTCTGAGGGGGTGCCGCTGCAACGGTGTCCTTCATTTGCATTGCTTGTCCTCCCAAGGCCGCGTCCGGCATTTTTATTTGTTGCGGTCAGCATAGGCTCTGAGCGGATGGGATGGAAGCGTTTAAGTCCGGATTTTGAGTAGAGATATTATCTCTTGATATAATCGATTAAATGAGATTATATCTCTTTAGCGCTTTGGAGGGCGCTAGATTCATTTTGGGAGGAATTTATGAAATCAATGGCATCTCTTGCCAGTCTGGCGCGTGCCAGCACGCTGGCTGTCGCTCTGGCCGTTCCTTTTGCCGCGGTATCCGCTGCTCAAGCTGTAGAATGGCGCGGCTGGAACATCCATGTGGACGACTATCCTGTATCGCACGGGATGGAATCCTTCATGAAGGAAGTCTCGGAGAAGACGGACGGCCGCATCACCGGCAAAGTCTATCACTCTGGCGTTCTCGGATCCCAGCCGGATGCAATCGAACAGGTTCGCTTGGGCATCATCAATTTTGGCGTCTTTAGCCTTGGGCCGATGGGGCAGGCTGTTCCGGAGGCAAACGTTGTCTCGCTGCCGTTCATCTTCAAGAGCGTTGACCAAATGTATCGCTTGATGGATGGGGAAGCTGGTGCGGCGATTGATGCCGGGCTTCAGAAGAAAGGCATTGTGGCACTTGGCTGGTATGACGCCGGTGCTCGTTCCTTCTACAATTCCCAGAAGCCGATCAATACGCCTGCTGATGTCGAGGGACTTAAGGTTCGTGTCATGAACAACGATCTGTTCGTTGGCATGATTGAATCTCTTGGCGGCAATGCAACGCCAATGGCGTTCGCTGAGGTTTACCAGTCGCTAAAGACAGGCGTTGTCGATGGCGCAGAAAACAACCCGCCGTCCTATGAGTCCACCAACCACTATGAAGTGGCCAAGTACTATTCGATTTCAGAGCATTTGATCATTCCCGAGTGCCTTTGCATGAGCAAGGTCACATTCGATGCGCTGTCTGCTGAAGATCAGGCCATCGTGCTTGAGGCCGGAAAGGCAAGTGCTGAGCTCGAGCGTAAGCTTTGGGGCGAGCGTGAGAAAAAGAGCATGGAAACGGTTCTTGCTGGTGGCACACAGGTCAACCAGATCGCCGACAAGGCTCCCTTCCAGAATGCAATGTCCCCGGTTTATGACAGCTTCCTGGAAGACAATCCGGACCTGACCGATTTGGTAAACCTGATCCGCAACGCGGATTAATTCTCCCATCAACCAAATCGGCCGTGGTGACCTGTGGCGTTTGTGCGCGCCACAGGTCGTTTTTCAAACACCCAGGGTGGGAAACGTGTCTCAAGAAACGCAATCCTTTGGCGCGCTGACCCGTGCCTTGAATGTCCTCAGCAAGATTTGTCTCTTTGCCAGTTCATTCTCGCTCGTTCTGCTTGTTGTGATTTTTGGCTGGCTGGTCTTCGGGCGATATGTTCTCAATGTTACGCCGACTTGGGTCGAGCAGCTTTCGTTGCTTCTCGTTGGCTATATCGCTTTCGTTGGCAGTGCCACTGGCGTGCATGAAAACAGCCACCTTGGCGTTACCCTTTTTCGAGAGATGCTCGGCAGTCCTTTCTGCGAAATCGCAAGCGCCCTGGCAGATCTCATCCTAGCCGCTTTCGGCATTGTCATGATGGTTGCCTGTCTCGAGCTCATGCGGTTCGGATGGTCTACCAACCTTCCGATGCTCAACATTCCTGAAAGCTTCCGCACATTGCCCGCTCTCTTGTGTGGCGGGTTCACTTGCCTCTTTGCCGGAACCCGTGGCGTTCTGCAAATCATCCAACTGTTTCATACCGCTGACGCCAGCGACGAACGGAGCCTTTAAGTCATGGGTCTCGCAATTTTGCTGGGAGCGTTCGGCGGCTGTCTGCTGCTTGGCGTGCCTGTTGCCTTCGCGATGGGGATTGCCGCGGCCTCCGCCTTCTTCTACGAGGGCTTCCCGCTTCTGATTACCTTCCAGAGAACCATCTCGGGTATCTCTGTTTTCTCGCTTCTGGCAATTCCATTCTTCGTTTTTGCCGGCGAAATCATGCTTCACGGCGGCATCGCCGCGCGGCTGGTTCGGTTCGCTTCAGCCCTGGTTGGCCATGTTCGCGGCGGCCTTGCCTCCGTGAACATCTTCTCGAGCATGCTCTTCGGCGGCATCTCTGGTTCTGCGGTCGCTGACATCTCCGCCCTCGGCTCTCTCCTCATTCCGGTGATGAAGGAAAAAGGCTACAGTGGAGACTACGCGGTCAACGTGACGGTGACCTCTTCGATCGCGGGTATCGTGATCCCGCCAAGCCACAACATGATCATTTTCGCGGTCGCCGCGGGCGGTGGCATTTCAATCTCCAAGCTGTTTCTCGCCGGCGTGGTTCCTGGCATGCTGATGTGCATTTGCCTTGCCATCGCCGCCTATGCCGTTGCGATTAAGCGGAACTATCCTGCCGAACCGTTCCCCGGATGGCGCGCTGCGCTGGTTGCAGCGGGAGCTGCTATTCCTGGTCTCGTTACCGCGGTGATTATTGTTGGAGGTGTGTTGTCAGGGGTCTTTACGGTCACAGAATCTGGCGCATTCGGCGCAATTTATGCGCTGGCCCTGACCGTCTTTGCCTATCGCTCTTTGTCCTGGAAATCCTTCGCGACGGCAGTGACCTCGGCGGTGCGAACCACGTCGATGGTTATGATCCTGATCGGCTTTGCCAGCGCCTTCGCCTATCTGCTTGCGCTCTATCAAGTGCCGACGCTCTTGACCAATATGCTGGTCACGATCTCGGACAACCCGATTATCATTCTTCTCATGATCAACGTCATGCTGCTGATGCTTGGAATGATCATGGATATGGCCGCTCTGATCCTTATCTGTACGCCCATCTTCCTGCCGATTGCGCGGGAGATCGGGATGGATCCGATCCAGTTCGGTATCATGCTGCTTGTGAATCTGGGTCTGGGTCTGTGCACACCGCCCGTTGGTACGTGCCTTTTCGTGGGCTGTGCTGTGGGCAAGGTCAAGATCGAGCAGGCCTTAAGGACCATATGGCCCTTCTACCTGGCTTTGCTGTTCGCCTTGATACTGGTCACTTATGTTCCCGCGATTTCGCTGACGCTGCCAGCGATGTTCGATTGAGGCACGAGGAGGGACCACGCAATGGTAACCAATACCGAGAAATTGGACGCTGCCGTTCTCGAAGTCTTCAAGAACGCATCGACCCCTAGCATCGCAACCTTGCTCTACAAGCGCGGGCTTCGGACGAACTTTGTTCAAGGGGTCTCGCGGCTTGGCGGTGATCGGCCAAACATGGTGGGGCAGGCTTTCACGCTGCGCTACATTCCGGCACGGGAAGACCTCAATCAGCTGGAGGTCTTCAAGGACCCGGAGCATCCGCAGCGGGTCGCAGTCGAAACGGTCCCAGAGGGACATGTGCTAGTCATGGATTGCCGTGGCGATGCGTCAGCGGCGTCCGCTGGCGGGATCCTTGCCAAGCGCCTGGAATATCGCGGCTGTGCGGGTATTGTGACGGATGGTGGCCTGCGCGACACCCATGAAATCAGCAAACTCAGGCTTCCGGCTTATTGCGCGGCCGCGTCCGCGCCCACCAATCTGACCAAGCACCATGCCATCGACCTGAATGTTCCCATCGGCTGTGGCACTGCGCCCGTTTTTCCCGGGGACCTCGTCGTTGGCGATGCGGACGGTGTGATCATTGTGCCGCTTCATATGGCGTCAGAGATTGCCGCGGAGATCCAGGACATGGAGGCTTTTGAAGCATTTGTGCTGGACGAAGTCGCCAAAGGGTCAAGCATCATTGGCCTCTACCCTCCAAGTGCGGAAACCCGCGCGCGTTTTGAGGCTTGTTCCAAGAAGTAATAGGTTTGGCCGCCGGCACCGCCAAAGCTTCAAAGCTGTTGTTGGATCAGAGGCGCATAAACCCACTGCACGTCGCGTTTCATAATTCGACGGCTCTGCGCCCAGCGTATGCCAACGCGCGCCGGGCATCGGTTAGTGACTCCAGCCGCAAACTCAATTTGTCGCAGCACGTGTGAAATCGAATGCCTGAATGTCGGTTTGGGAACTATCGCCAGTTTTGGTGATGAGTATCTTGGCCGCCAATTCTTGAGCAATTCAAGGTCGGAAGGATCTTCGAATGGGGGCTCTGCACCGGTTCTTTAAAGACGTGGAACAGCGCAATGACCAAGTACTGTCTGATCGTGAAATGCAAATCGACGCGGGGCATCGTTGGGGCGATCGGAAGCTACTTGGCGCAGCATGGGTGCAATATCACCGACAGCGCCCAATATGATGATGCTGAATCAGACATGTTCTTCATGCGGATGAGTTTTGTCTCTGAAGAGGGAGCAACGCTCGAAGCGCTATGCGACGGCTTTGTCGAGACGGCGGAAGCATTCGGTATGGATTTTGGCTTCCATGATGAGAGCCGGAAGATGAAGGTTGTCATTATGGTGTCGCGCTTTGGCCATTGCCTGAATGATTTGCTTTATCGTTGGAGGATCGGCGCACTGCCTATCGACATCGTCGCTGTCATTTCAAATCACTTGGAATACCAGAAGGTTGTCGTCAATCACGATATTCCGTTCCATTACATCAAAGTCACCAAAGATAATAAGCCTGAGGCAGAAGCAGCTCAGATGTGGATCATCGAGGAGACGGGCGCCGAATTGATTGTCCTGGCGCGTTACATGCAGGTCCTGTCGGACGCCATGTGCCAGAAAATGTCTGGCCGGATCATCAACATCCATCACTCCTTCCTGCCCTCCTTTAAGGGCGCCAACCCCTATAAGCAGGCCTACGAGAGAGGCGTGAAGCTGATCGGCGCGACGTCGCATTATGTGACTGCAGACCTCGATGAAGGGCCGATTATCGAGCAGGACATTATCCGCGTGACGCACGCCCAGTCGCAGAATGACTATGTAAGTCTTGGGCGCGATGTCGAAAGCCAGGTGCTCGCACGCGCTGTCCACGCCCATATTCATCAACGGGCATTTTTGAATGGTAATAAGACAGTTGTCTTCCCGGCCTCGCCCGGTTCCTTTGCATCCGAGCGCATGGGTTAAGTCAGACAGCTTGGTCTTTGCCAACCAGGCACTGTCAGCACTGAGCGAGGCCTCGGTGTCAGATATCTGCGTCCCTAGCTGAGTGATACGGTCTTCGTGGACAGGCCGACTGATATCGTCAGAGAGCCCTCGTTGATGAGCCAGCGGCGCAGGGAGTATGTTCTTGCGCCAGACGCGTGCATTGGATCAGCGTCTGCTATCGCACGCGCTTCTGCCAGCGAAGCAGCCCGATAGATAATCAAGCCTGCTCCCTCCATCATATCTCCTGCTGCATTCGAAACGGGTCCTGCCAAAACCAACGTTCCTTTGCTTTCCAGCTCCCGTTGATACGCGAGGTGCTTTTCAAGGTTTTCAGGAACAGATGCCGGGCCGCCGGCGGGGACGGATTCGACAGCAAACAGCTCCAGCGCAAGCGCACCTCGGTTCCTAGCGACTTCTTTGTATGCGTCCCATGCGGGCATGCTGCTGACCTCTGATGTGGGTGTGAAAATAATATCGATATTATTTGACACGTGAATGAAAAATCGTCAATTAATGGGCAATCAAAATTTGAGGAAATGAGCAAGGAGCCGAGATGAAACTGATCGTTGGCAATACGGGTGAGGGCAACGCGGTGTTTCTCGTTGAGGGGGAACTTGCAACGAATCTGACCGAGGCCTTTCCAGAGGTTGGTTCTGACCTGATGGGCTTGATCGGGTCGCCTAGCCTGGCCGCACAGGTTGCGAAAGGTGCACCGGCGAAGGAAAAGGTTCCTGTATCGTCGATCGAGCCGGCGTTGCCGGTTGAGCAGCCGAGCAAGATCATCTGTCTTGGACTGAACTATGTCGATCACATCAAGGAGGGTGGGTACGCCGTGCCGGATTACCCGGCCCTGTTCATGCGGTCTCTCAATTCCATGATGCCCGCGGGTCAGCCTATGGTTCGCCCAACTTGCTCTGAGCGTCTCGACTATGAAGTCGAGCTGATGCTTATCGTCGGCAAGGGTGGTCGGCACATCAAAGAGGAAGACGCTCTTTCACACGTCTTCGGCTACACGGTCTTCAATGACGGTTCGGTCCGCGACTATCAGCGCAAGACCCACCAGTGGACGCCAGGCAAGAACTTTGACCAGACCGGTGCGGTCGGGCCTTTTGTCG
Source organism: Roseibium polysiphoniae (assembly GCF_014842925.1). GTDB lineage: Bacteria > Pseudomonadota > Alphaproteobacteria > Rhizobiales > Stappiaceae > Roseibium > Roseibium polysiphoniae. The sequence goes on from NZ_JACYXJ010000004.1 coordinate 518,446, forward strand.
TTACGCCGGATGATCTGCCGGAAGGCGCAGTCGGTTTGAAAATCGAGAGCCGCGTGGGCGACGAAATCCTTCAAAGTGCAAATACCTCTGACATGATGTGGTCGGTTGCTCGAACCATTGCGACCATCTCGGAATATACGACGCTGGAAGCAGGCGACTTTATTGCCATGGGAACTCCCCCCGGCGTCGGTCATGCCAAGACGCCTCCGCGGTGGCTGCGGCCTGGAGAGGTGGTTGAAGCAGAGGTTGAGGGAATTGGCATCTGTGCCAGCCCGATTGTGGATGAAGCCGACTTTGCGAGCAAGGCTGCTGCCGAATGAGTGCGTTGACTGGAGAAGCGCTGGAGTTGGCCCGCGCTCATGCACAGGCGGTCGTGCGCGATTTGCGCGCGACAAAGACCCGGCTTGATGATCCCTCGATCGATCTGATCTTGAGAGAGGCGCGTTCACACTATGCCTGGCAAGACCGGGATGTGCCTGAGGCGCTTCTTCGCACGCTCTACGAGATTACGGCGACAGGGCCGACCAGCATGAACTGTTGCCCGGCTCGCTTTATCTTCGTGCGCAGCGAGGCGGGCAAGGATCGGTTGGCGAAGTCATTGAAAGCCAAGAATATCGACAAGATGAAGGCCGCGCCCGTGACTGCCATCATTGCCTATGATCCGGAGTTTTGGCGCGAGTTGCCGTATTTGTTTTCACATGAGGACAGGCGGCCACATTTCGAGGGAAAGCCTGAGCACTCCGAAGCAACCGCCTTTCGAAACTCAACTCTGCAGGGCGCATACTTCATGATCGCAGCAAGAGCGCTTGGTCTCGATGTTGGAGCTATGTCCGGCTTTTCAAATGCGATTGTTGATGAGGAGTTCTTTGCTGAAAACGGCTGGAAATCGAATTTCCTCTGCAATCTCGGGTACGCGGACGAAACTGCATTGTTTCAGAAGCTACCAAGGTTCACCTTCGAACAGGTCTGCAGCTTTCTTTGAGGTTAGGCATGTCGTTGAGGATCAAGAAAACTGTCGGCCTTCGGGCGAACGGGAGCCGGGGCTCCTGGTATCGAACGGGCCTTTTCGCTCGTGATCTTGTGCTGACCATTGATGGCCCGAGGAGCTTGGCAGGTCCAAGTCAACAGGGGCGGCAATCGGAGGTTTGATCTGCGGCACGAATGCTATTGGCCATAAGTGTGCCAAGCATTCGAGCCTGATTTAGGTGAGATGACGCTCACCGCTGAAAGTGGGTTCGATAGACGTGGGACTGCTCTTGAGGAGGAGATTGACGTCCCAACCAAGTCCATCAGCCTGAAAGTGTCCCTGCAGTGGGGCACTTTCGAATGACGGCCTGCGACGAGGTTCTGAAAGTGTCGCCAGGTTCTGCCCATTGTCGAAGTTGTTTCAGGAGGTGGGAACAACTCTCAGCATCGAGTGGGTGGCGAGTTGACGTGCATGCAGGGTGAGGCCTGCAAAATTGGGAGGAAGAGAAATGAAACACTTGTTCAAGCTGACAGCGCTCGGTCTGGCTATGTCCTGCGCGACGGCCATGCCAACATTTGCCCAAGAGACCATTCGGGCAGTCGTCATCGATGGCTACCCGGCGCGAGCGCTTTGGGTGAAAGAATTTTCAGAGTTCTTTATCCCTGAAGTCGATAAGCGGCTTGCCGAGACCGGCAACTACAAGATGGACTGGCAGGAGAGCTACGGCGGCGCGATCGTGAAGCCCAAGGGGGTTCTGGAGGGGATCCAGCTTGGCCTTGGTGATATTGGTATCGTTACAACGATTTTCCACTCTTCGAAGCTTCCCAGTCAGGCATTGGCTGCCGTGACCCCGTTTGTTGCGCCTGATGCGCGCGTGGTTGCGAAGGCCGTTGACGAGATTGCTCAGGAATTCCCTGCCATGCAGAATGAATTCGACAAGCAGAACCAGGTTTACCTGGCGACGGGCGTCGTCCTGGACAGCTATCAGGTCTTCAGCAGCCAGCCGATTGCGTCTCCGAAGGATCTGGACGGCACGAAGGTTGCCGGTGCCGGTATGAACCTCCGTTATCTCGAAGGTTTGAACAATGCTGCCGGTGTGCGCGGTGGTCTGACCGATTTCTACAACATGGTACAGACCGGGCTCGTCGGTTCCGCGATGCTCTGGCCGGAAGCAGCTGCAACCTTCAAAATCGCTGAGGTCGCTCCTTACATGCTGAAGGTTGATTTTGGCGCTGTGAACTCCAAGACGGTTACGGTCAACAAGGACTATTGGAACAAGCTTCCAGACGAAGTCAAAACCGTTTTGCGTGAGGTCGCCGTTGAGTATCGCGATCATATCGCCGAGATCTCCATGGACCGCGCGCGTGAAGCGCTCCTGAAGTACATGGACGCCGGCGGCAGCATTGTCGAAGTCGACGATCTCGCCCGGGCGGAATGGGCCGAAGCGATGCCTGACATCGCTGCAGAATGGGCTGCCGGGTTGGACAGCAAGGGCCAGGATGGTTCAGGGATGCTGAAAGCCTATTTGGCCAAGCTAGAAGCTGGCGGCTATTCCGGTGTTCGTGACTGGTCAGCCGGTCTGTCGAACTAGTCTCAAATCAGAGCTCGAAGAGGCAATTTGTATGACGGGTGTCGTCTCTACCGCCCTTTCGAGCCTGTCGCTTGCGGCGAACCGCATTGCGACGGCTGCCAATGTCATTGGAACGCTCGTCGTTCTTGGACTGGTTGCCGTCGTGAACTTCGATGTCGTGGCGCGTGGGGCGTTCAACATGCCCTTTCGCGGCGCCATTGAAGTGGTTCAGTTCTCCATGGTTCTGATTGTCTTCTTTCAGCTTCCAGACGTGGTCCGCTCCAACAGGCTCACTCGTTCCGATGGTTTTTTGATCTTGCTTGGCCTCACAAGACCAAGGCTGGCCGGTGTGATCCGCCGGCTGATAGATCTTTTGTCCTGTGTGATCATGGTGCTCATCACCGTCGCCTTGTGGCCGGAGTTCGTGGAGATGTGGCACACGAACGACTACTTTGGCATCCCAGGTGTTTTCACTGCGCCCTGGTGGCCCATCAAACTCACGATCGTCTGTAGCGCTGCTCTATGCGCAGTGCTTTTTGCAATCAAATCCTTGGGCATTGAGCCGGATGCGTCCGCCATCTCGAACAAGAGTGCGAAAGGGCGCCAGGAATGAGTCCAGTTGAAATCGGGACGGTTTCCGTTCTTGCAATCGTCGCCCTGATCTATCTCGGCGTCTATATCCCTATCGCTTTGACTGTTGTTTCCTTCGTGTCGATCTGGCTCATGCGAGACAATTTCGATCTTGCGATGAACCTCCTCAAGATCGCTGTCGGCGACAGCGTGATGGAATACACTTTCGCGACTGTTCCTCTTTTCACTTTCATGGGCCTGATCGTCTCCAAAGCCGGTCTGGGCAATGACATCTATGAAGTGATGAGCAGCGGTTTCCGACGCGTCAAAGGTGGTATTGGAATGGCGACAGTCGGGGCCAACGCCGTCTTTGCCGCCGTGACTGGATCTTCCATTGCTTCGGCCTCGGTGTTTGCCAAAGTGTCTGTGCCCCAGATGCTGCACTATGGCTACAATCCAAGATTTGCCGTTGGGGTCGTTGCCGGATCATCCGTGCTCGGCATGATCATCCCGCCATCTGCGATGCTGATCATCTATTCGTTTGTCGCCGAGCAATCGGTCGGCGAGATGTTCCTCGCCGGTGTTGTGCCTGGGCTGATGCTGGCGGTGGCATATGTCGCAAGCATCTGGACCATGGGCAAATTCTGGCCAAGTTTCGTAGGTGGCCGTCCTGCAGATGGGTATGAGTGGCTTTCCTGGTCGGAAATAGCCTCGAAGACCCTGCCGACACTGTCGTTGATCTTCATCGTATTAGGCGGGATTTATACAGGCTGGATGACGCCCGTTGAGGCAGGGGCCGCCGGGTCACTGGCGGGGCTCTTGATCGCCATGTTACGAGGCCGCATGAGCCTCAAAGGGTTCTGGGAAGCTCTGATTGAAACTGGGCATATCTCTGCGGCTATCCTATTTCTGATCACGGCAGCCTCGATCTACAGCCGTATGCTCGGACTGGCGGGTCTTCCGAATGAGCTTTCGGACATGCTCGTCGGTAACGACTATGGCTTCGTGACGATCATGGTCGTCTATATCCTGTTGATGCTGGTGCTGGGCACCTTGCTCGATACCGCCTCGATTATCCTGATCGTCGTGCCGCTGTTCCTGCCGCTGATTGAGCCGATGGGACTATCGCTCGTCTGGTTTGGCATCATCACAGTTGTTGGCGCCGAGATCGGTCTTCTCACGCCACCTCTCGGCATTTCCTGCTTCGTCATCAAGGCAACGCTGAATGACAGCCGGATCTCACTCAAGGACGTTTTCATGGGAGCGCTGCCCTTCGCAGCGGTCATGTTGATCGTCCTGATTTTGTTGATCCGCTTTCCAGCGCTCAGCCTCGCCATTTTGAACTAAGGACACTTCCATGCGCAACGTCACCAAAGACAACATCACAGATGTCTTCATGGGGTACTTCGGGCCCGATACGGATCCACGTCTTCGCACGATCCTCGAAAGCCTGGTGCGCCACCTTCATGCCTTTGCCAAGGAAACCAGCCTGACACATGCTGAATGGCAAAAAGGTATCGAGTTTCTCGAATGGGCTGGCGACATCTCCGACAAGGAACGGCATGAGTTCGTTCTTCTGTCGGATGTTCTCGGCCTGTCTTCGCTAGTCGACATGATCAACACCGTTCCGGGCGGCACCTCGTCCAGTGTTCTTGGCCCATTCCATATTTCCGGAGCGCCACCGCTTGCAATCGGCGGTGATCTCAAGGGTGACTTTGAAGGAACGGTGCTCATTTCAGAGGGTATCGTGCGCGATCAGGATGGAAACCCGATTGAGGGCGCAGAAGTCGATATCTGGCAAACAGCGCCAAACGGGCTCTATTCCAGCCAGGACCCGGAGCAGGACACCTACTCATTTCATGGCATTCAGATGACGGGGCCGGATGGCCGATATGCGTTCACAAGCGTGAAGCCAGTCAGCTACACGGTGCCAAGCGATGGGCCGGTCGGTGGTATCTTGAATGCGACCGGACGACATCCCTGGCGCCCGTCTCATCTTCACTTCATCGTCAAGGCGAAGGGGTTTCGGCCTCTGGTTACGGAGGTGTTTCCGGATGATGACCCTTATCTCGACGAGGACACTGTTTTCGGTGTTCGCGAGGATCTGGTGATGAGCTACGTGGACATGCCGGCTGGTACCTTCCCGGAAGGCTTCGAGCTCAGTGGGAAAGTCGATGAGGCATATCACACGGTCAACTTCGATCTGGTGTTGACGCCAGATCAGTCTTGAGCGTGCGCTACTGAGATTTACGGTACCTGTCGGTCAAAGATCGACAGGTACCATGCGACTGAAGAAGCCGTTCAGGAAAGCCCCGGTCTGACGATAGTGATTGATCAGCCGCTCTGCGGCGAGGTCGGCATTGCGGTCGACTGCCGCGGCAAGGATCGCCTGGTGTTCGGCGCCGATATCCCGCGACTGATAGTTGACGGTTTGACCTGCAATGTATCGATAGCGAATGTTGAGATCGTATAGCTGACTGCAATAGCGTATCAGGATCGGCGAGCCGCAATTGTCCAGCAGGGTCATGTGAAACGTCTTGTGAAGCGCTTCGAATGCCTCCACGTCCTCGCGGGGCTGCCTGACCATCCTGTGGTGGCTCAGCACAAGGCGCTCCTCCCACTCGTTGGTCGCTGCCGCGATGCTCTGTCTGAGCGCCCTGTCCTCGAGTGCGCAGCGAAGCCCCAGGATTTCCTCGAAGTTCTCACGGCTGGTTTGGGCCGCGCGAAAACCGCGATGGTCGATGCGCTCGACGAGCTGGTCAGAGGTGAGCAAGCTGAGCGCCTCGCGAACCGGTGACGCACCGGTCCCCAGCTTCGCGGTCAAGGTTCCAATCTTCAGCTTTTCTCCAGCTGAGATTTCGCCGACCACGATCATCCGCTGAATTGCAAGATAGGCTTTTTGCGTCGCAGATGCTGTCTGCGCGTCAAGCTCTGTCGTTTGAATGTCTTTGTTCATTGCTGAAAGATGAGGCCTTGGACGAAAAAATCGAGGATTCGCATTTATCACGCCATAGGCGCTGCTTTGTTTGTTTCGGATCGTTTCCGCTCATCATGATCACAAAAGGCGAAAACAAGCTGTCGGTCAGTGTTATAGAGCCGATTTTATCGGTGACAAGCGATATCGGTCGAATTGTCTGCAGTTAGAAATATAGTATAAATATAAAAATAATTGCAAATAATCGATAAAAATGTTTCAAGCTCTGTAGGGCGGTTTGACTGACCGGGCCCGAACGAGGGAGGAACTCGATGAAGAAAATCAAAAACCTGTTGTGCGCAGCAGCTGCGCTTGTCTCCGCATCAGCGACCGGCGCGCTTGGTGCGAATATCGATGGCCCTAAGGTCTTCTGGAAACTATCCATGTGGGGGAACCCGCGTGCGCTCTCCGATGGGATGGAGAAATTGTCGGAGCTGGCTGCCAAGGAGACTGACGGAAATTTTCAGATCAAGATTTTCTATGGTGGTCAGCTTGCGCAGGCGCGTGAGAACCTTGACGGTTTGACCGTCAACGCCTTTGAGGGCGCGGCGATCTGCAATTTCTATCATCCCGGTCGAAACCCGGCATGGATGGTCTTTTCACTTCCGTTTCTGCCGCTTGGCGACCCGAAAGTAGACCGGTATGTCCGCAGCAAGTTGTTCGAGCATCCCGCGATCGTAGCGGACATGGAACGCTGGAACGCAATTCCATATGTCTCCGGATTGCTGCCTCAGTACGAAGTGCTCGGCAAGGGCAAGGCTCCCAACGATCTGTCTGACTGGGAGGGCTTGCGCGTGCGCGCCGGTGGCGGCCTTGGGTCCGCCATGGAAAAACTCGGCGCTGTGAAGCAGACGTTGCCGGCCGGTGAAACCGCCATCGCCTTTCAACGCGGTGCTCTTGATGCAGCTGCCTTCCCATATACGTACGCGCACGTTGCCTTCAAAATTCATGAAGAAGCTGATTGGTTTACGTCGAATTTGGCGCCTGGCACCTCCGAGTGCGGCTGGGTTTTCAACAAGACCGCCTATGAGGCCCTGCCACCGCAGTATCAGGAATTCCTGATGAACAATCGCGATTTGGTGATGCAGGTCGAGCAGGAAGCTTATGCAGCCCAGGACCAGAAGAACCTGCCGTTGTTCGAAGAAAGTCTGACCAAAGTGACCTACAGCGATGAGCAGCTTGCAGAGTTCCGCGAGAGAGCGGGCAAGCCCGTGTGGGACGAATGGATCAACGCCAACAAGGACAAGTTCGACGCGCAGGGGCTCTTTGATGCTGTCTGGCAATATGCCGAAGAAGCCAAAGCCGCACAGTAACGACGATGCCAGATGCGAGCCGGTCCGCCTGCAGGTCGGGCAGCCCGGTTCGCCGATTGGAAAATACCTAAAATGATCAAATCCCAGGAAAACGCCGGGCGTCTCGGTGCGGCAGATCGTTTGCTTGTGCCCGTTGAGGATGCCGCGAACCTTCTGGCTGCTTGCGCCATTTTCTTATTGATGGTGCTCGGAGTCGCACAGATCGTTAGTCGAACAGTCTTCAATGCGCCCATCGAGGGCTACATCGATCTGGTTGAACTCTCCATGGCGGGAATGGCGTTTCTCGGAGCAGCTTATTGCCAACGCATAGGTGCTCACATCCGCATGGAGCTGCTGGTGGGTCGACTTCACGGCCGAGCCCTATGGGCAGCAGAGATCTTCGGCACAGTTGTGGGTTTGATGATCATCGGCGTGCTGGTTTGGTACGGGGGGGAACATTTCTGGCGCTCATACACGCTGGGCGATTCAACGATCGATGCCGAGCTCCCTGTTTGGCCGTCAAAGCTGCTTGTCCCCGTGGCTTTTTCCATCTGGTTCCTGCGGCTTTCGGTGCAGCTTTGGGGCAGCATGAGAATGTTCGTGGACCCTCAACGCGACCCAGTCGGAGTGATCTTCGTCAAGGGTGCTGCCGAGCAGGCCGAGGATGAGATGCACGATGCCATGGGGGGCGATATTGACGAAGGCGAAGCTTCCCAGTCAGGAGACGGCAAATGATCCTGGGTATCGGGTTCGAAAATCCACTTCTGGTCGGCATCATCGCACTGACGCTCTTGCTCGTCCTGGTGATCTTCGGTGTTCGAGTTGTCTTTGCGGCGGCTGTCGTCGGGCTTTTGGGCCTGATTGAGCTTCTTGGCTGGAGCGGCGCGGCCGGCATTGTCGGAACTGTGCCCCATTCCAAGTCTTCGACTTATGCTCTCAGCGTCTTGCCAATGTTCATCTTCATCGGCTTTCTTGCATTTCATGCGGGAATGACAGGGCAATTGTTTAATGCAGCACGCAAGTGGCTTGGCTGGCTTCCTGGCGGCCTCGCGGTGGCGACGGTATTTGCAACAGCCGGCTTTGCTGCCATCTCTGGAGCGTCAACGGCGACGTCTGCGGTCTTCGCTCGCGTCGCAATCCCCGAGATGCTGCGTTACGGCTATGACAAGAAGTTGGCGGCAGGCGTTGTTGCTGCTGGCGGCACGCTTGCCACTTTGATCCCGCCATCGGCGATCATCGTGATCTATGCGATCATCGTAGAGGAATCTGTCGGACGCCTGCTGCTTGCAGGGTTCCTGCCTGGTCTGGTGTCAGCACTGATATATGCTGCCATTATCGTCTTCTGGGCAATGATGCGCCCGGAACAGGCCCCTGCTGCCGAGCCATCAACCTGGAAAGAGCGGTTTGCATCGCTGCCGGGTGTGTCGCCCGTGTTCTTGGTGGTTCTGATCATCATCACCGCAATTTACGGCGGGTGGGCCACGCCAACAGAGGCGGGGGCTCTCGGCGCGGCCGTCGTTTTCGTACTCGCCCTGCTTCGCGGTGCTGGTTTCAAGACCATCAAGAGTTCCCTGATGGAAAGCGCAAAGCTGACCGCCATGATCTTTGCGCTCATTTGGGGCGTCCTGATCTTTGTGCGTTTTCTTGGGTTTTCAGGCGTTCCAGAAGCCTTCACGTCATGGGTCGTCGGGCTCGACATGCCACCCATGGTGATCATGATATGCATCCTGCTGGCCTATGCGGTCCTCGGTATGTTCATGGATGCGATCGGGATGCTTTTGCTTACCCTGCCAGTGGTCTATCCAGCTGTGATCGCGCTTGGCTTCGATTCAATCTGGTTTGGCATCATCGTGGTCAAAATGGCTGAAGTCTGCCTGATTACACCGCCGATCGGTCTGAATTGCTTCGTGGTCAATGCTGTTCAGCCGAGTATTTCGTTGCCGCAGGTGTTCCGTGGGATTGCCTTGTTCTTCATTGCTGATGTGCTGACCATTATTGCGCTGCTGGCATTCCCGGAAATCGTGACAATCTTGCCAGATTTGTTGAGCAATTGAGGAAATCGAGATGCATCTTCAAACCAGCTTGCCGCTTGCTTCTGCCGACGTGATTATTGATGAAGCACTGCGGCTCGGTCGTGTTGAGAAGCTTCTACCGCTTACGGTGGTGGTGCTCGACGCAGGAGCAAAACTGGTGGCTGCCAAGAGTGAAGATGGCTCCGGTGTGCTGCGGTATGACATCGCTTTCGGCAAGGCTTGGGGTGCGCTGGGGATGGGGATTTCCAGCCGCCTCATCCGTGACCGACTGTCCGCGCGGCCGACTTTTCAAGCGGCTCTCGCGACAGCTTCGGACGGTCGTTTTATTCCCGTTCCAGGTGGTGTTCTCATCCGCGATGCCGACAAGGTGACAATCGGCGCGGTCGGGATTAGCGGTGATACGTCCGACAAGGATGAGTATTGCGCAATCGAGGCGATCAAGGTCGCCGGGCTATTCTCAGAGCCAGCAGAACCTTCTGACAACTGGAGATCGTCCTCATTGTCGGACCATTATCCATCCTGAAGCGAAATAACCGCATCGATGATGCGGTTGGTTGTTTGCAAACGTGGACGCAGGCGATCCTCTGCATCAAGTATGTTGATCGTCGGCCGTCCTTCGAATTTTGTTGGCAAGATCATCACACGGACGAAAAGCGTTTCAGGCATTTTAACGTCAGCCGTTGCTCTGACGGGCGATTGGGCTGCTTCAAACCAGCTGTCGCCAATTTCCATGAGCTGTTCATGGTCGTCAGACTGAAGTTTCAGACGACCCTTGGCGAGGTATCGGATTCCGGGCCCGGGATGTACGTGACGCCATGCGCAGGCACCCATGGGAAAGCTGACCGTGTCCAAGCGCAAAAGATGCGCGGTGCTCTCCAGCTCAACTATCTCGGACAGCAGTAGCTCACCATCCAAGCTTTCGTATGGCACTTCATCGGCCAGGCGAAAGCAAAGCCATTGCGCAGCACCGTTGTTGGCTTTGATCTGCGTGGGACTTTGCAAATGCAGGCCGGAGCCGGTTTCAAGACTGACGCCTGAAATGCTCAAGGAACCTTCCAATACGTAGATTGCATGATGTCCATTGGGGGTTTCATGGACGTCTGCTGTGTCGGAGGCATGTCGAGTGAGCGACAAGCTGTAGCGTGGCATATCTGATCCAGTTTGGTTTGCGTTCACTGTTTTTTGGATGCGCCGTTCTGCGGGGAGGCGTTTGAAATTCTTATATGTCGATTTAATTCCTATTTTAAGCAAAAATATCGATAAAAATTCTTGAAAGCCAAGTGATCTCGATTATCCTTGTTGAAAATTTGGGAGGAATGACATGTTGAGCTTGATGAAAAAGACCGCGTTTGCGGCGGGCCTGCTGTTGGCAGCAACGGGGGCTGAAGCGGAGGAGCTTCGCATTGGTACCGCGAGTCTTGGCGGTGCCTTCTATCCGATGGGCCAAAGCATCGCGAACCTGGTCAATAAATATGCCGGCGATGACATTTCCATGGTTCCTGTCGTGACGGGTGGGTCGGTACAGAATCCGCGTCTCTTGGATGCCGGTGAAGTCGAGATTGCCATCACGAACAACAACCTGGCTGTTCTCGCGATCAATGGGAAAGGCCCCTACAAGTCCGGCGCTATTGATGTCGGGGCGGTCGCCGCCTTGCACCCAAGTGTGCTGCATATGATTGTGCTTGAAGGCTCTGACATCAAGACCATCGAGGACCTCAAGGGCAAACGGGTGGCTGTCGGACCAGCAGGGGGCGGCACGCTCGGTTTCCTCAACTTCCTTCTTCCGCTCCACGATATGGAGCTGGAGGACATGACCCCTAGTTTTCTCTCATACTCCGATGGTTTCAGTCAGCTGAGCGACGGCAATGTTGATGCAGCCTTCGCGCTTTCTGGCTACCCGGCCGGGGCGGTTATGCAGGCATCTGCGGGCAACAAACTGCGCTTCATTTCCTTCTCAGACGGGATGCTGGAAAAAGCGCTTGCGAAAAATGGCGCCTACAAGAGCGTTGAGATCCCTGCGGATGTTTACGGCACAGCGGAGCCGGGAACCGTTATCGGCGTCAACAACATGCTGATCGCACCGAACTCTTTGAGTGCCGATGTCGTCGAAAAGATCGTTGCATCTGTGTTCAACCATCTCGACGAGTTCCAGGCTGAAAACGCCAATGCCAAGCAAATCGATCCGGCGGCATCTCTCAGCCTTGCGATTCCATTGCATGAAGGTGCGGCGAGATACTTCGAAAAGTAACCTTTCTGGCTATCGCGAGTACGGCGTGCCGCAAATGGCGGCGCGCTCATTTGGAAGGTCGGAAGGCTCGGGAAATTGAATATCAGAAGTATTGTCGCAAGGGCGTGCAGCAAGCCCGCTCTTATATCATTTGCCGCGTTTGGGCTTGGTGCCTTTCACCTTGCCGTGGTTTCAGGGGTGTTCTCCCTGTCGACGATGCCGATGCGCTTGATTCATGTCGCCTTGGCTTTTTCTCTTCTTTTCGTCCTGAAACCGGCCTCTGGGCGTCTCGCCGGCGGCCGATTGAACGGGCTGTTGACGTGGAGCTTGGTGCTTGCCGCCGTGGGTGCGAGCCTTTGGTTGATCACGCGCTGGAAGGCCATCGCTTTCAGCGGCGGTCTCACGGAGCCGGCGGACTTTTATGCCGGAGCAGTTATCCTGGTTCTGGTGTTTGAGGCAGCGCGTCGTGGCGTCGGGCTGGTTCTTGCTCTCATCACACTTACCTTCTTCTGCTATCCCTTCATCAGTCCTTTCCTGCCCGGCATCCTGAACGGAAGAGGATATGGCCTCGAGCGCATGGTCATCTTCCTGACCACGGATACGCAGGGCGTCTACGGCATCCCTGTAGGCGTGGCTGCGACCTACATTATCATCTTCACGATCTTTGGCGCGATGCTGTCACGCTTCGGTGCTGGTGACTTCTTCTTCGAGGTCTCGATCAGATTAACCCGCGGAATGCGTGCGGCAAGTGCCAAGTCCGCGGTGCTGTTTTCGACGCTCATCGGCATGGTCTCGGGCTCGGCGGCGGGCAACGTTGCGGTGACGGGAACGGTCACGATCCCGATCATGAAGCGTGAAGGTTACGCGCCTCACCAAGCCGCGGCTATTGAAGCTGTTGCCTCTACAGGAGGGCAGCTGATGCCACCGGTTATGGGGGCCGCGGCCTTCATTATGGCGGAGATTGTTGGTGTTCCTTACACATCTGTCATGCTGATTGCGCTGTTGCCAGCCTTGCTGTTCTTTGGGTCGGCGTTCTTCGTCGTGCATCTGCAGGCGGTGAAGTCAGATATCAAGCCGGTCGAGCATGATCAGACCGATGGCCGTCCTCTTTGGAAGGTTCTCGTTGACGGCGCGCCCTTTATCGGGGCTTTCGGGGTCCTTCTGGGACTCATGCTTGTCGGTTTTTCGCCCTTTAAGGCATCGCTCTGGGCGATGGCTATCCTGATTTTGCTTGATGTCGTGAGACATCGACGGCTGGATGGTGAATTCTTCAAGAAGATTGCCGGCAGCATATCCGATGGCGCGCTCAACGTTGTCACCATCTCTGCAGCTTGCGCGGCGGCGGGAGTTATCTCGGGCACACTTGGTATCACCGGATTGGGTTCGAAGATTGCGCTGTTGATTGATGTCGCTTCCAATGGTCAGCTTATTCTCGCGTTGTTCTTCACCATGGTCACATCCATCGTTCTTGGAATGGGGCTCCCAACCACGGCGGCCTATCTGATCCTTGCGACAGTCGTTGCACCTGCCTTGGTCAAGTTCGGCGTGCCGGTCCTGACGGCTCATTTCTTCGTCTTCTACTATGGCTGTATCTCGACGATCACGCCGCCGGTCGCGCTGGCGTCTTATGTCGCGGGCGGCATTGCGGGGGCTGACATCAACAGGGTCGGGTGGACAGCGGCGGCTTATGCGGCGACCAGCTTTATCTTGCCCTTTGCCTTTGTGTTTGGACCCAGCCTCGTCATGCAAGGCGACATCTTGGCGAACATCGTTGCGGTTGTGACTGGCTTTGCCGGCATAGCCTCCATCGCTGTCGGTGTGGTCGGCTGCCTCCATCGGCCACTGCATTGGTTCGGCCGGGTCGTTGCCCTGATCGCAGGCCTTTGCTTGCTGCTCCAATTCTGGCCGACGGCTGTTGTTGGCGCTGCACTGCTGGCGGGGCTGCTTTTCTCACAGCAGGCAGGCCGAAAGATTCCTGCTTAAATTGATGACTAGAAGGACAGATATGGCTCGTAAATTCAGACGCGTCGTGACGGGTCACGATGACAATGGCGTTGCAATTGTGGAGAGTGACCAGATTGCGACGCATCTCCTTCAGAGGCCAAGCCGGCCGGGTGTGACACTGACCAATTTCTGGCTGACGCATGAAACGCCTGCGGAATACGACGGGGCAGTTGAGACCTGCGAGGGGGACTTCATTCTACACCCGCCAAAGAATGGCAGTGTTTTTCGTGTCGTTGAATTCATGCCTGAGGATCCGGAGGTTATGGCAACCCTGGATGGCAAGGCAGCGTTCGCGGAAATGGGTGCAGGTGCCAACATCGTCGAGGGCGCACGCCACCCCTTCATGCATCGCACGGACAGCGTTGACTATGCGGTGATTATGAGCGGAGAAATCTACATGCTCATGGATGAAGATGAAGTGCTTTTGAAAGCTGGCGACGTGGTGGTTCAACGCGGTACAAACCACGCTTGGTCCAATCGTGGCGCCGAACCCTGCTCAATTGCCTTTGTGCTTATTGACGGAGTTACCAAGGCCGATGCCGCGCCAGAACACCAAAAGGGCATTCCGCAACGATAAAACTTGCAGCCGTCGAAGAGCATTTCTCTGGAACGCAAAAAGGCCACGCCATATATATTATGGCGTGGCCTTTTTGGTGTCATGCTTAGAAAGGGCGCGGCCACATCAGGTGGCCGCGCCAAGTTTGCCGCATCAGTTAGACAACAACGACCTCGATTTCACCGACACCTTCTACCTTGCCGATCATCACATCACCCTTCTGGATGGCACCGACACCGGCAGGGGTCCCGGACATGATGAGATCGCCACCGGCAATTTCATAATATTCAGACAGGTAGTTGATCATTTCAGGCACCTTCCAGATCATCTGGTTGAGGTCGCCCTTCTGCCGCTCAACACCATTGACCAGCAAAGACACTGCGCCCTGATCAAGACAACCGGTCTTTGATACAGGTACGATTGGGCCCATTGGCGCAGAGTGCTCAAATGCCTTGCCGATTTCCCAAGGACGACCCATTTTCTTCATCTGGCCTTGTAGATCCCGGCGCGTCATGTCGAGCCCGACCGCGTATCCGAAGACATGGTCCTGGGCGCTTTCAAGCGGGATGTTGCGTCCGCCGCTTTTCAACGCGACAACCATCTCCAGCTCGTAGTGAACGTCGCTTGTGTGCGGCGGATAAGGAAACTTGCCGTCCTGCACGATGTTGTTCGGATTCTTCTGGAAGAAGAAGGGCGGCTCCCGGTCCGGATCGTGCCCCATCTCGATTGCGTGATCCGCATAATTGCGGCCGATGCAGTAGATGCGGCGAACCGGGAACGTGTCGTCCGTTCCTTCGATCGCGGCTGCTACTTGTTGCGGCAGGTCAATCACATAACCCATTTTGTAATTCCTTTTGTCTGTAGATGGGATGTCTGATCATGGAGCACGGCTGGCGGCATAGTAATCGACCTTGCGCTCCAGGTAGCCCAGGCCTTCGGCCAAGGTGAAGGCGGCAAAGAAGAGAACCAAGAGAAGCGCCCAGAAGTGTTCCATGAGGAAGTTGGCTGAGTAGAGTTCGAACAGGCGGCCGAAGCCCACAACGGATACCAGCAATTGCCCGATGATGACGCCTTTGACCGCGCGAATG
This sequence comes from Roseibium polysiphoniae, assembly GCF_014842925.1. GTDB lineage: Bacteria > Pseudomonadota > Alphaproteobacteria > Rhizobiales > Stappiaceae > Roseibium > Roseibium polysiphoniae. Next base: position 533,727 of record NZ_JACYXJ010000004.1, read on the forward strand.
AAGCCGATGCGGACACCAGCAAGGATCTCGGGAAGCGCGGCCCAGATATAGATCTTGAAGAAGGCCTGGAATGAGGACGCGCCGAAGGAGTGCGCCATTTCCACGAGGGAACTTGAGATCTGCTTAACGCCCGCACGGGTGTCGAGAACGATGATCCAGATCGCAAACAGCGCAGTAGTGATAATGACCGTCTGCTCACCGATGCCGAAGAGCACCATCAAGACTGGTACCAACGCCGTCAATGGAGCGCTCAGGAACATGTTGACCCAGGGCAGAAGCAGGCGATCGATCAAAACGCTCTTTCCCATCAAGACGCCAACGGGAATGCCGATGGCCACGGCAAATCCGGTTCCGACTAGAAAGGCCCTTGCGGTCACGCCGAATGCGCTCAGGAAGGAGTTGGTCGGAACGATCTCGACCATTTTGGCGAGGATTGCACTCAAGGGAGGCAGCAGGATCGTCATGTCGAGTTGCCCGACGATTTCCCACAGAACGGCCCAAATCAACAATGAGCTCATCATGGGAAGTTTGTAGCCGAATAGTTTCATTGCTCTGTTTCCTATTCAACATACGACCGCAGGGAGGACCAGATGCGCTCTACCGTGTCCAGATAGACTGGGTCCCGGCGCAGGGCATCAGGCGAGATGCTGCGATCTATATCCGGCTTAATGATCTCCGAGACGCGGCTTGGGCGGGCAAGGAGCAAGGCAATCTGGTCTGAAACGTAGACCGCTTCCTCGATCGAGTGGGTTACGAAGATGAAGGTCTTCTTCTCATGCTCGACCAGCGCAAGGAGGTCTTCCTGAAATTTACGGCGTGTCTGCTCGTCGACGGCCGAAAACGGCTCATCGAGCAAGAGGACGTCCGCGTTCACAGACAGCGCGCGGGCAAGGCCGACCCGTTGGCGCATGCCACCGGACAGTTCATGAGGGTACTGCTTTTCAAAACCGGAAAGGCCAACCGCGGCAATGTATTTCTCCGCAACAGCCTCGCGCTCTGATTTTGCGATACCGCGAAGTTCCAGGCCGAAGGCCACGTTCCGGATGACGGTCGCCCATGGCATTAGGGCGAAATCCTGGAAAACAAAGGCGCGATCTGGTCCGGGGCCATCAACCGGCTTGCCATTAACGAGAATTTCGCCGGAGGTTTGGTCAAGCAAGCCACCGATGATTTTCAACAAGGTTGTCTTGCCGCAGCCGGAGGGACCGAGAAGTGATGTCAGCTGACCTCTTGGAAAGTCCAGCGTCATGTCATTCAGGGCGTGAATCGCACCGCCGTAAATCTTGGAGACGTTGCGGACGGAAACCGCAATATCACTTTGGGGCGCATCTTGAGTGGTTTTGAGGGCTGTGTTGCCTTGGCTGGTCATGCGCTTACTCTTTTGTCTGGCCTGAACAGTGTCAGTTCGATTTTTTCAATGACGTCTAGGAAAACGACTGCAAGTACGATGATCGAGAAGATTGCAGCGTACATTTTCGCGTACTCGGCGATCGCCTGATTGTAGGTGATGACATCGCCAATGCCCGTGGGCGTGATGAGCAGTTCGGACAGGATGGCTCCGATAAATCCGGCGGATACGCCAAGCCTAAGTCCGGCAAAGATCACTGGTGCCGCAGAAGGCAGAATGATCTTGAAGATGATCTCCATTGGAGAGCCGAGGAACGAACGTCCCATCTCCTTGATTGAGGTTGGTGTATGGCGCACCGCGTTGGCCGAATTCAGGACAATGACAGGCATGGCCATGATGCAGACGACCATGACCTTGGACGTGAGACCGATGCCATAGGCCAGAACAAGCAGGGGGATCAAAGCTGCAAGTGGCGCAGACTGCATCACAACGAAGATCGGCGATGCGAACCACTCAACCTTGAAGCTCAAACCAATGGCGACACCGATGGTGATGCCGAGAACTGCGGAGATGGCGACGCCAAGAATGAGTGGCTTCAGGGTCTCCGGATAGGCTCGCAAAAGAGAGCCGTCGATGGTGATCTCCCATAGGCCCTGCATGGTTTCGAGGAAGGTTGGAAACGCAGGACTGACGGGAATTCTTCCGGCGTATTCCCATGCGCAGAAGACAATAATGATCGATAAGACCTTGAGCGCGCGAGCGCTGGTCAGATGCTTATCCATTGGATGTATCTTTCAGGGTGCGAAATTCAGGTATGGGGTCGGCGCCCGGTAAGGCGCCGACTGTTCTGGAGATTTTCCGTCTTACTGTTTTGCGAGCGCCGCGTTCAACGGCCCAAGATTCCAGAAATCTTCGACCTTCAGAGTGGCTGGGTCGCCGGCTAGCTGTCCCGCTTCACCATAGAACTCAAAGTCAGCCCGGGCTGCGTCCGCGCCGCCACCATTGGGGTCGTAAAGACCGCCGTCGACAGCTTCCTGGTAATAGGCGTCAACCTCGGAGAGGAGTTCTTCAGGCAGATCAGAGAGCAGGTTGAAGCGCTTGCGCTCCCTGTCGACGATTGTTGGGTCCTCGTTGACCTCCTGCCAGGTCTTCAGGAGGGCCTCGACGAGAATGGCAACGCTCTCCTGGTTGTCATCAATCCAATTTTGGTTTGCGAAAAGAATCTCGTCGCTTGCGCGGCCTTCAAGGCCAGGCAGCGTGTGGAACCTGCCTTCGGATTTGGACATCAGGATGTTCTTGTTCGAGATGTCTACGATTGACGCGTTGACCTGTCCCTTAAGCATGGCAACGATACGGTTTTCGGAGCCTGGAACATAAGAACGCTGACCGAAGGTGATGCCTTCCCGTTTTGCAATGATGTTGGCGATCGCGTCCGTGCCGCCGCCACGTGAATGCAGCGTGATCGGCTCGCCGTCCATGTCTTGCCAGGTCTTGTATTTGACTTCGGCAACCGGGAAGAAGACCAGCTTTGAAAGCTGGAAGAAATTCCGGATGGGTGCCTTTGATTTTTGGATCACCGAGTATGGGGAGCCGATCCCAAGATCCATCTGGCCACTGATGATTGCCTGGATTGCCAGACCTTCCTTGCCGAAGGTGGTCAGTTCGTAGTCGAGCCCATTTTCCTTTGCGCGCTCCAGAGCCACGAGCAGCGAAAGGGTTTCTACCGACGCGACGTCGCCCAGTGCGATGCGGACTTTTTCGGCACTAGATGAGACAGTTGAGAACGCCAGAGCTGACACCGTGATCGCGGCGGCCCCAACTATGCTTTTTAGTGAAAATCCCATGTTTTCCTCCCAGTGGTAGTTCGACAACCAAGCTTGAACCAATCGTCTCAAGTTGGATCATTTTGTATTTATTTTTCAATTCAAAGCTTTTTATCGATATTATTCAATAGCATTTTTGGCAATGTGCGCTACAGATCCTCATTGTGTTTTGGTGTGTGAAAGAAGGCTGTATCCGTAAATCATTGTTGTAAAATAGATATTTTTTGGCCTTATCGGGTGTGAGTGCGGCAGTTCAGGAGCATGTTTTTTTGACGCGAGGCTGCCTCAAAAGAAAGGTTGAGAATTTAGAATAATCGATATATTGGTTTTACCAATCTTGAAATTGGTTTTAAGTGGGGTGTGATGACGGCTGAGAATGGAGCGTTGGTGCAGTTAAAGGCCTATATCGGTCAAAGCAGTGCAGGCCCGGGAGATCGAATCCCCGCTGAACGCGTGTTGTGCAAGGAACTTGGTATCTCCCGGGGAGAGTTGCGGCGCGCGATTGCAGTTTTGGAAGCGGAGGGGCGCGTCTGGCGTCATGTCGGGCGAGGGACGTTCGTTTCCGACGGCATGGGCATGGTCGAAGAGCCTTCGGTTTCTGAAATCGCAAAAAAGACAACGCTCAGAGATGTTATGAAGGCACGCCTCGTGCTTGAGCCGATGTTGGCAGGCTTGGCGGCAGAAGAAGCTAACCTGGAGCAGATGGAGGCCATGAGCGCCAACATTCAGCAGTCACGCAAGGCAGAGACCTGGCGCGAATATGAAGCGTCAGACAATCGGTTTCACCGGCTCCTGGCGCAGGCGACCCAAAATGTTCCGCTGCTGGCAATGTTCGACCAGCTCAACTCACTTAGGCGAACCGTTGTCTGGGGGCGGCTGCGGCAACGCGCGGGCCATCCCCCTGCCGATCATCACAGTTTTGCGGAGCACCAGGCCATCGTCGACGCTATTCGTGATCGTGATGCTGCCAAAGCTCGTTCCGAGATGCATGCTCATCTGACGTCGGTTTCGAACAGGCTCTTCGAGGCTTGAATGTTACAGAAGGTCGGCACCTCCTGGCGCGCTTCAAACTGTCAGCTGTTAGAACAAATAATCGAGGACTGACAGGTCGCTGAGTGAGCCGAGTGCCGCGTAGCTGGCCTCGAGTTGGACTTCATAGCTGGAGGCTTGAACGATCAATTCGGCAACATCGGAGGAATTGAGTTCGCTGGCCAGCGCCTCTGCTTCCGCGATGTATTCCTCTTCGGATGAGATGAAACTCTCCAAGCTAGATGCAGCTGTCGACGTGATGCTCTGCAGGGCAATCACGCCATCTTGCGCCTCGACGAGAAGATCTGAAAGCACTTCGACATCATCTGTGGTCAGAGGATCTGCACTTGCCGCATAAGACAGCGCTCTCATGGCCGTTTCAATCGCCTCGGTATCCGCTGTAATGCCATAGTCGAGTGATCGCTCAGAGCTCAGGCGCACGGTTTGAACATAGGTGTCGCCCGTGTAGTAGCTGCTGTCTGTGGTGGTCAGATCGGTAGCCTCATAGGCCGTTAGATCGACCGGCGCTTCCTGGGTGTTGCTTCCGGCAAAGAGATAGCGTCCGGCAAGCTGTGTGTTGAGCAGCGAAGAGACATCTTCCAGATATGCTTCAGCAACGACCTGCAAGGCGGTGAGGTCCTCGTCGGTGAGGACTGCTGTCACGTCTGCGCGCATGGACGTGAGAATGTCGCTGATGCCACCGAGCGCCGAATATGTCATTTCAACACGGGAGAGCGCATCTTCTGCAACAGACAGAGAAGCTTCGGATCTGGAGAGGGACACTTCCAGATCCACAAGCGTCGCGGCATCCGTTCCCAAGCCCGCATAGTCGGAGGAAATGGTGCCGCTGACCTGCTGTTCCTGATTGCTCGCGAGCTTGGCCTGAGTCTCGAGAGCGCTTTGCAAAATCGTGGATGACTGGCTGAATGTAGCAACACGCATGACCATCGGTCTTCCTCCTATTGAACCGCAGTCAGCAAATCATCAAACATTTCCTGAACAACACTGAGAAGCGTCGAGGCGATTGAATAGAGCTGTTCGAGCTCGGAAAGACGGGTCAGTTCTTCATCGACATTGACGCCATAGGTCGATGAAATCGTGTCAGAAATGGTGCTGAGTTCGGTTTCTGCCAATTCAAGCCGTGTCTCTGCGGTGGTGGTCGCATTGACGAGATTTGAAAGAATGCTGTTGGCGTAATCCGTAAATGACATCTCGTCCGCGGATAGGTCTCCGGCAGCATCAAAGCTTACGCTCGCTTGCAGGACATCGAGCAGTTCATAGGCGACCTCGGACGGCAGCGTGTCGCCAAGCATCAGGCTCGGGTCGCTCTGAACTGTATCGCTGACGGCAATGTCCGAGGCGCCTGTACCGTTGAGGAGACCCGCGCTCACAGTGTTCAATTCATCGATGAAAGTGGTCGCCAGTTCGTCCAGCATGTCCTGATAGGCTGGCAGGGTTTCATCGCGAAGCTCGATCAGGGCGCCCAGATTGCCAGTGTCGAGATCGCCGGTGATGTCGGTGCCATTCGCTGAAATGCTTGTGGTGCCGTCAGCTGCTGTTTCGGTGGTCAGAAGATGCGCGCTGCCGTCGACGAGAACCTGACCATCGCTTGTGTATACCTTTACGGTCCCGTCGTCGGCCTTGAAGGTTGCGATTTCCAGTTGCTCGGAGAGAGATACAAGGGAAGCGTTCAACTGATCCTCAAGGTCCGCCGTGCTGTCGCCGCGGGCAGAGGCAGCTTCGATCTGCTCGTTCAAGGCATCGATTGTCTCTATGGCCTCATTGGCGGCCATGACGCCATCTGCAATCTGCTCGTCGGCCTGATCTATTGATTGCTGAACATCCGTCGCAAGGCTGTTGAGCTGGTAGGTGACATCCTCAAGCGCTGACACGGCGGCACTGGCAAGACTTTCGCTTTCGGGAGTCTCGGCAAGTTCTGTCAGCGCGCTTTCGAAGGTGGCAATGGTATTGGAGATCGAACTCCCGTCGCCATCTTCGCCAGTTGTTGATCCAAAAGACTGCTGTAGTCCGTCGAGGTAGTCGGCTGTGACGGTCGTGTTGACTGCGTTGGTGGTGGCGGTGAGCAGGTCGTCCAGTAGATATCGGCTGACACTTGAAGCTATGCCGGTAACCGCGACGCCGGAGCCATAGCCGAGAGTGGTTTGAGACTCCGCCGAGGCGGATTTTGCCGTATATCCCTCGGTATCTGCGTTGGCGATGTTGGAAGATGCGACCGACAACTGCACCTGCGCCGCGGTGAGCGCGCTGGCGGCAATATAGGAAGACGTTGTCAGACTGGTCATCAACTGGGCTCCGGTTCGCGCTCAAGCGTGTTTGGTTACGCTTCGTACCGCCGTCCGATCGAGACGGGATGCGGAGTGTTCTGGTTGTATTGGCCGTTGACGCCATATCTTGCCGTCGATTGCTGCTTGTCCTGGATGGCTCGCATGATGGTTTTCACCCTCCGGCGGTTCGCGGTGAGGGCGCGGACCAGGTTCTGATTGTTGTGCGCGAGTGCAGTCGTCAGTTTTTCGTTTCTGTGCTGGAGCTCTGTGAATTTCCCGGGCGACGCGAGCAGGAAGATGTTGCTTTGCGCCCTGAATTTTTTCAGGAACAGCTCAAGTTCTGCTGCCAGTTTCTGTTTTCTCTCAAGAAGATCTTCAATGGAGGTCGGGCGACCGCTTGTCAGCCTGCGGTTCTCTTCCTCGGTGACCGCAATAAGATCATCTGCAACGCAGATCGCATGATCGACGATCGCTTCTACCTTTGCGATGTCTTTTGGGGACAAGACCACGTTCGGCTGTTTCTCTGATTGCGTTGTCATGTTCATCGTCCCTGTTTCTTCAATGTGTCGACCGTGCGGCTGTATGCGCCGATGACTTGTGTCGCCGTGGTGGAGCGGGACATCTTTTCTCCCGCTGCCTCTTGTTGCTGACGCATGCGGCGCATCAGGTCCTGGAGGTCGCGTTTGCAGACCAGCAGCCTCAATTTTTGGGCTGCAGAACGCGGAGAAGCTTCAAGCCGAAGGATTTCAGCCCTCAATCGCCGGCGTTCTTCCTTGCAAGCTTTGAGCTCTTCGGTCATCGCCGTCACCGGACCGCATCCAGGAGTGTGTCGAACATGTCGCTGGCCGTAGACATGATCTGCGATGCTGCGGAATAGGCTTGCTGTGCGGACATCATGTTTGAGAATTCTTCTCCGGTGTCCACGGTGCTGGCTTCCAGCCAACCGCCTTGTATGGAGCCTGCGCCGCCTTCTCCAGCTTCATGCAGAGTGGCGTTGCCCGAGGTAGATGATCGCGAATAGATGCCTTCGCTGTCTTCCTCGAGACCGTCCGGATTACCGAATGTCGCAATTGGGATCTGGTAAATCGAGCGTTCTTCGCCGTTGTCGAAGAAAGCAATGACGGAGCCATCATCGGAGATCTCGATTGAGCTCAGATTGCCGTACGCCAAGCCGTCCTGGTCGATGGATTGGACATCGATTGAGGGGTCACCATCATCGGAGGCGTATTGTGTGAGGCCAGTCGTGCTATCTGCATCGCCCAGCCCGAGGGTTATGGAGCTGTCTGCTGCACCCGTGGTCCAGCCTTCGATTGTCAATTCGGCCGGATCCGGGTTTGTCGAGGCCAAGGTGCCATCGGCATTAAACGTTACTTCTACCGCCGCAGAGGTGACCGTTCCGATCGTCTCTCCTGTAGAGGAGAGGGTGGGGTCGGAGTATGCAATCTCCCACGTGTTTTCCGCGGTCTTGCTATAGGTTGCAGTTACCGTGCTTGTGGTGCCCAGGGAATCATAGACCTCAAAGCTTGTTTCAAAGCTGTCACCAACTTCTGCATCTGCCGGGAGATTGGCCTGGAACTCCACACTTGATGTGGCGTCGACAGAGCTCTGGACGGAATCGAGATCAATGGCCTCCAGCGAATTCTCGCTGGTGCCACCGGTGACCTCCCCATCGGCATCGGTCGTCCAGCCCAGGAGATAGTAGCCGCCGTTGGTCAGGTAACCGTCGCTGTCGACAGTGAACTCACCATCTCGGGTGTAATAGGTTGATGTCGCGTCTGTTCCATCGGAGACAATGAAGAAGCCATCGCCCTCAATTGCGAGGTGGGTCGCATCTGTCGACTGGACCAGGAGGCCTTGCTGATCGACGTTTGAGACCATTGTTGCGGCGACGCCGCCGCTCGAATTCGTTCCGCTTCCTGCGACCAGACTGGAAAAGCTTGTTGACGATGACTTGTAGGCAGTCGTCTGAGAGTTGGCCAAGTTGTCTGAGATGACGGAAAGCGCCGTGCTCTGCGCAGACAGCGCGGAGATCGATGCGTTGAGGGCTCCTTGCAAGCTCATGCCGGCCCCCTACTGCGCTGCGACGACGGCGAGGACGTCGTCGAGAAGAACAGAGGAATCTCCAATACCCAGGACGGCTTCGTCGCTGGTTGTGTCGACAGCAGTCACCTCAGCGATGACGGTCGTGTATCCCGAAACATCATTGCCATCGGCGTCTTGGGCTTCCACCTCGATGGTATACAGTCCGCCATCTTCAAGCTGCTCACCGCTGGATGTAACGCCGTCCCATGTGAATGAGTGAGAGCCCTCATCTGTCTCTCCTGTTTCGCTAAAGACCGTGTTTCCGTCTTCATCGAGGATGTTGACCGTGACGCTCTCGGCTTCACTCTCCAAGGTGTAGGACCATTCGGCCTCACCATCTTGAATCGACGTCGTGTTGCCGACCGCTTCGACGGTTTGTCCGAGGTAGCCAAGGCCCTGTGAGTTCATGAGGCTGGCCAGCGTATCGGTGATCGAAGAGAGCTGGTCAGAGATCTCCGATTGGGTCTCATAGCTGGCGTAATCGACCATCTGACTGATGTATTCGCTCGTATCGGTCGGGTCGGTCGGATTTTGGTTCTGAAGCTGTTCTACCATCAGCATCAGGAATTCGTCACTGTCGATAGAGGTTCTGTCATCGTCGGACGTTGTTGATGTCGTCGATGTTGACGTAGTGCTTGTTATGTCCGAGTAGTAATTTACGGTTGATATAGTCATATCGCCGCCCTCGCTCGATTAATACTTTTCGAGGGCAAGCGTGAATTATCGAAATCGACAAATTGCCCTGTATAGTATTGAAACGGGCGCAATAGTCATTTCAGGCGGGGTTTTTCAAAGAATTTACTTGGGAATATTCTGCCTAGAGAAATTTAAGCTTGGCGGGAAGAAATTTCCTAGCTTTATTAATCTGAATTTGACTGAAATCCAGGCTCCGTGACGAGTGCGTACACGGCGCCTTGTACGCGCATTGCGATTTGCGAAGATTGGTGGGCAAAAAATACCAGCTAGCGGACGTCTGGGCAGCGTCAGAAACAGACGGCAAGGAATGCTGGTTCCTTACGGCTCTGTCCCGTCGCCCAGAGGCTTGCACGTCAGGAAATTTCGCGTGCTTTTTTGAGGATTTTCGTCGCAAGGCCTTTGGGGGCCAAGCGGGGCTGATGGGAAGAAAGCAGTGCCTTCAAGGCTTGCTCTTCTTCCAGCCGATTTTTCGCAGCACTGCACATTTTCAGCAGCTCTCTAGCAGGCTCTTGTTCAGCCGAAGGCCAAACATTCAGATCTGAGCCGTGTTTGTCCAACAGCGCATCAAACTTCTCTATTGCCATTTGATGCTTCACTGAAGTCATAACCAAACCAGACAGAATCCGTGCATGACCAAAACGGTACATGCGCGGATGTTGGTTGTCTATGGCTTAGACGCATTCAGCAACAATTCGTTCAGCTCGTATGTCCTCGAGCAGAGTTTGCTGATTTCGCGCTGATAGCGTGGTCATCTCGGCCCAGGCGTTGCGCAATTCGAGCAAGCCCGTCGCAATCGTGCAGAAACGGTCGCTCGCATCGGACTTTGATGCGGCGCTGTTCAACGCGAAAATATTGCGCGTGTACATGTCGATCAGTTGCCGGGCGAGAGTTCTATCAACATCAAGGTCTACGTTCTGGCGAAGTCCGCGCAGGATCCCGGTCGCACGTGCGATACGCGCGTGTGCCTGGTCAAATTCCTTTTTGCGGAGATGTCCCGCGGCAAGAATGATCGCATTCAAGACTTCGTCGAGCAGGAGGGTCATTGCGGCGGTCGGGGCGACAGTGGTCGCGGCTGTGCGATAGGCGGCAATTGCCCGGTTCATGGCGTAGCTCATCACTTAATCTCCTGAACTTAGAAGAGCTTCAAGGTATTCAATGTCGGCCTGAGCCGCTTCGATCTCTGCCTGATAGGATGCGTACAGCTCAGTCAGATAGTCCCGGTAGTCGTCAGCATCGCTGATGATGCTGTCGTATTCCTCTTCGTAGTCCGTGTTTTGATCACTTAACGTGGTGATGATCTCGGTGAGAACGCCATCGTCCTCATCCGCATATTGGTTCACGACGTTGTAGAGGTTTTCCGCGAGGCCGGATGTGAACGTCATGTCGACGGTCTGGCTCTCCGTCCCGGTGAACACGAAGCTGATCCCGTCGTAGATGCTGCCCTCTACACCAACGATACGTGTGCCGCTCACCTCAAACAGGCCCTCGGCACCATCGACAAGGACGCTTGTGACACTGCCCTCGTCATCCACTTCGATATCGAGTGAAAGCTCATCAGGCATTGAGTCGCTGCGTGCGAGGAGCGCCAGATCATTGGAGCTTGTCTCCATGTTGAAGAGCAGGAGATCCTCGATCGCATCGAGATCGGTGAGGAGCGCATCCGAAAGCGTGTCGTCGTCGACTTCCAGGTAATTGCTGCTGTCATACGATAGGCCGATCAATGACATGCCTTCATTGTCGATGATCGTCGCCAGGCTGGAAGCGATACCCGAGTTTGCCAGGCGCATTGTGCTGTCGCCGAACAACACTGCATCATCGGATGCGCCGCCCGAGGAGGAAACCTCCTGCTGGGTCAGGGCCCATTCCCGGTAGGCATTGTATGTGTCGACGAGCGTGTAGATCGCGTCTTGAATTGTCGTCAGCGATTGTGCGACTTCAACCGAGATGTAGTCGTCATCGCTGGTTTCCTGGTAAATCGAGAAGGTCAATCCATCAACAACGTCGTCGATGACGTTGCTGTCACGTGTGACCTGGATGCCATCAACGCTAATGATGGCGTCTTGCGATGACTGTAGTTCGCTTGTGAAGGCTCCCGATGTGTCCGTCACGCCAAGGGACTGGCCGATATCGTCACCGGACGTTGAAGACAGGACGATGTCCTGACCCGTTTCTGTGGCGCTGAGAACAAGCTGGAATTCTGTGTCTGAGACCTGGATCACTGAAGCAGAGACGCCTGTTGTATCTGACAGCAGGTTTATCTCTTCGGCAATCTCATCAAGCGACATGTCCTCGGTAATGGAGATCTCGCTGGCACTCTCGCCGTCTTCATACTCGGCTCCGTCGAGCTCAAGTGTGAAGCTTCCCGACAATCCAAGTTCCGCGGTACTGTCTGCGTAAATGTCACCCGCCACTTTCTGACTGGTCGCGAGTTGCAGGATTTCAAGCTGATAGGTCGCAACATCCACGCCATCATCAGCGGTGACGACAACCGCGGATTCTGCAGTCACATCGCCGTAGCCTGTCAGATAGGCTTCGCGAACAGAGAAAATGTCGTCAGATTCTGTGAGCGAGTTGGTCGTGCCGCGGATCGTGTCGAGTGCATCCTCCATATCCTGCAGGAGAGATTGCATTTCCTCGTAGGCCGCGATTTCGGCCTCGTTCTCGAGCATCTTGATTTCGATGGTGTCGGCGGGAAGCTCTTTTTGCATGACAGCCGCCTCGATCAAAGCGTCCCAATCGATGTCCGAGTTTGCGTTGGCAGTCGCGGTGTATACGGTTTCTGTCGTCGTCACCGTGGTCGATGTCGTATCGGTCACACTCATCGAAAAGCTCCGGTTCTAACGAAGTTTCATGGAGCCGGGTCACCTGTCACACCGCCGGAGCGAGGCATCTAGTGGGGTGTTCAAGGTGACCCGGTAACTTGGTCTTAGCGGATCAGGGAGAGAAGGTTTTCAGGCATCTCATTGGCCTGGGTGGCCGCTGCGACAGCAGCCTGAACCTTCACGCTCGCGGCGGACAGGGCGGCCTGTTCCTTCGCAATGTCAACGTCGGCGATCGCCGACTGTGCAGCGTCGAGGTTTTCGATGCTGGTGTCGATCTGCTCGGAGCGGAACTCAAACCGCGACATGGTCGCACCCATCTCGGCGCGCGCGTTGGAGACCTCATCAATTGCCATATCGAGGACTGAGAGAGCTTCCTTTGCGCCATCTGCTGTCGAGATATCGAGTTCAGCGATGCCAAGGGCCTCTGTGGTCAGTTCGGGAAGCGCGAGATTGATCGTGTCTGCCGAAGATGAGCCGACAACAATGTCAGCGCCCGTTGTGTCGACCTCCGTCGCGGTTCCGCTCGTGGTTCCGGCAGTCAAGCCCAGAGTTGCGAGGTTGAGCGTACCAGTGCCGTCTTCCAGGGTAATGGAAGCGTTGTCTCCGGAGTCCAGCGTCGTCAGCGTGAGCGTGCCGGATTCATTAGACGCTACGACTGTATATTCGCCCTCATCCTGCAGGCCTGAATTGATCTGCTCCACCATTTCGTCCACGGTCAGTGTGGTGTCGTCGGTGGTCAGCTCAATTTCAATGTCGTTGATGGTGATGGTGCCGGTGGTGTCGGCCGTCACTGTTGCGTCAGCTGTGGCGCCTGTCACGGTCGCCACCGTTTCAATGGTGTCGTCCGAGAAATCACTGGAGCCATCGAGAAGGCTCTGGCCGTTGTAGCGTGTGCTTTCAGCGATGCCGTTGATTTCTTCCTGAAGCTGTTCGAATTCAGCCTGGATGTAGGCGCGCTCGGTATCTGTCACGGTTCCCGAGGCGGATTGTGAAGAAAGCGTCTTCATACGCTCAAGAATGTCGCTGACGTTGGCGGCGCCGCCATCGGCTGTCTGAAGCACCGAGATGCCATGCGAGGCATTGGTCGAGGCCTGCTCCAGCGAAGCTACATCCGATGAAATCTTGGTCGCGATGGCCAGTCCTGCCGCGTCGTCGGAGGCCTTGGTGATGCTTGAGCCGCTGGCGAGCTTGGCAAGCGAGTCGGATTGTTCGGAGGAATTTGAGTTCAGGTAGCGAACCGCTGTGTTTGCCGCGGTATTGGTCGAAATAACAGGCATCTTCTTCTCCTCAGGTCACAGGATCCACGCTCATTCGCGGCGCGGTCAGCACGACTGATCGCGCTCTGAGGGTTGAACGGAGGAGAAGATCGAATTCGGGCGCTATTTATTTTTTTCGATTTAAGTAGAGTTAACTATTTGTAAATGCAGCCAAGATATCGGCGCCCTGCTTTTTGAGTAACTGTCTCAGTTTTTGGCGCCCGCGTTTCAGTAGGGACTCCACTGCCGACACTGTTGTGTCCATGATTTCAGCTATCTCGCCATTGCTCATGTTCTCATTGTAGGAGAAGACGATCGCAATGCGCTGTTGATCGGGAAGCTTCATCATGGCGCTTTCCAGCAGCGCGGTTACTTCTTGTCTTTCCAGGTCCTGTGTCTGGTTGCAGCTGGTGTCTTCCAATTCAGGCAGTTCGTCGACTGTCTCGGTCCTTGGCTTGCGGAGGAGGTCAATACAGCGGTTGCTGACGACCCTGAAAAGCCATGTGGAGAATTTGGCCAGTCCGCTCTGCCACATCTGCCGACGTGTCCAGACTTGTAGAAACGCATCTTGAACGACGTCTTCTGCATCCTGTCCGTTTTGCAGGATGCGGTAGGCGACCGCGTAGCCTCTGTCGACGTGACGCTCGACCAAAGTCTGGAAGGCGTCTTCTCTGTCAGAGGCAATGAGTGCCAGAAGCTCGTCGTCAGACAGGACCTTTAAATCCATCTCGGAGTGCGGCGTGATTGGATTTGAATGCATCCCTTGATCAGTCCCCATCCCGGTGCCTGAAGAGTCAATTCTTGATGTCGCAACGCCCATATTCATGTTCCAAAATCGGGTAGGCCACCTCACGGTAGCCATGGTTACGAATCTATAACGTAGTAATAGCGGGATTCGGGCGGAGAAAAGTTAAGTTATGTAGATTTTTGCTAGGTATATATTACTTATCTACTAGGAAATAACTTCCTTTTGGTAGGTAAAATTTTCCTAGTTAGGATTTTGTTAAGTATAAAATACATGTATTTAAGATTTTTTGGCTTTTAAATTTATTAATTTTCGCGGTCTTGATGACTACGCACGCCGATGGGGCGCGAGGTCTCACATGGGTGCCGTATTTTTGCCGTCTTTGTTAAAAGGTGTCGAATCCTGTCAGTTCTGACGAGGTATTCGGCGCCGCCGATATGCATTTTCGCATCAGCCACGTTAGACTGAAGGTGCTGTAGCCCATTAAATATTGAGTTTTTCATGTGCCTGTGCCGGCGCATGCCTTAAATTGTTCATAACCGGCCTTGTCGTTGTGATAAGGCCGGCTGCGACCATGACGGAAAAGTGGTCGGGTAAAAATGCTGACTGTTCGCCGGTACTGCTCAAGCGATCTGAGGTCAGTCAGGCTGCATGTGAGTCGGCGGCCTCATTTTGTTTTGACGATCCCGGCATGATTGGCAGCTTCACAATGAAGGTGCTCCCCTTACCGTTTTCTGATCTCACGGAGAGCTTACCGCGATGTTTGATTTCCACGATTGACTTGCAAATTGCCAAGCCCTGTCCTGTTCCTTTGCCAGGCGGCTTGGTGGTGTAGAACATGTCAAAGATGCGGTGCAGAGCGCTCTCGGGAATGCCTGGGCCATTGTCGGTCACCGAAATCGTGCAGAATTTCATGTCCTTTTCGATGGAGACAACAATCTCGCCCTTGCCGCCGGCATAGTCCTGCTTCTGGGAATGTTCTGCTATTGCGTCGGCAGCATTGACGATCAGGTTGATGACGACTTGCGATACATCTCCCGGGTAGCAGGGGATGATCGTTTCAGTTTCGGCCGGCTCAAAGACAAGATCCGCACCGTGTCGCCATTGCGATCGTGAAACAGTCACCGCATTCTCGACGAGATTATTGAGGTCGGTCTCTGTTGTTTCGGTGTCGTCAGGATGAGCGAATTCCTTGATGGAGCGAACAATCTTGCCGATGGAGTCAACGCCTTGTGCCGCTTCGGAGAGCGCTGCTGGAATTTCTTCCTTCAGGAAAGACCAGTCAATTTCTTCAAGCTGTTCAGATTGGGCAGACGCCGGAACATCATCCAGGTTTGATACAAAGCCGTTGAGGTCGTCGAAAGCCTCTCGAAGGAACTTCAGATTGTCGCCGATGAACTGTGTCGGCGTGTTGATCTCATGGGCGACGCCGCTTGCAAGCGTACCCAGGGACTCCAGCTTGTGCGTTTCCATCAGCTCGAGCTCAAGGCGGCGATTTTTTTCATTCGCGTCGAACAGCTCGGTCACATCCGTGTCAACCATGACAAATCCGCCAGCTGCAATCGGCCGCTGCGTATGAAGCAGGATGCGGTCACCCATCCATTTGCTTTGCCAGGTCTGGATCTGGTTCGCGCCAAGGCGCTTCAAGCGATCGTAAACTGCCTGAGTTTGTGCTTCGGATTTTGTTTCTGACCGCCATGTATAGGCCGACAACAATATGTCCTTGAACACAGCTCCCGGGGCGCAGTCTTCCTTGTTCAGTTTGTACAGATCACGGGCAGCTCGGTTCACGAAGCGCAGTTCGCCATTTTCTCCGACGATGAATATCGCTTGAGACACGCTGTTGATGGCGTTGTGCAGAAGTGTTTCTGCAAATTTACGTCCTGCTTCGGCTTCGTTCTTCTCGATCTTGACGACCTTGGCATACTCCTCGAGCGCAGAGGACATCTGATTGAAGGAGCGAGCAGTGCTGGCGAGCTCGTCGTTTCCGACAACCGGCATGTGGAAGCCGAATTCACCCTTGGCGACACGAGCCGCGCCGTCTCTCAGGTGATGAAGTTGTCTCGTCAGGATCGTGCCGAGAATATAGCCGAAGATTGCGACCAACAGCACCTCCACGCCGGCGATGACCCACATCCTGCGAGATCCAGCTGCGATGACATCGTTAAGTAGAGAGGCGGACAACCCAATTTGGACCGTGCCAAATTGCGCACCGGCAACACCAATTGGCGCCGCGACATTGAAATTGCCATCACTTAGATCTTGATCGTTGGTGGTGGTGTTCACCGACGATAACTGCACGGGAATGGTACCCCCTTCCGCAAGCACCAAGTCGTTCGAGTTTCTGATTTGAACATACAACAAGCCCTCGTTCGATAGAGCCTGCTCAACGAGCGTATCCAGGGTCGCTAGGTCGAGTGCAACAACCGCATCACTTGTCATGGTGGCAAGCAGTTTGGCCGACGTTTCGGCGCGTGTTCGCAACTCGCGTTCGTTCGAGGACCTGAGATCATGCAGGCTGGTCATCACCAAGATCGCGAGAAGTATGATTTCGATCAGCGCGATGCCGAGGATGGTCTTCAATTTGAATGACATGTCTCTTCTCCCGCGGATGCAATTTCGGTCTGGTTCGCGGTGAGCTGCAATGCTCTGACATCGTCCCAGGTCTCATTGGAGGCCGAGACAAAGCCGGTCATCCCCAGAGGCTTGAGCAAGGATGCATCCTCTAGCTGCATCATCGCCGCGATGACCTTGCCTCTGACCTCCTGCGGCAGAGAAGGCGAAGTGGTGAACGCATGCGGAGTGTAAGCGTCCGTCTGGTAGATGATCTTCAGCTGAGACTTCAAGTCGTCGGGGAGATTGTTGAAAGTCCGCATGACGCCACCACCGGCCGGGAAGAGGCCCAACGCCACCGCGCGGTATACGGAGTCATGCGACTTCACGTAAACCGGTTCGAACTCGATGTTCTGCGCAGTCAGTTCTGCGCGTGGGATCACACTGGCGCCAAACGCAGCGGGTGAGGGAAAGGCGATGGCTTGTTGGTTGAGCTGTCCGAGATCGCCCGGCTGCGAGTCCGCTCGCGCGACAAGTATTCCTTTCAGCTTTTTGTCAGCCTGATGGGCAAAGGCCTCATAGCCGGCGGTCTCATGTACGACCGTATAATGGTACGGATTCATATACGCGAAATCGTACGCCTTGGTCGCGAGACATGTTTCGAAGGTTGGAATGTCCTTGGCGGTCGTGAACCTTAACTTGTATCCGGTTTCTTTCTCGATCTCGGCCAGGATCGGTACCCAGACTTGGGCAAGCCTGCTTGCCGATTGCTGGGGCACAATTCCAAACGAGTAGATTTTTTCAGCCATTGCCGATTGGCACAATGCACATAGAAAGAGGGCGCTGCTCAGGAGTAAGAGTTTTCCTTGAGCCTGCTGCCGGTTAACTGCGATGGCGACATTGTTGGCATATTGTCTGGTCATGAGCTGTTCCTTCCGTTTCGTGCACAATGCGGAGTTTCAGCGTCGGGAACGATCCCCATTTAGGGATCAATTCGCCACATCGTCCCTCGTATGGTTTTTAAGATACGGCAGCGCCTGGGACGCCCTGTGGAGGCGCCACTTTGTAGTCCCGCCAGATGTCGATGCGCATGTCCGGCTCTCTCAGAAACTTGACGGAGCCGAGCCTCTTGATGGTGACCGAGCTTAGGGGGCTACCGGCCGCCAAAAGAAGGCGGCCATCCGCGTCGCGAATGTCTTCTGCGAGGGTGTCTCCAGACAGCAGTTGCAGGATCGAAACCGACTTCCGCTCAGCTTCGACGCCGCCCGCAAAGACCTGATCTCCGCCAAGCGATTGACGCATGGCGTCGAGAATACGAGGGTCGTACCTGGGCGCGTTGCGTTCCAACTCCGCCATGCAGCTTTCGAACGACTGAGAATTCCCGGTTGTGATCTCAGCTAGGTCAATCAGGGCACAAAGAACGCGTGCGGATTCCGGCAGGTTTTCGCCTTGCACATCATCAAGAGGGAACCCGCTACCATCATAACCCTTCCGGCAATAATAGATGGCGTCGGCGATGCCTTCCATACGGGGAATGTTCATCACCAGATCGCGCGCCTGGGCGGCCGCTTCGTTGATGCTTCTCAGTTCATCTGGATTGAGTTCGCTGCCACTGAAATAGCGCTCGGCAAGCTCGTCCGGCAGGGTCAGGTAGCCAAGGGTGCAAAGCATCGCGGAAATGCCTTGTTCAAGCGTCGGCTTGGACTCAAGAGCCTTGTGAACCTTGCGGACCCAGCGCTGTATCAGAGATGATCTGAGATGCGCGCGTGGCTTGGACACTGCGATGATGTCGACAAGCATCTTGATGCTGCCAGACAATGTCTGTTCAAGAAGCTCACGCTCCGCGACGATTGTTCGGTGGTGGGCTATTCCCTCTTCAATCGTCTTCAAAAGACTTTCTGAATCACAGGGCTTTGTGATGAAGCGAAAAATGCGTCCATCGTTCACCGCGTTCATCGCAGTCTTCTGATCATTGTTGCCCGTCAGCATGATCCGGGTGATAGACGGGGCTTTTCGCGATATCACGCCAAGCAGCTTGATACCGTCCATACCCGGCATGTTCTGATCGCTGACGACGACTGCGAACGGTTCAGAGGTCTGGAGCTTCTCCAGCGCCTCCTTGGGGCCGTTTGCCGTTGTGACGTCCACTGACTTTCGCAAGACACGATATGCCGCCTGAAGGACGTGCATTTCGTCATCAACCAAAAGGACCCGTCGGTTCTCACTCATGCCGCCGCCTCCTCATTTGACAGCTGATTGTTTTGTTCAATCACTGCGTTCGCAATCAACTTCGGCCAGTGCTCAAACGGCGTTGAAGCATTGGATTTTGCGAGTGACAAAAGTGATTTCGGCAAGATTTCCGGGAGGCCGAACAAGACGGTCAGAAAGGCGGCTCGCTTCGCGACCTGGCTGAGGGTTCCGGTCGTGTCGACCGCCCCGCACCGAAGTCCCAGGCCCAGCACATAGGCGGCAGATAGGACATTCTGGCTGTCAGTTTGCGCGGTGCATTCATTTCTTGACGCGCGCGCGAGCCAGTAGGCTTCTTGTTGGACATTGTCGTCTTCAACTTGGACCCGGCTGTCCTGTCCAAGCCGTCCTGCCTTGAGCAGTTCTCGAAGTCGATCAGCGCCGATGGTAGAAATGGCTTTCCTGATGTCACACGTCTGCGAGGCTTGTTTGAAGTAGGCTGAATTGCAGATCTGCAGGGAACGCAGGGACAAGCTTGGATCTTGCTGTACGATATTCGTTATTTCATCAATGCTGACATCCTCGGCGTCCAATACCCCTTGAAGGGCATTGAAGATGCTTGCCGGGGTGCCGAGCTTGTCCAGCATGGACATTTCAAAGACGCCGTTTTCGATCTGATCGTGCAACTGTGCATCTACGACATCTCGAATGACCGATATTGTCGCTTCTGGCGAGGATGGCTTTGCGAGAAAACGATGGCTCCGGCCGACAATGCGATAGATCTCTTCGAGCTTTGCCTCTCCGGAAAGAACGATCCGAATGATTTCAGGGTGATTTTCTGAAATCCACTCGAGCAATTGAGAACCGTCGACTTCCGGCATTCTCATGTCGGTGACGATGATGTCGACGTTTTCCCGAGTGATCACCTTCACGGCGTCGACACCGCCATAGGCAAAGTGGATGTGCCATTCATCTTTGTAGTGCCGCACATGCCGGCGGACCGCCCGCAAGATGTTGGGTTCATCGTCTACAAAGAGTACACTCACTTTCCGGGACATCGCTTTGCTCTCGCTTAGATGACTGATTGCCATAAACTATCATCCGGTATGCAGGCGCCGTATCCCCATTTGGGGATTAGATTCAGGACACTCCGGCGGCTGGAGTTGATGCCCGTTGCCTGCCTATCCAGCGGTGCTGGTCAGACTGCTCTGGACTGGCTGCGAACGAAGGTTGCCGGTGTCGTCAAAATGAGCTGCACCAGGTCGACTTGGCGCCGAACGCCCATCTTTTGAAAGATGCGCTTGAGGTAGGTTCGCGCTGTCTCGAGGGTGACCTTGCAGTTGAGGGCTGCGTCCTCAACCGTCCCGCCGCTTGCGATGGTTTGAGCGAGCGTCGCCTCGACACGCGTCAATCCGAAAAGCTCGACAAGACTGTCCAGAGAAGGCGGAGAAAAACGCCCCGGAACCGTGAACATGACGACTGCACGTTGTTGGCCGACTGGCATTATCACGGCGGTGAGGGGCTCTAGATCTTCCGGGTCGGAGAGCGTTACAAATTTTGGGGGAGTGTTGACATCTTCTGCGGCCTTTTTGACCGCCAGCTTGAATTCGCCAGCATGTGCTGTCGTGACTGAGATGCCACCTTGACGATCGATCACGATGCCCTTGTGCGTTCTAAGCACGTCTTCTGCGCTGTCGTTGCAGTATGCGACCTTGCCGGTCTGATCTACAACAGCCACAGCAGGCGACATCGCCGACAATGCTGCAGTCGCCATGCGTCCCGGACGTTCCGTAACTGCCTTGATTGTCGCAAGGGCGGCTTCGATTGCATCGATCAGGCTTCCGGACGCGCACGGCTTTGTCAGAAAGCGGAACACTCCCGTCTTGTTGATCGCGTCGATTGCAGATGCGAGGTCGGCGTTCCCGGTCAGCAAAATGTATTCTGAATGACCTGGTGCCTGCTGACGGATCTGTTCAATCAACTCAATTCCGCTCATGCCCGGCATACGCAAGTCGCTGACGACAACGTCAGGTGGGTGCGAATTGACCAAGGCCAATGCCTGATGGGGATTGCTTTCGAAGGTCATGTCCCACGTTTGCTGCAGCGGCCTCATGGCGCGTTGCAACGAGCTCAACATGTTCGGCTCGTCATCGACGAAAAGGATATGGCTTCTGGTGCGTAACATAAAGGAAGGTTACGTCACTAAAGTAAAATAACAGTGTATCGAAAAATACATAAATATACATCGTCATATAGTTATAATTAACTATGTTAATTACCCTGTATCATTGCCTTTTATTTGTTATTTTCTGTTTAAGGCCCGTTCAGGCTCAATTTTATTGCCGGGAAAAAATATTTCCTTTTGCTGTACGCTGTAAGTATCCGATCTTGTTGTGGTGCTGGTAATGGGAGGCAATGGCAGTAAACACAAAGGGGGGCTGCATGCTCTGCCAGGGTCCCCCGCCATTTCCTCTCGATCAATTCAAGCTTGCAGGTTCAGCGTTTTTGTTCAGCCGTATCTTGAACGTGGTGCCGGACTCGGGTGTGCTCTCTACGGTGATCCTCCCGCCATGTTTGACGTGAACGATCTTGTAGACGATCGCCAAGCCTTGACCTGTCCCTTTTCCGGGATCTTTCGTCGTGAAGAAGGGGTCGAAAATGCGACTTTTCACGTCGTCGCTGATCCCCGAACCATTGTCGGACACCAAGATCTCAATATCGTCTGCGACCGCACGCGTTGAAATGCGGATAAGCCCTTCATCGTTCGACTTGTCTTCATTGATGGCGTCTGCAGCGTTTGAAATGAGATTCAGGATGACCTGGTGCAGGTCGCCCGCGTGCCCCATCACGGTCGGGAGATCGGGCTGAAGCTCCTTTTCGATCTCGGTGATCGTTTTCCAGCTGTTGCGTGAGACCGACAAGGTCGTCTCAATCACTGAATTTATGTCGACTGGCGTCGTTTCCGTCTCGCCAGGATGGGAAAACTCGCGGATCGCCGAGACAATCGTCGCTACCTGACGAAGGCCATGCAGTGACTGCTCCAACGCCGTCGGTGTGTCCTCAAGGAGGAAGTCGATGTCGCATTCTTCACGATGCCGCGTGACCTCCGCCGCGAGATCTTCAAGAATGCCATGCTTCTCCGCAGCGTCCTTGAGAGCGTCATAGGTTTTCAAGAGGCCGCTGAATTCAGCATGAACTTCCTGGAAGAACCGCACATTATCACCAACATACTGGATGGGCGTGTTGATCTCATGCGCGACGCCGCTCGCGAGGGTTCCGAGCGCCTCCATCTTCTGCGCCTGGTTCAAGCTCTGTTCGAGAGCATTTTTCTCCGCTTCGATCGCCAGATGTCGCCGAATGTCAATGAGTATCCAGAGGCACATGTCGTCATGGCCAATCGGTGAGCAGGAAATTCTGACAGGGATTTCCTCGCCCGAGCTGTTCGATATTGCGCCATCAATCGTGCTGTAATCGAATTCCGGGTTTGGTCCCGTGCGAGCCTCGATCCACTTAAGGGCCTCAGCGCTACCTGTCAGAAGATCCAGGAGTGAGGCGCCAGGAACGGTGTTGACTTCAATGCCAAGCAAGCCGCATGCGGATGGGTTGAGGCGTACACAGTCATGGTTGCTGCTGGTAAGGATGAGCGCTGCGGGGCGAGCATCAAAGACCGCACTCAAAAGGGTGCGTTCGCGATCTATCTGGGCCGTGGATGCCGCCAAGCTTTGATTGGCCTGATAGACTTCAAGGCTCTTTTTCTCAAGCAGGGTTTCAGCTTCCAGGCGCGCTCTTTTTTCGCGATCCAGTCGGCTGACCAAAGCTTCATAGGAGATTTTCTGCAAGTCTATCTCCTTGTCAGAATGAAGCGTGCGCATTGATCGCCGTCCGCGTCCGGAAGGTCGACGCGTTCCACGTCAATGGTTTCGCCATAGTGGTCAATAGCGCCCCACAGCAGCCCTTCTGCAAGATCCGCCATGCGCCTGCCCGATTGGTAATCGAGTGTCATCCGGCCGTCCTTGGGCGTGGAAGCCGTGAGCCGGGGCAGCTCTGCATCTGGATAGAGTTTCAACACGTCTACATGAATTTGCTGCTCGACCGATCCGACAAAATCGAGGACATTGTCGCAAGATGCGAAATATTGGCTATGCGCCGATCTGAAGCTTGCGAGGAGATGCTTGCCGAAGGTGTGCAGCAATTCTGGGATCGGCGTTCCAGTATGCGCGTGGAGGCACTTAACGAGCTTTACCATCTCGCTCGCGTCATAGTAGCCGACGCCAGTATAGGCGCCACTGTTGGGCAATTGAGCCTCTGCGATTATCTTCTCGGTGACGTCTGGGCCGATTACATCATCAACCAAGGCGAAGAATTCATTGAAAACGATACCCTTCATAGCCTTCTCCCTAGATTTTCCAGGACCGTAACACGCGTCGGTCGTCGTCAGACATCCCCATTTGGGGATCATGACAAGCCGCGGTGGCTGAGGGCTTTAGTTATGGGCCGACGGGAGATCTGTCGGTGTTTCGTGATGCACGTAGTCTAGGGGAAGTCTGTTCGCGACCGAGGCCTGGAAACTCCGATCGGCATTGACCGCAAAGGCACTCCGAACCGTTTGTGGGTCGATGGCGGTCTTCTTTACGCCAACCCAATTCGCTGATTGAAAATAGATGCGGCAGGAAACGGGGTTCCTCTTGGGGCCCCGTTTTCTTTTTTGGCAAGCTGATCGATCAGCAGTGCGCCTGGATGCCGAACTCGCGGCCCATGACGATGAGGCTGTCCCAGAGGCTTAGAGCAAAGCTGGAGAGTACGAGGATCTCAAAGTTCTCAGGTGAGACGCGGGTCAACTGTGCGGATATGTGGCCGAACAGCGTTGGCGCTGATTGACCTGGCGCGAATTGGTGCTCGCGTAGGTCGATCGCGGTCCCTTTCGCCAGCATCTGGGTGACTTTCGGTCCGGACACTTTGATGCGCGTCCTGCCGTGGCTCTGGTCAAGGAGTTCCGCGCGTCCTTCCAGAGTCTTCGACAAAGCCTCCAAGCTCTCTCTTGGTGGCTGTGCATCGCAGACAACGAACCAGTTGCCCGGTCCATTGGGCCGAAGTCCGGCACCCTCGGCGCCAACCCACGCTTGCAGTTTTTCGGCAACTCCAGTTGCACCAGGGGGGCTTAGGACCTGCAAAATCGTTGATTGCGTCGATGCCGTCAGCACAATTCCCGCCGTCGACGCATCCTTCGTTCCAAACAATCCCTCTGCGGCGCCGAAGAGCGCAGGTTTTGCTGAAAGTTGTACCTCAAGCATGCAGTTTCTCCCCTTTGGGGTCGACGAAAACCGGCTCGCAAAGCACGCCTCGGATCGATTGTTGCTTCAAGCCGTTCCAAATCACGATTTCTTCGCCGATCAGCTCGGGGCCATGTTTGACCATCGCAAGCCCGATGGTGTGTCCCAGATGCGGCGAAAAGCAGCTCGAGGTGACATGACCGAGGTCATTGGCGCCCGTGGGGGCGGCATCGACGTCCAGAATATGGCTTCCGGAAACGAAACTCTCGGCAGGATCGAGCGGCCTGATACCGACAAGACGCAACCGATCGGTCGCCTGGAGGCCTTCGCGCTGAAGCATCACTCGCCCAATAAAATCCGGTTTCTTGGCTGAGACCATCCGTCCGAAGCCGAGGTCGCCCGGCGTGACCGTGCCATTGATTTCAGCGTGGGTGACATGACCTTTTTCGATGCGAAGGACATTCAGCGCTTCGGTGCCATATGGCGTGATGCCATGATCCTCACCGAGACTCAGGATCGCGTCAGCGACCGCTTCGCCATATCCAGCCGGAACTGCGAGCTCAAAGGCTAGTTCTCCGGAAAAGGAAATCCGAAACAGTCGGCCTTTGATTTGCCCGCCGCTGAGGCCGACCTCTCGTGCCGCCAGAAACGGAAAGGCAGCATCGGAGATATCTTCATCGACAATTTCGGCCAATATCTTGCGAGCATTCGGGCCGGCAATTGCCATTTGCGCCCACTGATCCGAAACCGAGACAAGCCGCACGTCGAGATCAGGCCACAGCACCTGGGAGCAACACTCCAGATGGGTCAGAACGCCGGCCGCGAAGGCCGTTGTGGTGGTCATGAAGAAGTGGTTCTCGCCAAGTCGGCTCGTGGTGCCGTCATCATAGATAAAACCATCCTCACGGAGCATCAGCCCATAGCGTGCCTTGCCAACTGGCAGCTTCAAAAAGCCGTTGCAGTAGACCCTGTTGATAAATTCCGCAGCGTCACTGCCGAAGATTTCGATCTTACCGAGCGTTGAAACGTCACAAATGCCCGCATGACTGCGCACCGTTTTGGCCTCCCGATCGACGCTTTCACGCCAGTCGCTTTCCCCTTCCTTGGGAAACCAGGAAGACCGGTGCCAGAGGCCGGTTTCCACGAAACGAGCCCCGTGTTTTTCCGCCCACTTGAAAAGCGGAGAGACGCGGGTCGGATGGAAATGCGCGCCTATATGGCTGCCAGTGAGCGCCCCGAAGGAGACAGGTGTATAAAACGGGCGAAAGGTGGTGGTGCCGACAACATCGGGGCTCGTACCAGTTGCCTCTGCCAGAATACCAATAGCATTGACGTTGGAGAGCTTGCCCTGATCTGTGGCCATGCCATTGGTTGTGTAACGCTTGGCAAGCTCGACGTGATCATAGCCTTCTCTCACCGCAAGGCCGAGGTCCTTCAGATGAACGTCGTTCTGGAAGTCGACAAAGGCTTTGCCCTTTGGGGCTTTGACGTACCAGAAAGGCGCCGGCATCTCGGCTTTCTCATCCTGCTGTGTTGAGAATTCGGCTCGGGAGACCGAGTGTCCGAGATTGTCTAGAGCCTCCGCTGCGAGAGTGCCTCCGTCTTGCAGGCAGGCTGCAAGGCTATAAGTGCCGGCGGCACCACCGGCCGCGATCAATCCATCACGAGGCGCTGGTGGCAGGAAGGCGGCGTGGGCGTCCGACCACTTGGGTTTGTCGCCGCGGTGGCAGGCCAGATGAACAATGGGGCTCCAACCGCCTGACATGCCCAGTGCATCGCAGGCCAGGGTCTCTTCGCTACCGGAACCGATATGGCGAATGGTGAGACCCTTCAGCCTTTTTTCACCGGACGTTCCCGCAATCACCGCGTTGGCGATGATCCGCGCTTTGCCTTGATAGGACTTGTTCGAAGCCGTTTCCGGCGTGACGATCGCAACGACATCGACGCCATTGGCTTCCAAGTCCCGCGCCGTCTGCCATCCAGAAGGGCCGTTGCTGAAAATTGCGACCTGTTTGCCCGGCGCAACGGCGAAGCGATTGAGGTAAGTGCGCATTGCCCCAGCCATCATCATTCCCGGGCGATCATTCCCACCGAACACCAAAGGTCGCTCTTCGGCCCCTGTCGCCAGGATAGCTTGTTTTGCGGAAATGCGCCAAAATCGTTCTACGGGTTTGTTGTCATCAATGACTGAGACATGTTTTTGGACACGCTCAAGCGCGCCGAAGACGTTGTCATCATATGCGCCGACGACGGTGGTCCTTTTTAGGATCTGAACATTCTCGGCGGCGGAAAGTTCGACGATAGCCTGGGCGGCAAACTCGGCGGCTGGCTGGTCGTTGATCTCGGTTGTCTCGCACAAGAGCGAGCCTCCGAGCATACTCCCTTCATCAACGAGTATGACTCGGGCCTTGCTCCGGGCCGCCGTGAGTGCCGCAGCAAGACCTGTCGGTCCCGCGCCGATAATAAGAAGATCACAATGGGCCCAGCTCTTTTCATAGGTATCGGGATCAGGCACATAACTCGCCCGTCCAAGGCCTGCCGCCTTGCGGATGATGGGTTCGTAGAGTTTTTCCCAAAAGGCGGCGGGCCACATGAAGGTCTTGTAGTAAAACCCGGCACCAAGAAACGGTGACAGCATACCGTTTATTGCGCCGATGTCGTGATCAAGCGAAGGCCAGCGGTTCTGGCTCCTGGCTTCCAGGCCATGATGCAGCTCGACCATGGTCGCGCGGGTGTTGGTCTCGGTACGACCATCCTGCCCAAGCGTGACAAGCGCGTTGGGTTCGGCAGCGCCCGCGGTCAAGAGGCCACGCGGGCGGTGGTACTTGAAGCTTCTGCCAACAAGCAGTTTGTCGTTCGCTAGAAGCGCCGACGCCAAAGTGTCGCCCGCGAAGCCCTGCAGCGGCTTGCCGTCAAATTTGAAATCGATGGGTTTGGAGCGGTCGATGAGGCCGCCGTTGCTCAGGCGATAGGCGCTCATGCGAGGGCTCCTGCATCGGACACGTCGATGACGTCATGACTGACAGTATCGCGTGTCACCACCAGCCAGCGGCGACACCCGGACGTGTGATGCCAATATTCCTTGTGTAGTCCTCGAGGATTATCACGCAGGTGCACATAGGCATGCCAAACTTCGCCATCAGCTTCGGGACTTGGCCGTGTGACGGACGCATCGCCCCGAATTGTGAATTCTTCTTTCGGCCGCACGCCGCAGTGTGGACAGGTGATCAGGCTTGCCATTGGGGTTCGCTCGCTCGGGTCAATGCAGGTTCGGCTGCGCGCCGCCGCCGTTTTCGTCAATCAGGTAGCCGCGCTTGAACCGATCAAGCCGGAAGGCTGCGGCTGTTGGATGGGGCGCGTCATTCGCAACAAGATGTGCCGTGCACCAACCGGAGGCAGGTGTTGCCTTGAAGCCGCCATAGCACCAGCCGGCATTCAGATAGAGGTTGTCTATATGGGTGCGGTCGATAATCGGGGAGCCATCCATGCTCATGTCCATGATGCCGCCCCAGGACCTGAGCACCCGGATACGCGACAGACCAGGGATCATCGCGGTGCCTGCCTCCATGACATGTTCGACTGCCGCAAGGTTGCCTCGCTGGGCATAGGAGTTGTAGCCGTCGATATCACCGCCAAAAACCAGTCCGCCCTTGTCTGACTGGGAGATATAAAAATGTCCGGCGCCGAAGGTGACCACATTGTCGATGAAGGGCTTCAAGCCCTCACTGACGAAAGCCTGCAACACATGACTGTCGATCGGCAGGGCGATATCGGCCATGCGTGCGACTGTCGTCGAGTTGCCCGCTGCCGTCAGCGCAAGCTTGCCGCAGCCGATGAAACCTTTGCTCGTCTCAACGCCGACCACGCGGCCATTTTTCCTGCGAATGCCGGTGACCTCGCAGTTCTGGATGATGTCGACGCCGCGACGATCCGCACCGCGCGCATAGCCCCACGCGACCGCGTCATGACGTACCGTGCCGCCGCGGCGCTGCAAGAGGCCGCCTTGAATCGGAAATCGTGCACTGTCAAAGCCAAGAAACGGCACCATGGCACGAACTTCATCACGGTCGAGCAGCTGTGCGTCCGCCCCTTGGAGAAGCATGGCGTTGCCTCTCCGGGTATAGGCATCGCGCTGGGCATCCGAGTGGAAGAGGTTCAATACGCCGCGTTGCGATACCATCGCATTGAAGTTGAAGTCCTGCTCCAGCCCCTCCCAAAGCTTGAGGGAAAACTCGTAGAAGGGCTCGTTGCCATCCAGCAGATAGTTTGAGCGAATGATGGTGGTGTTGCGGCCGATGTTTCCGGAGCCCAGCCAGCCTTTTTCAAGAACCGCGACATTGGTAATGCCAAATTCCTTGGCGAGGTAGTAGGCCGTCGCAAGGCCGTGGCCGCCGCCGCCGACAATGACAACATCATAGTGAGGCTTGGGTTCAGGCGCACGCCAGGCCGGTCCCCAGGACTTGTTGCCGCGAAGCGCATTAAGAAAGACAGAAAGGGCGGAATATCGCATGAGGTCCATCCGAAATGATCTCATCTCAGCATGGCAGATAAGGCAGGATGGACTTGCATAATTGAGACGCTAAGGGATACTTTTAGGACATGATGGAAGACGATCTCAAAGGAATACAGAATATCGGCTTCCTCCTGATCCCAGGCTTTGCACTGATGTCCTACGCATCGGCGGCTGAGCCATTGAGGGCAGCAAACGTGATTGCAGCGCGCGACCTTTACCGGGTGCGTGCTTTTTCCCCCGATGGTGCGTCCAGCGTGACATGCTCGTCCGGTGTGCCTGTGCCCAGTCTTCCGTTGCCCAAGGCCAACGATGGATCCCCGGTCAGCACCTTGCCGCATAGTCTGTTTGTGTGTGCTGGCGGAGACCCTGCAGATTGGAACTATCCTTCCATTCTGGGCCCGCTGCGCCAGCTGGCCCGCGCAGGTGTCCGCATCGGGGGCATATCGGGCGGACCATATCTTCTGGCCGCGGCCGGACTGCTCAGTGGGTGCCGCTTTACGATCCACTGGGAGCACGCGCCGGCACTCAAAGAGGCCTTTCCTGACCTTGAACCGGAGCGCACGCGCTACATTATCGACGGCAATCGAATCACTTGCGGTGGTGGCGTAGCCCCCCTCGACATGATGCATGGCCTGATCTCACAGCGGATGGGAGGCGGGTTCGCGCGCCGCGTTAGTGATTGGTATCTGCATACCCATGTTGGGGCATCAGAAGCCCCGCAGCGTGCATCATTGGCCGAACGCTATGGTGTCCATCATCCTATGCTTCTGACCGTGATCGAGAAAATGGAAGCGACGTTCGAGGTTCCGCTCGGGCGCGACGCAATGGCATCCTTCGCAGGAATTTCTCCTCGCCATCTCGATCGGCTGTTTACGGAGCAACTGGGGGAGAGCTTCGGTGCAGTCTATCGCCGATTGAGATTGGAGCACGCCAAGGTGCTATTACGGCAGAGCCCCTTGTCTGTGTCGGAGATCGCCTTTGCCACAGGCTTCTCCAGTTCAGGGCATTTTTCGAGAGCCTTTCGGCAAATGTTTGGCCAGACGCCTGGCACGGCCCGTCGCAGCTATTGCTAGGTTTCCTCACGGTTGAGAAATGTTCACTCCCGGTGTATCTCCAGCCTTGGCAATCTGCGTTTTCAGGCGCGCTTGCCGAGGAAGCATCCCAAGGTGGTGACAAAGCCGAAAAGGCCAGAAAATGACCGTAGAAAAAATCTCGAGAGGGCAGGTTTCAGCTGAAAACAAACCTGCCTTGCTGCAAGATCCTCATGCTTTACGCGAGCCGCGTGAGAACAACTTGGAGATTGCGATTGGCCATGAGGTCCGCGCGTTTCGCAAGAAGCTCGGCATCACCGTGGCCGATCTGGCTTCTGCGACGGGAATCTCTGTCGGCATGCTTTCGAAGATTGAAAACGGGATCACGTCGGCGTCCTTGACGACGCTGCAAGCCCTTTCGAAAGCGCTGGGCGTGCCGCTGACGGATCTATTCAAGCGATACGAAGAGGAGCGCAATGCGGTCTTCGTCAAGGCGGGCGAAGGTGTTGAGATCGAACGCCGCGGAACACGCGCGGGGCATCAATACAATTTGCTGGGTCACATTGAGAACAACACCAGTGGTGTGGTTGTTGAGCCCTATCTGATCACGCTGACGGCTGAATCCGATATCTTCCCGGCTTTCCAGCATGCGGGAACAGAGTTCCTCTATATGCTTGAAGGAGAGGTGGTCTATCGCCACGGGGAGCAGCTCTACACCATGCGCACGGGTGACAGCCTGTTCTTTGACGCTGACGCGCGCCACGGCCCGGAAGAACTTGTGGCCTTTCCGATCCGCTATCTCTCAATCATCTCATATCCTCAGCGTGCGATGGGCGAGTGAGGCTATTGATCGATTTATTATTTTCATCTAATGAAATTTTTATTCTTCTAGTTGAATTTTCTGATTGAGGCTGCTAGCGTCCAGCTCCTGAGTGCAAGGAATGGAGGCTTACAGCCATGTGTGGCATCGTCGGGTTATTTTTGAAGGATAAGACGCTTGAGCCTCAGCTCGGCGCTTATCTGTCCGAAATGCTGATCACGATGACCGATCGCGGACCCGATAGCGCCGGAATCGCTATCTATGGCGGCGAGAGGGACGGGTTGGGCAAGATCACCGTCCAATCGGCTGCACCGGATGAAGATTTCGCAACGCTCGAAGCGGATCTGGGCGAGGCACTCGCCAAGTCGGTGCAACTGACTATTAAGGCCAGCCATGCGGTGATCTCCTTGCCGGCGGAATGTTTGGACGCTGCGCGCGTCAAGCTCGCCGAGCTGCGTCCAGGTGTTACGGTTATGGGCAGCGGCGAAAGCGTCGAAATCTATAAAGAAGTGGGCCTTCCGAAGGACGTTTCGGAGCGGTTTGAAGTGGCAGCGATGACAGGCAGCCATGGCATCGGACACACGCGAATGGCGACAGAATCTGCCGTAACGACATATGGCGCGCACCCGTTTTCAACCGGACCTGACCAGTGCCTCGTCCACAACGGTTCGCTGTCCAATCACAACAACCTGCGCCGAGAGTTGATCCGCGACGGGATCACTTTTGAGACCGAGAACGACAGCGAAGTGGCTGCGGCCTATCTGTCAAATAAGTTGGCCAACGGAGAGACCCTCGGTGAGGCTCTGGAAAGCGGACTGAGTGATCTCGATGGTTTTTTCACCTTCGTCGTTGGCACGAAATCCGGCTTTGGCGTTCTTCGTGACCCGATCGCATGCAAGCCCGCCGTGATGGCTGAAACCGAACAATATGTAGCGTTCGGCTCGGAATACCGCGCGCTTGTCAATTTGCCCGGCATTGAGTCCGCCCGGGTCTGGGAGCCTGAGCCCGCAACAGTCTATTTCTGGGAGCACTAAGTAACATGCCGACGTTTGATTTGGCGGAATGCCCGCTCAGAGATCTTAATCGCGCTCTGCATGAAGTGACTGAAGGCAGCAATGACATCACTTTTGACGTGCTCAACCCTCGTGGCGCTCATGCAGTCGCGGTCGGCGTCGATGCTCCAATTCGTGTCGATGTGCATGGCAGTGTTGGATACTACTGCGGCGGCATGAACTCCGAGGGCGTCATAACGGTCTACGGCAATGCCGGTCCGGGTGTCGCGGAAAACATGATGTCGGGAACCGTGACCATCAAAGGCGATGCAAGCCAATATGCCGGCGCGACCGGACGGGGCGGTCTGCTGGTGATCGACGGCAATGCATCATCGCGTTGCGGTATCTCGATGAAAGGCATCGACATCGTGGTCAAGGGGAACATCGGCCACATGTCAGCCTTCATGGCGCAGTCCGGCAACCTTGTGGTCCTGGGTGATGCTGGTGATGCCTTGGGAGACTCTCTCTATGAGGCACGTCTCTTCGTCCGTGGCTCGGTCAAAAGCCTCGGTGCCGATTGCGTTCAAAAGGAGATGCGCGAGGAGCACCTTATCTTGCTGCAGGACCTCCTGGACCGAGCAGGCTTCACAGACGTGAGCCCGAACGAGTTCACGCGATATGGCTCTGCCCGCGAACTCTACAATTTCAACATCGACAACGTCGACGCGTATTGAGGCTCAAATGAGTTACCGCAATCCCAGCACAACTCCCCGCCAATCGGCAACTTTCGATGAATACACCTTGTCCGAGATCCGTAGGGCCGCAGCCACGGGCATCTACGATATCCGAGGCGGTGGCGCGAAGCGCAAGGTGCCTCACTTTGACGACCTTTTGTTTCTTGGCGCTTCCGTTTCGCGCTATCCGCTGGAAGGCTACCGGGAAACATGCGGCACGGGTGTTGTCCTCGGTTCACGGTTCGCCTCAAAGCCGATCGAACTCAAGATCCCGATCACCATCGCCGGCATGAGCTTTGGTTCTCTCTCGGGTCCGGCCAAGGAAGCGCTGGGCAGAGGTGCGACGCTAGCGGGCACGTCGACGACGACGGGTGACGGCGGTATGACCGAGGAAGAGCGCGGTCATTCCCAGACACTGGTCTATCAATATTTGCCATCACGCTATGGCATGAACCCGCGTGACCTTCGCCGCGCCGACGCGATCGAGATTGTGGTCGGGCAGGGGGCTAAACCTGGTGGCGGCGGTATGCTGCTAGGCCAGAAGATATCAGACCGCGTCGCTGACATGCGTACGCTGCCCAAAGGCATTGATCAGCGTTCGGCCTGCCGTCATCCCGACTGGACCGGGCCTGATGATCTTGAAATCAAGATCCTGGAACTGCGCGAGATCACCAACTGGGAAAAACCGATTTACATCAAGGTCGGTGGCGCGCGTCCCTATTACGACACCGCGCTCGCTGTCAAAGCCGGTGCGGACGTTGTGGTCCTCGACGGCATGCAGGGCGGCACGGCTGCAACCCAGGAAGTCTTCATCGAACATGTCGGGCAGCCAACGCTGGCCTGTATTCGCCCCGCTGTGAAGGCCTTGCAGGACCTGGGCATGCATCGAAAGGTGCAGCTGATCGTGTCCGGAGGCATTCGCAATGGTGCGGACGTCGCAAAGGCACTGGCCTTGGGCGCCGATGCGGTCTCCATTGGAACCGCAGCGCTGATTGCCATTGGTGACAATGATCCCCGTTGGGAAGCTGAGTATCAGAAGCTTGGCTCCACCGCCGGTGCCTATGATGACTGGCACGAAGGGCAAGACCCCGCTGGCATCACGACGCAGGATCCGGAACTGATGAAGCGCGTTGACCCGGTCGATGCGGGTCGCCGTCTGGCCAACTACCTGAAGGTCATGACGCTGGAAGCGCAAACGATCGCGCGAGCATGTGGCAAGAACCATGTCCACAATCTTGAACCTGAAGATCTCTGCGCCTTGACGCTGGAGTCCGCTGCGATGGCGGGCGTTCCTTTGGCAGGCACTGACTGGGTCCCGGGCCGGAACGGATTTTGAGGCTTAGATGACTTCACGGCCTCCTCCAGCGATGGCCTGACGACGGATAGAAAGTGAAAGGAACAAACATGGCAGGGGATCTAGCGGCCTTCGCGCAAGAGAATGGCATCAAGTATTTCATGATCAGCTTCACCGATCTGTTCGGTGGCCAGCGCGCAAAACTTGTTCCTGCTGCTGCAATTGCCGACATGGAAGAGGAAGGTGCTGGTTTCGCGGGATTTGCCACGTGGCTCGACATGACGCCTGCTCACCCTGACCTGTTTGCCATTCCGGACGCTTCCTCCGTGATACAGTTGCCCTGGAAGAAGGACGTGGCCTGGGTCGCTGCGGACTTGTTCATGGAAGGCAAGTCGGTCGCGCAGGCGCCGCGCAACACCCTCAAGCGCTTGATGTCCGAAGCCGCTGCTGAGGGCATGCACGTCAAGACGGGCGTGGAAGCCGAATTCTTCCTTCTCACCCCAGACGGCAACCAGATTTCCGACGCAAGCGATACGGCTGAAAAGCCCTGCTACGATCAACAGGCGGTCATGCGCCGCTATGATGTGATCGCTGAAATTTGCGATCATATGCTGGAGCTTGGTTGGAAGCCCTATCAAAACGACCATGAGGACGCCAACGGCCAGTTCGAGATGAACTGGGAATTTGATGACGCCCTGGCAACCGCCGACAAGCATTCGTTCTTCAAGTTCATGGTCAAGTCCGTCGCCGAAAAGCATGGACTGCGGGCGACTTTCATGCCCAAGCCGTTTAGTCATCTGACGGGCAATGGCTGCCATTGCCACATTTCCGTCTGGGATGAGAGCGGAAAGACCAATGTCTTCGCTGACCCGGACATGGAGTTGGGGCTATCTGCCCGCGGGCGAACCTTCCTTGGGGGTATCATGACCCACGCCTCGGCCCTTGCCGCCATCACCAATCCGACCGTCAATTCCTACAAGCGCATCAACGCGCCGCGCACCACATCCGGCGCAACCTGGGCACCCAACACGGTGACCTGGACCGGGAACAATCGTACGCACATGGTTCGTGTCCCGGGCCCGGGTCGCTTTGAGCTGCGTTTGCCCGATGGTGCTGCCAATCCCTATCTGTTGCAGGCAATCATCATTGCAGCCGGCCTCAATGGTGTGAAGGCGAAAGCTGATCCCGGCAAGCGCTATGACATCGACATGTATCAGGAAGGCCATCTTGTGACGGATGCGCCGCGTCTGCCCTTGAACCTCCTTGATGCCATGCGCGACTATGACGCTGACAGTGGTCTCAAGGCGACCATGGGCGAGGAGTTCTCAGCCGCCTATCTGAAACTAAAGCGCGACGAGTGGAATGCCTTTGCCTCCCATCTGACCGATTGGGAACGGCAAAACACGCTCGACGTCTAAAGACCGTCTAGTTTCAAATATTCAGATCGGCTCTGCGCCGCTTCGACATCGCCTTTGAAGGGAAGAGCGTTGAAATCCTACATATTGACCGTTTCCTGCGTCTCGACACGCGGAATTGTCGCAGCCATCTCCAGCTATCTGGCGGAAAAAGGCTGCAACATTTCCGACAGTTCCCAGTTTGATGACATGGAGACCGGCAATTTCTTCATGAGGGTCCGTTTTGTCAGTGAAGACGGTCTGGATGGCGAAGCGCTGACTGCAGATTTTAGCGCCGTCGCGCAGGAATTCGGCATGAATTTTGAGTTTCACGATGCCGACAAGCGGACCAAGGTGTTGTTGATGGTGTCCCGCTTCGGTCATTGCCTCAACGATCTTTTGTATCGCTGGAAGATCGGGGCGTTGCGGGTAGACATTGTCGGCGTGGTTTCAAATCATTTCGACTACCAAAAGGTCGTCGTGAACCATGATATCCCCTTCCACCACATCTCTGTCACCAAGGCCAACAAGCCGCAAGCTGAAGCGCAACTGATGCAAGTCGTGGAGGAGTCTGGCGCGGAGCTGATCGTGCTGGCGCGTTACATGCAAGTGCTGTCCGATGAAGTGGGCCAGAAGATGTCGGGCAAGATCATCAACATCCACCATTCATTCTTGCCGAGCTTCAAGGGTGCCAACCCCTACAAGCAAGCCTATGAGCGCGGTGTGAAGCTGATTGGCGCCACGGCTCATTATGTCACGGCGGATCTGGATGAGGGGCCGATCATTGAGCAAGATGTCGCCCGCGTTCCGCATGCCCAGAGCGCTGGTGATTTTGTCTCAATCGGCCGGGATGTCGAAAGCCAGGTCCTCGCCCGCGCAGTCCACAGTCACATCCATCACGGCGTCTTCCTCAAGGGTCAACGCACGATCGTATTCCCGCCGAGCCCTGGCAGTTTTGTGTCCGAACGCATGGGGTAGAGGAAGCATAGTTGGTTCAAATCATATGTTATGGATCTTGAACCGACGCTGACTTGAAACCACAGCTAACTTCCATCGGCTTCCGCAAAATCCATCAATCGCCGCACTCTCAAAACGCGCCATGGCCTGTTTGACAGCGCGTGGGGATTGGGGAAGAGTTCCGGAAATCCTGAAATTGATGGAATCTCGCAGATGCCGCTTCCCAAATTGTCACTTCAGGTGCTTGAAGCCTTCGAGCAGGTTGCTCATTCGGGTTCTGTTCAGACTGCGGCGACTGAAATGGGGCTGTCGATTTCGACAGTTTCACATCATGTGGCGCGGTTGGAGGAAGAGCTTGGCGTAAAGCTGCTCGACCGCTCGACGAGACCCTTTGCGCTGACCCGCGAAGGACGCGATGCGCTGCATCATCTGAAACTTGGCCTGCAGCATTTAAGGCAGGCAACAAGCGAAACAGGAATTGCGGGCCTGCTCGGAACGAGATCTCTCAAGATCGGGTTTGTCGAGGATTTCGAAAGCAATCTGGCGCCTGAGCTTGCGGTTATGCTCGCAGGGCGGATGCCAAAAGCCAAATTGTCGATCAGCAATGTCCTAAGCCACGCAGCGCCCGACTTGCTCCGCCGCGGCGAACTCGACCTGGCGATTGCCTCGACGCCAATCAGCGGCGTGCAAGACCTGTCGCTTTATCCTTTGGTGCGCGATCCTTTCATAATGGTTGGCCCACGGGGAGAGACTGCTGATCTGCTAGGCGATCAGTCCAAGCTGCCATTCCTGCGTTTCAACCCAACCCATCAGATTGGCAGGCAGGTCGAAGCACATCTATCGCGGCACCGGATCACGCTGCCGGAGCGATACAATTTTGACACGGTGCAATCGATCATGGCTGTCGTTGCCAATGGTGATGGCTGGTCAATCATAACCCCTCTTGGCTATGCGCGGGGACTGAGGTTCGAGAACCGTGTTCAACTTCGACCCCTTCCTGTCGCCCCATTTGCACGCCGCATATCATTGATCGCGCGCACTGATTTCGACGCGCAGACGTCACAGACGATTGCCGCCCTGGTGCGGGCACGGATCCATCGTGTGATTGTCGATCCCATTGTCGACGTACATCCCTGGCTGGACGATGCGTTCACCATGCTGGGCGATGCATAGAAACTGCTCTGCGTGATATCTAAGGCGGCAGGTCCTGCCGCACGGCGCAAGATCATCTTCGATTTTTTCGAAACTCAAGATTCTCGATTGACGTGGCTGTAGTGACAATCTTCTGTCGATCAGAAGACATTGTTATTCAGGAAAGTGCGACAGGGATGCGAGATCAGGCCAGAGTTGTGATCATTGGAGGCGGTATCGCAGGATGTTCGGCACTCTACCATCTGACCAAGGAGGGATGGTCGGACGTCATGCTGATCGAGCGCGACGAACTCACGTCGGGCACCACCTGGCACTCCGCAGCGCAGGTCACGAATTTCGGCATGACCCAGACGATGATTGGCCTCAAGAGCCATTCGATCGCGCTCTACAAAGAGCTTCGTGACGATCCTGAATATCCAGTTGGCTATAATTATGGTGATGGCGGCATCCGGCTGGCCAATACCGAGGCGCATATGGATGGCTACCGTCATTTTGTCTCACTGGCGGCAGGTATGGGTGTCGATTTCGAGGTGATTGACGCAGAGGAATGCGCGCGCCGTCACCCCCTGATATCGACCGAAAACCTGTTGGGTGGGCTATGGGATCCGACAGATGGACACATTGATCCTGCGCAGCTTTGCCAGGCGCTGGCGCGACGCGCGCGCCTCGCAGGTGCAGAGGTGAACCGGCACACGCCGGTGACGGGCCTGACCCAGCATGCGGATCACACATGGACCGTTCATACCGAGAAGGGCGATGTGAAGGCTGAAATTGTTGTCAATGCGGGCGGCTATCGCTGCAATGAGATCGGCGCCATGATGGGCGTCAGTCATCCCGTTGCCTCGATGGAGCACCAGTATTTTCTGACAGAGGACATTCCCGCCATTGCCGAGGCCGGGCACCGAATTCCACTCTTGCGCTGTCCGATCAGTGACTACTACTCGCGGCAGGAAAAAGGTGGGTTGCTCGTCGGCTTTTACGAGCAGGATTGCCGGACATGGGGCATGGACGGCATTGATCCTAAATTTACCAACGACCTTTGTCCGGACGATCTAGACCGCGTGATGGATGTGCTTGAAGGCGCATTCGCCCGCATGCCGGCACTGATGGAAACCGGCATTAGAAGCATCGTCAATGGACCAATCACCTATACAATCGACGGAGCGCCGCTGGTTGGGCCGATTCCGGGAAAACACAATGCATTTTGCATTGTCGGATTGAGGGCGGGGCTTGGTGAAGGCGGTGGTCATGGCTGGCTTCTGGCGCAGCAGATCGTGCATGGCGAAGCGGAATATGACACCTGGGTCATCGACCCGCGCCGGTTCACCGGTCACGCAAGCGTCGAGTTGACCGCGCTCAAGGCCATCGAGGATTATCAGAACGAGTTCCGCTTCCACTTTCCGCATGAACACAGGCCTGCAGGCCGGCCAATGAAAACCACGCCCTTGACGTCTCTTCTCGCTGCTGAGGGCGCTGAATTGGGCACGGTGAACGGCTGGGAGCGTGTCGACTACATCAAGCCGTCTCCAGACTTTTCCGAAACGCTTGGTTTCCGGTTCAACGAGGTTCATTCCGTTGTCGCCGGCGAAGTCAAGGCAGTGTCCACTGGCGTTGGTCTATGTGAGGTTTCCGGGTTCAACCGCTTCGAGCTGACAGGAACAGACGTTCATTCCTTCCTCGATCGCATGATCTGTGGCCGGGTCACGAAAAAACCAGGCCGGGTGGGGCTTGGCTATCTGCTGAACCATCATGGGATGCTCAAGGCCGAGGCGACGATTGCCAATATTCCGGCATCGGAACGCGGGCCGGACCGTGTGTGGTACGGATCCGCGGCAGCGTCGGAATACCATGACATGGATTGGCTAAACCTGCATCTGAAACCGGATGAGGATGTAACCATCCGCTCACTGACCAATGCGCAAACAATTCTCGTTCTTGCCGGCCCCAAGTCTCGCGATGTGTTGTCAGCTGCAGCGCGTGGTGATTGGTCAAAACAAGCGTTTCCGTGGCTATCTGTGCGTGAGGCCTATATCGGCATAGCTCCGGCAACCGTCCTCGGAGTTAGTTTTTCCGGAGAGCTTGCCTATGAGATCCACGTTCCCAACGAAAACCTGGCTGCGGCCTATACCGCTTTGCGCAAGGCCGGGGAACAACATGGGTTGCAGCTTTTCGGAGCGCGTGCGGTTGACTCCATGCGCCTCGAAAAAGGCTTCCTTCACTGGAAGGTGGACCTCCTGACAGAGTTTGATCCCTTCGAGACGGGGCTGGACCGGTTTGTAACCCTCGACAAGGGTGACTTTATCGGGCGCGAAGCCTTGATGCAGCGCATAGATGCTGGTCCTAAGCGCAAGCTTGTGACACTTGCCATTGATGCGAGCGATGCACCTGCTCACGCCGGCGCATCGGTGAAGACAGCCGACGGTATTGTCGGCACTGTAACATCTGCCGGGTGGGGGCACCGCACTGGGCTTAACCTTGCATATGCTTTCGTCACCCCGTCGTCTTCGGAAGAAGGGCAAGAGCTCACGGTTGATATCCTGGGTCAAAGCCTGCCTGCTCGCGTGATCGCTTTTGCGCCCTACGATCCAAAGCATGAGCGAATGAGAGCGTGATTGCTTCGCCACACCACCTCGCATGTTTTCGCTTAACTGGTCCTAACGACGGTGATTTCTGGCTCTACTAGGTCGGGTGTGCGCCGAGTAAGTACGTGCGTCCCATTACTGGACCGTCGCGCCTACTGTGTAGAAAACACCAATCGTAGCTTCCAGAAAGCTGTCTTTTGCCGGGTTGCGGCCCAACATCGCAGTAAGCGCGTTCAACCGGATTTGAAATTCCCAAGCTGGCGCCTCCCTCACACAACGCGCTGTTGGAACACTCGATGCGAACAGGGATCATTGGCATGAGCATCAAGTCATGAATGAGATCATGGTCCTGTTTGTCGCGACGTTGGCGGCAGGCATCTTGCGTGGCCTCACCGGATTTGGCTTTGCGCTCGCCGCTGTGCCGCTTTTTAGCCTGCGCATCGATCCCCTTGAGGCTGTTTTCCTGGCGCAAATCCTTCAGGTCGCCGCCGCACCGACGGACATCTACCACAACCACCGAAACGTTGATCGGGAGGCTTTGACGCTGCTTTGCTCGGGCGCGCTTGTTGTCACACCGATTGGCGCCTACTTTGCCACCCGTCTCCCGCCCGACGTAATGCGTCTGGCCATTGCAATCGTGGTCTTTCTTGGCCTGATCGCACTGCTCGCGAAGGTAAAGATCTGCGGTGGCCGCGGGCCGGTTCTCGCTGCGGGCGCGACTGCCGGGTTGCTGAGCGGGCTGGCCGCCATGCCCGGGCCGCCAGCAGTGGCCTATTTTCTGGGGCGCGGAATAGGCAAGGTTGAAAGTCGCGCCTCGCTATTGCTGTTCTTTGCATTTACGGCGGTAATTGCGCTTGTCTCTCTCGCGGTTGGCTCGGATGTCATGGGATGGCATCTGCTATTAAGTGCTGCGATCGGTTATCCGGCGATGCTAACTGGAACGTGGTTTGGCGAACACCTATTTCATCGGCTTGGCGACGGACACTACCGCATTGCCGCAATCACGGTGCTTTTCATATCCGCTCTTTTGACCGGGGCCAAAGGCCTGTCTGGTTTTTTGTGATGAGCATTGTCTCTTGAAGTGCAGCACGCAAGAAAAACGCCGCCTCTTGAAGGGCGGCGTTTCTGTTTCACTTCTGATGCGATTTACGGATCAGGACTGGCCCTTCCAAGGCACAAGGATATTTTCCAGACGGCGCATCAATATGTCGATCGCAAAGCCAAT
This sequence comes from Roseibium polysiphoniae, assembly GCF_014842925.1. GTDB lineage: Bacteria > Pseudomonadota > Alphaproteobacteria > Rhizobiales > Stappiaceae > Roseibium > Roseibium polysiphoniae. The sequence goes on from NZ_JACYXJ010000004.1 coordinate 574,517, forward strand.
AAGGCCAATCAGGACAATACCCATGATGACGATGTCTGTGGCCTGGAACTTCGACGCGGCGACGATCATCTTGCCTGCACCCTTTTCGGCCGCAACAAGCTCGGCCGCGACCACGGTGCCCCAGCAAACACCCATGGCGACCCGCGCTCCTGTGAAGATTTCCGGCAGGGAGTTCGGCACAATCACATGCCGCAACACCTGCCATTTGGAGGCTCCGAGCGAATAGGCAGCGTGAACCTTTGTGATGTTGACGCCCGAGACACCTGCTCTCGCCGAGATGATCATGACCCAGAGCGCAGCCAGGAACAGAAGTACAATCTTCCCATTCTCGCCAATTCCGAACCAGATAATAACAAGCGGGATCAGGGCAAGAGGCGGCACAGGGCGCATGAACTCGACGATGGGATCAAACCATCCGCGCGCCCATCCGGAAAGCCCCATGGCGTAGCCAAGCGGGATGCCGATGATTGACCCGAGAACAAAGCCGGCAAGCACACGCCAGAGCGACCAGCTTACGTGATCCAGAAGCGCCACGTTCTGATAGCCATCGCGTGCAATCTGCACCAGCTGGCTGACCACGGCCTCTGGGGGCGGCATCCAGATCGGCTCCATCTGCAGGCCCTTGCTGGGTGAGAAATTCAATGAGCCTTTGCCTGTCATGGTCACAGACCCATGTGGCACCTTGACTTCCTGTCCCGGCTCTATCGGCTTGCCGTCAACGGCGACGATCTTTGCGTCGTCGCCATCGTTGCGCTGGGCCCTGATCAAGATCGATCGCCATGCCGCCACTGTCGCAGTGTCGCTTTGCGCAAACCCTGAAGCGGCGGCCGGCTCAGGATCTTCAACGGCAGCGCCCATCTCGTGGACGAGTACGGTCACCGTTGCGTCTGACTTGGCGCCATCGGGCGCCTCGGCGGTGTAGGAGAAGGAAGTGGTGCCGGTGTAGGGACCTGGCACATGGATGGGTACGAGCTTCGAGCCTGTAAAAGCACCCCAGACAAGAAAAACGACGACAATAGAGATGATCGAGGCGGCTCTATCCGGCGTGACCGCACTTTCATCGCCGAAGGTGACCGTCTTTAGCGAGGTAAAGTCGGTGACCTTGCCCATTGAAGATCGCATCAATCTCAGGAGCAAATAGGCGCCGAAGAACAGGGCGATGTAGACTGCAAGAATGACGAGACCTGTCATGTTACTTCTCCGCTCCGCTCATGATTTCCTCTTCCATTTCCCAGATCATGCCCAAGATCTCTTTCTTGGTTTCTCCGAAAGCAGGATCCTCTTTCACAACACGCAGGTCGGCGCCGACCGCACGCTCCGCAAAGGGAAGATTGTATTCTCTATGGATGCGGCCGGGACGGGGCGCCATCACCAACAGGCGTTCGCCCAGCAAAAGCGCTTCGTCCACGGAATGTGTTATGAGGATGATGGTCTTGCCGGTTTTCTTCCAGAGATTGAGCACCAGGCCCTGCATTTTCTCACGGGTCAGGGCATCGAGCGCACCAAGCGGTTCGTCCATCAAGATGACATCAGGTTCATTGGCAAGACAGCGTGCCAGTGCAACGCGCTGCTGCATCCCTCCAGACAATTCATAGACCGCCTTGTCCTTGAATGAACGCAGACCGACTGTATCGAGCAGGTTTTCGACGATCGTATTGCGGTCCGTTTCCGGCATGCCCTTCATTCTTGGGCCGAACTCGACATTGCGTCGCACGCTCATCCACTCGAACAGGGCACCTTGTTGAAACACCATGCCCCGTTCGGCTCCCGGTCCTGTAACGGGCTCGCCATTGAGCGTGACGGTGCCCGATGTGGGTGCCAGAAAGCCCGCAAGAATGTTGAGCAAAGTAGACTTGCCGCAGCCAGACGGGCCGAGAACGGAGAGCAGCTCGCCCTTTTTGATATCGAGCGACACATCCTTGAGCGCCTGAACATGACCGCCGCCGGGGAGGTCGAACCGCATAGAGAGACTGTCGATGCTCAATGAAGCCATGAGGTCTTTTCCCGGGTTGGCTGATCAGGGAAAGGCGGGCCAAGGCCCGCCTTTTATTGTTTGGTCTTATTGCGCGGCTGCGAGAGGGCCGGAGTTGACGCTGCCCTCATAGCTGTCGAGTGCAGTTTCGATGCTTCCTGCCTCTACGAAGACGTCTGCGACGCCTTTCATGAATGTCTGCGCGTTGCCGCCCAGCCATTTTTCCGAAAGCTGCTCTTCAATCGAAGGGAAGGTGAAAGTCGAAATAGAGGCTTCGGTCGCCTCGACAGACATGCCCGATTCCTTGGCGATCTTCTCGAGCATCTCAGGCGATTTGTCAGCGAGCCACTCAGCGTTCGCTTCGGCAGTCACAGCCAGGAACTTTGCTACCAGCTCTTCGTTCTCGACCACAAAGTCGGCAGGCCCGGAGGTGACATCAAAAACGAGAATGCCAAGCTCTTCCTTCTCTGCGCCGGTGAGCAAGATGTTGCCGTGCTCTTTCATGCGCGAAAGGCCACCACCCCAGCCACATGCGAAATCGACCTCGCCTTGAGCCAGCGCTGCAGCTCCGTCCGTCGGCGCCATGTCGACAACTGTCAGGGAGGATACGTCAACGCCGAAATGGTCCATTTGACGAAGGAACCCGTAGTGGGCCGCAGTGCCGATTGGAACGGCAACCTTTTTGCCGGCCAGTTCCGCCGCGCTTTCTTTTTCGATCTCCAGCGCAGCTGCAACGACACAGTTATCGTTTTCAGAATAGCTCACTGCTACGTCCAGGACCTGCAGCGCCTGTCCTGCGGAAGCTGCGACAACGAACGGCGGTACACCCTGCGAAACAGAAAGCTGAACATCGCCCGAAGCCATTGCTGCTGACATTGCCGTGCCAGTTTCAAAGCTGACCCACTTAACCGGCATACCGAGCGCCTTGTCGTACGCGCCATCTGCCTTGGCGGCGAGGAAAGGCATCGGCCATTCCAGGAAATAGCCGACAGTCAGCTCCTGAGCGGCGGCTGCCTGGGCACTCAGCAGCATCGCGCCGCCCGTCAAAAGTCTCACAAAGGTCTTCATCATTGTCTCCTTGATCCATCTGCCGTTAGGGCTCCCCCGTCAGCCAACCTCGCTCGAATTTTCGAGATCTGCCGGTCCGGTAGCTGGCGCCTTGATTGATGAAAGGCAGGTTTCGGCGGGCTTTCAATAGAAGTGGCAGGCTGGACATAAGAGTTGGCCTGATCTGGCCCTACTCGCGCTGAAAAATTGAGCAGAAAGTTTGGGCAACTGCACCGTGCTGAGCCAATTCAGCCTGGTTAACTCTTTTCCCGCGTAAAGCATGTCCCACGGAGCGATGCCCATGACCCACTCTGCCCCCATCAATGATTTGGACAATGTCATTCGCGCCGATCGTGATCATGTTTGGCATCATCTGACACAACACAAACCCTACGAGACCAAGGATCCACGGGTCATGGTCGAAGGCAAGGGCATGCGTTTGTGGGATGCCTCGGGACGTGAACATCTCGACGCAGTGTCGGGAGGTGTTTGGACGGTGAACGTCGGTTTCGGCCGTGAAAGCATCGGCAAAGCGATCAGCGATCAGGTTACCCGCCTCAATTTTTTCGCACAAAATGTCGGGTCAATTCCCGGCGCAATGTTTGCCGAGAAGCTCATCGAACGGATGCCAGGTCTGAGCCGGGTGTATTTCGTCAACTCGGGATCGGAGGCAAACGAAAAGGCATTCAAGATGGTTCGCCAGATCGCGCACAAGCGCTTTGGGGGCAAAAAGCACAAAATCCTTTTTCGCGAGCGGGACTACCATGGGTCGACTATTGCAACCATGTCCGCTGGCGGTCAGCCGGAGCGCAATGCGCAATACGGTCCCTACACGCCTGGTTTTGTCCAGGTACCTCACTGCCTCGAATACCGCGCACAATGGGATGTCGAAAACTATGGTGAGCGTGCAGCCGACGCGATTGAGGAAGTCATCCTGCGGGAAGGTGCTGACACCGTCGGAGCACTGTGCCTGGAGACAGTGACCGCAGGCGGCGGCGTCATTACACCGCCAAAAGGCTATTGGGAGCGCGTGCAGGAGATCTGCCGCAAGTATGACATTTTGCTCCATCTCGATGAAGTTGTCTGCGGCGTCGGCCGGACCGGCACCTGGTTTGGCTACCAGCAATATGGCATCCAGCCTGATCTGGTCACGATGGCCAAGGGTGTTGCTTCCGGTTATGCCGCGATCGCCTGTCTCGTGACGACGGAAGAGGTCTTCAACATGTTCAAGGATGATGCGAGCGACCCGATGAGCTTCTTCCGTGATATTTCCACCTATGGTGGCTGTACCGCAGGACCTGCAGCCGCCTTGGAAAACATGCGCATTATCGAGGATGAAGGTCTTCTGGCGAACACGGACGCCATGGGTGCTCGATTGATGGACAACCTCCATGCGCTCAAGGACAAGCACGCAGCCGTCGGTGACGTCCGCGGGCTCGGCTTGTTCTGCGGCGCTGAACTGGTCGCAGATCGTGTCAGCAAGACGCCTGCCGGGGAAGCCCAGGTTCAAGCCGTAATTGCCGACTGCATGGCGCAAGGCGTTATCATCGGCGCAACGGCGCGCGCCTTGCCGGGGCTCAACAATACGCTCTGCCTTGCTCCGGCGCTGATCGCTACCGCGGATGACATTGATGCGATCACCGATGCGATTGACGGAGCCCTGACGCGCGTGTTCGGCTAGAGCACACGCTCTGCAAGGAAGACCTGCTCAAGCACCGGCTGGTGCTTGACGTGAGAATATTGCGCCTGAAGTTCCTAAGGCATAGCGTAGGTTCATAGGTCCATTGCGTTAGGTCTGGGTTTGGCGATACCTCCTGAAATCTTTCTGCTGCCACAACGCAGCGATGCGACGCTGCAGCAGCAGATTCAGCAGATTGTTGCGGAGGCGATTGTCTCCCGGCATTGCGCAGCGGGCGAAAAGATGCCTTCGTCGCGGAAACTCGCCGATCACCTGGGCGTGTCGCGCATTACAATCACGCTGGCCTATGCGGAACTGGTCTCGAACGGTTATCTGATTTCGCGGGATCGTTCGGGCTATTTTGTGTCCGATACGGCGCCGACGCAGCCATGGTTCGCCGAAGCCGACACCTCTGCTCCGGCGGGTATCGACTGGGACAGCAAACTTGCCCGCCGCCCGCAATCGCGTGGCGACATTCTACGTCCCCCGAACTGGACCGACTACAGGTATCCCTTCATCTACGGGCAATCGGATCCCGACTTGTTCGACCATACCAATTGGCGGAACTGTTCCCTGCGTGCGGTCGGTCGAAAGGATTTCGACACGCTCACGCACGACCACTATCAGAACGATGACCCGATGCTCGTGGAATTTATCCTGCGCTATATTCTGCCGCGTCGTGGCATTCGCGCAAATCCGGATGAAATCCTGATCACGATGGGGGGGCAGAACGCGCTTTGGATGATCGCGCAGTTGCTGCTCTCCGAGGGACAAAAAGCCATCGTCGAAAATCCCTGCTTTCCAGGTCTGCGGAAAATCTTCGATCAGATGAGATACATCGCGGCGTCCATTGACGTCGACAATGATGGCTTGCCGCCAGATCGTATTCCGGCCGACGCCGATGTCGTGTTCACGACGCCCAGCCATCACGCGCCAACGAATGTGACAATGCCCCTCGAGCGGCGGCTTGAAATGCTGGAGAAGGCAAACCGCGATGATTTCGTCATCGTGGAAGATGATTATGAGTTCGAGATGTCGTTCTTGAGCGCGCCGGCGCCTGCGCTCAAATCGATGGATCAGATCGGGACGGTCATCTATCTCGGCTCGTTTTCGAAGTCCATATTTCCAGGGCTCCGTCTTGGATATGTCGTTGCCGCCAAGCCGCTTATCCAGGAAATGCGTGAGCTGAGAACGGTCGTTTTTCGGCATCCGCCCAGCCACATTCAAAGAACGACGGCCTATTTTCTGTCGCTTGGCCACTATGACAGCCAGATCAACCGCATGGCGCGCGTGTTCAGCAAAAGGCGCGCGATCATGGAGCATTGTATTCGGGAATTTGGCCTGACGCCGGATGTTCGGGACATGCACGGTGGCTCATCATTCTGGATGAAGGCACCAGAGGGCGTCGATACCACGAAGCTCGCAGTCGATCTGCGAAAGCAGAGTGTCCTGATAGAGCCAGGCAACGCATTCTATGCGCATCGTTCGCCCGACACGTCGCACTATCGTCTGGCCTATTCCTCGATCAACGCGAACCTAGTCCACGACGGCATCGCCTTGGTCGCAGAAGCCATTGCCAAAGCAACAAAGGCTCGCTGAGAATGCTGCGGCGGTAGCTTGTGGCGGGGTTGGGTGAGCCTGTCAGACCACGTTTCGCTCGCGGTAGGTCTTTAAAAATGCGTCGACGCGTGGATCATCCGGTGTGCGGGAAAAAATGTCTTGCGGCGGGACGCAGGTGACGAGCCGTCCCTTCTCCAAAAAGGCAACCCTGTCCGCAACATGGGCGGCAAAGCCCATCTCATGAGTGACAACCACCATTGTCATGCCGTCACTTGCCATTTCCTTCATGACCCCAAGAACTTCGCCGACCAATTCCGGGTCCAATGCGGACGTTGGCTCATCAAAGAGCATGACCTTGGGCTCCATCGCGATTGCTCGCGCGATGGCGACGCGCTGCTGCTGGCCGCCAGAGAGATTGGCTGGATGGCTTCTTTCCTTGTCGGACAGATTGACTTTGGCCAGGGCGACGCGCGCCTTGTCTTGCGCATCCGCTTTTGACATGCGTTTGACGTTGATCAGAGCTTCAGCCACGTTTTCAAGAGCAGTCAGGTGCGGCCAGAGATTGAATTGCTGGAAAACCATGCCGATGTTCTGGCGCTGCCGTCTCAAGGCTTCAGATTTCAGCGGCTTGCGCGGATTGTCAGTTGTTGATTTCCAACCAATTAGATCGCCCTCCAGACGAACTTCTCCACCATCATAGGCTTCCAAAAAATTGAGGCAGCGCAGAAGGGTGCTCTTGCCAGATCCGGATGGACCGATCAGACAGAGCACTTCAGAGCGATTGATATCGAGGGAGACGTCACGCAGTGCTTCGAAGGAATCGAAGTATTTGCTCAAGCCGCGCACCTTGATTATGGGCTCATGTGTTTGGTCTTGTGCCATGGGACTTTTCTCGCTCATCGGCTTGGGGCTGATCTCAAATTGGATATCGGCACAGCTAGGTTCTGCGCAGGTGACGGGTCACGCGCGTTTCCACGATTGCACCCAGCCTGCTGGTTCCTATGACCATCAGCCAGTAGAAAATCGAAAGAACCAGAAAGGGCTCCACGAAAGTGAATGTTTCTGATGCCATCGTCTGGGTCTCATAAAGAAGTTCGGGCACCGTCACGACAGAGAGAATTGCCGTTTCCTTGGTGAGGATAATGAAAAAGTTGGTGAGCGGTGCGGTGATCGGGACAAGCATTTGCGGCAAGACAATACGTGTGACAATGCGCGTTTCGCTCAGGCCGACACAGCGTGCAGCTTCTATCTGACCTTCGGGTATGGCGTTGAAACCGGACCTGAAGATTTCAGCGAAATAGGGGCTTCCATAGACGATAAAGCTGATGATGCCGGCTTGGACCGGCGAAAGCAGAATGCCAACACTGGGGCCGCCATAGTAGAGGATGAACAGCTGAATCATGAAGGGTGTGCCGCGGATGACTTCAACGTAGCCGAAAATGAACCACTTCAGCGGTGCGGGCCCAAAGCGATAGAGGCAGGCCAGAACAAATCCGAGCACCAACCCGCCAAGAGAGCCGACAATCCAGCACAGGATGGTGACCGCAAAACCTGAAAGAAGGGATGGGCCGTATCTGATGAAGAGATCGAGTTCCATGGGCTCAGACCACCTTCAATTTGTGCTCAGCCAGTCGGCCCAACAAGGACACAACCAGGTTGATCAGGAAATAGATCGCGGCGGCGGCAACATAGATTTCCAGCGGACGATAGGTTTCACCGGTGATGTTCTGGGAAATACGGGTCAATTCTCCGATGCCGACGACGGAAGCGAGGGAAGACACTTTCACCAGAAGGATCAATTCGTTGACCAGGGATGGCAGGCCAATGCGTATGGCCTGGGGAACCAGGATCCGTTTCCACAGCGAAAATGTTGGTATTCCGAGAGCGTGAGCGGCTTCGGTCTGTCCATGAGGGATGGTTTGCAAGGCACCGCGCAGGATTTCTGCCGTATAGGCAGCGGAACACATCCCGACGGCCAGAACTGCAGCAGCGATGGCCGGCAGGTCGAGGCCTATGTAAGGCAGCATATAATAGAAGACCAAGAGCTGAACCAGCAGCGGCACGCCTCTAAAGAAAGATATGTAAAGTGCTGCCAGGCCTGAAATGATCGGCTCTTTGGAGATCCGTGACGCGCAGACAAAGATGCCCAAGGCGAGGCTGATCGCCATTCCACCCAAAGAGATGAGAAGGGTCCAGCGCGCGGCAGCCAGCATGTATGGCAAATTATGCCAGATGACATCGAAAGAGAAATTCAAACCGGAGCTCCTGTCTTGCCGATCCTTGGACAGGGGAGGGGACGCGCACCCGGTGTCAAGCACCGGGTGCGCGAGTTCCAGGTTAGTTGACGACCGGCATGGTGGTCGGCAGATCCGGGTTGGAGCCGAGCCACTTTTCGTTGATCGCCTGAAGGCGGCCGTCCTCATGCATCTTGATGATGATCTTGTTGATCTCTGCGATCAGCGACGCACTGTCTTCGCCTCCCGGAGCGACCCAGCCGAAGAACTTGGGGTCGCCGAAGGGGGGCATGACCATTTCGAACAAGCCTGCACGCTGAACGGCAGCGTAACCCATCAGCGGAGCGGAATTGGCAACGGCCTGAATACGGCCGGCTGCGAGGTCAGCCAGTGCTTCGTCGATGTTGACGTACTCCCGGACGTCAGCCGGTGTGGTGAGGCTTTCGGAGAAGGCCTTGAGCTGTTCGAGCTGGGCAGAGCCCTTCTGTGAGCCAACGGCCTTGCCTGCGATATCTTCCGGCTTGGCGATGCTGTCGTCACCTGCCTTCTTGGCCAGGGCCACGGTCGCGTTGCCGATCGGCAGGGTGAAGTTGTAGCGCTTCATGCGTTCGGCGGTGATGGTCACCGGAGCGTTTACGAAGTCGAACTTGCCTGCTTCGAGGCCTGGTAGGATCGACTGCCACGGCAGATCCAGGAACTCGACTTCAACGCCCAGCTCCTTGGCAACCTCAGTGAAAAGGTCGTGGCATATCCCCTGATACTCGCCGTCCTTCAGAATATCGAACGGGGCATAATGCATTTCGGTGGCCGCCACGATCTTACCGCGTTCCTTGATATCAGACAGCATGTCTGCCTGCGCAGCGCCTGCGAGTCCGATGCTGAGGCCGACGGCGGCTGCAAATCCGAGTAGGTGCTTCTTCATTTGTTCACTCCTGTTGGTCATCGCTGTTTGTGGAAGGTTGGTGATTTTTATTGTTTTTGGATCCCAGGGAGGTTGAGACCTTGTTCCTCTGCACAGTCCAGTGCAATTTTGTAGCCAGCATCCGCATGGCGCATGACGCCGGTCGCCGGATCGTTCCAAAGAACCCTGCCGATGCGTTCATCGGCGGCTTCGGTCCCGTCACAGCAGATAACCATGCCGGAATGCTGGGAGTAGCCCATGCCGACACCACCGCCGTGATGAAGAGACACCCACGTCGCACCAGATGCTGTATTCAAAAGGGCATTGAGAAGCGGCCAATCCGAAACCGCATCCGACCCATCCATCATGGCTTCGGTTTCGCGGTTTGGTGAGGCAACCGAGCCGGAATCCAAATGATCCCGTCCGATCACGATTGGAGCCTTCAGCTCGCCGGAGCGGACCATCTCGTTGAACGCCAGCCCAAGCCGATGACGTTGGCCTAGGCCCACCCAGCAAATACGCGCAGGCAAGCCCTGGAAGGCGATGCGGTCGCGGGCCATGTCGAGCCAGTTGTGAAGATGAGGGTCATCTGGAATGATCTCCTTCACCTTGAGGTCGGTCTTGTAGATGTCCTCCGGATCTCCGGAGAGTGCGCACCAGCGGAATGGCCCGATCCCCTTGCAGAACAAGGGGCGGATGTAGGCAGGCACAAAGCCAGGAAAGGCGAATGCATCCTGGAGACCTTCATCCTTCGCGACTTGCCGGATGTTGTTGCCATAGTCCAGCGTTGGCACGCGGGCGTTCCAGAAAGCAACCATGGCTTCAACATGATCGCGCATGGAGGCGCGAGCCGCTTTTTCGACGGCCTTCGGATTACTCTCGCGCTTTTCACGCCATTCACCAACGGTCCAGCCTTTTGGAAGATAGCCGTTGATCGGGTCATGAGCGGAGGTCTGGTCCGTGACAATGTCCGGGCGTGGCCCGCCTGCATTCAGACGACGAACGAGTTCAGGGAAAATGTCCGCCGCATTGCCCAAAAGGCCAACGGACTTGGCTTCTCCCGCAGATGTCCAGCGGTCAATCATCTCGAGTGCTTCGTCGAGAGACGTTGCCTTCTCATCGACGTATCGGGTGCGCAGGCGAAAGTCGATGCGGGTTTCATCGCATTCGACGGCAAGACAGCAAGCGCCGGCCATCACAGCTGCCAGTGGTTGGGCGCCGCCCATGCCGCCAAGGCCGCCGGTCAGGATCCATTTTCCGGTCAGGTCGCCGTCATAGTGCTGGCGGCCGGCCTCTGCGAAAGTTTCATAGGTGCCTTGAACGATCCCCTGGGTACCAATGTAAATCCAGGAACCCGCAGTCATCTGGCCGTACATGGCCAGACCTTTCTTGTCGAGTTCGTTGAAATGGTCCCAATTGGCCCAATTCGGGACCAGGTTGGAATTGGCGATCAGCACGCGTGGAGCGTCCTTGTGGGTGCGGAACACTCCAACGGGCTTGCCTGACTGCACCAGAAGGGTTTCCGTCTCATCAAGCTCTTTCAGAACGGAGACAATGCGATCGAAATCCTCCCAAGTCCGGGCCGCGCGCCCAATCCCGCCGTAGACCACCAGTTCATGCGGATTTTCGGCAACATCGGGATGCAAGTTGTTCATCAGCATCCGCAAGGGAGCTTCCGTCAGCCAGGACTTGGCATTGAGTCCCGGTCCGGTGGGCGGGAAGACGTCACGAGCGTTGTGGCGACGATCGGTCATTTGTGTCTCCTCAGGGCGTTTTCTTGTCGCTTAGGGGCGAGTTCGCCGGCGATCGCATTAAGATCTTGCAGGATGAACTTGAGGTGCGGGCGCAGGCGGTCTGCCCGGTCCTGCGAATAGTTGAAGGGCGGCTTTTCAGCCTCGAGATAGGTTGATTGAGCGAGTTCCATCTGGATGGCGTGCACGCCTTCGGCCGGCCGGCCGTAGTGGCGAGTGGACCAGCCTCCCTTGAAGCGTCCGTTTAGGATGCTGGTATAGCTGTCCGCTCGCTGCGTGCGAGCCACGACGGCAGCTTCGATCTGCGGGGCGCAAGTGCTGCCGCCGTTGGTGCCGACATTGCAGTCGGGCAACGTTCCTTCAAACAGGAATGGGATGTTCGACCGGATGGAGTGGCAATCGTAGAGCACTGCAATGCCGTGGATGGCTTTGACGCGCGCGATCTCACCTGCGAGCGCCTTATGATACGCAGCGTGAAAGACGTCCTGCCGCCGGGCAATTTCGGCTTCATCGGGGGCTCTACCGTCAAGATAAATCGGCAGGCCGTCAAAGTCCGTCGTTGGACAAAGTGTCGTTGTGTTTTGACCCGGGTAGAGCGAAACGCCGGACGGATCGCGGTTGGCGTCGATGACGTACCGGTGAAAGGTCGCCGTCACGATCGAAACGTCCGGCACCAGACCCTTGTAAAGCTGATCTACATGCCAGTCGGTGTCTGCGAGCGCTTTTCCATTCTCATTAAACGTGTCCCAAACCTCTTGAGGCACGTGTGTTCCAGCGTGTGGTACGCCGAGAATGATCGGACTGTCGCCGGATACTACTTCAACCGCGTCCATGCGAAGGCTCCAGGGTAATTAAGGGCGCGGGCGCGATCTGGCCTATCAGCTCACGGCTGGCGAGCAGAAGAGCTGCGTGTTTCAGATCCGGTGCCAAGTAGCGATCTGCTTCCAGGGTAGGTATGGCATTGCGCAGTTCTGCGAGGATTTTTTGCAGTGGACCGCTCGTCTGGAGGGGCGCGCGGCACTCGACACCCAATGCGCCACACAGAAGTTCGACACCAAGAATGTTCGCCAGGTTTCCGGTCATCCGGGTCAGACGCCGGGCGCCATGAGCTGCCATGGAAACATGGTCTTCCTGGTTCGCCGAAGTCGGGGTGGAATCGGTTGAACAGGGGTTCGCAAGATGCTTGTTCTCGCTCATGAGGGCCGCGGTGGTGACCTCCGCGATCATCAGTCCGGAATTCAGGCCCGGATCCTTCGCGAGGAAAGGGGGAAGGTCGAATGAAAGGGTCGGGTCGACCATGAGTGCAACCCGCCGCTGCGCGATTGAGCCGATCTCCGCTATTGCCAATGCAATTTGGTCTGCCGCAAAAGCCACCGGTTCTGCATGGAAATTGCCGCCAGAAACAATCCGGCCGGCTTCTGTCAGCACCAGTGGGTTATCTGTCGCCGCGTTTGCCTCAATTTCGAGGGTTCCGGCCGCCATGCGCAAGAGGTCGAGGCAGGCACCGACCACCTGCGGCTGGCAGCGTATGCAATAGGGATCCTGAACGCGGGTATCGCCATCGCGATGGCTCTCGCGAATTTCGGACCCCTTCATAAGATCGCGCATAGCCGCTGCAACCTCGATCTGTCCCCGGTGTCCGCGAAGCGCATGGATTTCCGGCAAAAGGGGGGCAGTGGAGCCCATGATCGCATCGGTAGAAAGGCTTGCAGTGACAAGGCAGGCTTCCGTCAAGCGCCAGGCTTCGAACAAACCAATGAGGGCGAGGGCCGTCGAAAATTGTGTGCCATTGATCAGTCCCAGACCTTCTTTCGGACCCAACACGACAGGTGAAAGTCCTGCGCGAGATAGAGCTTCGCCTCCAGGCAGGCGCTCGCCGCCAAACTCGGCTTCACCCTCTCCAATCATGACCGCGGTCATGTGGGCTAGCGGTGCCAAGTCTCCCGATGCCCCGACAGACCCCTGGACCGGAACCACGGGCGTTACGCCTTTTTCCAGCATGGCCTCGATCAATTCCAGAACGCCGAAACGGACGCCGGATGCACCGCGGGCCAGAGACATCAGCTTGAGGACCATCATCAATCGGACGGCTGCTCGCTCAAGGTCTGCGCCAACGCCGCAGCAATGGGACAAAATGAGATTGCGCTGGAGAGTAGCGGTATCGCCTGGCGCGATCTTTACGCTGGCCAATTTGCCGAAGCCTGTGTTCACGCCATAGACCGCTTCGTTGCCGATGGCGGCTTGTTGAACCCGCTCTGCCGCTTGATCAATTGCAGCCTTGGACGCTCGGTCGACGGAAACGGCAAGTTCCAGCCGATATATCTTTTCCAGATCATTGAGCGTTACGGAGCCGGGAGTGAGCACGAGGTCGCTCATTGCAAGCCTCCGAAAATTCGAGTCGTAAGAGGGGTGAAGCCGATGCGGTATGAAAGCTCAGATGGGTGTTCCGCATCCCAAATCGCAATGTCTGCCCTCAGGCCTTCCTGCAGCTTTCCGCAGTCAGACAGTCCCAAGGCTTTGGCGGCTTCGCGGGTAACACCGGCCAGTGCTTCTTCAGGCGTCATCCGAAACAGTGTGCATGCCATGTTCATGGTCAGCAGAAGGCTGCTTAATGGTGAAGAGCCAGGGTTGCAGTCGGTTGCAAGTGCTATTGGCACAGCATGCCTTCTTAGGAGCTCTACGGGTGGCTGGCAGATTTCGCGCAGCGTGTAGAAAGCCCCTGGCAGGAGAACGGCGACCGTGCCAGACGCCTTCATTGCCTTCACACCATCTTCGTCGAGATATTCCAGATGGTCAGCGGACAGGGCTCCATGTTCGGCCGCCATTGCTGCGCCGTTCAAATTGGAGAGCTGTTCGGCATGGAGCTTGACCGGGAGGCCGAGGTTTTCAGCCTTCTGAAAAACCCGGGCGATCTGTTCCGTCGAAAAGGCGATGCCCTCGCAGAACCCATCTACGGCATCGACCAGACCTTCTGCATTGGCCTTTTCAAGCGCCGGCAGGCAAACTTCAGTCAGGTACCGGTCCTTGTCGTCCCCATAGTCTGCAGGAACGGCATGAGCTCCGAGAAAGGTCGTTCGGATCCGCACCGGACGCAGATGTCCGATCTTCCGGGCAACGCGCAGCATGCGAAGTTCGGTCTCAATGTCCAGGCCATAGCCGGACTTGATTTCGAGTGTTGCGACACCTTCAGCGAGCAAGGCGTCAACACGTCTCAAGGCTCCGGCCAACAGCTCATCGTGCGAAGCGCTGCGGGTCGCCGTCACAGTTGAGATTATGCCGCCGCCGGCTCTTGCGATCTCTTCATAAGAGGCGCCGTTCAGGCGCATCTCGAACTCTCTGGCGCGGTTCCCGCCAAAGACGATATGCGTATGGCAGTCGATCAAAGCGGGGGTCACGAGTGCGCCGCCGAGATCTGTCGTCGGTTGGCCCTTCAGTTCTGCCGGCAAGCCTTGCTCTGTGCCGCAGTATCGGATGATGCCGTCCTCGACAGCGATGACGCCCGATGGGATCAGCCCATAGGCCTGCTCGCCTGGTTGCAGGGTCGCCAAGGTGGCGTTTTGGAAAATTTCCATTGGCACAGGAACAAATCCGGCTTGATAAAATTGCGTTAAATGAGAATATGCATGCACATAATATCGTGTCAACAAGGATTCCCCCGTGACCCAGATTGTCCGAAAACAATACCTCGCAGCTCATGCGTTGACGCCGGAAGGTTGGCGGGAAAACGTGCTGATCGGCGTCGAGGACGGGCGAATTCGGTCTGTGGAAATGGGATGTGACAACGTCTCCGCGACGGCTGAGCGGGTTGGAATTTTGTTGCCGGCGCCTGCCAATCTGCACTCTCATTCCTTTCAGCGCGCGATGGCCGGAATGAGCGAACGCCGTGGTGTGGAAACGGTCGATAGCTTCTGGACCTGGCGCCAGATCATGTACAGGTTTCTGGATATTCTGACCCCGGAAGATATCGAAGCCATCACTGCCTTTGTGCAAATGGAAATGCTTGAAGCAGGCTATGCGTGCAATGTGGAGTTTCACTATGTCCATCACCAGCCTGACGGAACGCCCTATGACCGTCTGGCAGAATTGTCGGATCGGATTGCTGCAGCCAGTGCCACGACCGGTATTGGACTGACGCTTCTTCCGGTTCTCTACCGCCAAGGAGGCTGTGATGGCCGAGCTCTTGGGGCAGGACAAATCCGCTTTGGCAACGACTACGAACGATATGTGCGCTTGCATGAAGATGCTGGAGTGACACTGCGAGCCCTGACACAGGACTGCAGATTGGGAGTGGCACCGCATTCGCTTCGAGCCGTGCAGCCTAAGGATTTGGCCGCTTGTGTTGAACTTGCCGGAAAATCACCTTTGCACATGCATTTAGCGGAGCAGGTCAAGGAAGTGGAGGAGGTGGAAGCAGCCTATGGCCAACGGCCAGTTGAGTGGCTTTTGCATACCCATGACGTTCAGCAGAACTGGTGTCTCATTCATTGCACGCAAATGACCGCTGATGAAACAAGGGGATTGGCGCAGACAGGGGCTGTTGCAGGGCTTTGTCCGATAACAGAATCAAGCCTCGGAGATGGCATTTTCAATGGGGTGTCTTATCTGGCCGAGGGTGGGTGTATTGGGGTTGGGTCCGATTCAAATGTTCGTATCTCGCTTTCTGAAGAGTTGCGAACTCTGGAGTATTCTCAAAGGCTGCGAGACCGGTGCCGGGCCAGTGTGGCGACCCGTGAGAAATCGACCGGGCGTGTGCTATATGAAGCGGCTCTGGCCGGTGGAGCGCAGGCAGCTGGTCGGGATTCCGGTGCACTGGCGCCGGGCCGACTCGCAGATTTTCTGGCGCTTGACCAAAAGGCGCTCAGTCTTGAGGGATGTACTGGCGATGAGATCCTGGACACATGGATCTTTGCGTGTGACGACAGACTTGTAAGCGATGTTTGGTCTGCTGGCCGGCACCTGGTCAAGCAAGGTCGGCATGTCGAGGGTGAGGCGATACGGGGGCGGTATCGAAAGACGATACGGGGGTTGAGGGCCAAACTTTGAAAGCGCAAGAGCTGAACAGCTGGACGCAGATTCGAGAAGAATTGCTGCGCCGGATCAACGAACGGGTGTGGCATCCAGGGGATATCATTCCAGGAGAGGCGGATCTGGCTGAGGAATTCGGTTGTGCTCGCACCACTGTCAATCGGGCGCTGAGAGATTTGGCCGAAAGTGGTCTTGTCACCCGCCGCCGCAAAGCCGGGACGCGGGTTGCCATCAACCCGCCCCATAAGGCGACCCTGACGATCCCGATTATCCGGGAAGAAGTGGAGGGGCGTGGATCCATCTACAGCCAATCTCTCCTGAAACGTGACAAGCAGACCTTGCCGCCTCATCTGCATGCGGCTTTCCCGGTGTCTGCCGCGGACCGCCTTCTATATACAGAGACAGTCCATTTCGCCGATGACCGTCCCTTCATGTTTGAAGAGCGCTATACAAATCTTGAGGCTGTCCCGTCTTTCGAAGCGATCGCCTTTGATCTCATCACGCCAAACGAATGGCTGGTGCAAAACGCTCCCTACACCGCGGGCGACCTAACCTTCTATTCGGTCAACGCAGGCCAGCGTTTGGCGCGTCTCTATGAGGCTTTGGAAGAAACACCGCTTTTTGTCATGGAGCGAACAACCTTCAATGGAGATCTGCCGATCACCCATGTGCGCATGACTTACGGTCCAGGCTACCGACTTAGAACCCGTTTTTGAGATTGAACCTTGCGGGTGAAATGCTTTCGAATCTGGGAGCCGTTCATCCAATTCAGATCAGAGCTTAATGCGTCTATTGAGACGGAAAACGAAAGCTCGCGTATATTTAGAGCTTAGTCTCGAGCAGAATTTCGCCAATATCAAAGTGTCAAATCAAAGGGTGTTTGGCGCTCTACTGACAGCCGATGTCATTGAATGAAAACTAGCGCGATTTGCTAAGCGAATGATGATGCCGCCGAAGGACGCCTAGCGCCCACGCCAACCCATCGCGTTCAAGCCTAGGTATATAAAACCGCGCACATATCAAGTGTTGGCGCAGTCGCTAGGGCAAGATGCAACTATGAGAAATTCATTGGGAAATCTGGTGATGGGGGACAATCATTCTGCCGGCTTATTTTCGCAAATAAGCGATTGCTCTTAACGGACCTCTCCCCTTGATAGGCAATGCAGTGGCGCCTGGCAAAAACGAAGACCTGATCAGCTTGTCGCAGCTGGTTCCCTAAGAGTATCTGAAGTCAAATGGGGCTCGAATCTAAACTCTGATGGTCAGCAAGGTAGAACTTACGTCATTGTCAGATATCGTGTTTTTCTAAAAAATCGCGAATTTTCCGAGTGCAGAAATCAAGTGCTGGTTCCCCCTCGACCAAAATGTGGTTCCGGCTTTCAAGCGGTACAAACTCGGCGTTCTCAATACCGTCTGCTAACGCTTGGCCTTGCGCCAGGGGAATGCGTTGGTCCTGCTTCGCATGAAGGACAATCGTTGGCACTTTGACCTGCGGCAGCCGGTGCCTGACATCAATGTACCCGAAGGCTTCTTGGAACCGGGCAGCGTTTTCCGGAGAGGTGGTTCGGCGTTAGAATTCGTCAAACCACTCAAGACCTTCCGCGGATGCATCCGGCATGAAGGTGCTCGAGAATATGTGCCGGTAAGCTGGGTTCTCGGTTCCCCAACCGTGTCTGGTCAGCGTCAGCACGGCTTCTCGTGGAGCCTCTTCTTCCGGCGTTGCAGCGATACGCCATCCTGCAGCGTATCCACTGATCAAGATCAGTCCGCTTACGCGTTCCGGGTGGCGGGCAGCATACTCGATGGAGACAGCGCAGCCTTGCGAAATACCCAGGAGCGGAAAGCGCTCAAGTCCAAGGTGATTGGCGACAATTTCCAAGTCTTCTACAAATGCATCGAAGCTAATGTCAGCGACCTGCCAATCGGACAGACCGCAACCGCGCTCGTCATATCGAACAAATCTACGATCGCACGCAAGGTCCGCAAAGCACTGCCCCCAAATTGGACTGGCCCAGTCGAATTCGAGATGTGTCAACCAATTGGCAGCTTTCAAAATGGGAGGTCCAGACCCCAAACTTGCATGCGCGATCTTTGTTCCTGCGGTAACATTGCAAAACCCGATCTCCTGATTTTTCAACGCGTTTGATCTGGAGTAAGCGAGGCGATCCGCTGCACTGCAAGGTGGGCTTGATCTCCGCAAGATCATTTGACCGTCAGGATCGCTGCTGCACTTGCGAGCTGCCACGGGACAAGCATCCAGATCTGATAAACCGAATTTTTCTGCAGAAATCGGATCGATTGATCTCAACAACCTGTGCCATTTACGCACCGCGAGCGGTGGCGTATTCGGGTGCGCAAACAGCCTCATCAGCAGATCATCGCGTGTGGTGTCGGCGTCCGTACGCTCGGCGACAAGCCAGGCGTCGAAAGCGTCATCTCCAGCATTGTCCAGCCCGGCAAGGAAGCCGTCATCCAATTGCCTAACCATGGCTTCCAGCACACTGACAGGCAACTGCTCGTGCCCCGATTGCAGTTTTGACCGGATGTTCTGAATGTCAACATTGACCCCCCTAGGGTCGAAGAACACCCTTTCTCTGTCCGCCACAATATGATCATTGTTTGCGATCTTCAGAGCATTCCGCAATTTGCTCAGGGCCCATCTTAACGATGCTTTCGGATCGTCTGGTGCATCCCAGAACAGTTCGCACAAACGTTCGCGTCGGTGTGGACGGCCAGTGGCAACTAAAAACGCCAGCAACGCCCGGGCTTTTTTAGATGATGGCAACACTGCTTGGGTGCCTGCGACCGAAACGCTCATTTGTCCGAGCAAAGAGATTTCGATTTCTGGGTCCATGTGCGTACCCAACACTTCTTGGGCAACCGGATATAATTGGTTTCAACTCAAACTTCTGCCAGCGCTCCAATGATGGACACAGCGATAGATAATAACGGTGCGTTCGCTGCAGGCGGCAGTTCATGACGCAGACCGGCCGCGTGTGACCGTATGCGGCCTCTGTGTCCGCCAGCGACCGTTGAGAATTGAACCAGAGATGCAGCTGGCCAGTCCCCATAAAATGTTTGCTGCGCTGCGATGATACCACATTGTCATTCTACCCGGCGGTAAGGGGATGGCATTGCGCGCACTCTTCAAACTTCTTTTTTGTGCAGCAATACGGACGCCAACGCAGCTTCGAAAAATGCTAGTGCAATTTTTACGAGTTCATGCGTTTTGTAAACTTAAAGGTGGTATTTAAGCTACTGCCCGGCGGATTGTTGAGGACTTTCAGCTCTTTGATATTTGAATTGCCTAGGTCATTCTTTTTGAGTTTACGCTTTCGATCTACGGAGGAGGGGAGGGCTCCGGTTTGAAGCCGGGTGACCTGCCACTGAACTTTCATCCAGCTGCGACTTGAGCCCGATTGGTGCTTACGCCATTCGACGCAGGTAGAGCAATCGCCCGTCGCGCGGAGCTGTCAGATCGCGTAGCGGGTCGGGCGATTGCGGTGGTCAGGGTCCGGGCGTATTCGGCCGGGGTCTGATAGTCCAACGCCGAGTGTGGGCGTTGG
>NZ_JACYXJ010000005.1 GCF_014842925.1 Roseibium polysiphoniae
TGTCTAAAAGATCAGCGTACCTGCGTAACTCTCACTTAAAACACTCAGCAACATAAGCAACCAAGCATCCGCAAGAACAACGCCGTCCACGCTTCCCTTCCTTCAATACAAATTGTCAAAGAACACTCATCTTGCGACGAGGAGGAAAACGTGACAGACCACTCAGTCGAGTGCCCGTCTCTGTTTTTCCGGTAAAACCGCCGGCCGCTGGCGCCGTTTGTTGTCAGCGCCGCCGTCGATGGAGCGGTTTATACGCAGCACCCCCATATGAGTCAACAAGCATTGTCAAAAAAGATTCACACAAGCCGGACAAGCGATAAATCCCTCGCATTTCTGCGCTTTTCACTAGCCCTAGGCTTATGAAAACCATCCCCTAAGACGCTGTTTCCACCCCACAATTGGCATTTTCCAGCAATCTGCCATCTTTTTAAGCGAGCCTCTTTTCTGCTCATTGTCTTCCGACCGCTCACAGGCCGATTTTGGAGCCTCGTTATCGGCTTTTCCCTGCACCAAAAGGGGCTCTTCCCTATAGGGACTGATTGACAAGGAGCGGAGCCAACGATCTGGCCTTTGTAAAAGGCATTGAGATCAAACAACGCTCTGCCCCACTCCTGCCCGATTATCGCTGCAAAGAATTCCGGCTGCTCCGATGCTGCTTTGGTTTGACCTTTTCGTTTTAAACCGGCATTTTCGCGCCAGCAGAAGAAATGACCAATCAGGTAACGTCTATATGCACTTCGGGCCTTTTCATTCCTCCCAACAGATAACAGTGTCTCTCGGCGACGAGGATCCACTGGTCGTGCAGGATGAAAGGAACGGGCTTCCTGATCGCAGACGCGTCTCCGTCAGGTGGCTGACCGGCACCGTCTTGACCGGCATCACCTCGGTCGTGCTTATGGGCGGCGCCCTTCTGGCCGCGCTCGATGGCCAATATAGTGTTTCCGCGGCAACCGGCCCGGCAAGCGGTGCGCTGACGCTTGACGCCGATGCCACAAAGAGCAGCGGCGCCAAGGGCGACAAGATCTCCCGGCCGGCCGCCGAATTTGCCAACAAGCAGATCATTCCGGTCAACGTCGTGACCAAGGTCGGCGACCGCGAACACATCAAGGTGCGGGACTACACGCTGGTAACCTCCAGCCTCGCCACCCGAAAGAACCAGCAACTCACACCCGAGATCCCGGCCTTCAACCCGCTCAACATGTTCTCGGATGTTCAAAATGTGCCTGAACGGTTGGCGCCCGACACAGTCTTTACAAACTCCATCTATGGCGCAAAGGTCGAGGGCGAGGTCAGTATTTCGCTCACCAGTTTTCCCTCGAACAGTCCATTGATTGATCCGGTTCAGACCCCGTCTGAAGAGGCAATCGAGCAGACAGTTCGTCAATCGGCACGTTTCCTGGCGGTCAATACGGTCGAAACAGCCGCGAGAACCCTGGTCGATCCGGCCCGTTTTGATTTCAATCTCGCCCGTCAGTCAGAGTTTACCCGGCTCGCAGTCCGCATCACCCCGGAAAACGTCTCCTTTATCTCCAAGCAGGACGACGAGGTTCGTTACACCGGCATGGACGAGAAGATCGTGCCGATCGCCGATCAGACGGATGTCATGGATGTCCTGCTCGACAACGACGCCGACCCAAGCGAAGCCGAACTCATTCGCAAGGCCTTTACCGATCACTATGGATTGCAGGCGCTCCAGTCCGGCCACCGGCTTCGCATCGCGTACGCCCCTGCCACCGACGGATCCGGTCGCATGCGTCCCGAACGGGTGAGCCTCTATTCCGACACAGTGCACCAGGCGACTGTAGCCCGCTCTGATACCGGCGCCTACGTGGCAGCCAAGGCACCGACCAATTTCCTTGCTGACGCCTTTGCAGAAGCAGACCGCATTTCCTATGGCGGCCAGACACCCGTTCTCTATGACAGCCTTTACCAGACCGCTCTTGAGCAGGAGATGGCCCCGCCGCTCATTGATGAGCTGATCAGGATCTTCTCCTTTGACGTCGACTTCAATGCGCGGGTCCAGCCAGGCGATGCTCTTGAGGTCTTCTATGCGGACAATGACGGCAGCACGGCCTCCGAAGTCCTGTTCGCCTCGTTGAACACCGGTTCAAGCACCCGGCGCTTCTACAGGTTCCGCACCCCGGATGATGGCGCGGTGGATTTTTATGACGCCAACGGCCAGAGCGCGAAGAAATTCCTCATGCGCAAGCCCGTGTCGGACGGCCGCTTCAGGTCGGGCTTTGGCATGCGCCGCCACCCGATCCACAAGTACAGCAAGATGCACACAGGCGTTGATTGGGCCGCGCCGCGCGGCACGCCGATCATGGTGGCCGGCAACGGAACCATCATCAAGGCCGGCTGGAGCTCGGGCTACGGCCGCCGCATCGAAGTGCGTCACGCCAACGGCTATACGACGACCTACAACCACATGTCGGCCTTCGCCAAGGGAATGAGCGAAGGCACCTCGGTGCGCCAGGGCCAGATCATCGGCTATGTCGGGTCAACCGGACTTTCGACCGGACCACACCTTCACTACGAGGTGATGGTCAACAAGCGCTATGTGGATCCAATGCGCATTCGCTTGCCGCGCGGCCGCGTTCTTGAAGGGGACATGCTGGCGAAATTCGAAGCCGAGCGGCTGCGGATCGACACCCTGCTCGATCGCGCGCGCCGGCCTTCACGGGTCGCATCCGCGCTATAAGCTCGGTCGCTAGCGAGCACATGGGCAACAGCAAAAAAGCCGGCCACGAGGGCCGGCTTTTTCTTTTGTTCATACCGTTCTAGCTTCTCACGTTGCCTCTAGGCAGCTTCGGCAGCACCCTGCCCGACCGAAAAAACCAGTCTGTCGCCACCAGCAGAAACCTGAACGGCCTGACCATCCACCACATCACCCGCAAGCAGTTTCTCGGCAAGCGGATCCTGCACTTCCTTTTGGATCACGCGCTTGAGCGGACGAGCCCCATAGGCAGGGTCGTAGCCTTTTTGCGCCAGCCAGCCAATCGCGCTGTCATCCAGAGAAAGCGAGATCTTTCGATCCGCCAGAAGCCCCCGAAGCCGCTCGAGCTGGATCGCAACGATATCGGACATCTGTGACCGTTGCAGACGGTGGAACAGCACGATTTCGTCGAGCCGGTTCAAGAACTCGGGACGGAAGTGTCCACGAACGGTTCCCATCACCTGATCGCGAACGACATCCGTATCCTCGCCCTCCGGCTGGTTGACCAGATACTCGGCGCCCAGGTTAGAGGTCATGATGATAAGCGTGTTGCGGAAGTCCACGGTCCGCCCCTGGCCGTCCGTCAGACGTCCATCGTCAAGGACCTGCAAGAGGACATTGAAGACATCCCCATGGGCTTTCTCGATCTCGTCGAACAGGACAACCTGATAGGGCCGCCTGCGCACCGCTTCCGTAAGCGCTCCACCTTCCTCATAACCAACGTAGCCCGGAGGCGCACCGATCAAGCGGGAAACGGAGTGCTTTTCCATGAACTCCGACATGTCGATCCGAACCATCGCCGTATCGTCATCAAAGAGGAACCGCGCCAGCGCTTTCGTCAGCTCGGTTTTGCCGACACCCGTTGGCCCAAGGAACATGAACGAGCCAATCGGCCGGTTCGGATCCTGCAGACCCGCACGGGCACGGCGCACCGCCGTCGACACCGCATGGATCGCCTCGGCCTGACCGATGACGCGACTTGCAAGCACATCTTCCATGCGCAGAAGCTTGTCCCGCTCCCCTTCCAGCATCCGGTCGACCGGAATACCGGTCCATTTGGAGACGACCTGGGCGACATGAGACGACGTTACCGCCTCTTCAACCATCGCATCGGCGTCCCCGCTTGCGACCGCTTCCTCCAGCTGCCGCTCAAGCTCAGGGATCAAGCCGTAGGCAAGCTCACCCGCCTTGGCAAGATCACCGCGACGCTGTGCGATTTCCAGGTCGATACGGGCCTGATCAAGCTGCTCCTTGACCTTTTGTTCAAGGTTCAGCTTGTCCTTTTCACCCTGCCAGCGGCGGGTGAGAACATCTGACTCCTCCTCAAGATCGGAAAGCTCTTTTTCCAGTTTTCCAAGCCGGTCCAGGGCCGCCGGATCGTCCTCTTTCTTCAGAGCTTCACGCTCGATCTTGAGCTGAATGATCCGTCTGTCGAGCTCGTCCAGTTCTTCAGGCTTGGAGTCCACCTGCATGCGCAACCGGCTGGCCGCCTCATCCACAAGGTCGATCGCCTTGTCAGGCAGGAACCTGTCCGTGATGTAGCGATTGGACATTGTCGCCGCGGACACGATCGCAGAATCCGTGATCCGCACCCCATGATGCAGCTCATACTTCTCCTTGATCCCGCGCAGGATCGAGATTGTATCTTCGACCGTCGGTTCACTCACGAAAACAGGCTGGAAACGACGCGCGAGTGCTGCATCTTTTTCAACATGCTTGCGGTATTCATCCAGAGTGGTGGCACCGACACAATGCAGCTCTCCGCGCGCCAGCGCGGGCTTCAAGAGGTTAGACGCATCCATGGCGCCTTCGGCCTTGCCCGCGCCTACGAGCGTATGCATTTCATCTATGAACAGAACGATGCCGCCGGCGGCCGCCTCGACTTCCGACAGGATCGCCTTAAGACGCTCTTCGAACTCACCGCGATACTTCGCGCCAGCAATCAGGGCTCCCATATCGAGCGCCAGGAGCTTCTTGTCTTTCAATGACTCGGGCACATCGCCATTGACGATGCGCAGGGCAAGGCCCTCGGCGATCGCCGTCTTGCCGACGCCAGGTTCACCGATCAGAACCGGGTTGTTCTTGGTCCGGCGCGACAGGACCTGGATCGTGCGTCGAATTTCCTCGTCGCGACCGATCACGGGATCGAGTTTGCCGTCACGGGCAACCTGCGTCAGATCCCGGGCGTATTTCTTAAGCGCGTCGTACTGGCTTTCCGCAGTCGCACTGTCCGCCGTACGACCTTGCCGCAGGGCGTTGATCGCCTCGTTTAGGCCGTTTGCCGTAACGCCCGCTTTGGCAAAAAGCTTGCCGACGTCACCTTCCGCATCCATCACGAGGGCGAGCAGAAGCCGCTCGACAGTTACAAAACTGTCGCCCGCTTTTTCCGCAATTTTTTCCGCTTGTTCGAAGACACGCGCCGTCGCCTGGGACAGGTAAAGCTGACCATTGCCGCCTGATACTTTCGGCATCTTGCCAAGCAAACGCTCAATTTCAGACTTAGCGATTTTCGGATCACCGCCAGCTTTTTCGATCAGGCCAGCCGCCATCCCTTCCGTGTCATCAAGAAGGACTTTGACAATATGTTCCGGAGCAAACTGCTGATGCCCCTGCCCAAGAGCAAACGTCTGAGCTGATTGAACAAACCCACGCGCACGCTCTGTGTATTTTTCTACGTTCATTAGAACCTCCAGACCACCGCGCCACCCGAAGCATGGCCGGTTTTTCGGATATCGAGCCCGATAAGTGAGCACCCGAGCGATCTCTTGGAGCATCGCTCACCCAATATAGTGTTGCATAATGACAACAAAAGAGGGGTGCCGAAAATTCCGGAAAAACACGCATCCTTCAGGAACGCAAAACGGCGCCCCTGGGGCGCCGTTCACGAGATCAAAATGAGCTTGTCCGAGACTGACTTACTCGCCCGCAGGCACAGCTTCCGCCTCTGGGGCTTCTTCTGTCGCTTTGGGGCGGCGTGTGCGCGGTGCACGACGCGGCTTTGGTTTCGGCGCATCCTCCACGTCGGCTGCAGAAGCAGCTGGGGCCTCTTCAGACGGCTCTGGGGACGCTTCGGTCTCCGCATCACCCCCATCACTCGAAGTGCGTTTCACGCCACGGCCGCGGGTCCCACGAACACGACGGCGAGGCTTCGCGTCATCATCGTCACCTTCAGAAGCAGCCTCAACCGACTTGGCAGCACCATCGTTCAGTTGGCCTGCTTCATCAATGACGGGCATGTTTTCGATGAACGGCTGTGGGCTGTCCTCTTCGACATACTCACCTGGCTGCTCCGTCTTGGCAGCGCGCTGATGGCGCTCCGGACGATCGCCAC
This sequence comes from Roseibium polysiphoniae, assembly GCF_014842925.1. Taxonomy (GTDB): domain Bacteria; phylum Pseudomonadota; class Alphaproteobacteria; order Rhizobiales; family Stappiaceae; genus Roseibium; species Roseibium polysiphoniae. The sequence goes on from NZ_JACYXJ010000005.1 coordinate 6,048, forward strand.
GCTCTGGCCGCTCCGGACGCTCGGAGCGCTCAGCGCGATCCGGACGTTGACGGCGCTCGTTCTGGCCTTGTGGTTGTGCTGCAGCTTCCTGCTCTGTCTCATCACCTTCGCCACGTCCGGTATGAGCCGCAGGCTGGCCTTGTGGCTGTGCGGCAGCAACGATGCGAAGATAATGCTCGGCATGCTGGAAATAGTTCTCAGACATGATCCGATCGCCGGATGCCTGGGCATCGCGAGCAAGCTGTTGGTACTTTTCTGCGACATGCAGAGCGGTGCCACGAATTTTGACGTCCGGACCGTTCGATTCGTAGGTCCGGCTTAGCGGATTCGGTCCCTTCCGGGTCCGACCACGCATGCGCTTGTTGCTTTGATTTCCTGGTCTCATCCTGCCGTTTTCTCTTAAGGAACGGCGACCAGCTAAAGCTGGCCCAACATCGGAATTGCCTAATACCGATACGAAATAGCTACCGAAACCAACCGTGAAGGTCAGCGGCTGTCATCTTGCAAAAGCCGTTACGAATTCCATCGTACCGCCAAGCGGCAGATGCAATCGCCAAATTCTGCGACAGTCCGAAAGTCCGGATGGTCCGTTAAACAACGATCTCCAAGCCGCGATATTTGCGTTTGGCCCCACGTTGCCGGATAGGCATGCCCCGCTAAACGCTGATCACGATACTCCGGTCTCGGCGAGGTGAAACTAACCGGTTATTCTTGGTTTTCCAAGCGCTTTTTCACAACAGGCTTAAAACGCACCCGATTCACGCCGCATTGCGAGAACAACCCGGTCATTTCCGGCCAGATCCTGAATGATTTCAATATGAAGAAAGCCGCATTGGCGCAAAAGCTCACTGACTTCCTGTTCCTGATCAAAGCCAATTTCCAAAGCGATTCGCCCATCTGGCGAAAGGCATTGGAGGGCCTGGGGCACAATTTCACGATATGCATCCAATCCGTCAGTACCACCATCAAGAGCACGTCCAGGATCATGCTCGCGAACTTCCCTCGAGAGCCCCTCTACGACCTTTGTCCGGATATAGGGGGGATTGCTCAAGACCCAATCGACACCGGCCCCAAGAGATGACGCGTAGTCAGACCTGACAGGGAGCAAACGCTCCGCAACGCCATGCCGGGCTGCATTGCCGCGCGCGCACTCCAGAGCGCGTTCAGAAATGTCGATTGCAGCGCAAACCGCATTGGGCAGCTCAGTCAGAAGCGCCACAGCGATTGCACCCGTCCCTGTCCCGATATCCGCCAGGACCAGTGACCCTTCGCAAGACACACGATCCAGAACGGCCTGGACCAGTGTTTCCGTATCGGGTCGAGGCTCCAGTGTTTCCTCATTCAGACGGAAGCGGAGCCCCCAGAATTCGCGTTCTCCAAGGATGCGGCCGACGGGCAAGCCAATCAGGCGCTGATCCGCGTACTTCAGGGCAAGCAGCCGCTGTTCGTCTCCAACCTTGTCATCTTCCCGCAAGATCAGATCCGACGGCGAGACTTCCAGAGCAGCCGCCATGAGAAGACGGGCATCCAGATCCGGCGTCTCGAGATTCGCCTCCCGGAACCTCTTCCGCACATCGCGGTAAAGGTCGCCGAAGGTCGTCACGTCAGACACCTTCTGCCGCAAGAAGAGAAGCCTGGTGATCAAGCGTCAATGCTTCAACGACCTCACCAAGCGCCTCGCCGGCAATGATCTGGTCCAGCTTGTACAATGTCAGGCCAATCCGGTGATCCGTCACCCGGCCCTGCGGGAAATTGTAGGTCCGAATGCGCTCCGACCTGTCGCCCGATCCAACCTGCAAACGCCGCGCTTCCGTCCGTTCACTGGCGGCGCGCTCGCGCTCTTCGTCGTAGATACGCGCGCGAAGCAACTGCATGGCCCGCGCCTTGTTCTTGTGCTGCGACCGCTCATCCTGCACCGCAACCACGATGCCGGTCGGTATGTGGGTAATCCGAACAGCCGAGTCCGTTGTATTCACGTGCTGACCACCAGCACCCGATGCGCGGAAGGTATCGATGCGCAGATCACTGTCCTGAACATCCACATCGACGTCTTCAGCTTGCGGCAACACAGCCACCGTTGCCGCTGACGTATGGATGCGGCCACCTGATTCGGTCGCCGGCACCCGCTGCACCCGATGCACACCGGACTCGAATTTCAATTTGGCGAAGACGTTCTCGCCAGAGATCGAGGCTATGATCTCCTTGAAGCCGCCGACTTCCCCTTCGCTGGCGGAAAGCACTTCGACTTTCCAGCCCTGAAGTTCGGCGAACCGCTGATACATGCGAAACAGATCTCCGGCAAAAAGAGACGCTTCATCACCGCCGGTTCCTGCACGGACTTCCAAAATGGCATCATTCGCATCAGCATCATCTTTGGGCAGAAGGCCGATGCGCACATCCTGTGTTAGCGCTTCAAGACTCTCGGAAAGCTCCTCACGTTCCGCTTCCGCCAGCTCACGCATGTCAGCATCTGTCGCTGGGTCATTCAAAAGCGCGTCCGCTTCTGCCAGATCGTCCTGGGCTTTCAGGAGCACACGAACTTTCGCGACCAGGGGTTCCAGCCCAGCATATTCACGGGACAATTTCACATAGGTCGCCGGATCCGGGTTTGCCGACATCCTGTATTCGATCTCGGCAAAACGGTCGAGCAACGTATCGAGCTTGGCACGCGCCAGCATGAGCGCAGATCTCCTAAAAGGTCCCGAAGGAAAAGGGTTCAGTAGCTAGAGCGCCACGTCCATTTCGGACGCATAGCGCTTGAGGAAGTCACGGATATTGGCTTCCGGATGCCCAGGCTCAAGCCTTGGGAGCAATCTTGCCGACAGGCGCCCGGCGTCAAGAGACCGCAACATGGCCTTGATGGGCCCCAGCGAGGCAGGAGACATGGAAAGGTCCCGATAGCCAAGACCTACCAGGGCCATTGCCTCGAGAGGCCGCCCCGCCAGCTCACCGCACAAGGTCACCGGAACATGTGCCTTGTTGGCCTTGTCGACAATCCGCTTCAGGGCCCTCAGAAAGCCGATGTTCAGCGTGTCGAACCGGTCGGCAACGCGCGTGTTGCCACGGTCGACGGCACAGAAGAACTGAAACAGGTCGTTGGATCCGACAGAGACAAAGTCCACCTGGGCCAAAAGCTCATCAAGCTGAAAAAGCAGGGACGGTACCTCGACCATGACCCCAAGTCGGATCTTTTCCGGAACCGCATGATTGTGGCGGCGCAGATGCTTGAGTTCCTTCTCCACAAGCTCACGCGCACGCATGAACTCACTGACATCCGCGACCATCGGGAACATCAGCTTCAGATCCCGCCCAGCGGCAGCCTTCAGCAACGCCCGGATCTGTGTTCGCAAAAGCCCGGGTCTGTCGAGGCCAAGTCGAAGCGCCCGCCAACCCATGGCCGGGTTTTCTTCCTGAATTGACCTCAGATACGGAAGAACCTTGTCTCCGCCGATATCGAGCGAGCGAAAGGTCACCGGCTTGCCGTCGGCAGCATCCAAAACCTGCTCATATTGAGCCTGCTGCTCGCGCATGCGTGGGAACGACGAGGCAACCATGAACTGCAGTTCGGTGCGGAAGAGCCCAACCCCAGCTGCGCCAGCCTCTGCCAGGTGAGGCAAATCGACGAGCAGACCCGCATTCATCTGCAGGGAAAACTCGACACCATCCTTGGTGACCGACGGTTTGTTGCGGAGCCTGCGGTACTGCGCCTGGCGACGCGCCCGGAACCGGACCTTCTCTGCATAGGCGTTTTCGACGTCCTGTGCCGGCCGCAAGTGAACTTCGCCAGCATCACCGTCAACGATGATGCCGTCGCCTGCGTCTGCGAGGCTGACAATGTCGTCGACCTGACCGACCATCGGAATGCCGAGCGCACGCCCGACTATGGTCACATGGCTGGTCGGACCGCCTTCTTCGAGGACAAGCGCACGAATGCGGTCTCGGCCGTAATCGAGCAGTTCGGCGGCCCCCATGTTGCGCGCCACGATGATCGCATCTTGCGGCAGCTCGGCCGGCGTCGGCCCATGCCCACGCCCCATGAGCTCCCGGATCAGCCTGTGCGCGAGGTCATCAAGATCGTGCAGCCGCTCGCGTAAATAGGGGTCGGTCTGCCGTAACATGCGCGCGCGCATGTCGCTTTGAACCTTTTCCACCGCAGCTTCAGCGGTCAGGCCGTTGCGGATGGCTTCCTCGATCTTCCGGATCCAGCCGCGATCATAGGCAAACATCCGATAGGCCTCGAGCACATCCCTGTGCTCTCCCATAGCCGCGATGTCACCGCTGGCAAGCAGGTCATCGATCGACAGGCGCAGACGGTTGATCGCGCCATCGAGGCGCGTCTTCTCCGCGTCCGTATCTTCTGAAATCAGGTTTGTAACGACGACCCGCGGTTCGTGCAGAACCACATGGCCAAGACCAACACCCTCCGCCAACGCCACGCCATTGGCGTGGATCGGCCGCGACATGTCGAGCCCGGTGTCTTTCTGGGCAATCGCCTCAAGCTCACCAGCGGCGACCATCTCGGCAATGACCATCGCCGTGGTCTGAAGCGCTTCGACCTCATCTTCCAGATAAGTCCGGTGAGATTGATTCTGGACGACCAGAACGCCAAGCGTCCGTCCGGCCCGCAGGATCGGCACACCAAGGAAGGAGTTATAGGCTTCTTCGCCCGTTTCAGGCAGATAGGCAAAGCCCGGATGGGCACGCGCATTGGGAAGGTTCAGTGGCCTGGCTTCCGCGGCGATCAGACCGACAAGCCCTTGTCCGACTCGCAGGGACGCTTGGTGAACAGCTTCCCTGTTAAGGCCTTCGGTTGCGTAAAGCTCCAGAACCCCGTCGGCCCTGAGAATATAAACGGAGCAGACCTCTGCGACCACATTGGACGCAATCAGGACCACAATCTTGTCGAGCCGTTCCTGCGCCTTGATCGGCTCCGCCATGACTTCGCGAAGCCGGCGGAGCAACAGGCGCGGACCCGCCAGGTTGCTGCGCATCGCTTACCCCATCATGTCCCGGACGCCCACCGCAGGGTCCTTGGCGGGCCTGGCCGGGGCGAGTCGGAGTTCTATCCGTCCAACCCGTATAGCGAATGGAGAGTCCGCACTGCAAGTTCCGTATAGGCAGAATCGATCAGAACCGAAATCTTGATTTCCGAAGTGGTAATCGCGCGGATGTTGATGCCCTTCTCCGCGAGGCCGCGGAAACACTGGGCTGCAATACCTGCGTGAGACCGCATCCCGATGCCGATCACCGAGACTTTGACCACATCCGTCGCACCTTCGAGATTCTGGAAACCGATGTCGCCACGGTTATCCTCAAGAACCTTGATCGCGCGCTCATAGTCGGTTTCAGGCACGGTAAAGGTGATGTCGGTGGTTTTTCCGTCCGGAGAAATGTTCTGGACAATCATGTCCACATTGATGTTGGCATCCGCCAGCGGACCAAAAACAGACTGCGCGACACCTGGCTTGTCAGCCACATCGCGGATGGAGATCTGGGCTTCGTCTTTGGCAAATGCGATGCCGGTGACAACTTGCTGTTCCACGAGTTCGTCCTCGTCGCAGATAAGGGTTCCAATGGGAAGGTTGTCATCGCCAACCTGCGGGGCTTCTGGGTCGTCAAAGCTGGAACGGACGAATGTCCGAACACCATGGACCATAGCCATCTCGACTGACCGTACCTGAAGTACTTTCGCGCCAAGCGAGGCCATTTCAAGCATTTCTTCAAAAGACACGCGGTCAAGACGGCGCGCTTTGGGCACGATCCGCGGGTCCGTCGTGTAAACGCCGTCGACATCGGTGTAGATATCGCAGCGGTCGGCCTTGATCGCAGCTGCAATGGCCACAGCGCTCGTATCCGAGCCGCCACGGCCAAGTGTCGCGATGCGGTTGTCCGGGGAAATGCCCTGGAAACCAGCCATGACCGCCACTTGTCCTTGCGACAGGCGTTCAATCAGCAGACTGCCGTCAATTTCCTTGATGCGGGCCGCACCATGGTTCTCGTCTGTCTTGATCGGCACCTGCCAGCCTTGCCAGGAGCGGGCGTTGACGCCCATGTCCTGAAGGACGATGGCAAGCAGACCGGAGGTCACCTGTTCCCCGGAAGCGACGACGGCGTCATACTCGCGCGCATCGTGCAGGGCAGAAGCCTCACGGCAGAACTCCACAAGCTTGTTTGTTTGCCCGGCCATGGCGGACACGACGACCGCCACCTCATGCCCGGCTTCCACTTCACGTTTGACGTGGCGGGCCACATTTCGGATGCGGTCAAGGTCGGCAACCGAAGTACCGCCAAATTTCAAAACCAGTCGCGCCATTGCTGTCGTATTCTTTTCATCGAGTGACGAGGGCACATGATGCACCCGGCGGATCGGGCGCCATCCATACAGGCACAGCGCAATTGCCGCAACAGCGTCCCTTGACAAAAGAGGCAGGAGATTAAAGGACACTGGATCAAATCGGGAGCGCGCCTATATTCATCACTCCCAGGGAAAGGAACCGAAATGGCCGAGGCAAACAGCACCACGACTGGAACCGTCGATGACGCGGAAGTCGCCCGGTTTTCGGCAATGGCTGCCGAATGGTGGGACCCGACCGGCAAGTTCAAGCCGCTGCACAAGTTCAGCCCGGTTCGACTCTCCTATATCAAGGAAAAAGTCTGCGCGCGCTTTGATCGCGATCCGAAGGCACCGGATGCGTTTAAGGGCCTTCGCTTTCTGGACATCGGCTGCGGTGGCGGCCTTTTGAGCGAACCCATGGTGCGCCTCGGCGCAGAGGTCGTCGGCGCTGATCCGTCGACCGTCAACATCGAAATTGCAAAGCTGCACATGCAGAAGTCCGGTCTCGAAATCGACTACCGGGCAGAGACCGCCGAGCAGCTTGCTGCAGTCGGTGAAACCTTCGACGTTGTGCTCAACATGGAAGTTGTCGAGCACGTGGCCGATGTTCCCCTATTCCTCAGCGAGACCGCTCAGATGGTCCGACCGGGCGGCCTGATGTTTGTCGCCACGATCAACCGGACGCTCAAGGCCTATGCTTTGGCCATTGTCGGCGCCGAGTATGTCTTGCGCTGGTTGCCGAAGGGCACGCATTCCTATGAAAAGCTCGTCAGGCCGGACGAGATCGAAGGACCGCTTTCCAGTGCGGGTATGCAAATTTCGGATCGTTGCGGCGTCAGCTTCAACCCGCTGACCGACACCTGGAACCAATCCCGGGATATGGACGTCAACTACATGCTTCTCGCCGAACGGGCTGCCAACTAGGAGCAAGCGCTCCATGGAGCCGATTGTTTTCATTCCCGGCCTGCTGTGTACCGAGATCCTCTTCGCGCCGCAGATCGTCGCTTTTGCCGATCGCCCTCTGCTCGTGGCTGACCACCGTCAGCACGACAGCATTGCCGCAATTGCCGCCAGCATCCTTGAGAACGCCCAGGAACGGTTCGCCCTCGTTGGGCTCTCCATGGGCGGTTACATTGCGATGGAAATCATGCGGGTCGCACCTGAGCGCGTTTCCAGACTGGCGCTCCTGGACACAAATCCGCGTCCGGACACGCCGGACCAGATCAAACGCCGTGAATTCCTGATCAAGCTGACGGAGAAAAAGGGCTTCACCAAGATCCCGCATCTTCTCTATCCGGGCTTTGTCCATGCGGACCTCGAGAATGATGAGGCCATGAAGGCAACCGTTGTGGAAATGGCGAATGAAACCGGGGCCGAGGCCTTCATCCGCCAGATGAAAGCGGTCATCGGGCGGATCGATTCCCGTCCCGGCCTGCCGGACATCACCTGCCCAACGCTCGTGCTTGTCGGCGACGGCGACACGCTGACACCACCCGATCTTTCCCGTGAGATCCACGCTGGTATTCCGGACAGCCGGTTGGCGATCATCGAAGGCTGCGGTCACCTGGCAACGCTCGAAGCTCCCGACGCGGTCACGGCGGAGTTGAAACGCTGGATCGGCAGCACCTCCATGCATTCCCCGCGCTGAACGCGGAAAAGACCTTGCCCTTCCTGTGAGCAAGCCTCTTCAGGGCATCATCACGTAGCTGCCGGGAGCGGCACTCAGAACCGGGTATCCGGCAGCCTCATTGCCCATGGACGGCAGCGAGCCTGGCTTGCCAGAGCGGACATCCAGCCAGTCGCCCCAGGCTTCCCACCAGGACCCCTCGCTATATTTCGCAGTTTCCTGCCAGGTCTCTGGGTCGATATATCCGTCATGCTCCGGCATCGTCATGATCCGGTAGTGACGATGCGGATGACCGGGTTCGCTGACAATCCCGGCGTTGTGCCCACCAGACGTCAGAACAAATGTGACCTGGCTATCGGCGAGATGCGCGATCTTGAAAACGGATTTCCAGGGAGCCACGTGATCATGCTCCGTGCCAACCGCGAAAATCGGCAGCTGAATATCTTCCACTGAGACCGGAACGCCATCGACCTTCCACCGCCCCTCTGCAAAATCATTGTTGAGGAACAGACGCGTGAGATATTCCGAATGCATCTTGTACGGCATGCGCGTGCCATCTGCATTCCATGCCATCAGATCAAACATCGGCGCGCGCTCACCGAGCAGATATTCTCGCACGGCTTTGGACCAGATCAGATCGTTGGAGCGCAGCAGCTGAAAAGCCCCGGCCATCTGGCGCGTGTCGAGGAACCCCTGCTCCCACATCATGTCCTCGAGAAAGGAAACCTCGCTCTCGTCAATGAAAAGCGTCAGTTCCCCTGCCTCAGTGAAATCCGTTTGAGCGGCAAAGAGCGAGAGGCTGGCGACCCTCTCGTCGCCTTCGTGCATCATCCCGGCAAGCGCGATGGACAGCAGCGTACCGCCGAGACAATAGCCTGCCATATGAGCCTGTGGTGCGCCGGTGATCGCAAGCGCAGCTTCCAGCGCGGCCTCTACGCCGAGCTTGCGATAATCGGACATGCCGAGATCGCGATCCTCACGCCCCGGGTTCTTCCACGACACCATGAAGACCGTGAATCCCTGATTGACCAGATAGCGCACCAGGGAATTCTGCTCCGACAGATCCAGAATGTAATACTTCATGATCCAGGCAGGAACGATCACGATCGGTTCCGGCCGGACATTGGGCGTTGTCGGCTCATACTGGATCAGTTCAATCAAACGATTACGATAGACCACTTTTCCAGGCGTTGCTGCGAGATCTTCTCCAACAATGAAATCCTCGGCCCCTGAGGGAGGCATCTGACGGGCATACCGATCTACATCCTGAATCAGGTGATCAAACCCGCGAACGAGATTCATGCCGCCTTCTTCAAGGGTCTTTTCGATGACTTCCGGGTTGGTCCAGAAAAAGTTGGATGGAGACAGAAAGTCGAGGAACTGACGGGTAACGAAATCGACAACCTTTTCATGGTGGGCAGAAACACCACGCACACCCGTCATGGCATTGAACCACCATTGTTGTGACAGGAGAAACTGCTGAGAATAATAATTGAATGGAAAGAGCTTCCAACCCGGGTGCTCGAAACGATGGTCCTGGGGCAAGGGATCAATGCAGGCATCACCTTTGCCACGGCTCACCGCGCAACTTGTGAGAAATCGCGCGAGCCGCAGGTTCTTCGTCATCGCCTTTTCGGCCAGGCGTCCCTGCTTTCCCGGCGAGATTGCCAAATGCAGGGCCCAATCAAAGTAGGCTCGTGCCAAGGCTCCGGGAGAAATCCCAAGCGTGCCTCGCGCAATCATTGCCCTCGTCGCCCGATCCAGAACTTCCGCAAAAGCCGTAACGGAATAGCTGTCGGCAGCATCATCGGAATGAGCACTTGGCAAGAATGTATAGGCAAGGGCTGGAACCGCTGGCCGCACGGGCTGGTTCGAAGGCACTGGCAGGGCTGACTTCGAGGGCATGAAACGCTCCCATTGCGAGATGTAAAAGTTCGTTCCTGCCAGCATCGGGCGAAATCGCCATATTTCCATGATCAGGATCAAATAGGATCGGTCACGCGGCTGATAATATCGCTGCGATTTAAGGTTCGGACTTGCCGTTTGGCAGTCTGCGTGACTGTCCACGCGAAACCCTCAGGAGGCTCGACATGACCGATAACTCCAGCGCCACTCCCTTCGATTTCATGCAAACGATGTTGCCGAAATGGCCAAAGCCCAATTTCTCGAACTGGGCCTTTGCGGAACGGGAAGACGAATTGGAAGAGCGTACATTCGCCGGAATGCAGCGCTTGAACAAAACTGCCTGGGATCGGGCTGAAAAGACCCTTGATGACCATATGACCTTCGTCAGCCATCGTCTGCATGAAGACTTTGAATGCGCCAAGGCGCTTGCTGACTGCCGGATGCCTGACGAAGCCCTGACGATGCTTCAGTCCTTTTACACCCGCATGGCCGACGAGTATCAGGCACACTTGCGTCACCAGATGGACCTGTTCCGCGACACGGTGAACGAGGGCATCGAAACGGCAGAAGAACTCGGTGAGACCGCGCTGGAAACAGCGACCGAGCTCAGCAAGGCCGCAGAAGAAACCATCGAGGAAGAAAAACAGGCGCCCGCACCTACGCGGCGCAGGACGAAAAGCACCTCAGCTTAGATGAACGCGCGCATCGGCAGGCCGTGATCTGGGAACCAGATCACGGTCGCTGTTCGAGTTTCGTCAGTTCTGTTCATCCGGCAGAGCAGGTAGAGGGACGACGGCGATGCCTTCATCCAGAAGCGCCTCGGCGTCCTCTTTCGAGGTTTCGCCATAGATGTTCCGCTCTTCGGTCTCGCCATAGTGGATCTTCCGGGCTTCCTCGGCAAATTCCTTGCCGACGTAGTCCGAGCTCTCAACCACCTTACGGCGCAACGCCCTGAGCCCTTCGATCAACTCACGATGCTTCGCGTCGACCGGCATCAGGGCCGGTTGTTGCGCGGGTGGAGATCCGGTCACCGCAGCCTCGCTGCCAGGCTTGGCCTCTTGTACGGGCTCGGATTGAGGCACCGCCTGAATGCTCTCGCCTTGCAGGCGGCCCTCCTTGGACCGGGCTGTCGAGACAGCCGGCGCCATCAGCGTCTTTTGAACATGTGCTGACCCGCAAAATGGACAGGACACCAGTTCGCGCTGGCATTGCTGGTCAAAGTCATCCGAGTTTCGAAACCAGCCGTCAAAAGCATGGCCTGCGTCACAACTTAGAGCGTATCGGATCACGCGGGGATCTCCCGCTCTTCCTGTGCATGGCTCGCGGCAAAGTCTCGCTCATTCGCAATCGCTGGAATCCGCTGACGTGCCTTTGCCACTTCCTCCGGACGGATCACGGCCGTGACGAAGCCTGGTTGATCGCCATCGATTTCACCAATCACACGTCCCCAGGGATCAACCATAAGGCTGTGACCGTAGGTTTCCCGGCCGTCTTCATGCAGACCACCCTGCGCAGCCGAAACCACATAGGCGCCATTTTCAATCGCGCGTGCCCGCTGCAGCACATGCCAATGGGCCTCGCCGGTCTGGCGCGTGAATGCCGCCGGCATGGTCAGCAGACCAGCTCCCATCCGGGCCTGGGTTCGGAAGATTGCCGGAAAGCGAACATCATAGCAGACAGCCATGCCCATTTTGATCCAGGGCAGATCCGCCAGCAGTGTCTTGGATCCCGGTTCATAGGTTGCCGACTCTCGCCAACTTTCGCCATTTGGCAAATCCACATCGAACATGTGGATCTTGTCATAGCGCGCAGCAATTCGGCCCTCGGGGGAGATCAACAGCCCGCGGTTTGCGACTTTCCCATCCGGCAAAAGGATTGCCAGGGAACCAGCGTGGATCCAGACCTTGAGCTCATCGGCAATCGCCTTGAAGCGGGCGACGGTCAGATCCGCATCCTCGCTGCCGATACGCTCGAACAACTCGTCCCGGCTGCGAACCAGAACATTGGTCATTTCCGGCGTCTGGATGTAGTGAGCCCCCGCGCCTGCCGCTTCCCGGATCAGTCCCTCGGACTGCTCAAGATTTGCCACAACGCTCTTGCCGCAACGCAACTGCACACATGCGGCTGTGAATTCACTCATCTCTGACGTCTCCGGTCCGTTCGTCTATTTGTTCAGGCAGCCAACAAGGCGTCCAGCTTGCCGGCACGCTCCAGATCGTGAAGCTCGTCGCAGCCGCCCACATGCGTTGCGCCGACAAAGATCTGCGGGAAGGTGGAGCGGCCATTGGCCTTTTGCACCATTTCCTTCTTCAGCTTCGGATCAAAGGTGGCGTCATACTCCACGAACGAGACGCCCTTCTTCTGCAGCAACCGCTTTGCAGCGGTACAAAACCCGCAAAGCTGTCGGGTGTAGATAACAACATCGGCCATTTGAGAACCCTGTTCATTGGTGCGGAGCTTCCGCGATTTGGAGACGTTTATATGGGCCCGGACCCGATCTGCACAAGCACGAAGCTGTGTTCAAACTTTAGTCATGAGCTTCATCACCGACCGCAATCGCGAATGTCAGCACGTCTACCGAGCTTGCGCCCGCAGCTTTAAGAACCTTGGTGCAGGCCGTCACAGTCGAGCCCGTCGTCAGAACGTCGTCGACCAAAAGCACGGGGCGGCCATGGAGCGTATTCGACCAGCCTTGCCGCAATTCGAAGGCGCCACGCACATTCTTTTGCCGTTCAGAGGAATCCAGCCCGACCTGTTGTCGGGTCCGGCGCGCGCGTCGCAGCAGCATCGGATCCCAGTCTATCGACGCCTCGCGCGCGATCACCCGGGCAAGATCCGCAGATTGATTGAAACGCCGCTGCAACAAGCGAAGCCGGTGCAGCGGAACGGGCATGACGACGGTGTCAGGGGAGATCAGCTCCCGCCCGGCATGAACCATCCACCGCCCCATAGGCTCGGCAAGATCCCTCCGCCGGTTGAACTTCAGCGCCAGGACCAGGTCACGGGCGATGCCCTGATAAGTGGCAACTGATCGCAATCGCTCAAAAAGTGGCGGATCGGTCAGCGCCCGTGCGCTCAGGCCACCTTCTCCGATGTCATGTGTGAAAGGCGTTCCATAGCGCGCGCAAACCGGCGCGCCGATAAATGGCATTTCGCGCCAGCAAACACCACACAAATTGCCTGGCAAGGAAACACGCGCCTGACAGCAGACGCAGCGCGGCGGCAGCAGAAGATCGAGAACGGTTCCGGCGACCAGAGACCCGGCACGCGAGGTGCGCTCCAGAACAGTGTTATCCGCAAAGCCCGGCATGAGTTCAGCAACCATCCTTTCCCCCCGCGAGCCTATCATGTTTTGACGCGAACAGCTGAAAAGCCCATATGTAGCGGCAAGAGACGCATACGGACCCTCAATGACACAACCTGACCTCTTCGACCGCCCATTGCTGAAAGCGCGTCGCCGCCGCGCCCTCCGTTCGGCGACGCCCGGAAGCGACTTTTTGATGCGCGTTGTCGCAGAAGATCTCGCCGACCGATTGGCAACAATCAGCCGCACGTTCGAGACCGGTGTGGACCTTGGTGGTCATACGGGCCTGATCACTTCGGCTCTCAAGGCCAGCGGCAAGATCGACCATGTCTTGCGGGGAGATCTCCTGTGTGAGGATCCTTCGCTTGCCGCCCCCGACTTCATCTTTGATGACACCCTGCCCCCTTTGAAAGAGGCAAGCGTCGGCTTCATTGCATCGGCGCTGTCCCTTCACTGGGTCAACGATCTTCCCGGCACGTTGGTCCAAATTCGCAAGAGCTTGAAGCCGGACGGATTGTTCATGGGCGTGCTTTTGGGCAGCGACACACTGCACGAGCTGAGAGACGCCCTGATGCGAGCCGAGCTGGAGAGCACGGGCGGCGCGGCGCCGCGCGTCTCTCCTTTTGCGGACACGAGGGATCTCGGCAGCTTGCTCCAGCGCGCAGGGTTCGCCCTGCCGGTCACCGATATGGATCGATTGACCGTCAGATATTCCAACATGTTCGATCTGATGAAGGATTTGCGCGCCATGGGAGCGACGTCAATTCTGAGCGAGCGAAGCAGGAAGCCGCTGACCAAAACGATCCTCCTCAGAGCCGCAGAGCTTTATGCCCAGGATTACAGCGATCCGGACGGCCGCATTCGCGCGACGTTTTCCCTTGTCTCACTCTCAGGCTGGGCACCGCATGAAAGCCAGCAACAGCCGCTGAAACCCGGATCAGCCAAGACACGACTGGCCGACGCTCTTGGGGCAAGCGAAACACCCTTAAAGGCGGAGTGATAGCTTATTGGGATCTAGGCGAGGAAATGTCGAACGATCTGAAGTCAGCTGTCGCTGTCTGCCGTTGATCCGCTGAGTGCGTCGGAGATTGCACCAAACACATCGTCTCGGATCGTCCCGCCGATCGCACCAAGTGTGGTCAGAATTGCGACACTTATCATGCCCAGAAGAAGACCGTATTCGATCATCGTGTTTCCGGATTCATCGGCTGCAAATGCTCTGAAGCTGGTCTTGGCCTTCCCGATAATTGACCTGTCAGTGCGATCATAGACGGTCATGGAAGGGTCCTTTCAGCTCAAACAGCGGTTTAGGCAGGCACGAGATCCAGCAGGAATGGGATCAAGGGTTCATCTGCCGCCGGCATCGGGTAGTCTCGCAACCGAACCGGTCTGACCCACTTCAAGGCCTGCCCTTCCCGGCCGACCGGAGTTCCTTCCCACCGACGACAGATGAAAAGTGGCATCAGAAGATGAAAATCTTCATAAGCGTGGCTCGCGAAGGTCAAAGGGGCGAGGCACGCTTCGTTAACACTAAGGCCGAGCTCCTCGTCCAGCTCGCGGATGAGTGTCTCCTCTGGCCGCTCGCCGGCCTCGATTTTTCCGCCTGGAAACTCCCACAAACCCGCCATTGATTTCCCCTCCGGACGCTGCGCGAGAAGGATGCGTCCGTCCGCATCGACCAGGGCACATGCGGCAACGAGTACAATGCGGCTCATGAGGGCTGTTCCACTGCAAGACATCGCAATAACGGTTGGTTCACCATATTGCGGAGAGCTTTAGTCAAATGGGTAAAAGTCATCGCGAAGCTTGCTTACCTCAGCTGCGATAGTCGCCATTGATCGCGACATATTCCTTGGTGAGGTCGCAGGTCCACACACGTGCCTGCCCCTCGCCAAGTCCGAGATCAACGCGAATGACGATGTCTTCTTCTTTCATGACGGCGGAAGCAGCTTCTTCGCTGTAGTCGGCATCACGCTCTCCGTCGACGGCAACGCGCACGTCTCCAAACCAGATCGCCAGCTTGTCCCTGTCGGCCGGTTCCCCGGCCTTGCCGACGGCCATGACGACGCGGCCCCAATTGGCATCTTCTCCCGCAACCGCAGTCTTCACCAGAGGCGAGTTTGCGATCGAAAGAGCAATCGTCCGCGCTGATGTGTCGGTTTCGGCGCCCTCGACCTGCACTTCAACGAATTTGCGTGCGCCTTCGCCATCACGCGCGATCTGCTGAGCCAGATTTTGCATCAAGTCGCCCAAGGCGGCACGAACGGTCGCAAGGCGTGGGTCATCCAGCGCGTCCAGCTTCGAAATTCCACGCTTTTCGGCAGCTCCCGTCGCAAACAGCAAAACCGTGTCGGACGTCGACGTGTCGCTATCGACGGTCACCGAATTGAAGCTGTCATCCGTTTCGCCCGACAAGAGCGATTGCAGCACGGGAGGCGAAATCGCAGCATCCGTGAAAATGAAGGACAGCATGGTGGCCATGTCAGGCGCGATCATTCCGGCGCCCTTTGCCATGCCGTTGATGGTGATGGTCTCACCGTCAATGTCGACGCTCGCCGTCGCCACCTTAGGAAATGTATCCGTAGTCATGATCGCCTTGGCGGCGTCCAGCCAGCTGGCGGGCTTTTCGGCCGCTGCAAGCTCGTCAATCACATCCTCGAACTTCTCGGCATCAAGCGGTTCACCGATAACCCCGGTCGACGCCAGGAAAACATCTGCAGGATCACATGCAAGCGCTCTTGCCGCGATCTTTGCCGAGAGCTCGACCGCCGACTTTCCCTTCTTGCCGGTGAAGGCGTTGGCATTTCCCGAGTTCACCAGAAGCGCGCGCGCGCGGCCGTTCGAAAGGATCGACTTGCACCAGTCAACCGGCGCCGACGAACACTTCGATCGGGTGAAAACACCTGCAACGGCTGTTCCCTCGTCAAGCGACGCCAGAAGAACGTCGGTCCGTCCCTTGTATTTGATGCCAGCTTCCGCAGTTGCGAAACGAACACCGTCGAGGTCCGGCATGTCGGGATAGGACTTTGGGGCGAGCGGGGACACTGTCGAGGCCATAGGCCTAACTCCTGTTGCAGCTGAGCGTAAAAAAACCGCTCCGGTTCCGGCTCTTATGCCTTCGCCGGAGCGGTCTCGTAAAGGGACTATTTGCGCGGGCCCGAAGGCCGCTGAAGATCCTACTGAGCGGCAGGATCGGCCTTTGCCAGATCCTCATCGAGAATCTCGACAGGATGCTCGGCTTTCAGCTCATCCATGGTCTTGGTGTAGAGGTCACGAATCAACTGCTGGCGCAGGTTTGCCGAGACCGCTTCAAAGGTCGGCTTTTCCTGGCGGCGCTTTTCTTCGAGCAAGATAACGTGCCATCCGAATTGCGTCTCGACCGGTTCGGCCGTGAAAGAACCGGTTTCGAGCTTGAGAGCAGCTTCCTCGAACGCCGGGACCATTTGTCCCTTGGCAAAGAAACCCAGATCGCCGCCGTTCGGACCTGACGGACCGGTCGACTTCTCTTTGGCAAGTTCTGCGAAATCCGCACCGCCTTCGAGCTGTTCGATCACAGCTTCTGCCTCGGCCTTTTCCTTGACCAAAATATGCCGGGCCTTCATTTCTTCAGGACCTTCAAAGTCGGCATATTCCTTTTCATAGGCCGCCTTCAGATCATCGTCGCTAACGGCACCATCAATTTTCTGTGCCAGGTAAGCGTTGCGCAGCGCCCGCAGTGTTAGGAAATCGACCTGTTTCTGAAAGTCGGCATCCTTGTCGATTTCAGCCGTTTTCGCGGCCTGAGCCAGCAATTCCATGTCGACAAGAACGTCGAGAAGGATTGCGCGCCACTGTGCCGGCGGAAATCTTTGCAGCTCCTGCCCAAGGTCCTGGGCCGCAAAAGCCAGGTCCGCTTCGGTAATTTCAGAGGTGCCAACCGTGGCCACGACGTCGTCCGGCTCGGCCGCGAAAACCGCAGAAGTCCCCAACGTCAAGGCAAGAGCAGGAACCAGAAGCGAGCGGGCTTGCCGACGCATGGAAAAACGGAACATTGGAAGTCCTTTGTACTTGGGACATGAATTCTAGCCGCCCTGACCACCAGGACGGGGCAACTTTGCTGAAAGCAGCGCCGTTGACAAGCTTTGGACCCCCTCTTATCTGTCGAGCGTCCTGTCTTCGGATATGGATGGCACCTTTGCCTCGGGTTTCCGCTTGCGCTTCGTCGCTGGTCGGAGAGCGTGGACAGCAATTGAGACGATTTCATGGGCAGGCGCCATGCCGTTCGAACCGGCGCCGCTCTACAGGGGAAGGACCGCCACATGGCTGGCCTTGGCGCTTTAGCACGTAAGATTTTTGGTTCCGCCAACGACCGCAAGGTAAAGGCATTCAAAGCAAAGGTGGCTGAGATAACAGCCCTAGAGCCCGAAGTTCAGGCGCTCTCGGACGAGGATCTTCGGGCACGGACTGAACAGTTCCGCGAGCAGTTGAAGAACGGCGCCTCGCTGGACGATATCCTGGCTCCGGCTTTCGCCACAGTTCGTGAAGCCGCCAAGCGGGCCCTCGGTCAGCGGCACTATGACGTGCAGCTGATTGGCGGAATGGTTCTGAACTCGGGCCAGATCGCGGAAATGCGAACCGGTGAGGGCAAGACACTGGTTGCGACCGCGCCGGTGTATCTGAACGCATTGACCGGCAAGGGCGTTCACGTCGTCACGGTCAACGACTACCTCGCCCAGCGCGACAGCGACTGGATGGGGCAGGTCTACCGCTTCCTGGGACTGACCGTCGGCTGCATCACCCATGGTCTTTCGGACGATGAACGGCGCGCGGCCTACGCAGCAGATGTCACCTACGGCACGAACAACGAATTCGGCTTCGACTATCTGCGCGACAACATGAAACATGAGCGTGAAGCCATGGTTCAGCGCGAGCACAATTATGCAATCGTCGATGAGGTCGACTCGATCCTGGTTGACGAGGCACGCACACCGCTCATCATTTCCGGTCCGCTGGAGGATCGCTCCGATTTCTACAACACAGTCGACACCTTCATTCCGCATCTGACCGAAGAAGACTATGAGCTGGACGAGAAAGCCCGCTCAGTGTCCTTCACCGAAGCCGGAAACGAAAAACTCGAAGGCATTTTGAGTGAAGCCGGCCTGCTCAAGGGTGATCATCTCTATGACGTGGACAACGTCGCAGTGGTTCATCACCTGCAGCAGGCGTTGAAGGCCCACAAGCTCTTCCAGCGCGACAAGGACTACATCGTCCGCAATGACGAAGTGGTGATCATCGACGAGTTCACAGGCCGCATGATGCCGGGCCGCCGCTTCTCGGAAGGGCTGCACCAGGCCCTTGAAGCCCGCGAACACGTCAGCATCCAGCCGGAAAACCAGACGCTCGCATCGATCACGTTCCAGAATTACTTCCGCATGTACAACAAGCTCGCAGGTATGACCGGTACCGCGGCAACGGAAGCGGACGAATTTGCCGACATCTACTCTCTGGAAGTCGTCGAAATTCCGACCAACAGGGATGTCAGCCGCATAGACGACGATGACGAAGTCTATCGCACGGTCGAGGAGAAATTCCTCGCAATCGTCAAGCTGATCGATGATTGCAAGGAGCGCGGACAGCCGATCCTGGTCGGCACGACCTCGATCGAGAAATCCGAGTATCTGGCCGAGCTGTTGAAAAAGCACGGTTACAAGCAGATCGATGTGACCGACCCAGCAAGCTTCATCGCTGCCCAGCAGCAGGAAGGCGGCAAGGCGAAAGTCTTTGCGGTTCTCAACGCCCGCTACCACGAGCAGGAAGCCCTGATCATCAGTCAGGCCGGTCTTCCCGGCGCCGTCACCATCGCCACCAATATGGCAGGCCGCGGTACCGACATTCAGCTCGGCGGTAATGTGGACATGCGCCTGGACATCGAGGTGGGCGAGATGCCGGAAGGCGAAAAACGCGCCGCGCGCGAGGCCGAAATCAAGGCAGAAGCCGAAGAGCTCAAGCAAAAGGCCCTGGCTGCTGGCGGTTTGTACGTCATCGGCACTGAGCGCCACGAAAGCCGCCGGATCGACAATCAGCTGCGCGGCCGTTCCGGCCGTCAGGGCGATCCCGGGCATTCCAAGTTCTTCCTCTCGCTGCAGGACGACCTGATGCGGATCTTCGGGTCCGAGCGCATGGATTCCATGTTGCAAAAGCTCGGCCTGGAAGAAGGTGAAGCCATCATCCATCCCTGGATCAACAAGGCTCTGGAAAAAGCGCAGCAAAAGGTCGAAGCGCGTAACTTCGACGTGCGTAAGAACCTTCTCAAGTTCGATGACGTGATGAACGACCAGCGCAAGGTCGTCTTCGAGCAGCGCATCGATTTGATGGACGGAGACACCATCCAGGAAACCGTGGCCGACATGCGCCACGATGTGATCGAGGACCTCGTCACCCGTCACATTCCTGAACGCGCCTATCCCGAACAGTGGGACACGGATGGCCTGCTGGAAGAAGTCCGCACGATCCTGAACATGGATCTTCCGGTCAAGGAATGGGCTGACGAAGAAGGCATCGCCGACGAAGAAGTCAAGGAACGCCTGCGCCGGGCCGCCGACGAGGCCATGGCAGACAAGGCAGCCAAATACAGCCCTGACATCATGCGTCAGGTCGAAAAGGCTGTTCTCCTGCAGACCCTCGACAATCTGTGGCGCGAGCATCTGTCAAACCTCGACCACCTGCGCTCCGCCGTTGCCTTCCGCGGCTACGCCCAGCGCGACCCGCTGCAGGAATACAAGACTGAATCCTTCACACTGTTTGAGAACATGCTGGCTCAGCTGCGCCAGATCACAACAGCCCAGCTCATGCGTGTCGAGCTGGTGACGGAACAGCCGCCTGCACAGCCGGAACTGCCGGAAATGCATGCCCATCACATCGACCCCGTGACGGGTGAAGATGAAATGGCAGAGCCACGCGATCCGGAAAAGCCGGAAACCTGGGGCAAGGTCGGACGGAACGAACCCTGCCCCTGCGGTTCGGGCAAGAAATACAAGCATTGCCATGGCGCGCTGACGTAGTTTCTTCCCAGACAGACATCAGGAAAGGCCAGTTCTCTCAGAGGGCTGGCCTTTTTTGATGAATTGCGGCAGTTTGCGCGCAAAGCGCAGGGTGATTGATGCAAGCTTCAAATGAAGGCCAGATTTACATAGGACGGCGAGCCGAGGCCCGGCCTGCAACACCTCTGATCAGCATCGTCGTGCCTGCCTATAACGAAGCGGAGGTTCTGGATCATTTCCTGACCGACACCCGCGCCGTTCTGGATCCCATGGGTCTTCCTTATGAATATGTTTTCATTGATGACGGCAGTCGCGATGAAACGGCAAGCATCATCGCTTCGCATTTGGCAGGCGGCCTGCCCGGCCGGCTCGTGGCCCTGTCTCGCAACTTCGGCAAGGAAGCGGCCCTGACGGCCGGCCTCGCCCATGCGAAAGGCGATGTCGTCGTGGTCATTGACGCAGATCTTCAAGACCCGCCCGAATTGATCCCGCAGATGATCGATGGCTGGCGCGCCGGATATGACGTCGTCTACGGGTTGCGCGTTGACCGGTCGTCGGACACGCTCTTAAAGCGCCGGTCGGCCGAGCTGTTTTACCGCCTGTTCAACCAGCTATCCAACATCGACATGCCCGCAAATGCAGGCGACTTCCGGCTCATTGACCGAACCGTTGTCGAGGCGCTTATGCGCTTGCCGGAAAGCAATCGCTTCATGAAAGGCCTTTTTGCCTGGGTCGGCTTCCCGTCCATGGCGTTGCCCTATGAGCGGCCCGAGCGCAGGGCTGGCAACGGCAAGTGGAATTACTGGAAGCTGTGGAACTTCGCGATCGATGGCCTGACCGGTTTCACCACCATGCCTCTGCGCATCTGGCTCTACGGCGGCGCTTTGGTGGCGACCATGTCTTTCGCCTACGCCGCCTATCTGATCATCCGCGTCATGGCTTACGGCATTGATGTTCCAGGCTACGCGTCATTGATGGTCGGCTTGTTGTTCTTCTCAGGCGTCCAGCTGCTGTCAGTCGGCATGATCGGCGAATATGTGGCGCGGCTCTTCAACGAAGCGAAACAACGCCCTGTCTACCTCGTTCAGGATGTCATTGAAGGTGCATCGACCGCGCGGGAGACATCCGCAGATGACAAGTGATACGCGTTCCTATCAGGATCGTGCCAAGGCGGAAGCAGGCACGGCAGTCCGGTTCGCGATCGTCGGCGGGGTGGCCACGCTCACCCATGCCGGGGTTGCCTTGCTGCTGCTGCAAAGTGGGTTGCTCCCTGCATTCCTGGCAAATACCGGCGGTTTCGTGATCGCGTTTGCGGTGTCTTTCCTGGGCCATCATCACTGGAGCTTCAGAACGGAAAACAGCGGCGCAGAAGCAGGCCGGCGAATGCGCCGATTCTTTCTGCTAGCTCTCGCTGGTTTCGCGTTAAATTCCAGCGTCCTGGCCGGTTGGCTTGGTCTGACCTCCTGGCCCGAGAGCCTCGGCATTCTGTTCTCCATTGCCGTCGTTCCCGCGCTCACATTTCTCGGCGCGCGTCTCTGGGCTTTTTCGGCCAAACCGGACGCCCCCGTTCAAGACAAGAGCTGATAACCCGTGACAGCCTCCCGCGCCGCGTTCGTTTACGTCGCAAGCCTTTCGCTCCTCTGGGCCCTCATCCCCACGCTGTTCTTTCCAAACCCGCCTCTGGATGTGGTGGAGGGCTACGCCTGGGGCCGCGAGCTCGCGTTGGGCTACACCAAGCACCCGCCGATGCAGGCCTGGTTGCTGGAGCTGACCTATCGCATCACCGGCGGCGGAACTTTTGGCGGCTACTGGCTGAGCCAGATTTCAATCGCGCTTGGCTATTGGTGCATCTGGCATCTTGCAAAGCGGCTTGGATTGACGAGCTGGCAGGCTTTCTGGTCAATCGTCCTGACCAGCGCCACATTTTATTTCACCCTGCCGGCGCCGGAGTTCAACCCGAACATTCTGCAGATTCCGGTCTGGGCCGGAATGATATTGGTCTTTCATCGAGCTCTTGAGCGCGGCCAGCTGCTCGATTGGCTTTTACTCGGAGTAATCGCGGCCTTCGGCCTTTACACCAAGTATTTCGTCGCGCTGCTGATCGGAGCAATCGGCCTTTATACCCTCGTTCGGCCTAAGGCCCGCAGGCACCTCTTGACCCCCGGACCATGGATCACCGCCGCAACCTGCGTCGCACTTTTGGTTCCGCATATCCTCTGGCTTGTCGAAACCGACTTCCTGACATTCAAATATGCAGCAAGCAGAAGCCGGAGCGCGGTCTCCTGGCTTGAGCATGTGACAAACCCGGTCAATTTTCTGGGCGCCCAGATCGCAAATCATGCAGGGCTATTCATCACATTGATTTCAGGCTTTGGCATCGCCGGCATCAAGGTGCTTCGTACAAAGCTCAGGGCGCAAGACGCCGGCGAGACCGCCAAAAGAGAAGCATTCTTCCTCATATGGTTTGCGGCCCTACCCCTATGCGTCGTTCTTCTGCTCTCCGCGGTCACCGGAGGCGAATTCGAGCACATGTGGGGGACGCCCCTGTTTGTTCTGTCAGGGATCGTCGCTGTGCGTTTCCTGAACCTGCCTGACAACTGGGCCCATCCTCGAGGGGCCCTGATCGCAGCGATCGTCATTCAAGCCATTTTTCTGGGGGTGATTTCAGGCCAGGCTCTGCTCGAGCCTCTCTGGAAGACCAAGCACACACGCATGCACTATCCCGGCCATGACATCGCCCTCATGCTCTCTTCGAAATGGCGCGAGGAGATGGGAACAGATCTTCCCTATGTCGCCGGTGACATGTGGTCAGCTGCCAATGTGGCCCTCCATGCCGGCGAACGCCCATCGATGTTCTATCAGCATGACAGAGCCCTTAGCCCCTGGATCAATCTCGACGACGTCCAACGCAAGGGCGTGATGCTGGTCTGGCGTGGAGACCGAGCAACACTGCCGGATGAGCTGGCGAAATTCTATCCAGGCGTCGTTCGCGATGGAACGCAGACCTTTCCTGCATTTGTCTACGGCAGCATCCCACCGATCCAAATCAACTGGGCCCTTATCCCTCCCGGTAAAGTCGCTGAAAAACCCATTCGCTAAGCCCGTACGACCCATTTGGCACTTGGTTGGTCACAGAGCACGGCGTATCGTCGAGCCATGATCGACATGTCCGAAATAGACCGCGTTGAGGACTGGCTGATTGGCCAGGCACTGCATTCACCCGACATGCCGAAGATGTTCGGGGAGCTTTGCGAAAAGCTTGCGGAATGCGAGGTCCCGATCAGTCGCGCGCTCCTCGCCTGGGCAACGCTGCATCCCCTCATCGAGGCGGAAACCGCCTTTTGGGAAGCGCAGGTCGGGATTGAGCATCAGCAGTTCACTCACACCGAAGAAGAACAGGAAGACTGGCTGAAGAGCCCCATGCGCAGCGCGCTGATGGAAAGAAAGGATTTCCTCAGGCGACGTCTTGAGGGCGGCAACGCTGAACTCGACTATCAGCTCTGTGTCGAGCTCTCAGCCAAGGGCTACACCGACTACATGGTCATCACGACCGGGTTCGATATGCCTGCCATCAGCGACATGAAAGGCAACACCGGCATCATTGTCAGTTGGGCGACTCAAAAAGCCGGAGGTTTCTCCGATGATGAAGTGGCCGCGATCCACTACATTCAAAAACGCCTCGCGCTCGCCGCGCGCGCCAATCTCGAAGCGCAGGTCACGCAAACCATCGCAGAGACCTATCTCGGGCAGTGGGCGGGATCACGCGTCCTCAATGGCCAGATCCGCCACGGCGATGGCCAGACCATCAATGCAGTCATTTTCTATTGCGACATGAGAAACTCGACATGCATTGCCGAAGATCTCGGGCCGGAACGCTATCTGAAGTTCCTGAACACCTATTTCGAGGCAACCGGAGGCCCGGTGCTTGCCCACGGCGGCGAAATTCTCGATTTCATCGGCGATGCGGTGCTTGGTGTCTTTCCAATCGCCGGGAAAGATCTCGGAACGGCGGTCGAGCGTGCGCTCGCAGCTGCAGACGAATTGCGCGAACGCATCGCCGCGCTGAACGGCAGCGAGAGCAACGATCCACATTTGACTGTTGGTCTGGCCCTGTCCGTAGGCGAGGTGATGTTCGGCAACATCGGCGTCGCCAACAGGCTGACATTTTCCGTCATAGGGCAAACGGTTCACGCGGCGGCCCGGATGGAAACCCTCACGAAAAAGGTTCACCGGGATATTCTGATGACAGCGGAAATTGCAGCCTTGGCCAGCCATCGTGCAGAGCCGGTCGGAGCGTTCGCACTTGACGGTTTCGCGGTCGAGCGCCCGCTTTTCGCACTTTCCACCCGCTAGAGTATTTTCCAATTTGCCTGGATTGGCCGAGGTACCATCCGGCACAGTCTGCACGCGACAGATTGTCGATGGTGCTGCCGCAAAATTCATGGCACCCATGGATCCGCAAGAACAATGATCAGGGAATGACATGACCAGTCTCCAAGTCTCCTCAAGCAAGCACCTGCCTTTCAATGAGCAGCCCCCCGTAGACGGCAGCGACGCCGCGCCCATTGTGCTTCTTCATGGCTTTGGTGGAGACCGGCAGACCTGGGTCAACATTCAAACGGCGCTCTCGCCCTCCAGAAAATCGATTGCGTTCGACCTTCCAGGCCATGGACAGGCGCTGGACTGGCCCAGGATCGGACATGCTGGCGTCGCGGCAAAAGCCGTCGCTCAATCGCTTGAGACACTTGAGCTGGAGCGGGTCCATCTCGTCGGCCATTCCATGGGCGGCGCGGTCGCATCCCTGGTGGCCCTGAAAGACATTGAGAAAGTGGCGAGCCTGACACTCCTCGCGCCCGGCGGCTTTGGCCCAGAGATCAACCACAAGCTTCTTCGCCGCTATGCCGCCGCGACCGATCCGGCAGAAATGGAAATGCTGCTCGAGCAGTTTTTCGGCTGGGAGTTCAAATTGCCAAAGTTCCTGGCCAAAACAGCTGCCGAAGGCCGTGCCAGACCGGGCGCGGTCGAGACCTTGACGGCAATCGCCGAGGAAATCATTGACGGCTCGGTGCAAAAGACCCTGCCACGTAAGGAAATGGCCGAGCTGCCCATGCCGATCAAGGTGATTTGGGGCACCCAGGATCGTGTCTTGCCGACCCGGCAGTCCCACAAGCTGCCTGGCATAATTGCGACCCATATTTTCGAAAGGGTCGGCCACATGCCGCATCTTGAGATCCCCCAGGACGTCGTTCGGTTGATCCTTCAAAACGCACAGTCGGCCTGATTTCCACCAAGAGGCAGAGCTGCTGAGTGCCCGCGCGCGATTCCATTTTGCCATTGGCGGCAAGCTTGGTAAGACCGCGCCAACATTGAGCTACTCGCCGCGATAGCAAGAGCAATTCTGGAGCCTGAATGACCACTCCCACCGCACAAAAGCCTGTCGACGCGATTGTCACTGCGGTCTCCGGATATGAACCCAAACACATGGCCGTTTGGTTCAACTCACTGAAGGCGACATCCTTTGATGGACGGATCTTCGTCATCGCCTATGACGTGAGCGAAGAGCTGGTGACCTATATGGAAGGACAAGGCGCAACCGTCCTGACCTTCCAGCATGACCCAAAGAAACGCCGCTACAGCTATTCTCAGCTTGCGGAAGAAATCGAAGATCATACCGACGCGGGCAAACTGCGGGTCGACAGCCGCTGGACCTGGATCCGCCGGATCTTGCGCTTCAAGGACAAGGTGCATGATCGGCGCTTTTTCCACGCCAGCGAGCTCTTGCGCGCGCATTGCGAGAAAACGGGCGAGACCTTCCGCTTTCTGGCGTTTTCCGATGCGCGCGACGTTGCGTTTCAGTCAAACCCGTTTGACTGGCTGGAAGCCGAATTGGCAGACGACAAGGATGTTGCCGTGTCAGTGGAAGGCATCACACACCGCGATCCCTGGAACAGCCGCATGATGATCAAGGTCTTTGGCAAACATGCCTTGCGGCGCGTTGCGGACGCACCTGTCATCTGTTGCGGCTATTTTGCCGGGCGTTTCGAACCGATGCTCGATTTCATGCTGGCGAATTACTATTTCGATCAAAGCAAGCGGATCGGCGATCAGGTCGCGATGAACCAGCTGTTGAGTTTCAAGGCCTGGCGACAGCTGACCGTGGTGACAGACTGGAACACGCCCTGGACACTCCATGCCTGCACGCTGATGGAGCCCTCTGAAAGCCCCGGGAATTTTGCTGACCCTGCAACCTTGCCCGTCTTCAAGGACGGCATAGTTACGACGCGCGGCGGAGCCCCCTTTGCAGTCGTGCACCACTACGACCGCCATTCGGGAGTGGCTGAGCACCTGGAAGCCAAATTCGGAACGCCCTAGAAAAGCTCAATCAAGCCACGCCTCACGCCGCTGGCAAAAGGTCGTCACGCCAGCTCTCGCCAATCACGCGGCGAGCCATCATGTGGGAGCGCGGCGAATTGATGCTGTCGACGGCAATCAGACGCCCGTCCTTCAGATAGGCGACATAGAACTTGTTGTCCTTGGGTTCGCCGATTGTCCGCGTTTCGTCGTAACCATCCGACAGGCCCGCGATCTGAAGCTTGATGTCGTATTGATCCGACCAGA
Source organism: Roseibium polysiphoniae (assembly GCF_014842925.1). Classification (GTDB taxonomy): domain Bacteria; phylum Pseudomonadota; class Alphaproteobacteria; order Rhizobiales; family Stappiaceae; genus Roseibium; species Roseibium polysiphoniae. The sequence continues at coordinate 32,855 of NZ_JACYXJ010000005.1, forward strand.
ACCAAGGAAGAGGGTCGTAGTCCACGTCTTCGCCAAGAATCGACTGCGCCACAATCTTCGCCTGATCGATGGCGTTCTGGACGCTCTCCATCCGGACGGATCGACCATAGCGGTTGGAATAAAACCGCGTGCAATCGCCAGCAGCATAGATTTTGTCGTCGCTGGTCAATCCCGCACCGTCAACGATGATGCCATTGTCGGTCTCAAGACCAGCCGCACCGGCCAGATCATCATTGGGTTCTGCGCCAATGGCCACAAGCACGAGATCCGCGGGCACGATCTCTCCGCCTGCAACCTTGACGCCAGACACCGCATCTTGGCCCACAATCGCTTCAACCCCGGTTCCGAGCCGAAGTTCAACACCCTTTTCCCGGTGTAGCGCAGAATAGAATTCGGAGATGAACGGCGAAACGACCCGCTTCATGGGCCGGTCCTGCGCCTCGATTACAGTCACATCCTTGCCGAGCTGATTGGCAACGGCAGCGACCTCGAGGCCGATGTATCCGGCACCGACGATGGCAATCTTCTGACCCGCCAGCAATCTCTCGCGGATGCCGTCGACATCGGCAATGGTCCGCAGCGTCACGACACCTGCCAGATCTGCTCCCGGGATTGGCGCATGACGCGCACGCGTACCCGTCGCAATGACCAGCTTGTCGTAGCCGATGGTATCGCCGTTTTCGAGAGAAAGGCGCTGTGCCCCTCGGTCAATCGAGGAAACGCTTGTGCCCGGGATAAGGTCAATATTTTGCGTCGTGTAGAAAGCAGGCGGGCGAAGCAACAGCGCCTCGGAGCCGATTTCGCCCAGAAGATACTTCTTTGACAGCGGCGGTCGCTGGTACGGCGGAGTTACCTCGTCACCGATCAGGCGGATCGGCCCTTCGAAGCCACCCTGACGAAGGGATTGCGCGACCTGAGCCCCAGCCTGGCCCGCTCCGATAATGACGACCGTATCCTGCATTCCACATCCACCATCTAGACAAAAGCTATGTGACTTCATCACCTAGCATGTGGCGCCTCCGTCCGCCAGACAGACACAACGCCGCGACGGGGCTCGCGGCGTTGTAAGAACTCAATCGGTATATGAACGTTCAGGCCGCGCGAACGCCTTCAAGGAACCGCGACGCCTCCGCCCTGATCAGAGCGGCCTGTTCTGACAGAGACGAAGCGACGCGCTCCACCTCGGCGCCTGTCGCACGTGAGTGCTCGGTCGCAGCCCCGACATTCTCCATCAGCTCGGCACCTTCGTCGGAGCGGTGGGAGGCATCGGAGACATTGCGAGCGATCGACTGAACAGCCTCGTCCTGCTGAATCACTGCCGTTGCAACAGAAGACGCAAGGCCTTCCATGTCGGAAATGATCCGTGTGACGTCCTCGATCGCGGACATGGCCTGGTTCGAGGATCCCTGGATCGCTTCAACCTGGACACCGATGTCGCCAGTTGCCTTGGAGGTCTGGTCAGCAAGCTGCTTCACTTCCGCTGCCACCACCGCAAAACCTTTGCCGGCTTCTCCGGCACGTGCGGCCTCAATGGTCGCGTTCAGGGCCAGAAGGTTGGTCTGATCGGCAATCTCGCGGATCAACCCCATGACTTCGCCAATGCGCATCGCTGCCTTGGACAGTTCGTCCATCGTGCGATACGTGCCCTTGGCGCTCTCCACCGCCTGTTTTGCAACATCGGTGGAGCGGTTCGCCTGTCCGGAGATCTCATTGATCGAGCTGGCCAGAGCTTCACTCGCAGTTGCGGCGGAATTCACGTTCTCGGCCGCGACACGAACAGCCGAAGAAGCCTGGGACGCCTGTCCGGCCACATCATCTGCCGCTGCTTCCACCGCAGAGGAGGTCTGCATCAATTCATCGGTAGACCCGTCAAGCTTCTTGAGCGCCGCGCCAAGGGACGTCTCGAAGTCTCCGATCAGGCTTTCAAGCCGCGCGACACGGCCATCGCGGTCCATGTTCTCCTGCTGCTGCTGCTCGGCCAAACGCACCCGCTCGATCGCATTTTCGCGGAAAACGGCAACCGTTTTTGACATCTCGGAGATCTCGTTTCGACCGCCGACGTCAGGCAACTCCACATCTGAGCTGCCACTGGCCAGGCGAACCATGGCCTTCTGCAGGCTGGCAAGCGGCACCGAAACGGAACGGCCGATGACGATTGCAAGCACGGATAGGCCAATGAGCATGGCAAGGATCACCGCCCCTACGACCGTTCCTGAAAGGGCACGGATCTCCGAGAGTTCCTTTTCAGCGCTGACCTGCGCGGCCTGGGCCGCGGCATTCAGGGCTTCAACGTGTGGCGGCACGAGGGAAAACAGCGACGCCAGCAGGTCCGCGGACTTTGCCCGCTCTGCAATCGCGACCGTATAGGCTTCGAACGCGACTTTATAAGCCGACATTTTCTCGCCCATGTCAGCCTTGATTTCATTGGGCATATAGGCCTTCTTCAACAGCCCCTCAAAGGTCGTGAAGGCAACCGTGAAGTTCTCCAGATACGCTTCGGTCTGGTTCAGGATGAACTCTTTTTCCGCCAGCTGGACCGCAAAGACAGCACGCAGCAGCTTCTCGAAATCCGGCCCACCGCCAAACTTCATTTCCTCTTTCAGTCGAAGCTGGGCGTCACCGGCTGTTTGCGTCAGGACACCCAGAAGACCATCGTTGAATGAGTAGCCGATTTTCTTCTGTACGGAGTCCAGCATTTCAAATGCGCCAGCCGTGCCCTCGAACGTGTCAAGGACATCCGCGATTTGCGGCTTGAGTTCCGCGGCGACCGACAGGGAAGAAATCTCTTCAACGATCGACTGCGCCGTGGCAAGCTCACGATTGAACCCCGCATGGGCGTGTGCATCAGGCGCCGCCAAATAGCCCTTTTCGATGACCTGCATGGTTGCGGCGTGATCGGAAAGGTCCGCCACCTTGCGAGACAGCTCGGCGCTTTGCTCGAGGCCCTGAAATGCGGCAGCGATCTGATTTTGGCTCCACCAGAAGATGCCTCCAATGAGAAGCACGCCAATCGCAGTCAAAACACTCAAAAATGAAATGCGCGCCCTTACGGACAAATTTGATAAGCCAAACAAAGTTGATTGCGCTTTGGACATAGCCGGTCTAACCGTCCCCGTAGCTGAAACTGGGTGATCCCTAAACTGCATAGTTCAGCACGATTGGTTAATGAAACGTCGCTTTTAAGTTGAATTGAACCCATAAGAATGCCCAAAACGCGCGCACGCTCACAAAACATTCAAATCGCTACGGCAATCCAGACCCTTGGAACAGATCCTTGCAAAAAATACTAATAATCTGTGCGCCCATTTTCTTCGTTCTGCTCTGGTCGACAGGCTTCATCGGGTCAAAGTTGGGCGCGCCATATGCCGAGCCAATGGTGTTCCTGAGCCTGCGCTTTCTCCTCGTTTTGCCGTTCCTAGGATTGATCGGCTTTTTCGCCAAGGCTGACTGGCCACGATCCCCGAAGATGATTGCCCATTGCATCGTGACCGGCATGCTGGTTCACGGCATCTATCTCGGAGGGGTCTTCTGGGCCATTGACCAAGGTATGCCGGCAGGCTCGAGCGCGATCATCGTCGGGTTGCAGCCTGTGCTCACCACATTGACCGCTGCCTTGATTCTTGGCGAGCGCATCCTGCCGAAGCACATGCTCGGTCTTGCTATCGGCGGGCTCGGCCTGGTTCTCGTGCTCTCACCAAAGCTCGGCCAGGCAGGCTCGGGCATCGATGCAGTCACCATCGCCTCGGTCCTCGCCGCCGTGGTCGCGATCAGCCTTGGCACGGTATACCAGAAGCGCTTCGTGCCGCAGACCGATCTGCTCGCCGCCACACTCTGGCAATACATAGGCGCCCTCTTCGTGACCGTTCCGCTGGCCTTCCTTGAAGATTGGACGGTTGTCTGGTCGGGCGAGTTTGTCTTCGCGCTCTTGTGGCTGACGTTCGTGCTTTCGATCGGCGCCATCTTGTTGCTGATGGTGTTAATCCGCCAGGGCGCCGTTTCCGAAGTAGCCTCGCTTTTCTACCTTGTCCCGGTTGCGACCGCGATCGAAGGCTATTTTCTATTCGGCGAAACGCTCACCTTGCTGCAGATGCTCGGCATGGCACTCGTCGTCTGCGCAGTGCTTTTGATTCGCTTGCGCCTGCGTAAGTCCGAGCCGCTCAAGACGGCTTCCGGGTGAGTGTCCGCTGGCGAATAAGTGCAGCGTTCAGTTCTCCGCCCAAGATAAAAAACAACGAGCAGATATAGAGAAAGACGAGCGCGGTCATGATGCCGGCCAACCCGCCGTAGGTGGAGACGTAGTTGGCAAAGCTTGCGAGATAGGCTCCGAACGCCATGCCCGAGACCATCCAGAGCACCAGTGTGGCGAGAACGCCCGGCAGCATGGCCAGAAAGCTTCGCTTTCCAGCCGGTAAGAGCCAATGGACCATCAAAAGTCCGACCACAAGCAAAGAGCCCGCCAGCGAATAACGGGCGATTTCAAAGGACGCCAGGAGATCCTGTGCGACGGGAACCCATGCCGTGATCGCGGCGATCACCAAAGGCGCGAGAACCACCAGAAACGTATAGGCAATCAGGATCACCGCGCCGAGAACGACAAGCGCGAGCGACTGAAGCCGCAGCAGGACGAAAGAACGGGTTTCCCGCTGGCGATAGGCCCGGTTCAGCGCGGTCCTCATGGCTTCGATGCCATTTGAGGCGAACCAGATGGCGGCAACGACACCAAAGGTCAGAACGTCACCGCGAGGAACGGTCAGCACCTGATGAATTTCCCGGACCACCGGTGCGGCAACCCGGTCCGGCCATGTGTCAAACACAAGGTCGGAGACCTGGTCCGCCGTTCCTTCCAGGCCAAAGTAGCCAGCAAGCGCAGCGATGAAGATCAGCAGCGGAAAAATCGCCAGCAGGGCGGACAGGGCAACATGGCTGGCCATGGCGAAACCATCATCCCGGTTGAAGTGGCCAAGCGCGTCGCGAAGGACCTGGTAACCGGAGCGGGCAAACAAGCGAAAAGACATATTCGGATCAGAGTCGGGATGCGTGAAAAGGTCAAGGGTGGGGAAGCCTGACGCTTGGTCAATGCGCCGAAAGACGAAGAAATAACAGCTCGACAAAGCACCTGCTGCGGCGCAACATAGATGCAAGAAGGCAACGTTTTAAGCAACAAAAGAATACGGAGACGCCGATGTCGACCGCAGCCATGCCGTCAACAGAACAAACAACGGGCCTCGCTGCGCTGACTGCTAGTGCTGTCGCGACGCTGGACCTTCTCCTGGACAAGGCCTCGCGCAATGTGCGTTCACTCGTCTTGGATGGCGAACGCATTTCGTCAACTTTGATGGAGGCCGAGCAGCGTGCGACCCACGGCCTCGCATGGTTCGCGACCTACGTTGAATCCCTCCGCCAACTTGATGCCTATGCCAGCCGGTTGAGCGAACAGGGCCGATATGGCGAACTTGAGGAACTCATCGTTCGTCTCGGCTTCGGTGAGTATCTGGCCCAGGTCTTCGGCGGCATGCCCATGAACCAGGGCGAATTCGTGAGACTGTCGGACCTAGGCCTCAGCACGTCTGACATCGCGGCCGGGCGTACCGATGACATAGAAGAGCTCATTGCGAGCGGCAACACGGCCGAAACGCGCCTCAAGCTCACCGAACTCATTCGGCATCAGGCAGGCCAATCCACCTTCGGCGATTGCGGCCTTGAAGAAACCTACGAGCAGATCCGCAATGAAATGCGCCGGTTCGCCGAGGACAATGTCACGCCTTTTGCGCATGAGTGGCATCTGAAGAACGACTATATTCCGCTCGAAATCATCTCGCAGATGGCTGAACTTGGCGTCTTCGGACTGACGATTCCGGAAGAATACGGCGGGCTCGGCCTCGGCAAGGAATCCATGTGCGTTGTGTCCGAAGAGCTTTCCCGCGCCTACATCGGCGTCGGGTCCCTCGGCACCCGCTCGGAAATTGCAGCCGAGCTGATCCTCTGCGGCGGCACGCAGGAGCAGAAGGAAAAATGGCTGCCGTTGATTGCCTCTGGCGAAACCCTGCCAACGGCGGTCTTCACCGAGCCAAACACCGGCTCGGACCTTGCGTCGTTGAAGACGCGTGCGGTTCGTGAGGGCGACGTGTGGAAGGTCTCCGGCAACAAGACCTGGATCACCCATCCGGTCCGTGCAGACGTCATGACATTGCTGGTGCGCACCGACCCGGATCAAGCCGGTTACAAGGGCCTGTCCATGCTCCTGGCCGAAAAGCCGCGCGGCACCGACGAAGATCCCTTCCCGGCTGAGGGAATGAGCGGCGGCGAAATCGAGGTCCTTGGCTACCGCGGCATGAAGGAATATGAAATCGCCTTCGACGGATTTGAGGTCAAAGCCGAAAACCTTCTTGGCGGAGAGGAAGGGCAAGGCTTCAAGCAGCTGATGCAAACCTTCGAAGGCGCGCGGATCCAGACCGCGGCACGCGCCCTTGGCGTCGCGCAAGCCGCCCTGGATCTTGGCTTGCGCTATGCGGAAGAACGCATCCAGTTCGGCAAGCCGCTTATCGCCTTCCCGCGCGTTTCTGACAAGCTCGCCATGATGGCCGTGGAAGTGATGATTGCCCGGCAGTTGACCTATTTCTCAGCTTGGGAAAAGGATTCCGGGCGCCGCTGTGATCTGGAAGCTGGCATGGCCAAGCTTCTCGGCGCGCGCGTTGCCTGGGCGGCCGCGGACAACGCACTTCAGATCCACGGCGGCAATGGTTTTGCCTTGGAATACCCGGTGTCACGGGTCCTGTGCGATGCGCGAATCTTGAACATCTTTGAGGGAGCTGGCGAGATTCAGGCCCAGGTGATCGCCCGCCGTATCCTGGAAACGCGCGGTGTCAACTAAGCGCTCAATTGCGAGAAAATGCGGGTTGGCATTGACCTTGTCTGCCCGCACCCCCACTTTCTTTGTATGAAATCGCCATTCGACGACATCGATTTTGATCCTGAGATCCTGGGCCCCGAAGAGGAGCAGCGGCGAAGCCTGCGCGAAAAGCTGCTTCGCACGACGCGAAAGGCGGCCAGGCAAATGCCCTTCATGGAAGACGTCGTCGCCGGCTACTACTGCGCACTAGACCCGGCAACGCCGACGAAAATTCGCGCGGCCGCTCTCGCGGCCCTCGCCTATTTCGTGCTTCCCATCGATGTGATTCCCGACTTCCTGCTTGGCGTCGGCTTTGGCGACGATGCCGCGATCCTGATGACCACGATCTCGATGATCCGGAGCCACATTCGCCCGGAACACATAGACGCTGCCCGGGAAACGCTCGAAACCGGCGAGCTCAAAGACTAGTCGCTCGTCACACGCCAGCTGCCCGACGTTCTGCCCGCAATCACCCAGTAGACAAAACCCGCGAGAAACCCTGCTGCCAAGGCAATGGTGGTTCCCGGACGGATCGCCGTCGCTGCTGCATCCGGATCCAGTGTCCAGACGCCAAGAGCGATCAGCCCCGCCGCCCCGACATGGTAGACGACCCCACGCCAGCTCAGGAGTTCAGCGACTGCAATCACGATCAGGCCGGGGATCATCGCAAAACCACCCAGGACACTCGCTGTGACAAGGCCTGTGCCAATCATCGCGGCGAAGGCGACTGGATCCTGCGCAGTGCCGGCATCTTGAAAAAAGCCCCAGGCAAGGAAGAGCCCGCAAGACAAAACGGCCGCAATGAACCCGACAGTGCTTTTGACCAGCTGAAACAGGAGCTTTCCGCCATCAACCATCCCTTGTCATACTCCGCTGGCCTGCCATGGCAGGTCTGTTTTCACTCGATAGGCTGCTTAACAATCTTGTTCCGGTCCCCATATAAGGCCTGAAACACCGAAATGCACTCGGTTCTCCGAGTGCCGGCAACCAGCGTCAGGAGCCCACGAATTCAATCCTTTGGCCGCTTTCAGATAAGTGCGTGATTGATTTCAGTTGACTTTTGGCTGGTTTCACGGGATTTTCGAGGGAATTCCACGACTGCGCTGTAGCAGTGTATCCTCGGCATCCGTGCACGGGGATGTTTGTGCATAAAGCACGATTGGAATGAAAGACAGCAAGTTCAACAACACAGGAGATTGCGACCATTCGCCGTCCGTTCCGCGCCCCGCCTCCAAGCAAGGATGGCCCGCGCACCAATCACGAAATTCGCGTCCGCGAAGTCCAGTTGATCGATCACGAAGGCTCCAACCGCGGGATTATTCTCACAGAAGAAGCCATGGGCATCGCCATGGAAGCTGGCCTTGACCTCGTTGAGATCCAGCCCAATGCCCAGCCGCCAGTCTGTAAGATCATGGACTATGGGCGTCACAAGTATCAGAACCAGAAGAAAGCTGCTGAGGCTCGCAAGAAGCAAAAGACCGTCGAGATCAAGGAGATCAAGATGCGTCCGAACATCGACACCCATGACTATGAGGTGAAGATGCGCAACATGCTTCGGTTCTTCAATGATGGCGACAAGGTCAAGGTCACGCTGCGTTTCCGCGGACGTGAAATGGCTCACCAGGACCTGGGCATGAAATTGCTGCACAAGGTTCGTGATGAGACGACCGAAATTGCGAAGGTCGAGTCCACACCGCGCCTGGAAGGCCGCCAGATGGTGATGGTCCTCGCGCCGATCAAATGATCGAGCTGCGAACCACCTGAACGGTTAAAACAAAAACCCCGCCAAACTGGCGGGGTTTTTTATTTGCGCTGCAGCGTCAGCTCCCGACCCTTAGGACAGCGACACCCAGCCGTCCTGTTTCTCGGATTCAAACATAGCGTCGAGAATGGCCATGTTCTGAACCGCATCAGCAGGTCCGTAGGGCAAGTCGATCTCACCCTTGATGGCCCGGCCGAACACATCGACCAACTCGGCATATTGATCGCTTGGCGGCACGGTTTCCGTGGTGGCCGAAACATCGGCAAAACCGCTGCCATCGTCAATGCGCAAAGTGGTTTCACTCTCTTGCAGCGCATTGAAAGGCACCATGATCTCAAGCCGCGCCTTGGACCCAAAGAGATTGACTCGCTGATAGGGTACGAGCTGGGTTGAAACCGTAAAATCGAGCCGACGGCCCTGGCCGAAATCCAGCAACGCGCTTGTCAGGCGGTCGGTCCCGAAGTCGGGATCCCGATCGATCAGAGACAACACACGTTTTGGCTCGTCCTCGAAGAAATAACGGCCGGCGACCATCGGATAGCAGCCAATATCAAGCAGGGCTCCACCGCCAATGTCGGCCTTGTTTCGAATGTTGCCGGGATCTGCGTTGAAGTAGCTGAAAAACGACTGGATCGCGCGCAGCTCGCCCAATGCGCCCGAGCGTATGATCTCGCGCGCCCGGATCCATTGCGGATGGGCCCGGACCATGAAGCCCTCGGCGACAAGCCGGTCTTTCGGCAGATCCAGAAGCTGGCGTGCTTCTTCTGCATTCAGCGCAACCGGCTTTTCGCACAGCACATGTTTGCCCGCCTCGACCGCCTTCAACGTCATCGGCACATGAAGATGATTTGGCAGCGGATTGTAGATCGCATCAATGTCGGGATCGGCCAGCAGCTCTTCGTAGGACCCGTAAGCCTTTTCAATGCCAAGTCCGGATGCCGCTGCCTGCGCGCGCTCAAGCCCGCGCGACGCCATTGCAGCCGCCACACCGGTTTTCGAGTGCTGGATGCCCGGAATAACCTTTTCGGCGCCGATCTTTGCGGTCGAGAGGATTCCCCACCGGATCGGATTCTGGTCCTTGGTCATGATGAACGCACCTCATTTTTGATGTTTGAACGTCGCGGCATCACCCACGAATTGGCAAACCTCCGACTTGGACCGTCGGATCATTTTGGAAAGAACCGGGAAATTGACAGCATTTGCCGGTATTGACCAGCCCCCCGAATGCGCGCACCCAAATGAAAAGACCGGCGCGGCTTGCGCCCACCGGTCCACTCACCCGTCAATGGCCGTCAGACTGGGCCCTTAGAACTTTTGAGGCACGTAAAGCTCGTCCGGAAGCACCTTGCGCTCATAGTCCGGATTGAAAACACGCTCCGGTAGATGGATCGGATCGTGCGGCACATCCTCGTAGGGCATCATCGAAAGCAGATGATTGATACAGTTCAACCGCGCCTTCTTCTTGTCGTTGCCCTCAACGATGAACCATGGCGCCTCGGGGATGTTCGTGCGCTCCAGTGTCTCTTCTTTCGCCTTGGTGTAATCTTCCCAGCGCTTGCGGGATTCCAGATCCATCGGGCTCAGCTTCCACTGTTTCAGCGGATCATGAATGCGCATGAGGAAGCGCAGCTGCTGCTCCTGATCGGTGATGGAGAACCAGTATTTCACCAGCACGATGCCGGAGCGCACCAGCATGCGCTCGAACTCGGAGACGTCGTTGAAGAAGGCTTCGACCTGGTCTTCGGTGGCAAATTCCATCACGCGTTCCACGCCGGAACGATTGTACCAGGACCGGTCGAACAGAACCATTTCGCCGGCAGCTGGAAGATGCGGGACATAGCGCTGGAAGTACCACTGGCTTTTCTCGCGCTCCGTTGGCGCAGGCAAGGCCACGACCCGGGCAACGCGTGGGTTCAGACGCTGGGTGATCCGCTTGATGACACCACCCTTGCCGGCCGCATCACGGCCTTCAAAAACGACCACGAGCTTCTGACCGGTGTGCTGTACCCAGTCCTGAAGCTTCACCAGCTCCGCCTGCAACCGGAGCAACTCGTGGAAATAGGTCGTGCGATCCAGATCCGACTTGTGCTTGAGATCGGAAATAAAGGCCAGTTCCTTGGCGATCAGATGATCGTCGATTTCCATTTCCAGCTCTTCGTCCAGGCTGTCCTGCCATTCGGCTTCAACCCAGGTGCGGGCGCTGTCATCGCTCATCTGATTGTCCTTCTCAAATCCACCAAATATGTGCGCCGACCGACGGCTCACACCAGACAACTGTCAATCTTGAGTCTGTAACCGTTTTTTGACAGTTCGGCACTTGTCCAATGACACACGGGGTCATTTCAGCGGCAAAACAGCTTTTTGATTGAAAATGAATGATCGTTCATTTACTTTTCTTCTTGGGAGGAAGAATGCACGCAGATGAAGACATCATGCCAATGGCAGAACGCGAACCGTCACCGCGCAAGGGATCGCGTACGGCGGCACGTGTGCGCGCGTCTGCGCTGAAGCTCTTCGCCCGCCATGGCTACGCAGCCGTCTCCATGCGCCAGATCGCATCGGATGTCGGCGTCCAACCGAGCGCGCTCTACAACCATTTCCCGACCAAGCAGGACATTCTCAAAGACCTGATGCTGTCGCACATGCGTGACCTTCTGGACGCATGGCCCCCTTTCGCAGACGAAGCAGGCCAGTCGGCAGATCCCCTCGATGTCTTTGTCCGCTTCCACATCCGCTATCACCTGCAGCGCCGGGAGGAAGTCTTCATTTCCTACATGGAGCTTCGCAATCTTGAGCCAGAAAGCTTCGCCGAGGTTGAAGCAGAACGGCGCCGTTATGAGTCAATCCTGAAGGCAATTCTCGAAGACGGCCAAAAGAGCGGTGCCTATCGCATTGCCGATACCGGCGTCGCCGCCCGCGCCATCATCGCGATGCTCACCGGCATTCCCAATTGGTACCGGGAAAACGGCCCTCTTTCGGCGGATAAAATCGAAGAAATCTATCTCGAAATGGTCCGCGGCAGCGTTGCCGCCACACCCCTGACCGCCAGTATCGAAAGCGACTGACATGACCGTCTTGAAATCAAACCTGTCATCGCGCAGCCCGGAGTTCTCAGCCAACAAGGCCGCCCATGAAGCTGCCATGGCAGAAATCCAGGCTGCCGCCGCGCGCGCTTTCGACGGCGGCGGCGAAAACGCCCGTCAGCGCCATGTCTCCCGTGGCAAGATCCTGCCGCGTGAGCGTGTCTCCCGCCTGCTTGATCCGGGCTCTCCTTTCCTGGAGGTCGGCACTCTGGCCGCCCACGAGATGTATGACAACGCCGCTCCGGCTGCAGGCATGATCGCCGGCATCGGCCGTGTCGAAGGCCAGGAAGTCATGATCATTGCCAATGACGCTACCGTCAAAGGCGGCACCTACTATCCGATGACCGTGAAGAAGCATCTGCGCGCCCAGGAGATCGCCGAGCAGAACAATCTGCCCTGCGTCTATCTGGTCGATTCAGGGGGCGCGAACCTGCCGAACCAGGATGAGGTTTTCCCCGATCGCGATCACTTCGGCCGCATCTTCTTCAACCAGGCCAACATGTCGTCGAAAGGCATTTCCCAGATTGCCGTGGTCATGGGGTCCTGCACCGCCGGTGGCGCCTATGTTCCGGCCATGTCCGACGAGACCATCATCGTCAAGAACCAGGGCACCATCTTCCTCGCAGGCCCGCCCCTCGTGAAGGCGGCTACCGGTGAAGAAGTCAGCGCCGAAGATCTCGGCGGCGGCGACGTTCACACCCGCCTGTCCGGTGTCGCCGATCATCTGGCCCGCGACGACGCTCATGCGCTTGCACTCGCCCGCCGCTCCATCGCCAGCCTCAACCGCTCCAAGCAGTTTCAGGTCGCCATGCAGACGCCGGAAGACCCGCTCTATGACCCCGAGGAAATCCTTGGTGTGGTCCCGGCAGATCTGAAGACGCCCTACGACATCCGAGAAGTCATCGCCCGCACGGTCGACGGGTCCCGTTTCGATGAATTCAAGGCTCGTTACGGCACGACGCTCGTCTGTGGCTTCGCCCATATCCACGGCATTCCGGTCGGCATCATCGCCAACAACGGCGTTCTGTTCTCCGAAAGCGCCGTCAAGGGCGCCCATTTCGTCGAGCTCTGTTGCCAGCGTAAGGTGCCGCTGGTCTTCCTTCAAAACATCACCGGTTTCATGGTCGGACGGACCTATGAATCTGGCGGCATCGCCAAGGATGGCGCAAAGCTGGTGACCGCCGTTGCCACAGCCAAGGTGCCCAAGGTCACCATGCTGGTCGGCGGGTCTTTCGGTGCCGGCAACTACGGCATGTGTGGCCGCGCCTTCGATCCACGCTTCCTCTGGACCTGGCCGAATTCGCGCATCTCGGTAATGGGCGGCGAACAGGCAGCAGGCGTTCTGGCAACCGTCCGCCGCGATGGCATCGAACGAAAGGGCGGATCCTGGTCGCAAGACGAGGAACAGGCGTTCAAACAGCCCATTGTCGACCAGTTTGAACAACAGGGACATCCGCTCTATGCCTCGGCGCGCCTCTGGGATGACGGCATCGTGGATCCGCGCAAGACGCGCGACATCCTCGGTCTGTCACTTTCGGCTGCGCTGAATGCACCGATCGAAGACACCCGCTTCGGCCTGTTCCGGATGTGATCTGATGAAACTGGAAGATCTCAAGCAAAGATATCCGGATGCGATCGCCTTCAAGTTCGGCGATGGACCGGAGTTAAGTGCCCAACTGGTCGCGCTCGTGCGGTCCGGCAAAAAGACAGCCACCTGCGGCGCGCTACGGGATTTTGGAGATGGCGGGGAACCGCTGCCCAAGGAAGGCCGCAGGAACATCGTCCTGAACTGGGATAGTTCGCCAGCCCTGGTCATTGAGACCATTCAGGTGGAGCAGGCCCGCTTCTGTGATGTCGAAACCGACTTCGCACTTGCCGAGGGCGAGAATGACACGCTCGAAGGATGGCAGCACGACCATCAGAAATTCTTCGAGCGGAACGGCGGATTTGATCCCGAAATGATGCTCATCTGCGAGCGCTTCAAACTGATCGAAGACCTGAAGACGGAAGGCGACTGACAATGTTCAAGAAGGTCCTCATTGCCAATCGTGGCGAAATCGCCTGCCGGGTCATGGAAACCGCCAAGAAGCTCGGCATCAAGACCGTGGCGGTCTATTCGGACGCAGATGCCGGCGCAAAACACGTGGCCATGGCCGATGAAGCCTATCGCATCGGGCCGGCCCCGGTTGCCGAAAGCTATCTGCAGATCGGAAAGATCATCGAGGTCTGCAAGACATCCGGTGCTGAAGCCGTGCATCCAGGCTACGGCTTCCTGTCGGAAAACCCGGCCTTTGTGGACGCGCTGGATAAAGCAGGCATCGCCTTCATCGGTCCGAGTGCCGCGTCCATCCGGGCCATGGGCCTGAAGGATGCCGCGAAGGCGCTGATGGTCGAGGCAGGAGTGCCTGTGGTCCCCGGCTATCACGGCCAGGAGCAAGACCCAGACTTCCTGGCGGCAGAGGCTGAGAAGATAGGCTATCCGGTTCTGATCAAGGCCCGTGCGGGCGGCGGCGGCAAGGGCATGCGCCGCGTGGACGACCCGGCGGACTTCAAGGATGCACTCGACGGCGCCTCCCGGGAAGGCGAGGCCAGCTTCGGCGACGGCCGTGTCCTGATCGAGAAATATCTGACCAAGCCGCGCCATATCGAAATCCAGGTTTTCGGCGACAAGCATGGCAATGCGGTGCATCTGTTTGAGCGTGACTGCTCTCTCCAGCGCCGCCACCAGAAGGTCATCGAGGAAGCCCCTGCCCCGGACATGCCGGAAGCCATGCGCAAGGCCATGGGTGAAGCCGCGGTCAAGGCGGCCAAGGCCATCGACTATGCCGGCGCGGGCACCATCGAATTCATCGCCGATGTGTCCGAAGGCCTGAACTCCGACCGTTTCTATTTCATGGAAATGAACACCCGCCTTCAGGTGGAGCATCCGGTGACGGAAATGATCACCGGAGAGGATCTGGTTGAATGGCAGCTGCAGGTCGCAGCCGGCGCGCCATTGCCGAAAGCCCAGAATGAACTCAGCTTTTCCGGCTGGGCGCTCGAAGCGCGTCTTTACGCCGAAGATGCACCGAAAGGCTTCCTGCCTGCGATCGGAACCCTGAGCCACCTGCATTTGCCAGACACTTATGCCCGCATCGACAGCGGCGTGCGCTCTGGCGACGAGATCACGCCCTTCTATGATCCGATGATTGCGAAAGTGATCGTCCATGGACCGACCCGCGAAGCAGCCCTGGGCAAATTGCTCGGCACGCTCGAAGACACCCAGGTAGCCGGCTGCGTGACCAATGCCGGGTTCCTGGCGAACCTCTGCCGTCACAAGGGTTTTGCCAACGGAGATGTCGACACTGGGCTGATCGACCGGGATCTGGAAGAGTTGATCGCCGAGGTTCCGGCCCCGGCTGAAGTCATCGGCCTGGCCGCCCTGGCCGCGCTGGGTCTTGCCGAAGAGCGCCATGGCACCGATGCCTGGGACAGACTGGCCGGCTGGCGCATGTGGAGCGCGTCGCGCCAATATGCGCTACTGGACATCGCCGACGAGCGTCAGGACGTCGAAGTTCACGCCCTTGGCAACCGGCGCTTCTCCGTCCATCTCGACGGCACGCCGCGGGATTTCCAGCTCGTCAGTCTGGAAGACGGCGCCATCGTCTTTGACTGCGACGGCGTTCGCAAACGCGCCGCCATTGCCCTTGCACGGGATGCGGTGACCGTCTTCTTTGATGGCCACGCCCATCGGATCGGTCTGCCGGATCGTCTTGCAGATGAGGATGAAGCCGCCAGCGCCGGGGACCAGGTCATTGCTCCCATGCCAGGACTCGTCAAAATCCTGAACGCCAAGGTCGGCGATACGGTCGCCAAGGGCCAGCCGCTCGTCGTTCTGGAAGCCATGAAAATGGAGCACACACTGAAGGCCCCGCGCGACGGCGTTGTCGCTGAAGTCATGGCGGCCGAAGGTGAGCAGGTGCAGGATGGAACGGTGCTCGTGGCCCTTGCCGAGGAAGACGCAGATGCTGCCTGAGGCGCACACATACGAAGAACTGGTTGAACGCTTCGAATGGCAGATCCCCGAGACGTTCAATATCGGGTCCGCGATCTGCGATGCCTGGGCGGACCGTGAGCCGGAACGCGAAGCGCTCGTCTTTATCGATGCGGACGGGACAGCGCAAAGTTACAGCTACGGCGATCTGAAACGCCTGTCGAACCAGCTGGCATCGCTCTTTCACGGCCGGGGGCTGGTACGGGGCGACCGTGTCGGCGTACTCTTGCCACAGCGCCCTGAAACAGCCTTTACCCATATAGCGGCTCTCAAAAGCGGAGCAATCACGATCCCGCTTTTCACCCTGTTCGGGGATGAGGCACTTCAATACCGTCTTGGCAATTCAGGTGCGAAAATCGTTGTCACCGATGCCGCCGGTGCGGAAAAGATCGAGCGCATCCGCCATGAACTGCCCGATCTTGAAACCGTGCTGTGCACGGATGGCGCCCGTTTCGGCGCGCTTGATCTTGCTGCAGAAATGGAGGGCCGGTCCGAACGGTTCGCGCCGCTTGCCACCAAGCCAGGCGACCCCGCGATCATCATCTATACGTCCGGCACCACCGGCCAGCCCAAGGGCGCGCTGCATGGCCACCGGGTCCTGCTTGGACACCTGCCAGGCGTCGAGATGAGCCATGACTTTCTTGGACAACCCGGCGACCGCATATGGACGCCGGCCGACTGGGCCTGGATCGGCGGCCTTCTCGATGTCCTGATGCCCGCGCTGTATCTCGGCGTCCCGGTTGTTGCCTGCCGCTTCAAGAAGTTCACTGCGGAAGCTGCGTTCGAACTGATCGAACAGCAGAAGATCCGCAACGCCTTTCTGCCGCCCACCGCGCTGAAGATGATGCGCCAGGTCCCTGATCCGGAGAAACGCTGGACCCTCAACATGCGCTCCATTGCGTCCGGTGGTGAGACCCTCGGCGCGGAACTCATCGCCTGGGGCCAAAAGACTTTCGGACTGACGATCAACGAATTCTACGGCCAGACCGAATGCAACATGATCGTCTCGAGCTGCGCATCGGTCATGGAGGCCCGCGCGGGCATCATGGGGCGCGCTGTGCCTGGCCATGACGTCAATGTGGTCGATCTTGACGGCAAGATCCTGCCAGAGGACACGCTGGGGAACATAGCCGTGAAGTCGCCAGATCCGGTCATGTTCCTCGGCTACTGGGACAACGAGCAGGCCACCAGGGCCAAATTCGCCGGTGACTGGCTTTTGACCGGTGACAAGGGCACCCGGGATGCGGACGGCTGGATCACCTTCGTCGGCCGCGATGACGATGTCATCACCTCTTCCGGCTACCGGATCGGCCCCGGCGAGATCGAGGATTGCCTGTTGAGACATCCTGCCGTCGCGCTGACTGGCGTTGTCGGCAAGCCTGATCCGCAACGCACGGAAATCGTCAAAGCGTTCATCGTTCTCAAACAAGGCATCGAGGGAACGAACGACCTAGCGGCGGAGATCGCGAAATTCGTGAAGACACAGCTCGCCGCCCACGAGTATCCGCGTGAGATCGCCTTCGTCGACACGCTTCCCATGACAACCACCGGCAAGGTCATCCGGCGTGAACTGCGGTCGATGCCCGACGATGGCATCGCCACTTCGAAATGAGAGACACACAATGAGTGAATTCGTCACCATCTTCGAAATGGGACCGCGCGACGGGCTCCAGAACGAAGCTGTTTTCGTTCCCACCGAAGACAAGATCAAGCTGGTCGACATGCTCTCGGACTGCGGCTTCCGCAAGATTGAGGTGACCAGCTTCGTCAGCCCGAAGTGGGTTCCGCAAATGGCGGATGCAAAGGAAGTGCTGGAAGGCATCTACCGGCATCCAAGCATTTTCTACACAGCGCTGACGCCCAACGTGAAAGGCTACAACGCCGCCAAGAAAGCCTCCGCGGATGAAGTCGCCATCTTCGGCTCGGCGTCCGAAGGCTTTTCGAAAAAGAACATCAACTGTTCCGTCGCCGAAAGCATCGAACGCTTCAAGCCCCTGGTCGAAAAGGCCCATGAGGACAGCATGCCGGTGCGCGGGTACATTTCCTGCGTCACCGATTGCCCCTATGACGGCGCAACGCCTCCGGAAGAGGTCGCTCGCGTTGCCGGGTTGTTCATGGACCTTGGCTGCTACGAGATTTCCCTCGGAGACACCATCGGCAGCGGCACGCCGGAAACCATCTCCACGATGCTGGAGGCTGTCTTGAGCGTTGTTCCGGCCGACAAGCTTGCCGGTCACTATCACGACACCAAGGGACGGGCCGTCGACAACATCGAAGCAAGCCTCGAAAAGGACGTGCGCGTGTTCGACGCCGCAATTGGCGGCCTCGGCGGCTGCCCCTATGCGCCGGGCGCAAAAGGCAACGTGGCGACAGAGGCCGTGGCCGAGCTCTTGCATCGCAAGGGTTTTGAAACCGGCCTCAACATGGACAAGCTGAAGCTTGCTTCCGACTTTGCACTGTCTTTGCGGAGTGACGACGCATGAGCTTTGAAACCATCTCCATTTCGACGGATGACCGCGGTGTCGCGACCCTGACGCTGGATCGGGAAGACAAGCACAACGCCCTCTCCGCCAGAATGATCGACGAGCTGACAGCTGCCGCCGCCCAGCTGGGTGCGGATGACAAGGTTCGGGTCGTGGTACTGACGGGCGCCGGAGACAGCTTCTGCGCGGGCGGAGATCTGGGCTGGATGCGGGAACAGTTCCATGCCGACCGGGAAACCCGCATGGCTGAGGCCCGCAAGCTTGCCATGATGCTGAAGGATCTGAATGAACTGCCAAAGCCGCTGGTCGGCAAGGTACAAGGTCAGGCCTTCGGCGGTGGCATCGGCATGATGAGCGTCTGCGATGTCGCCGTTGCCGTCAACGGTGCGAAATTCGGTCTGACCGAGACTCGCCTCGGCCTCATCCCGGCGACCATCAGCCCCTATGTTCTTGCGCGCATGGGGGAAGGCAAGGCGCGCCGTGTCCTCATGTCCGCGCGTCTTTTCGAAGCCGAGGAAGCCCGCGATCTGGATCTGGTCGCAAAGGTGGTGGAGCCGGGCGACCTCGATGCCGCCATTGAAGCAGAGATCAAGCCCTACCTCGGCGCAGCACCCGCCGCTGTTGCCGCGTCCAAAGCGCTCGCCCGTTCTCTGGGACCAGTAATCTCGGATGCTGAAATCGACGACACGATCGGCCGGCTAGCCGACACCTGGGAGACCCCGGAAGCGCAGGAAGGCATCAGCGCCTTCTTCGACAAGCGAAAACCGAACTGGGTGACGAAGAGCTAAAGCCTGTTCCAGTCGGGTCGGGTCAGGCGTTTCGCTGTTGGTATTTGCGGACCGTTGCAGCGATGCGGGCGACATCAAGCTGTTCCATGTTCGGCTCGTCGGGCTTGCGATACATCCGCTCGCGCACCCGCCGGATTTTCTTGCGTTCCCGCTCGCTGATGCCTTCGGGCAGCTCCACCCCGGCGCGGTCCATACCGATCAGAACCCTCTGCAGATCGGGGATCATTTCCGATGAAACGGCGAACTCCGTTCCACCCTTGGACACGAAAATCAGCGTCTTGCTGTCTTCCGCATCGCCCAGCAAGGCAATCCGTCGCCGCGTGCCCGATCCAAGCGTCGCAAAGAACCAGCCAAGGCCTCGCGACAACCTGACCTGACGTACACGCATGGAGCTGAGGTCGGTGTAACGAACCCGTGCCTTCAGCCCCAGTTGGGTCACCTCGAAGCCATTTCCGAAAAAGCGGATCCACGAGGTCTCCTGACGGATCGCCGTCATGAAGATCAGGATGGAAAAGCTTGCAGGTATCAGAAGCGTGAGAAACAGCAGCGAGGTCGCGCTGCCCGTGCCATAGGCGGCACCTAGCAGAGACAGGCAAAAAAGCGGGACACCGATCACGTAGCCGATGGCGTCTGTCACCAGGACGCCGGGCTGAACAGCCGGCCGAACGGCGCCGGTCGGCACCTTCTGCTTCGGCATGGCGCAATAGATGCCGATCCCGGCAATGACGCAGAGCAGGCCGCTCAAGGGGCTCAGAAATGTCAGCGCACCGACGATCCCGAGAACCGCGAGAAAAAGCGGCACGAGACGGCGAAACAGTTCCAGTTTGGCAGAATGTCCCAAAACCATCTCCGTGATCTGTCGGGCCGGCCACGCTATTGATGTGATTCGTTATCAGAATCCTTCCGCTCACGCGGGTCAAGAGTCAGCACCAAGATGTCCAGTTTTGCCGGATAGTCACGCATACCTGCTCCGGGGATTTTGCTTTCATGGCGTCCGTGCTCCAGCTACGGTCCCACCGACACGCAGAGACCGGTTCGCCTGATGCCTTTGACAAATTACACGCTTTTGAAGGGCCGCCCTTCAGACTACTGCCTTGACGACGACGATGATCCCCACATCGAGATCCGAATTGAGGACGGCAGCAACAGCCATCGCATCGCTCTGAACGTGCGCTCGATCCAGCATCCGCACGATCTTCTGTACGCGCTCGTCTCGCCGTTGGAGCATCCCGGTCTTGCCCAGCTGAAAACCCTGCCGGCTGGAATGCATGACCTGAAGCGGGTGCGGCCACGATTTGAAATTGACTACATTCGCGGCGGGATGGTCATCCGCAACCAGATGCGCCAGGCTCCTTTCCAGCTGAAAGGTCCCGAGAATGACCTGCGCGACTACATCGAGCCACTGCTCAAATCGGGCATCGAAGACCCTTCCGTCACCTTTTACGCCATTGGCGAACGTTGGGGACCTGAGCCGAAGCGCGCGGACAAGTATTTCGGCTTCCGGCCAGGCAGCGGTATCCACGAAGTCCACATGAACCAGGGATCACGCGGCGGACATGCCGCGAACAACGGTGTCGGTCAGGACGGCGCCTTGCTGATCCATTTCGGATCAAATGACGGCTGGGCGGGAATATTCTTGGGCTTTCAAAGCCAGGCCTGGGTCACCCATGACCGCACAGGCCACCCTCAGCATGTCAAGAACCCTCCCAAAACCATCGATCCGTTGGCCCCGCCCATCGCGATTGTCGCCGCAATGATCAATCCGACCGGACGGGAAATCGGCCGCGAAAGCATAACGCTTCTCAACCGCACCGACGGAGATCTTATGCTGACGGGTTGGCAAATCATGGACGAGGCGGATCGGTACCAGGATCTCTCCGGCCGCCTGCCCGCAGGCGAAGCCCACCGTTTCATCCTTGAGGAAAGGCCCGACCAGCCACGCCTGCCCAACAAGGGTGGAACCATCCGTCTCATGGCACCGGATGGAACGCTGGCCGATGAGGTTGTTTACGAAAAACACCAGGCCGCGCCCGAAGGCTGGACGACGATCTTTTGACCGCTCAAGCGCGCTTTGACGCGCAAACAGGGATTTGGAAAGAAGTGGTGCCGCATAGGTGACTCGAACACCTGACCCCATCATTACGAATGATGTGCTCTACCAACTGAGCTAATGCGGCCAATCTTGCGGAGCTTACAGCTCTGCAGACTGATAATCTTCATCATCAGGATGGAGGGCTAATTACCGGAGCCTGAAGGCAGATGCAAGAGGCATCTGCCTTCTTGTTGATGACGCGCTCACCCTCTTGTCACAACCCGATTCAGTTGAAGAAACGCGGACGTTTCGGTTTGTCCTCGTCCTCATCGTCATCAAGTCCCGGATCATCCGGCATTCTGGCGAAAGGCAATTCGATCGGGATCTTCAGATCCTCATCAGCCGCAGCCTGTTTGTTCGCAGAAGCCGGCGCCCTGATCTCGGTTTCATCGACCACGGTCGCAGCAGTGGCCGTCTCGGCGCTGGTCCCTGCCTTGGCGGGCGACTTCTCAGCCATATCGCTCTTGTCGGACGCAGGCTCTGCCTTGCTGACGTCTGGCGTGACGGTGGCCGCAACAACACCATCGGAGCTGTCTGCGAGGTCCTGTGGACGCTTTGCGTGGCCGACATCATCCGTCGTGCCCTCATAGCCGGCCGTGGCATCCGGGGAGGCCGCTGACTTTGCAGGTTCCTCCTGCACGGCGGCTGTGACACCAGCCTCCGCCTTGATCACCTCGGGCTCGGCCTCTTTCGCTGAAGCTGTAGTTTGTGGGGTCTCTTCAGCAACGATGATCGCCGGCTCGACAGTTGCCGTTGCTGTGGTCGCCGACACCACAGGCAAGGCGGGCGCATCAAACATCGCGTCTTCGATCACATCACCACGACCATCGTCGTCGAAGCCTGAGGGCGTCTTCCACTCAAACGCATCGAGCTTGCCGGTGATCGGAGAGACCGCCTGCCACTCGCGGGATACGACGCCGTCTGCGATCCACGCCTTGTCGAGCGGAGCGTGAACGGCACGCGACAGCCAGTCGCGCATGCGTCCCCGGTCTCCATGCTCGGCTTCTTCCAGCTCCGCCATCATCAGGAAGGCGCCGCGCACCGGTTCAGAGCGCAGGACCTTTTTCAGTTGCTCCCGCGCTTCATCGAATTCGCGTGCGTCGAGAGCTGCACGGGCAACGGCCATGGCACCCACATTGGTGTTCGCGCGCTGGCCTGCCAGAGACTTCACGCGTTTCAGACGGTCCACAGCCGAATCGCCGCTGCGGACATGCGCATAGGCCTCCGCAAGATCCGGGTGCGGCGAAACCCGCCAGGTGGATTCAATCAGCTTGGAAGCCTTGCGGATTTCGCCCTTGCGGGTCGCAAGCCGCGCGGCAAGGGCAGCGGCCGGCACCAGATCCAGCGCAAGACCATGCGCTTCCTTCGCCAGCGAATACGCCCGATCCGGCTCGCCGCTCTCAAGGTTCTGGGCAAGCGCGGTCAGCACCACAGCCCTGTGCCGACGATAGGTTTTCTTGTCGAGCATCTTGGCGGTGTAATTGCGCTCAAGCGTTTTCAGCGCTTCTTCCCAATGGCTTGCGACCGCCTGATAGCCAAGAACCGCCTTTCCGGCCCATTCCAGGCCAGGCATTTCGCGGGCAGCTTCTTCAGCGTAGTGGCGCGCAGCAACTGGTTCCTGTTGCCGCTCGGCCTCGATAAAGAGCCCATGCAGGCCGAGTGCCCGCGTCTGCTTTTCTTCCAGCATTGCCTCGAAGCGCTCACGCGCTTCTTCATCGCGCCCGGCCAGCTGTGCTGTCTGTGCCAGAAGCAGCTTGGTTGCCGGTTCATCGTTCAAGAGCCGATCCGCATCCAGACCGTGACGGCGCGCCTGTTTGGCGTTGCCCGTGCCCAGCGCAATCAAGCCACTGGAGAGGGCTTCGTATCCCTTGTCCTTCCGCCGGCGCTTGAAAAAGCGTGTGGCAATCTTCGGCGAGCGAAGCACCGTAAGCACAATCCAGACCGCCAGGAGAAACGCGATCAGGGCCAATCCCGCGACCAGCCCCACGATCACAGGAGGCTTTTCCCAGACATAGCCTTGCCAGCTGATCGACACGACGCCCGGCAGATCGGACATCCATGCGAACCCCATGGTCACGGCGAAAAGAATGGCAAAAAAGATCAGGACCCGGATCATTCCGTTAGCTCCTTGGCTTTAACCGGGCACAGTCCGGTCATTCGCTGTCTGCCCAAATGCATGGGCGAAAAATTCGGCTCAGCTGTCCTTGCGCGACAGGGCGTTGAGGACTTCGCTGGAGGCTGCATCAGTCAGGCGGTCAATTGCCACGCGCGCTTCAGCCCGCTGAGCCCAATCCGCACCAACGGCCTTCGCCTCGTCCGGCAAGGCGGCAAAGGCTTCAAGACCTGCGGCCAGATCACCCTTGGCAACCGCCCGTTCCATCCGCCTCAGGACCGCATCCGGTCCGGTTCCGCTTTCATCGCCCGGACCGCGAACCGCGATGATCGACTTGGCGCCCGCCAGAAGGCTGTCGAGCATGTCGCCCGAGCGCGCAGGCTCCGAGAACTTGGCAAACATCGCACGGGCAACCTCAGGAAATTCGGCGATCAGCACCGATACCGGAGCCACACCGCTCTTCGCATGTGCCTCAAGTGCAGCAAGATCCGTGTCCTTGGGCAGGCCGGCCTTGACCGCAGCCAGCTCTGTTTCATAAGGCCGTCCGGAATCCACGGCAGATTTCAACGCGGAGACCGACAGGGCACGGGCTGCCACTTCGCGCGCTGTCGCATCGCCCATGGTCGCCTCGACCGCAGCAAGGCGCTTCGACAAGGCATCGAGCTCTTCGCGTACCTTCGCCAGATCCGCAGTCTGCTTTTCACCAGCCGTCCTGATATCGGACGACAGGGTTGCAAGGGTTTCGCTCGCCCGAGCCTGGCTGTCAGCGAGGGTCTTCAGGGAAACGTCAGAGGTGGACACCGCCGTCTGGGCAGCTTTTGCCGTCGCCTCGACATTTTCCAGCCGGGTCGTCATGTCCGTCAGGCTGGAGGAGACCGCTTCGATCTGCGTTTCAATCCCGCTGGTCTTGGCAGCCGCGCTTTCCGCAGCCTCAACGCGCTTTTCAAGATCCGTCAGCGCCGTTGGCGCGACACCCGTCTCACCTGTGCCGGCGCTCGTCACCTGAGCGGAGAGTGTGTCAAAGGCCGATTTCAGATCAGAGACTTCCGTCTCCAGCGCAGCAGATGCAGCAGCCGGCGCGTCAGCGGCCAGTCCTTCGATCCGCTGTTCGAGACCATCCAGACGATCTGCAACTCCAGCGCCTGCGTCAGGCGTGCTTGCCAGGCTCTCGACTTTCTGCTCCAGCCCGGACAGCCGATCAAGCGCATCGCTCACGTCAGAATTCAGGGAGGCTGATTGCTCGGGCTGCAACTTCAACAGGCCAGAGACATGAAGGCCGTAAGCGCCGCCGAGAACCACCGCACCGCCGATGAGCGCCGCAACCAGAACGCCGAATGCGCCAACACCGCCCTTTTCGCCAGAAGGCGCAGGCGGCGGCGAAAACGACTTGGAACCGGCAGAACTGCTCGCGGAAGACGGTTTGGATGTCGACGCCGAGGAGGCTTGTGGCTTGGAAGGCTCGGTCGCGGGCTTTGCCGCCGTCGCACCCGGCGCCGTCTTTGCGCCTGCTCCCGTGGCCGAAGAAGCAGTGCTCGACGTACTTGTGCTGGAAGAGCGCGCGCTGCTTGACGGTGGGACAGACGAGGGTTTCGGTGGTGTCGTACTGCTGCTCGCAGAAGTGGTGGAGGCAGTCGGCGTCGTCGGCTTGGATGTGCTGGCAGCAGTAGGATCAGGTGTCTTTGATCCGACCTTCTCAGGCTTCAGATCAATCGTGACGGGACGTTTTCCCGCTCCACTGCTTGTTGCAGAAGTCGCTGACGTCGGTTTTGCCGATGTCGAAGAACTGCCAGGACCGGTTCCAGAACTGGAAGACGTTCCGCTAGGCTTCTTGCCGGAAGTGTCGTTGTCCGATGCCATTTGCTAGTCTCCTCACCGTCCGACGGGCCACGTCGCAAAGCCCGTCAAACCCACTATACACACCCGCTGCGGGAGCGGTAGAGAAACGGCGGGCGTTTTGCCGCGCTGCGGAAACAACGACTCCACCGCTTCGGTTAACAACCTGTTAAAGCCTGCGCGAACAGTGCCTCTTCAGTTGGGTGCGCCGCAACTTCAACACAAGCCGTATCCGGCAACACCGAGGCAACCTGCTGCGATATCGCAATAACGCGCAAGTTGGACAAAAGCCCCATCAGCTCATGATCAGCCAAGGCTGCAAGCAGCGCCTCCGCCGTTCGGCGCGAGTAAAGCAGAAGCGCATCGAGGTCCTCCGATTTAAGCACCTCCAGAACCGCCGGTTCAAGATCCGTGACGGGGTCCATCCGATAGACTTCGACCAACTCGCAGGCCACAGATCCGCGGCGCAGATGGCCTTCCAGATCCCCGGCCCGATCCGCCGCAGCAAGATATAACACGCGGCCCGAAGGCGCCTCTGCCAGGATGAGGTTGACCAGATCTGCAAAGTCACCATTTGCCGACAGCACACGGTCAAAGCCCACAGCGCGCATCGCTTCGGCGCTTCGATTGCCCACCGTATAAACGGGCAATTCCAGGAGTGTGGAAAGATCGCCGCGGTCGGCAAGCAGTCCGCCAACCCGGCCGCTTGTCACAGCCAGGGCTGACACACCGGCGAGATCCAATACCCCTGGATCGGTCGCCACCATTTTCAGCATTGGCGCTTCCACCGCCTCATGCCCCAGCGCTCTGAGCCGTGCGGCACTTCGGGCGCAATCTGGTGCAGGGCGCGTGAGAAGGAAGCGCATCGGATCAGCTGGCCAGGAAATTCGGTCCGGCGATGGCTTTGAGCGCTTCTCCAGCGTCACGACCAAGGGTGAGGGCGTCCGCTGCCAGTCCCTCGCGGGCGATGTCATGAACGACCGACCCGTCCGGCTTCAAGATTGTGCCTTTGAAAGTCATCCGGTCACCCTCGACCAGCGCAAGACCACCGATCGGCGTGCGGCAGGAACCATCCAATACTGCGAGAAACGCCCGCTCCGCATCGAGCCGCACCTGCGTTTCCTGATCATGGATTGCAGCAAGCAGTTCGAGGGTCCGCGCGTCCTTTTCACGGCTTTCAATGCAGATAGCCCCTTGCCCGACAGCGGGGAGAAAGTCATCCGTCTCCAGAAGGCTGGTCACCACGTCACCAAGCCCAAGCCGCTTCAGCCCTGCATAGGCCAGGAGAGTCGCATCGACCTGACCTTCGGCGAGTTTTTTCAGTCGCGTCTGCACATTGCCGCGATACATAACCACTTCGATGTCCGGGCGCAGGCGCTTGATCATCGCCTGCCGGCGCAGTGAACTGGACCCGACAACCGCGTTCTGCGGCAGATCCATCAAGGTCTTGGCCTTGTGCGAGATGAACGCATCACGCACGTCCTCACGCGGCAGAAAAGCCGTCAGCGCCAGTCCTTCCGGCAACACGGTCGGCATGTCCTTGGACGAATGAACCGCAAGATCAATCCGCCCGTCCAGCAGCGCTTCCTCGATTTCCTTCGTAAACAGTCCTTTTCCGCCAACTTCGGAAAGCGGCCGATCCTGGATCTGGTCGCCGGACGTCTTGATGACGACGATCTCGAAGGCGTCTTCGTCGATCCCATGTGCTGCCATCAGGCGAGCACGTGTCTCCTGAGCCTGGGCAAGAGCGAGAGCGCTTCCACGCGTTCCGATACGCAAAGGTTTTGATTGCAAGGATCAGCATCCCGATGTTAGGGCGCGCTTGGGGTCACAAACGCAAAGACAACTAAGTCGTCAGATGATAGGCCGTTGAGTACCATTGGCCAATGCAGCAGAAGCAATGAATTCAGACATTTCCGCTTGCGACATGCCGTCGCTGACAGTCCTGGGCATTGAAACCAGCTGCGATGAAACCGCAGCAGCGATCGTGCGTGGACCGGCAAATGCTGAAATTCTGTCCAATGTCGTCCGCTCGCAGATCGATGAACACACCGAATTCGGCGGTGTCGTGCCCGAAATCGCCGCACGCGCGCACATCGAAGTGCTGGATCGCATCGTCGATGAGGCGATGAAAGACGCCGGCTGCGGCTGGGATGACATCGATGCCGTGGCAGCGACCGCCGGCCCTGGTCTCATCGGCGGCGTCATCGTGGGCCTGATGACCGCCAAAGCCATCGCCATGGCCGCCGGCAAACCACTGGTCGCGGTGAACCATCTGGAAGGCCACGCCCTGACGGCGCGCCTGACCGACGACCTTGAATTTCCGTTTCTGCTGCTTCTGGTCTCCGGCGGGCACAGTCAATTTCTCCTGGTCAAGGGCGTCGGTGACTACGAGCGGCTCGGCACGACAATCGATGATGCGATTGGCGAAGCCTTCGACAAGACCGCCAAGCTCCTCGGCCTGCCCTACCCTGGCGGTCCTGCCGTCGAGCGCATGGCGGCACAGGGCGATGTTTCCCGCTTCAAGCTGCCACGGCCGCTTCTGGATCGGCCCGGTCTCGATATGTCCTTTGCGGGTCTGAAGACCGCACTTCGGACCCAGGCCAAAAAGCTGGAACCCATCGACGACCAGACGGTCGCCGATCTTTGCGCAGGTTTTCAGCGGGCCGTGGCCGACGTTCTGGCCAGCCGGACCAAATCGGCACTCGCCTTGTTCGAAGACAGATTCCCCGGCCGTCCGCCCGTCGTCGTGGTCGCTGGAGGCGTTGCCGCGAACAAGGAAATCCGCTCGGCACTCACGAGCACGGCATCGGAAGCCAATGCACGTTTCGTCGCGCCGCCCCTGCAGCTTTGCACCGACAACGCGGCGATGATCGCCTGGGCCGGCATCGAAAAAATGCGCCTCGGGCCCGTCGACGACATGGCAACCTCCCCGCGCCCGCGGTGGCCACTGGACCAAACTGCGAGCGGCGTGCTCGGCTCCGGCAAGAAGGGCGCAAAGGTCTGATCGGTCAAATGTGCGTGGCTGCAAGCTTGCGGTTTCCCAGCCGCCGGGAAGTTGATAGGTAGTGTGATCTTTCCTGGCACCGGATTCGATTATGCGCATCTACCACAAGGCCTATGTCTATCTGACCTGTGGCAACAGGCTGCTGGTCTTTGATGAGCCGGATACGCCTGAACTTGGTCTGCAGGTGCCCGGCGGCACCATTGATCCCGGCGAAAGCTACCTGATCGGTGCGCGCCGCGAGTTCATCGAGGAAACCGGCCTCACGCTGGACACTGCTTTCGAGCATTTCGCGGACCAGAATCTACCGTTTGAAACCATGACCGCCGATGGCGAAATCCAGGCACCGCTCAACAGGCCCCTCAAGGGCCGACACTTGCGCAAACTCTACCACGCCACGATCGACACGGCGCCGAAGGAAGAGTGGGAGCATTTCGAAATGAGCCCCAGCAACGGCGGGCCGCCGATCCGCTTCCGCTTGTTCTGGCTGGATCTGCATGATCCAAGAGCAATGGACCCCCGCAATTTCTTTGCCGAATTTGGCGCTCAACTGGATCCACTGCGCCAGCGCATTCAAGGAGCCAGATCATGAGGTCGATCAACAAGACTGCCGTTCTTGGCGGCGGCGCATGGGGCACTGCTCTGGCCTTGACCGCGGCCCGCGCCGGCCGGCAGGTAACCCTTTGGGCCAGGGATCCAAACGTCGTCTCCGAGATCAGGTCGCGCCAGCATAATCCGCGTTATCTGCCCGGGATTACCTTCGACGAGAAGATCGAGGCAACCAGCGACTTGCGCGACGTCGGTTCCGCCGATGCGCTGCTTCTGGTGACGCCCGCACAAACCACCCGGGAAACACTGCGCGCACTTGCTGAAATCGGTAGCTTCGCCGTTCCAATCGTTCTCTGCGCCAAGGGGATCGAGCAAAGCTCTGGCAAGCTGCTTTCGCAGGTCCTTTCCGAGGAACTGCCGGATGCAATTCCAGCCGTCCTGTCCGGCCCCAGTTTCGCCGATGACGTTGCAAAGGGCCTGCCGACAGCGGTCACCGTAGCCTGCGAAAACAGCGACGCAGCCGAAATGCTGGCAATTGCCATGGCCGCGCCGTCCTTCCGTCCTTACGCATCAACTGATGTCACCGGCGCGCAGATCGGCGGCGCGCTCAAGAATGTGCTGGCAATCGCCTGCGGCGCCGTCGTGGGCCGGAAGCTCGGCGCCAGCGCGCAGGCTGCCCTCACCGCCAGAGGCTTTGCTGAACTGACACGACTTGGATCAGCGCTCGGCGCTCAAAATGAGACGCTCACCGGACTGTCCGGCCTCGGCGACCTTGTTCTGACCTGTTCTTCGACACAATCGCGCAATTTCCGTTTTGGCATCGAGTTGGGCGAAGGCCGCAAAGCCGCCGATCTGATCGCAGAGGGCGGCAAATTGGCGGAAGGTGCTCATACAGCCAAGGTTGCCGTCGAGCTCGGCCGCCGCCACGATGTGGAATTGCCGATTTGCGAAGTCGTCGCGGCGATCATCAGCGGCTCCTTGTCGATCGACAAGGCGCTGACCACCCTCATGTCCCGGCCCTTGAAGCATGAGGCCGAAAGCGGCCGAAACTGACCAGGTGTTTTGGCGACCCCCCCATTGAGTTTCGCCAGGGTCAGACCTAACCTCCGCCGAAAACAGGAGATCTCTTCAATGCTCTATGCTCTCATCTGCACAGACAAGCCGGGCGCACTTCAAGTCCGCCTCGACAATCGCGCCGCTCATCTCGAGTTTCTCAACGGCCTCGGAGATGGTCTCAAGGCAGCCGGTCCCTTCCTGGACGACGACGGCAACATGACCGGATCTCTGGTCGTGATCGAGGCCGCGAACCGCGACGAAGCCCTGGCCATTTCCCAAGAAGACCCCTATGCGCATGCGGATCTTTTCGAAAGCGTCGAGATCCGTCCGTGGAACTGGGCGGTCAAGAATCCGGAGACAAAGTAAGTGCAGTACTGGCTAATCAAGTCCGAGCCGGACAAATGGTCCTGGGAACAGCAGAAGGCCAAGGGCGAAGAAGGCGAGCCCTGGGACGGCATTCGCAACTACCAGGCGCGCAACAACATGCGGGCGATGGAAATCGGCGACAAGGCTTTCTTCTATCATTCCAACATCGGCAAGGAAGTTGTCGGCGTCGTCGAGGTCTGCAGTGAAATTCATCCGGACCCGAAGACGGACGACCCGCGTTGGGAATGCGTCGACTTCAAAGCCGTCTGCGACATTCCCAAGCCCGTCACCCTGGCAGATGTCAAGGCCGAGCCACGGCTTGCCGACATGTCGCTCGTCACCTCGATGCGTCTGTCGGTCCAGCCGGTCAAGGAAGATGAGTGGAACCTCGTTTGCGAAATGGGCGGGCTGGACAAACCGGCCTGACACGATCGGAGCACGGATTTGAACCGCATCAAGGACCCTCGGTCATTCATTTGCGAACAGACGCGCGTCAAACCCGTACCCCACGCAGAAGAGATCCGGCTCCACGTCGCCGATGAGGCCATGGAGCTTTGGCAAAAGACCGAGGACGAGCTTGGCGCCCTCGGCCTGCCTCCTCCATTCTGGGCCTTTGCCTGGGCCGGTGGACAAGCCCTCGCCCGTTACATTCTCGATCATCCGGACATCACGCGCGGCAAGACAGTGCTCGATTTCGCCAGCGGCTCCGGCCTGGTCGCGATCGCGGCGATGATGGCCGGCGCGACGCATTGCAGAGCGGTCGATATTGACCCTTTCGCGCTGGAAGCTGGCCGCCTCAACGCCACGCTCAATGATGTCGCCGTCGACTTTGAAAATGACGACATCACAGCCGGCCCGGCTCCCGAGGCCGATGTCGTCTTTTGCGGCGATGTCTTCTACGACAAGCACATGGCCGACGGCATCATCGCCTTCATCGACAGAATACTGATCCGTGGAACGCCGGTTTTCATTGGCGATCCGGGCCGCTCCTACCTGCCAAAGGACCGCCTGGAGCATATCGCCACCTATTCAGTCCCCGTCGTTGGCGCGCTGGAAGACGCAGAGGTGAAGAAATCCAGCGTTTACCGCTTCCTGCCATTGCGCTGATTGATCGCAGCGAAAAAAGTTGGCATGCCTTCTTTTTCAGCGAATTTGTGCTTTTCCTTTTGATCATTTGGAGTAGGCTGGTCGCAATGGGCTGCGCCCGACACCTTCCTCCAAGTTCCTGTTTTCAAGGAGTTTTAAATGCCAATCGTCAATCGTCTGGCCGATTTTCACGATGAGATCACCGCCTGGCGCCGTGATTTCCACGAGAACCCTGAAATCCTTTATGAGACTGTTCGCACCGCCGAGAAGGTTGCCGAGCTGCTGAAGGGGTTCGGCGTCGATGAAGTTGTGACCGGCATCGGGCAAACCGGCGTTGTGGGTGTGATCAAGGGCAAGAACGGCGGCGCCGGCAAGACCATCGGCATGCGCGCCGACATGGACGCCCTGCCGATCAACGAGATCACCGGCAAGGAATATGCGTCCAAGACTCCAGGCAAAATGCACGCCTGTGGCCACGATGGGCACACCTCGATGCTGCTCGGCGCTGCCAAATATCTGGCAGAAACCCGCAACTTCGACGGAACGGTTGTGGTGATCTTCCAGCCTGCCGAAGAAGGCGGCGCTGGCGCCAAGGCGATGATCGACGACGGCCTGATGACCCGCTGGAACATCGACGAAGTCTACGGCATGCATAACTACCCTGGCATGCCGGTCGGCGAGTTCGCGATCCGCAAGGGCGCGCTGATGGCAGCAACCGACGAATTTCACGTCAAGATCACCGGCCGCGGCGGCCATGCCGCCAAGCCGCATGAAACCATTGACCCGATTGTCGCAGGTTCGCAGATCGTGACAGCTCTGCAGACCATCGCGAGCCGCAACGCCGATCCGCTGAAATCCGTCGTGGTTTCAGTCACCGTCTTCGAAGCCGGCAATGCCTTCAACGTCATTCCGCAGGAAGCCACATTGCGCGGCACCGTGCGCACCCTTGACCCCGGCGTTCGCGAGCTTGCCGAAGAGCGCTTCAAGGCCATCGTGACCGCCATTGCCGAAGGCATGGGCGCGACTGCCGAGATCGACTATATCCTCGGCTATCCGGTTGTCGTGAACCATGACGAGGAAACGGATTTCGCGGCGAAGATTGCCGAGGAAGTCGCCGGACAGGGCAAGGTCAACCGCGACCTGCCGCCGATGATGGGCGGTGAGGATTTCGCCTACATGCTGGAAGAACGGCCGGGCGCCTTCATCTTCGCCGGCAACGGCGACAGTGCCGGTCTGCATCATCCCATGTATGACTTCGACGACAATGCCATCCCCTACGGCTGCTCCTATTGGGTCCGCCTGGCCGAAACGGCATTGCCTGCCGCCGCCTGATCCGGCTATGCAAGAACAAGGCGCCGATGCACCGGCGCCTTGTTCCTGGAGGCAAAGCACATCGACATGGTTCGTTTCGCCAGCAGCCGCCTGTCCCTGATGACAGCCTACCTGTTGCTCGGCGCCCTTGTTGGCGTCTTTGTCATCCACCCGCTCAATCTCATCGTTGTCTGGTGGGAGCTGTCCCGCTTTTCCGAAACGGCTCCCACCTTCTGGGAATTCATGAGCGGCCGGTTGTGGTTGATCCTTTTCCCGCGTCACTTCGACATTGTCGTCGCCTACGCCATCATGGGCGCCATCGTCGGCGTCGCCTTCGGGCTTTTCACGCGCAACTACGTCAACACCGCCAAAGCCTACAAGTCTTTACGCGAGGAACAGATCGCCCTCATCCCTGACATCATTCGCCAGGGCGAAAGCGCGCGCGTCGAGTTCAAGTCATCCGTGCGCTGGGACGTCAACGAGAACCGGATCAACCGGGGCCTGGAGAAGGTCATCGCCAAGACCATCGCCGGCTTTTTCAACGCGCAGGGCGGCTATCTCGTCATCGGCGTGGATGACACCGGCACACCCCTTGGGCTCGACAACGACCTGTCGACCTTGAAACAGCCCGATCTCGACAGTTTCGAAAGAACGCTCAACGACATCGTCACCAAGAGCCTGGGCGGCGATCTTTGCCCGTTCATCCACACGGTCTTCGCCAAGGTCGAGGAAAAGGATGTCGCCATGGTGATCATCCGGCCAGCGCCCCGTGCGGCCCATCTGGCCGACGGCAGGTCCTCGCTGTTTTATGTCAGAAGCGGCAATTCCACACGGCAGCTGGATGTGCGCGAGGCGATCAACTATGCGCGCAGCAGGTGGTCCTGAGCCTTGATCGAAAGCCTTCCCGCACTTTTCCCCTCTGAACTCTCCCTGTTTGT
Source organism: Roseibium polysiphoniae (assembly GCF_014842925.1). Lineage (GTDB taxonomy): Bacteria > Pseudomonadota > Alphaproteobacteria > Rhizobiales > Stappiaceae > Roseibium > Roseibium polysiphoniae. Next base: position 66,241 of record NZ_JACYXJ010000005.1, read on the forward strand.
GAGCCTTGGCCTGATCGCCGTGAGTTTCGTGATGTCGGCGCTGACGGCTGCACTGGGTCTTGGCGGCGGCATTGCCTTGATCGCCATCATGGCGAGCGTTATGCCCAGCGCGGCTTTGGTGCCCATTCATGGCATTGTCCAACTGGGCTCCAACGCAGGCCGTGCCCTGGTCCAGATCCGGCATGTCGACTGGCTGATCCTCGCCTGGTTTTCGGTGGGCGCTCTGCTTGGCGCTGCCATCGGCGGCTCGATCGCGATCAATCTGCCTGCGCCCTACCTGCGTCTGGGAATTGCCTGTTTCGTTCTCTGGGCGGTTTGGGGACGACCTCCGCGCTTCGGAAAAACGGGCCGGCCTGCCATGGCTGCCGCCGGCTTCGCGGCAACGCTTCTTTCCATGTTCTTCGGAGCGACGGGCCCCATCGGCGCCAGTGTTCTCGGCACCCTAGGCCTGTCCCGGCACAGTTTTGTCGCCAATCAGGCCGTGACTGCCCTTGTGATGCATATATTCAAGGTGCTCACCTTTGGTCTCCTTGGCTTTGCCTTCGCGCCTTGGGCACCGCTTGTCATCATGATGATCGCCAGCGGCTTTCTGGGAACCCTTGCCGGCAGCAAGCTGCTCAACAAGATGCCCGAAGCCACCTTCAAGAAGGGCTTCAAGCTGATCATGACCCTGCTTGCACTCAATCTTGTCTGGCAAGCTGTCCGGCTTCTCATGGCTTGATTGACCTTTTGCATCGCCATCGTTGAACTCTTTGCAAGCCTCGCTCCCTTGCCAGATACAGGGAGAGGCGCTAACCCAATCGCCATCTGGTTTCTCATCCATAAGAACACACGGGACGGACACCCATGGCGACACATAATCTGCTTCTCCTGCCGGGCGACGGCATCGGTCCGGAAATCATGACCGAAGTGAAGAAGGTCATTTCCTGGTTCAACGCCCGTGGCGGTGACACATTCGAAAGCGACGAAGGCCTCGTCGGCGGCGCAGCCTATGATGCGCACGGTCAGGCCATCTCCGAAGAAGACATGGCCAAGGCCATGGCGTCGGACGCCGTGATCTTCGGTGCCGTCGGCGGCCCCAAGTGGGACGATGTCGCTTATGAGCACCGCCCTGAGGCCGGCCTCCTGCGTCTGCGCAAGGACATGGAGCTGTTCGCCAACCTGCGTCCTGCCATCTGCTATCCCGCTCTTGCCGATGCCTCTTCCCTGAAGAAGGACATCATCGAGGGCCTCGACATCCTGATCGTGCGTGAGCTGACCGGAGGCGTCTATTTCGGCGAGCCGAAAGAAATCACGGATCTGGGCAACGGCCAGAAGCGCGGCGTCGACACGCAGGTCTATGACACCTACGAAATCGAGCGCATCGCCAAGGTCGCTTTCGAACTGGCCCGCACCCGCAACAACAAAGTCACGTCCATGGAAAAGCGGAACGTGATGAAGTCCGGCGTGCTCTGGAACGAGGTTGTCACCGACACCCACAACAACGGCTACGAAGACGTCCAGCTCGAACATATGCTGGCCGACGCCGGCGGCATGCAGCTTGTGCGCTGGCCAAAGCAGTTCGACGTCATCGTCACCGACAACCTGTTCGGCGACATGCTGTCGGATGTTGCCGCCATGCTGACCGGTTCGCTCGGCATGCTGCCGTCCGCATCGCTGGGCGCACCGGATGCCAAGACCGGGCGCCGCAAGGCCATGTATGAGCCGGTGCACGGCTCTGCCCCGGACATTTCCGGCACGGGCGCTGCAAACCCGATCGCCATGATCGCCTCCTTCGGCATGGCGCTGCGCTATTCCTTCGAGCTGGTGGAGGCTGCCGACATGCTCGACAAGGCCATCGCCAACACCCTCGACAAGGGCCTGCGCACCAAGGACATCGCAGCGGCTGGCGAAGCCACCATCTCCACCGCCGAGATGGGCGATGCCATCGTCGCAGAACTGGATGCCCTGAGCGCCTGATCGGCGTTTATTTCACAAACGGCCGCCGGGGTGGGTTTCCTCCTGGCGGCCGTTTTCTTTATAAGCGCCAAAAGCCCTTTATCCCTGATGATGACAGGACCCCGACCATGAGCGACAAGATCGGCCCCTTTCTCGGCACCTGGATCCTCGATGCAGCTGAAAGCGAGTTCGAACAGGGCGATCCGCCCAAGAGCGCGACGCTGAAGATCGAGGACAACTTCGGCATGGCCGTCTTTTCGATGAACACGGTCAGCGCAGACGGCGAAGTCACCAATGACAGCTTTGAAGCCTTGCCGGACGGTCCGGAAGTCAAATTGGGCAAGAGCGGTCTGGTCGACGCCATGCGCCTGGTCTTCGACGGCGACGACAAGCTGGTGTCCGAAGCGCGCCGCGGCGGCCTGACCATCATGAAGGCCACCCGCGAGCTCTCCACAGACCGTCAGACGCTGACGGTGACCCAGGTCGTCCATCTCGTCGACGTCGACAGCTTCACCAATGTCTCGGTCTACAAACGCGCACAGTAGAATGCCCAAGACCCCCGCCACCGAAGAACGCGCTCAATCTCAAGAAAGAATTAGTATAAGTAAATTTATCAATGAACTCGCAGCAAATTCACACGAAAAAAATTCTATCATAATGTATTCATGATCTTAGACTACCGAATTAGTAAGATACGAATTTTGAAATATTCAATTTTAGACAATAATTAACTTTCGCGCACGATCCTTCCCTTAACAAAAGGGTATGATCATGTGGAACAAATTGACGATTAGGACGAAGGTCCCTCTGGCCATCGTTGGGTTTGCTGTTCTGGTTGGCGCAGGTGTTGGCTTCGCCAGTTATTATTCCGCAGCGGTCGAGACACAGGAATTGACCGAACAGCGATTGATGGTCGTGGCGAAGGATCGCCGCGCGAGCATGGAGTCCTACCTCAAGTCAATCGAAACAGACCTCGAGATCATCGCAGACCTCCCCTATACAGCCGAAGCAATTCGCGAATTTGGGTCCGCATGGAATGAGATCGACGGGTCTCATACCGAAGTCCTCAAAACCGCTTACATCGCGGACAACCCCAATCCACTCGGCGAGAAGCATAAGCTCGACACGGCCGCCACAGGCACGTCGTATGACGCCATCCACGCGAAATACCATCCCTGGTTCCGCGAGCTTCTTGAGGGCCGCGGCTATTACGATATCTTCCTGTTCGATACCGCAGGGAACCTGATTTACACCGTCTTCAAGGAAGAAGACTACGCCACCAACTTCCTTGCAGGAGGCGGCGAATGGGCAGCAACTGACCTGGGAAACGCCTATCGAGACGGTCTCGCAGGACAACAAGGCTCCATCCACTTCTATGACTTCAAGCCCTATGCGCCAAGCCATGGCGCGCCAGCAAGCTTCATGTCGAGGCCGGTCTTCAGCAGCGGTGAAAAGGTCGGTGTGATTGTCTATCAAATGCCGATCGACAACATCAATGCGATCATGACTCGCAACGAGGGCCTCGGAGCAACTGGAGAAGCCATCATTCTTGGCGAAGATCGTCTGTTCCGCAATGACTCGGGCTTCTCGGACCAAAATGACATCCTGGCCACCAGTCTTGACAGCACAGCCATCACGCAAGGCTTTGAGGGCAAGGAAAGTACCGGCACAAATTCCAGCTACCGCGACATGGCGTTTCAGGAAGCCGCGGTCCCCTTTGAATTTGAGGGTGTGAACTGGGTCATCGTCGCCATGCAGGGCGAGGATGAAGCCGCCGAGCCGCTCGCAATCTTGCGCAACTGGATGCTGATGGCAGGAGGCGTCCTGTTTGCCCTTGCAGCAATTGGCGGATATCTCATCGCTCTTTCCTTCACACGGCCGATCAGCAGCCTGGTGACGGACATGCGCGATGTTGCTGAAAACAAGCTTGAAACTGAAATCAGGACAGCGGGCCGCGAAGACGAAATCGGTGACATGGGCCGCGCCGTCCAGGTGTTCCTCGACAGTGCAAGGTCGCGCAAGGTGCTGGAGGCCAATGCAGGCGAGAAAAGGCAGGCGGAACGCGCTCGTCAGGAAGAAGTGCACCAGCTTGTGGCCAGCTTCAATCAGACGATCTCATCAATCCAGTCAAGACTGGAAGACCGCACCGGATCGATGTCAAACACCGCAAAATCGATGGTCGGCATTGCCGAGGAAGCCTCCAGCGCCGCGAACACGGCCCTGTCTGCATCTGGAGATGCGACCCACAATGTTGAGGCAGCCGCATCAGCTGCCGAACAATTGGCGTCTTCGATTCAGGACATAGCTCAGCACACCGGCAAGGCACTCGACATCACCAATGAGGCAGCGGATGTGGCCCGCGCGACGGATGAGGACGTGACATCTCTGGCAAGCGCCGCGGACAAAATCGGCGAGGTCATCGAGATTATCCGGGCAATCGCCGAGCAGACCAATCTTCTCGCGCTCAACGCGACCATAGAGGCGGCACGCGCGGGTGAAGCCGGCAAGGGCTTCGCTGTCGTGGCTGCCGAAGTCAAAGAGCTGTCGACCCAGACAGCCAAGGCAACGGACGAAATTGCAGCGCAGGTCGCCGGCGTTCAGGCATCAACCCAGAACGCGGTCGAGGCCATTAAAGCAATTGGCACTCGCATGCAGGATGTTCAGGAGGTCACCTCCGCAATCGCCTCCGCGGTCGAGGAACAGGGCGCCGCCACCGGAGACATCAGCAGCAGTATCTCGCTTGCAGCCACCGGCAGCGGGAATGCCTCATCCAATGTGGAAGGCCTGGCCGACGCAATCGCCCGCACAAAGGACAGCTCAGCGGTCGTGGACCAGACTTCCAGCGAACTTTCCAACGTTAGCACCGAGCTTTCGGAGGTGGTCCAGAGCTTCACAAGAGGCCTCGTCGAAATCAGTGAGCGGGCAAACCAAAGCGAAGCGGCCTGAGCGGCATCGCTTTAGGCGCGCGCACTGATCATTTGGCAAATCTGAAAATCGAAAACGCCCGGATGCAGGCATCAGCATCCGGGCGTTTTCTTTGGTCGGTCTTGGGAGGACCGGACTGTGTTAGTTCGCCCGCTCATAAAACAGTGGTGGCGTGCGTCTTTCCGGGGTGCCTCGAACACCCCCAGATTCGAGCGCGAAGCTCGGCGGGGCCCATGGCGGATTGGTGACAGTCGTTTGAAGTTTTCTTGACAGCCGGAAGCCCTCCCGCCAGCGATCAAAGCCCTTCCCTCTTTCCTTTCGCGCCTTGACCGGACTAACATCCGTTGAGACCGGGTCAGGCTGCGGGAAGAGACCTTTCATGACAACACCAGATTTCCCGGCCCGGGAATACGAGCGGCGCCTCGAACTGGCCCAGCGCGCGATGCGCGAGCATCGTCTGGACGCGCTCCTGTTCACAACCGAAGCCGAGCTGCGCTACTTCACCGGGTTCCGAACGCTGTTCTGGCAGAGCCCCACCCGTCCGTGGTTTCTGATCGTGCCCGCAGAGGGCAAACCGATCGCCGTCATCCCGACCATCGGCGAAAATCTCATGGCAACCACCTGGATCGATGACATCCGGACATTTTCCTCGCCTCATGCCGATGATGACGGGCTTTCGCTCTTAACCTCTGCCCTGCACGGCAGGGCGCGTGTCGGCATGCCGATGGGCCGTGAGACCTCCCTGCGCATGCCGCTGAACGACCTCACACGTCTCCGTAACGCTCTGCCTGCAACCGAATTCTGTGACGCGACGGAGCTCGTTCAGGCCCTGCGCATGGTCAAATCCGAGCTCGAGATCGAGGTCATATCGAAGATATGCGCGGTCGCCTCCGAGGCTTTCGAAAACGCGCCCAATTTGTTCCGCGAAGGCCAGAGCCTGAAGGACACCTTTCGAGCCTTCAGGATCGAACTTCTGCAACGCGGCGCTGATGACGTGCCCTATCTTGTCGGCGGCGCAGGCCCCGGCGGCTATGGCGATGTCATCTCGCCTCCGAGCGACAAGCCACTTGAAGCCGGCGATGTCCTGATGCTCGACACGGGCGCGACCCTGAACGGCTATTTCTGTGACTTCGATCGAAACTTCGCCATCGGTCACGCAAGCTCTGAGGCCAGAGACGCCTATGCCCGCCTCCATGACGCAACGGAGGCCGCCATCGAGGCTGCGCGGCCCGGCATGACCTGCGCGGACCTGTTCAAACTCATGAACGACCGGACCGGCGGCACGGGCAGCAACGTCGGTCGCCTTGGCCACGGGCTCGGGATGCAGCTTACCGAAGCGCCGTCCCTGATCGATTTCGACGAGACGATCCTGCAAGAGGGCATGGTCATCACCCTTGAACCAAGCATGGACCTGCCTGAGGGAAAGATGATGGTCCATGAGGAAAATATCGTTATTCGGGACGGACCAGCCCAGCTCTTGTCACGGCGGGCAGCTCCCGAACTCCCCATTTTATAGAAAGCCCGCACAATGACCTTCAGGGAACTGCAATCCAGACACCTGCCGTTCGAGGCTGACGCAGGCAACGCATCGCGCGCGGCCATCGGCCTGATCGTCCTCCAGTCGGACGAAACGCTGGAGGTCGAGTTTCGCTCCCTCTCCGGACTTGAGGGGGTTGCCTTTTATCACTCCCGGATCCCCAGCGCCCATGACGTCACGCCGCAAACCCTGCAATCCATGCATGAAGAACTGCCACGCGCAGCCGGTCTACTTCCCGATGCCCAGCCAATGGACGTCATCGCCTATTGCTGCACATCGGGCACCGCGGTGATCGGACCTGACAACGTCGCCGCAGCGGTTCAAAGCAAGCACCCTTCCGCCAAGGTCACCAATCCGATGAGCGCGGTGCTGGCGGCCTGCGCCCATCTCGGCGTCAAACGCCCGGCGCTCGTGTCTCCCTACACAAGATCTGTCTCCAGGACCCTACAGGACAATCTAGAGGCCGCCGGTCTCGAGATTGCGGCGCTTGGCTCCTTCGAACAGGAAGAGGAAGCCGTCGTTGCGCGCATTTCCCAGGCCTCACTTCAGGAAGCGATCTGCCAGATCGGCGCGAGCGATGACGTCGACGCGGTTTTTGCCTCCTGCACGAACCTGCGCAGTTTTGATGTTATCGAAGCCTGTGAAGCCGCATTGAACAAGCCGGTCATCACCAGCAACCAGGCTCTGGCCTGGCACATTCTGCAATGCGCCGGATTGCCCACGAAGGACGTAGGGCCAGGCCGCCTGTTCAACGGCTGACATCACCGGCTGAACCTGCTCCGGCCGCCTACCTTGCGCCCTGTCGCTCGGCCGGCGCAAAGCGGGCAGTTGACATCGGTTTCTTTCCGCGCCAAAAGTCACCGGTAATTTGCAACTGGAGCTTAGGCATGGTTCGGCGCAGCGCCGATATCGCGAAGAAGCAGACGACGGTTTTCACCGGCGCCGCTTTTGCCTGCGCAACCCCTGCTCCGACAACCACCGTCAAACCGACTACGACCACCACCGCTTAACGGTGCCGCTCGTCCCGCTCCCCGGGGATGGGGGGCGCTGAAAGGCCGGCTGGTCCTGGGACCGGGACACCGGCTGAAGCGGGGAGACGGATGAGGAATTTCAACATGGGTTACAAGATCGCAATCGTGGGCGCCACCGGCAACGTCGGGCGGGAAATGCTCGACATTCTCGCCGAGCGTGGCTTTCCAGCCGATGAAGTCGTTGCACTGGCCTCGCGCCGCTCGCAGGGCACGGAAGTCTCCTTCGGCGACAAGACCTTGAAGGTCCAGGCCATGGAGAACTACGACTTCTCCGACACTGACATCTGCCTGATGTCTGCTGGCGGTTCGGTCGCCAAGGAATGGGCGCCCCGGATCGGAGCCAAGGGCTGCGTCGTGATCGACAACTCGTCGGCCTGGCGCTACGACGCGGACGTGCCGCTGATCGTTCCCGAGGTCAATGCGGATGCGATCACCGGCTTCTCCAAGAAGAACATCATCGCCAATCCGAACTGCTCGACCGCGCAGCTGGTCGTCGCGCTGAAGCCCCTGCATGAGGTCGCCAAGATCAAGCGCGTTGTCGTCTCGACCTACCAGTCGGTCTCCGGCGGTGGCAAAGACGCCATGGAAGAGTTGTTCAACCAGACCCGCGCCGTCTTCGTGAATGACCCGATCGAGCCGGAGAAGTTCACCAAGCGCATCGCCTTCAACGTCATTCCGCATATCGATAGCTTCATGGAAGACGGCTACACGAAGGAAGAGTGGAAGGTTCTGGCCGAGACCAAGAAGATGCTCGACCCGAAGATCAAGGTCACCTGCACAGCCGTCCGCGTCCCGGTCTTTATCGGTCACTCCGAGAGCGTCAACATTGAGTTCGAGAACGAGATCTCTGCGGACGAGGCACGCAACATTCTGCGCGAAGCACCAGGCTGCCTGGTTATCGACAAGCAGGAAGACGGCGGCTACATGACGCCATACGAAAGCGCCGGCGAAGATGCGACCTACATCTCCCGCATCCGCGAAGACGCGACCGTCGAAAACGGCCTGAACCTGTGGGTGGTCTCTGACAACCTGCGCAAGGGTGCGGCGCTGAACACGGTTCAGATCGCCGAAGTTCTGGTCAACCGTGGCCTGATCCAGCCGAAAAAGGCAGCGGCCTAACGACTTCATGGATCAAGCGCGTTCACCAGAGTGCGCTTGATCCAATGAGCTTCCAGGTCACATGCCCAGTCATACGAAAGACGCCGCCGTGGCCGTCACGCAAGCAGCCTCCTTCCAGGACGATCAGGCCCAGGCGCCATCAGCCCGTTTCAGCGACTGGCTGGTTTTCCAGGCCGGCTCGGATTGGGCTGCCGCAACCGAGCATGAGTTCACCAAGGCCATCGGCGACGGCACCATGCCCGCCCCGGCCTATGTGCGGTATCTGATCGAAGACTATACCTTCATCACAGATCTTGCCTCGACCCTTGGCTATCTGGTCGCCAAAGCGCCGACCATGCGATCCAAGGCGAGGCTAAGCGCATTTCTCGCGCTGCTGACATCCGAGGAAAACGACTATTTCGAGCGCTCTTTTGCAGCGTTGAATGTCCCCGAGACAACTTATCGGACAGCAGCCCAGGGGCCAGTCACCCGCCAGTTTTCTAACCTGCTGCTGACCTCATCGGGCAAGGGCACCTATGCCGAAGGCCTTGCCTGCCTGCTTTGCGCCGAATGGGTGTATCTGACCTGGGGACTGCGCGAAGCCAAAAAACCACGCCCCGAGGCTTTCTACCTCGCCGAATGGATCGACCTTCATGCAGTCCCCGGCTTTGAGAGCTTCGTCGGCTGGCTGCGTGAAGAGATGGATGTCGTCGGCAATGCGCTGAGCGAGGCCGAACGACAACGGGTCGCCCAATGCTTCAAGGACATGTGCGCGCTTGAAGTGGCATTCTTCGACGCCGTCTGGGAGGGCTCTTAAGCCCGCCCGGAACCTGTTCGAGATGCGACCCGAAAATCACTCGGTTGGCGTGCCGGAAACCGCCGTTTCAAATTTTTCCGTGTGAGGATCCATCACCCTCAGCTCGCCTGAGCCGATGTCGAACCACGCCCCATGCAGACTCAGTTCACCCTTGGTGACGGCATCTTCCACGAATGAGAATGTGTGCAGGTTCTTGAGAGACTGGCGCACACCGGCATATTCCATGGCCAGCTGCGGATCATCGATCCTGTCGACCGGCATACAGGCCATGGCGATGGCGGCCGGTTCCAAGAGCTTGATCCAGCGGCCGATGAAGTCCCCCTTCAGGGCAGGCGCATTGGCATTTTCCCGGAACGCCTGAACACCACCGCATTTGGCGTGGCCCATGACAACCACATGCTGAACCTTCAGCGCCGTCACCGCATATTCCAGGGCCGCACTCGTGCCGTGCTGTCCCTCGGTTTCCTCGTAAGGCGGCACTAGGTTGGCAACGTTGCGCAGCACGAAGAGCTCGCCCGGTCCCGCATGGAAGATCCCTTCGGGCGTCACCCGGCTATCGCAGCAGGAAATGACCATGACCTCGGGCTTCTGGCCATAAACGGCAAGGTGTTCGTGGGTTTCCTTGTGGCGGACAAAGCCCTTTTCAAAGTATCGACCGTAACCGGACAACAGACTTTCAGGAAATGTCAAAACTTCGGCCTCCGTAAGCGACAATCGACAAGACTCGATCGCTTATATGAGAAACAGGACGGCGATGCCAACATGCAGTCAACGCCAGCTGTCCACGCCTCCAGGAGCGGGCAGGCGGGCGTCCGGCTTTCAAGCAGGTTGTTTGCTAAAATCGCTCGGTTCTAAGAACCTGGCAATCGGTGACGCTGACCACTCCGATGTGCCGTTGTACAACCTTGAATGCCGCATCCAGAAGACCATCCAGCAGCTCTTCCCGAATGATGCAGATGACAGCGACCATACCGCCGGCACGCGACACCTGCCCTTCACGGCTCCAGCGGCCTGACCGGCCACTGCCGCCCAGAACCGGCAGCACCGTGTATCCGGTGACACCCGCCTCGCTCAAGGCATCCGTCAGACGCGATTCCATCGGGCTTTCGATGATAATCTCGACCCGTTTTGCGGTGCTTGTTTCCATCAGCCTACCCTCCCCACGCTGTCGCCATTGTAAGATACAGCGGAATGCCAAGCGTCAGATTGAACGGAAATGTGATCCCCAACGACAGCGTCAGATAAATCGAGGGGTTTGCTTCCGGCAAGGCAACACGCATGGCTGCGGGAACCGCGATATAGGAAGCAGACGCCGACAGGGTCATCAGCAACATCGTTCCGCCGGGCGATAGTCCCAGCAGAACAGCCGCTGCAAGTCCGAAGGCGGAGCCGACCAGCGGCATGATCACACCGAACAGGACAAGACCGGGACGCAAGACGCTCGCGCTCGTCCGCAGACCTCGACCCGCGACCAGTCCCATATCCAGCAGAAACAGGCACAAGACACCCTTGAACGGTGAAACGATGAAGCTCTCGATGTCGGCAAGTCCCTTCGGGCCGGTTATGAAACCGATCAGGAAGGAGCCGATCAACAGCACGATGGAGCCGTTCAGAAGGATTTCCCGCCAAAGCCCGCTTTCCGTTCCCTGTTCTTGGGCCTGACCTCTGGTCGCCAGCCAAAGTGCGGACAAGATCGCGGGCGCCTCCATGCCTGCGGCAACGGCCACCATATAGCCTTCGGTCGCGATGCCCTGACTTTGCAGGACCGATGTTGCGGCCACGAAGGTCACGATCGAAATCGAGCCATAGTGCCCTGCCACGGCAGCAGCGTCCGTGCGGCCAAGACCGGTCATGACATTCAAGAGCCCAAAGGCAACGAGTGGCAGAACAAACGAAAGCAAAAGCCCGGCAATCAGCGTCAGCACCAGGCTGGCATCAATGCCGTGATCACTTACGCTCACACCGCCCTTGTAGCCGATGGCGAAGAGCAGATAGATCGAAAGGGCCTTCGCCGCGGCCTCTGGAACAGACAAGTCGGATCGCAAGAAAGAAGCGACCAGCCCGAGGACGAAAAACAGGATAATCGGCGACAACAGATTGGTCGCCGCAAGGCTAAGGATGGTATCCAGCACGCCATTCTTCCCAAAAGCCCGCTCACTTTCGGAAACAGCGAATACGGGAAACTACATAGCTCCCGCCCATATAAAGAACACCGGACACCCTCACAAGCCCTGAAAGCCCCGGCAAGCTTCGAGCAGAAGCGTCACCGCGGCTTCTGAACCGATCAGGCCGATCTACGGCAGCTCAGGTCGAAACGTTGAGACTATGTCTCTCTTCCTGTCCGCCATGATCCTCATAGGCATGGCGCACGGTCTCCGGAGCCTGATGCTCCGGCACACCGAGCGTACTCGGGCGCCGCACCGTCGTCTTTTTCGGGTCGAGAACATGCTGCGCCGTTGCCCGATAGGCAGCAACGCCGTCAAGACGGTGATCTTCGTGGTGTTCGGCATCAACAAGAACGGCCGGCGCCTCGTCGGAGGAACCGCTGTCTGGATCATGGCGCTGCGCGCGTGACTCTTTACTGTTGTGCTCATCCCGCGGGTCGTCCCGGCGCTCCCGGTCCGGCGGGTATTCTGTCGCATGCGCCACGACGGGGGCCGTAGGTGGCCTTTCAATCGTCGTTGGCATAATGGCCTCCTGGCCAGCTTTTACGATGCGCCCTTCTGGCAGCACCGTCAAAAAGTCTGGCAAGAAAAGATTAACAAAGCTTTACGCTTCGTAAACACTGTGTGCCATCCTGACTCATGTGTTCAAACAAAAAAAGCGGGCCGAGGCCCGCTTTTCAATTTTCCCGGTGATGCCACAGGCTTAGCTTGCAACCGCACCCTTGTTGGCCGCACGGCTGACGCGCTTGCGATCGTTCGGATCAAGCAGGAACTTCCGCAGACGGATGGATTCCGGCGTCACTTCGACCAGTTCGTCATCAGCAATGTAGGACAGTGCAGCCTCGAGGCTGAGACGGATCGGCGTCGTCAGCTTGACCGCGTCATCCTTGCCGGACGAACGCATGTTGGTGAGCTGCTTGCCCTTCAGCACGTTGACTTCGAGGTCGTTGCCACGGGTGTGTTCGCCGACGATCATGCCCTGATACACCTTGGTGCCCGGATCGATCATCATCGGACCACGGTCTTCCAGGTTGTACAGTGCAAAGGCCACGGCCTCACCATTGCCGTTCGACAGCAGAACGCCGGTGTGGCGGCCCTGGATCGGCCCCTTGTGAGGCGCATATCCATGGAACAGGCGGTTGAAGATGGCAGATCCGCGCGTATCGGACATCAACTCGGCCTGGTAACCGATCAGGCCACGTGTCGGGGCCAGGAAGACCAGGCGGCTGCGGTTTGCGCCGGAAGAGCGCATTTCCAGCAGGTCTGCCTTGCGTTCCTGAAGCTTCTGAACCACGGCACCGGAGAATTCCTCATCAACATCGATGATGACTTCTTCGATCGGCTCCAGCAGCTTTCCATCTTCGTCTTTCTGGAAGACAACGCGCGGACGGCCAACGCCCAGCTCGAAGCCTTCACGGCGCATGTTTTCGATCAGGATCGCGAGAAGCAATTCGCCGCGGCCAGAAACGATGAATGCATCCGGCTCATCTGTCTCTTCGATCTTCAGAGCAACGTTGCCCTCGGCTTCCTTCATCAGGCGCTCGCGGATCACGCGCGACTGGACCTTGGAGCCTTCATTGCCGGCCAGCGGGCTGTTGTTGACCCGGAAGGTCATCGACAGCGTGGGCGGATCAATCGGCTGTGCCTGGATCGGCTCGGTGACATCCGGCGAACAGATGGTATCGGCAACGGTCGCCTTGGTCAGGCCTGCGATGGAAACGATATCGCCGGCTTCGCCCTGTTCGATCGACGTGCGCTCAAGACCACGGAAAGCCTGGATCTTGGAAATACGGCCGGTCTCGACCGTCTTGCCATCCCGGGACAGCGCCTTGACAGCCATGTTCGGGAGAGCCGTTCCGGCAGCGATGCGGCCCGTCAGGATGCGGCCCAGGAAGGGGTCGGACTGGATCGTCGTCGCCAGCATCTTGAAAGAGCCTTCCTCGGAAACAGGCTCTGCAACCTTCTCGACAACCATGTCCAGAAGAGCGTCCATGTTTTCCTGAGGTCCTTCCGGCTCGGTCGCCATCCATTCCTGCTTGGCAGATCCGTAGAGGACCGGGAAGTCGAGCTGATCTTCGTTGGCATCCAGAGATGCGAAGAGATCGAAGACTTCGTCGAGAACTTCGTCGGCACGCTGCTCGGGCTTGTCGATCTTGTTGATCGCAACGATCGGCTTGAGACCAAGCTTCAGGGCCTTGCCGAGCACGAACTTCGTCTGCGGCATCGGGCCTTCGGCAGCATCCACGAGCAGGATCACGCCGTCGACCATGTGAAGGATACGCTCCACTTCACCGCCGAAATCGGCGTGGCCCGGGGTGTCCACGATGTTGATGCGAGTGTCTTTCCAGACCAGCGACGTCACCTTCGCAAGAATGGTGATACCACGCTCACGTTCGATGTCGTTGGAGTCCATCATGCGCTCTTCCGTGCGCTGATTTTCGCGGAATGCTCCGGACTGCTTCAACAGCACGTCGATGAGAGTTGTCTTGCCATGGTCGACGTGTGCGATGATGGCGATATTGCGCAAGTTCATTTCAGGGCTCCAAAAGACATTTGCGGGCCGGAGGGCCCGCAGCGGATGTCTTGGCTCACGTTTGTTCGGAAATCGGCCACGACGGCCGAAATTTGCGCTCTATATAGTCTGAAGCGGCCTTATGTGCAATGCGAAGAGATGGCCTGTGATTGACATGATTACTCCGGCCTCTATATAGTAAGGCATCCTTACAAAAGAGACCCCCATGAAGCCACCGGTTCCGCAAAGCGTTGTCACGTTGATGATCGTGGACATCGCAAGACTGCTGCGCAAACGTTTTGAAATCGCCCTGACGCATGTCGACACCGGCCTGACGGTCGCCGAAGCACGCACTCTGACCTTCATCTGGCGCCATCAGGGCCTGCGGCAGGCGGCGCTGGCCGAGCGGATGAGCGTGGAGCCCATGACCCTGGTCGGCTACCTGGATTCCCTTGAGACCTCTGGCCTGATCAAGCGCACCATTGATCCGGCCGATCGCCGCGCCAAGCTGATCACGCTGACCGATACAGCCGATCCGGTGATTGGCAAAATCGAGGATGCAATCATTGAGGTGCGATCCGAAACGCTGGCTGGCATGAGCGAACGCCAGCGCGACGAGATGGAAGCCATCCTGGGCACCATGAAAGACAACCTGTTGAACGGGGAAGCCGGGAAGTGCGTGAAGTAAGAGCTGCCGAACCGGTCATGACGGAGCGCCGGACGGCGATCCTGGGCGCTGCCCTTGTCGCCATCGGCCCCATCACCATGGCGCTTTACACACCGGCCATGCCCACGCTCGCCATTGAATTCGGCACGACCGAATCCATGATCAAGCTGACCCTGACCGCGTATTTCGCCGGCTTTGCGATCACGCAATTGCTGTGCGGGCCCCTCTCGGACGCCTTCGGGCGCAAACCGGTGACCCTTGCGTTTCTGACGCTCTACCTCGTGTCGACAATCGTCGCGACATTCGCGCCCGATGTCACTTGGATGATGGTGGCCCGAGCGATCCAGGGCGTCGGCGCGGCGGTGGGCATTTCAGCGTCACGCGCCATTGTCCGCGACCAGTTCACCGGTCAGAAGTCGGCGCGCATCATGAACACCATCGGCAGCATGCTGGCGCTCGGCCCCGCCGTCTCCCCGACCCTTGGTGGCGTGATCCTGGAACTCTTCGGCTGGCGCGAGATCTTCATCTGCATGATTGTCTATGGGGTCGCGTTGATGATTGGCGCTGCACTGTTTCAGCGCGAAACCAATGCCTACAAGTCGATCAGCAACATCCATCCGCAGCGGCTGGCGATCAACTACCTGACCCTGCTGCGCGACGTCAGGTTCATGCGCCCGAGTCTGCTCCTCGCCTTCAGCCTCGGCAACCTCTATGCCATGGCGACGGTTCAGCCCTTCGTGCTCATTCATGAAGTTGGCCTCACGCCCGCGCAGTTCGGCCTGGGCATGATGCTTCAGTCGATCTGCTTCATCACCGGCACGCTCGTGGCCGGACGGCTCTTGAAGAAAACAGAAGCACGCAAACTTCTGCCCTTCGGCATGGCCGGCATGTTGTTCGCAGCCGTCTTGATGGCCACCATCCTCAGGCTCCAGGAACCCACCTATCTGGGCGTCATGGGACCTGTAGGCGTCTTCGCCTTTTTTATGGCGTTCATTCTCCCCGAGACGCTGACCTCCGCAATGCAGGACTTCCCGCAGATCGCAGGCGCCGCCTCCTCACTGACCGGCTTCATGCAATTCGGCGGCGGAATTCTCGGCAGTCTCGCCATCGCCGCGACCGGAGATCCGCTGTTCGGCATGGCAACCATCATCCCCGCCATGCCCGCAATTGGCGTCTTTCTGTACCTGATCCTCGGACAACGGCATCGGATCGCACAGGCTGCTGTCGACTAGGCCAGAATTTTGCCCCCTGCTATCGCCTTGACCCTGACTGTTTAAACCGGCACACAGCCGATTGAACAGAAGGATTGCCGTCGAAGATGTCTCGAGCTGCCAGCTACCACCTGCCCGATCTTGTTGGCGCAGGCCGTCCGCATGTGATGGGCATTTTGAACGTGACGCCGGACAGCTTTTCCGATGGCGGCCGGCACAACGCCGTGGATCAGGCTGTGGCCCATGCCCGCCAGATGATCGACGAAGGCGCGGACATTGTCGACATTGGCGGCGAGAGCACCCGGCCCGGCTCTGCGCCTGTCTCCCTGAAAGACGAATGGGCGCGCATCGCCCAGGTCCTTGCGCCCGTGGCCGATCTGGGCGTTCCCGTCTCGATCGACACCTACAAGGCGGAAATCGCACGTCGGGCCTGTGCAAATGGCGCGGTGATCATCAATGACGTCTGGGGCTTGCAGAAAGACCCCGCCATGCCCGATGCAGCAGCTGCGACCGGGGCGCATGTCGTGATGATGCACAACCGCGACGTCGCCGATCCGCAGATCGACATCCTGGCGGACATCGACCGCAGCTTCGAACGTTCTATGGAGCTCGCAGACAAGGCCGGCATCCCCCGCGAAAAGCAGATCCTTGATCCGGGCTTTGGCTTCGGCAAGACCATCGACCAGAACTTCCAGATCCTGAACCGCTTCGAAAGCCTCCTGAAACACGGTCTTCCCGTTCTGGCGGGCGCCTCTCGCAAGCGGATGATCGGTGCCGTCCTGAACGTGGAAACGGACGAGCGGCTTTTCGGATCAATGGCGGTCCATCTTCTGGCCATGCAAAAGGGCGCCGCGATCGTCCGGGTTCATGACGTCCGTCCTCACGCGGACGCCGCCCGGATCCTGGAAGCCACCTTGAAGGAACACGCTGAATGACCTTGACGACTCGGGCAGCACTTGGCCTTGGCTCCAACATGGGCGACACCAAAGCCAATCTCGATGCGGCCGTTGAATCGCTGAATGCCAGCCAGGGCATTTCGGTCACTGCGAGGTCATCCGACTACCGCACCCCGCCATGGGGCCCAGTGCCGCAGGATGACTATCGCAACATCTGCATCACCGTCGAAACGACCCTGTCGCCACGCGCGCTGCTTGAGCGTTGCCTGGAGGTTGAGCGCGAGCTCGGCCGCATTCGGGATATTCGCTGGGGTCCGCGCATCATCGATATCGATGTCCTGATCTACGGAACAGAGACCGTGGACGAGGACAATCTCACCGTTCCGCATCCACGCATGGGCGAGCGCGCCTTCGTGCTCATCCCGCTTGCCGAAATCTGGCCGGACGCGCCGATTGGCGGCGGACAGACGGCTGCGGAAGCGCTGGAAACCTGCCCGGATCAGGATGGGGTTGAGAAACTCGCCGACTGATTAGCGGCATCAAGACATCTAGTTGAGCAGAAAAAGCCCGGCGTTGAGATAGCTCGCAAAGGCGACCCAGAGCGCATAGGGCACGAAGCAGAGTGCTGCGAGCCTGTCGGGGCCCCAGCTCATGCGGATGAACGCCAGGATCGTGACCAGCATCACCAGGATGACGGCAAGGCCAGCGCCAAGGCCATGCGCGGTGAAGACTATCGGGCTCCAGACGAAATTCAGCCCCATCTGCAGGACCCAGAGAGAAAAGACTGCGCTGTGGCCAGTGCGCGACCACGTCCGCCATCCTGCAATCGCGATCAGGAGATAAAGCGTCGTCCAGGCAGGCCCGAAGACCCAGCCAGGTGGCGTGAAGGCCGGCTTCTCCAGCGCGAGATACCACTCGCCCGGAAGGTTGGTTGCCCCAATCAGGAGCCCGCCACCAACGACGGCGAAAAGAAAAACGGCAAGACCGAACCAACGTTCCATCTGTATCACTCTGTTGTTTGGCAAGTCTTGGCAAACATCTGGAAACTGGCTTGGTTCCAGGTTCGCGTTGCACTCGCTCTTGAAGCATCAAAAGTCTACGCCCAAAAGTCGACGCTAGGGGCGTCAAACGCAAAAGGGCGCCTTTCGGCGCCCCTTCAAGTCAGCAACTTGACTGAACTCAGCCGAGACGGTCGCGCTTGGCCAGGGTCCGCAGGCGCAGAGCATTCAGTTTGATGAAGCCAGCCGCATCTTTCTGATCGTAGGCACCTTCATCATCTTCGAAGGTCACCAGCTCTTCAGAATAGAGCGAGAACGGCGAGGCACGGCCGACGACCATGACATTGCCCTTGTAGAGCTTCAGCTTGACCGTGCCCGTGACATGTTCCTGGCTCTTGTCGATCAAGGCCTGCAGCATCTCGCGTTCCGGCGAGAACCAGAAGCCATTGTAGATCAGCTCCGCATAGCGCGGCATCAGCTCATCCTTGAGGTGGCCAGCACCGCGATCAAGGGTGATGGACTCCATCGCACGATGCGCGGTCAGAAGGATCGTGCCGCCCGGCGTTTCATAGATGCCGCGGCTCTTCATGCCGACGAAGCGGTTCTCGACCAGATCGAGACGGCCAATGCCATTGTCGCGTCCAAGATCGTTCAGCGCGGCAAACATTGTTGCCGGAGACAGCTTTTCGCCATTGAGCGAAACCATGTCGCCCTTTTCGAAGCCGATTTCGATCTCGGTGACAACGTCAGGCGCCGTGGTCGGGTCGACTGTCCGCTGGAAGACATACTCCGGCGCTTCTTCGTTCGGGTCCTCGAGGACCTTCCCTTCAGACGACGAGTGCAACATGTTGGCATCGACCGAGAACGGAGATTCTCCGCGCTTGTCCTTGGCGACCGGGATCTGGTGCTGTTCGGCAAACTCGATCAGGTCGGTGCGCGACTTGAACGTCCAGTCACGCCACGGAGCGATGACCTTGATGTCCGGGTTCAGGGCATAGGCGGACAGCTCGAAGCGAACCTGGTCGTTGCCCTTGCCGGTCGCGCCGTGTGCGATTGCATCTGCGCCGGTTTCCTCGGCGATTTCGATCAGACGCTTGGAGATCAGCGGCCGCGCGATGGATGTGCCGAGGAGATAGACGCCCTCATAGACGGCATTGGCGCGGAACATCGGGAACACGAAGTCGCGGATGAACTCTTCGCGCAGGTCATCGATGTAGATTTCCTTGATGCCGAGCATCTCGGCTTTCTTGCGCGCAGGCTCAAGCTCCTCGCCCTGGCCCAGGTCGGCGGTGAAGGTCACCACCTCGCAGCCATATTCGGTCTGCAGCCATTTCAGGATGATGGAGGTGTCGAGGCCGCCGGAATAGGCGAGCACGACCTTCTTGATGTCACCATGCGCCATGGAAAGAAAATCCGTTCGAAGTCTTGTGTGGGGGCCGCTTGGCAGCCGTATTTAAGTCCGGCGCAATTTAGCCGGTAAATACCGCAACGCAAGGGGTAGAAGGCTTCGATTTGTAAGCGCGAATACGCAGATCAGGCGACGTCCGCCGCCTGAACTTTCTCACCCTCGACGCCATAGCTCTTCAGCATCATGTCAACGCTGTCATCAATGATCGCGGCAACTTCCTGCTCGGTCGCAAGAGCCTCGCCGAAGAGCTTGGGGAAAAAGCCGCGGCTTTTGATCAGGCCAAGGAACTGTTCCGCGGCAACCCATGTATCGGGGACCGACAATTTTCCGGCGGCAACGGCGGCATCGAGAAAGCGTTTGACCTGGCGAACCATGTCCATGCGCTTGTTCATCATTTCCGCTTGTTTCGGATCCCTCAGGATCTCGCCCATGACCATGCGCGCCATGTTCATGGCGCAAGGGTCGGTCAGGTGGCGCCCCTGTTGCCAACCGAGCCGTATCAGCTCGTCACGGATGGGGGCACTCGCGTCAAAGGGTACATCCGTCGTCAGCTGCAGCTGTTCCAGCAGGCATTGATTGATCGCCTGAAACAGCACTTCCTTGCTTTCGAAGTGATTGTAGACCGTACGCTTGGAAACTTGTGCCCGCTCCGAAATCCGGTCCATACTGGCACCGGCAAATCCGCGTTCCTGAAATTCGGCGATTGCAGCTTGTATTATTTGCTTGTTCTTTTGTTCCATCAGCGACATCGCAAATTTATTCCTCCAAGTCACTTGTCCTTGCAGGGCCCCCGCCCCAAGTAAACCGAGTAGTTTACCCAACCTGCCCGAAATGCTGCGTCGGACAGGACGGTTTCTTGTACTCAAGTGTTTACCCTCTAGCCACTCTACACCAGCCAAGGGAGCCTCGCCAAGGATGTCTGTTACATTTACGCTCAACGGCACGCCCCGGACCATTGATGCGGATCCGGAAACTCCGCTTCTCTGGGTCCTGCGCGATGACCTGAAAATGACCGGGACCAAGTTTGGTTGCGGAATTGCCCAGTGCGGCGCCTGCACGGTCCATCTCGATGGAGACCCCATCCGATCCTGCCAGACCCTTCTCGAGGACATCGAGGGCGCGAGCATCACCACCATCGAAGGCGTGAACGGCAAGGCTGCCGAGGCTGTCAAGGCCGCATGGTCCGAACTCGATGTTCCGCAATGCGGATATTGTCAATCTGGTCAGATACTTGCGGCGACAGCGCTGCTGACAGAAACGCCAAAACCAACTGACGAAGACATCGACTATGCCATGGACGGAAACGTCTGCCGCTGCGCGACCTACGCCCGTATTCGCAAGGCAATCCACGTCGCCGCCGACAAGATGGAGGCCTGATCCATGTTGCATTTGCTTGAAAAGCCGCTCGAAGCGGCAAGGCCATCACGCCGTAGTTTTCTGAAGATGTCCGCCGGCGCACTTGGCGGCCTCATGCTTGCCCTGCGCATGCCGGGCACGGCCAGGGCCGCCAGCAACGCCGGAGATTTTGCACAGCCTTTTGTCCACATTCGCCCGGACAACAAGGTCATTGTGCTGATCAAGCACCTGGACAAGGGCCAGGGCACGGCCAGCGGCCTTGCAACTCTGGTCGCTGACGAACTGGATGCGGATGCCGCTCAGATCGAAACCGACTTCGCCCCAGCCAACGTCGACCTCTACAAAAACCTGGCCTTCGGCGTCCAGGGAACAGGCGGCTCAACCGCCATCGCCAATTCCTTCCTGCAGTACCGAACCGCAGGCGCAGCCGCAAAAGCCATGCTCGTCGCTGCCGCTGCAGGTGAATGGGATGTTCCTGCCGCCGAGGTCACCGTTTCCAGGGGTGTTGTCAGCCACGCCAGCGGCAAGTCGGCAACCTTCGGAGAGCTCGCCGGCCTTGCCGCCGCTCAGGAGGTTCCCGCCGAACCTGCGCTAAAAAAACCGGAAGACTGGATCTACATCGGCAAGTCCTTTGCCCGCGTGGATGTTCCGGCCAAATCTTCAGGTGCCGTCGGCCTCTACGGCATGGACCACCAGGCCGACAACATGCTGGTTGCCGTCCTGGCCCGCCCGCCAAAGTTTGGCGCGGTTCCCACCAGCTTTGACGATGCCGAGGCGCGCAAGATCGAGGGCGTAGTCGATGTTGTCTCTGTGCCCAGCGGCGTTGCCGTTCTTGCAACCAGCACCTGGCCGGCGATCAATGCCCGCGGTCTTCTGGAGGTGACATGGGATGAAGCTGTAGCAGAAAGCCGCAGCACCGCGGAAATGGCCGAAGAGCTTGCGGCCATGACCTCTGAAAAGGGTCTGCCCGTGCCCGGCGGCGAAGGCGATGCGGATGGCGCCCTGGCACAGGCTGCCAATGTCATCGAAGTCGACTACGCCTTCCCGTTCCTCGCCCACGCACCCATGGAACCGCTCGACATCACGGTTCTCTACGATGGTGAGACGGCAACCTTCTGGACGGGTTCGCAGTTCCAGACCATCGACCAAATGGTGACGGCAGGCGTCCTCGGGTTGACCCCGGACAAGATCGCCATCAACACCACCTGGGCCGGCGGCTCATTTGGCCGGCGCGCCCAGCCGGACAGCCACTACTTCGCCGAAGCTGCTCTGATCGCAAAGGCCCGGCTTGAAGCTGGCAACCCGCCTCAGCCGATCAAGGTCGTCTGGACACGCGAGGACGACATCAAGGGCGGCTACTATCGCCCGATGGTTGCCCATAAAGCCCGTGTTGGCTTCGATGAGGACGGCAATGTCCTCGGCTGGCAGCATCGCATCGCGACCAAGTCGATCATGAAGGGCACGTCCTTCGAGCAGTTCATGGTCAAGGATGGCGTCGACGCGACCTCCGTGGAAGGGATCGGCGAACTGCCCTACAGCATGCCGGCGTTCCAGGCCGAAGTGCACAACGCAGAGACGGCGGTTCCCGTCCTTTGGTGGCGCTCCGTAGGTCACACCCACACCGGCTATGTCGCCGAGACCATGATGGACCGGCTCGCGAAACAGGCCGGCGAAGATCCGCTTGCTTACCGCCTGAAGCACATCAAGCATGACCGCCTCGCCGGCGTTCTCAAGCTGGCGGCGGAAAAAGCCGGATGGGACAAACCTCTGCCAGAGGGTCGCTATCGCGGCATCGCTGCCGTGGAATCCTTCGGCTCCTTCGTTGCGGAAGTTGCCGAGATTTCCTTCCGCGAGGATGGAACGGTGAAGGTCGAGAAGGTCACCTGCGCGGTCGACTGCGGCATTCCGGTCAACCCGGACAATATCCGGGCGCAGATGGAAGGCGGCATCGGATATGGTCTGGGCGCTGTTCTCAGAAACGAGATCACCCTGACCGACGGCATTGTGGATCAGGAGAACTTCGACACCTATCTGCCGATCCGAATGACCGACATGCCCGAGATCGATGTGCACATCGTGCCGTCCGAAGAGGCCCCGTCAGGCGCCGGCGAGCCCGGCACACCACCGATTGGCCCGGCGGTTGCAAATGCCATCGCCGCGGCAAAGGACATCTGGATTACCGACCTGCCTCTGTCGAAACACGACCTGGCTTAGTCATCAAACACGCTCCCAAAACAGGAAAGGCCGGGCGACGTGCCCGGCCTTTTTGTCTGCGAAAACGGATCAGGCTCAGCGCTTATACACCGCGCCAGCGAACAACCCCGGCAGCGACGATGCCGAAGAGAACGTGACCCACCAGAGACGCCCAGGCCAGTTGACCGAAGCCGAGGAAAGGGGGCAAGCCTGCAAAAATGTGAGCCATCACATAGAGCGCGAAGACCCAAAGGCCGGTGCCGAAGCCGATACCAACCACCCACCACGGCAGGAACGGCGTGACAACGCGGGCGATGGGACGAGCGACGAACAGATACCCGAGCGGATAGGCCACGATGCCGACGAAAGCATGAATCGCCTCGGCCAGGGGCCAGTTCTGAAAACCAAAGACAGACTGCACCAGTGCGGCGGGCTGAAGCGGGCCGCCGACCCAAAAGGGCGTCAGAACGCGCGCCCAGAATTCCCAGGTCACGTCGGCAGCAAACCCGGCCAAGACGGCCGTTAAAAGCGTCGCGAGGGTCAATGGCGGAAACAGGGAACTGGACGGGCTTGTGGTCGATATGCTCATGAAATGGGTTCCTTAGGTTCTGTTCGGCAGAACAACAGGGAGAAAATCCTCCGGCACAAACCGATATGGGTTTGAAACCTGCTCCGCGCATATCACATGACCGTAAGCTGCAAGCGCGCCTTGATCACGCAAATGCGATCGAAAAACAAAGCCGCGGGCAAATCCCGGCGGAACGAACGCCGCAGCTCCGCGTTTTCACGACAACTCAAACAACGACATCGGCGGCAAGACGGCGGCCGAAAAAACAACGTGCACGTGACCCAAAGGATCTGAAATGAAAATTCTCTTCGTCCTGACATCCCACGACAAACTCGGCGACACCGGCGAGAAGACCGGCTTCTGGCTCGAGGAATTCGCGGCTCCCTACTATATTTTCCGCGATGCGGGCGCTGATGTGACCCTCGCGTCTCCCAAGGGCGGACAACCACCGCTGGATCCGCGCAGCGACGATCCCAACTCGGAGACGGACGCGACCCGCCGCTTCAAGGACGACGCCGACGCAAAGGCTGACCTTGCCTCGACCGTGACCCTCGACAGCGTGTCTCACGAAGACTACGACGCCGTTTTCTATCCAGGCGGCCATGGCCCTCTCTGGGACCTCGCCAACAACAAGACATCGGCAGCCCTGATCGAAGCCTTTTACAAGGCGAACAAGCCCGTGTCTCTGGTCTGCCATGCGCCCGGCGCCCTGCGCGACGTGACGGTCGATGGCAAGCCGCTCGTCGAGGGCCGGAAAGTGACGGGCTTCACCAACTCAGAGGAAGCCGCCGTCGGCCTGACCGACATTGTGCCGTTCCTGGTCGAGGACATGCTCAAGGAGCGTGGCGGGATTTATGAAAAGGGTGAAGACTGGGGCAGCCACGTGGTCATCGACGGCCACCTGACCACCGGCCAGAACCCGGCATCCTCCGCGGGCGTTGCCAAGGCCGTCATGGCGCAGCTCACTGCCAAATAGCTTCGACAGTTCTGTTTGAGTGACAAATGGCGGGTCCTTCACAGGGCCCGTTTCTTTGTTTTCTGCAGCACCGGACCAAGTTGCTCGGCCGGAAAGCGAAGGCCTCAGCTCAGGTCTGTCCGGTTCTGGCCGACGCCGAAACGCTGGCGATAGGTGTTTGGGGTAAGCCCCGTCAGTTTCTGAAACACCTTTCGGAAAGCCGCCGGGTCCGTGTAGCCAACCTCCCAGGTGATCTGTTCAACCGTTCTGCCGGTGAGTTCCAGGATCTCGCGCGCCTTGGCCACCCTCGCATTTTGAACATACTCGGTCGGTTTGAGCCCGGTGGACTTGGAAAACCGGCGCAGGAAGGTGCGCGTGCCCAGGCCCGCAATTCCGGCAAGTTCCTCAAGACTATGCGGCTCTGCCATCCGGGCATGGACATGGCGCTGGACCCGCAGGATCGGCTCATCGCCATGGTCGAACTTCGGCAGGAACTGGCTGAACGGGCGTTGCAATTGCCGCGGCGGATCGATCAGCAGAAACCGCGCTGTTGCCAGCATCGCGCTTGGGCCCATCAGCCGGTCGACAAGCGTCAGCCCCAGGTCTGTCCAGGCGAGAATGCCGCCTGCGGTGATGATGTCGCCGTCATCCAGGACCATGTGCTCTTCGGCCACATCGATCTTCGGAAAGCGTGCCGAGAGCTGCTCGGCAAAGGCCCAGTGGGTCGTCACCCGCCGCCCGTCGATCAAGCCGCTTTCCGCCAACACAAATGCGCCCGCGCAAACGGAGCACACCCGCGTCCCCGACCCATGCTGGACCTTTAGCCAGTCTGCAGCTTCGGGCATCGGGCGCATTTTCTCGGGCATCGCCACACTTGGCGGCAGAATGACGTAGTCCAACCGGTGTTCTTCGCCCGGATGACTGTCCCAGACGCAGTGTGGCGCGCCTCGACGCCCACCCGCCCCATCCGGGATCTGCCAGTGCGTCACGCGGATCCAGGGCTTCGGCTCCTCACCGATCCATTGGCTCGCAATGCCGAAGAGATCCGTCAGGCCGTAGATCGCCGCCAGCTGACACTCCGGATAGATCAGCAACGCAACCTCGGCCACGCACCCTTTTTGCTGCTTTGTCACTTCTGCCTCGAAAGATGTCATTTTCGCCAATCATAATTATATCGCGCACGATCTACCTCTGTCCATGTCGAAACACGGCAGAGACCAAAGGCAAGAGGACAAAGACCATGACGAATTTGAACGGGCAGACCCCGAACCGGCGTCAACTGCTCCAGACCGGCACCGCAATGCTGGCCGTGGCGACCCTGCCGGGCCTCACTACCGCGCAAGCGCAATCAAACCTCAAAGGAGACTTTAAAATGGCAACTTTCAAGACAACGGACGGGACCAGCATCTTCTACAAGGACTGGGGCCCGAAGAACGCTCAGCCGATTGTTTTTCACCACGGCTGGCCATTGAGCAGCGATGACTGGGACAACCAGATGCTGTTCTTCCTGTCCAAGGGCTATCGCGTGATCGCACATGACCGACGTGGCCATGGCCGCTCGGAGCAGACCGATCAGGGTCACAACATGGATACGTTTGCGGCCGACGTTGCAGACCTTGTTCGTGAACTCGACCTCAGGAACGCCATCCACATCGGTCATTCCACCGGTGGCGGCGAAGCGGCGCGTTATGTGGCCCGGGCAGAACCTGGCCGTGTCGCCAAGGCAGCGCTCCTGGGCGCAATTCCGCCGCTGATGCTGAAGACCTCTGCCAATCCGGACGGTGTGCCGCAGGAGGTCTTTGACGGCCTCAGGGCCGGACTTGCTGCCAACCGCACGCAGTTCTTTCTGGATGTTCCCTCTGGCCCCTTCTACGGCTTCAACCGGCCAGGCACCGAAGTCAGTCAGGGCCTGATCCAGAACTGGTGGCGCCAGGGCATGATGGGCAGCGCATTGGCACACTACCGGAGCATTGAAGTCTTCTCGGAGACCGATCAGACCGAAGATCTGAAAGCCATCGACGTACCGGTACTGGTCCTGCACGGCGAAGACGATCAGGTTGTCCCGATCACCAATTCCGCTCACAAGGCCGTCAAGCTGCTGAAGAATGGAAGGTTGAAGACCTACCCGGGCCTGTCACACGGGTTCTTTGCGACCCATCCCGATCGTGTCAATGCGGACCTGCTTGCCTTCATCCAAAGCTGAACCAGCTGGCGCAGGGTTTGAACAAGCCCTGAGCCGCAGCCCGATGCGATCAGCTGGAATTCGTCAGCGAGGAAGGAAGACACTCAGCTTTCTCGCGTACAGCCCATATACGAGCCCGCCAGCCGCACCGCCGGCATAGACGAAAAAGTTCTGAAACAACAGATTTGCCATAATCTCACGCTCCGCGCCAAGCAGGCCGCATAAAGCGACCGCGAAAATGGCGGTGGCAATTCCCGCCACGAGGAAATAGGCGGGGTGGTCAATCCCATGCCGCGCGCCGACCAGGAGCGTCAAAACAAATCCAGGCCAGGCAGTCGCTCCGGTAAGGGGCATGCCCACCGCTAGTAGAATGACGGGGTAGTAAAAAAATTCTGGAGGGGCTGAGCCGGTCGACGGTGCCAACGCTTCCTGGACCGTCATGATCACAGCGCAGACGTTCGTAGATACAAAGACGGCACCAACGTAGCCGATAGCCGCCAACGTGATGTTGGCAGTCAAACCCCATCGCATTTCGGGTCGCGACCTATCCGGCTGCAAGTGCTTCGCGGTCTTTCTTGCGCATGCGCTCGGAAGCGGATTTCAGCTGACCGCAGGCGGCGAAAATGTCACGGCCGCGTGGCGTCCTGATCGGCGAGGCATAACCTGCCCGATTGACGATGTCCGCAAACTCCTCGATCCGCTCCCAATCGGAACAGCCGTATTGCGACCCCGGCCAGGGGTTGAACGGGATCAGATTGATCTTGGCCGGAATGCCCTTCAGCAGATGCACCAGTTCCAGCGCGTCCTGATTGCTGTCGTTGATGTCCTTGAGCATCACATATTCAAAGGTGATGCGCTTGGCGTTCGACAGGCCTGGGTAATTCCGGCAGGCATCCAGAAGCGCCTCGATGTTCCACTTCTTGTTGATCGGCACCAGAATGTCGCGGTCTTCATCGCGCACGGCATGCAGCGAAATCGCCAGCATGCAGCCGATCTCGTCGCCAGTGCGGAAGATTTCCGGCACCACGCCTGAGGTCGACAGGGTAATGCGGCGCTTGGACAGCGACAGACCGTCGCCATCGGAAGCGATCAGAAGCGCCTTTTTGACGTTCTCGAAGTTATAGAGCGGCTCGCCCATGCCCATCATGACGATGTTGGACACCAGCCGGCCCTCGGAGGGAACAGCTGCGCCCTGAGGCGTGGTCGCATCGGGGAAATCGCCCAGACGGTCGCGTGCCATCAGGATCTGGGACAGGATCTCTTCCGATGTCAGGTTGCGAACCAGCTTCTGCGTGCCCGTATGGCAGAAGGTGCAGGTCAGCGTGCAGCCAACCTGCGAGGAAATGCAGAGCGTGCCGCGGCCTTCTTCGGGAATGTAGACGGTTTCGACCTCAACCGGACGGCCGGCGCCGCGCGGCGGAAACCGGAACAGCCATTTGCGCGTACCGTCGACCGAGATCTGCTCATCGACCATCTCGGGACGCGCGATGGAGAAGGTCTCCGCCAGCTTCGCCCGCAGGTCCTTGGCGATGTTGGTCATCAGGGAGAAGTCCGACACGCCGCGCACATAGAGCCAGTGCCACAGCTGGGACGCGCGCATCCGGCGCTGCTTTTCCGCAATGCCGATGCTTGCCATGGCCTCGGCGAGCTCTTCACGATTCAAGCCGACAAGCGTCGGCTTGTCCTCGCCCATGACCTCCACAGGCCTCAAAGGCGTAATCGTCTGCGCATTCGGATTGTCCCGCGCAATGTCGAGCGTCGTTGCCATGGTCTGGTCCGTTGTATTTCCATCCGAGGGCTCGGAGCCGCTGCGGACTGTCGCGTCTCTTGGCCAGAAATGGCCGCGCACGTGATCCTTATCGGATCAACCTCTCGGCAATTGGCCTTGTCTGGAAAGTCCGGCTCGGGCCGGCGCTTTGATCAAGTGGTGTCAAAACCATACAAACGGCGAAAAATCAAGTTTCGCCCGCGCATGTGTGCCTTGCACAGATGCAAAAAGACCGGCGAAACGCCGGCCCTTTCAAACGCAATGCCCTCAGTGCCCCTTACGAGACACCGGCCGGGACTTAGCGACAGGCGCTGCCTGCCGTATCGATCGCAGCGGTTACGCCCGACAGAGAGAACTTGTAGGACGTCTTGGTCCCGCGGCTGGATTCGCCGTTGATCGACATCTGCCGCCCAGCCTTCATGGCCGCAACCAGTTGAGCTTCCGTTGCCGCGTTCTCGACCCATGCACCATCGTTCTTGGTGAACAGGTTGAAAATCTTGCCGTCGACATCGACCGTGACCGTGGAGCCATCCTTCAGCGGATAGCCGACCAACAGGCTCGGCTCGGCGCTGACGCCTTCACTCGGCCGCGAGGACACGAAGAAGAAAACATCTCCGTGGTTCCTGTCGCCGGGCAACATCTGCGTTGGCTTGGTCAACGCATAACAGACCTTTCCGCTGCCGCTCGCATGGGAATAGGCTGCCCAGTCCTTGTGCTGCTTCAGCAACGTTGGAGTCTGTGCGAAAGCCGCTGCACTCGAAAGAACAAGGCCGAGAAAGGCCATAACCAGCGTTTTTGCTTGCATCATCTTCACACCGTCTATGCTTGTGAATGTCCGTCGCATTCTAATCAAATGCCAAGTGACATATAAACCTTGCTTTAATGATAACTTAAAGCTGGTTACGAAAGGGTTTAGGCTCAAAAAAGAGCTTTTCTGCTCCATGTTTTTAAGGCCCCTTTCCTCGGCCGCACGCTGGCGGGATAAATCAGGCGAGAGTGTGGCGTGGGCACTTCCGAAATCCGTCGAACCTGATAAGAAGGTTGGAAACAAGGAGTTCCTGTTCGGTGGAGCAGCTCAAGTACTATTCGGACCTGATCGTCAAGGTGGCGAATGAAAGGGACAAAACCGCATTTGCGGAATTGTTCGATCATTTCGCGCCCAGGCTGAAAGGGTATCTGATGCAGCAGGGCGCCGACGGCGGGGCAGCTGAGGAAATTGCCCAGGAAGTGATGGTCACCCTGTGGCGCAAGGCCGATCTCTTCGATCCGGCCAAATCCTCCGCCAGCACCTGGCTCTATCGCATTGCCCGCAACCGGCGCATCGACCGGCTGCGCCGCAGGAAGACTGCCGAACTCAACCCGGAAGAGCCTGCACTCCAGCCGGCAAGCGTGCCCGATGTCGCTGTCGAAATGGACGCACGCCTGCGCGATCAAAGGGTGCGGATCGCTCTCGCCGCCCTGCCGGACGAGCAGGCAGAGGTGATCAAGCTGGCGTTTTTCACCGGCCTGTCCCACAGCGAGATCTCAGACGAGACCGGCTTGCCGCTCGGGACCGTCAAATCCCGCATCCGCCTCGCCTTCGCCCGTCTGCGCCAGGCCATCGAGGCCGATGACGCGGTCGACGTGGACTAGCTTCCGCCGGCTCTACTTGTCTTGACCGGGGACCACGCGCCCCGTCCGGCTGATCGGTCCGCCCGAGACATGTTTGGGAACCTCAACGCTCGGGCCGCCGGCCGTCAGCGAGCGATCCGCATAGCGGCCGAGCGCACGATGACGGTCATAAAGAACGATGGCTCCAGCCATGGCCACATTGATGCAAAACTTGGTCGGGATCTTCACCACGTGATCGCAGCGCTCAAGCATCGCCGTCGACAGGGATCCGCGTTCCGGACCGAGCACATAGGCTGCCTGCAGGGGATGTCCGAAACTCGGCAGATCCACCGCATCATCTGTCAACTCAATCCCGACGACCTGACACCCGCGCGGCAGATCCATCGTCTCGACACTGTCCCAGGAAAACAGCGGCAGGTGGCCCGGACTCTTTGACGTGTCGGACGGCGGCGCTTTGCGCAGGTTCTTCTCCGCATCGACGGTGAAGAAGAAGTTGGCGCCAAAGGCATGAGCAGAGCGCATCAGGTTTCCAAGGTTCATCCTCTTGGACAGCCCCTCGGCGCCGACGGCAAAATAACCGCGCATTTTTCTTGTCCTTTTTCAACCGGCCTGTCCCGGCCGAACGTTTGGCGTTTCTAACCGCCAAGGACATGCAACTTCAAGCTCAAGACCGGTTGCAATTTCGCCTCATGGCCCATTTCCCCGTTCGTAAACCCGTGTTACCAAAGCCTCCCATTTAAAGCATACATTGTTCGGGAGACCTCCTTGAAAGCCTGCCTCTGCAAAGCCCCCGGACAAGCATCCGACCTCGTCATCGAAAATCTGCCCGACCCCAAGCCCGCCGAAGGCGAGGTGCTTGTGCGGGTCAAGGCATGCGCCCTGAACTTCTTCGATACGCTGATCATTCAGGGCAAATATCAATACAAGCCGGAGATGCCGTTCTCTCCCGGCGCCGAGTTCGCCGGTGTCGTCGAGGCGATTGGCGAGGGCGTGAGCGAGTTTGCCGCTGGCGACCGCGTCATGGGCTACATCCGCTGGGGCGCAGCCCGCGAACTGGTGATCGCAACGGAAGACGATCTGGTCAGACTGCCGGACGGCATTTCCTTTGAGGATGCCGCCGGGCTGACCGTCACCTATGGCACCACCCTTCATGCGTTCCGTGACCGGGCAAAACTGACCAGCGGCGAGACGGTCGCGGTCCTGGGGGCCTCGGGCGGTGTCGGCCAGGCGGCCGTCGAAATCGCTCTTTTGATGGGCGCTCAGGTCATCGCCTGCGCCTCGTCGGAAGAAAAACTTGCGTTCGCCAGACGCCTTGGCGCGCAAGAGACCCTCGACTACTCAAAGCTCCCCTTGAAGGAAACCCTCAAGACCATGACCAACGGCGAGGGGGTCGATGTTGTCTATGATCCGGTTGGCGGAGGCCTGTCCGAGCAGGCGCTTCGCGCCACGGCCTGGGAAGGCCGGTATCTTGTGGTTGGCTTTGCGGCGGGCGACATTCCGAAAATCCCGCTCAACCTCGTCATGCTTAAGGGCTGCGACGTTCAGGGTGTTTTCTGGGGCGAAGCGGTCGTCCGCGATCCGGAAGGCCACCGCGAAAATATGGCGCAACTTCTTGATTGGGTCGCGGACGGCACCTTGAAGCCGCATGTTCACGCGGTCTATCCGCTTGAGGAGATCGCCACAGCCCTCACCGAAATTGCGGAACGCAAGGTTCAGGGCAAGATCATCCTGACGCCTTAGGGCCCGCGCTTCAGATAACAGATCAGATGGAAAACTCTGCGATCACCGGTGCGTGGTCGGAGGGCTTTTCCCAGCCGCGTGCATCCCGCAGGACGCGGGTGCCCTTGATGTGGTCATCCAGGCTTTTCGACACCCAGACATGGTCTAGTCGGCGGCCCTTGTCGGCGGCGGACCAGTCCTTGGCGCGATAGCTCCACCAGGTGTAGATCTTCTCTTCCATCGGGGTGAAACGGCGCATGGCGTCGATCCAGCCGCCGCTTTCGCGCACATCTTCAAAGAGATCGACTTCGACCGGCGTGTGGCTGACGACCTTCAGCAGCTTCTTGTGCGACCAGACATCGTGCTCATAGGGCGCGACGTTCAGATCGCCCACAAGAACCGCTGGCTTTGCCGTTTCGGCGCCCTGCAGCCAGCCCTTCATCTCGGCAAAGAAGTCCAACTTGTGCCCGAACTTCGGATTGATCTCCCGGTTCGGTTCATCACCGCCCGCAGGCACATAAAAATTATGCACCCGCATTGCGCCGCCATTGAACGGAACATCAACCGCCACATGGCGGCTGTCGCCCATCTGGCAGAATTCCCGCTTCTCCACATTGGCAAGTGGCAGCCGGGAGACGGTCGCAACCCCGTGATAGCCCTTCTGGCCGTTGATCTCGATGTGCTCATAGCCAGCCTTGCGCAGCGGAGCGAAGGGAAAGTTGGCGTCTGGACATTTGGTTTCCTGGAGGCACAGCACGTCCGGCTGCACTTCTTCGAGGAATTTCTCGACAATCGGCATGCGCAGCCGCACGGAGTTGATGTTCCAGGTGGCAATTGTCAGACGATCGGTCATCGGAACCCTTGAAGAATCGGCACGGGAAGATGACCTGTCTTAAGGGCTTTGCCGGCCCTCGACCAGACCAAATTTCATGCGCTCTGCTCTGACTACACCCAAGTCAGGAGCGTTTCACATCTCCGACCCGCGTCAGCGCAAATTGGGTCATGGGCGGACCGATCAGCTCGAAGACAACCGTTGAACCGATTGCAATGGTGAGGATCTGATCCCGCCAATGCGGCAGCACCTCGACGCCCACAAGCGCCATGCCGAGCGCAACACCGGCCTGCGGAACCAGCGCCATCCCCATCCAGGCTCTTTCGGGCTTCTTCAAGGAAGTGAAGGCACCCCCAATCCAACCACCAATGAACCGTCCGACAAGACGCAAAGCAACATAGCCGAACCCCAGAAGGCCGAGCTCGCTCAAACTGCCGACGTCAAGCATCCCGCCAGCCAGCAGGAAGAACAGCGTCATGAACGGCCATTCCACGTGTTCAATCTCGTGGAAAGCGCGCGAATGATGCTTGGCGAAATTGGCGATCACCACACCGCAGGTCATTCCCGCCAAGAGAAACGAGACCTCGAACCAGATCGCCAGCCCCGCGACCAGAAAGACCACGCCCAGCGCTTCGGAAAGGGTTGGATCGCCCGGCCGCAACCGGCCCGTCAGGAAGGCCGCCGGCAGGCCAACCGCTACGCCGATCGCCACCGCACCGACGATTTCCCTTGTCGCTGCCAGCAGGTGCCCATCGGCGCCCAACCCCTCGACGCTTTGCGCCCAGACCAGGCAGAAGGCAAAAACAATCAGCCCCCATGCATCATCCAGCGCCACGATGCCCGTGACCACATTGGTGAAGTGTCCCCTCGAGCCACTCTGGCGCATGACATCCTGGGTGGCGGCCGGATCGGTGGCCGTCGCCATGGCGGCCAGAACCAGGGCCGGCGCCAGGGCAAGCCCGATGAGGGTCAGTCCGGCACCGACAATCAGACCTGTCACAAGAACAACCGCAACGGAGACAATGGCAATCGACTTGCCGCTGTTCTGCAGATTGAACCTGGTCAGCTTACCGCCCAGAAGGAAGGCAACCATGCTGAGCGCAAGGACCGACATCAGCTCATAAAGGGCAGAGAAGGTTTCGGGAAAGAGATCGAACCCGGACGGTCCCGCTGCGACGCCACACAGAATGAGCAAGGTAACTCGCGGCAGGCGGGTGCGATGGCCGATTTCGTCGGCGGCCATTCCAACCAGCAAAAGCAGTCCAAGGCCAATGAATGTGAGCGCATGATCCATGGCGGCAATTGGGTCATGACAAGCCGGCGCCAGTCCTTGACGCAGCGCAACTGAACTCAACTTTTCCCAACGTCATCCACACCAGATCACAGTTTCGAGATCTCCATGTTTCGTTAGGAATAATGCGCCATTTTGAGCCGAATTGTTCGCACACCCTTAACCAAGCGAGATCTCTCGTGCTCGATCTGACCCGTCATTTTTGCGCAATCCTTGGCGCCGTCCTTCTGACATCGTGCTCCGGCTACGATTTTCCGGACCCCACGCCCGAGGACTATGCGGTCCATGGCATTGATATTTCCAAGTATCAGGGCGACATCGACTGGGCAGCAGCCCGGCGGGGCGGCGTTGCCTTTGCCTGGATCAAGGCGACGGAAGGCGGCGACCATTCCGATGAGCGCTTCCTCGACAACTGGTACGGTGCAAAGGCTGCGGGCGTCCCCCGCGGGGCCTATCACTTCTATTATTTCTGCCGCCCGGTGCACGAGCAGGTGGACTGGGTGTTTAAAAACGTGCCGAAAGACCCGACGGCCCTGCCGCTGGTGCTCGACATGGAGTGGAACGCCCATTCCAAGACCTGCCGCATCCGCCCGCCACGGTCGGAAATCGTCCGCGACATGAAGTACTTCCTGGACGAGGTCGAAAAGCACTACGGCAAGCGGCCCGTCATCTATTCTTCTGTCGACTTCCACCGCGACCGTATGGTCGGCGCATTCAAGGACGAACAATTCTGGCTGCGCTCGGTGGCGAGCTACCCGAACCACATCTACACGGACCGCGACGACTGGTACTTCTGGCAGTACACCGCCGAAGGCGACGTGCCGGGCATCGACGGCAACGTCGACCGGAATGTCTTTTACGGCAGCAAGTCCCAGTTCCGGAAATGGCTGAAGGGCGAGCTGGAGCGCTAGAGAGACGATACCCGGCAGCAAAGCCGGGCCCGGGTCCGAACGCCAGCCGGGCCCCAACACCAGCGGGGAATGACATCGATCATTGCGATGTCATCAACCTGTGCCATACTCCACATCAGTTATCGCGTGGAGGTTTTGATGCTTGGATTTGGCAAAGGGTTTCGTCTTGCCGCCCCCTTGGCTCTGTTTTTCCTAACGATCTGCTCTGCCGCGTCGGCTCAGTCCTCCTATCAGGCGAGCGCCACGACCAATCTGAATTTCCGCGCCGGACCGGGCACCAACTATGAGATCATCGGGTCCATTCCCAACGGCCGAATTGTCACCGTGTTCAATTGCACGGAAGGCTACGGCTGGTGTGATATCGACTATGCCGGCCAGCGCGGCTGGGCCTCTGGCAAATATCTCGCCTACGCAGGAAGCGGCACCTATTACGGCCAGCCGATCTACCGGTCAGGGGTTTATATCGGCCTGCCGCTGATCTGGCACAGCTATCCGATCTACCGCCCGCGCCCGCCCTATGATCCGGGCTATCGTCCGCCACCGGGCAACCGCCCTCCCGGAAACCGTCCACCGGGATACAGGCCGCCCAAGCCGACACCCCCGATCGCGCGCCCCCCTGTAAACCGTCCGCCGCCGGGTGTTCGCCCGCCGCGTCCATCCAACCCGATCGCCAGACCTCCCGGGTCACGGCCACCGGGAGCAAGACCGCCCAGCGCCAGACCACCCAGCGCGCGGCCGCCGAGCTATCGTCCCCGTCCCGGAGCGCGCCCGTCACGGCCAAGTGGCGGACGTCCGTCGCGGCCCAGCGGTGGCCGCCGCCGCTGACCAGCCGCCCGACTTAAAGTTTCCCGGCCAGACCCGGAAGGATTTGTGACATGAAATTCCCTGTATCACTTGCCGTCGCAGCACTGATCGGCGTTGCTGTTTCGAATGCACCAGCCAGCGCCGGCACCATGCAGGACGCCCTTTCCCGCGGCACATTGCGCGTCGGCATCGCCGAGGAAAACTTCGTTCCCTGGCTGGCTAACGACAAGAGCGGCGGTCGCATGGGCTTCGAGATCGACGTCGCAACGTCCGTGGCAGACGCGCTTCAACTCACCCCGGAATTTGTCGAGATGCCCTTCGACCAGCTGCTGCGCGGCCTTACCATCGGCCAGCTGGATGTCGTGATCTCAGGCATGTCCGTGTCGGCGGACCGCGCGCGTGAAGTGCTCTTCACCGCCCCCTATTCCAGCACGGACTTCAGCGTCGTGGTGGACAAGACCGCATTGCCGGAGGGCGCCGAAGACAACGGCTTCGATGTCGAGGGCATGAAACTCGGCGTTGCCGGAGACACGCTCGCCGACTATGCCGCATCGAGCGAGTTTCAGCTGGCAGAAGTCATGCGCTATGACAACAACGGCGATCTGCGCGACGCCTTTCTCGACGGCGATGTTCAAGGCGTGATTGTCCCCACGCCCTATCCCGAGTTCATCGTGTCGCGCGATCCTGACCGCTTTGCCGCGGAAGCCGAACCCCTGGTGTCAACCCTGCAGGCCATGGCCGTGCGCCCGGGCAGCGAGCGTTTCGTCAACTTTCTGAACGCCTGGCTGATGGAAAACACGGCCAACGGCACCCTTGGCGACATGCGCAGCCATTGGTTCCAGAGTCTCGATTGGCTTGACCGGCTTGAAGGCTATGACGCGCCGCCTGCACCGGAGCGAGAAGACGCTCCTACGGCGGCTGAATAAGCCTCGACCAACTTCTGCGACGTGCAGGCTCAGCGTATCTTTATCTGGTGCGCAATGGCCCGCCCGTCGCTAACGGTCACCTGGGTGAAACCAAGCAGCTTGCAGAAATCCAGGAAGTTGAGCTCATAAGGCTCCGCCGATTGGGTGAACAGCGGCGTCGCCCTGGCCATGGAGGTCAGGGATGCCAGCAGCGCCCGCATGCGATAGAGCGTATCGTAACGGCCATCCCCCGTCGCGACGATGATCATCTTCTCGAGCCTCTCGCCCTTGGCAAAGAGGTGATAGCCCGGCGCATGATTTTGCTGGAGCTGTTGGGCGGCAAGCCCGATCACAAAAGCGGCCCGTGAGGTTTCTTCGGCGTCATCGGCAACCGGCACGCTGGCAACATAGACCTCATGTGTCTGCGGAGCGGGATAATAGTAGCCCGCATGCAGATCTGCGGCTTCTGCTTCCTTTGCCGGAACCACGGCTGCAGAGGACGCAAGCATCAAAACGCCCAAAACCGGCAGAAGACTATTCAATCGCACTACAAAATTCCCCCTGTATCAACTCTGCGGCGAGAATGGTTGGGAATCTGGGGCATTGCAAGGTTGGTCTGCAATGCCGGCGGAAAGCTTCTGTAAGGATGACACATCCTCCAATATCCTTATATCTTTGAACAACGCGCAACCCAATTGCCTCTTTCTCAAAGACCCGAGATCAATGACCATCACGAATGAAGACGAACTCACCGCATTAAAAGAAATCGGGCAAATCGTTGCCAATGCGCTTGAAACCATGCGCCATGCACTGGAACCGGGCATCACGACAGAAGAACTCGACCGGATAGGTGCGCGGGTGCTCGCCGAGGCAGGTGCCGTATCAGCACCGGAAAAATGTTACGATTTTCCCGGAGCGACCTGCATCAGCGTGAATGAGGAAATCGCTCATGGAATTCCCGGCCCCCGCAGAATTGAAAGCGGCGATCTCGTCAATATTGATGTCTCCGCGGAAAAAATGGCTTCTTCGCCGATACAGGCGCCTCTTTCACCGTTCCTCCAGTGGCACCCCACATCGAACGTCTGTGCAGAGATGGCCGGCGTGCAATGTGGGCCGGCATCCGTCAGGTAAAAGCAGGTGCGCCGCTAGCTTCGATTGGCGCGGCAGTCGGGGAATTCGCAAAGAAAAACAAGTACACGCTGGTCAAGAACCTCGCCAGCCACGGTGTCGGCCGATCCTTGCATGAATGTCCGACCGAAATTGCCACATGGCCGAACAAATCGGAACGGCGGGTGATGAACGAAGGATTGGTCTTCACGATCGAACCCTTCCTGTCTCGAGGCGCCGAATGGGCAGACGAAGGCAAAGACGGCTGGACCCTTTACAGCCTGCCACAGGCCCCAACCGTCCAGTTCGAACATACGGTCATCGCAACACGCAACGGCCCTCAGGTCATCACGCTTCCGGGTTGACCGTTCCAAGAGCAAGTCAACTCAAGGCTTTTGCCCGGCCATGACGAGCGACCAGAACACCTTGTGCTTGGCCCGCGCGGAATAGGCAGTGGCAAGGCCAAGACGTGTGGCCGCCGGATCGAGCATGACCTTGTTGTGCTTGGGCGATTCCCGCCATCCGGAAAAAGCCTCCGCCAGTGTCCGGTAACCGCCGCTGACATTTTCAACCGCATGGGTCTCCGGCTCGCCGATCGATGCCATGCGCGCCGACAGTTTCTGCTCCTTGCCCAGGGACGTTCTGACCGATCCGGCTGCGGCCATCGCCCGCGCCTGGCTCAAGGCAATCGCGCCGAGAGCCGGATCGACTGTCAGCGGCTGCAGACCGTTGTTCACCCTGTACTGGGAGATCATCTGCGCCGCGATAGCCTGGTCGACCGATGCGTCCAGCCGCGCCATGCTCTTGTAGAAGGCCGGCACCTCACCGTTGTTCGGCGCGCAGGCAGATACCAGCAGCGCAGCCAAAAGGCCGACAAGCGGCGTCAAGCGGATCTTGTTCATGAAGTCCCCATTATGCGTCACCAACCGTGTCGCCTGGTGTCTGTGGAGGAAGGGCGTTGTTCGAGCCCCGGTCAAAACCGCCGGCGGGCAGCCCCGACCGGATGTGCAGATCGCGCTGCGGGAACGGGATTTCAATCCCGGCTTCGCGCAGCTTCCGAAACACGGCAAATCGAAGCTCCGAACCGACCTGTAGCGAACGCTCGATATTCGGCAGATAGCATCGAATTTCGAAATTCAGCGAACTGTCGCCGAAGGCCATGAAATAGATCTGAGGCTCTGGAAACGACATCACGCCCGGATGGCTTGCAGCGCAATCGGCAAGGATTTCGCGCACCTGTTCCGGGTCGCTGTCGTAGGACACGCCAACTGCCACCGTGATCCGGCCGGTCGAATTGTTGTGCATCCAGTTCTTGACCACACCCGAGATCAGATTGGAGTTCGGAATGATCACCGTGGACCGGTCGAAGGTCTCGATTTCGGTCGCCCGAACGTTGATCCGCCGCACATAGCCCTGGTCCGCGCCGATGATCACCCAGTCCCCGACCTTGACCGGCCGTTCCGCCAGCACGACGAGGCCGGACACGAAGTTGTTCACGATCCCCTGAAGGCCAAGGCCGACGCCGACGGACAGCGCGCCGGCGACAATCGCGATGTTCTGCAGGTTCAGGCCGGCAAATGCGAGGGCGACCAGACCGGCAACGATATAGCCCACATAGCCGAAGCCCGTGGTCACCGACGTCTGCAGGCCGATGTCCATCTGCGTTTTCGGCAGATACTTGCGCTCCAGCCAGCGCTGGGAGGCCTTTGTCGAAAAGGCAATGCCGATGAAAAGCAAAATGGCGCCGACGACGGACGTGAGCGATATCGCGGCGGAGCCGATTTGGAGACCTGACAAGATCTGGTCAGCAAACCCGAGGAGATCACCGGTGGTGTAGCCCCAGGGCAGCAAAAGCCCGACCGCCACCAGCAGCAAAAGACCCAGCTTGGCGATCCCGCTTAAAATGACCCCAATTTGCTCCAGCGTGCTGGCGCGAAGGCCAAGGGCGTCGTGCAAAACGCTGCCGATCGACTTGTCGATGGCGAAATTGGGCGCAAACCAGTCTTCCACGAAACGAAGCAGAAGCGACAAGGTGAAAAGCGAGAGCATCGTCCAGATGATCTGGGTCGACACGAACCCGCCAAGGCTGAAAAAGCCGGCAAAGGGCGCCAGGAAAGCCACCAGCGTTCCGACCCACACCACCGGTTTCACCCAGGACCATAGCCCATCGACGCTGATGACGTCCTCATTCTCGACCTCCCGCTCAACCTCGCTGACGCTGCGCAGGATCTGGAAGGTGCAAACGGCGACGCCGATGGAAAGAACACCGGCAACAACAGCGCTCAGACTGCGGAACTCGGGAACAGCCTTTATGACAATGACGAACGCCACGAAGACGGCATAGATCACGGCCGCCAGAAGAGAAAAACGATAGGCGCTGTTGGCATCTTCATCACTCATGTCGGCGATCCGCCATTGTGGCCGGAACGGCGCGAGCAGCGCACTCGACACGCCGAATGTGAAGGTTGCAAACAAGATACCGCCGAAGATCGCGATCATTGCAACATTGAGCTGATCGGAGGAAACCTCCAGCAGCTGAACCACCCAGAAGAAGGTCACTCCGATCGCCAACGGAGCCAGCACCGAAGAGATGACGATCAAAACGGCAGCACGCGACTTGAGCCCCCAGTCAGGGTTCTCAATGTCCGGATCTCGTGACGCTTTGCCGAGGAGCCAGCGGCGCAACCACCAGATCAGTGGAATGCTTGCAAAGAAGTAGACAATAAGTGCCGGCACGCCGAAAACGCCAAGCTGTGCCTCGACCGTCGCAACCCAGTTTTGAAACTGAGCCTTGAGCGCCGTGGTCGCGGTCGACAGGTCGGTCATGGCGCGCGCCCAGAGATCCGGTGATAAAATGCTGTCGTTCCGGTGCAACAGCGAGGCTCTCAGGACTTCCCGGCGTTGAAACGCAATGCGGCTAGAAAGGTCCTGCGCCTGCGCGCTGACGATCCGCGCCTGCCGCGACAGCCCGGACAGGACTTGCTGCGCCGCTTGATATTTCTCCCGTTGGGCACTCAGGCTCGCCGGCTCAACGGTACCTTGCTCCGCCGTCCCGAGGTCAAGAAGGCTGCGCTCCACCGAACTCAGCGGTGTGTTGATGCTCGCCCTGAGCTGATCGGCGGCATCTCGAAGGGCGTTCACCCGGTTTTCCAGGCCCTGCAGTGTTGGCGCGTTCAGGCCGCCGCGGTCAACGGCAGCCTCGATGGTGTTGAGCCGGGACCAGAGGCCATCGATTCGAGCCTGAACGCGATCGCGCTCTTCCAGATCCAAAAGCGCATTGGGCGTGATCCGGATGGTCGAAGGGTTTGTCTGCAGCGGGCTAATTCGGCGCGCATCAGCCTCGGCTGGCGTCTGTTCGGACGCCTTCGAATTCTCTGCGCCGGGAAGAATTTCGCCACTCTCGCCCAGAACGCCGTAGTTTTCCTGCCCGGGGGCCGCAGCAACGCCCAGACCCGTGAAAACGACAAGGCAGACAATTCTGAAAAAGGGCAGCAGTGCCATTGATGCAGCTCGGTCCCTGTTGTGCGTCCCCGACACGATCGCCCCGCATAAGAAGCGATAGATGAGGCCGGTTCTGTCACACTCCGACGAAGGATACACGCGCTAGTCAGCTTCCGTGTCAAAAAAAAGACCAACCCGCCGGGGCGGGTTGGTCATCGGTAGGCCGCTCAAGAAACTTGAGCTCCTGGGAGCCTTGAATGAGGATCAGCGCTTGGCTGCCTCGAGCACATCTTCGTAGGACCGGAGCCCGGTCGTCGGCGCACAGACGAGCACCGCCATGTTGCCCGGCGCGTGCTGGTTCTTCCACATCTTGGTGTGCGCCTTGGGGATCTGATCCCACGGGAACACCTCAGACATATACGGGTCGATGCGGCGCTCGATCATCAGCTTGTTGGCCGAAGACGCCTGCTTCAGATGGGCAAAATGCGAACCCTGCAGCCGCTTCTGGTGCATCCACATGTAGCGGACGTCAAAGGTACAGTTGAACCCTGTGGTTCCGGCGCAAATCACGACCATGCCGCCCTTCTTGCAGACGAAGGTCGAGACCGGGAACGTCGCTTCGCCCGGATGCTCGAAGACAATGTCGACGTTGTTGCCCTTGCCGGTGATGTCCCAGATCGCCTTGCCGAACTTGCGAACTTCCTTGAACCACTCGTTGTACTCCGGCGAATTCACCGTCGGCAGCTGACCCCAGCAGTTGAAGTCCTTGCGGTTGAGCACTCCCTTTGCGCCAAGGCCCATGACGAAGTCACGCTTGTCTTCGTCGGAGATCACGCCGATGGCATTGGCCCCTGTCGTGTTGATCAGCTGGATCGCGTAGGAGCCGAGCCCGCCGGATGCGCCCCACACAAGAACATTCTGACCCGGCTTCAGCTCATGCGGATGGTGACCGAACAACATGCGGTAGGCCGTTGCCAGCGTCAGCGTGTAACAGGCGCTTTCTTCCCAGGTCAGATGCTGTGGCCGCGGCATCAACTGCTGCGCCTGCACCCGGGTGAACTGGCCGAAGGAGCCGTCATGTGTCTCATAGCCCCAGATACGCTGGGTCGGGGAATACATCGGATCGCCGCCGTTGCACTCCTCATCGTCGCCATCGTCCTGGTTACAGTGAATGACAACCTCGTCGCCGACTTTCCAGCGCTTCACCTTGTCGCCAACGGCCCAGATGATGCCCGACGCATCGGAACCGGCGACATGATAATCCGCCCTGTGAACGTCAAAAGGGCTGATCGGCTCGCCGAGACCGGCCCAGATGCCGTTGTAGTTGACGCCAGCGGCCATCACGAGAACCAGAACTTCGTGGCTGTCCAGCTCCCATGTCGGCACCACTTCCAGCTTCATGGCCTCTTCCGGCGGGCCGTGACGGTCCCGTCGGATCGCCCAGGCGTACATGTTCTTGGGAACATGGCCCAGCGGCGGGATCTCGCCCGGCTCGTAAAGATCTTTCATCGGTGCCGCCTCCGGCGTTCGATTGTCGTTGGCCTCAGCTGTCGCGCTTGTCATGTTTTCCTCCCTTGCGGCAGCCCCGCGCTTGATCTTCGCCATGTTTCGCCAACCCACTGCCGCTGCAGCGCAAAAGGCAAAATCGGGCTCGAGACCGCATTTGCGCAACTATCATGCGAAAAGAGCATCATATCTATACGACTATTGCTTAACTTGCGTTTTGGGCCAAGGAGCTTTTTGCATTGCATATAAATGGGCTTTCCACGCCCGCGAGAAAAAGGCATGATTTCCGTTAACGGAAGCACCAGACGGCGAAGGCGTGATTTTTCATGCCTGTAGACATTGCGTCGAAGCTGCCTGGAGGAGGGACACGACAATGAGCACGCCGGACAATTCCGCGCCCACGGCAGCTGCAGAGCGCGATCGCCCGTGGATCTTCCGCACCTATGCCGGTCATTCCACGGCGACCGAATCCAACAAGCTCTACCGGACCAATCTGACGAAGGGGCAGACCGGCCTCTCGGTTGCCTTCGACCTGCCAACCCAGACCGGCTATGACCCCGACGACATTCTGGCCCGCGGTGAGGTCGGCAAGGTCGGCGTGCCCGTATCGAACCTTGGCGACATGCGAGCGCTCTTCCAGGATATTCCCCTGGAGCGCATGAACACCTCCATGACCATCAACGCCACCGCGCCCTGGCTGCTGTCGCTGTATGTCGCGGTCGCCGACGAACAGGGGGCGGATCGCAAGCTGCTGTCCGGCACGACCCAGAACGACATCATCAAGGAATATCTGTCCCGCGGCACTTACGTGTTCCCGCCGGCGCCCTCCCTGGCGCTGACCACGGATGTGATCGCCTGGACCTATTCCAACATGCCCAAGTGGAACCCAATGAACGTCTGCTCCTATCATTTGCAGGAAGCTGGTGCGACGCCGGTTCAGGAACTGTCTTTTGCCCTTGCCACAGCGGTTGCCATTCTCGACAGCATGAAGGCCTCCGGCGCCATTCCGGAAGACGATTTTTCGCGCGCCGTCGGCCGCATCTCCTTCTTCGTCAACGCGGGCATGCGCTTTGTCACGGAGATGTGCAAGATGCGCGCCTTCACCGAGCTTTGGGACGAGATCTGCCGGGAACGCTATGGCGTCGAGGAAGAAAAATACCGGCGCTTCCGCTATGGCGTTCAGGTGAATTCGCTCGGCCTCACCGAGCCGCAGCCGGAAAACAACGTCTATCGCATCCTGATCGAGATGCTGGCCGTGGTCCTGTCCAAGAACGCCCGGGCCCGCGCCGTTCAGCTGCCGGCCTGGAACGAGGCCCTCGGCCTGCCACGTCCCTTCGACCAGCAATGGTCCCTCAGGATGCAGCAGATCGTCGCCTATGAGACCGACCTTCTGGAATATGCCGACATCTTCGACGGATCGTCCGAGATCACCCGCAAGGTCGAGGCCCTGAAGGAAGAAGCCCGCGAGGA
The DNA here is from genome assembly GCF_014842925.1 of Roseibium polysiphoniae. Lineage (GTDB taxonomy): Bacteria > Pseudomonadota > Alphaproteobacteria > Rhizobiales > Stappiaceae > Roseibium > Roseibium polysiphoniae. Next base: position 110,063 of record NZ_JACYXJ010000005.1, read on the forward strand.
ACTCGCCCGGATCGACGACATGGGCGGGGCCGTCGCCGCGGTTGAATCCAGCTACATGAAGCGCAAGCTGGTGGAATCCAACTCCGCCCGCCTTGCCGCCATCGAAGCCGGTGAGCAGATCGTTGTCGGCGTCAACAAATGGACCGAGAGCGAACCCTCCCCCCTGGCCTCAGGCGAGGACGGCGGCATTCTGACCGTGCCCGAGCACTTCGAGGAAGAGGCCATCGAAAAGATCAAGGCCTGGCGCGACAACCGCGATCAGACGGCTGTCGACACGGCGATTGCAGAGCTGAAACAGGCCGCCAGCGAAGGCCGCAACATCATGGAGCCCTCCATTGCCGCCGCCAAGGCAGGCGTGACCACCGGCGAATGGGGCCGCACCCTGCGCGAGGTCTTTGGCGAATACCGGGCGCCGACCGGCGTCGGACAGGCCGCACGCGACGACGCCGGAGATCTGGCCACTGTCCGCGCCGATGTCGAAGCCGTTTCGTCCAGGCTTGGCCGCCGCCTGAAATTCCTTGTCGGCAAGCCGGGGCTGGACGGGCATTCCAACGGCGCGGAACAAATTGCGGTGCGCGCCCGCGATTGCGGCATGGAAGTGGTTTACGAAGGCATCCGCCTGACCCCGGCCCAGATTGCCAATGCGGCGATCGAGGAAGATGTCCACGTCATCGGCCTGTCGATCCTGTCCGGCTCGCATCTGGCCCTGGTCCGGGATGTCCTGGACCGCCTGCGGGCCTCCGGCGCCGACGACATTCCGGTCGTGGTCGGCGGCATCATCCCAGATGAGGACGCCACCAGCCTGAAAGCCATGGGCGTCGCCGCCGTCTACACGCCGAAGGACTTCCAGCTCACCGACATCATGGCCGACGTGGTCAAGATCGTCGCCGCAGGGTCTGAAAAGGCAGCGTGAATGCAGGTCCTGACCGCCGTCAATCCGGCAGCCTGACAACCATCTCGATTTCGATCTTCGGATCCGGGCCGGCCAATGCGCTGACACCGATACCGGTCAGGCTCGGCCTGGCCCCATCGAGAAACGCCAGGAGAGGCCCCATCGCTTGTCCTTGTGTCTCGGAGTCCAGATCGACCACGTAAATCCGCATCTGCACGATATCGGCAGTGCCTGCACCAATCGCCTGCAGCGCGCGGTCCAGATTGGCGACGACAACCTTCGTCTGCTCCGCGATTGACCCTGGAACAGCTCCCCCGTCCGCGGTCCAGGCAACCTGTCCGGACACAAAGGCCAGCCGTCCCGGCTCCGCGATGGAAATCTGCGAATAGCCGACCTGGCCTGCATCAGGCAGGTCGCTCGGGTTCAAGCGTTCAATCGTGTTGGTCATGGCATCGTCCCTTCATTGCTTGTCTGCTGCCAGAACCTAGGCAATAGTCATGGCGACTAGAGATCGTCTCAGTGGCGCGCAATGGGAAACAATCTGAACGCATGGCCGGTTCGAAAATCAACGACATCCTGCTGTTCCTGATGGTCGTCGAAACCAGCAGCTTTGCTGGCGGCGGCAAAACCCTGGGCCTCTCGCGCTCCGCAGCCGGCAAGGCGGTGGCGCGCCTCGAAGACCACTATGGCGCAAGGCTGCTCAATCGGACAACGCGCTCCCTCAGCCTCACCGAGGAAGGTCGAGCGCTGTACGAACGAGGCCTGACACTGCGCACGGCGCTGGAAGCAACCGATGAGGCCATGTCCGGAAAGCCCGGCGTGCCCCAGGGCACCTTGCGGATCACGGCCCCCGATGCCATCGGCCGGCGCCTGTTGCTCCCCGTTGTGCCCGCATTCCTGAAGCAATGGCCGAAGGTCCAGATCGAAATCAGCTTTTCCGACCGCGTCGACAATCTGGTTGATGAAGGCTTCGACCTGGCAATTCGGGTGGGGCTCACCTCACCGCCCGATGGTTTGATCGCCCGCACCCTGCTCACCGACGAACCGGTTCTTTGCGCCGCGCCGACCTTTTTCCAGGACCGCTCACGCCCTCAACGGGTCGAGCAGCTGGATCTTTATGACACGCTGGAGTTTGCCAGCAGAGGCGAACGCCAGGGCTGGCGTCTGCAAGAGGCCGATGGCACCTGGGTGCGCGTGCAGGGCCGTGGGCGCCTGCGTCTAGAAAGCGGCGAAGCGCTGCGCGACGCGGCCCTTGCCGGCATGGGCATCGCCATTCTGCCGCGCCTCATGATTGAGGTCGATCTGGCCGAGCGCCGCCTTGAACGGGTGCTTCCCGACATCAACATCGCCCATGTGCCGATCGTGGCGCTTTATCCTCACCGCCGCCTCCTGGAGCCGCGCGTGCGAAGATTCATCGATCACCTGGTCGAAAGTCTCTGAAAGAAGCTCCAACCACGGTCTAAGCGCGCGTGGGGATAGCCTCACGAAGACGCGAAGGACACCTTCACGCCGCGCTGGCGAAAGTAGGCCTGCAGCAGCTTCCGGCCGGACCGGTTGTTCTGGACAAGCCGGGACGGATCCAGAACGACTTCCTTCAAGCCTTCGCGCTTCAACGCTGGCTTGAGAGCCGCAATATGAAGATCGATGTCCTCATTGTCCGCCTGGAGTGATTCATAGATGCGGTTCGTCGCATCCGCCACGGTCAGTTCGCTCACTGGTGCATTCCTGATGTTGTTTGGCTGGCGCTTACCACATTTTCAGGCCTGACACCAAAGAGAGTTAACTGGCACTCAAACGCGAAGGGGCCACCAGTGGCGGCCCCTTGCAGATTGCTTTGGCTGGCAGACGAGTGTCCGCCGCCATGCCTGGATCAGCTGGCCTCGGCCGGCGCAGTGCCCTTCCAGGCGTCAAGATCGATATCCAGATCCTTGTAGTCATCCGGATTGAGCACCGGACGGGCCACCCCGGCCTTGAGCTGACGACGGAAGTCCTTCAGCAACCGCATGGCGACCGGGAACAGCATCATGATCGCAAGCAGGTTCACGAGCGCCAGAATGCCCATCATCGGATCCGAGAAGAAGAACACCGCCGTTGCGCCCGGGGCGACAGCGCCCAGGAAAACGATGCCCATGATCGCAACACGGAAAACGTTCAGCGCAATCGGGCTCTCGGTCATCACCGTCAGGGCATTCTCGCCGAGATAGTAGTTGTAGATGATCGAGGAGAAGGCAAACAGCAGGATTGCCGCCGTCAGGAAGTACTGCGCCCAGCCGCCCAGATGCGAGACGATGGACTGCTGCGTCAATGCCACGCCATCAATACCTTCCGCGCCCGGTACGTAGACATCGCCCAGAAGGATGACAAACGCCGTGCAGGAGCAGATCAGGATTGTATCGATGAAGACCGAGAATGCCTGGGTGATGCCCTGGCTGATCGGGTGACGGACTTCGGCGGTTGCCGCGACATTCGGCGCCGAGCCGAGACCAGCCTCATTGGAGAAGAGGCCGCGGCGCAGACCCTGTGCGATTGCCGCACCCATTCCGCCGGTCACGACTTCCTCGAAACCGAAGGCGTTTCTGACGATCGACATGAAAACGGCCGGAACATCTGCGATGTTGATCAGGATCACGACTGCGGCCATCAGGAGATATCCGATTGCCATGATCGGGACGACCACATCAGCCGCCTTGGCGATCCGGTGAATACCGCCGAAAATGATGAAGCCGGCAACGATGGCAAGGCCGATACCGGTCCACAAACGGCTGATCCCGAGGCTGTCTTCAACGGCCCCTGCAACCGTGTTCCCCTGAAAGGCATTGAAGCCAAGACCAAAGGCCGCAATCAGGCAGATGGCATAGATCACTGCCAGCCATTTGTAGTCTGCTCCAAGGCCATGGATGATTGAGCGCGCAGGCCCGCCGCGGCATTCGTTTTCACCCGTGCGCCTCTTGAACAACTGCGCCAGCGAGCACTCAACAAGACTGGTTGCCATGCCGACAAGGGCAATCGCCCACATCCAGAACACGGCACCTGGACCACCAAGCGTGATAGCAACCGCAACGCCGGCGATATTGCCGCCGCCGACACGCCCACCCACCGAAACGAGAAGCGCTTCTCGTGCCGAGATAGCATTCGGATCTGCCGCGTTGTTGTTGCTGGACAAAACGCGCCACATGCGTCCGAAGAATTCGAATTGGACAAAGCCGGTCGTAATCGTAATGAACAGGCCAAAGACGACGAGAATGGGGATCAGGGACCACCCCCAGGTCAGATCGCCTATGACGCCAAAGAACGCTTCAATAAATTCCATTGTGCTTTATTCCCCTCAATTCGAATTTTCAGGCTGTTTCGAAGTAAACCGTGCAACGGATACATCGAGTGCCGGACCCGAGAACCTTACACATCTAAATTCCTGAAATCGCTTTGCGGGGTCGCATACGGGTGGCACCACATGATACATATGTAGCGTCAACTAGCGAAGGTCAGCCGCATGTCCAGCGACTTTGCCGTCAATCTCCGTCTCTTGTGCAGCTACCACAGATCGATCGCAGAGGTCTGCGAGGCGCTAGGCATCAACCGCTCTCAGTTCAACCGCTATCTGAGCGGAGAAACCTTTCCCTCGCTCAGGACGATGCGACGCATCTGCGACTTCTTCGGCGTCGAGGAGTCGGAAATCCTGTTGCCCAAGGGCCGGTTTTCCAATCTCGTGACACTGAAGCCGCAAAGATCGGGCGCGAGAGCCGAAAGAAACGTGATTACGGCGGTCGGTGAAGAGATTCGCCTGAGCTCCGTGCAACAGCTCGATCCCTATCTCGGCTATTACTTCAGCTACTACAATTCCCTCTCCCACCCGGGCCTGTTCCTGCGCTCATTGACGCGCATCTACCGAACACCGTTCGGCGTCAACGCCAAGACCGTCGAGTCGATCGGCCTGAAGGGCAAACGGGAGTTCACCTGCAAGTATGAAGGCGCCTGTTTCGTCCTGGGAGACCGGATTTTCCTCACGGTGATGGAGATGCTCACGCGCAATGAAGCCATGCAGATCATCCTCTACCCGAGCTACAACAATCGCATTCGATACCTGAGCGGCGTCCTGTCGGGCGTCGCCGCCAGAGCCCCTCACCCGCCGGCCGCGACCCAGATCGTTTTCGAATACCTCGGCCAGACCCCCAACGTGCGCGCATGCATGAAACAGTGCGCCCTGTATCCCCCGGACGATCCGGAGGTCCCCGATATCATCCAGGACATGTTGACCATTGGCGTGCGCGCCGGAACCGCCGTTCTGGAAGCCCCCCTGTCGTAAACCGGCCAGCTGGGGTCGTCTTTGCCGACCTCCCGAATGAAGCCAGAGCCAAGCCCATCCTCCGCTCCGTCATGCCATGGCGCGACCATGGCATCCATGCCGTGGACTTGCCACGCAGCAACGCTTCGATCTAGAGGCACGAAACGGCATGGATTGCAGGATCAAGTCCTGCAATGACGGCGGAGTTTGGTGGACGGGAGTGAACATCTCAATGTCCTCCATGCTCTCCCCGAACCACCGGCGGTCATCCCCGCCATGTGCGGGGATCCAATCCACATTGCGGTAGGCCGGACGGGTGTTAGGGGGGAGACTGGCCGCAGGCGTCCTGCTTTGCTCGATACGCTTCAGGAGCCAATGGATCCCCGCACAAGGCGGGGATGACGGCCAAGAGGATAGCGCCAGAGCCAATCCCCCATACTGCTGAAAACAAACCCCTCCTTCGTCATTGTCGGGCTTGTCCCGGCAATCCAAATAACTTCAACTCGAAAACTGGAGGAGTGGATCCTCGGGACAAGCCCGAGGATGACGCCAGTGAGTTTGTTGCGGACTTTGCCTCTTGCTCCATGCCTTCCCGGACGCAGCAACGCGAAGATCCGGGATCCAGTACGCCGGAACCTCACAGCTCATGCCGATGCGCCGGCGATTACTGGATCCCTGCCTTCGCAGGGAAGGCAAAGAGGGGATGCAACAGAGCTCATTCCTCACTCGGATGTAGCAAACCTTATCCCTCACTCGGGTGGGGATAGGCCCCTCGCAAGGCATTGAAAACACACCCACTGCCTATGAATAGCCGAAACTTATCCTCCCCTGCCGGACCTGTCGTATCATCACTCCCGTTCCTGCCATCACGGGGCCGAGTGCGGACCGTCCGTTCGCGGTGGTGGGGACATGGTTTCGAGGATGAGGTCTGGTGTAACGGACCAGAGCCTTATCCGGTGACTGGCAGCTTGGACCTGCAGCGGGGAGTGACGCCGCAGATCTCGGGTATGCGTCTCGTATCTGGCAAACCGGGGGACGCTCTACCTCCGGGGCGCAGAAAAGAGAAAGACGCGCGCTCAGTCATTTGGGACACGAAGCTTGGGCAGGCGTGACGGCCTTGCATATCCCACCTTCCCAACCATCGCCCGGCAAGTCCGGAGCGCCTGCCATCCCGTTTCAAACGGGAAACTGAGACCAGCCAAAACGCCGGGGAAAGATCCTGCGGCGGATCTGGCGCTGGCGTGTGATCCGGTCAAAGGACAACGCCCATCACTATCCCCCGAACGTCGGCCTTGCTCTTGTGCGCTGCAGAAGTGTTTAATCCCAAAAACCAACCAGAATGTCGGGGAGCAGGCACGTGGCGAAGACCAATGCGGGCAATTTTTTCGAAGACTTTTACGTCGGTCAGGTAATCCGCCACGCGACGCCGCGCACGGTCACCACAGGCGACGCCTCGCTTTACACCGCGCTCTACGGCTCCCGTTTCGCGGTCCAGTCTTCCGACGATTTCGCCCATGCCGTCGGTTATGACCGCGCACCGATCGACGACCTTCTGACCTTCCACATTGTCTTCGGCAAGACGGTCCCTGACATTTCGCTCAATGCGGTGGCCAATCTCGGCTATGCCGGCGGACGGTTTCTTGCGCCGGTCTATCCGGGCGACACGCTGTCGGCGGTTTCCGAGATCATCGGCAAGAAGGAAAACTCCAACGGCCGGACAGGCGTCGTCTATGTCCGCTCCACCGGCTACACCGCCGATGGCACCGAAGTTCTGGATTATGTCCGCTGGGTCATGGTCAACAAGCGCGACGCGAACAACCCGCCGCCGGAACCGGTTGTTCCCGAATTGCCAAGTGCGCTCGATCCGCAGGCCCTCGGCAACGCAGTGCCCCTGCTCGACGTTGCCCATTGGGACACGGATCTGGCCGGCTCCACCTTCCGCTTTGGCGATTATGCCAAGGGCGAGAGGATCGACCATGTCGACGGCATGACGGTGGAAGAGGCAGAGCACCAGATCGCCACGCGGCTTTACCAGAACACGGCGAAGGTTCATTTCAACCAGCATACGGAAGGCCAGGGCCGCTTCGGTAGGCGCCTGATCTATGGCGGTCATGTCATTTCGCTGGCCAGGGCCCTGTCGTTCAACGGTCTTGGGAACGCCTTCCATATCGCAGCGATCAACGGCGGGCACCACGTGGCACCCTTGTTTTCCGGCGACACGGTCTTTGCCTGGTCGGAGGTCCTGGATACGGCGGAGCTGGAAGGGCGCACAGATGTTGGCGCATTGCGCCTGCTGCTCGTTGCCACGAAGAACCGCCCCTGCGCCGATCATCCCTTGAAGGATACCGACGGCAAGTACCTGGAAGACGTGATCCTCGACTTTGACTATTGGGCCTTGATGCCAAAATAACCGGTGCTGGACAGTCCCATCTGAAGCCGTCACTCTGGGCAGGGAACCGACACTCCGGAGTGCAGACATGAAGACCGTATCCTTCACCCAGATGAAAGACGGCACCAAGGCGGACTATGACCTGCTGGCAGAGCAGGAAAAGCCCTATCACGTGCTGACGGCTGACCGCATTCTGGCGGAACTGCGCAGGCAGGGTGAGGACACCATGTCCGGCTACAAGATCACCCGGATGGAGCACGGTCTTCAGTCTGCAACCCGCGCCTACCGCGAAGAGGCGGATATCGACTGGGTTGTCGGCGCCCTGCTGCATGACATTGGCGACGGCCTGGCGCCGCAAAACCACGACCGGTTTTCAGCCGAGGTCATTCGCCCCTTTGTCCGCGAAGAAGTGGCCTGGACAGTGGAACATCACGGCATTTTCCAGATGGTCTACTATGCCAACCACTACGGCTGGGATGAGAACGCCCGCGACCGCTTCAAGGACAACATCTATTTCCGGTCCTGCGCGGATTTCTGCGAGCGGTGGGATCAGTCGTCCTTTGACCCGGACTATCCGACGGAAGCGGTCGAATTCTTCGAACCAATGGTGCGAGAGGTCTTTGCCCGCAAGGCCTATGACCCGCTCCACCTCCGCGAAGGCGAGGTCGTCGGACTGCCCGCCTTGTCCTAGGACTTCGCCAGCGGATGCGCGCTTTCAACCAGCTGCTGCAGCCGTTCGTCCAGAACATGCGTGTAGATCTGCGTGGTGGAAATATCCGCATGTCCCAAAAGCTGCTGGACAACACGAAGATCCGCGCCGTTCTGCAGGAGATGCGAGGCAAAAGCATGGCGCAGCACATGGGGCGAGATCGCCGAGCGATCGATGCCTGCGCCACCGGCCAGATCCTTCAGATCCCGCGCGAAGGCCTGCCGCGTGAAATGCCCACTGGAACCGTGTGAGGGAAACAGCCACGGGCTCTTCTCATAGGCACCTTCTGCAGCGCGCAGGCCGACATAGTCACGCATGGCGCCTTGAGCCGCCTTTGAGAGGGGCACCAACCGCTCCTTGCCGCCCTTGCCCTTGATCTCGATCAGCCGCGCATCGCGCATGGCGGCACTCACCGGAAGGGCAACGAGCTCCGACACACGAAGGCCCGTGGCATAAAGCACTTCCAGCAAGGTGTAGAGCCGGTGCGCGCGCAGCCGTGCGGCAGCCGATTTCTGGGACTTCAGTGTGTCCGACCGGGCAGCCTCGATCAGCCTGTCCACATCGTCGACCGTCAGAACCTTGGGCAGGCTTTGGCGCTTTTTCGGCGCCGACATCAACCGGGTCGGGTCGTCTTGCCGAAGGCCTTCCGCATAGAGAAACTTGAAATATTGCTTCAGCGCCGAGAGACGGCGCGCCTGGGACGTGGCCGCAAAGCCCCGCCCGGTCAAATCGCTCATATAGGCGGAAACGTCGTCTGCACCGGCCTTGGCAGTCTTGGTGGAGCCGAGAAAGTCGGAAAAATCCTCCAGGTCCCTGCGATAACTGGACAGGGTGTTTTCCGCCGCGCCGCGCTCTGCGGCCAGCATTTCCAGGAAGCTCTCCAGGGAATAATCAGATGCCACGGACCCTAGCGGCCGAAGCCGTCCTTCTTGATGCGCACGGTGATCTCCCGTTCGCGGGGTTCAACCAGATTGGCCAGGGAATAGACCGCGCCATAGCCAAGACCACCGAGAATGATCAGCACCAGGATCAGACGGGTCAGGGTTGGCACGGCAGGTGGCTCCTCAAACGAATCGGATTTCGCCAGTTTTCCCTGCCCGTCACATCGGCGCAAGCCGTCTCGATCGGCAGCGGCAAACTTCGCTCTTGTGCCGCCGCCTGTTTCTTTGCAAGGGGAAGCTTTCTTTTTGATCGAATGTGCTAAAAAGCCGCCATGAAACACAACAGCGACCCAAAATCAGCAATCGCGACCGGCACCGGCGGGGCCCCTTCGGCCAGCCGCATGGCACGGGTTGTCGAGGCACTTGGCGACCGCTCCATTGTTCTCGTCGGCATCATGGGGTCCGGCAAGTCCACCGTGGGCCGCCGGCTCGCCCAGAAGCTCGGTCTCCGCTTCATCGATGCGGACACGGCAATCGAGCAAGCGGCCAACATGACGATCGCGGAGATTTTCGCCACCCATGGCGAGCCTTATTTTCGAAGCGGCGAAGAGCGTGTCATCGCACGGCTGCTGAAAGAAGGCCCCCAGGTTCTGGCCACCGGCGGTGGCGCCTTCATGAGTGACGCGACACGCAAGGCCATTTCGGAACATGGCATTTCCGTCTGGCTCAAGGCGGATCTCGACACGGTGATGACCCGCGTGCGCAAGAAAGCGACCCGTCCGCTGCTGCAAAACCCGGATCCGGACGGCACCATGAGAGAGCTTCTGACAGCGCGCGATCCGGTCTATGCGACCGCGGACCTATCGGTCCATTCACGCGAAGTGCCCCATGAAGTCGTCATGGACGAGATCATCGAGGCACTTGCAACACGGCTTCTGGACGGCGATATCAACACCGGTCCGACACAAGACATCTGAAGGCAATACATGACTGACACGCCCGCCTCTGCCGATCTCGACGCTGAACGTTTCCAAACCGTTCGCGTGGATCTGGGCAGCCGCAGCTATGACATCGTCATTGGCCGCGGCCTGCTACAGGAAGCCGGGGTGCGTATCGCAGCCGTCAAACCGGGCGCGCGCCTTGCCGTCATTACAGATGAGACCGTGGCGAAGCTTCACCTGGACGCCTTCAGCAAAAGCCTGTCAGAGGCCGGACTTGACCATGTGGTTCTCAAGGTGCCTGCCGGCGAAGCATCCAAGCGGTTCGAACTCTTTGAACGTCTTTGCGATGATGTCCTGGCGGCCCGCCTCGAACGTGGCGACGCCATTGTCGCGCTGGGCGGCGGTGTTGTCGGCGATCTTGCCGGTTTCGTTGCCGCTTCCGTGCGCCGGGGAATGAGCTTCATCCAGGTTCCGACAACGCTTCTGGCGCAGGTCGACAGCTCCGTTGGTGGCAAGACCGGCATCAACTCGCGCCATGGCAAAAACCTGATCGGCGCGTTCCATCAGCCCGATCTCGTTTTAGCAGACACCGCCATTCTGGACACGCTGCCCTTGCGCGATTTCCGCGCCGGATATGCCGAGGTGGCAAAATACGGACTGCTTGGCGACGAGCCCTTCTTCACCTGGCTGGAAGACAACTGGAAAGCCGTCTTTGCCGGCGGGCCGGAGCGGGACGAAGCAGTCGCGCGGTCCTGCCAGGCCAAGGCCGATGTGGTCGCCGAAGACGAACATGAAGCCGGGCGCCGGGCGCTTCTCAATCTCGGCCACACCTTTGGCCATTCCCTGGAATCTGCTGTTTCGTACGAAACCGAACGGCTGGTTCACGGCGAAGGCGTCTCGATCGGCATGATGCTGGCGCACGAGTTCTCGCAGCGCCTCGACCTGATCGGACAGGACACCATCGACAGGGTCGAAGCGCATCTGAGTGCGGTTGGCCTGCCCATCAGGATTTCAGACATCCCGGGCCAAATGCCGCCAGCTGATACCTTGATGGACATCATTGCCCAGGACAAGAAGGTCAGCCGCGGCAGCCTGACGTTCATCCTCACGCGCGGGATCGGACGGTCCTTTGTCGAAAAGGGCCTCGACCCCGCCACCGTACGCGACTTCCTGACGGAGAAGCTGACCCGATGACCGATCTGACCCTCTGGCTGGCAATCGCGGCCATCATTGTGCTGTTGTTTCTTTCGGGCTTCTTTTCTGGCTCCGAAACAGCTTTGACCGCCGCCTCCCGTGCCCGCATGCACCAGATGGAAAAGAGCGGCGACAAACGCGCCGGTCTGGTCGCTAGGCTCATTGCCGCCCGCGAACGCCTCATCGGGGCGCTTCTCCTGGGCAACAATCTGGTCAACATCCTGGCCTCCGCGCTGGCAACCACGGTCTTCCTCAACCTGTTTGGAGAGGCTGGTGTTGCTCTGGCAACGCTCGTCATGACCGCACTGGTGCTGGTATTCTCAGAAGTCATGCCGAAGACCTGGGCCATCTCAAACCCGGAACGCTTCGCCCTGGCCGTGGCGCCGATCGTCCGTGTCGTCGTGGCAATCTTCGGACCGATCGTCGCCGGTGTCGAAGTTATCGTCCGGCTCATGCTGCGCCTGGTCGGTGTCGACGTTCACGACGAGACCTGGGTGCTGTCGGCCCACGAGGAACTGCGCGGCGCGGTCGACCTTCAGCACAAGGAAGGCGGCCTCGTGAAGGCCGAGCGCGACCGCATCGGTGGTCTGCTTGATCTGGCGGAGCTGGAAGTCTCGGACGTCATGGTCCACCGGACCAACATGGTGGCCCTCAATGCGGACGACGACTTGCCGAAACTGGTCGATGCAGCCCTTGCCTCGCCCTACACACGCTTGCCGCTCTGGCGGGGCGAAACCGACAATTTTGTTGGCGTTCTTCACGCGAAAGACCTGCTGCGCGCGCTTCATGCTGCTGGCGGCGACAGTGAAAAGCTGGACATAGAGCAGATCATCACACCGACCTGGTTCGTGCCGGACACAACTTCGCTTCAGGACCAGCTCAACGCCTTCCTGCGCCACAAGTCGCATTTCGCCCTCGTTGTCGATGAATATGGCGAGGTAATGGGCCTGGTCACGCTAGAAGACATTCTGGAAGAGATTGTCGGCGAAATCGCTGATGAGCACGACGTGGAACTGGAAGGCGTGCGGCCTCAAGCCGACGGCTCCGTCGTCGTGGATGGCTCCGTGCCGATCCGGGATCTCAACCGGGCAACGGACTGGTCATTGCCTGACGAAGAGGCGACGACGATTGCGGGCCTCGTAATCCATGAAGCCCGGATGATCCCGGACGAACGCCAGATTTTCACTTTCCACGGCTTCCGCTTCACCGTGTTGCGGCGCGAGCGCAACCGGGTCACCCGCCTGCGCATCATGCCGCTAGGGCAACAAGCCCGACAGGTGCCGCCGCTTTCCGTTGTTCCCCCGCAAACGCCGACGGTTGCAGGATCGTAGGCCCGCCGGAAGCGGCGTCTTCTTGAGCCCTCAGGACGTGCCGGAAATACGCGCAGCGCGCGGATCGGGATCTTCAGGTGCGCGCACCTCAATGGCCAGGGCATGAACACTGGCCGCCAGCTCGTCGGCGAGCAGCTCATTGATGGCACGATGCCGGTTCACCCGGCTCATGCCGGAAAAGGCCTCTGAAACGATACGGACGCGAAAGTGCGTTTCACCGCCTTCCCGCCAGCCGCCATGGCCTTTGTGCTTGTCGGATTCGTCAATGACATCCAGAGAGGCTGGCGCAAATGCCTGACTCAGTTTATCGATGATAGTCTCTTTCATGCTCATGGCAGCTTTTTCGCCTCGCCTCATGTTTTCGTCAAGACGGATCCTGTAGAATGCGTCCCGCTTCGCCGCTCACAGCGGCACGAAAATGTCGCATTCGAAAATTTGCTTGCCGCAGCCCACAATTTGCATCATCGCAAAGCTTGTTCCCGCCCTCAGCTCTGACCATAATCTAGCTTATGAAACTGGACTCAAAAATATTCGACAGCATCCGCGTGAAGCCCGACAAGGAGAAGGCGCAGGAGGAGACACATCCTTCCTGCGATCATCCCGGGTGCAAACGTCCCGGCACCCATCGCGCACCCAAGGGTCGCGACCGGGAAGGCCAGTATTTTAATTTCTGCGTCGACCACGTGCGGGAATACAACAAGTCCTACAACTATTTTTCCGGCATGCAGGACGACGACGTCCGCAGCTATCAAAAGGACTCCATGACCGGTCACCGCCCCACCTGGAAGATGGGCGTCAACCGTCAGGCAGCCGATGGTCCCGATGGAATTGATCCGCGGACGGCAGCGCGCGCAAACGCGCAGCGCCGTGCGTCCGAAACCCGGCAACCGCGCCAGCGCAAGCTGCTGGCTCTTGAAAAGCGCTCGCTGGATGTGCTCAATCTGGGACCAAATGCCCGTGGCGCTGAAATCAAGACGCGCTATAAAGAACTTGTGAAATTAAACCACCCGGACGCCAATGGCGGTGATCGCTCATCCGAAGATCGTCTTCGAGAGATCATCCAGGCCTACAATGTCCTGAAAAAGGCTGGCTTCCTTTAGGTCGCGACCTAGTCTGCATCTTCCCTGCAGATATTTCCAAAACACCCCACCCGGCACGGCCGAGGCAGCGGAGGACCGATGACTGAGATGACGAACGCGGCTGCGAGCACGCCGGATACAGAAGTTTCCGTGGAAGAGGTCTTTGGCTTCAAGACCGACCTCAGGGTTCCGGCTTTCTCGACCCCGTCCGAACATGTGCCGGAGGCCGATCCGGACTATCTTTTCGACCGGGCGACCACCCTCGCCATTCTGGCCGGCTTTGCGCACAACCGCCGCGTCATGGTCTCGGGCTATCACGGCACCGGTAAGTCGACCCATATCGAGCAGGTCGCATCCCGCCTGAACTGGCCCTGTATCCGCGTCAATCTGGACAGCCACATTTCCCGTATCGATCTGGTCGGCAAGGACGCCATCGTCATCAAGGACGGCCAGCAGATCACCGAATTCAAGGACGGTATCCTGCCCTGGGCCTATCAGCGCAACATCGCGCTTGTGTTCGATGAATATGATGCCGGCCGCCCGGACGTGATGTTCGTGATCCAGCGGATCCTGGAATCCTCCGGCCGCCTGACCCTGCTCGACCAGTCACGCGTGATCCACCCGCATCCCGCGTTCCGCCTGTTTGCCACGGCCAACACCATCGGTCTGGGCGACACCTCGGGCCTCTACCACGGAACCCAGCAGATCAACCAGGCGCAGATGGACCGCTGGTCCATCGTCACCACGCTCAACTATCTGCCGCACGACAATGAAGTCGACATCATCCTGTCGAAGGCCAAGCACTACCAGGGTGCCGAGGGCCGGGCGACCGTTTCCAAGATGGTGCGCCTTGCGGACATGACACGAAACGCCTTCATCAACGGCGACCTCTCGACCGTCATGAGCCCGCGTACGGTCATCACCTGGGCCGAGAATGCTGAAATCTTCGGCGACATCGGCTTCGCTTTCCGTCTGACCTTCCTCAACAAGTGCGACGACATGGAACAGGCGCTGGTCGCCGAATTCTATCAGCGCTGCTTCGGTGAAGAACTGCCGGAATCCTCCGCCAACATCGTGATGAGCTGAGGACCGCATGGCAGGGCCGGGCAGCAACTCCAATCCGAACGGCAAGTCGACGCCGTCGACAGAACCGTTCAAGCAGTCGGTCACCGGAACCATCCGGGCGATTGCCGGTGAGCCGGAGCTGGAGATCATCTTCTCCGGCGACCGTCCCGGCCTGTCCGGAGCGACCGCACGTCTGCCCGAGCCATCCCGCAAGCTGACGGCCGGCGAAGTTGCCGTGACCCGCGGCCTTGGCGATTCCATGGCCCTGAAAATTGCCTGCCACGACGCCAAGCTTCATGCCCGCAGGGCGCCGTCCGGTCCCGAAGCGCGCGCCATCTTTGAGGCTGTCGAACAGGCCCGATGCGATGCTGTCGGCTCAATCCGCATGGAAGGTGTGGCCGACAACATCTCCGCCATGCTCGACGACCGCTACAAGAAGGCCAATGCGCCAGAAGTGGTCAGCCGCGAGGAAGCGCCGCTTCAGGACGCCATCGCTCTCATGGTCCGCGAGCGCCTGACCGGCGCGCCGCCACCGCCGAGTGCGGCCAAACTGGTCGACATGTGGCGCGGCTGGATCGAGGAAAAGGCTGCCAAGGATCTCGATCTTCTGACCACACGCGTCGAGGATCAGGAGAGCTTTGCCAAACAGGTCCATCAGCTGCTGACGTCCCTCGAGATGGCCGATGAAATCGGCGATCAGGATCAGGACGACGATCCGGACCAGAGCGAGGACGACGGCAACAACGACGAAGCGGAAACCGGCGGCGACAGCGAAGAGGACACCGGCGAACAGGAAGCGGCTCCCCAGGAAATGGAGATGTCGGGAGAAGAACAGGACGCGGGCGAGCAGGATGCCGCCGACAGCGAAATGGAAGACTTCTCCGAAGACGACATGGCCGACGCCTCGGAAGAGTCCGGCGAAAGCGACCGGCAGGACATGCCGTTCTCCAACCGCGCGCCCACATCCGACTACAAGGTCTTCACCACCCAGTTCGACGAGACTGTCACCGCCGAAGATCTCTGCGACACGGCGGAGCTGGACCGGCTGCGCGGCTTCCTCGACAAGCAGCTGACCAACCTTCAAGGTGCCGTCGCGCGGCTCGCAAACCGACTGCAGCGCAAGTTGATGGCCCAGCAGAATCGGTCTTGGGATTTCGACCTGGAAGAAGGCATCCTCGATACGGCGCGCCTGATCCGTGCGGTCACCGACCCGACGGCACCGCTTGCCTTCAAGCAGGAGCGCGACACGAATTTCCGCGACACGGTCGTGACCCTCCTGATCGACAACTCCGGCTCCATGCGTGGCCGGCCGATCACGGTTGCCGCCACCTGCGCCGACATCCTTGCCCGCACCCTTGAGCGCTGCGGCGTCAAGGTCGAGATCCTCGGTTTTACTACCAAGGCGTGGAAGGGCGGTCAATCCAGGGAAGCGTGGCTTGGCGCCGGCAAACCCGCAACGCCCGGGCGTTTGAATGATCTGCGCCACATCATCTACAAGTCCGCCGATGCCCCGTGGCGCCGGTCGCGCCGCAACCTTGGCCTGATGATGCGCGAAGGGCTGCTCAAGGAAAACATCGACGGTGAAGCCCTGACCTGGGCGCACGAGCGCCTTCTGGGCCGCCCGGAACAGCGCCGCATCCTCATGATGATTTCCGATGGCGCACCGGTCGATGATTGCACGTTGTCGGTCAATCCGGGCAACTATCTCGAGCGCCACCTGCGACATGTCATCGAGGAAATCGAGGGCCGCTCGCCGGTCGAGCTGATCGCCATCGGCATCGGCCATGATGTGACCCGCTACTACAAGCGCGCCGTCACCATCGTCGATGCCGAAGAGCTGGCCGGTGCCATGACGGATCAGCTGGCTGATCTGTTTGACGACGAGGTTCCAGAGACGCCGGTCCGCGGCCGAAGAAAAAAACGCGCCGGAGGACGGCGCTGATGGCAGAAGGCGGCCGGCGCTTGCGTGCGCTCGCCGCCGCTGCGCTCGGCTGCTGTCTACTGCTGCCATTCCCGGCTGTCGAAGCCGGGAATTTGGCTCTTCTTGAGGCTGCCAAGCCTGTTCAGGTCAAGACCCGGCCCTTCGACCGTTTTCAGATCGGCCGGAACCTCCACACCTTCGGCCCGCTGACATTTCTGGGTGGACTGGAACTGATTTCCGCCGATCGCAACGTCGGTGGCTTGTCGGGGCTCCTGAGCCTGAACAGCGGCAATCAGATCCTCGCCATCACCGACAACGGCCTCTGGTTCGCAGCCGACATCAAGCAGAGCCCGGACGGAACCCCGCTCGACGTCGCAAATGCCCGTTACACGCCGATGCTCAACCGCAGCCGCAAGACCCTGCGTGCCGCCTGGCAGCATGACACGGAAGCCATCGCGATCGACGGTGACAGCCTTCTGGTCACGGCGGAACGGGCCAACGACATCTTCCGCTTTCCCTGGCCGCTGACCACCGGCAAGGAACGGATGATCGAAGAGCTGGCGGTTTCCGCCGAGATCAAGGCATTGCGCGGCAGCAAGGGACTTGAGGCCTTGGCCATGGCGCCGGCAGGATCGCGCCTTCAGGGAACCGCTCTGGCCATTGCCGAGCGCGGCCCGAGCGGCAGCGACAGCATCCCCGGGTTTCTGCTCAAGGACGGTCATCAGGAGATGCTCTCGGTGGCACGCTCGGACCGCTATGACGTGACCGACGCAACCTTCCTCCCCTCTGGCGATTTGCTGCTGCTGGAACGGCGCTTTAATCTGCGCGACCTGGTCGGCATGCGCATACGTCTCATTCATGACGCAGATATCCTGCCCGGAGCTCGGCTTGAGGGGCAGGTCCTGCTGGAGGCCGACTACGGCTACCAGATCGACAACATGGAAGGCATCGCCATCCATGAGGGCCCGGACGGCGCAACCATTCTGACACTCCTGTCTGACAACAACCGGTCGCTCTTGCAAAGAACGCTGCTGTTGCGGTTCAAAATGGATGGTCTCTGAAAGGTCTCCTTTTCAAGACAGCTCCGCTGTTGAGAAATGGTGGGACAACCCTGTTGAGTTCAAACGCGCAAGCTGGAGAAACCCGCATGGAAACGATCAATTATCCCTTGATTTTCAGCGTTGCTCTCCTTGCACTCGCCACGCCTGGATCGGCAACCTTGGCCATCGCAGGAACGTCCATGGCGTTGGGTCGCAAACACGGAATGGCGCTGGCTTTTGGCGTCTTGTGCGGCTCTCTGACCTGGTCGATTACCGCAGCTCTCGGCCTCGGAACGTTGATGCTGGCCAATGCCTGGGTGCTGGAGGTCATTCGCTACGTCGGCGCCGGCTACTTGATTTTTCTAGCGCTTAAATCCGCCAGAGCCGCTTTTTCCCCCGCCGAAAAACAGGTCAGTCCTATCCAGGTGCATTCTGGCAGCTCAGCTTTCCGCAAAGGATATGCGCTGCACCTAACCAACCCTAAGGCGATTCTTTTCTTTGGATCGCTCTATTCCGTTGGCGTTCCGCCGAACTCGAGCTTTGCCGAGCTTCTCCCCGTCATCGTGATGATCGGGATGATGAGCACCACCGTGTTCCTTGGCTATGGCTGGTTGTTCGCTGTGCCCGCGCTGAGGAACGGCTATGCCCGCTTGCACCGCTGGTTCAATGGACTGTTTGCGATTGTCTTCGGCGGCGTTGGATTGCGCCTGCTGACCGCCCGCATGATTTAACAGCCCCGCAAACAAAAAAGCCTCCCGGATCGAGAGGCTTTTTCTGAAGTCCAAAAATTCGTGACGTTCGGCGCGGCGTTTATGCAGCCGATCCGTTCGGTGCTGGCTGCAGAAAGCTCAGAACAATCCGGTATGGCGCAAGCAGCGCGACAGCGACAAGGATCTTCACTGCGAAATCACCCAGCGCCCAGGAGACCCAACGCGGCGCTTCCAGAGCAAACACGCCAAACAACGGCGCCACTTCTGCGGCGAAATCGTCGTGGTATCCGAATGTGGCCGAGAAGATCGCGGCAAAGGCCAGAGAGAAGAACAGCACAGTGTCCACGATTGATCCCAGCAGGGAGGAAACAATCGGCGCTTTCCACCAGGTCGCACGGCGCAACCGGTCGAAGACGGTCACATCAAGCAGCTGAGCTACCAGAAACGCGGAGCCTGAGGCAATTGCGATCCGCGGCGTTGCCAGCCAGATCGACAGCAGCACGGCGACCAGGAAACCCACGACCACGACGAAACGCGCGGCATTGGGCCCGAACCGGCGATTGGTCAGGTCGGTCACCAGAAAGGCGGCAGGATAGGTAAAGGCACCCCAGGTCAGAATGTCGGCGAGATTGACCGCGCCAAGCATTCCCTGAACCGGGAACTGAACCAGAAAATTGGAGGCCACAACGACAGACGCCATCGCGAGGGTCGCGATGGCGAGTCGGGCCACGGAGAAACTCCGGGAATCTGTCATTTCTTTTAACCCATCAAAGGGAAGAGCGTTAGGCCGCTACTGCAGCAGCCTGCTGACGCTTGATGCTTGTCTTGATCCGACGCGCCTTCAGGGAGAGCTGATCGGATGACGCTTTTGCAAGATACGCATCAAGACCACCGCGGTGCTCAACAGAGCGCAGGGCATGCGCGCTGATGCGCAGCTGGAATGACTCACCCAGTGTTTCGCTCAGCAGGGATACGACGCACAGGTTCGGCAGGAAGCGGCGGCGGGAACGGTTGTTGGCGTGCGAGACGTTGTTACCCGTCATCACGTCTTTGCCGGAAAGTTCGCAACGGCGTGCCATGATATCACCTTTTATCTTTTGGCCGGCCCACGAAACGGGCCCGGCAGTTGCAACCGGAAGGGAGCGGACCTGAGGCCCGGCTACGCATCTCCGGCTTTGTACGGAAAAAGTTGGCCTGCTATACTGACCAAGCACGCTATCGTCAAGGCTTCAAAACGCGCGGAATGCGATTCCGTGGTTTTCCGACACGATCACGTGCTACGTTAACGACTGAGTTACCATACGCACGAACAATTGGCACGTCCGCTTCAGGTGATTTGCGCAAGCAATTTTCCGCAGGGGCAACAGCGCGGGGGCGCAAGATCGTCGTCAACTCCGACGGCGTGGAGGTTTGAAGTGTCTGGTTTTAGATCATTTGGGCGATTTCTTGCTCTGCCGTTTCTGGCATGCGCTCTTGTTGCAGCTCCGGCGAACGCCAAGAAAAGCAGCGTCGGCGGTCTCTACAATATTTCGATCGCCGGGTTCACCGTCGGTCGGGGCAGCCTGTCGCTCATGCTGCAGGGCAACGCCTATTCCGCCAAGGTCGGGCTGGAGCCCGCCGGCATCGGCACGCTTTTCTCCACAGGCAAGGGCGGCGCGGAAGCTTCCGGCTGGCTGGTCGGATCGAAGGTCGTGCCATCGCGCTACCAGATGGCGTCCCACGCTGCCAACCGCGACTTCTATGTCGCGCTGAAGCAGGGATCCGGACACATCAGGAACATGGAAGTCACGCCGCAGTTCAAGCCGAACAAGGAACGCATCAAGGTCACGGGCCGCCATCGCAAGAATGCCATGGACCCCTTGAGCGCAGCCCTGATGCCGGTGCGCGCCGGCAAGGACGCCCTTGGGCCCGAGGCCTGCAAGCGCAAGCTGCCGGTTTTTGACGGTTGGACACGTTTCGACATCAAGCTGAGCTACAAGGGCACGAAGGAAGTGTCCGGCAAGGGCTATGATGGCAAGGTCGTGATCTGCAAGGCGCAGTGGGTTCCCGTGGCAGGCCACCGCCCGTCGAAAAAGTCGGTCAAATACATGGCCAAGGCCGGCATGGAAGCCTGGCTCGCGCCCATGGGCCGTGACAACGTGCTGATCCCTTACCGGATTTCCATCGACACCACCTCCGGGCGACTGGTGGTTCAAGCCTCCAAACTCAACATTGGCGGTGACGGAAGCGATCGCGCTGCACGCTGACAAAGCAAGGGCAAGAGTGATCAAGCCGGCGGCACGCTCTTGCGCGTGCCCCTTTCTCTTGCTAGAGCCGACTACTAAAGACAAACAGGGCACTGCAACATCCCTGTCGGATCACGTCACAAAACAGGCCCTTGCACCTTGCTCTCAAGGCGCCCGGCGGCTGCTTGTTCCAGGTAAACGAGTACATGCACAGCTATTTGGAATTTGAAAAACCCGTCGCGGACATCGAAGGCAAGATCCAGGAGCTTCGTGCCCTGGCGGCCGATGGCGAGGCCGTGAACATCGAGGATGAGATCAAGCGGCTGGACACCAAGTCGTCGCAGACGCTCAAGGACCTCTATTCCAAGCTGACACCCTGGCAGAAAACCATGGTCGCCCGGCATCCTGACCGTCCGCATGCGGCCGACTATATCTCCGGGTTGATCGAGGACTTCACACCGCTGGCCGGTGACCGGAACTTCGCCGAAGATCACGCCCTGATCGCCGGCCTCGGCCGTTTCCGTGGCCAGTCGGTCGCAGTTCTCGCCCAGGAAAAAGGCTCGGACACCCAGTCCCGCCTGAAGCACAATTTCGGCATGGCCCGTCCGGAAGGCTACCGCAAAGCGGTACGCATCATGGATATGGCCGAGCGTTTCAACATTCCCGTTCTGTCGCTGGTCGACACGGCCGGTGCCTATCCAGGTGTCGGCGCCGAAGAGCGTGGACAGGCTGAAGCGATCGCCCGCTCGACAGACAAGGGTCTCGGACTGGGCACGCCGTCCATCTCGCTCATCATCGGTGAAGGCGGATCCGGCGGCGCGATTGCAATTGCCACCGCCAACAAGGTGCTGATGCTCGAACACGCGATCTACTCGGTGATTTCGCCCGAGGGGGCGGCGTCCATCTTGTGGCGTGACAGCGCAAGAGCCCAGGACGCGGCGACCAACATGAAGGTGACGGCGCAGGATCTTCTGCAGCTGAAGGTCATCGACGGCATTGTCGAGGAACCGGTCGGCGGCGCCCATCGTGCCCGCGAGACGGTGATCGATCGTGCAGGCTCCGCCATGGAGACCGCCCTTGCAGAGCTCTCCAAGCTCTCGCCGGAAGAGATCCGCAAGCAGCGCCGCGAGAAATTCCTCGACATCGGACGTACCCTGTCCTGAGACTGATTGATCTCACGAAACCGTGTGCGGGGGTGACCATCGGCGCCCCCGTTTGCCGTTGTTTGGCCCGATTTTGGGGGCACAGCAAAGGTCGGACTTGATTGTCAGCGGGATATGCCCTGAGATAATCAGAGACATATTTTGGCGGTCAGGTAACCCGCCATAAACCATAGCTGCCTAGTTTTGATAACTGGCGTCGGGCGCGATTTCACCGCCCGGTGCCCGATTGGTGTTCCGGCCGACCGGAACGAGTTGGAGTTTTCGGGACGTTCTCATGGCCCATTGGCAAAATCCCAAGGCAACGTTTTCAAGACTGACGCAGCCGTCTTTCCGGCGCGCGCGCAATCTGGGCGGCGCCCTTCTTGTCGCCGGTGTTCTCGCAGGATGTCAGGCCGATGAGCTTGGCTATGGACCAAAGGCCCAACGGCCGGTTTCCAGCGAAATCAAGCGCAAGATCACCGATCTGAACATGAGCAGGACGTCGCCGATTCTCATCCGGATCTTCAAGGAAGAGAACACGCTCGAAGTCTGGAAGGAAAAGCGCAACGGCAGGTTCGCGCTTCTGGAAGAATTCGAGATCTGCAAATGGTCGGGCAAACTTGGGCCGAAGTTCAAGGAAGGCGACCGGCAGGCGCCGGAAGGCTTCTATGAGATCACACCCGGCTTGATGAACCCGAATTCGAGCTATCACCTGGCTTTCAACCTGGGCTTCCCCAACAGCTACGACCGCTCTCATGGCCGCACGGGCTCGCACCTGATGGTTCATGGCGCCTGTTCGTCGCGCGGCTGCTACGCAATGACCGACGCACAGGTACAGGACATCTACGCCCTGGCCCGCGACAGCTTCAAGGGTGGCCAGCGCTCTTTCCAGGTCCAGGCCTATCCGTTCGAAATGACACCGGAAAACATGGCCAAGCATCGCGACAGCGAGCACATGGAATTCTGGCGCATGCTCAAGACCGGCTACGACCACTTTGAATTGACCCAGGTGCCGCCGAAAGTCTCCGTATGTGAGAAGAAATATGTCTTCGACGCCACGCCACTTGTTGAAGGCATCCCGTTCCGCGCATCTGCGAAATGCCCTGACTATCAGGTGTCACCGCGCTTGCAGCAGCTGGTCAGCAAGAAGCAAAGCCAGGACGATCAGAAATACGAACAGATCGTCGCCCGCCTGGATGCCCGTGAAGAGCGTCAGAAGCGCTGGGAAGAACGGCAGACGAAAATTGCCAATGTGATCGGTGGCGGAACCCAAGCAGATGAAGCCGACCCCGCCTCAACCGCCGAGACACAGACAGCCTCCACGCCCGCTGCTCCCGGCGCAATCGCTCCAAAGCCGGCAACCGACGAAACATCGGTCGAGACCGCTTTCGCGCCGAGCGTTGCCAAGCCGAGCACAACCAGCTCGTTCTTCAAGCGCTGGGTGCCATTTGGGAACAAGGCTGAAGACGACACCCCGTCGCCGGAAGTCGGTGAGATCTCGACCGAGCTTGTACCAGCCTCAAAGCCCTGAACGCCTGATACTGCCAGTTAGAAGCTCTGCTCAGGCCCAGATCGCCATTCTGAGGCCTTTGCCATCGCGGCAATAGTCGGCCGGGAACGGCTCCGCCGTACCCCCGGCAATTCGTGAGGCGATCAGACAATTGGCGGCCGCATCAAGAAGGTCATCCCGCCCGACGCCTCTGGGCGGTGCCTGATCCAGAAACGTCTTGTCAAAACCGTGGGACACGAGAAGATCCCGGCGCTGATCCAGACCCGGACCATTTGGCCGGCTCTTGATCTTCTTCGGCAGGCTCATGGGCGCCTCGCCGTTCAGCCTCCAAAAGGCGAGTTCCGGGTGAACCTCAAAGATCCGTTCTTCCAGATCCACCGTCATCACCGCGTCGATCTCGCGAATTTTCGGAAAAAGATAAAAGCACTGCTTGGAGACCTTCTTCGGCGGGTCCGACGTTTCCTGAGCGACTGTGCAGGCCTCGAGATAGTCAGCCATATAAACAGCGGCCCGAGAGGGTACGGCGAAGACGGAAGACTGACGTTGGCCGAGATGTTGGCGCACCGCCTGCTCCGATCCACGTCCTCGTGGCCCGATGTGGTCAGGCAGACCAATCGGCATGTCGACGGCGACGGTCGCAAATTCAGGCTGATGCGCGAGTAAGGCCGGGAAGTTTTCAAAAACCTGCAGTTGGTGAGGTCCCTCGCCTTCCAGACCAGACGAAACAGCTACCCAGCCAGCCTTGCAGCCGTCGGCGCCAGCGACCCGTATTCTTCCAGGGTCAGGCACGGCCCGTTGCTTCAAGAACCCGCCGGCTGGAGACAAGAGCCATCGGCCGGCCCAGCGTCATCTGCTCTTCGGCGATGAGCAGCTCATCCGCGCCCTTTTTCACGCTGCGCGCAACCATCTCGAAGGTCGACCCGGCCGCACGCACGAGCGCCTGTTCATCCTGCATGCCTTCCAGCAGGCGCACCAGAAAGAGCCCGGCCATCAGGTCGCCAGTGCCGTTGGGCGGGTTTGGCACGGTCGCATGCTCAGCTGCCAGCGCACCACGACGCATGACCAGCAGGTTCGCAATGGAGTTGCGGCGCATGGCCGGAGAAGAGGTCACCAGAACCCGGTCGTTGCCCAGATCCCGCGCCGCCGAAAGGGCCTGAAGCTCGGTCGTAACGTCGCGGCCCGTCAGCCAGCCCAGCTCGAAGCAATTCGGCGTGACGATATCGGCCAGCGGCACAAGGTCATCGCGGATCGCTTCCGCTGTGGATTTGGGCACGTAGAGGCCACTGCGATCACCGTCAAAGTGATCACCCATCACCGGATCGCAAACATAGAGCGCGTCCGGCGAAGCCTGTTTCACCGCCTTGATCAGTTTCGCAATCGGAGCGGACTGTTCGGCATTGCCGAGATAGCCCGTCACGATCCCGCCGATCTCCTCGAGTTTCGGCGACTTCACGAGATCCTCGACGATCGCGGAAAAATCGGCTGCAGGAGCGGTAATCCGAGTGCCGGCACCTTGTCCGGGGTGCCAGGGCAGAAGGATCGTCGGAAGAAACCAGACCGGATGGCCCAGTCTTTCGAGCGCAAAAACCAGCCCGCGCCCACTGATCCCGCCGCGCACGACCTGGGACGTGATCACGAGAATGGCGGGTTTGGAACTCTCCTGTGAACCAGGCATCGATGTCATGAAGGACAGCTTTCGTCAGGCAATGTCGGCGGAAGAAGGGCTCATCGCCCCCTTGCCATAGCGGTTCTCGATGTAATCAAGCACCATTTTTTTGAAGTCGTCAGCGATATCGTCGCCCCGCAGCGTGGTGACTTTCTCACCATCGACAAAAACCGGCGCCGATGGCGTCTCGCCGGTGCCCGGCAGGGAAATCCCGATATCCGCGTGCTTGGATTCGCCCGGACCGTTCACGATGCAGCCCATGACGGCGACATTGAGATTCTCGACCCCGGGATACTGCTCGCGCCACGCGGGCATCGACACACGGATGTGGTCCTGAATGTCGCTGGCCAATTCCTGGAAGACCGTCGACGTCGTCCGCCCGCACCCCGGACAGGCGGCAACGACCGGCACAAACGCCCGGAACCCCATGACCTGCAGAAGCTCCTGGGCAACCTGCACCTCGCGGGTGCGGTCGCCGCCAGGCTCTGGCGTCAGCGAGACACGGATCGTGTCTCCAATGCCCTGCTGGAGCAAAATTCCCATCGAGGCGGCGGACGAAACGATACCCTTGGTCCCCATGCCCGCTTCCGTCAGGCCCAGGTGCAGCGCGTAATCACACCGCTGCGCCAGATCTGCATAGACCGCGATCAGATCCTGCACCTGGCTCACCTTCGCGGACAGGATGATCTTGTCGCGCGCCATACCCAGGGCCTCGGCCCGTTCACCCGACAAAAGTCCGGATTGGATGATCGCTTCACGCATGACCGCAGCAGCGGAAACCGGTTTGTCGCTGGTGGAATTCTCATCCATCAGGCGCGTCAGGAGTTCCTGATCCAGCGACCCCCAGTTGACGCCGATCCGAACGGCCTTGTCGTACTTCTGGGCGATATCGATGATCTGCGAAAACTGAGTGTCCCGTTTTGCCTTGAAGCCGACGTTGCCCGGATTGATCCGGTATTTGTCGAGAGCGGCCGCGCAATCGGGATAGTCGGTCAGCAGCTTGTGGCCGATGTAGTGGAAGTCGCCAACCAACGGCACATCAATGCCGATCCGGTCCAGCCGATCCTTGATACGCGCCACCTGGGCCGCGGCTTCCGGCCGGTCGACCGTGATGCGGACGATCTCCGACCCGGCGCGCGCCAGCGCTGCGACCTGGGCGACCGTCGCATCCGCGTCCGCCGTATCCGTGTTGGTCATCGACTGCACGACGATTGGCGCGTCGCCGCCAACCGTGACATTGCCGACCTTCACCGGCACGGACCGCCGACGCGGCAACTGCTTTGCGAAATTGTCGATCATGGACCTATGCCGTTTCGCTGCGTTTGGGCTGCATATGTGGCGCAGGTGCGCGCACCACAAGCTTTCCCCGCCTGATTAGTGCGCCTTGACCAAAAGGGCAATGCCGGAGCGGCCTTCGAAAGACTGCACAGCTGGTCGATGACAAAGGAAACGTCTCCCGTTAAGGTCGCACTCAATTCTCGCCAATCGCCCGCCCAGCCGTCGCATGACGGGCATTGCCAGCTGCTATTGCCAAACACTTTTCTAAGGGTTGACCGTGTTCAAACGTATTCTCAGAGATTCTTTTTATCTCGTCTTTGGAAACCTCGAGACGGTCTTCCGGGCCTGCGGTGCCTGGTTCGTTCTTCAATTTGTGCCGATCATTGCCACCCAGCTCCTGGTTGGCGAGACCCAGGAGACGACCGAAACCACACCGGCGGCAGCACTGATCGCCATCATCTCTTTTGTCTTTGCCCTCGCCTCTTCCGCCTCCATTTCCGTCGCCTGGCACAGGTTCGGCCTTCTTGGCGAACAACCTGACCTCATCCACTTGAAATTGGGCGCAATCGAAGGCCAGTTCATTCTCAAGATGATCCTGCTCGCCTTGATTCTCATGGTTTGCACGTTGCCTGTGGTTCTTGTCTTTGCCCTTCTCAGCTCGATGCTCCAGGCGCCGGCGGTGATGATCGTCCTCTGGCTCGTGGCCGCAGTTTTTCTGGTGCCGCATTTCATGCGTCTCTATCTCACCCTGCCGGCAGTCGCCGTTGAACGGCCGCTCGGCTTCAAGGAAGCCTATGAACTCGGCAAGGGGCTTGGCTGGTCCATGTTCGGTGCGGCTTTCACCCTCTCGCTGCCTTTCATCGTCGTCAGTGTCGGCCTGCAGCTCTTGCTGGGTTTCGTCGGTGGTGGGCTGCCGCTGATCCTGATCCAGTTCAAGGTGCTGATCCTGAACCTGCTGCTGCAGATCATCGTCACGGTCCTCGGGATCTCCGTGATCACCGCAGCTTACCGAATTGCGATGGAAAGGGCTCACGGAGCAGGAGCAGGCCCCTCCCGCTCTGACTGACCACACACGCCCTTCAAAGCTCCGCCGAAATCACTATGTTGGGGCGAGACCGGTGAAGGATCGCGCTGCGGGAGACTGGAAAAGTGTTTGTCACGCTGTTGGAGCGATCGTTGTCACTAGCCATGGCCCATCAGGGAACCCTGTTCCGAACCGGTTGG
This sequence comes from Roseibium polysiphoniae, assembly GCF_014842925.1. Taxonomy (GTDB): domain Bacteria; phylum Pseudomonadota; class Alphaproteobacteria; order Rhizobiales; family Stappiaceae; genus Roseibium; species Roseibium polysiphoniae. The sequence continues at coordinate 137,542 of NZ_JACYXJ010000005.1, forward strand.
GCCTATATCCTCCTTATGGCGGCGCTCAACTTCGCCATTGGCTCGGTGCTGTCGCCCGGCGCCGGATTTTCAACCGTGTCCTATATGACCGAGCCGGTCGGCGAGCCAAATGAGGGCGGCCTGCGCCTTCTCGCCATCCTTGCCAATATCCTCATCGGCTTTTCGATCGCGATTGCCTATGTGCGCCGAATTTTGATCGACGCACGGGACTTTCCGCTGACAGTCTCGAAGCGCACATTGTCCATCATCATCAACCAGATTGTCCTGTCGCTGATCGGCATTGTCGCGCTGATCCCGCTCGGCATCGTTGCGTCCATCATCGCCATGTTCACCGGCGGCCTGGGTTTCCTGCTTTTCCTGGCGGCGCCCTTTATCTCGCTCATGGTGGTCCAGAAGCTTTCGGTTGTTCTGCCCGCGGCTGCCGTCGATGATCCCTTGACCTTGAAGGAGAGCTGGAGCGCCACGCGCGGACTTGGATGGTCCATGGCATTCTCGGCCCTGATCATGAGCCTCCTGGCGGGCTGCCTGATCGGCCTCTGGTACCTTGCCTTGACGGCCGCGGGCGCATTGACCGCAGGCGAGCCGATCCTCGAACAGATCCGCTCTGCCGTCTTCCCCATGGGCTCCATGCTGCTGACGGTCTGGATCTTCGCCAGTCTCCACGCGACCTTTTACGGTCTGATCCGCGAACGGTTCGCCGCGCGCCTCGGCTTGACCCGCCAGGTCTACGAACAGGCAGACACCAGCCGTCAGTCCGCCAGGGAGAAGGCAGAAAAGGCGCTTGCCTCAGTCAACCGGATCAACCGGCGTTGAGGTCTTGCCTCACGAAAGCATCAATTTTCCATCGCCGGGCGAAAGCCCTGTTGCAGTGCAGTGAAACATCGTAAAAAGTCAGCCAAAGTTCATTTCTGGGAGCCAATCGAATGCTTGCGAACAAAACAGCTGTTGTCACCGGATCCACATCCGGAATTGGACTGGCCTGCGCCCGCGCCTTCGCCGAAGAGGGCGCCAATGTCGTGATCAACGGCCTCGGCGATGCAGATGAGATTGAAGCGACCCGCGCCGCCATCGAAAACGACTTTGGCGTTCGCTGCATCTATTCAGCCGCCAACATGCTCAAGCCCGACGAAATTGCGACCATGATCCAGAACGCCGAGAACGAACTCGGCTCGGTTGACATCCTGGTCAACAACGCCGGCATCCAGCATGTTTCACCGGTCGATGAGTTTCCCATCGACAAGTGGGACGCGATCATTGCAATCAACCTGACCTCTGCATTCCACTCCACGCGCGCGGCGCTCCCCGGCATGAAAAAGCGTGGCTGGGGCCGGATCATCAACACCGCGTCCGCTCACGCCCTTGTCGCCTCGCCCTACAAGGCCGCATATGTCGCCGCCAAGCACGGCATTGCGGGTCTCACCAAGACCGTCGCGCTCGAAGTCGCGGAACAGGGCATCACGGTCAACGCGATCTGTCCGGCCTATGTCTGGACTCCCCTCGTGGAGAAACAGATCCCCGACACGGCCAAGGCACGCGGCATCACCGAAGAAGAGGTCAAGCGGGACGTTCTCCTGAAGGCCCAGCCGACCAAGAAATTCGTGACAGTTGAGCAGGTCGCTGGCTTTGCGGTCTTCCTGTGCACCGACACAGCGTCTTCCATCACAGGATCTATCCTGCCAATCGACGCGGGCTGGACTGCGCAGTAGCGCGATCCACAAAGCCTGACAGCACAAGGAAACACCATGGCATCGCCAGCTCCCAAGCGGATCAATCTCGCCCTGCAGGGCGGCGGTGCTCACGGTGCCTTCACCTGGGGCGTTCTTGACTGGCTGCTGGAGGACAACCGCTTCCACATTGACGGACTGACCGGAACGTCGGCCGGCGCAATGAATGCGGTGGTCCTGGCCAGCGGATTTCAGGAAAACGGCGCAGAGGGCGCCCGCGAGAAACTGGATCAATTCTGGTGGGAGGTCAGCCAGCAAGCCTTCCTGAGCCCGATCAAGCGCTCGCCCATCGATGTTGCCATGGGTCAATGGAGCCTCGACTTTTCGCCGAGCTATCTCGCCTTTGACCTCATGTCGCGCTTTTCCTCGCCCTATGAGTTCAACCCGCTCAACATCAATCCGCTGCGCGATGTGGTCGACCGGGTCGTCGACTTTGACAGGGTCCATCAATGCCAGGGGCTCAGGCTCTTCGTGGCGGCGACCAATGTCTATTCCGGCAAGATCCGCGTCTTCAGCGAGCGCGATGTCAATCTGGACGCTGTGATGGCTTCTGCCTGTCTCCCCCATCTGTTCCAAGCGGTGGAGATCGATGGAGAGCCTTACTGGGACGGCGGCTACATGGGCAATCCGCCGCTCTATCCCCTGTTCTACAACACAGGCACCCCCGACATCGTCCTCATTCAGATCAATCCGGTCGAGCGGCGGGAGACGCCGAAAACCGCCCGCGAAATTCTCAACCGCGTCAACGAGATCACCTTCAACTCGACCCTGCTCCGCGAGCTTCGTGCGGTCGATTTCGTCAGCCGTCTGATCGAGGATGAAAAGCTCTCGGCCGAGCAATACATGAAGGTTCATGTCCATCGGATCACGGCCGACGAGCTCAAGCCCTTGCAGGCATCGTCGAAGGTCAATGCCGAATGGGCGTTCCTGACGGAACTGAAGAGCATCGGCCGCAACGCGGCTGAGAGCTGGGTCGACCAGAATTTCGATGCGGTCGGAAGTCACTCGACGGTCAATCTCCGCCAGGAATTCATTTAACGTCTCTCAACTGATGTTAACCGCCATTAAGCCGCCCCTCGCAAGCCGCCTCGCATTCTGCGAAGCAGGGGTGGTTATCAAAACCTGAAGACAATCAACATCCTGTCATTCCAGGGCAGCGCGGCACAAGATCATGACGAAATCGGCCCGCAATCAAGTTGGCAAGCCTCTTGCAATAGCAATGGCATGCTGATTGTCAGGTTGTGCGTCGTCAGCAAAGTGGATGGAAGGAACGGGCACCTGCGACCCCGCCCGTTTCTTCCCTCCAACCTTTCCCCAAACGTCCAAAGCCCTAGCGGGTAATCACGATTTTCGCATTCTTCTTGCCGTTTTTGGCGATGAGCGAGAAAAGCCGCTTCGCGTTGTCCGGATGCAACCGCACACACCCGTGCGATGCCGGGCTTCCCAGCTTCTTGATCGCTGTTGTGCCGTGAATGGCGTAGCCATGATAGAAAAAGACCGAATGGGGCATCGGCGAATTGTGATATTTTTTCGAGAAGTAACGTTCGTGCATTCGCCCCGGCTTGAAGGTTCCGATCGGCGTGCGATAGCCGCTGCGGGCCGTCGACACCGGCCACGAATGGCGCGGAAAGCCGTTGATGTAGACCCTCATCCGCTGGTCAGAAAGATCAATCTTGGCAACGACAGAGCCCGCATGAGCGGATGAAAACGACGAAACCGGCAAGATGGCGAGACTGCCAAGAAGCAGAATAAAGATAAAACGCATACTAAATCCCCCACTTATGCGAAGAGCCTAGCATGACACCTGACGCAAGACTATCTGACAGACATCTGTCGCAAGGTTAGGGTAAATTTGGATTTTTGACATAAAAGCTCTTTATGCCATGGCAGGCAGCACCCAGATAAAGATTACGGAAACCCGCGAGGAGCGAACCATGATGCAGTCAAACGCCAGCATACGAGCCTTGGCATCGGCTTTGGGCCTTTGGCTTCCGCTTGCGACTCTCCTGGCTGTGACGCCCGCCGCCGCACAAAGTCTTGACGACATCATCGCGCAAAATGGATGTCCGGACTGTGATCTGCGCCTGCGCGAATTGCGGGGCCTGGAGATCACGGGCGGCAATTTCGACGAGACCATTCTGCGGGAAGCCGACATGAAGGAAGTCGTCATCATCGAAAGCAGCTTCCGCGAGGCCGATTTCCGGCGCGCTGAAGTGGAACGGGCCAAGCTCCACTATGGCGATTTCACCGAGGCCTCCATGCGCTCCGTCGATCTCGAAAAGGCAACGCTCATCGGCGCCAAGTTTTTCAAGGCCGACCTGCGCGACGCCGACCTCAATGAAGCCTCGCTGTCCGGCGCCGATTTCACCCAGGTCGACATGCGCAACGCCAGCATGATCCGCTGCGACGCCTCGAACGCGATTTTTCACGGCGCCAAGATGGACCAGGTCGACCTGGAGCGGACCAATCTGACCGGTGCTGATTTTTCCGATGCCCGCCTCAAGTATTCGGATCTGGATCGGGTCTTTGCACGGGGAGCAAACTTCAAGGACGCGGATCTGACCGGCGTCCGGCTCTCGAGTGCCGATCTCACCGACGCAGACCTGACGGGTGCCGACCTGAGCGGCGCACTTCTGCGGCGCACCCGTTTGGCCGGCGCAAATCTGTCGGGTGTCTCCGGACTGACGCAAGAGCGCATCATCGGCGCTTGCGGCGACGACAAGACGGTCCTTCCCTACGGCATCACCCTCGAGCCCTGCACCTGATACAAAAAAGGCGCGTCCCCTGGACGCGCCTTTGATCTTTCAAATCAGCAAAGAAGCTGCCAAACGATCCTACTTGAAGAGATCGAAAGAGAACTTGTAGCTGACGCCCATGCCGATCCGGAACTGATCCTTGGAGCCCTGATCCGTGATCGGGCTATCGGCCGCATCACCGATCAGACGGTCATAGCCAGCCTGCAGGTGCAAACGGGTGGTGTCGTTCCAATCGTAACTGCCGCGCGCGGAGATGCCGACTGACTTGAAGCCGGCGCTGGCGTTATAGGCCGAAAGCTTGCCTCCGCTTGCCGTTGCTTCTGACGACGTCACGCCGAAGTAGGTGTCCATATATTCGCCGGATGCGAAGGACGCGCGTGGTCCGATGCTGAACTCAAACCGGTCTGTCGGATAGATGATACCATCCAGACCGAGCTGTCCGACCTGTCCGGTGTGTCCGTTGATGCCCTGGCGCAGCTCACCGAAGACCCGAAAATGCTCTGTCCGATAGCCACCGCCGAGGCCGAGCTCAAGCGCCCAGTCAACATCCTTGGTGCCCGCAAGATCCTTGGCATCATCAGAACTACGTTCGCCGACGAAGCCGAAGGACGGGAAGAAGAAGATACCGGACTTGCGCCGACCATCGACCACCTGTCCAAGGCCCGGGACATAGAACCGGCCAACCGAAATAATCGGGAAAGGCGCGACCAGATAGGATTCAGAGGAAGAAAACCGCGGCTTGACCATCGCGCCGATACCGAGGTCGATCTCGAACTGCCGCTGACGCTCTGGTGCACCTGTCGAAAGGTCCTGAGCCGAAACACTGCCTGCAGCGACGCTCGCGCAAAGCAGCAGTCCGAAGCGCTTAAGTACTGATGTCATCAAGGGACTCACATTCAGATGGTTCGAATTTGAGGTCACCATATCACGCCAACTGTAAAAAAAGCCTCGCCTCACGATCTTTCTATCGCTCTGTGTCATTTCCGCATCTCACGGACAAGCCCATACAAAAACTGGCAAATTCACCAAGTTCGGGGCTTGAGACAAGCTTCGCCTTGCAGTTGGCGGGCGGGAAAGCTACATGAATTGCCTAACACGATCTCTGACAGGCTACGGGCGGTTCCTGATGCAAGCTATTCTCGACGTTGTTCTCCTGGTGTTGAACCTCTACACCTACGTGATCATCGCCAGCGCGATCTTCTCCTGGCTTTACGCCTTCAACATCGTGAACTCGAGCAACCAGGTCATCGCGACCATTGGTCAGACCCTCTATAATCTGACCGAGCCGGCCTTGCGTCCGATCCGGCGTGTGATGCCGAACCTGGGTGGTGTCGATCTTTCGCCGATCGCCCTGCTGCTTGGAATCTTTCTGATCCAGAACATCATCGTCCGCTACATCTATCCCAACGTCTTTTAAGCTTGTCCGACGGAGACAGCCCGTTGCCCTGGAAACAGACCGGCGACGGACTGATGCTGACCGTTCGGCTGACGCCCAAGGCGGCACGCGATACGCTGGACAGGATTGAAGTGCTCGCGGATGGCCGAGCCGCGCTCAAGGCCTATGTGCGCGCTGTTCCTGAAAAGGGCGGCGCCAACGCTGCCCTCGTCAAACTGATTTCCAAGACCCTGAAGCTGCCCAAGTCCGCGGTCTCACTGGAGACAGGAGCCACCGCCCGCTTGAAGACATTGCGTCTTGAAGGAAACAGCGCTGAGCTTTCCGACAGGCTCACCGAGCTGCTGTCCGGCAAGAGCTGACACCTAGCGCGGCTTAGATCAGACCTCCAGAGGCCGGGCCTCTTCCGCCAGCATGATCGGGATGCCATTGCGGATCGGATAGGCGAGCTTTGCCGCACGCGAGATCAGCTCCTGATGCTCTTCATCATACTCCAGCGTCGTCTTTGTCACCGGACAGACGAGAAGCTCCAACAACTTGCGGTCGACCTTGCGATCAACGGGCTGGGCAGGTTCAGTGTCGGCCATGCCGAAAACTCCATAAGGGCAATAGGTTATTGCAACGTAGTGCTGCCGTCATTTTGCGTTCGGGCCAGATCCATCTCGGTGATCGCAATCAGGGTTTCCGCACGCATCTTGAGATCACGCGCCTCCAGAAGCGCCTGCTTTTCCTGAGGGCCATAGGGGCACATCATGCAAAGCGCGTTGACCAGGACTTCGGTCTCGGCCTCTGAAACGCTCTCCCAGTCTGCCTCCATGTTGTTGGCATCGAGATAGTCCCTCAGCGCCTTGAGAAGACTGTTCCGATCGACCTCTTCTTCGCCGACACCGGACTGAAGGTCCTGCGCGAAGGGCGCAAAATCGACTTCCACCTGGCGAAACGCGGTGATCGCATCCACCTCGCGTCCGACGGCAAAACGCATCACCCCCTGGAGGGTGATCAGATAGCGGCCATCGCCCGATTCCTGAAAGCTGGTCAACCGCCCAACGCAGCCGATCCGCGCCAGAACGGGCACATCGTCGTCCTGCTGACCAAGCGCAGGTTCCGGTTGAACCATGCCAATCAACCGGTTGCCCGCGAGCGCCGCATCGATCATGTCGATGTAGCGCGGCTCAAAGATGTTCAAAGGCAGCTGGGTGCGCGGCAGCAGCAGCGCGCCCGAAAGGGGGAAAACGGGCAAAACCGGCGGCAAATCCGCAATCATTTCGTAAATGGCATTTCCCGCCTGCATTCACTCGTCCTTTGTCTGCTTGATGACCCAAAGCCCGTTGACACGCGCCTACAACCTTATGTGTGGCGCAGCATTGGCCGGGTCAAGAAAACAGAACGGCCGACAGCTTGCGCCGCCCATAGGCGGACGCCGGTTCCTTGAAACCCCAGGCCTCGAAGAACTGCAGAAGCTGCTTGCGCGCGCCGTCTTCGTTCCATTCGCGGTCGCGGCGGACAATTTCGATCAGCTGATCCACCGCACCGTTCTTGTCGCCCTTGCCATTGAGACCAAGTGCCAGGTCGAAACGGGCCTGAAGATCCAGAGGATCCTTGTCGATGCGAGCCTGCAGCTCTGCCAGGTCGCCAAGGGCTTTGGCCTGTTCTGCCAGTTCAAGAGCGGCTTTCGCCGCGACATAGGCAGGGTCGTCCTGCTTGTCTTCCGGCACCATCTCCAGAGCCTGTGCCGCCCGTTCGGTCTCGTCTGCGCCAAGGTAACACTGGGCCAGACCGCAGATTGCCTGCACGTTGTCCGGCTCCATCTGCATGACTGCGCCGAACAGCTGCGCCGCCTGGCCGAAGTCTTTCGCCTCGAGCAGACCCGCCGCCTGCTCGAGAAACGCCTCGGTCTGGCTGACCGGAGCCTGGCCACCCAGCTTTTCAATGAAAGCCTTCACTTCGCTGTCGGACTTGGCGCCCATGAAGCCATCAACCGGCTGGCCGTCCTTGAACGCGATCACGGCCGGGATGGACTGGATGCCCAGCTGACCAGCGATCTCCGGGTGGTCATCGATATTCATCTTGGCCAGACGGACTGCTCCGCCGGCAGCCTTTACCGCACCCTCGATCACAGGCGTCAACTGCTTGCATGGCCCGCACCAGGGCGCCCAGAAATCAACGAGGATCGGCTGGCTGCGCGAGGCTTCCATGACGTCCTGCATGAAGTTCTGCGTGGTCACATCGAAGACAAGGTCGCCCCCAGCGGCCGGACCATTACCACCGCCGCCGCCATTGCCGCCGTAACCGCTTCCGCCCATGCTGCCGCCAAAACCGGCGCCAATTTGGCCGCCCATTGAGTAATTGCCAGTGCTCATTCGAATCTGCCCCTGATTTCAGGCGTGTCTCGCTCAACCGAAGACCGCATTTTCCCGCGCGATCCGCACGGGCCGTCATTTGCGCCTAACATGGCGTCGCCAGAGATGAATTACAAACCCAGTTCCTGCGCCTCGGCGCTCACCGCAAGCACCTGGGGCGAATGTCCACATGCTTCGGCAAATTTCAAAAGATCTTCGCGCGCGATCGAGGTCGTCGCATCATTTAGCAGCGGGTGATAGTTGAGCACCTTGTGCTGCATCATGGCGGCATCAAAAATCGGTGTCACGTTCTGGCCCTCCCGATCGTTGATCAGCGAAAAGGGCGTCACGGACCCCGGCGTCACACCGAGCATCTCCATCAGAAGGTCCGCATTGCCGAAGGACACCCGGCCCTGCGCGCCGATGATCTGGTGGATCTTTTTCAGGTCGATCGTCGCATCATGAAGGGCAACCACCAGGAAGAGGCGTCCCTTCTTGTCCTTCAAAAACAGATTTTTCGTATGGCCGCCGGCGATGCGCTCATGCAGGTCGCCGGATTCCGCAACAGTGAAGACCGGCTGATGGTCGAGCGTCGTCACCTCGATGCCGTGAGCGGCGAAAAAATCCATTAGGTCGTTGCGGCTTGCCGGCATGAAATTGTTACCCTGTTCCTGGCTCAATAGGTCCGATCTAGCCCGAACCGGCCCCAAAGCTCAAGGTCGAAATTCTCTTGCAAGTCCCGGAATTCCTTGATTTTCAAGCAACTTCGCGAGACGATTATCCACAACGCATGTGCATAAATTTTTTGCTGTAATTTGCCTGTTGCAATCCATCTCTTCATAGTCCATATACTGCGCACCTCGCTGAGACAGGGGCCCTTCGGGAGCCTCCAAAGTCTGGCAACAGACTGAAGTTCAGCAAAAAATGCGGGTGTAGCTCAGGGGTAGAGCACAACCTTGCCAAGGTTGGGGTCGAGGGTTCGAATCCCTTCGCCCGCTCCAAATTCCGCCGAATGGCGCACAGGCCGATGATCTCAAGATCGTCGGCCTTTTTGGTTTCAGGCCCTCCTGCTTCACAAGCCTTCATTTACCCTAACGGGAAACCGCTCGGTAAAACCGCGGAGGCTTAAACCACCGGGAAAGGCATGTCTCTGATCATGCCAGTGTTTCAGCCTGGTGGGAGAAGCCTTGCATGTTCGCGCTCAAGCGTCCGATTTCACTTGTTATCGTCCTGTTCTGGTTCAGCTTCTGGATGCTGAACGCCCTGGACAAGATCCTGGCGCGGAAAGATCTCGGCAGCTTCCGCTGGTGGGGCAACGATCGCATTGAGAAATTCACGATGTATTTCGATCGGCTTTCGATCGATGCCGCCCATGTCTATCCGACCTTGATGTTTGCCGGCATTGTCGAGTTTGCCGTCGCGTTGCCCTTCCTCTATGCCGGTTATCATCTGGCCAAAGGGAAACCCGGCGCAGCAAGGCTCGCCGATCTTGCGATTGCCCTTTCCATCGTGATCTTCCTCGGCTTTGCGATTTTCGATGTCATCGTGGGTGACCGGGCCGAACTTCTGGAACACTCAACCTATGTCGGCGTGCTATTGATCTCGTTCCTGGCCATTGCGGCAGAGATGTTCTTCAACCATCTGCGCCGCCTGACGCAGGAAGAAAACGTCGAGGCGTAAAAGGCCGGCACTTTGACCAGACGCAAAGCGCCCCAAGACACCTGCGTGCAATGCTCTCAACCTGACGTCCAAACAGTTTTTCGGTGTGGTCGCCGGCTGTTTGATTGAAGGAGAGAGCAATGAAGATTTTCAGGACGCACGTCTTAATGGTTGCCTTGTCGCTCGCCGCCTTGCCGCTGCTTTCAACGCCTGGCGCAGCGGCAGAGAGGGAGAACGGCAAGGTCCTCGCCCTGAAATGGTGTTCGGCCTGCCATCTGGTCTCAAAGAACCAGCCGGTTGTGAACGACGCTCCGCTTGCAAGCTTTTACGAGCTGGCCGCAGAGGACGCGATCTCAGAGGCGACGTTGAAGACCTTCCTCGCCGACCCGCATCCGCAAATGCCCGGCATGAGCCTCTCCAACATGGAGATCGCTGACATCGCCCGCTACATCAAGACGCTGGAGCCTTGATCAGAGAGCGAGCTCCGCACAGACCGCCGCATGAAACGAGCCCTCCCGAGCGTCTGTCTCGGCGTCCTTGAGTTCGTCGGCAAGCTGCTCATTGAAAACGTGAATTCCGGCCACGCGTCTCCTAAGCGATGAGCTGACCACAATATGGTCAAGCGCCTGCGCCCGGCCGTTATGCAGCACAGTGCCGCGTTCTTCCGCCGGCAAAATCTCATCAACCTGATACATCTGACGCGTGGCCAGATCCTGATTTCCGGTATCCTCCGGATCCGCGCAGATCAGCCTGAGAGCGCTCGCGTCCCCGGTCGCATTGAAGTCGCCTGCCGCCGCAATCAAGGCATCCGGCTCCTTGTCGAACAGGGCATCAATGGCCAACCTCAGGTCCAGCGCCTGAGCCGTTCGCTTCATCGCCGACAGAAAATACCCTTCGGCCCAGGCGGAACTGCTTTTCCAGCAGCTCGCCCCAGACTTGCCGCCGGGCAAAGCCGCAGCGATCGGAGCACGCAAATGCACCACAAAAAGATGCAAGGACTGCTCAGCACCGATGTCCAGCTTCACCTGCAGGATCGGGCGGTCGAACCGCATGAGGTCTTCGCAAATGTCATCCGCACCCGTCGTTTTCGGCCGCCAGAGCGGCGGCTCAACCCTTGCATGATAGAGAACCTGAACCTCGTCGATCGGATAGCGGGACAGCGCGAGAAGATTGTGCCGGTCAGCCGGCCCCTGGAGATCGGGCCTTTGACCAGCGGCTCGGTTGAAATCAGCATAAGGCGTTTCGGCAAGAAGAAGGTCCAGAGCGGCAAAATCGCGCCGCTTCTCGCCCAGCGGCTTCTGCGCATTCACCTCCTGCAGACAGAGAATATCCGCATCAAGCTCGATCAGCCGAGGACGCAGAGCAGAAAGCCGTGGAATCAGATTGTCCGGCCTGAACCGGTCCTCGCCAAAGGACTCCAGATTGAAGGTCGCAAGGCGCATTTCTTGTTCCTCAAGCCAGGGCGGGCAGTCACGCAGATGCAAGCATAGCCTGCACCGGCACATGGTGATAGGACACATCAAGTCTCCATTCCCGCGAACGAGCTCGCCGCCATGACTTCAAATGCCTGCCCCTGCGGCTCCGGAAAACCCTTTGAGCTGTGCTGCGAAGCCTTTCTCACCGGCCGTATAAAACCTGAAACGGCGGAAGAATTGATGCGCTCGCGTTACAGTGCCTATGTCCGCGAAAACATCGCCTATCTGAAGGAAACGCTTTGGCCGAAGTTCCAATCGTCGTTTGATTTTGCAGCAACAGCAAAATGGGCGTCGGAAAGCCACTGGACCGGCCTCAAGGTTCTCGGCAGCACGAAAGGTGCGGCCCGTGACCGGGAGGGAACAGTGCTTTTCGAGGCAAGCTATCTTGCGGGCGGCAAGCTGCTAACCCACCGGGAAAACAGCCTGTTTCGGAAAAAATCCGGGCGCTGGTACTACGTCGAAGCCGTCTCGACACCCTGATGGACTGCTCCCGTCTGGCGATTTGGCGAGACCTTTGCAAGACGCGGGTCCCCTGGACGCCTGAAACCACCTGAATACCCGTGGGCTTGGGCCGCACAGCGGCAACACACGCAGATGTCATCATTAGGCGACGGAATGTTAAATCCCTCATGCGATAACCATGCGGAATTTAACTTGGGGATTTTTCCGGTTGCGTCTTTTCACGGAGACATGGACACAGCATTTGCGGCCGCTCGGCACGCTGTTCGATCGCTTGCGCGCCCGTCTCGATGGCGGCGCCTCGCGCATGGCGCTTTCGACCTTCGCGATCAGGATCGCGGGTGCGGTCCTGGCTTTTCTGTCGCAGATCCTCCTCGCTCGATTGATGGGCGCCCATGAATACGGCATCTACTCACTCGCGTGGACCTGGATCATCGTCCTCGGCATTTTCGCCTGCATCGGATTTTCTTCCTCCCCCAATCGCTTCATTCCCGAGTACACACAGAACGGCGACCTGGCGCGCCTGCGCGGGTTCCTGAAAGCCAGCCGCCTCAGCGCCCTGATCACCGGTTTTCTTCTGGCCGCACTGGGCATGGTGACCGTTCAGCTTCTCAGCCCCGTAATCGAGCCCTATTACGTCTGGCCGCTGACCATCATTTTTCTGGCCCTGCCGCTCTTTGCCCTGGGCGGGGTGCAGGACGGCATTGCACGCAGCTACGATTGGCCGTCACTTGCGATGCTGCCGACCTATATCTGGCGGCCACTCGCGATCATCGCCCTGATCCTGGCGCTCATTTTCGCCGGCAAACCGGCGAACGCACTCACTGCCGCAGCCGCGGCGATCGCCGCCACCTGGGTCGTCGCATTCTATCAGCTGTTCATGTTGAACAAGCGCCTTGGCGTTGAAGTCTCCCCCGGTCCGCGCAAGATCGAACTGAATGACTGGCTCGCAATCTCTTTGCCGATGCTTCTGGTCGAAGGCTTCCTGCAGCTGATCACCAGTGCTGACGTCATCATGGTGAGCTTCTGGCACAGCCCGGAAGAGGTCGGCGTCTACTTTGCGGCCTCCAAGACACTCGCATTGGTGCATTTCGTCTATTTTGCCGTCCGCGCGGCATCGGCCCACCGGTTCTCGAAATTCATCCACTCCGATGACCGCGAAGGCCTCGCTGCCTATGTCCGGCAAGCCTCCTTCTGGACGTTCTGGCCATCTCTGGCCGCAGGCCTGGGATTGTTGCTGATCGGGCCACTGCTGCTCAGCCTGTTTGGCAAAGGCTTCGAGGCGGGTTACCCGCTCATTGCGGTGCTGCTCATTGGCGTTCTCGCCCGTGCCTCCGTTGGCCCGGCGGACGCCCTATTGACCATGAGCGGCCACCAGAAAAGCTGCGCCAAGATCTATGCGGCAACCTTTGCCATCAATGTCATGCTCAACATCCTGCTGATCCCCTGGCTGGGTCTTACCGGCGCGGCCCTGGCAACAAGCCTCTCCATCATCTTCGAGGCCGCAAGCCTCGCCACCACCGCACACCGAAAGCTGCAAGTTCGGACATTTGTACTGCCCTGGAGGGCCTTGCCGGGCGGTTCGCGGCCGTGATCCTTGAACCCGCAGATGCGTCCGGTCACAGCCCTTTGGGAGAGGACCATCTGGAGCCACTGGTTCTGGACCCCTGCACTGCTGGTGGCCACCTGGACGCATGGCGGAAGCTCTCCGTGAGCGCTCTCGACCCGAACCCGTTCTTCGGTCCCGATTTTCTCATTCCTTTCCTGGAAAACACCGGCAGGTCAGGCGTTCGCCTGTTCGTCATCCGGTGCGGCAGGACCGGGGACTGGCTTATGGCCGCGCCGATGGGCCGCCGAAGGCTTGGTCTCGCCGTGTCGGCCGCAAGCAGCTGGGCCACCGAGTATGGCCCTCTTGGCACGCCGCTTCTTTCTGTCGAAGCCCCCCAGAGTGTGCCAGCCGCTTTTCTCGCCCTGACCGCGGAAAAGACGCGCCTCCCCTTGATTGCATTTCACTATCTGCCGTTCGAGAGCGCAACCGCACGAGCGATCGAGGACACCGGAAACTGGAGCTTCCGGCGTGGACCGGTTTCCATGCGCGCGAGCCATGCAGCTGGTCCGGAAGGTGAAGCACAATTTGCCAAGGCCTTCAGCGGCAAGAGACGCAAGGAGTTGCCGCGTCTGATCCGGCGGCTTTCCCAGGAAGGCGAAGTCCGGTTCGAAAGCCACAGCGGCGACGACGTGCCCCGCTACTTCGAAAGTTTTCTGCAGCTTGAAGCATCCGGCTGGAAGGGAACGCGCGGAACCGCGCTGCTCAGCCACCAGAACACGGCAAGGTTCGCGCGTGAGATGATAGCAAAGCTCTCCGCATCCGGCTGCGTCCGCATCGACACCATCAGCGTTTCCGGCAAGCCGATCGCCATGCTGATCATCATGCTGGACGCAGGCAGGGCCTTTTCCTGGAAAATCGCCTTTGATGAAAGCTATGCCCGGTTCTCGCCCGGCGCGCAGATCACGCTCTTTGCCCTGGAGCGAAACCTTCAAGATCCGGCGATCACCTGCGGCGATTCCCTTGCCGTACCAGGGCACCCGATGATTGAGCCGCTTTGGCGCGGACGGCTGAGCTATGGCACGCTTCTTTGTGCCCGCTCGGTTCCGGGGCGCGCCCTGCAAATGGCGGCAAAATATGACATGGCCCTGGAAGGGGACATTCGGCGGGTGGCGCGAAAGCTTCTGCGCCGAGCAGGCTAGGTCGTAGTATAGATTGAATCTCTAGGCCTTGGCGTCGACTTCGGCGCGCGCCTTATCGCGCAGCTTGCGCCGGATCACCTTGCCGGTCGTCGTCATCGGCAATTCATCGACGAACTCGATTTCCCGCGGATACTCATGAGCCGACAGACGTTGGCGCACGAATGACCGGATGTCTTCCTTCATCTCCGGCCCCGCCGTCATACCCTGTCGCAACACCACATAGGCCTTGACAATTTCCGTACGCAGCGGATCCGGTTTGCCAACGGCAGCGGACAAGGCAATGGCCGGATGGGTCAAAAGGCAATCCTCGATTTCGCCCGGTCCTATGCGATAGCTCGCTGATGTGATGACGTCGTCGTCACGGCCAACGAAATGCACATAGCCATCATCATCTTTCAGGCCCTGATCATTGGTCACCATCCAGTCGCCGATGAACTTTTCCGCAGTTGCCTCAGGCTTGTCCCAATATTCAAGAAACATGACAGGGTCCGGTCGCTTCACGGCGATTTGACCAAGCGTTTCGGGCGGCAGCACATTGCCCTCATCATCGATAATCGCGACTTCATGGCCGGGAACAGGCTTGCCGATCGCACCGGATCTTGAGACTCCCGCTTCGGCGCAGGACCCGAGAACGGCATTGCATTCGGTCTGGCCATAAAACTCGTTGACCTGAAAGCCGAATTCCTCGGCAAACCAGTCATAGGTTTCGCGGCCCAGCATTTCACCGGCAGAGCCGACACTGTGCAAACTCAAATCGAACCGCTGCGCCGGACGATCGACGGCGCGCAGCATCTTCAAAGCCGTTGGCGGAATGAACGCGTTGCGAACGCCCTCGTCCTGCATCAGCTGGAAGGCACGTTCGGGATCGAATTTTCGAAAGCTGAAGGAAACCACCGGAACGCCCAGATGCAGAGCCGGGAAGAGCGCATTGAGCAAGCCTCCGGCCCAGGCCCAATCCGATGGCGTCCAGAGCAGGTCGCCTTGCCGGGGCATGAAGTTCTGCGACATCTGAATGCCTGGCAAATGCCCGAGAAGCACGCGGTGCCCATGCAGAACACCTTTCGGCTGGCCGGTGGTTCCCGACGTGTAGATCATCATCGCCGGGTCATCAGGAGATGTTCGCGTAGTCTCGAAACTGTCAACGGCAGCCTCCAGCAGCGCGTCAAAGGCAAGAACGTCACTGTCCGCACCATCGACAGAGATCACCAGCTGAAGCCCTGGCACGTCGTCCCGGATCTCGGTCACCTTGGCCAGACCGGCCAGATCGGTGATCAGAGCCTTTGCGCCGGAATTCGACAGGCGGTATTTCAACGCCTCCAGCCCGAAGAGCGCCGCCAGCGGCACAGCGATGGCGCCGAGCTTGTAGATCGCCAGGTGGGCAATTGCGGTCTGGGGCGCCTGCGGCAACAACAGCGCCACACGATCGCCGCGGACCACGCCCTTCGCCTTCAGCGCATTGGCGAACCGGTTGGCTGCTTGGGAAAGAGCGCGGTGGCTCCAGTTCTCGCTTGGCCCGTCGTCGCGCACATGGCGAATGGACAGGCGGTCAGGGTCCTGTGCGGCCCAGCGGTCGCTGACACTCTGCGCAATGTTGTAGTTTTCCGGGATCTGCCAGCTGAAATTGGCAAGGAGGGTTTCATAGTCTCCGGCCGCCTGGAGCATGCGGGGGTCCGTCATTCGATGAAAGGTGCCGGAGCCTAGCCCTCTGTTTGCTGCGGCGCAATAGTGCCGTCAAAGGTGCCCCATAGGGACGTTCTTGCTCTTCTTGCCCCGGTTTGTTGCTAGCTTGAGAAGGATTTCTCCTTCCCTTTTTGCGCAAGCCTGCTAGAAGCCCCCCCCCGCCTGCCTTTTGGCGGGTGACCGGTCGCAGCCTACCCGGTCCTAGCGAAAACAAGGGTCAAAAACTTGAAAACACTTGTCATCTGCTCTGGCGGACTGGACTCCGTCACGCTTGCGCACAAGGTTGCGCAAGAAAATGAGCTCATCGGCCTGGTCTCCTTCGACTATGGCCAGCGTCACAAAAAGGAACTGGCCTATGCCAGGGCCTGCGCCGACGCCCTCAACACCACCCACGATCTGATCGACATCTCCCATGTCGGCCGCCTGCTGTCCGGCTCGGCATTGACCGACGACCTTGATGTGCCCGACGGCCACTACGCCGAGGAAAGCATGAAGGTGACGGTGGTCCCGAACCGCAATGCCATCATGATGGCCATCGCCTTCGGCATTGCCTCTTCACGCGGTGCCCAGGCTGTTGCCGCAGCCGTTCACGGCGGCGACCACTTCATCTATCCAGACTGCCGTCCGGGCTTCGTCGACGCGTTTGAGACCATGCAGCGGCATGCACTCGACGGCATGGGCGAAATCAGGTTCTACGCCCCCTTCGTGCACAAGACCAAGGCGGACATCGCCGCCGAGGGGTTGAAACTTGGCATCGATTTCCGAGACACCTGGTCCTGCTACAAGGGCGGCGAGCACCATTGCGGGCGCTGTGGCACCTGTGTCGAACGGCGCGAGGCCTTTCACCTGGCCGGCGGCACCGACCCGACCCTCTATGAAGATCCGGAGTTCTGGAAGGCGGCCTGCAATGTATAGGATCTGGAAAGAGTTCCACTTCTCGGCGTCCCATCAGCTTCATGGCCTGGACGACGATCACCCCTGCGCGCGCCTTCACGGCCACAACTATGTTGTCGAGATTGAACTGGAATCTGAAACCCTCGACAGCACCGGCTTTGTCCGGGACTACAAGGAGCTCGGCGCGTTCAAGGCCTATGTGGATGAAACGCTCGACCACCGTCATCTCAACGACGTGCTCGGCGACGATTGCGTGACCGCAGAAGGCATGGCGAAACACTTCTTCGACTGGTGCAGGCAGCGCTGGTCGGAAGTCTCCGCTGTCAGGGTCCGTGAGACGCCGAAGACTTGCGCGGAGTTCCGCCCATGACGCCTCTGGCAATGACGGCGGTGAACCCGGTCATGCTCGATGAGCCGACAATCCGCATAAGCGAGATCTTTGGCCCGACCATCCAGGGGGAAGGCGCGCTGATCGGCAAGCCAACCGTCTTTTTGCGCACCGGCGGCTGTGATTATCGTTGCTCCTGGTGCGACACCCTCCACGCCGTCGACAGCGCCCATCGGCATGAGTGGCTGCCGATGACACCCCAGGCCATCATGATGCAGATTGAAGTGCTGACCGGCGGCAAGCCCTTGACTGTTTCGCTCTCTGGCGGAAACCCCGCCATCCAGCCCCTCGCCTGCCTGATCGAACTTGGTCAAAAGCGGGGCTTCGACTTTGCTCTGGAAACCCAGGGAAGCCTGGCAAAAGACTGGTTTGCCGAACTCTCCGTCCTGACGCTCAGCCCCAAGCCACCCTCGAGCGGCATGACCACCGATTGGCAAAGACTGGCCGAATGTGTCGATGCAGCCGGCCGGAAGACCCGTACGGTGATGAAGATCGTGATCTTCAATGACGAAGACTACGCTTATGCCCGGGACGTTGCGGGAAGACACCCAAACCTGCCGCTCTACTTGCAGCCGGGCAATCACACGCCGCCGCCATCGCGCGATGATAACGCCAGCATCGATCTGGACGGCATCATGAGCCGAATGCGCTGGCTGATCGACAAGGTGACGAGTGACCGATGGTTCGAAGCCACGGTCCTTCCCCAGCTGCACACCCTGATCTGGGGCAATCTTCGCGGAGTATGACAATGAACGACAAGAGCATTTACGAAAATCTGACCCAGCTCGGCACCTCAACGGAACTGCCGTCGACGCCTGAAGACGCCGTTCTGGAGCGCGTTCCGAACCCCCAGGCCGGTACCGGCTATCTGGTGCGTTTCACCGCGCCCGAATTCACCTCGCTTTGCCCGATCACAAGCGCGCCCGACTTCGCACATCTGATGATCGACTATGTGCCGGACCAGTGGCTGGTCGAAAGCAAATCGTTGAAGCTGTTCCTGGGATCCTTCCGCAACCACGGCGCATTTCATGAGGATTGCACCGTCTCCATCGGCAAGCGCATTGCCGAACTTCTGGAGCCAAAATGGCTAAGGATCGGAGGCTACTGGTACCCGCGTGGCGGCATTCCCATTGACGTCTTCTATCAGACTGGGCCGCAGCCGTCTGACGTCTGGGTTCCAGAGCAGGGCGTCGCTCCCTACCGTGGGCGCGGATAACGCCAAGCCAGTGCAATCGCTGTCGCGCATCTGAATATATATCGCAAGACTGAAGCTGAATTATTGTGAAATGGAGATAAATCTCGTAATTTATCGCCTATAATTCGCATTCAGGATATAATTTATGGACACAGACAGCGTTCGACTTTTTGTGCTCGCGGCAGACAAGCTCAACATCAGCGCCGCGGGGCGGGAACTCGGCATTGCTCCGGCCGTCGCCAGTGCCCGGCTTGCGAAGCTTGAAAACGCCCTGGGGGCAGATCTGCTCCACCGGTCGACACGGAAAGTCTCACTGTCGCTGGAAGGTGCCGAATTCCTGCCCTTCGCCCGGGAAATCCTGGCGCAGGAAGCCGCCGCCCATGCAGCCCTCGGGCACGGCAGCGCAACCGCAACCGGCACCCTGCGCTTTGCCGCGCCCAGCACGTTCGCTCAGCTCTATATTGCGCCGCTCCTGCCCGAGTTTCTCGAGTTTCACCCCGGCATCCGGCTGGACCTGCGGCTCTCGGACATTCCCTTCAACCTGATCGAAGGCAGTTTTGATCTGGCCTTGCGCAGTTCCGTGATCGAGGACAGCAGCCTGAAAGGCCGCAAGCTCGCCGATGACACGCGGGTGCTCTGCGCCTCTCCCGCCTATCTTGCCAAGCATGGAACGCCGCAAGACCCACAAGACCTCAGCGGGCACAGCCTCCTGGCCTTTCGCAGCCGCGCACCCAAGCAGCTGGTGGATGGTGAGGGAAACACCGGCGTGTTCGATCCGGGCGAGGCTGGGGCACGCCTCGTTGTCGACGACGGCTGCAGCCACAAGATTGCAACCTTGAACGGTGCCGGAATCGCGATCAATTCCCTTTGGAGTGTTCACGAGAACCTCAAGGACGGCTCCCTGGTTCAGGTCCTTCCCGGCTACACCGTCGACGAACCCTCGGTTCTCTGGCTGGTCTATCCAAAGTCCAACGTCCTGACGGCGAAGGTCCGCATCTTCATCGATTTCCTCATCGAGAAAATCGGCAGGTCCCCGGCATGGTCGCAGTCCCAAGAGCGATGACGTGTCAGGCGGCCGCCAGTTCAGACTTCACAACGCGCCTCAGTGAATCCCGCACGATCAAGATGTGAAACGGCAGGATGGTCGCCAGATAGATCCGCCCGCCGATGTTGTGCGGATGGACCCAGGTTGCACAATGAACGAAGCCATTCCGAGCCAGGACGCTGACGCGGAAATTCAGATGCTTGTCGTTGAAACCGGCCACGACCTCCTCGCCCGTATCCGTCTCAACCGGGAAGATGCCCAGCTTGTCAGAGGCGACCGGCCCGTCGTTTGAAAGGCCAAACGGCGCCGTCACAAGCCTGCGCAGCCGCAAGAGCAATTGCGCCCAGCCGGGAAAGGCCACGATGATTTCAGCCGCTGGCCGTGCCCTCATGGCAGAGCGGACCCTGTAGCAGTCGAGAAAGTCGCCATCGGCAACGTGCCGGTGCAAAAGACTGTCCTGCGGAAGCTCGGCAGTGCTCACGTTTGCTTGCGCCTTCATCAGTTGCGCTCCTGTTCGTTGCGATCGTGAAACCTGGAGCCAGTCTCACCCATTGCCCACGTCAGGGACAGGGCATCTGGACGCGGCACAGGCGCGCAGGCCGCTTTGACCTTCAAAGCCGCACCGCTTTAACCCGCATTTCGGATTGCCAGGGACACATGCAATGACGTAGCGTCGGGAGAGATGCCTTTATTTGATCTGCCCGCGAGGTGAGGTTTTCATGCGCCTTTTGATTTTAGCACTTTTCAGCCAATTCCTTGTACTGGCAGCCACCCCGGCCCTTGCGGCCAGCTGCGGCAATGATGGACGTGGCTTCAACGCCTGGCGCGATGCCTTCATTGAGCAGTCTTCCCGCTACGGATTGAAGCAGCGGGTGGTCAAATCATCCCTGCAGAATGTCACCTACAACAAGAAGGTGATCCGGCTCGATCGAAATCAGAAATCCTTCAAGCTCAGCTTCAACCAGTTCTACGCCAAGCGCGTGAACAACGCGATGATCCGGCGGGGCCAGAAACTGGGCAAGACCTATGCCCGCACCTTCCGCTGGGTCGAGAAGAAATACGGCGTTCCGTCACCTGTGATTCTGGCGATCTGGGGTCTTGAAACCAACTACGGCGGCTTTTCCGGAAACATGTCCGTTCTCCGCTCGCTCGCTACGCTTGCTTATGATTGCCGCCGCTCGAAGTTTTTCACCAACGAGCTGGTGGCCGCGCTGACCATCGTTCAGCGACGCGACATGACGCCTGCGGAAATGAAGGGGGCATGGGCTGGCGAAATCGGGCAGACCCAGTTTCTGGCGTCCTCTTACGTCAAATATGCCGTCGATGGTGATCGCAACGGCAAGCGCGATCTGATCCGCTCCGTGCCCGATGTTCTGGCCTCAACCGCCAACTATCTCGCCAAACACGGCTGGCGCCGGGGCCAGGGTTGGGCACCGGGCTCTGCCAACTACAATGTCCTGAAGAAATGGAACAAGGCCAGCGTCTACGTTCAGACGATTTCCGTCATGGCGGAAAAGATCAGCGAGTAGTCAGCGCGCTCAGCCCAGCACAACCACCTTGGCACCGATGTCCACCCGGCCATAAAGGTCAATGATATCCTGCTGCCACATGCGGATGCAGCCACTGGACGCGTTGGTGCCGATGCTGCTGGGAACGCTGGTTCCATGGATGCGATAAAGCGTATCCCGGCCATTTTGATAGAGATAAAGGCCACGTGCGCCGATTGGGTTGCTCGGGCCGCCGTTCATACCGTTCCGGTACTTCTCCAGTTTCGGCTCACGAGCAATCATTTCCGCCGGCGGGAACCACTTTGGCCATTCCCGTTTGTAGCCAACCACGGCCTCGCCGCTCCAAGCAAAGCCCGCGCGACCAACGCCGATGCCGTAACGCATCGCGCGGCCCCGAGGCTCGACCAGATAGAGAAACTTCTTGCCCGGATCGACGACGATGGTTCCAACCGGATAGCGCGTGAAATAACGAACTGACTGGCGCAGGTAACGCGCGTTGAAATTCTGATAATCGATGCCCGGCAGCGAGAACCCGCCATCAGTAATCGGCGCATAGGCGCTGGCATACTCGGAAGCAACATCAGATGTCACCGAGGACGCTGGCGCGGCGCTCGAACCGAAACCCAGGCTTGCCGGAAGCGGCGCCGTTCCTCGGCCACGGCCCTGGCAGGCCCCCAGCACAAGAGGCAGACCAACAACAAAGCTACGGCGGCTCATTTTCGATGCCATGGACAGGTCCTTTCAAGGCGCTGGCAACGCGGGTCATCGCGCCTGTCCGCTTAAAATAACAGGGCTTGCGCCCGAAAAATGCCCTTAGAAGGCAACACATTTATGGTAAATAGACGGTAAATATGGCGACTATGCTTCAATCTTCGCGATCATTGCGCCCAATGCCGGCTGGTTAAGCCGTAAGGCCGCAACTGATGGCGAGACCCATTTTCGTGTCCTGTGCCCCTCTTCCCATTCAGTCTCCGGAAGAACGCGGGTGACCTCCATGCCGAATACAATCACCTCACAGGTCGCACCCCATTTCTCGTAGGAATAGGTGCCCAGTTGCGTCTTGCCGAAACGCCCCTCGACGCCGGCCTCCTCTCGCGCCTCAACCCGCGCAGAGGCCGCTGGGCTCAGGCCAGGTTCGACAATCCCCTTGGGCACAACCAGATGGCGTCCGCTGCTCGAGCCAACCACAAGGATCTCAAGGCCCGCCGCTGTACGGCGATAGGGTATGACCGCAGACTGACTGTAATAATAGGCTGGCCGCTCGCGGCAGGCAGGACCGTCAGGAGCGGGATAGGGGAACAGATCAGGCAGATCAAAAGCATCAATGCGCCTGATCAAAGAAAGCTTCCGCGGTCCTCGGCGCAGCCGAAACAGGACACCTGGCGCCGCCTCAAGAATGCAGCCAAGCTCGAGCGCCAACTGGCGAACCGCACTGGAGGGCGCAACCAGAAGGGCCGTTCCACTTTCCGGCAGATCCGGTAGGCTGCCGGCGGAAAGCGCCTCCGAGCACTGGATGTTTCCCGCCGTCCATCCTGCGGCCTTCAGTGCCTTTTCCGCACTGATGCGCGCGCGTAAACTGCCCGATACGAGCACCAGATCTGGCCGCAGTCTTTCCTTGCCAAGCCAAGCGCCAATCTTCTGGGCCTGCCGCTTGCCCTTCGTGCGCAGGGGACGATCGGACTTCGCGCCACCCCAGTCTTTCACACCCGCCCCGGCACATAAGATCAACAGCTCCATTCCAGTCTCTCCGACCGTCCGATTACAGGCTTTGTCGCACGTGGCATGCATTTTTCTTGGAAATAAGCCGACAATCCAACTGTTTAACTGGCACGCTGAGCCGTGCTTTCGGGTGGCTCTGCGCATAAAGTCAAACACTGCGGCGTCGCCAGGTTTTTGAAGCCTAGGCCGCGTCTTCGATCTTGATGACAATTCGCTTGCCCAGCGCTTTCAGCGTTTCTTCCAAGGCGGGAAGCTTGGTTTTGTGGTTCGGATCAAGTCGGCGCCGAATTTCCTTATGGTCGACACCAAGTCGACGAGCAAGTTCGCTTTGGTTCATGGACGGATCTGTTTCAGATACGGCATTGAAAGCCTCGATAAGCGCGATCTTGGCTGCAAAGCGAGCAGGGACAGTCACCGGCACCAGGCTGGAATCTCGTGCCGTCAATGCAGGGGGACTGGCTCCGTCCTCCAACCGCCCGAGCAGAGCAACAGCCAGCGCATCGGCGGCCATGTCCAAGGCTTCGGCCCGCGTTTGCCCACCCGTTATCGCTTCCGGAACATCCGGAAAGGTAACGATAAACCCGCCATCGGGATCGGGGATGAGTTCGGCGTAAAACGTGGTGCTCATTGGCCTTCCATCCGCTTGACCTCAATCGAGACCAAGCTGCTTGCGAATGATTTTCGCCATCAGTGGCGAGATTTTCTCTGGAACCGTTGTTGTTCTGGGCCCAACAGTCACACGATAGTGGCTGCCTTTGCCCTTCCTTGTGTCGACAATGGTTTCGAGTCCGAGTGCAACCGCCTGTTTACGGATATCGCGAAGGAATTGCGTACGAGTTGGCATAGCATGAGTCCAGTTTGAGGACGTTGACCGGCATCGCCTTTGGATCTCACACTAAGGATTGAAGTACGTACTATATATTGGGCGACATAATTATCTAGGACATTTTTGCCCCAGATGTCAAGTCAAACAAAAAAGGCCGCCCAATTCGGGCGACCTTTTATACTTCGTATAGAAATCGAGAGACTCGAAGGCTGTCCTTCGAATCCCTAGCTCGTCACAAGGTTCCTGAGCACATAGTGCAGGATGCCGCCTGCCTTGATGTATTCCAACTCGTCCAGCGTATCGACGCGGCAGAGGCACTCGATGGTCTTCGTGGTGCCGTCCTCATAGGTGACTTCCACGTCCATCATCTGGCGCGGCTGAATGTCGGCAATGCCCTTGATGGTGACACGTTCCTTGCCGGTGATGCCATGGGACTGCCAGCTTTCACCCTCCTTGAAGGTCAGCGGCACGACGCCCATGCCGACCAGGTTGGAGCGGTGGATCCGCTCGAACGACTGGGCGATGACAGCGCGCACGCCGAGCAGCTTGGTACCCTTCGCGGCCCAGTCGCGCGACGAGCCTGTGCCATATTCCTTGCCGGCGAAGACGACCAGAGGCGTGCCCGCGTCCTGGTATTCCATGCAAGCGTCATAGATCCACTTCTTCTCGCCGTCCTTCATGGTGACGCCGCCCTCGACGCCAGGCACCATCTGGTTCTTGATGCGAATGTTGGCAAAGGTGCCGCGCATCATGACCTGGTGGTTGCCGCGACGGGCGCCGTAGGAGTTGAAGTCCTTCACAGGCACCTGATGCTCGGCAAGGTAGGTGCCAGCCGGGCTGTCGGCCTTGATGTTGCCGGCGGGAGAAATGTGGTCGGTGGTGATCGAATCCAGGAACAGTCCCATGACCGCAGCGCCCTCGATATCCTCGAGCGGTTTCGGCTCCATGGTCATGCCTTCGAAATACGGCGGGTTCTGAACATAGGTCGAGGACACCGGCCAGCCATAGGTCATGCCGCCTTCCACCTTGATCGACTGCCAGTGTTCGTCACCCTTGAAGACGTCGCCATAGCGCTGACGGAACATTTCTTCGGTGATCGAGCTGCGGATCAGCTCGGTGATCTCAGCCGTCGACGGCCAGACGTCCTTGAGATACACCGGATTGCCGTCCTGGTCGGTGCCGATCGCATCCTTGGCGATGTCGACATTGAGGTTGCCGGCGATGGCATAGGCAACAACCAGTGGCGGTGACGCCAGATAGTTGGCGCGCACGTCCGGATTGACCCGGCCTTCGAAGTTGCGGTTGCCGGAAAGCACCGAGCAGGCGATCAGATCATTGTCGTTGATCGCCTTGGAAATCGCCGGATCAAGCGGTCCGGAGTTGCCGATACAGGTGGTGCAGCCATAGCCGGCCAGTGTGAAGCCCAGTGCATCCAGATCGTCCTGAACACCGGCTTTTTCCAGATAGTCGGTCACGACCTGGGAGCCCGGCGCCAGCGAGGTCTTGACCCATGGCTTCACGGTCAGCCCCTTGGCCAGGGCATTGCGGGCCAGAAGCCCAGCGCCGATCAGAACCGAAGGGTTGGACGTGTTGGTGCAGGATGTGATCGCCGCGATGACGACGTCGCCATTGCCGAGATCGTGGTCCTTGCCTTCGACCGCAACCCGCTTGGAAAGCTCAGCCGCTTTCTTGAATTCGGTTTCCATGGTGGTGGCGAAGCCGGTTGCGGCATCGGAAAGATTGATGCGGTCCTGCGGACGCTTGGGGCCGGAGATCGCCGGAACAACGGTGGAGATGTCGAGTTCCAGCGTGTCGGTGAAGACGGGCTCCTCGCCACCGGTGCGGAACATGCCCTGGGCCTTGGCGTAGGCTTCCACCAGCGCAACGCGCTCATCTTCACGGCCCGTGGCCTTCAGGTAGCCGATGGTGTCGTTGTCGACCGGGAAGAACCCGCAGGTCGCGCCATATTCCGGCGCCATGTTGGCGATGGTGGCCTCGTCCTCAAGCGACAGGTGATCGAGACCTTCGCCATAGAATTCCACGAATTTGCCGACAACACCCTTCTGGCGCAGCATTTCGACAACGCGCAGCACGAGGTCGGTGGCGGTGATGCCGTCGTTCAGTTTGCCGGTCAGCTTGAAACCGATCACTTCCGGGATCAGCATGGAGATAGGCTGGCCAAGCATCGCGGCTTCCGCCTCGATCCCGCCGACACCCCAGCCCAGAACCGCCAGAGCGTTGACCATGGTCGTGTGGGAATCCGTCCCGACCAGCGTATCGGGATAGGCAACAGTCTCGCCGTTTTCTTCCTTGGTCCAGACGGTTTGCGCCAGGTATTCCAGGTTCACCTGGTGACAGATGCCCGTTCCCGGAGGAACAGCGCGGAAGTTGTCGAATGCGGACTGCCCCCAACGGAGAAACTCATAGCGCTCGCCGTTGCGCTCATATTCCATCTCGACGTTGCGCTTGAAGGCATCGTGCGTGCCGAAATAGTCGACCATGACCGAATGGTCGATGACCAGATCGACAGGCACCAGCGGATTGACCTTCTTGGGATCACCCCCGAGCTTCACTGCCGCGTCACGCATGGCGGCCAGATCGACCACGGCGGGAACACCGGTGAAGTCCTGCATCAGCACACGGGCGGGCCGGTAGGCAATCTCGTGGTTCGACTTGCGCTCGACCAGCCACTGGGCAACCGCGCGAATGTCATCGGCCGTAACGGTTCGGCCGTCTTCGAAACGCAGCAGGTTTTCCAGAACGACCTTCATGGACGAAGGCAATTTGGAGACGCCTTCCAGACCGTTCTTCTCAGCGTCGGGAATGGAGAAATAGGTGTAGCTCTTGCCACCGACGGTCAGTGTCTTTTTTGACTTGAAAGTATCAAGGGACTGGGTCACGGCGCGCGTTCTCCTTAAAGGTCCGTGGCGACCTGGCCGCATCCTGCCGGCCGCCTGTGTAGAAACTTGCGGATTTCCGGGAGGGGAAATCCGTACTGCCCATATGGGCCTTGCTCAACGGACGCCAACAGAGCCTCTCCCCCATTTTTGTCCCTGCAAACCTTGCGCCGACCCTATACCCAATTTTGGCGCTGATCACCAGACATGACGCTGCGGCCTAGTCGAAATGACGCGCCGCTTTCGCCTGTCAGGTCGCCGGTCGGAAAAAGCCACCAAGGGATTTGAGCAGCCGAAGGAATTGCTTTCGCTTCCTTGTCAAACTTTCGTGCAAGGACTTGGCTCCAAGCGCCCCTCTCACGAAAAAACCATCGGCTGCCCTAAACGCAGCGAAGGCTCACCCACGGCTGAATCCCGGGGCTGCAAGGCCTGAAAGATATTGCATACCATTGTATACTGAATTATGTAGTGGCCAGCAAGCTTGTCCCGGCTAGCCTTTATTTACTGCGATCCGGTATGCAAGCTACATCGATCACTAGGACGCCGGACCATCATGAGCTTGTACGCAGACTATCTCAAAGAAATCGACACTCGAAAAACCCAGGGATTGAGCCCCAAACCCATCGATGATGGCGCTCTCCTTGCCGAAATCGTCGAGCAGATCAAGGATCTGAAGAACGAACACCGGGAAGATTCCCTGAAGTTCTTCATTTACAACACTTTGCCGGGCACAACGAGTGCAGCTGGCGTCAAGGCGAAGTTCCTGAAGGAGATCATCCTCGCCGAGATCACTGTGGCGGAAATCACGCCGGCATTTGCCTTCGAGCTTCTGTCCCACATGAAGGGCGGCCCGTCTGTAGAGGTGCTGATCGATGTGGCACTTGGCAATGACGAAGTGAAAGCGAAGAGCGCAGCCGAAGTTCTGAAGACCCAGGTTTTCCTTTATGACGCGGACACCGACCGCCTCAAGAAGGCCTATGAAGACGGCAACGCGATCGCCAAGGACATTTTGGAGAGCTATGCAAACGCCGAGTTCTTCACCAAGCTTCCAGAGATGGACGAAGAGATCCAGGTCGTCACCTACATCGCAGCCGAAGGCGATATCTCCACCGACCTTCTGTCCCCGGGTAATCAGGCACACTCACGCGCCGACCGCGAGCTGCATGGCAAATGCCTGATTTCGGAAAAGGCACAGGAAGAAATCCAGGCGCTGAAACTGCAGCATCCTAAAAAGCGCGTGATGCTGATCGCCGAAAAAGGCACCATGGGTGTTGGGTCCTCGCGCATGTCAGGCGTGAACAACGTGGCGCTTTGGACCGGCAAGCAGGCCAGCCCCTATGTGCCTTTCGTCAACTACGCACCGATTGTCGCTGGCACCAACGGCATCTCCCCGATCTTCCTGACAACCGTTGGCGTGACCGGCGGCATTGGTGTCGATCTGAAGAACTGGGTCAAGAAGCTCGACGACGAAGGCAAGCCGATCCTCAACAACGACGGCAATCCTGTCCTGGAGCAGAAGTACTCGGTTGAAACGGGCACCGTCCTGACGATCAACACCAAGAAGCAGAAGCTCTACAATGAGGCCGGCGACGAAGAGCTGGTCGACATGTCGTCTTCCTTCACTCCGCAGAAGCAGGAGTTCATGAAGGCAGGCGGATCCTACGCGATTGTCTTCGGCAAGAAGCTGCAGACCCTGGCGGCCGAGACCCTCGGCGTCGAGCCACCGCTCGTCTTCGCACCGCCCAAGGAAATTTCCCACGAAGGCCAAGGCCTGACAGCGGTTGAAAAGATCTTCAACAAGAACGCTGTCGGTGTGACACCAGGCAAGACCCTGCATGCAGGCTCGGACGTTCGCGTGAAGGTCAACATCGTCGGGTCGCAGGACACAACCGGTCTGATGACCATGCAGGAACTGGAGGCCATGGCGGCCACAGTCGTTTCGCCGATTGTCGATGGCGCCTATCAGTCAGGTTGTCACACGGCCTCTGTTTGGGACCTTAAGGCTCAGGCGAATACGCCGCGCCTGATGAAGTTCATGAACGACTTCGGTCTGGTCACCGGCCGCGACCCCAAGGGCGCTTATCACGCCATGACCGACGTGATCCACAAGGTGCTGAACGACCTCACCGTCAGCGACTGGGACATCATCATCGGCGGCGACAGCCACACGCGCATGTCCAAGGGCGTGGCCTTTGGTGCGGACTCCGGCACCGTGGCCCTGGCCCTGGCCACCGGCGAAGCCTCCATGCCGATCCCGGAATCGGTAAAGGTCACCTTCAAGGGCAAGATGGCCGATCACATGGACTTCCGTGATGTGGTGCACGCCACCCAGGCGCAGATGCTTGAACAGCATGGCGACAACGTGTTCCAGGGCCGTGTGATCGAAGTCCACATCGGCACGCTGCTTGCCGACCAGGCCTTCACCTTCACCGACTGGACCGCAGAAATGAAGGCGAAAGCCTCTGTCTGCATCTCCAACGATGAAACCCTGATCGGATCGCTTGAGCTGGCAAAATCACGCATCCAGATCATGATCGACAAGGGCATGGAGCATGACAACGGCATGCTCGCCGGGCTGATCGCCAAGGCAGACCAGCGCATCGCCGAAATCAGGTCCGGCGAAAAGCCCGCTCTGACACCCGACGACAACGCGAAATATTTCGCCGAGGTCGTGGTGGATCTGGACAAGATCGTCGAGCCGATGATTGCCGATCCGGACGTCAACAACATCGATGTGTCCAAGCGTTACACCCACGACACCATTCGTCCGATATCCTTCTACGATGCGGAGAAGAAGGTCGACCTGGGCTTCGTCGGCTCCTGCATGGTGCACAAAGGCGACATCAAGATCGTTGCCCAGATGCTGAAGAACCTCGAAAAGACCCGGGGCAAGGTGGAGTTCAACGCTCCGCTCGTTGTCGCAGCGCCGACCTACAACATCATCGACGAGTTGAAGGAAGAAGGTGACTGGGAGACGCTGGAAAAATACTCCGGCTTCGAATTCGACGACGACTCCCCCAAGACCGCAGCACGCACGGAGTATGAGAACATTCTCTACCTCGAGCGTCCCGGCTGTAACCTTTGCATGGGCAACCAGGAAAAGGCCGCCAAGGGCGACACGGTGCTCGCCACCTCAACGCGCCTGTTCCAGGGCCGTGTCGTGGCTGACAGCGACACCAAGAAGGGCGAATCCCTGCTGGCATCGACTCCGGTGGTCGTGCTGTCTGCGATCCTTGGCCGTACACCCACCGTGGAAGAGTACAAGGAAGCCGTCGAAGGCATCGACCTCACCAAGTTCGCCCCGCCTCTCCAGGCTCCGGCAGCCTCGCGTTCGATGCACTTCTAAGAGCTGATCAAGCCCTAAAAACACCAAAAGGCCGGCTCTTGAAGCCGGCCTTTTCCGTGGAAGCACATCAAAAACAACAAGGCGCAGATTTGTTCGCGGCTGATCACATACTTGCTATTGGGGCGCGCTCCGCTCTAACAAGGCACGAGCCCTTGTCGTTCGGAGACCCGTTCTGAAACTCATCGCTGACAATCTGGCCGTGGATCGCGGCGACCGGCGGGTGTTTGCCGGGCTTTCCTTTTCGCTGGAAAGCGGCAACGCGCTTGTCGTCACCGGCCCAAACGGCGTCGGCAAGTCTTCGCTGCTCAGAACACTGGCCGGTCTGGTTTCGCTGTCGGAAGGCAGCCTGAATCTGGAAGGCGGGCAGAGCGAACGCAGCGTTGCCGAACACACTCACTATTTCGGCCACCAAAGCGCGGTCAAGCCGGCGTTGAGCGTCAAGGAAAACCTTGCCTTCTGGCGCGATTTCACCGCCCCCGCTCATGTCTCCAACTTTGACCCGAAAGAATACGGCGCGCAGGACATTCTCGAGGACTTGGGCATCGGCCACACCAGTGAATTGCCAGCGGCCTATCTCTCCGCCGGCCAAACCCGGCGCCTCGCTGTCGCTCGCCTTTTCGTGTCACCACGCCCGATCTGGCTGCTGGATGAGCCGACATCGGCACTTGACGCCAATTCCGAGGCCCAGCTCATCGATCTGATGAATGATCATCTGCGCCGTGGTGGCATGATCGTCACCGCCACGCATACACCGCTTTCCCTGTCGCCTCTCCAGAGCCTTCGCCTGGAGGCCTTGTCCATCGAGGACCTGGCTCCTCTGGAGGAGATCGGATGAGCAGCTGGGCGCTTTCACTCTTTCAGCGCGAGCTGCGCCTTGCAGTCCGTGTCGGCGGCGGCGCGCTTGTCGGCGTCCTGTTCTTTCTTGCTGTGGTCACCGTGATCCCCTTTGGCGTTGGTCCGGACCTCAATCTCCTGGCCCGCATCGGCCCTGCCATCTTGTGGATCGGCGCGCTGCTTGCCACGCTGCTCGGCCTGGACCGCCTGTTTCAGGCAGACCGTGACGACGGCTCACTTGATCTGATCCTCATGGCCGGCCGGCCACTCGAACTGGTGGTTCTGATCAAATGCCTGGCCCACTGGATGGCAACGGGCCTGCCATTGGTCGCAGCCGCTCCGGTTCTTGCCATCTTCCTGAATCTGGAACCCACTGCCATCGGTGCCGTTACGCTGACACTGGCAGCCGGAACACCTGCACTCACCCTCATCGGGGCAATCGGAGCATCTCTCACGGTCACCCTGCGCCGAGGCGGGCTCCTGCTGGCTGTCCTTGTGATCCCGCTCACAATCCCGGTCCTGATCTTCGGCGTCAGCGCGGCCGATGCCGCGGTCAATGATCCGGTGCCCTTCATGACCCCGTTCTTGATCCTCTGCTCCCTGTCGCTGATTTCGCTCGTGGTCGGTCCTTTCGCCTCGGCGGCGGCTCTGAGGTTTTCGTCAGACTAAGGTTGGGGTGCGCTGTGACACCTGCGACAGGCCTACCCATTGAAGCTGCAGGCTCTCTAGATTAGAACGTTTCCATGGGTATCTTGGACTTTGCCAATCCGACACGCTTCATGAAGCTGACGCAGCTGGTTCTGCCTTGGCTGGTCGGTCTTTGCGCGATCGCTTTTGCAGTCGGCCTCTACATGAGCTTCTTCGTTGCACCCGAAGACTATCAGCAGGGCGACACCGTGCGGATCATGTACATCCATGTGCCCGCCGCCTGGCTGGCCATGATGTGCTATTCGATCATGGCGATCTCCTCCCTCGGCACCTTGGTCTGGAAGCATCCGCTGGCAGATGTCTCGGCCAAATGCGCAGCCCCGATCGGCGCCGCCTTCACCTTCATTTCCCTCGTCACAGGCTCCCTGTGGGGCAAACCCATGTGGGGAACCTATTGGGTCTGGGATGCGCGGCTGACCTCTGTCCTGGTGCTTTTCATCATGTACCTCGGCCTGATGGCCCTGTGGCGGACGATGGAAGACCCGATCAAGGCCGGCAAGGCCGCAGCGATCCTGACCCTCGTCGGCGCGCTGAACCTGCCGATCATCAAGTTCTCCGTCGATTGGTGGAACACCCTTCATCAGCCGGCAAGTGTCATGAGAATGGACGGTCCGACGATCCATCCGGACATACTGCTGCCGCTTGCGGTCATGGCGGTCGCCTTCACGCTTCTTTTCTTCGTGATCCATCTGATGGCCATGAGAAATGAAATCCTGCGCCGCCGCGTCCGCACACTTCGCCTGCGCGCAGCCTCCGCCGCCCGGCCCGCCGGCGGGTCAGCAACTCTTCAGCCGGCGGAGTAAGCCAAATGGATCTTGGGCCTCACGCCGGTTTTATCATCGCATCCTATGCCATCTGCTTTGGCGTCGTCGCAGGGCTGATCCTGTGGGTGCGACTGGACAAGGCGCGGCTTGACTCGACCTTGAAGGATCTGGAGAGCCAGGGCCTTGCAAAGACCCGCAGAACGCCAGAGAAACCGGACAGGCAATGACCAATTCCGACGAAACACATGAAGCTGGCCCACCCAAGCGCCGCCTTCCCGTGCTTGTCCTGCTGCCGCTGGTTCTCTTCGCGGCCCTGGCCGCTCTGTTTCTGTTTCAGCTGACCCTCGGCAACGACCCCAGCACCATCCCCTCTGCGCTGATCGGCAGACCTGTGCCCGAGACTGATCTTGCCAGGGTGCCCGACCTTACCA
Source organism: Roseibium polysiphoniae (assembly GCF_014842925.1). Taxonomy (GTDB): domain Bacteria; phylum Pseudomonadota; class Alphaproteobacteria; order Rhizobiales; family Stappiaceae; genus Roseibium; species Roseibium polysiphoniae. Next base: position 170,330 of record NZ_JACYXJ010000005.1, read on the forward strand.
AGAACGGCGTTGAGGTCCCGGGGTTCTCGCGGGATGATCTTTTGGGCAAGGTCTCGGTGGTCAATGTGTTTGCGTCCTGGTGCGTCCCCTGCCGTCAGGAGCATCCGTTCCTGGAAGATCTTGCGACCCGCAATGGCTTCCAGATGATCGGCATCAACTACAAAGACAAACCGGAAAACGCGCGTCGCTTCCTGGGCAGTCTCGGCAATCCCTATGAGCGGGTTGGCGCCGACGAAAAGGGCCGCGCTGCGATCGACTGGGGTGTCTATGGCGTTCCAGAAACGTTCATCGTCGATGCCACCGGCTTGATCCGCTACAAGTTCATCGGACCCCTGTCCGCGAGCGCTTATGAGGGCACGTTCCTGCCGGAGCTGCAAAAGGTCCTGGACAGTCCGTCGAGCGCGAACTGACGTCGAAAAACGGGACCGAATCCGCCCAGTCACCGCGTCGTGACTGGCTCTTTATCCGCGCAGCGCCTAACTTCCTTCCATCAGGAACAACGAGGATGGCCCCTATGGGGATGCACATTGAACGCCTGCGCAAGATCTTGCGCAGAACTCTTTTTGGTGCTGCAAGCGGAATAGTTTTGGCGCCCATGATGATGTTCAGTGCGCAGGCAGGACCTGTCGCCGTCGCCGAGCTTTTCACAAGCCAGGGATGCTCCTCCTGTCCGCCCGCCGACCGACTTCTGGAACACCTCGCCGAGAAGGGCGACGTGCTGGCACTGTCGCTGCCGGTTGATTATTGGGATTACCTCGGCTGGCGGGATACCCTGGCCAGCCCGGATAATTCTGCCCGGCAACGCGCCTATGCTACTCGTCGTGGCGACCGGTCGGTCTACACTCCTCAGATCGTCGTCAACGGCGTCGAGCATGTCGTCGGCAGCAACGCGCGCGCCGTTGAAAGCGCCCTGGCGCGGGCCACTCCGCTCAACGTTGAGGTCGAGCTCAAACGCAACGACATGGGCATTGAAGCCAAGGTGGTCGGGAAACTGCCCGAAGGCGTCAAGATGGCGACCGTCTTCTTCGCAAGTGTGATCGAACACGAAGAAGTTGCCGTCGGCCGAGGCGAAAATGCCGGCGCTTCGATCACCTATGTCAATGTGGTGCGCAACCTCCACCCTATCGGCATGTGGTCGGGCGGAACTGAAACCTTCCGCATGCCCAAGAGCGAGCTGATGCGCTCGAACGCCGAACGCTGTGCGATCCTGATTCAGCTCGAAGACGAAAACGGCCCCGGACCAATCCTCGGCGCCGGCACAATCGACTGGCCGCCCGCGAGTTAGGATCCAACACAGATCCTGTTGTGCATCTTGGCCGTTGGGGGTTGCCCTGCCTCCGAAAGCTGATACCCCTTGCGCGTTGACAGCGCCTGACTCGGCGTCACGCACAAGGGACCCGGCAGAATGGACCTCAGGTTCAAGGTCGCACTCGGCAGCATAGGTATCGGACTGATCGTCCTGGCGATGAAATTCGCCGCCTACTATCTGACCGGATCGGTCGCGCTTTATTCCGACGCCCTGGAAACCATTGTCAACGTTGCGTCCTCCATCGCGGCGGTCTTTGCGGTCTGGTTCGCGTCCAAGCCCGCCGACTCCAACCATCCTTACGGTCACGACAAGGCAGAGTACTTCGCCGCCGTTCTGGTTGGCGTGATGATCGTGCTCGCCGCCATCTCCATTTTCCGGGCCGCCTGGCTGGGCTACGTCAACGCCTCGAGTGTCACCTATTCCCTATCGGGGCTGGGGATGAATGCGCTTGCAGCGGTCATCAATGGAGCATGGGCCGCCATTCTTCTGAGGGTCGGTCGGTCGTCCCGCTCGCCAGCACTTGTCGCCGACGGCAAGCATCTGGTTACCGACGTAATCACATCTCTGGGCGTTTTGCTTGGCGTCGGGCTTGTCGTATTGACGGGATGGCATGTCCTCGATTCCCTGCTCGCAGCTCTTGTTGGCTTGAACGTCCTTTGGACCGGATGGCAGGTGGTGAAGGAAAGCATTTCCGGCCTCATGGATGAGGCGGCCTCCGAAGACGTCCAGGCGACCATCAAGGATCTCATCTCCGAACATGGCGACGGCGCACTGGAGGCTCACGACCTTAGAACGCGCATCGCCGGACGGGTTACCTTTGTCGACTTCCACCTCGTCGTCCCGGGCGAAATGACTGTCGACACCGCTCATGACATTTGCGATCGCATCGAACAGGCCGTCGGCAAGGCCCTGCCCGGCGCCCATGTCACGATCCACGTTGAACCTGAACACAAGGCCAAACACTCGGGCATTGTCGTGCTCTAGGCAGTCAGACCCAAAAGGCGCTCGATCTCGGAGAAGGCCTTGCGATTGCCAAGTTTTTCGAAATAGCTCTACACTCACCAAACCTTTCAGCATTCCGCGGCCCTGCGGACGGACACTTTCATGCGCAGAAAAGCCGTTTTCGATCACGCCATCCTGATTGTGGGCACCATCGTAATGTGCGGGCCGCTGCTCGCGGTCTTCCTTGCAACGACCCATGACGCTGCCTCCTTTCGGGAAACAGGCCTGACCCTCATTCCGGGTGGCCACGGTTTGTCAAACTACGGTCACCTGCTTCAATCAAAAGGCGGCTTTCGCGGCGACATCACCGCTCTGGGAATGATCTGGAACTCTTTCCTGCTGGGCGCCGGCTTTGCAATGGCAAAGGTCAGCCTTTCCCTTCTGGCTGCCTATTCTCTGGTCTATTTCAGGTTGCGCTTCGCGGCATTCTTCTTCTGGCTTCTGCTGCTCTCGCTGATGCTGCCGCTGGAGTCCCGGTTTCTGCCCACTTATGACGTGGTCTCCAGCCTGGGGCTTGTGAACACGCAAGCCGGGCTGATCCTGCCGCTCGCCGCCTCGGGGATCGGCACCTTCTTTTTCCGCCAATTCCTGCAGAACATCCCGGACAGCATGCTCGAGTCCGCACGCCTAGATGGAGCCGGGCCTTTGAAGTTCCTGCGCGACATTCTCATCCCACTGTCCATGCCCATGGCGGGGGCCCTTTTTCTGGTCACCTTCGTCAACGGCTGGAACCAGTACCTGTGGCCCGTCATGGTGACGTCGGAAGAGGCTCGCTACACAATCGTGCGTGGCCTGCAATTCTATGGCCGCTCGAGCCTCACCGGCATGATGCTCGCCTGTCTCGCTGTCCTGCCCCCTGCCTTGCTGCTGGTGTTCTTCCAGCGCCTCTTCGTCAAAGGCCTGTTCGACGGCAGCCACTAGTCCTTCAAAAGAAAGTCTTCCATGTCACTCGCTCGCCAGCCCATCATCTTCGATTGCGATGGTGTCCTGATCAATTCAGAGGTCATCTATCACGCGGTCGAGATGGAGTTTCTCGGTCAGATCGGCCTGACCTATGAGCCAATCGCCTATCGCACCCGGTTCACCGGGTTGCATGGCCGCGACTTCATGGCTGCGATCAAGGCAGACTACGCAGCCCTCGCCAAAGGCCCTTTTCCCGATGACTTTCAGGAGAGTATGACCACCGAAATGTACCGGCGCATGGAGTCCGAGCTGACGTGCGTTTCAGGCATTCAGAGCTTCCTTGCGCTTCACAAGGGGCCGCGCGCAGTCGCATCCTCCTCAGGCCTGAAGGGGCTAAAGCGCAAGCTGCAGATCACCGAGCTCGCGGAGCATTTCGACAATCACATCTATTCCGGCGACCAGGTCGAGCACGGCAAGCCCGCCCCGGATCTCTTCTTGATGGCGGCGGACCGGATTGGGCAGCCACCAGCAAAGTGCGTTGTCCTCGAAGACAGCATCAATGGGGTGAAGGCCGGGGTAGCGGCAGGCATGACGGTCTGGGGCTTCGTGGGCGCGGGCCACGCCGACGACGGACTTGCCGACCGGCTCACAGACGCGGGCGCTCATGATGTGATCGGCTCATTCCAGCAAATGACCGACCGCCTGTAGGTCCAAATAAAAAGAGCCCGGGGAAAACCCCGGGCTCGAGTTGCGGCCCGAACCAAGCAGGCCACTTTGGGAGACGGTAATTACCGTGCGGAGCCGATACCGAACTCCGGATAGGCTTCGACACCAACCTCGACCTTGTCGAGACCAAGTGCTTCTTCCTCTTCGGAAACCCGGATGCCCATGACGGCCTTCAGGATGAACCAGACAATCGCGGTCGCAACCAGAGTGAACACACCGTAGGCAACGATGCCGACGAGCTGCGTGCCGTAGGAAGCACCATCGTTGGAGAACGGTACGATGAGCGTGCCCCAGATACCTGCAATGAGGTGAACCGGGATAGCACCGACAACATCGTCGATCTTCAACTTGTCGAGCATCGGAACCGCGAAGACCACGATCGCACCACCAACGCCGCCGATGATGACAGCCTGGAGAACGGACGGAGCAAGCGGCTCAGCAGTGATGGAGACGAGACCGGCCAGAGCACCGTTCAGTGCCATGGTCACGTCGACCTTCTTGTAAAGGACCTGCGTCAGGATCACGGCAACAACAACACCAGCTGCAGCAGCCATGTTGGTGTTGGCGAAGATGCGGGACACGTCGGTTACGTCAGCGATCGAGCCCATTGCGAGCTGGGATGCGCCGTTGAAGCCGAACCAGCCGAGCCACAGGATGAACGTGCCGAGCGTTGCGAGCGGCATGGAAGAACCCGGAAGCGGGGTCACCTGGCCGTTCGGGCCATACTTGCCCTTACGAGCACCGAGGATGATCGCACCGGACAGAGCAGCCCAGCCACCGACGGAGTGAACGATCGTGGAACCGGCGAAGTCAGAGAAGCCCATTTCGGACAGCCAGCCGCCGCCCCACTGCCAGGAACCGGAAATCGGGTAGAGGATACCGGTCAGGATGGCGGTGAAGATCAGGAAAGGCCAAAGCTTGATACGCTCGGCAACGGTACCGGAAACGATCGACGCGGTTGCTGCTACGAAGACCATCTGGAAGAACCAGTCAGAAGCCGTGGAGTAGCCGGTGTCGAGAGCGTCGCCGCCGACAGCGTCGAAGGAATATGGACCGAAGGAACCGATGAAGCCGCCGTCAACGCCAGCGTACATCAGGTTGTAACCGGTGATCCAGAACATCAGGCCTGCGATGGAATACAAGGTGATGTTCTTGAGGCACTGCATGGAAACGTTCTTGGAACGAACGAGACCAGCTTCGAGCATGGCGAAACCAGCCGCCATCCACATGACCAGGAAGCCGCCGATAAGGAACAGCAGCGTGTTAAAGATATAGGCTGTTTCAGGAGATACTGCCGGAGCAGCGTCCTGAGCCATAGCCGGCACGGCCATAAGGCCGAGGGCGCCGAGCGAAGCCGCGCTTTTTGCGACGAGTTTGTTCATAGTTCTTACCCTCAATACAATCAAAGAGCTTCGGCGTCGGTTTCGCCGGTACGGATGCGAACGACCTGGTCGATCGAATAAACGAAGATCTTGCCGTCGCCGATCTGACCGGTCTTGGCAGCGCCTGAGATAACCTCGACGACCTTATCGACAGACTCGCCGGAAACGGCGACTTCGATTTTCAGCTTCGGCAGAAAGCTGACGGCATATTCGGTGCCGCGGTAGATTTCAGTATGGCCCTTCTGGCGGCCGTATCCCTTGACCTCAGTAACAGTCAGGCCCTGGATGCCGATCCCCGTGAGTGCATCGCGCACTTCATCGAGTTTGAACGGCTTGATGATGGCCATCACAATTTTCATTGCTTGTTCCCATTCCTTTTCCTGCGCCTCTTCCCTGCGAAAAGGCTGGCCGACCTACCCGTTCGGTTCCCCCCTGGGTTCCGAAACCCTGCCCCCGAAAACGGAGGCCCGCACAAGTACGTAGCCGGGTCGGTGTCGGGTCTTTCATTACAAGGACCGTGCCAACTCCAGGAGAAACTTCGAAAAACCGCAGAGTTCCGTGGTTTCAGGGGCTCAAAAGAGGAATATGGATAAAACCTGCGCCTGTACGGGGCGGTTTAACCACCTGAGATGAGAGTAAAAAATAGGCAAAATTCAAAATTTGCATAGAAATTACACAAAAAAGGACTCGAATAGAGTCGGCGGCTATTTTTGTGGCAGAAATTCTGCACCCCATAAGGGCAGCCGCCAGCGGAATAGCCGTTTTGCCGCCTCTTTAAGGAAATTTTAGCGACGAACTCAGGCCGAGAACCCACCGTCGGCGAGATAGGCCAGCTCCTCAGGCGTCGACACCCGCCCGAGCACCTCATTTCGGTGTGGGAAGCGCCCAAACCTGCGAATGACATCCATATGGATCAAGGCATAGAGATAGAACTGCTCATGTCCCAGCGGCCGGGTCAGGTCGATGCTCTTCTCCTGCGCTGCGATATCTTCCGCGTGCTCAAACGGCAGGTAGAAAAAGACCCTCACGTCTTTCGGGAAGGCCTTGTCGAAGCCTGCCTCTACCGCCTTTTCGGCAAGCGCCAACGCCATCCCGTCACTCTCGAAGGCTCTCGGATCATCCCGATAAACGTTGCGGGAAAACTGATCGAGAAGGATGATCAGGGCCAGACAGCCATGCGGGGTCTCGCTCCAAAGCTCAAGTTCGCCTGACTTTGCAGCCTCGATTGCCTCGAAAAACCGCGACCGGATTTCGGCATCAAACGCATCTGAACGCGCGAACCATTTCTTGGGGCCGGCCTGCCACCAGAACTCGAGGACATCAATCGGTGTGATCGGCGGCAAAGCGTGCGGTAGGGACATCCTGCACTCCATCAAGAATCGGACGTTGAGAGCTTTATTCGATATATGTACTTGCTAGAATGACAATCCAAGAGCCGAAACCGCCGAGAGCCAATTTCGTGAGCCAAGACACCATCCTGGACCTCAAGGGTCTGAAATGCCCCCTCCCAGTCCTGAAGACGCGCAAGGCGCTCAGCCGGGTCGAGAGTGGAACGCGCATGATCGTTCAAACGACCGACCCCATGGCCTTTCTGGATATTCCCCATTTCTGCAATGAAGACGGACACACGCTGGAAAGCTCCGAAAAGGATGGCGACAACGGCCGCTTCACGATCATCAAGGCCTGACCGGAGCAGCGTCCAATGACCTCAATTCTCTTCGTCTGCCTTGGCAACATATGCCGCTCACCCTTGGCCGAGGGTATTTTCCGGCACACGCTCAAAGAAGCAGGGCGGATTGAAGGCATTCAGATTGACAGCGCAGGCACTGGAACCTGGCACGAGGGAAACCCGCCGGACCCGAGATCCATCGAAGTGGCCACCCGATATGGCATCGACATCTCCGGCCAACGCGCGCGCCAGGTCCGCCAGCAGGACTTTTCAGATTTCGACTTGATCCTCGCGATGGACAAGAGCAACCTGTCCAAACTGCGCCAGATCGCCCCCAAAGACGCAACAGCACACCTCCGTCTCTTTCTCGACGCCCCCGAGCACGAGGTGCCGGACCCCTATTATGGCGGCGATAAGGGCTTTGAAGCCGTTTTTCATATGCTCAGATCGGCAAGCGAGCGCCTGAGCCAGATGCTGGTCGATCCGCAATCTTCATAATCCCGTCTTGAAGCCTTCGTATTGCAGTGGCAGGCACGAAGGACCGTACAGTTTATGAAGTTGCTCTTTTGGACGCTCGCTCTGGTCTTGATCGCGCTTGGCCTCGCAACGGTCTGGCTGCCCATCCCGACAGGCGTTCCCCTTCTGGCCCTTGGCATGATTGTTATCATCGCAACCAGCCGCCAGGCCGCCCGGGCGTTGCGCAATCGCAGGCGCCGAGTTCCGCGCCTCAACAGCCTCTTCACCTGGTTGGAAGACCGCTCCCCCATGCGGTTCGCACGCATCTTGAAGCGCACGCGCCCACGCAAGTCCGGCTAGTCGAAGTAATACGTAAGCCATCGCCCAGCCCTTGAACCTCAGCCGGCAGATATCACATCGATTAATGGTGGCGTGAGCAGACAACGCTCGTGCCGCCGTCAAAACAATCGATAAAGGGAGTCTCATCATGCCTGGCTTACAGATAGATCACGACGCCTGGGTTCTGGTCGGCGACGGCGAAAAAGCGCTGGTGTTCCGGAACGAAGGCGACCGGGAATTTCCCAATCTGCAAGTGATCCGCCAGATGGAGAGCGAAAACCCCAAAACCTCGGAACAGGGCACCGACGCACCGGGCCGCAAAGGTGATGGTCCCGGGCCTCAGAAAAGCTCCATGGAACAAACCGATTGGCACACGCTGGAGAAACACCGCTTTGCCAAGGACATGGCGGAGATGCTCTACAAAGCCGCTCACAAGGGCAGGTACGAGAAACTGGTGGTGGCAGCGCCGCCAATGATCCTTGGAGACCTGCGCAAGGCCTTCCACAAGGAGGTCAAGGATCGCGTGGTTGCCGAGGTCGACAAGACTCTGACGGGCCATCCGCCAATTGAAATCGAACGCATCCTGACCCAGAAGTCCTGAAAACCCACACCTGTCTCAGGTCTAGTGGTGCTTACCAAACATTCCGACAAAATGACGCATCCGGGCCGCAGCCCGGGTGCCGCCCCGGTTCATTATCACCTGAAGAATTCGGCCCTTTCGGGTGAACCATTCATCCAGATGAGTGTCGCGCAGCCACGCTGGTGCCTGGACATACAGGATCCGATGGACCGCAAGGATCACGAGAAGCGTCAGCCCCCAGGAGATCAGCGTATCCGACAGGAAATGCCCCCCGAACGCGATGCGGTTGAGCGAAAGCAGAAGGCCGAGCGGCAGCAGAAACGCCAGCAAAGCCAAGCGCCAGGCGACGGGTGCGATGAAAACGGCAGCAACCAGCCACATGCCCGCAGACGCTTCGCCCGAGACAAACGAACAGTTGGTATCGCACCAATTTGTTGGCAGCCAGACCGGCTGGTAGGGCATGTCCCCGCCGAAGACATCGACCATCACCGGGCGCGGCCGGCCCCAGTTGTTCTTCAAGATCAGGTTGACGAGAACACCTGGCCCCAAAATCAGCGTGGTCAACAAGAACACCGGCGCACGCAGGGGCATCAGCGGACTTCGTGCCGGCAGGAACAGCTTCGCCAGCAGCACGACAACGCTGGTTATCGCGACGATCTTGACGATATGCGGCCCCAGGTGGCGAAACCGGCGCAAGAAGGGGTCATTGCGAGCAAAAAATCCGCTTTCATCGCTGTAGAACAGACCGCTGGCCCAAAGATCAACGGCTGGAAAAACGAGAAAAAAAGCTGAGACGGCCACCAGATAGAGGCCCACAGCCTTCATCGGATTGGCTGCCACCCAGGCCAAAGGCTTTGCAAAACGATCGGAAATCATGCGCCAATAGGCCTTGCATCGTGTCATCCGCGCTGTTTAACCCATTCGACGCACATGACCAATAAAATCCAATCCATACGCAATCGGAATTTTCTCCAGGAAATCGGAAAGGCAGGCGTTTGATGGAAGCCGCACTCCACGACCAAAAGCCACGTTTGCATTTCTGGTTCGATTTCGCCTCGACCTACAGCTACCTCTCCGCCATGCGGATCGAAACCGTGGCTGGTGATCGCTCGGTGGAGGTCGTTTGGCATCCCTTCCTGCTCGGGCCCATCTTCAAGAAGCAGGGGTGGGAAACCTCGCCCTTTAATCTGATGCCTGCCAAGGGTCGCTACATGTGGCGGGATATGGAGAGGCAATGCGAGGTTCTGGGTCTCCCGCTTGTTGCTCCTGATCCGTTTCCTCAAAACAGCATTCTGGCCGCCCGTCTCGCCCACGCCGGCCGGAATGAGCCTTGGATCGGCGAATTTGTCAGGGCAGTGTTCTATTCCGAATTTGGGGCAGGTCTCGACATAGCCGACCCGGCGACCCTGGCGGGCATTCTCATGGAAGTCGGAGCCGACGCAAAGAAAGTTCTGGCGCAGGCCGAAACGATGGACATCAAGATCGGCCTGCGTGCCGCTGTCTCCGAAGCCGAGACACAAGGCATCTTCGGCGCGCCCAGTTTCGTAACGCAGAATGGCGAATTGTTCTGGGGTCACGACAGGTTGGAACAGGCCCTGGACGAAGCCCTCATGATGACGGACTGAGCGGCCTCACGTTGCTGAAACATTCAGCCGTGCCGCATGGTGCCGCCGGGCATGCTCCATCGCCTGAAATAACAAGGACGGCGACAGCGGCTTTGCGAGCACTTCAACGAAGCCCGCCTGCCGCATGCGCTTGCCGCCGATGGATTCCATTGCAGCGGTCACCGCGATCAGTGGCAGCGCCTCAGTGTTGGGAAGCTCCCGGATCCGGGCTGCTGTTTCGAGGCCATCCATGACCGGCATATGCAGATCCAGCAAGATCGCGTCATAGTCCGTCTCTAGCATGATCTTGAGCGCGTCCATGCCGCTCGGCACTTGGTCACAGGAAATGCCGAAGGACTCCAGCAGGGCAGACAGCAGGCGCCGGTTTGTCTCATTGTCGTCAACAATCAGAACATGCGCTTCGGCATCCGACACATCGGCGGGATCCGCTCGGACCACGCTTTCTGCGGTCTCCGGAGCCAAGGGCAGGTTCATTTCAAAACGGCACCCGCCCGCCTTCGGGCTGATCAAACGCAGCTTGCCGCCGAGATCTGCAACCAGTTGCGAAGCGCCCCAAAGACCGAGACCCGACCCGGGACTGCGTGCCTTGCCGGCAGCCCCTCGCACATAGGGTTTGAACAGACGCCGGCGCTCCATGGGATCAATGCCCGGTCCGGTGTCGGCGACGGCAAGCCGTATCTCGGTCGATGCCCCGTCCTCGCCAGGCAAAATCTCGAAGGAAATACTGACCTTGCCGGTATCAGTGTATTTGACCGCATTGTCCAGAAGGGTCGTCATCACCCGTCGCAGGGCACCGGCACGAACAGGTTCAAGACGGATCTTCGACGCTTCAATTTCAGCTTTGTAGCCGAGGCCCTTCGCCTCCGCAGGTGCCCGGAACAGCTCTGCCGTATCAGCCGCGATCTCGGAGAGTTCCGGCATGCGACCTCCTGTCTCGGAGGTATGGAGCAGTGCTCCCGTCATGTCGCTCAAGGCATCGATGCTTCGAATCAAAAGGTTGAGACGCTCCACCTGAATTGGCGACAGCTTCTCGGCCCCGATCAGCTCGGCTGTCAGCTTCATGGCTGACAGCGGCGTTCGAAGGTCATGCGCAAGCAGCGCAATTTCATGATTTTGGTCGTGATCTCCATCCATGGGATGAATCTAGTATGACTTCCAGTCAAACGGCAAACCGCTCTTGCCACTTTGCCAATTGCTCGTCATCTTGTCTGACAATATCCAAACGCAATCGTCTCGCGATTTGCGCGCCCACACTTCTGGTCCCCTGAACCGTCAACTTCGGCCGTCCTGTCCGTGCCGAACGCTCCTCCAGCGGGATCCCGCCAGATCACAGGTTGTCAAACCTGAAATCCAACGACCGCCGGGGATTGAATGCCGCTAGAAATCCTGTCCATCGTTCTTCCCGTCTTCATCCTGATCGGCATTGGCTATACCGCCGCAAGGATAGGCCTGGTGTCCCAGACCGTCGGAGAGGCGCTCGGCCAGTTCGTCTTTGTCATCGCCATCCCCGCGCTCATCTTCAAGACGCTCTCGGTGATCGAATTTGGCGACGAAAACCCCTGGGGCCTCTGGGCCACTTATTTCTGCGGTGTTGCGGCCACCTGGGTGCTGGCCTCTCTTCTGATACGCAAGGGCTTCAAGCGCGAGGCCAGGGCAGGTGTCGTGGGCGGCGTCTCAGCTGCTTTTGCGAACACGGTGATGGTCGGCCTGCCGCTCATCTCGTCGGTCTATGGTGACGAAGGCCTCGTGCCATTGCTCATCATCATTTCGGTGCACCTTCCGATCATGACCGTCGTCATTTCGGTCTTGATGGAACGCGCCGCAGCGCTCGATGGCATCAGCACCCCGCCACCTCTCGGTGAAATGATCCTCAAGATCGGGCGAAACCTTGCAACCAACCCCATCATCATAGCTCTGGTCTGCGCGTTGATATGGCGTTCGTCGGGTCTTTCCTTCACGCCGATCCTGAGCGACGTGCTCGGCCGCATTTCATCGACGGCGCTGCCGGTCGCTCTCTTGTCCCTGGGGATGAGCATGGTGCCCTACGGGATACGCGGCAATATCCTCCCTGGCCTGTTGCTCAGCTGCCTGAAGATCGGCGTCATGCCCGCAATCGTGTTCCTGATGGGTGCCTACGTCCTGCATCTTCCGCCGCTCTGGACGGCCGTCGCCACTGTAACCGCCGCATGCCCAACCGGCATCAATGCCTATATCTTCGCGAACCGATACGGCACCGGCCATGCCATGTCAGCCAACTCGATCACGTTGACGACAATCGCTGCGGTGGTCACCTGTGGTCTCTGGGTGGCAATCGTGGAAGCCTGGCGCGCCGCCGGCTAAACCTGTCCTACGCCGCAAGCCTAGGCGCGCCGTTTGTCTGAAAGCTCATCGGCATCGTCGATATCATCCAGGCCTGCCCTCACCATCGCTTTGAAAGCGGCAAAGGGCACAGGCGGGCTCCAGAGATAGCCCTGCGCAAAATTCGCGCCCCAGGCTTTCAGATGATCGTATTGTCCGCGGGTCTCGATGCCTTCTGCAACGGTCTTCATCCGCAACTGCTGCGCCATCATCAAGATCAGCTGCACGATAACCCTACGGTCCTCGCTTTCGGCCATGTTCATCACGAACGACCGGTCGATCTTCAGTGTATCGAACGGCATGGTCGCGAGCGTATTCAGGCTTGAATAGCCCGTTCCGAAGTCATCGATCGCGAACTCGACGCCCTCATCCCTGATCGGAACAATCTGGCGATAAACACGCTGCGGATCTTCCATGATGCTGGACTCGGTGATCTCAAGCTCCAGCTTGTCTAGCGGAAACCCGCTCTCGCCAAGAATGCCCAGAGTGCGATCGGTGAAACTGTCGGATTGAAACTGGATCGGCGCAACATTGACGGCCACCGAGAGGTCGAACCCCTGCTTTCGCACCACATTCATGTCTTCGAGCGACTGCCGCAGGACGAACTCACCGATGGAGGGCATCAAACCGCATTCTTCCGCGAGCGGTATGAATTTCCACGGCGGCACGCTGCCAAGATCGGGATGTTCCCAGCGCAGCAATGCTTCGGAGCCCATGATCTGGCCAGTCTCGATGTCCACCTTCGGCTGGTAGAAGACCGTCAACTCATCGTGATCGAGCGCCGTGCGAAGGCAGCGCTCGATTTTTTCGCGCTCGTCAGCCTTCTGGCGAATGCTTTCATTGAAGATGACCGTCTGATCGCGTCCGGCATCCTTTGCTGTGAACATCGCCATGTCTGCGCAACGCAGCACATCATCGGCCGATTTTCCGTCCTGAGGATAGAGAGCAACGCCAACGCTTGCCCGCACCATGAGTTTCAAATGGTCTATGCTGAAAGGCATTCTGATCTTGGTCACGATCAGATCAGACAGCTCCTTGAGTGCCTCGGGGTCCGCTATTCCCGGCAGCACGACAATGAATTCGTCACCAGTGAAACGAGCGATGAACGGCTTGCACTGGAAGCGCTCATCGGCAAATGTTTTGACCAGATCACTCAGACGCTCGGCCACCAGCGCCAAAAGCCGGTCCCCGATCACATGTCCATGCATGTCGTTGATCGCCTTGAACCGGTCGAGATCGATAAAGATCATTCCCCCTTCGGCTTTGGGAGACAGATCGATAAGCTGGGCCGCAACGTTGCTGAACTTGAGCCGGTTGGGCAGGCCTGTAACCCCGTCAACATGGGCGAGATATTCAACCCGTTGAATGTTGTTGCGGAAGTTCACGGCCATCTGGCGGAACGCTTCCTGCAGCTCTCCGACCTCGCCGACCGTGTCGACTTTCATCTTCGTATCGAGAAAGCCTTGAGCCGCCTCATTGGCAGCTTCTGTGACCCGGCTGATGCCATGGGTCGAGCGGTACATCAGAAACGTCGCCAAAGGCACAAAGACGAAAAACAGGGTGCCGGCCAGGATCAAGGTCTGGATCACGATCTCGCGCTTGAGATCCTGGATTTCCTGCTTTGACATGGTGATTTCGACTGCGCCAACGCCGATCCCGTCCCGGTAGACAGGCAGAACAAATTGGTGGAACGCGTCAGTCTCACGCGTGAGTGTCGTTTGCCCTTGAATGGCATCAAGAACATCTTCGTCTATGACTTGAAGCGCGCCGTTGGTGCGAGAATCGAGATCGCTCGCGAACACATGTCCAAACCGGGTGTAGGCCTTGGCCGCAACAACAAGTGCTTCATCTCCCAACGCATCGAGTAGCTTCTCGACATTCGCATAGTTCTTGTTCTCGATCTCCCGGGCAGCAATGCGCGACACCAGCACGGCATGATTGCGAGCGTTTTCCGCGAGACGCTCCTCGATCTTCCAGACCTGTGAGAAATAACCGAAACAGGCAACCAGCGTCGTGAAGGCCAGCAACAACACGACGACATAGACCGTCGAGCGAACAAACACGCGGCCAAGCGCATTGCGACCGCGCTCAAGGAAGTGCTTCATATTGGGCATATGTCTACGCGCCGCGCTTGCCGGTGCGCAGGTGGACCAGTTGCGCTTGCCCCTGGATCCTGCTGGCTTCTACCCAAGCTTGTATCAACGCAACCGTGCACAAACCGCAAAGTATCGCTGGTAAACTTACGAACATCCTGTTCCTCAAAAGCACCCGACTGAACTCAGCCCCTTGTACCCGGGAACCCGTATATAAATAGATAATTTTCAATATCGTCCTAGATATCTCTCAATCATTACTTCAATCAACTGAAGCAATCATCAACCTAGTCATTTATCACGATAAAAATAACCTGGACCATTAGGGCCCTGCAGCAACTTACTCGCAAGATTCTGCACAGAATCACCTGAAACACGCAATGATTGCAGGCTGGTATCAAAGTTGGATTTGGAGAGCTTTTGCCCGTTCTCGGCCAAAACCAATTCATGGTGCCGATAGCGCGGCTCAGGCAGGGCCAGCAGCACCTGAAGCAGCCGATGCACCGAAGTTGCGGGAAAAATATCCTTTCCTCGGATAACATCCGTAATGCCTTGGCGGGCGTCATCCACCACAACCGAAAGATGGTAGCTCGTCGGCGTATCCTTGCGGGCGAGAACCACATCTCCCCAGGCAGCCGGGTCTGCGATCACATCCCGCCCAAGGTTCCAGTCACCAGGTTCCGTCGCTGTTGTCACGTCCGCAGGACCTTCCCACCAGGAAAGCGGCTTCTTCAACTGGCTCAGGGCAGCCTTCATATCCAAGCGGAGTGCATAGGCGGCGGCATCTTTCCGGCGCGCCACAAGCTCTCGCTCGGACAGAACCGCCGCATCTCCCGGGTAAAGAGGTGCGCCATCAGGGTCCCTCGGCCAGATCACGCCGCCGGTCTCAAAATCAGCAACGTAGCGTTTGATCTCTGCCCGCGTAAGGAACGCCCGATAGACCAGACCGAGCGCCTCCAACTTTCCAAGAGCCGCCCTGTAATCATCAAAGTGCTCTGACTGCCGCAGGATCGGTTCTTCCCAACCGATGCCAAGCCATTTCAGGTCTTCAACGATGCCTGCCTCATATTCTGGCGTGCACCGAACGACATCAATGTCCTCCATCCGCAACAGAAGTCTTCCCGACAATGCCTCGGCGGCCCGGAAGTTCAGCAGTGCCGAATAAGCATGACCCAAATGCAACTTGCCATTGGGCGAGGGCGCAAAACGGAAGACCGGCTGTGTCATGTGCAGTGGTTTCAAGCGATAAACGGGTTGTCAGATCCAGCGGAGTGTTCGAACCATGGTCCTAGCAGCTTCGCCCGCCACGAGAAACGCCGAACCCGTGAGACCTTCGTGAACTCCATCGAAACCCTGGATGATGTCGAGCAAGGACTGGCCGCGCTTCTGCGCCAAGCCCCTCAGCTTGGACCTTTCGCCCAGCAGGCAGGACCGCTGCCGCTTCGGCGAAGATCTGCAGACTTTGCCGGTCTTTCCCAGATCGTGATGGGGCAGCAGGTGTCCGTCGCCAGCGCCGCGGCCATATTCCGCCGGCTTGAAGACCTCGTGACTCCACTCACAGCCGAGAGATTGGCGGATCACTCGGATCTGGAGCTGGCCGGTGCCGGCCTGTCCCGCCCCAAGATCAAGACCCTTCGAGCTGTCTCGCAAGCATGCAGCGACGGCCTCGACCTGACGGGCCTTGCCCTTCGACCCGCGGAGGAAGCCCACGCAGAACTGTGCCAGATCAAGGGCATCGGGCGGTGGAGCGCGGACATTTTCCTATTGTTTTGTGCAGGCCATCCGGACGTCTTCCCGAGCGGCGATCTGGCTCTACAGGTAGCGGTCCGCGACGCGTTCGAACTTGAGGAGAAGCCCTCCGTCAGGCAACTCGATGAACGTGCCGAAGCTTGGGCGCCCTGGCGGGGTATCGCGGCGCGGCTTTTCTGGGCCTGGTACAAGGTTCAAAAGCAGGGGCGGGAAACCTTGCCGGTCTAGGCTCTGTGCCTCTTAAAGCAGGCCATCCACGGCACGCAGCAGAAGCGCGATGTCTTCGGGACGCGACAGTCGGTGGTCGCCATCCGGAATTAGTGAAAAGGTCACATCATCGTCCGGAAGCGCCTCGGCCAATCGCTTGGCATGCTGCCAGGGCACATCCGGATCAAGCGCGCCTTGCAGGATGGTCACCGGACAGCCAGTCGCCAGAGGTTTGTCGAGGATCAGGTGATTACGCCCATCCTCGATCAGCTTTTCGGTGATCACATAAGGTTCGTCCCCATAGGCGGAGGGTTGTTGCCATCGCCCGGCACGCAGGATCGCCTCACGGATCTCATCGGTGAACCGTTGCTTCCACATCAGTTCTTCGGTGAAATCGACCGCCGGCGCAATCAGGACCATGCCTTTCAGCAGTCCGGTTTCGCGACGGGCAATCGCCAGGAGCATCGCGATCCAGCCCCCCATCGAGGAGCCGACAACGACCGTCGGACCGGTACAAAAACGATCGAATACCGCCAGTGCCTCTTCGAGCCAATCAGACACGCAAGCGTCTTCGAACCCACCCGACGACAGGCCGTGCCCTGAATAGTCGAAGCGGGTGCACCTCAGGTTCTTCTTTGATGCATGATCAGCAAGCGCAAGCGCCTTTGTACCGTTCATGTCCGACTTGAAACCCGACAGCCAGAAGAGACCCGGACCGTCGTCAGCAGGGCTGTGACAAACCGCAATTTGCCGCGCACTTGCGCTTTTTCCGACCGTGATGAATTGCGGATCTTTCTGGCTCATACTATGGCTCTGGCTGGTTTATGTCCCAAGTGCCTCTCCTTTGGCACAGGCGAAGGCCAAATTCAAAGTGTCAGCGCCGGAGCAGAAAGTGTCCATTCAAAAGAACAAGCCGGTCGTCCTGCAGGTCATTCCCGATCTGGAGACAGGCGGTGCCGAACGCACGACCGTCGACATTGCCAAGGCGCTGACAGATGCCGGCTGGACGGCTCTCGTCGCTAGCGAAGGCGGCCGTCTCGTCGCGGAGCTCGAGAGCTTTGGCGCTCATCACATCACGCTGCCGGTCAAATCGAAAAACCCTCTCACGATCTGGCGCAATGCCGCGCGGCTTGGCCAGGTAATCCGGGACCGGAATGTCGACCTGATCCACGCGCGCAGCCGCGCACCGGCGTGGTCGGCGCTTCTGGCGGCGCGCCGCGAAAAGATCCCCTTCGTGACGACCTATCACGGCGTTTACAATCAAAAATCCCGGATCAAGGCCTTCTACAATTCCGTCATGGCCCGCGGTGATGCTGTCATCGCCAACTCAGGCTACACTGCGAATTTGATCCAGGAGCGGCATCCCCTTGCGGCGGGCAAAATCACGGTCATCCACCGCGGATCAGACCTCGGCGCGCTGGCACCGGAGGCTGCCTCTTCAGAACGCCGCAACACGCTGGCGGAGGCATGGAAGGTCGATGCCAACCGGCCCATCGTCCTCAACATGGGACGCCTGACCGCCTGGAAGGGCCAGGGCATCGTGATCGACGCCATGGCAAAGCTGGCAGAGGCAGGCGACAGTCAGACAATCGCGGTTCTGGCAGGCGACGCCCAGGGGCGTGACAAATACCTCGCCGAACTGAAGACGCAGATCGCAGGCCACGGTCTTGAGGACCGCATTCTTCTGGTCGGGCACTGCGCTGATGTTCCAGCGGCCCTGTCGCTCGCTGATGTCGCCGTCGTCGCATCTGTAGAAGCTGAAGCCTTCGGCCGCGCCGCGGTCGAGGCGCAGGCCGCGCATGTGCCGGTGATTGTTTCGGATCTCGGCGCCGTTCCCGAAACGGTTCTGGCTCCACCAGAAAGAAGCGACGACCAGCGCACCGGATGGCGTGTTCCACCAGGAAATTCGGAAGCGCTCGCCGCAACGCTCCGCCAGGCCCTGAATCTCAAGAATGAAGAAAAGCAGGCTCTTACGGACCGCGCCGCTCGCCACGTGAGCGAGAATTTTTCCGTCGAGGCCATGTGCGAGAAAACCCTGAACGTCTACCGCAGCCTGCTGCCAGATCAGGGCCTGCACAAACCACGCTGACAGCTCACGCAGCCAGAGGATAGGCCTCTTCAACCAGGTAGGGACCGCCGCCGACACTGGCCTTGGCTGAGAAGAGAACAAACCGCCCGGCGACAAAGGGTGCCGCCTGGAAGTTCCCGTGTTCTGCCAGCCACCTTGCGACATCTTCATTGGAAGACGTTCTGCAACGGCCAAGCGTCACATGCGGCGTATATTTGCGGCGTTCGCAGGGCAGACCGATCCTCTGGAGGATCCTTTCCTGCTCAGCCTGCAACTCCGCAAGCTCCGGCGAGGGTTCGACCCTGGCCCAGACCGCATGCGGTTTGCCATTGCCAAAGGAACCAAGCCCGTTCAGATGAATCTCGACGGGCTGTCGCCGGACACGATCCAGCGCATTGGCCACTTCGTCTGCCGTGCGGTCGTCGATGTCGCCAATGAAGCGGAGCGTGATGTGGTAGTTCTCGGGATCGATCCAGCGGGTGCCCCGAAGGCCTCCCCGGAGCATCGACAGCAAGAGACCCGTCTGGGACGGAATCTCAAAGCCAGTAAACAAGCGCGGCATGGCCTGCCCCTTCGCTGGTTTCGACTTTCTCATCAGGAATCAACTTCGCCCGAAGCGCAAGAAAATTCGTAACTTACTGACATAAATACGATTTTCGGATATTTCACGTCTTTAAGATCGCCGCGCTCCGGCCATTTCAGGTCTTTGCGACGGCAAAATGATTCTCTGTCACAAATGAAAATCGCGCCACGAATGCCCTCCGCGGCGCGATCTCATTTCAGATGATCAAATGCTATGGGCAGGGATTGCCGCGATGTTGATGAATATCATCAATCTTCGCCAGAACGTCGTCCGAAAGGGTCAGATCGACCGCATCCAGATCCTGCTCCAGCTGATCGAGACGGGTTGCCCCCAGAATGACGGAGGTCATGAAGCTGCGGGAATGTGCGAAGGCCAAGGCCATCTGGGAAGGATCGAGACCAGCATCCGCCGCAAGGTCCAGATATTCATTGATTGCCTCTTCCGCCCCCGGCTTTTCATACCGCTGCAGTCGATTGAACAGCGCCTTCCGGGCGCCCTTCGGCGTGGCCCCGTCGCGATATTTGCCGGTCAGATACCCCTGCGCGAGCGCCGAATAGGCGAGCAGCGAGACATCTTCACGAAGCGAGATCTCGGCGAAGCCTGTCTCGAAGGTGCGGTTCACCAGGGAATAGGCATTCTGGATCGAGGCAACGCGTGGCAGACCATGGCGTTCGGCAGCACTGACGAAACTCATGGTACCCCAGGCGCTTTCGTTCGAGAGCCCGACGTGGCGGATCTTGCCGGCCTTTACCAGATCGGAGAGCACCTCAAGCGTGCTTTCGATCGAATTTTCGTCATCAGCCGGCTCGATGTCCTTCCACTGGGTGGGGTTGGCACCAAAGGCAGAGACGTTCCGGTCCGGCCAGTGCAGCTGATAGAGATCGATGTAGTCCGTCTGCAGGTTTTGAAGGCTCCGGTCGACGGCAAATTCGATCTGTTCGCGGGTCAGCTTTGCCTTCGCGCCATTCTCACGGAACCAGTCCATGTCGGAACGTCCGACGACTTTGGTGGCCATGATGACCTTGTCACGTGTTCCCCGCGCCTTGAACCAGGTGCCGATGATCCGCTCGGTCCGGCCTTGCGTCTCCCGGTTGGGCGGGATCGGATAGAGTTCCGCCGCATCGAAAAAATTGACCCCGCGATCCAGGGCGAGGTCCATCTGCGCGTGGCCTTCAGCTTCGCTGTTTTGCTCGCCATAGGTCATGGTGCCGAGACAAAGGGAGCTGACGTTCAAATCGGTGCGACCGAGACGGCGATAATCCATCACTGGTTCCTTAGATTTCAGATTTTACGATTGAGCCGGGGCGCCGGTTTCAGGATGAACCGGCCCGTTTCAGAAGTTCTTCGACCTTTGGTAACATATTCTGGACAATCACGGAAACGCCCTCTCCGGTCGGATGCATTCCGTCTGGAAGGTTGAGCTCCGGGTTGAGTGCCACCCCTTCGAGGAAAAACGGATAGAGCAGCGCGTCATGCGCAGCGGCCACGTCCGCATAGATCGGGTCGAAGGCTTCGGCGTATTCATCGCCGAGATTGCGCTGTGCCAGCATGCCTGCGACGAGAACTGCCACACCGCGCTCCCGCAGCCTTGAGACGATCTCGGTGAGGTTCTCTCTGGTCAGTTCCGGTGCGATGCCCCGAAGCATGTCGTTCGCACCAAGCTCTACGATCACGGCATCAGCATCTGGCCCAACCGACCAGTCCAGACGGCCAAGCCCGCCCGAAGACGTGTCACCAGAGACACCAGCGTTGACCACCTCAATCGCATAGCCCTTTTCGGACAAGGCTTTTTGAAGCTGGCTGGGGAAACCTTCCCCGGGCGCAAGCTGGTATCCGGCGGACAGACTGTCCCCCAGAACGACGAGCTTTAAAGCTTCCGCAGCAGCAACCGTGGTCGGCAAACCGAGTGCGAGCAGGAAAAGTATGACAAACTGATACAAATTTGTACGCATGGCGGGTCTGGATCGCTCCTCAATGTGTCCCCATATGGTCGCAGAAACCAGTTTCGGCAAGGCGGTGACTTGTTGATCATATTGCAGAAAAGATGCAGTTGCGACCAGTCGGCACCCAAGACGCACGTTCGCTCCGCATTTGGAACATCAGACAGTATATAGGGGCAAAGATGACAAATGGACCGGCTATCGCTCTCAAAGACGTACATCTCAGTCTCGGAGAGGGCGCAGGAAGGGTCCATATCCTCAAGGGCATCGATCTGACCATCGAAGACGGAACCGCGGTCGGCCTGGTCGGCCCCTCCGGATCCGGCAAGTCGACACTCCTCATGGTGATGGCGGGGCTGGAGCGCTCTGATAGCGGTCAGGTGCAGGTCGCAGGCAGCGAGCTTTCTCCCTTATCGGAAGATGAACTGGCCCGTTTCCGTGGGCAAACCGTCGGGATCATCTTTCAGTCCTTCCATCTCGTCCCGAACATGACCGCTTTGGAAAACGTCGCCGTTCCGCTTGAATTGTCAGGGGACGCTGCCGCATTCGACAAGGCCCGTCAGGAACTCGAGTCCGTTGGGCTTGGCCATCGCCTGCATCACTATCCCGCCCAGATGTCCGGCGGCGAGCAACAACGTGTGGCGGTCGCAAGGGCATTGGTTGTGCATCCCAAGATCCTGATCGCCGATGAACCGACCGGCAACCTTGACGACGACACCGGCACACAGATTGTTGAACTCATGTTCAAGGCGCAAAGGGAGCGCCAGATGACATTGGTCCTTGTGACCCATGATCCGGCCCTGGCCCAGCGCTGCGACAGGATGATCCGGGTCCGCTCGGGCGAGATCGAAGAAGAAGACAAGACTGCCAGCCCTGCACGCGAGACCGCCGGGGCGCCTCTATGAACGCCTTTGTAGCCAAAGCGCCAACCGGATTGTCGCTCGCCCTTCGATTTGCGCTCAGAGAACTGCGTGGCGGCTTCAAGGGCTTTTACATCTTCATCGCCTGTATCGCACTGGGGGTTGCCGCCATCGCGGGAGTCACGTCGATTTCCCGCGGACTGACGGAAGGTATTTCCGCCGAGGGACAGTCCATTCTCGGCGGCGACATCTCCTTTTCGATTGTGCACCGTGAAACGGGCGAAGACGAAAGCGACTGGCTTCAGACGCTCGGCGACGTTTCGAGCGTCGCCACAATGCGGGCGATGGCCCGGCGGCCGGAAACCGGCGATCAGGCGCTCGTGGAAATGAAGGCCGTCGACGGCGCCTACCCGCTTTACGGCGAGATGGCGCTTGAAGGTGGCGGCACGCTGACTGACGCATTGTCTCAAAAAGATGGTCTTTGGGGCGCTATCGCAGACCTCTCGCTTCTGGCGCGCCTGGGCCTTGAGCCAGGCGACACGCTCGCCATCGGCCGGGCAACTGTGCGGATCAGCGATGTCATCGCGAACGAACCGGACAAATTGGCCGGCGGCATGGAGTTGGGCCCGCGGCTGATGATTTCACAATCGGCCATTCCTGAGACCGGCCTGATCCAGCCGGGCAGCCTTGTGAGATGGCGATACCGGGTCAAACTGCCTGGAACCGCATCTGAAGAGGCCGTGAAAGGCGTCATTGCCGAAGCCGAGGAAACCTTCCCGGACGCGGGCTGGAGAGTTCGTTCAAGAGCCAATGCCGCTCCGGGTCTTCAGCGCAACATCAACCGCTTTGCGCAATTCCTGACCCTTGTCGGCCTGACTGCGCTTGTCGTGGGCGGCGTCGGAGTGGCCAATGCCATCCGTGCTTTCCTCGACACAAAGCGAGAGGTCATCGCAAGCTTCAAGTGCCTTGGTGCCACCGGAGGGTTCGCGTTTCAGGTCTACCTGATCCAGATGCTGTCCCTTGCGGCCATCGGTATCGGCATAGGCCTTTTGGTCGGTGCAATTCTGCCGTTTGCAGCGGGGGCAGCGCTTTCCGGCGTTCTGCCGGTCGATCTTGCTGCCGCGATCTATCCTCAGGAACTGGGCCTTGGCCTTCTCTATGGCATTCTCACCGCGCTTGCCTTTGCTCTTTGGCCGCTTGGACGAGCCCACGATGTTCCGCCCACGGCTCTGTTTCGCGACATGGTTTCCGGCAAGGCGCGCAGCCTGCCGCGCAAACGCTATCTCGTGGCCACCGCTGTCACAGTTCTCGCGCTTGCCGGCATCGCCATTCTGCTCGCCTACGACAAACGCATCGCGCTGATCTACATCGGAGCCTCGGCATCTGCATTCGTGCTGCTGGTGCTGGTGGCACGCCTGATCATGGCGATTGCCAAGCGTCTGCCCACTGTCCGCTCGACAGAGCTGCGCCTTGCGATCGCGAACATTCACCGTCCCGGCGCCCTGACGCCATCAGTCGTGTTGTCACTCGGCTTGGGACTTTCCCTGCTCGTCGCTCTCGCTCTGATTGACGGCAACTTGCGCCGCGAACTGACCGCGACCATTGCACAGGAAGCGCCGAGCTTCTTTTTCGTCGACATTCAAAGCCATGAACGCGATGCCTTCGAGACCCTTCTGAGCAGCGAGACAGACAATGCAAATCTGCGCAGCGTCCCGATGTTGCGTGGCAGGCTGACATCACTCAAAGGCATACCGACCAGTGAAATTGACGCGCCGCCCAATGTCGCCTGGATCCTGCGCGGCGACCGCGGCATCACCTATGAGGCGGAGCAGCCGGAAAATGCGGAACTGACCTCCGGGGACTGGTGGCCTGCAGATTACTCGGGAAAACCCCTGGTTTCCTTCGAGGATGAAGCCGCAAGAGAGCTGGGTCTCACGATCGGCGACGAAATCACCGTCAATGTTCTCGGACGTGATATCACCGCCGAAATCGCAAACACCCGGAAGGTTGAATGGCGGTCGCTCGCCATCAATTTCGTCCTGGTCTTCTCCCCGAACACCTTTGCCGGGGCTCCGCACGCCCATCTCATGACACTTGGTTGGGATGAGGATGTCTCCACCGATCAAGAGCTTGACATCTTGCGGTCGGTTTCCGGCACCTTTCCGACGGTCACGGCGGTTCGGGTCAAGGACGCCATTGCGCAGGTCAATGACCTGGTGGCCCAACTTGCGTGGGCCATCCGCGGCGCATCTTCCATCACCTTGATCGCAAGCATTCTTGTGCTAGCAGGCGCGCTGGCAGCCGGGAACCGGAGCCGGATATACGATGCCGTCATCTTGAAAACGCTCGGAGCAACGCGTGGACGGCTGATCCTCGCCTATGCTCTCGAGTATGCGATCCTTGGAATTGTCACTGCGATCTTCGCGCTTGTCGCAGGAGGCATTGCAGCCTGGTTCGTCATTACACAGGTCATGGGAGGCAGTTTCGTCATGCTTCCGGTGACAGCCATGACGGCCGCTTTGATCGCGCTTGTGCTCACCGTTGGGTTTGGCCTGATCGGCACATGGAAGGTTCTGGGAGAAAAACCGGCGCCTGTCCTGCGAAACCTGTAATCAAGAACGCTGCAGGTTTTTGCTTAACGAATTGTTTAGGAAGATCATAAGCCTATGATTTTCCTAAACACTCATTTGCCCTCTGATAACTTGCGCAGCGCCCGTTTCTTGGCTAACCCATTACTAAGCGGTTTTAGCTAAGGGGCCATCTATGCTTAAGACAAGAGTCAATTTCACTCTCAAATCAATTGCGGCAGCAGCGGCACTCGCAGTCGTCGGCGCTTTTTCTCACACTGCTCCAGCTGTTGCTGAAAGTCCTTTCCACACGGGCGTGTGGCAGTTGAACACCAAGGACGGATCGCGCGGTCTTGTTGTCAGCGACTGGCTGGTGTTCGAAGATGGATTGCCAAAACGCTGGCTTTATCGCCGCGCCGGCACAAACGATGCCAACCAATTCGACTTTTTCACCCGTTCCATCGGTGACAAGGGCTACACGCCAGTCGGCATTCGCGTCTACCGCACTGGCGAACACACGATGAAATACACTGTGGCACCAAAGGGCGAAGAAGCCTTTGAAGTCACGGCCGAGCGCCTCTCGATCCCGAACTACAAGAATTCCTGTCTGTCCGTCGAAGGCAAGGGCAAGCGGTTCTTTGGCAATTGGGTCGGCACCACAGCTTCCCAGCTGAAGAAGCTCAGCCTTGGCCGCAACACCCTCACGATTGACGGCGAAAAGCGCAATGTCACCGTGGAAGAGGTCAGGGTTGGCCGCATGGGCATCGTCGAGAACGGCACACCGATTGGTTTCTTCACCGACGCGGGCGGTGATTACGCCGTACTGCAGATGTTCAAGCCTGGTGTAACCGACGCCCAGATGCGCGATCCGAAGCGGGAAATTCTGGATTTCGCCTCAGAACAAGTCGTTCGCAATCCGCGCGGAGACTGTGACAGACAAATTGCATCGCGTCTGAAAGCAATGAAATAGGCGTAAGGGCTTAAGCATATTGATGGAAACACTGGCAAAGACCAAAATGTTACAGTTTTGTCAGAAAAATCATCTTGTGCTACTGTCAGGACTTTCCCATATGTTGAGGGAGTTTCGTTGCATGTAATCTCGCATGCAATTTCGAACCGGAAGGGGAATCACACGACCATGTCGACCTTTAACCGAAATTCACAGGCGTCGTATTCGGTGGCCGGCACTCAGGCCGATGCAGCGATCGATCAGGGCCTGCGCAGCTACATGCTGGGCGTTTACAATTACATGACCCTCGGCCTCGCGCTGACCGGGTTCTTCGCTCTTGGCACAGTCTTCCTGGCAGTCGATCAGACAGCTGGCGGAATGGCTCTGACACCGCTTGGCCAGGCCCTTTACGGCTCGCCGCTCAAGTGGGTTGTCATGCTCGCACCGCTCGGCATGGTCATGTTCCTGTCGTTCAAGATCCAGTCCATGAGCGCATCAGCGGCTCGGACGACCTTCCTGGTCTACGCGGCCGTGATGGGCATTTCGCTGTCGTCGATCTTCCTGGTCTACACAGGTGGTTCTATCGCCCGCGTGTTCTTCATCACTGCAGCATCCTTCGGTGCGTTGAGCCTCTTCGGCTACACCACCAAGAAAGATCTGTCGGCTTGGGGTTCATTCCTGTTCATGGGCCTGATCGGCATCGTCATCGCGTCGCTGGTCAACATCTTCCTGGCGTCTTCCGCCCTGCAGTTCGCCATCTCCGTGATCGGTGTCCTCGTGTTTGCCGGCCTCACCGCCTACGACACGCAGCAGATCAAGGAAATGTACTACGAAGGCGACTCCAGCGAAGTGGCCACGAAGAAGTCAGTCATGGGCGCCCTGCGTCTCTACCTCGACTTCATCAACATGTTCCTGATGCTGCTTCAGCTGTTCGGCAACCGCGAATAAGCTGGACGCTCAGCCAGACAAAAGAAAAGCCCGGCCATCGCGCCGGGCTTTTTTTTATTGCGTGCTGCAAGACCTTTCAGGCGTCGATCAACCGCAAGTGCTTCTTCTTTTCCAGAACCTTCAGGACCTGCGCCAGATCGTGCCCGCGCTTGAGGATCATTCCTCCGGTCGCAACCACAGAGTAGGCACCCTGACGCCGGGCCAGCTTCGGATTTTTCTCAATTCGGTAGAGTGGCATTTCAGAGCTATGGCGGAAGACCGAAAAGACGGCTCGCTCACTCATCAGGTCGATCGCATAGTCCCGCCACTCGCCGTCAGCAACCATGCGTCCATAAAGCTTCAGAATTGTATTGAGTTCCAGCCGGTTGAAGGCCACCAGTGGTTTTGGCGGGGGCGTTGGCTGCGGGGATGGCGTGGCCACGGCAATGCCATGTGAACCACGCTTAGACGCGTTCTCGTCGGTTTCGCTCATTCCGCCTCCTGAACAGGTTCGGTGAGACCTCCAGAGACACCAGATCAGAGCATTCCTCTCTTCGGCGTCATCTTTCCGTCATGATGCGCAAGTCTTTGCACCTTTGGCAAGTGCGAGGCTTTCAAGCCGTTCAAAAGGCGTCTTTTTAGCCTTAAAAAAAATCATTATTTTGCCTTATTCCAGCCCTTGGCCAGCCATTTTGGCCACCCATATTGAGATCATACCCTGATGGTCCTGAACACTCGGCTTCGGAACGCATTAGCCCCCCAGCCCCCCGGGGTCAGAGTTGATCGGATCTTGTATTCGCGTACTTGAACGTCAGGGCAACTGAAGGGCCGGCCACAAGCCGGCCCTTTTCATATCCGCCGCTCTTTTGATGACCTCTCCGCAACGCCCTCTTGTTTGACAGGGGCGCGAAGTGCCTGAGCCCGCCTCGTCACTTTTTCTTCACCCACACGCGATCGTCCTGTACGATCGTCGACATGACAATCGATCTCATCGATCTGCGCCCTGCAGAAGCTGGTGACTGCGACGCCCTGGCCACGGTCCACAGCGCAGCCTGGCTCGGTGCTTATCGCGGCCTTCTCGATGGTGTTGAGCTCGAGCGTCTGATCGCGAGACGCCCCGCGGCATGGTGGCGTAGCGCCCTGTCCAAAGGCGTAAAGATCCAGGTCCTCGAAGTCGCCAATGAGCCGGCCGGCTATGCTTCCTACGGATCCTGCCGCATGAGCAATCTGCCCTACGAGGGCGAGATCTATGAGCTGTATCTGAAGCCGGAATATCAAGGCCTGGGATTTGGCCGCGCACTCTTCCAAACCGTGCGCGAGGCCCTCGCCGCCCAGAAACTCGAAGGTCTTGCGGTTCAAGTGCTGAGTGACAATCAATCCGCCCGCGCATTCTATCGGGCGCTCGGCGGGAAACTCGCGGCGAAGTCGTCATATTACAGCGCCGGAAAGCCTTTCGAGCTCGCCGTCTACGGCTGGCCCGTTAGAGGCAAGGCATAAGCACCGGCTTCGCCTGGCCTCAAACCTGAATCAATTCAACGCCCCAGGCGTGCCGAGAACCTGCGGCTCCTGACCACAATCATAGTGACCTGCCATCGTGTCGGCGGCCTGCCGCGCCATCTGGTTTGCGTTCTGGTTGGCACGGGCGTCGATCCGGGCGATCTGGCAGGTTGCCCCGGGGACAACTTGTGTAACGATCAATATGTTGCCTGGCGTGCCGCCTTCCGGATTGTCGATGAACCAGCGCAGGATCGTTGCAAAGGCCTGACCGTCACGCAGACGCCATTCAAGGGTCTCGTTGACCGTGTTGAAGTTCGGCAGCGTCTGCTCAGCGGCGCGCTCACCTTCTGCTCCGATGCCGAAAGACACGAACATCCGCAAATCGCCCTCGGCGATATAGACGGGCATGCCCTTGTATCCCGCGCAAAGCCAGGACCCACCGAAGGTGCCTTCATCGGTTGCTGGCGCCTCTTGCATCTGGCACTCGTCCAGTTTGATCTTGGTATAGGCGCTGTCGATGGTGGCAGCCTCTGCGCCGACAGCCAGTGCCGCCCATAATAACAGGGTTCCCAAAAGGCTCTTCATCTCGGTTCCCTCCTGCAAAGGCTCGATCCAGCCCTCTGCGCTCGTTCGCGTAGCAGGCCAGTGACACCCATCATCATATGGTTGCAACGCAATAATAAAGGCTTGCGCTGAAACGATCAGGCTGCAATAGACCCACCAACAGCCAACAGGAGTCAAGCAGCATGCGTATTGATGCAGTGCCGATCGGCAAGAACCCGCCAGAAGACATCAACGTCATCATCGAAGTTTCGGTCGGCGGCGAGCCAATCAAGTACGAAATGGACAAGGACGCTGGTGCAATGTACGTCGACCGCTTCCTTTACACGCCAATGCGCTACCCGGGCAATTACGGGTTCGTACCGCACACCCTTTGCGGTGATGGCGACCCGATCGACGTTGTTGTTGTGAACCAACGGCCAGTCGTCCCCGGCGCGATCATGAACTGCCGCCCCATCGGCGTTCTGATCATGGAAGACGAGTCCGGCATGGACGAAAAGATCATTGCAGTGCCGAGCAACAAGCTGACGCGCCGCTATGAGAATGTCCACGATGTCAGCGACCTGCCGGAAATCACCATGGCGCAGGTGAAGCATTTCTTTGAGCACTACAAGGATCTGGAACCAGGCAAGTGGGTCAAGGTCACCGGCATCGAAGGCGTGGACATTGCCAAGAAGATGATCATGGAATCGATTGACCGCGCTCAGGCAGACGCCGCCGAGTAACGTCGACTTCCTTTAAAGGTCTTTTGGAGCCGCAGCGGATCAAATCTCCGCTGCGGCTTCAATTCTGTCCATGTCCGCGTCGGACAGACCGAAATGATGGCCGATCTCATGCACCAGCACATGGGACACGATCTCACCGAGCGTTTCAGGATTTGACGCCCAATAGTCCAGTATAGGACGGCGGAACAGCCAGATCCGGTTTGGCATCTGACCTGTTACAAGTTCCGCGGCGCCTTCCGTCAGCCCTGCACCCTCAAAAAGCCCCAGAAGATCATGCGGATCTTCAATCCCCAGGGCATTGAGCACAGCATCCTCGGCATAGTCCGCCAGACTGACCTGCATGTGCCCGCATTGGGCCAGAATTTCGTGCGGAAGGTTGGCAAGAGTTTCGCTTGCCAGGGCTTCGAAGACCTCCAGATCAGGAGCGAAACGATCTGCCCATTCGGTTCTGCGCCCGGGACGGCTCGACCCCATCGCTCAGCTCCTGTTTTCTTGTGTGGCCGAAGGTGCGGCTCGAGATTTCATGGCTAAAGATAGGTGATCGCCAGATAGACTAAAAGTCCGACTGCAAAGATCAGCCCCGCTCCGCGCCCGATCCGCGTTCCCCAGACTTCAACCTTGTCGTCTTCGTCAAGATCATGTGCGCCGAAATGATCCTGGGCACGCTTGGCCATCCGCACGAACGTCGACCCGGCAACCGTCTCGCTCTCGGCCTCTACACGGTCGAGGGATCGCAGGGCCTCGTCACGACGCGCATCGTCTTTGGAACGCTGATCGCTCATGGCTGACGCCCGCCGCGAAGCGAAAGGGCAGCCGAGAGCGCAGCCAGCAGTGTCAGGCCTGCAGAGGCAACGGCATTCCAGCCCGCGAACGAAAGCCCCAACATGCGCCAGCTCGCCTCCGTACAGCTGACCACTCGCGTGGACTTGAGCGCTGAAAGCATGTTGGTAGCGTCCGCAGGACCGGCGCTGCCGCCGCCGCAATCAGACGGCCCAGCCCAGAAGCCCCACTCCGCGCCGGACTGATAGATGCCAAGGCCCGCGCCATAGGCAAAAACCAGAGCGACAACGACCATCACGCCGCCCGCAAGCCTGGGCCGGCTACGGCTCATCAAGAGCAGTCCAAAGACCGTCAGAGGCAGTCCGGCATAATAGGGAACCCGCTGCTCAAGGCACAATTTGCAGGGAACATAGCCGCCGATCAGCTGAAAGCCCCATGCCGTGCAGATCACCGCGAGGCCAGCGGCCAGAAGAAGAAGAGCGATGGCCTTCGATTTGGCAGTGTCGGTCATTCCTGAAGCTCCCTGCCTTCAAAGCACCTTGATCAATACGAAACCACCGACCAGAAGCACCACGAACAGGGTGAACATGAGGCCGAGGCGCTTTTCGATAAAGTCACGGATGGGTGGACCGAAGAAATAGAGCAGAGCCGCGACCACGAAAAACCGGATGCCGCGAGACACGATACTCGCCACCAGGAAGATCGGCAGACTGAGCCCGGCGGCGCCGCTTGCGATGGTGATGACCTTGTAAGGAAATGGCGTCAGCCCGGCGATAAAGACGAACCACCAGCCCCAGGCGTTGAAAATCTCGCTGAAGCTCTCGAACTTGTCGAGATATCCGTAAAAGCCGAGGATCGGTTCGGCGACCTGCTGGAACAGGAACGACCCGATCATGTAGCCGGCGAGCCCGCCCAGAACCGAGGTCACCGTGCACAGAAGCGCCAGAAACCAGGCCTTCTCCTTTCGGGCGATGACCATGGGGATCAGAAGAATGTCGGGCGGGATCGGAAAAACCGAGCTTTCGACAAACGACACCGTTCCCAGAGCTGCAGGCGCACGGGGTCCGGAGGCAAGGGACAAGGTCCAATCGTACAAACGGCGTAACATCCGTTCTCCATAGCCTTTCACCTGCGCAATGTCACCCGCGCAAAACACAGCTGAGAAACACCGCACGAAATATGGTTTTCCAGGCAACTTTACACAGGCTTGCGGAAAGCGTCTGGAAGGCATTGACGCCGGACAGCCGCTGGCTATTATCGCGCGACCTTGACGCTGCCCCTCTGGCGGAATTGGTAGACGCGCGGGATTCAAAATCCCGTTTCTTCGGAAGTGCCGGTTCGATTCCGGCGGGGGGCACCAGCTTTCAGATCGCAGCCCGGCATCTCGAGGGCGCATCTTGCGGTATCACCACTCCCCACAGCAGCCCTTCACCTTTTGATTACGACGATTTTCGAAATTGCTTTGGCAGGCCGAAAATTGCGCGCAGGACTTGGTGCTTAACGCAAAAGTGATCCATTTCAGATATGCAACCCCGACTGACAACAGCGCTTATCGGGGGGAACAAATGGCTGTCGCGGAGAAAGAACGGAAAAACCTGGCGGACATCGAGCCCGTCGAAGCGGTTGACGCAACTGCCTCTTCAGTCGCCGACATTGCCGATCCCGTAGATGACACGGGCGTTTTCACTCTCGCCCGTTTGACCAAAGACACGCTTCAGCCGTCACCGATCAATCCGGACTGGATCCTCGAAGGCAACCCGGAAGCAAAGGTGCGCAATCTCTCGGTCATGAGCCGTGGCTGGGCAACCACCGATCACTGGTCTTGCACGGCCGGAAAATTCCGCTGGCACTATGCCTGGGATGAGACCGTCATGTTTCTCGAGGGCGAGGTCGTCATTACCGATGATGAAGGTCAGGTCTACGTTGGCCGTCCCGGCACCAGCCTTTTCTTTCCGGCGGGCACATCGGCAACCTGGGTGGTCCCCCGCTATATCCGCAAGATCGCCTTCAACCAGCGCCCGGTTCCAGCATACCTTCACATCCTGGCGCGCGGCGCAAACAAGATCTTCAAGGTCCTCGGGCTGCCGACCAGACCATAAGACTTGGCAACAGGACGATGGCGCGCAACCTGCCCGGAACATAGGCAAGTGTTCTGGACAGGTCGCTGACCCTTGGCTAGTGTCGGTCCATGAGCAGTTCGCCCAAAGAAATCGAGCTCAAGCTCGAAGTGCCGCCGCAAGCGCAGGAAACCTTGCGCAAATCTCCCGCGCCAAAAGGTTTCACAGCCTCCCGAGCGGTGACGAAAACGCTCCAGTCAATCTATTTCGATACAGCTGATCAGGCCCTGAGAAGAGCCCGGATATCGCTCCGCGTCCGCAAGGTCGGCCAGAGCTGGGTGCAAACGGCCAAAATCGGTACAGGGGTCATTGGCGGCATGTCGTCAGCCGTTGAGGCAGAGCATCCCGTGGATGGTCGGGCAATCGACCTGACGGTCATTGAAGATCCGCAAGTCCTGCGCCACCTCGTTGAAACCATAAACGGCGCAGCACTTGCTGAGACTTTTGAGACACTCATCAAGCGCACCACTCGCGTCCTGACGGCCGAAGACGGCAGCCGCATTGAAGTTGCCTTTGACGTGGGAGATATCAAGGCCGGAGAGCGCTCCGCTCCCCTGGCCGAAGTCGAGCTGGAGTTGCTGGAAGGCGCAAGCGGCAACCTCTACGCCGCCGCTCAAGGTCTTCTGGAAGACACCCCTTTCCACTTTTCTCCCTATAGCAAGGCAGAACGCGGCTTCCGCCTCGCCGGTGGCGAGAGCTCTGGCGCAGATGCGCCAAGCCTTGCCAGAAAGGTTGAGCTGACGGCTTCCGAAAGCGTCGAACATGCGTTCAGAAGCGTTCTGAGATCTTGCCTCGAGCAAATCGCCCATAACCGAATGGCAGTGCTCACCAGCGACGATCCCGAGGGGCCCCATCAGTTGCGCGTCGGCTTGAGGCGCCTGCGCAGCGCCTTTAGGCTGTTCCGACCTGTGCTCAATCCGCTGACGTTTCGACCACTTGACGCAAGCGCGCGAACATTGGCCGGTAAAGTCGGTGAGTTACGCGATCTTGATGTGCTTGCGAGCGAAATCGTCGCCCCCCTTTCAGATCATGCGCCGCAGAACCTGTCCTTGGATCCATTGCTGAAACATCTGACGAAAACCCGCGTCAATTGCCGAAACGAGCTAATCGACTATCTGCAGTCGACCGAAATCAACGCGTTCCTCTTCTCTCTCGCTGCCTATACGGAGGGGCGCGGATGGCTGGATGCAGAAAATTTCGACCAGACAACGCTGCTTGCAGCGCCCATTTCGGCCTTCGCCCGCGAGGCCCAGAACAAGCAATGGCGCAAGGTTGCCAAACACGGTTCAGGCATCGAAGAAATGTCGGTTCCCGAGCGCCATGAGATGCGCAAGGCACTCAAGAAGCTGCGATATGGGATCGAGTTCTTCGGTTCGCTCTACCCGAAGGCCGAGGTCAAACCATTCCTGAAGCGCATGAAAAAGCTTCAAGATATCTTTGGCTATCTGAACGACGTCGCAATGGCGGAAAAACTGCTTGATCTTCCCAGCGCAAAGGGTGCCAGCGCATCTGATACGTCCCTTGCGATGGGCTTTGCAATTGGCTGGCATGAAGCCCAGGCGACGCAAATGTGGCGTCACGCCAAGGACTACTGGACGGAAACGAAAGGCGCACCGAAGTTCTGGCGCTAACGGCCAGCTCGGATCGCCGGAAAGTTAGCTCTCGATCACGAGCTGGATTCGATCCGCCGCCATACGGGTGCGCGTGTATTGCGTCGGCTGGCCAGCATCATCCACGTTCGTGCTCTCGACGATCAGAATGGGCTGCCCCTCGGGAATTTGCAGGAACGCCGCGTCCTGCGGGTCGATCAGCTCGGCACTGACGCGGGTCTCAAGACGTCTGTAGTCATCAAGACCGCATTGCTTGAGCGCCTTGGTGAATGAGCCCGTTTCCGCATAAGCGGCCACGAGCGCTGGAAACCTTGCCTGTTCGAACCAGCTTGTTGCGACCAGAACCGGTGTTCCGTCGACCACCCGCAGCGTTTCGAGCCGTATCAGCTGCACGCCAAGTGGCAGTTTGAGTTCCGCCGCCAGCAGAGCATCCGCCTCTTCAAGGGCAGATCCGATCATCCGTCCGCTGGGCGTTTTATGTTGGCCCGAAACGATCTCCGAGAACCGTGTGCGGCTGCCAATCGGATAATTCATCGGCGCTGCCGCGACAAAGGTTCCCCGGCCCTGGTCGGCGCGCAGAATTCCCTCATTGACCAAGACAGCAATCGCCCTGCGCACCGTATGGCGATTGACGTCAAACCGCGCGGCGATATCCGCCTCCGTCGGAAGCTTGGAACCGGTCACAAACGTTCCTGAGCCGATTTCAGCTTTCAGCCATTCGGCGATCTGGCGCCAAATGGCGATCCCGGCGCCGCGGTCGATTTTCATCTGCTTCGTCATGTCCTCGTCATCAAACCCGGATAGCAAAGTGTCAATTCAAAAATTCGTCTATACAAATAGACAATCTGTTGTATGACTCAAGCCTCTTCGTTAGATCGCCACGAAAAAGGTCGAAAGACATGTCCGAAGAAACCACGGCCTCACCGCCCTTAAGCCCGGCTGACCAGACCACCGCACGCCGGCAGGAAATCATGGCAGTGATCGCCGAAACCCCGGCATCTGCACTCGCAAAAGCTTTTGAAAGCTACCCGGATCATCCCTCCCACGAGTTGGTCCGCGGGCCGGAAACAGGGCTCGTCATGGTCCGGGGCCGCATGGGTGGCACCGGCGGCGCCTTCAACCTCGGCGAAGTGACCGTAACACGCTGCGTCGTGCGCCTGGCAAGCGGCGAGACCGGAAGCTCTTACATTCTTGGCCGGCACAAGCAGCATGCTCTTCAGGCGGCCATTCTGGACGGTCTCTGGCAGAATCCAGATCATCGGCAAAAGGTCGAAGACGACATTCTTGCGCCACTCGAAAACAGCCGCCGCCAAAGGCAGGAAGAGATCAAGGCTGAAACAGCGGCCACAAAGGTTGACTTCTTCACCATGGTTCGTGGAGACGATTGATGAACACCGAAGCAATCAACCCGTCTGCGGCGAATTCCGCTGCACGCCTGGCGGCAGGTTTCGCCGATCCGGTTCACGATGCGCAAAACTGCTTCCGAAAAGTGATGCAGGCCATGGCACGGCCCGGAACACTGCAAACGTTCGAACCCGGTCTGACGGACCTGCCCGCACCGCTCACGGCAATGGGTGCTGCTGTCGCGCTTACCTTGCTCGACTACGACACCCCTGTCTGGCTGGATCCGGCCCTGGCCAAATCACCGGACGCGGTCAGCTTTCTGCGTTTTCACACCGGTGCGCCCATCGTGGATGTCCCGGTCGAAGCCGCCTTCGCACTGGTCAGCGAACCGGAGCGACTGACGGGCCTCGGCAATTTCCCGCAGGGAACGCCTGACTATCCAGACCAGTCCGCAACCCTGGTTCTCATGAACCAGACGTTCGGCAAAGGCGCTTCTCTCAAGCTCAAGGGACCCGGCATCAAGGATGTCGCCCGCTTCAGCACCAGCCCCGTACCGACGACCTTCTGGGATCAGGTTCAGGCCAACAACGCACAGTTCCCGCGCGGCGTGGACGTGATTTTCACCGGCGAGGCACAAATCGCGGCTTTGCCGCGCTCCACTCAACTCACCCGGCCGGAGGCCTGAGCCATGTATGTTGCAGTCAAGGGCGGTGAGAAGGCGATCCGCAATGCCCATAAGCTTCTGGCTAAACGCCGCCGGGGGGACACGTCGGTTCCATCGCTGACAGTGGATCAGATCGCCGAACAGCTGGCGCTCTCTGTCGCGCGCGTGATGTGCGAGGGCTCTCTTTATGATGAGGGCCTTGCAGCGCTGGCGATCAAACAGGCCCGTGGCGACCTCATCGAGGCCGCCTTTCTCATCAGGGCCTATCGCACAACCTTGCCCCGTTTCGGCTACTCGGAAACCCTCGACACCGCCAAGATGCTGATCGAGCGACGCATTTCAGCCACTTACAAGGATCTTCCGGGCGGTCAGCTGCTTGGGCCGACCTTCGACTACAGCCACCGTCTGCTCGATTTCGCCATGGCCGCCGAGAATGAAGGTGCACTTGATGCAGTCGAAAGCGAAACGCCTTTGAATGAGGGCATGCCGCGCGTAACGGATCTGCTGAGCGACGAAGGCCTGATGGAGGCAGACCCGCTTCCCGAAGCCAGCGATGCCGTTGGGGATCTGACGCGCGAACCGCTGTCGTTCCCGGCTGATCGAGATCTGCGCCTTCAGAATCTGGCACGTGGCGACGAAGGCTTCCTGTTGTCATTGGCCTACTCCTCCCAACGCGGATATGCCCGCACCCACCCTTTCACCGGTGAAATCCGGTACGGCGAGGTCGAAGTGGAGTTTTTCGCCGAAGAGCTTGGTTTCAACGTCAAACTCGGCGCCATCAAGGTGACGGAGTGCCAGATGGTGAACCAGTTCTCGGGCTCAGCCAAATCACCGCCGAAATTCACACGTGGTTACGGTCTCGTATTCGGTCAGGTCGAGCGAAAGGCCATGGCCATGTCCATGGTCGACCGCGCCCTCAGGTGGGAAGAACTCGGCGAGGAACAGACCGCCCCCGTGCAGGACACGGAATTCGTGCTGTCCCACTCCGACAACATCCAGGCCACGGGCTTTGTCGAACATCTGAAACTGCCGCATTACGTGGATTTCCAGGCGGAACTCGATCTCGTACGCCGGATGCGTGCGGAATGGTTCGCCGCCCGCGATCAGCAGGATCCATACGCGCAAACCGATCTCGAGACGGGAAAGGAGGCCGCAGAATGACACTCCCAGTATCCAAATCCATCGCGCCCGATGAGGGCAGTTACAACTTCGCCTATCTCGATGAACAGACCAAGCGCATGATCCGGCGCGCGATCCTCAAAGGAATCGCCATTCCGGGCTACCAGGTGCCTTTCGCCTCCCGTGAAATGCCGATGCCCTACGGCTGGGGCACCGGCGGCGTTCAGGTCACCGCTGCAATTCTGGGGGCAGACGACACGCTGAAGGTCATCGACCAGGGCTCGGATGACACCACCAACGCTGTCGCCATCCGGGGTTTCTTCGAAAAGACCGCCGGCGTCGCCACCACCACCAGCACCGAGGACGCCAGCATCATTCAGACCAGGCACCGGATTCCGGAGATGGCTCTGAACTCCAACCAGATCCTCGTGTTCCAGGTGCCTATTCCGGAGCCGCTCCGCTTCCTCGAGCCGCGCGAGACGGAAACCCGCAAGATGCATGCGCTGGAAGAATACGGCCTGATGCACGTAAAGCTGTACGAGGACATCGCCAAGAACGGCCATATTGCAACGACCTATGCGTATCCGGTCGAGGTCAACGGCCGCTATGTGATGGATCCTTCGCCAACGCCGAAATTCGACAATCCGAAGATCGACAACATGGAAGCCCTCCAGCTCTACGGCGCAGGCCGGGAAAAGCGGATCTATGCCATTCCGCCTTACACCAAGGTCAAGAGCCTCGATTTCGATGACTATCCGTTTGAGGTCCAATCCTTCGACAAGCCCTGCGGCCTTTGCAACGCCGAGGGCGTCTATCTCGACGAGGTCATTCTGGACGACAAGGGCGGGCGCATGTTCGTCTGTTCCGACAGTGACCATTGCGAGGAAAGGCGCGCTAACGGACACCTCGGCCCCATGGCCGCCGACCCCGCCGCCACTCTGCTGTCCGGTGGAACCCAGGAGAAGGGCCAATGAGCGACCAGAACAATCAGGAGCCGCTGCTGCAGGTTCATGGCGTCACGCGCTACTATGGCGATCGCATCGGCTGCCACGACGTGGACTTCCAGCTCTGGCCCGGTGAAGTGCTTGCCATTGTTGGCGAAAGTGGATCCGGCAAAACGACCCTCCTCAACTGCCTGTCGACCCGGCTTGCACCAACCGCAGGCGCTATCGAATACCGCATGCGCGACGGCTCCATGCGCAACCTCTATGAGTTGAGCGAAGCCGAACGGCGCCTGCTCATGCGCACCGATTGGGGCTTCGTCCATCAAAACGCTGCCGACGGACTGCGCATGACCGTATCTGCCGGCGCCAATGTCGGCGAACGGTTAATGGCCGTCGGCCAACGCCACTACGGAAAAATCCGCGAAACCGCCACGGACTGGCTCGACCGGGTGGAAATCACCGTCGACCGCATTGATGACGATCCGCGCGCCTTTTCCGGCGGCATGCGCCAACGGCTTCAGATTGCCCGCAATCTGGTGACACACCCACGGCTCGTGTTCATGGACGAACCGACCGGCGGCCTCGACGTATCCGTTCAGGCACGTCTGCTCGACATGCTGCGGCGGCTGGTCAGCGAACTTGGCCTGTCTGTCATCATCGTCACCCACGATCTGGCCGTAGCCCGGCTCCTGTCCCACCGCATCATGGTCATGCGCCATGGGGAAGTCATCGAGACTGGTCTGACCGATCAAGTGCTCGATGACCCGCGCGAGCCGTATACCCAGCTTCTCGTCTCTTCCATTCTCCAGGTCTGAGGTCAGTCATGCCAGTCCGTCTTTATCTGAACACCGTCGGCAAGACCTTCACCATGCATCTGCAGGGCGGCACCTCGATCCCGGTCGTGTCCAATGTCGATTTTGCCGTTGAAGCTGGAGAATGTGTCGTCCTCGGAGGGCCTTCAGGTGCCGGCAAGAGTTCGATTCTCAAGATGATCTTCGGCAACTATCGCTGTGACGAAGGTCAGATCCTGATCACTTGCAACGACGAAATCGTCAACATCGCAGACGCCGCACCCCGACAGATCCTCTCTTTGCGCCAGGACACGATCGGCTATGTCAGTCAGTTCCTCAGGGTCATCCCCAGAGTATCGGCCACGGAGGTGGTTGCTGAACCGCTGATCGCTCAGGGGACCAGCGAAGAGGCTGCACTCGCAAAGGCCAGAGATCTCCTGAACCGGCTCAATGTGCCCGAAAGGCTTTGGAACCTGCCGCCAGCGACTTTCTCCGGCGGTGAGCAGCAGCGTGTGAACATCGCGCGCGGCTTCATTGCCCACTATCCGATCCTGCTTCTGGACGAGCCCACCGCGTCGCTGGATGCGGTAAACCGGTCGGTGGTGGTGGAGCTGGTCGATGAAAAGAAAGCTGCGGGCGTTGCCATGCTCGGCATTCTGCATGACCAGGATGTTCGCGATCGCATCGCCGACAGGATCATCGACGTCACCAAATTCAAGATCGCTGCATAAAGACAAATTCACGAACCACTGTCACAGGATCGACATGAGAGCCACTTAGGTCGATGATGCCGATCCTGCCTTCTCCGCAATCAACCGCTGTTCGAGCCTTTCGATGCGCTACGCACTTTATTTCGCTGCTCCCGCCAATGACCCGCTGATGCAGCTTGGCAATCTATGGCTCGGCCGCGATCCCTTCACAGGCAAGGCATTAAGCCAGCCATCGCTCGACACCCTGAGCCGCGACCGTTTTGAGGCGCTCACGACAGAGCCCCGACGCTATGGTTTTCACGGCACGTTAAAGGCACCCTTCGCGCTTCGAGACGGAACAACTGCCGATGAATTGGTGGCAGCTTGTACTGCCTTTGCGTCCGAGTCAGCGCCATTTGTGCTCCAGGGCCTTTCGGTCAATCGCCTCGGAAAATTTCTGGCGTTGACGCCCGATGTCCCCGAGCCGGACTTGTCAGCCTTCGCTGCGACCTGTGTACGCCGGTTCGAACCATTCCGCAGGCCGCTGTCCGAAAGCGACCTCGAGCGCCGCCGCAAGAGCAGACTCACGCCGGATCAGGACCGCAACCTCGTTGAATGGGGTTATCCCTATATCTTTGAGGACTTCCGTTTTCACATGACCTTGAGCAACAAGCTTGAGGACGAGGGGGAAGCGACAACACTTGAAGCGGCTGCCAGAGCGCACTTTCAAGACCTGACCGGCCGCTTCCGGCAAGTCGAAAGCCTCGGCCTCTACTGCGAAGCCGAGCGCGGCGCCCCCTTTCAGGTTCACACCATCTTCCCGCTGACCGGCACGCAAACGCCGGATCAGTCTCTTTCCAAATGCCGAGGTTCAAAATGAGCGCCACTCCAGGCACCTTCAAGAACGCCCGTCTCGTCCTGCCAGACAGCGTTATGGACGGCGCACTCCAGGTCGAAGATGGCAAGATCGCTGACATTTCGGCCGCGAGCACAGCCGCGGGTCAAGATCTCGAAGGCGATTACCTGATCCCAGGCCTCGTCGAACTTCACACCGATCATCTGGAAGTTCACTACGCACCACGACCAAAGGTGCGCTGGAACCCGGTCTCAGCAGTTCAGGCCCATGACGCGCAGATCGCTTGCGCCGGCATCACGACAGTTTTCGACGCCCTTCGCGTCGGTATGGACGAAGATGCCGACCTGCGGGCCGGCGATATGCGCCAACTAGCAGATGCCATTGAGACAGGACAGGCAGAGAATCGGCTGCGGGCTGATCACTTCATCCACTTGCGCTGCGAAGTCTCGGCGCCTGACGTCCTGGATGCCTACTCAGTTTTCGAGGGCGACGATAAAATTCGCCTGATCTCCCTGATGGACCACACTCCAGGTCAACGGCAGTTCGTTTCACTCGATGCCTACAAGGTCTACTACCAGGGCAAAAAGGGTTTTACAGACGAGCAGATGAACGCCTTTATCAAGGCGCGCCAAGAGCGCGCGGGCAACATTGCACCGGA
The DNA here is from genome assembly GCF_014842925.1 of Roseibium polysiphoniae. Lineage (GTDB taxonomy): Bacteria > Pseudomonadota > Alphaproteobacteria > Rhizobiales > Stappiaceae > Roseibium > Roseibium polysiphoniae. The sequence goes on from NZ_JACYXJ010000005.1 coordinate 210,977, forward strand.
CAACCGCAAAAAGATCGCGGCCGACGCCCATGGTCGCGGCATCGCCATCGCCAGCCACGACGACGCCTCGCTTGACCATGTTGGCGAAGCCATCGATCTGGGCACGCGCATCGCGGAATTTCCGACCACCGTCGAGGCTGCCCGTGCCTCTCACGACGCCAACATGGCCGTGCTAATGGGCGCCCCGAATGTGGTGCGCGGCGGCTCTCACTCGGGCAATGTCTCGGCACGTAAACTCGCCGAGGCCGGCTGCCTTGATGTGCTGTCGTCGGACTATGTGCCGGTGTCCCTGATCCAGGCTGCTTTCCAGCTTGCTGACGAAGTCGAGGCAATCAGCTTGCCGAAGGCCGTCGCAATGGTTACCTCCACGCCCGCCGACACAATAGGTCTGACGGATAGAGGCTCCCTCGAAGTTGGACGACGTGCGGATCTGGTTCAGGTCCGCATGGTCGGCAATGTGCCGATTGTCCGTGGCGTCTGGCGCGAAGGCCGCCGCGTTGCCTGAGGCACCACAACAAAGCAACGCAGAAAAGGTCGGCCCCGGCCGCCTCGTCCTTGTCGTCGGCCCCAGCGGAGCCGGCAAGGACACGCTGCTGGACGGCCTCCGCGCACGGCTCAAGGAACGGGCCGATGTGCAATTTGCCCGCCGCGCGATCACTCGAGAGGCGGATGCGGGCAGCGAAGACCATGACACCCTCAGCCAGAAGGAATTCGATCATCTGGTAGAGACCGGCAATGTGGCCCTTGCCTGGTCAGCGCATGACCTTGGCTACGTCATCCCAGTTCGCTACGACGATGCCATCCGGGCTGGCAGGACGGTAATCGCCAATGGCTCGCGCCGCGCCCTGCCTAGTGCTTTTGCCAAATATCAAAACGTCGCGGTTCTTCTGATCACCGCACCAATCGAAGTGCTTGCAGAACGGCTGGCGAGCCGGGGCCGTGAAAGCCGCGAAGCCATCGAGAAGCGTCTGAAACTTGCTGATCTTGAGATTGGCGAAACGGAGCATGTCATCCGGATTGAAAACACTGGAACTGTCGAAGACGGCGTCGCCGAAATATTCAAGCAACTTGAATTCTGACAGTAAGGTTCCGGAAACCTAGTCTTTTAATCGGAATTTGAGGCATTTCTGCCATAGTCCCTCTGGGTAAACAGAGATCTTCGGGGGAAGGGACATGCTTCAAGCTGCTGACACGGTACTCGCCAAATACTTCACATTTTCAGGCAGAGCCAACCGCGCCGAATATTGGTGGTGGATGCTGTTCATGTTCCTGATCGGCGGGACCATGTATCTGGTGGATGCCTTTCTGGTCGCCCCTGCATTTGGCCAGTCCGTCACGACAAGTACCGGCAATACGCCGGCCTCTACCGTGGCCAATCTGCTGCTTTTCCTGCCCAGCCTGACTGTCTCGGTGCGCCGCTTGCACGACATCGACAAATCCGGCTTCTGGCTCTTCGTCGTCTTTGTGCCCCTGATCGGTGCATTGCTGCTGCTGTACTGGTCTCTCAAGGGCGGCACCATGGGCAGCAATGACTACGGCGCCCCGTCCTACTGAGCCGTGGCGGCGGAACCATCGCCAGCCATCTGAACGGACACGCTATTCTTTCTTCTTCCGTCCGAAGGAACCGAGCAGACCGGAGGGCAGTCCGAACCCGTCTTCAACGGCTTTCAGAATTTCCTGATCATCGACATCGCCCTCGATCACCTTCTGGACGTCGATCTGGGTCTTGCCGCCAGTTGCACGGCTGATCGCCTCATTTGCGGCATCGACCAACGCCTCATCCGGTTTCCCACCCTTCAGGATTTTCGACAGCTCTCCGCCCATGGATTCCAGCTGTTTGTAGGCCGCTTCCGGGTCCTCCAAAATGCCCTGGATATCCGGATAGATCTGAGGATTTGCCCAAGGGCCCTTCACGACGATTGGCACCGCCAGTCCCGCCATCTGCTTTTCGGCGCCCTTCTTGCGCGGCGTCGGAGCTTGCCCTTCCAGGGTCGGCACGATCTTCGGCTCAACACGCCAATCCAGCGTCTTCGCCGGCAGGTTTGTGGTGCCCTGACCGCTCATGCGCACAAGCGGGCCAACGAGGGAAATGTCGCTGGTCGTCGCGATACCATTGTTGACGTCGAAAGAAGCTGACAGCGAGCTGAAGTCGGTCTTCTCCGCCGAGGAGGACTGCCAGCCCAGAAGCGTCTCGACCGAGAGACCCCTTACAAGCTTTGGAATATTGACGCCGCGGATCGCACCATCCGCAAAGCTGTAAGATGCAGTCCCGTTGAGGCCTTCCACCATCGCTTTTTCTGACCGGCCTGCGGTCGTTGCATTCAGCGCAATATTTGCCTTGCCCTCGAGCCATTCGAAATCGGCTGCGTCACGGAGAACCGGATAGCCATCCAAATCGCTTAGCGCAAATTGGGCGCTGATCTGAGGGACCTCTGCAGCTCCATTCACACGTACGGTTCCGCTGCCGCTGCCCCCATAGAGGCGCAAGGTCTTCAGGTTCGCGTCGAGCACACCGTTCTTGATCGTCGCGTCCAGCGCGCTCTCATCAATCTTGATCTTGTCCCAGCGAATTTCCTTGGTCGTGATCGCAAAGTCGACATCCGCCGCCTTCAGGCCCGAGAAGTCGATCGGGGCATCGCTCCAGGCTGATCCAGACCCGCTCGGGCCATTGCTCGTCGCTGCGCTGGTCCCGGATCCGGACGAGGTCGTGCTCCCAGACCCGCCGGATCTCCCGGGCGCAGATTCCAGATAGGGATCGAGCACCAGCGCATTCAGTGCGAGCTTTGCAACCACATCCGGACGATCTGCCAGCTTGATCCGGCCGCTGGCCGATCCGGATGTCTCATCCAGTGTAAATCGCGTTTCATCAAAGCGAATGGTATCGCCCGCAACCGCGAAGACCCCAGATGCCTTGAAGCCCTGGAGACCATTGCCAGCCTCGACCGGCTGACCCATCCAGGCCATCAGGTCGCGCAGGCTCGCCGTCTCGACGGAAACCGCGCCTTCCAGGCCTCCCGCACCCGAGGCACTGCCTTCATAGCCTGCACTCAGCTTCGCGCCCTTCACCTTGACCGCTACCGGCGCAGATCGCCCATCGAGCAAGGGTGCCGGGGTTGCACTGCCCGTCACCGTGAAGGCCTCTCCACGCCAGGAAAGCCCGCCGCGCAGGTTGGCTTTCTCATCCAGACCGTTCAGATCCAGCTCAAGCGCGATATCCTTGATAACGTCAGCAGAAACATCACCTCCGACGGCATCAGCCAAGCCCAGACCGGACACTTCGCCGCCCGTCACCCGGGCAGAGCCCCTGACATTAAGCGTCGCAAGGATCGCCTCACCCGTATCCCCTGAGGCTTCAAAGGTAACATCGCCAGCAAGCTGTCCCTTCGCCGGCAACGACTGCCCGGCAAGTGTGAGCAGATCCTCAAGGTTGCTTTCACGCAGGATGACCCGGCCAGCAACCTGCGGAACATCGCCGCCGAGGTTCGCCTCAACATTGCCGTCAAGCCCGAGACTGCCGACGCTTGCTGTCAGATCAGCGAGAGACAGGGCAGTTTCATCGCCCGTGACCTTGGCAAAGACCGAAAATGCGCCCGGATCATTGGCAAGCGTTGTTCCCAGGAGAGCGGCAAAACGCTGTAGGGATGGCCCCTGACCCGTGATGGCGACATCGGTCCAAATCGGATCCATTCCGGCCTCACCGGCAACACCAAGGCTGCTCTCATCAACCGTCAACATCAGATCCATCGGAATTCGCGTACCGGCAACAAATCCGAGAGGATTTTCCAATGTGCCCTTGAGCCCCATCGGCTTTTCCTGCCAGACGAACGTGCTGTCGAGCGAAACCTCACCCTCGAGATCAGGTGCCATCAGCGTCAGGTTCAGATCAGAAACTTCATGCCGCTGGTCGGTGCTACGATCGTGATAGAGCACCGTGCCATTCTCGATATCGAGCCGATCTATCCCGATCCGCTTGAGAAAATCCGCGTCGGACGAGCCCGCCAAGTCCGTTTCCTCTACAGCCTCCTGCACCTGCGGCGTACTCGGCGCGCTCAATTCACCCGAAAGTATTTCGGCAGCCTCTTCCGCCGGTGTCAATTCGCGGCGGGGCGCCCAACTAGTGAGGCCTGAAGCGCCGATTTCGAGAAAGATATCAGGCTCGACCAGCGTGATGCCGGTAACTTGAATTTCACCGCCGAAGAGCCCGCCCCAGCCCAGGCCGAATTCGATTTTCCCCGCCTTGGCGAACTCGATGCCATCAGCTCCAGCTTCACCGGAAAGACCAATGTTCTCGGCAATAAGCGAAAACCCAGGCAAAAGGGAAAGGCTTACGGGGCCATCAAGCCTCAAACGCCAACCCACGGCCTTTTCGACTTCCGCAATGACCTGCTGCTTGATGGTGTCCTTGGGCAGCAGAAATGGCACCACCAGCACAATCGTTGCCAGTAGGAAGAACAGGCCTCCAAGCCCGATCAATAGCCGTCGCATACGATGCTCCCCGTCTCGAATCGCTTTCCCAGTTTAGGAGAAAGCGTGGCGGGAGCATGACTGTCAAACTGTCTTTGCGGAATCAGACCGTCAGATGCCTGCGCACTTCTGTTTCATCCAGTTCGGCGCGTGTTCCGGCCATGACCACTTCGCCGCGATCCATAACAGCGAAATCATCTGCAAGATCGCGGGCAAATTCGAAATACTGCTCGACCAGAACAATCGCCATGTCGCCTTGGTCGCGCAGCCATTCAATCGCACGGCCGATATCCTTGATAATTGACGGCTGAATGCCCTCGGTCGGCTCATCAAGAACCAGCAGCTTGGGGCGGGTCACGAGCGCACGGGCGATTGCCAGCTGCTGCTGCTGCCCACCCGAGAGATCGCCTCCCCGACGCGACAGCATGGACTTGAGAACGGGAAAAAGTTCGAAAATTGTCTCCGGAATCGTCCTGTCCTTGCGTGGCACGCAGGCATAACCTGTTTCGAGGTTTTCCTTGACCGACAGCAGGGAGAAGATTTCACGGCCCTGGGGAACCACCGCGATGCCGCGCTTGGCCCTGGCATGGGCGGCGAGCTTGGACACGTCCTCGCCATTCCAGAAGATCTTGCCTGCGCTGACCGGATGTTGCCCGACCACAGCGCGCAGGGTCGAGGTCTTGCCGACGCCGTTTCGGCCCATGACACAGGTCACCTTGCCCACTTCCGCGGTCAGCGAGACATTCTTCAACGCCTGCGCCGCGCCATAGTGAAGATCAATGTTTTCAACGCTCAACATGATGTTTCCTAGCGCCCCAAATAGACTTCAACGACCCGTTCGTCAGCCGAGACATGATCAAGCGACCCTTCGGCCAGAACGGAGCCCTCCGCAAGACAGGTGACTTTGACGCCGAGCGCCCGGATGAAGGTCATGTCGTGCTCGACGACCACGACAGAATGCGATTTGGCAATATCCTTCAGAAGCTCGGCCGTTTCCGCCGTCTCTGCATCGGTCATCCCCGCCGCTGGCTCATCGACCAGCAGGAGCTTTGGATCCTGGGCAAGCAGCATGCCGATTTCGAGCCACTGCTTCTGACCATGAGACAGATTCGCCGCCAGCTCATCCCGCTTGTCGCCAAGACGGATCAACTCGAGCAACTCCTCGATTCGAGCCTTTTCAGCACCCGCAATCACATGAAACAGCGTTGCAAAGGGACCGCGTGGTGCTTTCAACGCCAATTCCAGATTGTCCCAAATGGTATGGCTCTCGAAGACGGTCGGTTTTTGAAACTTCCGGCCGATGCCCAATTCAGCGATAGACGCTTCATCTTCATCCGTCAGGTCCACGGTGCCGTCGAAGAAGACTTCGCCGCTGTCCGGCCGGGTCTTGCCCGTGATGACATCCATCATGGTTGTCTTGCCTGCGCCATTGGGGCCGATGATGGCGCGCATCTCACCTGGTGCAATCACCAGGGACAATTCGTTGAGGGCCTTGAACCCGTCAAAGGAGACAGAGACACCATCGAGGTACAGAAGGCTGGAACTTTTCGCCATTGTCTTACTCCGCAGGCTGAGGCTCAGCACCGGAAGACGGCGCGGCGCGGGTCACATTGGCAGGAGCCGCAGGACTGTTGGGCGGAAGGTTAGGTGGCTCGTCGGATCCATCGGCATAGGCGGCGGACAGCTTGCGCTGCCGAATGGCGGTCCAGCCCTGGCTGATCGTCCCGACGATGCCCTTGGGCAGGAACAGCGTTACGATCACGAACAACGCGCCAAGAGCGAAGAGCCAGACATCGGGAAGGGCAGCAGTGAACCAGGTCTTGGCGAAATTCACAAGCACCGCGCCGATAACAGCGCCGACCAGCGTGCCGCGGCCACCAACAGCAACCCAGATCACCGCTTCGATCGAGTTGGCTGGCGCAAACTCGCCCGGGTTGATGATCCCGACCTGCGGCACATAGAGCGAGCCGGCGATCCCCGCCATCATGGCGGAAATCACCCAGACGAACAGTTTGTAGTTCTCGACCCGGTAGCCCAGGAAGCGTGTTCGGCTCTCGGCGTCCCGCACGGCAACCAGAACCTTGCCCAGCTTGGAGCGGGTGATTGCTCGGCAAATCAGGAAGCAGATCATCAGCGCTAGGCCAGAAGCTGCAAACAGACCGGCACGGGTCGTATTGGCCTGAACGTCGAACCCGAGAATATCCTTGAAGTCGGTCAGGCCGTTGTTGCCGCCAAAGCCCATATCATTGCGGAAGAAGGCAAGCAGGAGCGCATAGGTCAGCGCCTGGGTGATGATCGAAAGATAAACGCCCGTGACCCGGGAGCGGAAGGCGAACCAGCCGAAAATGAAGGCCAATGCACCTGGCACAAGCAGCACCAGGAGAAAGGCAAACCAGGCCATGTCAAAGCCGTACCAGTACCAAGGCAGCTCGTTCCAGTTCAAGAACACCATGAAGTCTGGCAGGATCGGATCCCCGTAAACGCCGCGGGTGCCGATCTGGCGCATGAGATACATGCCCATGGCATAGCCGCCCAGCGCAAAGAACGCGCCGTGGCCGAGCGAGAGAATGCCGCAAAAACCCCAGACCAGATCGACTGACAGGGCCAGCAAGGCGTAGGTCAAATACTTGCCCATCAGCGTCACCGCATAGGTCGGCACGTGAAACGGGCTGTCCGGCGGTGTCAAAAGGTTGAGCGCGGGTACGGCAACAATGACCGCCAGAAGGATCGCGACGAAAACGCCCGCCTTGGCGTCGAGGGCGCGGAAGAGAAAGGAGGTCATCATGCTTCGACTGCCCGGCCCTTGAGGGCAAAGAGGCCCCGCGGACGTTTCTGGATAAAGAGAATGATAAAGACGAGCACAAGGATCTTGCCAAGAACGGCGCCTGCGTAGGGCTCAAGGAACTTGTTGACCACGCCGAGGGTCATGGCCCCGACCAAGGTGCCCCAGAGATTGCCCACACCGCCGAACACAACGACCATGAAGCTGTCGATGATGTAGCCCTGTCCGAGGTTCGGTGAGACATTGTCGATCTGCGAGAGAGCAACACCGGCAATACCGGCGATCCCCGACCCGAGGCCAAAGGTCATCGCATCGATCCAGGGCGTGCGAATGCCCATGGAAGCCGCCATGCGCCGGTTCTGGGTGACGGCCCGGGTAAAGAGCCCGAAGGACGTCTTCTTTAGCACGAGCATCAATCCGGCGAAGACCAGGATGGCGAAGACCACAATCCACATCCGGTTGTAGGTGATGGTCAGTTGGCCAAGTTCGAAGGCCCCGGACATCCAGTCGGGATTACCAACCTCTCGGTTGGTTGGACCGAAAATGGATCGCACCGCCTGTTGAAGGATCAGCGAGATGCCCCAGGTCGCCAGCAGTGTCTCCAGCGGCCGCCCATAGAGCCAGCGAATGACACCGCGCTCGATACCGACCCCAATCGCGCCGGAGACCAGGAACGCCAGCGGCAGGGCGATGAAAAGCGAGTATTCAAACAGTCCCGGAGCCGAAGACCGGATCAGCTCCTGAACCACGAAGGTGACATAGGCACCGATCATGACCATCTCGCCGTGGGCCATGTTGATGACCCCCATGACGCCGAAGGTGATCGCAAGGCCAATCGCGGCCAGCAGCAGCACCGACCCCAGCGAGATACCGTACCAGATGTTCTGGGCATTATCCCAAAGCGCCAGCGACTTGTTGATGGTGTTGACGGCGCGCGTGGCGGCCTGCTGAACCTCGCCTTCCGAACTGTCGCGAAGGCCGATCAGAAGGGAGAGCGCCTCTCGGTTTCCCATGCTGGCGAGGGTTTCAATCGCTTCAAGCTTATCACCGTCACTGCCGTCGGAATTGAGAACGGCTGCGGCCCGGGCCTGTTCCATGACCAAACGCACGTCATCATCAATCTCCTTTGCAATCGCTGCTTCAAGACTTTCAATGGCCTCAGGATCCTTCGCCTTGAAAACGGCCTCAGCCGCTGCCATGCGAACCTTAGGATCGGGTGCCAGCAAGGTCAGGGAACCAAGCGCGGAGCGGATGACCCGGCGCAGGTTGTTGTTGACCTTGATTTTTGTCACTGCGCGCCGGCCAGTTTCGCCGGCATCTTCGAGCGTCAACGGGTCGCTCAGCGCATATCCCTTGCCCGCCTTTTTGGCGATGAAAACCTGTTTGTCGGACTTCCGGAAAAAGAGTTCGCCAGCGCCCAGCGCCTCTAGGGCCGGTGCGACAGCAGGGTTTCCGGTCGCGGCCAGATCACCGATCTGTTTTTGCGTCTCTTTGTACTTGCCCTCGGCAAGCGCATTCACCAGGGGCCGCAAGCTTTCCAGGTCGCTTTGCGCCGCGCCCGTGCCGACGAGGCCGGCCATCAGGCAAAGGAACATCAGAAAAGATTTCAAAAAGGACATGGGTCCACCGGGTCTTTCAAGTTCGCGCGCCTCGCCGCCGCACGGCGACTGCACTCTGGAAGGACCACCACCCCAAACCCCTCCTAGCAAGAGGACTTAGGGGTGGTGGCGAAAGGAGGCGGACCACAAGACCCGCCTCCTTTTTTTCAGGATCTTAGGAGTCGGAACCGCCGCACTTGCCGGTCTTCACGTTGAAGTTGCCGCAAGACATCGGAGCACGCCAATCGGAGATCAGGTCCTTGGACCCTTCCAGGTAGTCAGACCATGCGTCGCCGCCGACGAGGCCGGAGGTTTCCCAAACAGTTTCGAACTGTCCGTCTTCCTGGATTTCGCCAATCAGAACCGGCTTCGTGATGTGGTGGTTCGGCATCATTGCAGAGTAGCCGCCGGTCAGGTTCGGAACGGAAACACCGACGATGGCGTCAATCACAGCATCTGCATCGGTGGTGCCGGCCTTTTCGACCGCTTCAACCCACATGTTGAAGCCGATGTAGCTTGCTTCCATCGGATCGTTGGTTACGCGGTCTTCGTCACCGGTGAAGGCTTGCCATGTTTCGATGAACTCGGCATTGGCATCGGTGTCAGCGGACTGGAAGTAGTTCCAGGCAGCCAGGTGACCGACGAGCGGAGCAGTGTCGAGACCTGCGAGTTCTTCTTCACCGACGGAGAAGGCAACGACAGGAATGTCTTCTGCCTTGATGCCTGCGTTACCCAGTTCCTTGTAGAATGGAACGTTCGCATCACCGTTGATGGTGGAGACAACAGCGGTCTTCTTGCCAGCCGAACCAAAGGTCTTGATGTCGGACACGATCGTCTGCCAGTCGGAATGACCGAACGGCGTGTAGTTGATCATGATGTCTTCTTCAGCCACGCCCTTGGACTTCAGGTAGGCTTCGAGGATCTTGTTGGTTGTGCGCGGGTAGACATAGTCGGTGCCGGCCAGAACCCAGCGCTCGACCGAGCCGCCTTCTTCGCTCATCAGGTAGTCAACGGCAGGGATTGCCTGAGTGTTGGGAGCAGCACCTGTGTAGAACACGTTGCGCTGGGACTCTTCACCTTCATACTGAACCGGATAGAACAGCAGGGAGTTCAGTTCTTCGAAGACCGGCAGAACGGACTTGCGCGACACAGATGTCCAGCAACCGAAGACAGCATCAACGCCGTTGACTTCGATCAGCTCACGCGCCTTTTCAGCGAACAGCGGCCAATCGGAAGCCGGATCGACAACAACAGCTTCGAGCTTCTTGCCCAGGACGCCGCCTTTTTTGTTTTGCTCTTCGATGAGCATCAGCATGGCGTCTTTGAGTGTCGTTTCGGAAATCGCCATTGTGCCGGAGAGCGAGTGCAGGATACCGACCTTGATGGTCTCTTCCTGTGCGTAGGACAAACCGGCGAATGTGCTGGTCATCAAACCCGCTAGGGCGAGACCTGTAAGTGTCTTTTTCATAATGTTGAGTCCCCTCTTGGTGAAGCCTTTTGGCATTCTGCGGCAGATGGAAGGGCTGCCGTCTGGCCAGGATCGTGCGGGGGAACGCTGCACCGCGACATACGTCAATTGACGTAAGCAACTGCGCCTTTTGCGCAAAATGTGCAGACGGGACAAAGCAACAAAATAATCGCTGGCCAATAAAGCGGCACAAACCCTGCTAGCACAGGGGTGAGCACGGGGAGCTAAGGCAGAATGCCGCTGATTTCAGGCGAAGATCGCACAATACACGGGCACATGCCCAATTCAAGGGCATTTTCATGAACGCGCGCCAACGTATTCTGCCGGTTCGGCGCAAATACAACCAATGGGTCAACAACCAGACCCTGGAGGATTACGCACTCCGCTTCACCGCGAAGAGCGCACGGCGCTTTTCCTCGCGCAGAATTTCCCAAACTGCCATTGGGGCGATCTCCTTTCTCGCTCTGGAGGCCATCGGCGGTGCCATTACATTGTCCTATGGGACTGCCAACGCCTTCGTTGCAATCCTGCTGGGAAGTCTGGTGTTGCTCTTCGTCGGCATTCCGATTGCCAAATATGCGATCCGACATGGCGTCGACATTGACCTTCTGACCCGCGGCGCCGGTTTCGGCTACATCGGATCAACGCTGACGTCGCTGATCTATGCCAGCTTCACGTTCATACTCTTCGCGATCGAAGCGTCGATCATGTCGAGTGCGCTGGAATACGCCTTCGGAGTGCCGCTCTGGATCGGCTACATCCTGAGCGCGGTGGCTGTCATCCCGCTGGTCACACATGGCATCACGCTGATTTCCAAGTTCCAGCTGATCACTCAACCATTCTGGATCGTCCTCAACATTCTTCCGTTCTTCTTTATCGCCTACGCAGACTGGAGTGTTTTTGGCGAATGGTTGGGATTTTCCGGTCTGGATCCGCAGACCAACACGCCAATTCAATCTGACGGCGGACTGTCTGACATCAACCTCATCAGCGTCGGAGCCGCATCTGCGGTCATTCTCGCCCTCATGGCCCAGATCGGCGAGCAGGTCGATTTCCTGCGCTTTGTTCCAGCCGGTGAAGTTGCCCGCAAAAGGCATCGGTTCGCGCTGTTTCTGGCAGGTCCCGGTTGGGTCATCCTGGGTGCACCCAAAATGCTCGCCGGCTCTTTCCTTGCCGTCCTCGTGCTCTCGGCCGGAGTGCCGCCAGAACACGCCGATGAGCCATCGCGCATGTTCGCGGTGGCCTTTGGCTACATGTTACCGTCCGAACATATGGCCTTGCTGCTGATGGCCGCCTTTGTTGTCGTCTCGCAGCTCAAGATCAATGTGATGAACGCCTATGCGGGCTCACTCGCATGGTCGAATTTTTTCTCCCGCCTGACCCACAGCCATCCCGGCCGGGTCGTCTGGCTTGTCTTCAACGTCGGCATCGCCCTGCTCCTGATGGAACTGGGCATCTACAAGTTGCTGGAAGAAACTCTCGGCGTTTTCTCCATCATCGCGATGGCCTGGCTGAGCGCGATCTCCGCCGATCTCTTCGTCAACAAACCGCTTGGATTGTCCCCGCCCGGCATCGAGTTCAAGCGCGCGCATCTTTACGACATCAATCCGGTCGGCACGGGCGCAATGACGCTTGCCGCGACCCTGGGCATTCTCGCCTACTACGGCCATTTTGGCGAAGAAGCCGCGGCCCTCTCGACCTTCCTCGCAATGGTCATCGCCTTCATTGCCGCTCCCGCCATCGCGGTGGCCACCAAGGGCAAGTTTTATCTCGCCAGAAAGCCGCGCGCCCATTGGCAGGACGAAAGCACCATCACCTGTTCGATCTGCGAAAACCCTTTCGAACCCGAAGACATGGCCTATTGCCCGGCCTACCAGGCGCCGATTTGCTCACTGTGCTGCTCGCTGGACGCTCGCTGTCATGACCTTTGCAAACCAAAGGCCCGGATCAATCATCAGCTCGGTGTCGTTGCCGAGCACTTCCTGCCCGAAAAAACCCTGGCGCATCTGAGGACACGTCTCGGTCGGTATGGTCTGACGGCCAGCTTTTCCATTGCTGCCATCGGCTTTGTCCTCTGGGTGATCTACAATCAGGCGGCCGAACGCTTCCCTGACGCCGCCGTCATCATCGGTCAGACCGTAACGCTGATCTTCTTCGTCTTTGCCGTGGCTGCAGGGATTGCCTCCTGGTTCCTGGTTCTTGCCCACGACACCAGGCATGTGGCCGAGGAAGAATCTCAGCGCCAGAACGCCTTGCTCCAAAAGGAAATCAACGCCCACGGCAAGACCGACGCCGCCCTGCAGAAAGCCAAGGAAAACGCGGAAGCGGCCAATATGGCAAAAAGCCGCTATGTCGTCGGCCTCTCTCATGAACTCCGGACACCGCTGAACGCTGTCCTAGGCTATGCGCAGGTACTAGAGCGAGACGACACCATTCCCGAAGCGCGCAAGTCCAACATCAACACCATCCGCCGCAGCGCCGAACACCTGTCCGGATTGATTGACGGACTGCTCGACATCTCACGCATTGAGGCCGGACGGCTTCAGGTCTATTCGAACGAGATCAACATTCACGATTTCCTCGACCAGATCGTCGACATGTTCAAGATGCAGGCCAGCGCGAAGGGGCTTGGTTTCAGTCATGAACGTGCCGACAATCTCCCCGTCTATGTCCGCACGGATGAAAAGCGTCTTCGGCAGATACTGGTCAACCTGCTCTCCAACGCCATAAAATTCACCGATGAGGGCTCTGTCAGCCTCAAGGTCGCCTACCGCTCCCAGGTCGCCAGCTTCACGGTCACGGACACCGGCCCCGGCATAGATCTCTCCGAACAGGGCAAGATCTTCGAACCCTTCGGGCGCAGCCAGGAGGTGGAAGCAAGAAGAACCCCGGGTCTTGGCCTTGGTCTGACAATCACCAAACTCTTGGCAGAGACCCTTGGCGGTGCCGTTGCCCTTTCCAGCGAACCTGGCAAGGGCTCCTCCTTTGAGGTCAGGCTGATGTTGGCTGCCGTTGCCAACCCGCCGAAGTCCATTCCCGCAGAAAGGCAAATCCGCGGCTATGAAGGCCCGCGGCGCTCAATTGCCGTCATTGACGACAATCCGGACCACCGCAAGCTGCTGGCCGAAATCCTGGCCCCACTGGGCTTTGACATTCTGGAAGCGGAAGACGGCGCCACTTGTTTGGAGATGATGAAAGACCATTGCCCGGACCTTTTCCTGATCGACATCCTGATGCCGGGCATGAACGGCTGGGAGCTCGTTGCAAATCTGCGCGAAAGAGGTGTCAGCACACCGATCATCATGCTGTCGGCCAACATCGGAGACGGATCTCTCAGACCGGACGGCAAGGATCTTCACGACGACACCTTGGCCAAGCCGTTTGATCTGCGCCAGCTGCTTGACAAGATGCAGCGGCACCTTGCGCTGCAATGGCTGGAGAGCGAGGCACCACTAGCACCGTCAGCACCGGAACCTGCAGGCGACCCAGGCAGGGGTCCGGGTGCAAGTCATGTCCGTGAGCTGATAAGTCTGGGTGAAATCGGCTACATCCATGGTATTGAAGCCAAATTGACCGAATTGGCGGAAGATCCGGACAACGGCGCTGTAGTCGCCGTCCTGCGCGGACACTTGAAGGTCTTCGATTTCGACGGCTACACCAAGGTTCTGGAGAAGTTGGACAAGAATGACTGAAGCGCAGCGCGATATTGTTCTGGCCGTCGACGACTCTCCGGAGACACTCGGCTTTCTGACCACCGCCCTTGAAACCGCCGGTATCACGGTGCTCGTCGCCACCAGCGGAGCCGCTGCCCTTTCTGTCGCCGACAGAGTGACCCCCGACATCATTTTGATGGACGCCATCATGCCCGGTCTCTCGGGCTTTGAAACCTGTCAGCAGATCAAGTCCAAACCGCATTTGCAGCATGTGCCGGTTATTTTCATGACCGGATTGAGCGAAACCGAGCATGTGGTCAATGCGCTTGATTCTGGCGGTGTCGACTTTCTGACCAAGCCGATCAACATCGATGAGCTGCAGGCAAGGATCCGGGTTCATCTGGCCAATGCCCGGTCCGTCCAAAGCGCCCGTATCGCGCTTGATGCGGCGGGACGGCACCTCATCGCCATTGCACGCGATGGCACAATCCGCTGGTCGACGCCGCAAACGCACCAGGTCCTCAGCACGACCGGCAACGGCGACAAGCTTCTGCAGGACATTGGCGCCGAGCTTGGCAGCTGGCTCGCCGCCGACGCCGGAAAACCATCGGGACAGTCAGATCCCTTCGAGCTTTCGCCCGGCAACGGCTTGACCCTCCAGATGCAATATCTCGGCGCGATTGGCGCTGACGAGTTCCTGTTTCGGATGACGACCAGCGATCATCCCAACCAGGACGAGGTTTTGCGCCAGCACTTCGGTCTCACCGCCCGCGAGGCGGATGTCCTTTTGTGGATCGCAAAGGGCAAGGCGAACCGCGATATCGGCGAGATTCTGGGCCTAAGTCCACGCACCGTGAACAAGCATCTCGAACAGATCTATCAAAAGCTTGGTGTCGAAAACCGTGCCTCCGCCGCCGTGCGTGCTGCACATGTGCTGCATGAGCTCTAAATTGGCCAATTCATGCCGATTTTCGGTTGCATGAAGACAAGAGTCCCCCTATAAGCCCCCGATCCAGAGTCGTCCGGCTCTTCGGGAGCAGTATCTCTATGCCTCCATCTCCGGTTTTCCGAAGGTGAAAGCAGGATCGCTCCTGATACACCAGGGCATGCCGTGGCGACCTCTCGATGCACCAACAAGAATGCGGTGGGTCTACCCTCCGCGCCAATGAAAGGATGCAAAATGCCCAAGCTGAAGACGAAGTCTGGAGCCAAGAAGCGCTTCAAGCTGACCGCAAGCGGCAAAGTGAAAACAGCCCAGGCCGGTAAGCGTCATGGCATGATCAAGCGCACGACCAAGTTCATCCGCAACGCCCGTGGCACCACCACGCTGGCACCGCAGGATGCGAAGATCGTGAAGCAGTTCCTGCCGTACGCCTGAGCCCAAGCACCTATCCTTAAAGGAGTTATCACATGTCGCGCGTAAAAAGGGGCGTAACGGCCCATGCACGTCACAAGAAGGTTCTGAAGGCTGCCAAGGGTTACTACGGCCGCCGCAAGAGCACCATCCGCGTCGCAAAGCAGGCGGTCGAAAAGGCCGGCCAGTACGCCTATCGCGACCGGAAGGCCAAGAAGCGCAATTTCCGTTCGCTTTGGATCCAGCGTATCAACGCTGCGGTTCGTGAACAGGGCCTCACATACGGCCGCTTCATCGACGGCCTGAACAAGGCTGGCGTCGAAGTTGACCGTAAGGTTCTGTCCGACCTTGCCATTCATCAGCCGGATGCCTTCAAGGCTCTGGTCGAAAAGGCTCAGGGCGCTCTGACCGCCTGATCCGGACAAAAAGATCCGAATTGGCGTCGAGCCTGTTCAAAACGACTAAGGGCGCGATCCGCAAGGACCGCGCCTTTTTTTGTCTTTGCTGGTCGCGTTATCGGACAGGCAGGCAGCCAAGTCCCTCAAGCGTGTCGCGAAGGGCCTGCGGGAGGGGCGTCTGCGGTTCGGAGCCGAGCCTCGCTACCAGCTTGGTATTGTCGAGACACAAGCTGTTCTTCCAGAAGACGGAAATCTCCGAGACCTCTCGAAAAAACGGCACGACTGGTGAGAGCGCCTTGATCGCCCACCAGGGAAAGGAGCCTATCGGCAGATCTGGTAGGCCGGCAACGGAACGGAGCTCCTCTGCTATCCTGACCCCGGGCTCGAACCAATAGCCCCGAAAATGATAGCAGTCGAACGGTCCCAACTCGCTCTCCATAGCCACAAGTTGCGCAATAGCCTCGGCAAAATCCGGAAGGTAAGCCCAGGCGTGTCCCACGCTCGCACGTCCCGGATAGGTCAGCTTCCGCAACGGCTTTCCTGGCTTCACCATCACCTGTGAAAACCACGAGCTTTTGGTCTCG
This sequence comes from Roseibium polysiphoniae, assembly GCF_014842925.1. Lineage (GTDB taxonomy): Bacteria > Pseudomonadota > Alphaproteobacteria > Rhizobiales > Stappiaceae > Roseibium > Roseibium polysiphoniae. The sequence continues at coordinate 227,278 of NZ_JACYXJ010000005.1, forward strand.
GCCCCAAAGAAATCTCCGGCCCGAACAATCAGGACCTTCACACCATCCTTTTCGCTGGCCTTGCGCAAACGCTCTTCCAGCTCGACACGGATTGCGCCCTTGCGCGTTGTCGGTTTTTGAGGGGTCGTCTCGCTCAACAGGGGGCCATCGCCGACACCATAATTGTAAATGGTGCCAGGAAGAACGATCCGCGCACCGCTTGCCCTTGCGGCTGCGAGAGTGCTCTCAAGCATCGGCAGGACCAGCTTGGGCCAGTTCTTGTAACCAGGTGGATTTACGCCGTGAAAAATCAGAGAGGCACCTTCCGCTGCTGCCACAATCGCTTTGCTATCCAGCGCATCGCCCTTGAACCAGGTCGCTTGCGGCAACTGCGATCGCACATCGTCCGGCTGACGATGCAGCGCGCGAATTTTCCAGCCCCTCGCCAACAGGGCCCACGCGACCGCCGTTCCGGATCCGCCGGTCGCTCCAAGTATCAAAGCCGTCTTGTCTGTCATGCCAGTCTCCATCAATTCAACTGGCGGGAAGCTGACAGATCTTGAGATAAAATAAATTGTCGTAATGCGTATCTCTACTATAGAAAATTATATGAACGAGTCACACGCTGCATGGGATCACTACCGCTCTTTTCTGGCTATCCTGCGCGAGGGCAGCCTGTCAGCGGCCGCCCGGTCCCTGAAGCTCACTCAGCCAACGATTTCCCGTCATCTTGACCAGCTCGAAGCCAATCTCGGCACCGGACGGCTTTTCACCAGGGCTCCCCAGGGCCTGACACCGACCGATGCCGCCCTTCGGCTTGCCCCCCACGCCCAAGCCATGGAATCAGCCGCCGCAGCACTCCAGCGCAGCGCGGCCGGTGATCCGTCTGCCATGACCGGCGTCATCAGGATCACCGCAAGCGACGTCATTGGCGCCGAGGTTCTGCCGGGATTTTTGAGGGAGATCAGAGCCAGGCATCCGGGTCTGGTTTTCGAGATCAGCCTGTCCAACCAGATGACAGACCTTCTTCGCCGGGAAGCTGATATTGCCATTCGAATGACACGCCCGGTCCAGAAAGCCTTGATCGCAAGGCGATGTCCGAACATCAGGCTTGGGCTTTTTGCCCATCCCGAATACCTCGATCGCCACGGTGTACCGAAAACAACGGACGAGCTCAAAGAACACGTCATCATCGGCTTCGACCGGGATCCCGGCGCTGACCGCCTGCTCAAGCAGTTTGGCTTGTCGTTGGATCCCGCACACTTCACCTACAGGATCGACAACCAAATCGCCCAACTTTCGGCCATTCGCCAGGGCTGTGGCATCGGGTTTTGTCAGATTGGACTGGCAGCACGCGCGCCAAGACTGACGCGCCTGCTGGCAGATGAAATCGAGATCCCGCTGGAGAGCTGGACCACCATGCACGAAGACCTCAAGGGCGATCAGCGCATGCGCCTCGTCTTCGATCATCTCCATGCCGCCATGACCTCCTACGCAAGGGGCGGTCTCGGAGCTCATACGGCATAGCGCCTAAACACGCCAATCTGGCCGGAGCGCTGCCTTCAACGAGCCAAACCGATGAAGATGACTTCCATGGAACCTGAGTAGGCGTTCATGGCGACCCGATAGAGCTTGGCGTCACGCTGAGCGGTATAGTGATATTCGCTGCCCTGACAGTCATAGGCCACGATCGGACGATATCCCCCTCGGCGAAGGTTTTCATAACCGACGCGGCAATGCTTGCGCTTTACGGCAACAACCTCGTTCGAACGCTTGGTCCGGTGATCCCGCACTTGTTTCTCGACCGGGGCTTTCGTCCGATGATCGCGCACCACGACCCTGGTCTCCTGCCGGTGGTCCCGAACTGACGTCTGCGTTTCAACACGGTGGTCGCGAACGCTTCTGTTCGCATTGTCTGCCATGGCCGGGGCGGTGACGGACAGCCCGGTCAGGACAACGGCGGCGACTGCGATAGCTGATTTCTGGAACATGATCTTACCCTTTGCGCTTCGTCTCTGTTTCGATGACCTGACTATGGCCAGGGCGTACTGAACGAGCTTTGAAGCTGCCATTCATGTTCGGTTCATGGGATCAGGCAGTGCCGCCAGATTGCTCGGATTGCGCCTTTCGCGTTAACCATTTTGGACGAGACACGAGGTTTTCCGCGACACAAAGGTTAACAAACGCTAGAGTTTGGCATGAGCATTGCGACGTTCCAGTCAGGTACGAGGTCCTCGTACCGTTGTGGGACAAGGTGAGGCGATCCAAGTGCGTATTGAACCGGTCAAAGCCCTCGGGCGTTCCAATATGAAGCGCAAGCGCCGGTATCGGGACGAGCCAGAGCAGCCACGCGAAAAGAGCGCGTTCCAGCTTCAACTGGTTCCGCAGGAAGCGCGGGTTGAGGAAGATCACGACCGTTTCGTTGCCCGCTATCGCCCGAATGCCACGTTTCTGGCGCATCTCATCGCCACGCGCGACGGCGACCCCCAGACCAGGTACAAGCGCCAGACCGAGCCTGAAATTGGCACAAGCCGCTACCGCGAGACGGCAGCCAGCCCCCGCAAGCGTGAAGCCGGCCACCTCATAGCCTTCGAGTATTGAGCACCTTTGGCCGGCGTCATTCGCCGGCCTGAGAGATCATCTCTAGCTGTGTCAGATTATCCGCAAGTAATCTCAAGTTCCTCAGCAACGGATGCCGGTCCGTCGCTTCGCGCCCATAGCCAAGATTGAAAGCATAATCAAAGTCAGGCGCGTTCCGTCCTTTGACATGCTGAAGCATGGTCTCGATCTTGTCGAACCCCTTGGCAAGAATCGCCTCTGGCGACTTGGCCTCCGCGTACTCATCCCAAAGCGCGACAACCTCAGCAGAAAGATCTTCCGGCAACGCCTTGCACAAAGTCAGCAAGTCCTGACGTTCCCTTGCGGCCCGACCGTCGTCCGAGGATTGGCTGGGCGCCGGCACATCACCTGAAATCGCCTCTGCCAGATCATGAATGACGCAGATTTTCAGGAGCTTGAGCACGTCGATATCGGCCAGATCTGCCTCAAACAGAAGGGTCATGAGGCAAAGCCGCCATGTGTGTTCAGCGGTGCTTTCAGCGCGTCCCTGCCCTGTTCGACCGCTTCGCAGCGTGTCTTTCAACGCCTCGGCAGCCTGGATAAAATCGATGATGCGGGCGAGGCGATCTGACTCGGCAGAGCTTGGTTCTTGAGCAGTCGTATAGGTCATGGCCAAAGGATACCGGCCATCTCCTTTGCCGCAAGGCGACGCATAATTTATGCGCCCGCGCTGAAGGAACTCGGCCGCCGCGTTTTATGCCAGCTTCTGACGAGCTCCGTCGCGGACCAGGCGTGCAAAGCTCCCATCCGACAAGGCGATCCGCGTGTAGATGATCTCACCGGCCCGGATGGTCAGGTCGCGGTGGTCCATGCGCTCGGTCAAGACTGTTACCTCCGGCGGATGGGCATCCATCCAGCCTCGCGCCGCGAGCCCGGCCTCGCCAAGGCGAATACCCTCCGTCGCATAGCGCCAGAGCGACGTTCCAAGCTTGTCGCTGAGCGGAACCCGCCAGTCTTCGAGGCGCCCGGCAGACGCGGCCAGCAGCCGGTGGGTAAAATCGCAGATGAGGTGCGCCGGTTGCCGGGATGTTTCGACCAGCTCGCTCAAGGCATGGTCTGCCGACGATTTCGGCCGTGCGCTGAGCAGCCGTTCAAGCCGCTGCGCGTGCGCGCCCTCCGGAACCAGCCGGCCACTCTCCCAGCGGGACACAGTGGTTTGCGAAACCCCCATTTCGGCAGCGAGTGATGATTGCTTGACCCGGTTCAGCATGCGCCATCGGCGCAATGTCGGCCCGAACCACTCCTGTCGCTGCATGCCCAGCTGAAACACGTCTGGCTCTCCCGTGCCCGGCAAACCTCGAATGTGTGATCCTCAACACGCCCTGCACGCTGCGGAACCTCTAAACCTGAACTTGCGTTTACCGCATGAGGCCGCCGAACGGCCACCAAGAAAGAGGATCAGCGCCATGCAGATCACACCCATTGCCAGAGTTTATGATAGCCCGACTTTTGCCCGTCAGGAAGCGCATCAGACCGAAGCACGCGAACGGCGCGGCGCAGAGTTTGCGCTGAATGAGGACAAGAGACAGTCGGCCACCTCTGCTCGCGAGGCAACCAGCACAGCCAGTCCTTTGGCTTATTCACCAGAGATGCTGCGGATGACTGCAGCCCAGAGCGACGCTGTCACGTTGACCACCGGCGCTGCGATTTACCGCAACGCCGGCCAGCGAGAGGTAGGCCGTCTGACCGGTCACCAGTACTCGGCAACCTACTAGGCAGCCTCAGTAACCGGCCGCGTGCCCGTCCTTGCGCGGATCGGACCCCGCAATAAGCGTATGGTTGGCCTTGTCGATCATGATCGCCTGACTTCCCCCGATCGCGCCGGTTGCCCGGCGCACTTCATGTCCCTTCGCGATCAGCCCGTCGAGCGTGGACTGCGGAATCATTTTTTCCGCTTCCAGCACGTGAGTGTCCAGATCAAAGAACATGCGCGGGAAGTCGATCGCCATCTGAACATCCATACCGTAGTCGATGATGTTCGAGATCAGATGCGCGTGACCGCAAGCCTGGTAGTGACCTCCCATGACCCCGAAAGAAAGCCAGGGAGCTCCGTCCTTCAACGCCATCGCTGGAATGATCGTGTGCATCGGGCGCTTGCCACCGGCTATCGTGTTGGCATGACCCGGTTTGGCGTGGAAGACCGCCCCGCGATTGTGCAACAACACGCCGCTTTCAGGCGCCAGAATCCCGCTGCCGAAAGAATTGAAGATCGAGTTGATGAAGGAGATCGACAGGCCATTCTTGTCGACCACCGTCAAATAGACCGTGTCCGTTTGAGGCGCGAGGCTGGTGCCGGGAAGCTCCGCGAGCTTCTTGTAGGGGTCGATCATGGCCGCCAGCTGATCCAGATAGTCTTCCGCGATCAGGTTTGTGTGGCAGATGTCCATGTAGCCCGGATCCGTGACGAACTTGTCCCGGACCGCATAGCCTATGCGCGACGCTTCCATCTCCAGGTGCAGCCGCTCCGGACCCAGAGGGTCCAGACTTTCGAGATCAAAACGCTCCAGAATGCCGAGGATCACCAAGGCAATCACGCCCTGACCGTTGGGCGGCAACTCGGCAATGGTGAAGCCGCGATAATCACGCATGACAGGAGACACCGCCGTCGTATGACAGGCCGCAAGGTCTTCACGTGTCATGACGGCGCCAAGCTCCTGAAGGGTCGAAACGATATCGTCCGCAATCGGACCGGTATAGAAGGCATCGGCACCGCCGGTTGCGATTGCCTTCAACGTCTCTGCAAGCCTCGGAAACTTCATGATCTGACCGACATCGGGAGCCTTGCCCCCGGGCAGATAGGTCGCCTTGGCCGCTGCTGACCCGCTCACCCGGTCGACGCTGTCTTTCCAGTCGTGCTGAACCCGCGGTGCGACCGGAAAACCATTCTCCGCATAGTCGATGGCGCGTTTGAACAGGGTCTCAAAGCTGCGCGTGCCATGCGCTTTCAAGAGCGTTTCCCAGGCCCGAACGGCCCCTGGGACCGTCACGGAATGCGGTGATGTCGGCGTCAGTTCTTCGATGCCCCTGGCGGCCAGATAGTCCGTGCTGATGCCCGCAGGTGCGCCCCCTGATCCGTTGAAACCGGCCATTCTTCCGTCCGGCTCCGTAACGATTGCAAAGCAGTCACCGCCAATTCCTGTCATTTGCGGTTCGACCACGGCCTGAACTGCAGATGCGGCGATAGCTGCATCCACCGCATTACCGCCCGCTTGCAGCACCTCAAGCGCCGCGCTCGTGGCAAGCGGATGCGAGGTAGCTACGGCAGCTTCACGTGCAAAAACCGGCGAACGCCCTGGCGCTTCAAAATCGCGTTTCAAAATCAAACTCCGGAGTTTTTCCTCCCAGGAGGAAATCTTTGGTTATTCAGGCTTATGGTCGCCCGGAGGGCAATCTGTTAGCCCTGTCGGACTGAGGTGCCCAATTTGTAAGGGAGAAGCAACCAGATGCGCAAACTAACTCTTTCAATGGCTGAGCAAATTATTTCAGCCGCTTTCGAAAAGGCTGCTGAGCTGAAACTCAAGCCCCTGACGGTTGCCGTTCTCGACGCAGGCGGACATCTCGTCTCGCTCTCGCGCCAGGACGGTGCCTCCATCATGCGCCCGCAAATCGCCAGCGGCAAAGCCTTCGGCGCCCTGGCCGTGGGAACCGGCACCCGCTGGTTGAACGCCAATGCAGAAAGCCGCCCGCACTTCGTTCAGGCGCTGAACGGTGTCTCTGGCGGCGCGATTGTTCCGGTAGCTGGCGGTGTCCTGATGAAGGATGAAGACGGCGATGTTGTTGGTGCCGTCGGCATCACGGGCGACACATCCGACAATGACGAAGCGGCAGCGCTCGCAGGTGTTGCAGCGGTCGATCTGGTTGCCGACTGCGGCTGACGCCAACCTGACATGCGATCAGCCGGGCAACTTAAGCCCGGCTGATACGCAGAATATCAGTTCTTGTCACTCAGCGCGTTGATCTTGGCCTGCATCTCGGTCAGCTGACGCTTCATGTCATCGAGATCCGACGGCTCAGTCTTGGCAGCCTGCGGACCAGCTGCGCCATCTCCTGAAGAGTCGCCGCCGACGTCTCCCGCAGAGAACGGCATGAACATTTTCATGGCGCGCTCGAACATTTCCGCGTTGCGCTTGACCTGGTCCTCAATCGCGTCGAAGGCCGTCGCGCCGAACGCGTCGGTCATCTGCGCCCGCAGCTTGTCCTGCTCCTGGGTCAGGGACGTCATCGAATATTCCAGAAAGCTGGGAACCAATCCCTGCATGCTGTCGCCATAGAAGCGGATCAACTGGCGCAGGAATGGCACTGGCAGCAAGTTCTGCCCTTTGCCTTCCTGCTCGAAGATGATCTGCGTCAGGACAGAGCGCGTGATATCGTCTCCCGTTTTGGCGTCATAGACGATGAAGTCCTCTTCCCCCTTCACCATCACGGCCAGGTCCTCCAGCGTCACATACGTGCTGGTACCTGTGTTGTAGAGTCGCCTGTTGGCGTATTTTTTGATGATAGTTGGCTCGTTGGTCTTTGCCATTCCCGTCTTCCGTTGCAAGGAGCCTCGCGGCAAGTTCCCGTTTGACGACAAGCCAATAGAGCTCGTCGCCGCTTCCTCCAACTTTGAGACTAAGCCAATAGATGCGGCTCTTGCCAGCCTTTTTGTGTGCAGTGACGAAAGGATGATTATGCGCCTGCGAAAAGCGCATGCAAGTAAGGGGCATTCCGGTTGACTTGAGATTGGCCACAGTTTCTAGTCGCGAAGAGAGGGTCAACACGCCAGTGCTGCCACGCTGCCATTGTGCGCCGCGGCCCTTCCTGGAGGAAAAGCATCTGGAGTTTATGATGAGCGCTTCTACTGATGTCGTGATTGTCAGCGCGACACGCACCCCCGTCGGTTCCTTTAACGGTGCATTTGCAACCACCCCCGCCCATGAGCTGGGCGCGATTGTCATGAAGGCCGCCCTCGACAAGGCCGGGGTCTCCGGTGACGATGTCGACGAAGTCGTTTTCGGCCAGGTCCTTACAGCCGGCATGGGTCAGAACCCGGCACGCCAGGCTGCAATCGGAGCCGGTATCTCTGAAGGCGCAACTGCCTGGGGCCTCAACCAGGTCTGTGGGTCGGGTCTTCGCACGGTCGCCATTGCCGCCCAGCAGATCATGTGCGGCGACGCCACGATCATGATGGCAGGCGGACAGGAGAACATGACCCTGTCGCCTCACTGTGCCCCGATGCGCGCCGGATACAAGATGGGCGACTACAAGATGGTCGACACCATGATCAAGGACGGTCTGTGGGATGCCTTCAACGGCTATCACATGGGTCAGACCGCTGAGAACGTTGCTGAAAAGTGGCAGATCTCCCGCGAACAGCAGGACGAATTCGCCCTTGCCTCGCAGAACAAGGCGGAAGCCGCCCAGAAGGCCGGTAAGTTCAAGGACGAGATAACGCCCGTCACCATCAAGGGCCGCAAGGGTGACACGATCGTTGAAGACGACGAGTACATTCGCCACGGCGCGACTCTGGAAAGCATGCAGAAGCTGCGTCCAGCTTTCGCCAAGGAAGGCTCGGTCACTGCAGGCAATGCCTCGGGCATCAACGACGGCGCAGCAGCGATCCTGGTGATGAGCGCTGCAGAAGCTGAAAAACGTGGCCTGAAGCCGCTCGCACGTATCGCTTCCTGGGCAACTGCCGGTGTTGATCCGGCGATCATGGGCTCGGGCCCGATTCCCGCCTCCCGTAAGGCGCTGGAAAAGGCCGGCTGGTCCGCCTCCGAACTGGATCTGGTCGAAGCCAACGAGGCTTTCGCCGCTCAGGCATGTGCGGTCAACAAGGACATGGGCTGGGACACGGACATCGTCAACGTCAACGGCGGCGCCATTGCCATCGGGCATCCGATCGGCGCTTCTGGCGCGCGTGTTCTCTGCACATTGATCCATGAAATGGTCCGCCGCGATGCCAAGAAGGGTCTCGCCACCCTCTGCATCGGCGGTGGCATGGGCGTTGCCATGTGCATCGAGCGGTAACAGCCGCTGGGCCAAAAGGCCTAACCACATTTGATATCTGTCATGGCGAAGCAAAAGCGGCTTTGTCATGACAGACCGACCACGGGGATTATCAAAGCCCGGTCTACGGGCGAAAGAGGAGGTAGGAATGAACAAGGTCGCACTGGTCACGGGCGGAACGCGCGGCATCGGCGAAGCCATTTCGCGAGGCCTGAAGGAAGCTGGCTATACGGTGGCTGCCACCTATCACGGCAACGTCGAAAAAGCCGAGGCGTTCAAGGCGGAGACCGGCATTCACGTCTACAAGTGGGATGTAGCCAACCCTGAGGAATGCGCCGAAGGCATCGCCAAGGTCGAAGCTGACTTGGGGCCAGTTGAAGTTCTGGTCAACAACGCCGGCATCACCAAGGACGGCATGTTCCACAAGATGTCCTTCGACCAGTGGCGTGCGGTTCTTTCCACCAACCTCGATTCCATGTTCACCATGACCCGACCCGTGATCGAAGGCATGCGCGCCCGCGGGTCCGGCCGGATCATCAACATCTCGTCCATCAACGGCCAGAAGGGCCAGATGGGCCAGGCGAACTATTCGGCAGCCAAGGCCGGCGTGATCGGCTTCACCAAGGCTCTGGCGCAGGAAAACGCGTTCAAGGGCATCACGGTGAACGCGATCTGCCCGGGCTATATCAACACGGACATGGTTGCCGCCATGCCTGAAAAGGTGCTGACCTCGATCATCTCCGGCATTCCCGTCGGCCGCCTTGGCCATCCGGAAGAAATCGCCGGCACCGTGGTCTATCTCGCCTCCGATGTCGCGGCCTTCATGACCGGAGCGGTCATGACCATCAACGGCGGCCAATACATCGCCAACGGCTGATGACGGCCAATGCCACCAGGAACGAAAGGCGCCTCTCGGGGCGCCTTTTTGCTTCCAGACGGAAGTGATCCCCCCGGAGCATCAGGCCGCTCTATTGGCCCGGCTTGAAGAACCGGAAGATCCGATCCTTGAGGGATCGACCGCCCTCCTCCAGCGGATGGATTTCCGAGACGGCCATGTCATAGGCTGAAATCATCTCCACCTGGCCATCAAGCAGGTTAATGGCCTGCCGGGTCACCGCCAGCTCAAGACGGCCTTTCAACAGAACAGCTTGATAGATCTGGTCGGCCTGCCATTCGGCGGGCAACTTGTAATGGATCATCTGGTTCGGATCGGGCGCCGGAACATGGCTGCACATGCCAAACTCGGGAACCAGATAGCCGCCCATGGATACGCCATCGCTGTTCAGGACAGGGATGACATAGCCGGTGATGGCAATGTCCTTGCCATCGAGCGCCGGATTGCCCTCAAGGGCTGCCTTGGCGCGCTGAAGGCCGATCGCTTCACGTTGCTCCAGAAGCCAATCTGTTCGAACGCCTGCCGCGGCGAGCTTGGCTTCCTCGCTGTTGAGCTGTTTCTGAAGCTCCTCGCGTTCCCCAGCCACGACACCAGTACCGGACAATTGCTTTCGCAATCTGAGGACAGTTCCGAGCGACCGCAGCTCCTGGATGCTCAATGCCGCGTAAGGATCATCGAATTGCGCCGCCGGAGTTTCGTTCAAGGCCTCCCAGGTAATCGCCGTTGCGGCCTGAGCCTCAACCGCCAAAAGGCCCGGCAACAGAAAACCTGTGACGACTGCAGCAAGAAAGATCTTCCTCATCAAGTCTCATCTCCCGTGGCCATCGCACCCTCGCCGATCACCTGGGCAAGGCCTCGAGAACCAGCCAGGTCCATTCAACACCCTCTTTGCGATTCCATTCCTGCATGGAGGGCATCAGCACGCTCCTGAGTACGGAAAAGCCATTTGCCTTCGCAAGCTCCGCAGTCGCCGGGGCATCAATCGGAAACACCGGGCGTCCAGGTGCGCCCGGCCCGTGGCGCAGAGACATGACCACACGCCCTTTCTCACTGGCAAGCTCATAAAGCCGTTTCATGGCCGGGGGTCTCTGTGGCTCCGGCAGATGCTGCCAAACACCGATCATCACCTGGCAATCATAGCGATTGCCGGCACCCAGCGCACCAAGATCAGGAAGCTGCGCATCTGACCACTCGATAGCCTTACCTGCATGCAAGGCCTCTCCGGCAGATCGCAGTCGCGCAGCAGGCTCGGCTGCAGTCACAGGGTGCCCCTTCGCCGCAAACCAGGCCGCGTCGCGCCCCGTTCCTGCGCCAATATCCAGAACGTTCGCAGGTGGCGGCGGCAACAAATCCCTCACCGGCTGATAAAGGCCCTCGATGTCGATCTGCTCCGACCGTGTGATCCAGCTGTCAGAAATCGTCTCATAGGTGTTCAGGGCATCGTCAGCATGCCGCATGTTTCCGCCCTGCCGAACCTCATTCGAAATTCCCACCATACCGTCCCTTGACCTTTCCCGCATCTGGTCACTATGTGACATTGCTAAATGAACGGCGACCCTTCCTGACTGAAAGAGCCCCATGGAATTTGAACGCGATCCGAACGATCCCTCGCGCAAGGAGCTTTCACCGCTCCTGAAATTGGCCCTCGAACTTGGACCGCTGGCGATCTTTTTCCTGTTCAATTCCCGCGGCGAGCAGATTGCAGAAGCCTTTCCCGTGCTTCAGGCGCTTGGCAAACCCATCTTCCTGGCAACCGCAGCCTTCATGGTCGCCATCACCATTTCGCTCGTCGCATCTCTTGCCCTGACCAAACGCCTGCCGGTCATGCCTCTGATCACCGGCGTTGTCGTGCTGGTCTTTGGTGGCCTCACACTTTGGCTACATGATGATCTCTTCATCAAGCTGAAGCCGACGATCATCAACTGCCTTTTCGGCGCCGTGCTGCTCGGTGGCCTGCTCTTCGGAAAATCGCTTCTCGGCTATGTTTTCGACAGCGCCTTCAAGCTGACCGACGAGGGCTGGCGCATTCTGACGTGGCGCTGGGGTCTGTTCTTTTTCGTGCTTGCCGCCATCAACGAGATCGTCTGGCGCAATTTTTCGACCGACTTCTGGGTCAACTTCAAGGTCTTCGGCGTCATGCCGATCACCCTGCTGTTCACGATGACCCAGCTGCCGCTGATTCAAAAGCACGCCGTTGTCGAGGACGAAAAGTAAAAATAGAGGAAAAGCGATATTATTTAACCAAAACTCTAATCAACTCGGCATAGGATCTCCCCACCTCAATCAGCAATTGCGACATCGTGCGAACAATAGGCGGGAATTCTTCTACCGCTTCATCCACAAGAGATCTCTTATTTTGAGATGATTCAATTACTTCATGCAACAATTCTGCATTTGGATGAGAGTCAATTTCTTCATTCAAGTTAGAAAGCTTTAATTGCGCATCATGTATATTTTCGATTGAATTTTTTAAATCTGGATTTTTCTCTATATGTATACTTATTTTCTTTTCATAGTAATCCACTTGTTCCTTCAAAAATAAAGACATGCTTGCCTTTTTTACTAATAGCTCCATCTCTTTTTTACGCTGATCAAGACTGTCAATCTCATCCTTCGTTGTTGCACGTTTTATTTCTAACTTCTCGATTTTATCTGTTGTCTCAGCTATTGATCTAAGTGATTCGGCCTCGATTTTTTGCAAATCATCAGTCGTAATTCCCGGCCTTGTAAAGGATATAAGGCCAATAACAGACGCCAATCCACCTACTACTCCCGCATATTTTAGATAAAAATCATTAGATACTATAGAAAATTGAACCGCCGCAAATCCTACCACAAAATATATCAAGCAAATAATGATAATTATTGCCGAAATTTTCTTCATACTATTTCACCAAAAATCACAAGATACATAAATAGCATATTTACATAGATTGGCTGTATCAACTTGAGATGCAATCAATCCATTGAAAAGATCTAACGGTTCACAGAGCGAACGCGGCAGGGCCATGACTTCACAATCAAGCGTCTGCTCCCTACGAAGTCTTCAATGCATGTCGCCGTGGCCAAAGGCCACGTCCCGGCGCGCGCCGGTGATGGAGATCGAAAAGCCTGCGATGACGTCAATCAGAGCGATGACCATCAAGATGAAGAAGAGCGAGGTCGCTGCCTGCGGCAGCACCAGGAACTCGACCAGATAAGCCACAAGCACAAGCACCGACAGCATGTGGTCGAGCAGGGCCGCCCGTCCGATACGCGTGGCCTTCAGGATTTCAACGAAAAGAAAAAACAGGCCTGCGGTGATCAGGAGATCACTGGCAAGCAGCTGGAACGTCGCGCCGGAGACCATGCCGAAGGTGATAACCGGCGTGGTCCAGAACCCCGGATCCGTTTCGCCGGCTGTGAAAGACAGGCCGTTGTAGATCAGAAACGCGAACAGGGTGAATGGCAAGGCGGAGAGAAGGCGCATGAACAGGCTCCAGATTGCGTTTGCCCGGGGCGCTGATCCCAGGAAAGGCTGACGCTGCGGACCTGACACGATCTTCCCGGCCAATTCAAGATGGCAGGCCACAAAAAGAAAAAGGCCGGCCTGTCGAAACAAGGCCAGCCTCAATCTCGTTTGCCGTGCGGCAATCCTGAACCCTTAGACGTCGTCCTTGGGTGCGAGGATCTGACGGCCCCGGTACATGCCAGACTTGAGGTCAACATGATGCGGGCGACGCAGTTCGCCTGAATCCTTGTCCTCAACGTATGTCGGCTGCTTCAGGGCGTCCGGGGAACGGCGGAAACCGCGCTTCATGCGCGAAGTTTTCCTCTTCGGTACGGCCATTTTGTTCTTCTCCGTGGTCCATAGTCGCGCGGCCCGGACCGGGAAAGCCCGGGGCGTGGCGTCACGCAGCGTGTTGGAATGGGCGGCGTTATACAGGCAACGCTCAGCTTTTGCCAGCCCATCAAGTGAAAATTCTTGCTGCCGACGTACACAGAAGCGGCAGGCCCGTCAAGAGCCAAGCACACAGCCGAATATGGGGCCGGCACCTTTGACCCGAGAAAGGTTGGTGGACGACAGCTTGCGGTGGCCTTGGGAAGGCTTGGCGGGATTGCGTCCCAGCGGGTTCGGTAGTGCGGTTGCGAGACGCGCGGCCTGGGTTCTCGTCAGATCCTTGGCCGGTTTGCCGAACCAGGCCTGGCTGGCTGCTTCGGCTCCAAAAATACCCTCTCCCCACTCCGCGATGTTGAGGTAGATCTCCATGATCCGGCGTTTCGTCAAGATCCCGTCGATCGTAAGGGCAAGCGGTAATTCAAGCCCTTTGCGCAGATAGCTGCGCCCACCCCACAAATAGAGGTTTTTTGCCGTCTGCATGGTAAGGGTGCTGGCTCCACGTGGCGCTTCTCCCTCGCTCAAGAGCACATCGACCTGTTTCTGCAGTGCCGACCAGTCGACGCCGCCATGGTCGCAATAGCCGCTGTCTTCCGATGTGATGACGGAGCGAACCAGATGTGGCGATATTTCCTCCAGCGAGCGCCACTGCCGATCCACCCACAACAACTGGGCGTAACGGGCGAGCATCAAGGTGCTCACCGGCGGCACAACCGCATAGACAACGGTCAGAAACGGCGGCAGCAGCAGAATCGCGAGGGCGCCGCGGATCACCCAACGGCGGCACGATGCCTTGTCCAGCCATCTGGCAAGAACGCCACTGCTGGTATCACTTCGGTCCTGCCGTTTTCCCTTCCCCGTCTTGCCTGTCGTGGATTTGGCAGAGCCGGCCTTAGTTCGGGCCATTCAGTTTCCGTTCGTTGTCGACGATGAAATCCCGAATGATCGGCACAGCGTCGCGTTCTTTCGACAAGAGCAGCTGGAACACCATGTTTGAGCCATGCAGGAATCCCAACTCCACCGCGCAGAGATAAAACTCCCACATACGGCAAAAGGTTTCGTCGTAGAGTTTCGCCGCTTCATCCCGGCGCGCCTCAAAGCGCAGCCGCCAGTCCCGGATTGTATAGTAATAATGCAATCGCAGGATCTCGTTGTCGCAGACCCATAGCCCAAGCCGCTCGGTCGAGGCAAAGACTTCCGAGAGCGCCGGAACGTAGCCACCAGGAAAAATATACTTGCGGATGAACGGCCCCGTCGTGCCTGGAGGGGTCATGCGGCCGATGGAGTGGATGACAGCATAGCCCTTGTCGGTCAGGCAGTCCTTGATCTTGCCGAAATAGGCATCGAGATGACCAATGCCGACATGTTCCATCATCCCGACTGAAATCACCCGGTCAAACTGGCCCTCAAACTCGCGATAGTCTTTGAGCACAAACTGGATCTTGTCCTCCAGCCCGGCTGCTCGGACACGCTCTTCTGCAATCTTCACCTGTTCTGGCGAGACGTTCAGCGAGGTCACCTTGGCGCCAGCCTGGGCCATGCGGATTGCCAGTGATCCCCAGCCGCCGCCAATTTCCAGCACCTCCATGCCCGGTTGCAGATCGAGTTTGGCGACAAGATGGTTCAGCTTGGCCGCCTGGGCCTGTTCCAGCGTGTCGTCGGGCGAAGAGTAGTAGGCGCAGCTGTAGTTCAGGCCCTCATCCATGAACAGGCGGTACATCTCGGTTGACAGGTCGTAGTGATGCCGTGCCTGCTCCTTTGCCCGCTCCACGTTGTTCTTCTGCTGCCGCCGCCTAAACGCCTTCCAGAACCGCCGCAGGAGCCCCTGGACCGGGTTGGCGCCCAGAGGTGCCCGGTTGATCGAAAACAGGAACATGAAGTCGTAGATCGTTGAGCCTTCCTCCAGGGTCAGGCTTCCGTCCATATAGGCTTCACCCGCCGCAAGCTCCGGATTGAGGAAAAGCGACCTGTAGAGTTTCTTGTCGTGCAGACGGATCGTGACCGTCGGACCATCTGTGCCTGGTCCAAACTCGTGCAGGTCACCCTCTGCGTCATAGACGCGCATCTGCCCGCGTTTCACAAAGGATCTCAGCAAGCTCGACAAAAGACGCATTCAACAAACCTCCGGTAAAACCTGATTGGCCACATATCCAAGAGAGCAGCCCAAACAATCGCAATTCAAATTGATGCTATCGATTTTTATCTTTCTTTCTTGACGATACAGGCAATTGGCTTCAGGGAAACCGAAACTTGCTCGACAACCATGTCACCCATCCAGGAGCCGATCTTGACCTTCGACATCAAGCCGCATCTTGCCCATCAGGCACAGCAGGTGGAAACGGCTCTTGAAGACTTGCTTCGCGAGCAGGTCATGGATGGAGAGACAGTTCGACCGGCCCGGCTGCTCGAGGCGATGCGCTATGCTGCCCTCAGCGGAGGCAAGCGGCTGCGGCCCGTGCTCTTGATGGAGACGGCAGCCCTGTTCGGACGAACGGACGAAGGGGTTTGCGAGGCCGGCGCCGCGCTGGAGTTCATCCACTGCTACTCATTGGCCCATGACGACCTTCCGGCGATGGATGACGACGACCTGAGGCGCGGTCGGCCGACCACCCACAAGGCCTTTGACGAAGCCACGGCCATTCTCGCCGGCGACGCGCTTCTGACCCTGGCTTTCGATGTCATAACCGGTGAGATGGTCCATCCGGACGCCGCAACGCGCCTGAGACTTGGCCGCGAGCTCTCCCGGGCGGCTGGAATCGGGGGCATGGCCGGCGGCCAGATGCTGGATATTGAATCGGAGAACCGGGACAGGACCGAAGCGGAAATCCGCACACTGCAGGCCATGAAGACCGGGGCGCTGCTGCGATATGCCTGCCGCGCCGGCGCAATCCTTGCCGATGCGGACGAAGCTGACATCCAGCGACTGACCCGCTTCGGCGAGATCATCGGCCTCGCCTTTCAGCTCGCAGATGACCTGCTGGATGTCGAGGCAAGCTCTGATGTCACGGGCAAGGCGACGGGCAAGGACGCAGATGCAGGCAAGGCCACTTTGGTGGCGCTCCTGGGGGCCGACGCGACGCGCTCTGAAGTTTCAAGGCTTCTGGAGGAAGCACAGACCCTTCTGGCCCCGTTCGGAGACAAGGCAGACAATCTCTCCGCGATCGCCGGCTTCATCGCCAACCGCGACCACTAGCGCACCTTTAATCGTCCGTTTTCGACTGCACACGGCCGAAGTCGGGCGCGTCTGTTTCCTGACCCGCTTCGATAATCGACCGTCGGATACCGCGAGTGCGGGTGAAGAGGTCGAACAGGGCATCGCCGTCGCCCCAGCGGATCGCCCGCTGCATGGCCGACAGATCCTCTGAAAACCGCGACAGCATCTCCAGGATCGCGTCCTTGTTGTTCAGGCACACATCCCGCCACATGGTCGGGTCCGACGCCGCAAGGCGGGTGAAGTCCCGAAAACCGGATGCTGAATACTTGATGACTTCCGACTTCGTCACCGTTGCCAGATCATCCGCCGTGCCGACGATGTTATAGGCAATCAGGTGCGGGAGATGCGAGACGATCGCGAGCACCAGATCATGGTGATCCGCATCCATCAGGTCCACGTTCGATCCACAACCGCGCCAGAATGCAGAGAGCTTTTCGGTGGCTGCGGCATCAACGCCCTGTTCCGGCGTCAGGATGCACCAGCGGTTGTCGAACAGGGTTGCAAATCCCGCGTCCGGGCCGGATTGCTCCGTTCCGGCAATCGGATGGCCCGGTATGAAATGCACACCATTGGGCACATGCGGTCGGACCTGATCCACCACCGATTTCTTGGTTGAGCCGACGTCCGTCAGGATTGCCCCTGGTGACAGGGAAGGCGCAATCCATTTGGCCACGGCGCCATTGGCCCCGACGGGAACACAGAGAACGACGAGATCGGCTCCCTCAACTGCCTCGCCCGCATCGAGACAATAGCGATCGCCGAGGTCCAGCTCTTCCGCACGGGCCAGCGTTTCCGCAGAGCGCGTGGAAACAACAATCTCCCGCGCCAGATTCCGCTCGCGGGCGACCCGGGCAATCGAAGATCCGATCAGACCGATGCCGATCAGGGCCAAACGTTCAAACTGTGGTTCACTCATCAGACAAACAGGACTTCAGTGGGTTATCCAAGAAACTCGGCAAGGGCGGAGACGACGGTCTTGTTGGCCTCTTCCGAACCGATCGACATGCGAAGGGAATTCGGCAGGCCATAGTTTCCGACCAGCCGCAGAACGCAGCCACGATCAAGAAGGAACGCATCGGCATCTTTCGCCCGTTTACCTTCGACGTCCGGAAAATGGATCAGAACGAAATTGCCAACGCTTGGCGTGACCGACAGACCGAGCTTTTCAAGCTCTGCCGTTACCCAGGGCAACCAGGTTTCATTGTGATCAACCGCACGCTCAAGAAAGGCCTTGTCACGCACCGCCGCAATGCCGGCCGCAATGGCAGGACCGTTGACATTGAACGGCCCCCGGATGCGGTTCATGGCATCCATGATGTGCGCAGGGCCAAAACCCCAACCCAAGCGCAAACTGGCAAGGCCGTAGATTTTGGAGAACGTACGGGTCATCACCACGTTTTCAGCAGTGGCGGCCAGTTCCATGCCGCTCTCGTAATCATTCTTGCGCACATATTCCGCATAGGCCGCGTCAAGCACCAGCAGCACGTTGGCCGGCAGGTTTTCATGCAGGCGGCGCACTTCCTCAAACGGCAAATAGGTACCGGTCGGATTGTTTGGATTGGCGATGAAGACGACTTTCGTGCGCTCCGTCACTCTATCCAACATGGCGTCGACATCGGTCGTCAGGTCCTTTTCCGGCGCCGCCACAGGCGTTGCTCCGGCCGCCCGGATTGCAATGTCATAGACCAGAAAACCGTGCTCGGAATAAATCGCTTCATCGCCTGGCGCCAGATAGGTGTAGGCAAGCAGACTGAGGATCTCGTCCGAACCTGCACCACAGATGATCCGGTCAGCGTTCAGGCCATAGACCTCGCCGATTGCCTCTCGCAACGCGGTAGATGAGCCGTCTGGATAAAGCTCCAGATGCTCAGCGACATTCGCAACCGCAGCGATGGCTTTATCACTCGCACCCAGCGGCGTCTCATTGGACGACAGCTTGTGAAGCGTCACGCCTTTGGAGCCCTTGGACTTGCCCGGCACATAGGCGGCAATATCGAGGATACCAGGACGGGGCAGCGGTCGCTTCGAGGTCTCGACGGCAACCGCAGAAATCGATGCATCGGTCATTCAGTCAATCCTTCAGAGGCAGCGGCATCAAAATCATCATCCGCATCGCCTTCAACGTCTATCGGGGCGGAATAACCGCCAACCAGTCTCAAAACATCCGGCTCGGCGCCTGCATCGGCGCAAGCCTTGAAGATTTCGTCTTCGCTCAAGTGTGCCGAGACTGCAAGCAAGGCGTCAACGCCACTGGCGGAGCGATGGAAGCTGACGACCTCGAGCCCTTCATTCATAAGATTGCCTGGCAGGACGCCGGTCCAGCGCGCATCAAAGACCAATGTGTCGCGCTTTACCGTTTCGGCAACCGACCGGGAAATCACCAGCGCTGGCATGTCTGCCGGCCGTTCGTCTAAAACGAGGAAGGGAAGACGGGCAATAACCTCGGCGCCATCCGTGCTGAGGCCGCGCCACCAGGGAAGATCTGCTCGGTCCTGAAGCGCAATCAATCCGAGATCGCCGTCAGACGCGGCGACAGATCCGACCACATCAGCCGCATCCGCGCCCGGCACAAGCTCGCAGGAAAAACCGAAATGGAACCTTGCAAGATCCAGCATTCCCAGAAGGTCCGCGCTGCCGTCCAGATGCAGCTGAAAATCCCCCTGCAAGCGAAGTGACGCGGAGATCAATTCCCTCCAGAGATGTTCGACAGTTGCCAGCGGCAGCACACCTTCGTGGCGTTCCACCAGGTGGCGCATCAGATCGGCTTCCCGGTCCGGCTGGAAAACCACGCTCTCTGCGCCGCTGGCCAGTCGCGCCGCGGCAATTCCGGCACCGACCTGCGCACGTTCCATGAGAAGTGCATGCAACTGGCTATCCAGCTCGTCGATACGGTGACGCAGACCATCCAGCGATGTTTCGCGGTCGGTAGTGGTGCTCATTTGGAACCCTGGAACCTCTGTGGGAGCAAGCTTTTGAAGGCCTTAGTCATAGGCATGGCACACCGAAATGGCAAAAGAAAACATTGACACCGTGCCCCTGCCGATCCTAGGTGCTTGGTTCCCGGCCGGGAACCCGCCCAGCAAGGCGGCAAAGGACCAGTGAAACAATCCACTGCCTCGCCTTTCCCGGACAAAACCGCACAAGAGCGACCCGCGACCCTGATATGGCCGAAGAGACCTCCGCGACAGATCCAGTACACATCCCATTGATTGAAGCAGACCGCCCGAGCAGCAAACTGGCGGAATTCTCCGCGAACGAACCACTTGAGCTCGACGCGGGAACAGAGCTTGCGCCCTGGCAGATTGCTTATGAGACCTATGGCGAGATGAACGCGGAAAAGACAAACGCGGTCCTTGTCTGCCACGCCTTGACCGGCGATCAATATGTGGCGTCCAGCAATCCAATCACGGGAAAACCGGGCTGGTGGACCCGCATGGTCGGTCCAGGACGCCCAATTGATACGGATCGCTACTTTGTGATCTGCGCGAATGTTCTTGGCGGATGTCTGGGCACAACCGGTCCCGCGACCACGAACCCGGCAACCGATGCACCCTATGGTCTGAAGATGCCGGTGGTGACCATCCGTGACATGGTTCGCGCTCAGGCCCGCCTGATCGACCGCCTTGGCATAGACACGCTTTTCGCCGTCGTCGGTGGTTCCATGGGCGGCATGCAGGTGCTGCAATGGGCGGCGAGCTATCCTGAACGCGTGTTCGCGGCCGTACCGATTGCGGCCGGCGCCCGCCACTCGTCCCAGAACATTGCGTTTCACGAAGTCGGACGCCAGGCGATCATGGCTGACCCGGACTGGTGCGGCGGCGCCTATATTGCGGCAGGCAAACGACCGACCAAGGGGCTATCGGTCGCGCGCATGGCAGCCCACATCACCTATATGTCCGACGAATCCCTGCATCAGAAATTTGGCAGAAACCTGCAGGACCGGGATGATCTGACCTTTGGCTTCGACGCTGATTTCCAGATCGAGAGCTATCTGCGCCATCAGGGCATGACCTTCGTCGACCGGTTTGATGCCAACTCCTATCTCTATGTCACCCGGGCGATGGACTACTTCGATCTGGCGGCTGAATTCGGCTCCCTGCCCGCCGCCTTCAAGGACAGCAAGACCCGGTTTTGCGTGATGTCCTTCACGTCGGACTGGCTGTTCCCCACATCGGAAAGCCGCGCGGTGGTCAAGGCACTCAATGCCGCAGCCGCCAACGTATCCTTCGTCGAAATCGACAGCGACAGGGGCCACGATGCCTTCCTGCTCGATGTCCCGGAGATGTTCTCGACCATTCGCGGCTTCATCACCGGTGCAGCCAACGCGCGTGGCATTCCGGCGCCCGGAGGAAGTGACTGACATGACAAGCGTCGACGCCAAGATCAACGACCTTCCTGTGCGCGGTGACCACCGGGTTGTCGCAAATCTCGTGCCCCAAGGCGCGCGCGTCCTGGATATCGGCTCCAGCGACGGCACTCTTTTGATGCTGCTTGCCAAGGAGTGTGGCGTGGACGGCCGGGGGATCGAACTCTCTCAGGACGGCGTGAACAAGTGCGTCGCCCGAGGCCTTTCCGTGATCCAGGGCGACGCGGATACCGATCTGGCCGACTATCCAGACAAGTCCTTTGATGTCGTGGTGATGAGCCAGACCCTTCAGGCGACCCGGGATCCGAAGGGCGTCATGGACGAACTGCTGCGCATCGGCCACCAGGTGATCATTTCGATCCCCAATTTCGCCCATTGGCGCAACCGCCTGCAGCTTTTGTTCCGGGGCCGCATGCCGGTGACCAAATACCTGCCCTACGAGTGGTACGATACGCCGAACATTCACTTCTGCTCGCTGCGCGACTTCGTCGAACTGTGCAAGGAACTGGATGCAACGGTCGAAAAGGCCGTCGCACTGAGCGGCAGGGGCAATGAAATCCCGGTTGCTGCGCCTTGGTGGGTCTGGAACATCATCGCCGAGCAGGCGGTTTTCCAACTGCGGCGCCCCTAAGTCTCAGGTTGGGTCACTGCGCTTGAGCGCCGCACAGGCTTCAGTCCGGCAGCGGCTCCCTCCGGAACAAAGACCGGCTTCAGCACACGGAGAGCGCTTCGGGTGCCCTCGACCGGGAGGCCGCGGAAGACCTTCTTCTCCGCCTCCATGATCAACAAGCCGCCAAATGCCGGCCACATCCGGCGACCAATTCCTTCCCAGGTACGCGCCGAGCGCAGAACAAACCGCGCTCTGGTGGGGGGAAGGAAAAGCGCCTCGTCCTGGGCTGCCACATCAAACTGGCAACTGCGCAGGAGGCCCTTCAACTGACCTCTTGAATAGGGCCTGCCATAGCCAAAAGGCGACAGCTCCGACTGGGACCACAATCCACGCCGGTTCGGAACGATTGCGATCATCCGCCCACCTGGCGCCAAAACCCGCCAGGCCTCACGCAGGATGGCAGAAGGATCGGCCGCATGATCAAGCGCATGGACCGCCAAAACCCGGTCAAAAAACGCATCGGATACGGGAAGCCTGCCATCCTCCACGAGGACCGCCGCATTATCGGCCTCGCGAGGCCATCCAACAGCACCCTGTTGTGCGGGCATGGCTGCGATACACCGTTCCGCACTCCCCAGATACGGCCGCATGAAGGGTCCAGCATAGCCAATCCCGAGCAGGCTTTGCCCTTCAAGGCTCGGCCAGAGCGCACGGATCCTGCCACCAATCAAAACCCGCAGCAGCCGGCCCATGGGCAGATCATAGAAAGTCCTCAGATCGGCAACGTCGAGATACATGGTCCGCTCATCTAAAACTGGCGCGATTGAACCTTGATCCGGCCCATTTCGCAAGGACCAACCCTTGTCCCGGACGAATGGCTTTGCCACGTTAGGGCCACGCGACCTGCAACCGGAGTACCCCAGGAATGTCCACGTCCGCCACGCCACAAGTCGAGATCCGCCAGTTTCCATGCCTTTCCGACAATTTCGGCGTGTTGATCCATGATCCAGAAAGCGGAACCACCATCGCCATCGACGTACCGGATGCCGCTCCCTATCTGGCAGTCCTCGATGAGACCGGATGGAAACTCTCCCATATCCTGATCACGCATCATCATTGGGATCATGTTCAGGGTCTGTCGGCGTTGAAGGAAAAGACCGATGCCCATGTCATCGGCCCTGAACGATCGCGCCAGAAGATCAGCGGCATGGATGCGACCGTCGAAGATGGCGACAAGGTTCTGACCGGCCCGTTTGAAGCACTGGCGATGTCAACGCCCGGCCACACGCTCGATCAGATCTCCTGGTACTATCCGGCGCTCAAGTTTGCACACACCGGTGACACACTGTTTTCCCTCGGTTGCGGACGCCTTTTTGAGGGCGATGCAGAAATGATGTGGGCCTCGCTCGACAAACTGAAGCGGATCCTGCCGAAGGACACAGTCATCTACTGCGGTCATGAATACACTCAGTCGAACGCCAAATTCGCTCTGACGATCGATCCCGATAACACCGACCTCCTAGACCGCGCCAAAGAGGTCGAGGCCCTGCGCGCCGATGGCAAGCCCACATTGCCGACCACGATGGCGCAGGAACTGGCAACCAACCCCTTCCTGCGGGCGGATGAGCCTTCCGTCAAAGCAGCTCTCGGCATGGCCGATGCTTCCGACGCTGCCGTCTTCGCCGAAATCCGCACGCGCAAGGACAACGCATGAGATCCGCCAAAATTCACGGGTGACCTTTCGAAAGGTCAAATCCGTTCCCATATGAAAAGCCTCGCCATCAGAAAGGGGCATTTTGTGATGACGGACCCGAAACCTTGTGCGCACGAGGCGCGTACAGCTGAACAACGAGCGCAAGCGGTGGTTCACCGCATTCTCATGCAGGCTGAGCCTATTCCGGCCCAGCAGGGCGGAGGCCACAAGCTCGACACCTTGACACTTCATGCGGAAGTGCTGGGCGCCTTGCGTGAAACAATTGATGATCTGGTGCAGACGTCCGCAAATTAGGCTGAAACCCTTCGGCTCAAGGAATTTCAGAAGACTTTCGTGCCGGCCCGCGACCCGTTAGTGTTGCGGTCCCGCCACGATAAAGAGCCTGGAAATGCCCGACACCACATCCCTGTCTGCCGACGAAATCGTCAAGTTCCTCAACATGCAACCGCATCCCGAAGGTGGCTTCTACGTTGAGACCTTCCGCGATGAGATCACGGACGAAACGGGACGCGCAGCCTCAACAACGATCTATTTCCTGCTGCCGGAGGGCGTGACGTCGCACTGGCACAAGGTAGATGCGGTCGAGACCTGGCACTGGTACGCAGGCAGTCCGCTGGAGCTTTCCATCAGCCCCGACGGCAGAACGGTCGAAAAAAGCATTCTCGGCAACAATCTGATCACGGGCGAACGCCCTCAGGGCATCGTGCCAGGCGACGGCTGGCAACAAGCCCGCTCACTCGGAGCCTGGACCCTCGTCGGCTGTACCGTCGCCCCGGGTTTTCAGTTTGAGGGATTTGAAATGGCGCCGGAAGGCTGGGAACCAGGACAGTAGGGCCAACTGTTGTCCGCTCCTGCCAGCGTCATGTTCCAACCCCACACCAGAGCCCCAGTGCAATCAGACCTGCGCCAGAAATCCGGTCAAACATCCCTGGATTCGGCAGGTTACGTTCGACGCAGACGAAAAGAGTCAGTCCCAGCATCCAGACCAGGTTCATGCTCCCGCCGGCAAAGAACAACAGCATCAACGGCGCTGAGCTGATCACGCAGGATCTGCCGTACGTCAGACCCGCCTGAAGCGAAACCGTCGCGACCTTGCATGCGCTTCGATATTTCTCATGAGCCGGCAACATCTGATAGACGCCAGCGCCAACGAGTAGAACACAAGAAAGCTCGGCGGACAGGCTCCACATCATGAAAGCATGAACCAGTCCGGCACGTTCCAGGGTCCATTGCAGGCCTGTCGCGATCACTGCGAACCCGAGCCAGACCAGGGAATAACCCAAGAGGAAAGCCAGGGTTTGCCGGACACCAGAGGTCCGACGGTCGCGATAGAACGCGATCGCAATCGGCAAGAGCATCATGGCCAGCATCATGCCCCACCACATGCCCACCATCTGAACCACATAGACCTGCGTCCACATGTGTTCCATCGGCTCCATTGAGGACACCGGCGGAATGTTGAGGCGGGTCATTGCCCAGACGTACATTCCCGTCCCGCTGCCGTTCAGAACAAAGGCCCAGCAGGCAAAGGCAAGACTGGCGACAAGCAGAACAGGTAAAAGGCTGGCCACCGCTGTTCGCGGCGGCCGCAGGTTCTCAATACTTGTCATGATGACGAAGCCAGGCCATCGGGTTGCCTTCACTCGGTTCATTGCGACCCTTTGGCGTCAGATCGATATAGGCATAGGCAGCGTTCGTCGCATCGAGGCCGCGCCCGTAGGTGGAATAGGTGTGATAGACAACGCCATCCTCGTCCTTGGCAAAGACGCTGGTTCCATGCATTTCATCCATGAAGGCATCCGGCATCAGACCGAAATTATAGGCCCGTGACAGGTCTTTCGGCCGTCCCTCGTCAAAACCGACATCAAGGTCGTGGTTGAAGCTGTTCTCGCTTGAGGACACCCAGTCAAAATTCCATCCCATGCGCTTTTTGAAGGCCAAAAGCCGGGCAAGCGGCGCCGAGGAAATTGCGGTAAAGGCAATATCCCGCGCAGCCAGATGAGGGGCGAGTCCCTCGCAGGAATCGGCCCAGAACGAACAGCTCTTGCAACCTTCCTCCCAGTCTCGGCCAAACATGAAGTGATAGACGATCAGCTGCGAGCGCTGCCCGAACAGCTGAGAAAGGCTCCTTGGCCCATCTTCAGTCTCAAAGACGTAATCCTTCTCGACCTTCACCCACGGCAGATCGCGGCGCGCCGCGGAAACTTCGTCTTTCAGTTTGGTAAGGGCTCTTTCTCGGTCCAAAAGCACAAGTCGCGCTTTCAGCCAGTCTTCGCGTGTTGCGATGTTCGTTTGCATGAGTTCATTTTCTCCAGGTCAGATCAGGCGGATTTGGACAGGGGTTTAGGCGCTTCGTCCCAATGACCGGGCAAAGTCGAAACAACGTTCGGCATGGCGTTCAAGCTGTCTTTCCAGGCCGCGGTAAGCGGATAGAGTTCGGGCGGATAACCAAAGCCCAAGGCAGACATAAGCGCATGCTTGGTCTCGATGCCGCGCTGAACCAGTCTGATTTCCGGAAAGGCGATTGCATCGGCAGCGCTTGGCGTTTCGCCAGCCAGAAAGGAACGCCCGTCGCCAAGCAGCTCTTCCAGATAGGCACATTCCGCGTGCATGAGATCCGCAGCCATTTCGAAGCCCTTGAAGGCATCGCTGTCTCGATCAGGAACACTGCCGTCTGACGTAAACACGCGAGAGAGCAGCTCATTAGCCGCATGGCGCAGGTAGTCATTGCACTCCATCGCGATCTGCCAGATCTTCGCGGCTTCCTCCGGGGTCTCACCAAACAGCGGATGTTCAGGGTGGGCCCGATCGAGCCAGGCAAGTATGGCAACGGAGTCGCGAAGGATGGTGTCGCCGTCGCGTAGAACTGGAACCGTGGCACGCGGGTTCAGCGCCAGAAAGTCTGGTTTTTGATGATCTTTTTCCGCAAGGCTAAGTGTTCGGACCTCGGCATCAAGCCCCTTGAAGGCAAGACCCAGCAGCACCCGCCAGCCCCGTGGAGCGCCACTGATGTTGTAAAGGGTTGGTCGCATCACAAGTCTCCTGTTTGACAACAGGAAAATGGGCAGCAAAACAACGATTTAACAAGTAGGCAATAAAAACGTATAGAGTACTGAAAATAATACTATTGCTGTAAATAAACGACTTTTTCGTCTGAATTTGTTTCGCGCCGATCCACCCACCACTGGTGCATCGTCTCAAACATGGTCTTCAAGGCCAGGGCATCTTCGGTGGCAGAATATTCGACCCGAGGCGGCACTTCGGCAAAGGCCTTCCGTTCGACCAACCCGTCGTCTTCGAGCGCACGGAGCTGCTTGGTCAGCATCGTCTGGGTGATTCCATCGAGTTCCCGCTGCAATTCGCCGAACCGTTTGGTTCCCAGAAAGATCAGGATCTGGAGGATCGACAGTTTCCATTTGCCACCAATCATGGAGAAAATGACTGGAGCGGGGCAGGGAACGCCTTCGGGTTTGTCAGTCATGAGCTGGATCCAATACTAATATTTTGAGAGCAGCAGCGGATTTTATCCTAGCCATCAAAAAAGCAGAAACAAAACCCGATCAGTTGGGACCTGGACGGGGAGCTACGCCAAACCTGCAATTGCAGATGCAAAGTCTTTGGCGGAGAAAGGCTCCAGATCCTCAACGCCTTCTCCGACACCGATGAAATGCACCGGCAGCTGGTTCTTTGCAGCAATGGCGACGAGGATGCCGCCGCGGGCGGTGCCGTCGAGTTTGGTCATCACAAGGCCCGTCACACCGGCCACCTTTCCGAAGATCTCGACCTGGTTGAGCGCGTTCTGGCCCGTGGTCGCATCCAGCGTCAGGATGACGTCATGCGGAGCGTCCGGATCGAGCTTCTTGATGACGCGGATGACCTTTTCCAGCTCATCCATCAACTCGGTTTTGTTTTGAAGCCGACCGGCGGTGTCGATCAGAAGAACGTCGACGCCCTTTTCCTTGGCAGCTTTCATGGCGTCAAACGCCAGACCCGCAGCATCAGCGCCTGTGTCACCCGCAACAACCTCGGCGCCCGTGCGCTGGCCCCAGATCTTCAGCTGCTCAACTGCGGCTGCACGGAAGGTGTCACCGGCCGCCAGCATCACGGTCTTGCCTTCAGAAGCAAGCTTCTGGGAGAGCTTGCCGATTGTGGTGGTCTTGCCGGTGCCGTTTACGCCAACCATAAGCACCACATGCGGAGACTTCCCGCGGTTGAGATCAAGCGGTCGAGCTACCGGTTCCAGAACCTTCTCGACTTCCTCCGACAAGATCGCGCGGACTTCCTCAGGCTCGATTTCCTTGTCGTAGCGTCCTTCTGACAACCTCTCGGTGATGGCCATGGCCGTATCGACGCCAAGATCCGCCTGGATCAGGATATCCTCCAGCTCCTCAAGCATCGTCGCATCAAGCTTGCGCTTGGTGAAGATGGACGAGATGCCATCGGTCAGGGCAGAGGATGAACGCGAAAGACCCTGCTTCAGCTTCTGGAACCAGGACCGCTTCGGCTCAGCCGCCGTGTCAGTCGAGACTTGCGCAGGGACCGGATCTTGAAAGACCGGGGCCAAGGCAAGGTCAGGGCCTTCTCCGGCAACCAGAACGTCCGGAACCGGGCTCATATCCGCGACCGGATGAACCACCGTTTCCGTGTCCTCAAACGTTGTATCGTCGGGCTCAGCAACAGGTTCCGGCACAGCCGGGGTTTCGACCTCAGGCTCGCTGGCAACGTCAGCAAGCTCATCTGGCTCACCCTGAGACGTTGCTGTCTCTTGCCGGATATCCGGCTGGTCGTCCTTGCCGCCAAACAACCGCCCAAGAAACCCGCGCTTTTTCTCGCTCATGAACTCGCCTTGATGGATCTGTGTGAAGGGGAAACCGGCGTGATGTTAAGCCGCTTTCGAGATCACGTCGCCCAGAAGATGTCGACCGGAATGGCCAGTGATTTTGACAGGAAGGATTTCGCCAGCCACACCGCCGGAAATCTCGGTCTGTGTGAACTGCTCCGTTCGCCCAAGACCTTCCTTTTCCACCAGCACCGGCCGGATCTTGCCGACTTCAGACGACAGATGCGCGAGAAGCGCAGCATCGCCCTTTGCACGCAGCCGGGCACCCCGTTCCTTGATGACAGGGCGTTGCAGCTGAGGCATACGCGCGGCCGGCGTTCCGGGTCGCGGCGAAAACGGGAAAACATGCAGATGTGTCAGCCCGCATTCATCAACGATGCGCAGGCTGTTCAGGAACATCTCTTCGGTCTCGGTCGGAAAACCGGCAATGATATCAGCGCCGAAAACAACATCGGGACGCATGCGCCGCACGTCCTCGCAAAAGGCAATCGTGTCGGCGCGCAGGTGCCGGCGCTTCATGCGCTTGAGGATCATGTCGTCCCCAGCCTGCAGGGAAAGATGGAAGTGCGGCATCAGCCGTTCGTCCTCGGCGATGACGCGCATCAGATCGTCGTCCGCCTCGATGGAATCGATTGACGACAGGCGCAGGCGCTTGAGGTCAGGCACCATCTTCAGGATCTTCGCCGTCAGGGTCCCAAGCTTCGGCGCCCCCGGAAGATCAGCGCCGTAAGAGGTGATGTCGACGCCGGTCAGGACGATCTCGTTGTAGCCGTTCTCCACCAGACGGCGGATCTGGTCGATGACAACACCCATGGGGACCGAGCGCGAGTTGCCACGGCCGTAGGGAATGATGCAGAAGGTGCAGCGGTGATCACATCCGTTCTGAACCTGGACGAAAGCCCGCGCGCGTCCTTCAAGCCCGTCGATCAGATGACCCGCGGTCTCCTCGACACTCATGATGTCGTTGACCCGGACCTTCTCGCTGTCGTCGATGCCGAAAGCCGCAACCTCCTGATAGGACTTGCGCTCAAGCTTTTCGGTATTGCCGAGCACCAGATCAACTTCTTCCATTTCGGAGAAGGTGGCGCTTTCCGTCTGCGCGGCGCAGCCGGTCACGATGATACGCGCTGCCGGATTGTCGCGCCGGGCCTTTCGCACGGCCTGCCGTGCCTGACGAACCGCTTCATTGGTGACAGCGCAGGTGTTGACCAGAATGGCGTCCTTGAGGCCCGCAGCTTCCGCTTCGCGCTTCATCACCTCGGATTCATAGGAATTCAGGCGGCAGCCGAAGGTCACGACATCAATGGTCATTCTGTAGCTCCCGCGACAGAAACCTCGTCGCCGGGGCCGGTCTTCGACCATTGCAGCGTTTCGAGATCAATTTCGCCCTCGAATTCCACTTCGGTCGGTCCGGTCATCAGCACATGATCATCGCTTTCGCGCCACTCGATCTGAAGCGGTCCACCCGGCAGATGGATGGTCGACGAACGCCCGGCCTTGCTGTCACGCGCGGCAGCAACGGCAACGGCGCAAGCCGCAGTCCCGCAGGCTTCGGTCAGACCAACGCCGCGTTCCCAGACTTTCACCCGGATTTCATTCGGGGCAAAGACATGGGCCAGCGAGATATTCGCGCTTTCGGGAAAGACCGGGTGGTGCTCGAGCAACGGGCCAACCTTGGACAGATCATAGGCCTCGATGTCGTCTACCCAGAAGATACCGTGCGGATTGCCCATCGAAACGGCAGCCGGCGTATGCAGGATCGGCTCGTCAATCGGCCCGATTTGCAACTCTATCGCGCGCGTGTCGGCGAATTCTTCGGCCAAAGGGATCTGATCCCATTCAAGGCGGGGCTTACCCATGTCGACGGTGATGGTTCGAGGCGTCTTGCTGCCAAAGGCATGCAAGAGCCCTGCGTTGGTCTCGATGGTTGCGAAGTCTTTGCCGGATTCCTCGATCAGCAAACGCCCGACGCAGCGGGTGGCGTTGCCGCAGGCATCGACTTGGGTGCCATCGCAATTGTGGATCCGCATGAAGGCGTCGCCGCCGGACGGCGAACGTTCCACCGTGATCATCTGGTCAAACCCGATCCCGGTCTCGCGGTCGCCCAGTTTGGCAATAACATCCGCATCCAGGCGCAGCGGTTCATCCCGCGCATCCCAGACCAGGAAGTCGTTGCCAAGACCATTCATCTTCAAAAAGGGCCTGAGCGCCTGCGCCATACCAGTGTTCGCTTCATTCATCGGGTTTGGAAATCGCCTGCTCCACGACAGGTCATTTGCTCCTATATGGCGGAAACCCTGACCAATTACCAGTCTCCGCCGTGATCACGGCAGCTCAGCGTTAAAGGCTTGTCGCATTGAACGTGTCGCATACACCCATGTCCCCGGATCGAAAGCCTTCCCGGAACCAGCGCACGCGCTGCGCCGACGTGCCGTGGTTGAAGCTTTCAGGCACGACATAACCCTGAGCCTGACGCTGCAAGGTATCATCGCCAATGCGACTGGCCGCATTCAGCGCCTCTTCCACGTCACCATCCTCGATAAAGCCGCGCTGGCGGGCGGCATGATGCGCCCAAATGCCTGCGAAGCAATCTGCCTGCAGTTCGACCCTTACCGATAGAGCGTTGGCTTCTGCCTTGCCCATCGTACGCCGTGCCTTGTGGAATTCCGGCAGAATGCCAAGAACATTTTGCAAATGATGGCCAACTTCATGCGCCAGCACATAGGCCTGCGCAAAGTCGCCCGGTGCATTCAGCTGACCGGCAAGCTGCCGATAGAAGGAGAGATCAATGTAGATCTTGCTGTCTGCGCCACAATAAAACGGCCCCGTCGCAGAGCTGGCATTGCCGCAAGCAGACGCCACGGAATCAGAGAACAAGACCAGCGTGGGCTCGGGATAATCCACGGAATGACGCGCAAGAAGCTGGTTCCACGTGCTTTCCGTATCCGCCAGAATGACCGAAACGAACTCCGCTTGCTCATCATTCCGCGCGTTATCAGCCGGAACCGGCGTCTGATAGGACGGACTGCCACCGCCGCCGTCAATACTTCCCAAAAGCGCGAGCGGATTGACGCCCGTAAGCCATGAGATAACCAGCACCACCGCAATTCCGGTCAGGCCCAGGCCACCGCCTGTCCTCGCGCGTCGCCCGGTCGGCAGACGCTTCCGCCGGCCCGAGGAGCGAGACCCGCGCCGATCATCTATGTTGCTACTTCCGCGGCGGCCCTTCCAACGCATTGGAAAACTCCTGCTGTTCCTGTGGTCAACGACTGCATAGCAGGAAGCGTTCCGGTGATGAACGCCAAACACCGGCGGTTACGACAATCAGTTGCTCAGCACACGCATGATATCACCAGCGCGAACCTTGGAGAGGACCAGGCGCATGTGATCGGGCGCAACGGCCACGCAGCCTTCGGTCGGCGTATAGGTCTCGCGGGCAATATGAAAGAAGATCGCGCTGCCTCTGCCGGGAACCGCCGGAAACATGTTGCAGTTCAGAACAACGACGATGTCATAGAGCCGATCCGTCCGCCACATCTTCTCGCGGCTGGCGTCGAAGGGCAGCTCCACCGGCCGGTTGTAGCGCGGATGACCTGGCGCATCGCACCAGCCATCGGCCGGCTTGAGCGCCTCCACGAGCAATTCTGTCTGCGGACGCCGCCCACGATCAGCCCTGTAATAGACATTCAGCAGCTCAAACTGCCCAATAGGCGTTGCACCATCGCCTTCTCGCTTCATCTGCGTCAGACCGGACCGGCCGAGGGCACACGGAACCGTGATCGCTCCAAACGTCAGGTTGCCTCTTGTTTTGCAGCTCGGCAGGGCTCGAACGTCGAGGTATCTGGCCAATTCGTCATTTCTCCCGGTCAAACGGACGTCCCCAAACGTCAGCGCCCTGAAGCCTTTGATAAACCGTCCATAAACCCCGCGTGAAGTAGAATTGACGGCGAATGGCTTGTTTGGCGAGGATTTCACTCGCACAAACACGTGACAGCCCCCATCTGTTTTTCACATCGCCGTGAGAACAGCGACGGGAAACCAAAGGTAAGGCCCGGGGGCCGAGCGAGGAGCACGATATGACCGCCCGCACCATCCTGATTGTCGATGACGACACCGAATTGCGCGAAGCGCTTGTCGAGCAACTCTCTCTCTATGACGAGTTTGCCACCATCCAGGCAGATTCCGCAGCAAACGGCATTGCCCTTGCCAAGGACGATCATATCGACCTGCTTCTGATGGACGTCGGGCTGCCTGACATTGATGGCCGCGAAGCCGTCAAGCTCCTGCGCAAGAACGGTTTCAAGGCACCGATCATCATGCTGACCGGTCATGATGGTGACAGCGACACGATCCTCGGCCTTGAGGCAGGTGCCAACGACTATGTCACCAAGCCCTTCAAGTTTGCGGTTCTGCTGGCCCGGGTTCGTGCCCATCTGCGCCAACATGAGCAGAGCGAAGACGCGACATTCGCCATCGGCCGCTATTCCTTCCGCCCTGCAGCAAAAATCATGCAGGACGACAAGGGCAGCAAGGTGCGCCTGACGGAGAAGGAAACCTCGATCCTGAAGTTCCTCTACCGCGCCGGCGAAAAGCCTGTCACCCGCGACATCCTTCTGCATGAAGTCTGGGGCTATAACTCGGGCGTCACCACGCACACGCTGGAAACGCACATCTACCGGCTGCGGCAGAAAATCGAGCGTGATCCGTCCAATGCGGAGCTTTTGGTCACAGAAGCCGGTGGATACAAGCTTGTGCCCTGAGGGCTAATAAGCGTAAATCAGACGCATGAGCCTCGTTCAGGACATAGCGATTCTGCAAAAGATTCCGATGCTGTCGGATTTTGCCGATGACCAATTGCGCCTGCTCGCCTTCAGCGCCGAAAGCCTCGATTATCCGAACGGCATGATGCTTTTCGATGAAGGCGAACGCGCTGACGGCGGACTGGTTATTGCCGAAGGCGACGTAAGCCTGCAAAAACGCGGTCTGAACGGATTCGAGGAAGTCGATCTGGCCCAGACCGGAACGCTTCTGGGCGAAACGGCCATGCTGGTCGATGCGACCCGTCCCTGCCGCGCTGTCGCGATCGGGCACGTTCGCGTCATCCGGATCCGCCGCGCCCTGTTCAAACGCATGATCCAGGAATATCCGGAACTGGCGCGGCGGCTCTTTGAAGCCCACGCCGCGCGCTACAAACTCACCGCGAGCGCCCTTGCCCCGATTGGCGAACGCATGGCCGAGCTGGAACGCCTGTCCGTGTCCAGAGGCCTGCGCGGCTCAAACGAGACTTAAGCCCCCCGAACGGATCGCCAGATCTGCTGCCCAGAAGCCGCCAGGCTTACGGCCGCACCCACTAGTCCGACCCAGACCGCCGGGCGGAAACTTGTTGCAACATCAAAGTTTGCCAGGAACACGAGCTGCGCCGGAATGCCCGTTGCGAGCGCATACCAGGCATATTCAAGACCAGAAGTCGCGACGGCAGCCACACCAGCGCACGCCAGCAAGACCCACCAGCTTGAGATTTGAAGTCCGCTGCGGACCGCAAGCCGGTAAAGCATCAAAAGCACGAACAGCCCGGCCATGATCGTTGGCTGCGCAACATCCGATTTTGACTGCAGGAAAAAATGCAGGATGCCAAGCGCGGCAATGGGATAGGCAAGCTGATGCAGCCGGTTCCAGGCCGGCCCGAGACGGCGCACCATGCTGTCGAAGGACGTCACCCCCAGCGCCACCAGTCCCAGCAATGCGACAAATCCGATCGTGAGATAGATCCGCACGACGATCTCTGACGCTACCTTCACCACGTCCCAGTTTTCCTGGGCCATGTAGAGACCGAGGTGCAAAAGCCCGTAAGCCAGAACGGACACGCCAATCATTCGCCTGACACCCATCACCTTGTTCCAGGAGAATATCCGCCGGAGAGGCGTCACAAAGAGCGAAAGCAGCAGCAAGCGAACGGCCCATTCGCCGCTTTCGTTGAGAGCATGCTCGTAAGGCTCGGGCCGAACCGGACCGAAGAAAAGATCTGCGAAAATCGCAATCCCCGGAACGAGGATCGCGACAAAGACGACAAGCCGCAGAGGCGACAGCGTGCCTCGGCGATCCGTCCAGGGTGCGTGATGCGCAAGAGAAGCTGTCATGATCATGCTCCAGACCTACAGCCAAACATCTGTAAATTCACCAAACGGTTTCTCAAGACGATGTGATGATGATAGGCGTGGCCAAAGAAAAAGACCGGGCGTTTGGCCCGGTCCTTCTCAAAACAGCTTGATGCGAAATCAATCCAGCCGAAGCGCAGGCTTACGCCCAGGGGCGGTTTTCGGCAGCTTTGCTTTCGTAGACATCGATCTTCGGCGCTTTTTCCATGGTCAAGCCGATGTCATCGAGACCGTTCAGCAAGCAATGCTTGCGGAACGGGTCGATCTCGAAGCTAACCTCGCCGCCGTCCGGTCCCTTGATGGTCTGGGTGACCAGGTCGACCGTCAACGTGGAGTTTGAGCCGCGCGACGCGTCATCCATCAACTTCTCGAGGATCTCGGGAGAGACCTTGATCGGCAGGATGCCGTTCTTGAAGCAGTTATTGTAGAAAATGTCGGCGAAGGACGTCGCGATCACACAGCGAATGCCGAAATCCAGCAGCGCCCAGGGCGCATGCTCGCGCGAAGATCCGCAGCCGAAATTCTCACCGGCGACCAGAATGCTGGCGCCCTTGTAAGCCGGCTTGTTCAGCACGAAATCCGGATTGTCGGAACCATCTTCATTGTAGCGCATCTCGCTGAACAACGCCGTTCCGAGCCCCGTGCGCTTGATCGTCTTGAGGTATTGCTTCGGGATGATCATGTCCGTATCGATGTTGATGATCGGCAGCGGCGCGGCAACACCGGTAAGCGTATCGAACTTGTCCAAGGCGGTTACTCCAGAGGTCTTTGTTTTTCTTGAATTGGGCTTAGGCGGCGAGGCTCGTGGTCTCGTCGACGCCGAGCATCAGGTTCAGGTTCTGGACAGCGGCACCAGATGCACCCTTGCCCAGATTGTCGTAGGTCGCGATCAAAACGGCCTGGGCACGCGCATCATTGGCAAAAACGTGCAAGCTCATGCCGTTGGTGCCGTTGTGTGTCTGCGGGCTTAGTTCGCCGGCGCGTTCGAGGTCGGCCAGCGGGGCAACGTCGACGAATCCGCCGGGCACGACTGCAAAATGATCTGCAATCGCGGCATGAAGCTCGGCACCGGTCGGAACCTTGTCGAGGGTCGAAAGCTGCAAAGGCACCGAGGTCAGCATGCCCTTGTAGTAGTTGCCGACGGCCGGCACGAAAAGCGGCTCGTTCTCGAGCGTCGAATAGCGCTTCATTTCCGGCAAATGCTTGTGGTTGAAGCTCAGCCCATAAGGCAGGAACACATTGGCCTTGTCGCCGGCCTTCTCATAGGCCTCGATCATCGACTTGCCACCACCGGAATAGCCGGAGATGCCGTTGACCGTCAGCCGATAGTCCGCAGGCAGAAGGCCCGCCGCAATCAGCGGGCGAACAAATGCGATCACGCCCTGCGGCCAGCAGCCCGGATTGGCGACACGGGTCGCCGACGCGATGCGCGATGATTGGCTCTTGTCCATTTCGGCAAAGCCGTATTCCCAGCCATCCGCCACCCGATGGGCGGTCGAGGCATCGATCACTCGCGTGGTGTCATTGGAAATCAGGGACACGCTTTCCTTCGCCGCCGCGTCGGGCAGACACAGGATCGCCGCATCGGCAGAGTTCAGGATATCGGCCTTCGCAGAGACATCCTTGCGCAGGTGGTCAGGGATCGAAAGGAGCTCGATATCACGGCGCGTGGCGAGGCGCTCGCGGATCTGCAAACCCGTCGTACCTGCTTCGCCATCAATGAACACGCGCGCGACCATGGTTCCGGCTCCCTCTCCTGTAGGTTCTAAAACCCGTGTCTCCTACACCCAAATGCCGATTATGTCACGATCTTGCAAGCGTCACGAACTCAACGGGCCATTGAGTGATACTCATCATTGGGGCGCATGTCTGTTGCGGCAGCAACCCTGTTGGTCATGTTGAAGAAGGCTGCGACCGAGGCAACATCGAAAATATCGCGGTCCGAGAAGCCCGCATCCCGCAGGTCCTGGCGGTCTTGTTCCAGGATTTCCGCCGGCCTTTCCGTCAGTTTGACTGCAAAATCAAGCATCGCACGGTGGCGCGCGCTGAGGTCTGCGACCCTGTAGTTCATGACCATCAGCTCCCCCAGAACAGGGTCGCCGGAGAGATCCCGGACCGCCGCGCCATGCGCTGTCAGGCAGTAGAAGCAGCGATTGACCGAAGAAACAGCCACGGCAATCATCTCGCGCTCCAGCTTGGACAAGCCGCTCTCGGCAAGCATCAGGTCATTGTACATGTCCGTGAAGGCGCGCAATTTCGTGTCGTCGAAGGCGTAGGCCTTGAGCACATTCGGAACCAGTCCGAGCTTTTCCTCACAGATGCCGAAATACTTTTGCGTCTCCGGGCTAAGCGCACCATCGTCGCCCATATCAAGCGCTGTAATGCGTTTTTCGGTCATGCGTTTCCCCTAGTGTATAAATCTGTAAGTTTTCCCTTCATGTTCTGAGGCTAGCATGACGAAAAGCCGTCGAATACGGATTCGAAAGGGTTGGAAATGCCGGACAGTAGAGAAGTCGCAAAAATGGGGCTCATTGAAGCCATCCACCAGACCCTCCAGAAGGAGGATCCCGCTCTGGCGGACTTCGCGCGGGAGTTCTACACGCGCGGCGCGGCTGAAGATCTCGTGACCTATTCGCAGGCAGAGCTGATCGGCTTCGCGAAACACGCTTTCGCCGACTTCCAGATGCACCCTCGAGGCACGCATCGTGTCGACGTGACCAATCCGGCCTTCAAGGCAGACGGCAACAAGGCGACGGAATTGACGGTCGTCGAGATCGTCAACGACAACATGCCGTTCCTTGTGGACTCGGTCATGGCTGAGTTGCAGGACAGCCGCCTCGAAGTCCATCTCGTACTCCATCCGATTTTCAACGTCGAGCGGAACGCAGACGGCGCCCTGATCTCCGCCACCGGCAAGAAAAAGGGCGCTCCGCGCGAGGAAGATCAGGAGAGCCTGATCCACATTCATGTGACGCGGCTCGACTCGGAGGCAGCACGCGAAGAGCTGGCAGCCCGTCTCGACGCGGTGCTGAAGGACGTCAGATCCGCTGTTCAGGACTGGACCCCGATGCACAAGCGTCTGCTGACCGCGATCAACACCTACAAGACCGCGCAACTTGAAGGCAGCAGCGACGAACTCTGGGAGGCGATCCACTTCCTCGAGTGGATGGCAAACGACAACTTCATTCTCCTGGGAATGCGGGAATACACGTTCGAAGACGGCGTCGAGGAAGGCAACCTGTCACCCGAAGATGGCACAGGATTGGGCCTGCTCGCAGATCCCGACGTGCGCGTCCTGCGCCGCGGTTCCGAATTCGTGCAGATCACCCCTGAAATCCGCGAATTCCTGATGAAGCCGGATCCGCTGATCATCGCAAAGGCAAATGTGAAGAGCAAGGTCCACCGCCGCGTCCACATGGAATATGTCGGCGCAAAACTGTTTGACGCCGACGGCAAGATGAACGGCGAACTGCGCATCGTCGGCCTGTTCACATCAACGGCTTATACCGAGCCGACCAGCACGATCCCCTTCCTGCGCCGCAAGACGGCCAGCGTTCTGGCCAAGGCCGGCTATGACCCGGACAGCCATTCCGGACGTGCCCTGACCAATGTCATGGAAGGCTTCCCACGGGACGAACTGTTCCAGATCGACCGCGAGACGCTGTTCGATTTTGCAATCACGATCCTGCAGCTGGACGAAAGGCCGCGCATCCGCGTGCTGTCCCGCGCCGATCGCTTCGACCGCTATGTCTCGATCCTCTGTTTCGTGCCGCGC
This sequence comes from Roseibium polysiphoniae, assembly GCF_014842925.1. GTDB lineage: Bacteria > Pseudomonadota > Alphaproteobacteria > Rhizobiales > Stappiaceae > Roseibium > Roseibium polysiphoniae. The sequence continues at coordinate 265,310 of NZ_JACYXJ010000005.1, forward strand.
GACCGCTACACCACGGAAGTGCGCCTCAACATTGGCACCTATCTGGCGTCGGTCTACGAAGGGCGCCTGTCGGCCTGGTATGTGACCTATATGGAAGGACCGCTCGCGCGGGTGCATTTCATCATTGGCCGCGACAAGGGCGAGACGCCCAAGCCGGAACAGGACGAGCTGGAGCGTGCCGTCGCGTCCATGGTCAGAACCTGGCCGGACAGCCTGCGCGACGCCATGAAGGCGCGCTTCGATCCCGTTCGGGCACGCGATCTGTCAGACCGCTACGCCCTCGCCTTCCATGGCGGCTACAAGGAGGTCTACAACGCTGAAACGGCGCTGTCCGATGTGGTCAAGATCGAAACCCTGTCCGAGGCGCGCGCAACGGCGATCACCTTCTTCCGCACCACCGGTGCGAAGGCGACACGCCTGTCCCTGAAGGTCTTCAACCGCGGCGCGCCGATCCCGCTGTCCGCCCGCGTGCCGCTTCTGGAAAACATGGGCTTCCGGGTGATCAACGAGCGCACCTATCGGATCACCCCATCAGATGCGCCTCTGTCCTATCTCCACGAAATGACGCTGGAGGCCAGCCGCAGCGGCGATATTGTCCTCGAGGGAGATCTGCAGGACCGGCTTGAAAGCCTGTTCATGGCGATCTGGACCGGCCAGGCCGAGAACGATGGCTACAATGCTCTCGTTCTGACGGCAGGTCTTGCCTGGCGTGATATCGCGATCGTCCGGTCCCTGTCGAAGTATCTCAGACAAGCCGGGATTCGCTTTTCAGAAGACTACATGTGGACGACGCTCAACAACTATCCGGAGATCGCCGCCAAGCTTGTCGAGCTGTTCCACCTCAGGTTCCTGCCCACCGCCAAGGACAAGGACAGGACCCTGGGCACCGCCCGCCTGGAAAGCGAGCTCACCGCCGCACTGGATACCGTCACCAGCCTGGATGACGACCGAATTCTGCGCCGTTTCCAGAACGCCATCGATTCCATCCTGCGCACCAATTTCTTCCAGCTGGACAGCGCCGGAAAACCGAAACCGACCTTCGCCTTCAAGATCGACTCCCGCAAGATCGAAGAGCTGCCGCAGCCTAGGCCTTTCCGGGAAATCTTCGTCTACAGCCCACGCGTCGAAGGCGTGCATCTGCGCTTCGGCATGGTCGCACGTGGCGGCCTGCGCTGGTCCGACCGCCCGCAGGATTTCCGCACCGAAGTTCTGGGCCTGGTGAAGGCGCAGCAGGTCAAGAATGCCGTGATTGTACCGGTGGGCGCAAAGGGCGGTTTCGTCCCGAAAATGCTCCCGGACATGAGCAACCGTGAGGCCTGGTTCCAGGAAGGCACGGAAAGCTACAAGATCTTCATCAACGCCCTGCTTGATGTGACCGACAATCTCGTCGACGACGCGGTAAAACCGCCCCTTGAGGTCCAGCGCTACGATGGCGATGATCCTTATCTGGTAGTCGCCGCCGACAAGGGCACTGCAACCTTCTCCGATACAGCCAACGCCATTTCGGAAGGCCGGGATTTCTGGCTCGGCGACGCCTTCGCCTCTGGTGGATCCGCCGGCTACGATCACAAGAAGATGGGCATCACGGCCCGTGGAGCCTGGGAAGCAGTCAAGCGGCACTTCCGCGAGATGAACCGCGACATCCAGACCGAACCCTTCACGGCCGCAGGTGTCGGCGACATGTCCGGCGATGTGTTCGGCAACGGCATGTTGTTGTCCAAGACAACAAAGCTGGTCGCAGCCTTCGATCACCGCGATATCTTTATCGATCCCGATCCAGACCCGGCGAAGACCTGGACCGAACGCAAGCGCATGTTCGACCTCGGGCGTTCGTCCTGGAAGGATTACGACACATCGCTGATCTCAAAGGGCGGCGGCATCTTCCCGCGATCGGCGAAATCCATTCCGCTTTCGGCTGAAATTCAGGCGTTGCTCGGCATTTCCCACGCCAGTGCCACCCCGCAAGCCGTCATGACCGCGATCCTGCGCATGAATGTCGATCTGCTCTGGTTCGGCGGCATTGGCACCTATATCCGTGCGACCACCGAAACGGATGCGGACGCAGGCGACCGCGCCAATGATCCGATCCGCATCGTCGCGCCGGAAGTCGGCGCGAAAGTCATCGGTGAGGGCGCGAACCTTGGCCTGACACAGCTTGCCCGGATCGAGTTCCACAAAAAGGGCGGTCGCTGCAACTCCGACGCAATCGACAACTCCGCTGGCGTGAACTCTTCCGATATGGAAGTGAACATCAAGATCGCCCTCGGTGCTGCGGTGAAGGCAAACAAGCTCGACATTGCCCAGCGCAACGAACTCCTGGCCGAAATGACGGACGAAGTCGCAGATCTGGTTCTGCGGAACAACTATCTGCAAACGCTCGCTATTTCGATGACCGAACGGCGCGGGCCGGAAGATCTTGGCTACCAGGCGCGGATGATGCGCCAGCTCGAACAGGCCGGCCTTCTTGACCGTCATGTCGAGCAGTTGCCGGACAATTCGACCCTCGCCGAGATGATCAAGGCTGGCCAGACGTTAACCCGCGCAGAACTTGGCGTTCTGCTCGCCTACGCCAAGCTCACGCTCTACGATGACCTGCTTGCCAGCACTGTGCCAGACGATGAGTACCTCGCGCGTGAGCTGTTCCGCTACTTCCCGGACCAGATGGCCAGCGACTATTCCGACGAAATAACAACCCACCGCCTGCGCCGCGAGATCATCGCGACAATGCTCGCCAATTCCATGATCAACCGGGGTGGACCAACGTTCCTGACCCGGCTCATGGATCAGACCGGCGCCACCGCGTCTGATATCGCCCAAAGCTTCGTTGCGGTACGCAACAGCTTCGATCTCACGGACTTGAACACCGAGATCGATGCCCTCGACACCGCAATCGACGGAGCGCTGCAGCTTGAGCTCTATTCCAGTGTGCAGGATCTGCTGCTCGAGCAAGTGGTCTGGTTCAAGCGCAACGTCTCCTTTGCGGATGGTATTTCCGATGTGGTTGAGCGTTTTGGGACCGGCATCAAGAACCTGCGTCCGCAACTGGGCAAACTCCTGAGCGACGCGCAGTCAGCAGAAGTCGAACGCGTGATTGGACGTTACATCGAAAACGCAGTGCCAAAAGACCTTGCGAAACGTATGGCATGGCTGCCGATCGAAGCGGCAATCCCGGACATCGTCCTGGTCGCGGAAGAGACCGGGGCGCCGCTGGATGACGTCGCAAAGGCCTTTTTCGAGGTTGCCGCGCATTTCCGCATCGGCGCAATGGACGCACTCGCCAGAGAACTCTCCATCGCCGACTATTACGACGGCCTTGCGCTCGACCGTGCACGCTCGACCCTGGCGTCCGCCCATCGCAGTCTCGCGGTGCAGGCCATCGCAAGTGGAAGCTTCCAGGCTTGGCTGTCAACCCAAGAGAAATCTGTGGCGCGCACGACCCGGACCGTGAACGAGATTCTGGAAGGCGACCTCTCCGTCTCCAAATTCTCCGTTGCAGCAAGTTTGCTCGCCGAGGCAACACGCTGATCCGGGCTTGACCTGAAGGACGGCTGGCAGTCAGTGTGCCAGTCGTCCGCTTCAAGCTCCGGAAAATGTAATGACCCAAATGGCTGCCCCGGCGAGCCGCCTTGCGATCGCCTCCTGGGCCTTATTCGATTGGGCAGCGCAGCCGTTCTTCACGCTGGTCACGACCTTCGTCTTTGCGCCCTATTTCGCATCGGCCCTGGCCAGTACTCCGGCAGAGGGTCAGGCCCTTTGGGGCTATGCGACTGCAGGCGCGGGCCTCGCCATCGCCTTGCTCGCACCCATTCTCGGGGCAATTGCCGATGCAACCGGACACCGCAAGCCCTGGATCTTCGTCTTCTCGCTGCCCTTTGTCTTCGCCTGCTGGGCGCTCTGGTATACGGAGCCGGGAAATCCATCGGCAATTCCAGTCGCCCTGGCCTGTTTTGCCATCGCGACACTTGCTATCGAATTCGCCACTGTCTTCAACAACGCGATGATGACGGATCTGGTGCCGCCGAACCGCGTCGGCCGGCTCTCGGGCACTGGCTGGGCCGCCGGTTATGCGGGCGGACTGGTCAGCCTCGTGATCGCCCTCGGTTTTCTGGCAGCGAACCCGGAGAGTGGCAAAACCCTGCTGGGCTTTGACCCAATGTTCGGGCTCAATCCCGCAATGCGCGAGGGTGACAGGGCTTCCGGGCCGTTCTCGGCGCTGTGGTATGTGGTCTTCGTGGTGCCGCTGTTTTTCTTTGTTCCGGACGCCCCGAAGAAGGCGAACCTCGCCCCGGCGATCAGGGTGGGCCTTGCCAACCTTTTGGCCAGCCTTCGTGACGCTCGCCGCAACCGGCCGCTGTTTGTGTTTCTGCTGGCCAACATGGCCTATAAGGACGGCCTCGTGGCCCTCTTCGCCTTTGGCGGTATCTACGCCGCCGGCCAACTCGGCTGGGGTTCGATCCAGATTGGCACCTTTGGCATTCTTCTGACCATTACCGGCACCATAGGAGCAATTGCCGGTGGGCGACTGGACGATCGTTACGGACCAAGAGCCGTCCTTTTCGGCGCGCTCGCAATTCTGACGGTCTGCGGACTCGGATTGATCTCGATCGACCGGACGACAATCCTGTTTGTGATCAAGACAGCTGCCCCCGCAGCAGGCGGCGGCATGTTCGCAACGGCCCCCGAACAGCTTTTCCTCATCCTTGGTGCCCTGATTGGCGCGGCCGCTGGACCGCTTCAGGCCGCCTCGCGCAGCCTTCTGGTCCAACTCGCTCCGAAAGAACAGATCTCGCAATTCTTCGGACTTCTGGCGCTTTCCGGAAAGGTCACCAGTTTTCTGGCACCGCTCTCCGTCAGCCTGCTGACGGTTGCCACCGGCAGCCAGGCCGCCGGCATGTCCGCGATCCTGATTTTCTTCGGGATCGGCGCATTTTTGCTAACAAGACTGCGATAAAAACAAAAAAGGCGCCGCAACGAAGGTTCGCTGCGGCACCCGAAATTCTGGCATCTCAAAGATAGATCGGAACCTACGCGGCGGACCGGACACCCACCAGGAAGCCGTCGACCTCGTCCTTGAGGCTGCTGGCTTCACTCTGAAGCACTTCAGCCACCGAGCTGACCTGGCGGGCCGTGCTGCCGGTTTCATCGGCGGAGGAAGCCACCGTCACGATGCTGCGCGCCACATCCTGCGTTCCGTTGGCTGCTTCCTGGATGTTGCGAGCGATTTCTTCCGTCGCCTGACCCTGCTGGTCCACGGAACCTTGAATGCTGTTCGCTATCTCGTTCATCTTTTCGATGGTCAGGGAGATCCCCTGTATCGCGCCGACCGCACCTTCAGTCTCACTCTGCACCGACTGGATCTGCATCGAGATCTCATCAGTCGCCTTTGCCGTCTGGGTCGCGAGTTCCTTGACCTCCGCTGCAACGACCGCAAAGCCGCGACCGGCTTCGCCCGCACGGGCCGCCTCAATGGTCGCGTTTAGAGCCAGCAGGTTGGTCTGCTCGGCAATATCGGTGATCAACTTCACCACTTCGTTGATCCGGCTGGCCGCTTCCGCAAGGCCTTCGATCTTCGCGTTGGTGTCTTGCGCCTGCTGCACTGCCTGACCGGCGATTTCCGCTGACTGACCCATCTGCCTGCGAATTTCTTCAACAGACGCCATCAGCTCTTCTGCAGCCGAGGCCACGGTCTCAACATTGGAAGATGCCTCCTCGGAGGCGGCTGCAACCATCGTGCTCTGTGAGCTGGTGTGATCGGCGCCTTTGGTCAGAACAACTGCAGCACCGTTCAGGTCAGACACCTGAGCAAGAACAGTCTGGACCAAATGAGAAATCTTTGCGTCAAAGCTCTCAGACAGGCCCCTGATTTGCGTGGCCCGGGCAAGCTGCTGTTCCTGCTGCTGTTCCTGCTCGTGCGCAAGCATATCTGCTTCCTGGGCTTTCTCGCGGAACACCTCGAGGGCGGATGCGATCTTTCCGATTTCGTCGTGGCGGCCCGCACCCGGGATTGGCTCATCATACCGCTTGTCCATCAGCCCCTGGATACTGACGACAACTTTCTCCAGCGGACGACGGACAATCGTGTTGCCGACGAAATAGATGGACATGCCAACGACGATCAGGAGCAGAAGACCGATCCCGATGATTGTGTAGACAATGCCGGCCGATGCCGCGTTCAGGGTCGCAACAGGCACATTGACCACAACCGACATGCTCGCGGCGCCATCACCAATCGCCACTGGCGTGATGATACGCAGCACATCTGTGTTCAAGCTGTTGGAATACCCCGTGTATTCGAACGGCTGAGCGGTTTTGACGGCGTTAAGCACTGCGCTCGCCTGTTCGGCGTCGATGGGCGAGCGGCCCTCGGCCCAGTCCTTGCCAAGAAGCGTCGGGTCAGAATGCGAAATCCATTTTCCGTCGCGCGACAAGAGGTGGATCGATCCGGTTTCCAAAGGATGCAAACCGTTCAGCGTCTCTGCCAGCGGCGTCAGCATGATGTCTACGCCAGCCACCCCGATAACACCGGTACTATCACGCAGCGGAATACCAAACGACACGCCGGAAACCGTCTTGCCGCCAGCTTCCCAGCTGTAGGGCTCGGTCACATAGTCCTTGCCGGTCTTGTAGGGAACGTTGAACCAGTTACTGGCTTCCGTGTCGTCCAGATCGGAGAGAGGCCGGAACCCGACATTGCCGTCCGGAAGACGGTAGTAGTACGGCCGCCACTCGCCGGTGTCGTCGTGCAGCTCGGCGTTCTTGAAGTCTCCGTCCTTGCCATCAAGCGCGTTGTTGATCACCGCTGCCCAGGCGCCCGAAAGCGACGTGTTCGACTTCATCGTCTCTTCGACAACCGACGACCAGGCCACCCGGTCGGTCATTTCGGCACTCTTCAAGCCATTGAGACTGAACGCAAAACCACGAGCCGCGGTCAGGCCCTCTTCCATCGTGCGGCGAACATACTCCGCCTGTTCACGCGCAACGGCCTCTGCCTGGTGCACCGTGAGCTTCTGCGTCACCTGGGACGCATTCCAACTGATGAAGCCAATGCCTGCGACCAGTACAGCGGCAAGCGCCGCGATGCTGACGGCGACGAGCTTGGTCGTTACCTGTGCCTTTTGAAACATGTATCCGGAATCCCACGGCAAGTTTTTCAGGAGCCCATAAAACTATGAGGTGTAAACACTTCTGCACTGCACCATTCATTTATTAAAAAAGACCTTCGACCTGACAAAATTACGGTGGTCAAAGGTCGAATAATGAAGTTTGCGAAAGCTGCCGCTGCGTCGATTGAAACGCCACCCGCAAATACACTTTCAGCCGGATCGCAGAACGAACCGGCTGAACAAAATCGTCGTCTTTAAAACCGGAGAATCAGGATGCAGATCTTCGTCCTGATCCGCTAGCAGGGGTCTAGTGACGGAAGTGACGCATTCCGGTCATGACCATCGCAAGACCCGCTTCATCTGCCGCGGCAATGACGTCGTCATCGCGCATGGAGCCGCCGGGTTGAATAACAGCGGTTGCGCCGGCTTCAGCGGCAGACAGCAGGCCATCCGCAAACGGGAAGAAGGCGTCCGAAGCCACCACACAGCCTTTGGTCAAGGCTTCTGAAAGCCCAGCAGCCTCGGTCGCATCCAGTGCCTTGCGAGCCGCGATACGCGCGCTGTCGATACGGCTCATCTGGCCGGCGCCGACGCCGACGGTCGCACCGTCCTTGGCATAAACGATAGCGTTGGACTTGACGTGCTTGGCAACGCGGAAGGCAAACTTCAGATCGCTGAGTTCCTGTTCACTCGGCGCGCGCTTGGTCACCACCTTCAGATCGAGATCATCAACGACACCATTGTCACGGGACTGAACAAGCAGGCCGCCCGCAACCGACTTGACGAACAGGCCCTTGGAGCGGGCATCCGCGAGACCGCCAGTCAGAAGCAAACGCAGGTTCTTCTTCGCCGCGATGATCTCCATGGCCGCCTCATCAGCTTCCGGTGCGATGATCACTTCGGTGAAGATCTTGACGATCTCTTCCGCCGCAGCCGCATCGAGCTTCTGGTTCAGGGCAACAATACCGCCAAAGGCAGATACCGGATCGCAGCGCAGCGCCAGCTCATATGCTTCCTTCAGGCTTGCACCTTCTGCAACACCGCAGGGGTTGGCGTGTTTGATGATGGCAACAGCAGACGTGCGAGCCGGATCAAATTCGCTGACGAGTTCGAACGCCGCATCCGTATCGTTGATGTTGTTGTAGGACAGCGTCTTGCCCTGGATCTGACGAGCCGTTGCAACGCCCGGGCGACTTTCACCGGTCTTGTAGAAACCGGCAGACTGATGCGGGTTTTCACCATAACGCATGACTTCAGCCAGCTCGCCACCAACTGCCCGGTGCGCCGGAGTGGCTTCATCAAGCTGATCGGCCAGCCAGTTGGAAACAGCAGCATCATAGGCAGCGGTACGGGCAAAGGCCTTGAGCGCCAGCATCTTGCGCAGGTCGATCGGTGACTGACCATCGTTCTTGTCGAGTTCGGCAATCACCTGATCATAGTCGGCCGGATCGGTGACAACGGTGACATAGGCGTGGTTCTTGGCGGCTGCACGGGTCATCGCCGGGCCGCCAATGTCGATGTTCTCGACACCGGTCGCATAGTCAGCGCCCTTGGCGACAACATCTTCAAACGGATAGAGATTGCCGCAGAAGAGATCGATGCCGGTGATGCCATGCTCGCTCATCGCTGCCTGATGCTCAGCATCGTCGCGAATGGAGAGCAAACCACCATGAACCATCGGATGAAGCGTTTTCACGCGCCCGTCCATGATTTCCGGAAACTGGGTCACCTCGGAAATGTCCAGCACCGAGAGGCCGGCATCCTTCAGCGCCTTGTAGGATCCGCCCGTGGAGACCAACTCGACGCCACGCTCGGACAGGGCCTTGGCAAAGTCGACAAGGCCTGTCTTGTCAAAGACGGAAAGAAGAGCCCGTTTGACGGGAACAAGCGGAGGAACAGGGACGCTCTTGGACACAATGGCCATTGAAATTGCCTCGCGGTTGGGACGATCCGGGGAAGTTGGCGTCGCCCTAACACGATTGCGCCCAAATCAAAAGCCACGACGGCAAAGAACGAGAAATGGCCCCAAGAGGGAAGCCACCGCCGTGCCCTAAACCTTGGGGTCCACGTCTGGAGCGGTCTCTTGCGCGTCTTGATTCAACCCCTGGTCGATTTCCTGATCAACCTCCGGCGAGACATCTTCGTCCGGATCAGCGAGCGGCAATTCGCCAGTCCGCGCCAACTCGTCAAACTCGCTGGATCCACGGCGGCTGAGTTTGGCAGTCGCTGTGCGGCGGAATTGCCAGGCAGATGACTGACTGTCGCGAATACGTCCATACAGGACGATCTGCATGGTCTTGCGATGTCCGTAAACATCAGAAAGATAGATGGATTCTTCCAGGGCGAGCTCGGTGCCGGGCGCATCGAATTCCCAAGCCTCGCCATCCCGGCAGACGAGAAGAACGGCCGTTCCTCCCCGGAGCAACGACGGTTTGATGGCCGGATGAAGATGAAAGCGAATAGCGAATTGATCGCCGGGTTCGGCGACCTTTGCGCTGACCGGGAAACTGTCGATCCCGTCCAGGACGGTACCATCGCCCGAAAGCCGCATATCCCGCGTATGAACGATCCCGAATTGCTGCTGGTAGCCATCGTGGGACGCCGTCACGCGAACGCCCGCTGCGTCATCCTCACGTTCAACCGGCACATGTCTTGGCCCGGCAACGATTGGTGCGCCCAACCAGCGCCCGAACGGCCTCTCGCTCAAGAATCTGCAGGACGATGTGTCCTCAATGGTCGCCGTGGAGTGGGCCGCCGTTGACCGGCTGACCTTGCGCCACATCTCGTTGCTGCGGCTCGAAACGCCACAATTCACGATAATCCGCTTGAGCCCGGACGAAAATTCAAAGGAAAGACATCCCGCGTGGGCGTCTTCGCTGATGCCCAGCGGCGGCGGTTTTCCCGTATCCATGATAACGACCGACGAACCGCCACACAGGCGCTGATAGCCCGTGTGCGGCACATTCATCGGCGGAGCGCCGCGCGCATCATCATAGGCCATGATCGTGGCTATGAGATCATTTGGCGTCGATCCCATACCATTGAAATGCGCGAGTGCACCGTCGCCATGGCGGAAGAAGCGCATCATCGGCATCATCCGGTCAACCGACTGCAGCATCGCAGCCGGAAGCTCCAGGCCCTGGGCGACGAAGGCCTGACGAACCGGCAGGAGATCGGCGAGAATTTCGACGATGGCACGCGGATTCCGTGAAATATGCCCGCCGTCGGTCAGGATCTGGCGCAAAAGCTCCTGGTCAAGTCGGCGAATACTCTGGCGCGCGAAGCGTCCCTGGCCGGACATGGAGACACAGGCCGCTGCGATGGCAAGCGCTGCCTGAAGTCTTTCGACGCCATCATGCGTTTCATTGATGGTTCGGCGCAGATATCGCACCTGCCGCAAGAGCGAACGCAAAAATCGATTGTAGAAGTCATGATCACCATCTTCGAGAATGAAGGGCGAATGGGCCAGCCAAGACATCACCCGGCGGGTCACGACCGGCGCTTCCCAGCCGATTTGATGCCAACGACCCGAATGCTTCAACCAGTCATCAACCAGTGCTCTCGCGTTCTGGCGGGAGATCCGGCTGTCGGCGGCACGAAGGTCTCGCAGCCAGGCAAAGCCGTGCAACTGACGCTGCCAATCAGGGTGCTCGCCCTCCAGTTCAAACGGCGATGCACCATGCGTTTCAACGAGATAGCCGGAAAAGAGAAACCGCCCACCGTAGATATCCGCCGCATTCGTCTGATCCGCCGTCCTCAGGTCCTGAGGCGCAATCAGCAGACGGGCGGGCGTTCCCGGCTGAGGTCGCAGCCGGAAGAACGGACCGCCATGAAGCCATCGCAGGAGGCGCTGCCACGCGTATCCGGCCGCAAGCCGCCACACGCGCCCCTTTTCAGAAGCAACGCTCATGGTCACGGCACCATTTCGCCATATGGGAGGCAAAGAGCGCGGATGGGTAAGTCCTCTGGGTCGAACGGCAACTGACCGTTAAGGTTAGTATTTTCTTGCCATTATCTGCGCAGGAACGGTTTATGTGCCGTTAAAGTCTCTTGATGCGCGCAGCGAAAAAGCCATCCAGTCCGGTTTCATCGCCAGCTTTCGTGACTGGCTGACATGGCAGGGTCCTGAGATACCCCTCCTCAGTCACCGATGCGGCTAGGCCACCAATCTCGTCGGCTGTGACTGGGATCAGCTCAATTCCGTCTACTTCGGCGAGCACGCTCGCAATCTGGTCCTCGCCTTCCGCTTTCTCCAGCGAACAGGTGCAATAAACCAGCACACCGCCGGGTTTCAGCCAGCCGATTACCCTGCGCAGAAGTTCGCCCTGGATCTTCGAAAGAGTCTCGACATCATAGAGCTGCTTCAGCCAGGGCACATCCGGATGACGCCGGATCGTTCCCGTCGCACTGCATGGCGCATCGAGCAGGATCGCATCGAACGGCGCCTCTGGTTCCCACTCGCGGATGTCCGAGGTCACGATTTCCGACGAGAGCTTTAGCCGTGAAAGGTTTTCGCTTACGCGTTTCAGTCGGCCCTTCGAGATATCGACCGCGGTCACTTCGGCGCCGGCCGCTGCAAGCTGGGCCGTCTTGCCACCAGGAGCGGCGCACAGATCTGCGACGCGCTTGCCCCTGAGGTCACCGAGAAGCTTCGCGGGCAGCGCTGCTGCGGCATCCTGGACCCACCAGGCACCCTCTTCGAAACCTTCAAGCTTGTCGACCGCGCCCTTCTTGACCAGACGAACCGACCCTGCACCAACAACTGTTCCACCGAGCTTTTCCGCCCATACTTCTGAAGATCCATCCTTGATCGTCAGATCCAGTGCCGCTTCGCTCTGATGCGCTGTTGCGATTGCCTTGGCTGTTTCCGCACCATAGCTTTGTGTCCAGCTCTCAAGCAGCCACTCCGGCGTGTTCAGCGCAGCCCTGTCGAGATCGGACGTCAGCGCCTCGCGCTCGCGTCCGAGCCGCCGTAGAACACCATTCACCAGCCCCTTGTAGGGACGCGCACGTCGATCTGCGGACGCGTTTTCAACTGCAAGAGACACCGCCGCACGATCCGGCACCTCCATGAAAAGCATCTGGGCAATGCCGACATGCAGGATATCCAGGACCCGGCCAGATTTTTCAGGAATGGGTCGATCCAGGAGTCGATCGATGATTTCAGCGATTTCGCCACGATGCCTCAGACAGACACCAAGGATCGCCCGCACCAATGCACGATCGTTGAAGGCCAACTCCCGAAACCCGGAATGGCCGGAATTGAGATCAAGCTCATTGTCCAGCGGACGCCGCTTGTGAACCACATTGCCGAGGAGATCCGCTGCAATCTTGCGGGCGGCAAACCCAGGAGTCTGGGGCTTTCCGGCGAAATCTGAGGGTTTTACCCTCTTGTTTGGGTCAGTCAGGTTCGACAAGGGAACTCTCAAGCGGTTGAAGAAAAAATGAGCGCCGGGATCGGTTTCCCGGTCCCGGCGCAAGGTCTGCATTGTAAAAGGCTTGATCAGCGGGCGAAAGCCATTTCTTTTCGCCGCCTATGACCGGTCTGCGGCTTAGCCCCATGGCCCCTTCGGGCGTTGGGGCTTGCTTGGTTGACGTGCACCGCCCCATGGACCGTCATGAGATGCCCGTTGCGGAGCTTCTTGCCGAGGTGCGTATCCACCGCCACCAAGACCTGCGTTGGCAAGCTTCTGCAGCTCGGCGATCCGATTGGCCGTGTTCGGGTGGGTGGAGAACAGATTGTCCATCCGCTCACCGGACAAGGGGTTGATGATGAACATATGCGCCGTCGCCTGATTGTGCTCGGCGTCCGGGTTGTGAATACGCTCCACACCGCCGGCAATCTTGCTGAGCGCTGAGGCAAGCCATAGGGGCTGACCGCAGATTTCGGCGCCCATCCGGTCCGCCGCATACTCACGGGTCCGGGAAATCGCCATTTGCACCAGCATCGCCGCCATGGGTGCAACAATCATCGCCACAAGCACACCGACAAAACCGAACGGATTGTTGTTGTCCCGGTTGCCACCGAAAAAGAACGCAAAGTTGCCAAGCATGGAAATGGCGCCAGCAAGGGTCGCAGTGATGGTCATGATCAGCGTGTCATGGTTCTTCACGTGGGCCAGCTCATGGGCCATCACACCCGCAACTTCTTCCATCGTCAGCATGTCCAGAAGCCCGGTCGTCGCGGCAACAGCGGCATTTTGCGGATTCCGGCCCGTGGCAAAAGCGTTCGGCTGCGGATTGTTGATCAGATAGACCTTCGGCATCGGCAGATCCGCATTTGCGGAGAGCTGCCGTATCATCCGGAACAGCTCCGGCGCCGTGCGCTCATCCACCTCCTGCGCATGGTGCATTTTCAGCACCATCTTGTCGGAGTTCCAGTAGCTGAACACATTCATGGCGGCCGCGATCATCAGCGCGATCATCATGCCGCTCTGACCGCCAATCATATAGCCAATGCCCATAAAGAGCGCCGTCATGGCAGCCAGAAGCATCGCCGTACGGAAATAATTCATCGTGTTGTTCACCTCGCCACTAAAGCCCAGGTTTTTGCATTCGGGATCGAGGCCCTATATAGCCTCCTGTTGAATAGGAAATGGTGTCGTTCCGACATTTGCGCAAGCTTTGGCGATCGAAACCGAGCAAATCAGGAGGTTGAAACCCGTGACCGATAGCACTGATCAGACACCTGACGCTCCCAAACCGGACGCCAAGATCCTCGACTTCAAGCTTGCCACCGATGCCCCCAGTCTTGCGGCGAACATCGAGGAAGCACCTGTCCGCCGCTACGAGGACTTGCCACCCGCGGCCCAGCGCGCTCTGCAGGAGGCCGAGGAGAGGCGCAAGGACATCGACGCGAAGCAGGAAGACCTTCCCAAGGAGATCAACGGCCGTGGCGGTCTTGAACCAACCCGCTACGACGATTGGGAAGTCAAAGGCCTGACCTCGGACTTCTAGGTGGTCACCAGTTTCCGCACTTCATCGGCAACGGCCTTCGCGAATGGCGCCTGCATCTCTGCGTCCCAATGAACCGAATCCACATCGCTGACGCTGACCACTGAGCCTGCGTCAAGGCACGCCGCGCCATATTGCTTGGCGATCTCGGCATAGACGTCGGCGAGTTTTCTGGATTCGGCAACGCTCTTCTCACAGTACATGGACTCAAGGGGAGAGGCTGCAAAGTCGCCCAGCGGCGGAGGCGAAATCAGGAGAATGTTCGGTGCCTTGCCTTCCGGATCGTCTGTCGGCGTACGGGCGTAATCGAGCAGCCGCGCCACGGCATAGCCAATCGCGCCTGCACTCATGTTGAACCGGGACTGAAGATCGTTGGTTCCCAGCATGAGCACGAGAATGTCGATCGGCATATGGGTCTTGCGAACGGTTGCCAGGTGAGCAAGACCGTTCTTGTCCCCCCGGACAGGATCCTCGAACACCGTCGTGCGACCGTTTACGCCCTCTTCCAGGACATAAAACGCATCACCCAATTCACGCTGCAGAAGGCGCGTCCAGCGTTGGTCATGCCCATAGCGCGTCCGATCTCCGGGCTTGAACCCCCAGGTCAGGGAATCGCCGAAGCAGACGACGGAGGTTGGATCGCCGGTTTTCTGCATGATTTCAAAGCCCTTGCCAGTCTGTCCGAGGCTAGAAAGTAGGCCAGAAACCCTTCAACGCAAGACCGAATTTCAGGTCGAAAGATCTGTCACCTTTGCTGGTTGGTTAATCAGAGCTTTACCAAGAGGGCTATAGCCTGAGAGCAATCATGCATTCGGAATGCCCGGGACATTCATGACCCCTAGTATCTCTCAGTACCGGCGCGGCGCTGCCCTGCCGAGTTCAAATCCGTTTCAGCGACTGGCGTCCCTGCTCGAAGGCGTGACGCCGGGCATGGATCCCATTGCCATGACCATTGGCGAGCCGCAGCACGCGATCCCCGATTTCACCGCCAAGGTCTTCAATGACAATATGGCTGATTTCCGGCGCTATCCGCCGATCAACGGCACCCCGGAATTCCGTACGGCCGTCGCAGACTGGCTGGATCGACGCTATGGGCTGGATGGCTTGATCAGCAGAGACAATGGCGTGCTGCCGCTGAACGGCTCCCGCGAAGGACTTTCCTTTGGCGCAATTGCCGCCCGGGATCAGCTGGCAAAAGGCCTGGATCATCCGGTCGTCATCCTGCCGAACCCATTCTACCAGACCTACGCTGCAGCAGCTCATATTGCAGACGCGCAAGCACTGCTTCTGGACGCTGTTCCAGATCACGGATTTCTGCCCGATCTCGACGGTCTCTCGCCGGAACTCCTCGACAGGACGGTCGCCTTTTACGTCGCATCGCCGACCAATCCCGAAGGCCATGTCGCAAACATTGCTTACTGGCAAAGGCTGATCGGCCTGGCGCGAAAGCACCGTTTCTATATTTTTGCCGACGAATGCTACTCCGAGATTTACCGGGAGGTGCCGCCGGTCGGGATCCTCGAGGCAGCAAAGGCCATGGGTGGCGACAGCTCCCAGGTGTTCGACAAGATCATCGTCCTGAATTCCTTGTCAAAACGCTCCAATCTGGCGGGTCTGCGCTGCGGACTTGCCGCAGGAGACCCGGAATTTCTCGGCAATTGGGTCAAATTCCGCGGATTGGCCGCGCCTCAAGTGCCACTGCCAAATCAAGCCGTTGCCGCAGCAGTCTATGGTGACGAAGCGCATGTGATCGAAAACCGCCGCCTCTATAACGAGAAGTTCGAGGCGGCAGAGCGACACCTCACGCCGCTCATGGGAAAGGTCACACCGGAAGCAGGCTTTTTCCTCTGGCTGAACATTTCGCGCTGGGGCGAGTCCGTGCCCATCACACGGGACCTTTGGGCTGACACCGGGGTCAAAGTCCTGCCCGGTGCTTATCTGGCGTCTGATCAATCAGATGGCAGCAATCCGGGCAAATCCTATATTCGCGTTGGCCTCTGTGCCCCGCTTGAAACCACTGAAACCGCGCTTGCGCGCATAGCATCCTGGTTGGGAGACAAGGCATGAGACGGGCAAGTGCCGTCCGCGGAAATGGCCGCCGCGCATCGATCGACCTGCTCGACACACAGAGCCCCATCAAGAGGTTCCTGAAGCGGAATCTCGTTGGTCTCGGCGGCTTGTGCGTCATCGCCTTTGCCGCGGCCCTCGCCGCAAGCCTTGCGACATGGTCGGTCACTGATCCCAGTCTCAATCATGCGACATCCGAACCCGCTCGCAACGCTCTTGGACGTCCAGGCGCAATCATTGCCGACATCCTGATGCAGACCATTGGCCTGGCAACTGCCGTCTTCCTCGTTCCAGTCGTGCTTTGGGGCTGGCGGCTTCTGGCCGGTCACACGATGCGGATCGGCCGCAAGCGTTTGTTTTACTGGGTCGCGGGCTCCATCATCAGTTCTGGTGCCCTGGCGTCCCTGCCAGTGCCCGAAAGCTGGCCATTGCCGACTGGTCTCGGCGGCTTCCTCGGCGACAGTGTTCATGCAGTCCCGGCACTGCTCACCGACAATTTCACCGAAGGCGCGGCCACGATCATCGGCGTGTTTGGTCTTGGCCTTCCAGCCGCTCTCCTGCTCTTTGCCTCTGCTGGCTGGTTCCGCTCCGCAGACATCTCAGAAAGCTCAGGCGGACGCCAGATTCCGAGCGGTCACGGCCGCAGCCTCGAGGACGAACTCGGCCTTGATGACGACGACGATAGCGAATCCCGCATTGGCCTGATTCTCAGCTCGACGATCGGCATGGTCAGTCATTGGTCGCTGCAGGGCGCATCCTTGCTACGACGGGCAACCGGCAACGGCCGTGCCCAGGATGCCAAGGAAGAATGGGACGAAGAAGAAGAGGACTACGAGCCCGTCAACGAAAAGCATGGCGGTGCCCTCAAAGCCTTCCGCCGCGCGCTCGCCGGAAAGCTTATGCCTGACGACGACGATGGCCTCGGCACATATTATGGCGCCCCTGATCAGGTGCCTGAAACACAAAGCGAAGACGAACCTTATGACGAGGAAGGCGAGGGCTTCGAACCTGACGATCTCTTGATCTCCAAGGCTCCATTACCCAAGCCCGTCGGCATTGCCGCACCGGCCAACGAAGCACCACAGCAAGGCCGCATTATCCCGCCGGCGCCACGCCCCAAACAGGGCAAAAGGGTCATCAGCGAGGCGCAGCCGTCTCTCCTCGGCGCGCCCGAGGACTACGAACTGCCTCCGTTGATGCTGCTTGCCGAACCGAAGACCACCGGCAAGATCCCAGGTCTTTCCGCCGATGCGCTGGAGCAGAATGCCCGCATCCTGGAAGGCGTTCTTGAAGACTTCGGCGTGCGTGGCGAGATCATCGAGGTCCGTCCGGGTCCGGTCGTGACGCTCTACGAACTGGAGCCGGCACCCGGTATCAAGTCCTCTCGCGTCATCGGCCTTGCCGACGACATTGCCCGTTCCATGAGCGCCATTTCCGCCCGTGTCGCGGTCATTCCGGGCAAGAATGCCATCGGTATCGAGCTTCCGAACGCGCGCCGCGAAACCGTTTACCTGCGCGAGCTTCTGGCCTCACAGGACTTTGAGAAGACGAAGTCGAAGCTGGCACTGGGGCTCGGAAAGACCATCAATGGCGAGAGCGTGGTCGCAGATCTGGCCCGCATGCCTCACCTGCTCGTGGCAGGTACCACCGGCTCGGGTAAGTCGGTCGCGATCAACACCATGATCCTTTCGCTGCTCTATCGTCTGACGCCGGACGAGTGCAAAATGATCATGATCGATCCGAAGATGCTCGAACTGTCGATCTATGACGGCATCCCTCACCTGCTGACGCCGGTCGTGACCGATCCGAAAAAGGCCGTGGTTGCCTTGAAATGGACCGTTCGCGAGATGGAAGACCGCTACAAGAAGATGTCGAAGGTCGGCGTCCGCAACATCGACGGCTACAACACACGCATCAAACAGGCGCTTGAGAAGGGCGAGAGCTTTACCCGCACCGTTCAGACCGGCTTCGACCGCGAGACCGGCCAGCCGATTTACGAAGACGAGGATCTGCCGCTCGAAACCATGCCGTATATCGTCGTTGTGGTCGACGAGATGGCCGATCTGATGATGGTCGCCGGCAAGGACATCGAAGGCGCCATCCAGCGTCTGGCACAGATGGCCCGTGCCGCGGGCATCCATCTGATCATGGCAACCCAGCGTCCGTCCGTGGATGTGATCACCGGTACGATCAAGGCAAACTTCCCGACCCGTATCTCCTTCCAGGTCACGTCAAAGATCGACAGCCGAACGATCCTGGGTGAAATGGGCGCCGAGCAGCTGCTTGGCATGGGTGACATGCTGTTCATGGCGGGCGGCGGACGCATCCAGCGTGTCCACGGACCGTTCGTGTCAGATGAAGAGGTCGAGCACATCGTCAGCCATCTGAAGGTTCAGGGCACGCCTCAATATCTTGAAGCCGTCACGGAGGAAGAAGAACCTTCCGACAGCCCCTATGATGCAGGCGGATCCGGCGGTGGTGGAGATGAAAGCAACGACCTCTACGACCGGGCGGTGGCCATTGTCCTGCGCGACAAGAAGGCCTCCACATCCTATGTCCAGCGCCGCCTGTCCATCGGGTATAACCGGGCCGCCTCTTTGATCGAACGGATGGAACAGGAAGGGCTGATCAGCGCAGCAAATCATGCTGGAAAGCGCGAGATCCTTGTGCAAAACGGGAATGATGACGACATCTAGAAGGCCCATCGCCAAAGCTTTGCCACATGAGCGCTCTATCTGAAGAAAGAGACCTCATATGCAACGAGACACTCAGGACACGACATGCTGCACCGTTCTGCCATAACCGCGTTGAAGTCCCTCCTTGTCGCAGCTCTTCTTCTGAGCCTTAGCGGGCTCGGCGCAAGGGCACTGACGGAGAAACAGGCCAAGACGCTGTCCGACGTGAATTCCTATTTCAACTCGGTGAAGACCATGCATGGCGACTTCATCCAGTTCGGCCCGGAAGGCAATCAGCTCGAAGGCAAGTTCTACCTCGCGCGTCCGGGCAAGGTCCGCTTCTATTATAATCCGCCTGCCAAACTCGACATCATCGCCGACGGCAAGTCCGTTTCGGTGAAGGACCGGAAGCTCGCGACACAGGACATCTGGCCCCTGAGCCAGACCCCTCTCCGCTTTCTGCTGGCCGAAAACATCGACCTGCAGAAAGACGCGAACGTCACAAATGTTCTGGTTGAGCCTGATCTCGTGACCGTCACGCTTGAAGACAAGACAACCTTCAATTCGGGTATTCTGACCCTGATCTTCGATGCCAAGGATTATGCGTTGAAACAATGGACCGTCACCGACGCACAAGGCTACGACACGTCGGTCGCGGTCTACAACGTGACCTCAAACGGCCCGACCAATCCGAAGCTCTTCAAGATCGACTATCTGGCAAACACGCGCCAGAACCAGAACTGATCTTCTGAACAGATGACCAGCGGCATGCCTGCCTCTAAAGCCAAACCGCTGGTCTCTCGTCTCATGGCGGATTATTGCGACCGCCATGACCTATCCCTGGTCATCGATAAAGCGCTTGGCCACGCCGGCTACATTGCCAACAAGGCTGGCAAACGCTCGTTCTTTGTCGGCACTCGCTTCGACCTCAATCCACTCGGCGCAAGTGAAATCGCGCGGGACAAGGCCTATACAGCGGAATTTCTGAGGCGCGACGGCTTCCCCGTTCCAGATAGCTTGCTGATCAGTTCCCCCTCTTCAATCGCCGTTCTCTCGTCCAGACAACCGGGCTACACGGATGCCCTTGTGGGGTTTCAGGCGGCTGAGAGGTTCGCAGACGAAGTTGGCTTTCCCCTATTTGCAAAGCCCAATGATGGCAAGGAAGGCTCGGATGTTTTCAAGGGCCGGAACCGGGCGGAGCTGTCATCCATTCTGAACAACCTTTTCCAGCGCCACGACAGGGTCCTTCTCCAGCAGGCCGTGACTGGCCGCGATCTCAGGGTTTTGGTGCTCGGGAACAAGATCCTCTGCGCTATCGAGCGCACAGCGCCCGAAGTCATTGGCGACGGCCGTTCGACCCTTGCAGAGCTGGCTGGCGGGATAAATCAGATCGACCCGGAAGATCCCCGCCTCGTCCAGACGCTCGAGGGTCAAGGATATGCCCTGTCCGATGTTCCCGCGACCGGTGTAGCAGTCTCACTCTTGCCAACCGCCAATCTGTCGTCAGGCGGAAGCGCCCGCGATGTCACGCAGTACCTTCCAAAGGCAATCGCCGAGGCGGCAATCGCCAGCGGCAAGGCCCTCGGACTCAGTTATTTTGGAGCAGACCTGATCGTCCAGAGCGCCAACGACGCCTCGTCACCAGATTTCACAATCCTGGAACTAAACGCGGCGCCCGGGCTCTCGATGCTTCATCGCTTGGGCCCTAAGCATGCCAAAATGGTCGAGGGCATCTATGAGCAGGTCTTCGAGGCCCTCGGGCAGAAGTTGGAAGCGGCGTATTAGGCGTCGCTTCCAGGTTTCCAGCAACGCTGGTCCGTTCAGGCGGATCAGGCGTTGACGTCGACGACGACACGTCCCTGGACGCCGCCCTTGAGGATCGATGCACCCAGCTCCGGCAGATCCGCCAGCGTGGCTGGCTGGACCATGGCATGCAGTTTGTCGAGCGGCAGATCCTTCGCAAGACGCTCCCAGGCGCGCAACCGGTCCTCGTAGGGACGCATCACACTGTCGATGCCAAGAAGATTGACCCCGCGCAGCAGGAACGGGATCACCGTCGCCGGCAGTCCTGCGCCGCCCGCAAGACCAACTGCCGAAACGGACGCACCATATTTCATCTGGCCCAAGACCCGAGCCAGCATCGCACCGCCAACCGCGTCGACGCATCCGGCCCAGGTTTCTGTTTCGAGCGGACGTTTCACCGTCTCGTTGATATCTTCGCGCGCAACAATCTGACTCGCCCCAAGCGACTTCAGATACTCAGCGGTTTCCGGCCGGCCCGTGACACCGGCAACCTCATACCCCAGGTTCGAAAGGATCGCGGTCGCAACCGATCCGACACCGCCGGCAGCACCTGTCACGAGAACCGGACCATCACCCGGCTTCAAGCCATGATCTTCAAGCGCCATGACCGCGAGCATCGCCGTGAAACCGGCGGTTCCGACCGCCATCGCATCGCGGGCACTCAAACCGTCCGGCAGCGGCACCAGCCAGTCTGCCTTGACCCGGGCTTTCTGGGCGTAGCCGCCCCACCAGGCCTCACCGACACGCCAGCCGGTCAGGACAACCTTGTCTCCAGGCTTGTAACGCGCATCATCAGACGCTTCGACGGTCCCTGCAAAGTCGATCCCCGGCACATGCGGATAGGTCCGGACGAGCCCGCCACCAGGGCCCAGGCAAAGGCCATCCTTGTAGTTGACCGTCGAATACTCGACGGCAACCGTTACATCGCCATCGGGCAAACGACTGTCATCAAGATCCTGGATGGATGCTGATGTTTTGCCGTCTTCGTCCTTCTCGACAACCATTGCCTTGAATGTCATACGCACCTCCTCCTTGATCCAGCTTCGCCTGGATTGACCGTATTCCGGTCGACACTAACGCGCTTTTTAAAAAGCGCCAGTCACACCCGCCTTAGCCCTTCGATTAAGGTGATGCGTCTGACATTTCTTTGAAGGAAAAACATAGCGACCGAAAAGAAGCGCCTCGGAGGCGGACACGGGTATTTCCGATTTGCAACAAGACCTATAACGCCTCAGGCAAGAAAGGCGGACTTGAGCGTCCCCGTCTTGGAGCACGCATCTTGGCCCCGAATGCCGGCAAAGCCATAGTGCAGTCCCCGCTCCGAGACGCCAAGACTGCAGCTCAACTCAAATACGAAACTTTTTCCACCGGCGTCATCAACTCCGCCAATTTAGTCGTTCAAACAACCATCTCAAAAGCAACCCCGCGAAGGTGGCGAAACATATATTTCACTTTTTCTA
The DNA here is from genome assembly GCF_014842925.1 of Roseibium polysiphoniae. Classification (GTDB taxonomy): domain Bacteria; phylum Pseudomonadota; class Alphaproteobacteria; order Rhizobiales; family Stappiaceae; genus Roseibium; species Roseibium polysiphoniae. The sequence goes on from NZ_JACYXJ010000005.1 coordinate 287,372, forward strand.
TTTGGCAGCTTTCGGAGAATGGATGACGATTGCCTAACAAGGAGCTTTTCGTAATTATACGCTGCAACAGCGCGCGTTTTTGTGGCAGGAACAATTTGGCACCGCGAAGAGGAAACGATCCGCAGCCCTAACCTGGCACCCATCACATGCATCGTCCAAAGAAACCAATTCGACTTGGGGGAAGACCAATGACAACGCTGGGGACGGGTTTGAGTTTGACGGCGTTTGCGCTTGGGCTTGTTGCGGCGACTGCTGAAGCTGCGGAGCTTCCCACCGATCTTGGCGATGATACGTCAGACTATGTGGACCAGCGCATCGACCGCGCGTGGGAATTCACAGTCGCTCCCTATTTCGTAGGTGCGAACATCGCCGGAACGGCACAGGTCGGGCGTCTGCCTTCAACAGATGTTGACGTCAGCACTGGCGATATCATCGAAAATCTGCATTTCGGCGGCATGATCCATGCCGAGGCCCTGTTTCAGCAACGATTTGGCGCCACTCTGGATATTGCCTACATGAAACTTGGGAGCTCGACCGACTTGCTCCGGACCGGCGGCCGTGCGCGCGTGGGTGCAAAGCAGCTCATCGTCGAAACCTTCTTGTCCTATCGGCTCCACAACTCCGAGACCAGCTATGTCGATGTCTTTGCTGGCGGTCGTTACTGGGACGTCACGCTTGATCTCAATGTGACTGGATCGATCGCCGGCAGTTTCACCACCGCGCGCGGAGACAATTGGTGGGATCCGGTCATCGGCTTGCGTGGATTTCACCGGTTCGGCGAGAAATGGTCGATCAACGCCCGGGCGGACATCGGCGGCTTCGGGGCTGGCTCCGACTTCAGCTGGAATGTACAAGGCGGCGCTGGATATCACATCAATGAGACCTGGTCAGCGCATTTGAACTACAAGGTCTTGAGCGTCGACTATGACAACGGCAAATCCGGCAATTCAAGCTTTGAGTATGACACAATAACTCATGGCCCGCTGTTGGGTGTCATGGCCAAATTTTGAGGCCGGAGAGAGCTGTTTCGATCCGGCTGGCCTTGGCAGAAAGGCAAGCGCTCTCCTCCAGACCAAATAGAAAGACACGCGGCATCGCAGTGCGCTCACCACGTGGGTCGGAGCAGGTTCCAAGGCGACCTCGGCTTTGACGGCACCAAGTCGGTCGAGCCGCCCAAGGAGTGGATCGACAGGTTCAAGGGCCAGTTCAAACTGGACGATGTCGATGTGCGCAGACCTTGCCGCCCGGTGCATCCGGCGCCGCGGCGATCTACTCATCGGAAGGTGTTCAACAGACAGCCATGATCCGCCGCGTCGCGATCCGCTTTTATACGTTCTTGAACTACGTCCTGCCAGACGGCTAGGACTGGAAGAGATGACGACCAAGATTTAGACCAATGGGGCACACAATGACTGATATTTCGAGCAATTTACCTACCGATTTCAAAGCGGCGCTCAAAGAAGGCAAATCCAGCCTGATGTGGGTCGGGATTTTGATGGCCATCATGGGCGCCATCGCCATCATCTTCCCGTTCGCCGCAACTGTGACCACCAACTACATGGTTGGTTTCCTGTTCCTGTTCTCCGGCGCGCTGGGTGTCTGGCACTCCTTTGCCATCAAAGGCACAGGCCCGTTCTTCGGCGCCCTTTTGATGGGCCTGATCACGGTGGTTGCGGGTGTTTTCCTGCTTGCCAATCCTCTGGAAGGCATTTTGCTCCTGACGCTGACGGTCGGCATCGTCTTCATCTTCGAAGGCGCCTACCAGATCTTTGCGGCCTTTGAACTCCGCCCGACAACGGGCTGGGGTTGGATGCTGGTCTCGGCAGTCATCAGTATTGCTGCCGGTCTTTTGATCGTGAGCAAATTGCCGGGCACATCGCTATTCGTGCTCGGGCTGATCATGGGCATCAACTTCCTGTCCACTGGCCTCTCGATGATCATGCTGTCAAAGGCCGTCGGCGACACGCAGGACAGCACGGCCTGATCCCCAAACGTCTCAAAGAGCGTGGCGTCCGGCAGCATTCAGCCTGGCACGGCTGAAAAGATACAATGATTTCTATCGCTTGCAGCCGGTCGGCCGCTCAATAAAGGCAGGATAGGGTAATGGAAAGATCAACCCACGGGGACGGACCTACTCTGACCAAAGCCCGCTTCCAGATGTTCCTGATCGGGCTCGCATCGCTTGCCATTGCAGCGGCTTTTCTTGGCTTGATCTGGAACTACCTGATCGCGCTTTTCATGGCGGCGGTCATCAGCATCCTCGCCGCCCCGGTCTATCAGTGGGTGTTTGAAAAGACCGGCGAACGGAAGAACCTCGCGGTCGGCCTCACGCTCACCGGGCTGGCGGTTTGCGTGCTGATTCCGCTGATCGCCATCATCATCTTGAGTGCACATCAGGCCGCGAGTGTTGCTGCAAACCTGACGAACTGGGCCAAGTCGGTCGATCTGCATTCCCTGGAAGGGTCTCTGCCCGCCTGGATCCCCTTCAAGGTCGATTTTGCGGAAATCGGTTCAACCGTCGTCACCAAGATCACGGAAGCTGCCGGCCAAATTGCCGACTTTTTCGTTTCGGTCCTTTCTCAGGCAACCAAGGGAACCGTCAGTTTCTTTCTCAACATGTTCATCATGATCTACGCCATGGTGTTCTTTTTGCCGCAAAAGCCGAATGTCTTCAGGCAACTTTTGTCCCACTCGGCGCTGCCACATGCCGTGCAACACCAGCTTGCAGACCGGGTGATCTCAATCAGCAGAGCCACGATCAAGGGCACGTTCCTGATTGGAGTAGCGCAAGGTTTCCTTGGAGGATTCGGATTCTGGATGGCTGGCCTTGGCGGAGCGGCCTTCTGGGGCTGCGTGATGGCAGTCTTCTCGATCATTCCCGGGATCGGCCCAGGCCTGGTGATTTTTCCAGCCGTCATCTATCTCGCAGTTGAAGGCCATATGATCGCGGCAATTGGCCTGGCCGTCTGGACGGTCCTAGTTGTGACCACCGTCGACAATTTTCTTCGCCCGGCCCTGGTTGGGCGCGACACCAAAATGCCAGACCTGCTGGTGTTGATCAGCACCTTTGGCGGCCTCGCATCCTTCGGCGCAGTGGGCCTTGTCCTTGGACCGGTGATCGCCGGACTGTTCCTGACCATATGGTCGATCCTGGAGGAATATCTCCGCAACGATGGTTTGGCAGAACAACCGGAACCAGCTGAAGCAGATCAATCTCCCTGAATACAATTCTCCAGGATACTGCCTTGATTTGATATGCCGCCAAACCCTTCGGGCGCAGTTAACTTCGTCGTGAAGCGATGTATGCCACAAATGCAACTTGCTGCTGCATCTCGTCTATTCTAACGTCCAGGGCAGTTGTCGCCAACAAACTCTGGATGTTCAAATCCGGTTCTAAGGCATATGCAAAAATTCTGGATCCCATTAGTCCTTTGGCCGCTTATCCTTCTTCTGGGCGGGCCAAACACATTGGCGCAAGGCGGTCCGGAGTACGTCGGCTCACAGACCTGCCAATCCTGCCATGATGGCGCCTACGATGCCTGGTCCGGAAGTCATCACGCGCAAGCCTGGATGGAACCGTCTGAGACCACGGTTTCTGGCGATTTCAACGATGCGGTTTTTGAACATCAGGGACGCAAGACGCGCTTCTTCGTCAAAGATGGCCGCTATTTCATTGAGACCACGGACGTATCTGACGGCCCAAAGGTACTTGAGGTAACCGGGGTCGGCGGCATCGCCCCGCTGCAGCAATATCTCATTGAAACCGAACCAGGCCGGCAGCAGTCCCTTGATATCGCATGGGACCAGGAGGAGAAGCGCTGGTACCATCTTTATCCAGACCAGAAGCTGCCCTCCAATGACGCGTTCCACTGGAGCGGCCCATATAAGAACTGGAACGCCCGCTGTGCGGAATGCCACGCGACGGGCTTTGAGAAAAACTATCAGCCACGCGAACGCCGCTATCAAAGCACCCAGGCTGAAATCGGGGTGGGTTGCGAAGCCTGCCACGGCCCGGCAGAAGCGCATTTGAAGTGGGCGCAAGCGCCTCAGTCATACGCTTCCTCTCCGTTTCCGGGCACCAATGAAGCTGGCCTGCTGGTTTCGTTTTCCGAAAATGCTGCGGAAACCGAAATCCAGCAATGCACGGGATGTCATTCGCGCCGGGAACCGTTTCAGGACGGCAACCCGATGCCGGGATCGCCGTATCATGACAACTATCGTCTGTCGCTCTTGCGCGACGGACTTTATCACGCCGATGGCCAGATCCTGGACGAGGTTTACGTCTATGGCTCTTTCCTGCAATCCAGGATGTATGACAAGGGGGTACGCTGTTCAGATTGCCATGAACCTCATTCAGCAAGTTTGAAGGCTGCCGGAAATGCAATCTGTACCCAATGCCACTCGGAGGCCGGCAACAGCCGCTTCTCCTCGCTAGAGACGAAGTCCTACGATGATCCCAGTCATCATTTTCATGAAACTGGTTCCGAAAGTGCGCAGTGTAAATCCTGCCACATGATCGAGCGCACCTATATGGGCATTGATGGTCGGCGTGATCACTCTTTCCGCGTTCCGCGACCGGACCTGTCCGTGTCTTTGGGGACACCGAATGCCTGCAGTGACTGCCATGCGGACAAGACGGCGTCCTGGGCCGCCGCTGTTCTGGAAGAGAAGTTTCCGCAGAGCCCGCACCGAAGACCGCATTTTGCCGAGGTCTTTTCCGCCGCGAGGAAGGCACCAGACGGATTTGAAGACGACCTGCTCGAAATCGCCTTGCATGCTGAATTTCCGGGAATTGTACGCGCGTCGGCCATCGACTTGCTTCGCGCCCGTGCAACACCCGGTGTATTGGCCAAACTCGAACCCCTGATAGCCAATGAAAACACAATCGTCCGGGAAGCGGCGGTTTCCTTGCAATCACAGCGCCCGGCCGACGAACGGTTTGCTGCCGTTGCCGACGCTTTGAATGACCCTGTTCAGTCGGTCCGCATTGCAGCCGCACGGCAGATCATCGGTGCGCCGCCGATTGGCGTTGATGAAAGCACTCAGCGCTCGGCACAGACAGCAAACAGAGAATGGCAGGCCGCGTTGATCGCCAAACTGGATTTTCCAGAGACGCACACCGTTATCGGCGGCACCGCCCTTGCCTTGAGAAACCCGCAAGCCGCAGTGCGCGCGTTTCAGGAAGCAACGAATCTGGACGCGCAGCTCATCGATGGCTGGGTCATGCAGATCCGCATTCACATGGCTCTAAGGGACTTCGCGGCGGCGCAATTCACCTTGCAAAAAGCCCTGGTAGCCAATCCAACCGACCCGGTTCTTCTGGATTTCAAGCGCCAGTTTACGCAGCAATAAATCAGGCAGGCGCTGCAGTGCAAACTGACAAAATTACCAATCGACAAAATCACTATCCTAAAACTGCAAAAAAAATGAAAAAGAAACGTAAAAACCAGACATTTTCACATACTTATTACAAAGTATTAGTCGGGTTATCTGGCTAAATTTTGATCGAATTATTTTCGCGCACCACTGTTGACCTTAGCGTCAATTCGGTTTCAGATCACATCGGTTGTAGTCAACATATTGGCTACCATCGCTCTAATGTTTTCTTTATTTCGTGGGAGAAGCGTCAAGTCATGAATCCCTGTCTCAAATCGGTAGCCAGAAAACTGGCGACCTGTGCTGTTGGGGTTCTGGCCCTGACCGGCATTTCACCTGCACTTGCGCAATCCGATAGCAAACCGAACATCCTGGTGATCTGGGGCGATGACGTTGGCCAGTCCAACATCTCCGCCTACACATTCGGCATGATGGGCTACCGGACGGAAAACATTGACCGGATTGCCAAGGAAGGCATGATGTTCACCGACTATTATGGTGAGCAGTCCTGTACCGCTGGCCGCTCATCCTACATCATGGGACAAAGCGTTTTCCGGACCGGCCTGTCCAAAGTTGGCCTGCCAGGCGCAGATCTCGGCATGCAGGTTGAAGACCCGACCATCGCAGGTCTCCTGAAGCCGCATGGTTACATGACCGGTCAGTTCGGCAAGAACCACCTTGGTGACAAGGACGAGATGCTGCCGACGAACCATGGGTTCGACGAGTTTTTCGGCAACCTTTATCATTTGAATGCCGAGGAAGAGCCGGAGAACCCGGACTACCCGAAAGATCCTGAATTCCGCGAACGTTTCGGTCCACGCGGTGTGATCAAGTCTTCTGCCGATGGCTCAATCGAAGACACTGGCCCGCTGACCAAGAAGCGGATGGAAACTGTCGACGATGAGACCGTCACCGCGGCCATCGACTTTATCCGCCGGGCGCATGACCAAGGCAAACCGTTCTATGTCTGGTGGAACGGAACACGGATGCATTTCCGCACCCACATCAAGGATGAAATCCGCGGAATTTCTGGTCAGGACGAATACAGCGACGCCATGCTGGAGCATGACGGCCATGTCGGCCAGCTGTTGGCTGTTCTGGATGAACTCGGCATCGTCGACAACACGATCGTTCACTATTCAACCGACAACGGCCCGCATATGAACACATGGCCGGATGCGGCCTCGTCCCCGTTCTTTGGTGAGAAGAACACCAACTGGGAAGGTGGATGGCGCGTGCCGTCAATGGTCCGCTGGCCGGACCGGATCGAAGCTGGATCCGTCTCCAACGAGATCATGCACCACATGGACTGGTTGCCCACATTCCTCGCTGCAGCTGGTGACCCGGACATCAAGGAAAATCTGAAAGAGGGCGGCGTTCAGGCCATTGGCCGCGAATACAAGGTCCATCTTGATGGCTACAACTTCCTGCCGCATCTGACAGGTGAAGCGGAAGAAGGCCCGCGTAAGGAGATCTTCTACTTTGCCGACACGGGCGAGCTGACCGCTCTTCGCTACGAAGACTGGAAGGCGATTTTCCTGGAGCAGAAGGAATATGCAACCCTGCGGGCGTGGATCGAGCCTTGGACCGTGTTGCGTATCCCGCTGATCACGAACCTGCGCCGCGATCCCTATGAACGCGCGCACGTCACATCCAACACCTACTACGACTGGATGATCGACCGCGTGTTCTTCCTGGTCCCGGCACAGGCGTATGTCGCCAATTTCCTCAAGACCTTCCAGGAGTTTCCGCCGCGGCAGAAACCGGCAAGCTTCTCTATCGACCAGGTCATGGAAATGATGACCGACTCGACCGGGTCCAAATAGACCTCAAATGGAAAGGGCAGCCCTTGCTGCCCTTTCAATCCAACGGGAGGCACTTCATGGCCGATATCGACGCGCTGTTCAGCGAACTCAAGCAGACCCGTGACGAGGTCAAATTGAAGATCCATCTTGGCAGCAAGGAGCTCCAGGACGAATGGGACGAGCTTGAAGGCAAGTGGGAAGACTTCGAAGCGAAAGCCAAGCTCGGAGAATCCGCCGAGAACATCGGTGAGGCCACGTCCCTTCTTGGCACCGAATTGTCGACCGCCTTCAAAAAGATCAAGTCAGCGCTCTGACCATGAAGCCGGAATGGATAAAATTGGGCGTGACGGCAGCGATTTCTGTCCTGCCTTTTCAGTCAGCCGCCGCATCTGAACCTTTGAAGCTGGTGCTTCAAGTGACTGTGGACCAGCTTCGCGGCGACTTGATTGACCGGAACCTTGAGCATTTTGGCGACAATGGCTTCCGATACCTGCTTCAAAACGGCGTCTATTATACCGACGCCCATCATCGGCACGCCAACACAGAAACGATCGTGGGCCACGCCACCCTTGCGACCGGCACAGATCCGGCTGTGCACGGCATGGTCGCCAATCTCTGGTTTGACCGGGCCTCCGGCAAGCCCTTCTACAACGTTCAGGACCCCGACTATCCGCTTCTGGCAAAATCCGGCGTTGATCAGTCAACCGAGATCGATCCGACACAGCGGGCCGCAACATCCGATGGGCGATCCCCCTCCTCGATTTTGTCATCAACCCTTTCCGATGAAATCGCTGTCGCCAATGCCGGCGCTTCAAAGGTATTCGGTGTCTCGGTCAAGGACCGCGGTGCCATCTCCATGGCCGGGCACTCCGGAACAGCCTATTGGTTTTCCAAGAGCGAAGGCCGATTTGTGACGTCCAGCTACTACATGGATGCCTACCCGGACTGGGTCAGCAATTGGAACGATGCCGGACATGTGGGTGCCTATGCCTATACCGACTGGAAGCTGTCCGATTCCGAAAACAGTTATCGTTTTATCGAATTCGATGATGCCGAATGGGAAACCGATTTCCCCGGATTTGGCCGGACATTCCCGCATCCATTTGGGGCCTCGGACAGCAAGTATTATACGACATTTCTGACCCTCAGCCCGGCGGGGGATGAGCTGACGGCATCCTTCGCGAAAACCTTGATCGACAATGAAGCGATCGGCGAAGACGGCGTCACCGACTATCTTTCAGTCAGTTTTTCGTCGACCGATTACGTTGGCCACATCTTCGGCCCGTCGAGCCTGGAAGCAGAGGACAACCTGCGCCGACTGGATCAGACAATCGGGCAGCTTCTGGACCACGTGGATGAGAAGGTCGGGCTTGAAAACACGCTCGTTGTGCTGTCAGCCGACCACGGCGCGGCGGAAGTCCCGGGCTATCTGGAGCACCTCGGCATCCCGGCCGGCTTCTTCAGCTTCAATGACGTCGACAAGGAACCGGCTGCAGAGGCCCTTATCGCCGAGTTCGGCGCCGCGCAGGATCTGATAGCGTCCTTTTCACAGCCCTATGTCTATCTCAACGACAAGTTTATTGCGGAAAACGGCTTGAAAAAGGCCGATGTCGCCAAGAGTCTTGCGCGCGAACTGCAGAAAATACCCGCGATTGCCCACGCATTTTCCAGCGAAGATCTGGCCGCATCCGCAATTGCAAGGACCCCGGTCAGCGACGCCGTCCTGGCGAATTTCCATCCCTCGCGCTCAGGCGACATTTACGTGGTGTTTGAGCCGCATTGGTTCGTTGGCGATTTTGACGGTCTTCATGTGGCCTCTCATCACGGCTCACCCTGGTCCTATGACACCCACGTACCGATCATATTTTCACGACCTGGAATGGCGGCACAAAGAGTCTCAAGCCGGGTTGAAACCGTCGATGTGGCGCCGACCGTTTCTGCGTATCTGAAGATCAAGGCACCCAGCGGCGCGCGCGGTCGTGTCCTGAAGGAAGCCCTCGCGACCCAATAGTTCTTCCCCGGCCAATTTGGATGACCTGATGTCAGCTCCCCTCCAACAGATCCAGTCGCTCAAGGCACGGATGCAGCAATCCATCATTGGTCAGGAAGACGTCATAGACCGCCTGATTATCGGGCTTCTTGCCAATGGCAACCTGTTGGTCGAAGGGTTGCCGGGACTTGCCAAAACGCGCGCCATCAAGGCGATGGCAGAAAATCTGGAAGCCGATTTCAGCCGCATCCAGTTTACGCCGGATCTCTTGCCGTCTGATGTGACCGGCACCGAGGTCTATCACCAGGCCGGCGGCGAAGGCACCTTCCGGTTCGAACGGGGCCCGATCTTCGGGAACATCATCCTGGCAGACGAGATCAACCGTGCTCCGGCGAAGGTGCAGGCGGCCCTTCTCGAAGCCATGGAAGAACGCCAGGTCACGGTCTCCGGAACGACACACAAGATGGACCCGCTGTTCATGGTGATGGCGACCCAGAATCCCGTGGAACAAGAAGGGACCTATCCGCTGCCCGAAGCGCAGATGGACCGTTTTCTAATGCATGTCCTGATCACTTACCCGCCGGTCGAAGACGAGGTAAAAGTGATCCAACTCGTCAGAGCCGAGGAACAAAAGGCTTTCGCCGCACCGGACAGCGGCGACAAGAAAGACGCCCAGCAGGCAGTGAGCGATGCGATCCCACAGTCCGTGATCTTTGAGGCGCGCGCGCAAATTGCCGGCATTCATGTGTCTGACGCCATTGCCAAATACATGGCCGACCTCGTCTACGCGACCCGGACTCCCGAGGCCTATACTGAAGACCTCGGCCGCTGGATTGAAATCGGGGCGAGCCCCCGGGCATCCATTGCCCTAGATAAATGCGGGCGCACTCATGCCTGGCTAAATGGCCGAGACTATGTCGATCCGCTCGATGTCCAGGCCATCGCACCCGACGTTTTCCGTCACCGGCTAACCCTGAGTTTCGAAGCTGAAGGCGACGGCGTTTCACCGGACACTGTGATCCGTGAAATGATCAAGAACGTTGCCCTGACCTAAACCCGACCGAAGGACAGCTGAAATGCGCGACCGCGCAGCCAGAACCCGATCAGGTCTCGCCGCTCAGTCTTCCAAACCGCCGAGCGTTGACGATCCGCGCGTTCAGGTGTCGCTCGAGCAACTGCGGGCATTCGAAGGACGAGCCCGCGCCTTGCGCTTTCTGCCAAGTCAGCCCGCCGCCAGCGTCTTTAACGGCCGGCATGCCTCGCGTTTGCGCGGGCGTGGCCTGAACTTCGAGGAACTTCGGAACTATCTGCCGGGCGATGATCCGCGCACCATCGACTGGAAGGTGACCGCACGCACCGGAAAGCCACATGTGCGGATCTATAGCGAGGAACGCGATCGACCGGCCCTGATCATCGTTGACCAGCGCATGTCGATGTTCTTCGGCACGCGGCACGCCATGAAGTCTGTAACGGCAGCGGAAATCGCCGCGCTCGCAGCCTTCCGCATTCTCGACCAGGGAGACCGGGTGGGCGGCATCGTCTTTGGCGATGACTTCGCCGCTGAAATCAAACCAAAGGCAACAGCGCGTGCGCGCGACCAGTTTCTCTCCGCAATTGCGCGCGCAAATCAGATGTTGCGGGCAGATGCTCCGGTGGTGGGAACCCCGACACCCCTGAACATTCCCCTTGAAACGGCGGCAAAGATCGCCCGTCGAAATCATCTGATCCTCGTGATTTCAGATTTTGATGGCATCGATGAGAAAACCGGCTCTCTCGTCGGACGGCTTGCGAAAACAAATGATCTGGTTCTGTGCCCGGTCACCGATCCGATTTCGCAGGAAATACCAGCCGGTTTGAAGCTCGTCGTCTCTGACGGCAACCTTCAGATCGAACTGGATACGGCAAGCGGTGAGACCCATAGATCACTTTCCGAATACGCCTCGGGACGCCTGTCCGAGGTGCTCAGCTGGCAGAAAACATATGGTCTGCCTGTCCTTCCCTTGAGTTGCGGAGAGGACACCGTTCCACAGCTTCGCCGGTTGACAGGTCTTGCGCCCAATCGGAAACGTGGCCGGCAATGAAAGACGAATGGAAAGGCCTCAATCTGGCCGAACTGGTCGATCTTCTGCAGCCGATGCCCGAGCCCTCGCCCGTGTCCATGGTTCCCCAGACAGCTGGATGGCTATGGTTGGCAGCTGCACTTGCCGCTTGCCTGGCATTTGCGATCTGGCAGGTCGTCAAACACCGCAAGAAGACCGCCTACCGGCGGCAGGCCCTGAAGGAACTCACAAGCTGCTCCAATGATCCACAGCAGTTGGCCGAATTGCTACGCCGAACCGCTCTTTCCGCCTATTCCCGCTCTAAGGTTGCCTCCCTGCATGGCCCGGAATGGCTTTCCTTTCTGGATCGAACCTACGGCGGCACCGCATTTTCTGATGGGCCTGGCAAAGCCATAGCGACTGCGCCTTATCAGGACACCTCCGCCAGCAGTGAGCTGAAATCCCTCGTTCAAACATGGATCAGAACGCACAAGGGGGACGCAGCTTGATCGAGTTCGCGCACCCCTGGGCCTTTTTGCTCCTGCCCCTGCCGCTTGCGGTCTATTGGCTGGTTCCTCCGCACAAGGAACAGGTTTCAGCCTTGCGGTTTCCATTCTTCCGGCGCCTTTCCGATGCCGCAGGGCGCACACCGCAAGCCGGGGCGGTGATCTTTCGACGCACGACCTTGCAGAACCTTGCCGCCATTGCGATTTGGGCCCTTCTGGTTTCAGCGCTTGCCACCCCGGAGCGGGTTGGAGCACCGATCGTCCAGGAAAAGGCTGCCCGTGATGTCATGCTCGCGATCGACATTTCAGGATCGATGGATCAAAACGACTTCCTGTCGACAGAGGGAGAGCGAACCCAAAGGCTGGAAGCGGTCAAAAAAGTTGTCGGGGACTTCATTGAAAGCCGCGATGGCGACCGGGTCGCTCTGATCGTTTTTGGGGCCAAGGCTTTCGTTCAGGCACCCTTTACCGAAGACCTCGCCTCGGTCCGTGCGCTGCTTGAGCAAACCGAAGTCGGCATGGCGGGGCCGCATACGGTGCTCGGTGATGCCATCGGACTGTCCATCAAGACATTTCAAGCGAGCCAAATCAAAGACCGGCTGCTGATCCTGCTCAGCGACGGCGCCGATACCGGCAGCCGCATGACCCCAGTGAATGCGGCTGCCATCGCGGCAAGGGAAGGCATTGAAATCATCTCCATTGGCGTTGGCGATCCCGACGGCACCGGTGATCAACGGCTGGATGAACGCACCTTGACCGACATCGCGGATGCATCCGGCGGCGCCTACTATTTTGCAGGTGATGAAGCCGGCCTTGCCGAGATCTATGCTCGGATCGACGCTCAAAAGCCGCGGGAAGTGGAGACACGCTCCTTCCGCCCTAGGGAGCCGCTCAGCCATTTTCTGCTGGTCTTGGCAGCTCTGACAGGTGTCGGCGCAGTTGCTTTCCTTCATATCCGCAAAGAACGGCGGAGGGTCGCATGACCATCGACCGTCTCACCGATATCCTGGAAGCATTTCATTTCTTCCGCCCGTTGTGGTTGTCAATTCTTGTCCTTATCGCAGCCCTTTGGTGGCTGGTACGCCGGGCCGCGACAAAAGAAATTGACCTGCCAGATGCCATCGCCCCGCATCTGGCAAAAGCCCTGACCATCGGCAGTCAGGGACACAGCCAGCTGCGTCCAATCGATGGTGTCGCCATCCTTTTGGCTCTTCTGGTTCTGGCCGCCGCCGGCCCCACATGGTCACGGGTTTCAAATCCGCTTGTCGCCGATACCGCACCGCTCGTCGTTGTCCTGAAGGTTTCCAAGTCGATGATGGCAACCGACATCCCGCCCAGCCGGCTGGAGCGGGCGAAACACAAGGTTCTCGACCTTCTGGAAGAGCGCGCAGGAGCCAAGACCGCCCTTGTTGCCTATTCAGGAACGGCACATCAGGTCGTGCCACCAACCGAAGACCCTCAGGTGGCCATACCCTTCCTGGAAGGTCTCGATCCCAATGTCATGCCGAACGACGGAGAAGCTGCGCGCGACGCCCTCGCCATGGCGACAGCAATCCTCGCGGATCAGACGGCCCCCGGCGCAATTCTGTTCCTGCTGGACCGGATCACCGATGCGGATCTTCCAGCCTTTGGCGACCATACAGTTGAAGATGGACCAACTGTCCTGTTCTGGCTTGCCAGCCGCGACAGTGGCGCGGCCGAAAAGTTGAACCAGATCGCAGGGACGCCTGTCGTCGAGCTGACGGCGGACCGGAGCGATGTCGCCGCCGTCCAACGCCAGATCAAGTCAGCCTATGAGGCGGCACTTGCGCGCGACGAAAGCCAGCAATGGCGGGATGAAGGCTGGATATTTGCTCTACCGGCCGCTGTCCTGCTTCTCCTCTGGTTCCGACGTGGCTGGACAATGCATTGGGCGGTTGTCCTGTTGGCTGCCAGCTTTGCCTTCGCCACCCCAGATGCACGGGCCGACGGCTGGCGGGGCTGGTTCTTCACACCTGATCAGCAAGGGCGGATGGCCTTTGACAACAAGGACTACCAAAGAGCCGCCGATCTCTTTGAAGATCCAATGTGGAAGGCATATGCGCTCTACCGGCTTGGCAAATACCCGGAAGCCGCGGAGACCTTCGCGTGGCAAGAAAGCTCGAACGCCGCCATTGGGGAAGGCCTCGCCCTTCTGAAGTCCCGGTCCTACCGACCTGCGGTTGCCGCCTTCGAAAAAGCCGTCGCACGTGATCCTCAGAACGAGGCAGCACAGCAAAATCTGGAGCTCGCGCGCTACATTCTGGACTATATTGAAACGACTCGCGAGCAGTCGGATACCGGCCAGGAAAGCGGCATTGGCGCCGATGATGTCGTCTATGACAATGAGGCGGGACGCGGCGCCGACAGCCAACAGCCCCAGGAAGCGGCGAGCGGAGATGCCGCCCCGGAAACCGCCGAACAATGGATGCGTACGGTGGACACCCGCGCAGGCGATTTCCTGAAATCCCGCTTCGCGCTTGAAGCCGCGCGGGGCCCGAGATGATCCGCGTGCTCTTCATCCTATGTTGTCTGCTCTTTGCAGCACCTTCACAGGCTCAGCAAGCCGATACGCCACTGGTCCGCACCTCACTGGACACAGACACCGCAATTCCCGGTCAGCCTCTGGTCTTTCGCGTGACAATTCTGGTGCCGACCTGGATGCCGACGCCGCCCGTGTTCCCGAGCTTTGAAGCCCACAATGTCGTTGTCCGACTGCCATCGCGCGCCTCAAGCCCGACGAGCGAAACGGTCAATGGCGAGACCTGGTCCGGCATTGCGCGCGCCTACCGCCTTTACCCAATGGTGCCAGGCACGTTCCAGGTGCCCGGCGGGCCGATCAAAATCACCTATGCGGACCCGGAAACACGAGAGCCGATCGTGGCCAACGTGGATGTTTCACCCTTCGAGATCACCGGCGAAGCCCCAGAGACTGCAAAGAATTTAAAGCCGTTTTTGGCCGCAAACGCCTTGTCATTGGCACGCCAGGTAGAAGGAACACCAGAGAGCCTTACCGCAGGAGACGCACTAAAGGTCACGACCACGATCAAGGTCACCGGCGTTGCACCCATGTTTGTCCCGCCGATAAAGCCCGGAGAACCGATTGAGGGCCTCAGCGTTTATCCGGCGTCTCCTGTTCTCAATGAGACCGAAAATCGCGGTGAACAATCCGGAACCCGCACCGAAACACTTACGATTGTCGCTGAAAACGCCGGCACTTATCAGATCCCCGCAGAAACCCTCTCCTGGTATGATCTGGAAAATGAAAAAATCGAAACCGCCAGCGTTCCGGCAATCGAGTTGTCCGTAACTGGCCCAGCGGCGGCGGCAGGACCGGAACAAGAGGAATTTGACTGGGCGCATGCTGCCATACGGCTCCTCTTTGTCTTTGTCCTACTCGGCCTCCTGACGATATTGATCCGCAAGGTCGGGCCTCAATTTTCCGCCAGAATGACTGCCTTTCTGGCCCATCAAACGACCACCGAGCAGTTTGCCTTCAGGAAGTTCAAACGCGCGCTTCAAAAGCAGGACTACGCGCTCACACTCAAGTGGCTGAAGATATGGCAAGAACGGCTGGATGGCCCAATTGAGGTGCTGAACTGGACTCCGATTGAAACGTCCTGCTCACTGCTGGGCAGATACCGTTTCGGTGCTCAGGACACCAAAGTTCGCCAAAAACCGGATAAGGCATGGAAGACCCTCCTAAGGGAAGCGCAGGAATTGAGGCGCCGTTCCAGGCTCCGGAGGCACGTCAATTCCAAGGAAAATCTCTCGCCATTGAACCCATCATCCTCCCGGATCTGACGGCTTCGGAAAAGGCGATGGGCAGCAGAAGAAATCTGCTCCCTTAAGCTAGTCGTATCAATCAGAATTCAAATGTCTGATACGCGTGAGGACCCAAGGATGCTGACAGTCTACTATGACGGGAAATGTGGTCTTTGCGCCCGTGAGATCGCCTTTTTCCAAAAGCGCAAGGCAAGCAATCCGATCCGTTGGAATGACGTTGCACGCGCACCCGAGACCCTTGCCGACAGCGGCCTCAGTCAGGCGGAAGCTCTGATGTTCATGCGGGTCGCGGACAACAAGGGCCAAATCCATGGTGGTGTCGACGCCTTTATTCTTCTGTGGGGCCAATTCAGGGGATGGCGGCTATTGGCCCGACTGCTGCAGCTTCCCCTGCTCCACCCTTTGGCAAGCCGCCTCTACCGCCTCTTCGCCAAACTCCGCTTCAGGGCCTATCCCCATTGTCGACTGGCCGCCGAACAGGCAGGCACAACGGCTCAGATCTTGGCTGAAAAGGGATAAATCAAGATAATCAGGAATTGAAAAGATTGGTGATCCCGACAGGATTCGAACCTGTGACCCTCAGATTAGGAATCTGATGCTCTATCCTGCTGAGCTACGGGACCATGTCTTTGCAGATAACATGAAGAGATCGGGTTTGCGAGCCCTCTGCTCATGCGCCATGTGCATTTTGAAAAGACAGCCAAAATGGAGCGAATTCGGTCTTTCACCTGCCGCAATTGATGGCTACGTCAGTAAAGACGTTGGCAGCGGAAATTGGAAACTTGGCTTTCTGCATCCCACTGATTGCGGCGAAAGGCTGCCGGAAATATCTCACGCGACCGAACGCCGACTGTGTGGCGGACGATGAGACGCGGTTATTTCCTTATGTTCCAGAAGCTGTCCTGCTCGCATTCCTTGGCCTGATAACAGGCCCTGCACTGGCAGAAGACATGGGCGTTCACCCTTGCCTGCAAGGAAACGCGGCGTCCTCCGCGGTCGACGTTGGATCCCCGACCTCGAAGGGCCTGTTTCCAGGCCCCGGCAACACGTTCTACACCCTCGCCGACACGAGCGGCGGCTGGTCATCGCTGCACAAGGAGCGGGACCTGACCGCAAACGCGAAATTTCGCGCTTATTCGGCCGGTCCAGCCAACCGCTGGGGTTTCATACCGGCCTGGATCGTACAGGCCAACGGGCCAGGCAGAAAACACCGGCTGCTTCAGGAATATCTTGTTGAGCAGGGTCTGACCGCCGTGGACCCAAGACTTGGCGGTTGGGCCTGCACTCAGCGTCTTATTGAAGCCGAGGACCGGGCCCGCGGGGACAAAAGCGGCCTCTGGCAAACCCGAAAGATCTTCAGCAGCTACTACCCGGAACCGCTTGTTCAGGCGGCAGGGCAACACGTTATCGTCGAGGGGCGCATCGTTTCGCTTGGAAAAACCGACCGCACTCGTTATCTCAACTTTGGCAGATACTGGAAAACCGATTTCACCGCCACCATCGCTGCTGCAAACGAGGACGCCTTTCAGAAGGCGCTTTTAAGCCAGGGGCTGGACTGGAAGGATTTATCGGGGCAGGCAGTTCGTTTGCGCGGTGTGATAGAAGTTCAGGATGGCCCCTTGCTGAGGCTTGCCCATCCCGGGCAACTGACGATCCTTGATCGTGAAGAGGACAGGAAGTGACTGCGCGGCGCGCTCTCAAGCAGGCAATAGCAAGGATCAGGCAGGTGACCGCCGCGGAGACGATCAAGTCTCGGCGATCGGCACCGGCGGCGCTTTCGTTGTTCCTGTTGCTCGCATCCTGCCAGTTGCTTGATACCGGATCACCAGGTGGATCGATTGCACCAGGCTCGCTGCGTCCCAATCTGGCCGAGGACATCGGAGCGCGGGAACACCCCCGCGTCGTTGCAACTTATGGCGGTGTCTACAAGGACGCCGGCGCCGAGCGGGCGGTGGCGAGCGTTGTAGGCCGGCTCGTGGCCGCATCCGAAGATCCGTCCCAAAGCTATCGGATCACGATCCTCAACTCCCCCGCGATCAACGCCTTCGCCCTTCCCGGCGGTTACCTCTATGTCACCCGGGGATTGCTCGCCCTGGCCAATGACACATCAGAGCTTGCCGCGGTTTTGGCCCACGAGATGGCCCATGTCACCTCGAACCACGCGATAGAACGTCAACAGCGCGCCGAAGCCCGCGAGCTCGCGAACAAGATCCTCACCAATGTGGTTCAGGATTCGGCCAAGGCCCGGGCCGCCATCGTCTCTTCCCAGCTTTCCTTCGCCCGCTTTTCCCAGGTTCAGGAACTGCAAGCCGATGTGGTGGGTGTGCGAACACTCGCCAAGGCTGGCTATGACCCCTATGCCGCGTCCCGGTTTCTCAAATCCATGGCCGACTACGCGGCCTATCAGACCGCGCAGAACGACAAGGACAACGCCCCCGACTTCCTGTCATCCCATCCAACGACACCAGAACGCTTTGCCCTCGCGGTCAAATCCGCGCGGCAAGTCGGCGCGCCAGGCATCGGTGAGCGGGACCGCAACCGGTATCTGAGCCAGATCGACGGTATGCTTTATGGCGACGATCCGCTTGAGGGCTTCGTGCGAGGACGTGCCTTCCTGCACAAGGCTCTCGGAATCAGTTTCACGGTCCCCAAAGGCTACATTCTCGAGAATTCGCCGGAAGCCGTTCTGGCGAGCAATGGCGATGGAACCGCCATGCGTTTCGACGGTGCGGATCTCAGCACCCATGATTCGCTCAGTGAGTACATGACATCGGGCTGGATCAACGGTCTGTTGCCGCAAAGCGTTCGGGAAACGACGATCAACGGCCTGCCTGGCGTCGTTGCAGCCGCAATCACCCAGGGCTGGTCGTTCCGGATCGCCGTGCTGCGCATCGGCCGCACCGGCTATCGCTTCATCTTCGCGAGCCGGAACCCCAGCGACGACTTTGAAAAGGAATATCGTCAGACCCTGGAGACCTTCCGGCAGCTGACGCCGACCGAACGCGCGCGCTTGCGATCGCTCAGGATCAAGGTCGTGCAAGCCAAGGCAGGTGACACCAGCCGCCAACTCGCCATAGGCATGAGCGGTGTTGAGCCGTCCCGGCGGCTGGCGTTCTTCCTGGTTCTGAACGGTTTGGATCGAAACGAAAAAATTGAGCCGGGCACGGCGATCAAGCTCGTCGTCGACTAGACATCAACGCTTTGCTCAATGCCGGTCCCGGCCAAGGAGTCGGATGGGGCCGATTGGCTTTTCTTGTTATTGCGCCGTGTTTTTATAGTGAGTAGGCAGCCCTGTCTGGCTGGCTCTCCATCAGCGCGGTTTTCAGCTTCTCCATTGCGCGGCTTTCGATTTGACGCACGCGTTCCTTCGAAATGCCAAGTTTATGGCCGAGGGATTCCAGCGTCGCACCTTCTTCAGACAAGCGGCGCTCTCGCACAATCTTCAGTTCCCGTTCCGACAGAACCTGCAAGGCCGACTTGAGCCAGACACTGCGGCGCTCTTCGTCGATACTTCGTGACACGACTTCATCCTGAAGCGGAGCCTCCGACACGAGAAAATCCTGACGATCAGCGCTCGACCCGTCGGCATCGGACACCGGCGCATTCAAGGACGTATCCGGCCCGGAAAGCCGGGCATTCATCAGGGCGACATCGGACTGTTTCACGCCAATCGCATTGGCAATCTTTTGATGCAGCTCCGAGTCGGTCATCGTTTGCTGATTGCTGGAAAGTTTGGCCCGGAGACGGCGCAAGTTGAAGAACAGGGACTTTTGCGTCGATGAGGTGCCGCCGCGAAC
Source organism: Roseibium polysiphoniae (assembly GCF_014842925.1). GTDB lineage: Bacteria > Pseudomonadota > Alphaproteobacteria > Rhizobiales > Stappiaceae > Roseibium > Roseibium polysiphoniae. The sequence goes on from NZ_JACYXJ010000005.1 coordinate 306,689, forward strand.
GATCGACCAGTTCCTGAGGATGTAGTCCTGGATCGAAGCACGGATCCACCAGGTCGCGTAGGTCGAGAAACGCACTTCCCGTTCCGGTTCAAAACGCGCAGCAGCCTCGAGCAGGCCGACGTGGCCTTCCTGGATCATATCCCCGAGTGGCAGGCCGAAGTTTCGAAAACGGGTGGCGACGGAAATGACGAGCCTCATATGGGCGAGCGTCAATTTCTCAAGCGCTTTTTCATCACGCTGTGACCGCCAACGGACAGCCAGGTCGTGTTCTTCTTCGCGGGTAAGGTAGGGCGCCTTTATAGCAGCCCGAACCATATGGCGTCTTTCTGTCTGAGAAGTGGACATGTGATAGCCGCTCCAGTGTTGTTTGGATACCTTACGTCACGAATGCCATCCTAGATCACCTTTCGGACTTCCAATGGGGACGAGTGCCGCACAATGACGTGAACCAACAACGCGTCACCGCCCTCGGCCATGCAAGATGACCAGCCATAAAAAAAGACCCGGCCGAAGCCGGGTCTTCAAAATCGATTGCCTGAAAAGGCCAGGATTTATGTCGGCAGCCTATCAGGCGGCTTCTTCCTGATCACCATCGTCGTCATCGCCGGATTCGGCGGCAGCGGCAGCTTCAGCGGCAGCTTTCAGACGGCTTGGTGCCTTGGCAAGATTCTGCTCGATCTGCTTCACAGCTTCGGTTTCAGAGCACTTGTCGACGGCCGCAATTTCGCGAGCCATGCGATCAAGAGCTGCCTCATAAAGCTGGCGCTCGGAATAGGACTGCTCAGGCTGGCTTTCCGAACGGAAAAGATCGCGAACAACTTCAGAGATTGCGATCAGGTCGCCAGAATTGATCTTCGCTTCATATTCCTGCGCGCGACGGCTCCACATTGTGCGCTTGACCCGCGGGCGGCCACGAACAGTCTCAAGAGCCTTCTTGACCGCAGCGGGATCACCCAGCTTGCGCATGCCGACAGAAGCAATTTTCGCAACCGGAACCCGCAGGGTCATCTTGTCTTTCTCGAAGACGATGACCAGCAGTTCGAGGCTGTGCCCTGCTACATTCTGTTCTTCAATGGCAGTGATCTGACCGACGCCATGTGCCGGATAAACGATATGTTCTCCAGTTTTGAACCCCTGACGCTGCGCGGCCTTCTTTGTACCTGTTGCCATTCTCGTTATTACTCCTGCGCAGTTGCCGGTCTGCCAGACCGTTATTTGGACCGCTGGATGCGGTTCAATGTTCTTCTCTTAACGCACGCAAAGTCACCGGCGGTCCCTGCTGGAACGCCTGTTGATATCGGGCGCGTCTGGGTGGTCAGCCGTTGCAATCCACTCTACAAGTTCGATCAGTCATACGAAACGCGTGATCCTGCTCACAATCCCGTTCGGATTGCGGTTGCCAAAACCTCCCAACCGGGAGATCAGCCAGTGGTTGAACGACTATCTGGTAAATATAACACAGCTTTGCGGAAATTTAAAGCTTTGAGAAGATGACGCACGCGTCACCGCAACCATGCGCCTTCGGAATGGCTGCTTTCTGCGCACTCCGCACGCGCTGGCTCTTGATAAAAGACCCCGAATTCCCGCGGCCTCATGCTTCGATCAGGCGTCTGCCGGAGCCTCGGCAGAAAAATACTCTTCGAGCTTGTTTTTCTTGCCGTCAAATTCTTCGGCCTCGGGCAGAGCGTCTTTCTTCTCAGTGATGTTGGGCCACTTCTCAGAATACTCGGCGTTGAGCTCGATCCATTTCTCCAGGCCAGGCTCGGTATCCGGCAGAATCGCCTCAGCAGGGCATTCCGGCTCACAGACGCCACAGTCGATGCATTCGTCCGGATTGATGACGAGCATATTCTCGCCCTCGTAAAAACAATCGACCGGGCAGACTTCGACACAATCCGTGTACTTGCACTTGATACAGTTATCGGTGACGACGTAGGTCATCGCAATCCTCTAATGACGGCGGTTTTGCCATCCCTTGTTGCCGCTTCAAAAGCGGTTTCGGGAAAACACCTTTATCTAATCGCGTTGGGTATCCCGTTTAGACAGCTGGCGCAAGCGTCGGCAACTGCGCAAAATGTCCCTGTCTGGAAACTCTTGCTCCAGATCGGCGGTCGGCCGGATTCTTGTTTCAATCAGGTTCTCGGAAGGCATCCATGCGGCGCCGATCACGCTTTGTAGGCCGTCCTGCGCCGGCTTCCCGCTGTGCCGGAACCACTGGCCTGTCGGTCTTTTCAGGCGGAGGCGGCGACATATCCTCATACAGGAGCTGTGCTTCCGCAAAGGGTCCGCGCCGCGTCCCAAGAGCCACCACCTTGAGGATCAGAATACGACGCTCCAGACCGATTGTCAGAACGTCGCCAACCTTCACGGTCTTGCTGGCAGAGGTAATCTTGTCCTTGTTGACGCGGACATGGCCACCAGAGGCCAACTTCTGCGCCAGCGATCGTGACTTGGTGATCCTGGCAAACCAGAGCCACTTGTCGACGCGAAGGGCGCCGGCCGAACCTGCGGGCGGCTGGATGGTATCCCTGTTCGCCGAAGTCAGGACTTGTCCTTCTTGTCCATGCCCTCCTTGAGAGCCATGAGCGCAGCAAAGGGCGAATTCGGATCGATCGGCTTGTCCTTCTTGGGTGCCCGATCGTTTCGTGCCGGACCGCCAGAGGACTTGGAACCGCCGCCTTTGCCACCTTTCGGACCATTGCGCGGACCGCCGTGACGTTTCTCGCCGCGCTGATCGCCTCGGCCCTGGTCACCACGTGCCGGACCGCCCTTGCGATTCTCACCACCGCGCCGGTTGTCTTGACCGCGCGGCCGAGGGCGACGGTCGCCACGCCCCGGACGCCAGATTTCGATCGTAACCGTTTCCATTTCAACGGCTTCAGCCGCGTCCGCTGAGACGTCTTCGACTGCGTCAGCGCCAGCATCCGTTGGCTCACCGACGCTTTCCGAAGGCTCCGTCGCCTCGGCCGAGGTTTCTTGAGCAGCTGGACTGTCGTCGGTAGATTCGCCCGACGCGGACTCCGTCGGCGCCTCGGCGGTCGGCTCTGCCGGAGCCTCAACAGTTTCAGAAGGAGCTGCGGCCGCCTCGGCCGGCGTTTCTGCGTCAGCCTCGGACTTGGGCGTTTCTTCAGGCTTGGCCGCAACCGGGCGCTCGACTTCTTTGGTCTCAAGGCGATAACCAAGCGACTTCAGGATCGCCGTGAAATCTTCACCGGCACAGCCAAGCAGCGAGGTCATGGCCACAGTGACCGTGAAACCGCCGCCCTGGGCAATCGCGCCTTCAGGAGGACTCACCTCGGCATCGAGAGGCTTCCAGGCCACAAGCGGCCGGATAAGATCTGCAAGCCGCTCCAGAATATCGACGCGAACAGCCCGCGGACCGCACACCCGGAAGCCAACCACCTTGTAGAGGGCCTTGTCGATGGTTTCATCGACCGGAATAGAGGTCCTGCCCGACGCTGAAAGCTGAGGCAGGTCACTCAGACCATTCATGTCCAAAGCGCCATGCTTCAATGCCCAGAGCTGGGAAAGCAGCTGGCTCGGAGCCGGCTTCAAGAGCGCCGGGACATAGATGTTGTAAGCGCCGAAACGAACACCGTGCTTGCGCAAGGAGGCCCGCATGTCCTGGTCGAGCTGCCGGATCTCGTCAGAAGCTTCCTGGCGCTCAAGAATGCCCAGACCTTCAACGATCCGGAAGGCAACGCCGCGAGCAAGCCCTTCAAGGCCTTCCGACGATTTCAGATCGACCAGCGGCTTCAACAGCGTTTCGATCTGCGCCTTGATCCAAAGATCCAGACGCTGCTGCACTTTTTCGCGCGCAGGACCCGTCAAATGCTCGTCCGCCAGCAGCAACACGGAAGGCGTCAATACCTCTTCACCGGCGGCAACCTTGGCAACCGCCTCGCCACGCCAGCGAATCGTGCCATCGGCGGTCAATATGAAGTCGGCATTTTCAGAGCGGGAGAGCTTGTCGGCCCGGCCCTCGATTTCGGCTGCCAGGGCCTTTTGGGCCGCTGCGCGCACCGTTTTTCCGTCCGGCCCTTCGGCCGCCGCATCAGGAGCAAACCGGAAGCCAAGCAGATTCCCGATGTGCTGACCTTCCACGAGCACATCGCCGCTCGATGTAATTTCCGCTTCCAGCATGGCGTTCTCTCTCAAACGTCGCATCAATACACTTGTGCGCCGATCCACGAACCTCTGCGTGAGGCGATCGTGAAGCGCATCAGATAGTTTGTCTTCAATGCCGCGGGTAACGTCCTGCCAGTGCGCCGGATCGGCGAGCCAGTCGGGTCTGTTCGCGACATATGTCCAAGTCCGGATGTGAGCAATCCGGTTTGCCAGAGTGTCGATATCACCATCCGCTCGGTCTGCGAAGGCCAATTGACGGGTAAACCAGTCATCTGCAATCGCACCGTCTTGCATCAGATGGGTATAGATCGTGCTTAAAAGCTCTGCATGATTGGCAGGCGCGATCTTGCGATAGTCAGGCACCTGACACACATCCCAGAGCGTTTCGACCGCTTTTGGGCCCTTTGCCATGGCGGAAATGCCTGAATCGCGCAACAAATGCTCGAGTGCATTGATATCATCGCCGATCGGAGCGCGTGCCAGCCCGTCCTCGCGAGGCACTGCATCAAGCGATGCGCGCAGGCTCGTCGAAGATGCAAAATCCAGACGACTGTTGCGCCATTGCAGCACTTTTAGGCTGTTGAAATGATGATTTTCGATCTGTTCGACCAGCTCGTCGTCGAGCGGATCGACGCGGCCAGTCACTCCGAAGGAGCCATCACGCGTATGACGGCCAGCCCGGCCGGCGATCTGCCCCATCTCTGCGGCGGTGAGTTGCCGGTACTGATAGCCATCGTATTTTCGATTGCCCGCGAACGCCACATGGTCAACATCGAGGTTCAGCCCCATGCCGATCGCGTCCGTCGCGACAAGATGCTCAACATCACCGTTTTGAAACAACTCGACCTGAGCGTTTCTCGTGCGGGGACTGAGCGAGCCGAGCACCACGGCGGCCCCTCCACGCTGACGGCGGATCAACTCGGCGATGCCATAGACCTCGTCGGCAGAGAAAGCGACAATCGCCGAGCGCGGCGGCAAGCGCGAAACCTTCTTTGAGCCTGCATAAGTCAAGACCGACATGCGCGGCCGGGTGACCACGTTCAAACCGGGCAGAAGCTTCTCCAGGAGAGGGCGGACCGTCGCCGCGCCAAGCAGCAGCGTTTCCGACTGACCGCGCAGATTCAGAAGCCGGTCGGTAAAGACATGCCCGCGGTCAAGATCTCCGGCCAGCTGAACTTCGTCGATCGCAACGAAATCGGTCTCCAGATCAAGTGGCATAGCCTCGACGGTCGACACCCAGTAGCGGGGTGCCTTCGGAATGATCTTTTCCTCGCCAGTGATCAGGGCGACCGCATCCGTGCCGGCGCGCTCCTCGATCCGGCCGTAAACTTCGCGCGCAAGCAGACGCAAGGGCAGACCGATCAGACCTGATTTATGCGCAAGCATGCGCTCGATGGCGAGATGGGTCTTGCCCGTGTTCGTTGGTCCCAGAACCGCCGTAACAGTTCTGGACCGCGCCGCAGGAGGCAGGTGCATGTATGGGGAACGTGGCATGGAGAGGCTACAATGTCAGTTCGGTTCGGCAAGCGCCCCGGAACGCGGCCATGGCTTCAAGGTGGAGGCTGTCTAGCACACAGGGCGAAGACATGTCCCCCCTTCATTTGTCGACGCCTTGCCTCCCAGAAACCGCGAAAAGAACGACTCTGGAACAAAACTTGATCGAATCGGCGACTCTCGCTGATTCAGGTTTCGTTCTCTACGACATGTGGATTTCTCGGGACGGCAAGCCACGAAATGCTGAATCGGGGCAGAGTCTTGGACGAAAATCCTGCCAGATCGATTCAGCAACCCGAAACCTGTCAAGCATTGACTTCCCGTTAAGAGCTCGAACGAAAATCAGAGGCTTTCCGATACGGCTAATACGGAAAGAGAACAGAAACCGCACGAATCACCCATTCCGCACGGTTTTTGATTTGTTCACGCAAAGTATAGTCAGTTTCAACACACAGCTGGCTAGATATTGTAGTTGTGAATCAATACCGTTCGCAATCTAATGAAAATTATTTACTTTATTGTTCCTATTTGGGACGATTTCTGCCCAATATTCAGAATCCAAAGATGCATCCAGCGACCGTAAGTTCGAGAAATGGGACACAAAATGAATAAGGAGCGTTTTCACCACGCCCTCGATTTTACTGAGACGGTCGCCAAGACCCAGACAATTGACGATGCCGAGAAATGCCTCGGCCAACTGGCCGCGGACTTTGGTTTCTCGATCTATGTCCTCGCAACATTTACCGGCCCTGGCTCACTCACAGATCCCTATCTGCTCGCCTCGGGTTGGAATGATGAATGGCAAGACCGTTATCTTGGGCGGCAATACATCGTCGATGATCCTGTCGTTCTGCGCGCCGCCCGAGGATCCGATCCGTTTTTATGGAACGACTCGAAAAATGATCCGGGCGTGACGCCACGTGGACTGGAAATCCTGGAAGAGGCACGAAGCTTTTCGCTGAACAACGGCGTTTTCATCCCGGTCTATGGCGCGAAAGGCATGGAAGGGTCTCTTGCCCTTGGCGGCGAGCATGCTGATCTCGGACCGGATGATATGAAGGCACTGCACCTCGCAGGTCTCTATGTTTATGCCCACACGGTGAAGATCGCCCAGACAGCCCCCAAGTTGGAACAGGACAACATCTCGCTGACAAACCGCGAAATCGAGTGTCTGAAATGGACAGCAGCGGGCAAAACCAGCTCTGACATCGCTTCAATCCTTGGCATCTCACGACATACGGCAGACTGGTATCTCAAGGAAGCCACATTGAAACTTGGAACGGGAAACCGGACCCACGCGGTCGCTGAGGCCATGAGATTGAAGTTCATCGCCTAGGGCAGAAATTCTAAGGAAACTCGGCGCGGTATTTTCAAAAAATGAATAGGGCATAATCGCTGCCCCTTTTCTTATTTCCCCGACCAAAGTAGAAATCCCATGGTCAGAGCTGCAGGGGCGGCACTGGTGCACCATTGGGAGGGATGCTTTTGGCAATTCGCAAGATTCTCGTCGCAAACCGGTCTGAAATCGCTATCCGCGTATTTCGCGCCGCAAATGAACTCGGACTGAAGACGGTTGCGATCTTCGCCGAGCAGGACAAGTTGGCACTGCACCGCTTCAAGGCCGATGAGGCCTATCAGGTCGGCAAGGGACTTGGTCCGATTGAAGCCTATCTGGCCATCGACGAGATCATCAGAGTTGCCAAACTGTCCGGCGCAGACGCCATCCATCCAGGCTATGGCCTGCTGTCCGAAAGCCCGGAATTTGTCGAGGCTTGCGAAGAAGCCGGTATCATTTTCATCGGCCCCAGACCTGAAACCATGCGACGCCTCGGCAACAAGGTGGCCGCACGTAATCTGGCGATCGAAGCAAGCGTACCGGTCATGCCGGCGACCGATCCGTTGCCGGACGACATGGATGAGATCAAGCGCCTTGCGGCTGGTATCGGTTACCCGGTCATGCTCAAGGCATCCTGGGGCGGCGGTGGTCGCGGCATGCGCGTCATCCCGGACGAGGAAACGCTTCTGCGCGACGTCGTTGCAGCAAAACGCGAGGCGCGTGCAGCTTTCGGCAAGGACGAGATCTACCTGGAAAAGCTGGTCCAGCGCGCACGCCATGTCGAGGTGCAGATCCTGGGCGACGGCGAGGGTGGCCTGGTTCATCTGTTCGAGCGCGATTGCTCCATCCAGCGCCGGCACCAGAAAGTCGTCGAACGCGCACCGGCTCCCTATCTCGGAGATGAGAAGCGCGCCGAACTCTGCGAATACGGTCTGAAGATCGGCCGCGAAGTGAACTACCGCGGCGCCGGCACGGTCGAATTCCTGATGGATGCGGACACGGGCGCGGTCTATTTCATCGAGGTCAATCCGCGCGTTCAGGTCGAGCACACAGTGACTGAGGAAGTCACCGGCATCGACATCGTCAAGGCGCAGATCCAGATCGCAGGTGGCGCGAAAATTGGACAGCCGGAAAGCGGTGTGCCGAACCAGTCAGAAATTCGCCTGAACGGCCACGCCCTCCAATGCCGTATCACCACTGAAGATCCTGAGCAGAACTTCATTCCGGACTATGGCCGGATCACAGCCTATCGCGGCGCGACGGGCTTCGGCATTCGCCTCGATGGTGGAACCGCCTATTCCGGTGCGGTCATCACCCGGTTCTATGACCCGCTTCTGGAAAAGGTGACCGCTTGGGCGCCCACCGCTGAAGAAACCTGCAAGCGTATGGATCGCGCGCTGCGCGAGTTCCGGATCCGAGGCGTCGCAACCAACCTGGTGTTCCTCGAAAACATCATCGATCACCCGGATTTCCGCGCGAACAACTACACGACCCGCTTCATTGACGACACGCCGAAGCTGTTCGAACAGACCAAGCGGCAGGACCGGGCAACCAAGCTCTTGACCTACATCGCCGATGTGTCCGTCAACGGCCATCCGGAAACCCGTTCCCGTGCGCGGCCGGCACAAGATGCCATGCTGCCGGAAGTTCCGTTTTTCGGCGACGAAAAGCCAAGCGGCACCCGCCAGCTTCTCGATCAGCTTGGCCCCAAGGGCTTTGCGGACTGGATGAAGGCCGAAACCCGGACCCTGGTCACAGACACCACGATGCGGGACGGTCACCAGTCGCTTCTCGCAACCCGGATGCGGACCAATGACATCGTCCGGATCGCCGATGCCTATGCCTCCGGCCTGCCGGATCTTTTCTCGCTGGAGTGCTGGGGTGGCGCCACCTTTGATGTCTCGATGCGCTTTCTCACGGAAAGCCCCTGGGAGCGTCTGCGCCTGATCCGCGAGAAGGCGCCCAATATCCTGCTGCAGATGCTGCTGCGCGGCTCAAACGGCGTTGGCTACACCAACTACCCGGACAATGTGGTGAAGTTCTTCGTCGCTCAGACGGCGGAAAATGGCGTCGATCTGTTCCGTGTCTTCGACTGCCTGAACTGGGTTGAAAACATGCGCGTTTCCATGGACGCCGTCCAGGAAGCCAACAAACTCTGCGAAGGCGTGCTTTGCTACACCGGCGACATGCTCGACAGCGCACGTCCCAAGTATGACCTGAAATACTACGTCGGCCTTGCCAAGGAACTGGAAGCCGCCGGCGCCCATATCCTTGGCATCAAGGACATGGCAGGTCTGTTGAAGCCGGAAGCTGCGCGGATCCTGATCAACACGCTGAAACAGGAAACCAGCCTGCCGATCCACTTCCACACCCATGACACGTCAGGCATCGCTGCGGCGACCGTTCTCGCGGCAGTTGAGGCTGGCGTCGATGCGGTGGACGCCGCCATGGATGCCCTTTCGGGGCTCACCTCCCAGCCCTGCCTCGGCTCTATCGTCGAAGCGCTGCGCGGATCCGAGCGTGAAACCGGCCTCGATCCGAAGACCATTCGACAGATTTCCTTCTATTGGGAAGCCGTCCGCACCCAGTACCGTGCGTTCGAGAGCGATCTGCGCTCAGGCGCTTCGGAGGTCTATCTTCACGAGATGCCGGGCGGCCAGTTCACCAACCTCAAGGAACAGGCGCGGTCGCTCGGCCTCGAAGCCCGCTGGCATGAGGTCGCCCAGACCTATGCCGACGTCAACATGATGTTCGGCGATATCGTCAAGGTGACGCCGTCTTCCAAGGTTGTCGGCGACATGGCGCTGATGATGGTTTCGCAGGGGCTGACAATCTCTGACGTTGAAGACCCCGCCAAGGAAGTCGCCTTCCCGGACTCCGTGGTTCAAATGTTGCGCGGTGACCTTGGACAGTCTCCCGGCGGCTGGCCTGCTGCCATCCAGGCAAAGGTTTTGAAGGGCGAAAATCCGATCACCGTCCGCCCGGGCTCGCTGCTGCCCGAAGCTGACCTTGCCGCCCAGCGCGCAGACGCTGCAGAAAGCGCCGGACGCGAGATCGATGACACGGATCTTGCTGCCTATCTGATGTATCCGAAGGTCTTTCTCGACTTCGACAAGGCGCAGCAGCAATACGGCCCAACCTCCGTGCTCCCGACTCCGGTCTATTTCTACGGACTGGAAGCAGGCGATGAGATCCTGATCGAACTGGAGCCGGGCAAGACGCTGGTCGTTCGCTGCCAGGCCATCGGTGAAACCAACGAGGACGGCGAAAAGAAGGTCTTCTTCGAGCTGAACGGTCAGCCACGGATCATCAAGGTACCAGACCGCGCCCATGGCGCTGCTGGCGCCGGTGCGAAGCGCAAGGCCGAAGACGGCGACGAAAGCCACCTCGGTGCACCGATGCCAGGTGTCATCTCGACCGTCGCGGTCAAGGCTGGTCAGAGCGTTTCGGCAGGTGACGTGCTGCTTTCCATCGAGGCGATGAAGATGGAAACCGCGCTGCACGCGGAAAAGGACGGTGTGGTCGCGGAGGTTCTTGTGAGCCCGGGCACCCAAATCGATGCCAAGGACCTGCTGATTGTCTTTGAGGCCTGAGTGAAAGCGAGCGCCGGCATCATGTCGGCGCTGGTTTCCCCATTGGCTGCGCATCTGCAACCATGACAAAGTCGGAAGTCTATTCGGCTGCTGTCCGGTCACGAAGACCGCAGGATGCCGGTGCTTCGGCGGTGCCGATCCACAAATCCAGAAAGCGATCCAGCCAGGCTTGCACCGCTGCATCATAGATATACCGCCCGGCGAAGTGGTCTCCGCGTTGCTGCGCCCCGGGCAAAGACATGCGCGGCGCGCCTTTGGTCGTCCAGCGCACGAGCATTGAATGGGTCAGCTCCGGATGAAACTGGATCCCGAAGGCGTTGGTGCCATAACGGATCGCCTGATTGGCATAGGTCGGCCCGGACGCCAGCAAGTCACAAGAGGCAGGCAGGTCGAACCCTTCCCGGTGCCACTGGTAGACCTTTTTGGGCCAGGTCATCAGTATTTCGCCCGCAGCCGTCGGCTGAAGCGGATAATAGCCGATCTCGACAAGCTCATCCCGATGCGAGGAAACGGTACCGCCCAGCTGTTTCACCATCATCTGCGCTCCAAGACAAATGCCGAGAAACGGCTTTTGCTCGCGCAGTGGCACCTTGATCCAGTCGATTTCCTTGAGAACAAAGCCGTCCGGATCATTCGCGCTCATCGGCCCGCCGAAAATAACGGCGCCTGCATGGTCAGACATGGTCTCCGGCAGGCTGTCCCCAAATCGAGGCTTTCGAACATCCAGCGCAAATCCACGCTTGACCAGTTCCTGACCGACACGTCCGGAGGAAGAATTCTCCTGATGCAGAACGATCAGAATTTTGGGTCGGGAAGAGCGTGTAAAGGATTCCAGTCTCATGGAGTTAAAGTGTAGTCCATTTTGAAAATCGGTCGAGCCTTTTCGCAAGCTCATAACAATGTTCGAGCTCATAAATGAGGCGCACGCGCTCTAAGTGAGGCACCGGCATCCTGATCAGCGCTCAGCCTTAAGAGCTCTCACCGCTTTCCGGCGCTGTCTTGGCGACCTTTTGCCGAAGCACCATGCGGTCCCGCGTGGAAATGCCGAGCAACTCTGCCACCCGCCAGATTGTGTTGTCCTCGAATTCGTGGACATGGCCGTCGGCATAGACGATTTCCCACATCATCTCCACGATCGCCAAACGCTCGCTCTCGTCCGCGGTCCGCTTGAGCACAGACGTGAAGCCGTAAAGATCGACGGCTTCACTGTCGCGCTGCTTCGCAGCCTTGATCAATTCGGTCGTCTCAGCATCGTCGAGCCCGTAATGGGCCTGCAAGATCTCCCGGAGCTTTTGACTTTCTGACTCCTCGATCACGCCATCAACGTCGATCAGGTGAAAAAGAAGGGCGGCAGCCGCAAGACGTTTGTCGTCTTCGGCAAATTTTACTTTGCCACTGTCACCGGTAGTTACTTCGCGAAGGAATTGTTTGAAGGCAGTGAGCATGAATAACGTCCGACCAAAATATGTGTTTCTTCACGGCTGGCCAAGCATATGACCAAGCCGTCCGCATCTGAAGCTAAGAGTTCGCTCCCAGCAAGGCAAACAGACTTTATGAGCTAGGGGTTCGTTCTAGGTTTACAACATTCGAAATTTTACAAAGTTCCCAATTCGGAATGCAAGCCTCCTGTTTTTAACAATTCTAATCTATTGTTTTTTCTGCGTTTTATACTTGACTTAGATATTCATAAAATGATTTCTGCCGCTAGGAGATTTCGGGCGCGAAAGACCTCAGGAGACACCGGCATGACCGGATCGGCATTGCCAATCGACATTCAGGAACGAGCGGAATGGCTCGTGGTCGAGGGTGTGCGCCGCTACATGACGGGATTTTCGACCGGCGACATCAGCTGCTGGGAAATGGCCTGGGACCTTTACGCGGGAGAACTCGGCAAAAGCCGCGCCCGCCGACCCGTATCGGAGCTGTCCTGCTACACCCGCGCTCTCAACACCCATGCGGCGCGTCATTTCTGTCTCTTCCCCTATGAATGCAGGAAGCTGTGTCAGGACGAGTGCCTGCTTGCAGCGCTTGTTGCCGCAGCACAGGCCGACGACCGAGAGGCCGTTGCGCGCATCAGCGCGGTGCTTGTGGCTCAGGAAGGGCTTGAAGAAACCATCTTCGCCGCAACCGAATTCGCCGCCTCCCTGAAGGACTGCGGCCTTCTTCTCAAGACGGTCGACCTGTCCAGCATGACCCTGGATGAGTGCCCGTTGAAACAACTCAACTCTCGATTTCACCACTGACCGCAGCAGCAGCGCGGCCTCCTGATAAAATGAGGAAACTGACCATGAAATCCATCAAGTACGGCCTTCTCGCCGCAACGGCCCTGTTCGCGATGCCCGCCCTGGCGGCAACGCCAGCCGACGTCCTGAGCACATATGGCGACGTCGCCGAAGCAACCTTCACGGACTCCCTTGTCACCGCCAAGGAACTCCAGGCTGCAATCGATGCTCTCATCGCAAACCCGAGCGATGAAACACTTGCGGCCGCCCGTACAGCCTGGATCGCAGCACGTAACCCTTATCAGCAGACTGAAGCTTACCGTTTCGGCAACGCCATCGTTGATGACTGGGAAGGCAAAGTGAATGCCTGGCCGCTGGACGAAGGCCTGATCGACTATGTTGATGCGTCATATGGCGAAGAATCCGAAGAAAACGCCTTCTACGCGGCCAATGTGATCGCAAATGCAAGCCTCAAGGTCGGCGGCGAAACCATCGATGCGACGGAAATCACACCCGTGTTCCTGGCTGAGCAGCTGCAGGAAGCCGGTGAAGTCGAATCCAACGTTGCAACCGGCTACCACGCCATCGAATTCCTGCTCTGGGGCCAGGACCTGAACGGAACTGAAGCTGGCGCCGGCAACCGCCCTGCCACCGACTTCGATCCGGCCAACTGCACAAACGGCAATTGCGACCGCCGTGTTGCCTATCTGAAGGCCGCGACCGAGCTTCTGATCACCGATCTTGAGGAAATGGTCGCTGCATGGTCCGATGGTGGCGCAGCACGTGAAGAACTTGGCGCCAAGGGTGAAGCTGGCGGCCTCGCCACCATCCTGACCGGCATGGGCTCCCTGTCCTACGGTGAACTCGCCGGCGAACGCATCAAGCTCGGCCTCATGCTGCATGATCCGGAAGAAGAGCATGACTGCTTCTCCGACAACACGCACATGTCTCACTACAATGACGTTGTCGGCATCCGGAACGTCTACTTCGGCTCTTACAAGAGCGTTGCAGGAAACGACGTTGACGGTGCTTCTCTTGCCGATCTCGTCGCCGAGAAAGACGCAGCCCTGGCCGAAGAAATGAAAGCCAAGCTCGACGCCACTCTGGCCGCATTCGAAGTCATGAAGGCACGCGCCGAAGGCGGGGAAGCCTATGACCAGATGATCGGCGAAGGCAACGATGAAGGCAACGCAGTCGTTCAGGCCGTGGTTGACGCACTTGTCGATCAGACCAAGTCCATCGAACGGGTTGTCGAAACTCTGAACCTCGAAGCAATCGCCTTTGAAGGTTCCGACAGCCTCGACAACCCGAACGCTGTGTTCCAGTAAGAACCATGATCATCGGCGGGCGAATGGACGCAGTGTCCATTCGCCCGCCGGTATCAGCCTTGATGCCGTGTTAGAATTGGGGCACACGGCGTCAACGAAGAGACGCGAACATAATGGCTACGCACTGACATGACACCGACCAGATGGTGTTTGTCTGCGCTCGCGGCTTTGGCAATTGCCCTGCCCGCCACCGCAGATGAAATCCTGCCCCACAGAGATGACCTGACACCGAAAGACCGCAAGCGCGTCGCACGGATTGTCGCCAACAGCGATGATTTTTCCCAACCGGAACAGTTCGAACCCATGTCCGGGGGTGCTGCAACGTCGCGAAAACGGGTCAATCGGGATTCCTTTTCCCATGCTTCTGCGAACATCACCTTCGAAGAAGAACAGACTTTCAAGGTCGGCAACGGCCTGTTCAAAAAGCTCTGGGTCTCCTCGCCTTCTTCCACTCAGGCTTCGGATGGACTTGGGCCGCTCTACAACGCTCGCTCCTGCCAGGGATGTCATCTGAAAGATGGAAGAGGCCGTCCGCCGCTCCCCGGACACGAAGCTGTCTCCCTTTTTCTACGCCTCTCAGTCCCGGCCCAGACATCGGGGCAGCAGGCGCTTCTTGACACCAAAGAGCTGCTGCGCATTCCGGAACCGACTTACGGAGGCCAGTTTCAAATCTTTGCGGTGCCAGGCCTAGCCGGCGAGGGCCGCTTTGACATCATGCTCGAAGACATCAGGGTTCCCCTGAATGGTGGCGAAGTCGCCGTGTTGCAAAAGCCCACCTACGTCGTGCGGGATCTCGGCTATGGCCCGATGCATCCCGAGACCCTGATTTCACCCCGTGTGGCTCCACCCATGATCGGCATGGGCCTTTTGGAAGCGATACACCCCGGCGATATCGAACAACTTGCTGACCCCGAAGACCTGGACGGCGACGGTATCTCCGGCAAGGTCAGCGTGGTCCGCGACCCCAAGACCGGAGACCTGACGCAGGGTCGCTTCGGCTGGAAAGCCTCAAACGCCAACGTCCGCGCACAAACTGCCGACGCCTTCTCCGGAGACATCGGCATTGGTTCGCCCGACAAGCCTGCTTCTTGGGGAGACTGCACGCAAAACCAAAGCGCGTGCCGCGAGATGCGCCACGGTGAGCAGGAACGCCTTGGCTCAACCGAAGCGCCGGATCCGGTACTGGATCTGGTCACATTCTATTCTGAAAACCTCGCTGTCCCCGCCCGCCGCAACGCTGACGATCCTATGGTTCTGAAGGGCAAGGAGGTTTTCCATCAATCCGGTTGCACCAGCTGCCATCAACCCAAATTCGTGACCAGCCGAAAGGCCGCGAATAAAGCGCACCGCTTTCAGTTGATCTGGCCTTATTCCGATTTGCTTCTGCATGACATGGGCGAAGGTCTGGCAGATGGTCGGCCAGTTGGAGACGCTTCCGGACGCGAATGGCGCACGCCTCCGCTTTGGGGCATTGGCCTCACGGAAACAGTAAATGGCCACACCCGCTTTCTCCATGACGGCAGAGCACGCAGTCTGCTTGAAGCCGTTCTGTGGCATGGTGGAGAGGCAGAGACCGCTCGAAATGCCGTAGTCGCCCTTGAGCCTGATGATCGCGCCGCCCTGATCCGCTTCCTGGAGTCCCTTTGATGCGCAACTTTCTGATCGCCGCCGCCATTCTGTCCACGGCCTGCTTTGAGACGGGCACGGCATTGGCCGCCGATGCCCACACAGCCAATGTCAGGCAAGTCATCGAGGGCTATATCCGCCCCGCGACCAGCACGTTCGCAAGACAGGCAAGCACCTTGCCACCGACGATCGAAGCTCTTTGCACAACGGCAACCGCGCAGACCAAGGCGGATTTTGTCAATGGATATCGCGAGGTCGTGACAGCGTTCGGGGGCATCAGCTTTCTGCGCTTTGGTCCGACGATTGAAGACCATCGCCTCGACAGCCTGGCGTTCATGCCCGACGCGAGAGGTATCACCCAGCGGCAGATTCGCAGGACCTTCGCCAAGAAGGATCCGTCGATCACCGACCCAAGCCAGCTTTCCGACAAGAGTGTCGCATTGCAAGGCCTGACAGCGCTGCAGCTCATTGCCTTCAGCAAGGGCGGTGAGGTCGTGCTCGGTGATGCCGGCGAAAACCGCGACTACATCTGCGGCTATGCCTCCGCGATCGCCCAAAATGTCGCCCGCATCGCAGCAGAAATTGCGACCGACTGGCAGGACGAGAACGGCTACAGCGCCCGATTGCTCAATCCCGGTCCAGACAACGGCCAGATCCGAACGTCGAAGGAAGCCATAGAGACCATCTTCAACGCGCTTGTGACCGGTCTGATCATCGTCAAGGATCAAGAGCTCCTGCCAACACTTGGCACTGAAATCAAGAAGGCCAAGGCGCATCGCCTACCCTTTTCACGCTCAGGCGATGGCAGGGCCTATCTGATTGCGGAATTGCAAGGTATCGAGGCGGCCCTGCGCGCTGCGCATTTTGAACCGGATCTGGACGAGGAATTCAGCTGGATCCCGGGCTCGATCCACTTTGAATTCGCAAATGGAATCGCCAACCTTGAGGCGATCGATGCGCCAATCCGTCAATCGTTGAAGGACGGAGACACTTACCAAAAACTGGGTCTGCTGGTCATCACCATCAACAGCCTGCGCGACACCATCGCCCTCGAGCTGGCAGGTGCACTTGGCCTTTCAGGAGGCTTCAATGCTCTGGACGGCGACTAACCGCACACCCTTTTCCCGCCGTGCTTTTCTGGCAGGACTTGGCGGCCTCGCAGCGCTGGCTGGCACCAGTCTCAGCCAGAGCGCCCTCGCGGAAGGGCTCCTGGACCGCACACAACTGGATGTTCCACTCTTCGTCAGCCCACGCCGTGAAGCGGATGGCTCCTTCGCCCTTTCGATCATGGATGATGCCGGCCAAGATCTTGCCCGCGTGCCCTTGCCGGGCCGCGGTCATGGCATGGCGATTTCGCCGGACAAGAGCCGACTGATGGCCTTTGCACGCCGCCCCGGCACTTTCGCGCTGCTGATTGATCCCTATCAGCGGAAAGAACCCCAGGTTCTGAGTTCAATTCCCGGTCGGCACTTCTATGGACACGGCTGCTTTTCCGCGGACGGCCGCCTCGTCTACGCCGTCGAGAATGATTATGAGGCAGTGCGCGGCGTCATAGGGGTCTATGACGTCAGCGGCCGCGAAATCCAGCGCATTGGAGAGCTCCAAACCGGCGGCATTGGGCCGCATGATCTGCTTCTGACCGACGACGGCAAGAGCCTGGTCGTCGCCAACGGTGGCATACAAACCCACCCCGGCAAACCTCGCGAGAAACTGAACATCGACACCATGACGCCGTCAGTCGTCTATCTCGACCTGAATAATGGCGACCTTCTTGCAAGTCATGCCCTTGAGAAGGACCTGCACCAGCTCTCTCTTCGGCATATGGCAATGGACAGCATGGGTCAGGTCTGGGTCGGTGGGCAATTCGAGGGTGATCTCTCGCTCACGCCTCCGCTGGTCGCCAGAATGACCCGTGACGAATCGCCCCGACTGACCGAAATCCCTGGCCCAATCGCCTCCGGCCTCGAGAGCTATATCGGCTCAGTCGTTGCAAATGCGAGCGGAGACATTGTTGCCACCTCGGCCCCACGCGGCGGCAAGGTCATGTTCTGGTCGGCTGCAACCGGAGAGCTCCTCGGCACTCAGGATGTCATCGATGGCTGCGGCCTTGCTCCGATCGACGAAAGCGCTTTCCTGATTTCTGACGGCAGGGGCGGACTAAGCTACCTTGAGGAGCCAAGCTCCTACCCGGAGGTGCTCGCCCGTCCTGCAGGTGTTGCGTGGGACAACCACATGTTCGCGCTCTAGTCAGCCGAACAAAAGAAAAGCCCCAACGGCAATCCGCTGGGGCTCTTTCAGTTCAGAATTGACGAAAGATCAGTAGTCGCCAAGTTTCATGTCAAGCGTATAATCGCCTGGGACATCCTTTGTCACGGCCTGTCCACACATAGTGCGGCCACGCTCAGCGTCGAAGGTGAGAGATGGCGAACCCGAAAGTTCCCATCCCTTGTTCAGCGCCTGAGTCACACGATGACAGAATTCGCTGTCGTCCGGACCGGTGATAAAACGATAGAGTTTCATGATCTCACTCAAGCTTTTGAATGAGCAGCAATCGCATCGGCAATAGCGATGAATCGCAGCCCCATATCCGCATGTAAGCGTTCCACCATCTTCCCGTCCACCTGGATTGCACCCTTGTTGGCATTTTCAGGCAGCTCAAACAGATCGTTGATCTTCCGGGCCCAGGCGATTTCTTCCTCCGACGGACTGAAAGCCGCATGACAGGCTTCGATCTGCTTCGGGTGTATCAACGTCTTGCCGTCCATACCCATCTCGACGCCCTGGGCGCACTCCACGTCAAATCCTTCCAGATCATTGAAGGCGTTGTAGACACCGTCGAGAATATCGATCCCGCCTGCGCGCGCCGCAGCAACACATGTCATCAACCAGGGCATCATGACCGCACGCCCAGGATTCAGTTGGGCACGCGTTTCCTTTGCCAAGTCATTGGTGCCCATGACGAAACACGACAGACGCACTTCCGGATCACGGCCGCAGGCACCGATCGCAGCGGCATTCAACATCGCAAGCGGCGTTTCCATCATCGCCCATAGCTTGATGCCTACGGACGCCTGACCAAGTGCCAATCTGTGTGCGACCTGCTGCAAATCGGCCGGCGTGTTGACCTTGGGAACGAGGATAGCATCAGGGCCTGCCTTTATCGCTGCGGCCAGGTCTTCGTTAGCCCAAGGCGTGTCGAGGGCATTGATCCGGATCACCACTTCACGTTCGCCATAGCCACCGCCGGAAACGGCTGAGACAATCTGGTCGCGTGCCGTAGCCTTCGAATCCGGCGCAACCGCGTCCTCAAGATCCAGAATAAGACAATCAACGTCGAGTGTTTTCGCCTTTTCCAAGGCCCGTGCGTTTGATCCCGGCATATAGAGAGCGGATCGGCGCGGCTTGTAGGAATGGGTCATGAGAAAACTCCCGGACATGTCGTCTATTGCTTTGCAGCACGCTACAGGCAGCACCCGGCCTTTTCCACTCGCCTTTTGGATCATTCCAAGTCCAAAACTGCAGCTCAAGACGAGCGGTGGAAAATCATGTCCTTGGCTGCAATCAACGCGCCAACGGTGATGGCAATACAGGCTAGGGAAACGGAAAGCGTAAACGACCCAAAGCCGAATGCGATCAGCAACAGGGTCGAGAGCAAGGGCGCAGAATAGGCAGCAGCTCCCAATACCTGAATATCACCTCGCTTGACGCCGATGTCCCAGGTAAAAAAGGCCAGACCAACCGGAAACAAGCCGAGAGCCGCCACAGACATCCATTCCGTCGCTTGTGAAGGCCAAACGGTTTCTTCCAGGAAGACATGGCACACGGCGGACAAGAGAGCAGTCATCAGGCAAAACCCTGCGACAGCTTCTGTCGGCACCTCACCCAGGCGCCGGGAAAGAACCGAATAGGTGGACCAGAACAAGCAAGACGCTACCGCAGCCCCATAACCAAGAGCCGATCCTCCTGCAAGTGACAAACCCTCGCCGCCCGTGATCAGCAGGGCAGCTCCAAACAACCCTAACAAGGCACCAATAACGTGATGAAGCCTAAGGCTTTCTCCCGGTAGAAGAGCCGAGAAGACCACAATCAATAAGGGCCACATGTAATTGATCAGATTGGCGTCAACAGGTGGCGCGTTGCGGATCGCGGTGAAATAGAAAAAGTGGAAGCCGAACAGCCCGATCGTGCCAAATGCCCAGACTTTGAGTGGCTGCTTCATCAGCGATAGCTTGCCTCGCATGGCAAGCCAAATGATAGCTAGACAGCCAGAAAGACCAAAGCAGAGCGCGTTAAGCAGAAATGGTGGGACAGATCCTGAGCCAGCTCCAAACAGTCCAAGCGTCGCCCACATCAGCACGGCGCTCAATCCGATGATCGTTGCCCGCATACGGGCAGCTTCTGCAGTCATGATGGATCTTTCAGAAAAGGATCTTTGGCAGGTAAGGGATCCGTACCCGAACTGAGCTCAACATCATATATACGACAATCGTTGCAACGCCTATCGACCGGTTCTGCTTGATTGTGTGAGGCGTTTCGGGACATCTTGCAGGCATCAAATTGGACCGCAAAGATCCGGAGACACCATGAGCAAAACGGAAATCAAGGCCCTCAGCTCGGCAGACGCTCACAAGCTTGCTCCACTGATTGCCGAGAATGCACAGGCCTTGAAGCGCGGAGCCCCTCGACGCCCGGACGAATATTATGCAGAACGGATTCTTGCCGACAAAACCGCCGAGGTGATTGGCGCCTATGAAGGCGACCAGCTGATCGGCTTCTCGGTGTTTTTCGACCTTCCGGAGCTGATCACCGGGCTGCGGATCGGCCAGTTGGACGATATCTACGTTCTACCGAACTTCCGCAATCAGGGCATCGGCCGAAAGATGATCGAGTCTCTGGAAGCTGAAGGCAAGAAGCGCGGCTGGCTGCACCTGCGCTGGCTTGTGCGCGACAAGGAAGCACCGGCCGTGGCCCTTTACGAAAAGATCGCCGAACCGGACCGCGTGCGCAGCTACATCATCCCTATCGACCGGGTTGCCGGAAGCTGACGTGACCTTCTATCTCCCGCCGAGTGAAATTGGCGGGAGAATGCCCAGGGGCAAAAATCCAAGATTGACCTGACCATCGCGCAGATTCAAAGGCAGGCGGATCACAGACCGGCCATTCTCATCAGCAGTCTGCTGCCCAAACGACAGTGCAGCTCCGCGCATGGCATCCAGGCTGGGAGCAGCCTCCGGAAAGATCGATGTCACAAACGTCGCCAGCTGGTCCACTCCAGCAAGAGAAAGTTCCACCTTTCCCGAAAACCGCCCACCCTTGTCCAAAACGAGATCACCCGTCGCGGTCACGGCCATTTCCTGATTGCCAACGGAGGCCCACGCCAGGCGGAACGGCAGGGACCCGTCGGACGAGCGCCTCAGGCTATCGATGGGCGCACCTTGCAGAAGGGTCATTCCATCCTCCAGCTGCAGATGCAATTTGGCATCCAGTGGTTCTGGAAGAGAGGGCAGCAGGTCTGAATCGGCCCGATTGAGTGAAATGAACACTTCCAGCGTCTTCAGCGCGCCGGGGAGGGGCCTTAGATGAAATGAAACTCCGTCGGCCAGAAAACCAGCCTCAGGCCGCGATCCGCCGACAGCCACGGAGACATTTTCCATCACCACATCGATCTGCTCAATGGAGGAGGTCGAATAGATGAAGCTCGAGCGCGCATTCTCCCAGTTCGCCTCGCCCGTCAATCCGGTCAGTGGATCTTCAAACCGAGCCGGTCCGGCCGCTTCTGCAATGACATGCCAGGGATTGTAGACAAGAGCGACGGTTCTCAGCGCTTTGAAATCCGCCGTTCGCCCCCGCGAATCGGCAAGAGCCGGTTCCGCGCAGCTGACTTCAAAGCGAAATGGAAAGCCGCCAATCGGCATGTCTGAACAGGAAACGGTCTGCCCAGTCTGACCGAGACGGACCATCTGGTGATCGATCTGGTCGCGCAGCACACCCCGCATGTAGAACCAGCCACCGCTCCACACCAAAATGGTCACCAGAACCGCCGCTGCGAGCAAGATGTAGCGGATCTTCAAGTTGCGTTTTGGCCCTGCGTCCAAGACGGTTCTCCCATTTCAGTCAGTCGGCCGTTGCCGTTCACGGCTCTGTTTCCCATCTCTGCATTGCAACAGGCATGCGCCATTGTTATTCGAACGCCTTGGACGGCAATGCAAAGGACGGATATGAGCGATTTCTGGGTGTTTGGCTATGGTTCTTTGATGTGGAACCCCGGCTTTGATCATACAAGAAGCCAACAGGCCCTGTTGCGTGGTGCCCATCGCTCTCTCTGTGTCTACTCCTGGGTCCATCGTGGAACGGAAGAAAGACCTGGTCTTGTCTTTGGCCTTGATCGCGGCGGCGCCTGTCGCGGCATGGCCTACAAGGTGTCAGCTTCCGACCGGGATCAGACCATCGAATATCTGCGCGCCCGCGAACAGGTGACCATGGTCTACCTTGAAGCCTGGCGTAAGGTCACATTGCAAGACGGCGAAACCGTGAACGCGCTGACCTATATGGTCGACCGGAGACATCCCCAGTACGCGGGCGCTCTGCCGCTGGACGAACAGCTTGGCATCGTTTTGGAAGCCGTCGGCAAATCCGGTCGAAATCCGGAATATGTTCTGAACACGGCCAGCCATCTCGGGGAGCTCGGCATCCGGGACCACAATGTCGCCTGGCTGGCTTCACGCTTGGACGAAACCCGCTAGGCGCGGCTGATCAATCTGCAGCCGCCGGCCGCAAGTCGGCGAGCAAGGGTGACGGGCGAGCTTCTCCCCGGGCTTCCTCAGACAGCTCTGCGGTGGCGGTCTCGATCGTCTCGACAAGCGTTGCGTGGAACACATCCGGCGCCAGCCCTGGCTGAATGGGTGGAAGGATGTTCACCAGAACCTTCCCCGGATAGAGCATCCAGGACGCCCGTGGCCAATAAAGCCCAGCATTGAGCGCGACCGGCAGGACCGGACAGTCAAGATCCCGGTAAAGATGGGCGATGCCAAACTTGTATTTCGGCTCGGCGCCCACGGGGCGTCGGGTCCCTTCCGGGAAGATCATGATCTGGCGATCCTCGGAAATCGCTTCCTTGGCAGCAATCATCATTTCGGCCAGAGCAGCAGAGCGCTTGCCACGATTGATCGGGATCTGGCGAAATTTCGCCGTGTACCAGCCGAAAATCGGGATCCATCGCAGCTCTCGCTTCAAGATATATGTCGGATCTGGGAACTCGGGAATAAGCGCAAAGGTCTCCCAGGCCGACTGGTGCTTGGACGCGACGATATAGCCGCCCTCCGGGATATTCTCCCGTCCCCGAACCTCGACCTTCAGACCAACGATGAACCTGAGCAGCGCCAGATTGAACCAGGACCAGAAGGGAACAATCCACCAGCCCCAACGGCGCGGCAACAAAAACACCGGCGAAAAGAGGACCATCAGGACAAAGGTCGAGAGATAAAACAGGATCTGGAAAAGCGTCGAGCGCAGAAGAAGCATGTTACCTGGCCGTTTGCAGCGGACAAAAGGGAGCACGGCGAACGCCGGAAGACATCACACGTCTTGTTAAAAGGACGTGAGGTGCGTCGCGACGATCCTGAGACGAGCGAGGGTATACTTCACATATTCGCGCATGAGAAGGTGGATCGTCTTCGGGCTGAGATACCAGGCTTTCAGGTCTAGCCCGGACGGATAGACCGGGTAGGCCACGAGATCCACATCCGGCAGGGCTTCTGCAAGTTCCGCCTGGGCTCGCGGAAGGTGATAGGCACTCGTCACCACCAGCAGGGAACGAAAGGCGTGAGACTGCGCCCAGGCGGCTGTCTCGGTCGCATTGCCAGCCGTATTCAAGGCGAGGCGGTCGAGATCCACACAACAATCGAACAAAGGCATGTCGGCGGAGGTGATCGAGGCAATCTGTTTGCGCGTCGTCCCAGGGTGGACGCCAGAGATAAGCAGGCGCATTGCGCGCCCTTCCGACAAGAGCGAGACAGCCCGCTCTACACGCTCTGTGCCGCCGGTCAGCACGACAATGGCATCCGCACGCGGATCACCGGGCATCGAAATGCTTCCAACCCGTTGCGCGAAATCGAGAAACGATACAAGAAGTGCCAGACAGAGCACGCCAACGAACAGGCAAGTGAGCGCGCGCCGTCGCACCGGCGGGCGCTTTGGCGCTCCGGTCTCGGGGGTCGTATCGACCGCTTGCGGCATTTGCCCGCTTTCACCAGACGCGGTTTCCACCTCGACCGGACCTTTCCCTAGCATCGTCTAACGGCTTTCTGTCACCAGTATCATAGGTGATTCGGAATATTTGGAGGCAAACACAAGGCAAAACCTCAGTCGACGCGCTTCAAGTGTGCCTTTACGGCGAGACCCGACGTTAATGCCGTCAGAACAGCCACAAGAAAGACGACAGCAATGACGCCGAGATAACCCGGAAGGCTCACCGACACCGTTCCAAAAAGAGCGGACAATTGATCCGAACCGGCCTGGCCGGAGCCACGGCGGGTGAACAGGTCGAGCATCAGGAACGCCAGCGATGCAATTGCGCCACCTGAAATGCCACCCTTGAGCCCCAGAACGAGAAAATGCCGCTGGAATTCGCGCGCGATAAAACTGTCCTCGGCCCCCACAAAATGCAGCACCGACACGACATCCTTGTTCCCCGCCATCGCCGACTGGGTCGCAAAGACGACACTGAGCACCATCGAGCCGAGGACAAGGGCCATGATCGCAAAACCACCCAAGACGACCGCCCCCGCCATTGCTGAAAGACGGGACGTCCAGATCGAGTGATCATCCAGACTCGCCCCGATCACCTCCTGCTCAAGCGCCGCTCTCAGTTGGGACAGATCAAGCGCTTCGGGATCATCCACGGTAATCTGGATCAGCCTTGGGACGGGAAGACTCTCAAGCTCGAGCCCGTCTCCCAGCCAGGGTTGTAGCAATGCCCGCGTTTCATCATCGGAGAGCGCACGGACCGTTTCGACACCGGGAAACTCTTGTGTCAGGGCAACCGCCTTGTCGATCTCGCGCAGCATATCGATACCCTCCGCAGGGCGGATCTGGATCGTAACCTCGCGCACAAGATCGTTTTGCCAATCGTCTGCAGCGTCCCAGACCACGGACACACCGCCGACGGTCAAACAGGCAAGAAAGCTCATGATCGCCACCACAAGCGTCAGCGCCCGCCCGGCAACCGACTGTGGCGGAACAATCGGCGTCAACGACCGGAACTTCGGCGCCCTGCTCCTCTCACCTGCAGGTTTCTTCTGCGTCTTCTGGCGCGGCAGCTTCGGCCGGTTCGGTTTGCGCGCCGCCTTCACCTGAGGCGCTGGCTTTTTTGATGCGGGCACTTTCTTGGTCTCTTTTGCCATGCCGCGCCTCAATCAAAGATCTCAAGGCGGCCGTCGGCCAGAACCATTCGGCGCGCATCGACCTGCTCGAGAAGTGCAATGTCATGGGTCGCGATGATGACAGATGTGCCAAGCTTGTTGAGCTCCATGAACAGCCGCAACAGCCTTCGCGCCAGCGTCGGATCGACGTTCCCCGTCGGCTCATCCGCCAGAAGAACATCCGGGCGGGTGATCAATGCGCGCGCAATCGCCGCACGCTGCTTCTCTCCACCCGACAAGACCGGTGGTAGAACATGCATGCGCTCGCCAAGACCGACCCACTTCAGCAGTTCAACCACATCAGATCGATACTCGGACTCGTCTTTCCCGACCACGCGAAGCGGCAGGGCGACGTTCTCGTAGGTGGTCAGGTGGTCAAGCAGGCGGAAATCCTGGAACACGACGCCAATCTTCCGGCGCAGCTCCGGCAGCTCCTGCTTGCTGATGACGGAAAGGTCCCTGTCGAAAACACGGATGAGCCCACGCGTGGGCCGCAGCGACATGAACAGGAGACGGATCAGGCTGGTCTTGCCCGCTCCTGATGGCCCGGTCAGAAACTGGAACGACTGCGGTTCGATCCGAAACGTCAGGTCGCGCAGGATCTCCGGACCCATGCCATATCTCAAACCGACGTTCTCGAAACGGATCACCTGTGTCCTCCTTGGAAAGGCCGCACGCTAACGGGCCCGCGTTAACGCTTCATTAAACATATAAATGTCCTGTAGAAGGCAGCGAGCCCGGCTGGACAAAACAGACAACTTAGCTGGGGATCTTTGCCGGATCTTACCGCAAACGGCTACTGTGTTTCGGCCGTCACATCAAATTTAGGCGAAGGGTCTTCGCAGATGAAGATCAAATGTCCGGACTGCAGCACCTCTTACGATATCAAGCCTCAAGTCCTGGGCGACCAGGGACGCAGCGTCAAGTGCGCGCGCTGTGGAAACCGCTGGTTCGTTTCGCCCAAGCAGGAACCCGAGGACGAAGATCTCCCACTGGATGAAGAGCCAGAGGACGAGGATGCGGCCAACTGGGCAGCCGACGGCGAAGAAGAAGACCGCGAGTCTGCCGCTGACGACATTCCCGACGAGGAGGAAGAAGAGGAGGACGATACGCCGGCGCCTCCACCACCACCTCCGCCATCCAGGCAGGCAGAGGCAGACAACGCCGACCCGGACGCCGAAGACGATGACAAGCCGGTTGATATCGAGACACTGGCCAAGCGTCCGAAGATCAAGGTCAACCCGAACAAGTTCAAGCGAAACCGCATCGGTGCGATCTTCAATTGGCTGATGCGCCGGAACTATCGCCGGGTCGCCGGCATAGGCTTGTTTGCCGGATCAATTGCCATCTGCGCATCTGTGGTTATGCTTCGAGACAGCATCGTCAAGCAAGCGCCTGATTTGGCGAGCCTTTTCGAGGCTGTCGGGCTGGACGTAAACCTCCGCGGCCTGGAGTTCAGGGACCTCAGGACATTTCACGAACTTCAAGAGGGCGAACAGGTACTTGTGGTCGAGGGCTCGATCCGCAATATACTGGGCGAGAACACATCGGTTCCCGCCGTACGTCTGTCCATACGCGGCGGTGATCTTCAGGAAATCTACGCCTGGACCGTGGAACCGAGAACCAAGGTTCTCAAGGGACTGGACGAAACGCGATTCAGGACCATTCTCGCGGATCCTCCTTCGGATGCCTCGGACATCCAGGTGCGGTTCATAGACCGCGGCAAACGTCAGGTAGTACTCGAATAAAATGACAGTCCATATCAACACGCTCTTCGATGAAGACGCGATCGCCGCACGTGTCGCGGATCTTGCAGATGCCATTTCGGAATCAAAACCGGAAAATCTGCTGGTCGTCGCGGTTCTGAAAGGCAGCTTCATCTTTGCCGCAGACCTGGTCCGCGCGATGCATCGTTCCGGTCTGACACCGGAAATGGAGTTCATGCATCTGTCGAGCTATGGCGCGGGAACCGAAGGGTCAGAAAATATCCGTGTTTTACGCGACGTCGAAAGTGACGTTAACGGCCGCGATATAATTCTGGTCGATGATATTCTGGAATCCGGTCGCACCTTGAGCTTCGCCAAGGAGCGGCTTTTGAAACGCGACGCGAAATCCGTGAGGATTGTCGCGCTACTGGACAAACCCGAGCGCCGTAAAGCTGCCATTTCTGCCGATTACGTTGGTTTTGCATGCCCAGACAAGTTTGTCGTCGGATATGGCATGGATATGGGTCACGCTTGGCGGCAATTGCCGTTCATCGGTTACGTCGTCCCTGGTGAGGAGACCGGGGCCGACACGGAGAACGAAGGAGACTGACCATATGGCTCGCATTCTTCTGACGGAAGATGACGAAGCAGTCCGCAGCTTTGTACAGCGTGCGTTGGAACTTGACGGTCATACGGTCAAGGCGGCCGAGGACGGCGCTGAGGCCGTTGAAGTGCTCACGCGTGAGCAGGGAAAGTTCGACCTTCTGGTCTCGGACATCAAGATGCCGGTAATGGACGGAATTGCTTTGGCGCTCCATACGGCGCGCGATTGGCCGTCTCTTCCCATACTGCTGATGACCGGCTTCGCCGATCAGCGAGAGCGCGCGAACGGTCTGGACGCCTTGGTGCATGATGTGATCACCAAACCGTTTTCCCTGGCCGATATTCGCCTTGCCGTTCGCAACGCAATCGCCGGGGTCGTGCCTGAGCAGACCAGGCGCTATGCAAGCTAGGGCCCGCGTGCTGAAATCTTGAAATGAACTCGACAAAAAACCCGGCAAACGCCGGGTTTTTTAGTCTCTCATGATCTTTGAAGACGCTGGTCGCTCCGGAACTCAATAGCGCTTCAACAAACGTTCCAGGTAGTCGAGTTCGAGCTTTGGCCGGGACGGATCGGAGAACCTGCGGCGCAGTTCTTCCAGAATCCTGCGCGCACGCTGAACATCAATTTCATCCGGCACCTTGACCTGATTGCCAAAATCGGGGCCTTCCGTCCGCCTTGGCCGTCCCAGCGGATCTTCGTCAAGCGGTGAGCGACCCTGTGCCATTCCGGGCCCATTGCCCTGGCCCATCATCTGTTCGGCCATGCCCTGCGCTCCGCGGCGAAGGGCATCGAGGGCATCACCCTGTTGGCCAAGCGCCTGCTCGCCCTGTCCCTGACCGAGGGACTGCTGGGCCTGCCCCATGGCCTCACCGGCTTGACCAAGCTCGCCTGATTGGCCCTGCCCCTGATCATTCTGTCCAAGCTGATCCATGAGCTGCTGCAGCTGCTGGGCGAGATCGCCCTGCCCCTGCTGAAGCTGCTTGAGCGCCTCGGCAAGTTGTTCGGGGGTCATCGGTTGCTGACCCTGCTGACCGGATTGGCCCTGTTGCTGCTGGCGTTGCTGACCCTCATTGCGATTGAATTGATGCGTCTGGTCCATGAGCTGCTGCTGTTTCTGGATCATCTCGCCCAGCTGGTTCAGCATCTCCATCATCTCGCTCGTCATGCCATCCGGTGACATCTGCGGCCGTCCCGCCTGGAGATTCTCCAGCATCTGCTGCATCTGCGCCAGAAGCTCCCGCGCCGCATCCCGCGAGCCAGTCCTTGCCAGCTCCTCGATCCGATCAAGCATTTCGCTGAGATCTTGCTGATTCAGGCTCTTCTGCTGCTGAGAGTTGAAGGGCTGCATCGCCTGCGGATTGCGCCGCATCTGGTCTGCCAGGGCCTGCATGTATTCGTTCAAAGCCTTCCGAAGATTTTCAGTCAGCTTCGCGATTTCCTCTTCGCTAGCGCCGTTTTCGAGCGCCTTGCGCAAGGCCTCCTGCGCGTCCCTCAAGGCACGTTCGGCAAGGGACAGATCACCGTCCTCAATCGTCAGTGCCAGATCCCAAAGCAGCGGCAGCAGCTCTTTCAAATCCTCATCGCTCTGGGCATACACGAGGCGTTTGTATGCGAACCGAAGGCCAAGATAGTCCTTTGTCGCCATGTCGAATGCTTCCGGCGCGAGGAGCAACCCGTCAAAAGCGGTCAGAATGCGCGCATGGTTGTTGGCATCCAGGGCCAGATCCCGGCGCTGTTCGACAACAGCGCGGGCCAGAGGCTTTCGGAACGGCCGTTGAGGCAGGGTAAAGGCATAGGCCGGTGAAACGCCTTCCTGGCCGGCCTGATCTCGGGCAACCATGACCAACTCGACTTCAGACCCCGCCCAGGGATGGGACGTGATGTCGCGGATGGTCTCGCCCGTTTTTGCCGTTCCAGCGCGCGGCGGCAACGACAGCGGAAACTGGGGGGCGTCAACCAAGGGACGCGGCGCAGACGAATCTGAGCCTGTGCGCGGTGTGGGACGGATCATCGCTTCCGCGGAGACCACCCCATAGTCATCCTTCACGAGGTAGGAAAACTTCAGCGCGCCGGACAATTGTTCTTCCGGATCGTCGGTCAACCTGATCTCGGGCGCATCATCGGGAAGAACATCGAACGTCCAACCTGTGATCAGCGTCTCACCAGAATAAAGGTCAATGCGGCCGGAACCGTTCAGAACGGCATCTCGCTCAATTGGAAGATCATCCTGGATCACCGCCTCGTCGGAACCCGCTTCAGCCTGCGCAATCTCGACACCACCGCTGGTCTCGACGCGAAACTCTCGCGCGCCCTGGCTTCTTACGACGAAGACAGAACCTTCAGGAACCTTGATCCAGGCATCGGGGTCGCGTAGGGCGGCACTCTCACCGGTCAGGTAGACTGGCGGCTTGTCGGTATACAGAGGTGGCGTGACCCAGGCATCAAGCCGGCTTGCGACCGCAGCAACGTCGACAGGTGCGCGAAACGCGGAGCCGAGCCTTGACCATCCATCCTGGCCGCTCGAAACGAGACCAACGATCAGCAGCATCGCCGCGCCGACGCGGATGGCATAGGGATCCAGACGATAGGCCTTGGGGTTCGGAGGTCCCGCCCGCATGGAGGCCAAGGCAGCCGCCATGCGCTTCTTGTGAAGTTCCCAAAGCGCACGCGTCGCGGGATCGTCTTCGCCGCTGACAAGCGTGTCCTCAACAGCGGTCAGGGGTCGATGGACCTGTCCGGTCGTCTTCTCGATCCGGGACAATGCGTCTTCTCTGGACGGCCAGCGCAGCACAAGCAGATCACGACCCGACCAGACAAGTGCAAGAGCAAAACCGCAAAGACCGATGAGCCGCGCCCACGCGGGCAGGAGTAGCCATCCACCAATCAGGGAGAAGCCGACAAAAACGCAGACGACAATGACGGCAGGAAACACAGCGCGCCAAAACCGTTCCAGGAAAAGAGCCGCGCGGCTGCGCGCGACAAGCTTGTTCAAGCGATCGGTAGCCTTGGCCATGAAGGAAAGGCGTGTTACCGGGGCTCCCGCCTCTCCGGAACTGTCTGTCGTGCCGCGTCGATCCAAGAGTGCGCCTCCGTTCGTGCCTCACCCTTTAGTAAGGTGAGGCATAAGACCGGTCACGGCAAGTTGTTGAAACAACCAAATTTGGTTTTTAGGCTCACGAACCCTTGAGCCAGCCTGGAATTTTATCCTGGCCAAGCAGGTCGTCATAGGTTGGTCTGGGCCGGATGACCGCAAATTCGTCATCCTTTACCAACACTTCGGGGATCAGCAGGCGGCTGTTGTAGGTGCTCGAAAGCGTCGCGCCATAAGCCCCGGCCGAATAGACTGCCAAAAGATCCCCAGACTTCACTTCTGGGAGATCACGTTCCTGAGCCAGGTAATCGCCGGTTTCGCAGACAGGACCGACCACATCCGCCTTGATTCGCCCGGATTCCATCGCCGGCTCGCGCACGGGACCGACCTCGTGATGCGCTTCATAAAGCGTCGGGCGGATCAGATCGTTCATCGCCGCGTCAACGATCACGAAATCCTTGTTCGCTCCGTCCTTCACGAACAGAACTTTCGTCACCAGGATCCCGGCGTTGCCTGCGATCAATCGGCCCGGTTCGAAAATCACCCTGCAGTCAAGCTTCGTCACATGCTTCCGGACCACTTCGGCATACGCATCCGGATGCGGCGGCGGATCATTGTCGACCACATAGGGAATGCCGAGACCGCCACCCAGATCGAGATGCTCAATCACATGACCATCAGCCCGCAGCGATCCGATAAGCTCACCAAGGCGGGAAAAGGCTGAATCGAACGGATCCAGCTGCGTGATCTGCGACCCGATGTGCATGTCGATGCCGCTGATCTCGATATTCGGCAGCTTGGCTGCTTCCGCATAGGCCTTGCGCGCGTCCTGCCAGGGAATGCCGAACTTGTTCTCGGCCTTGCCGGTCGAAATTTTGGCATGGGTTTTCGCATCCACATCCGGATTGATGCGCAGCGAGATCTTGGCTGTCTTGCCCTTCTGACCGGCGACGCGGGAAAGCTGCGCCAGTTCAGGCAGGGATTCCACGTTGAAGCAGAGAATATCCTGATCCAGCGCGTAGGACTGCTCGCCCTCGGTCTTGCCGACACCGGAAAACAGGATCCGCTCGCCGGGGACACCGGCAGCCCTCGCGCGGCGCAGTTCACCTTCAGACACCACATCCATGCCCGCGCCAAGATCCGCCAGGGTCTTCAGCACCGCAAGGTTGGAGTTGGCTTTTACGGCAAAGGCAACAAGCGAATCGACACCTTCGAAAGCAGCGGAAAACACGTTGTAGTGCCGAACGAGGGTCGCACTGGAATAGCAATAGAATGGCGTGCCGACTTCCTCGGCAATCCGTTCCACAGGCACGCCTTCCGCATGAAGCGCGCCGCCACGATACGCAAAATGATGCACGAGAATTCCTCGAAACTTGAGCCTGACTAGATCAGGGCATCCAGAATAAAGCCTGAAGGCACGGCTGACGACGGCTCACCGGGGCGCTCGACAGCGCTGCCCGCGCCGGGTGGGTTCAGATAGGCCCCGGACTCTTCAACGGCGGCCGAGGCAGGATCCGCAGCGGCAGGGCTTTCCAGCGCACCACGTCGACCACACCCCGAGACAACAAATGCCAGGGCCAGAAACAAGCTGCAAAGCACAACAGGGTTCACAAAGCGTTTTGCCGCCATGGACCGGCCCTTTTCATCCGTTTGAAAACTCGACTTCTCTCCTCGCATGACCGGACGCCGACGGCAACCCCGTCGGTCCTGCTCTGCGACGATCGGAAAGGCGTCAGCTTTTCGAAAGGTCCTTCAACCAGCGACGCGCCTGCTTTCGCACATTCACCGGCGATGTGCCGCCCTGACTGGTGCGCGAACGCACGGATTTGTCGACGGAAAGCACCGAGAACACCTCTTGGGTGATTTTCGGCTCGACGCTCTGCATCTCCTCGAGAGAGACCTTGTGAAGCTCGATCCCTCGGTCGACCGCAATTCCCACGATCCGTCCAGTTACGTGATGGGCATCACGGAACGGCAGACCAAGAACACGGACCAGCCAATCGGCAAGGTCCGTTGCCGTCGAATACCCGGACCCGGCGGCTTTTTTCATGACTTTCGTCACTGGCTCCAAGTCCTTGACCATGCCGGTCATGGCCGCAAGCGCCAGGGAAATGCTGGCGAGACCGTCAAAGGCCTGTTCCTTGTCTTCCTGCATGTCCTTGGAATAGGCTAGCGGGAGTCCCTTCATCATCACCAGAAGTGAATTCAACGATCCGTAGATCCGGCCGGTCTTGGCACGCACCAGCTCGGCCGCGTCCGGGTTCTTCTTCTGCGGCATGATGGACGAGCCGGTCGAGAATTTGTCGGACAGCTTGATGAATCCGAACTGCGCGGAACACCAGATGACGATCTCTTCGGCAAGGCGCGACAAATGCATCGAGCAAATCGACGCAGCTGACAATGCCTCGATGACGAAGTCACGGTCCGAGACCCCGTCTAGGGAGTTTGCCATCGGCCGGTCAAAGCCAAGCGCTTCCGCGGTTGCCTTTCGATCGATCGGGAAAGATGTCCCCGCCAGTGCAGCGGACCCGAGCGGACTTTCATTCATACGCTTGCGGGCGTCGCGAACGCGGCTGCGGTCGCGGGCAAACATCTCGACATAGGCAAGAAGGTGGTGGCCGAATGTCACCGGCTGCGCAGACTGAAGATGCGTAAAGCCCGGCATGACATCGCCGGCATGCGTCTCCGCCTTTTCAGCCAGAGCCTGCATCAGATCTGTCAGCTGCTCATCCAGCGTGTCCATCGTGTCGCGGACCCAAAGACGGAAATCCGTCGCAACCTGGTCGTTTCGCGACCGGCCGGTGTGCAAGCGTCCCGCAGCCGGACCAATCAGCTCGGCAAGCCGGGCCTCGATGTTCATGTGGATGTCTTCGAGCGCCCGCGAGAACTTGAACTCGTCATTTTCGATCTCTGACAGGATTGTGTCTAGACCTTGAGCGATCTTCGCAGCATCGTCGCCCGAAACAATTCCCTGGGCGGCGAGCATGGCCACATGGGCTTTCGAACCCGCAATGTCTTGCCTATATAGCTTGCGGTCGTAGTCGATGGAGGCGTTGATTTCCTCCATGATTGCGTCCGGTCCTTCGGCGAACCGGCCGCCCCACATGCGATTGCTCATGCCCTGTGCCCCTGAGAGATGCCCCTTGCGAGGTCTGAAAGAATGACGAAACCGACCGAAACCGCTCAACGCCCCAAACGACGCCTTGTCGCAGCAGGTGTTGCCGGCTCTATAGCCGCTCTTGCGGCGGTATACGTGATCGTCGGCCCTGATGGCAACTCACACGAAACGCAAAGCTGCACGCTGGCGCAGGAAACCGCCCAGACCATCAAACCGTTTGCGACCGGAGAAGTCGCCGCGTTCCTGCCCGCGCAAAAGGCGCTGCCGCTGGACGAACTGACGTTCAAGAAGCCGGATGGCACGGTGGCAACCATGTCGGACTTCAAGGACAAGACGATCCTGATGAACCTTTGGGCGACCTGGTGCGCGCCTTGCCGAAAGGAAATGCCGGCACTGGATGAGCTGCAGGCCGATCTGGGAAGTAATGATTTTGAGGTGGTTGCCGTCAATCTAGACCGAGGCGGCGAAGAAAAGCCGAAGGCATTCCTGGAAGAAATCGGCGTCAGCCATCTGAGCTTCTATCACGATGCGTCGAACAAGCTCATGACCGATCTTCGCACGAAGGGCAGGGCGACCGGCCTTCCAACCACGATCCTCATCGGCCCGGAGAACTGCGAAATCGGAACGATGTACGGCCCCGCAGAATGGGCATCCGGCGAGGCAAAGAAGCTGATTGAAGCAGCGCTCAAGTCAATCGCCGGCTAGCCGGCGACTGCATTTATCGAAGACGCGTCAGGCCGTGATGTCGACCGCATTTCCAAGACCAGGAATCTGGCGGGTTTCGCGGCGATCTTCCTGTTTGGTTTCCTGCGCTTCCTGCAGGCGATCAGCAACCTGACGTTCCTGTTCGTTTGCGTCCTTGACCGCATTGGTCGCAAGCTCGCTGCGCACATTGTAGTTGCTGGCGGCTGCTGAGCTGCTACCCGAAATTTCTACCATGTTCAATTCTCCTTCATCGATGGGGCCCAGTGCGCGTTAGACGCTGACATCCAGCCTGTTTCCCAGGCCTTCTTGTGCCTCTCGTGCCTGGACACGACCTTCGATCTGTTCTGCCTGCCGGGCGAGGGTTTCAGCACGGTTGCTACTGAGGTCAGCTTGGCGTTGCACAGTTTCCGCCACGACCCTTTCCTGCTGAACATTAATTTGCTGCAGCTTTTCAGCTGTTCGTTCCGGGCCGGCATCGCCCGCTTTGGGACCAAACACCTGCGCGGAGCCATATCCTGTGACTTCTTGCATTTCCGGATCCATTTCTTGAACCACTAGAGTGAGCTCTATATGGCGTCAAAAGAAGTAAACATCCGTAAATACAGTTAGTTACTTGGGGTCAGGATAGATAAGCCAATAACCGTAGAAGTAATTTTTGATTCAAATTGAATCCATTCCAGCGCAACACACTGGAATCGAACAGAATTATATTTGTCGGAAAAAATAAGACCTTGCGTAAGGTCGGATCAGACAGAGACGTCGATGTTGCCACCAAGGCCAGGTGCGGGAGCCGCAGGCGTCGATGTTGTCTCTTCGAGGCTTTGAGCCCCTGCTTCCAGAAGCGCAACCACGTTGGCTTCGGATGCTGCCGCCATCTTCATGATTTCAGTCTGGATAGCCGACGAAGTCTGAGACTGCGTCATCGTCACATACGCTGAAGCTATGCCTGTAGAATCCATGAAGACCTCCTGTCTGGCCGAATTCTAGGTTAAGATCGCTTAACACCGCCTTAACAAGACATTAGCAGGATCGTTAAACCAGTACTTTCCGGCGGATCTTTCCCGACGGCGTGCGCGGCAAGGCATCAATGAAACGATAGGCTTTGGGTTGTTTGTATTCCGCGAGGTGTTCGCCCGCCCATTCTGCAAGAGCGGTCTCGTCCATTCCATCCGGACCAACGGGCACGACAAATGCGGTGATCAGGCTGACACCCGGCCGCATCTCGATGGATGTCACGGCAACCTCGGACACGCCGGGATGAGCTCCAAGGCAGCGCTCGACCTCCTCGGGCGCCACCCGATAGCCGAACGCGTTCATCAGATCATCGGCCCGGCCTTCATACCAATAGTAGCCGTCCTCGTCTTCGCGGGCACGGTCACCGGTCAGGAACCAGCCCGAGCGAAAGACCTGCTCAGTTTCTTCAGGGCGATTCCAGTATCCGAGCATCAGCCCGGATTCACTCTCGTGCACTGCCAGCCAACCCGGCTCACCGACTTCAGCAAACATCTCGCCCGGAAGTATTTCGCTGAGAATAACGACTTTCCGGCCCTCCTGCGGCTTGCCGGGCGAACCTGGACGCGTAGGCACAGTTGGCCCGCTGGAGATGTAAGTCGATATCTCGCTCATGCCGAGGGCTTCATAAAGAGGCCGCCCGGTGCTCATCACCCAGTCTTCATGCAGATCTGCCGCCAGAGCTTCCCCGGCCGTTAGACCATGCCGCAACGCTGGAAAAGACTCAGATGAAACGTCGCCATACTTGAGAATGCGCCGATAAAGGCTCGGAACGGCTGCAAAGAGCGTCGCGCCGCTGACTTCTATCAGACCAGGCCAGATTTCCGGATCTCTCGAACCGTCATAAACGATGCTGGTTGCCCCGTTCGCCCAAGGGTCCATCAGACCCACTCCAAGCGTGTAGGTCCAGTTGAAGGCTCCGGCATGAAGCAACCGGTCGCTCGAGTGCATGCCATACCAGCTGTCATACATCGGCGCGCGTCCGGCAGCCGCCCGCTGGGCATGCAAAACCCCTTTCGGCGTTCCGCTCGTACCGGAGGTGTAGATCAGGAAAGCAGGATCGTCGGCCTCGGTCATGGCGTAAGAGCCAGCCGGGGCGGTCTTCAGGGCTTCGATCTCCTTCGGACCGATCAGCCGCGCCTGACCGTCAGGGAGAACGGTCTTTCCATCATGAATGATCGCTGCAGCACCGCTGTCGCGCAGGATTGCCTCGGACTCGGCGGCGGTGAGCATTTCCGATGTCGGCACCGGAACAAAGCCACCTGCAATCGCGCCAAAGAAAAGCAGCGGAAAGTCGCTCGAGTGGCCAAGCCGCAGCAAAATCCGGTCGAACCGCTTCAGGCCGAGTGCGCCAAGGCCCGACGCAATACGAAGAACCGTGTCTTCGATTTCCCCGTAGGACCACCGCTCAAGAAGCAAACCATCCGCCCCGATCACCTCCAATGCCACAGCTTCATCAGAAGCGGCAGCATTGGTCAGGCAGTAGCGGGCCAGGTTCATCGCAAAAGATGCTGTTAGCGGGTCGGGACCGGCTCATCGCCGCGATAGTCGTAGAAACCGCGATGGGTCTTGCGACCAAGCCATCCCGCTTCGACATATTTCACCAGAAGCGGACACGGGCGATATTTGGTGTCCGCAAGACCTTCATAAAGGACCTGCATGATCGAAAGACAGGTGTCCAGGCCAATGAAGTCGGCCAGCTGAAGCGGCCCCATCGGATGGTTCGCGCCAAGGCGCATGGCGGTATCGATGGATTCCACCGAACCAACACCCTCATAAAGCGTGTAGATCGCCTCGTTGATCATCGGCAAAAGAATGCGATTGACCATGAATGCCGGGAAGTCCTCGGCAACGGCTACGGTCTTTCCGACCGTCTTCACAAAGCCCTTTGCCGCCTCGAAGGTCTCATCCTCTGTCGCGATACCGCGAACCAGCTCAACGAGTTCCATCAGCGGAACGGGATTCATGAAGTGGATGCCGATAAACCGTTCCGGCCGGTCTGTCGTGGCCGCCAGGCGGGTGATCGAGATCGACGACGTATTGGTCGCCAGCATCGCTTCCGGCTTCAGGATCGGGCAAAGCTGCGCAAAAATCTTGCGTTTGACCTGCTCGTTCTCCACCGCAGACTCAATCACCAGATCAACATCGGCAAGGAGATCGAGATCTTGGGCCATAGAAAGCCGCCCAAGCGCTGCGCTGCGCTCCTCTTCGGTGATCTGACCCTTTTGAACCTGCCGTGCCAGATTGCCGTTGATCGAAGCCAGACCTGATTCAATGCGGTCCATCGATAAGTCGCTCAGGGACACATCAAAGCCCGAGAGCGCACACACATGCGCGATCCCGCTGCCCATCTGGCCCGAGCCAATTACGCCGATTTTCTTGATTTCGACCACCATCGTCCAATCCGATCCTTGAGTAACGGTCCCTGCGACCGTCCTGCCCGGGCTATTTTTGACAAGTCTGGTGCGAGACGGCAAGAACCTCGGGGCGGAAAACTCATTTCCGCCCCGAGGAAGTTCCTTTTAAAGCCAAATGGCTTATTCGACAGCTGCTTTCAGGTCAGGCAGCACCTCGAAGAGATCTGCAACAAGACCATAGTCGGCAACCTGGAAGATCGGCGCTTCCTCATCCTTGTTGATCGCAACGATCACCTTGGAATCTTTCATGCCGGCCAGATGCTGAATAGCGCCGGAGATACCACAGGCAATGTAGAGATCAGGTGCGACCACCTTGCCGGTCTGCCCCACCTGCCAGTCATTGGGAGCGTAACCTGCATCAACAGCAGCACGTGACGCGCCAACAGCAGCGCCAAGAGCGTCAGCGACCGGCATGATCACTTCCTGGAACTTCTCTTCTGAGCCCAGCGCACGGCCACCAGAAATGATGATCTTCGCAGAAGTCAGTTCCGGACGGTCGGACTTGGAAAGTTCCTCGCCCGCAAACTCGGAAAGACCAGTCTCGGCGGGTGCAGCGACGTCTTCGATCGCAGCGGATCCACCGGCTTCAGCGGACGCAAAAGTCGACGTACGAACCGTGATCACCTTCTTCGGATCACCGGACTTAACGGTCTGGATCGCGTTGCCGGCGTAGATCGGACGCTCGAAAGTCTCGGCATCGATGACGGCGGTCACATCGGAGATCTGCATCACATCGAGCAGCGCTGCAACGCGCGGCAGGATGTTCTTTCCGTTTGCAGTTGCCGGCGCGACGATCGCGTCATAGCCACCGGCCATGTCGACGATGAGTGCCGCCATCGGCTCTGCCAGTTGATTTGCAAGCTCAGCGCTCTCGGTAACCAGAACCTTGGCAGCGCCTGTCAGCGCGGCAGCGCTTTCGGCAACCGGCTTCACATCGGAGCCGGCGACCAGCACATGAACGTCTGAGCCAAGGGCAACAGCCGCGGTCAGGGCCTTCGCAGTCGCATCGCTCAGCTCGCCACCGGCATGTTCAGCCACAAGAAGTGTTGTCATTGATTTTTCCTCGTGTGACGGGCCCTTAAAGGACGCCGGCCTCATTCTTCAGCTTGTCGACCAGTTCAGCAACGGAATCGACCTTGACGCCAGCCTGGCGGGACGCCGGCTCGACGGTGGAAACCACGGTCAGGCGCGGGCTGACATCAACGCCGAAGTCGTCGGGTGTCTTTTCATCAATCGGCTTTTTCTTGGCCTTCATGATGTTCGGCAGAGACGCATAGCGCGGCTCGTTGAGGCGCAGGTCAGTGGTCACGATCGCCGGAAGCTTGAGCTTCACGGTCTGCAGGCCGCCATCAACTTCGCGAATGACATCGACAGTGTCGTCGCCAAGATCAACTTTCGAAGCGAAGGTACCCTGTGCCCAACCCAGAAGCGCGGCCAGCATCTGGCCCGTCTGGTTGCAATCATCATCGATCGCCTGCTTGCCGAGGATCACGAGACCCGGCTCTTCAGCTTCCACAATGCCCTTGAGGATCTTCGCGACGGCCAGCGGTTCTGTGGTCGCGTCCGTCTTGACCAGAATGCCGCGATCCGCGCCCATGGCAAGACCAGTGCGCAGGGTTTCAGTCGCCTGCTGGGGTCCGACGGAAACAACAATCACCTCGGTCGCCTTTCCGGCTTCCTTGAGGCGCAGGGCCTCTTCAACGGCGATCTCGTCGAACGGGTTCATCGACATCTTCACATTGGCAAGATCGACGCCCGAACCATCCGGCTTCACACGCACTTTAACATTGTAGTCGATCACCCGTTTCACGGGCACAAGGATTTTCATAAGGTTCAATCTCCGCTTGGGCGACATTTGCGCCGCGCCGCACCATTTGGCTTTGCCAACAAAACAGCCACGTAGCTTAAACGGCGGTTTTCAGCCAGTTATCGCTCATGTGGCGGGACGGTAAATGTCCCTTCGCCGCGTGTCAACGATGGCGCAAGGGAACTTCGTAGAATTGCCAGATCCGCGGAATGACCTCCCGACGGACTGGAATTAAGAGCCCTATAATCCGCGATCGAAAAGTGGCACGCCGCGCCTGCGCAGAAAGACCACAAGAATGGCTCCAGCCGCCAAACCGCCGATGTGGGCGGACCAGGCAACATTGCCCGTTTCGGAGAACAGGGCGTTCACAATCTGGTACAAAACCCAGGCTCCCAGAACCCACTGAGCGGAAAGCCGCAGCGGAATTCGGCCGAGGGCAAGAACCCAGATTTTCACTTTCGGATGCAGCATCAGATAGGCCGCAACCACGCCGGCTACCGCCCCTGATGCCCCAACCAGGGGCACGTCGGAACCAAAATTCGCGAGGCTATAGGCAAGACCGCCCGCAGCTGCACAAAGCAGATAAAACAGAAGAAACTTCACGTGGCCGAGGCAGTCTTCGACATTGTCGCCAAAAACCCAGAGAAACAGCATGTTTCCGCCCAGATGCATGAAGTCACCATGCATAAAAGCATAAGTCACGATCGTCATGCCCTCGGGCACGGTCTGCAGCTCTGGTGAAAGATCCTTGATGTCGAAGAAGACCGAGGGGATCAGACCGTAGGAATAAGCCGAAGCGTTGACCGCGTCGCCGAAGCCGCCATTCTGCATCAGCAGGAACACCGCTACATTCGCGAAGATCAGGCTCCAGGTAACGACCGGCCGCAGGACATGCTTCAGCCCGTTGTGATCGTGCAGGGGAATAAACATGCGGAACTCCGTCTTCCGCCAGGCCGGCTAGCGGTTCTTTCCCGGAACCCATAGCACGTCACCATCACCCTTCGCATTCAGGAACCGCGACGCGACGAAGAAGAAATCCGACAAGCGGTTCATGTAGCGCACGGCTGGGGATGTGACCTTTTCACGCACCGCCAGTTCAACCATAAGCCGCTCCGCGCGCCTTGAGACCGTGCGGGCCAGGTGAAGATGTGCGGAAGCTGCGGTTCCACCGGGCAAAACAAAGGACCTCAGTGGTGAAAGCTCGGCATTGAAGGTGTCGATAGCCTGTTCAAGAGCCTCAACTTGCCCATCCGTGACACGAAGCGGTTCATATCCAAGATCTTCACCTGTATCCGGCGTCGCCAGATCGGCACCGAGATCGAAGAGATCATTCTGAATCCGCCCAAGGACAGCATCCAGTTCGGGCGCTTCCTGAGCAGTATGAAGCCGCACCAGGCCGACGACAGCATTGGTTTCATCGACAGTGCCGTAGGCCTCGATCCTCAGATCGTGCTTCGGCCTGCGCTCACCAGAGCCAAGCGCCGTCGTGCCGTCATCACCGGTTTTCGTGTAGATTTTGTTCAGAACGACCATTTTGTCCCCGTCAGCGCACTGGTCCGAAAAGATATAGGCCGCCCATTACGAGCAGAACGACCAGGAACTGAAGCCCGACGCGCCAGCGCATAAACATCTGCGACCGATTTCCCGGCCCGCCACGCACCATGTTCCAGATACCCAGGACCAGAACGACCGCAACCGCCGCCATTCCGAGCGGCACCAGAATATTCCAAAGTTCAACCATATCTCAGTCCTGTCTGGCAGAAGCCGGTCTGCCCCATTCAACGCTTTACGAGGGAGATAGCACCACCCATAAAGCTCTCATTCTTCCGCGTCGGCGGCCTTGCCCAAAAACCGATCCAGCGCCCGGGTGCTCAGGAAGCGTTTTGCCACACCAAGCACCGTCGTCGGGATGGTGACATAGTAGCGCGGCTTAGGCTTCTTTGCCTCCAGCGCTTGGATCAGTGGTTTGACGACCGCTTCTGCCGGCAATTTGAAAAAGCCGGGCTCGCCCTGCTCCATCCGTTTGCGCCGTTTCTCGTAGCTCTTACGATGGGGTGAGGCAATCAGACCTTCAGGCCCGATCCACCGGTCGAAATTGGCGAGCGCATTTGCGGTAAAGCGCGTTTCGATAGGTCCCGGCTCGATCAGGCTGACGTGAATGCCAGTGCCGCTCAACTCCTGGCGGAGCGTGTCGGAGTAACCTTCAAGAGCAAACTTGGACGCCGTGTAGGCGCCGCGATACTTCATCGCAATGAACCCGAGGATAGACGAACACTGGACGATGCGCCCCGACCCCTGGGCGCGCATGACAGGAACAACCTGGCGTGTCAGGTCATGCCAGCCGAAGAAGTTGGCCTGGAAAAGCGTCTGAAGTCCCTCCACAGGCATGTCTTCCAGAGCGCCCGGAATTGCATAGGCCCCATTGTTGAACAAGCCGTCGAGTTTTCCGTCTGTCAGCTTGAGGATGGCGTCCAGCGCCACCTTGATCGTCGCCGGATCCTCATAGTCCAGCAGGAAGGCCTCGAAGCCTTGCTCCTTCAGACGGTCTACATCGGCCTGTTTTCGGGCTGTCGGAAAGACGCGCCAGTTGCGGCCGCGCATAAGGCGCGCAGCTACCTCCCCGATCCCGGTCGAACATCCCGTGATGAGGACAGACCGAGGCGTTTGATACATCAGCGTTTCATCAAGCATGCGTGATGTCGTCCGGCTCCACTAGATAGGTTCGCCCGAAAGCAATTTCGGCGCAGGGCCAGCAAAGCCGGCAGCTTCCTTGATGAACCGCGACTTGAGGCTAGGCATCCGCTCGACCAGTCCCAGGCCAAAGTCTCGAGCAGCCCGCAAGACGTCGTTGTCATTGGAAAACAGGCGGTTCAGGACATCGGTCACGACGCCCATCTGGAACGCATCAAACCGCCGCCAGCGCTGATATCGCTCCAGAACATCATAAGCGCCAACGTCCTGGCCCAGACGACGCGCCTCGACGAGAACCTCCGCCAGCGCGGCCACGTCCTTGAAACCCATGTTGAGGCCCTGTCCAGCGATTGGATGGATGCCATGCGCTGCGTCTCCAGCGAGCGCAAATCGGGGTTTGATGAAATCGCGCGCTAGGGTCAGACCAAGAGGATAGGCATTGCGCGGACCATCGAGCTCAACCTTGCCAAGGTGATGACCAAAGCGGCGCTCCAGCTCCAGCTCGAAGGTAAAGTCATCGCTTTCGACCAGACGCTTTGCATCCAGCGTTCGTTCGGTCCACACAAGCGAAGAGCGATTGCCGGTCAATGGCAGGATCGCAAACGGACCCGCTGGCAGGAAATGCTCTTCCGCACGGCCATTGTGCGGCCGCTCATGCTTGACGGTCGTAACGATGCCGGACTGGCCATAGTCCCAGTGATTGGTCCGGATGCCAGCCAGATCACGCAGTTTGGAGCGAACGCCGTCGGCGGCTACCAGAAGTCGCGCACAAACGGTGTCGCCGCTCGCGAGGTCGATTTCAACCTGGTCCGGCGTCGTGCGGAAGGTGGATGCGCTGTCCGGCGCCTCAAACACAACGCCCAGCGCTTTTGCCGCTTCATAAAGAGCCGGCAGCATGACACCATTGGGCATCATATGCGCGAAAGGCTCACCGTCTGCCGCTTCGCCACCAAACGTCAGGAAAACCGGGCGCACGACATCCCGCAGCTTGCTGTCGGTCACGATCATTTCGTTGACCGGCTGCGCCTTGTCCTTGATGTTCGACCAGATGCCGAGTTGATCAAGCATACGGCTCGCCGCCGCCGCAATTGCGGACGCCCTGGGATCCTTGCCAAGAACATCCATCGGCTTGGGGTCGATCACGACAACTGCCATCGTCGTATCGGCCTTCTTCAACGCCAGTGCCAGGGACAGCCCAACGTAACCGCCGCCTGCAATCGCGACGTCAAACATGGAACTGCGTTCAGCAGCCTCGGCCATTTTTTTCTCCCGGACTTTCATCTGACCCATTCCCTTTGGGCAACTTGACTTATACGTCAAGTCGCGTCCAAGTCTCCAGGCTGCCACCCCCGCGTGGCACAAGAAATCCTAATCACGTTCTATTTAGCAGGGATCGCGCCGATGAACACGGCCATTGACAACCTTCTTC
The DNA here is from genome assembly GCF_014842925.1 of Roseibium polysiphoniae. Taxonomy (GTDB): domain Bacteria; phylum Pseudomonadota; class Alphaproteobacteria; order Rhizobiales; family Stappiaceae; genus Roseibium; species Roseibium polysiphoniae. Next base: position 350,414 of record NZ_JACYXJ010000005.1, read on the forward strand.
AAATTCTCGACCTGGAGCCGTTGGAACACAACCTGTTCAGAGGTCGCAGCCCCCAGGTTGGATGGCAACGCGTTTTTGGCGGCCAGGTCATTGGACAGGCCCTTGTCGCAGCGTCCCGCACCGTTGTCGAAGACAGGCATGTTCATTCCCTCCATGGCTATTTCATGCGTCCCGGCGACCCGTCAGTCCCGATTGTCTACGAAGTTGACCGGATCAGAGACGGCGGCAGCTTTACGACAAGACGTGTGGTCGCAATCCAGCACGGCAAGGCCATCTTCTCCATGTCGGCGTCTTTTCAGGTGATGGAAGAGGGGCTGGAACATCAAGTTGACATGCCCAAGGTCCCCATGCCGGAGGACTTGCCCAGCGAACAGGATCTGAAAGACAAGTTTCTCAAGGTCGCGCCCGAACACGTGCGAAAATACTGGGAAAGAGAACGGCCCATTGAACTGAGGCCGGTGGATCTGACCCACTATTTCTCTGACAAGCCTTTGCCACCAACTCAGTATGTCTGGGTTCGCGCCAGCCACCCGCTGCCGGACGATGCCCGCATTCACCAGTGCGTTCTTGCCTATGCCTCCGACATGACGCTGCTCGACACGTCGTTGTTCCCACATGGGAAATCGGTCTTCAGCCCGGACATTCAGGCAGCCAGTCTTGATCATGCCATGTGGTTTCACCGGCCCTTCAAGGCTGACGAATGGCTGCTCTATGCTGAAGACACGCCCTCTGCGTCGGGCTCCCGAGGCATGAACCGCGGTTCGCTTTACACCCGTGACGGCGTTCTCATTGCCTCAACTGCACAGGAAGGCCTGATTCGGAAGGTCTCAAAGGCCAAGGACGGAACGCCCGGCTAGTTCCGGATAGGACTGGTGAAGCCCGACACCGCCAGCGGGTTTTCCGTCATCGCCTGGGGATCTGGGGTATCTGGCAACAAAGCGCCGCTGAATGCCTCAAACATCCGCCTGACAAAGCCCTCTGGCAAATCATTGGTGATGAACACCATGCGGGTTCTGTGATCCTCATCCGGCCAGGCCTCCAGGGTCGCGGGCGGATGAAAAACATGCTGAACGCCATGGATCACAACAGGCCTGTCCGGATCTTCGGCGATTTGCACAATGCCCTTCACACGTAGAAGCTTTGGCCCATGGGCAGAGCGCAGCAGGTCGATGAACATCTCCAGCGCGGACGCGGGAATGGGTCGATCTGTCGCGAGGGTGAAGGCCCGGATCTTGTCATCGTGGCGATTTACATCATGCGCGTGATCGTGAGCATGATCGTGCCCGTGAGAATGGCCATGTGAGTGACCATGCTGGTGATGCCCATGGGAATGAGGTTCTTCATAGGCCTCAGCATTCAGCCATTTTGCAACATCAGGGATTTTCGTTTTCGGATCATACAGGCCCGCATCGAACAGGCGCTCGGGAATGGCCTCACCCGCCTGTGCATCAAGCATGTGCGCGCCTGGATTGAGTTCGACCAAGCGCGCCTTCAATGCTGCAAGGCTTTCACTTTGCGCAGGTGTCTGAGCAAGATCCGTCTTGGTGAGCACGAGGCGGTCGGCAACCGCAACCTGACGGCGCGCTTCCTCATGGGTCTCGATGGTTTCGAGACCGTTGATCCCATCCACCAAGGTGACGACGCTCTCAAGCCGGTACCGCATCACCAGATAGGGGTGCAGCATGATCGTATGCAGAATGGGCGCCGGATCTGCGAGGCCGGTCGTCTCGATGACCACACGCGCCAGCCGGTCCATGCGGCCGTTGTCGACCCTGCGCAGAAGATCTTCCAGCGTGGTCACAAGATCGCCTCGAATCGTGCAGCAAAGACATCCTGAGGAAAGTTCCAGAATACCGTCGCTCGCCTGATCGACCAGAAGATGATCGAGGCCGATCTCACCGAACTCGTTGATGATGACCGCCGTGTCGGCCATCGACGGATCCTGGAGGATCCGATTGAGCAAGGTGGTCTTTCCCGATCCGAGAAACCCGGTGATCACTGACAGTGGGATCGGCGGCTTGGGGCCGCGCTTTGGGACTTCAGACGCCTCTACGGATTTGGGAAGATCGGTCATCACTGCCTCTGATCATCCGTCGGCAACGATCACCGAAGGTGCCCATGACCTAAGTCGGCAAGTCAGAAAAATCCAGTGCGGGATATGAAAACAGGTCGGCCGGAAACGATTTGGCGGTGTTGCTCTGCCTTGAAAAGACGGCAGGAACGCGGAAAATCAGGCGGAAATATCGCTCTTTTCTTCGCTCTGGCTTTCCTCTTCGTCCGCCGTTTCCATCTCGGCATCGAGGCTGTCTTCTTCCGGAGCAATCACGGTACGAACAGCCAGGGCTGCCGATCGAAGGGTCTCGATCACCTCTTCGATGGAGCGTCCTTCCTCCAGCTGCTTGGCCGAAAGGTCCGCAAGATCAGCCAGAGCAAGAATGGTCGCGGAGCTTTTCGGTTCCACCATCATTGAAGACTACTCCCGATAGAGCGATGGCATCCATGCCGATACGCCCGCTGTTCCAAGCAACAGAACAGAATCACATCTGTCAGCGCAATAATGCCATGACATGGTATTTAATTGGTAACTGTATTGTTAATATTTACAGTTAACATTTCTTTAATCGCAGCGAAAATCCGATTTTCGCTTCAGCGTTGGGGACTTGGAGCCGGGATCGGAATTGCAAAATTCTGCCCCTGCCGGAACAAAGACCCCGGCGCAGGCTCATCTGTTGCCAGGCCCGACTTCAAGAAATCCGTTTGCGCCACGGCACCGGAAGGCCCTGCCGCTGCTTCGGCGGCCGGGGGGAGTGTAACCGCACGACCTGGATGCCGATTGGGCAAGGGCACGTTGATCAAGGCAACAGGCGCAGCCGCCACATTGCCAGCCGCAGCCGGCGCTTTTGCCCCTTTGGGCACACCTGTTCTGACCGTAATTGGAGCATAGGCAATCCGGCGAGGTCCGATGGTCCTGTCCATCACTTTCACCCAGTCGATCTTGCCGTTCGGAAGCTTGACGGACTCAACTTTCGAAGGTGTGTCGGCATCGGCAGAATTGGTTCGCAAGCCAGGAATGAGGATCCCGCCCTGCTTCTTCGCGCTCGAAAACGACAGAATGGAGCTCTTGCTGTCCTGCATGTCGTAAAGTGCCATGACACCTTCTGCGCCCGGCTTTGGATTGCGCTTGCAATACCGGTCTGCCGGCGGATTGCCGCCGCTGCCACGCAGGTTGGTCACGGTTGTTCGGCCCGAACGCTTCTTGAAGGCCTTGTCCAGTGCATCACGGCTGAATGCGATGCGCTCCAGCCCGGAGGCCGCTCCAAGGACGACGACAATGATCGTTCGTCCGCGCCGTGTCGCAGATGCTGCGACATTGTAGCCTGAGTTACAAATGTAGCCGGTCTTCATGCCATCAGCGCCCGGCACCCTCATCAGGAATTCACGGTTGGCAGAGCGAAGGGTCTTCTTGCCGAACTTGATTCCCGGATGCTTGTAGTAGGACCGCGCCTCTGGAAAATCTTCCCGCAACGCCATGGCAAGGATCGCCATGTCTCGCGCAGTGGAAACCTGCCGATTGTCCGGCAACCCGTGTGGATTGACGAACACCGTGTCCCGCATGCCAAGCCTGCGTGCCTCGGCATTCATCATCGCGATGAAACCTGCTTCCGACCCGGCAATCGCTTCACCAATCGCAACGGCAACATCATTGGCAGACTTAATCAGGATAATCTTCAGGGCCGCATCAAGGGTCAGCTGCGTGCCGACCTTGAAACCCATCTTGCTCGGGGGCTCGGACAGGGAATTCTGCGACTGGGTGACCGCCGAGGTGAGCGTTGCATGTCCTTCGCGCACAGCTTTGAAGGCAACATACGCAGTCATCATCTTGGTCAGAGACGCTGGATACCACTTTCGCGTCGCATCCTTTTCATCCAGAACCGAGCCGGTTTTCGCATCAACGACGATATAGGCACCAATGTCCGCAAGAGCCGGACCGAAGCCGGCGGAGCTGACAAGAAGAAGACTTAAGAGCCCAAAACGGCGCAAAATTTGGCAAAATAAACTTGCGAACACGATACCCTCGCTGGTCGATGCCCAAAAACCCAGGTTCTGATGCCCATGTTGAGCGTATGCATAACCGATACCGTCGTCGCTTTGCAAAAAATTCGCTTTCACATTTGTCGTTACGGCAAGCTCACCAAACATGCATCTGACTAAAATTTAATCGAATGCGGACCTCGGTGAGACTTTTCCCGTGCCAACAAAGGCAAAGCCCGTCACTCGTCTACTGGCTCCGCGCTTGACGGTTGGTATGGCCCTGAGTTTGCATCACGACCTTTTCTGATCTCCGAGGTAGACGCTTGCAATCCGGCCTGAAGCGGTTTCAAGTTGGCCCTGTCATTCGCCCTGGTCCGGGGCAAACATCCTAATTCTCGAAAGGGAGACATCTCGCGAATGTTTGATGTTGCTGTTTCAACCCCATCAAAGATGGAGGCCGCGCCAATGCAGCGCGCCCGGGGGGAGGCACGCATCTCGTTCAAACAGATGGGGTCCCAGACACGACTGGATGAGCTGTATCAACGCGGGTCAGCGAAATTCCGCCTTCCGAAGGTCTATGACAACATACCGGTCGCCGTCCTGATCAACACGGCCGGAGGTGTCACCGGGGGGGATGAGTACTCATATTCGGCGCGGGTTGCCGCAGGCGGTCACGCGATCCTTACGAGCCAGGCTGCCGAGCGCGCCTATCGCCGTTCGGCCGGAAACGGCACGATCATCACGCGACTGACGGCCGAAGCAAACGCATTCGTTGAATGGCTGCCTCAGGAGACGATCCTGTTCAATGCATCAGCCTTGCACCGCTCCATGACGGTCGACCTGAAAGGCAACGCACGCTTTCTCGGCATCGAATCCATCGTCCTGGGCCGAACTGCCATGGGTGAAAGGATCGACACGGTCTCCTTCAGGGACAAGTGGCGCATTCACCGTGATGGAAAACTCGTCTTTGCCGATGACGCGCGCCTTGAAGGCAACACCAAGGACATTCTCAAGGGCTCCGCGACCACCTCAGGTGGTCTAGCTTTCGCAACATTGATTGATTGCGACCCGAACGCCGAGACCCGGCTCGATCGTGCCCGCAGTGCACTCGAAGGCTGCGGCCCGGGAACCTCAGTCAGGGCCGCCGCCAGCGCCTGGAACGGGGTTCTGACGGCACGCTTCGTTGCAGCCGATGGACGGGCCCTGCGTGACGCGCTGATGTCGTTTCTTGAAACCTATCGTTCAGCACCTCTGCCACGGGTCTGGCACTGCTGAACACGCCATAATCATCATCAAGGGGAGGTTACGTTGAATCTCACGCCACGTGAAAAAGACAAGTTGCTGATTGCCACGGCCGCCATGGTCGCCCGCCGACGCCTGGAACGCGGCGTCAAGCTGAACCATCCTGAAGCAATCGCTCTGATCACCGATTTTGTCGTTGAAGGGGCAAGGGATGGACGCTCGGTTGCCGATCTCATGGAAACCGGTGCGAAGGTTCTGACACGCGACCAGGTCATGGATGGCATCGCCGAGATGATCCATGACGTTCAGGTTGAGGCCACCTTTCCGGACGGAACCAAACTCGTCACCGTTCACGAACCGATCCGCTAGTGTTTCAAAGGAGATTTTCATGAAAAAGATTGCTCTCTCCACGGCCACCTTGCTCGCATCAGCAGGCTCTGCGCTGGCCCATCCAAGCGCCCTGCAACATGCACACCCGCACACGGATGCCTCGGGCATATTCACGATCGAAACACTGGTCATCGTCGCACTCGGCCTGTCTCTGGCCGGCGCCATCGCCTGGGCCCGCCGCGGCCAGGAAGGTGGCAAATGATCCCCGGAGAACTTTTCCCAGCAGACGGCGAGATCGAATTGAACGCTGGCCTTGAGGGCATTTCCATCGAAGTTTCGAACACCGGTGACCGTCCGATACAAGTCGGCAGCCATTATCACTTCGCCGAAACCAACGAAGGCCTTTCCTTCGACCGCGAAGCTGCGCGCGGCATGCGTCTGGACATTCCAGCGGGAACCGCCGTGCGTTTCGAACCCGGTCAAAGCCGGTCCGTATCGCTTGTGTCCTATCGCGGCGATCGCGCCGTTTATGGCTTCAACCAGAAAGTCATGGGCGCGCTCTAGGCGGCAGACGGCGATCCGGGGAGGGCGTCATCATGAAAAATCAGCTTCTTGCACTGGCAGGTCTGGCGCTCGTGACATCAACGGATGGACTCAGCGCGCAGGACAACATCGATTGCGGCTATCCGCTGAACCAGATGGAAATGACCTATTGCGCCGAAAAGGCCTGGAAACAGTCTGACGCTGACCTGAATGCCGCCTACCAGACCGCAATGGCGACCATGCGCAGCCTCGACGCCAATCTGCCTGACAACATGCAGGGCGGGGCCGACGCACTCCGTGACGCCCAGCGCTCCTGGATTCCATATCGCGACAAGGCTTGCGAGGCCTATGGCTTCCTCGCCCGCGGCGGGTCCATGGAACCGATGCTGATTTACGGCTGCCTGGCAACACTGACCGTCAAGCGCACCGATGAACTGAATGAACTCGCCGAAGGTCTCGGCAACTGAAGATCCGCGCGGGGCCGCAAGGCTCTCGCCGCGACCAGGAGGACGTAAATGCCTTATAAAATGCCCCGCGCCGCCTATGCGGACATGTTCGGACCGACCACCGGCGATCGCCTTCGGCTCGCAGACACCGACCTTGTGGTCGAAGTCGAGAAGGACTTCACCACCTACGGCGAAGAAGTAAAATTCGGCGGCGGCAAGGTAATCCGCGACGGCATGGGTCAGTCCCAGCATCCTCGCTCGGCGGGGGCTGTCGATACAGTCATCACCAATGCCCTGATTATCGATCACTGGGGCATCGTGAAGGCAGACGTGGGCCTGAAGGACGGCCGCATCGTCGCAATCGGCAAGGCAGGCAACCCGGATGTTCAGCCTGGTGTCGACATCATCGTCGGACCGGGCACGGAAGCCATCGCAGGGGAGGGCAAGATCCTGACCGCGGGTGCGCTCGACGTGCATATTCACTTCATTTGCCCGCAGCAGATCGAAGAGGCCCTCATGTCTGGCGTCACGACCATGCTCGGCGGTGGCACGGGTCCGGCAACGGGCACCAACGCCACCACCTGTACACCGGGCCCCTGGCATATCACGCGCATGCTGCAGGCCGCGGACAGCTTCCCCATGAACCTGGCATTTGCCGGCAAGGGGAACGCCTCACTTCCGGCAGGCCTGGAGGAACAGATCCTTGCTGGTGCCTGCGCACTCAAGCTGCACGAGGACTGGGGCACAACACCGGCGGCCATCGACACATGCCTCTCGGTCGCCGACGAATACGATATCCAGGTGATGATCCATACGGATACGCTGAACGAAAGCGGTTTCGTCGAAAACACCACCGCAGCGTTCAAGAACCGCACGATCCATGCCTTTCATACGGAAGGGGCCGGCGGCGGTCACGCGCCGGATATCATCAAGGTTTGCGGCGAGCTGAACGTCCTGCCGTCTTCGACCAATCCGACCCGGCCCTACACGATCAACACCATCGATGAACACCTCGATATGCTGATGGTCTGTCACCATCTGGATGCCTCCATTCCGGAAGACGTTGCATTCGCAGAAAGCCGGATCAGGCGCGAGACCATTGCGGCAGAAGACATTCTGCATGACATGGGTGCGTTTTCGATCATCGCCTCAGACAGTCAGGCCATGGGCCGCGTCGGCGAAGTGATCATCCGCACCATGCAGACCGCCCACAAAATGAAGTCACAACGTGGCCGTCTGAGCGAAGAAACCGGTGAGAACGACAACCATCGCGTCAAACGCTACATGTCCAAGATCACCATCAACCCGGCGATTGCCCATGGTCTTGATGAGCACATCGGCTCGGTTGAAGTCGGCAAACTGGCCGATCTCGTGCTGTGGGATCCGAAGTTCTTCGGCGTCAAGCCGGACATGGTGCTGAAGCTCGGCACCATTGCCGCCGCGCCCATGGGCGATCCCAACGCCTCCATCCCGACACCGCAACCGGTCCACTACCGTCCGATGTTTGGCGCTTACGGCAAGGCGATGACCCAAAGCCGCGTCACCTTTGTTTCCAAGGCTGCCTTCGATCACGGCGTCAAGGACAAGGCCGGGCTCGACAGTCTTGTCCTGCCGGTCAAGAACGTTCGCGGCGGCATCTCGAAAAAATCCATGGTGCTCAACGACGCAACGCCTGAGATCGAGGTTCATCCCGAGACCTATGAGGTCCGCGCCAATGGCGAACTGCTCACCTGCGAACCCGCCGAAGTGCTCCCCATGTCCCAGCGCTACTTCCTGTTCTAAAAACCTGACAGAACGGAGGGGTGACGGCGTTTGTCTACATCATGGCGTCGAGCCGAAATGGCACGCTTTACACGGGCGTCACCACAGATCTGGCCCGGAGGGTTTATGAGCATAAGGTAGAAGCGGTGCCCGGCTTTACTGGAAGATATGATTGCAAGCATCTTGTCTGGTACGAAGTCCACGATGACGTAGGGCGGGCAATCCAGCGAGAAAAGAACATCAAGCGATACTACCGCAACTGGAAACTCAATTTGATCAACGCGATGAACCCGGAATGGCATGATCTCTATGAGCAACTGAACGGCTAGTGGATCCTCGGGACTTCGCCCGAGGATGACTATGGAGAGGCGGGAATTAAATACGAGATTTGATCGCATGATCGTTTCAATCATTTTGTTCGGCACAATCCTCTCCAATAGTGTTGAGAGTATCTGTCGTCATCCTCGGGCGAAGTCCCGAGGATCCAAATGCCGAAACAGACGAGTGTGGAAAGAACCAAGATGTACAAGGTAATCGGGACACTGCAGTCGCGGGCGCTGCGGGTGCTCTGGCTTTTGGAGGAACTCGGCGAGGCCTATGTCCATGATCCCGCCAATCCGCAGTCTGATGCCGTCCGCGCCGCCAACCCGGCCGGCAAGATCCCCGTGTTGATCGACGGTGATGCGGTGCTGACAGACTCGATCGCCATATGCACTTATCTCGCCGACAAACACGGCAAGGTGACCTTTCCGGCAGGCACCATCGACCGCGCGAGGCAGGACAGCTTCACCCAGTTCGCCGTTGACGAGCTGGAAGGCGCGCTTTGGACCGCTGCCAAGAACTCTTTCATTCATCCCAAAGACATGCGTGTCCCAGACATCAAATCCGTCTGCAAGGCAGAGTTCTCCAACGCACTCAAGACACTGGAAACCCGCCTGGGAGACCGCCCCTATGTCATGGGTGAGACCTTCACCATTGCCGACATCATCATCGGACATTGTTCCGGCTGGGCGGTCGTCGCAAAGTTCGACCTGCCCAAGGAAGGGCCTGTCGCCGCCTATTTCAAGCGCTTGCGTGAACGGCCTGCGTTCAAGGCAATGATTGCCAAACTCAAAGAGGCTTCATGATCCGCGTCGCTGACATTCTTGCTGCAGGAACCTGGGAAGGCGAGCCCGCAGAGACGATCACTCTGGACAGGGAAGACCGGCATCGGCGTAGAGCCGTGCTGACCGGGTCAGGCGGCACCGCGTTCCTGCTCGACCAGCCCAATGCAGTGCATTTGCACCATGGCGATGGTCTTCAGTTGGAAGATGGGCGCATCGTCGAAGTTGTCGGGGCCTCCGAAGAACTCGTCGAGATCGAGGCGGAGGACATGGGTCATCTGGTCAAGATCGCATGGCATCTGGGCAACCGGCATCTGCCGACGCAGTTGATGGAGCAAACGCTGCGGATCCGCCGGGACCATGTCATCGAAGATCTTGTTGTCCGCCTTGGCGGCAAATTGACAGTTCTGCGCGCGCCGTTTGATCCAGAAGGTGGCGCCTATGGCCATGGTCAGACCCACAGACATGATCACGGGCACGAAAGTCACCATCATGGACACTCGCATGACCACTGATGCGGTGTCTTCCGCAGCGCTTTATCGCCTGCTCGCCTTCCTCTCTCCTGCCTTTCCGATTGGTGCCTATACCTATAGCCACGGTCTGGAACAGGTCATCGAGGAAGAAGAGGTCACGGACGCCCGAAGCCTCAAGATCTGGCTGGAGGATATTTTGCGCTTTGGTGCAGGCCGCAGCGACATTATCCTTGCCAAGGAAACGATGCTTGCAGCGGCGCGCGGAGATGCAGCAGCCGTTCGCGACCTGATCGATCTTGGCCTCGCCCTGCAGCCCTCCAGGGAGCGGCATCTCGAAACCAGCGCACAGGGCACAGCCTTTATCGATGCGGTTGTGAAGGCCTGGTCGCCAGAGGGCGACAGTCCGGCCGCTTGTGTTTTTGCAAATCTCACTGATATTTCGTCGCAGAACACACCAAAGTCCTGGCCCTATCCAGTCGCTGTCGGGCTGACCGCCGCCGCCTGGAACTTACCCACCGATGCCACTGCAACGGGACTGCTCCACGCCTTCAGTGCGAACATCATTTCAGCTGCGGTCCGGGCGGTTCCACTTGGACAAAGCGACGGTCAGCGGGTTTTGGCAGCGCTGGAAGAAACAATCGCTGAAGTGACAAGGGAGGCACTCGATGCCGGTCTGGATGAACTCGGCACCTGCAGCTTTTTGGCCGACATTGCGTCCATGGCCCATGAAACAAAATACTCGAGGTTATTCCGCTCATGAGTTCTTCAAACGGTGCTTTGCGTGTTGGAATTGGCGGCCCGGTCGGCTCCGGCAAGACCACTTTGACCGACAGGCTTTGCAAGGCGATGCGCGATCAGTATTCGCTCGCCGTCATCACCAATGACATCTACACCAGCGAAGATGCCGAGGCCCTGATGCGCTCCCAGGCGCTTTCCAGCGATCGCATTCGCGGTGTGGAAACCGGTGGCTGCCCGCATACGGCCATTCGTGAAGACGCCTCCATCAATCTGGCCGCCGTGGCCGACCTCAATCAGGCCTTTCCCGATCTCGATCTCATCCTGATTGAGTCCGGCGGCGACAATCTGGCAGCGACCTTTTCGCCCGAACTGGCTGATCTGACCATCTATGTGATCGACGTCGCCGCAGGCGAGGAAATCCCGCGCAAGGGTGGCCCGGGTATCACCCGCTCGGATCTGCTGGTCATCAACAAGACCGATCTGGCCCCCCATGTCGGTGCTGATCTCTCCGTGATGGATCGCGACGCGAAGAAAATGCGCAAAGCGCGGCCCTTTGTTTTTGCAAATACAAAAGCGGGGGCAGGGGTTCAGGAGATCGTGCAATTCATCGTCGAAAAGGGCGGGCTCTAGGGTCATCGTTCAAGCACCCGCCGGAATCATGAGATTAATTTCGCGCGCCGTTCAGCCGAGTTGTAATAAAATCCAAATCTGACTTAAGTCATCACTCATTGATCGAAAGGGGAGACCGGTCATGATGTTCGACGGTATCAATATCTTGGCCGTGCTGGCCGCCGCCGCAGGCTCATTTGTGTTTGGCGCAATCTGGTATGGCGCGCTTGGCAAGGCATGGATGAAGGCCGCAAGCTTGTCACCTGAACAGACCAAGCCGGCGCCAGTGACCATGGCCATCGCCTTTGCCTGTCAACTCTTGATGGCCTTCGTCCTGGCCGGCGTGATCTACCATGTTGGCGGAACGAACCTGAAGACCGGCCTTATCTCCGCGGGAATGGTTTGGACCGGTTTCATCCTGACCAGCCAGATCGTCAATCACCGCTTTCAGGGCGCGCCCTGGTCGCTTACCTTGATTGATTGCGGCCATTGGCTTGGTGTTTTGATGCTTCAGGGCACCATCATAGGCCTGATTGGCTAGGCCTCTTCGACCAAGGTTGACGCCTACGAAAGTACCAACCCTTGCGTATGGACGCTGTGTGGGTGCATGCGCATAATGTCGCCGACAAAGTCGGGTCTGCCGTTTGGGCATGCGCCCTTTTAGTGATGTCTGGGAGGTTATCACATGTCGGACAATGTATTCCCCGTGCCTGCTGAGGTCGCGGAGCGGGCTCATGTGGACAATGCGAAGTACCTGGAGATGTACAAGCGGTCGGTCGAGGACCCCGAAGGGTTCTGGGGCGAGCATGGCAAGCGCGTCGACTGGATGAAGCCTTACACCAAGGTGAAGAACACCTCCTACGACTACCACAACGTGGACATCAAGTGGTTCGAGGATGGAACACTCAACGTGTCGGCCAACTGTGTTGACCGGCATCTCGAGACCCGTGGCGACCAGCCCGCGATCATTTGGGAAGGCGACGATCCGAGCGAAAGCAAGGTCATCACCTACAAGCAGCTTCATCACGAAGTGAATGTCTTCGCCAACGTCCTGCATTCCCAGGGTGTCAAGAAAGGCGATCGCGTCACGCTCTACCTTCCGATGATCCCCGAAGCGGCCTATGCGATGCTCGCCTGTGCGCGCATCGGCGCAGTTCACTCCATCGTCTTTGGCGGTTTCTCACCGGACAGTCTCGCCCAGCGCATCGACGGCTGTGACAGCAAGTGCGTCGTGACCGCGGACGAGGGCCTGCGCGGCGGACGTAAGGTTCCCTTGAAAGCCAACGTCGACAAGGCAATCGAGAAGGCGCCGGTCGACAGCGTCATCGTGGTCAAGCGCACCGGCGGCGACATCACCATGCAGGACGGTCGCGACGTCTGGTATCATGAAGAAGCCGACCGGGTTTCCGATCACTGCGCACCGGTGGAAATGAACGCGGAAGATCCGCTGTTTATTCTCTACACCTCTGGCTCGACGGGACAACCCAAAGGTGTTCTGCACACGACCGGCGGCTATCTCGTCTACGCCTCGATGACCCATCAATATGTCTTCGACTATCATGATGGCGACGTCTACTGGTGTACAGCGGATGTGGGCTGGGTCACCGGCCACAGCTACATCGTCTATGGGCCGCTTGCCAACGGCGCGACAACGCTGATGTTTGAAGGCGTGCCGACCTATCCGGGGCCAGGCCGTTTTTGGGAAGTTTGCGACAAGCACAACGTCAACATCTTCTACACGGCCCCAACAGCCATCCGCGCGCTCATGGGCGCCGGCGACGAGCATGTCACAGCCACGTCGCGCAAATCCTTGCGGCTACTCGGCTCTGTCGGTGAGCCAATCAATCCGGAAGCCTGGAACTGGTACTACAATGTGGTTGGTGAAAAACGCTGCCCCATCGTCGACACCTGGTGGCAGACAGAAACCGGCGGGATCCTGATCACGCCGCTTCCCGGCGCAACAGCACTGAAGCCCGGATCCGCAACACGTCCCTTCTTCGGCGTCCAGCCGGCAATCGTGGATGCGGAAGGACAGTTCCTGGACGGCGCGACCGAGGGCAACCTGGTGATTACCGACAGCTGGCCCGGTCAGATGCGTTCGGTCTATGGCGATCACGAGCGGTTCGTTCAGACCTACTTCGCCACCTACAAGGGCCTCTACTTCACCGGTGACGGCTGCCGCCGCGATGAAGACGGTTATTACTGGATCACAGGCCGCGTGGATGACGTGATCAATGTCTCCGGTCACCGTATGGGCACGGCAGAGGTCGAAAGCGCGCTTGTCGCCCACCAGAAGGTCTCGGAGGCCGCCGTGGTGGGCTATCCGCACGACATCAAGGGGCAGGGCATCTATGCCTATGTCACGCTGATGGAAGGCGAAGAGCCGACGGATGAACTGAAAAAGGAACTGGTCAAGCACGTTCGCTCTGAAATCGGCCCGATCGCGTCCCCGGACCTGATCCAGTTCTCGCCCGGCCTGCCGAAGACCCGTTCCGGAAAGATCATGCGCCGCATCCTGCGCAAGATCGCCGAAGACAGCTTCGACAATCTTGGCGATACATCGACACTGGCCGATCCGGCTGTCGTTGATGACCTGATCGACAATCGCCAGAACCGCGGCTGACGCATCAGCCCGCGCAAAAACAAAAGGCGCGTCCAATGACGCGCCTTTTTTATGACCTAAAAACTGATGCTTACTTTGCCAGATAGATCGACTGGATCTTCTTTGCGATGTTGCCAAAGGCGTTGATTAGCTCGTCTTGAGAATCAGCTGAGTAGAAATTACTATCCTCAGAAGCACATTGCTCCATCAATTCTTCTCCAAAATCAGATCCTGTCGTTTCAAAGTAAATAGTAAATACCTCAATATTATTGCTCGCCATTTGCTCGCAAAATTCCAGACCACGAACCGCAGATTCATCGCTAATCGTAGAATCCTCATTATAATCTTCAGTCCAGACATCTTCGGTTGTTTCTGTTTCTGTGCATACGTATTTCCATTTATATTTACCATTTTTTCTTTGAACCCACTCCCAATCACAATCTTCTTCAGTAACTGTAGTCTCTACTTCATCGAAATAATTGTTAAAATCACCGTCTGTCATAACGATTGCAAATTTTAAAACATCATCATCATTGTATTCAGCTGGCGCGCTGTCTGAAGGCCAAAGAGAAGCCCACTTAGGTGAAAGAGTGTACCACCCCCACGAAATACCTGTTTGGCCTGCCGTGCCACCTGACGCGGCTAGGGCATCAATTGCATCCGACAAGACTTCCCTGTTGGAAGTCAGAGGAATTAATTCTTCATCAGGACAGGATTCTCCCCAGGGAGTGCTGTCTTTACCGTTATAGACAAGGGCGTCGCCAGCCCCTTTAAAGAAAAGGGAATCTTCACCGTCATAATTGTAGATCGCATCCGTGAAGCGTTCTGCACCCGGCCGCTCCGTCACACAATTACCAGATCCGGCGACATCATCGGTGACATCATCAGCATAGGACCCAAGATTAACACCTTGAGAATAGGGTACAATCGAGATCCGGACCTTGCTGTCTGAATCAGATGTGCCATCAGGAATAAGCGTATCCAAAAGTTCCTGTGCAGCTTCTTGTAGAGAGTCTATGTCGTTTCTCATCGATCCGGTCGCATCGAGAATCAACGCAAGTTCAACATCGAACTTCGAATAATTCACCTCTGTCGACGAGGCCACGTCTATTGAGTCCGGACCGATCCCTCCAAGCCCGATAAAATAGGTCGGCACCGAGATCGACGTCGATACGGACACGACGCCGTCGTCCGGGTTGACGGTAAAATCCATGTTGCTGACGGCGGCGGCAGAAAGACCGAGGGAGTCCAAATTGGCCGCGAAGACTTCCTCCAGCATTTCTTCGATCTCATCGTCACTCATGATGGTGGTGGATAGTTCCGCAGCCACCGCCAGCGCGGCTGCATCCAGTGCATTTGCCATGACTTCGCGGCCGTTGATCGCGCGTCCATAGTCAATCCCGGCGCCAGCGACAACGATGACGACGAGGCTCATAATGGCAAAAATCGGCAGAATCGCGCCGCGCGTATCATCGACAAGTTTTCGAGAGCTGCGGGCAATCCGTCTGGAAAAAGCCTTCAACATAATCAGGTCTCCGGGTCACTTACCGGAAGATCCTTAAATCATTGGGCTTTCATTTTAGTAAAATTGACCAGAGAGATACCGTTAACGCCCAACGGAAAAGCCGGAGAAATCCCCGTCTTGGCACACATAGGCAGCGTCTCGCGGAAGCGTGATCTCTGTACGGAGCCTAAGGCTCCAGCTCTGTGTCCCAATACAGGAAGTCGAGCCAGCTCTCATGCAGGTAGTTGGGTGGGAAGCCCCGACCGTTGTTGTGCAGGTCCTGGATGGTCGGCTGAAAGGGCATGTGCATCGGCCACATGTTCAGCTGTTCGCAGGACTTGTTGGCCTTCTTCAGATTGCACGGCGAACAGGCGGTAATCACATTCTCCCAGGTGGTCAAACCGCCTTTGGAGCGGGGGATCAGGTGATCGAAGGTAAGTTCATCCTTCGTACCGCAATATTGGCACTGAAATCTGTCGCGGAGAAAAACATTGAAGCGGGTAAAGGCGGGGTATCTGCTGGGTTTGACGAATGTCTTGAGGGAAACGACGCTCGGAAGTCGAAATTCGAAGCTCGGACTTCGAACCGCGGTTTCATATTCCGAAACGATGTTCACCCGGTCCAGAAAGACAGCCTTTACGGTGTCCTGCCAGGACCAGAGGGATAAGGGATAATAACTCAAGGGCCGGTAATCGGCATTCAGTACCAATGCCGGATGGGCACCCGACGTAACCGCAATCGTCACCTTCCGCTCCTCATGCCTGTCGAATGGCCTGCCATCCGGACATTCAGACAACAGGATCAGTCCTCATGAGACGAGAGTATTGTAGAGCGCTGGTGACACTCTTGTGAAGCCTGCAATCAACTTGTCAGGCACTTGTTCAAAAGCAGCGAAAACACGCGGTTAACGAAGGTTAACCTTTTGATTTTTTGTCGCTATCGCCTGAGGCGTCGAAATTCCAGCAAGGGCAACCGATAACAAATAAAAACGGGCGCCTCATGGGCGCCCGTCGATTTTTCAAAATTCCGGTCGAATCACGACGTCGGCCAATCGCGAATGTCGACGAAATGACCCTCGATCGCAGCCGCTGCCGCCATCGCTGGCGAAACCAGATGTGTCCGGCCCTTGAAGCCCTGACGTCCTTCGAAGTTCCGGTTCGACGTCGAGGCACAGCGTTCACCCGGCTTCAGCTTGTCCGCATTCATGGCAAGGCACATGGAACAACCCGGCTCACGCCACTCAAAGCCGGCATCCTTGAAGATCTTGTCCAGGCCTTCAGCTTCTGCCTGTTCCTTGACGAGACCAGAGCCTGGAACAACCATCGCACTGACGTGATCGCTCACCTTGCGATCACCGACCATCGCAGCAGCTGCGCGCAGATCCTCGATCCGTCCATTGGTGCAAGATCCGATGAACACACGATCGACCGGGATGTCGGTGATCTTGGTACCTGGCTCCAGTCCCATGTATTCCAAGGCACGCCACTTCGACTTTCGGGTGTTTTCATCTTCAATCTCATCCGGATTGGGCACGACACCCGTAACCGAGGTGACATCTTCAGGTGATGAGCCCCAGGTCACAATCGGCGGCAAGTTGGCTGCATCCAGCGTCACCACCTTGTCGAAGTGGGCACCTTCGTCCGAACGGAGGCTCTTCCAGTATTCAACAGCCATATCCCAGGCTTCGCCCTTAGGCGCCTTCGGACGGCCCTTGATGTATTCGAAGGTCGTCTCGTCAGGAGCAATCAAGCCAGCGCGCGCACCGCCTTCGATCGACATGTTACAGATGGTCATACGACCTTCCATAGACAGCGACTGGATCGCCTCGCCAGCATATTCCATAACATAACCGGTGCCGCCCGCGGTCCCGATCTCGCCGATGATCGCCAGGATGATATCCTTGGCGGTCACGCCCTCGGGAAGCTTGCCATTCACCTGGATCAGCATGTTCTTGGCTTTTTTCTGGATCAGCGTCTGCGTTGCCAGCACGTGCTCGACTTCAGACGTGCCAATGCCATGTGCCAGCGCACCGAACGCCCCATGCGTCGACGTGTGGCTGTCACCACAGACAATCGTCATACCCGGCAAGGTAAAGCCCTGTTCCGGCCCGACGATATGCACAACGCCCTGGCGCTTGTCGTAAGCGTCGTAATACTCGATGCCGAACTCGCGGGTATTGTCCGCAAGAGCCGCGATCTGCGTCACGCTCTGTGGATCGGGATTGGGCAGGCTGCGGTCCGTTGTGGGCACGTTGTGATCAACAACTGCCAGCGTCTTCTGTGGCTGACGCACCTTGCGGCCGGTCATGCGCAGACCTTCGAAAGCCTGTGGGCTGGTCACTTCGTGGACGAGGTGGCGGTCAATATAGAGCAGGCCGGTTCCATCGTCCTGCATGTCGACCAGATGGTCGTCCCAGATCTTGTCGTAAAGCGTCCTGGCTTTAGTCATTGGTTCTCTCCTGAAACCTGGGCGGTCCTTGTTCTTTATCGTCGCAAAGCAGCACTCAAGCTGCTGGCGTTTGGACCGTCCCTGAAAGATGCCGCGTCAAATGCATCTCCCCATTCTCCCGCAATTCAATGACTCATAGGGGGCCGTGAGGTCAAGCGGATTGACTTGAGCTTTTGTCAAGTGAGCTTGAAACCGCCGCAAATCTGGCGGCTATAGCCATTGAAGCAAAAAAGGCGGCCCCGAGGGACCGCCTTTTCAAATTCCGCAAAAGAGCGCCAATCTTATTCAGCAGCTGCGTCTGCTGCATCTTTCTCGGCCTGCTTCTCAGCAGCCTTGACGGCCTTGGCAGCCGCCGCGTCAGCGCGGGTTGCTTCGTTCAGGCGCTTCGCGCGAGCGTTGGTTGCTTCAACGATACGAGCAGACTTACCGCGACGGTCGCGCAGGTAGTAGAGCTTCGCACGCCGAACCTTACCGCGGCGAACCACTTCGACGCCTTCAAGCATCGGGGAATAGATCGGGAACACACGTTCCACACCTTCGCCATAAGAGATCTTGCGAACGGTGAAGCTCTCGTTGATGCCGCCACCCGAACGGGAGATGCAAACACCTTCGTAAGCCTGCGTACGGGTACGTGTACCTTCCGTAACGCGAACATTGACCTTGATCGTGTCGCCAGGAGAAAATTCCGGCAGCTTGCGCTTTTCTTCGATCTTCGCCATTTCTTCGGCGTTGAGCTGTTCAATAATGTTCATGGCATATTTCCCTTTTGATTTAGCAAAGCGGTCAGAGCGTCCAACTTGAAAAAGCGGGACGGATTCACCGTCTTCGGGCCATGTGACAATGCTCCAGGATCAATGTTGGCCTTGGCCACGAAAACATCCACGCAAAACAACACGGAAATCCCCATCAGATCCATTCGCCGCGCGTGATACATCAAGATCGCGCGCTTGTCATGTGAATTCTGAATCCAATCAAGCTCTTGGCTGGAAAAATCAGCCACAGCGAAGATTAATCGTCTGAATCCGTCGAGATATAGCGCTGCCACAGGTCCGGGCGGCGTTCCCGGGTCAGATCTTTGGCCTGCTCATGTTGCCATTCAGCAATCTTCTTGTGGTTGCCCGAAGTCAGGACTTCGGGAATTCGATGGCCCTCGAAGTCTGCCGGCCTTGTATATTGCGGATGCTCTAGCAGACCAGTTTCAAAGCTCTCCGTCGCTGCACTTTCCATGTTGCCCATGACGCCGGGTATCAAGCGGACGACAGCATCCAGCATCGTGATGGCACCGATTTCGCCGCCGGAGAGAATGTAGTCACCGATAGAAATCTCTTCGAGATCACGCGCATCGATCACACGCTGGTCGACCCCCTCAAAACGTCCGCATACGATAATCGCACCGGGCCCTTCAGCCAGTTCGTGAGCCCGCTGCTGGGTAAGAGGCCGGCCGCGGGGACTCATCAGGATCCGTGGACGCGGATCATCTGCTGGCGCTGCGCTATCGATCGCCTTCGCCAGAATATCCGCACGCAGAACCATTCCGGCGCCTCCGCCCGAAGGCGTGTCATCCACGGATCGGTGCTTGTCGGTCGCAACATCGCGTATCTGCCGGGCTTCCAGCTGCCAAAGCCCATTCTCCAACGCCCGTCCTGACAGGCTATGTCCCAGCGGACCAGGAAACATTTCAGGATAAAGCGTCAGGATACTTGCCTTGAATGTCATGGTGTCTCTTTCGCCACACTGGGATAAGGTATTGTTAACCTTAAATTTTATTTTCCCGCAATACCTGCAGAATGTCCCGCCCAGGTAGCATTGGATTAATCTTCAACGCCTTAGCTGAGACCTAAGTCTTTGGAGTCTACGGCTGTGCCCATCCTGCGTTTCAAATTGCCCGGTTTCGTTCAGAGTCGTGTCGACCAACACTATCTCGATCTATCGCTGAGCCGTCTGCTGCCGCTCGCCTCGCTGATCATCTTCGGCATCATGGTCGGGCTGGTCTTCAACACCGGCGTGGGACATCCCTACGACAAGATCATACACGTTGGATTTTATGCGCTTTTGACCCTGTCCATCCACACCCTGTTTTGTTGCAGGTTGCGGATTTCCGCCGTGGTAGCGTTCGCTATGGGGCTTGTTGGTGAAGCCGTGCAGGCCTTCGTCCCCCATCACCAGGCATCCTTGTCGGATGCTGTCGCCAATGGAATTGGCGTTGCAATGGTCGTCGCCGCAATTGCGCTCATCCGTTCAGAGGAAAAACAGGCCATTCGCAGCCAGCCTGTCGAACTTGACCTCGAAGGCATGGGGCTTGAGCCCTTTCAATCAGACTCTTCTTCCGGACGCTCATCCGAGAAGTAATCTGCAGGCAAATCCACCGAGATCTCTCCAGCCTCAAGATCGATGCGCGGAACGAATGCCTTGGTAAAGGGCACGTAAAAGGTCTTCCCGCGTGCAGGCCGAATTTCCAGCAGATCTCCTGCGCCGAAATCCTGTACAGCCACGAGCTTGCCGAGCATCTCTCCATTCGCATCAAGAACGGAAAGACCGGTGAGGTCTGAATAGTAGAATTCGTCTTCTTCCGGGTCCGGCAGCTGGTCCCTGGAGATATAAAGCTCCAGACCATTCAGCTCTTCGGCCTGGTTCCGGTCCTTGATCCCCTCGAACTGGGTCACAACGACTGTTTTCTGCACCCGCGCCCGCAAGACTTCGAAAGTCCGCTTGCCATCCTTCGTGACCAAAGGTCCGTAGTCGGTGAAGGAAAGCGGGTCATCGCCAAAGGCTTTGACCCGCACTTCCCCGCGAATGCCATGGGCCGCGCCGATGCGGGCCATGAGGACCATGTCCTTGTCGACATCACCCATATTGTGGTGCCATCCTCACAGCCATCCGGCGCAGACCAGATCGCATCTTATTCAGCAGCAGCTTCTTCACCACCCTCTGGGGCGGCCGCAGCTTCGGCAGCAGCAGCGGCTGCCTCTTCTTCAGCCTGCTTCTTGGCATCAAGGCGTTCCTGTGCCTTCTGACCAAGCTCTGCCTTCTTCGGGTTGTTGCGCGCCTCGCGCTTCAAAAGACCGGCAGCATCGAGGAAACGATGAACGCGATCGGTCGGCTGTGCGCCGGCAGCAATCCAGTGCTGAACGCGCTCTACGTTCAGCTGAACGCGATCTTCGGAATCCTTCGGCAGCATCGGGTTGTAGGAACCAACCTTTTCGATGAAGCGGCCATCGCGCGGTGCGCGAACGTCTGCAATAACAATACGGTAGTATGGGCGCTTCTTGGAACCGCCACGTGCAAGGCGAATTTTCGTAGCCATTTTTCAGTTCTCCAGTTTGTTCATTTGCCAGTTTCAGCGGCAATGGCTTCATGGTGCCGAATGACTTCCTTCACGATGAAGTTCAGGAAGGTTTCGGCAAAATCAGGATCGAGATTTGCATCCACCGCAAGCTGGCGCAGGCGTTCGATCTGAACCTTCTCCCGCGCCGGATCAGCCGGCGGCAGGTCATTGGTTGCTTTCAGGACACCCACCTTCTGGGTGCATTTGAAACGTTCGGCGAGCATGTAAACGAGCGACGCATCGATGTTATCGATCGATGATCTCAGCAATTTCAGCTCATTGATGGCCAAGGATTGGCCCAATTGGCTTTCCGCGTCACTCACGCTCATTTTTTCTTGCCTTTCCCCATGCCCGGCAGACCACCCAGGCCACCTGGCATTTTTGGACCGCCCAGGCCCGGCAATCCGGGCATGCCCGGAGGCATACCGCCCGCCATACCACCTGGGAGGCCCTTGGGCAGCTCCATGCCGCCGGGAAGCTGACCGGACTTGGCCATTTCCTCGAGCTGCTTGGGATCAACATTCGGCATGCCGCCCATGCCACCGGTAAGGCCGCCCATCATCTTGCCGAGCATGCCTTTGCCCTTGCCCATCTTCTTCATCATGTCCGCCATCTGGCGATGCATCTTCAGAAGCTTGTTGACCTCGGAAACATCCACACCGGCGCCAGCAGCAATACGCTTTTTGCGGCTGGCCTTGAGCAACTCCGGCTTGCGCTTTTCAAGCTTCGTCATGGACTGGATGATGGCGACCTGGCGCTTGAACATCTTGTCGTCGATGTTCGAAGCCTCGATCTGCTTCTTCATCTTGCCGACGCCGGGAAGCATGCCCATCATGCCCGACATGCCGCCGAGCTTTTCCATTTGTTTGAGCTGCTCCGCGAGATCATTCAGGTCGAAGTGACCCTTCTGCATCTTGCGCGCCATTTCAGCGGCTTTTTCCGCATCAATGGCTTCCGCTGCCTTTTCGACGAGCGAAACGATGTCGCCCATGCCAAGGATCCGGTCGGCAATCCGCTTGGGATGGAAGTCTTCAAGCGCGTCAGACTTTTCACCCGTACCGATCAGTTTGACCGGTTTGCCTGTGACCGCCTGCATGGACAGCGCCGCACCACCGCGGCCGTCGCCGTCCATACGGGTCAGCGCAATCCCGGTAATGCCGACGCGCTCGTCAAAGTTCTTGGCGAGATTGACGGCATCCTGACCGGTCAGGGCATCGGCAACCAGGATGATCTCGTGCGGATCAGCAGCTGCCTTCACCTCGGCCATCTCGGCCATCAAAGGCTCGTCGATGTGGATCCGGCCCGCGGTATCGAGCAGGACCACGTCATAGCCGCCAAGCTTTGCAGCGGTCATCGCGCGCTTGGCAATTTCGACCGGCCCCTGACCTTCGATGATCGGCAGGCTGTCGACGTCGTTCTGTTCACCCAGAACCTTAAGCTGCTCCTGAGCAGCGGGCCTGCGCGTATCGAGCGATGCCATCAGGACCTTGCGCTTGTCGCGCTGGGTCAGCCGGCGTGCGATCTTCGCCGTCGTGGTCGTCTTACCAGAGCCCTGGAGACCCACCATCATGATCGCGACAGGTGCCGCGGCATTTAGGTCGACACCCTGGCTCTCCGCGCCGAGCATCTCGATCAGCTGGTCATGGACGATCTTGACGACCATCTGACCCGGCGTGACCGATTTGACGACTTCAGCGCCAACGGCACGATTGCGCACCTTGTCCGTAAACGAACGAACGACAGGCAGCGCGACATCAGCCTCGATCAGCGCTCTGCGGATCTCACGCAGCGCCTCGTTGACATCGTTCTCCGACAGCGCACCGCGGCCGGTCAGCTTGTCGAATATACCGCTCAGTCGATCGGACAGGCTTTCGAACATAAAAGGGTCCTTACCGTTGCAATTCCGGGATGATCTCCCGACCATATGGGGACCACGAAGAACCGCGCAAAGCAGAAACACACCCGAGGGCGCATCGCGCTGTCGGGTGGTAACCTCCGGGATCTCTTTACACCTTTACGGGTCCCGGTCGGCGGCTCGAAATGTAGTCACTCATATGGAGTTGGAGCGGGTAATGGCCCAATTGCACCCGTGAGTCAAGGAAAAGCCTGTGCTTTCGGTCCTGGACAGCCATGCATGCGCGTTGGGGCTTCGCACTTGCTTTGCGGCGCGGTTGGATCAATAAGCGTCGCGTATCAATACGTCCAAGATCATGCGCGGGCCTAGGCACGCCATGTATAACGGGACATCGAGACATGAACTACCGCGCAGTTGCGCTCCCCATCGGCAGGCTTTTGATCCTGATTGCCGTTTTCATGCTCATTCCGGCCAGCGCCGATCTCGTCGCTCACAATCCGGACTGGATCGTCTTTTCCGTCTCTGCTCTCGTTCTTGGTTGCGTCGGAGCCCTGACGACGGCAGCCTTCGCCGGACATGCGCCCGGGCTGCGCCGTCGTGAGACCTTCCTGTTCGTCAACGCGGCATGGGCGACCTTTTGTATGGCGGGCGCCCTTCCCCTTTATAGTAGCGGTCTGGGCATCAGTTTTACCGACGCCTTTTTCGAGGCCGCATCAGGTTTGACGACCACGGGCTCGACCATCTTGTCCGGCCTCGATCATCTGCCACCCGGCATTTTGCTGTGGCGCTCCCTCCTGCAATGGATCGGCGGCATTGGTATCATCGTCGTCGGAATCTGGCTGTTGCCGGGGTTGCGCGTCGGGGGAAGTCACCTGTTCGCATTGGAATCCTCTGAAAATACAACGAAACCATATGGCCGTATTGAGCCGTTCCTGATCCGTCTGCTAACGCTTTACGGCGGCCTGACGCTTATCTGCACGCTGCTTTATCTGATCTGCGGCATGAGTGTGTTTCAGGCGATCAATCACGCCATGACCACTGTTTCGACGGGAGGATACTCGACGTCAGACAGCTCCTTCGGCCAGTTCGAAGGCACATCCGTCTATTGGGTGGCCATCATCTTCATGCTCTGCTCAAGCATACCCTTCTTGTTCCTCATCCGCAGTCTTGAGGCCAAACATCCCGATGACAGGCAGCAGATCCTGCTTTTTGGCGCGATCATCGCAATTGCCAGTTTCACGATTTTCCTCAGCCAGCGCTGGCTTCAGCACGACACGCCTTTCCATCTTTTCACGATTTCCGTCTTTGACGTGGTGTCCGTGATCACCACCACCGGCTACGCCGCAGGTGACTATCTGGAATGGGGCACTCTGGTCATCGCGATCTTCTTCCTCCTGACCTTCCTGGGCGGCTGCAGCGGATCGACCTCGGGCGGGTTCAAAATGTTCCGCGTCGCCCTGCTGCTCAGCTTCATCCGTGTGCTGCTGCGCCGGATGATGTACCCGAACAGGGTTCTGCAGCCTCACTATGACGGCAAGCCGGTCAATCCGTCCGTCATCGAAGGCGTCCTGGTGTTCGCTGTGCTCTACGCTGGAACATTCGCGGCGTTCGGTCTGGCTTACACCTGTTTTGGGCTCGATCTTTTGACCGCCTTCAGCGGATCAATCACTGCCCTTGCCAACGTTGGCCCCGGTGTCGGGTCAATCATCGGACCATCTGGAACGTTTGAGAGCCTTCCCGATGGCGTCAAATGGCTCTTGGCCATTCAAATGATCCTGGGTCGGCTCGAGATTATCGCCGGGCTTGTCATCCTGACGCCCGATTTTTGGACCGGCGACTGAGCCAATACCTGCCTGAGAACAGCAAAGCCCTCGCCAACCGCGTCCGGCTGGCGAAGGCTTTTTGCTCGTTTTTGACGCTTATCAGAGCGGATCGCTCAAGCGCCTCAAGTCACCGCAGGGCCTAGAGGCCGAGAGCGGTAAACTCATCAGGACTGAGAACTGCGTCCTGATTGGAATCCGCGGCCTTGAAGACATCTTCCGTAACCGCCGGCACTGCCGCCGAAATCTCGGAGAATGTCAGAAAGCCATCCTGATCACCGTCAACGGCTTCAAAGGTTACACCTTGAGAAAAGGCTGCGCTCGAAGCCGTCAAGGCGCCGAAAACCACTGTTGCTGCAAGACGTTTAGACATGGATGTTACTCCCACTAACAGGTTGGATTTATGTCCCGACACCCGGAGAACCCGGCGTGTCGAAACAATTGGAAACCTGCCGTGGCAAGATGCCGCTTGGATGGCGAAGCTAAGGACGTCTTGTGATCTTGTCTTGGCACGGATCGGCGTCCCGCCATTGCCGCGTCAAGACGCGGTCACATTCGAGTGTATGAGACCAAAATAAGACCCAAAATTGCATTCGTTTGTTTCGCAACTTTGAAAACAATCAAGCCGGATAGTCTCTGTGACCAAAAATAGCCGACCCCACCCGGACGTGGGTCGCACCAAAGCCCAAGGCAATCTCATAGTCGGAAGACATTCCCATGGACAATTGGGCGAGATTGTTTCGCGCCGCCATTTTCTGAAGCAGGGCGAAATGGGGTCCCGGTGCTTCCTCCACCGGGGGAATACACATCAGCCCGATCACATTGAGCCCTACATCATCCCGGCATTTGGCAACAAAAGCATCAAGATCGGCAGGCGAAATGCCGGCTTTCTGGGACTCTTCCCCCGTATTGACCTGAATGAAGCAAGGTAGATCACGGTCCTGCTTCACCATTTCTGTCTTGAGGGCTTTTGCGATCTTCTCCCGGTCAATCGTATGAATGACATCAAAGGTGGCGACCGCTTCTTTCGCTTTGTTGGATTGAAGCGGGCCGATCAGATGCAGCTCTACACCAGGAAACTCATCGCGTAACGCAGGCCATTTGCCCATCGCCTCCTGAACGCGGTTTTCGCCAAAAACCCTTTGGCCCGCCGCAAGAACCGGTCGAATGTCGTCCGCATCGAATGTCTTGGAAACCGCGACAAGGGTTGCGCTCCCCTCTGTGCGACCATTGTCGGCCTCAGCCGCACGAATATCGCTGAGAACCTGGTTCAGCCGGTCAGTCGCCGTTTCCGCCATATCGATCACCCTTGTCCTTTGCCAAACTGTCCTGCGGTAAGCTTCTGATAAGGTCGCGCCAGGGCAAATTGCAAGCATTGCCGCAACTGTCGCGAAAATGCGGACAATTTCCTGCAATCATGTTGACCCCACGCGCTATTTCTGGTGACAGTCCGCCAAACACATCAACAAATAAGCGCCGCCGGACGGCGCATCATGAAACGGCGATTTTAATGGCAACGGAACGGTACAACGCCCGCGAAGTAGAAGCACGCTGGCAAAAGGTCTGGACTGAAAAGGACGTTTTCGTCACTTCCAACGAAGATGAGCGGCAAAAATACTACGTCCTGGAGATGTTCCCCTATCCGTCCGGCCGTATCCACATGGGCCATGTGCGCAACTACGCCATGGGCGACGTGGTCGCTCGCTACAAGCGCGCGAAGGGCTTCAATGTCCTTCATCCAATGGGCTGGGACGCCTTTGGCATGCCGGCTGAAAACGCCGCGATGCAGAACAACGTCCATCCCAAGGACTGGACCTACGAAAACATCGCCTTCATGCGCGAACAGCTCAAGATCATGGGCCTTTCGCTGGACTGGAGCCGCGAGTTTGCCACCTGCGACGTTGAATATTACGAACAGCAGCAGCGTCTTTTCCTGAAATTCCTCGAGGCCGGGCTCGTCTACCGCAAGAACGCCAAGGTCAACTGGGATCCGGTCGACATGACGGTTCTCGCCAACGAGCAGGTCATCGACGGACGAGGCTGGCGCTCGGACGCCTTGGTCGAGCAACGCGAGCTGACTCAATGGTTCTTCAAGATTTCCGACTATTCGGAAGATCTGCTGGATGCCCTGGACGGTCTCGATCGTTGGCCGGACAAAGTCCGTCTGATGCAGAAGAACTGGATCGGCAAGTCTGAGGGCCTTCGCGTACGCTTTGAGCTTCTGGAGGCCGCGCCCACAGGCGACGAGGTCCTGGAAATCTTTACGACGCGGCCGGATACGCTCTTTGGCGCATCTTTCATGGGCCTGTCCCCGGACCATCCCATTTCCCTGAAGCTGGCAGAGACCGACCCGGAACTGCAGTCCTTCATCGAAGAATGCCGGCGCATGGGTACTTCTGCAGAAGCCATTGAGACGGCAGAAAAAAAGGGTATCGACACAGGCCTGCGAGTAAAGCATCCCCTCGATGCCTCGATCGAGCTTCCAGTCTACGTCGCCAACTTCATCCTGATGGATTACGGCACGGGCGCAATCTTCGCATGTCCGGCGCATGACCAGCGCGATCTGGACTTTGCGCGCAAATACGGTCTGCCGGTAACGCCGGTCGTTTTGCCGAAGGATGCTGATCCGGCAACCTTCGAAATCGCCGATGAGGCCTTTACGGACGACGGGACGATTTTCAATTCTCATTTCCTAGACGGCCTCAGCATCGCGGACGCAAAGCAGACTGTCGCAAAGACGCTTGAAGAGACAATGATCAGCGGCGCGCCTCAGGGCGAACGGCAGGTCAATTACCGTCTGCGCGACTGGGGCATTTCCCGTCAGCGCTACTGGGGCTGCCCGATCCCGGTCATCCATTGCGATGACTGCGGCGTCGTGCCGGAAAAGGACGAAAACCTGCCCGTTGAACTGCCAGCTGACATCAATTTCGACAAGCCTGGCAATCCCCTCGACAGGCATCCGACCTGGCGCAATACCACTTGCCCGTGCTGCGGCAAGCCGGCCCTGCGCGAAACGGATACCATGGATACCTTCGTGGACAGTTCCTGGTATTTCGCCCGTTTTACCGCGCCGCGCTGCGATCAGCCCACCGATCCGAAAGCCGCCAATGACTGGCTGCCCGTCGATCAGTACATCGGCGGCATTGAGCACGCGATCCTGCACCTGCTCTATTCGCGCTTCTTCACCCGCGCGATGCAGAAGGTCGGAGCTCTCGATCTGAAGGAGCCCTTCAAGGGCCTCTTCACACAGGGCATGGTCACGCACGAGACCTACAAGTCCGAAGACGGCAAGTGGCTGAGCCCAGCTGAGATTGTTATTGCGGGAGCCGAAAACGAACGCACGGCAACGCACGCAGACACTGGTGCACCTGTCACGATCGGCTCGATCGAAAAGATGTCGAAGTCGAAAAAGAACACTGTCGACCCGACCGACATCATCGAAACCTATGGGGCAGACACTGCTCGCTGGTTCATGTTGTCCGACAGCCCGCCCGAACGCGATGTCATTTGGACGGAAGAAGGTGTTCAGGGGTCATGGCGTTTCGTCCAGCGTGTCTGGCGCCTGATCCAGGAAATTGCTGACAGCACGTCACCACGCGGAGATGCTCCCGAGATTTCCGGCAAGGCGCTGGATCTGCGCAGATCGACCCATAAGACGCTGGCAGCCGTTTCCAAGGATCTGGAAGGCCTCGGCTTCAACCGCGCTGTGGCCCGAATCTACGAATACGTCAATCAGATCGGCAAGGCCGTTCATGATGGTCTGGAAGCCCCCGATACGGCTTATGCCGTCCGCGAGGCGGCTGAGTATCTGACCCAGATGATGGCTCCGATGATGCCGCACCTTGCCGAGGAATGCTGGACGCGACTAGGCCTCGAAGGCGTCATTTCAGAAGCAAACTGGCCCGCGGTCGAGGACAGCCTCCTCGTCGACGACACCGTTACTCTGCCAATCCAGATCAACGGCAAAAAGCGCGGTGAAATTATCGTTGCAAGAGACGCTTCCAAAGAGGCGGTCGAAGCAGCTACGCTGGAACTTGATTTCGTACAGCGGGCCCTCGAGGGGCGCGCTCCGCGCAAGATTATCGTGGTGCCCCAAAGGATCGTGAATGTCGTTGCTTGATCTGAACGTCCGCTGCCGCAAGGCGATCTCCGGTCTTGTGACCGCCCTCGCTGTTGCAGGACTGCTCGCCGGCTGCCAGGTCCGCCCGCTCTATGGCTCACTCGACACTCCGTCGGGGGCAGATAGCACCGTACAGGCTGAGCTTGCCGCCATTGATATAGATCCGATCTCCGACAAGCACAGCGACGACGACGCGGCACGCGAGCTCTACAACGAGCTCACCTTCAACTTCGAGGGCGGCGCCGCCAGCCCGCGGAAGCTGTATCGTCTGAAGGTACTGATGGACATCAGCCAGGCCGCAGTCGGTGTCGAGGAACTGGCGGATGTTCCCTCTGCCTACACCCTGACCATGAACACGACCTTCGTGCTGTCCGACTATGAGACCCAGAAGACGCTGACAACCGGCCGCTCATTTGCCACGGCGTCCTATGACTTTTCCAGCCAGCGTTTTGCCAATATCCGCGCGAAACGCGACGCAAAACAACGGGCCGCCGCAACGGTGGCTGACGATATCCAGGCTCGGATCGCTGGTTATTTCGCATCCCAGCGCTAAGGATATGAGCTCATGACCGCGCTCAAGGCGGGCGAAATAGACCGTTTCCTTGCAAAGCCGCCCGCAGCCGGCGGCGCGGTGCTGATCTATGGCCCTGACACAGGTCTCGTCTCCGAACGCGCGTCTGCCTTGGTCACCAAAGCCTCGGAAGGGGACGATGATCCCTTCAACCTGGCCAAGATCGACGCATCGGAGATCGTTTCCGACCCGAATCGGCTGATTGACGAAGCATTGACGGTGCCGCTCTTCGGCGGCCGCCGCATCATCTGGATTAAGGATGCTGGCGGAAAGAACCTCTCTCCAGCTGTCACTCCCCTTCTCAAACTCGATAACAATCCTTCTTTGGTTGTCGTCGAAGCCGGTGACCTGAAAAAGGGAACGAGCCTGCGCAAGTTGTTCGAGTCTGATCGCCGCGCAGTTGCCGTACCCTGCTACGCCGACACGGGCCGTGACATCGACACTTTGATCGATCAGGAAACCCGGGACGCAGAGCTCAGCATTTCCCGGGAGGCACGCACCGCGCTTCACAGCCTACTCGGCGCCGACAGAATGGCCAGTCGCGGAGAGCTCAAGAAGCTCTGTCTCTACGCCTTTGGAAAAGGCCGCATTGAAAGCGACGATGTCGAAGCGATCATAGGCGACGCTTCGGCTTTTGAAATGTCGGAGTTGATCGACTCCGCGGCGATGGGAAATCTCGAAACACTCGACCATGGTCTTGAGCGTTTGGACGCTCAAGGATCAAATGCGTCTGTGATCGCAGGACAGGCCCTGAAGCATTTTCAATGGCTTCACCGAATGCGTGCGGACGTCGACCGCGGAATACAGCCCCAAGCGATCGTCGACGGCCAACGGCCTCCGGTCTTTTTCAAGCGCAAGACCGCCATTGCTCGCCAGATCCAGATATGGTCCTCAGAAGACCTGTCGAAGGCCACAGAGCGCCTCCATGAAGCGATGAAGGTTTCCCGCCTAAATGCCGGCCTTGGCGCTCCAGTGCTGTCTGAAGCGCTCCTGACGCTGGCTCGTGTCGCCAAATCGCGCTCTGCACGACGCCGCTAGAACAAACGGCCCCAAATCCGCCAGCTACAAGGCAACATAAAAGGCCGGGCACCAGCCCGACCTCATCATTACGCAACCGAATTCAGGCTTGCATTCAGCCAGTTTCGACGCCCAGCTTGCGGCAAAGCTCATCAAGCTGCTCAAGCGAGGTGTATTTGATCTTCAGATCGCCACTTTCCTTGCCCGGCTTGTGACCAACACTGACTTTCAGTCCAAGCGTATCCGCCAGCCGCTTCTCCAACGCCTTGGTATCGGCATCCTTTTCCGGCTTGGCCACTTCGCTCTTGCCGCCGCTAAGGAGCTTTTGCAGCGCCTCTGGATCCTGCGCCAGTTTCTCGGCGTCACGAACGGTCAGACCCTTGGCAACAATAAGGTCCGCGAGCGCAGCCGGGTCTTCCACGGTGATCAGCGCACGGGCATGACCAGCGGTCAAAAGTCCTTCAGCCAGATAGTCCTTCACCGAATTCGGCAACTTCAGCAACCGCATGGTGTTGGCGACATGGCTTCGGCTCTTGCCGATGACCTTGGCCAATTCACCCTGGCTGTAGTTGAACTCGGCGGTCAGCTGATCATAGCCCATCGCTTCTTCGATCGGGTTCAGGTCTGCGCGCTGAACATTCTCGATGATCGCGAGCTCAAGCGCTTCCTGATCGGTGACATCGCGAATGATGATCGGCGCTTCGTGGAGACCGGCCTTTTGTGCGGCACGCCAGCGACGCTCACCTGCGATGATCTCGAAACGATCCTGTTTTCCTGCGGCCGGGCGAACGAGGATAGGCTGGACAATCCCTTTTGCACGCAGAGATTCAGTGAGGTCCGCCAGATCCTTCTCAGCAAAGGTCTTGCGCGGATTACGTGGGTTCGGCTCCAAATGCTCAATCGGAACCTTGCGGCTGTCGCGCATCGTTCGCTCAGGGGGAGATGTATCCTGAGTAGCAGAATCGCCAATCAGCGCCGCCAGGCCACGTCCCAAGCGCTTGTTCTTGCCACTATCGTCCGCCATACCGCATCCGTTTCTTAATTATCTTTATTTTTCAATAGGTTATTTGTCTAGGCCAGCTTTCAGCACAGTTGAACCCGGAACGGATCCAAATCCAACAGCTTCGAAATCAACAGTCTAGCCCAAAGCCCTAGGCCGCAACGCGCCGAAGCTCACGCTCACGCTGAATGATCTCAGATGCAAGGCGCAGGTAAGCCTGACTGCCGGAGCATTTCAGATCATAGAGCAACGCAGGCTTTCCGTAGGACGGCGCTTCCGAGATCCGCACGTTGCGCGGAATGATGGTTTCATAAACCGCATCACCCATCGTCTCGCGCACATCGGCCACGACCTGGCTGGAGAGATTGTTCCGGCTGTCATACATCGTCAGAACGATGCCATGGATCGTCAGTTCCGGATTCAATGCGTTACGCACCTGCTCCACTGTGCTCAGCAGCTGGCTGAGACCTTCCAGCGCAAAGAACTCACATTGCAGCGGAACCAGGATCGAATGGGATGCCGAGAGCGCGTTGATGGTGAGCAGGTTCAGAGACGGCGGGCAGTCGACCAGGACATAGGTAAAACCGATTTCCTGAAACAGCCGGGATTGGGCCAATTGCTCGATGGCTGCGCGCAGACGGAAAGCCCGGTCACCGGTCGAGGCAATTTCCAATTCGAGCCCCAGCAGATCCATCGTCGATGGAGCCACCCAGAGTCGAGGAACCGCAGTATCCTTGACCGCCTCTTCCAGGCGGCAGTCGCCGCTGAGAACGTCATAG
The DNA here is from genome assembly GCF_014842925.1 of Roseibium polysiphoniae. Taxonomy (GTDB): domain Bacteria; phylum Pseudomonadota; class Alphaproteobacteria; order Rhizobiales; family Stappiaceae; genus Roseibium; species Roseibium polysiphoniae. Next base: position 382,732 of record NZ_JACYXJ010000005.1, read on the forward strand.
GTGGACAACCCACGATCACGGCGTTCAATACCGAGACCAGTGGAAGCGTTGCCCTGTGGGTCGAGGTCGATAACAAGAACCTTTTCACCAATGGCAGCAAGGGCTGTCCCGAGATTGATGGCTGTCGTCGTTTTACCGACACCACCCTTCTGATTGGCAAGCGCAAGAACGCGCGGGGATTCTGGAAGCATGCTCATACAGCGATACCTTCCTTACTGGGCCGGGGAGAGATATTGGATAAAAGAAGCATCCGGCTCGTAGGATCTATAAGACTTACCTTTTCTACCAGATCGAATGTCCAAGCGTGAGACGCTTCGTTAACTTCTCGTTGGAAATCTTGGCCTTTGTGGAAAACACATTGCGCACCAGCGGCGGTAAACGGCTCAGCAAAACCCAAAAGCAAATCGAGTGCGGCCAAAGCTCGGCCGGAGACCGCATCAATGGCGCCATGCTGCCAATCTTTCGCAACCGATTCGATCCGTCCTGCATGGACGGTGCCTTTGGACCCTGTCTCACGAAGGGCAGTTCTCAAAAAAGCTGCCTTGCGCTGATTGCTTTCAATCATGTGGACATGGCCGTCTGGATCGTCGGCCTGCAGAATAGCCGTCACAACACCGGGAAACCCCGCCCCACTGCCAATGTCCACCCAGGTCTTTGCCTCGGGCAAGGTCCACTTGGTCTGCAGGCTATCGACAACATGGCGAGACCAGATATCCGGGATGGTCGACGGCGCAATCAGATTTTGCGCGGGCTGCCACTTCAGAACCAGATCAACGTAGATCTGAAGGCGCTCGATCGTTTCACGTGAAACATCCCCGAAGTTATGCACAATCTCTGCAGAGTTGTTCAAAGGCACCGGACGAGCCATCACGCCGCCCCCTTACGGCTTTGACGTTTGATATGAGACAGCAGCAGCGTGAGTGCCGCAGGCGTGACCCCATCCATCCGCGACGCCTGTCCGAGCGTGGACGGACGCACAGTATCCAGTTTCTGCTTAACCTCGTTTGACAGACCGACCAATGCATTGAAGTCGAAACCAGCAGGAATCTCCAAGGCCTCATCCCGCTTCAAGGCTGCAATATCCGCAGCCTGGCGCTCAAGGTAGACGGCATAAAGCGCGTCTGTTGCCACCTGTTCGGCAATGGCCTCACCCACAGTCTCCAGCTCCGGCCAGACCTCGACCAGCTGCGAGAATGTCACATCCGGATAGGACAACAGATCAAAGGCAGATCGACGGATACCATCCTGATTGACTGGCAGTCCCTTTTTCTGCGCCTCCGCCGGCGTGACGGTAAGACCCTTAAGCAAGTCGCCGGCAGCAACAATCTGGCTCATCTTCGTTTCGAAAGCGACTCGACGTTGCTCACTGATACAGCCCAGCTCAACCCCGATCGGCGTAAGACGCTGATCCGCATTGTCCGCCCGCAAGGACAGGCGGTATTCCGCCCGTGACGTGAACATGCGGTATGGCTCGGTGATCCCGCGAGTGACGAGGTCATCGATCATCACGCCAATATACCCCTGGCTTCGATCGACGACGAAGGCGTCGCGACCGGCAGCTTTCAAGGCTGCGTTCAGACCTGCGATCAGGCCCTGGGCTCCCGCCTCTTCATATCCAGTCGTCCCGTTGATCTGACCAGCCAGGAAAAGCCCGGAGCACTTCTTCGCCTCCAGCGTGGTCGAAAGTTCACGTGGGTCCACATGATCATATTCAATCGCATAGCCCGGCTGGATCACCACGACATTTTCAAGTCCAGGAATGGTCTTGAGAAACGCCAGCTGAGCATCTTCCGGCAGCGAGGTCGAAATGCCGTTCGGATAGACAGTGTGATCATCCAGGCCCTCAGGCTCCAGAAAAATCTGATGCCCGTCGCGATCACCAAACCGAACGATCTTGTCCTCGATCGATGGACAATATCGAGGACCCCGTCCCTTGATCTCGCCAGAGTACATCGCCGAGCGCGAGAGGTTTTCACGGATAATCTGATGGGTCTCAGGCGTCGTCCGTGTGATATGACAAGGGATCTGCGGCGCCTCGATCTTCTCCGTCAGCGTCGAAAACGGGATCGGGTCCGCATCACCCGGCTGCTCTTCGAGCTTCTGCCAATCAATCGTTCGACCATCGAGGCGTGCCGGCGTACCGGTCTTCAGACGGCCGAGCTCGAAACCGATCTCCTCGAGGGAGACGGACAGCCCCATCGCTGGTCCCTCTCCCTGCCGTCCGGCCGGTATCTTCTTGTCGCCGATGTGAATGAGGCCGCGCAGAAAGGTGCCGCTGGTCAGAACAACAGACTGGCAAACAATCTCCCGTCCATCTGCAAGGACGATCCCGGAGATCGCGCCATCATCAAATGTCAGCCGATCGGCTTCACCCTCGACGACATCAAGTTTGTCGATGGCGGCGATCTCCGCCTGCATGGCCTCGCGATAAAGCTTCCGGTCTGCCTGGGCACGAGGCCCGCGAACAGCTGGACCCTTCCGCCGGTTCAGCATTCTAAATTGGATGCCACCCTTGTCGGCGACCCTACCCATCAGGCCATCAAGTGCATCAATCTCTCGAACAAGATGGCCCTTGCCGAGCCCCCCTATCGCGGGATTGCAGGACATCACTCCGATGGTGTCGGCACGATGAGTGACAAGAGCTGTCCGCGCGCCAAGCCTTGCAGATGCCGCAGCAGCCTCGCAGCCCGCATGGCCGCCGCCAACCACCACCACATCATAGATCATATTTGTCATGGTCATATTCATTCATCGGTCGATGGCAAACCATCGCACAAAGGGATCAAATCACCGTAGCGAGTTTCAAGGGAACCATCTGGTCTGTCAGCGCTCTTGGCGCGCACGGCAGAGGCTGAGCAATTTGCACAAGCACCCCTGGCCGGTTCCGTTGACGTCCTTATAAATTGACCTGGATTTTTGGTCAAAAGAAAACAGGAAGATGATTCACGTGAAACATGTTCCGGGTCAGAACCGATGCGCCAAACCCCTCAATGATTCACGTGAAACAGGTCTCACTTCCCGATACAGAAATCCCGGAAGATAACATCCAGCAGATCCTCTACATCGATCCGACCCGTGATCCGGCCAAGAGCGTCAGCTGCAGAGCGAAGATCCTCTGCCCTGAGCTCGCCCGGCAGATCGTCCCGCGTAAAGCCATGATGCAACGCTGCACGGCAATCACGCAGGAAGTGGCGGTGTCTCGCGCGGGTCGCCAGCGGCGCTTCACCGACTGATATCATTTCACCAACGAAACCGGAAAGACGGTCAATCAGCGCTTCGAGACCGTTCTTGTCCAGACACGATACAGGAATCTCAAGGGTTGTTCCGGAAGAGTCTCGTTCCGGAAGAGTCTCAAGATCAACCTTTGTCCGAACGATCCAGACCGGAACAGACTGACGAACGTCCGCGCTCAGGCCGGAGACCGAATGGTCCGGGGCCAGCCCACCGGGCTCCATCGCCCACAGGATGAGATCGGCTGCCTCTCCACGTGCCTGGGCCCTGCGGATCCCCTCCTGCTCGACACGCCCCTCCGTTTCGCGAAGCCCGGCCGTATCAACCAGCGTCACTGGATAACCGCCAAGGTCCAGATGAACCTCAATCGCGTCGCGCGTCGTTCCAGCCTCCTCTGTGACAATGGCGACATCGCGGCCCGCAATGGCGTTCAGCAAGCTTGATTTGCCTGCGTTGGGCGCCCCCATCAAAACAACCTGCAAGCCGGATCGTAGCCGCTCACCGCTCTTCGATTGCTCCAGATGTTGATCGACTTCTCCGATCAAGCCTTCTGCCTGATCCCAAACCTGATCCGCGACGCTGCCTGGAACATCTTCCTCATCGGCGAAATCGAAGTCTGCCTCGATCATGGCGCGCATATGGATCAGTCGTTTGCGCCAGTCTTCGTAGAGCCGGCCAAGGCCACCACCCATCTGACGAAAGGCCTGCTTGCGTTGCGCCTCGGTCTCAGCAGCAATCAGGTCCGACAGGCCTTCCACCTCCGTCAGATCCATCCGCCCCCGGTCAAAAGCACGCCGGGTAAATTCACCAGCCTCGGCCGGACGCAGCCCCTCAAACTCTGAAAGCACATCAAGAATGCGCGCGACAACTGCCCGGCCGCCATGGCATTGCAGCTCTGCAACGTCCTCGCCTGTAAAGCTCGCCGGCCCCTTGAAGTAGAGGACCAGCGCCTCATCAAGCACATCTCCGGAAACAGGATCGACCAGGCGCTTCAAGGCGGCCTTGCGCGGCTCGGGCACCACCCCACATAGACGGTTCAGGACCAACTCAACAGCCGGGCCAGACATCCGGATGACCGCGACACCTGCAGGCAGGGCTCCACTCGATAGCGCATAGATCGTATCTGACATCACTCTCACATCATTCATTCAAGCAGGTCATCGTGCCCCGCTTGCACTCGCCGGCGAATTGCTGAACCTTAGCCATCCAGCGACCCGCAAATCCCGTTAGGACCGCAACTCCCCATGACCGAAAACCGCCTTGCCCAATCAACCAGTCCGTATCTGCTCCAGCACAAGGACAACCCGGTTCACTGGTACCAATGGGGCGAAGAAGCGCTTGCAGCGGCCAAGAGCCAAAACAAGCCGATCCTCCTGTCGGTAGGCTATGCAGCCTGTCATTGGTGCCACGTCATGGCTCATGAAAGCTTCGAGGATCCAGCGACTGCGGAGGTAATGAACCGCCTCTTCATCAATATCAAGGTCGATCGCGAGGAACGTCCCGATATTGATCAGATCTATATGAAGGCACTTCACGCCCTTGGCGAACAGGGTGGCTGGCCGCTGACCATGTTCCTGACGCCAGAGGGTGAACCCTTCTGGGGCGGAACCTATTATCCCAAGACCGCACAGTGGGGCCGTCCCTCATTCGTCGATACGCTCGAAGCTGTCGCGAACACCTTCGAGACGGATCGGGAGCGAATCGAAAACAACCGAAGCGGTCTGATGCAAGCCCTGAAGGCAGAGATCACACCCACTGCCCCGATCGATCGCAGTCTCATGATGGCTGCGGGTGACCGTCTTGTCGGCCTGTTCGACACCGAGCATGGCGGGATCAAGGGCGCGCCGAAATTCCCGCAAGCGTCCGTGCTCGATCTCGTATGGCGCATCGGGCTGCGCGGTGGCAACGATACCGCCAAGGACGCCTACCTTCATACGCTAAGACAGATCAGCAATGGCGGGATATATGACCATCTCAAAGGCGGGATCGCCCGCTATTCGGTCGACCACCTTTGGCTTGTCCCCCATTTCGAAAAGATGCTCTACGACAACGGCCAGTACCTCGGGCATCTCGTCAATGCCTATCAGGCGACCGGCGATGAGCTGTTTCGACGCCGAATCGAAGAGACTGCCGATTGGCTGCTGAGTGAGATGAAGCTGCCCGGCGGAGCATTTGCCTCCAGCCTGGACGCGGACAGCGAAGGCGAAGAAGGCCGATTTTACGTCTGGTCGTCGGATGAGATAACCGAGGTGCTCGGCGAGGAAGATGCCCTGGCTTTCGCCAAGGCCTACGACGTTCATCCCTCCGGCAACTGGGAAGGCATTACGATCCTCAACCGGCTGAAGTCTCCGAGCGTTTCTGCCAAGGAAGAAACACGGCTGGCCAAGATGCGTGAGAAACTTCTGAAACGCCGTGAAAGCCGCATTCGACCGTCAATGGACGACAAGGTCCTTGCCGACTGGAATGGCTACACCATCACAGGCTTTGCCCGTGCCAGCCATTTTGTTTCACGTGAATCATATCTGGAGGCAGCGCGCACAGCCTATGACTTCGTCATGAGCGAAATGAGCCGCGACGGCCGCATCGGCCATTCCTGGCGTGATGGAACGCTGGTCTTCCCGGGCTTTGCCACAGATCAGGCAAGCATGATGGTCGCAGCCCTCGCCCTTGCCGAAGCCGATCCAGACCGGATCGAGCGCTACATAGCGGACGCCGAGAACCTGGCAACCGTCCTTGAACAGCACTATCAGAGCGAAGAAGGCGCCTATTTCCTCACAGCAGATGACGCGCCGGGCCTGATCACCCGCCCATTCAGCGTTGCGGATGAAGCCACACCCAACGCCAATGGAACAGCGGCAGAAGCTTTTTCGAGGCTCTATCTGATGACTGGCAAGGAGCGATACAAAACACTGGCGGACAAACTGCTGATGGCTCTGTCGGCAGAGATACCGAAGAACATCTTCGCGACCGCCTCTCTCCTTTCGGCCTTTGATACGCGAACCAACGGACGGTTGGCTGTGATCGTTGCGCCGGAAGGAACGGATCCGAATCCATTTCTCAAGGTTCTGAACCGCGCGGTTGATCCCGCCTTGATGCAAATCCTTGTCAGCTCGACCGATGATTTTCCAGAAGGTCACCCTGCGAAATACAAGAACGCGCTGGATGATAAGCCGACCGTCTATCTCTGCCGCGAGGGAGCATGTTCGTTCCCGATCCAAAGCCGTCGAGACCTTGAAACAATCTTGCAGAAAGTCGACTAGCCGCCCGTCTGCGCGACCCAGTCCTTCCGGCCCAGGCGATAGAGCACGTGGGGCTCCAGCGGGTGACCTTGCTCGACAGCTGGATGAAGAAAGTCGTCAGCTGGATCGTAGGTCATCCCAAGTCGCTTCATCACCCGACGCGAAGGAGCATTGATGACGGTGGTGAAGGAGACGATTTCCTCCAGGTCCAAAGTTACGAAACCGAATCGAAGCCAGGCCCTTGCCGCCTCTGTTGCATAGCCCTTGCCCCAGGCGCTGCGCGCAAGCCGCCAGCCAACCTCAACGCAAGGATCGCATGGCAGAGGCTTGGCGTAGGACGGCCGGGACAATCCGACAAAACCGAGAAAATCCCCCGTTGCCTTTTCTTCGATCGGGGCAAAGCAGAACCCGTCGGACTTTTCCTTTGCCAGGGCCTTGTCCATCAGCGCATCGCTCAACTCGCGTGACAGGGGTGCCGGGAAGTAACGCATGACCTCAGGGTCAGCATTGATGCTCGCGAAGACATCCCGGTCGGTTTCCCTGAAGGAGCGCAAGATCAGGCGCTCAGTCTCCATTATCATCTCTGGCATTTTTCGTCCCGCATCCGATTCAACTGACTCAACGGCAATGGATTCACGTGAAACACATGCTTAACAAATAATAAAGGCGCGGCAATTTCCACATTGCCGCGCCTTTGTGAAATCGGTTCGGATCCGATTCAGATCAGGTGTTCATGCTGTCGAAGAAGTCGTCGTTCGACTTGGTCTGCTTCAGCTTGTCGAGAAGGAACTCGATCGCATCGACAGTTCCCATCGGATTGAGAATCCGGCGAAGAACAAACGTCTTCTTGAGCCGTTCGGCAGGAACGAGAAGCTCTTCCTTACGTGTGCCAGAACGCTGAATATCAATCGCAGGATAAACCCGCTTGTCCGAGATCTTCCGATCCAGGATGATTTCAGAGTTACCCGTGCCCTTGAACTCTTCGAAGATGACTTCATCCATACGGCTGCCCGTATCGATCAGAGCGGTCGCGATGATGGTCAGTGACCCGCCCTCTTCAATGTTACGGGCTGCACCGAAGAAACGCTTCGGGCGTTGCAGGGCGTTGGCGTCGACACCACCGGTCAGAACCTTGCCGGAAGACGGCACAACGGTGTTGTAGGCACGGCCCAGTCGCGTGATGGAGTCAAGAAGAATGACAACGTCACGGCCATGCTCCGTCAGACGCTTGGCTTTTTCGATCACCATTTCAGCGACCTGTACGTGCCGCGTTGCCGGCTCATCGAATGTCGAAGAAACAACTTCGCCCTTCACCGTGCGCTGCATATCCGTCACTTCTTCCGGACGCTCATCGATCAGAAGAACGATCAGGTAGCACTCCGGATGATTGGTCGTGATCGACTGTGCGATGTTCTGAAGGAAGACGGTCTTACCTGTGCGCGGCGGCGCGGTGATCAATGCGCGCTGGCCCTTGCCGAGCGGAGCAACCAGATCGATCACACGAGAAGAGAGATCCTTCTTGGTTGGATCTTCAATCTCCATCTTGAACTTTTCATCAGGATAGAGCGGGGTCAGGTTGTCAAAGTGAACCTTGTGACGCGCCTTGTCCGGATCTTCAAAGTTGATCGTGTTGACCTTCAGAAGGGCAAAGTAGCGCTCGCCTTCCTTGGGGCTGCGAATCTGTCCTTCAACCGTATCACCTGTCCGCAGGGAAAATCTGCGGATCTGGGAGGGAGAGACATAGATGTCATCAGGTCCGGGAAGATAGTTTGCGTCTGGTGAGCGAAGGAAGCCAAAGCCGTCCTGCAGGACTTCGACGACACCTTCGCCGATAATTTCAACGTCCTGGGCCGCAAGGTTCTTCAGGATCGCGAACATGAGCTCCTGCTTGCGCATGGTGCTCGCGTTTTCAACTTCGAGCTCTTCCGCAACTTGCAGAAGCTCGGTTGGTGTTTTCTGTTTGAGGTCTTTGAGTTTCATTTCCCGAATCGAGTTGGGCTCTGTCATTTTGATGGATTAATGCCTTGATTGTTCTTCTTAAACCAGGACTAGGAACGAGAGTTCAGAAGAAGATAGGAAGGTATTCTGAGAGACTGCCAGTTTGGTCTAGATCAGACGTGGCTGCCGGGACCGTTGGATGCTTATGCTCCACAACGCCAGCTGGAATTTGGCGAAACCCTAAGTGATTTCAAAAAAATCTGCAAGTACATAAAAAGGCGTAGATGGCAGATAAATCTGCCATCCAACAGAATTCGCGGTCAGAACGGCTTCCCGATGACAAGAATAACAATGAATATCATCAAGACCGTCGGCACCTCATTAAGGATCCGATAGAATTTCGCCGACTTTTTATTCTCGTCTCGTGCGAAACGCTTAACACATCCTGAGAGGTAACCGTGTGCGGCGGACATCAGGATGACGAGCGTCAGCTTTGCATGAAACCAACCCTGGCTGAATGCACCGATCTCGTAAGCAGCCCACAGACCAAAGATCCAGGCCGAGATCATGGCCGGATTGATGATGGCCTTCAGCAAGCGCCGTTCCATCACCTTGAAGGTTTCCGACTTGTCTGATCCCACCTCAGCGTCGACATGATAGACGAAGAGCCGTGGCAGGTAGAGCATGCCCGCCATCCAGGCGATGATCGAAATCACGTGTATGGATTTCACCCACTCATAGACACCCATCAGCCCTACCCCCGCTTAACCCGCTCGACCATCCGCGCAACGTTTTCCGGATCGGCATCCGGCGTCACACCATGGCCAAGGTTGAAAACGAGCGGACCCTTGTCGAATGTCTTCAAGATGTGATCAACGCCTTCATCCAGCGCAGATCCCCCTGCGACAAGGCGCATTGGATCGAGATTGCCCTGGATCGGAACTTTCTTCTGGATCTCGAGAGCCAGGCTGTCGGGTGCGGTCCAGTCAAGTCCAACCGCATCAACGCCTGTCTTCGCGATGTAAGTTTCCATACGCGCTGCGGATGACTTCGGGAAGCCAATGATCTTCGCATCCGGCCTTTGAGCTTTCACGCCCTGGACAATAGCCCGGGTCGGTTCGATTGACCAACGCTCAAACCCCGCATCGTCCAAGACACCTGCCCAGGTATCGAAGATCTGAACCGCATCAGCACCGGCATCAAGCTGACGAACGAGGTAGCGGATCGAAGCGGTAACAAGGTGGTCGATGAAGCGGGCGAGAAGATCCGGGTCCCGATAGGATCCCACACGGGCTGCGACCTGGTCCTGGGTTGTGTGTCCGGCGACAGAATAGCACGCAACGGTCCAGGGAGCGCCACAGAAGCCAAGAAGCGTCGTTTCCTTGGGCAGCTCAGCTCGAAGACGCGAAACCGTCTCTATGACCGGTTTAAGATGATCCTCTGCTCGTTCCTGTTCCAGACGATCAACCAGATCGTTGCATAGAGGTTCAAGAACTGGACCACGTCCTTCTTCAAACCTTACCGGATAGCCGATCGCGTCCGGCACGACGAAGATGTCCGAGAACAAGATGCTCGCATCAAAGCCATACCGGCGGATCGGTTGAAGAGTGACTTCGGTGGCCAGATCCGGATTGTAGCAAAAGTCTAGGAAGTTTGGCGCCTTGGCGCGAACCTTACGATATTCGGGAAGATAACGGCCTGCCTGACGCATCATCCAGATGGGGGGTGGCCAGATTTTCTCTCCTGCCAACACACGCATCACGCTACGATCTTCGGATCTCATAAGGCGGAGCCCCTTTCCCACAATCCTGTCTAATAAAGATTCTATATTTGAATCTGTTTTTTATTATTGAGAGTGGATTACCGGGATCATTTGGCTTCCACAATCATTCACAGTCATATTCGACACGGGATAAATCGTCGCGTGTTCTGGACAAGTTACCCTCCACAGGAGTCGATAACTCGGAATTTCGTTTCTATTAAGTGATTTAGAAGAATTTTAACACTCTATTAATGAATTGGGCAGACGTGGAAAACCTGTCCATGATTTGCGGCGACTGTGTTAATCCACATGGTCAGCAGACCGTTTCGCCGGGAGTCATTTGAAAACCATGTGCTGTTTATAAAAACAGGTCAGCGGGCACAAATTCGGGCCGGAACCGGACAAAGAGCCAATTTTCCCGGCTATTCAACAGGGGTGGGGATGACTGCGTGAACAAGTCCAGAAACTACTTTCATCTCCATCTGGTATCGGACTCGACGGGCGAAACCCTGATGACGGTCGCCCGCGCCGCGACGGTCCAGTATGAAGACGTTCAGGAGATCGAGCACGTCTATCCTCTCGTCCGAACTCAAAAACAGCTGGATCGCGTTGTCAGCGAGATCCAGGCGGCACCCGGCATTGTTCTCTATACCCTGGTGGACAAGGATATATCGGCAAGGCTTGAGCGAACCTGTCGTGAGCTCGGAATTCCCTTCGTCAATATTCTCGATCCGGTCTTTGCGGTCTTTCAGTCCTACTTGAACGTGACCCAAACCCACCGGATCGGCGGTCAGCACGAGCTGGACGCGGAATATTTCAAGCGTATAGACGCGCTCAATTACACCATGATGCATGATGACGGTCAGATCTGGGAGGATCTCGAGGCCGCCGATATCGTGCTCGTGGGGATCTCACGCACTTCGAAGACGCCGACCTGCATCTATCTGGCGAACCGGGGCATCAAGGCCGCGAATGTGCCTCTGGTGCCGGACATTCCATTGCCTCCACAGCTTCTGGAACTGAAAAAGCCGCTGGTCGTTGGACTAATTGCATCGGCCGAACGCATTCAGCAGATCCGGCGCAACCGGGTTCTGTCCTTGCAGTCGGAAAACTATAACGACACATATGTCGATCGGAAGGAAATCGCGCGGGAAATCAATCTGACCAGGCGCTTATGTTCCGACAATGAGTGGCCGCTCATAGATGTCACGCGCCGATCGATTGAAGAAACCGCGGCTGAAATCATGGCGCTGTATCGAGCGGCCAAAACAAAACAGGTTGACGATCAGGAGGTGTGATCCTCCTTGTCAAAGATGGGAAGTCTCAAATGACACTGGTTCTGGCGAGCGGCAGCAAAATCCGCGGCGAACTCTTGAAAAACGCAGGCCTGAACTTCGAGGTTGATCCTGCCGACGTCGACGAACGGGCGGTTGAAGCGCCCTTGATCGAGGCCGGGTTTCCCCCCGAGGACCTTGCGACGGTGCTCGCGGAAGCCAAGGCAAATGATGTCAGCGGCCGCAGATCAGGCGATCTTGTGATTGGCGCGGATCAGATCCTGGCGTTCGAGGGTGAGCGCCATACCAAACCTGACGATATGGAAGCCGCGCGGCGTCAATTGCTCCGCTTTTCGGGCAAGACACATGAACTTCTGTCCGCTGTCGTGCTTTCACGCAACGGATCGGCGATCTGGCGGCACGTGTCGACCGCTCGGCTGACCATGCGCGAGCTGACGCCGGCATACATCGGAAAATATCTGGCAGACGTTGGCGAAACGGCCCTCTCCAGCGTTGGGGCCTACCAGCTGGAAGGGCCCGGGGTTCAGTTGTTTGACAAGATCGATGGAGACTATTTTACCATCCTTGGACTGCCGCTCTTGCCGCTCTTCGAAGAACTCCGCCGCCAGAAAGTGCTTGATACATGAGTAACACCCCAAAAGCTGCCATTACCGGTTGGCCCGTAACCTATTCTCGCTCGCCACTGGTTCATGGCCACTGGCTGAAAAAGTATGGCCTGGAAGGTGAATACGGCCGCCGCGATGTGGATCCCGAAACGGCGGAAGACTTCTACCGAAATTTCAAGGATTCAGGTCTTGTGGGCTGCAATGTAACCGTGCCGCACAAGGAGCTTGCCGCTTCGGTTTGCGCAGAACTTGATCCGGCTGCCGAGGCCATGGGTGCCGCAAATACGCTCTGGATTGACGACAGCGGTAAACTTTGCGGCGCCAACACGGATGGCATTGGCTTTCTTGGCAACCTGGATCAGCTCGCACCGGGTTGGGACGATAACCCAGGTACAGCGATCGTTTTGGGGGCAGGCGGTGCAGCGCGCGCCGTGATCTGGTCGCTCTTGTCTCGAAAGTTCGAGACTGTGCATATCTTCAATCGTACAGCTAAAAAGGCCATGGAAATGGCCGAGAAGTTCGGTTCGTCAACGATTGGACATGCCTGGGATGACCTTGGGGATTATATCGGGAAAGCCGATCTGCTCATCAACACCACGTCGTTGGGTATGAGGGGTAAGGCACCGCTGGAAATCGATCTGGGTCCGCTGCCCGAATCCGCTCTGGTGTCCGACATCGTTTACGTGCCGATGAAAACGGACCTCCTGAAGAAGGCCGAGGCGCGGGGAAACCGCACGGTTGATGGTCTCGGCATGTTGCTGCATCAGGCTGTTCCGGCTTTTGAACGCTGGTTCGGCATGCGCCCGGAGGTGGATGAAGAGTTGCGGGCAATGATGATTGCGGATCTGGAGAAGGACGGTTGATCAGGATCGGCCTGACCGGTTCCATCGGCATGGGCAAATCGACCACTGCGCGCTTGTTTGCTGCAGCAGGTGTCCCAGGCCACGATGCCGATGCAGCGGTTCATGCTCTTTATGCTGGCCGCGCAGCACCCCTGATCGAAGCTGCGTTTCCAGGAACAGTCGTTCAAGGCAAGGTCGATCGGTCGTTGTTGTCTCCGCAGGTCCTTGGAAAGCCCGAGGCGATGAAGCGTCTCGAAGCGATCGTTCATCCACTGGTGCGAGAAGAAGAACAGCGGTTTCTTGAAAAGGGGCGTTCTGAAGGCCGCCGGGCCGTCTTGCTCGACATTCCCCTCCTCTTTGAAACCGGCGGCGACCGGCGTGTCGATGTGTCGGTGGTCGTGACGGCGGATGCCTCCGTTCAACGCGAGAGGGTCCTGGCACGGCCCGACATGACCGTGGAGCGGTTTGAAGCCATTCTGGCAAAGCAGATGCTAGATGCCGAAAAACGGCGGCGAGCCCACTTCCTGATCGAAACAGGGCAGGGAATGGAGGCTGCCAGGCGCTCGGTTAAGGCTATTCTTAGAGCTTTGGCGAGCATGCCCTAGGTCTCGAACATGGGCAATACGGGGAAAAGCCGCAAAGCCGCTTGGCTCACGCCGGCTCAGTCGGCACATTGCGGTTAGACAATCTGCAAGGCGGTATGATGCGGGAAATTTCCTTCGATACGGAAACCACGGGCCTTAATCCGAGAGGCGGCGACCGGCTGGTCGAAATCGGCGGGGTAGAACTCCTCAACCATATTCCGACCGGAAATTACTACCACGTCTACATCAATCCACAGCGCGACATGCCGATCGAGGCGTTCAACGTTCATGGCCTGTCGGAAGAATTCCTGTCGGACAAACCGCTGTTCGGGCATATCGCCGATGAATTTCTTGATTTTGTCGGAGATGGGACCCTCGTGATCCACAATGCAGCCTTCGACATGGGCTTCATCAACATGGAGCTTGAACGGGCGGGCCGCCGCACGATTTCCAACGATCAGGTCATCGATACGCTTGATATCGCCCGCCGGCGGCATCCCAGCGGTCCGAATTCCCTCGATGCGCTCTGCAATCGGTATGGCATCGACAATTCCCGCCGCGTCAAACACGGCGCTCTCCTCGACGCGGAAATCCTGGCGGAAGTCTATCTCGAGCTCATGGGCGGCAAGCAGCAAGCGTTGATCTTGTCGCCGGAAGACGATCGGGCCGCAGCATCCGGGTCCCAGTCCGTCAGCATTGAAGATGGTTTAGGAAATTTCAATGCCCGCCAGCGCCCAGCAGCCTTGGCGTCACGCCTTCAGGAAACGGAATATTCCGCCCACAAGGCCTTTATCGAAGGCATGGGCGACAGCGCGGTCTGGAAAAAATACCTTCCCTGATCAGGACGAGCGTCCAAGCAGCCAGCGAACGGTTTGATGGTGGGTCGCAACATAGCCGCCATCAAAGCTCCAGGCCATGGTCTGAGCGACTGTCCAACCAAGAGCGCGTTTGCGATCCAAACCGAGTTCATCGGAAAGCCGGTCGAGCCGATAGAGCGTTGCCTCTTTCGTATGGCCGAACTCAAAACTCCTCACCAAAGGTGCGATCGAGAAGGCCCGTTCGCCAACCAATGGTTTCGGGTCGATGGCAAGCCAGGCGTTTCTCTCAGCCGAGATGATGTTGTGACCATGAAGATCCTGGTGCAGCAGGACCGACTCTCTCTGGTTTTTGCCGAGTTCGGTCAGGTAGTCGATGCCAGCATCCACCAGATAGCGTTCGCAAGGTTGGCCCGCCTTTTTCCATCCTTCGGGCATCTCTTGTGCCCATTGGGCAGCAGCATCGGCAAGACGTGTGAAGGGTGCGGCGGCCGGTTTCCATAAGTGCGGCAGCAGGTTGGAAACAACCGTTAGCGGATCCACATCTGATGCGTCTGCAAGATAATCACCGGGCTCGCACCGCTCCAGCAAAAGGGCACAGCGCGCTGGGTCATGCGCCAGCAAGCGAACGGCTCCGTCCCCATCCCAGATCGACAGAGCCGCTGCTTCATGTTCAGATTCAGGTGATGGCAACTGGATCTTCAAGACGGCTGCGTCGCCATCTCGTTCGACAGGAACCGCGAAAGACACATTGGAGCCCCCATAGGGCGCTCCAATCTTGGTCAGGTTCCAATTTTCGACACACTGATCGAAAATGTCCGGTAGCCGGGCCAGCCACGCTGCACCACCCTCATAGGCGCAAACATGCGCAAGGGTTTCAGGAGGCTTCATGGAACCAGCCCATGCTGCAAATCAAGTCAAAGCATTGACGGCAAGACGCGATCCGGCGGGCGATGCCCGTCCATGAAGGTCTTGATGTTGATGATGACCTTTTCACCCATCTCGATCCTGCCCTCGATGGTGGCCGAGCCCATATGCGGCAGCAGCATCACGTTTTCCAGCGATGCCAGCTTCGGATTGACCGCAGGCTCATGTTCGAAAACATCCAGTCCTGCGCCAGCCAGGTCGCCTGCTTCAAGCATCCGGATGAGCGCATTTTCGTCGATCACCTCACCACGGGCCGTGTTGACCACATAGGCATCCTTCTTGAGCAGCTTCAGACGCCGCGCTGACAGAAGGTGAAAGGTTCCCGGCGTATGGGGGCAATGGATTGAGACGACATCCATGCGGGCCAGCATCTGGTCGAGGCTCTCCCAATAGGTGGCCTCAAGGCTTTCTTCCATATCGGGCGTGACACGCCGGCGGTTGTGATAGTGGATGGACATGCCGAAGGCCTTGGCGCGTCGCGCAACGGCCTGGCCGATGCGGCCCATGCCGATGATGCCGAGGCGCTTGCCCCAGATCCGGTGGCCAAGCATCCAGGTCGGCGACCATCCGGCCCATTCGCCTGATTCCAGGGCCTTGATGCCCGCAGCAAGACGTCGCGGCACGGCCAGCATCAGCGCCATGGTCATGTCTGCGGTGTCTTCCGTCAGCACGCCAGGTGTGTTGGTGACGTTGATGCCGCGGTTGTTGGCGGTTGAAACGTCGATGTTGTCGACGCCATTACCAAAGTTCGCAATCAGTTTCAGATTAGGCCCTGCCTGGGACAGGACTGAAGCATCGATGCGGTCGGTGACAGTCGGCACCAGCACATCAGCCGTTTTCACAGCGTCCACCAGTTCTGCCTGGCTGAATGGCCGATCGTTTTCATTGAGGCGTGTTTCAAAGAGTTCGCGCATGCGCGTCTCAACCACATCCGGAAGTTTCCGGGTCACGACGACCACTGGCTTCTTTTTCGCCATGTTCCCTGCCTTTGCGTATCGTTGAGGTCACGTTAACCACAACGGTTCCACCATAGCGCACCTTGCGGAGAACGCGCACGCCACACCCTTTCTCCTTACCGAGATGGCAAGTGAGAAACAAGGGGATGCGGGAGCCCTCTCCTTTCCAACGGTCCCTTTTGGAGCGCGCTGGTTTTCGGACGCCAACTTCGCTACAGGTTTTGCATGATGTTGCTCACACTTAACAATTGGACAAGCGAATAATATGGCCCGATTGATGACCTCGTTGAAGGATGTCCTTTCCGCCGCACTTCTGTTTGCAGTCCTTGCGCTTTCGCCGATCGAGGCTTTTTCCCAGGCAACCAAAACGGGCGCCAGCGGATTGCCGGTTCCCCGTTTCGTCAGTCTGAAATCGGATCGCGTCAATGTTCGCATTGGCCCGTCGAGGGACCACGACGTTGCCTGGACCTTTGTTCAGGCTGGTCTGCCGGTCGAGATCATTCAGGAATTCGAGAACTGGCGGCGCATACGCGACTGGGAAGGCAAGGAAGGCTGGGTGTTCCATTCCTTGCTGTCCGGTCGCAGGACGGCTCTGGTAACGCCGTGGGACGATGCGGTTCAAACGCCTCTGAGAGCGCGTTCCAAGTCGGATGCTCAAATGGTGGCCGAGTTGCAGGCGAATGTACTGGCCACGGTTGATGGATGCGCTGGTGGTTGGTGCCGCGTCCATGGCGAGGGATATGACGGCTGGATCGATCAGACGCGTCTTTTTGGCGTCTATCCGGATGAATTGATCGACTGATCGGTCATCTGATGATCTTCAGAATGAAAAAGGGCGGCCATCAAGGCCGCCCTTTTTGTTTGGCAAGAATGCCTGAACCCTAGTCGCTCTTGGCTTCCTGGGTCTTGAGTTCTTCAAGACGCGGCATCGACATGATGTTGTAGCCGCTGTCAACGAAGTGAATCTCACCGGTCACGCCACCGGACAGATCAGACAGCAGGTAAAGTCCTGTTCCGCCGATTTCCTCAAGCGAAACTGTCCGATGCAGTGGCGCATTGCGCTTTTGATAGTTGAACATCAGCCGGGCATCGGAAACACCGGAGCCTGCCAACGTGCGAACCGGACCGGCCGAGATCGCATTCACGCGGATGTCCTGCTCACCATAATCGGCTGCCAGGTAGCGTACGGAGGATTCCAGAGCCGCCTTGGCAACACCCATGACATTGTAGTTCGGCATCACCTTGGTGGAGCCGCCATAAGTCAGGGTGATGATGGAACCGCCATTTGGCATCAGTTCGGCCGCGCGCTTGGTGATTTCCGTGAAGGAGAAGCAGGAGATCACCATGGTCCGGGAGAAATTATCCCGTGTGGTGTCTGCATATTTGCCCTTTAGCTCGCTCTTGTCGGAAAAGCCGATGGCGTGCACCAAGAAGTCGATGGTGCCCCACTCTTCCTTCAGCTTTGCGAAAACCGCATCCACGCTGTCGATGTCTTCCACATCGCACGGCAGAAGCAGGTTGGAACCAACGGAGTCAGCCAGCGGCTTGGTCCTGCGGCCAAAGGCCTCACCCTGATAGGTGAAAGCAAGCTCAGCGCCGTGGTCGGCAAGCGTCTTGGCAATGCCCCAGGCAATGGAGTGGTCGTTGGCCACACCCATCACCAGGCCGCGTTTGCCCTTCATGATGTCAGACATATTCGAGTCCTCACCCGTGGAAGCGCGACAGGGCCAGCGACGCATTGGTGCCGCCAAAGCCGAAGCTGTTGGATAGAACCGTATCGAGGCCGGCATCGTCGATGCGCTTGGTGGCGATCTCGCCGTCCTTCAGCTCAGGGTCAAGTTCAGTGATATTCGCCGACGCGGTGATGAAGTCGTTTTCCAGCATCAACAGACAGTAGATGGCTTCCTGAACGCCGGTCGCGCCCAGACTGTGGCCGGTGAGAGACTTGGTCGAGGACACCGGAGGCTGATTTTCGCCGAAAACGCGGCGGATGGCCTGGATCTCGCCGATGTCGCCAACGGGCGTGGATGTGCCATGGGAGTTGATGTAGTTGACCTTGCGCTCGCCCAGGGTGGATGTTGCCAGACGCATGCAGCGCTCGCCACCTTCACCCGATGGGGCGACCATGTCGTAGCCATCAGAATTGGCAGCGTAGCCGGTCACTTCCGCATAGATTTTCGCGCCGCGGGCCTTGGCATGTTCCAGTTCCTCAAGAACCACAACGCCGCCGCCGCCGGCGATGACGAAACCGTCGCGGGTCGCGTCATAGGCGCGGGAGGCCGTTTCGGGGGTGTCGTTGTACTTGGAAGACATGGCGCCCATGGCGTCGAACAGACAGGACAGCGTCCAGTCCAGTTCCTCGCCACCACCGGCGAACATGACGTCCTGCTTGCCGAACTGGATCTGCTCGGTCGCAGCGCCAATACAGTGCGCCGACGTCGAACAGGCCGACGTGATTGAATAGTTGATGCCCTTGATCTTGAAGGGGGTCGCAAGGCAGGCCGAGTTGGTCGAGCTCATGCCGCGGGTCACCATGAACGGGCCCATGCGCTTGGGTGCGCCCTTTTCAATGACGATCTTGTGCGCCTGGAAGAGGTTTTTCGTCGACGGACCACCAGAGCCCATGATCAGACCCGTCCGCTCATTCGAGATGTCGGTGTCTTCAAGACCGCTGTCGGCGATCGCCTGTTCCATGGCAATGAAGTTGTAAGCCGCGCCATCGCCCATGAAGCGGAGGTTCCGCTTGTCAACGTGCGACGGAATGTCGATGCTCGGCATGCCGTGGATCTGACTGCGGAAGCCGTGTTCTGCGTAGTCTGATGCAAAACTGATGCCCGACTTGCCGTCGCGAAGGCTTGCAAGAACTTCCTGGGTGTTGTTGCCGATCGACGACACAATACCCATTCCGGTGACAACCACCCGCCTCATCGCGGTCTCCTATTCAGATTTCTCATCCGCCGGTTCAGCGTGCACGGCCGTCCGGTCGGGTTTGTTTTCATAAGGCAATCCGGCACGCGAGGGCGCCGGATCGAATTGTGCACTGATAGCTATGTCGTAAGGCCTTTTAGCCCTTGGCAAGACCGACGCGCAGATCGGTTGCCTTGTAGATGGGCTGTCCGTCGGCTTTTAGCCAGCCGTCGGCGATACCCAGAACAAGACGTCCCTTCATGATCCGCTTGAAGTCGATGCCATATTCGACCTTTTTGACTTCCGGCGTGACCATGCCTTTGAACTTCACTTCGCCGGTCGAAAGCGCCATGCCTTTTCCTTCAAGGCCGAGCCAGCCGAGGAAAAATCCGGTCAGCTGCCACATGGCGTCGAGGCCCAGGCAGCCCGGCATCACCGGATTGCCCTGAAAGTGGCAGGGGAAGAACCAGAGGTCGGGCTTGATATCGAATTCAGCGCGAATGAAGCCCTTGTCGAATTCGCCACCGGTTTCGGAAATCTCCGTGATCCGGTCGAACATCAACATGGGGGGCAGCGGCAATTGTGCGTTGCCGGGTCCAAATAGCTCGCCACGTGCGCAAGCAAGAAGGTCTTCGTATTCGTAGCTGGATCGCCGCTCGGTCATTCGAGGTCCGTTGTTATCTCTCGCACCCGGTTTCGCCCGAACGGCTCGCCGGATGGTGGTTTTGATCGATTTGTTAGGGCGCCTTCCTAACACAGGGGAAACCGGTCCGAAAGATCACCCTTCTCGTAACTTTAAGCCAAAATACGCGGTTTGAACCGGCCACAGCCGCAATTCCTTCAAGGATGGGTCTGACGATAGACGAAATGAGGTTGAGGAAAAACTTGCATCCATGAGCCAAGAAATGCCAATTATAGGCTGAATATCCCGGTTGATTGCCAATTAACACTGCGGACACTACGTTTAGGTAGGGTGCTGCAACAGGCAAAAGACCTCGGAAGCAAGATCTGGGAATGACCGACACGATGCAAACACATCATGCCGAACACAATGTGACTGACATGCTCCGGAGCGCAGGCTTGCGCCCAACGAGGCAGCGTGTCTCACTCGCCGAGATTCTTTATTCCAAGGGCGACCGGCATATTTCAGCTGAATTGCTGCATGAAGAAGCCGTCGATGCCGATGTTCCCGTGTCTCTGGCCACGGTCTACAATACGCTGCATCAGTTCACGGAAGCCGGTCTTTTGCGAGAAGTCGCGATTGATGGCAACAAGACCTACTTCGACACCAATGTCTCGGATCACCATCACTTTTTCATCGAAGGTGAGAACAAGGTCATCGATATTCCAGGTGAAGGCGTCGGCATCGGCCGTATACCGCAGGCGCCGGACGGGATGGAAGTTGTTCGCGTCGATGTGATCGTCCGGGTCCGTCAGAAAGACTAGGACCTGCTGCACCAGCTCGCAGCTCGTCTAGTCGAGCGCAGCTTTCCAGCAATAGATATCAACGAGATCGTCCGTTCCCGGAAAAACCATCTCGTTTGATCGCGTAAATCCAAGCTTTTGCAGCAATTTGATGGACCGGCTGTTGTCGGGTGTGACGATGGCAAGAAGCTGCGTCAACTCGAGTTCGCGTTCCGCATGCTTCTGAACTGCATGGGCCGCTTCTCGCGCAAAACCTGATCCGCCGTGTTCTGCGAGAAAGGCATAGCCGAGATCCGGACCATCAAATCCCTCGCGCTCCACGATCCCGCAAATTCCGAGCGGCTCACCATCGCTCAGCCTGGTCACCAACCAAAACCCGAAACCATTGCTTCGATAGCTCTGGATCAGCTTCTCACGCACATAATTGGCAGCTTTTGTGAGGTCCGAGATCTGCCTGTTGCCGATGTAACGGTGATAGTCCGGCTCGTTCATCAGCTTCAGAAAGAACGCGGCGTCGGCCTCATTCGCCTCACGAAACTTCAGTCGCTGCGTCGCGTTCGGGACATTCATTCCGCATCCAGACGGGTTTTGCCGGCGGCGACAAGCGCAGCGGTGCGCACGGCGATCTCCGGAGTGGCGTCATAGGGCTCTTTGTCGGGACTCTTGCAGAGATCGTAGATGAGACAGCGTTTGCATTCGGGCTTGCGCGCCTTGCAGATGTAGCGGCCGTGAAGGATCAGCCAATGGTGCGCGTGCAGGCTGAATTCCGGCGGGATGATCCGCTCCATGGCCTTTTCGACATCCAGCGGCGTCTTCCCCGGAGCAATGCCAATTCGGTTGCCGAGCCTGAACAGATGCGTGTCGACCGCGATTGTCGGCTGGCCGAAGAAGATGTTGAGCACCACATTCGCCGTCTTGCGGCCAACGCCAGGCAGCTTCTCCAGTTCTTCACGGTCATCGGGCACTTCGCCGCCGTGATCACGAAGCAGCTGCTGCGAAAGGAGGATGACGTTCTTGGCCTTGGTTTTGTAAAGGCCAATCGTGCGGATTTCCTCGCGAACCTTGTCTTCGCCAAGCGCGTCCATCTTTTCCGGAGTGTCGGCGATCTGAAACAGATGTTTTGTTGCGCGGTTGACGCCGACATCCGTCGCCTGTGCGGACAAGACCACGGCCACAAGCAATGTGTAGGCGTTCACATAGTCCAGTTCGCCCTCGGGTTCGGGGTTATCTGCATGAAATCTTTGAAAGATCGCGTAGGTCTCTGCCTTGGTATAGCGGGACCGCTTCAAGACTTTGCCCGGATTGTCGACGGACGGCGCTTTCCGTTTCGGCGCGGTCTTTTTCTTTGTCGCAGTCGCTGGAGACGTGGCGCGACGCTTTGTGATCTTTGAATCTGCCATGCCCACTCTATAATCTTTCTTCATGACAGCCGACAATCCGAAACCCGAGCCTGAAAACGATGCCTACAGCACTGAAGAGCCCTTCTTCTCGGCCGTGCTGACGCCCTATCGTTCGTTGAGCCCGCGCGGCTTCATGGTTTTCATGTTGTGTGTCGGCGCGGTGAGTTTCATCTCCGGAATTGCCTTTCTGGCGATCGGCGCTTGGCCGGTCTTCGGTTTTTTCGGCCTGGATGTCCTGCTCATCTGGTTGGCGTTCAGGCTGAACTATGTGTCGGCCAAGACCTATGAGGAAGTTGTGGTTTCGGCGCACGAAATTGTCGTGCGAAAGGTCGGGCCGGGAAAACGTCATCAGGAATTTCGCTTCAATCCCTTGTGGGTGCGCATGTCGATGACCCGCCTCGAAGATGAAGGCGTCACCCGGTTGTCTTTGAGTTCGAGAGGCGAACATATCGACATCGGAAATTTCCTGAACCCTGAAGATCGCACCAGTTTTGCCGGCGCGATGGCCAATGCCCTTGCCACCGCCAAGGCAGGCAGTATCTGAGCGTTGCAGCGCATCTACTGTAGTGCGCTTTTTATTTGAGCACGCATAGCGGGCAGGCTTGCTGTAACTTGTTGCCACCTTTCATGTCCGCGTCCCGCAAAGGCTGCGCGAGGTAACAAGAGGCTTCCTGCAATGCCCGAGTTCCGACTCCCTCTTTCCGGTGACGTCACCCAGGCCATCAATCCCTGGTTTGACATGTTCAAGGCCTTTGGCAGTCAGTTCGGTCTGATCAACATCAATCTCGGCAGGTCGCCGGCACCTGAGATCGAACAGAAGGTCCTTCAGGAAGTCGGCAGTTACGGGCGCCAGCTCGGGCGCATGGGCGATGCTCTGAATGTCCTCATCGAAAAGCTCGAACCCAAGCTTGGCGATCTCACGAAGGAGGAGCGTCTCGCTCTTGATGCCTTCCGGGTGATGCAGGCGGAAATTGATCAGATCAAATCTGATCATCGGCTTTCGCGATAGTCGTCAGGATACGCGCCGCCCCGTCCTTTTAGTCAAGATCAGGACCACGAAGGCAAGGGCGCCGACGCCGCCAGCAGCGTATACGACCATCTGAAAATCGAAGACGTCGGCGATGAAGCCCATCGAAACTCCACCAATCATGCCACCGAGGAACAGGCTGTTCATGTAGATTGCGGTCGCCTTGCCGGGCTCTTCAGGAATGAAGCTTTGGACGTAGGTGATGGCGATGCCGGCAAAGAGGCCGTAGTACAGCCCTTCCAGGGCAGCATAGGCAGCTGCCTCCGCCACTGTCGTGACCTGGGCCATGAGGCCGAACGCAAAAACGCCAAGAAGAGCGGCGACCAGGAGGACTTGCCGCGCGCCAAAACGTTCCGCAAGCCGGGCGGCTGCGAAAATCACCAGGATCTCGACAAAGCACTTGATCGAAAGCGCCATGCCCGGTGTAAAGCCCGGCAGGCCTGCTTCCTTGATGAAAAAGAGCGGGGCCGCGGTGGTGAAGAGAACGTTGGCCAGTGCAAACATGGTGCAGCAGAGAGCTGCGAGCAAAAGCGCCCAATCCATGCGCTTGGCCGGCTCATCCTTACGGGTCTTGGGCGGCGCGGTGAAACCGCCCGGCACCAGAAAATACCAGCTTGCCAGCCAGACAAGGCCAAGAGCGGCCGACAGAAAATAGGTTTTTTGAAAACCGATCTCGGCGATCAGGACGAAGGTCAGCGCTGGCCCGATCATCCACGCGAGCGAAACGCCCATTCGCAGCAATGCGTTGAAGCGGCCTGCGTCGATGTCATTGGCGTTTGCATATAGCCGGCCGAAGGTGAAGGTTGTGGCTGTCGCACCATTGGCAATCGCCATCATCGGTGCACCAGCTAAGACGAGAACTTCAAAACGTGGGCCGCTGGCCAGCAGACCGGCAAAGAGCACGTAGCAACCGACGGACAGGCCAAGCAGCTTTCGAACAGGTACGGACCCGTCGAGCAACCGTCCAAACCGGCGGTTCACCAACATGGTAAGCGGCGTCACCAATCCAGTGTAGAGGCCGATTTTCCACGGCGGCTGTTGCAGGCCCTCGACAATGAAATAGCCCATGGCCGGCACAAGCGATGCGGTGCAGGTTGAGCCGAGGACGAGAAGAAACACGATATGGAGGCCCTGCTTGGGCAGGACAGGCAAGGCAATCATGTTTCAATCCGATTGGTGCTGCGCGAGAATGAACGCAGATGAGGAAGAGCGTCTGAAGCCTATGCGTTTAGGCGATTTCTGTCACGCCTTGATGAAGCCAAATCAGATCTGATCCCGGTTTGAGCGCGCTGCCTTGAGCCGGTAAAGCGCTTCCAGTGCCTCGCGCGGCGTCATGTCGTCCGGGTCAATCGTATCGAGTTCTTGAGCAAGAAGATCAGGCTCGCCTGAGTCCGTAGCAGCGCTGGGCGTCGGTGTCAGCGCCGCGAAGAGCGGCAATTCGTCGATCAAGGATTCTGCCGGTGACCGTCGGTCCTGCTCCTCAAGCTGACTGAGAACCGCTTTAGACCGCTCGACAACGCTGGACGGAAGACCAGCAAGTTTCGCAACCTGAATGCCATAGGAGCGATCCGCGGCGCCAGGCACGATTTCGTGCAGAAAGACCACCTCGCCTTTCCACTCTTTCACCTGCACGGTGGCGTTGGACAGCCGGTCGAGCTTTTGCGAGAGCGCGGTCAGCTCATGGTAGTGCGTGGCGAACAAAGCCCGCGACTTGTTGATCTCGTGCAGGTGTTCAATCGTTGCCCAGGCGATCGACAGTCCGTCAAAGGTCGCTGTACCGCGGCCGATCTCATCCAGGATCACAAGGGAGCGGTCGCCGGATTGATTGAGGATCGCGGCCGTTTCGACCATTTCGACCATGAAGGTAGACCGGCCGCGTGCCAGATCATCGGCTGCGCCCACACGTGAGAAAAGTCGGTCGACAACGCCGATATGAGCTGATGCGGCTGGAACGAAGGATCCCATTTGCGCAAGAACGGCAATCAGTGCGTTCTGGCGCAGGAAGGTCGATTTACCGGCCATATTGGGGCCGGTGATCAGCCAGATGCGGCCCGTTTGTTCTTCTTCCTCAGGCCCAAGATCAGCGTCGTTTGCAACAAAGCTCTCACCGCCGGATGTCCTGAGCGCGCGTTCCACCACCGGGTGACGGCCACTGACGATGTTGAAGGCGCGGCTGTCATCGACCTGGGGTCGGATGTAGCTGTCTTCCTGTGCCAATTTCGCGAGCGCTGCAGAGACGTCCAGAATGCTGAGGCCCTGCGCGGCAGCCTTGATGGCATCACCCGCCGAGATGATTTCGCCCGCCAGTCGCTCGAAGATCTCGGTCTCGATCGCAAAGGCCCGTTCCCCGGCACTGGCGATCTTGGATTCCAGATCCGCGAGTTCTGTGGTCGTGAACCGCATCGCGCCCGCCATGGACTGGCGATGGATGAAACGCGCCGGGTCGGAGGTCAGTTTTTCCGACTGTGCGGTTGGCGCTTCGATGAACCAGCCAAGAACGTTGTTGTGCTTGATCTTCAGGGAGCGAATTCCGAGCTCTTCGGAATAGTCCGCCTGGAGCCGGGCGATGACCTTTCGCGATTCATCCCGAAGAGATCTGAGCTCGTCGAGATCGGAATTGTAGCCCGACGCAACAAACCCGCCATCTCGTTTCAGCAGGGGCGGATCTTCCTTGATCGCGGTGACCAGCTCTTCGCCCAGTGCGTGAGGCGCTGCATCAAGGCTTGCGCGGGCGGCCGCGACTTCTGCAGGAATGGTGGCGGAAACGCTTCCGGTTTGATTCAGAACCGCTCGGGCGGCGGTAAGGCCTTGTGCAATAGAAAGAATATCCCGTGGGCCACCACGTTGCAGGGCAATCCGGGACAGGGCGCGGGCCATATCCGGCGCACCTTTCAGCGTCTGGCGCAGGCCTTCGCGCATCATTTCATTTTCCAGGAAGAACTCGACCGCGTCGTGACGGCGCGAGATTTCATCCGGATTGATCAGGGGGCCGGCGAGCCGGCTTGAAAGAAGCCGTGAACCACCGCCAGTGACCGTCCGGTCAATGGTTGCCAGCAGACTGCCCTGTTTTTCTCCGCCAAGGGTTCTGGTCAGCTCCAGGTTTGCCCGCGTCGCCGGATCGATCAGCATGCGCCCGGCGCCGGCCTCACGCGTGGGCGTATCCAGTGGCGGTCGTTCGCCCAGTTGGGTCTTTTCAATATAGGCAAGAATGCCGGCCGCTGCGGACAGCTCTGCGCGGGAGAAGGTGCCAAAGCCGTCGAGCGTCTTGACGCCGAAGTAGTGAGCCAGGCGATCTGCGGCGGTCGAACTGTCGAAGAAGGCACGCGGCACGGGCGACAGGGCACCGCCCAGCTGTTCTGCGGTTTGCCGAAGATCAGCCTCCTGCAAGAGGGTGTCAGGCAGGATCAACTCACGCGGGGAAATCTGGGCGAGATCGGCCGCAAGCCGCTGGTCATCCGTCTCGGCGACCTGAAACGACCCCGTCGACATGTCGATCCACGCCAGGCCATAAACGCTGTCGCCTGCGAGCGATCCGCCGCGCAACCTCGTCATGGCGGACAGGAAGTTGTTTGCGCTGGAATCGAGCAGCCGCTCCTCGGTCAGCGTTCCCGGCGTCACCAGCCGCACCACATCCCGGCGCACCACTGATTTGGAGCCGCGTTTTTTCGCCTCGGCCGGATCTTCAGTCTGCTCGCACACGGAAACCCGATGGCCGAGCGAAATCAGTTTTTGCAGATAGTCATCAGCCGCATGGACCGGGACCCCGCACATGGGAATGTCTTCGCCAAGGTGCTTGCCGCGCTTCGTCAAGGTAATGCCCAGTGCCCGGGCAGCAACTTCGGCGTCGTCGAAAAACAGCTCGTAGAAATCTCCCATCCGGTAGAACAGGAGGCTGTCCGGATTGGCCGTCTTGATCTCGATGAACTGGGCCATCATCGGGGTGACGCGGGCTTCCGCCTGCGGCGCTTTGAGAGACTGGTTTTCTGACATGAGGCGAAAGTAGCAAACCCTTTTCGTGCTTTCACAAATGCTATGCCCGATCTCGCCTTGAGTGGGCAATTTTCAGGGGATAAGGTCTTGCCCACGACCGCGCAAGAAGGCCGAAAAAGGAAACGCCGAAACCATGTCCGCCAACGACAAGACCTCCAAAACGTCCGTCAGCTTCACCGACCAGGAAGCGCTTCAGTTCCATCAGGAAGGCAGGCCGGGAAAGCTCGAAGTCACGCCAACCAAACCGATGGCGACCCAGCGGGATCTGTCACTGGCTTATTCGCCCGGCGTAGCGGTTCCGGTTCGCGCTATTGCTGATGATCCCAGTCGCGCCTTCGACTACACGACGCGTGGCAACCTGGTCGCGGTCATTTCAAACGGCACCGCAATCCTGGGCATGGGCAACCTGGGGGCCCTGGCGTCCAAGCCGGTCATGGAGGGCAAGGCGGTCCTCTTCAAGCGCTTCGCCGACGTGGACTCCATCGATCTGGAAGTCGACACGGAAGAGGTCGAGGAGTTCATCAATTCCGTCCGGTACCTCGGGCCCTCCTTTGGCGGCATCAATCTGGAAGACATCAAGGCGCCCGACTGTTTCATCATCGAACAGCGCTTGCGCGAGTTGATGGACATTCCGGTTTTTCATGACGATCAGCACGGCACGGCAATCATCGCCGCGGCGGGCATGATCAATGCGCTTCACCTGACCGGCCGGGACATGAAAACCGTAAAGGTCGTCTGCAATGGCGCGGGCGCAGCTGGCATTGCCTGCATCGAGTTGATCAAGGCCATGGGCGTGCCCCATGAGAATGTCATCCTCTGCGACACCAAGGGCGTCATTTACAAAGGCCGCGCAGAAGGCATGAACCAGTGGAAGTCTGCCCACGCGGTTGAGTCCGAGGCACGTTCACTCTATGACGCCCTGAAAGGGGCTGACGTTTTCCTCGGCGTATCGGTCAAGGGCGCGTTGACCCACGACATGCTGCGCGCAATGGCGCCGAACCCGATCATTTTTGCCATGGCCAATCCGGATCCGGAAATCACACCGGAAGAGGCAGCGGAGGTGCGCGATGATGCCATCGTGGCGACAGGCCGGTCGGATTATCCGAACCAGGTCAACAATGTTCTTGGCTTTCCTTACATCTTCCGGGGCGCGCTGGATGTGCAGGCGACGACCATCAATGATGAAATGAAGGTGGCGTGTGCCCAGGCGCTGGCAGAGCTCGCCCGTGAGGAAGTGCCTGATGAGGTTGCCGCAGCCTACCGCGGAAATCGCCCGAAGTTCGGACCGGAGTACATCATTCCCGTTCCCTTCGATCCGCGTCTGATCTCGTCCATCCCGCCGGCCGTCGCTCAGGCTGCGATGGACTCAGGGGTTGCCCGCCGCCCGATCGTCGACATGGAAGTCTACAAGCAGCAGCTTTCTGCGCGCCGCGATCCGGTCGCAGGAACCCTGCAGCGGATTTTCTCCAAGGTCCGCCAGATGCCAAAGCGTGTTGTCTTCGCCGAGGGCGAGGAGGAGCCAGTCATCCGGGCGGCGGTCAGCTTCGTCAACCAGGGACTCGGCCAAGCCATCCTGATCGGCCGCGAGGACGAGGTTAAATCCGTTGCCCTTGCCGCAGGCGTCGATATCAACCGGCCCGGCATCGTCATTCAGAATGCGCGTCTTTCAAATCGTAACAGCGATTATGCCCAGTTCCTGTTTGGCCGTCTGCAGCGCAAGGGCTACCTCCTCCGCGACTGTCAGCGCATGGTCAACAACGACCGTAACTACTGGGGCGCCATCATGGTGGCGCGCGGTGATGCGGATGCGATGGTCACCGGCCTGACGCGAAACTATTCGGTCGCCCTCGACACCGTCCGTGCCTGCATCGACACCAAGCCGGGCCACCGTGTCATCGGTGTCTCGCTGGCCCTCGCCCGTGGTCGCACTGTCCTGATTGCCGACACGGCGGTCATCGACATGCCGACATCGGAAGAACTGGCCGATATCGCCGAAGAGGCAGCACATGTCGCGCGCAAGCTCGGATATGAGCCGCGGGTTGCCATGCTGGCCTATTCCACCTTTGGGCATCCGAAGGGCGAGCGGTCGGAGAAGGTTCAGGAAGCCGTGAAGATACTCGACCGTCGCCGGGTAGACTTCGAGTATGACGGTGAAATGGCCGCTGACATTGCCCTGAACATGGACAAGATGGCCTCCTACCCGTTCTGCCGTCTGACCGGCCCTGCCAATGTTCTGGTCATGCCTGCATTCCACTCAGCTTCGATCTCCACAAAGATGCTGCAGGAACTTGGCGGATCCACGGTGATCGGGCCGCTTCTGGTCGGGCTCGACAAGCCGGTTCAGATCGTGCCGATGGGAGCCAAGGACAGCGACATCGTCAACATGGCTGCCATTGCGGCGTTTAATGTGACCTAAGCGGAAGTCTAGGTCGGGGTTTGCGAAACGAGCCTTTGAGGAAGTTGGGAATCTTGGATCCAGGCCCTTAGGGCATCAGCAAAGAGATCCGGAGCTTGTCCAATCCAGCCATGGCCTAGGTCCGGTACAATCCGGGCCGCGCCGTTGGGCAAACTGCTGAACGCTGACAGGCTTTCCTTGATCGCCGAATGTTCCTTGGCCCCGGCGAGAACAAGTGTCTTTGTTTTCACCTTTGGTAGCGCTGCCTCCGCATCGAAATTTAAGGCAAGACGACTGGCGAGGCGTGTTGTCTTGGCTGAACAATTTGCAGAACCCTCCAGGGCGCTGATCAGATTGACATCTTGAATGCCCATAGATCGGGCCATCTTTTCGCGAATGGATTTTAGCCCCATGAGCCAGGATGACGCATCCATCATGATGGATGCGGCTCTTGGAATCTGGATTGGCTTATGCTGGAAACCACTTAAAACAGCGGTTTTTGCCAGATCCGGATGACGAAGCAGATATTGAAACCCAATATAGGCACCCATGGATACGCCGGCGACGTGGACCGGACCATCTCCCATTGCCCGAATAGTCAGGGCGACCTCATCGGCGGCTTGAGCAAAGGTTTTTAAAGCCGTGGCTTTGCTGAGCCCATGTCCAGGCAAGTCCATCGTGATGCAGCGGTAATCAGGCAGTAAGCCGATCGTCTCCTGCCACATGCGCTGGTCAAAGCCGGCGGCATGAAGAAACAGAATAGAAGGTCCGCTCGACCTCGATTGCGACCAGTTCAGCATTCGATCTTTCCGATCACATTGGAAGCACTATCTGACATCCTTGTAGTGTCCTTGGTGCCGCCTCGCTCGTCAAAAACGTGTGTGGCCCAAATGTCGAGCAAGAAATCGGTTTGAGTTCTGTTGCTGCGTTCGGGCATTCTCTTTTGACAAAGTCTTCTTCAGCGGCGATATCTCGAACCCATGGCTGATCTCATCATCAAAATCTGCGGTCTATCGACCGAAGAAACCATGCAGGCGGCGCTGGATGCCGGCGCTGACATGATCGGGCTTGTCTTCTTTCCCAAGAGCCCGCGTCACGTATCGCTGTCACAGGCCTGCAAGCTGGCGGACATGGCGCGTGGCAAGGCGGAGATTGTTGCCCTGACGGTCGACATGAACCTGGACGGACTGTCGCGGATCAACGAGCTGGTTGCGCCTGATTGGTTTCAGTTTCACGGCTCCGAAACGCCGGAAGCCTGTGCCGCCGCAAAGGTCATGTACAAGAAAAAGGTCATGAAGGCGGTTCCGATTTCCGAGGCCGCGGACCTTGAACAGGCGCAGTTCTACTCTATCGTTGCTGACATGATCCTTTTTGACGCCAAACCGCCTCAAGGGTCGGATGTACCGGGCGGCAACGGCGTTTCCTACGACTGGTCTCTGCTCAAAGACCTTGACCTTTCCAAGCCCTTCATGCTTTCGGGGGGACTTGATCCGTCAAACGTTGCTGACGCAATTGCCCAAAGTGGTGTGAAGGCGATCGACGCATCCTCCGGCATGGAGCGGGAGCGAGGCGTCAAGGATGTAGAACTTATTCGCGCTTTCGTGGCAGCCGCCCGAGGCGCAAAAGTGGCAGGGGAGTAACTTGCGTTGACCACGATGGCGAACAGCATGCGGTCCGGACCGGACGAGCGCGGCCATTTCGGGATTTTTGGTGGTCGCTATGTCGCCGAAACCCTGATGCCGCTGATCCTGGACCTTGAAAAGG
The DNA here is from genome assembly GCF_014842925.1 of Roseibium polysiphoniae. Lineage (GTDB taxonomy): Bacteria > Pseudomonadota > Alphaproteobacteria > Rhizobiales > Stappiaceae > Roseibium > Roseibium polysiphoniae. The sequence goes on from NZ_JACYXJ010000005.1 coordinate 413,834, forward strand.
CCTATGAAGCTGCGAAGAACGACCCGGCTTTTGCCGAGGAAGTGACAGAGCTCAACACGCATTATACGGGACGGCCGTCGCCGCTGTATTTTGCCGAACGGCTGACGGAGCACCTCGGCGGCGCGAAGATCTATTTCAAGCGTGACGAGCTGAACCACACCGGATCGCACAAGATCAACAACTGCCTGGGTCAGATTCTTCTGGCCAAGCGCATGGGCAAGACGCGGATCATCGCGGAAACCGGCGCTGGGCAGCATGGTGTCGCGACGGCTACCGTTTGCGCCCGCTTTGGTCTGCCTTGTGTGGTCTATATGGGCGCGACGGATGTGGAGCGGCAAAAGCCGAACGTCTTCCGCATGAAGCTTCTTGGAGCCGAGATCGTCCCGGTCACGGCAGGTGCCGGTACGCTCAAGGACGCCATGAACGAAGCGCTTCGTGACTGGGTCACCAACGTTGATGACACCTATTACCTGATCGGAACCGCGGCCGGCCCGCATCCCTATCCGGAAATGGTCCGTGACTTTCAGGCTGTGATTGGTCAGGAAACGCGCGAGCAGATGATGGCGGCTGAAGGCCGTTTGCCAGACGCCCTGGTTGCTGCTGTTGGCGGTGGCTCCAACGCAATCGGTCTATTCCATCCGTTCCTCGATGATCCCGGCGTAAAGCTCTATGGTGTCGAAGCCGGTGGTCGAGGTCTTGAAGGCGAAGAGCACTGCGCGTCCCTGACCGCAGGCAAGCCCGGCGTTCTTCATGGAAACCGGACGTACCTGCTTCAAGATGATGATGGCCAGATCCTCGAAGGGCATTCGATCTCGGCCGGCCTCGACTATCCCGGCATCGGCCCCGAGCATTCATGGCTCAAGGAAACCGGCCGGGTTAGCTATGTTCCTGCCATGGACGATGAAGCTCTCGAGGCTTTCCAGCTTCTGACCAAGGTGGAGGGGATCATTCCTGCCCTCGAACCGGCTCATGCTCTGGCCCATGTCACCAAGCTGGCGCCGACCATGGACAAGGATCAGATTATCGTCATGAACCTCTGTGGTCGCGGCGACAAGGATGTCTTCGCAGTCGGCGAAATGCTGGGCTTTGATCTCTAAAGCACTGAAAAAATATAGATAAGACAAAGCCGCTGGCAGTTTTGCCGGCGGCTTTTGTGTTTTCAGGCGGTCGCCCGATCAGCGGCCACCCATTCCCACTGCAGCAATACGGGCAATAAGAAAGGCCTGCCTGCCGCGCGCATCCATTTGCTCGGCGGATTGGCTGGCTGGGGTCGTGACGTCTCTTTCAAAGAGGCTTTCAGCAGGTTTGCCGGTCGGGACATAGGATTTGACCCGGTTCCAGAAGGTGGAGAGGTCGGTATTGCTATCAAGTTGAGGGGCAAGAGCCATGGGTGTCTCCCTTGTTGTTGGTTTGCTATGGGCTACGCTGGCTAATATAATGCGCACTGAGTGCATCGCCACTGCTTTTATCGCGCATCTGATCTGCGCGCTATGCGTTTCACGGTGGTGAAGGGCCCGCTTTCGACGGCGCGCTATGCCATGAACGCAGTGCTGCTGCGCACCATCGATATATTGCATTGCAAAATAGACGGCTTATTATTTGGGCGACTTAAGCCAATGCCTAATTCTTTCTCAGGTTTGGCCATCACCATCTTGAAAAACCAGAAAGGTCGCCAAATGGCTCTTTCCCACGCTGCTTCTCCAATCGAAACAATTTCCAGCATTGCGTCTTCCCTCGGTCGTTCCTTCCTGGAGACTTGCGAAAGCATTGGTCGCGCGCGTGCTGCCAAGGTTCTCTATGCGGATCTCGCAGGCATGAGCGACGAAGAACTCGCCAACCTTGGTCTGAAGCGGGATGAGATTTCGCAGACGGTCTACGCGAAAATCTACGACCACGGGTAAGCTGTTTGTTCGAATTTACCTTCCGGCGACCATCAATTCGATGCGTCGGGTGGCGAAGGCGGATTGACATGAGGCAATCCTGCCCACTACATCCAAACGGAACTGAAATGCTGGTGGTTCCCGCGTTTCAAGCGTAGCAGGGTAGGAATAGCATGACGGAAACGCGTATCGATCGCCGCTTCAAGGCCTGTGCGGATGAAAACCGCCCGGCTCTGGTGACCTTCATCACGGCAGGCGATCCGGATCTTGAAACATCCAAAGCGGTTCTGAAAGCCATGCCCGCCGCAGGTGCCGATGTCATCGAGCTCGGCATGCCGTTTTCCGATCCGATGGCCGAAGGCGTTCCGGTCCAGCTGGCGACCCAACGCGCGCTTGCCGCTGGTCAGACCATGGACAAAACGCTCCAGATGGTGCGCGAATTCCGTGAAGATGATCCGGATACGCCGATCATCCTGATGGGCTACTACAATCCCATCTATATCCGCGATCCGAAGAAATTCGTTGTCGAGGCCAAGGATGCTGGCGTTGACGGACTGATCATCGTCGACATTCCTCCCGAAGCCGACGAAGAATTGTGTATTCCGGCGCTTGATGCAGGCTTGAACTTCATCCGTCTTGCCACGCCGACGACCGACGACAAGCGCCTTCCTGCGGTGCTCGCCAACACCTCCGGCTTTGTCTACTATGTGTCTGTGACCGGGATCACCGGAACCGGTGCGCTTGACGTGACCAATGTTTCAAACGCGGTTCAGCGCATCAAAGGTCATACGGCTCTTCCTGTCGCGGTTGGTTTTGGCGTGAAAACGGCCGAAGACGCACAGGCTATCGGCAAAAACGCTGATGGCGTGGTCGTTGGATCGGTGCTTGTGAATGCTATTCGTGACAGCCTTGATGATGCCGGAAAGGCAACCGATAAGACTGTTACTGCGGTTACGGATCTCGTTGCGTCGCTTGCTGGCGGTGCCGCCCGTGCGCGCAACGCCTGAATTCCCGCAGGTTCGGCCCATGGCCTGACCTGAGAGTAATTGTTTAAAAGAACGGACACGCCCGGTGAACTGGATCAACTCCCTCGTACGGCCCAAAATCCGCGATCTCCTGAAGAAGCGCGAAGTGCCGGAAAACCTCTGGATCAAGTGCCCGGAAACGGGCGAGATGGTGTTTCACCGCGATCTGGAAGCAAACTTGTGGGTCGTGCCGGCCTCTGGCCACCACATGCGCATGCCAGCAAAGAAGCGCCTTGAAACGCTTTTCGACGCCGGCAATTACGAGGTGATTGAAACGCCTGACGTCCAGGCGGACCCTCTCAAGTTCCGCGATACGAAAAAATATGTCGATCGCCTGAAAGAATACCGGGCCAAGACCGGCGAGAGCGACGCGGTGCATGTGGCGCAGGGCAAGGTCAATGGTGCGGATCTGACTGCAGCTGTTCAGGACTTCGCCTTCATGGGTGGTTCGCTTGGCATGGCCGCAGGAGAGGCCATTCTGGCCGGCATGCAGGCGGCCGTCGCCAAACACACGCCCTTTGTTCTGTTCGCTGCCTCTGGCGGTGCACGCATGCAGGAAGGCATTCTGTCCCTGATGCAGATGCCGCGGACGACTGTTGGCGTGCAGATGCTGCGGGAAGCAGGCCTTCCCTATATCGTTGTTCTGACCAATCCGACCACAGGTGGCGTGTCAGCCTCCTATGCCATGTTGGGCGACGTTCACATTGCCGAGCCAGGCGCGCAAATCGGCTTCGCAGGCCGCCGTGTTATCGAGCAGACGATCCGGGAAAAACTGCCGGAAGGTTTCCAGAGCGCAGAATATCTGCTTGAGCACGGAATGGTCGATATGGTCGTCAAGCGGCACGACCTGAAAGACACCATCGCGCGCATCTGTGGTATCCTCATGAAGCGTGAAGTCGAGGTTCCGTCCTTGCCGAGCCCGGAAGCGGCCGCACCTGAACCTGCCGAAGAGCCGGTCGCAGAAGGTGCTGAAGCCTGATCTTTGCGAAACAGACGGGTAAGTGTCGAAAAAGCGACGCTTACCTGCCACTTTTTCCTCAGGCTCTTGCCTGAAACACCAAGGCCGGACACACTCGGCTTCGACCCGCTGGGACCTGATCGGCGAGGACGTCTTGGATCAAATTACCGCTATTCTTGATCGCCTTTTGGCGCTGCACCCGAAAGAGATAGACCTTTCTCTCGGGCGGATGAATCGCTTGCTTGAAGCCCTCGGATCACCGGAAAAGCGGCTGCCGCCGACGATCCATATCGCGGGTACGAACGGCAAGGGCTCGGTGACAGCGACCTTGCGAGCGATGCTCGAAGCCGATGGCAAACGCTGTCATGTCTATACCTCTCCTCATCTTGTGGCTTTCAACGAGAGAATTCGGCTTGGTGCGAGTGGCGAATTCGTCTCCGATCCCGAGCTTTTCAAGGCACTTTACGCCTGCGAAGAAGCCAATGCGGGAGAAGAGATTACCTTCTTCGAGATCACGACCGCCGCCGCGATCCTTCTGTTTGCCGAAAACCCGGCCGATGTGTTGTTGCTTGAGGTCGGCCTGGGTGGCCGTCTCGATGCCACGAATGTCGTCGACGAGCCGCTCGCAACCGTGATCACGCCGATCTCCATGGACCATGAGAAATTCCTGGGAGAGGCGCTGGCCGAAATCGCAGCGGAAAAGGCCGGCATCCTGAAAGCTGGCTGCCCTGTTGTTGTTGCTCCGCAGGACGACGAGGTGCTGGCCGTCATTGAACGCAAGGCGGCGCGTTTGAAAGCACCGGTCTATCGCTTCGGCCAGGAATTCAATTCCTATGCGGATCAGGGGCGTATGGCCTTCCAGGACGAGGAAGGACTTTACGACCTGCCTATGCCGTCGCTCCTGGGCGCGCATCAGGTCATCAACGCAGGCATGGCAATCGCGACCCTGAAAGCCGCCGGTCTTTGGTCTGGCGAAAAAGCGGCATCCGAAGGCCTCAAATCCATCAACTGGCCGGGCCGTTTGCAGCCGCTTATCAATGGCGCTTTGGTAGACAAGTGTCCCGAAGGAGCGGAAGTCTGGCTCGATGGTGGTCACAATCCGGGAGCTGGTGTCTCCATTGCGTCCTTCATGGGCGAGCAGGAAGAGCGAAGCCCGAAGCCCGTTTATTTGATCTGCGGTATGCTGACGACAAAGGATCCAGTCGGGTTCTTCCGGTCGTTTGACGGGCTAGCGCGCCATGTGGCAACGGTTCCGATTTCGACAACCACCACCGCTCGCGGGCCGCTGGAACTTGCAGATTTCGCGCGGCTGGCGGGCCTCGAAGCGTCCCCATTTTCGTCACTTGAAGATGCCATTGCCGACATTGTGAGCTGCGCACAAAAAGACGGAGAGGCACCACGTATTCTGATTTGCGGGTCGCTCTATCTGGCCGGAGAGGTTCTCGCCGCGAACAACATGCCGCCGCGCTAGAAGGGTGCCGCGAGCATTGCCGAAGGATCGACTATGAAACGCGCCAAATCCGCCCTGGCCTCAGCCCTCTTTGCCGGGCTTGCCTTTGCGGCGCTCCCTGTTCCTTTGAGCGTCGCTTTTACTGATACCTACGAGACAGCTCCCGAGCAGGATCCGGCCGTTGTTCTGGACGGCCGGGAGGTCGGTCCTGGCTATCTGGTCCTGTCGCCGGTGCGTGGCGATGGCTATTTGCGGCTCTACGAGGTTGAGACTGATCTGGGCATCGAACGTCTATCGGGCGATGGCCTGCTGGAATTGCGCCTTCATGAACTCAAGGTCTTGTCGGCAATGGAAAAGCTCGAGTCCGACGCGAGCTTTCTGGATGGTTTGAAGAAGGCGGCCATGCGCCCGGCGGAATTCGTCGAGAGCACAGTCTCAGATCCTGTCGGCACCGCGAAGAACACGATTTCCGGCGTTGGAAAGATGTTCGGGCGGCTTTCCAGGGGCGTCGAACAGGCGGTGTCCGGCGAGGCCGGATCGCCCGCTGAACTGGCCAAATCCATTGCCGGCCAGGCGCGCGCCCGGCGGGAACTTGCCGTGAAGCTTGGCGTGGACCCCTATACAAATTACAAGCCGCTGTCCGACAAGCTGGATCAGGCGGCGAGCGTCTCGACAGCCGGCAGCCTGACCGTCAACGCTTTGCTGGCGCTTGTTCCGGGCGGGATGATTTCTCAGGTGGCCGGACGCGCCGAGTCTTTCCGCACATCTCTGGTCGACAGCACGCGCGCAGAGCTGGAACAGCGCACCGCAGACACTCTGCGTGAGGTCGGTGTTTCAGACAACGTGATTGATCAGCTGCTCAAGAACCCATTCTATACGCCGGCTGAACGCGCAGTGATTGCATATCACTTGCGGCAGTTTTCAATGGTTGACGGTCTCGACATCCTCGCTGTGAAGGCGGCCGCCGCGCAGGGGCGCGACGAGGCCTATTTCCAGCTGAGAAAGGTCGTTTTGACGCTGCACTACCACGAGACCATCGCAGGGCTGGCCAGCATCCGGCAGGTGGCCGGCTATCCGATCGCGATAAGACGCGACGGTGCAGCCGCATTGATCATGCCTCTGGACATGGTGGCCTGGACGGAAGCAACGGCGAGTGCCTTTGCGACCATGAATGAAGGTCTTTCAGATCTGCCGTTTCCGCCAACGGCCGTTGATTTCCTCATGACAGGGGATATCACCGACCTTGCGGCGGAGCGCATTGCGTCGTTCGGATGGCAGATCACAGCGAACATGCCGATGCCGGATGGTCCAATCCACTAGGATCCGACTACTGCCTAAAGAGCTTCCAGAACCGGGCCGTTGAGGCCGCATTCCCAGCCGAGGATAGCTTTCTTGCGGGTCAGGCCCCAATGGTAACCGCAGAGCGTACCGTTTTTGCCAAGCACCCTGTGACAGGGCACGACAAAGGAAATTGGATTGCGTCCGACGGCAGTGCCGACCGCGCGAGAGGCCTTGGGATTTCCGAGAGTCCTGGCGATGTCCGAATAGGTCGTGGCGCGCCCCATCGGAATCTTGAGAAGGGTCTGCCAGACGCGGATCTCAAAATCGGTTCCGATCAAAACCACATTCAGTGGCGTGTCACCGTCCCATTCGCCAGGGTCGAAAACGCGTGACGCATAGGGGGCCGTCGCGGTTGTGTCTTCGATGAACCGGGCGGCCGGCCACCGGTCGCACATGTCCTCCAGCGCCGCCGCCTCTTCACCAGGATCGGCGAAGGCGAGGCCCGCAAGCCCCTTGTCGGTAACCATCAGGAGAACCTGGCCAAAGGGGCATGGATGAAAGCCATAGAAGACGGTCAGGCCGGTGCCCCTGCCGCGGTAGGCGCCGGGTGTCATGGCCTCATGGGTTACGAAGAGGTCGTGGAGACGGCTCGACCCCGACAGGCCAACTTCATAGCTCGCGTCCAGAACACTGGCGGAATCGCGTAGCAAGGCCTTTGCGTAATCCAGTGTGATCGCTTGCAGAAATTGCTTTGGCGTCAGGCCGGCCCATCTCGAAAAGACACGTTGCAGCTGGATCGGCTGGAGTCCGGCCTCCTTCGCCAGTTGCTCCAGGCTTGGCTGTTCACGCCAGCTGAGCGTAATGCGTTCCAGCGTTTGCCGGACGACGCGATAGTCGGCCTCGGCGTCGGGGCCGATTGATATCGGCGTGGCCTTGGGTGTCAGGCTGTTGGGATCAAGGGTCTTGGTCATGCGCTTGGTTCCGAAAACTGTCTGAAAAGGACCATAGTGCGAGCCAGGGGCGCTTCGCCACCCGATTTGCGAGAGCAGCGGTCATTGTGTCAGGTGCCGAAGCCCGACGCGGACGCTACGGGCCCCTTGCGGGTTGAAAGCAACAAGTTGGTCTCGGAGCCGGATATGCCCTCGATCAGGCGGATGCGATGGAGCACCTCATCGAAAGCGGTCAGGTCGCGCGTCGCGATTTCCAGCACAAGGTCCCACTTGCCGTTGGTCGTGTGGATGGCACGCACCTCCGTCATGGCTGTCAGCGCGCGGGCGACAGGCTCCGTGTTGCGCCCGGCGATCTCGATCAATGTGACAGCACGGATGGGGAGATCGCGCCAGTCGTCGCGCAGCACGGCCGTAAAGCCGAGGATCTCGCCGGAGGCCTGAAGCTTGTCCATGCGGGCCCGCACTGTGGCTCGGGAGACTTTCAAATCGTCGGCAAGATCCGAGACGGAGCGCCGCCCGTCGGACCTCAGCGCCGAGATGAGTTGTAGGTCAAGAGTGTCCATCAGGTTCATTTTGATCAATTGAGGATATCAAAATGATAAATCAGACTGCGAATTTGAGCAACCGTCTGGATTTACTCCGCCAGTTCTGCCTGTCACGCTTTGCCCATCGCCTATTCATCGAGCCGTGAGGGTACAAAGCTGTGACGTCTGAAGACATCGTTCTGGTCGGAGCTCCGATAGAGGCAGGCGCGGGTCGTCGCGGGTGCGTCATGGGTCCTGATGCCTTCCGCACCGCAGGCATATCTGAAGCCCTGACCGACCTGGGTCACAGGGTGCGGGACCTCGGCAATCTGGCTCCTGAGGCCGTTGAACGTGTCAGCGCGCCGCTTGCACACCTCAAGAACTACAATGACGTTGTCGGTTGGACGCGATCTCTGCATTCATGCGCGAAAAACCTTGCCAATGATCCGGTTTTTCCGATTTATCTCGGCGGCGATCACGCCCTGGCTGCTGGAACCGTGACGGGACATGCCGCTGCTGCCCATGATCTAGGGCGCCCGCTTTTCGTTCTCTGGCTCGATGCCCATTCCGATTTTAATACACTCGAAAGCACCCAGAGCGGCAATCTGCACGGCACGCCGCTCGCATTCGCTGCGGGACTGCCCGGCTTTGACGGGTTTCTCGGTCAGCCTCTAACGCATCCAGTCGATCCCGGGAACATCGAGATCCTGGGCGTCAGATCCATTGATCCGGAAGAGCGCAGGCTCCTGGTAAAGTCGGGCGTTGGTGTCCGTGACATGCGCATGATCGACGAAAAGGGGATTGGCTCTCTGCTGGCGCCGTTCCTGGAACGCGTCTCAGCCGAAAATGGCCTTCTCCATGTCAGTTTGGACGTCGATTTCCTTGATCCCGAGATTGCTCCTGCCGTTGGAACGACGGTTCCTGGTGGCGCGACCTTCCGAGAAGCCCATCTGGTGATGGAAATGCTCCACGACAGCGGTCTTGTTACATCGCTCGATCTGGTTGAGCTCAATCCGTTCCTTGATGACCGCGGGCGAACCGCCCGCCTGATGGTCGACCTTGTCGGGTCCTTGTTTGGACGCCGCGTCTTTGATCGTCCCACACGTAGTTTTTGATCCTGTTTCTGACCTGGAGTTGATGTCTCATGAGCACGAAGATCACCAATCTGGCCCCTTCCGAGCTCGCTTATGTCCCCTTCGTCAGCGTCGACGACATGATGAAGAATGTCGCCACCGTCGGTGTCGAGGAATTCATCAAGGGATTGGCTGAATATATCGAGGCTGATTTTTTGCGCTGGGAGAGCTTTGACAAAAAGCCGCGCATCCCTGCGCACGCGCCTGAAGGCGTGATCGAGTTGATGCCAACCAGCGACGGCAAGACCTTCGGCTTCAAATACGTCAATGGTCATCCGGGCAACACCCGGGATGGCTTGCAGACAGTCACCGGTTTCGGTGTTCTGTCGGATCTTGCGACCGGCTATCCTTTGCTTTTCACCGAAATGACGATTCTCACGGCCCTGCGCACAGCTGCAACGTCTGCGCTTGCGGCGAAATACCTTGCGCCAAAGGGCTCGACGACCATGGCCGTGATTGGCAACGGCGCGCAGTCTGACTTTCAGTGCCTGGGCTTCAAGGCGCTGGTCGGGATCACCGAGATCCGCGCCTATGATATTGATCCGGAGGCGAGCCTGCGCCTCGCGCGCAATCTGGCCGGATCCGGTCTCAATGTGACCATCTGCAAGACGCCGGAAGACGCCATCGAAGGCGCAGACATCATCACGACCGTCACGGCGGACAAGAAGAATGCAACGATCCTGACCGACAACATGGTCGGGCCGGGCGTGCACATCAATGCAGTGGGCGGTGATTGTCCGGGCAAGACGGAACTGCACAAGGACATCCTTCTGCGCTCGGACATCTTTGTCGAATTCCCGGAACAGACGCGCATTGAGGGCGAGCTTCAGCAGCTTCCGGAAGACCATCAGGTGACCGAGTTGTGGCAGGTCTATTCGGGCAAGGCGCCGGGCCGGACCTCCGAACGCCAGATCACCCTGTTTGACAGCGTCGGCTTCGCCATCGAGGACTTTGCCGCCCTGCGGTTTGTGCACGACCTGCTGCCCAAGACCGGCCATTTCATCAAGCTGGACCTGCTGGCCGACCCGGATGACCCGCGAGATCTTTACGGCATGGTCTTGCGCTCACAGTCGAAAGGCAATGGCGCTGCCGCCTGAGGGCAGAACGCCTCGACCCGTCTTTGTGACCCGTGTATGGATAGGCCCGCTGATCGCGAGATTGGCGGGCTTTATTTTGTGAGACGCCGGGGAGACAGGTGTGGACTGGTCCAAATTGCTTGATGAAGGGCTTCTGAGCCAACCGGAGTTCACCAAGCGCCCAAATCGACCCTCTTATCTTCAGGATGCGGACCGGATTACCTTCTCGGCCCCTTTTCGGCGTCTGGCGAACAAGACACAGGTTCATCCGCTCTATGAGAATGACCACCTGCATCACCGGCTGATTCACAGTCTCGAGACCAGCAGTGTCGGACGCTCGCTGGGTGTTGAGGTGGGCGAGTGGCTCGAGAGTGAAGGGCATATCCCGGAAGGCGAACGACATGTCGTGTCCGGGATCGTTTCCGCGGCCTGCCTGGCGCATGATATCGGCAACCCGCCGTTCGGACACTCCGGTGAGGCGGCCATTGGCCAGTGGTTTGCGGACAAGTTCACCACAAGCGAAGCGCTTTTTGCCGAATTGGACACAGGCTTGCGGCATGAGTTCGAGGAATTCGAGGGCAACGCTCAGGGATTCCGGATTCTGACCCGGCTTGAGCTCTATCGAAATGCAGGCGGCATGCGCCTGTCCCGCGGCGTGCTGGGAGCCTTCACCAAATATCCGGTCACCGCGCAGACCCGAAACGGCCTGTCCACATCCTACTGCGGCCTGAAAAAATTCGGCATTTTTGAAAGCGAGTTCGATCAGTTTGAAGAGGTCGCCAATGCTGTCGGGCTGCCTGCGGAGACTGATGCAAAAGGTATCTGGTGGCGCCGTCACCCGCTGGTGTTCCTCGTCGAGGCTGCCGACGACATTTGCTACAATATCCTGGATCTCGAAGACGCCTTCACCTCAGGCGACTTCTCGGCTGAAACGGTAATTGGGCATCTGGAGCCGATCACAGGGAAATCCAGCAAGGACTTGTCCCATATGGCGGATCCGGACCGTATTGCCTACGCCCGTGCCCGGGGGATCGGCATCGCCATCAAGGCTTGCGTTGCCGCCTTCAAGGACAATTACCAGGCCATCATGGATGGCACCTTCTCTGATGCTCTGATCGATGTGTCCGAAAAGGCCGAAGAGTTCAAGGCCATCAAGAAACTGGCGCGCGAACGCCTTTTCACGTCGCCGCGCAAGACGGAACTGGAAGTGCAGGGCCGGAACGTCGTGCACCGTGTTCTGGAAGGTGTCTCAGAAGTCTACGTGAAGCTTCACGCCGCCAACTGGCAGGCAGAGGATTTGGATTCCTACCATCGCCAGCTGATCAAGGCTGCCGGTATCGACATTCGCGATGTGGACAGCCCTTATTCGGCACTGCACTCCCTGTCCGACTATGTCTCTGGAATGACGGATCGCTATGCGGTGAAGATCGCCAAAATGGTGTCAGGGACCTAAAGCGCTGCGTCGATTTCGGCGACAATAGCCTCGGCAGCGGCGCGGGGGTCCCGGGCACGTGAGATCGGCCGTCCGATGACCACATAGTCGCTTCCGGCGCGAATGGCGTCGCCCGGTGTCATGACCCGTTTCTGGTCGTCTGCACTGCTTCCGGCGGGGCGCACACCTGGTGTCACCATGACCATCCCTTTTCCGAGGATAGGCCGCATGGCCGCGGCCTCATGAGGCGAACAGACGATCCCGCCCATGCCCGCGGCTCTGGCATCTTCCGCTCGTGTTCCGACAAGCTCCGCGACGCGGCCACGGTAGCCGGCGTCGTGCAGGTCATCATCATCCATCGAGGTCAGAACCGTAACGCCGAGAAGACACAGATGATCGATGTTGTCTTCTTCCAGAGCTTTGGCAGCGGCCCGCATGGTCTTCGGATAGGCATGAATCGTCATGAACCGCACACCCATCTTGGCGACGTTGCGCACTGCCCAGAAGATTGTGTTGTCGATGTCGTGGAGTTTTACATCCAGGAAGATCTTGTGACCTTCATCCGCCAGCTGCCGCGTCAGGTCCAACCCGCCGGCAAACTGGAGTTCCATTCCGATCTTGTAGACGCCAACGACACCTTCGGTGGCTTTTATAAGCGCGCGGGCTTCCTCCACGGTTGGCACGTCGACCGGCAACATCAGCCGTTCACTAGCAGATTGTGGCTTGAAGGGGCTTGGAGCGGGCGTCATCAACATGGTCAGCATCCCAAGTTGCGCCAAAGGGGCGCGGGCGTTGAAACAGACTGGAAGAATATGCGGATTTTACTAGCATTGGCGGCACTGTTTCGCCAGCTACAATTTTAATCGTTCCGCCCCTGGGTCGCCGGGCTCGCGGTAGATTGAGCCCCAAGCCTTTGGCAGCAATCGCTCAAAGCCTGATAAGTGTTTCAATAAGCGGGCTGGCCTGCTAAAACGGCGCCGTTTCGCCGGGAAACTTCCCGGCTGCCAAGGAAGGATCAGAGATGCGCACAGCGACGATCTCGCGTGACACCAAGGAAACCCGCATTTCCGTTGAAATCAACCTGGATGGAACAGGCGCCTATGATGTGGCGACTGGCGTCGGGTTTTTCGACCATATGCTGGAGCAGCTTGCGCGACATTCGCTGATCGACATCACCGTACGCGCCGAGGGCGACACGCATATCGACTTCCACCACACGGTCGAGGACACGGGCATCGCGCTCGGTCAGGCGATCCGTGAGGCGCTGGGCGACATGGCCGGCATCACCCGCTATGGCGACACGCACCTTGCCATGGACGAAGCGCTGACCCGTTGCGCGCTGGATGTGTCTGGCCGTCCGTTTCTGGTCTGGGACGTGACCTTCGACCGGGACAAGGTCGGGGACTTCGATACCGAGCTGTTTGAGGAGTTTTTCCGGGCCTTCACGATGAACGCCGGGATCACACTTCATATCGCCAACCTCTATGGATCCAACTGCCATCATATCGCAGAGACCTGTTTCAAGGCGGTGGCACGGACGTTGCGCAAGGCGGTGGAAATCGATCCGCGTCAGGCGGACCGAATTCCGACCACCAAGGGCCAGCTTGGCGGCTGAGGACGGACACACATTATGAGCACTTTTTATGTCATGGCGCCGCCGGATCTGAAGGATCCCGTCGCCAGTCCGCATGAGGCGGATCGGCTCGTCTTTGTGGCCGACCGGTTCTCTTGGGCTGCCTTTGTCATTTCAATCATCTGGATCATCTGGCACCGTATGTGGTTGGTTTTGCTCGGCTATCTGGCGATCACTCTGGCGCTGGAAGTGACCGCGGCCTTTGCCGGTGGTATAGCACCGGCGGTCGCAGCATTTGCTGTTGCCTTGCTGTTCGGCTTTGAGGCCAATGGATTACGCCGCTGGACGATGGAGCGCTCCGGCTGGAGGGTTCTGGGCCTTGCATGTGGCTCGGATCAGACCGAAGCCGAGCTGCGTTTCTTCCAGTCGCTTCAATCCAAATCCTCCGGCTCTTCGCCGGCAAGCCAGCCCCCTGCCCCGATTGTGCGGCCGTCCCGCGTGATCCCGAAAATTGGCACGGAAACCGTTGTCGGTCTGACTTTGGGCCAGGAGACGAGCCGATGAGCATCGCCATTATCGACTATGGCTCGGGCAACCTGCGCTCGGCGGCCAAGGCATTTGAACGCGCTGCGCGTGACCATGCCCGGACCCCGGATGTCATCGTGACGGCAGATCCCGAGCGGGTGCTGAAGGCGGACCGCATCGTCCTGCCTGGCGTTGGGGCCTTTGCCGATTGCAAACGCGGTCTGTTTGCGGTCGAGGGCATGCCCGAGGCGCTGGAAGAAACAGTGCGCAAGCAGGGAAAGCCGTTTCTTGGCATCTGTGTCGGCATGCAGCTGATGGCCTCCCGCGGGCTGGAGTTCGAAACGGTTGAAGGTTTGAACTGGATCGAAGGCGATGTTTCCGAAATGAAACCCGCTGATCCGGACCTCAAGATCCCGCATATGGGCTGGAACACCATCGATGTGCGCGGTGCCGGACATCCGGTTCTCAAGGATCTCGAAACAGGCCCGGACGGACTACACGCCTATTTCGTTCATTCCTATCATTTTGCCACGGCACGTGAGCAGGACTGTCTGGCGACCTTTGACTATGCCGGCGCATTCACGGCAATGGTCGCCAAGGACAACATGGTCGGAACCCAGTTCCACCCGGAAAAGAGCCAGCGGCTCGGCCTCGGGCTGATCGCGAACTTCCTGAACTGGACGCCGTAACAAGGAGGAAACTCATGGCCAAAGGCTATTGGATTGCACGCGTTGACGTACATGACGCAGATGGTTACCCGGCATATGTCGAAACCGCGAAGCCGGCGTTTGAGCGCTTTGGTGCGAATTTCCTCGCACGGGGCGGTCAGACGAACGCCATCGAAGGGCCGGGGCGTGCGCGGAACGTTGTCATCGAGTTCCCAAGCTTCCAGCACGCTGTCGACTGTTACAATTCTCCTGAGTATCAGGAAGCTGTAAAAATCCGCCAGAAGGTTGCCGATGGTGAAATCGTCATCGTTGAAGGCCAATAGGCTGCCATGAAGAAGGGTTACATCGTCGCGCGCGTCCAGATCCATGATCCGGAAGGCTTCAAGACCTATCTGGATATCGGACTGCCCTCACTGGACAGGTTCGGTGGTCGTTCGCTCGTGCTTGGTGGCCAGTACACGACCTTTGAAGGCCAGGAGCGCGAGCGCCACGTTGTAATCGAGTTCGACAGCTATCAGACGGCGCTCGACTGCTACAACTCACCGGAGTATCAGGCCGCGGCCGAAGTCCGGAAACGCTACGCCGAGACGGATCTCGTCGTGGTCGAAGGAACCTAGAAAAGCTCATGACCATTCTTTTTCCAGCCATCGATCTCAAAGACGGCCAGTGTGTTCGGCTGAAGCTTGGAGACATGGATCAGGCGACTGTCTTCAATGACGATCCCGGCGCCCAGGCGAAATCCTTTGAAGATCAGGGCTTCGAGTGGCTGCATGTGGTCGATCTGAACGGTGCCTTCGCGGGCGAAAGCGTCAATGGCGCGGCTGTAGATGCCATTCTGGCCGCAACCAGCAATCCGGTGCAGCTTGGCGGCGGCATCCGGACACTGGAGCACATTGAGGCGTGGCTTGATAAAGGGATCACGCGGGTGATCCTGGGCACGGTCGCGGTTCGGGATCCGGAGCTGGTGAAGGAAGCCTGCAAGCGCTTCCCGGGCAAGATTGCCGTGGGGATCGATGCAAAGGGTGGATATGTGGCTGTCGAAGGCTGGGCCGAAACCTCCGAACTGACGGCGGTGGATCTGGCAAAGCGCTTTGAAGACGCTGGCGTTTCGGCGATCATCTACACCGACATCGACCGCGACGGCATCCTGAAGGGGTTGAACATTCCCTCGACGCTGGAACTTGCCAATGCGGTCTCCATTCCGGTCATTGCATCAGGCGGACTTGCGTCCATTGACGACGTCAAACGGCTATTGCAGCCTGACTGCGGCATTCTGGAGGGCGCCATTTCCGGCCGGGCCCTCTATGATGGGCGTCTCGACCCCCAGGAGGCGATGGCCCTGATCAAGGCCGCGCGCAAGGAAGCATCATGACCCTCAAGGCCCGAGTTATTCCCTGTCTCGACGTCAAGGACGGCCGTGTCGTCAAGGGCGTCAACTTTGTCGATCTTGTTGACGCCGGCGATCCTGTCGAGGCTGCAAAGGCCTATGACGCTGCCGGTGCGGACGAGCTTTGCTTTCTGGACATCACCGCCAGCCACGAAGGCCGGGACACGATCTTTGACGTTGTGCGCAGAACCGCTGAAGCCTGCTTCATGCCGGTGACTGTCGGCGGTGGCGTGCGCACGGTCGAAGACATCCGCAAGCTGCTGATTGCCGGTGCCGACAAGGTCTCCATCAACACGGCTGCGGTCAAGAACCCCGAGTTCATTCGTGAGGCGGCAGAGAAGTTCGGTGCCCAGTGCATCGTCGTCTCCATCGACGCCAAGCAGGTGAATGCAGAAGGTGAGCCGGACCGGTTCGAGATCTTTACCCACGGCGGTCGCAACCCGACGGGGATCGATGCGGTGGAATTTGCAAGGAAGGCCGTGGAGCTGGGCGCAGGTGAACTTCTGGTGACCTCCATGGATCGCGACGGCACCAAATCCGGCTATAACATTGCCCTGACTCGTGCGATCGCCGATGCGGTCCCGGTTCCCGTCATTGCATCTGGTGGTGTGGGAACACTTGATCACATGGTCGAAGGCATTCGCGACGGCCATGCCACCGCCGTGCTGGCAGCCTCCATTTTCCATTTCGGCGAATACACCATTCATGAAGCCAAGGCGCATATGAATGACGCTGGCGTTGCCATGCGGATGAATGGCTAGGCGCGGTCTGCTGCGCTTTTTGACATGAGCTGGGTCAATGCCGAGGCTTCGGCGGAAAGACTAGACCAATGACGAATTTTACTCTTGCCGATCTGGACGCCATTATCGCGGCGCGGGCCGTCAGTGACGACGAGATGTCCTATACGCGCAAGTTGATGGGTAAGGGCGTGGCGAAATGCGCCCAAAAACTGGGGGAAGAAGCGGTCGAAGCGGCCATCGCGGCCGTTCAGCATGATCGGGACGAGCTGACAGGGGAAGCTGCGGACGTCCTTTACCATCTGCTTGTGGTTCTGAAGGTCTGCGATGTCGGCCTTGAGGATGTCCTGGCAGAACTGGCACGTCGGACCGGGCAAACCGGTCTGGAGGAGAAGGCCGCCAGACCTCGGGATTGACTTTCCCGGCTTGGTCGGCCGAGCATTGCAGCAGGGGCTGCTATTGGACATGGATCAGACAGTCGAGTTGAAGCGGGACATGGACTTGTCCCCGTATCGTGTCTTCACCGAGCGCGAATGGGCCCGGTTGAGAGCCGATACCCCCATGACCCTGACAGGCGCGGAAGTCGCCCAGCTTCAGGGTCTCAACGATCCCATGTCGATCGAGCAGGTCGAGAAGATCTATCTGCCGTTGTCGCGCCTTCTGGCCTTCTACGCTGAAGCGACCGTCGGCCTGCATCAGGCGACCCAGGAATTTCTTGGCATTCGCGATCGAAAAACGCCTTTCATCATTGGCGTCGCCGGGTCGGTATCGGTGGGCAAGTCAACCACGTCGCGTGTCTTGCGCGAGCTTTTGGCGCGTTGGCCTGCCAGTCCGAAGGTGGATCTGGTCACCACCGACGGCTTCCTATATCCCAACGCCGTTCTGGAGGCCGAGGGCCTGATGCAGAAGAAGGGCTTTCCCGAAAGTTTCGACCGCCCACGACTGCTGAAATTCCTGTCTGACATCAAGGCCGGTCGGCGAAATGTGCGGGCGCCGATCTACTCTCATTTCTACTACGACGTCATGCCCGGCCACACGGTCACCGTGGACAATCCGGATATCCTCATCGTCGAGGGACTGAACGTTCTGCAGACCCGGGAGCTGCCGAAGGATGGCCGGGCTGTGCCGTTTGTTTCCGACTTCTTTGATTTCTCGGTCTATATCGATGCGGATGAAAAACTGCTTCTGAATTGGTACGTCGAGCGCTTCATGCGGCTTCGTGAAACGGCCTTCCGCGATCCGGGATCGTATTTTCACAAATACTCGCGCATCAACGACAAGGAAGCCCTGGCGACGGCGCATCAGATCTGGAGCCAGATCAACCTGGTGAACCTGCGTGATAATATTCTGCCGACGCGGCCGAGAGCGGACCTGATCCTGACCAAGGACGCCAGCCACAAGATCGCCAAGGTCGCCCTTCGCAAGGTCTGAACAGTGTCTTGAACGCAAAAGAAAACCCTGCCGAACGTGTGCCCGGCAGGGTTTTTTGTTGAGCTATTCTGAGGTGTTAAGCAGCAGACCGGCTGCGCACCTCAACCAGGAAGCCAGACACGGTCTGCTTCAGGTAGTTTGCATTGTCTTCTAGCTGTCGTGCCGAAGCGTCGACTGTTTCTGCGGTCGTTTTGGTGTTCTCGGCAGCTTGGGAGACGCTTTCGATGTTGGTCGTCACTTCGATCGTGCTCCGGGAAGCCTCCGTCGCATTGACGGCGATTTCCTGGGTCGCAACGCCCTGCTCTTCCACTGCGGAAGAAATCGAGCTGGCGATCTCGTTCATCTGGTTGATGATCTCTGTGACCGACGAGATGGCGCCTGCAGCCTGTTCGGTTTCGCCCTGAATGGCCGAAATCTGGCTGGAGATCTCTTCGGTTGCCTTCGAGGTCTGGGTCGCGAGTTCCTTCACCTCGGCGGCAACAACCGCAAAGCCCTTGCCGGCTTCCCCGGCGCGAGCGGCCTCGATCGTGGCGTTCAGAGCCAGAAGGTTGGTCTGCTCGGCAATGGCCTGAATGAGCGTCACGACTTCACCGATACGACCGGCTGCATCGGAGAGGCCGTTCATCCGCTCGTTGGTCGAGCTGGCTTCGGAAGCTGCCTTGGCAGCGATCTCGCTCGAGGACTGAACCTGGCGGCGGATCTCGTTGACCGACGCGGAGAGTTCTTCTGCAGCCGCAGCCACAGTTTCCACGTTGTGAGACGCCTGGGAGGAGGCCGTCGACACCAGGCCGCTCTGCTCGGTCGTGCGAGCGGCACCGTTGGTCATCTCGGCAGAAGCGCTTTGGAGGTTGTGGACCGACTGCTCAATCACATCCATCATTTCCATGATGCGACTGTCGAAGTCGCTGGACAGCTGCTGGATTTCCTCGCCGCGGTGAACTGCTGCCTCTTGAGCTTCCTGCTGGCTGGCTTCGAGAGACTTCCGGTTGCGCTCGTTCTCAACAAAGACTTCCATGGCAGAGGCCATCTGGCCGATCTCGTCACCCCGGTCTGCGCCGGAGATCTGGATGTCACTGTTGCCCTCTGCGAGGCTGTTCATGTTGGATGTGAGTGCGGAAAGCGGCGTCACAATGCTCTTGATCGAGATAAATGCAATTGTGAAAGCAATGACCGCTCCCAAGGATGCAATTGCAATGATCAACAGAGCCTGGCTCCAATAGGCGCTTTCCAGGTCATCTACATAAACGCCGGTTCCCATCATCCAGCCCCAAGGCTCGAATCCTTCAGCCCAGCCCCATTTGTCGATGGGCACGTCGCTGCCGGCACGTGGCCATTGGTAAAGCAACATGCCGCCGCCGGCTTTGGCCTGCTTTACAAGGCCATCAATGATCCGGGTTCCGTTTGCATCTGTGAGATCGCTGAGATCCTTGCCAATCAGCTTTTGATTGGCGTGAACTAGGGTCACGGAGTCGAAGTCGAAGACGAAGATGTAGTTGTTGCCTTCGTACCGCATCGATCCGATTGCGGTCTTCGCCATCTCCTGCGCTTCTTCGCGCGACAGCTCACCTGCCACTTCCTTGGCGTGATAGGCCGCGGCAATGGTTTTCGCTGTTCCGGAGATGTGCTCGATCGTGGTGATACGCTCTTGCAGCATAGAGTCATGCAGCGATTTCAAGCTTACCTGACCAAGAACGATCGTGAACGTAAAGATGGTAGCAACTGGAATGATGATTTTCCAGAGTACTGGGAGACGGGAGAATTTCATATTCATGCATCCGACTTCGAAAAGATGATCGAAGTTAACGCTGAATAGTTTAAATAATCGTATATCGTTAAAATTACCGATATATAGAATAGATAGAGGGTTGTCTTTGGGTAAGACTATACCAGTAATTGCAGATTACTACCGCATTGCACAAAAAACGTCTCTGATGCCCGGACGAGACCAGGTCGCGTTCTGAATCTGACCGCGAAGGATATAGCCCTGGGACGCGTAGTTGAAGCTGGAGGGGCCGCCCTGGCGGGGCAGCGTGACGACGCCTTGTCCCATTTCTGCGACAGTTGCGGTGCTTCCGTCAGCTGAAAAACTGACCTGGAGATCGACACCTGCCGTGCAGAGATAGTCGGCAACCCTGCCATTGGCGGAGAGCGTCGCCGAGGTACGGTTGTCGAAAGAGGGGCCTGGTCCGGCGCCGACGCTTCCGGGCGGGACTGGCCCTGCCGGGAGGAATGGTTCTTGAGGCGCGCCAAGGGGTTGAGAAGGCTGCGACGGAGCGGTGCTGCCACCAGAAATGACAACCTCCCGATAGGGTGTCCTGCTGACGTAGATGCCAAGGCACTGGCCACCAGCGCTGCGCACCATCCAGGCATGGGAAACGTAGGTCTGCTGTTCGAGGATCTGGCCGGGCTGCAGACGGGCATAGACCCGCTCGCCGCCGTTGTAGTCGATCCAGTGGACGTCGACGGCGTCGCGGCTTGTGTTGCGGAAAACGATTTGTCCCGGCCGATTGCCGTCGAGAGACCGGACGCGGCCAAGCTCCCGGCACGAAACATCTGAACCGGCCGCGACAGGTGTGCCGCCCTGACCTGGAAGACCGCTTTCACCAAGAATACGCTGTGGCTCGGAACAGGTGGCGACGAAGAGACGTACCGGCTGAGCACTACCCTTGAGCGAGACGGCATAGGCCGGGGTCCCTTGAACCTGCACCGTCAGTTCGGATTGGGCGATGAGAGCCTGCCAAAGCGGATCGGTCATCGGCAAGGCGATCTGCGGGAAAGACTGGCCGTACTGATTGCTCGTGCTTCCACCAATCGCCGTATAGGTGGCGGAAAAATCGCCAGCGACGATCTGCACAGGCTGCGTGACACCCTCGGCCGTGGCAGAAGATGTCTGGCTGAAGACGATGGTTGCCTGACCCGATTGCGTGCGGCAGGCAGCGCGGAAATCGATGTCGTCAGTTTCAGGCACACCATGGGTGAGGTCGGTTCGCGTGCCGCCGCCACTGCCGGTCTGGGCCGTCCAGACGCGTGCGTCAGAGGCCGAAATGGTGATGCCGTTCTGGTCGACGGACGGGGTGCCAAATGTGTCGGAAGACGGTGCTGTCTCGCCGCCAATCCCGGACAGGTCAGACCCGCCGTCAATTTCGACCTGTTCCAGAGGCTTCAGGAGACTGTCTGGCTCTGAGGTCGCCTGATCTGTTTCAGGCGTCACGATGGCAGGTTGTTCGGTGGTGACCGGCTGCAAGCCGCCAGAGGAAGGGGCTGCCTGCTCGGTGATTGTTGTCGCGCTCGGCGCTGAGGGGGCTGCGGGCGCAGAAACTGTTCCCGATGTTCCGCCGATGACCCGCGCCTTGCCGGGTTTGCCGTCATTGGTGACGTCGACTACAAGGGTTCCGCCCGAACAGATGTCGGCGCTGCGATGGAGCACACGGCTGTTTTCGAGGGTGACCTCAAGTTCGACGTCGCAAGGGGGCAGTTCCGCCGCACTGCCCAGCGTGTCGATCACGACACCTGCGTCGTCCCGGCTGATGATCGGCCGATACTTGCGGTCTATCGTGACCGAGCGGATGCCGGGTTTGGCTGGTTCGACATTGATGCGGATGGTCTCGGGCGCAGTTTGCGCGAAGGCCGTGGACGTGGCAACGAGGAGGAGAGTGCCTGCGAGCCCTGTTAGGAACGGACGGGAAGGGCCTATCGCCGAAAGCGGCATGGACGGTCTCCGTAAGCTGCCAGAAGAATATCGATCAATTTTTCG
This sequence comes from Roseibium polysiphoniae, assembly GCF_014842925.1. Taxonomy (GTDB): domain Bacteria; phylum Pseudomonadota; class Alphaproteobacteria; order Rhizobiales; family Stappiaceae; genus Roseibium; species Roseibium polysiphoniae. The sequence goes on from NZ_JACYXJ010000005.1 coordinate 435,618, forward strand.
GAAAGTTACTCAAAACACACCGAAAAGAGCAAGCTCTCGCGGCCCTCGCCGGCGCCCTTTTTCGAAAAATCAGCGTGGAGCGCGTTTTGCCAGGATCCGCTGAAGCGTACGACGGTGCATATTGAGCCGCCGGGCGGTCTCGGACACATTGCGATCGCAAAGCTCATAGACCCGCTGGATGTGTTCCCAGCGGACACGGTCCGCGGACATGGGGTTCTCTGGCGGAGGAGCCTTGTCCTCGGGGCGCCGGGAAAGCGCGGCAAGGATATCGTCCGGGTCAGCTGGTTTTGCCAGGTAATCGACAGCGCCAAGTTTTACGGCAGTGACGGCAGTGGCAATATTGCCGTAGCCGGTCAGGATGATCGCCCGGCAATCTGGACGCCTCTGGCGGATCGCCTCGATCACATCAAGACCATTCCCGTCTTCGAGCCGCATGTCGACAATGGCGAAGGCAGGCGCCTGAGTGCCGACCTTGGTGACCGCCTCGCGGACGCCATCGGCGGTTTCGGTTTCAAAACCGCGTTTTTCCATGGCCCGGGCAAGACGCTGCTGAAAGGCCGTGTCGTCGTCGACGATCAAGAGGCTCTTGTCTGCAAATGTTTCCAAATCCGGTATTTGCTCGGTCATGGTCATTGTCCGGTTTTTCTTGCTTTACGCCGGCACAGTTCATTTGGATTACTGGCCGCGGTCTTTCATGGCTTTTCCAAGTCCTAGTCCTTATGCAAGGAAAAGTCCTGCCCGTCCATATGCCCGAGAGATTCTATCGCTGCACGTGGCCATGTCACGCGGATGTGCGCACCGTGTTCAGGCGGGGCGCGGTTCTCAAGGAAAAGCTTGGCCCCCGTGCGTTCCAGCAAAGTCTTGGCGATGAAGAAGCCCAGCCCCAGGCCGCCGCCGGCGTCCTTGCGCGCGGTTTTGCCGCTGCGAACCGACACATAGGGATCGCCAATCTTTGCGAGCACCTCCAGCGCGAACCCCGGCCCGTCGTCCCTGATCGAAATGCTGACTGTCTTGGTGTCCCAAAGCGCAGAGACTTCGACCGTCGTTTCAGCAAAGTCGATGGCGTTTTCGAGCAGATTTCCAAGACCATAGCGAATGGCTGCATTTCGGCTGCCGACAGGCTCGGGTCCTTGGCCAGAGGCAGAGACGGCAATCTGAATGCCGAAGCCCCGGTGAGGATCGATGACATCTTCAATCAGCTGAGAGACCTTCATGGCCTGATAGGTCGCATCTTCATCGCTGGAAAGGCTGGTCAGCTTTCGCAGGATGTCCCGGCATCGTTCCGACTGGGACCGGATCAGCGCGATGTCCTCGGTGCGGGGATCTTCGGGCTCGAATTCGTCCGAGAGCTCCTTCGCCGCCAGAAAGATCGTCGCGAGCGGTGTTCCAAGCTCATGCGCGGCGGCGGTTGCCAATCCGTCGAGGGCGTTGAGATGCTGTTCTTTCGCCAGGACAAGTTCCGTCGCGGCCAGAGCATCGGCGAGCTGCCGCGCTTCTTCGGCGACGCGGAAGGCATAGACCGCCATGAAGCCGAGCGTGGAGACCAGAGCGATCCAGACACCGATCGAATAGACCGCTGGCAGGTTGAAGCCACTTCCGCCGGGCCAGGGCAGCGGCAGGTGAAACACGGCAAGAACGCTGGCGCATAGCGTCGCCAAAATGCCCAGAATGAGCGTGTTGTGAGCCGACAATGCGGTGGCCGACACCATGACAGGCGCCATGAGCAGGAACGCAAAGGGGTTGCCGAGCCCGCCCGTGAGAAACAGCAATCCGCTCATCTGCAGGATGTCATAGGCAAGTTGCAGCGTTGCCGCCCTTTCGGAGATCCGCAGGGAAGCCGGCGAATAGATCTTCAAAAAGACATTCAGCCAGGCGGAGAAGGCGACCAGCGAAAAGGCGAGCCCGATCGGCAGCGGGTAGCCCAGACCGATATGCACCACAAGCAGCGCGGCGGTCTGGCCGCCAACTGCAAGCCAGCGAAGACGCACCAGCGTATCAAGTCTGAGACGGCGGTGAGTCAGCGAGAATTGGGTTTCCGGATGATCGAGCATGCCCTCTTTTTGAAGCGGTTTCTGGCCGCTTGCAAGGCCGTTGCCCTTGTGTGAGGCGGCCCTAAGTGGTAGCCACCAGCAAAACGGGTTGTGCGGCGGAAGCGGGTCGCCAACCGGCGGTCTTCCCCATTTTGGATGCCCGTCCTGAAAAGCGCCGCGAAACGGAACAGAGACACGATGAGCGATACCAACGACGCCGGCGCACAGCCGCAGGCTGAAAACGCCCCGGCCGCACCGGGAATGAACATCCTTGGCCAGTACATCAAGGACCTGTCCTTCGAAAACCCGAATGCGCCGCGCTCCCTGCAGCAGGGCGAGCAGCCGAAGCTGGACATCAACGTCAATGTCAGCGCGCAGCCGGTTGGAGAAGGTCAGTTCGAGGTCGTGCTGACCCTGAACGCCAAGGCCGAGCGTCCCGACATGGTGATGTTCAACGTCGAACTGGTCTATGCCGGCCTCTTCCGCATCACCGGCGTGCCGGACGAGCACATGCATCCTTTCGTGATGATCGAGTGCCCGCGCATGATCTTCCCGTTCGCGCGCAACATTCTGGCCGAAGCAACGCGCAACGGCGGGTTCCCGCCGCTCCTGCTTGATCCGATCGACTTCGCCCAGCTTTATCGCCAGAACATGGGCGATCAGCAGCCGAAGCCGAACTGATCCTGCTTTCGGATTGAATTGAAAAAGGCCGTGGCATTTGCCGCGGCCTTTTGCATTTCAGGGATCGTTCGGTGGCAGTCAGGTTTCTTCGAGCATCTCGGCCCATGTTTTTGGGGCGTCGCCATGAAGAGGATTTTTCTTTGACCGCTTGTAGCGGATCGTTTCCATTCGAAACGAGCGGGCGTCAAACAGCATCAGGCGGCCGACGAGACCCTCGCCTGTGCCGGTGATCTCCTTGATCACTTCCATCGCCTGCATCGCCCCGACAATTCCCGTCAGCGCACCAAGAATGCCCGCTTCTGCGCATGTTGGCAGGAGCCCATCGCGGGGACGATCTGGAAACAGGCAACGATAGGTCGGATTGGGCACACCTTCAGCATTTTCCTCGAAAGGGCGCAGGGTGGTGAGCGAGCCATCGAACTGGCCGACTGCTGCGGTCACGAGCGGCTTCTGGGAAAAGAAACACGCGTCCGAAACCAGGTAGCGGGTGCCGAAATTATCTGTGCCGTCAGCCACCAGATCGTAGTTCGAGATCAATTGCATGGCGTTATGACCGGCAATCCGGGTCGGATAGAGCTCGACTTTCACGTTGGGATTGAGCCGGGCAATCGCCTCGGCGGCACTGGCCACCTTGGGCTCGCCGAGCTGGTCCGTGTCATGAATGACCTGCCGTTGCAGATTGGAAAGGCTGACCGTATCGTCATCGACGATGCCCAGCGTGCCGACGCCCGCTGCGGCCAGATACTGCAGCAAGGGAGCGCCAAGCCCCCCTGCCCCGATCACCAGAACCCGGGCGTTCTTGAGTTTTTGCTGCCCCGGTCCGCCGATCTCCTGCATGACGATATGGCGGGCGTAGCGTTCAAGTTCGGCAGGTGTGAGCATAGAGCATTCCGGTTGGATGGGATGTGCGGTGTGGAGTCATCATATTCGAGTCGCCGGTCACTAGCCCAGAAGACGGCTGACGAGTTTGGCCGTGTAATCGACCATCGGGATGACGCGCGCGTAGTTGAGGCGTGTCGGGCCGATCACGCCAAGGACACCGACAATGCGTTGTTCCCGGTCGCGGTAGGGCGAAACGACAATCGATGACCCTGACAGGGAAAACAGGTTGTTCTCCGATCCAATGAAAATCCTGACCCCGTCGCCTTTTTCAGCAAGGCCCAGAAGCTGGATCAGGTCGCGCTTGTTCTCGAGGTCATCGAAGAGCAGGCGGATGCGCTCGAGATCCCCGACCGCCTCCAGATCGGTGAGAAGGTTGGAGCGGCCGCGCACGATCAGCGTTCCCGGCTCTTCTTCGGACGCACCGCTCCACACTGCCAGGCCTGCATCGACAACCTTTTGGCTCAACTGGTTGAGTTCGGCCTGATCGACATCCTTGACTCGTTCCAGTTCCTTTCGGACTTCTGCGATTGTCCGGCCCTGCAAATGGGCATTGAGATAATTTCCTGCCTCGATCAGGGCCGAAGGCGGCAGTCCGGCCGGAAGGTCCACAACGCGGTTTTCCACCTCGCCTTCCTCACCGACCAGGATCGCAAGTGCTTTCAGCGGCTCGATACGCACGAATTCGATGTGTTTGAGCCGCATGTCCGATTTATGGGTCAGCACGACGCCGGCGCCGCTCGACAGGCCGGAGAGCATCTGGCTCGCCTCGGTCAGCACCTGTTCGGCAGAATTGGACCGCTGTGACGCGCGCACCTGCACCTCGATCTGCTGCCGTTCGTCTGCGCTGAGATCGCCAACTTCCAGCAGTGCATCGATGAAAAACCGCAATCCGATCTCTGTCGGCAGTCGGCCTGCGCTGGTGTGGGGCGAATGCAGGAGCCCCATGTGTTCAAGGTCCGACATTACGTTGCGAACCGACGCCGGCGACAATGACATGCCCAGGGCGCGCGATACATTGCGTGAACCGACGGGCTCGCCGGTGTCGAGATAGGATTCCACGATAGACCGGAAAATGTCACGAGAACGCTTGTCGAGATCGCTCAGACTCACGCTGGCCACTCCTTGTTTGCCAATGACCCGATCGGGCCGAAAGAGTATTACCCTAGATATAGGCGCAAAATCTGCTTCCGTTGCAAGCAGGCCTTTGCGTTGTCCGCGCTCAAGGTCTACAAGGCGCGGGAGAAGCCCGGATAATCGGGACAATTGCCGTCGTGATGGACGGTTTTTAGCAGTGACTTGGGAGCCATCCATGCGTCCGTCCAAACGCGCCGTCGACGAACTTCGTCCCGTGACCCTTGAACGGGGGGTATCCAAGCACGCTGAAGGCTCCTGTCTTGTCAAATTCGGCGACACACATGTTCTGTGCACGGCAAGCCTTGAAGAACGTGTTCCGCCCTGGCTTCGCGGCCAGCAGCGCGGCTGGGTCACTGCCGAATACGGCATGCTGCCCCGGGCAACCGGCGACCGCATGCGCCGCGAGGCGAGTGCAGGCAAGCAATCCGGCCGTACTCAGGAAATTCAGCGCCTGATCGGCCGCTCCCTGCGTGCCGTGGTGGATCTGGAAGCGCTGGGCGAGTACCAGATCTCGGTCGACTGCGACGTGATCCAGGCCGATGGCGGAACCCGGACAGCTGCAATCACTGGCGCCTGGGTCGCCCTGCGCGATTGCGTCGAGTGGATGCGTGCCCGCGATATGGTCAAGAAGCAGGACGTCCTGAAGGACCACATCGCCGCGATTTCCTGCGGGATCTACAGCGGCACACCGGTTCTTGATCTGGACTATGCCGAAGACAGCACGGCTGAGACGGATGCCAATTTCGTCATGACCGGCTCTGGCGGCATCGTCGAGATTCAGGGAACTGCGGAAGGCGCACCCTTCTCCGAAGAGGAGTTCGGTCAGTTGCTTGGTCTCGCAAAGACAGGCATCGGCCGTCTCGTTGATCTCCAGAAGATGTCCATTCTCTAAGGATACCACCATGAGCCACCGCAAGCTTGAACCGGGCCGCCTGGTCGTCGCCAGCCACAACAAGGGCAAGATCCGCGAGATCAACGAATTGCTCGCGCCTTACGGTTTCGATGTCGTTTCTGCGGGTGACCTGGATCTTCCCGAGCCCGAGGAAACCGGCACCACATTCGAAGCGAATGCGGAACTGAAGGCAGTGGCCTCGGCGGAAGCTTCCGGGCTCCCTTCGCTTGCGGACGACAGCGGTTTCTGTGTCATGGCTCTGGACGGCGATCCCGGGATCTATTCCGCGCGCTGGGCGGGACCGGACAAGGACTTCGCAATGGCCATGCGCAACGTCGAAGAGAAGATGCAGCAGAAAGGAGCCGTGAACCCTGATCAGCGGCGCGGATCCTTCGTCGCCGTCTTGTGTCTGGCATGGCCTGACGGCCATAAGGAGTTCTTCCGCGGCGAAGTGGAAGGCCAGATCGTCTGGCCGCCGCGCGGCGAAAAGGGCTTCGGCTACGATCCCGTCTTCCAGCCGGACGGACATGAGCGCACCTTTGGCGAGATGACGTCGGACGAAAAGCATGGCTGGTCGCGGACCGAGCCGGCATTGTCGCACCGGGCCAGGGCTTTTCAGCTCTTCTCAAAAGCCTGCCTGGAGGATTGATGGCCGACGTTGCGGTGAAGGCGCCTGATGGCGGCTTCGGGATCTATGTGCATTGGCCGTTCTGTGCGGCCAAATGCCCTTACTGCGATTTCAATTCCCACGTTCGACACCAGCCGGTGGACCAGGACCGTTTCGCCGCTGCCTTCGAACGCGAGCTGACCCATTTTGCCGACCTCACGAAAGGCCAGACGGTCCAGTCGGTCTTTTTGGGTGGTGGAACACCTTCGCTCATGGCGCCGAAGACCGTCGAGCGGATTCTGGATTGCATCTCCGGTCTCTGGACCGTGGACGCGACGGCCGAGATCTCGATGGAGGCAAACCCGTCAAGCGTCGAGGCCGAACGTTTCCGAGGCTACCGGTCTGCCGGCGTGAACCGCGTCTCTCTTGGGGTCCAGTCCCTTCATGATCGGGATCTCAAGCTTCTCGGGCGTCTTCACGACGTGGAGACAGCGATCAAGGCTATCGAAACCGCCCGCGAAACTTTTCCGCGTCTGTCGTTCGATCTGATTTATGCACGGCCCGATCAGACTCCGGAGGCCTGGAAGGCCGAGCTGGAGCGTGCGATTGCGCTCGCTGCTGATCATTTGTCGCTTTACCAGTTGACGATTGAGGAAGGTACGCCGTTTTTCACGCTCTACAACGCTGGAAAGCTGAAGGTTCCCGATCCGGAACTGGGTGCGGAACTCTATGAGCTGACGCAGAGTGTGACCGAGGACAACGGGCTACCGGCCTATGAAGTCTCCAATCATGCCCGCGCCGGGGCGGAGTGCCGCCACAATCAGGTCTATTGGCGCTATGGCGACTATGTCGGCGTTGGCCCTGGTGCTCATGGGCGCTTGTCTGTCGGCGTCAACAAGCTGGCGACCGCCATCGAGCGCCATCCGGAAACCTGGCTCGAGAATGTCGAGACCCATGGTCACGGCATGGTCGAGAACGTCGGCCTGACCGAAGAAGAACAGGGCGATGAGTACCTGCTGATGGGCTTGCGTCTTGTCGAAGGCATCGACCTTGCCCGTTATGAGGCCCTCGCGCACCGCAAGATTGACCCACGCCGACTGGCCGCTCTTCTGGAGCATGGCATGGTGGAGGAATTGGGTAACAATCGCCTGCGCGCCACACGTGACGGTTTTTCCGTTCTGGACGCGGTGGTTGCCGACCTCGCGGCCTGACCTGCCGGCCTTCAAGCCCATATCGTTTTGAATCTCAGCACCTTCAATGGATTTCGGGGTCGCTGAGCTTTCAACGAATTTGTGTTTAGACGTCTCAGAACCCTCGGAAAATAGCAGTATTGCTACGGATCCCCTGTTCGGCCTATTCTGTTGCAATGCAATAAGGCGTCGAAGATGCCGACCGGCTCACAAGCCGGGGGAGATTTCGCAAGGAGACGTGCGCGTGCCGTTCTACCATCTCTACGAGCTCAACCATGCCGTCATGGGCCCCATGCGGGCCGCCGCTGACATGACGCGTCTGTATTTCCAGAACCCGCTCAATCCGATGACCCACACCGAATACGGCAAGTCGATCGCGGCTGGCTGTGAAGTCATGGAGCGCATGACCCGCCGTTACGGCAAGCCGGAATTCGGGCTTGGCGAGACGACTGTCAGCGGCGTGAGGGTTCCGGTGCACGAGAACGTCGTCTGGTCCCGTCCTTTCTGTGATCTGCTGCATTTCGAACGGGCAACAGAGCGCAAGAAGGACGATCCGAAAATCCTTGTGGTCGCACCGATGTCCGGCCACTACGCGACCCTTTTGCGCGGGACGGTCGAGGCCCTGCTGCCACGGGCGGACGTCTACATCACCGACTGGATCGACGCGCGCATGGTGCCTCTCCAGGACGGCAAGTTCGATCTGGACGATTACATCGACTACATCATCTCGATGTTGCACTTCCTCGGCCCAGACACGCATATCTTGGGTGTCTGCCAGCCGTCCGTTCCGGTCCTGGCCGCTGTTGCTGTCATGGAAGGGCGCGACGATCCCTATGTGCCGTCCTCCATGACCCTGATGGGCGGACCGATCGACACGCGTGTTGCGCCAACAGCGGTCAATGACCTTGCGATGGACAAGGGCATCGACTGGTTCAAGCGCAATGTGGTGATGAAGGTGCCGTTCCCGCACCCTGGCTTCATGCGCGATGTCTATCCGGGCTTTCTTCAGCTCACGGGCTTCATGTCCATGAACCTGGACCGGCACATGACCGCTCACCGGGACTTCTTCCAGCATCTGGTCGAAGGTGATGGCGATAGCGCTGAAAAGCACCGCGATTTCTACGATGAATATCTGGCCGTCATGGATCTGACGGCCGAGTTTTATCTCCAGACCGTCGAAAACGTTTTCATCGAGCATTCCTTGCCGATGGGAACGATGATGCATGGCGATACCCTGGTTGACTGCTCAAAGATCCGCCGGACGGCGCTTCTGACGGTTGAGGGTGAGAAGGACGACATCACCGGCCGCGGGCAGACCCAGGCCGCGCATGCCCTTTGCAACAATCTGCCCGAGGAGATGAAGGCTCACTACGAGCAGCCGAATGTCGGCCACTATGGTGTCTTCAACGGCTCTCGCTGGCGCGCCGAGATTGCGCCGCGGGTGATGGACTTCATTCTGTCCAATCGCCCGGACCGCAAGAGCGCTACCCCCAAGGCGGCACCTGTGGCAAAGCCTGCCGCGACCAAGCCGGCGGCCAAAGCTGCGGCACCGGCAAAGCCGGCTGCGAAAAAAGCCGCCGCTTCGAAGGCTCCGGCGGTCGAAAAACCTGCCCGGAAAGCCCCGGCCAAGAAGGCGGCAGCAAAGGCCGATCCGCTTGCCGAAATCCTGCTGGCGAGCCCGCAAGGCGTGGCTGACGACCTGAAAGCCATCAATGGCGTTGGTCCGAAACTGGAGCAGGCCTTGAACGAAGCCGGAATCTTCCACTTCTGGCAGATTTCAAGCCTGACCGATCGGCAGATCGAGGCACTGGATGACAAGCTTGATTTCCGTGGCCGCATCGCCCGCGACAACTGGATCGACCAGGCCCGCAAGTTGTCCGAAGTTGTCAGCTAAGCGGTCTTTTCAGGTCGCAAAAAGATAATTGAACGAAAATTGGGAACCGGGCTAACCGCCTTGGTTCCCTTTCTTTTTTGGGGTTTAGTCCTGCTCTCGTGAAGGTTATTCCGGCTCTCTTTTTCTTGAACTGGCTCCTTGTCGACCCCACGTAATTTGCCGTGGATGTCAATCATGGGTGAAACAATGACGACGACAAGTTGTTCGATTAAACCGGGCTGGACACCGGTAACTATCGGTTTGATGGTCCTTGGTTTCGTGGCGTTTTGGCCGCTCGGTCTGGCAATGCTTGCCTATATCCTCTGGGGTGACCGCTTCAGTGGCATGGCACGCGATGCTCGCGACCAATGGCGCGCAAGTCCCTTTAAAGGAGCAGTAGACCAAATGGCCACCGGAACCGCCTATGCCCGCACCGGCAACGTCGCTTTCGACGAATATCGGCAGAAGGAGCTGAAGCGCCTCGAGGAAGAGCGTGCCAAGCTTGACCAGATGCGCAACGAGTTCGACGACTTCCTGACCGAGCTTCGCCGGGCGAAGGACCAGGAAGAATTCGATCGTTTCATGTCCGCGAAAGGACGTGGCGCACCGGATATCGCCTGATAGGACCAATCCCGTGTTGCCTAAACTGGCACGAACAGGGGATGTTGTGACGGAGAGCGGCGCTGTAAAAGTGCCGCTTTCGTCGTTTGTAAGCACCGCGTAAGCTCTTCTGACCTGATTCGAACTGGCCCGCGACCACGATGCTGATGCGCCCGCGCCGCAAGACGGCGCTTCCCGATCATATCGAAATTGATGCAGACGGCGCGCCCCTGCGCATCCGCCTGAGAGCGGACCCGCGCGCGCGCCGCTATCTCCTGCGTCTCCCGGCCGATTACTCTGGTCCAGTGCTGACGGTTCCAGGTGGAGGCAATCTCGCCCGGGCCGAGCGTTTCGCGCGCCAGCATGTTGATTGGCTTCTGGAACGGCTTGAAAAACGCCCAGAGCACATTGCCCTTCGTCCTGGAGACCTTGTTCCTCTGCGCGGCTGTGACCATCGCATCGCGGCGACGGGCAAACTCCGGGGCCTGGTGCAAACCCGGACAACAGATATGCCCGAATTGCTTGTGCCGGGCGCCGAAGACCATATCCCGCGCAAGCTGACGACCTGGCTCAAGGCGGAAGCCAAAGCCGATCTCGTGCGCGCGACGCACCATCATGCGGGGCGTATTGGCAAGGACATTGCCGGATTGACGGTGCGGGATACCAAAAGCCGCTGGGGCTCTTGCGCCTCCAATGGCAAATTGTCCTTCTCCTGGCGACTAGTCCTCGCCCCGCCCGAAATTCTTGACTATGTCGCCGCACATGAAGTGGCCCATCTCAGGGAAATGAACCATTCCGCCCGCTTTTGGCGCCTTTGCGAGGAATTGGCCCCGCAGACGCCTGAGGCACGCAAATGGCTCAAGGAGAATGGCGCAAGGCTCCACGGCTACGGCTAGCGAACGGCCTTAGTCGCCACCACCGAACAGGTTTTTCAAGAGATTGAGTGGCCCGCCGCGGCTTTCTCCGGCAGGCGGACGGATAACCTCGCCTTCCGAACCGACATTTGATGGCGGCCTCGGAGCCTTGGTCGAGGGCGTCGCCACCGGAACGCGGTAGTTGGCAACGCCAGGCAGGTCGGCGACTGGAAGACCTTCATGGGCGCCTTCCATGGTCTTTTTCCACGCTGTTGCTGGCAGGGAGCCACCGGTGGCCTTCTTGGTCGGTGAATTGTTGTCGTTGCCGAACCAGACCGCAGTGGTCAGATTTCCGGTGTAGCCGATGAACCAGGCGTCGCGGAAATCCTGGCTTGTCCCGGTCTTGCCGCCTGCGGGCCGGTTGTCTGCCAGAAGGGCCTTCTTGCCGGTTCCCGTCAGCAGCGTTTCGGTCATCATGCGGTTCATTGCACCAACATGCTCACGCGAGATCACCCGCCCACGGCCATCTCCCTGGCGTGAGTATAGCACCTTGCCGTCCATCGTCTTGATCCGCCGCACCACATGGGGAAGGACCCCGTAGCCGCCATTGGAGAAGGGAACATAGGCCGAAGCAATTTCCAGTGGCGTCACCTCGGAGGTTCCCAGGGCGATGGACAGGTTGGACTTCATGTCCGAGGAAATGCCCATGTTTCGGGCGGTCCGGATGATCGCTTTCGGTCCGACCTCATAGGCAAGCCGCGCAGCAACAGTGTTCAGCGACAGGCTGAGCGCCCGCGTCAGCGTTACATTTCCATAGTGCTTTTTCGAATAGTTCTGCGGCGACCAGCCCCGGATGGTGATTGGCGCATCTTGCCGTACGGTCTCCGGCGTCATGCCCTTTTCCAGAGCGGCAAGATAGACGAAGGGCTTGAAAGAGGATCCGGGTTGCCGCTTGGCATAGACGGCCCGGTTGAACTGGCTCTTCGAGTAATCAGCACCGCCGACCAGCGCCTTGACCGCGCCTGCGGTGTCCAGTGTGACGATCGCGCCCTGGCTAACGCCGAGTTTCGCGCTGTTTTCGGCAAGAGCGTCCCGCAGCGCATCTTCGGCGGCCCGCTGAATGGAAACATCAATGGTCGTGTCGACGATGATATCGGTATCAAAGGAGCCGACATAATGTGGCAGCACATCCATGACCCAGTCGGCGACGTAGTTTTCGCTGGCAGTGGTGTGCCGGCGGACCACTTTTGCCGGGGCCAGGAGCGCGTTTTTGGCCTCGTCGGCAGTGATATAGCCCTCTTCATGCATGGCCGCGAGCACCAACTGGGCGCGCTCTTCCGCAAGATCGGGGTTGTTGGCAGGGGAATAACGGGACGGCGCCTTCAGGAGCGCGGCAAGTGTCGCGGCTTCGGGCACGGTGACGAGACGTGCGGATTTGCCGAAATAGCGCCGCGCGGCGGCATCGACGCCATAGGCGCCTGCGCCCAGATACACACGGTTGAGGTACATCTCGAGGATCTCGTCCTTCGAGAACTTCGCCTCCAGCCACAAGGACAGGACCAGTTCCTGCATCTTGCGCTTCATTGTCCGGTCTGGTTCGAGAAACAGGTTCTTCGCCAGCTGCTGCGTGAGCGTCGATCCACCCTGCCTCAAGGTTCCCGCCGTCAGATTGATGTAAACGGCTCGAACAAGACCGATCGGGTCGACGCCCAGATGTGAGCGGAACCGCCGGTCTTCGATCGCGATCACTGCATTGGGCAGATAGGACGGCAGTTGCTCAAGGCGGACAGCTTCCCCGCCCGTGTCCCCACGGTTGGCGATAAGTGAACCGCTCGCGGATACGATCTTTACGTTTGGTGGCCGCTGTGGCACCTGCCATTCGGACGTTGGCGGCAAATAGGCCGCATAGTAGCCAAGGATGCCAACGGCGAAGACAACGCCCCAAATGCCCAGAACGCAGCCCCAGTAGAGGCCGCGGCGCATCAGCCGTGTGATCCAGGAACCGGATCGTTTGCTTGAGGCTGTCTTGCGGCTGCGCTTTCGCGTGTTGTTGCGTGGCTTTCCGCCACCCGTTCCGCGCCCCGATCCACCGCCAGCATTCTTGGCGGTTGGCTTGCGTCGCGCCGGCGCTTTGGTCGCCGGTTTTGCGGCCTTCTTTCGAGGCTTTTTGGCCGTAGGTGTGGACGGACGATCGCGTTGCGATGGCCGCAAATCGAGCGCAGACGGGTCATACCCGTCTTCAAACCGCGGTTCGATCCGCTGTTTGCGCGCTGCCTTGCGTGCCATACCTTGAGATGTCCCGTTCAAACCCAGGCGAGCTGCCTTAAAATCCCCAGATGACTTTAAAGTGCGGCGATTTAAGGGGGTGTTAAGGCTCCCGGCCTTGAGCTGCTCCAGGCGAGCCCATCGCGTGCGCTGGAGAAGGGCGGCCAATTCTGCTTTATGTGTTGCAAGAGCGGAGCTTTTTCCGTCTCGTCAGCAGAGCGAATGGAGCAAAAGATGCCTAAAGCCTATTGGGTTGCCCGGGTCGATGTGAAAGATCTCGAGGCTTACAAACAGTATGTCGCTGCAAACGCGGAACCTTTCGCCAAATATGGGGCGAAATTCCTTGTGCGGGCAGGACAATTCGAAACCATGGAAGGCTGCTCGCGCACGCGGAACGTTGTGATCGAATTTCCGAACTATGCCACGGCCATGGCCTGCTACAAATCGCCAGAGTATGAGCGGGCGAAAAGCTTGCGGGAACCCGCGTCAGAAGGCGATCTGATCATTGTTGAAGGCTATGATGGGCCGCAGCCTGGCGATGGATGAATAGCCAAATAGCCGATTGGTGAACTGGTTGCCGGTGTCAGCTTGCGTAGCGGCTGGCGTCCGCGCCATAATAGTTCACGTAGCGGGCATTGAGATCCGAAACCGGCATGATGATGAGAACATCGGTCGTGCCGAACTGGTGGTCCACGACAGCACCGTCACCGATGTAGGCGCCGAGACGAAGGTAACCCTTCACCAGCGGCGGGAGTGCGCGGAGCGCCTGTTTCGGGTTCAGGGCGTCCGCCTGAAGCCGGTTCATTTCCACGTAGCGCTCGTCGACCGCGCGCACGCGCCATTCCTCTGGCGCACGGGCGTTGTGGTGTAGAAACGCAAGCTGATCGGCCATCATGTCCGGGTTGGTGCCTTCGATCGAGGCACAGCCGAGCATCACATCGATCTTGTGCTGCAGGACGTAGGCCCAGATGCCATGCCAGAGCAGTTCGACGGTTTTCTTGTTCCTGTAGGGCTTGAGAACGCAGGAGCGGCCGAGCTCGAGAAAACGCTTGTCGGGATTTGCGTCAACGAGCGCCTGGATGTTGAATTCGCCGGACGTGTAGAAACCGCCATGTTGATCCGCGACATCCTGGCGGAGCAGGCGATACGTACCGACGATCTCGGGTCTTAGCCGGCCAAGCTTGTTGCGTTTCTGCGAATCGTGGTCGATGACCAGCAGGTGGTCGCAGAAGGCATCAAAGGGATCGGCATCCCGGCGTGTTGCCAGGGTTTGTGCATCGGCGATGGCCGACATTTCCTCGTAGAAAACCTGATAGCGCAATCGCTGGGCTTTCTTCACTTCCTTCGCGCCGCGCGCCAGGCGCACTTCAAGGGCGCCGATCCGGCCGAGGCTTGCGCTCGCTTTCGTACCCTGAAAGCCAGGCGTTGCGGGCCTCGCGCCTGCCGGCATCCAGCGTGGTGCAAGCGGCAAAGGCCGGTTGTTCGGTGAAAATTTTTGAACGAGTTTCCTCGGCGAAAACATGCCCGACCCCATCATGGACGTGCGGTCCTTATTTTATCTGCCGCGGCAGCGCGTTAACATCTCACGCAGACCGAATTGTTTCAACAGGCCTTTTGCCTTTGCCACGACAGGGTCTCGCGAACTGAGGTGGCAGGCTTTGACCGTGCCGTAGACCATAGTTTTCCAACAAATAAATGACACATGCCGAAATAACCAAAGGCGCGGGAACGCTGGCACCCGGTTAAAGGTGACGCTTGAAAAGCAAGAAAGTGCGGTCGCTTAAGCTTCGGTGCGCGGGAGTGAAGTCAGTGCGGTGCTGATTGCTTCGGCCGAAAGCGGCTTCGTCAGATAACCGGCGGCACCGACCGCCGCGGCCTTGTCCCGGGCGTCCTGCATGACATCGGCGGTGACCATCAGAATCGGTACAGCCGGACGGCCCGCGGCGTCTTCCTGCGCCCGGATTTGCTCGATTGCGCCAATTCCGTCGAGGCCGGGCATGTGGAGATCCATCAGGATCGCATCAAACTGGATTTTGGCCGCCGCTTCCACGGCTTTTTCGCCATCAATGACCATCACAGGTTCGTGGCCGAGCTTTCTGAGAAGCGCCTCGCTGAGGAGACGATTGATGTCGTTGTCCTCCGCCACGAGGAGCCGCAAGGGACGTGCCGGGACGAGAGATGATTGTGTCAGGCTACCGGGAGGCGTCGCCGTGGCTTCGATGTCCCAGCAATGGGCGGCGTCAGCGTCCCTGAGCAGGCCCGAGGTAACCTGGGAAAGGCTTTCCATCCGCACAGGCCGGATCAGGTAGGCCGCGTATCCTGCTTCGCGCAGACGTGCAAGCCGGTCGCGTTCGGGTGGGGCCACCAGGACCACAGCAGGGGCGGAACAACCGGCCAGACGCGCGGTCGCCAGCCATCCTCCGGCATCGGGGACGGCGGAATTGTCGATCAGGATCAGGTCTGCATGCGCCAACCGATCCTGCATGTCAGCGCTTCCGGGCGCGACCAGATGCACCTGCGCCCCTTCGGCGCCAAGGCGGGAGGCGAGCAAAGGCGCCTCAATCTGCCCGGTGCTGACCAGCACCACGGATTTGCCCGACGTTGATGCATCTGCCGGGCCGCGCAGGGTTTCGGGGATCGGCAGGGACACCGTGAACCGGGCGCCCTTGTCAGGATCAGGCTCGGCGTAGATGCGGCCATTCATCAGGCCTGCAAGCCTCTGGGCGATCGCCAGACCAAGACCCGTTCCGCCGAATTTGCGCGCTGGACCATGATCGACCTGCTCGAACTCCTGGAACAAGCGATCAGCCTGGTCCTTGTTGAAGCCGATGCCGGTGTCCCGGACGCAGATATCCAGAAAGCAGCCGCCGTCCGGATTGTCGCGGCCATCGATCTCGATGGACACACCGCCTTCATCAGTGAACTTCACCCCGTTTCCAGCAAGATTGAACAGGATTTGCCGTACGCGCGTTGCGTCCAGCGTGACAAGATCGGGCAGGGCCGGATCGATACGGGTGCCGATTTCCAGTCCTTTCGCATGCGCCTTGGGGGCGAGCAACTCGACGACATTTTCTGCAATGCCGGCGAGCGCCGTCCGGCCGGTTTGAATCTCAAGCTTGCCGGCTTCCACCTTCGAGAAGTCCAGAACTTCATCGATCAGCAGGAGAAGCGTTTCTCCCGAGGTCTCCAGGGCGCTGATATAGGCGGTCTGTTCCTTGGTCACACGGGTGTCACGCAGGAGCGCGGCCATACCAAGAATGCCGTTCAGCGGAGTGCGGATCTCATGACTGACCGTGGCAAGAAAACGGGACTTGGCTTCATTCGAATTCTCGGCTGAGTGTCTCGCGGCCAGCAATTCGTCCTCGATCATGCGGCGGTCGGTAACATCGCGCAAAACCGTCTGGATGAGGGGTTGTTCTGTCGTGGTGTCACGCACGCTCACGTCAATCCGCGAAAACCAGCGGGTTCCGTGATTGGTTTCCAGCATGACGTCGCCGAAGCCGCCTTCGGGATCCTCGAGGGGATGGCCGCCCGCCATACCTGCCTGCTTGACCCGCGGCAGGGTCAGCGGCAGGCCGATCATAGGACCTTCCCTGTTGCCGAAAGCCTCATGTGCGGCTGTGTTTGCGTAGACAACCGTGCTGTCCGTATCGCGCCGAATGACGATGTCTCCGAGGGTCGACAGAATGCTCGCCTGCCGTTCGTCGCTTTCCCTGAGTTCCCAGGTGCGGTCTTCAAGCTCTTCACAACGGGCCTGAAGCATCTTGATTCGCGTGTCTTTCGCCGCAAGTCCCTCTGCCGCGCGCTGTTGGTCATCGGCCAGCAGCCGCCAGACGGCCATGGCGCCGGCAAAAAAGGCCAAGGCGATAGCGATCAGCCGCGTGGAGGGCGAGCCGACGAGCATGAAAGCGCCGAGGGCTCCGCCGGCAGCGCCCGCAGCCGAGAGCAGGAGGAGTGGCTTTGAAGGTGCGTTGACGGCTGAAGCCGCAGGCTTCGCCGCGTTCGTTTCTTCGTCCCGATCAGAAAATGTGGGCGCTTCGGGCCGGTTGAAACGGGCGCTGGGCCAGACTTTTTCCCGCAGATCACGTGGCCCTCGACGGCCTTCCAGGTTTTCAGCCGGTCTGGGATCCCTAGGGTTCAACTCGCCGGTGGCGGATTCGGACGCCAACTCGGCGCGGTACGTCAAATCCTGCCGTTCATCGGCGCGTTTGTTGTTCTGGCTTGCCAAGGACCGATACTCTCTACTTGGTCACGAAGAACCAGCAGTGTCGCGGACAACCTTTGAGAAACCGTTTCTTTCCGGGTTTGGCTCTGCTCCTGGCTCAGGCGGCCTGCCGTGCGAGATCCTGACCGCGGTAACTCAGGGCTTCTGCCAGATGGATTCGCCCGACCGTGTCCAGGCCATCAAGGTCGGCAAGGGTGCGCGCCAGCTTCAAGACCCGGTGGTATCCGCGGGCGCTGAGGGCAAGGCTTCTTGCTGCATCATGCAGGAACTGCAGGCCGCCCGGATCCGGCGCCGCAATCGTTTCGATCACGGAGGCAGGGGCCTCCGCGTTGGCCGACGCAGAAACGCCAAGTGCGAGAAAGCGCTCACGCTGGATCCGCCTTGCCTCTGCCACGCGCGCGCCGACAGCCGTCGAGGTCTCGGACGCTGTCGGTGTGATCAGGTCCGCGGCGGTCACCGCAGGCACGTCGATCCTGAGGTCGATCCGGTCGAGCAGCGGCCCTGACACCCGGGCCTGATATTCTGTTGCACAGCGTGCGCCACGGCGGCACTGGTGGCCAGGCTCTCCCGCGTAGCCACAGCGGCAGGGGTTCATCGCGGCGATGAGCTGGATGCGCGCGGGGTAGGACACCCGATGGTTGGCGCGGGCAATCACGGCCTCACCGCTTTCCAGCGGCTGGCGCAGGCTGTCGAGCACCTGGGGATTGAACTCGGGCAATTCGTCGAGAAACAGAACGCCGTTGTGGGCGAGGGACACCTCCCCGGGCTTGGCCCTGATGCCGCCGCCGACCAGCGCGGCCATGGAGGCGGAGTGATGAGGCGCACGAAATGGCCTGCGATCGGTCAGACGGCCATCTGCGAGCTCTCCCGCAAGCGAGGAAATCATCGAGACTTCGAGAAGTTCACGCGGTCTGAGCGGCGGCAGGATCGACGGAAGACGGCTGGCGAGCATGGATTTACCCGCCCCCGGTGGTCCGCTCATGAGCAAGTTATGTCACATTAATTTAATTGGGCTTTCTACTCAATTCCAGTCGTAGGACCTATGCCAAATCCTGAAGCTATTTCCTGAATTTGTGGAGAATGCGGGGCGCGTTGAACCGCCGTTCTCAATCGATGCCACCAATTCTTCCAAGAGACATTGTCGTTCACTCTGCCGTAGCGTCTGATCGCGTTAACCGAGCTCTTGGCTAACTGGAGCTGTATGTCGGCATTCCCGGACCACTGCGGCAGGCTCGCAAGGCCGACCAGCCGATCGCCCCATAACTCCACAGGCACAAATTCGCCGGCTTCACAGTAGCGATGGATCGCGTTGACCGCGCCCCTGGCCAGTTCGAGCTGAATGTCGGCATTCCCGGACCACTGCGGCCGGCTCGCAAGCTCGATCAACCGATCGCCCCAGACTTCCAGAGACGTAAAATCACCAGCCTCACCGTAAGCGGTGATCGCGTTCATCGCGCCCATAGCCAGTCGGAGCTGAATGTCGGCATTCTCGGACCATTGCGGCAGGCTCGCAAGGCCGGCGAGCCGATCGCCCCACCCCTTCATGGGATCAAATTTGCGGGCTTCACCGTAGCGGCCGATCGCGTTGACCGCGCCCCTGGCCAGTTCGAGCTGTATGTCGGCATTCCCGGACCACTGCGGCAGGCTCGTGAGGCCGACGAGCCGATCACCCCACTCCTTCATGGGATCAAATTTGCGGGCTTCACCATAGCGGCTGATCGCGTCGACCGCACCCATGGCCAGGTGGAGCTGAATGTCGGCATTCCCAGACCAATCCGGCAGGCTCGCAAGGCCGACGAGCCGATCGCCCCACTCCTCCGAAGATGCAAACTTACCGGCATCACCGTAGCGTTTGATCGCGTTGACCGCGCCCATGGCCAGGTGGAGCTGAATGTTGGCATTCCCGGACCACTGCGGCATGCTTGCAAGTCCGACGAGCCGATCACCCCACTCTTCCATGGGATCAAATTTGCGGGCTTCACCGTAGTTGTCGATCGCGTTGACCGCGCCCATAGCCAGGTGGAGCTGAATGTTGGCATTCCCGGACCACTGCGGCATGCTTGCAAGTCCGACGAGCCGATCACCCCACACCTCCATGGGGTCAAATTTGCGGGCTTCAGCGTAGCGGCTGATCGCGTTGAACGCGCCCATGACCAGGTGGAGCTGAATGTTGGCATTCCCGGACCGCTCCGGCAGGCTCGCAAGTCCGACGAGCCGATCACCCCACACCTCCATGGGATCAAATTTGCGGGCTTCACCGTAGAGATTGATCGCGTTGACCGCGCCCATGGCCAGATAGAGCTGAATGTCTGCCTCCTCGGGCAGTGCACTTGCCAAGCCCCATAACTGTTCGAGTTCCAAGGCAGGAAATTCTTTGCTCTCCGTCCCAGTTACATTATCAGCACTTAATTCAACAATTGCCCCTGCGCGGTCTCGATGAGCCTGGAGCCGATCCGGATATCGGCCGTAGAAGATCGAATGGAGGCTCTTTCGAACCGCCTCAACGTCGGAACTGCCCAGCATGTCCCGCCCTAAACTGAACAGCCGCGCCTCGACCGCATCCGGATTGGCGTTGCATGCGGCCGATATCAGTTCCTCGAATTCGCTCTGGCTAGCCTCTTCGAACCAGAGCGACAGGAGGGTGTCCGCCAATGGCTCTGGTGACAGTGCCGGAACGAACTCCTTGACCTCTTTCCGCTCATGTCCCTGATGCAAAACAACCCGTTCCGAAAGACCCGGGACCGATTGCAGGCTCGCGCGCAGGGCCTTGTTGTCGACAGGCGCCGCCAGTGAGGCGAAGGCCAGATAACGGTTGCCGTCCGGCGAGCCGGCAGGCATCAGATCCCGGGCTCGCGCCCTGATCGTTTTTTCCGGATCGGAACCAAGTAGAACCATAAGCGGGCGCCCGTCCGCCCGGGCAACTTCTTCCTCGCTCCGGTCTGGTGCAATCTTGGCCAACTCAGCATCAGAGAGCGGATCCAACCGACGTGTTGGCCAACGGCGTTCCTTCAGTCGTGCGTCTGCTGCGATCTCCCGGGATACGAATTCGGGAATGTCGACCTGCGAGGTCAACAGGACGCGGAGGCGTTCGTTATGATCCAGGAGAGCTTCAAGTCGATCCCTCAGGTCAGCCTTGTTCGCGTCATCAATCAGTATTGCAGTCTCCCGCCTGAAGCGGGCATCCGCGATGTCTTTTGCGGAGTGAGCCAGAGACAGAATGCCCACGTCCCAGCCTTGTGCCTGAAGTTCCGTCATCCATTCGAGCGCAAGTTTCGTCTTGCCGATCCCCATGGGGCCGCTGATCACGATCCATCTTGGGTGTTCGCCGGAACTGCGACCCGCGAACATCCGCAAGCCACGTTTGTCCTCGTCGCGGCCGACAAGTGGCCTACCGGGATATTGAGGGTGATCCTCTCCAACATCCTTAGGTGTTTTCAAGGGAGTAAGGATTTCCGGATACCCAGGCCAAAGAATTGGCATCATTGGGCGGAGCACCATGAGCCCCGCCACACCGACAAGCAGCCCGAAGGTTGCCCAGTCGGGAACAATCCGATCAGCACCCCAGCTCTCGTTCACGTTCCGGATGACGACCGCAAGCGCGCCTTGAGCCTGCTCCAACACTTCGACCATTACCTTTGGCGCAAAACCCAAGGCTTGCAACAAACCGGCAAGACCACCGATCACAACAGCCAAAAGTAGAGACTTACCCCAGTATGTCAGGTCGACAAATCGTATCCAGCGAAGACGGTTCCTCACTCTTCGAAACATGAAAGCGCAGCTCCCCAACCGAACACCAACATCCACAACGTCAAGTTGGAACATGAATGGGCAGTTCTGCCAAGGGATCAAGCCTTCGCGGACCGTTGTTTCGGAACATCAGTCCGAATCCGGGGCTCTAAAGTAGAGCAAGTTATGTTACATTAATTGTTTCTCTGAGATGAGATAACTTCATGCTAGCATAGAATTCGAAATCACCGTTCACCGCGAAACCTAGCATTTGTATGGATCTCGGGTTCAACAGTTCGCCACCCGATGTTGCTGTTTAGGTGGTCGCGAACGTGCAGCCTAACGGACGAGTTGCCTGAAAGCTAAATTCAGTTGAATTGCGTCCGACCGGGAGATCTAGCTGAGAGGCTGCTGACTTCATTTTCTTTTCACCGCAGCTCCACTGCGGGCCGTATTGGCCTGATCGTACGTGGATAGGATTCTTAGCTATCGCATTGCGTTGTACGACTGGAATCCTCAATGCGCTTGCGATAGTGATTAGTTACTGAGCCTGCCCCGAACGCTGGACCACGATTTGCGGTTATTCTCGGCCTTATGGCACCACCGGCAGGTTGGGATTGCCGATGGATTTCATGAACGAATTCGGTGGCTTGTTGCCGATAACTGCGAAACAGATGCTCATTGAGGCATTCGTCTCTCAGGCATCCAATGAAGCGAAGCGGACTCGGCTTGCGGCTACCTGAATGCTAGGCTATTTCTCTACGAAGCTATTTTTAGGAAGCCACGGTCTACGCTTTGTCCGGGCGGAACGAATTCACGCGAACCTTGGTGTTGATCCGTTTGCCGCTCTCCGCCCGCAGGTCCCGCTCCCGGATGAGTTGCCGGGTGCAATCGATGAAGTACTGTTTTATTTTCGCTATATCCTCCTCTGAGAGGTCGATCTCACAAAAGGAGATCGTAACATGATAGCCCTCATCAAGGGGAGGTTCAGCTTTCGGCGAAGACTGCTGCATAGGGATCTCCCGTACCTTTGCTGGTCACCGTTTCAAACACCGTCTTGATTTCGCCGAGCCACTCCCTGCCTGCCGGCGTGAGATTTGCCTGTTTCTCGATCAGCCTAATCGCTGCGTCCAGATCGCCGGCCAGCTTCCTGGCACGACCGGCTACGTCCTCGATTCCAGCATCCTGGTAGCGAGCCAGGCCAATGACGACTTGCAGAAAGACATAAATACCCTCGAAGATCCCGAATATGGGGCGTGGGTCGGGACGCCACGGAACGGAAAACCTCTCCTGCGTCTGCTCCGCTTCCAGCAGGGGCCACACCTCGCGGACATATCTTTCCTTCACATGAGCCTTTTCATGCAGGATCATTTCCAGCATCCTGCGCGGATCGCCGGGAGACACGAACATCGCGCCCTGATGGCTCGAGACGGTGAAGGCGATGGAGCGGCTGCCCTCGTCGAATTTCCGCGGCACCATACAGACGAGCGTTTCCAGCTGGTCATCGAATTCCTCGGGCCAGATCTTTTCTAGAAGATCGAAGGGCGCGCGATAGGTCGGCATATCCCAGTCGTCCGGATAATTCTCCCAGTCAACTTTCTGCCAGTCAATGCCGGAATTGCGCTGGTTGGTGCCGCTCAGTTTCAGCTTCAGACTCGGATGAAAGTTCGTCACTGTCATGCGGCCGCCGATCAGCACGGACCGGGTAACCTGGCCGGGCACCCCGCTCCGGTCGATCTGAGCGGACGCGCCGGGCTCCAGCTCTGCGGCAATTTCCGCAGCGTTTCGCAGGGCACCGGCCGGCACGGTCAGGCACCCGTGATTGTCTGCCTGGAAGAACCATTGCAGGTGGGCGGGCGCATAGCGCGCGCCCACTGCCAGTGCGATCTCATCATCCGGGCGTTTCCCGTCGGACGGGCCTTCGGGATCGAACAGCAAGCTGTCGAACTCGCCTAGCAGTCGCAGTTTATGGGCATCGATTGCGTCCCAGTCGGGCAGTCTGGCGACCGATTGCCACCACGCCCGGAAGACCGGCAACTCGCACAGCTCGGCAAGACGGGTTCCGTCGGACATCAGCGCATTGCGGGCAACTTCGGAATAGGCACCGCAATCGGGCCGCGATCCGATATGGGCAAGAAACGGCGCGATTTCCTGGAGCTGGCGGACGGCGGCCGTCTTTCGCAGCATGCGCGTTGCGTCGACGTTGTGGTTGGCAATGACAAAGTCCCTGGGCGTAAGTTGGCTATCCATGTGACGCTCCCACTGCTACAGGCACGGACGGGTTCCGGTTCCTGCCCTGTTTCGACTTTTCTCGATATGGACGGACAGCCGCTCGTAGGCGTGCTCGATCAGCCCGTAGAGGGCATTGCAATAAATACTCGGATTGTTGAACCCCTGCTCCAGAGGACCATCGGCAAGGGTTGAATACCTGTGCGGCAAATATCCGCCTCCACAGACATCGGAAGCACGGCAGTCCTGACAAGTGCCACACACCGGCACATGTTTTTGCTGGAGTTTGGCCACCATGGGCACATCATAGACCGCATCGATAGGGTTCTTCACGACGCCGAGCCCGAGTTTGGTCATGCCATGTTCGGTGCACTTGAGGGCATCGGTGCCCTCGTAGTCACCGTTTGTTTCGACGACGATGACGCCGACGGGTTTTCCGCCAATGTTGTCGCTGCTGTGCGGATACCCGGCGAGCATCCGGATAACATTCTCGAAATACCGGAACCCGTGGGTCTGCGGATCGTCGAACCACAGGTCGAACAGGCGAATGAGCCAATCCCGGTAAGTCCATCTTCCGCCGGGCGGAGGATGGGCGTGATTGGCATGCGGCAGGCTTATGTCGAAACCGTATATGCCAAGGGACTTGAATTCGGCCCAGACTTCGTCCGGGTCCACGTCAAGGTTCACGACCGACATGACCGTAGTAAAAATCTCTTGCCCGCGCGGATGCGCGTTCAAAAGCCTGATCGCCTTGACCACGTCATCATAGCTGCCGCGGCCATCATGATAGAGGCGGAACCTGTCATGGACGGACCGGGGGCCATCAATGCTCAACCCGATGCGGACATTGGAATCGGCGAGAAACGAAATCCATTCGTCGTCGATCAGGACGCCGTTGGATTGAATGTTGAAGGAGGCTTCGATGCCGCCGCCAAGTCCCTCCTGGACGACATTAAGCCATTGGCGCATGTAGTTGCGGCCCATCAGCAGCGGCTCGCCGCCATGCAGGATGATCGCAGTGCCTTTCAGGCCGTGGCCGAGGAGATGCTCCCGGATCCGGCCGGCCATCGCTTCGGCGACATCTAGCTTCATCCGCCCAGGTTGGCTCCGGTAGGTGCTGTCCTGAAGGTTATACATATAGCAGTAGCTGCAATTCAGGTTGCACCTGCTGACCACCTTCACAACAAACGTTGTAAACGGAACATAATGCTCTGTGAAATCAATATCCGTCAGCATCGCCATAGCATCTTCGAAATACGCGGCAGAGCCATCGCGCGTTGAAAATCTGCACGCGATGGCCGGTTGCTTGGGCCCGGGCTAGGCGGCTGAACTGAACGTGGAAAAGGTCGAGAACGTCGAGAATTCGTCCACGCTCCTTGTGCCCGGTGCCGCTTTGCCAAGTTCCTTGGCTGCCTCGAGCGCGCCCTTGATCGCCGCATTTCTGACACCTTCAAGGCCACGGTCGTCCAAGGAGATGCCATCAAGGGTGATAGAGAACTTGTTCTCGGCACCGATCGGCTCCTTTCCCCTTTTCAGATCACCAAATGACTTCTTGTCGAATTTTCCGCTTGGACTTGCCATATCGGGCCTCCCCGGCGCTAGACATTGAAAATAAGATTGCTACAATTTTTGCGCGAGTTACTCCTCACACATTACGTAAGGTAATATAATCCCGAACTTTGATCAACTATTAGTTGATTTATTCTAACTTGATGCGACCTATAGTATGATTAATGTCGGCTTGGGGCTGAATGAAAATACGAGCTAGCTTGGCGAGTTTGCGAGATAAAGGTGTCGTGCCTCTTGCCATTCAGATGCCTGCGCCCCGAGCTTGATTGACGTAAACAGCTTCTTACGCCTTGCACGTGCTCGAAGCCGATATCGCAGAAATCGGACGAAGGTACGTGGTCTTCCCAACCCGGAAATTCACCGCGTCCAAAATGGAGTTCGGCTTTATGGACAACACGCAGATTGCCCAACGTCTGGAACGGAAGCGCTACAGAAAATGCGTGGAGCTAGGCACTTCTCCGTCCACAAAGCACACTCAATTTAGCGTGCATTTAACACATAGAGCGAAAAGTGTTTAATTTCAATATATTGTGAATTCTGCCTTCAGGTCCGGGGCGCATTATTGAAGCAAGTTATGGTACATTAATTGATGATTCGAATCTCGGATGGTCATGGTGTCTAAGGTATACTCCTATATTCGTTTTTCCACACCGGAGCAGGCGCGAGGCGACTCTCTGCGCCGACAGCTTGCTGATGCAGAGGAGTGGTGTGCCGGTCGAGGACTCGTCCTGGACCAGTCGCTTAGGGACCTCGGCATTTCGGCCTATAAAGGGTCGAATGCCGAAGTCGGCAGCGGGCTCGGGAGTTTTCTCGAGCTGGTGAAGACCGGGAAGGTCGAGCGGGGCTCAATCCTAATCGTTGAGTCTTTGGATCGGCTATCCCGTGAAAATGTACTTGTTGCGCTCCCGAGATTTCTGGACCTGCTTAATGCAGGCATCCGCATCGTCACCTTGACCGACAAGCAAGAGTACTCGGCAGAGGAAATTCGCGAGAATTGGAACCCGTTGATCGTTAGCCTTGCGGTCATGGCCCGCGCTCACGACGAGTCGCGCGTGAAGGGCATCCGTGTCGCCAGGGCATGGGCGAATAAGCGTGAACTCGCCCGCAATGGCAGTCATAAGTTGACCCGCCGCGCGCCTGCATGGCTCGAACTGGTCGGTGACGAATTTGTTCCGGATGAAGACCGGGCGAACATCGTCAAACGAATTTTCCGGGAGACGATCGAAGGGTATGGACGTCGCACTATCGCGAATCGTTTGAACGAGGAAGGAGTCCCGGCATTTCGGGGGAAGAACGGGTGGCACGCCTCGTCAATTGCGAAAATCCTGTCGAGCCGTGCTGTTTTTGGTGAGTTCCAGCCCGGAATCGGTAGTAATTCGGCCCGGAACCATCGTCCCGAAGGCGACCCGATCAAAAACTACTTTCCCGTTATCGTCGACGAGACCACCTACTGGAGAGCCCAAGGCGTCATCGCCGGGCGCCGGATTAATCCAGCTGGGGGAGAGACTACCGTTGTGCGTGGCAAGGGGGGCCGCCGAGGTCATGGCGTTTCCCACCTTTTGATCGGGCTGGGAAAGTGCCACAGTTGTCGAGGTCCCATGCACATCATCAACAAAGGGCAACCTCCGAAGGGCGCCCTCTACCTGCAATGCTCAACGGCGAGCCGGAGAGCAGGATGCGACAACGGAAAACGGTGGCGGGTGGACGTGATTGAAAGACGTTTGCTGAAGCACCTATCTTACATTGATGTAGATGCAGTCCTTCACGGTAAGACATTCAGGAAGGAGGCCGAAGCAGTTGAATCGCTTCGGTCAAAACTTACGGCGACCGAAGCGAAGCGCGACGCCGTGCTTCGGGTTGTGGCAACCGGGGACGAAGCCGCAGTCAAGCTGTTCAATGTACTTGTAGCTGAGATTCACGAGATAAAGGCTGAGCTCGCGAGGGCGGAAAAGACGCTATCTCAGATTTCGGCCGATCCAGGACTTAAGACCCGACTTGCAGATGCAGTGGATCTCTCTCGTGCAATGGATGATGCGACGGCGGAGGAGCGCACGGCGATCCGGACACGACTTGCGGAGCAGCTTCGGCAAATCGTTGATGTAATTTGGTTCCTTCCAGATATCGGCGTCGAAGCCGACCTGAAAATTCGCCCCGATCTTCAGGAGAGTGACATTCCCTTTGTTTGGGGAGATTCAACCAAGAGGCTTTGGCGTCTTGATCTGAATTGGGATCACGACGGAAACGGTACCGCACCTTGGGAATTCAACGAAATGTTCGATGAAGTGTCCAATGAAATGTTGGACAGGCATAGAGGCGGGCGGCGGTGGCCCGGCCACAAAGTCTCTTCCGATGACTAGCTCGCCGCCAACGAAGCGCAGACCTTCCGCATAAAGCGTTTGCCTACAACACAGGCCCAAGTGCTCCCAAATCCCCAATTGTTGGGGATTTGGGAACTTTAATTAGGTAGTTCGGGAGGAGAAATCGTCTGGCTTCAGGTGTCCGATTTGGTCGAGCTTGACGAGTACACTGTCATTGATTTGCGACGTCCTCTGATGATCGACCGGAAAGAAGTTGATCGCCAACTTAAGACGGAGACCAGTCCAAGAATTGTAGGTCTGCCGTCGTTTCTGGTCGACGCTGGGTTCGTCGACTACGCCCGGGACATCCGGAAGCGTGGATTCGTATTTTCCGCATTTCACGCGGCGGGCGATCCGGCAGATGCGGCGTCAAAACAAATGACGAATTGGATGAAAAAGATCGCCATTCATGAGCGGCACCGTCAGACGTTCCACTCCTTGAGACATAACGCGAAGCACTGGTACGCGAATGAACTCGGCGAGCGAACCGCCGACCGCCAACTCGGTCATGCCCCGGCGAACGTCAGCAGGGGGTATGGGTTCCCGGTCATACAGTCCGAAGAAATCGAGAAAATCGCATCCATGCCGATTCCGCGTGGTCTCGATTTGTCGCCATTCATTTCGTGAAAATGGACCTGAAGACCGAGGTGGCCACTTCACCACCATGGCAAACGCCCGGGTAAACACCCAATTGCCCGTCGATGCGATGATCCGATGGAATTTGAAGTCCTCTAAGATTGGGGAATTCAATTTCCATCAATCGGCGCTGCGAGAATTCCGTTTTCCGAACAAACGCCGCGTGGGATTTTGTAGACGCCGCTCTTCCTCGTATAAATCATCAATAAAGTTGTATTCTTCCGGGTCGAAGTAGAAGTCGCCTTTCCAAGGTAGCGTTAATCGAACCTGTTTGAGGGCATCATCGTGACCGGAATCAAATAGCTCTTCAAAGCGTTCCAATACCGATTTCCTTTGGCTGACTGGAAACCTGTATTCTTTGAACTCACCCTTTAGCGTTTTGATCTCTGACGATCTACGAGCCTGTCGGGGCAAGTAAACATCCTGCCACTCAACATTGAGCTGGAGAGCTTTTTTGAGATCAGACCGGGTGCTGTCAGGAAGCGATTGATACTGTGGGTCAGCGTCAAGTTCGGCAATTTCGAGAGCCGGATTGGAAAACGTGCGTCCCTTGAGCAGGCGACGCGCTCGATTCAGTTGTGACTTCCGGTTTCGAGCGACACTATCTGATTGCCCTTTGGTTTGACGAAGCCAAGTATCGAAGCCGGGTTCGATTGCTGGCATCGACTTGCCTTCGTGCCGTTCCTTAATGACGCGACCCAAGGCAGCGGCCAACGGTGGCGGCACCGCGTTTGCGACCGCAAGCCCTCCGGCATGTTTCCCCTCCGCGACGCCTGACCAGTCGTAGTTAATCGGGAACCCTTGAATGAGGGCCATCTCTTGAAATGTCAGGAATGGTATTGCCGCAGGATCTGCGTAGTCTGCTTTGCCGTTTGGGCCTTTGGGAGCATGAAGCTCCTGTTCACCGGCCCGAGGCGCACTTGCAGTGCTGACGATTGTCAAACAGGGCTCGTCGATTGACAGCGTGGTTCGTCTTCGCCGCGATATGCGAATGGCTCTGGCATCTTCGGGAAACCCATCACCAGGATGAACCCCGATCGATGTGCCAAACGCGTCTCTCAATGTCATTGGTCGTTCTGACCTGGCCTTCTTGATAGCACTTGTCAGAAAACCGTCTCGTTCGCCGAGGCGTCCAACAACGATCAGTCGCTTCCTTGATTGCGGTACACCATAATACGAGGCATCAACAACCTCTTCTGTCAGCCCATATCCTGCTCGTTTGAAGATTCCGCGAGCCTTCTGGTAGGTCTTTGAGGTTTGCGCCCGCTCAACGTTTTCCATGAAGAACCATTCAGGCCTCCGCGTGACGATGGCGGAGGCGAAGGCCACTGTCATCCGGGCTTTGTCGCCCTCTTTCCGGCTCCCGGCTGTTGAATAGTCCTGGCAGGGCGGGCCGCCGCAAATGACATCAAGGTCATAATCTTCCAAGTCATACGCGATCTTGAGTACGTCGGCTAAATCGACGTTTGCATCGACTTTCGTGGAGTAACGAGAGCGCGGGTGACCCCTGAAAACTGTTTTGGGGTGATTGGCTTTATAGATCTTGAGTGCTGGGCCCCAATTGTCGTAGCCGAACAATATGTCCCACCCGGCTTGCTTCAGACCCTCGGTCATCCCGCCGGCGCCGCAAAATAGTTCCACAGCCTTCATTGTCGCCTCCTAGTTTGGTGGGAGGCTAAGCTGGCAACTCATAACGAAAAGTTTCGTGATCCAGTAGGTGGGGAAGGCGTCCCCGTAAGAGGGCGCCATTTCTTGTTGTGGAGGGCCCCGGAAGTCTGTGTGCTTGAAACTCTCCCCGTCACGAGATTCGAATTCCAGGCTTCCGACCTAGACCTATGAATGCAAACCGGTATTCTCTCTGATTAAAACTGAGAATTGCAAGGCGTCGAAGGATTCGTGCGGTGTCTTCTGGGGATGGGTGTTTTCGTGAACGTCGTTGAAGTCGAAGAAGCATTTGAGCGGCTTTTTGCCGGAGAATTCGATCCGGAAGTTTTCCCGATTGCCTTGGCCGAGGCCATCGGTACCTCAAATGCCAACATTTCCAAGCTGAAGTCTGGAGCCATGAACCGGACGGATCTTCCAGGCGGTACACTGCTCAACGGAAAGTTCCACTTCTTTCCCGCCGAAGAAGGGAAGACTGAAGAGGCGCTGGAAACCCTCTGTGGATCCAAGGCCACGAAGACCCGCAAGGTTCGGGTCGCGATCTCCACCGACGGAACGGCTGTTGCCGCCCGGGACATGAAATCCGGTGAGGCACGGTTTTGCGACTACGCGGAACTCAAGAACAATTTCGGCTTCTTCCTGCCTCTTGCAGGTTTCGAGCGCTTCAAGGCGGCGGATGAAAACCCGGTCGATATTCGCGCCACCAGCCGCCTCGCGAAGCTGTATGACGCCCTGATCAAGGCCAATCCGGAATGGGGGAAAGACGATAACCGGCATGTCATGAACCAGTTCATGACGCGGATCGTCTTCTGTCTGTTCGCGGAGGATACGGGAATCCTTTCCGACAATCTCTTTGCCCGTTGTCTGACAGACTACGGCGGGAACGCAGGTGAGACGGCGCAGGATGCAATCCTTGCGGCCTTCACGGCTATGGCGACGTCGTCGGACAAGCGACACGACCTGCCCAAATGGGCAGATGATTTTCCTTATGTGAACGGCGGCCTGTTCGCGGAAGGAATTGCGGTACCCATCTTTTCGCGAACAGCCTTTCAGTACCTGAAAGAAGCCGCAGGGATGGACTGGAAGGAGATTAATCCGGACATATTCGGCTCGATGATCCAGTCCATTGCCGACCCGAAGGCGCGGTCGGAACTCGGCATGCATTACACCAGCGTGCCGAACATCCTGAAGGTGATCGGTCCGCTGTTCCTGGATGATCTGGACGAGGCCATCGACAAGGCCTGGACCAAGGCGTCGGCCCTGCGCGCCGTCCTGCAACGGATATCCAAGATCCGGGTGTTCGATCCTGCCTGCGGATCCGGAAACTTTCTCGTCGTCTCCTACCGGGAACTTCGGGACAGGGAAATCCGGATCCTGAAGCGGTTGGAGGAAATTGACCCGGGCCATGCCATGGAAATGTTTTCCTCCGTTTCCCTGAGCAATTTCCACGGCATCGAAATTACCGACTTCGCCGCGGAGACGGCGAAACTGGCGCTCTTCATTGCCGAATATCAGGCGAATGCGCGTTTTGCGGACGTCTTCGGTCGCATGCCGCCTGCATTGCCTCTCCGGGATGGCGGGCACATCGTCTGCGACAACGCTCTGAGGGTGAATTGGGACGCTGTCTGTCCACCACCGGACTTGGTGGAGGAAGTTTACATTGCCGGGAACCCACCCTTCCTTGGATCGACCTATCAGACCAAGGAACAGAAGGCAGATCTAGCTCATGTATTTAAGGGCGATGTGAAAAATTTTGCCGCTTTTGATTTTGTGGCAGCTTGGTTCTTCAAGGCATCTCGGTATCTTGAGGGACGGACCGTCCGGGCGGCCTTCGTGTCTACCAATTCCATTTGCCAAGGATATTCGGTTGCGGCGCTCTGGCCTCACGTTTTGGGGCGTCACCTGGAAATCGGATTCGCTCACAAGGATTTCAAGTGGCGGAATAATGCATCGTCCAACGCGGCGGTAATATGCTCAATCGTCGGACTCCGTAATCAAGGCGCGTCCCGAAAGCGGCTGTTTATTGGCGATACAACAAGCTTGGTCGACAATATCAATCCGTATCTTGTCAATGGACCGACCGTATATGTACATGGGACCCGTCATGGCATGTTTGGGCTTCCCGCAATGGACTACGGCAACAAGCCTGTCGAAGGTGGACATCTCATTGTTGACGAGACCACACGGTCAAGGCTCATCGAAGAAGAGCCGGAATTGTCGAAATTTCTTCGCCCATTCATGGGATCACAGGAGATCACAAAAGGGTTCCAGCGATATTGCTTTTGGATCACTGACGAAACGGTTTCAGATGCCCTTCAGTTTCCTGAGATACGTGAACGAGTTGAGAGCGTAAGGAGTTTCCGGGCTGAAAGCCCAGACGCGTATGTACGTGAAAAGCTCCTACCCCTTTCCTATCGCTTTAAGCAGGTTTTCACTTCGAAAAGCCATGCCATCCTTGTTCCTCGCGTCACGTCTGAACGACGTCCCTACCTTCCGGTCGAGCGAGTAGGTGCTGACGTAATTTCATCTGACCTGAATCAGGTCCTTTACGACGCCCCGGACTGGTGCATCGCGCTGATCGCTTCCAAGCTTCATCTCGTTTGGATCGCAACTGTTTGCGGCAAGCTGAAATCCGATTTCCGGTATTCCAATACCCTCGGCTGGAACACGTTCCCCGTTCCGGCATTCACGGACAAACAGAAATCTGCGCTTGAAGAAAGCGCGCGCGAAATCCTTCTGGTGCGTGCCGATCATCACCCCAAGACCATCGCGCAGCTCTATGATCCGGACAAGATGCCGGACGATCTGAGGCAGGCGCATCGGCGCAACGATAAACTGCTGGAATCCATGTATATCGGGCGTCCCTTTCGAAACGATACCGAGCGGCTGGAATACCTCTTCAAGCGATATGCCGACCGCGTCGCCGAGCTGAAGAAAGGCGCCTGACTCATGACCGATCTCGTCAAAGTCACCTATTCCCAGAGCGGCAAGTCGAAGACGACGAACGAAATGGGTATGCGCCCCATGCAGGCCCGAGTCTACGACGCCCGCAATGCTCAATGCCTGCTCTTGAAGGCGCCGCCGGCCGCCGGAAAATCCCGCGCCCTGATGTTCCTCGGGCTGGACAAGCTTCATCATCAGGGACTGGAAAAGGTCATTGTTGCTGTTCCGGAGCGCTCCATCGGATCGTCCTTCAGCTCCACGGACCTGACCAGCCACGGCTTTTTCGCTGATTGGCAAGTGGAACCTCGTTGGAACCTCTGCACCGCCGGGACGGATGCGGGCGACGCCGCGAGAGCCAAGGTGAAGGCTTTCAAGGATTTCATGGCGTCTCCCGGCCGGGTCCTGGTCTGCACCCACGCGACCTTCCGCTTCGCCTTTGAGGAAGTCGGCGTCGAAGCCTTCGACAAGTCCATGGTGGCCATCGACGAGTTCCATCATGTCAGTGCGTCGGAGGAAAACCGCCTCGGTGAAATCCTAAGGGAGCTGGTCGCCCGGGATCGAGCCCACATCATGGCGATGACCGGATCCTACTTCCGGGGTGACACGGCGCCCGTCTTGCGCCCGGAGGACGAAGCCAAGTTCACCAGCGTCACCTATTCCTACTACGAGCAGCTCGATGGCTATGAGCACCTTAAGACGTTGGGGATTGGATATCACTTCTACCGGGGACGGTATGTCGACGCCCTAATGGATGTCCTCGACACGTCGAAGAAGACCATCGTTCACATTCCGCATGTCATGTCGGCGGAAGCCTATGACCACAAGGACCAGCAGGTCGGCGCAATCATGGACGCCATCGGCGACCATTGGGGCATCGATCCGAACACCGGGTACGACCTGATCAAGCGGGCGTCGGACGGAAAGGTGCTGAAGGTCGCCAACCTTGTCGATGATAACAGTGCGACGCGACCGAAGGTCGTTTCGTCCCTTCAGAAGGCGAAGGACAAGGACGACGTCGATATCATCATTGCCCTCGGCATGGCGAAGGAGGGGTTCGACTGGGTCTGGTGTGAGCACGCCCTGACGGTCGGCTATCGATCCTCCCTCACGGAAATCATCCAGATCATAGGGCGCGCGACCCGGGACGCCCCCGGGAAGCCTCATGCGCAATTCACGAATCTGATCGCGGAACCGGCTGCCGAAGAAGGCATTGTGGTCGATGCCGTCAACGACATGCTGAAAGCAATCTCCGGCGCCTTGCTGATGGAGCAGGTTCTGGCCCCCAGCTTCAAGTTCCATCGCCGTCCGGACGACGCCGATGAGAGCGACGCCTGGCAGGATGAAAACGGCACCATCCATGTCGAGATCAAAGGGCTGGCGATGCCTTCAACGGATCGCTCCAAGGCCATCATCGAAAACGACATGGACGATCTGGTCGCCAAGGCCTGCCAGTCGATGGATCGCCGGACGATTGCCGACGACATCGCTCCGGAAGTCGCCACCCAGATGGTGATGACCGACATCATCGAACGCAGCTACGAGAACCTGTCGAATGATGAGACCGAGGAAGTCCGCCAGCATCTAGCCGCCCGGATGAACCTGATGAACATGGCGCGCCGGGAAGCTCAGCGCCAGGCCGAAGAGAACGACGCCGAATACACTCAAGGCGAAGGTTCGGGCGGCGAAATGGACGAAGACGGCGCCGAGCGGGACTATTCCGGTCTGCTCAGGATGGTGAAGAAGTTCATCAATGTCCGGGACCTCGATATCGATCTGATCGACAGCGTGAATCCCTTCCGTGAATCTTATGACGTCGCATCGAAGGCACTCGACAGTCAGGTGCTGTCGCAGATCCAGGCAATGATGGTCGCCCAGAGGATCCAGATGACCGAGGCGGAAGCAGTCGCCCTCTGGCCCCGGATCAAACGGTTCCGTGAACAGGAGGGACGAGCGCCCAATCCCAACGCGGCCGATCCTCTCGAAAAGCGTCTCGGCGAAGCCCATTCCTATATCCGGGCGAAAAAAGCGGAACGCATGCGGGCGGCGGAGGCCTGATCCATGGCGCGCCGGACATTGGACGACATATTCGAGGATGATGACCCGTTCGGTCTACTCGACGTGAAACCCGGAAGAAGCGGTGGTGTATCTGCCGACCTGGAAAAGGACCGGGCTGTTCTTGAACAGGCGACCGCCTTCTTCAAGGAGAATGGCCGCGCTCCGGACCGTGACGCGATTGACATCAACGAAGCGATTCTGGGACGAAGGTTGGCACGAGTCCGGGACGGCGCCCATGCCGTCGATCTTCGCGGCGAAGATGCGTCCGGCATGCTTGTCCTGCAAGAAGAGCCTGCGGAACCGCCTCAACCTTCATGGCGAGACGAAGTTCCGGAAGACGAGGCCTCTGACTTGTCCCTCGACGATATTTTCGATGATGAGGATTTCGAGCTCGATGCGGGATTGGTCAAGCCGTCGAAGGTAACGCCCGCGGCGGAAAGGAACGTGAGCGACCATCGCGCGGAACGCCGCCCCTGCCGGGATTTCAAGATCTTCGAACCTCTGTTCGAGGACATTCATGCCGCCGTCCAGCGTGGGGATCGCGAACTCGTTCCCTTCACGAAGAAGGGCGGCACGGAAACCGTGGAAGGCGACTTCTTCATCCAGAAGGGGCAATACGCCTATGTCGCCGAGAAGGGCGAACGCACCATGAAGGGCGGCCGCTCGGATCACCGGTTACGCGTGATCTATTCGAACGGGACCGAAAGCGACATCCTGATGCGTTCCTTCGAAAAGGGTATGTACGATGATCCGACTGCGCGTCGCGTCGAGGGGCGCGGCTTCGGCCCCCTGGACGACAGGTGGCAGGACGATAAGGCCATCGTGAATGGTGTGGTTTACGTTGCCCGGAGTAAATCCACCCAACCGGACATCCAGCGGGACAGGCTTATCCTTCACAAGATCGGGGTGACGTCAGGCGACGTCCAGCGCCGCATTGCCGACGCGAGAAACGATCCGACCTTTCTTTTTGCCCCCGTCGAAATAGTCGCGACTTTCGAGTTGGTCGGTATGCGCCGTGACCGGGTCGAACACATCCTGCACGCATTCTTCGAAGGCGCTCGTGCTGACATTTCCGTTCCGGATCGCTTCGGCAGGAATGTCCGCCCGAGAGAATGGTTCTACGTGCGTCCGGACACGGTCGCCAAAGCGGTCGCGGCCATCAAGGATGGATCGATCGTGAGTCTGGAATACGACGTGGAGACGCAGTCGATCCGGAAGCGGTGATGGAAGGCCTTAGGGCTCAATAATTGAAGGTGCGATGGTGTGCCAGGTTACAATCATTATCCCGACTGTGCATGCGGCTGGTGCGTCAATTACGGATGGAGCCGTGTAAGCCGCACAGACATCCAAAACACCTTCGCATACCGTGACGCGCGCTCGCTTCTGAAGCAATACAACGCGAATTCGGTCGCAGGATGTTATGTGAATCCGAACGCGCGCTGTCCGGTTTGCAATGCGCCCGTCTTCTTCTACGCGAATGCAGCAGGCAGTCGCGTATATTTCGACGATCTGGGGCCTCCATGGCCGAAACATCCATGCACGGATAATGGCCCTCAAAGGATTTCCAGCACCGAATTGACGAATAGGGGGCCAAGCAGAAGGCCGATTGGCGAGGTCAAGGAACTCTTGGCCGCGGCCCAAAGAGCCGGATTAAGCAAGCCTGGCAAGCCAGGAGGCAAAAAGGAGGATGTTTGGTCACTGGCGGTCGTCCATGCGGTTCGACGGCTGGGGAACGAAAACCAGATCGAAGCGGAGTTCCTCGATACAAAGTCGGGCGGAGTGTTTGGTTTCGCCTGCTATTCGGATCGAGAGTTCCTGTCGCCTGGTGAATTCATCAGCGTGAAGGGAAATCAGGTGTCTTGTGTTTCCAGGCACTCCTTGTCGCCGACGTTCTTCACATTTGGCGGGTCGGTGAACCTCGACGGAGAACCTGAGCCAGACGGCAGAAAGCCTCCGACGTCACCTTTGGCTGGTACTCTTTATTCCCCGAAAGATGCCCGGTTGATAAAGCGGAAGAAGCCCAGAAAATCGGCTTCGGCAAATGATAAGCGGGATGGAGATCGGAGCCGGTTGGGCCCGAGCCGGGACAAACCGGGCGTCTTACCGAAGTCAAAACTCGACATGCAGAAATCCGAGATGGTGCATTTCGAAAGCGGAGCTGTGACGTTTGAGGAACTGTATCGCCGGTTGGAGCCAGTCGTAAAACAGCTGGCGCGTGAAGGAACGAGAAAGCCAAAGGACGTAGCACCCAGACTCAATTTTCTGGGGTTCCGGACTGCTGACGGTTCCAAGTGGACGCCTCGGTTGGTGTATTTCCTCCTGGCGTTGATATTCAACGATGCGACGTCAATGGAGCCGCGGCGGAACAATACCGGGAAACGTTCCCAGACACC
The DNA here is from genome assembly GCF_014842925.1 of Roseibium polysiphoniae. Classification (GTDB taxonomy): domain Bacteria; phylum Pseudomonadota; class Alphaproteobacteria; order Rhizobiales; family Stappiaceae; genus Roseibium; species Roseibium polysiphoniae. The sequence goes on from NZ_JACYXJ010000005.1 coordinate 472,421, forward strand.
CGCAAGACCAACCTCGCGAAATCGGAATGCCAAAGGTCCTACGGAGCCATTGACCAAGGAGAGCATCGCCGCGCGACTGGCCAACCTTGGCACCGTCTCAATCAAGCCGAACGGAAAAAATAAATAGTGGCGTCCAGAACGATACGTCCATCAATTCAGAAGCTGAGCCAATGGGGTGACGTCAGAAAACATTGCTGGTTAGCAGCCGCAATTCGGGGTTTCCAGATCAACTGATTGGATATCACCCCCATGGAACCGATATCTGAACACTCCAGTCCCCCTTGACGGCCGTTCCGCCGACAGCCAGCCTGAATAGATAAACCCCAGATCTTCGCGGCGGTAACCGCTCCCTGGGGTGTATCTATTGGACGGTTTCCATGGTCGGATTGCTTCCCATCGCAGTCAACCGCAGGTCGGTTGATACTTGAACCGCGGGCTCGGATATGCCCCCTCCGAGCCGACGCCGAAAAATACCCCCTCAGTCAAAAATGTTGACCAACCCGCATCTGTCCTCAATTTCGAGACCGCATGGGCTGAGGCGCAATGGCTTCGAGGGATCGGCAATGAATCAAAGCGCTCGAAACGCAACGCCGGACCTGTAGATGAATTCTATGTTGACCGTGCAAACAGCCGGCGGGATGCGGTGCGACGCAGATTGAACGACGGTTTCCAGTGTTTCGGCGAAACCGTCGGTGGACGGTATCGCGTCCCCTTCACCGAGCATGGCCTTCGCTCCGATGATTATCATGTTCTGCGACGGCTCGTTCACCTGACGCCCCGGGCTTCACGTCTCCAATCCGGCAGGGACAAGGCTGTAATGCAGGGTACTGACGCGAAGGTTCTCGCGTTGGACGAGCCCTGGCTGGTGCTCAACGGCAAAGTCCGAGGCGTTTTCCGCATCGACCTGGATATTACCTTTCGTGGCTGGGATACGCTCCGATACGAAATCGAGCAGCTATCCTTGCCGTGCCTGCCGCATGTCGTCGTCGGACACGAACTTCCGGATGGTTCGATCGAACGGCCGCACCTGCTCTATTTTCTCCCATTTGGGTCTGAGGTGTGGTTCGACCCGGAGGATCCTCGCTGCCGGAGGGACATCATGAGCTTGTGGCGGGGCGTCCATGCCGGCATCACTAAGGCATTCCTGCCGCTTGGCGCAGACCCCGGTGCCCTGTCAAATCCGGTGCGTATCAAAAATCCCATGAGCCCCTTTTGGGACATTCAAGTGTGGAACGAGCAGACTTTTCCTGACTTGTCCGAATGGGCCTCATGGGTTGATACCTCGACGTCCCGGGACGCAATGATCAGGGAAAGCGCGGAAAGGCTCTCCAGGCTCGACAAGACGGCCTCCAACGCACTGTTCACAACCCTTCAGCGGCGCGCATTCGAGGTCCTGAGGGAAATGCGGACGTCGAATGACCCCATCTACGTTGAAACCATTTCATCCGGAAACCGCGGCCGACTGGCGGAAGCCCTGTTCGACAGACTCGTTCCGGAAGCCGTTACCATGGCGTCGCACCCGAAACAGGCGCTGGCGATCCTTTACCGTGTCACGCCGTTCGCGGCGACACGGTGGGACCCAGTACGGGCTTCCCGTGATGAGCGGAAAGACCGGGGTGCTTGCGCGGCCGAGGTCGAAGGACTGAATCTTCACGAACGCCACGCGGTCGGAGGGCGGTATGGTGCCGCAGAGCGGGCGCGGAAGTCGGTTCAGGCGATCCGGGAGGCAATCGCGGTGTTGCGCGCCGAGGGGCGGAAAATTTCGAAATCCGAAGTATCCCGACGAACGGGTCTGTCGCGACCGACAATTTACGCCCACTGGGACGAAGCTATTTCGTTGTTGATCTGACGAACCGTGACGTGATCCGAAAAAGTGTAAAGTTCAGTGTATAGAAAAAAAGCTAGACAATACGGCGGGTGATGTCCTTGGTCTTGAGGTCTCCATCCAGAGTATATTTCAGTGCGGTCCACCAACTATCTCGGTAAGGTGGTCGAGTTGGAGGCCGATCTATGAAGCGCAAGAAGCGAGATCCAGAGAAATTCGATCCCTTGGAGTTATTCACGGCAATCGGCCGAGAAAACGACTATAGACTTGATTCCGACGGAAACATTGAAGAGTTCCTGGATCGCGTCGGCACGTCCCTGAAAGAGGCGATCGCAACCCCCATAATGCTTCATGGCAAACGAGTCGAAGCGATGTTCGCCCACATCGCAGGAGCGTTGGGACGTTGCCGCCTGATCAAGCAGGAAGATGCGGGAGCGGTATTCCTGAATGGGAGGGATCTCGCAATCCCCGACTATCGACTCATCCTGACCGATGGAACGATTCTCCTCGTCGAGGTGAAGAATTTCCGTCTGAAGGATTTCAGACAAGACTTTACTATCGATGCGGCCTACTTCTCGAAGCTTGAGGCTTACGCGGCCCTCAATGGCCTCCCGTTGAAACTGGCGATCTACTGCCCGAACCTGAACTCTTGGGTGCTCCTGTCACGAGAGGCATTCAATGGTGATGGAGATATGCTTCGGGTCAATTTCGTGGAAGCAATTGCTCGAAGCGAAATGGCCCTGCTTGGTGACAAGACGATTGCGACGAAGCACGATCTGCGCATCGACTTGTTGGGCGACCCAGCCGAGTGCTCGGTGCCAGACGAAGATGGAAGAGTGCTGTTCACTACCCGTGAAATTCGGATTTATTGCGGAGGCAAGGAAGTCACGGACCGCCTAGGGAAGAACATTGCGTTTTACCTTATGCGGTACGGCGAGTGGATCGAAAGGGATGACCACGACCAAGCCATCATGCAGGACGGAAAGGTGGTTGGCATGCGCTTCATCTATGCCCCTAGCGACCCGGTGGAGGGACAAGGCTTTCAGATGGTGGGCGCATTGAGCAAGATGGTGAGCAACGCTATCAAGGAGTACACCGTTCGCGGGGGAGCAGTGGTGGCACTCGACGTGAAACACGACCCTGATGTTTTCTCACTCAATATACCGGATGACTACAAAGGTACCCTGCCTTTATGGCGGTTCGTCATGCAGCCAAACTACGACTTTCGCGCCGAGGGTCTCGATCGCAAAGCCTAGACGTCGGGAGATTTCCGTTCAGAACGATCCGGGGCTTCAAATATCCGGTGCGTGCGCCGTACTCTCAGGGCTATTCGAAACGTTCGTCCCGACCTCGGTCAATTTCTGTTTCCCAGCTCCTCATTCTTTCGATTTCTTCAGCGAATCTCGCTTTTGCCTCGACGATGAAAGGCAGAAGTTCAGGAGAGACAAGCGCCTCCAATTGTTCGAACAAATGGGCATTTGACTCCATTATTGCCGCCAAGGACCCATCCCCACCGCTCGGTCGGAAGCGTGATATCAACACTTCCAGCACCCGTTGGGGATCTCGTGCACCTCTGATCAACGCTTGGGCCGCCTCCGTCCATATCGGCATTCCGGTCTCTTCGGAACGACCAGAAAGCGGCACGATCGATGCCGCGATCGGATACCTCGCCGAAGGATCCGCTTCGCACCATTCAACGAAAACCGGGTCTGAAATGATACGCGCAGGATTATTCCCATGCCGCCCGACGTCCTTGAAGAGTTTTTGACCGGCCCTGACTTCCGCATCATCGCCGATGAGCAGTGCATCAAGAACGCGAACAGGCTGGGTTTCCAACATGGCCCTCAACAGACCATCGTTTTGGATGGCATAAGTTTCGTAGGCCGCGACGGCCTGCCTTAATCGTCCAGCGATCTCGCCTGCGAGCGGCCCGCAATCTGCATCTCGCAGGCAAATCGCGGCAACCTCTCCGAGGTGACGGTCTCGACGCTGTTGATCCCTGTTAAAGATTGCTCGGCGAAGCAATTCCTGACCGGCGAATATGAGCTCCGGATCATATGCGCGGTGTTCGGAACGGTCGGAGAAGAACCGCATCTGAAGAATATGGATGGCCACATCCCAGCCATCAGGCTGATCCGCGATGAGGAAGAGAAAATCCCTGAGAATGCCGCCGTCCACTTGATCGGTGGCTCGCCCTCCAGCCAATATCGCGAATTTCCCGACAGGCACTTGTCCGGACGTCAGAGCACCTGTCAGACGCTCTACTCCACGTTCGTTGAGTTGGACAGCCATGTGTAGGGACGGCAAGAACGGAACCAGTGCAGGCTGGTCTACCGCCTGATCGAGAAACTCTTCAAGCAGTTCGCCGTCTCGTTCCTTCACCCCCTCAAGAAAGCCAAGGATAACCCGGACATCGCGTTCTGGTCCTGGAACGTCGTTCAGCCGTTCCAAAAAGCTGTTCCATGTGTTGCGGGGATCCGGCACAGCTCCGGCAAGGCCTCGTCCGAATGGCCAGACTCTCTCACCTCCTCGGAGCAGGTCCGGAAGCAGTTCAGCAAATACTGGTTGGTCCAATGCGACCGACTCGCCAAGCTCTTGGCTCCGCCGCACTACGCGTTCGTGTCCCATCGTGCCATCGTCCTCGGGATCATCATCCCCCAAGTCGAAGTCATGATAATCGATACCAAGAACAATTGCCCGCACTTGTTCACAAAGGTTCGTCGGCCTCAATGCCTCTTCAAGGGTCGAGATGCAAGCAATCAAGTCGGGCGGCATCCTGTTGGTGTCGTATCGAAGGGATGCTCGACAAGCCAGCCAACCGCGACGCCAGAAGCCGTTTCCTGCGAACCTGCGAGCAAGGTGGTCCAGTTGATCGGGTGGACAAGCCGACGACCACAAGCCGCGCAGGTTTCCCGCGAGAGTCTCACGAAGTCTTTCGTTATGGATATTTTCGTCGAACGCCAGGCGTTCGATCATCTCCAATGCCGCAGAATACCAGTGCGAGGCTTCCTCAACACTATGGGGCTCAAACCCGTAGTCCCGAGACCTCGCTCCGAATTCAAACTGGAACACGGAACCGAAGTCGGAGGCCTCCAGCGCGGCATCCAATGCTGAAAGACCTAGTGCCCACGCACTTTCGTCCTGAGATCGAAGTAAGTCATCGATGACCCTTAAGCGCTGTTCGATAGTGGCGTGCGTTCCGGACAGATAGAGGCCAAACAGGGAAACGAAGGCTTCAGTTGCTTCCTTTTCGTCGTGCTCATCATCTACGTCGAGTGCGATGCGGGAAAGAATGCGGACGCTTCGATCAAACAGGTCCGGATCGTATGCGAGAGAACGCAACAAAGCTGTGTGCCGCCGCAATACTTGTGAAGCACCTTCTGGCGCACCGTCAGCAACTCTTTCCAAGGCTTCCAAGGCTCTCACGGGCAGGACGGGAGCGACGTTCTCGAAAATCGCCCGCTTCATATCGTCGAGTGATGCGACGTCTCCCAACAGCCCTTCAGGAGCCAACCATCTTTCCACGACGGCAACAGCTTGTGGATGATCGTGGAGGAACATAATCCTGCGAGAGAAGGATCTTGCGAGGCGGTCATTCCCGCTTTCGAGAATTTTCTGATGGATGAACTCGTAGGGCGTATCTTCGAGGGCTCGCGCTGCTAGTCGATTGGCTATGGCATGCGGCAGCACGGCACGCCAAACACCACGTTCTTGAACAAGGTCGCGCCTGAGGAGTTCCCTGACATGACGGTACATCGCCACAGGTCCCAGTTCGGCGATTTCCCCCAAACGCATTAGCTCGGCACCGTCTCCCAGCATTGTTTCTACGTCGAACGAATAGACGAGAGAGCATGCCTGTGCCGCAAGAAGGAGAGCATCGTTCGTTTCGTTGCGTTGTCGGAAGAGCCGCTGGAAAAGATCGTCATCTGAAATACCCGCAATTGACTCCGTCTGCTCGACCGTCTCGGCCAATGCAATGGCAATTCGGGCGTTTCCACCGGAAGCTTCAGCGATGGTGCTGGCATCGACCTGCGACAAGTGCGGGTATCGACGGCGGACCAAATTCTCAATCAATTCCGTGGAGGACGTGTCCAGTCTGACGACTTCAGTTCCCTCCGGCTGGTCATCGCGGATATCGTATTCAACGGTGAGCAAACTGATCGTACTGTCACCGCCTCGACATAGGTCCGTCAATCTCCCGTGCAGATCCGGGGTGCAGTTGTCGACGATGAGGATGGCACGCGCGCCTTTTGCCAAAAGGTCGGATGCGAGCCCCGTCGGTTGGGGATCCGGATTGTCGTTCATGTTTGCGTAAACGGCCAACGCCGGCGCCAAGGGACGTTCTCCCACTCGATCGTCGAACAGAGCCTGGACCAAGCGCGTTTTCCCGACGCCAGACAGACCTACCAATCGAACGACTTTTCCGGGCTCCGCGAGTGTATCCCTGAGTTCGTCCAAGGCGTCCGAAACAGGCCGGGGTTCTCCGCGTTGTCCAAGGTGAAGCCGTAACTTGTCGTCCAACAGATATTCGGCGTCCATATCCTCAGCGGTTCCGCTCCAAGGGCCATAGGGACGCCATCCAGAAAATGCCCTTCCGATCTTCTCCTTTACCCAGGCGATGTAACCCGGATGACGCCTTACCCATGTCGCAAGGCGTGTCCGATCGTAGAACTCGGTTTCGAGTTGATCCGGATTTTCGATGTCGGCGAGTGCCTCACGCATTCCGTCGGTTCGGCGTTCCTGAAGTTCAGTATCGGACGTCGAAGCTCCTGAACTGACAATTACGTATGCGCCAGCCTCATTGGCGAGGTTCTGGATCGAGGGTCGGATCTGGTTATCAGGCCTCATTTCCCGGATGATTTCGGCCCTTGTCATATTAGGTTTCTTGACTTGAAAACCGGTGAGGCTCCTGGGAACGAAACCGCCGATTTCGGAACCGGGCGGCAATGCCACCCGGACATCGATACCTCCGTCCGGCGCATTTTGATTGCCGCCATACGTAACCGCAGAGGGCGAAAGGCCGCGTTGCTCAAGCTCGGCCTCACAAAGCAGTCCGACCAGTTCCCGCAGATCGGAATCGTTCAGTTCAGCGATTTCATCAGGCGTGACGTCAAACATATTTCTCAGTCCAAGACTTGGGTTGCAACGAAGCAAAATAGCAGATTCGGCGTGCACCGTTTCCGTCGGGCGGTCGACCAATAGCCACCGTGCAGTCGGGCGGAATTTCCGTCGGCGGTTTGCTCCTGTCCGTTTCCTCCACGACAATCTTTCATGTGAGCAACAGTCCTTCCCACAGGTAGGGGCCTAAGCTTTCCCCTTGGACCTCAAAGCGACCTGGACAGGTCCCTCGAATACGGAGACGACATGTACAATTTCGACACCGACCACGACAACATCGATCCGACGGAGCGGCCCGACCTCATCGATAATCGTTGCCAGAGCTGCAAAAAAGCGGGCACGCCTTATGTCGCGACATACAACCGGATGACGATCGGAGTGTGCGAATGTGTCCGCGACAAGCTCGGTACGGAATGGTACCTCGAGCACTGTCGCAATGAGGAGAGAGAGCATCGTCGCCTAGTCGAATGGGAGGACAGTGACTAACGATGCTCTAGCTGGCCGCACGTTCCGACAACGCAGTCGAGTGGCGTTTCCGCCGGCGGTTTGCCTGGATCGGATTCCCGCGGAACAATCCTTTTGGAGTTCAAAACCCTTCCTCCGGGAAGGGAGCCAGGCGCGGGCGGCAACTCCGTTACCACCCGATCTGGCAAGGGGGAGGCTTCGCCTGCCCCCGTTGACCCCCACCACGCCCTTGCAGGCGCCGAGAAAAGGAGACGCCACCGTGACACCCGACGACATCACATCCGCCGCGACTGCCGTTTCCCGCCGTCGTCGCTCCGAGACACGCCAACGCACGGCGAGCGTGAGCGCCCGCCTCCTGCCCTCCGAGCGTCAGGCGATAGAGCGCGCGGCCGAGGCGGCTGGTTGCGGGCCTGGGACGTGGGCTCGCGAAACGCTGACTCGTGTCGCAGGCGCCCCGGTTCCGTCCCGCGGCGTCGCCCGGACCGAGCTATCCCGCGCAATCGGGAAATGGACGGGCGAGGCGGGCAAGCTCGGCAACAATCTCAATCAACTTGCTCGCGTAGCCAACTCCGGCGGCCGTGTCGATGCCACCGCGCTCGACCGCCTAAGGGCCGAGGTGGTCGCACTTCATTCCGCCGTCACCGCGCACGATGAGGGCGGATCGGAGGAGGCATGATCGCGGGCGTCGGGCGTCACGCACGCACGCGCCGTGATTCCCGCGCGCTGGTAACGCACCTCCTCAAGCCCGAGAACAATCCGCGCGTCCGCATTCTCGGCGGTACGCTCGCCTCCGATCTTCCCGATGCCGTCCGAGACATGGAAAGGCTCCGGGACGCGTCGAAAGCAGACGCTGCCGCTCTTCACATCTTTCTATCTCCCTCCCTTGCGATGTCTGACAACGAGCTCGCTCGCGCTGCTGAGATCGTGATCGGCCACTTCGGCGCCGAGGGGCATCCGGCCGCGCTCGTGTTCCATGATAAAGAGCGCCGCGACGGCGACGGGCATCGCCACGCCCACTTAGTTCTTGGCCGCGTGAGCCCTGAGGGTCGCGTTCTCGAATCCGGATACGAGAAAATCAAGATCGAGACCGCCTCTCGGATCGTTGAGCATGAACTCGGCGAGCCGGCGACCCTCGGCCGACATCACGCCAGCGCCGTCCACTGGCTTCGAAACAACCGTCGCGAGGACGTGGCTTCGTGGCTCGAAGCCATTCACGGCCCTGACCCTGAACGTCCGACGTCCGCAGCCTCGCCAGATAAGCGTCAGGCGCTCGCCCGGCAGGGCGTCAATTTTTCCGACGCCCGCGCCGCCATCCGCGATGCCTGGACGTCCGGCGGTGCCGAGGCGGTGCGATCCGCGGGGTACGAAATCGCGCCCGGCCGGAAGTCCGGCGTCTACATCGTCTCCGCGGGTAACGTCGAAATCGGCGCACTCGATCGTTTGACGGGCGAGAAGCGCGCCGACGTCCGATTGGTCATGGAAGCCGATCTGGATCGGATTTCCCGCAAAGAGAGCAAATCCGAGAACACTCAACGGCCTGGGAAGCCCGCTGAGAGCGTTTCTCAACCCTCGACGGCTGATCCTTCATCCGAAAAATCGGCCTCTTTTCGTCCGGTCCGATCTGGAACCGGAACCCGTCCGCCCTTGTATGGCCGCAAAAAGAGCGGTGCTGAGCAGGTTTCCGAAGCGAGCGCCGAGCAGGCGCGTCAGTTCGCCGAGGGACACAACGTCCGCCTTGACGACCGTCTTGCAGTCGCCGCAGCCCGCCGCTGGATCGAGGGCCGCCGTGCGACCCTTAAAGGGGCGATCCTAGAATCCTCTCAGGCGCTGTCCGATGCCGACGCCCGCCGCGAGGTTGCCCAGTGCCGCCGCGGGCTCGCAGTTCTCGACGCCGCCGATACTGCTCTACGAGCAGACCCCGGCCTTGCCTATGGTGGCGAGAAAGCGCTTATGGGCGCCGCCCGACGCCTGCATGCCGAGCGCACGGCGGCAACTCGCGATGAAATCCGGACCGCGTGGGAATCCGGAGGCGTCGCCGCGCTCCGGAACGCTGGTTACGAGATCGCGCCCGACCGTGACGGCACCTGGCGCGTCCTCCGCAATGGCGTGCCACTCGGTACTCTTGACCGCCTGACCGGGGAGAAGCCTCCCGACGCCCGTCAGCGCTCGGCGTTGGCTCCGGACGCCGAAAAGCCCACAAAATCGCGTAAAGGGCGCACTTCCTGGAACCCTCAACGTCCAGAGAAGCCCGTACAGCGCGATTCCAGAGTTGCCACGGGTGATCCTTCATCCGGAAAACAGCCTCGACGCCGCACTCCGGAAGAAGCCTTCGCCGCCGCGAACAGCTTCCTCGATCGCCTCGACGCCAATCTCAGCGGCAGGATCGCGGAACTTTTTTGTCCGGATCGCCTTCCTGAGCCTGCCGAGCTTACAGACGCCCGGCGCCGCCTCGCCGGAGCCGCTCAGGAACTGGCTGCGTGGGATGCTCACAACGGCACTCGTGTTACGGAGCTCCGTCTTCGAACCGCCTCTGGGCGTCCTCGTAGCTTCTGGGCTTGGGCATTCGGCGCGACGGGACGATACGACGTCGCATCTCGAGAACTCGCCGCATTATCTGCTGAGCGCGAACGCTTCCTGATACCGGTCACTGCCGTCCGCCGCGAAATCAATATACTGCGGACCGCTCAAGAGGTCCGTCAGAGCGGTCACGACGATACTCGAAGCCGCGAGCGGGAACGCATGGTAAGCCAAGCCTCACTGATCCCTGACGCACGTGCGGCGCTCACCGAAGATCCGGCGATTGCTTTCGGTGGTCAAAAGGCTCTTGCCGCCGCCGCTCGCCGCCGACAGGCCACTCGTTTGGCTGAGGAGCATCGCGCCGAACGCGATCTACAGCCGGAAGGGCACACGATAGGAGGTCTCTATGGGGGATAATACGCGGGGAATCGAAATGAAAGCGACGTTACCTCGCCGGCATCGGAAGCGGCGTCGGGATTTCCGGGATCGTCTCCGCCATCAAGTCCTCATGCGACGTCGTCGCCGGCGGAAGCGCGGTCTCGTTTCATGGCTTATCCTGCTGATCACGACGATTTTTTCGGGGATGCCAATCCCAGGATATTTTTCTAGGAGGTCAGATGGCTTGGAGCGAAAGAGCACAGATGCGAATACACGGCATGAGCTTGCGAGAGCTTGTGAAGAGGATTTCGGCTGCCAGCTTGAAAAAGGATCTCATGAGCTTGCCCGAAACGGAAGCGCTGTGGCATCGCACGCCAGACGAATTGAAAGGCTATTTAGTTCGCGTACTGTACGAACGCCGCGAGCCATGGCGGCTGAGAGGCGCGCCGATGCCAAAATCGGACCAAAATTATTTTGACCACTGGCTTGCAGGCCGGGATCGGGACTTCCCAGAACTCCGGCCCGGTTATACACCGCCACCGGACACGTTCGACGAAGACAACGGTGACGACGACGCCGGATCGCCGCCACCTCCGGGTCCGTGAAGTCGGTAAGGGATTCGGATCTCAATTCGTGGCTCAGGAAACGACGTCCGGCCGGAGGAAGGGAGCTCGCTACGGCGCATGATGATGGGCGCGCTCCGCTCCCTCCCTCCGGCCTGCCGCAGTGCCTAAAAAAGCCCTCGAGGAATCAAATCCACGAAGGCTTTTTTTGTTGATCGCATGGAGAGCGTCGTCAGAGGCGACTTCTCCATTCTGTCAATCTATCCCGGTACTCTTCTTTGAGAGTGAAGACCCGCGACACATTGGCCGGATCGAGATAATCCCACGCATCGTTTTCTGAGAGCGTTGTGATGCCTTCCAAGCTGCCGAGAACAAGACCGGTGGCGCATCGCACTGACGTCGCCCCAGTCAGTTCTTCAGGAGTTTTTTCGCCTGACAAAACGGCTTCAATCCTCTCGCGGACTTGTCTTTCAAACATCTTCTTTCATTCCTTTTTGTTCCGGATGCTGTGCCGCTTGTCCAGCCTCGGCAAGGACGGGCCATGCTTCGATCATTCGCTGTACCTCTTCCGGAGTCGGCTTCAGGGCCTCAAAGTAGGCCTGAATCACATCGTCTGCCGTCATACCGCGTCCTCCCGCAGAATGGCCGCAGCCACGGCCTCGCGGTGACTTGGATCCAATCGGTCAATGACTTCCCAGTTCCACAATTCGTCGGCGATATCCGCGAAATCTGCCGCCGCGAGCGCGGCATGCAGCACGGACCGTTCGCCAGTACTTAAGATGCCGTCGAGATCGCGCGCACGAGATGCGAGGCTGTCGTCCGGATTTTTGTCTCGCATCTCGCGGTTTTGCTCGACGAACCGCGACCGGAAGTCGGCCCATCCGAGGCAGGCGTCGAGATCGACGCCGATCCTGCTCAAAATTTCGCGAGCAGGGCCGTCTTTGAATGTTTCGAATGTGGTCATGCGCTTCTCCGTGAAGTCGGACGTCACGCCATGTTGCCTGAGATGAACCGCGCGTTCCGCGGTCTGCCGGGCAGAGGCGGCGCCGTATTCAACTCCGCTCGCGAGGATGCTCATTATGCCTTCATTGTCCGGACCGTCGATCATCCAAACCCAGCAGTTCCCCGGTCTTTCGGGCTCCTCCGGGCAATTTCGGATTATCTCCACCCACACGGAATAGTCTCCGGCTTCAGACGCATAAAAATCCGGTCTATCGGAAGGCGATTGAGGAACGCCCGGTGTCCAATCAATCTTCATCTGGCTCCCCCCATTCAAATTCAAGCCATTCCTCCACCGTGTCCGACACACGTTCACGGACGGTCATGATGTAGATCACGTGCCCGCGAAAACCGAATTCCTCACGGACGCAGACTTCATGACCCGCCATCTCGATTGTCGACGTGTATGCGCCTTGTTGCCGTTCTAGTACGTCGCGCCCTCGACGGTCGGCGGTGGCTAGGCGACGGTGCTCAACGAGAAGCGCTTGGATGTCAGCCGGAACCGGTAGTCCGGTGCTCACAAAAACCGTCATCACGGGGATGGCCGGCACCCACCTGACTTTCAAACTGATGTTCATGCCGCTTCCTCCGTCTCTGTGCTCGTGGTCTTCATCAACTCTCCTGTGCATGTCAGGAACATTTTGAAAATGGTGCCGGAATTCCGGCACCAGGTTGTCGGAACAGGGGTCAGGCGACGTTCTGGACATTCTCAATGCCGGCTTCGTCGTAGATCATTTTCGCGAGCCAACCCTGACCGAAAAAGTTGATGACCGCCTTGGCATCGTTGGCGACGGTAGCGCGCCGAACGTTGCGTTCCCCCTGCCATGCCGTGCGATTCTCAATCACGCAGACGAAGTTGCCAGCGCTGGTTCGGTATAGCTCGAGCTCATCCCAGTTGCCGACCTGTCCGCTGTAAATCCCGCTTTGCCGGTCGGTGCTGGACGCCGCAGACGCGATTCTTTTTCCGGTGAATTGCAGATCTGGTCCGTCGTCCTGCTCGATAAGGTACTTCCTACACTCGTCACTCATGAAGTCTCCTTTGCTTTCTCATGAGAAGTTGAAACACGTCGCGTCAAAATTTTCGAGCGACTTGGTTCATTATAGCCAGCACGTTAAATAAAGAGTCAAGTCCATGTCGGAATCTTTTTCAGGATATATATAAAAGTTGCTCTTCATTGTTTTTGTTAACGATTGCTTGTTTCATTATTAACTTATAAGGACTCATTTTTTACTTTAAGTATTGGATTATTTATTTAAGGATTCAAGTGGTGCAAGCAAAGGACTCGATGCCCGGCGATGTCTGATCAAAAGCCGGGCGCAAGGACTCGTTCAAGGATTCACGCAGGGACCCTCCTAGCGACAGGATTCGGTAAATCCGTCATGAATGCGGTGTCGGTTTGGGCATGCAAAAGGACCGCCCGCGTGGCGGCAGACGGAATTCGCCTATGGTCAGGAAAGGGCGAGGGCCGCTCACAATATTAATCAGGGTGGGCCGCCCGGTTGACCAAGCTCTCTTCTGGAGCAACCAACCAGAACGGACGTCAACCAAGGACGCCGCGGAACGAATCCGGGAGCGCTTGATCTCGGTCGAAGCCTCTCCGGTAACGATCAAACGTTGGACGGAAATAATTTCCGTTTCAAATTAGTTTCGCGACTGACGGCGTTTGCCTATTCCCGATGAGACCTGATCATGGCTCTCGATGCGATTTCCCGGAATTATATGCGGTGATGGTACCGACGGCGGGATCAAATATCTTGTCGATGTCATCCACCATGCCTTGAGTCCTTATCATCGCAAAGATGCGGATCTCAGCGTGTGGAAATGCTTGATGGAGTAGCTCTGCGCATGCGGCAGTTGTACGGCCCATAGTGAGGACATCGTCTACAATCGTGATTTGGTCTGGTTGAAATAGGCCACCTTGATCGACTTGCATGCTTGCGACATGCTCGCTGATAAGTGGCCGTCCGCCAGCATTCGACGAAGACGATGACTTTTTGACAGCCCTAGTCCTTTGGAGTGCAGGAAGGACAGTTCCGTAACCACCAGCCTCGAGTATATCGGCAATGACCTTGGCGGGCCAAAGAGCCCCAGGCGCAAGCGGAGCACTTCGCGGCACTGGTACCAAGGTCACCTCAGGATTCAGGAATGGTTGCAAGACCCGCGCATCGGGCGTCGCCAGTTTCGGAAGGGCATTTCTGATCAACGACGTACTGCCGCGCTTGATCCCACCGCAGGTTTTACGGGATCTGACCGAAAGCTCCGAAGTACCTCGAGGAGAATAGTTCGCGAACGTGCCGTAAACGTACTCAGAAGGCACTCTCAACACCAGCCGTGAAACTAGGGATGTCGTAGAGCACGTCCGGCATATCATCTCTCGTCAGCACTTGGGCGCCATACGCGATCAACTCAGCAGGCCATGTGAGGGAAGTGTCATCGGCTACATTTTTCATAATGTAGACCAGTCGACCGAGCCGGATTGCTTCCCAACCTTGGTGCCGTGTTCCACTCTTCTCGGAAGCCTCGACGATAATCGTCGCATCTGAAATAAGAGCCATAGTCCGATTGCGTTGCGGAAAATTCTTCGGGTTCGCCGGATAACCCATTGGAAACTGAGACACCGCTAGATGCTTATGTTTAATCAGTTCCAGCAAGTCCTTGTTCTTGGCCGGATAGGCTTTATCAAGTGGAGTGCCGAGAACGGCGATCGTGTTGCCTCCAAGAGCGACGGCGGTTTCATGCGCAACCGTATCAATACCATCGGCGAGGCCGCTGACGACCGTAATGCCGTGTTCAACGAGCGCTTTGACTAACGCCTGGGCGCGCCTTACGCCATTTTCACTGGCCTTCCGGGAGCCGACAACAGAAACCCGCAGGCCGTCTTGAAGAAGGGATTTCCGTCCCTCCAAATACAACTCGCGAGGTGCGTGTTTGCGCTCGAAGTCATTGAGCGGCCCGAGAAGTTTTTCTGTTTCTATTGGTATTGACATTCAGAATTCTCAACATGACGGCATTCGTCACTACTCGGGAATCAGGGTAGCTTATTCGATTCTCGAGCACCAGAATTAATATCCAGTTGCGCGGGCGAGGAAGGTGTGACTTGCCGGGAACCCATTACGCCCATGGCGGGGCGAAAAGCAGGGCTTGGCTTTCCGAATCCCGGAGCGGAATTCAATTCCATTAATGTACCACAACATCAGCAGGTTGTGACCACCGGCTGCGGCGATTTCCAGCGCCCGCTTGGCAGTTTCCTGGCCTTTGACCTCGCCGAGATCCGGCAGGTTGCCGGGTGTGCCCTGAAGCTTTGGCGAGGGACGGGACAGAACCTGGGTGCCTTTGAAATGGTTGGCGAGCTGGATCAGGGAAACAGGCGCCAGAATGTCCATCTCTGCATCCGCCCAAGCGGCCTCAGCGCCACAGTCCGCCGGACAGATCAGTCCTTTGCCGATGGCATTGGCGCCCATGGCAGCTGGCAGAACGCCCGCGACCGGTGCAAGACGGCCATCAAGACCCAACTCGCCCAGAACCGCATATGCGCCGAGCATGTCTGCCGGGATTGCGCCAATGGCAGCCATGACCCCGAGCGCAATCGGCAGATCATAGTGGGAGCCTTCCTTGGGAAGATCGGCAGGTGCAAGATTGACGGTCACTCGCTTGGCCGGAAGGGCGAGACCAGAGGCATGAAGGGCAGCTCGCACCCGCTCCCGGCTTTCGCCGACCGCCTTGTCGGGCAGCCCGACGATCGTGAAGGCAACCATGCCAGGTCCAACCTGCACCTGAACATCGACCGGCAGGGCATCGATGCCCTGAAAGGCAACAGTCGTCACACGGCTTACCATCACGCGCCTCCACCAAAGATTGCATATGACGCTAAGACACTTTTTCGGAAATAACAAGAACGAATAAAGAACAAAAGATCGAGGCGTATGGATCTCGCGGGCACGATGTAAAATACTGGTGGGTGAGAAAGAAAACCCCCGCATCGCTTCAATTTGGCTATGCTGGGGCACAAACTCCTTCAAACTGGAAGCACATCATGGCCTATCCGCCCCGCCGTTCCACAAGTGCCGTCGACAAGGCGGAGGCATTGTTCAAGAAAGCCACGACAAAGCCGGTCGAAGAAGCGCCCAAGGCCCAGACGTCGGCCATTCCGGTCGGCAAGGAGACCGTGTCCGTCCGTCTCGACAATGATGTCCTGGCTTTTTTCCAGGAAGACGGCCCCGGCTGGCAGGACCGCATC
Source organism: Roseibium polysiphoniae (assembly GCF_014842925.1). Classification (GTDB taxonomy): domain Bacteria; phylum Pseudomonadota; class Alphaproteobacteria; order Rhizobiales; family Stappiaceae; genus Roseibium; species Roseibium polysiphoniae. Next base: position 488,524 of record NZ_JACYXJ010000005.1, read on the forward strand.
AATGCGACCCTCAGAAAGGCGGCCGGGCTGAGTTAGCCAAGCAGACCCCTGCCTGTTTTACAGGGCCTGCCAAGGCAAATATGGGAACACATCCGGGGTGTCGGCGTTGCTGTCAGAAGCACCTGACCCCAACCCGATGTTCCCGGAGATGAGCTATGCACGGCTCCTATACTCGTTTTTTCGCAATGATCGCCACCTCGACAGCGCTCATGCTCGCCCTGATGTATCTGAACACCTACGCGATCGATCATGTCTTCTTCAGCGAGACGAGGGTGTACATGGCGCTGTATATGGGTGCGGCGATGATGGTGGTGATGCTCGCCTTCATGCTGCACATGTACCGAAATCGGACAGCGAATATCGCGATCTTTGCTGCTGCTGTGGTGATTTTCTCCGGAGCGCTCTTTTTGGTCCGATCGCAGGAAACCATTCAGGACGCTGCCTGGATGAAGGCAATGATCCCACACCACTCGATCGCGATCCTCACCAGCCGCCGCGCGGAACTTTCCGATCCGCGCGTCCGCGACCTTGCTGAGCGGATTGTTGAGGCCCAGGTCAAGGAGATTGCAGAGATGAAGGCGCTGATCGCAGATCTTGAAGGCGAGACGAATGAACGCCGAGTCGGATCCGCGAATTGAGTGGTCTCAGCGCCTCCATGATGATTTCGCTCGCAGGGCATACCGCCACAGCCGATCATCCCGGTAAGGCCAAGAGGCATTTCAGGCGTTAATGCGCCTCGTCCCAATTGTCGGCGGCGCGGGCGTCCACCTGGAGCGGGACGGAGAGCTGGAGCACGGGCTCGCAGGCCTTTTCCATGACTTCGCGGACCAGCGGGATCGTCGCCTCCACCTGATCTTCCGGCACTTCGAAGATCAATTCGTCATGCACCTGCAAAAGCATTTGCGCGTCGAGCTTTGATCTGGACAGCCGGTCCTCCATGCGAACCATCGCGCGGCGCAAAATGTCGGCGGCAGATCCCTGGATCGGCGCGTTGATCGCGGCCCGCTCATAAAAGGAGCGCATGTTCGGGTTCTTGGTGTTGACCTCGGGATAATGCGCCTTGCGCCCGAAAATGGTCGTCACATAGCCGTTGGCATGGACGTCTTTCTTGACCGTTTCCATATAGTCCTTGATGCCCGGGAAACGCTCGAAATAGGTCTTGATGTAGTCGCTGGCTTCGCCGCGGCCGATGCCAAGCTGATTGGCCAGACCGAAGGCGGAAATACCGTAGATGATGCCGAAGTTAATGGCCTTGGCCTGACGGCGCACCATCGGATCCATGCCTTCAATCGGCACGCCGAACATCTCGCTGGCGGTCATGGCGTGAATGTCGAGACCATCCTCGAAGGCTTTTTTCAGCTGCGGGATATCTGCCATATGGGCCAGCACACGCAATTCGATCTGGCTGTAATCGGCTGAAATCAGCTTGTGACCCTTTTCGGCGACAAAGGCCTTACGGATCTTGCGGCCTTCTTCCGTGCGAACCGGAATGTTTTGAAGGTTCGGCTCGGAGGAGGACAGGCGCCCTGTAGTGGTCGCCGCCAGGGAGTAGGAGGTGTGAACCCGGTTTGTCTCCGGATTGATGAAGCCGGGAAGTGCGTCGGAATAGGTGGATTTCAGCTTGGACAGCTGCCGCCAGGACACGATGCGTGATGGCAGCTCGTGACCTTCGGCTGCGAGGTCTTCCAGCACGGATGCAGACGTCGACCAGGCACCGGTCTTGGTCTTCTTGCCGCCCGGAAGGCCCATCTTGCCAAAGAGAATATCGCCCAGCTGCTTGGGAGAGCCGATGTTGAAGTTCTCGCCAGCGAGCTCCCGGATTTCGTCCTCCAGCGCGGCCATGCCCTGGGCAAAGTCGCCCGAAAGGCGCGAGAGCATCTGCCGGTCGACGGAGATGCCGCGTTTTTCCATCCGGCCCAGAACCGGCACCATGGGCCGTTCAAGCGTTTCATAGACCGTAGCCATGTGTTCGGAGGCAAGCCGTGGCTTCAGCACCTGCCACAGGTGCAGGGTGACATCGGCGTCCTCTGCGGCATAGGCGGTCGCCTTGTCGATCACCACCTTGTCGAAGGTGATCATCGACTTGCCGGACCCGCAGATTTCCTTGAACGGAATGGGCTTGTGGCCGAGCCAGCGTTCGGACAACTCGTCCATGCCGTTGCCGCCTTTGCCCGCATCGAGCGCGTAGGACAGGAGCATCGTGTCGTCGGCAGGGCCGATGTCGATGCCGTGCCGGATCATGACCAGCCAATCGTACTTGAGGTTCTGTGCAATCTTCAGAACACTGGGGTCTTCCAACATGGGCTTCAGCGCGGCAAGCGCGTCATCCATCGGGATTTGACCGGCGACGAGACCGCCACCGCCGAGAAGGTCGCCTTCACCGTCGACATGGCCCAGCGGCACGTAACAGGCCTTGCCCGCAACGGAGCAGAGAGACAGGCCGACAAGGTCTGCCTGCATGGCATCCAGGGATGTCGTCTCCGTATCGAAGGCGACATGGCCTGTTTCATAGGCTTCCGCGATCCATTCCTTCAGCCTCTCGAGCGTCGTCACGGTTTCATAGGCGCTGGCGTCAATCACGGTCGCGCGCGCTGCTTCCGCCCGCGCTTCGGCCACGGTCTGCGGGACCATCATGCCTTTCGGCAGATCGGCGGGATCACCGCCTGCGGCAGAGGTGGATTTGGCAGCAGGCGCGGCATGTTCAACCAGGCGGCCCTTGTGGTCAGGCATATCCCAGCCCGGCACCTGGAAGTCGGCCGGCTCGATGTTGGTAGCCTCAGCGCCGGTGGTCTCGGCGACCCGCTTGGTCAGCGTCGTGAACCCCATGGCCTTGAGGAAGCCAACCGCCTTGGGGCCGTCCAGGTCGGTCACCGAAAGATGCGTCACCGGCACGTTGACCGGCACATCCTGCTTGAGGGTGACAAGCTGTTTGGAAACACGCGCCTGATCGGCGAATTCAATAAGGTTTTCCCGGCGCTTATTCTGTTTGATCTCGCTGGCGCGGGACAAAAGTGTTTCCAGATCACCATATTCATTGATCAACAACGCGGCGGTCTTCAGGCCGATGCCCGGCACGCCGGGGACATTGTCGACGCTGTCGCCTGCCAGCGACTGGACCTCGATCACCTTGTCCGGACCAACGCCGAATTTCTCGAAGACTTCCTCTTCGCCGAAGATCTTGTTCTTCATGGTGTCGATCATGCCCACCTTCGGGCCGATCAGCTGCATGAGATCCTTGTCGCCGGAAACGATGGTCACCCGTGCGCCCATCTCGGCGGCCTGCACGGCGTAGGTCGCGATCAGATCGTCGGCCTCATAGCCTTCCTGCTCGACGGAATGGACCGAAAAAGCGCGAGTTGCCTGACGGATAAGGCCGAACTGCGGGATGAGGTCCTCGGGCGGTTCGGGCCGCTGCGCCTTGTATTCAGGATAGATATCCGAGCGGAATGTTTTTGACGAATGGTCGAAAATCACCGCGAAATGTGTCGGCTCATCGCCCTTCTCCGGCGTCAGCCCTTCCTGCAGAAGCTTCCACAGCATGTTGCAGAAGCCTGATACAGCACCCACCGGCAGCCCGTCCGGCTTGCGCGTCAGCGGCGGCAGCGCGTGATAGGCGCGGAAAATGAACGTGGAGCCATCGACCAGGATCAGGTGGTCATCAGCGGTGAGCGCGGGAAGGGAGTTCTCTGTCGACATGGCGCGGATCATGCCTGCAAGGCGACCGTGAGAAAAGACCTAATCCAACCTGTCCGCAGCCGATTGAGCTTATTCTGCCGGCTGCAATCGTGCCTTTGGAGCCAAGGTTCCCGGCAAATAGGCCCATCCCGGCCGCCGGAACAGGAACCAGCCGAAATTGGTCTTTTGGATCATCCAGAACAGGATCATCGGACTGATCACGGAAACTGCCGTGACGATCAGCGATATGGTGCCGATATCAAGAAAGCCGAGTTTCAAAAGGATAACGCGCGTCACACCCATCGGGAAGAAGAACGCCAGATAGATGACGATGGAATTTTCGCCGAAGTGGGAGAGAAAATTGAACCGGCCTGCCTCTGTGATCAACGTGCTGGTCAGAACGATGGCGCCTGCGCCCGCAGCCCCAAGCGCCAGGGAGACAATGGGAAGACCGGACCAGCCGGCAGCGACCAGCCCGCCGTTGACCAAAGCCCAGATCGCAAGCACTGTCAGGCTGAGCGGGACGCGTGCCCTGGCCCAATCGGCCAGCTGGAAGATCTTTGGCGCAAAGATATAGCCTGCGTAAAAATAGACGAAGCGCGAGGCGAATTCATCGACCAGAAGCCAGCCTGTGTGGATTGGCGCAATCTGCAGAAGCGCGGCGATGCCCAGAACAAGCTGCCAGGGCAGGCCCCTGTCATGCGTTAGCTTACAGACCACGAAGAACACCGGCAGCATATAGATGAACCACAGCGTGCCGAACGGCTGGATGAAGCTGACGAAGTAGTATTGAACCGCGCCGAGCCAGCCGAGATCCGCGGCAAAGACGGGTGCCTTGACGGCGAATTGGATCGTCATCCAGAGCGCATAGAAATAGGCGAAATGAATGACTTTCCGGTCGAGATAAAGACGCCAGTCGCGTGTGATGACATTCGACAGGAACAGTCCGGAAATCAGGAAGAAGTCCGGCATACGGAAGGGCGCTGCAAAGGCGACGATGGCATGCATCCAGCCGGTTTCGCCCGCTGCGGCCTCAACGCCCAGCACAGAGTGCATCATCACCACGAAAATGATGCAGATACCCTTGGCCGTATCGACCCAGTCAATGCGCGTCGAAGACATCCGCGCCGCCTCGCCCTTGGTTCAGATCTCCTCAAATCTTACGATGGGTGCGCTGAAGAGGGGTTAAGAGGCGTGGTCAAGCGGGCGCCAAAACCGGCGTTCCACGTCACAATGGTGTGAGGAGCGTAGCTGAGAGCCTCAGGATCCGGGCTTGTCGTCACCGGACCACGGGCTGATACGGGGGGTGCCCGTCGGCGACGTCTCGTCTTCCGCTCGGCTCCAGTCGCCTTCGTCCAGATCCACGACGCCTTCTTCGCGCCGGTGCATGGATCCACCTTCAACAATGGTGACATTGGCCCGCGCAATGATGAAACGCGCAACCGCATCGCGCACCGGCGGAACAAACAGCAGAAGGCCGATCGCGTCGGTGACGAAGCCGGGGATCAAAAGGAAGAGGCTGGCCAGAACGATCAGCGCGCCATGCATCATGTCGCGACCGGGCACCCGACCTGCATCCATCTCGCTCTGCATCCGCATGATGAGCGACAGGCCCTGCTGACGCAGCATGATCGTGCCCGCCACGGCCGTCAGGACAGTCAGGATCACTGTTGGCAGAACGCCGATGGCACTGCCCACCTGGATGAAGACCGCGATCTCGATCAGCGGCAGCAGAATGATGAATGCAAGAATATAAAGGGCCACGAAGTTTCCGTCGTCTCTGTGTTACTCTGGCTAAAGGTAGTCATCTAGGCTAGGGATTGCGAGGGGTTTGCGCCTCGCAAATGAACCTTTGTCAAATTACTGTCTTGCCCTTGGCTCTGGATGCTGGTTCAAGGGCACCTACATAGGACATAACGCCTGCACTTCAGGGTTGGCACGGCCTTCGAGCCTGATGCCGTCCGAAGTGCCACGACAGGATAGCCGGTAGCACGAAATGAACGAAATTTTCGACGTTTACAACATCATCTTCCTGGCGCTGGCTGTGTTCATCATCTTCCGCTTGCGGTCGGTGCTGGGCAAGCGTACCGGCAACGAGCGCCCGCCGTTCGATCCTTATTCAAAGTCCGACAGGCAGGATCAGGATGCCGGACCGGCTGGAGATGCAGACAGCGACGACAACGTGATCCCGCTGCCAGGTCAAAACGCCCCGCAGTCCGAACGTCTGGATCAGGGCCAGAGCGATGACGTCGTGATCGAAAAGGTTGCGCCGGCCGGCTCCGCTCTCAACGAAGCGCTCCGTCAGATCCTCTCTGCCGATCGCAGCTTCGAGCCGGGACCGTTTGTTGAAGGCGCCAAGGCGGCCTACGAGATGATCGTCATGGCTTTTGCCGACGGCGACCGCAAGGCCCTGAAATCGCTTCTGTCCAAGGACGTTTACGAGGGTTTTGTTTCTGCCATCGATGACCGCGAGAAGCGCGGCGAAACCATCGAATCCACCTTCGTCGGCATCGACAAGGCCGAAATCGTGGAAGCAGCTCTCAAGGGAACCCAGGCGCAGGTGACGGTGAAGGTTCAAAGTCAGCTGATTTCCGCGACCCGGGACAAGTCCGGCGAGATTGTCGACGGCGACCCGAGCAAGGTCACCGAGGTCATCGACATCTGGACGTTTGCGCGTGACACCTCTTCGCGCGATCCGAACTGGAAGCTTGTTGCCACCGAATCTGCAGAGTAATGCGGCAGGGTTCCGGACGGTGCGTCCGGGCGGGACTTCTTGGCTTTTGTCTTGGTGTCGGGGCGCTCTTGATGGTGACGGAAGAAACCGAGGCCGCTCCGGCCGGCAAGACTCCAGACGGATTTGTAGAGACCGGCTTTGACGCTCTGCCGGGCTGGGCAGATGACAATCACGCGGATGCCCTGTCGGCGTTTCTTCGCTTCTGCAGATCCTCGGGAACGCTCTTGTCCAAGGGTCCGATCCGCCTGTCTGCGGAGCGGGCAGATGAAATTTGCAAGAACGCTCTGGCGGCCGAAGGCGCAGGTAATGCCGCGGCAAGGGCGTTCTTTGAAGCCGAGTTCGTCCCTCATGTGATTGACGCAAAAGGCTTTGTGACCGGATATTATGAGCCGGAATTGGCGGCATCCAGGACACAAAGCGGTGCCTTCCCTGCACCGCTCTTGAAAGCGCCCGAGGGCCTTGTCCAGATCACGAGCAGCAATCGCCCCAGGAACTGGCCGGAAGAGCTGAGCCATGGTCGGCAGACAGCCAAAGGAATCGTTCCCTTGCCCGACCGCCCGGCGATCATGGCGGGCGCATTGGCGGAAGAAGGTCTCGATCTGGTCTATCTTTCAGATCCGGTCGAAGCCTTTTTCGTTCATGTCCAAGGCTCCGCGCGCCTGCGGCTGACTGACGGCGCCGCCATGCGCGTCGGCTATGCCGGAAAGACCGGGCACCCCTACACATCGGTGGCGCGTGTCCTCGTGAACCGTGGCGAGGGAACCCCTGAGCAGCTTACGATGACCGGTCTGCGCAAATGGTTCGTGGACAACCCCGATCGCCGTGACGAGCTCCTGGGCCAGAACCGCTCCTACATTTTCTTCCGTGAAGTCGAGATCGAAGATCCAAAAGACGGCCCTATCGGTGCGGCCGGGTTGCCACTGGTTGCCGGGCGCAGTTTGGCCGTGGATCTCGCGCATCTGTCCCTTGGGTTGCCGATTTTTCTTGAAACTAGCTTGTCAGACGTCAAGGATCTGTCGGATGTCGAGGGACTGACGGCCGATTTGCGCAGGCTGGTGATTGCCGATGACACCGGATCGTCGATCAAGGGCGCGGCACGGGGCGATCTCTTTGTTGGCTCCGGACTGGCCGCCGGTCGAATTGCCGGCGACATCCGCCACGCGGCGCGCATGACGGTGCTGCTGCCCAAATCGGCCAGATCAGAGCGCGGCAACAGATGAAACCGCCGAAAAAGCGCAAAAAGGGCCAGCTGACCTCCGAGGACAAGGAGCTTTGGGCCAAGGTCACGAAAACACTGACACCCATGCACCCTCAGGCCCCACAACCGGTCGAGCCTGAAGACTTTTCAGAGATGCTCGACGGCAAGAAACAGGCGGCGAAGCCCAAACCGGGCACGGAAACGGCTATGCGCACGCCACCTAAAGCGCCCAAGCCGGCCGCGCCACTTCCGCTTCATCAGCTCGAACATCGCTACCGCAAAAAGCTTGTCCGTGGCGTGAAACCCATCGATGGCCGCATAGATCTGCATGGCCTGACCCAGCATCAGGCCCATCAGCGCCTGCGCGGGTTTTTGTATGAGGCGCAGGCTTCAGGTTACAAGGTCGTGCTGGTGATCACGGGCAAGGGCGGGCGCAGCGAAAGCGGCGGCTTCATGGATGAGCGCGGCGTTCTGCGCCGCGTTGTGCCACAGTGGCTGGCGATGCCGGACATGCGGTCCCTCGTGATCGGCTATGAAGAGGCGCATGTGACCCACGGTGGGTCAGGTGCGCTCTACGTGCGTATCCGCAGACGGAGGTGAAACAGTGACCCCTCTTGGAGCAAAGATCCGCGAATTGCGCCAAAAGCGCGGAATATCCTTGAAGGACATGGCGGCGGAACTTTCCGTGTCCAGCGCCTATCTATCGGCACTTGAGCATGGCAAGCGCGGCAAGCCGACCTGGTTTCTTGTGCAAAGGATCATCACTTTTTTCAATGTCATCTGGGATGAAGCCGAGGAAATCCAGCGGCTTGCAGAATTGTCGGATCCGAAGGTGACGATAGAAACCGCGGGTATGGATCCGAAGGCGACCGAGCTGGCCAACCGTCTGGCCGGGAGCATCGGAGGCCTGTCGCCGGAGTCCCTTGCCCACCTCCTGCACCAGTTGAGGGTTGTCGCGGCAAAGGACGGAGTTTAAAGGCATTCTCCGATTGTAAAGCCTTTGCTGCGCATACTGGTCCTGGCGCCAATGCTTTACGACGCAAACCGACCGGCACATCTACATTTTGGAAAACGGCCTGATTGATGAAGAACACCGCTGAAGACCTTGCTGGCCTGATCGACGCGAATGCCTTGCGGCAACGCCTGTCTGACCTGACGAAGGATACGGATGGCGATGGCTCGGATCTCAAGATCCGGTCGAAGGTTCTTGGCGAGCTGAAGAGCGTCATGAAAGCCGGCCGCACCATTGCGGAAGAGCGCCTTAATGAAGACGGTGGCGGTCTCTTGTGCGCACAGCGCCTGTCATTCCTGCAGGACGAGCTGATTCGCGTGATCTATGACTTCGCGCTTCACCACGTCTACCGTGTGACCAACGCGTCTGCCGCCGAACGCATGTCGGTTGTGGCCGTCGGCGGTTATGGCCGCGGCACGCTTGCGCCGGGTTCGGACGTCGATCTCCTGTTTGTACTGCCCTATAAGCAGACCCCCTGGGGCGAACAGGTCGTCGAATATATTCTCTACATGCTCTGGGACCTCGGATTGAAGGTCGGTCATGCAACCCGAAACATCGAGGAGTGCATTCGCCTTTCCAAACAGGATATGACCATCCGGACGGCGGTCCTGGAAGCACGGTTTATCTGGGGCGACGACGCTCTTTATGAAGAGCTTGTCAGACGGTTCAATGACGAGGTCGTCGCCGGCACCAGTTCTGAATTCATTGCGGCCAAGCTGGAAGAGCGGGACGAACGTCACCGCCGGCAAGGCACATCCCGTTATCTGGTTGAGCCGAACATCAAGGAAGGCAAGGGCGGTCTGCGTGACCTCAACACCTTGTTCTGGATCGCGAAATACCATTATCAGGTGCGCCGCCAGTCTGAGCTGGTGAAGAAGGGAGTGCTGTCTCGCTCCGAGTACAAGCGCTTCGTCAAGTCGGAGGACTTTCTGTGGGCGGTGCGCTGCCACCTGCACTTTCTGACCGGACGCCCCGAAGAGCGCCTCTCCTTTGAGGTCCAGCGCGAGATCGCCATCCGGCTGGGCTATACGCAGCATCCCGGCCAGAAGGATGTGGAACGCTTCATGAAGCACTACTTCCTGGTGGCCAAGGATGTTGGTGACCTGACGCGGATTCTATGCGCCGCGCTGGAAAGCCAGCATGTCAAGGAACCGCGCGGCCAGGGTATTTCAGGCCTCATGCGCCGGCTTCGTGTCGGCCGACCTTCAGTTGCAGCAAAGCCCGTGGCCGGATTTGCAGGCTTCGAGGTCGAGAACAACCGGCTCAATGCAACGTCGGAAACTGTCTTTGCCGATGAACCGATCAACCTCATCCGTGTGTTTCAGGTCGCCGACAAGAACGATTTCAATCTGAATCCGGAACTGACCAAGCTGATCCGCCGGTCTTTGAAACTGGTCGATCGCGGCCTGCGCAATGATCCGGAGGCAAATCGGCTTTTCGTCTCGATCCTGACGTCCCGCAACAATCCGGAAAAGACCCTCAGGAAAATGAACGAGGCTGGCGTGTTGGGCCGCTTCGTTCCGGACTTCGGTAAGGTCGTGGCGATGATGCAGTTCAACATGTATCACCACTACACGGTTGATGAGCACCTGATCCGCTCCATCGGCGTTCTGGCGCAGATCGAACGCGGCGATTCAGGTGAAAACCATCCACTGGCGTCGGATCTGATCAGCACTCTGCAAAGCCGCAAGCTGCTTTATGTGGCCATGTTCCTCCACGACATCGCCAAGGGCCGCCCGGAGGATCACTCCATCGCTGGTGCCCGTGTGGCGCGAAAGCTGTGCCCGCGTTTCGGTCTCACCAGTGCAGAGACAGACACGGTTGCCTGGCTGATCGAACATCATCTGGACATGAGCACCATTGCCCAGTCCCGGGACCTGTCCGACCGCAAGACCATTACGGACTTTGCAAATGTCGTTCAGTCACTGGAACGGCTGAAATTGCTGCTGATCCTGACCGTCGCCGACATTCGCGCGGTCGGTCCCGGTGTGTTCAACGGTTGGAAGGGGCAGCTTCTGAGGACCCTCTTTTACGAGTGCGAGCCGCATCTGACCGGTGGACACACGAAGGTGTCCCACCGCCAGGCTGTTGAGCAGGCCAAGGAGACGCTTGTTTCCGAGCTGGGACATTGGAGCGAAGAGGAGCGGAACGCTTACGTGAACCGTCACTACAAGGCTTATTGGCTGCGTATCGACCCGCAGCGCGCTCTGGCCCATGCGGAATTGATCCGCAAGGTCGACCAAAATGACGACAAGCTTGCCTTTGACGTTACGCCGCATTCCTTCGAGGGCGTGACGGAAATCACCGTTCTGGCCCCCGATCACCCGCGCCTGCTGTCGGTGATCGCAGGCGCGTGTTTTGCGACCGGTGCGAACATTGTAGACGCCCAGATCGACACAACGACCGATGGGTTCGCCCTTGATACGATTTTCATCAGCCGCGAGCTGCCGGACGATGCGGATGAGCGCAGGCGCGGTGAGAGAATTGCCAAGTTGATCGGCAAGACCCTGCGCGGCGAGGCGCCTCTGCCGGAGACCACCATCAAGAAGGCGTCGGTCAAGGGGCGTATGAAGGCCTTCAAGGTCGAGGCGGACGTTCTGGTCAACAACTCCTGGTCCGACGAATATACGGTTCTGGAAATCTCTGGTCTGGACCGGTCCGGTCTTCTGTATGACCTGACGAGGTCGATCGCGACCTTGAACCTCAATATTGGGTCAGCCCATATTTCGACCTTTGGTGAGCGCGTGGTCGATGTGTTTTACGTGACCGATCTGACCGGACAAAAGATTGCCAACATCGGCCGTCAGGAGATTATTCGTGAGCGTCTGGCCGCTGCAGTGGGTGGAGAGGTCGATATGAGTGCGGCCGCCCCGATCGCCCGGCAGGCGTCCTGACCTGATATTTGACCGCCGCGGGTTGTTCCCGAGGCCATGAGATTTGAAACATGAGCCTTTTGAAGAACTTCGCCACGGTTGGCGGTGCGACGATGGCAAGCAGGCTGCTGGGTTTCGTGCGCGACACACTGCTGGCCGCTGCGGTGGGCACGGGCCCGGTCGCGGACGCCTTCGTGGTTGCGTTCCGGCTTCCCAATCTGTTCCGGCGTCTGTTTGCCGAAGGGGCCTTCAACTCCGCCTTCATCCCTCTCTTCGGACGTGCCGTCGAAGAAGAGGGCGATGATGCCGCGCGCAGGTTTGCCGGTGAAATCGGAGCTGGCCTCTTGTTCTGTCTGCTTGTGCTGACGGCACTGGCGCAGATTTTCATGCCGGCAGTCGTCTGGGCCCTGGCCCCCGGGTTCGTCGGCGACGCGCTGAAGTACGACCTGACGGTCCTCATGTCCCGGATCGCCTTCCCCTACCTCGTCTTCATGTCCATGCTCGCCTTCATCGGCGGTATCTTGAACACCTATCAAAGGTTCGCGGCTGCCGCTTTTGCGCCAGTCATGCTCAATGTGGTCATGAGCCTGGTGCTTGGCGGCGTGATCCTCTCCGGCATCGAGGATCCCTACACCCTTGGCGTCATTCTGACGGTCGGTGTGACCGTCGCGGGCGTCGTCCAGCTATCGGTTGTCCTGTGGGACCTGAAGCGCTTGGGATTCCGCATTCCCGTGTATCGCCCGCGCTACACGAAATCGGCAAAACGTCTCCTCGCGTTGGGTGTGCCCGGCGTCATCGCCGGCGGCGTCACCCAGATCAACGTCGCCGTTGGCCAGGTCATTGCCTCGCTCCAGGACGGCGCCAATGCCCTGCTTTACTATGCCGACCGGTTGTATCAATTGCCCCTCGGTGTGATTGGCATCGCCATCGGCGTGGTCCTGTTGCCAAGCCTTACCCGTCAGCTGCGTGCCGGTCATGAAGACCAGTACCAGCGCAGCCTAAACAATGCGCTTGAGTTCTCTCTGGTGCTGACGCTGCCCTCGGCAGTGGCGCTGGCGGTCGTTCCCCATGAGATTGTCTCCGTGCTTTTTGAGCGCGGACGGTTCGATGCGCTCGCGACCGAAGGAACGGCTGCTGCGCTCGCCGCCTTTGCGTTCGGGCTTCCGGCCTTTGTCTTGAACAAGGTCTTTTCTCCAGGCTATTTCGCGCGCGAGGATACGAAGACGCCCATGTGGTTTGCTGGCATCGGGATGGCGGTCAACGTCGCCCTTTCGCTTGCGTTCTTCCCGTTCCTGCAGCACGTGGGCATAGCCTTGGCCACGACGGTCGCCGGATGGGTGAACACCGGGCTTCTGGTGATCGTTCTGTGGCGGCGTGGCCATTTCACGCCTGACCTGACGGTTTTGAGGAAGCTCGCGCTGATCCTGATCGCGAGCGCTCTGATGGGCGTTGTAATCCACTTTGCCGCAATCGGTTTGGCCCCCTGGATCTCCGGGGCCAACCTCTTGATCCGCGCTGCAGGCCTCGCCGCACTTGTCGCGACAGGCATGATCGTTTTCGGTGTCTTTGCCCAGCTGTCCGGGGGCAGCAATCTCGTCGCGCATTTCCGGGCGTTGAAGCGGCGCAACACCTGACATGCAGAATTCACCATCGGCAAGCTCGGTGCTTGCAAGAACTTTGCCTGGTGCCGTAAGACCGTGCCATCGATCACCCCAAGAGCCCTTCCAACCGGCATCTTGCGAAAAAGGACAGAAAATGACGGCGTTCAAGCCCCGCGTCTTTTCCGGCGTTCAACCGACCGGAAATCTTCATCTTGGCAATTATCTTGGAGCGGTATCTCGCTGGGTTCCGATCCAGGATCAGATGGAATCGATCTTCTGTGTTGTCGATCTTCACGCGATCACGGCTGGCTTCCCCGATGCAGGCAAGCTGGCATCCGCGACCCGTGAAGTGACCGCGGCCTATATCGCCGCTGGCATCGATCCAAAGAAATCGATCATCTTCAACCAGTCCCAGGTGCGCGAGCATGCGGAACTGGCCTGGATCTTCAACTGCGTCGCCCGCATCGGCTGGATGAACCGGATGACCCAGTTCAAGGACAAGGCAGGGAAGAACAAGGAAAACGCCTCTCTTGGTCTTCTGGCCTATCCGAGCCTGATGGCTGCCGACATTCTTGCCTACAAGGCAACGCATGTTCCCGTCGGTGACGACCAGAAACAGCATCTGGAGCTGACTCGCGACATCGCGCAAAAGTTCAACAATGACTTTGCCGCCCGGATCAAGGAGCTGGACGTTGGCGTGCCGAACCCGACGCCTTCGCCGGAGCTGCCGGAAGATCTGTTCTTTCCGGTCACCGAACCGATGATCGCAGGTCCCGCGACCCGCATCATGAGCCTGCGCGACGGCACCAAGAAAATGTCCAAGTCTGATCCTTCGGATCTCTCGCGGATCAATTTGACCGATGACGCTGAGGCGATCTCGCGGAAGATCAAGAAGGCTAAGACCGACCCCGAGGCTCTGCCGAGTGAGGTCGATGGCCTGAAGGATCGCCCGGAGGCAGACAATCTGGTCGGCATCTATGCCGCGCTTTCAGGTCAGTCTAAGCAGGATGTCCTTGGAGAATTTGGCGGCCAGCAGTTCTCGGCTTTCAAGCCGGCCCTTTCAGATCTGGCAGTCGAAAAACTCTCGCCGATGACCGATGAAATGCGCCGCCTGATGGCCGACGCATCGGAAATCGACGCAATCTTGAAGACCGGCGCTGAAAAAGCCTCGGCCATTGCCGAGCCGGTCCTTAAGGACGTTCGCAAGATCATCGGTTTTCTCGACGTTCGCTGATACCGCGTTTCCAGAATTGCGACATCAACCTCGCCCGTTAACCGGGCGGGGTTTTTTGTTGGTCGCAGATCAGCCTGTCCTCTACGGTGAGGGACTTATGGCAACCGTCGCGGAGATCCCAATTTGACATCCCATGGCTATGAAACCGGGCGTTTGAACCTGCCCTTTGTCGGCATTTGTACTTTTGGAAAGTACCCTTATCAGGCGGACTGGGATGCCATAGACGCCGACGTTGCGGTTCTCGGAGCTCCTTTCGATATGGGCACCCAGTGGCGGTCGGGTGCGCGCATGGGACCGCGCGGCATTCGTGAGGCCTCTACGCTGTTTTCCTTCGGCCATGCCGGGGCTTATGATTTCGAGGACGACATCACCTATCTGCCCGCCGAAACGACGCGGATCGTTGACCTTGGTGACGCGGATATCATCCACACGGACACCATCCACAGCCACGCCAACATCGAGGCCGGCGTTCGCAAGATCCTGGCCGCCGGTGCCCTGCCTGTGGTGCTTGGCGGCGATCACTCGATCAACATTCCCTGCATCAACGCCTTTGACGCTGAAGAACCGATCCATGTGGTCCAGATCGATGCCCATCTGGACTTCGTCGACGAGCGCCACGGCGTCCGCTACGGCCATGGAAACCCCATGCGCCGGGCCGCCGAAAAGCCTTATGTCACAGGCCTCAGTCAGATTGGCATCCGCAACGTCTCCTCGACAGCCCGGGACGGCTATGAGGATGCGAGAGCCATGGGATCCGACATCCAGTCTGTCCGCCACTTCCGCAAGCTTGGCGTGGAGCAAATGCTGGCGCGGATTCCCGAAGGCGCGCGCTACTATCTGACCATCGACATCGATGCATTCGACCCGTCGATTGCGCCGGGCACCGGAACGCCGAGCCACGGTGGCTTTCTCTACTACGAGGTCCTCGAATTCATCGACGGACTGACGCAGCGAGGCTCCATCGTTGGTCTTGATCTTGTCGAGGTAGCGCCGGACTATGACCCCACGGGATCCACCAGCACACTCGCCGCCCAGATCCTGATGAACACGCTGGGCCGGATTCTGCACCATCGGTGACAGTGCCGCGTTTCTTCGCAATAGGTTGATTTCAATGCGATTCCTGCAAGGAATCGTAATCAGTTTGCGGCAAGAAAAACGCCGTAGTCATTTGACGTAAGGACGATATATGCGTTTTTTAGCAATTAGCCTGTCTTGTGTGCTGACGGGCCTGGGTCTCGTTCAGACTGCCGGCGCCCAGGACTTCTGGAGCTACAAGGACTGGAATGTTTCGATTGAGAAAGTTGAATCGGAGCAGGACGACCACAAACGGTGCGTGATTTTCACCGGTGGCGACGGTCTCCCGACCATTTCCGCGACATTTTTCAGCGGAGATGTTGGTCCTCCCTATAGCTATCCGGAGGTCTCTGTTCTGGAACGGGCCTTTCGCGGCCACGCAACACTTATGAAAAACGGTGAGCCGGTCTTCTTCTCATTCGATGACGGCGATAGCGTCACGGGCAAGGTCGAAGCCGGGTTCGATGAAGAGGGTTTTGCCTTCGCCAATGGGCGGGTGGCGCAGGAGGATAATATTCTGGCCCTTCAGGCAATGCGCCGCAATGGCGAGCTGGCCGTTTCCGTCGCCGGAGGCAGTTTGATCATCGCCTCGCTGAACGGATTCTCGGCGGCCTACCTGAAAATGGCTGAGGTCTGCGCATTTTCGACCGAAGGTGTGCTTGACTAGCCACTTGCCGATGAAACTGAGCGGCAGGAGCGGGTTTGGGCCCGTCTCCTGCCGTTTTCATGTGTCGCTCTTGTCTAAGAGAGCGTGGGCTTACAGCCCCTCGAAGAGGGCGGTCGACAGATAGCGTTCCGCGAAAGACGGGATGATCACCACGATGGTCTTGCCGGCCATGTCGTCGCGCTGGCCGACCTTGATGGCGGCGCTGAGCGCAGCACCTGACGAAATGCCGACGGGAACGCCTTCGGTCTTGGCAACCTCCCGGGCCATCGTGAAAGCCTCGTCGTTGGAGACTGTCGCAACTTCATCGAAGACAGATGTGTCCAGAATGCCCGGGACAAAACCAGCGCCAATGCCCTGGATCTTGTGCGGTCCCGGGTTGCCGCCAGACAGGATCGGGCTGTCCGTAGGCTCGACGGCAACCACGTGCAGGTCGGGTTTGCGGGCTTTCAGGATCTGGGAAACGCCGGTGATCGTTCCGCCGGTGCCGATGCCGGAGACAAAGACATCGACAGCGCCGTCAGTGTCGTTCCAGATCTCTTCGGCGGTGGTGTTGCGGTGGATCTCCGGGTTTGCCGGATTTTCGAACTGTTGCGGCATCACTGCATCTGGAGTCTCGTCGACGAGTTCCTGCGCGCGCGCGATTGCGCCTTTCATGCCCTTTGCGCCATCGGTCAATTCCAGTTCGGCGCCGAGGATCTTGAACATCTTGCGCCGTTCAACCGACATGGTCTCCGGCATCACCAGGACAAGCCGGTATCCCTTTGCAGCAGCCACGAACGCGAGGGCGATGCCGGTGTTGCCCGACGTCGGTTCGACAAGCACGGATTTGCCCGGCGTGATCTTTCCGGTCTGTTCCATGGATTCAATCATGGCAACGCCAATGCGGTCTTTGACACTCGCAATCGGGTTGAAAAACTCGAGCTTGCCCAGCAGGCTGGCTTTCACGCCATGAGCGTGCGCCAAACGGTCCAGCCGAACGATCGGCGTATCGCCAATGGTTTCGGTGATGGAAGAATAGATCCGGCCGCGGCCCGGCTTTTTGTCGCTCATGGTGGTCCCCCAGATTTGGCGTTGAAAGATCGCCTTTTAACGAATGAAAATTAGGTGCAATCGCAGTGAATTGCGAGGGAAGAAATTCCAATCTGGCAGCTCATCATGAAAACAGTGGCGCGTGCGGGCTCATGAACCGGTGCCCGTCGAGCCGAAGCCACCTGCGCCGCGCTTTGTCTCAGACAGGGTCTCGACTTCGATCAGATCCGCTTGCAGGACCGGAGCGACAACGAGCTGCGCGATCCGCGCGCCGCGCTCGACCGTGAAAGGCTCATCGCCAAGGTTGACGAGGATAATTTTCACCTCGCCGCGATAGTCCGCATCGACCGTGCCTGGGGTGTTGAGAACCGTCACGCCATTTTTCACTGCCAGTCCGGAACGGGGGCGAACCTGGCCTTCGAAGCCTGCGGGCAGCGCCATGGCAAGGCCGGTCGGCACCAGCGCGCGCTTGCCGGGTGAGAGCACCAGGGGCTCATCAACGGCGGCCAGAAGGTCGAGACCGGCTGCAAGGTCGCTCTGGTAGGCAGGGAGTGGCAAATCGGCACCATGGGGCAGGCGCTTGAGTTCGAGGCGGACGGTCATGAAGGCTCCTGCGGAACATGAAAATGGTCGGCTACTCAATGGATTTGGTCAGGCCTTTGTCAACTGTCCCGAAACTCCCTCCCCGATTTTTGGAAGCTCCCCTTGCGGTAGGTGCGGCGGGATGAAAAGGTGCACATGATTCTAGTTTGAAGAGTAAAACGGGAGGCTTTCACGTGAATAAATTTCTAGCGCTCATAATGACCTGCTTTCTAATGGCACCAGTTCTGCCCGCCGCTGCACAAACGGTTGGGTTCGCAGACGCGATCAAGATTCTGGGCGCCAGCTGCGGCAAGGACATCAACACCTATTGCAAGACCGCCAACCTTGGAAACAACGAGATCGGCCAGTGTTTGAGTCAGAATCAATCCAAGATTTCGGCTCAGTGCGCGGCGGACAGCATTACGGTAACGGCCCTTCTGGAGGCCCGCTTTGCCGCTCAGGCAGCTGCTCCCAAGCTCTGTGACCGGGATGCTCAACAGTATTGCAAGCTGGTCAAGCCGGGCAACGGCAACGTTCTTCGCTGTCTGTTGAAGGCGCAGCCGAGCGTCAGCGAAAAGTGCAATACGGCCATAGACTTGGCCGGCTATCGCTGACCCGTTCCCAGCAGTTTTTGAGGTAAGATCATGAAATTCAATACTCCACTGCCCACGGGACTGGCGACCTTTGCGGTTGTCTTCGGACTGGGTCTCTCCGCCGTCAATGCTCAGACCGCCCTTTCGCGCAACGAGATCGTCAATTCTCTTCAAGGTGCTCAGGCGAAGGTGGATATCAGCGCCGACGATCTGCGTAAGCAGGCGCTCGAGCACATCAAGAAGTATCCTGGCGATAACTCGACCGAAGTATTGCCACTGGCGGCGAAACTGGCACAACTGCGCCAGTTCAACGTCGAGATCACGTTCGACTTCGACTCGGATCGGATTCGTCCTGAATCCTACGAGACGGTCGGGATCATCGCCGATGCCCTGCACACGCCATATCTGATGGGCCAGACCTTTTTTGTGGTCGGCCATACGGATGCCAAGGGGGATCGGGAATACAATCTGAATCTTTCCCAGCGCCGCGCCGACGCCATTCGCGACGCTCTTGTAACGACGTTCCGAGTTCCTGCAGGCCAGCTTGAAGCCGTTGGTTTGGGTGAAGAGCAGCTTCGTGACCCTTCCAAGCCGGACGCCGAGATCAACCGGCGCGTCCAGCTGATCAACGTCGGCTTCTGACGATCAGTCGCAACCAAGATCCTGCCGGGGCGTGATCTCGCCCCGGTAGGGTCAGACGATTTGTTGACCAATCGCAATTTTGACGCGCGCATTGTTCGCTATGAGTGAACGACTATGTGACGAATTCCCGGCTTCTCAGGCCGGCGACCGAGACCCATCTTGGTTTTGAAAAGGCCGTCCTACCGCTATGCGGTTCAAAGACGGCTGGGTTTCACATGGAGAAGGTCATGACAGTCCCGGACACTGCTCACTCCGCTGCGATTGCGCCGCTGTTTCTGGCGCATGGCTCGCCGATGCTGGCGATCACCGACATCCCGGCCAACCGGTTCCTCCGTTCGCTCGCTGGAACCATGCCGGAAGTAAAGGGTATCGTCATCTTGTCACCTCACTGGGAGACGGAGGGGCAGAAGATCTCCGCTCCCGGAACCTTGAAGACCATTCACGACTTTGGAGCATTCCCGCAGGCGCTGTTCGACATCCAATATCCAGCGCAAGCCAGTCCAGATCTGGTGAGCCAGGTTGCTCAGTTTCTTCAGACCGCCAAAATTCCGGCAGAAGAGGACGGGTCATGGGGTCTCGATCATGGTGCCTGGGTGCCGCTCTCCCTTGCCTACCCGGATCCACCCGTTCCGGTCGTTGAGCTGTCGCTGCCATATAACAGCACACCCGAGAGCGTTCATGCCCTCGGCCGAAGCCTTGCTCCATTGTCAGAGCAGGGAATCCTGATCATCGGCTCCGGCAGCACGACGCACAATCTGCGCGAGCTGTTTCCTGAGGGTACCGAGCCGGCTCCCTGGGCCATTCGGTTTGACCAATGGCTGGAAGAGGGTCTGAACCGCGGAAAAATCGAGTGGTTTTCTGATCTCGGCGCCGGGCCGGAGTTTCGTCGCGCCCATCCGACGGAAGAGCATCTTCTGCCGCTCTTCTTCGCCATGGGTGCCTCGGGCCGAGAAGCGGCACCGGAGCTGCTGCATCGCAGCTACTCCCACGGCACGATAAGCATGAGCTATTACCGCTTTCCGTCGGCAGAAGCTGCTTAGGCGCCCTGTGACTTCAGATAATCTGCGATCCGCGCGACAAGGCGGCGGGCGACTTCCGTCTTGTCCAGGTTTGGCCAGTCCTCAATACCCTCTGCACTGACGATCCTGACCGTATTCGCATCCCCGCCCATGACGCCCGTTTCCGGGCTGACGTCATTGGCGACGATCCAGTCGGCGCGTTTGCGCTCCAGCTTGCCGCGGGCGTTTTCCAGAAGGTTCTGGGTTTCGGCAGCAAAGCCGACAAGTAATCTGGGCCGAAGTCGCTCGTGATGGCCGATGGTCGCCAGGATGTCCGGATTTTCTACCAGATTCAGCGCAGGAGGCTGACCGGAGCCGTCCTTCTTGATCTTCTGCGCGCCCTCGCTTGAGGCCCGCCAGTCCGCGACGGCAGCCGCCATGATGGCCACATCTGCCGGCAGGGCCTTGGTGACGGCGGCAAGCATCTGTTCGGCCGTTTCAACGTGGACAACGGCAACTCCCTGCGGATCGGGAATCGCGACGGGGCCAGAAACCAAGGTGACTTGTGCACCGTCGGCCGCGGCGGCTGCTGCGATGGCGTGGCCCTGTTTGCCGGAAGACCGGTTTGCAATGTAGCGCACCGGATCGATCGGCTCATGGGTCGGGCCGGAGGTGATGAGGAAATGCCGGCCGGCAAGCGGCAGCTCGGGCAGGTCCCGGGAAGGTGTCTCTGAAAGAATGCGCTCGGCCGCGTCTGCAATCTCGATGGGCTCCGCCATGCGCCCGACACCGGCTTCCCCGCTTTCGGCCATTTCGCCGGCATTGGGGCCAATGAACGCCAGACCGTCAGCCTTGAGTGTTGCAACGTTGCGGGTCGTGGCCGGATGGGACCACATCTTCGGGTTCATGGCCGGAGCAACCAAAACCGGCTTGTCCGTTGCCAGAAGAACCGCAGTTGCCAGGTCGTCGGCGATGCCGTGGGACATCTTTGCCATGAGGTCCGCTGTCGCTGGAGCGATCAGGATCAGATCCGCGTCACGGGCGAGGCGAATATGGCCCACATCCTGTTCTGCCTCCCGATCAAAGAGCTCGGTATAGACCTTGCTGGCTGTCAGAGCACCGACGGCGAGTGGCGTGATGAATTGCTGCGCCCCTCGGGTCATCACGGCCTGGACCAGTGCGCCGCGCTCGCGCAGGCGCCGGATCAGGTCGAGCGACTTGTAGGCGGCGATGCCACCGGAAATGATCAGCACCACACGCTTGTCGGTGAGCATCTGTTTTTGCTCCTGATGGCCCGTCAGGTGCCGGACCGGAAATCTCTCGGCGCCGCGGAAATCACCTGGGTGCCGCTGCCGGTGAGCTGATAGACCGCAAGTCCGCGCTCGTTCTGGCCGTTCGATTTGAACCGGAACAGGCCGTCGATCCCGATGAAGCCGTCCTGATTGGTCAGCACGCTTGTCGCAAAGCGCTGGGGGCCTGCGGAACGAACCAGCCCGGCAGCCAGGGTTACACCGTCATAGGCGAGCGTGGCGTTGCGCGGAGGCGGCGTGCCGTAGGCGCCCTGATAGCGGCTGGCGAAGGCCTGAAAGCCCTTGTCCTCAGGGCCCGGATACCAACTGCCGACCATGAGCGGGTTCGACTTCATGTCCGCCGTATCCCACTGGCCGCTTCCCAGGATTTTGACCTGGCCAAGATTGGCGCCTGCTGATGTCAATGTCTGCATGACCACTGGCGCGACGCCGCCGCCCGCAGGAATGAACAGGCTGTCGATCTGACCCATGGCCGACGACAGCGCCTGGGTCTTGGCAAGCAGGTCCGCGGTATCTGTGCCGTTGAGCTTGTAGCGCTGGATCGAGACAATCCGGCCGGCTGTCCGGCCGACTTCCTGCCGGAAGGCGGCTTCAATGACCGCGCCATAGGTGTCGTCCGGGATCAGCGCCGCATAGGAGCGTTTTGACTGGCTGGCCGCATAGCCGATGATCCGCCGGACATCGGTCTGGGGCAGGAAGCTCAGCAGATAGACACCGCGCGAGGCGACGGAAACGTCGGTCGAGAAAGCGACAACCGGTACGCCGGATGATTTTGCCACGGTGGCAGCACCCGAAACGGCAGGCGCGAAGACCGGGCCGAGGATCAATTCAGCGCCCTCAGAGATGGCCGCCCGCGCCGCCGCCTGGCCACCCTGTGCCGTGCCAGCCGTGTCCTTGACCAGAAGCTGGACATCCGCATTCGGGAAATTGGCAAGCGCAAGTTCGGCGGCGTTCTTGAACACTGTCGCAATGGAGGTTGCGCTGCCGCCGCCGCTCATGGGCAGCAGCAAGCCGACGCGCACGCTGCCGGTGCCGACAACTTCGCCGGTGGTCGTGACCGGCTCGCCGGCGTTGATCGACTGACCCGGATAGGAGCCGAGCGTGGACCCCATGCAACCGGCGAGCGTCAGAGCGCCAAGACCGACAAATCCTGCACGCAGATATGTCTTCAGTCTTCCTGCGGTCCGGCTCCAACCGGTGAATGCGCCTGTGTCGATCAATTCTGCCTCCTCGAACACCTTTTCAAACACTTACGGATTCACCGTGCGTCTGTCCAGTTTCCACGCCGCTCTTGCCGGGGCCTGATGTCCCCGGATTTGCGCTTGCGCTTGGGTTCGCTCACCATTAGCCAGAGACATGGACCATTTTTAGCCGGCATTGAGGCATCGCTGCGCTGCAAGTATCTGCAGCGCAACAACCTTTGCCAGGACCGAACCGGGAAGCGCATGACCTCCGCCGAGAGCACCGATCAACGCCGTTACATCTTGTCGGAACACGCCTTTTCCGCGCCCCGTCTGGAGCCGGCGCTCTATATCGTTTCCACGCCGATCGGAAACCTTGGCGATATCACGGTGCGCGGCCTCGAAACCCTTGCGGGAGCGTCTGTCATCGCCTGCGAGGACACCCGCGTGACGGGGACCTTGACCCATCGGTTCGGGCTGAAAACGCCGCTCATGCCCTATCATGAGCACAACTCCGACCGCCAGAGACCGAAGATCCTGGAAGCGCTCGACCGCGGTGACGCGATTGCCCTTGTCAGCGATGCGGGCACGCCGCTGATTTCGGATCCTGGCTACCGGCTCGTCCGCGACGTGGTCGCAGCCGGTCATAAGGTCATCCCCATCCCGGGCGCATCAGCCTTGCTTGCCGGTCTTGTTGGCTCCGGACTGCCGAGTGATAGCGTGCTCTTCGCCGGTTTTCTGCCGCAAAAGGGCGGTCCGAAAAAGACCAGGCTGGCGGAGCTTGCAAAGATCCCGGCGACGCTGGTCCTTTACGAATCCCCGCGTCGGCTCGGGGCCACGCTGGCGACCATGGCAGAAATCATGGGCGAGGCGCGCGAAGCTGCGGTGGCCCGTGAACTCACCAAACGGTTTGAGACGTTCGAGCGCGGAACCCTGGCCGAGCTTGCCGAGACCTTCTCCGGCGACGCGCCGAAGGGCGAGATTGTCATCATGCTCGCCCCGGCCGAAGACGGCCCGGAAGCCGCTGCCGAGGACGCCGATGCGCTCTTGAGCGAGGCGCTGAGGGACATGCCTGTCAGCGCCGCGGCCAAGTCGGTTGCCAAACAGACCGGTCTGGACCGCAATGAGCTCTACAAACGCGCGCTTGAACTCAAGGCGGACGTGGGCACCTGATACGAGGCGGAAGCGGATCATGGCAGGACGACAGGACGGCGGCGGCGCGGCCAGGCGTCAAAAAGCCCATCGTCTCGGCCATTTCGCCGAAATTCGTGCTGCATGGGCCTTGCGCTTGACCGGCTGGCGCATCCTGAAGCGTCGCTACAAGACCAAAGCCGGTGAGATCGATCTGATTGCCAAAAGGCGCAAGACAGTGGCCTTCATCGAGGTGAAAGCACGAAAGACCCGGGACGCGGCCATGGAGGCCGTCACGCCAGCCAGCCAGAAGCGGATCATCAAGGCCGCGAAGATCTTCGTCACAGAACATCCCAAGGCCGGCTTCTACACCCTGCGCTTCGATGTCATGATCGTGCGGCCCTGGCGCTGGCCCGAGCGGATCGTCAGCGCCTTCGAGGCGTGGGAGTGAAGGCGTCACGAGATTGGGGGGCTGGATTGTAAAAACTGAGATGTAATTATAAGTTGTAGAAGACTTAATTGATAGGGAAGGGGAGCCAAGCATGAACGATAAACCTAAACCCCCGCCGCCGCCACCTCCTCCCCGGCCGACACCGTCAACTAAGCGTGATTTACCTCTTCGTCCGCCCCCGCCGCGAGGGTAACGATGTCGACGGTTCATGATGTTCAATTTGAGTTGGTTCGGAACATTAATTACCATGTCTCTCGGGAATTGTTTTTTAGCCGAGTAGCGAAAATACTTGTTGGTATGCAGGTGCTTACGTCAACAGCGGCATTCGCCGCTATTGTCGGCACCGTCGGCATCAACTTGGCGAAGTGGGTTGCCTTGTTTGGTGCTTCTATTGGCATATTTTTATTGATAATTGACCCAGCCGCCGCCGCTAGAGAGCATCGAATATTTCGTGCGCGGTACACCGCGCTACTTGCCGATCTTGAACTCAGTTCATCCGATGAAAAGGCGGCGTTAGTGCGCTCCGAGATATATCGAATCTCAGGTGAAGAGCCCCCGGCTTACTCTGCGGCTCGAGCTTTGGCCTATAACGAGACTGTTGACGCTTTGTTCGAGGAAAAAGAAGCTGAGACACTAAGGTTAGGTCTCAGCTTTGCCGATCGAATGACAGCGCATTTGCTTCCTAAGCGCGGAAAGACGTTCAAACCTCCCTCAAACGCATAGCACTTCCATCTCGCGACCAAGCTCCACTGGACAAAGCCCTGCGGCGACCGCATATCTGGACCAACCAAACCATAATTCCCTCGCGCGAAACTTCAGCGCCCCTGCCGGGAGACGTTTCACATGGCCCTCAAGGTCGCGGTCCAGATGGACCATATTTCCTCGATCAACATCGCCGGAGACAGCGCCTTTGCGCTGATGCTCGAGGCGCAGGCCCGCGGTCATGCGCTGTATCACTATACGCCCGACCGTCTGGCGATGATTGGTGACGATGTCTACTGCGGTCTGGAGTCGGTCGAGGTGCGCGACGAAACCGGCAATCACTTTACGCTTGGCGAGAAGCAGCGCTTCAACATGGCCGATGTGGATGTGGTGCTCATGCGCCAGGATCCGCCGTTTGACCTCTCCTATATTGCCGCGACCCACATTCTGGAGAAGGTTCATCCGAACACTCTGGTGGTGAACGATCCAGCTGAGGTGCGAAATGCGCCGGAAAAGCTCTTCGTCACAGAGTTTGCCGACCTGATGCCGCCGACGCTCGTCACCCGCGATCGCGACGAAATCGATCTGTTCCGTGCCGAATATGGCGACATCGTCATGAAACCGCTGTTTGGCCATGGCGGCGCGGCGGTGTTCCGCATCACCCGCGACGATCTGAACTATGGCTCGCTCTATGACTTCTTTGCCGCCACCTTCCGCGAGCCCTGGGTCATCCAGCAGTTCCTGCCCAATGTGAAGCATGGCGACAAACGCATCCTTCTGGTCGACGGTGAATTTGCCGGCGCGGTCAACCGGGTTCCGGCCGAAGGCGACCTGCGCTCCAACATGGTGCGCGGTGGCGCGGCCAGGGAGAGCGAGCTGACCGACAAGGAGCGGGAAATCTGCGCCCGCCTTGGCCCGTCCCTGAAGGAAAAGGGTCTGATCCTGGTCGGCATCGACGTCATTGACGGTCGCCTCACGGAAATCAACGTCACCGCCCCCACTGGCATCCGCGCCGTCGCAAAACTCGGCGGCCCGGACATCGCCGCCCGGGTCTGGGACGTGCTGGAAGCCAAGGTCGCCTGAGCGGCTGTCAGAACGAAGCCACAGGACCTCTCCTCGTCGAGTAAGCGTGGTTTCAATGCCTCACGGAAGGCCTAGCCCGGCGACTGATGGAAAACCTGTTTCACCCCTCCTTGCCTTCCCTGCGCAGGCAGGGACCCAGTAGTCGTAGGCATCGCGGCACAAGTCGTGAGGTCCCGTCGTACTGGACCCCTGATCTCTGCTTCGCTGCGTCCGGGAAGACATGGAGCGAAGCGAGTGTGTTTTGCCTCCAACTCAGCCGTCATCCCCGCCTTGTGCGGGGATCTATTCATTTCCAGAGCTGATGCGGGTGTGGGTATTGAAGGTCCTCAGCTTTCAGACCTGCCCACGTCCGCTCCTACTGCTCTCCGTTTGCCGCGCCATGGATTGGATCCCCGCACAAGGCGGGGATGACCGTCGGTGGTTCAGGCAGAACGGCCAGCGTTCCATACCCCCTGCTGTCGTCGCAGGGAGGAGCGATGGGGACGGCCCAGCCAACCTCTCCATCGTCATCCTTGGGCTTGTCCCGAGGATCCACACTTCCAGTCTCTCAGGCGATACCTTCTGGCTTACCGGGACAAGCCCGACAATGACGAACGTGAGGTCTGTGAAACGTCGTGGATAGGAACAGCTTGTGGCGCCACCCTCCCTCGTCATTGCAGGACTTGATCCTGCAATCCGCGCCGTGAGTCTGCGCCTTACTGGATCTGACTAGAACTGACGTG
The DNA here is from genome assembly GCF_014842925.1 of Roseibium polysiphoniae. Classification (GTDB taxonomy): domain Bacteria; phylum Pseudomonadota; class Alphaproteobacteria; order Rhizobiales; family Stappiaceae; genus Roseibium; species Roseibium polysiphoniae. The sequence goes on from NZ_JACYXJ010000005.1 coordinate 515,016, forward strand.
TTTTCGAGCCGAAAGGATCAGCGCGACGCCGATACCGATCGCGATCGCAACAATCGCTTCGATAGAGCCAGCCTGTTCATCAAGAACAATAAATCCCATGAGCAGCGTGACGAGAGGGATCAGTGCAGGCAATGTGGATCCGGTCACAGGCCCGAGTAATTCACTCGAGCGATTAAAGGCATATAGCGCAAAGATACTGACCAAAACGCCCTGAAATCCCATCTGCACCAGAATATCGCGGCCAGGCGCCTCAGCAATCTGTTTCGGGAGAAACAGAATGTACACAGGCATGTACACGGCCGCAGACCCAACCGCGACGATGGCAGTGGCATGGAGGGCCGCAACACCGCTCTTGCGCACGATCAAGGCATAGGACGCCCACATGAGCCCTGTCAAAACCAGGATGGCCTGCCCGCCGGTAAAGCCTGCCGAGCTCAATAGCACCGGAATGAGCAATCCTATCAGGATCGACAGGATGCCGGCGACATGTCTGACGCCCACCTTGTCTTTGAACGCGACCGCCCCCAGCAAGACAGAAGAGACGGCCATAATGCCCGGGTTCACGGCGCCCGCGGCAGACGCTGGGGCGCTCCTCAATGCATAGGAAATCAAGATGATGTAGGGCGCACCGAAACCGCCGATCATGACAAACAGACCCTTGAGGCCAAGTCGATCGCGCGCAAATCCTTGCCGGACGACGATGGGCAACAACAGCACGCCAGCCAAGCCAAACCGCAGGGCGGTCAGATCATAGGCGTTGAGATGTGTGATCGTGCCAAATCTCAACAGCACGAGCGAACCGGCCCAGATCACGATTGCGAAGATCGCCCAGAGTGCCCCTAGAGCAAAGTTTTTGTTGGTTCTGATCATGTCGGTCTCCTGAAGTACCGGCAACCTAGACTTTGACGAAGGATCAGAAAAACGATACATTGAGGATCTATGGACGAGATTTTCTCAACAAAGCAGGGTCCCGACACTTTTGCCGGGAGCAACCGCGCGTTCAATCTGGATGCAGTGCGCAGTTTTGTGGCGATTTGTGAAACCGGAACATTCCGGCGCGCCGCAGCACGAGTAAACCTCTCGCCGTCGGCAGTCAGTCTGCATATCGCCAAGCTGGAGGAACAGGTTGGCGTTCGGCTGATGACCCGCGATGCACGACACATCGCCCTGACGGAGCAGGGCGAAGTGATGCTGGGCTACGGACGCAAGCTTCTGGGCGTTAACTCCGAAGCGATGGCATATTTCCGTGGGTCCTCGTTGGCCGGGCGCCTTCGATTGGTCGCACCATTTGATCTGGGGGTGTCCCTGGTCCCAGGCCTCCTGAACAAATTGGCAGAGACGCATCCGGCAATCGTCGTTGATGTTCGGCTTGAGACGAGCGACGCCGTGCAGAGCATCTTTGCCGATGGTCAAGCGGGTGTCGCATTGTTCAATGAAGTGGAAGAACCGGGTTTGCAGGTTCGTGAGCTGGCCTCAGAACCCCTTGTATGGCTGATGAATGAGGGTGGACGGGCGATTGAGCGCTCACCGCTTCCGCTCGCTATTGCCGAAATCCGTTGCGCTTGGCGACGTGCTGCGCTGCAGGCGTTGGATGCGACCGGAATACCTTATCGTGTCGCTTATTCCAGCGATACATCCGCAGGCCAGTTGGCCGCCCTGCGTGCTGATCTCGCGGTCGCTGCTTTGCCGGTCTCCCTCGCCAAGGATGGGTTGGTTCAGGTGTCAGGCAATTATGGTCTGCCCAAGCTCCCCAAGACCCAAATCTTTTTGGCCCATGACGGTGGCGAATTGGCGCAGATACTGGCTGCCAAGGCCGTCTAAGTCCAGAAATTCGTCCGAGTCGGCTGCTGGTTGCCTACTCCGCCGCATCGACTTCGATCACGCCGCGGCGGATTTGGTCTTCTTCGATGCTTTCGAACAGGGCGCGGAAGTTGCCTTCGCCGAAGCCCTCGTCGCCCTTGCGCTGGATGAACTCGAAGAAGATCGGGCCGATCACGGTCTTGGAGAAGATCTGCAGCAGGATCTTGGTCATGCCGCCGTTCACGACGCCTTCGCCGTCGATCAGGATGCCATGTTGCTTCATGCGCTCGATCGGCTCGTCATGGCCCTGAACCCGGTCGACACTCTTCTCGTAATAGATCTCAGGCGGGCCGGGCATGAACTTCAGGCCATTGGCGGCGAGCTTGTCGGTGGCGTCATATATGCCGTCGGTTCCCACCGCGATGTGCTGAATGCCCTCGCCCTTGTATTTCTTCAGATATTCGACGATCTGGCTCGTGTCATCCTTGGATTCGTTCAGCGGAATACGGATCTTGCCGCAAGGCGAGGTGATCGCGCGGCTGACGAGCCCCGTGATCCGGCCATCGATGTCGAAATAATGGATCTGGGTGAAGCCAAACAGCTCGCGGTAGAAGGCCCACCACTTGTCCATGTTGCCGCGATAGACATTGTGCGTCAGGTGGTCGAGGTAATAAAAGCCAACCCCGGCCGGCTTCGGATCAACGTCCCCGGTCCAGTCGAACTCGGCTGAATAGGCCGAGCCCTTGTCGCCATATTGATCGACGAAATAAAGCAGCGAGCCGCCAATCCCGACGATGGCCGGAACGTCGAGCGCCTTGTCGTTGCCCTCGTAGGGTTCGGCGCCCTTGGAAACGGCATGCTCGAAAGCGTGTTTTGCGTCGACAACCCGCCAGGCCATGGAAGGTGCACAGGGGCCGTGGTCATTGACAAAGCGCATGGCGTGGCTGCCGGGCTCCGCGTTCACCAGATAGTTCACATTGCCCTGACGCCAGACCGAGATGTCTTTGGACTTGTGGGTTGCGACTTTGGTGTAGCCCATGCGCGTGAAGAGTTCGGCCAGTTTTTCCGGTTCCGGATGAGCGAATTCGACGAATTCAAAGCCGTCGGTGCCGGCTGGATTGTCTTCGGTGATTTTGGCGACCGGTGCGGCGTGGGGAAACGGGCCCATGAATCTCTCCTCCAGAAAAAGCTCCTCCCAGAATGCGCGCCCGGACGTGCAAAGTGTGTGCAAACCGCGTAAAGATCCGTAATATGGCGCATGAAAATCTCGAAAAAGATGGAGTTGATGCATGTCACTTGCATTGGATGGCTTTGATCTGAAATTGCTGCGCGTTCTTCAGGACAATGCCGCCCTGACCAATCAGGAGATCGGCGAGCGGATAGGTCTCTCCGCCAGTCAGGTGTCGCGCCGCCGTCAAAGGCTCGAACAGGACGGCGTCATCCGCCGGTATCGGGCAACGCTTGATCCGGATGCGCTCGGCCTAGGCGTCACGGCCTATGTCGGGGTCACGCTCGGGGCGCACAGCCGGGAAAACGCCCGAAGGTTCCGCGAAATGGTGACCGCAATGCCAGAGGTGCAGGAGGCGCACACCCTGACCGGCGATGTCGATTACATGCTGAAAGTGGTTGTGAAAGACCTGAAGGCGCTCAGCCGGGTGATCAACGACGAATTGCTGCCTCATGAAGCGGTCCAAAATGTCCGCTCCTCCATCGCCATGGAGACGTTGAAGGACGACAATTCCCTGCCGCTTTCATGAAGAATTGGCAAAAAACCTTGCGCCAGCGGGCAAGGCGCCCCAAATCGGAGTGGAATTGAAATGACCGGCCAGGTGGCCACGCGCAGGAGAAGTCAGAATGTTTGATGCAAAGTCTTTGCTGGACCAGTTCCTCGGTGGAGCGGGCGGAGCCGCGAGCGGCGGATCCGACCGCAGGTCCGGGAACGGCGCATCAGGCGATCTGATGTCTCAAGGCAAGGACTTCCTGTCCTCCCAGGGCGGCGGACTGGCGCTTGGCGGTCTCGCCGGCATGATGCTTGGCACCAAAACCGGCCGCAAGATCGGCGGTTCGGCGGTGAAATACGGTGGTTTGGCGCTGGTCGCCGGCCTTGCCTACAAGGCTTACCAGGGCTATCAGGCCAATCAGCAGGGCGCACCGCGCCCGCAATATCCTGACGCCGGATCTGTCCCACTGGACGCACCGCGCGGCACGGCCTTTGATCCCGCTGGTGCGCAAGGCGGCGAAAACGCTTTTGCAATCAGCTTGTTGACCGCGATGATTTCTGCCGCCAAGGCCGATGGCCATATTGATGCGGATGAGCAGAACCGGATTTTTGCGAAGATCGATGAGGCTGGCCTCGACAGTGAAGCCAAGGCCTTCCTGATGGACGAGCTCCGCGCACCGCTGGATCTCGACAAGGTCGTGGCTAGCGCCGACACGCCGGAACATGCTGCGGAAATCTACGCGGCATCACGGCTTGCGATTGATCCCGACCATGGCGCGGAAAAGGCATATCTGCAGATGCTGGCCGCACGCCTTGACCTTGATCCGGCCCTGGTTGATGAAATCGAGATGGCCGTTCGCGAAGCAGAAGCCGGCTAACCGCCTTTGGTCGCTGTGACGTAGAGCCAATCGGTGGGAAGGCCGTCATAACCGCCGCCCTTTCCCGACTCAATCACGATGCTTTGCCATGGCAACGTCTCATAGAGATCCTTCAGCCTCCGGGCTGAGGGATAATTATAGTACCTGCCGAACCGGTCGCGGCCGTCATCTTCGCCAGCCTTGAAACTCGCAAAGAATTGGCCTCCATCACGCAGCGCTGCAAAGACCCGCGCGAGAACACTGGCCAAGCTCGTGCGTGGAACGTGGAGCAGGCAGGCATTCGCCCAAACGCCATCATATGTTGCCTGTTCGTCCAGGTCCTCAAACAGGAGCTGCTGGACAGGAACGCCCAATCGCGCTTGCGCGGCTTCGACGATCTCGGGTGAGCCGTCGGTCGGTTGCACGGAAAATCCCTGCGAGATCATGAATTCGCTGTCTTGCCCGGCCCCACACCCGAGTTCGAGAATGCGCGCGTTATCGGGCAAAGCGGATAGGAAGGTAAGCAACCGCTGTCGATTTTCCACCTTTTCGCGTGAAGTGTAGGCTTCTGCCTCCCTGGCATAAAAATCCAGCGTTTGATCGTCGTGACTCATACCAGGTCGGGCTCGCAAATCGGGTCGTATTCTTTGGGGTGTTCCTTGAAATTTGTCGGACCAACCTCAAGGAGCTTCCAAGTGTTTCAAATCCATCCGCTTCCGTCCACCGACTTCGCCTTTCTCTCCGCCTTGTCAGAGGAGGAGCTCGCCGAGCGGCACATCAAGACCTACGTGGCTGACGCAAAACCGGGATTTCCCTGCCGGGTCAGTCTTGAAGATGCGGAGATCGGTGAAACTGTCTTCCTGCTTCACTTCGAACATCAGCCCAATGACACGCCTTATCGGGCAAGCCACGCGATTTTCGTCAAGGCAGACGCCGTTTCGCACCGTCCGGAGGTGAATACGATCCCTGAAAGCATCGCCTGCCGCCTGCTGTCGGTCCGCGCCTTCGATGCAGAGCACGCCATCGTTGACGCGGAGGTCGTTGAGGGGCGTGACGTCGAAGGGATCATCGCGAGGATGTTCGACAACCCGTCGGTCGACTATCTTCACCTGCATTATGCCCGCAGGGGCTGTTTTGCCGCTGAAGTCAGGCGGGGTTAGATCTGCTTGCTGTCTTGTCCTGCTGATGCCACGCGATCAGCAGGATCGTCCCCATCGCGATCAGATAGGGGAAATAGAACCGCGTCTCGTAGTGCGGGAAGACCAGATATTTGGCGCAGATCGATGTGAAGATAGCATAGAGCAGGATCCTCGCACGATCTGCCATCTGCGCTGGCTTGATCACCTTTGCGAAGAAGATGACGAGCGCCAACAAGGCGGCGAGCCAGGTGTTGCTCATCAGCGACCGCACGGTGGAGCGCACCAGCATCTGCAGATAGATCACGGGGGACATCGGCGGGTCGAAACCTTCGAGCGTCGGCACATATTCAACATGTGTGAACCAGAGATGGATCCACCAGCCCGGGTGGCTCTCGCCCTTCAAGACAAAGGCATAGGCCAGGGCCGAAAGGACAAAGGTCGCGGTCATGACCCATCGGCCTGGACCATAGATCAGCGCAAAGACAAAGAAGACGCCGATAAAGGCGAGATGGTCAGGCCTGATGAAAAGTGCAGCGATGAGGCTCGCGGCTGCGGCAAGGTCTTGCCGCTCGATGTAAAGAAAACCAGCCAGCAGCAGAAAGATCGAGGCATATAGGTCGGGTGACAGCAGCGCTGCGGATCCGCCAAAATCGGCGATGATCAGCATGGCGACCACAATGGGGCCGTACATGAGCGCGCCATGCCGCGCCAGCCAGACCAGGAGGACCCCGGCAACGGCGACGGCGGAAAGCATCGAGATCATTCGGAGGGATTTGACTGGATCCATGAAGGCAGACAGCGCTCGCGCCGTTTCCACATAGCCGAGTTTCAACCGGTAAAAGCCGAGCATGGTGGCGAAGGCGTCCGGATCCTCAAACTGCCGAATGCGATATTCGCGATCGCCGGTCAGAGCCTGAAACTCGCCCTCAGAAACGTTTTCTTTCAGCAGGGCATAGGAGCGGTCGTGCAGTTCGATCGGATCGGAAATGTCGCTTTCCAGAACGCTTGCCGTATAGGCGACCATATCCCAGTTGGAGACTGGGTAGATCTGGACGACTGCCGCCACCATCAGCGCGAAAACCGTGAGCACCAAAGCGCCGATCACATGCCGGAGCGGACGATAAAGTCTGCAGGTCCCGCTATAGATAGTGAGAAAACAGGTTTCCAGAAGTCTGGCAGCAGGGGTCACGGGTCGCTCCGGATCAGGTTCGATTGCTGCGCGCATCCTGCCGCATCTCTGTAAATTTTTACGTAAACCTTGCAAAAATGCACAACAGGGCGTGGCATTTACGATATTATTATGCGCTCAGTAAAGTTCCAATGTGCGTGACTTCTGCTTGCCCTTTGTCGTCTGACGTGGCTCCATCACCTTGGGAGAAAACGCCGAATGGGAGGTGGCATGCAGGATCTGGGCACTTGGGACTATGTCATTGTCGGCGCGGGTTCTGCCGGCTGCGTCCTGGCCAACCGTCTTTCGGAAGACCCTGACGTCAATGTCCTGCTTCTCGAGGCGGGCAAGAACGACAATTACATCTGGGTCCATATTCCCGTCGGCTATCTCTACTGCATGGGCAACCCGCGCACGGACTGGGGTTTCCACACAGCCAAGGATCCTGGCTTGAACGGCCGGTCGCTGATGTATCCGCGCGGCAAGGTCATCGGTGGCTGTTCATCAATCAACGGCATGATCTACATGCGCGGTCAGGCCCAGGACTATGACCAGTGGCGCCAGTTCGGCCTGAGCGGTTGGGGCTGGGATGACGTCCTGCCCTATTTCCGCAAATCCGAGGACCATTATGCCCTGAACGATGACCTGCATGGCCAGGGCGGGGCAGTGAGGGTCGAGGAACAGCGGTTGTCCTGGGACGTTTTGGACGCGTTCCGCGATGCCTGCGCTGAAGTCGGCATTCCCAAGATCTCTGATTTCAACAAGGGCGACAATTTCGGCGCCTCCTATTTTCAGGTCACTCAGAAATCCGGCATTCGCTGGAGCGTCGCAAAAGGCTTCCTGAAGCCTGCCATGAGCCGGCCAAATCTGCGTGTGATCACCCAAGCGCATGCAAGTCGTCTGGTTGTCGAGGACGGTAAGGTCGCGGGCCTGGAGCTGACGGTCAAAGGCACACCGGCAATGGTCTCGACCAACGGCGAAGTGATCCTGTCAGCCGGTGCGGTCGGGTCGCCGCAGCTTCTGGAGCTGTCCGGCTTCGGCAATCCGCAAGTTTTGCAGGATGCCGGCGTCGAAACCGCTCATGCCCTGCCCGCGATCGGTGAAAACCTGCAGGATCACCTTCAGCTGCGCACAATCTACAAGATCAAGGATGCCGTCACGCTGAACCAGATGGCCAACAGCTGGTTCGGAAAGGCCAAGATCGGCCTGGAATACATGCTGAAGCAGACTGGGCCCATGTCCATGGCCCCGAGCCAACTGGGTGTTTTCGCCAAGACCGATCCGTCCTTCGAGACCGCAAACGTTGAATATCATGTTCAGCCACTGTCGCTGGACAAGTTTGGCGATCCCTTGCACGATTTTCCGGCGGTGACCGCCAGTGTCTGCAATCTCCGTCCCGCCAGCCGCGGGCACATCCACATTACGTCGCCGGATCGCGATGATCAGCCCGAGATACAGCCGAACTACCTTTCGACCGAGATCGATCGGCAAGTGGCAGCCGATTCCATCAAATTGACACGCAAGATCATGGCCGCACCGTCCCTCGCGAAACATGCGCCTGAAGAATATTTGCCCGGAGCACGGTTCGAGACTGACGAAGACCTTGCAAAGGCAGCAGGCGACATCGGTACGACGATCTTCCACCCGGTCGGCACCTGCCGCATGGGAGCAGATTCCGCCTCTGTGGTCGACGAGCGTTTACGGGTGCGGGGGATCGACGGCCTGCGCGTCATTGATGCATCGGTCATGCCCAGAATCACGTCAGGCAATACCAACGCCCCGACGATCATGATTGCGGAAAAGGGTGCTGACATGATCCGGGAAGATCGCCGGGCCGGTCACTGAGTTATGAGTTCGGCTTGAGGGGTTTCGGATCACGCGACGCGTTGGCTGGAGTGGTGTCTGGTTTACTTGAAACCCGATTGTCCGCCGCCTACGATCAACTGCGAGATCGATTGCGATGGGTCCTCCATGTCCTTGATGAGTAAAATCGCCGGCTTGTTTGTGGTCGGCCAGATGCTGTGCGGCCAGATGCTCTGCGATCAGGCGCAGGCGGCAGGGAAAATAACGGTCTTCGCCGCGGCGAGCATGACCGAAGCCCTGACGGAAATTGGTCAGGCATTTGAAGCCTCGACCGGCACGGAGGTCGTCTTTTCGTTTGCAGGCACGGGCACCCTGGCGCGCCAGATCGAGGCAGGTGCACCGGCAGACGTCTTTGTGTCAGCCGACGAAGCCTGGATGGACTATGTAAGCGCAAAGGGTGCAGTCAAACCGGACACAATTCGCGCGGTGGCGGCCAACACTCTCGTCCTCATCGGCTCTGAAGAAGCGAAGCCACTCCGACTGAAGCCTGATGAGATCAGTCAACGATTGGCGGGAAACCGTCTTGCAATAGCAGATCCCGAGACCGTTCCGGCCGGTCGATATGGCAAGGACGCGCTGGAGGCGACCGGCCTCTGGCAAGGCGTCTCAGGCACGCTGGCCCCTATGGACAATGTGCGAGTGGCGCTGGCCTCGGTCGCCCGGGGCGATACGCCGTTGGGCCTTGTCTACGGCTCGGATGCCCTGGTCGAGCCGAGAGTGAAGGTGCTTGCCGTATTTCCTGAAGAATCTCACCCGAAGATCCGCTATCCTGCGGCCGAGACGACAGAGGCCTCTGAAGAAGCAGCTGTTTTCATGGCGTTTTTACTTCGTGCCGAAGCGCAGGACATTTTCCGGCGTCTGGGATTTGCGCAAGTGAAATAGGACACGGCGCTGGGTATCCGGTGAAGGACAGGGTAAAATTTGGCGTTTCTTCAGCTCCAGCCCCAGGAATGGCAGGCCCTGATCCTGACATTGAAGGTCGCGCTGGTCGCTTTGGCTTTCGCTCTGCCGCTCGCAATCCTTGCGGCTTATGGTCTTGCCAGATGGCGGTTTCCCGGCCACGGTGTTGTCAACGCTCTCATACACATGCCTCTGGTTCTGCCTCCGGTGGTGACCGGCTATATTCTGCTGATCCTCTTTGGACGTAGCGGTCCGATCGGTCGTTTCCTCTGGGACACCTTCGGCATCAGCTTTGCCTTTAACTGGATGGGAGCGGCGATCGCCGCCGGCGTGATGGCGTTTCCGTTGATGGTCCGGCCGATCCGTCTGGCGTTCGAGGCGGTCGACCCGAAGCTGGAGGAAGCCGCCTCGTCCCTGGGCGCGCACCGCCTTGTAACGTTTGTGGTCGTCACGCTGCCACTGACCTTTCCCGGCATTCTCGGCGGTGCAATCCTTGGCTTTGCAAAGGCAATGGGTGAGTTCGGGGCGACGATTACCTTCGTCTCCAACATTCCCGGCGAAACCAGGACCCTGTCCCTTGCGCTCTATACTGCGACCCAGTCTCCTTCAGGCGATCTGGCGGCTTTTCGTCTGACCCTCATTGCGGCGATTGTTGCCTTCGGCGCTCTGATTGCATCTGAAGTCTGGGCCCGCCGACTGCGCAAACGGATCGGAGGCGTTGATGATTGACGTCGACATCACAGGCCATGTTGGCACCTTCAAAGTGAAGGCGAATTTTGTCGGGTCGTCCGGTGTGACCTCGCTCTTTGGCCAATCGGGCGCAGGCAAATCCACGATCACCAACATGATCGCCGGGCTCTTGCGGCCGGATCGTGGGCGGATTGCAGTCGATGGTGAAGTTCTTTTCGACAGCCAGAAGGGCATCGACCTATCGGTGCGAAAGCGTCGGGTGGGGCATGTGTTTCAGGATGCGCGTCTGTTTCCGCATCTATCCGTCAAAGCCAATCTGACGTTCGCGCGATGGGCCGGAGGGCGAGCGGACTCTAGGCCCGTTTCGGAAGTCGTTGAGCTGCTTGGAATAGGCAGCCTGCTGGATCGGCGACCGGGCAATCTTTCCGGCGGGGAGCGTCAGCGGGTGGCCATCGGCCGGGCGCTTCTGTCCGGTCCGCGTCTTCTGCTCATGGATGAGCCATTGGCGTCTCTCGATCAGGGTCGCAAGGCCGACATCTTGCCCTATCTGGATCGGCTGCGAACCGAAGCGGGCATTCCGATCCTCTACGTCAGCCACGCCATGGAAGAGGTCGCGCGCCTTTCCCAGACGCTGGTCATCGTCTCAAAGGGCGAGACAATTGCACATGGGCCGGTGGCAGATGTGCTGTCGCGCGTCGACCTCGGGCGAGCAACCGGCCGTCATGAGGCGAGCGCGTTGCTCGAGGGAAGGGTCGTCCGCATCGATCAGGAGTGGGGTCTCAGCCATGTTGAGATCGGCGATGGTCAGTCTGTTCAAGTCCCTGGCCTCGACGCAGCTCTCGGTGAGGCCATTCGGCTGCGGATTCGCGCGCGAGACGTAGCAGTCGCCTTGCAAAAGCCCGAGGGCATCAGCATTCGAAACGCCATAGCCGGCGAGGTGAAGTCGATATCCGATGAAGCCGGCCCCTATACCGAGATCCTGTGTTCTGCTGGCAGCCAGAATGTGCGTGCGCGCCTGACGCGGGCGTCCGTCGCGCAACTGGCTCTGCAGCCGGGAAAGCAGATCTATCTTCTCATCAAGAGTGTCGCGATCGACCGCCGCCAGAGCGCACCGGCGTCTGGCCTCGCGAACGATGATGCCGTATCGGCGCAAACGCTGGTATAATGTTCCTATGAAGACGGTGACCCGACGCAGGCAGGCACGCAAGGCCAAGTTCCTCAGCATAACCGCAATGTTCATCGTGAGCATTGCCGTGATCTGGGTCACCGGAGTGATCAGTCTTGGGTTTTTCGTCAGCGATGTGAAAACCCGATCGGAAGCGAGCCTGAAAGTTCAGGCCGCTGTTCTGGAAGGCCTGCTCGACAAGTTTCGTCTCATGTCACCCCTTCTGGCGCGAAGTCCTGATGCGTCACGGATCGTTTCTGGCCAAGACGGCAGCGCCGGCCGCGGCATGGCTTCCATCTCCGCAGGGATGGCGGGCGCAGAGGAGGTCTGGTTTTTGTCCGCGGACGGATCGCCGATCGCCTCAAGCAATGCATCGAACAAGTCGATCGCCGCAGGCGGAAGCCGCGCAATTCCCGACGCGTTTGCTCAGGCCATGCAGGGCCAGCTTGGGCGCGAGTTTATCGAAGGGTCTGCGTCCCGGCCGGCAAGCTACGTCTTTTCATCTCCGGTACGCCTCGAAGGTCAAACAGTCGGGGTGCTCGCGGTCATGGTGAGCCTTGCGGTTGTGGAACAGGCCTGGGCGCTCAGCAAGGACCCGATCATCGCGATCGATGGCGACGGCCAGATCCTGGTGAGCAATGTCGCGAGCTGGCGCGGCCTGAACGTCTCCGAGGTTGAAACGGATGCCGATCTGAGATTGGTGATCGAGGACGGCAATCCGTCCAATTTTGTCCAGCTGGCGGACCGGCGTCCCCGCAGCAGCCGGCTGGAGTTGGGCAAGCCGCTTCCCGTGCTCGGATGGAATGTCGTGATCTTTGCCGACACGACCGAAGCGCGGCGACAGTCTGCCCGGGCCATGGTGATCTCGCTTCTTCTTTGCGTCATCGTCGGCGGAATTTTGTGGGCGATGTTGAACCGTCGCGAGGAGCAGGCGCGCCGATCACGGCGGAACCGGGCAGCGTCCTTGCGCCTTGAACGGCGCGTTCGAAGTCGGACAACGGAGCTGCGCAAGGCGAATGCACAGCTTGAGCAGGAAGTCCGCGATCGCCAGCAGGCAGAAGCGGACCTTCGCCACGCGCAGGCGGAGCTGGTGCAGGCTGCCAAGCTCGCCACCCTCGGCAAAATGTCGGCAGCGCTTAGTCATGAATACAATCAGCCCCTGGCAGCGATAAAATCAGATGCAGAGATTGCCGAAATGCTGATCGCGCGCGGAACACCGGACAAGGCGGCTGCCAATCTTGGGCGCATCGGCGGGATGGTCGACCGGATGGCCGAAATCGCCAGGACCCTGAAGGGATTCTCGCGCCGTGCTGGAACCGATATCAAGCCGGTTTCCCTGCGCCAGGTGATTGACGAGGCGCTTCTGCTGTTGATGCCGCAGATCAAGCAGAACGGTGTCGAGCTCAGGACCACCTTGCCGGAAGACGATATCATCGTACGCGGCGGCAAGATCCGCCTTGAGCAAGTGGTGATGAATCTCGTCTCCAACGCGCTCGATGCTGTCAGGTCTGCCTCTAAGCCGCGCGTTGAACTCACGCTAGCGCAGACCGGCTCATATGCCGTCATTACCGTCTCTGACAATGGCGGTGGCATCGATGCCGAGGTTCTGCCGCAGATCTTCGACCCGTTTTTCACGACGAAGGATGTCGGCTTGGGGCTGGGCCTTGGGCTCTCGATCGCCTACAAGATCGTTCACGATTTCTCCGGAACACTTGCTGCCGAAAACGATGAGGCCGGTGGGGCCCGGTTTGTCATGCGTATTCCGGTGGTGGATGCGCAAACCCTAGCGGCGGAATAAACGACGATGGATCAGGCCTGCGTTCTGCTGGTGGATGACGAGGAAGACTTGCGGGCATCGCTGTCGCAGGGGCTGGAACTCTCTGGCCACAAGGTTGTTGCCACGGGCGATCCCGAAGCCGCGCTCGAGCTGATCACACGCGGGTTTTACGGCGTCTTGGTGACCGACATCAGGATGCGCGGAACTGATGGCTTTGCCGTCATGCGCAAGGCGTTTGAAATCGATCCTGCCCTTCCTGTGGTCCTGATCACAGGTCATGGCGATGTGCCCTTGGCCGTGGAGGCCATGCGCGCCGGCGCTTATGACTTCATGGAGAAGCCCTTTTCGGTGTCGAGCCTCGCGTCGGTGGCCGAGCGCGGCATCGAAAAGCGTCGGCTTGTGCTTGAGAACCGTAAATTGCGCGAGGAACTGGCAGACCGCGATGGCCTGGAAAGCCGTCTCGTCGGACGCGCCGCAGCCATGGACAAGCTCCGGCGCGACGTTCTGGCGCTGGCCGCGACCGATGCGGATATTTTGATCGTCGGGGAGACGGGCGCAGGCAAGGAAGTGGTTGCCCGGGCTCTCCACGATGAGGGACCACGGCACAACCGGCCCTTTGTTGCGCTCAACTGCGGCGCGCTTCCAGCCGAGATCATTGAATCTGAACTGTTCGGCCATGAAAAGGGCGCCTTCACTGGTGCCAGCGGGCAGCGTATCGGCAAGCTGGAACATGCCCACGGCGGTACGGTGTTCCTTGATGAGATCGAATCCATGCCGCTCGAGCTGCAGGTCAAACTGCTACGGGTGATCGAGACCCGAACCATTGAACGCCTGGGCTCGAACAAGTCGATCGAGCTTGATGTCCGCTTTATTGCAGCGACGAAAGAGGATCTAGAGGAGGCCGGCAAGGAAGGCCGGTTCCGTCTGGATCTGTTTTATCGTCTTAACGTCGTATCAATCGCAATTCCTCCGCTGAGGGAGCGGCTGGAGGATATTCCCTTGCTCTTCCAGCATCTTGCGGTGGAAGCACGGGCACGCTATCGGCGGGAAATCCCCGATGTCTCCGAGAGTTATCTGACCAGGCTGATGGCGCGCGACTGGCCGGGAAATGTCCGCGAGCTGCGCAATGTGGCGGATCGCTTTGTGTTGGGCTTGGAAAGTTCAGCAGAGGCTGAGACAGAGGCGGCCTCAAACCTGTTTGATCAGGTCGCGGCCTATGAAAAGACCCTGATCGCAGCGGAACTGAAGCGCAACGACGGATCGATCAAGGCGACTTACGAGAATCTGGGTCTGTCACGAAAAGCGCTGTACGAGAAAATGAAGAAATACGGTCTTGAGCGCAAAGATGCCCAATGAATGCCGGTCGCGGCTCTTGATCCCGTCACAGGCCTCTCAAAAACAGAGGCCTACCTGGAATCTGTGGTCCTACCGGTAAAAATTGACCGCATGTCACAGCAGCGGCAGCTGTCTCGTCAACCAGTTATCGAAACAATTTCGATCCATTGACGAGGTGACACAAATGACAATTCAAACAGCCCATATAGATCATCGAAAGCAGATCCCGCAGGTGCTTCAGGCTTTGGGAATTGTCTCGGCATCCTTCGCACAAAACGGGCTTGATCCGAAGCTGCAACATCTGGTGGATCTACGCGTTTCGCAGATCAATCAATGCGCCTTTTGCGTCAAGATGCACATCAAGGAAGCCCAGAACGCCGGTGAGACGGCGGAGCGTCTGGAGCGCCTTGTGGTCTGGCGCCACGTGGAAGATTTCGATGCCAAAGAGAAGGCAGCTCTTGCCTGGGCGGAAGCTTTGACCGTGGTGGATTCTGATCGGGACTTCGGCCCCTTGCGCGCCGCGCTCCGAGAACATTTTGAGGAAGCGCAGATCAGTCTGCTGACATCGGCGGTTGCCATGATAAACCTCTGGAACCGCATTCAGATATCGAACTACTGACATGAATGAGAGCATCAAACTTGATCAGTTTGAAATGGCCAGGCCCCGATTGTTGGGACTGGCCTATCGCCTGCTCGGATCCTGGGCGGATGCGGAAGACGCCGTGCAGGACACCTTTTTGAAGTGGCAAGGCGTTGAGGCATCAGACATTCGAAATCCCGACGCCTGGCTCACCACGGCCTGCACCAACAGATGCCTCGATATTTTGAAATCTGCTGGCCGCAGGCGGGTGGACTATGTCGGCCCCTGGTTGCCCGAGCCGCTGCAGACCGAAACCGTCGCCGGGCCGGAAGAAAGCCATGAGCTGGCTGCATCTCTGACCACAGCTTTTCTTCTCCTGCTGGAGCGGCTGAGTCCGAAAGAGCGAGCATCCTATCTCCTGCGGGAGGTTTTCGGCCACTCCTATGAGGAGGTCTCGGAAACCCTCGATCTTTCTGAAGCCGCTTGCCGGCAGCTGGTGTCGCGAGCCCGGCGCACCGTTGGCAGGGACGCCTCGCGCTATGTCCCAAGCCCGGAGCGTCAGGAGGTCTTGTTGGCAGCGTTCCAGGAGGCGGTGTCGACAGGATCAATGTCGTCTCTCAGCACACTCTTGTCCGAAGACATCGAGCTGCACACTGACGGTGGCGGCAAGGTTCGGGCTGCATTGCGCGTTCTCTCTGGCCGGGAGACAATCGAGAAGTTTCTGCTTCATGTGCTGTGCAAGACGTGGCCCGGATATGAGCTCGAAAGAGCCGAGATCAACGGGCGGCAGGGCTTGATCGCATTCGAAAACGGCGAGATCGTTGCGGTTCTGAGCGCCGAGTTTTCGGACGATGGCATGGCGCGCCAGATCTTCATCACCCGCAACCCTGAAAAGCTGCGAACCCTGCGGCTGCGCGCGCACCATGAGATCTCCAACGGTGGCTTGAGCATCAATTGATCTCGATCGGTGATTGGGCACACGAAGCTCAGATGTGTCGATATCGACACATTAACGCTCTCTTTACGGGTCGGTTTCGACCCATATCCAGCGCAAATACGATGTGTTGTCGACAAAGGATGGCGAATTTCCGGCAGAATTCGGGCATTTTGCCTGCTTGGCATGGGCATTGCTAACATAGGGCCAGCGTGAAAACCGCGCTGCCGGATGCGTCCGTGTCCGGAGTGTCAGTAAAATGTCTGGGAGGACATTTCATGAAAAAATTCGTTCTGGCTGCCGCTGCAGCAGCCTCTTTTGCGTTCACTGGTGTTGCTCAGGCTGCCGATGAGTGCGCCGACGGCGAGATCGTCATCAAGTTCAGCCATGTTGTGTCCGCTCAGGGCCACCCCAAGGGTGAAATGGCATCTGCACTGGCAGACCGCATCAACAGCGAAATGGACGGCACCGCCTGCATGCAGGTATTCCCGTCGTCTCAGCTGTTCGACGACAACAAGGTGATGGAAGCTCTGCTTCTGGGAGATGTGCAGCTGGCTGCTCCGTCCCTGTCGAAGTTCGAGTCCTACACGCTCAAGTATCGCGTTTTCGATCTGCCGTTCCTGTTCTCCAACATGGACGCCGTGACCACCTTCACCAAGGGTGACAAGGGTCAGGAACTGCTTGGCGCAATGTCAGAATACGGCTTCGTCGGCCTGGGCTATGTCTTCAACGGCCTGAAGCAGTTCTCTGCCAACAAGCCGCTGAACGTTCCCACCGATGCCGCTGGTCTCAAGTTCCGCGTTCAGACATCTGACGTGGCCGTTGCCATGATCGAAGCCATGGGCGCAAACGCTCAGAAGCTGGCGTTCAAGGAAGTCTATGGCGCACTTCAGACTGGTGTCGTCGATGGTCAGGAAAACACCTGGTCGAACATCTACACCAAGAAGTTCTTCGAAGTGCAGGACGGCACAACCGAAACCAACCACCAGCTCCTCACCTATCTTGCTGTGACGTCGCAGGAGTGGCTCGACAGCCTGGAGCCGGGCGTACGTGACCAGTTCGTGAAGATCTTCACCGAAGTCAGCGATGAGTACAACCAGCGCGCTGCTTCGATCAACGAAGACAACAAGAAGCAGATCATGGATGCCGGTGGTGTTGTTCGCAACCTGACACCTGAACAGCGCAACGAATGGGTCGAAACCATGAAGCCGGTTTGGGACCAGTTCCGCGACGACATCGGTCAGGACGTGATCGACGCAGCTGTTGCATCCAACAAGGCAAGCTAAGCCTTAAGGATCGACCTTATGCCGAAGGGCCCGGATCTCCGGGCCCTTCGTTGCAAACGGATACCTAATTCAACAAATTGATGTCCATGGAGCCATCAGGCTGCAGGGTAGGGGGAGGCACTCATGTCCCGTCTCGGGCGGTTCATCGACGCCGCAGAAGAAAATTTCATCGCTGCCATTCTGGCGCTGATGACACTCGTTACATTCAGCCAGGTGGTGGCGCGTTACGGATTTAATTCCGGCTGGGGCGGCGCGCTGGAATTCACGCGCGTTCTCTTTGCGTGGCTGATTCTCTTTGGCATGAGCTACGGCATCAAGATCGGAGCCCATCTGGGCGTCGACGCGGTCATTCGCCTCTTGCCGAAACCCCTGTTCCGAATTGCCGCACTGCTTGGCGCCGGATTGACGGTTCTCTATGCGGCGCTTCTGTTCGACGCCAGCTGGTTTGGCGCGCTGTTCGGTCTTGAAAACAAGGGCTCCACCGGCGGCGCCTATGCCTATGTCGCGAAGTTCTACAAGCTGCCCATCGGCATGGAGGACCTTAAGTGGCCTCTATGGGTTCAGGAGACCTTCGAGGTGCGCGAGCGTGTCCCGCGCTGGATGCCTTATGTGATCTTGCCGATCGGCCTGGTCCTTCTCGGCTTCCGTGCAGCCCAGGCCTTCTGGATGATCGTGACCGGACAGAAAGATTCCATGATTGCAGCCCATGAAGCCGAAGAGCTTGTGGCTGAGAACAAAGATGCGTTGAAGGACTGAGACCCATGGAAACAGCCTTTCTTTTCATCTTCGTCTTCGGCTTCCTGTTTTTGGGCGTGCCGATTGCCGTTTCGTTGGGGCTGTCCGCAGTCCTCTACATAGCCCTGTTCAGCCACGACTCCATGAGTTCGGTCGCGGTGCAGCTTTTCAATGCCTCGCAGAACTTCACGCTGCTTGCGATCCCCTTCTTCATTCTGGCGTCGAGCTTCATGTCGACCGGCGGCGTGGCGCGGCGGATCATCCGCTTCTCCATTGCGACGGTCGGTTCGATCCGTGGTGGTCTGGCGATTGCGGCGGTCTTTGCTTGCATGATGTTTGCGGCGCTGTCCGGCTCTTCTCCGGCAACCGTGGTCGCCATCGGCACCATTGCCATCGCCGGAATGCGCCAGGCCGGATATACCAAGGACTTCGCGGCAGGCGTCATCGCCAATGCCGGTACGCTTGGCATCCTGATTCCACCATCCATCGTCATGGTCGTCTATGCCGCGGCAACCAACGTCTCCGTCGGCCGCATGTTCCTGGCCGGTGTCATTCCGGGCATTTTGGCCGGTCTGATGCTGATGACCGCGATCTATATCATGGCGCGCGTCAAGAACCTGCCGGCCCAGCCATGGCCCGGTTTCAAGGAGATCTGGGGCGCGCTGGCAGAAGCAGCCGTTGGCCTCTTCCTGATGGTGATCATTCTTGGCGGTATATACGGCGGTATCTTCACACCGACGGAAGCGGCCGCTGTCGCGGCAGTCTATGCCTGTCTGATTGCACTCTTCGTCTATCGCGACATGGGTCCGCTGACGGGCATCGCCTGGATCGAGGAAAGTGATGGCGCCCTGGGGCTGACCGGCTTCAAGAGCTACCTTTACTCGATCGTCGCGGCTTTTGCCGTCTCCGGCCTGTTGGCTGCCTTCGAGGTGACGGCCAGCTTCTGGACCTTGTGGTTCTGGGTTGTCGTCGCAGCCGTGATGGTGGCCTATCCCATGCTGCGTGCCGGTCTTTCACCGGCGCAGCTGCCGGAAACCTATGCGAGGGGCGCAGCGGCCTGGGGCCGGAACCTTGGCGTGATCGTTCTGAAGTTCTTCCCTGCGCTGTTCCATGCGGACACGAAGAAGGTCTTCTCGGACTCGGCCAAGACGACCATCATGTTGATGTTCATCATCGTCAATGCGCTGTTGTTCGCCCACACGCTGACGGCGGAACAGATCCCTCAGGTGATCACCGACTGGATGGTCGAAGCCGGCTTCAACTGGTTCACGTTCCTGATTGCGGTCAACATCCTGCTGTTGATCGGTGGTCAGTTCATGGAGCCATCCGGCTTGCTGCTGATCGTTGCACCGGTTGTGTTCCCGATCGGCATGGAGCTGGGCGTCGATCCGATCCATCTGGGCATCATCATGGTGGTAAACATGGAAATCGGCATGATCACACCGCCGATCGGCCTGAACCTGTTCGTGACATCGGGCATCACCGGCATGAGCCTGGTGCAGGTGGTCAAGGCCGCTGCGCCATTTGTTCTGGTGCTTCTCTTGTTCCTGGTCCTCGTCACTTATGTACCGATCCTTTCGACCTGGCTGCCTTATAGCCTGATGGGTCCGGAGATCGTCATTCAATAGGCGGTGTCGCGAGCGCATCTGCAATAAGGCCGGGGCATTGCTCCGGCCTTTTTCATTGAAGTCGCGCATGTTTTCATCAAGTCTCTGGCCCTGACCATGATGAGGAGGAACAGTCTGTGGCCCCGGAAATTGTTGAACGCTTGCCTGATCCGCAGACATATCTGGACCTGCGCGCGGCCGGTGGCCTGAGCAGCTATTCGCTGGAGGCCGCAAGGATGGGTCTTCCGAAGTCACTCCACTGCGTCGTTCTGGAGCTTGACGGCGAAGACATCGGCATGGGACGGATCGTCGGCGACGGCGCCCTCTCGGTGCAAATCGTCGACATCGTCGTTCGTCCTGAATATCACGGCAAGGGCTATGGTCGGCTGATTGTTCAGGCGCTCAGCGATTACATCGCCTCAAATATTCCCGATACCGCCTATGTGAACCTGCTCGCCGACGTGCCGGCAAACAGGCTCTACGAGAAATTCGGCTTTCGGGAAACCGCGCCCGCAACCATCGGCATGGCCTACAAGAAGGGCAGCGAATAGTTTCAAGCGTCAGGCTTCGGCCCGACATAACGCGAGGCAGGGCGGATCAGTTTTCCGGCCGCTTGCTGTTCCAGAACATGAGCGCACCACCCCGGTGTCCGGCCAACTGCGAAGAGCGGTGTAAACAGGGACCGGTCGATCTCGACCGCATCCAGAAGCACGGCGGTGTAGAATTCCACATTCGTATCCAGCGCGCGATCCGGCTTGGCTTTGGCCAGCGCTGCAAGGGCGGCGCTTTCGACGGCTTCTGCCAGAACGAGCTTCGGATTGTCCTGGGGCAGTTTCCGCAGTCCGGCTTTCAACACATCAGCCCGGGGATCACGGGTGCGGTAGACCCGGTGGCCAAAGCCCATGAGGCGCGCGCCGGAGGACAGCTCCTGTTCAATCCAGCTGTCGGCGTTGTCGGGCTGGCCCACGGCATCAAGCATGTCGAGCACCGGACCGGGCGCGCCGCCGTGAAGAGGCCCCTTCAAGGCGCCCATGGCGCCGATGACAGCATCGCGCATGTCCGCCTGGGTTGACGCGATAACTCTTGCTGCAAAGGTTGAGGCGTTAAGTCCGTGGTCGAGGATCGTAACCAGGTAGCGGTCGACGGCCTCGACGGCATGGCCAGGCGCGGGGGTACCCAAGAGCATCCGCAGCAGATCCTCAGCGGTGCGAAGGCCGGAGTCCGGCGCAATCGGGGAAAGTCCCTCCTTGATCCGCTGCGCTGCGGCCAAAAGAACGGGCATGGCACCCGAGATTGCCACGGCATCGGGGGTTTGTGTTTCGTGAAGCGATAGTGCGCTCAGCCCCACGCGCATGCGTTCAAAGACTGTCAGATCCGCTGGTGCTGCCTGCATGGCCGCCACGCCCGCAAAAGCTCGAACTCTTGCCGTGCCGAACGCGCGCCGGAGATCTCCCGATGGCAGGGACACGAGATCCTGCCAAAGATGCGCAATGGCGTCTTCAAAGGAAAGGTGACCGGCGAGCGCCTCGATGGGTTTCCCCCGCAGGAGGAGCTCGCCTTTGATACCGTCGATGTCGCTGAGAACCGTATTCGCAACGATAACGCCTTCCAGTCCGGTGGCGTTGGCGGGGGTCAGCTCGCCGTGTTTCAGGGCTTTGGTCATGGGTACTGCTCCTTGATTTGGCAGCGACATAACCCGATCGTGCTTGATATCGTCAATATTGATAAATACAATCAATATATGTCGACGCCGATCTATCTTTCCGCTCAGGAGGCCGCTGCCGAGTTGGGCGTTCGCCCGGCAACCCTCTATGCCTATGTCAGCCGCGGGTTGATCCAGTCCGTTCCAGGGCCTGGCAAACAGAAGCGCTATGACGCTGCAGATGTGCGGCGGCTCAAGACCGGCAAGGACACCGATGAGGGGTCCGGCACGCCGGGTTTGTCGGGACACTCGGTGCTTGAAACGCGGCTGACAATGATCACAGAGGACGGCCCTCTCTATCGGGGTCTTCTCGCAACGGACCTGGCGCAGACATCGACCCTGGAAGCGGTCGCGACCCTGCTCTGGGATTGCAGCGATGATCCTTTCGCCGAAGCGCCAGACGTCAAGCTTCCTGCGGTTCCGGATGGGCTGGGCGCTGTCGACCGGTTGATGGGGGCCTATGCCGTCTGGCCTGCCTCGGATCGCGCTGCCTATACGTTGTCACCGCAGCTGTTGCGCAAGAAAGGTGCTCAGCTTCTGCGTTACGGCGTGGCGATTCTGCTGCAGACAGAGCCGCAAACAGCACCAATCCATGTCCAGTTCGCGGACGCCTGGCACATCTCGGGCGCAGGCCAGGAGGTTTTGCGTGCCGCTCTGGTCTTGGCTGCGGACCATGAACTCAACACCAGCGCTTTTGCTGTGCGCTGCGCTGCCTCGACCCGCGCACCGCTGCATGCAGCCTTGTTGTCTGGCATCGGCGCGTTTTCCGGTCCCCGTCACGGCGCCGCCTCGGATCGCGCAAGAGCCTGGCTGGCTGAAATCTCTGAAGAGCGAGATATTGAAACCGTTCTTGGCGGACGGCTGGCAAGGGGTGAGGAACTGCCTGGCTTTGGCCACGGCATTTATACCGGCAGAGATCCGAGAGCGGACTGTCTTTTGCGGATTCTCAAAGAGTCTGCGGGCGGGCATCCCTTCGCCAGGCTCTTGCCGGAGATCGTTCAGACCGCGGACGATCTCTTCGGCGTGTGTCCCAACATCGATTTTGCCCTGGCGGCCGCGCAACGCACGTTGGGCCTGCCTGAAGACGCCGGCAAGAGCCTCTTTTGCGCAGGCAGGATTGTCGGTTGGATCGCTCATGCTCTGGAACAATATGCGACCCCGGAACAAATCAGACCTAGGGCAACCTATGTTGGTGAGCGCCCGCGGCGCGAGATAGTCTAAATGGTTGCGCCATTGAATGCAGTCTCGCAGCCTGTAGGCGCTCTCAAACTATTTGAACGCTCGGCGCAGGCGGGTGCTCAGCAGGTCGACGAGGGTTACAGCGCCCAGAATAACCAGGAGAATCGCGCCAACCTGGGGGTAGTCCAGGAGCCGCAACGATCCGACCAACTCCGTGCCGATACCACTGGCGCCGACCATTCCCATGACCGTCGAAGCGCGGAAATTATACTCCCAGCGGTACATGGTGACGTCGCCGAACTGCGGGAAAACCTGCGGGAAAACCGAGGATTGGATGACTTGCAGCTTTGACGCTCCGGTCGCTTCTGCAAAGAACTTTCCCACCATACCCACGGAGTGAAGTCCCAGCGCGAGCACTCCGGGCAACATGCCGAAGCCGACCGCAGCGACGAAAATGATACCCATGATCAACTCGGGAATGGACCGTAGGATGTTCAGGATCAGCCGGGCGATATGATAGGTCGTCGTGTTCGGTGTGGTGTTTTGCGCGGCCAGAAAGCCTAGTGGCAAAGAGAGAGCCACAGCCAGTGCCGTACCAGCGACCGACATGGCGAGAGTGTCAAGGAGCGGCGACAACCAACGCTGCCATCGGGTGAAGTCAGGCGGAACCATTTCACCCAGAATGACACCGATTGCAGGCAGCCCTTCCGCAAGACGTGGTCCGTTCAACGTCTCGGTCAGCCACAGACAGGCCAGAACGAACAGGGCCACAAGTCCGGTTCCAATGAGATTGCGCAACCGGGCAGATTTTTCATGAGCCAGAACGGCGTCGACGTCTTCTGAGGATCTGGAGAGTGAAGGCGATGTCGTCATGGCTGTATCCTGAAGAGGTGCTGAGCGGCAGTGAATGCCGGCTCAGAGAAATGGGACTATTGGACGTTGGCGCGGATTTCGCGAATGATGTCGTAGTCTTCATCTTTGATGGCTGCGAAACCGTCCGACTTGAACGGCTTCAGGACAGCGTCATGCGCCTCGTTGCCTTTTTCCAGGTTGTAGAAAGCTGCTTTGAGCGTTGTGATCACATCTTCGTTTAGATCGGTGCGCAGGACCCAAGGATACTGAGGGATTGGGTCGGAATAGCCTAGGATGCGGATCTGGGCGGCATCGATCGTGCCTTTTTCGAGCATACTTTCCAGAATTGGACGGCTCAGGCCACCGACGGCTGCGTTGCCGCGCGCAACGTTGACGGCAACAGCGTCATGTGCGCCGAGAAAGTTCTGCTTGTAGTCGTCTTCGACTTTGACGCCAGCTTTTAGCAGCATGTACTTCGGCGCGAAGTGGCTGGAGGTCGATGCCTGGTCACCATAGGCCAGCTCGATGCCGGAGCCCTTGATGTCTTCGACCTTTTCGATCTGGCTGTCAGCATTTGCGATCAGAACGGACTGATAAGTGGTTGAGCCGCCTTTCAGGCGCGCCGCGAAAGGTTCGATGTCTAGGTCGCCACCCTTCATCTTGTCCTTGGCAATCGTGTAGGAAGCCGGACCGAAGTAGGCCACATCAATACGGCCAAAGCGCATGGCTTCAATCATCGAAGAGTAGTCGGTCGTAACAATCAGCTCGATTTTCTTGCCGAGAGCGTTCTCGAGGTAATCTGCAAGACCTTCATTGTTTTGAATGACGGTCGCCGCATTTTCGTCCGGCAGCAAAGCCACTTTCAGGGTGTCGGGATTGTAATCTTCGGCGCTGGCGGCAGTGAGCCCCATAGTGAGTCCGGCCAGAAGGCCGATTGCGAGACGTCGGAACATGTTCATTCCCTTCCAAAGGTTGAGTTTGCTTTGATCCCGGGGTCAGCTGTCCCCGTAGATTTCTCTCAAGGCAGTTTCCGACAGGTCTTGAGGCGGACCGTCGAAAACAACGCGCCCGCTGGAAAGGCCGACAATTCTGTCAGCGAAATCACGGGCGTAGTCGATCTGATGCAAGCTCAAGATGACCGGAATGGAGTCTTGACTGCAGATGTCGCGGAGAATGCTCAAAACCCGGACCGAAGAGGCCGGGTCTAGCGAGGCGACGAGCTCATCGGCCAGGATCAGTTGCGGTTGCTGGGCAAGTGCTCTGGCGATCCCGACCCGCTGCTGCTGGCCGCCGGAGAGAGAGTCGCATCTGATCAGCGCCTTCTCGAAGAGGTCGACCCGGTCAAGGCACGCGAGCGCGAGCAGGCGCTCTTCCTTGGAAAAAGGAAACAATGTCCGCAGCGTGGAATGACGGCCCATTCGGCCGGTAAGGACGTTTTGCAAGGCAGTTCGGCGGCCTATCAGCTGATGCTGCTGATAGATCATTGCCGTTTCCCTGCGGTGATCCCGAATCTTGTCTTTCGTGTCCAAGGTGCCGAGCGTCGAGGTGGCCACAGTTCCGCTGGTCCGCCGCACCAGTAGGTTGAGCGAGCGCAGAAGCGAAGATTTCCCCGCACCTGAGCGACCTAGCAGCACGGTCATCTGATCGGCATTGAACTTGAGATCAAGCGGTTCAAGGGCGATTGTTCCATTCGGATAGGTCACGCCGACCGAACTCAGGGAAACCGCGGATTGGGACCCGGTTAGATCCTCTTTTACAGCTTTTTTCTGTATACCGTCTTCAACATATTGCCGCCTGCTTGCCAATGCGCGGCAACTTAAGCATAACGGTAGGCATTCTGCGTAACGGCGGCGTGTCATTTGTATGAAATCTTGAATCGTTAACTCCCAGATACGCAACTAGATGGCTGAATGGGAGAAATAGGCAGATGGAATCTATTGTTTTGGCACAGCCGGTCGAGAACAACGTAGTGAACGTACTCGAACAATCTGGCGTTGTGGACATGAACCCGGGTCCAGAGCCTTTTGGTTCGGAGGAGCTCGCGCACCGCTGTCAGTCGGCTTCAGCTGTCATGGCCTTTATGACCGAGCGGATCGATGCGGAGTTCCTGGATCGTTGCCCCGAGTTGAGAATTGTCGCTGGTGCCCTCAAGGGCTATGACAACATCGACGTTGACGCCTGTTCCAGGCGAGGTGTCGCTGTGTCCATCGTTCCGGATCTTCTAACGGACCCGACCGCTGAGCTGACCGTGGCAATGATGATCGCTTTGGCTCGGCACTCTATGCCTGCTGACCGTCATGTCCGCGCTGGTAAATTCAATGGCTGGCGACCGACCTTTTTCGGATCGTCCCTTGTCGGAGCGACCGTTGGCATCATCGGAGCGGGCAAACTTGGTCAGGCAGTCATGCGCATGCTTACAGGCTTTGGCGGCCCGCGGCTCTATCATGACGTCAAACGATTGAGTTTAGAGTAGGAAGAAGCCTATTCCGCTGAATACGTCTCGCCTGTGGAGATATGCCGGAGGGCAGACTCCGTGGTTCTCGCACTGCCGCTAACCGCTGAAACGCAAGGCATTGTCGACGCAGAATTTCTAAAGCAGATGAGGCCTCAAGCCTACCTGATCAACACGGCAAGAGGGTCGCTGGTTGATGAAGCGGCGATCGCTGATGCACTTGAGGCCGGAACAATTGCTGGCTACGCGGCCGATGTCTTCGAGTTTGAGGATTGGGCACGTGTCGAGCGTCCCCGGTCCATCGAGGCACGCTTGATCACGTCACCAAAGACCGTCCTGTCGCCTCATCTGGGGTCTGCCGTAACCTACATACGGCGTCAGATTACAGAATCTGCGGCGGACAGCATCATCAAAGTTCTGGCGGGTGGCCTGCCGGACACTGTGATCAACCGGTCCTATCTGAAGGGACGCTAGACCGATATACCTTCTTCCTCGATATAGGTTCGGACAATTGCCTCGAAGGAGCTGTCTGCCTTGAAGCCCAAGCTAGTAGCGCGGGCAGCATCGAACCGGCGCGGCCAGCCTCCCACGATTCGTTGAATGATCTCGTTTGGCTCCCGCCGGATCAGTTTTACACGGGCCTCACCGCCAATCT
Organism: Roseibium polysiphoniae; assembly: GCF_014842925.1. Classification (GTDB taxonomy): domain Bacteria; phylum Pseudomonadota; class Alphaproteobacteria; order Rhizobiales; family Stappiaceae; genus Roseibium; species Roseibium polysiphoniae. The sequence goes on from NZ_JACYXJ010000005.1 coordinate 541,412, forward strand.
TGCGCAAAGCCTCGATTTCTTCAGCAACCGTTGCCGCCACGCCCGGCATGGTGAGATTGCGCCGCGGGCCGATGGCTTCTCCGTCCAGCTCTGCCGCGTGGATCAGGAACGCCACCGCGGAACGCGGACTGGCCATCCAGTGAAGAACATCGTCGTCGACTGGGAGGATAGCTTCCTGGCCGTTGAGCGGTTCGCGAATGATCCCGGAAAAGAAGCTGGACGCCGCAAGATTGGCCTTGCCCGGACGCACGACAATGGTTGGCAGGCGGATGCCGATGCCGTCCATCATGCCACGCCGCGTCAGGTCGGCCAGAAGCATCTCTCCTATTGCCTTTTGCGTGCCGTAGGAAGTCAGCGGGGTGAGGTGAAAATCATCGGGGATAGGGTCGGGAAAGGGTGCGCCGAAAACGGCAATCGAGGAGGTGTAGACCACCCGGGGACAGTAGTTATCGCCGGCTTTCCGGATCGCCTCAAACAGATGCCGCGAACCATCCAGATTGATCCGATAGCCCTTGTCGTAGTCTGATTCTGATTCGCCCGACACGATCGCAGCCAAATGGAAGATGACATCCGGCCGATCGGAGATGAGCTTTTCGGCCGTGCCTTCGGCGGAAAAATCGCAGGCAATGGCTGACACTGGGCAGGGCGCATCCGTTGGAACATCGGGCTCGACGACGTCGACCAGCGTGAGCTTGCTGAGTTCCGTGCCGCGCAAGTGCTGGCGTGCAATCAGCGCATCCACCAGCTTGCGTCCGACCATTCCGGCCGCTCCGATTACGAGAATGCTAGTCATCTGATGTGTCCCCCCGTCATTGTCGTTGGTCGACAGTAAGCGCAGGAGGATGAGTGCGCCAAGTGCAGATCAGACCGATCGCGTCATGATGACCACGTGTTTTGTGCCAATCATCTTGCGCTCGGCTTCACGGAAGCCCTTGCGGGCATACCAGTCTCGATTGCTTTGCATTTTCATGTTGGTGAAGAGGCGAACCTCTGAAAACGAGAGGTTTCTAGCCCGTGCAAGGGTGAAATCAAGCAAGCGATTGCCGAGACCCGTGCCCTGCGTGCCCGGCGAGACTGCGATGCTCCAGAGCAAGAGATGGTCATCCTCCTGCCTCAGCACGAGAGAACCTTCCGGCATGCCCCGGGGGCCGGTCATCCAGACCTCGTCCTTGTCGATGAGATCATCGTAGTCGGCGCCCATGGGCTGGGGCTTGGAGCCAATGACGTCGATCCAGTCCCGGTAGGCGCGGTTCGCCAGATCGGCGAGCGCTGGCGCATCACTTGGGCCCGCCCGTTGCATGTGCAGGGCACCTGTGCGGGTCATCCTTGTCCCTTCAGGAAGGGGTCAAAGTCCGATAGCCCCACAGCCCGGTCAAAGCAGCCAAAGGTGCCGCTGTCCTTCATGTCTTCGGCTGCAGCAGTGAACGCGCCATAGGCGATCCGCGCAAGACCCGAGCCAATGGAGAGGCGGGCAACCCCCATGTCGGCCAATTCCTTGCGCGTGAGGTTGAAATGCTGCCGACCTGCGAGAATGTTCAGTGGTTTGGAAATCCGGCCAAGGACCGCTTCAATGTCGTCGTGTTTCACCAGTTCCGGCGCATAGAGACAGTCTGCACCCACCTCTGCAAAGGCATTGAGGCGTTCGATCGTCATCTCGAGGTGTTCAGGATCGGCAATCGGCGCCTCGCTTCGGGCAGTCAGCACGAAATCCGGCGCAAGCCGCTTCTTGATGTCCACGGCCGCACGGATGCGCTCCACGGCAAGCTCTTGGGAATAAAAGGGTGCGACCGGATCCGTCGAAAAATCCTCGATCGAGCACCCGCTGAGACCGGCCTCGATCGCGCCGCGAACCGTTTCGGCAACCTCGTCCGGGGTGTCGCCAAACCCGTTTTCCAGATCACCGTTGACCGGCAGGGTCGTTGCGGCAACGATTTCAGCCGCATGGGACAGCGCCATATCCCGGGTGATCAATCCTTCAGCGTCTTTCAGGCCCCGTGAGAAGGCATATCCCGCGCTGGTCGTGGCAAGCGCGTCAAAGCGAAGGCCCTCAAGGATTTGAGTTGTCCCTTTGTCGAAAGGGTTTGGCATGAGAAAGGCGCGGGTCTCTTGATGGAGAGCCATGAAACGGGCCCGCCGATCCTGTAAGGTCTGCATCGGAAGTCTCCTGAGTGCCAGTTCCTTTCGAAGAGCGAGTAGAACGCCGATGGCCGGCCTTGTCAAAACTGGCAGAACAACGGAGGCTTGAACGAAAAAAGCGCCAGCCCCTGAGGGACCAGCGCTTTTATTGAAATCAGACCGGTTGACCGGACGTGTCTCAGACGATGCTGCCAAGCTTCATGGCGACGCTCATGTCGCCATCGACCTTGAGTTTGCCGCCCATGAAGGCCGCCGTCGGGTTGAGATCACCGGCAAGCATCTCCGAAAGATCCTCGGGCGACATCGTGATGGTGCAGTCGGCATCGGCATCTTCATTGCTGACGTTCGAGCCTTGAACGAAGATCTTGCCGGTTTCGCCCAGGTCGAACTTCACACTCTCGTCGATGCCACCGCCTGCGACCTTGCCGCGGACCGTCTCGGTCAATTGTTCCAGGCTCATTTCATTCCTCCATAAACATTGCGGCGCCAGCAGCACCGGTTCGGGAGAGATGAAGCATGACCTTTACGTAATCGTCAAGTCAGAACCGGGCCATTGGCTGCCTTTATCCATGCGCGGACCGAAGGACACCTAGTGATTGTCACGCGGCAGACCCTTCGAGTGAGCAACGTCCTGATATTTGACAGCGGGCTTCAGCACCATGCCCTTGTCGAACTGATCCACCATGCCGCGCTGGATTTCCTGCCATGGTGTCTGGTGCTCCGCATAGGCAAAGCCCCCTTCGGCTTCGAGGGCCGAGCGCCGCTCAGCCAGTTCTGCGTCGGAGATCAGGATATTGGCGGTACCCTTGCCAAGGTCGATCCGCACCCGGTCGCCGGTCTGGATCAGGGCGAGACCGCCCATCGCTGCGGCCTCTGGCGATGCATTGAGGATCGAGGGAGAGCCGGAGGTCCCCGACTGGCGGCCATCGCCGATGCAAGGCAGCGAATGGATGCCGCGTTTGATCAGGGCCGCCGGCGGCTGCATGTTGACGACTTCAGCCCCGCCTGGATAGCCAATCGGGCCGGTGCCGCGGATGAACAACATGCAATGTTCATCAATGTTGAGCTCGGGATTGTCGATGTTGTCGTGATAATCCTCGGGACCTTCGAAAACGATCGCGCGGCCTTCAAAGGCGTTCAGATCGTCCGGGTTCAGAAGATAGCGATCGCGGAACTCCTCGGAGATCACACTGGTTTTCATGATCGCGCTGTTGAAGAGATTGCCCTTCAGGTTGATGAACCCGGCGCTTTCCTTCAGGGGCTCGTCAAACGGCAGGATGACCTCCGCCATCTCGATCTCGACATCGCCGCAGTTGTCGCCAATGCTTTTTCCGTTGACCGTCATGGCGCCCGGATGGGGCAGCTTGCCGTGTTTCATCAATTCGCAAACGACCGCGGGAACACCGCCGGCGTGATGGTAGTCCTCGCCGAGGTATTCGCCAGCGGGCTGAAGGTTGACCATAAGGGGAATTTCGTGGCCCAGCTCCTGCCAATCGTCATTGTCGAGCGGCACACCCAGGTGGCTGGCGATCGCGTTGAGATGGATCGGGGCATTGGTTGAGCCGCCGATTGCCGAATTCACCACGATCGCGTTTTCAAACGCCTCTCGGGTCATGATGTCGGAAGGCTTGATGTCCTGATGCACCATGTCGACAATGCGGCGGCCGGTCTCGTAGGAGATTTGGCCACGTTCACGGTAAGGCGCTGGAATCGCGGCTGATCCGGGCAACTGCATGCCGAGCGCCTCAGCCAGGGAATTCATGGTGGTCGCTGTCCCCATGGTGTTGCAATAGCCGACAGACGGCGCCGATGAGGACACGAGGTCCATGAAGCCGTCGTAATCGATTTCACCGGCGGCCAGCATCTCGCGCGCTTTCCACACAATGGTGCCTGACCCTGTCCGTTCGCCCTTGTGCCAACCGTTGAGCATTGGTCCGACCGAAAGGGCGATGGCCGGAATGTTGACCGTTGCAGCCGCCATCAAACAGGCAGGGGTGGTCTTGTCGCAGCCAATCGTCAGCACGACACCGTCGATCGGGTAGCCGTAGAGCAGCTCGACAAGGCCCAGATAGGCAAGGTTTCTGTCCAGCGCGGCGCCGGGACGTTTGCCGGTTTCCTGGATCGGGTGCACGGGAAATTCAAAGCAGATGCCACCGGCCTCGCGAATGCCCTCGCGCACGCGCTTGGCAAGCTCGATGTGATGGCGATTGCAGGGCGAAAGATCTGAGCCGGTCTGCGCGATTCCGATGATCGGCTTGCCGGATTGAAGTTCCTCACGGGTCAGGCCGAAGTTGAGATAGCGTTCGATGTAAAGCGCCGTCATGCCCGGGTTATCCGGATTGTCGAACCAGGCAGTTGATCGCAACTTGGGTGTCTTCTTGCTGGACATGAGTTTCTCCCCCTCAGGACTTTTGCGGCGCAGTTGAATTTGAACCGATTAACACCACCGACCCCAACGTCTGTAAAGTCGCGATTGCATCAAAGTGGTTCGATTGTCGAAATACAATTGCTTCAGAACTTCAGCCGGTTCGCAAGTTTGTCGGCGATGAGCCAGGATCCCAAGAGTCCGACGACAAACACAATTGGCGCCGCGGTACCAGGCATAAGTGCGGCGGCACCCAGAAGGCCCGCAAGCGTTCGCAGGACAAGGTTAAAGCCGCGCACCAGGCGTGTTTGCTCGTCCATTCTCGAGGCCATGGTCAAAAGGTCGGCAAGGGCTTCGAGCTGCCCCTCGGGCAGGGTTGCCAGCAGAACGGCCTCGCTCCTTGTTTCCGAAGACAGGGCAAAAACACCGCGCCGGTCGCTCGCCCCGATCCCGACATAGAGCCCCTCTGCCTGGGAGAACCTGGATTGTGCGACCGCGAACCGATCTCTTTGCCTGATGTCGTCGGTCACACTGCCAATCTCGAGATTTGTAGCGACCGCCTCCGCCGTTTGAAGATGGGCTCCCGTGACGAGGAGGCTTTCGACGCCCATCTGCTTGAGGCGCTTAATAAGATCATGTGCTTGCGGATGTAGCGTGCCCTGAAGACCGAGAATGCCGACAGCCCGCTCGCCGACCGAGACAATCACACAGGTCTTTCCGGCAGCCTGAAGCGGCTTGCAGAGCGAGTTGGCCATGAAACAGTCGACCTTCAGCTGCGCCATGAGAGCCGTGTTGCCAACTGCAACGGATCTGCCGTTGATCAGGGCGACGGCCCCGAGGCCCGAAACCTCTTCCCACTCATCTGGCGCGTTCCGGGGCAGGGACCAGTCCTCCGAAATGGAGCGGATGGCGGCGCCGATCGGATGTCTTGCATAGCGTTCCGTGGTGGCGGCGACGGCGAGCAGGCGCTCCGACCCCTTGTCGAAGGCGTGGACATCTGTGACGACACACTGGTCGTCCGCAAGTAATGTTGGATTGTCAAAGGCAACGGCGGTGCTGGCGGCAATGGCCGTGAGTGCATCCACCCCATTCAACTCGACACCGATGTCTTGCGCTTTTCGAACGCCAATGTGCAGCATCAGGGCCTTTGTGAACTCCGGCGCGTAGGGCCATGCAAGGGCAAGCGCTGCTGTTCCGGCTGTCAAACCGTCAAAGGGACCTGAGAAGACCCACCAGCCAATCAGACTGACGAGGGCAAGGGTAAGCGCGCCATAGGCTTGCCGCAGCGCCGACATCTCATCTTGGTCAGCGGTATCGGGGAACCTCTGGCGTGCTGCATTTGCAAGCGCGCGCCCACTTGCAAGACAGACGGCGCTGAAGAGTGGGTTGATGATCTGCTCTGGATCGGTGCCACTCAGGTAGAACGCTCCGGCGGCTGCAAGACTGAGGGTCGTAACCGCAAGACTTGCCACGTCCAGTTTGCGGCGCAAGTCGCCCGCTATTTGCCAAGCCAGAAGACCGGCTCCACTGGCGAGGGCCACGATCAGAGAGATCAGCTCTATCGTTGCGCCCGGCAAGAGCGGGCCGCGGATTGCCGAAAGGACGGTTAGGATGAGGGAGAGGGCAAAAAGCAGGGCGCATGCGCCAGTCAGCAGACGAGAGAGCACGTTGAAACGTATCGCGGTCATCAAAGAGGCCTGAAATGGGAAATCGGAGTCAGGAAGCAGACTCGGGCTGCGCACATTACGGGAGAACAGCATTGCTGTCGTCCGTCCCGCACGTCGATCAACAGGCAGGATCTGTCAAGAATGAGGCACGGTGGAGTCGATTTTGGCGATCAAAAAAAGGAATTGAATAAAATGAAGGCAATTATGGGTTTTAAACCATGTCAAAAGTTGCTATTCTTACCCTACGGAATTTGAGTTGATCCGCGATATTTAGGGATTGAAACATTATATTCTGTGTTGTTTTTTGAGTATTTCAGACAGGAGGGGGCTTGCCCCCTCCTTTTTTTGTCGTGTCGGCATCGGGCGGCACTTCGGCCACTTCAAGAAAGGCTAGACCGCCTGCAACTTATCCCGTGACAGCAGGTCGAGGGACGGCATCAGACCGAGCAATTGGCGGGTGTAGTCATGCTGTGGCGTATCAAACAACGCGTCGCAATCCGACACCTCGCATAGTTCTCCGTGGCGCATGACGCCGATTCGGTTGCACATCTGACGTATGACGGCCAAGTCGTGGCTGATGAAGAGCATGGTCAAACCAAGCTCCTCCTGCAGATCCTTCAAGAGGTTCAGGATTTGGGCCTGGATCGACACGTCCAGGGCTGAAGTCGGTTCGTCGCAGATCAGGAACCTTGGGCGTGTCGCCAAAGCCCTGGCAATCGAGATCCGCTGCCGTTGCCCGCCCGAAAACTCATGGGGGAATTTCTGGCCAGCCGCCGCCCCTAGGCCAACATGATCGAGAAGGTCGGCGACGATTTGATGGACCTCGGAATTGGATGACGCCAATTTGTGGAACTTGATCGGCTCGGCGATGATGTCACGGACACGCATGCGTGCGTTCAGCGATGAGAAGGGATCCTGAAAGATCATCTGCATCTGGCGGCGCATGGCAAGCACCTGCTTGCGGTCTTTCAAAGACGTCAGCTCTTGCCCCGCAAAGAGGATCGACCCGCCGCTCGGATGATAAAGTCCGGTGACAAGTCGTGCGATGGTCGACTTGCCGGATCCGGATTCGCCTACAAGGCCAAAGGTCTCGCCTTCTTGAATGTCGAAACTGACCTTCTTGACGGCATGAAAATAACGACGCCTAGAGGGTATGATTGACCCGTGGGTTTCAAACCGCATTTCGAGGTCTTTGATCGACAGTAGCGCACCGTTCGCCTTTTCATAATTGCGGGATTGACCCAGCCAATGCGTCGAGATGTCGATGTGCTTGGTCGGAACACCAGCCTTTTCGATGTAGTTCACTACCGGAAAGCGGTTAATGCGAACGTCAGGCCGCGGCACGGCTGAAATCAGGCTCTGGGTATAGGGATGGTTCGGTGCACCCAGGACCTGTTTCGTTTCGCCGTATTCCACCAGCTTGCCCTGATACATCACGGCAACGTGGTCGGTGATGTCGGCAATCACACCCATGTCGTGGGTGATCACCAGCATGGCGACATTCCGCTCCTCACAGAGCTTCTTCATCAGTTCGAGGATTTGCGCCTGGATCGAAACATCGAGCGCTGTGGTTGGCTCGTCGGCGATCACCAGCTCAGGTTCAGCGCAAAGTGCGAGCGCAATCACGACGCGCTGGCGCATGCCGCCTGAAAACTGATGCGGATATTGCTTGATCCGTTCGGCGGGGTCGGGAATGCCGACCGCGTCGATCAATTCGATAGCTCGTGTCCGCGCCTCTTTTGCGTTGAAGGGCATATGGGTACGGATCGTCTCGACGAGCTGAGACTCGACGGTTTGAAGCGGATCAAGCGACGTGAGCGGATCCTGGAAAATCATCCCGATCCGACGGCCGCGCATCAGGCGCTTTTCCTTGTCGGGGAGATTGTCGATCCGCTGGCCGTGCAGAAAGATCTCACCCTCGGCAACTCGGCCCGGCTCCTGCAGAAGCCCGATCACCGCATTGCCGACGGTTGATTTGCCGGCACCCGATTCCCCGACGACGCCGAGGACCTTGCCTGCTTCCAGCTTCAGTGTAACGCCTTCCACGGCGACGAATGTCGACTTCCGGCCCGGGAACTCGACCTTGAGGTCATGAATATCGAGAACGCTCATGCTGACCTCCCTATCGCAGTTTCGGGTTCAGGGCGTCGCGCAGCCAATCACCCAGAAGGTTGACGTTGAGAACCAGCAGCGCCAGGGCCAGCCCGGGGAAGATCGCGATCCACCACTCGCCGGAGTAAAGGAAGTCGTTGCCGATGGAGATCAGTGTGCCCAGCGAAGGCTGGGTGGGCGGCATGCCGACACCGAGGAACGACAGCGTTGCTTCGGTCACGATCGCCAAGGCCAGGTTGATCGTGGCGATGACCAGCACCGGCCCGGTGACGTTGGGCAGGATATGACGGACCATGATGATCACTGACGGAATGCCGATCACGCGTGCGGCCTGAACATATTCCTTGTTCTTTTCCACCATGGTCGAGCCGCGCACCGTGCGGGCGTATTGAACCCAGAAGGAGAGCGCGAGGGAAAAGATCAGGATCCAGAACGAGAAGACTTCGCGGTCGATGCCACCGAAGATGCCGCGCGCTGCCCCGTCCACGAGAAGCGCGATCAAGATCGCCGGAAAGGTCAGCTGAATGTCGGCGATGCGCATGATGACGGCATCCACGCGCCCGCCCATATAGCCTGCAACCAGACCAAGGCTGATACCGAGAACGGCCGCCGCGATCACCGAGCAAAAGCCTACGATCAGCGAGATCCGCATGCCGTAAAAAATACCTGACAGCAGGTCGCGGCCCTGGTCGTCTGTTCCCAGGAGGAAACGCGGATCCGCATATTCCATCCAGACCGGCGGCACGCGGGCGTCCATGATCGATAGCGTGGCCAGATCAAAGGGATCATGAGGAGAAATCCAAGGAGCGAGGAGTGCCAGCAGAAACAATGTCGCAGTTCCCAGTGCGGCTGCGACCGTCACCTTTGATCGCAGGAACGAGTGAAAGATGTCGCTGTCCAGGAAAGCAGACATGCTGCTGCGCCGGGGTTCCACCGACGCTTCCGGGGTTCTGTCTGCGACCGCGGCCTTGACGTCTTCGTTGCCGAATAAAGGCATGATGTTTCTCCGCTCAGGCCCGTCCGATCCGCAGACGCGGGTCGATCACGAAATACAGGATGTCGACGATGAAGTTGATCGCGACGAAAAGGAAAGCGGTCAAAAGCAGATAGGCTGCCATGATCGGTATGTCGACGTTCTGCACCGCCTGCAGGAACATCAGCCCCATGCCGGGCCATTGGAAAACCGTTTCCGTGATGGTTGCAAAGGCGATGATCGAGCCGAGCTGCAGGCCCGTGATCGTTATGACTGGGACCATGGTGTTCTTGAGCGCATGGCGGAAATTTACGATCCGGTCGGGCAGGCCGCGGGCTCTGGCGAACTTGATGTAGTCGGTCCGAATGACCTCTAGCATCTCTGCACGGATCAGGCGCATGATCAGCGTCATCTGGTAAAGGCCAAGGGTGATCGACGGCAGGACCAGAGCTTTCAGGCCGGAGATCGTGAGGAAGCCGGTGGTCCACCAGGAACCAACCTCGACAACCTCGCCGCGGCCAAAGCTGGGCAGCCACTGTAGGGTCACGGAAAACAGGAAAATCAGCAGAATGCCGATGAAAAAGGTCGGCAGGGAAATGCCGACGAGCGAGACCGACAGGAACAGTTTGGACAGGGCGGCTTCGCGGTTCAGGCCCGCGTAAATGCCCATGGGAATGCCGACGACCAGGGCGAACAGGGCGGACATGAAACTGAGCTCAAGCGTCGCCGGGATTCGTTTGGCGAACAGATCCGAGACAGGCTGCCGGAACTGATAGGAGGTTCCGAAGTCGAACCGCGCGGCGTCGGTGACAAACCGGAAAAACTGGACTGGGATCGGGTCATTGAGCCCAAGCCGCTCGCGCAGGGCTTCGCGTTCCTCGATGGATGTCTCGATGCCGACCATCTGGTTGACCGGGTCGCCGACAAAACGAAACAGCGTGAACGCGAGCAGGGCGACGACCAACATGACAATCATCGCCTGCAGCAGGCGACGTATTGCAAAACCAAACATGGCGGCTCTTTCCAGGAAATGTGCCATGCCCCCAGCTTGCGCCGGGGGCATGGTGATCGATTTAGTTCTTGGTGACGAACCGGAAGTGGAACTGGTTGTCAGCGCGCTGGGCGAGCTCGACACCTTCAGCAACACCCCATGCCAGACCCTGCTGATGAAGCGGGATATGAGCCACGTCGTTGTTGGACAGTGTGTAGGCCTCGGCGATCAGCGCATCACGCTTGTCCGGATCGTTCTCGACTAGGATCTTGTCTGCGAGAGCGTCGACTTCGGCGCTGCAGTAGCCGCCGAGGTTGAAGGCACCGCCCTTGCCGGCTTCATCGCGGCACTGGATCAAGTTGTCCAGGATGTTCCAGCTGTCGAAGGAGCCGGGGGTCCAGCCAAGCAGGTAGAAGGAGGTGTCGAAACCGCCCGATGCCAGAACCTTGGCGAAGTACTTCGCCTTCGGCTGGGCGTTGAGGTCAACCTTGATGCCGATGCGTGCCAGCATGGAGGCAACCGCCTGACAGATGGCCTCGTCGTTGACGTAGCGATCGTTCGGGCAGTCCATGCCAACGGAGAAGCCGTCGGCATAACCGGCTTCGGTCAGAAGCGCCTTGGCCGCATCCGGGTCATAGGGAAGACGCTCGAAGTCGCCGGACTTGGCGAACAGGAACGGCGAAATCATGATTGCGGACGGCGTGGACAGGTCGCGCATGATCTTGCGCTTGATGCCTTCGATGTCGATTGCCTGGTAGAACGCTTTGCGGACGCGAACGTCCTTGAACGGGTTCTTGCCCTTGACGTCGGAATAGATCAGCTCGTCGCGCATCTGGTCCATGCCGAGGAAGATGGTGCGCAGCTCAGGACCAGTCATTGCCATCGTGCCGGCATTGTCATTGACGCGTTTCACGTCCTGAACCGGGATCGGATAAACCATGTCCAGCTCGCCGGACAGCAGCGCTGCAACGCGGGTCGCATCGGAGCCGATTGGCGTGAATTCAACACCATCCAAATTGTGCGTGGCTTCATCCCACCAGCCGTCATACTTTTCGTAGACGGTCTTTACGCCCGGCTCATGGCTGACAAGCTTGAAGGGTCCGGTGCCGTTGGCATGCAAAGCGGCGTAGTTCGGAGTCGTATCGGAAGCAGAGGTGATGGCCACGGCATCGTTTGCCTCGGTCCATTCCTTGTCCATGATGTACCAAGTGTCCCACTCATAGTGAAGAATGGGATTAGGTCCAGCCAAGACGAAGTCGACTGTGTGATCGTCAACAATCTCGACCTTCACGTCGCTGCCAACGCGCTTGGCAAGGTCGGACCCTTCGCCATGCAGACGCTCAACGGAGAAGGCGACGTCTTCAGCCGTGAAATCGTTGCCATTGTGGAACTTCACGCCTTCGCGCAGGTGGAAGCGCCAACGGTTCGGCTCGACCACTTCCCAGCTCTCTGCAAGGGACGGCTCGATTTCCAGGTTTTCATTGCGGCGAGTCAGACCCTCATACACATTGCCGAGTGCCGACAGGGTGAAGGTCTCATTCAAGCTGTATGGATCCAGCTGGTTCAAGGCGCCCTGAAATGCGAATTTCAAGGTTTCGGCATGGGCCGCCGAAGCGGTCAGGCCAGTGGCCAAGATGGCCGAGGCAAGTCCCAGGTTAAGTTTGTTCATGTTCCCCTCGCGGTGTTCCGGTTTCCGGATTTGCAAGCCCCGCAGCCGGGGCCCGAACTTGGACGCAGAAACGACGATCTGCGAAAAATTTCAGCATGCATCATGGCGCGTCATTTTTTGGCAGTCCACCCCTATCTTGAAGAAATTTCAAGACAATTTCGTTCGTAACCGTTCGAGAAAAGCCTGGCACTTCTCGAGTTCCGCAACGTCTATAAACTCATCGGACTGGTGCGCCTGGTCGATGGATCCGGGACCGCAAACGACGCTGGAAAGACCTCGCTCCTGAAACTGTCCGCCTTCCGTTGCGTAGACCACGACGTGGCTGGCGTTGTCGCCGGTGAGCTGACGCACGAGTTCCTCGGCCGCGCCATTCTCCTCGGGTCTCAGACCTGGAACGTCGGCCGTCTCCGTCACCTCGATGTCACATGCCTCGGCGATCGCTTTCATGCCCGGGAGCACGTCCTCTTCGACGAAGCTGCGGTACCGCGCGACCCACTCTTCACCGCTCTCGGTCGGCAGAAGACGGATGTCCGTTACGAACTCACATTCAGCGGCCGTGATGTTATGGGCGCTGCCGCCTTTGATCGTGCCACAATGGAGTGTGGTGTAGGGGGGATCGAAGGGGCAGTCGGGATCGGCCCGTTCCTTGTTCTCTGCGGTGCGGGCATCCATCCAGGAAATCAGCCGGGCTGCCACCGAGATTGCTGAAACCCCGCGGTCCAACTGGCTGGAGTGAACGGAATGGCCGAGGATACGGGTCTTCAGCACCTTGATGCCCTTGTGGCCCGTCACGACCTGCATGTTGGTCGGTTCCCCAACGATGACACACCGCGGCTTCAGCCCCGCTTCAAGCATACGCTCGATCATCGGTGGCGCACCGAGACAGCCAACTTCCTCATCGTAGGAAAGGGCGATGTGAATGGGTGCCTTGAGGTTTGATGTCAGCATGTTCGGCACGTCGGCGAGCACGCTCGCGGCAAACCCCTTCATGTCGGCAGAGCCCCGTCCGTAGAGCCGTCCGTTGTCAGCGCGCAAGACAAAGGGTTCCGAAGTCCAGTCCTGGCCGACGACGGGGACGACGTCCGTATGGGCTGACAGCACCACGCCCCCGTCCACATCCGGACCGATGGTCGCAAAAAGGGCCGCCTTTTGACCGGTCTCGTCATAGACACGGGTGGAAGCAATGTCATTGTCGGCGAGATAAGTCTCGACAAAGTCAATCAGATCGAGATTGCTGCGATCGGAAACCGTGGGAAAGCTGACGAGCTTCGCCAGCATTTCGGTGGGGGAATAGCGGGTTGCCAATGGCACCTCCGGCTTGAAGAGAGTGGATGTGGCCGAAGCGTCGGGGCCGACGCGCGAATGAAACCCTTTGCGCACCTCTTTTTCAAGATCCTTTAAAGACTGGCATTTTCTGCTTTGGAAGGGTCACTTCGCGTCTGCGTCGGTCTTTCAAAAGGTCCAAAGTCTGAAAAACAGACCACTTCAAGCGCCGCCTGGCGTCCGCGCACAACCACCGAGCGGCGAGAACTCTCGACCCCTGCGCTGACCGCTGCGACCTCCAGCAGTTCGCGTGAGATCGCAGCCATGGCATTCTCTTCCTTGGCAACGCCCTCGAGCCGGGCCGCCACATTCACCACGTCTCCAAGGGCGGTCAGGCCGGAAGCGGCACCGCTTTTGCCATCAAGTCCAATGCGGCCAAGGATGGCGGTCCCGCCGTGAAGGCCCACGGCAACGCGCAAGGGGGCATCGAGATGTTCGGCCAGATCGTCATTCACGCGTGAGAGCTCTTCGGAAAGATCGGCAAGCGTCGCGAGCGCCGAGTGCACCCCGGCTTCGAAAGAGGTTTCGACGCCATATAGGGCCATGATGCCGTCGCCCATGATCTTGTCGACCATGCCGCCGTTCTTCTTGATGATGCGGACGACGCCGTCCACGTAGCGATTGAGAATGAACACCACGTCAAATGGCAGCTTGCCCTCGCTCAGGGACGTAAAGCCGCGCAGATCGATGAACATGATCGCGATCTTTTGTTCGACGCCCCAGCGATAGCGATCCAGAAGGCCTTCGCCGCTGATGGCCCGTCCGGCAGAGAACAGCGGCCGGACAGTCATGTCGGATGTCGGACGAATCTGGCAGGCGAGTCGGACATTGCTGCTGGCTCCGATGCGCTTGAGGACTTGTGCCTCGGTGCTTCCCGGGTCTTTGATCGTCGCCTGTCCCGACAAGATAAGCGTTCGGCAGGTTGAGCACCGCGCCCGCCCGCCGCAAATCGACATGTGCGGAATGCCCTTCATCCGGCTGATCTCCAGAAGCGTCGGACCGGGAACCGTCTTGATCGTTCGGGTGTCGAGATAGCGAATGGAAATGCGATGACGCAGGGCGTCTACGACCTTGCGAAGAATGAAAAACAGAACGAGTCCGGCTGCGATCGCATAGAAAACGCCCCTCGCAGCCTCCGTGATCGTAAAAAGCTCGGCCTGCTGCGCTGCGGTGATATTGACCTTGACCTTGCCTTCAAGGACGAGCCGGCGCGCGGCGGAAATCCAGCCTGTGAGGGCGAGCAGGGGGATCATGACGGCAAGGAGGAACAGCGGAATCCTGATTGCGGCATACCAGCTCTTCATTCTCAGCCAGTAGTGCAGTCCAATACAGCCGTGAAGCCAGACGATGACAAGAAGACTGCTTTGCAAAAAGGCGTGATTTGGCCAGAGAGCAGAAAGCGTGTGTTGATAGTCGATGTAGGAATGAAAGGCGGCTTCTGCACCGCGGGTGGTGACAATGTGCTTGATCAAAACGTAAGGGATCAAAAGGCCAAGGACGATTTGGACAGCCTCCCAGATTGGCATTTTGAAGGTTCTGCGCCTTGCGATTTTCCACAATGCCAGGGCGACGTGAGTGGTCAGGGCGCCATAGAGAACCCAGCCGCCAATCTTTGAGTGCCAGATGGAATAGCGTAGATCCTGCCCCCAGTTCATCGCCGCCAGAGAAATATTGCCAAGCGCATGATTGAGAAAATGCAGTGACACGAAAACGAACAGAACCAGCCCGGCGTAAAGACGAAGCTGTTGTTCAATGGAGCCTGCACCTGGCGGGTGCCGTTTCATCTTCGCGGTCATTGTCTGGAGATGTCTTTCCGGTCTGGACCAAAATCTGGCGCACGCCTTGCTTTTGGAAGACGCTGCGCGGATTCTGACCGTCTTGCGCCCGGATGCAAGCCCCTCCCAGGAGAAATCCCAATGGACTATTTGCCCGCACTGATTGCAGAGCTCGGCGGCCTTGAAATCGCCGACGATCCGGCAACCCTGCGCCTGAAGAGTCGGGATTTCTTCTGGTTCTCGCCGTTGCTGAAACGGCAACTCGAAGACTGTCGAGGAGATGTGGTCGTAAGGCCGCGGAACATTGAAGAGGTGATGAAAATCGCGGCGGTTGTCGCGAAAACACGCAGCAAGATCACCGTGCGTGGCGGCGGCACAGGTAATTATGGTCAGGCAGTGCCGCTTGAGGGTGGTGTCATTCTCGACATGGGGGCGCTGGATCGGGTGATCTCGCTCGAACCGGGGGTGGGGACGTTCGAAGCAGGCGCGACCATGCTCGAAATCGACAAGGCGTTGGCTCCAAAGGGCTGGGAACTGCGGTTTTACCCTTCAACAAGGAAGCAGGCGACGATCGGCGGGTTTGTCGCCGGCGGTGCTGCCGGAGCGGGCTCTTGCACCTGGGGGCAGCTGTCCGATCCTGGCGCTGTCCTTGCCGTTGATGTTGTGACCATCGAAGAAGAGCCCCGGGTGATGACCCTCGAAGGTTCTGATGTGCGCAAAGTGCTCCATGCCTATGGTGTCAACGGGGTTATTGTCTCCGTGACGGTTCCCCTGGCCCCTGCGCACACGTGGGCGGAGAAGATCGTGGTCTTTCCGACGCTTGAAGAGGCGGCGGCTTTCGGGCAGGCATTTACCGAAGCGGACGGCATTGCGAAAAAGCTCGTGTCGGTCTTCGATCCGCGGATACCGCCCAAGCTGGGACGGGTGGGCAAACTCGTGCCCGAGGGAAAAGCTGCTGCGATCGTGATGGTCAGTGAGCCTCAGGCGGGTGCGATGACCGAGATCGCTGGCCTTCACAATGGCGACGTGGTTTTTGAACGTGGAGCAAAGGAGGCGGAAAGCGCAGCCTTTGAGGGTCACGGAACTTACGGACCCCTTTATGAATACACCTGGAACCACACCACGCTGCATGCCCTGAAGCGCGATCCGGCCATAACCTATCTGCAGGTCAAGTTTCCGCCTGAAAACAATCTGGAGATCGTGAACCGGGTGGCGTCGGAATTCGGCGATGAAGTTCAGCTTCACCTTGAATTTCAAAGGCGTTTCGGCCGCGTGACCTGCTCTGCGCTGCCGCTTGTGACCTACTCGACAGATGAGCGGCTATATGAGGTCATTGAGCGGCTCGAAGCCCTAGGGGCTCAGGTCTCCAATCCCCATACCTATGTTCTGGACAACGCGGGCTGGAAGAGGGTCGACGCGCCTCAGCCCGAGTTCAAGCGGATCGCCGATCCCCACGCACTCATGAACCCGGGCAAACTGGTCTCATAGCTGTGCGGTTTCTCAGGCCGGTTTTCCCCGGCCTTTCGGCAGGCGCCCTTGAAAGCTGTCGGCGGAGCGGCAAAGGTCCATCTCAAAGAGATCTAGAACATGGAGAGCGCTGTGAAGCTCTATGGCATCCGAAACTGCGACACCGTCAAGAAAGCCCGGAAATTCCTGGAAGAAGCCGGTGTCGACTACAGCTTTCACGACTACAAGAAAGAAGGCGTCGACGCAGACAAATTGACTGCTTTCGTGTCGGAATTCGGCTGGGACACGGTCCTGAACAAAAAAGGCACCACTTGGCGCAAGCTCGATGACGACGTGAAGGAGAGCGTGACCGACGCGCAAAGTGCGATGGCGGTGATGATCGAAAATCCATCAACCATCAAGCGGCCGATCGTTGAAGCACAGGGCAAGAACTTTATCGGGTTCGATCCCGTCGCCTGGGAAATGTCCCTCGAACTTGGCGAGCTGAAGTAAGCGACCTACCAGGTGCGTCTGGGGCCGGTGTCGATGTGATAATGGCCCGAAGAATAATGCTTGTATCCGCCGACCTCGGGCTGTGCCTTCAAAAAGGCAACGACAGATGACGGGCTGCCGCGAACGGAAAAGTCCACCGCGCGGCAGTTGAGGTGATAGGAATCTTTCGCCCCGCCCTTCCACCAGTTTTCTAGCCACCAGCGTTTGGTCGAGTGAACCTGGACAGAGCCGTAGCGCTTTGCGACCCGGTTGAGGACTTTCTTCAACTTGCGCGGAACGCACCAGGCCGTGTCGTTATAGGCGATCGCGCTATGGGATCCGGTCATCCAACCGAATCCGGTCACGCCCGCAACGCTTCCACACCCCACAAGGGCGAGCGAAACGGCGCTAATGATGATAATGGATCTGATACGCGAAACCATGACGCAGACCACGTTTGAAATGCAGATTTGAGCTCTTATTTTCCGGCCATAAAGTTAAAATTGTCATGAAAAACGTGGTTAAGGTTCAAGCAAATCTGCGGCGCCAATGCCGAGGTTTGTTAAGAAATTCGGCAAGGCCGCACAACGATCTTGTGGCAGCGTCCAATTGCCTATGGCGGGGTATCTGTCGATACGCTAGGCATGAATGTTGAAAATCCGCCTCGTATCGCGCGGCCGGATCAAGATTGCTGCCAGGAACAGTCCCGATGTCTCACGTATTTCCCCGTCACACGAAGGCCAGTCCCCCCGTCGCCGTGGCAGGCGATGGTTGCTATGTGATCGATAGCGCGGGCAAGAGGTATTTTGACGGGTCGGGCGGCGCGGCCGTCTCATGTCTTGGCCACAGTGACCCGGATGTGACGGCGGCGATCAAGGCACAAGTCGATAAGATTGCTTTTGCACACACCGGGTTTTTCACCTCCGAACCTGCCGAGGAACTTGCGGATCTTCTGATCGAACATGCGCCGGATGGGCTTGAGCGCGTTTATTTCGTCTCAGGCGGTTCTGAGGCAATGGAAGCCGCGCTGAAGCTGGCCCGGCAGTATTTTCTCGAGATCGATGAACCTAGTCGCCACAGGGTGATTGCCCGCCGGCAGAGTTACCACGGCAACACTTTGGGAGCGCTGGCGACCGGCGGCAATGCCTGGCGGCGTGAACCCTTCGCGCCCATGATGATCGAGACCTCACATATCTCGCCTTGCTACGAATACCGTGGGCGCGAAAATGGTGAGAGCGTCTTTGACTACGGGCAAAGGGTTGCGAACGAGCTGGAAGTAGAGATCCAGCGTCTGGGGCCTGAAAATGTCATGGCTTTTGTCGCTGAGCCGGTGGTCGGTGCGACAGCGGGCGCCGTGCCGCCCGTTGAGGGCTATTTCAAGCGTATCCGCGAAATTTGCGACGCCAACGGCATTCTCCTGATCCTCGACGAGGTCATGTGCGGTATGGGACGCACCGGAACCCTTTTTGCTTGTGAGCAGGATGGTGTGACCGCCGATATTTTGGCGATCGCCAAGGGCCTCGGCGCGGGCTATCAGCCCATTGGCGCGATGCTTTGTTCCGGCAAGATCTACGACGCGATCGAGAGCGGTTCCGGTTTTTTCCAGCATGGCCATACCTATATCGGCCATCCGACAGCCTGTGCAGCATCGCTTGCCGTGCTCAGGAAGTTGACCGGCGGCCTGGTCGATCAGGTCAATCCGCTGGGTCGTATGCTGGATGGAGCTTTGCGGGACGCCTTTGGCCAACACCCGCATGTTGGCGACATTCGCGGTCGCGGCCTGTTTCGCGGCATAGAGATCGTGGAAGACCGGGATACCAAGGCGCCGTTCGATCCGAAGCGGGGCGTCAACAAGGCGCTGAAGAAGGCTGCGTTCGAAGCCGGCCTGGCCTGCTATCCCATGGGCGGCACGATTGATGGTGTTCGAGGAGATCATATTCTTCTGGCCCCTCCCTTCATCATGACTGAGGCGCAGGTCGGCGAAGTGGTCGATAAGCTGGCTGTTGCCTTCAAGAAGGTGCTTTGAGTGTCATGAACTCCCTGCCCAAGATCATGGTGGCGCCCAATGGCGCGCGCCGGACCAAGGCCGATCATCCGGCCCTTCCCATGACGATTGGCGAGACCGTCGCTGCCGCTGTTGCCTGTCATGAGGCAGGCGCCGACGGCTTGCACGCCCACGTGCGCGACGCAGCCGGCGCCCATGTTCTGGATGCGGGCCTTTACCGTGAACTCCTGACGGAGATGCGCGAACAGGTCCCAAAGATGGCGGTCCAGATCACCACCGAAGCCGTCGGAAAGTACAGCCCGGCCGAGCAATGCAAGCTCGTTCATGATGTCGTGCCGGAGTTTGTTTCCATAGCGGTGCGGGAAATGATTCCGGAAGACCCGTCAGGCGAAGTTCGCGACTTCTATTCATGGACTCGCGAAGCTGGTATCGCGGTCCAGCACATTCTCTACAGCGCGGAGGACCTTGGCCGTTTCTACAAGATGGTCGAGTTGGATGTCTTTGGAGGCCACGAGCATCAGCTGCTCTTCGTGCTTGGGCGCTACGCAGAACAGCAGGAAAGCGTGCCCTCCGGCCTCGACCCGTTTCTGGCAACCGTGGCAGACGCGTCGCTCGAGCTTGAACTTGATTGGGGCGTATGCGCCTTCGGGCACCGGGAAACCGATTGTCTGGTCCATGCGATTTCGAATGGCGGCAAGGCGCGTATCGGTTTTGAGAACGGGCTTTGGAACAGAGATGGCGAGCTTGCCGCAGACAATGCCGATCGGGTTCGTGAGCTCGTTGCCGCGGTAAGCCGCTGACCTCAGGCAGCCTGTTCGGCAGCTTTGTCTTTTTCCAACTCGGCGAGAACCCAGTCCCGGAACAAGCGAACCTTGCGCGTGTTCCGGACAGTTGGCGCGTAGCAGAGTGACCACTTTTCGTCCGGCACCTCTGCCAGAATGCCGAACGGCTGAATAAGAAGGCCCTGTGCCAGCGCCTCCCGGCAGAAATAGGGCGTGAGGATCGCGACTCCCTGACCGGCAATGGCACGGTTCGCCTCAAGGGCCTGAGAGCCCATCCGCGAAAACGGCAGATGGTCCAGATTGACCTCCGGCATGCCTGCCGCCTTGAACCAGATCGCCCACCAGGGATCACGTGCATCCACGATGGGTAGTTTCAGAATGTCGGCGGGCTCTTTGACGCCGCCGATCGTGTCGGCGAGCGCTGGGCTCAGCATCGGCGTGAATTGCGCTCGGACAATGGCGTGGCTGGTCCAGTCCGCCGGTGGTGGATAGCAGGCCGAGACAACAACGTCGGCGGTGTCGAATTCGGGACTTGCGGCCGGCCCATAGGGAATGATCCGCACATTGAGGTTCGGGTGTTGTACCTCGAAGGCGTGGATCCGGTGCGCGAGCCAATTGACGGCAAAGGTCGTGTTGCTGGAGACAATCAGCGTGTTGGCGGTTTCCTCGCGAATGTCATCGAAAGACTGCCGGATTTCCTCAAACGCCCAGGTAACGCGGTCTGCCAGGCGCTTGCCCTTCTCGGTCAGCTCGATCTGCCTCGGCTTTCTCACAAACAGCGCGAAGCCGAGTTTTTCTTCCAGCAACTTGATCTGGTAGCTCACCGCAGCCTGGGTCATGCCCAACTCATCTGCGGCGCGGGTAAAACTCAGATGCCGGCTTGCGGCATCAAAAGCACGTATCGCGGCAAGCGGGGGCAGAGGTTGGATCATATGCATAAGGTCTCCTTATGCAGGATAGCGCAAAACCAGTTGGCGAAAAAGCCCGTTCCTTGGCATCCTGAGGTCAATAACACACTGGAGAAATTAGTTAAATGACCGCCAACCGATCGGCTCGGCGGGGCGCTCCCGCTTTGCCTTTGCGCCTCTTGTCCAAAATATGGGGTCTTTTGCGGAAGTTCCTCGGTGTTCGCAATTCACGGGGCCGCATCAACCAGGTCGACCCTCAGCTCCCGACCCGCGCGCTCGCAGACATTGGCTTGGATCGGGTTGGTTCAGGTGGGACCGATCTGGATGACAAGTGGCGGCGTGAGCTGCAGGTGATGCTCGCGCGCAAGGCGGCGGACGAACAGCGCCGGAAGGTCAGATACTAAAGCAGCATCGCCCAGGCGGTCGCTGCGAGCATCCCGCCAGCCATGGTGATGGTCGTCGCGCGCAGGAGTGGGCCATCGCCCAGAACCGCGAGGATAGAGACCCCGACGAGGGCCCAGATGGAATGGGCGATCGTGCCGCCGATCAGCAAGCCACCGGTCAGGAGCGCCGCATTCTCCCCAAGTGCCAAGCCATTGCCGGCGAAAAAGGTCGTGAATGCAACAAGGCTCATGGCCCATGTCTTGGGGCTGAGAGGATGGATAAGGATCCCTTCCCAAAAGCTCGGCAGGCGGACATCGCCCTTCGGTTTGATGCTCAAGGAGACGATGCGCCAGGCGAGATAGGCCATATAGGTCATGCTCAACACCTTGAAGACGGTCACCAGCGGGCCGCCCTCGGCCATCACCTGCCCCAGGCCAAAAGCGACGCAGAGGTTCAGCACCAGCGATCCCAGCTGCGAGGCGACAATCACGGGAAAAGCTGTTCGGTAGCCTGACGTGGCCCCGATTGCCATGAAGGTCAGATTGCCCGGACCGGGCGTTCCGGTCATGACCGCTACGAAGAGGGCGAAGGCGGCAAGGGTTGAGAGATCCATGATTTCGCTACAATAGATACAATTAGGTCGCTGAAAAGCTATCTCTTGATCGATGTTACAGGTCAATGTATTTATTGTAGTCATGACAATATGGTGCCCTGACCTCAGCATGGCCTCTGGGCCGATCTATCTGGCCGTTGCAGATGCCATCGAGGCAGATATTCGCTCTGGCGCACTCGCTGTCGGCGAACGTCTGCCGCCGCAAAGGGAGCTGGCCTACCAGCTGGGCGTTACCCTCGGCACTGTCACGCGCGCCTATCGTGAGGCAGAGCGTCGAAGGCTTTTGCGCGGCGAAACAGGGCGAGGAACCTACGTCGCACCCGAAGAAATGGATGTGTCACCACTGATCCCCCGCGAGGACAGGAGCTCGGATCTCGATCTGGCCCGGAATTTCGCTTACCCGCATCTTAATCCGGACTTGAGCAAGGGACTTGCACGACTGGCCAGGACCCCTGGCATCGACAGGTTGAACGGATTCGTGCCATCCGAAGGCCTTGCCAGCCATCGGGAAACAGGAGCGTCGCTGTTCGATCTGTTTCATCTCACGGCCGACCCCTCCAACATCGCTCTGACCTGCGGCGCCCAGCATGGGATCCAGGTCCTGCTTCAGGCACTCTTTCGTCCTGGGGATGGGGTGGCCGTCGACGAGTTCACCTATCCTTCGATCCTGAATTCCGCGCCGCATCTCGGCCTGAAGCTGGTGCCAATTCCGTTGATGCAGGCGACGAGTGGGGAATTTCTCGGTATGGATCCTGCCGCTCTGGCAGAAGCTGCAAGGAGCCAGGACGTCAAAGGCGTCTTCCTGATGCCGAACATGCACAATCCGACGACCCACACGATGACTCTGGCCGAGCGGGAGGCGATTGTTGCGGTTGCGCGTGAGTTCGGACTGAAAATCATTGAAGATGACCCCTACACGCCGTTCGTCGAAACAAAGCTGCCTGCCCTTGGCGCACTGGCGCCGGAACTCACCGCGTCCATTGCAAGCATTTCCAAGCTGATTTCGCCTGGAAGCCGCATTGGTTTCGTGCATGTGCCGCGTGAGTATGGCAACTCGGTTCGAAACCTGATTGGCGAAAGCACCTGGATGGCATCGCCCATCACCGCTGAATTGATCTCGGGCTGGGTGCGCGACGGAACCCTCAAACGCACGCTCGCCGAAAAGCGCAAGGCCAACGCCATACGTTACGAATTGGCTTCGGCGGTTCTAGGCACGTCCCGTTTGCAAGGAGCAGCTGACAAGGTTTTCGCTTGGTTGGGTCTCCCTGTGGGCGTTGATCCCGGTGTGGTTGAGGCAAATCTGGCCCATCAGGGCGTCGCAGCGCTGTCGTCAAGATACTTTCAGGTCTCAGATCGAGGCGTGAAGCCTTATATGCGCGTGACTTTTGGTTCGATCGTCGGCGAAATCGAGTTTCGCAGGGCCTTGGAGCTTCTTGACTGGGCCCGCACATCTGACCCCGGAGAGCGGTTCAGGGCGTCGCCGGTTGGATAGTCGCGGCAGCCTTTCTTTGACATTGCTCTGGTCTGCGTCAATAAGCAGGCAAACTGGTGATCAACCGCCTGCCTGCGGCTGATCAACCGGAAAGAACCGGATGGAAAATGGCGTTCTGGACCCGACAAAACAAAGACACCAAGTCGAAGGAAGCGGCCATTGCGGCCGATTTTGACGCCTCGGACAAGCCATATGCGGTGCTGCAGAATGTTTCGCTGGAGCTTGAGGGCCGGCCGGTACTTCAAGACATCTCCTTGTCCCTGCAAGAAGCGCGGGTCGGGATCGTCGGGCTAAATGGATCTGGCAAAAGCAGCCTCGTGCGTCTCTTCAACGGCCTACGTATGCCCACCGGCGGCGAGGTGCGCATGTTCGGGGTTTCGACTGAAGCCTTGCGTGAAGAGCTGCCGCGCTATGTTGGCTTTGTGTTTCAGAATCCGGACCACCAGGCCATTTTTCCGACAGTCGAGGAGGAGATTGCTTTCGGCCTGACGCAGCTGGGTGTTGCCAGGGCCGAGGCGCGTACTCAGGCCCTCGCGTTTCTGGACCGCCATCACTGCGGGCATTTGGCGGAAAAACCGTTCGCTGATTTGTCCGAGGGGCAGAAGCAGCTCATTTGTCTGTTGGCGGTTCTCGTGATGAAGCCAAAACTCTTGATTCTGGATGAGCCCATGTCCTCGCTGGATGGACTGGCGACCAGGAGGATCGGGCGGAAGCTCGCCAAACTTGACCAGAAAATCTTGATGATCAGCCACGATCTTGACCTGTTGCGGAATTTTGACCGGGTGCTTTGGGTGGATGAAGGTAAGATACGCATGGACAGTGTGCCTGGTGACGTCCTTCCGGCCTACGAAGCAGATCTAGAGCAGCGCGCTGAGCGCGACCCGGAGGGGCTGCAACCTTGATCTCCCTCTATCTTCCGGGTCAAAGCTGGCTCCATCGATGCCCGGTCCGTTTGAAGCTGCTGTGTCTTGCCATCGCGAGCCTGCTGATCTTTCCGATCTCCGATCCACGCCTTCTGGGCATTGTGCTGATCGTTGTCGTCGGGCTCTACGGAAGTCTGGGCCCGCAGGGCCTGCGCCAATTGAAGGCCCTAAAGCCGCTTGTTTCGCTGGTTGTCATCATCTTTCTTCTCCATATCGTCGCCGGCAGTTGGCTCGAGGGCGTTACGGCGGTTCTTCGGCTCGTGGTCATGGTCCTGCTCGCGAACCTTGTTTCGATCACGACGCGCATGGACGACATGATGGAAGCGGTGATGCCATTGTTCGCTCCTTTGAGACTGCTCGGAATGTCACCGCGAAAACCGGCACTTGCGGTCACACTGGTTCTGCGGTTTGCGCCCGTGTTGCTGTCGGTATATTCCTCCTTGCGCGAAGCCTATCAGGCGCGCAGCGGCAGGCGGACGAGCTGGCGACTGATGGCGCCGTTCCTCCTGCAGTCGCTTGCGATGTCGGAAAACGTCGCCGAGGCATTGAGCGCCCGCGGTGGGGCCGATGGACTTCGCCAAGACAAAGCCTGACCCGGATGGGGTCCAAGGGAAGACGATAACGCGCCTCAGGGCGTCTTGATGAGGACGAAATGATGAACGACCGTTCCCTGGTCCAGATTGCATTTTACGCCGCACTGATCGCGGCACTGGGTCTCTTGCCCAAGGTGGCAATCCCCGTGATGGGCGGCGTACCGATCACCGCGCAGACGCTCGGCGTCATGCTTGCCGGTGTCATGCTTGGGCCCGTCCGTGGCGCATTGGCTGTGCTGCTTTTTCTGTTTCTCGTTGCTCTGGGTGCGCCGCTTTTGGCCGGCGGCCGTGGTGGTCTTGGTGTTTTCGCCTCGCCTTCGGTCGGCTTTCTTGTCGGCTGGCCGATCGGTGCCTTTGTCGCCGGCCTGATCATGCAGAAGACCGGTAGCCTGCGGGTTTTGCCTGCGGCCGCCATCGCCGCAACTGTTGGCGGTATCGGTATTGTGTATCTGATTGGCATTCCGGGCGTCGCCTTCATGGCCGATCTGCCCTTGATGTCGGCGGCGATCGGCAGTGCAGCCTATATTCCAGGTGACCTGATCAAGGTAGCCATCACGGCCGTGGTCGCGGAAACAGTTGCTCGTGGACTTCCACGAGCGCTGCTGTCGCGCGCCTGACGGAAGTTCGGTGCACTAGGATGGCATTTGTTGGCGAGACACTTGAAGCCCTCGCCAAGTCTGATCCCCAGGCTCCCGCGATAAGCTGCTCGGGCCGTCTTTGGACACGCGCGGCGTTTTTCGCCGAGGTTCTGGCTCTCGCTGAGGCTCTTCAGACCCGCGTTCCGAAAGGAGCGCGGGTCGCCTTGTGTATGAGGGACCCTGTCCTGCTGCTCGCTGCCTTTTTCGCGGTCGCCAGATCAGGTGCCATTGCCATGGTCTATGATCCCGACTGGCCCCTGGAACGTCGCGCCTGGATCGACCGATCCGTGCAGCCGCCGCTCACTCTGGAGAAGGACAGCTTTGACGATCTTCTGACCGCATTGAAGGATCAGGGCCCCCTGTCACAGGAGCCGCGACATCGGCCGGATGAGGCAGATCCCTTCTATGTCGGCTTTACCTCCGGCTCCACAGGCGTGCCCAAGGGCTATTGCCGCTCGCACCGGTCGTGGCTGGAGAGCTTTGGTGTCAGTGCGCGTGAATTTGCCATCGCCGCGAGCGATCAGGTCATCATTCCCGGCAATATGGTGCATTCGCTGCACCTCTATGGCGCTGTGCAGGGGCTTTGCGTCGGGGCCCAGGTGGATGTGGCAGAGCGCTTCAATCCTCGTCTGGTGGCGGCAAGTCTGCGTCAATCCGGGTCGGCAGTCTTCTACGCAACGCCGACCCAGATCCATTATGTTGCCCAGGAGCTACGGCGTTCCGGCCCCGCCCCGAACCTCCGTCTGGTGCTTGCGAGTGGGGCGAAATGGCGCGACGCTGACCGGATCGCCATGGCAGCTGTCTTTCCGGTGGCGCGGCTTGTCGAGTTCTATGGAGCATCGGAAATGAGCTTCCTGACCCTTGCAACACCGGAGGACAATGTCCCCTCCGGTTCCGTTGGCCGTGCCGCCGAAGGTGTATCACTCAGCATCCGGAACAGTGGGGGCGAGGCGCTGGCACCCGGTCAAACCGGCTTGATCTGGGCCCGGAGCGGCATGCTGTTCGACGGCTATATCTGCGGCGGCGGATCTGAAATTGCCTGGGAGGACGGCTGGCTGACGGTCGGCGATCGCGGGTTCCTTGATGCAGATGGCTTCCTGTTCCTGAGCGGCCGGGAAAAACGCATGATCGTGACCTCCGGAGTGAACATCTATCCAGAAGAAGTTGAACACGCGCTTGTCTCCCATGAAGGCGTGGCGCTCGCAGCGGTGGTTGCCCGGCCAGACCCCATTCGCGGCAGTGAGCTCGTTGCGGTCGTAAGTCTTGAAACGGGCGCTCTTGTCTCGGAGGCAGGTCTTCGTCGCCATTGTGCGGAGCGCCTGGGGCGGTCCAGAACGCCGCGCGCTTTCCTGTTTCGCTCCGAATTTCCGCTGACGCCTGGCGGAAAAATTGATCTGATGAGGCTCGAGGCTGAGCTTCAGAATTCCGAGCAGGTCCAATGACCGCCCACCCTCTGATCCTGGCAGCACGTAGAACGGCGGTCGCCCCGCGCGGTGGGGCTTTCCGAGCCCTGCAGGCGGACGAACTGGCAGCACCGGTTATCGAGGCACTGCTGGCGGATGCCGGGGTCGACAGGCAGGCCGTCGACCATGTCATTTTCGGCAATGCTCTCTATGGCGGCGGCAATCCCGCGCGGTTGGCGGCGCTGCGGGCAGGTCTTCCAGATCGTGTCCCGGCCCTGACACTCGACACCCAATGTTGCTCCGGCCTTGACGCGATCTTGATGGCATCTCATCTGGTCCGCTCGGGCGCGGCCCGTTGTGTGATCGCCGGTGGCATGGAGAGTTATTCGCGTGCGCCGATCCGAATGCATCGCCCCACGACAAGGGACGAAAAGCCGGCTCCCTATGACCGTCCGGCCTTCGCGCCGTTTCCCGAGCGCGACCCGGACCTGACCGCGGCGGCTGCAAGCCTGGCCGCGGAGTTGGAGATCTCGCGGCAGGATCAGGCCGACTACGCGGTGTGCTCACACGCGAAGGCCATATCTGCCACGAAGCAAGCACCCGACCTCACTGAGTTTGTCATCCTGCCGGAGGCTCCTCTTGAACGGGACGCCTTTGCCAGACCGCTCACACAGGCAACGGCTTTGAGGGCCCCGGTTCTTGCAGGCGACAGAGGGAGCGGTGTTTCTGCTGCGACAGTGGCCGTCGAAGCAGACGCTGCCGCAGCCGTCCTTGTGGTCGAGGAAGGTTTCGTGCAGGGCCTGGCCCCGTCCGCCTCACGTCTTGCGCGGACGAGCATTTTGGACGGCGTCTCTCGGGGCGGCCCGCCCGAAGACGCGGCACGCGTGCCGATTGACGCCATGCGAACCCTGCTCACCCGGCTCGGTAAGAGACCTGAGGACTTTGCGGGCCTAGAGCTGATGGAAGCCTATGCGGTTCAGGCCATGGCCACGGTGGCTGCGCTGGGCTGGCCCGAAGACAGGATCAACCGTTCCGGAGGCGCCCTGGGCCGGGGACACCCTATCGGCGCGTCGGGTGCAATCCTGGCCGTTCGTCTCTTTCATGAGCTTCAGCGCGAGGTGGAAGGAGCAACGGGGCTTTGCAGCATCGCAGCCGCCGGTGGCCTTGGCACGGCGCTGGCGCTCAGTCGCTAGCGGCTTTCGGACATTTCCTTTGCCGGCAACCGGATCTGGAGCCGAGATCAGCCCGAGAAGCCCCAGCGAAGAATGACGTCCCAATTTGCCATCTCATTGAATTACGTAGGGTTTTGCTGCCTTCCTCCTCTTTCTTTTTCTCTTTGTCCACAGTTGTAGTTTTGTATTTTTATTTAGTTTGTTTTTTTTGGAGTTTGTCGTTGACGGTTTTGGGGTGTGGTCCTATAACCACGTTCATCGACGGCGGCAACGTCGCTGGCGGACGGACACTGCGTCCAAAATTACTGAAAATGAGTGTTGACATCGGGCTTTGGTTCGACGATAAGGCGCTCCACTTCAGGCCTCGTTTGGGGCATCTGGTTCTTCGGAAAACGCCTTCGGGTGGCACGGGAAAACCAAACTGGGCTTTCGGGTCCAGTGTTCTTTGACAATTTGTATTGAAGGAAGGGAAGCGTGGACGGCGTTGTTCTTGCGGATGCTTGGTTGCTTATGTTGCTGAGTGTTTTAAGTGAGAGTTACGCAGGTACGCTGATCTTTTAGACA
>NZ_JACYXJ010000006.1 GCF_014842925.1 Roseibium polysiphoniae
GCAATCGCCCGACCCGCTACGCGATCTGACAGCTCCGCGCGACGGGCGATTGCTCTACCTGCGTCGAATGGCGTAAGCACCAATCGGGCTCAAGTCGCAGCTGGATGAAAGTTCAGTGGCAGGTCACGGTCAATTCGGCAGGTGGTTTTGGTCAGTGGGCATGGGATGTGGCATTTGCTCCGGAGCAGATCCACGACGTTTTAGACAGACATGTCACTTAACCTAAAGCAATCGCCTGACGGGCTTTTTAATTTCTGCGAATTTTAAGCAGAATGGTGATCAGAAAAATACCTTTGAATAGCCTGTTGTATTTTCGCGGCGTGCGACTGCGATTTTTTAATGCTGTCTATCAGGCTCTCAAGGTTTTCCCAGTGCTCGGCCCACAGCTCCGAAGGAACCATTTCAGCCAGATTCTTTGGCTGGACATTTCCCCAAGCTTCGAAGCGTTCTAGTTTTTCGCTTCGTGGCTTAGTATTGACACCACGACTTTTCGGTGAGTTTGGTGCGGGTCCATCTATCCAGCTTTTCCATTCAGAGGCACCTTTAGATTGATTACAGAGGCCGCACGAAGGAACCAGGTTCTTGTAGTCTGAAATGTAGCCAGTTGGCCTCTTGTTTTTTACCAATGGCCTTAAATGATCCCAATCCGTCGCCTTTCCGTCGCAATAAACGCATTTCATAGCTTCTTCGGTCATATCTAGCTTGGCAAGAGCTTCAGCACGTTCCTGCCGCGAAGGCTCAACCCATGGGATTACCGCCTGAACGAAACTGTTTGTCATTGAGGATGTTCTTTGAGTGATTTTGTGTGGCTTGCGATATTTCATCCGCTATTTTCCTATTCTGCTTTGCGACCATCGCAGCATAAACACATGCCCCTTGTGTCTTTCCAGTACCTGTCGGTGGCTGAAGGACTTGCCATTGTCCGCGCGTCTGCCCCTCGACGTCCCTTCCTGCGCCAATGAGCACAGCTCTGGAAAAGGCCTCCCCCATTCCCCTCCATTTCTGCATCAACTTGTCCGACGAGCAGTTTCCGAGACCCTCCCAATGCTCCTTCATTTTCTCCGCAAAGGTCACTGGGGAAATCGATGCAGGGTTGTAGATCTGTTTCTCAGTGTTGATTTTGCCAGTGCTGTCTTTGTGTTTCATCGAACCAATTGAGGGTCTTCTGCTGAATGGGTGCGCTTCCTATATCTATCTCTATAGAAGCTCCGCCCCCATTAATTCGCTATCTTGGAATGACATCTAACCGTTTGGCAACAATCAAGGAACAGCGCTGCAATGCTCCTCACTGTGCGCGCCTAGGCAGGGGACGCTACTGTGCTCACCATCGTTCGCTTTACCGCCATTATGGAGCACCTGTTGTCGGTCCTGACAAGAAGCTTCTGCTTGTCCACCAGCGGTATCTGAAGAAGACTCTAGGCCAACTGGTTTCCGCCGACGACGAGACCCAGGGTTTGATCCGGAAGGTGGCCAGCATCGCTTTCGAACCACGTCCGATCCACTTTCAGGATAACCGAGGGCGTCTTCGCAGGGCAGCCTATGAGGCCTCTGTCTGGCAGGTCGAGAGGATACGTCAGTGTCACCCTGGTGAGGCCAATGAGCGACTGGCGGAGCGGCTCTGGTGGGCTTTCCTGACGGTCCAGTTTGTCGAGATGACTGAGGTCTTTGTGCATCAAGACCGACACCACTTCTGGACGTCTGTGGTTCGTCTTCTGATCACCGACACCCATCGGAACAAGCCGTCTTCCCGCTATGCGGACTATCTCCAGGAGAGACTGAATACGCTTCTGTCGACACCAACTGCCAAGTGGTGCTCCAAGGTTGAGCTGTAAGAGTGGGGACCGGTGCAGTGCCTGTTTCGCTGACGAAGCCTGACAAAGACGGACAAGGACGCAAAGTCCGAAAGTGGGGACTCCAAAATGGAGCAAAAATCTGAAGCCCCAACGTTAAGGATAGCCACCGCCCGTTCCCCCCGGCACCCTTTAGGTCCCTCGATAGAACCAAAGGCAGTCACACTGGTGTCACAACGAGGAAGAGAACAGTGTGACAGAGGGGCTTGACGGAAGACCGGTCCAGAACCACTATTAGGCTGGTAAGGGCTTGATCTTTAGGATTTTATCTTCAGGAAAAGTGGTGCCCGGAGGCGGATTCGAACCACCGACACGCGGATTTTCAATCCAGAAATAAAAAAGGTAAATCAGACACTTGATAGCCCAACAAGTGTCAAACCCGCTACGGAACATCAAATAGTTAGCGGCAAAGTGTCAAACGCGAAATCCAAAGGCCCATGGGTTGCCATGGTCCCATCCGGAGCGATTTACGACAACCGGCTTACACCAATGCAGTTCCGTGTATTCGCCCTTCTTTGCCGGAGTGCGAACAGAGCCGGTCATACCATTCGGTCGCAGGTCAAAATGGCTGCTGAGCTTCGAGCTTCACGTTCGACGGTTTGTCGGGCGATTGACCAGCTCGAGAAATTTGGTTGGGTTCAGCGGATTCAGAACCGCCGACCAGATGGAGGAAAATGTTCGCTTGGTTATGTGATCAATCACGAAGGACCAGCCGAGACGACCAACTCCGAACAAACAACACGAAACAACTGTGCCATGGGGAGGTCATCTGATGGATCAAGTAACGATCAGGGCATGTCCCACGGATCAGACATCACAAAGAACACACAGTTTAAAAACACCCAAATAAAAACTGACTTCATAGACACCTGCGGGGCTCGACATGCCGATGACACTCCGGTGCACTGTCTAAACCGGTCTTCACTGCACGCCATTGCCCTGGACCAACAAAGCAGGAACTTCATTGAAAACGTCAAACAACAGCTGTTGTTCGTGGGTATCCACCTTGAGCATTCCAGCATCTCTGGAGGCGTAGGCACCATCTTGGAATGGTATGAGATGGGCGCTGACGTAGAACTAGATATTGCTCCGATGTTGGAGAAAGTCATATCGCGCGCCAAGGCCCAGCCAACCAGGCTAGCCTATTTCACTAAGGCCATCCGGAACTCCGTCAAGCGCCGGTCTCGGGGACAGGCCACCTACTTGTGATAGCGGGCCTCAAGTCAGGGAGACACGGCGGGTCCTTTCGCGCCTGCCGTGTCCTACGGGGCTATTCGCGACGTCAGGGCATTGAAACACGCAGCGTTTTCAAAACACGTTAGGTTTATGTTCAGGATGATGTTTGGGGAGGAGTAGCTAGTGGTAAAAAGCAGAGATAGCCGATTGTCGCTGCTTCCCTAGGTCCCGAGGTCAAGCATAAGCAACGTCATCCGCAGATCTATCGAGACACGCGCACCCGAGCCCGGGTGTCGTTCACGCTATTAAAAGCCATTGCACCGGTGTCTTCCAGGTCTCGGAGCACGGTGAAAGCGAGATCATTGAAGAACTTGAGGGTCCGGGCTGATCCCATGGGCGTCCGCAGGTCCCTGAAACGGACCTGCGGACGCAAGTCATGCTAGACGAACTGGAAATCGTCCTGATGCAAGTCCGCAAGCAGCACCCCTTCCAGGGTCAGGCTGTTTGCCGCATCAAGCGCGATGACCGTATCAGCACCATTGTCTGAAGCTGCTGCGAGCACCGACGCGAAGTCCCCGAACTCCGATGCCGCCAGCTGGACAACATCTTCCGACCCTGCCCCCGCAACGAAATCAGAAATTGTATCATGGCCAGTTGCAGCTGCATTAAAGAGGAAAACATCGTTGCCTGAGCCACCGGAAATGATGTCATGGGAGTTCGTCCCGGAGATCAAGTCAGCTTCAGAGGAGCCAACAAGAACAACGCTGCCATCACCGTTAACCGACATGGAACTAAGGCTCGTCCCGTCAGCAAACTCATACTGATCGAAATGCGCCCCGACATTCGCGATACTCAGCAACCCTTGCGGACGATCGCCTTCCGCTGCCCAAGAAAACTCAAGGACATTGCCTTGAACGCCATCCCAATACCGCTGGCTGACTGCAAGATCCGACAAGGATAGATCGCTGAAGCGGATCGTATCAAACCCACCTCCAGACACCTCTGCGTCCGCGGTCAAAAGCACGTGGCCATTATCGGAGCCAATCACATACGTGTCGTCCCCCGCCTGACCAAATGCATGCTGAGCATCACCGAAGTCGCTCCTGCCAAAGATCATCGTGTCGTTGCCAGCGCCGCCGAACAAGAGATTCTCGTCTGCAAACCGGCCGACGTCACCGCCTGCCGTCGTCACACCACCCACAATCAGATCATCGCCATCTGTGCCGTACAAAACAGCCCGGCCATGAACATCAAATTCAATCCGACTCAGCGTCGTCCCGTCAGCAAACTCATACTGATCGAAATGCGCCCCGACATTCGCGATACTCAGCAACCCTTGCGGACGATCGCCTTCCGCTGCCCAAGAAAACTCAAGGACATTGCCTTGAACGCCAAGAGATTCTCGTCTGCAAACCGGCCGACGTCACCGCCTGCCGTCGTCACACCGCCAACAATTAGATCGTCCTCATCCGTTCCGTGGAGAACCGCACGGCCGTGAATGTCGAACTCAACGCGGCTCAGGCTCGTCCCATCCGCAAACTCAAAACGCTCAATGTGCTCAGCAGCGTTGGCAATGCGGAGCTCACCCGAAACGCCGCCCTTGTTCCATTGGAACCGCAGGAATGGCTCACCGCCATCAATATGTTGGGAAACATCCAAGTCGGACAGGTTCAAATCCTTGAACACAAGCGTGTCGGTTCCGCTGGCTTCCCACTCGGCGTCGTCATTCAACATGACCAAGCCGGCGTCCACGCCGATCAGGTAAGTGTCGTCGCCTACCTCTCCTTGCAGGAGTTGAAGCCCACCGGCACCCTTGCCCGCATCCAGAACGTCATTGCCGTCGCCGCCATGGAGCGTGTCGTCGCCCTCCCCACCCATCAGGACGTCGTGGCCCTCGTCGCCATAGAGCGTATCATTGCCATCGCCCCCCAGCAGCGTGTCGTGACCATTGCCGCCATTGATGGTGTCCGCGCCTTCAAGCCCATTGATATAATCATTAGAGGCTGTTCCGGTCAGAAAATTTCGACCACCCGTGTGCCCGAGATAAAGTCGATTGGTGCCGGAACTGCCCCAGGAGAATATCAAGTCGTCAATTGCGTCACCGTTGACATCCAGTGGGAAGCCCCAGTCGGAATTTCCATTGATTTGACCTGGCAGGGTAAGGTCCAGCCGCTTTTCGAAGGTTCCGTCCGTCTGTCCGAGATACAAACGGTTTGTCCCGGAAGCACTCCAGGTGAACATCAGGTCGTCGCGGCCGTCGCCATTGTAGTCACCAACCAGAACCCGGCTTGGGCTGCCATTGATCTCGCCGGTCGAGATCATGTCGATCCTGGCTTCAAAGCCACCATCCGCGCGTCCGAGATACATCCGGTTCCAGCCAGACGAATTCCACGTGAACATGAGATCATCGAAGCCGTCGCCATTGAAATCACCGACAAGGGTACGGCTCGGATTGCCGTTGATCGCAGTCCGAGCAATCATGTCGATCCGGGCATCGAAACCGCCGTCGGACCGGCCAAGATACATCCGATTGGAGCCAGACGCATTCCAAGTGAACATCAGGTCGTCACGCCCGTCGCCGTTGAAATCACCGACGAGAGTGCGGCTCGGATTGCCGTTAATCGCGCCGGCAGAAATCTGACCGGAATATTGCACAAAACTACCGTTCGAACTCCCGACAAACATCTTGTTCGCCCCTGAAGAATTCCAGGTGAACATCAGGTCATCGTACCCATCGCCGTTGAAATCACCCACAGAGACGCGGCTCGGATTGCCATTGATCGCAGATGACGCGATCTTTCCCGACAATTGGTCAAACCCACCGGCGCTGCGCCCCAGGAACATCTTGTTGGCCCCAGATGAGCCCCAGGTGAACATGAGATCGTCGTAGCCATCCCCATTGAAGTCACCAACAGATGCCTTGTTCGGGTTGCCATTGATGGCAGTCGTGACAATCGGCGTTGACACTTGATCGAAATCGCCATCAGACCGGCCAAGAAAGAGCTTGTTCGCGCCCGATGAGTTCCAAGTGAACATCATGTCGTCAAAGCCGTCGCCGTTGTAATCCCCGACAAGAACACGGCTAGGCGATCCATTGATCGCTGTGGTTGGGATCTGGTCGAACCTTCCTTCGAAACTGAGGTCAGTCCCGTTCTGAAAATTATCCAGATGTCCGATCCAGACCTTGTCCCCGCCGGCGAAGGACAGGCTTTCGATACGCCGGGCGGTGCTTGCGAACCAGTCCGTGACGATGATCGACCCGGTCAGCGCTGCAAGACCACGGCTTTCTGCATTCGCTGCTTCTTCCGCGCTTTCGGGGTAAAACTCGATCAAGAGGTTGTTGCCGGAGCGGGAGAACCTCAGGTCCTCCAAATCGATCCCGGTGCCGAAGGCGAGCGTATCGCCATTCCCGCCGTTGCCGGTCTCATAGATGGTATCGGAGCCATCGCCGCGATTATAGACGTAGGTGTCGTCGCCAGCCGCCCCTTCCAGCCTGTCGTCGCCTTTGCCACCATTCAGGAGATCGTTGCCGTCGCCCGCATCGTTGTTCGGATCGTCGTCATAGCCGCGCAGGATGTCATTGCCATCGCCGCCATCGAGATAGTCGTGATCGGCACCGCCATGCAGTGTGTCGTTTCCGGCACCACCGGTCAGCGTATCATCTCCGAAATACGCCGTCAGACCATCGTCGCCGTCGCCGCCGTCGAGGCGGTCGTCGCCATGCCCGCCGGAGAGATGATCATTGCCGCCCTCGCCGAACAGAACGTCATTGCCATCCTCGCCGAAAACGACATCTGCCCCTTCACCGGCATAGGCGATGTCATCTCCAGCGCCAGCGTAGATGGTGTCGTTGCCCGCCTGGGTGTTGATGAAGTCGCGGCCACTTGTCCCGGTGGTCTGACCGCCCTGGTCGCCGCTCATGTCGAACAGCGCCATGTCCCTCAACTCAATCACCGTTCCGTCGGCCACTGACAGATATTCGATCTTGCCGGTTCCGGAGGTCCAGTTTTTGATGCGGAGGGAGCCGGTGAGGTCGGGCAGGCCGAGCTCGGCGGCGATGTCCTTGTCCGCCTGGCTTTCCTCGAAAAAGGTGATCAGGAGGTCCGCGCTGTCGAGGCGGATGTTGAGATCGGAGAGCGCAATGCCCGCTCCCAGCGCCAACGTGTCGCCGCCATTGCCCTCGCTATCTGCCGTCGAGCCGCTGTCGTCGATGATGTCGTCGCCATCGCCGCGGTTGTAGAGATAGACGTCGTTGCCCGTCCCGCCCTTCAGCGTGTCGTTGCCCGTGCCGCCGGAGAGCGTGTCGTCGCCCGCCTTGGCCTCCAGAACATCATTGCCGGATCCGCCGATCAGCTGGTCTGCGTTCTTCGCGCCGATCAGCCTGTCGTCGCCGTCAGCGCCATTCAGGTAATAGCCAATGTCGACCCAGCCGGCGGAGAAACTCCCGTCCGCATTGAACCGGGCGATCTCGCTCCAGACCTGAAGATTGTCGTTGTTGCCGTGCAGCGTGTCGTTGCCGGAGCCGCCGATCGCCGCTTCCGCCTGATGGGTCCCGAGGATCACTTGGGTGGCAATCTCCGTGTCGAGGCTCAAGGTGTCATAGCCCGCCCCGCCGGAGATCTGCCCACCCACCAGATCCTCCGCATCAACGACCAGCGTGTCGTTGCCATCGCCGCCGGTGAGGTTGTCGCTCCCCGTGCCGCCGATCAGAATGTCATGACCGGCCCCGCCCGTGAGCGTGTCGTTGCCGCCCGCCCCTTCCAGAAGCACGTCTTCCAGCTTGGCGGAAGCGTCTAGCGTGTTGGCATCGTCATTGCCGATGGCCGAGGACCATAGAGAAGTCGTCAGTTCGCCATCCGCGGCTTCCGTGTCGGTGCCAAGGGCAAAGCTTGCAGCCCCTGCTGCAGCGAAAAGAACCTTGCGCCCGGTGGACCCCTCCTCGGTGCCATCGGCGCCCTCATAGGTGACGATGGCGTTGCCATCCGCATCCACCGTGCGTTTGACGCCCAGCTTGGTGTAGCCGAGCGAGACGTCACCGACCGACATCACCGAACCATCGCTCAAGGTTGCTTCCGTAAAGCCGTGGATCGCCGTGTTATCATCCAGAACCACGGTGGTTTCATTGGTCCGGGTCAGCGTGATCGAGGTGATGTCATAGTCGGCAAGGGAGCGCAGCTCCCCGACATCGACCACGCCGTCGCTGTCAGCATCGCGCCAGACCTTGAACTGGCTCCAGGCGGCATCCCGCGCATCAAAGACGCCATCCCCATTGCCGCCATTGGCCTGATCGAAATGGGCCGCCAAAGCCTCCAGATCCGTGTCGAACTCATCGCTTGTCAGTTCGGAAAAGGCGATCTGATGGGCGCTCGCCAGCGAGCCGTCGCCATTCTCATCCCAGAACAGCAGGCCGTCATCGGCGCCGACCCAGGCCGTGCGTTCCAGAAAGCCGTCGTCGTCAAAGTCGAACTCGGTGAAGGAGCGGTCCATCGGCGTGATCTCGATGCCGTCGCCGTCCAGATCCAGGATCAGCGGCTTGCCGCTGTCGGTGGAGCTTTCGTGGCCCGCCTGTTGCCGGGCATGGCGAATGTTCGCTTCAATCCTCGCCACTTCGCCGGCGTCGGTCACCGGCTCATCGCCATTGTGATCCGTGAACTCCTTCCAGGACGCATAGCCGATCTGACTGCCGCTATAGCCCTGCTTCTCCATCGCATAGGCAATGGAAGCCGCGTGGGCCGTCGGCGTATCGCGAAATCCGTCGCTGAGACTTAGGCGATATTGGGCAACGAGATTGCCATCCACGGACACCCGTTCGTTCCAGTTGGATTCAACGGAGGCGACACCGTCGCCCTCTCGCCAATTCGCATAGTGAAAGCCTTCGATCCCATAAGGATCTGCCCAACTGTCATTGTGCACGCGTACGCCGCCGGCGACATAGGTGTGGAAGTCCTCGACCTCGAAATTATAGGTCTTCCAGCCTTTTTTGAATTCCGGCTTCAGGGCCAGATTGCCGTTCTGGGGCAGAACATAGCCTTCCGCCTGCTCGAACATCTCTGCTGTTGCCGCGCTATAGACGATACGCTCGGCGGAGACCATAGCCTCGGAGCCATCGGCCAGCACAAGCGTACCCGTGCCGCCCGCCATCAGTTGTTCGATCTGGCGAAAGCCGCCATGGGCGGTCAGGAATTCATGGCCCGGGGTGGTGACGAGTTCTTTTTTCTCGTCCTCCTCGACCCAGGTCAGCCGCAGCCATTCTTCGGTGATGTTGGTGAAGGTCCGAACGACCTTTTTCGGCACCAAGGCGCCACGGCCATTGTCGGCGAGAGAATCGAAGGAGAGGACAAGGTCGCCGGGGCGGATGGCGGAGATGTCGGAAGTCGTTCCATCAGCCAGAGCGATCAATGTATCGGCTGCAAAGCATCTATCGAGATTATTCAGTGCTTCTTGCGCACGGACTTGACTCAAAAGCGCAGCAGCGTCTTCGACTTCAATGTTCTGGACTGCCCTAGATATCAGCTTTCCTGACGCATCATATTTTTCAATTTTTGTCCCGACATAATCGAGGCCGTTCTTTTTGCCGAGATGTGTAAATGTTGAAATTTCGAAAGAACCGTCGGCGTGCGAGGTAGTCAGGCTCGCAGTAGCGCTACGGGGCTCCAAACTAGGAAAATTATCGACACCGATTGCAGCAAGTGCGCCGCCTACAAGTGTACCGGCCCCAATTGCGATAGGGTTGGCTGTTATCGCCGCAGCCGCAGCTCCAGACAACATACCACCACCAATGGACGCTCCGACCGCAACGACATCTCTGATCGTTAGTCCGTCTTCATCAATGGAGCGAACGCCGGTATCAACCAAAGGCCCCCCAAATTTACCCAGGATTCGCCCACCCCACTTGCTCCCCGTGTCAAAATCAATGATATCGCCGACGGCAGAGACTACGGTCCCCAGCTGGCCCAAAGCTAGATCACCAGTCGTTCTTAGGGCCTCGATAATAAAACTGTTGTCTCTTTGGTTTTCTGTCATTTTTGATCACCGGATTCACCACTACAAGCGCTAATATTTTTCGCTTTACATCTGCGGATCGACAGGAAAAAGCGGAATACAAAAACAGGGGGGAGAAAAACAACGACAAGAAAAATTACCTGAGTATACTTTGTAGATTCAAGATCCTTAATAAGAAGGAAGTATATAATCGCAGAAAAAACCCACACAAAAAATTCAGGCCTGTGATACTTCCATGCACAAGTCCAGCATTTTTTATTCGAATCTTCAATCATATGTAAAATCCAAAATTTGTATTATTTTCTAAAGTTAAATTATTTTTCTTTTTCAATATTAGCTCCTCCCTTTCAAACACATCCCTCGAGATCCCACTTGGGCATCAACAATATTTAAGAAACTAGGGCCTAAACCCTTTGCTATCGCGCGCCCACATCCAAGTAATTCCCACCCACCGTCTTCATCCCACATCGCCGGAAGAAGCGGTCGGCCTCGGCGGCGTTTTCGCCGTTGGTGACGTGGCAGAGCAGATGGGCGCAGCCGCGGGTCCTGGCCCAGTGGCGCAGGGCCTGCACCAGCCGCAAGACCACCTTGCCAGAGACAAGCGTGCCCGAAAGCCCTGGATCGATGTTCAACGTCTGGACCGTGGCAATGAGACTGCCCTCGCCCAGGAAGTATTCGCCCGCATGAACGGAGGCAAAGCCGAGCAGCCGCTCTCGTGGGCCTTCAGCTGACCCCAGCGTCGGACCGGCTTTATCCATGGCGCTGTCGGACGCGATCGCATAGATCAGCCCGTAGCGCTCCGGTTGGGCCATGGCCTTGTCGAAGATCGCCCGCGCCTTTGCCTCCGAAAAGGCAATCTCCTTGAAGACTGTGCGTTCGTGAGCCGCGCGCGCCAGCGCCAGCCCGGCCTGGTAATCGGCCTCAGTATTCTGTGCAAGCCGGATACGCACGCCGCCTGGCTTTTGGCGCCGCTTAGCGGTCTCCATTCCAGGCATGGCCTCAGCCAAACGCTCGGCCGCACCCGCAGACGCATTGGCTGGAGCGGAAATTTCCTGCGGCACGGTTCGGGAAGATGCGCTGTCTGAAGGCTTTGCATGAGCGCTCGCTGCAGCGCCCGGCTGATTGCCCGCCGCAGCCCGCGTCTGCCCCTCGCCTCTTAGTGCTTCACTCAAACCTGCCTGCCCCAAATCGTCGCCGGCGCCCGTTTTTCCATGGCGCCTTTTTCTTCCCTAACGTCAGGTACTTATCCGCCTTATCCCGCCCACGAAGGACCGCCAAAAGCGAATCCCCCAAGCCTTGGCAAGACCCTAGCAACATCCGGAAAAGGAACAAGCAACCGGACATACAAGCATTGCGGGAGAGAGAAATTTTCGTCAGAGATGTTAGAAGTCTGACGGCCCAGGAGCCCCTTCCACGCTGCGGGTCCTTTCACGGCCTCCCTGTCCTACGGGGCTATTCGCGACCTCAGGGCTTTGAAACGCGTGGCGATTTCAAAACGTGTCGGGTTTATGTTTAGGATAATGTTTGGCCTACGCTTGCAATGGCCGGTGCAAGGGTCTGTTTCGTCCCCGGCACCTCTTTTGTTTTCGACCGACCGCAGGATAGTTGATAGGCCAGTTCGCGTTTTGAGGTGACCGCTCTTGATAGCTATCGCGCGTTGTTTCTGTTTGTATATCTGACGTTGTAAAAAGATTCGTTGAGTAACCACCCGCATGTCCGATCCGATTGATGCCTTCATTGACCGCTGGAAGCCATCGGGCGGCAGCGAGATGGCGAATTTTCAAATGTTTGCCGATGAACTGACGGATCTACTGGGCGTCGACAGACCCAAACCGGCAACCGCTGACGGCGAGAACAACGACTACCGCTTTGAACGGCCGGTCACCTTCACCCATACGGGCCGCAAGAGCCGGGGACGTATCGACCTCTATCGCAAGGGCTGCTTTGTCCTGGAAGCAAAGCAGGGCGGCGACAAGGGTTCCAAAGCCGACATAGACCAGCTCGCACTTCTAAGCGAGAAGGATGCGCCCAAGGTCCGTCTCGGTCATGGCCCGCGTGGCACGGCCAAGTGGGACGACACGATGCTCAAGGCGCGTAACCAGGCCGACGGCTATGCCCGCGCCGTTTCCAAGGAAGACGGCTGGCCGCCCTTCCTGATGATTGTCGATGTCGGCCACGTGATTGAGCTTTATGCCGACTTCTCCCGCGCCGGTCAGGGCTATACCCAGTTCCCGGACGGCAACCGCTATCGCATCAAGCTGGAAGACCTGTGCGACGCCGACACATGCGATCTTCTGCGCACGATCTGGACAGATCCATTCTCGCTAGATCCCTCCCTGAAGGCCGCCGAAGTCACAAGGGATATCGCTGCGCATCTGGCCGAGCTGGGCAAGAGTTTTGAGGGACAGGGTCACGACAGCGAAAAGGTCGCCCGTTTCCTGATGCGCTGCTTGTTTTCCATGTTCGCCGAAGACGTGGAGTTGATCCCGAAGGACAGTTTCACCGGGCTTCTGATGGACTTCAGAGGCCACCCGGAGCATGCGGCTTTGTCCTTGAAAGAACTCTGGGAGGCGATGGACAAGGGTGTCTACTCCCACGCGCTGAAGGCGGACCTGAAGCGCTTCAACGGCGGACTGTTCAAGGAACCCGACGCCCTGCCGCTGAATGGCTTGCAGCTTGGCCTTTTGATCGAGGCAGCCGAGGCTGACTGGAAGCAGGTGGAACCGGCGATTTTCGGCACGCTGCTGGAACGTGCGCTCGACAAGCGCCAGCGGCACAAGCTCGGTGCCCACTACACGCCGCGCGCCTATGTCCAGCGACTGGTGACGCCGACTATCATTGACCCGCTGCGCGCCGACTGGAAGGACGTGCAGACCGCCGTGCAGCGGCTGATGTCCGACGGCAAGGAGACAGAGGCCCGCGCTGCCGTCCACGACTTTCACCGCACGCTTTGCGAGACAACCGTGTTCGACCCGGCCTGCGGCTCAGGCAACTTCCTCTATGTCGCCATGGAAATGATGAAGCGGCTGGAAGGCGAAGTCACCGCGCTCCTGGAGGAACTTGGCGAGGACCAGGCGTCTCTTGGCCTGTCCGGTCACACGGTCGATCCGCACCAGTTCTTAGGGATTGAGCTGAACCCCTGGGCGGCGGCGGTGGCCGAACTGGTGCTCTGGATCGGCTACCTGCAATGGCATTTCCGCACCCACGGCAAGGCGTCGCCCTCCGAGCCGGTTCTGAAGGACTTCAAAAACATCCAAAACCGCGATGCGGTGCTGGAGTGGGAAGACCGCATTCCAAGGCTGGATGAGGCAGGCAAGCCGGTCACCCGCTGGGATGGGGTGACCACCCTGCGCCATCCGGTAACGGGCGAGGAAGTGCCAGACCCGGATGCCCGCATTCAGGTCTACGACTATATCAAGCCGAAACCCGCCAATTGGCCCGAAGCCACT
Source organism: Roseibium polysiphoniae (assembly GCF_014842925.1). Taxonomy (GTDB): domain Bacteria; phylum Pseudomonadota; class Alphaproteobacteria; order Rhizobiales; family Stappiaceae; genus Roseibium; species Roseibium polysiphoniae. Next base: position 13,478 of record NZ_JACYXJ010000006.1, read on the forward strand.
TTCATCGTTGGCAATCCGCCGTTTATTGGTGCCAGTCGCCTGCGGGATAGCCTCGGCGATGGCTATGTCGAGGCACTCTGGAAAGCCTATCCGAAGATGCCGCAAAGTGCGGATCTGGTCATGTTCTGGTGGGACAAGGCGGCTCTGGCTGCACGTGGCTTTGACCGGAAGAAGGCCAAGGGCACCCGCCGCTTCGGTCTGATCACCACCAATTCCCTGCGCCAGACGTTCAATCGTCGGGTATTGGAGCCACATCTAAACGACCCGAAAAAGCCGCTATCCCTGCTTTTCGCCATCCCGGATCACCCCTGGGTGGATACCCAGTTCGGGGCAGCGGTGCGGATTTCCATGACGGTTGGAGCTGCTGGCAATCGTGCTGGCCAGTTGCTGTCTGTGGCGACGGAAAGCAAAGAACGCTCAGAGGCAGACGGGCGCCTGGTGACCTTCGATCATCAGATCGGAAAGGTATTCGCGAATTTGCAGATAGGCGCTGATGTGGCGGGGGCTAGATCGCTCACAGCGAACGCGAATCTTGCCCATAGAGGGATGCAGCTAATTGGCTCCGGTTTCATCTTGAGACCGGCTGAAGCTAAAGCGTTGGGATTGGGAACAATGCCAGAGGCTTCTGCTCACATCCGCAGTTACCGAAACGGACGAGATCTCACTTCAGCACCGCGCGACGTGATGGTGATCGATCTGTTTGGACTGACAGAAGCTCAAGTAAGAGAGCGCTTTCCGGCGGTCTATCAGCATGTCTTAGACAATGTGAAACCGGAGCGCGATCTCAACAACCGCGATAGTTATAAGCGTAACTGGTGGATTCATGGTGAGCCACGACGGGATCTGCGCCGCGCGTTAAAAGGATTGCCGCGCTACATCGCAACCGTCGAGACAATGAAGCACCGCGTTTTTCAGTTTCTCGATGCGGATATCTTGCCGGATAACATGCTCGTGGCGATCGCTCTTGATGATGCTGCTAAGCTTGCGGTGTTGTCCAGCAAACATCATGTTGTATGGTCTCTTGCAGCAGGTGGTAGGTTAGGTGTCGGCAACGACCCCCGCTACAATAAATCCCGTTGCTTCGATCCCTTTCCGTTCCCTGATCTCACTGAAACTCAGCTAACAATACTTCGGACACTTGGCGAAGAGCTCGACGCGCACCGCAAAAAGCAACAGGCGGCGCATCCCAAGCTGACGCTGACCCAGATGTACAACGTCTTGGAAAAACTGCGCGCAGGCGAGACCATCGAGGGCAAGGACAACTACGATCAGGGCCTGATCGGCATTCTGAAAGACATTCACGACCGGATCGACGCTGCCGTGGCAGAAGCCTACGGCTGGCCGGAAAATCTCACCGACGAGGAAATCCTGTTCAAGCTGGTCGATCTCAACAAGGAGCGCGCGGCGGAAGAGGCGAGCGGTCATATCCGCTGGCTGCGTCCGGACTATCAGAACCCGGAAGGCAAGCAGGCCGAAGCCAAGGCCAAGCAGGCGGAGATGGATGTCGGCGCCGCCATCAAGGTGGAGAAATCCCCCTGGCCCAAGGCCCTGCCGGAGCAGATCTCTGCGGTTCGCGAGGCGCTTGAAGACATGGGCGAAGCAACACCCGAACAGATCGCCCGTCGCTTCCAGCGCGCCCGCACCACCTCCGTCGAACCGTTGCTGGCCAGCCTGGCAGCACTCGGCCAGGCCCAAGTTACTGAGGATGGCCGCTATGCAGCATAATGGGAGTCAATGAATGTCACGCCGCTTCACCGTTGAGCCGACCGGCATGCCTGACCTGCCAGGCATGATGCTGGCAACGATCGAGGCATTAAAGCAAATCGGCGGCTCAGCCTCCATCCAGGAACTGGAAGAAAAGGTCATCGAGATCGAAGGGCTGTCCGAAGAAGAGCAGTCCTATACTCAGCCGGGCGACGACCCGCGCACCCGCGTTGCCTATTTCCTTGCCTGGGCGCGCACCTATCTGAAGCGCGGCGGAGCGTTGGAAAACTCCTCCCGCGGTGTCTGGGCGTTAACTGACGATGGCGAGGCTATCGTCAGCAAGCAGCAAACAGAAGCCATTCATAAAAGGGTTCTTGATGAAGAGCGCGAGCGGGCCAAGGCCAAGCGTAAGGAAAAGCTGCAAAAGGAAGCTGCGCGGAAAGACAAGCGCGAAACTGTATCTGAGCCTGCTCCGCTGGACGCCGATGAGGACACTACTGGGGCTGAAAACTGGAAGCTCAAGCTCCGCGACACGTTGCGCGCCATGGACCCTTCAGCCTTTGAGCGGCTGTCGCAGCGCCTCTTGCGCGAGGCGGGGTTCATCAAAGTCGAGGTTCGCGGCAAGACCGGGGATGGCGGCATCGACGGCGTCGGCGTCCTTCGCGTCAATCTGGTTTCATTTCAGGTCTACTTCCAGTGCAAGCGCTGGAAGGGCAGCGTTGGATCAAAGGAGATCCGCGACTTTAGGGGTGCCCTGCAAGGGCGTGCGGACAAAGGCCTGTTCATCACAACCGGTACCTTTACCAGCCAGGCCTCAGAAGAAGCCACTCGCGATGGCGCCATCGCCATTGACCTGATCGATGGCGACCGCCTTTGTGACCTCCTGAAGCAATATGACCTCGGCGTCAAAACGCAGATGATCGAAGCAGTCACGATTGATGCAGGGTGGTTTCAGAGCATTTGAGTATGGACGTGTTCTGAGGCTGAAAACGCATCTGGCCTGCGCGTTGTTAATGCCCGAGCTCGACGACCGCTTGGTCCGAAAGACAACGCATCAGCAATTAAAAAGTGGGTCACTTGACCCTTTTACCAGAATCGGTACAATCGACCCAGTTTGATGGAGCGATCAGTGACGACTCTTGCCAGCCTGCTTAAACGGAAATTCACAGCATCCCAGGTTGCTGCAGTTGCCGGTATGAATATCGAGACCCTTAGGGTCTGGCGGCGACGCAAGCATGTAGTACTGGAAGCTGATGGGCCGGGATGGACGCGGTTCACGTTCAACGACCTCATGTTAGTCGTCACGTACCACCGTCTCGTCCAGTCCCACTGCTCCCACGCCATGGCGGAAATGATAGCAGGTCATGTCCTCATTGGCCTCAAGGACCGATGGGAGGAAGTATTGAACGCCGACACCGGCGTCTTTTGCTTCTGCAACATGCACCACGACACGGCGGACCTGGACATCCAGACCATTTTCGGGCTCGAAGCGCTCAACATGAAAATGAGCGCCGCACTCCGAGATCCAGAGCGCGGTCCAGCGTATCAGATCGTCGATTGCTCTGCCGTGCTTCAAAACGTTCTGACGAAGGCAACCGCGTTGGATCGGGACACAGCTAAAGCCAAATAACCCGCAAAGGGACTGGAGGCTCCTGACATGCCAAGTGCCAAACTCAATCTCACTGTGCAGCCGTATCGCATGCTGAGCAAAGTGGACGCCGCACACTACTGCGGATTAGCGGTCAAGAAGTTCGAGAGCCTTTCGCCAGTCGCCCCTGTGGCATTTGCCGACGGCGTGAAAAGGTGGGACGTACATGATCTTGACCGCTGGATAGAAAGCCAGAAGGCATCCGATCAACTGGATGATGACGCTCTTGTCGCGCGATTGGGGTGATTGATGCCGAAGATCAACAAATGGTGGCCAAAGGGCTTTCGGGTTTGGGAGGATAAAAAGCCTCCTTTCAAGCTGCGCTGCCAGCACCGGAAGTCGGGCGCCATGGTTGATCTCGCGAGCTTTCCGCCAAAGTCAGCAGCCTTCTACAATGAATGTACGCGGCTCGAGGATGCCGGTAAACGCCAAACTGCCAAACCTGGCACTTTGGGGCTACTTGTTGAAAAATATCGTGGCAGCCACGCGTTCAAGGATCTCGCGCCCCGCACGCGAAGCGACTACCAGATGGTTTTGGGTTATCTCCAGCCATTGAGCGACACGCCCCTCACCCGCTTTACCTCAGAGCTTATCGTGCGCTTGCGCGACAAGGCTCATGAGGACAAGAGTGCTCGATTTGGCACCTATGTGAAGCAGGTGATTTCCGTTGTGTTCGCCTGGGGAAAGGAACGAGGCCTTGTCAAAGACAATCCAGCCCTTGGTGTAAAAGGTGTCAAACGCAAACGAAATGCACCAAAAGCCAACCGCCCGTGGACCGATCAGGAGCGTGAAATCGTACTGAAAGAAGCTCCAGCGCAATTGCGCCCTGCCATCGCCTTAATGATGTTTACAGGGCTTGGACCAGGAGATGCTTTCGCGCTTCCCAAGTCGGCCTATCAGGATGGGGTGATCAGATCGTCCCGCGCGAAGACCGGCACGCAAATCCATTGGCCCGTGATCAAGCCGCTTCAAGTGATCCTGGATGAGGCGGAACCGCATGAGGCCCCAACCTTGCTGGCGAGCTCGCGAGGACAACCGTGGACCGAGGCTGGCTTCCGCGCCTCCTGGAAGCGTTACTACGACCAACTCAAGGCTAAAGGCTCGGTCGGAACCGGCCTAACCCTCTACGGCCTAAGGCACACGGTCGCGACGATCCTGCGTGAAGGCGGCATGGACGACCGGACCATCGCCGACGCCCTCGCACAAACAACTGAGACCATGGCTCGGCATTACTCACGAAGGGCCGATATTAGCGCCAAAATGGAAACTGTCTCGGCAAAGTTTGAGGCTGAAATAGCTCTTCGAAGCGAGAAAGTGTCAAACCCGTTCGCAAAGAATGTCAAACCGCAAAGGAGAAATTCTCATGCAGTCGAAAAAGCAAAGTCAATTCAAAGAGATGAGTGGTGCCCGGAGGCGGATTCGAACCACCGACACGCGGATTTTCAATCCGCTGCTCTACCAACTGAGCTATCCGGGCATCTGACGGCTGGCGGACAGGTTGTCGCCGCGTCGAAAGCTCGGGTCTTATAGAAGCTGGAAACGGGCTTGTCCAGCGTCCCGGCAAAGTTTTTCACCGCCCTTGCAAGGCTTTTCGCAAAGGTGTCCCCACCCTCTGCAAAACCCCGGTTTTACTCGGTTTTTCAGCTCTCTACCGGCTGGGGAAAAGTTGACCTGAAGCGCCTTCAAATGGCTTTGTCGACAGCCCGCAGAAGATCGCCCTCCCACTCAGACTGCTCGCTTGACTCGAGTTCACGCAGAGAAACGAAAAAGCGCGCCGCTGATGCGACGCGCTTTGACCTTGCGCGAGGAACCAGGGTCCCTCGCCTGACAGGTGTCAGTCTTACTTTTCGGTGATCCGGCCGTCGACGTATGGCGTGTAACCGCTCTTGGCCGCCAGGTACTCGGCAACCACGTCAGCCAGATCCGGGCCGTAGTCATAGGCGTCCATACCCGCTGCCGCGAAGACCTTGTAGCCGTCGCCGCCGCCGCGCATGTAGTTGTTGGAGACGACGCCATAGACCTTGTCCGGGTCGATCGGCGCATAGGCATCGCCGTCCATGACTTCGACGTCGCTGATGCGCTCACCGGCCGGCTTGGCCTTGGAGAAGCTGTACTTGAGGCCTGCGACCTGCGGGAAGCGGCCTGCGCCCTCCTCGATCTTGGACACACCGTTTTCAAGCGCCGCGATCACATCGGAGCCCTTGAGCTTGAAGGTCGACAAGGTGTTCTGGAACGGCAGAACCGTCAGGACCTCGCCCATGGTGACCTCACCGGCGTCGATCGACGCGCGCAGCCCGCCACCATTTTGAATGGCAATCTGGATGCCCTGCGGCGCAACCCGGGCCAGCATGGCATCCGCGACCAGGGTGCCCATTTCGCATTCCTGGGCACGGCAGACCGTCCGGTCCGCATTGATCAGGCCACTTGACTGCGCAACCACTTCATTGCGGATTTCATCGAGCGGTGCGGCCATTTCGACGACACGTGCCAGAAACTCTTCATCCGGCTCGACCGACGCGTCGAGCAGGATCGGTTCCCCGACAGCCTCGATGACATTGCCGGCATCATCCCATGTGACGACGAGATCGCCGACATATTTGCTGTAGGCATAGGCCTGCACGATCGGCACATCCTTGCCGTCCGGGTTCTTGACGAGCACCGGATAAGGGCCTTCAGCACGGTCCTGCGTGTTGGACAGAAGAGTGTGCGAATGGCCGCCGACGATGATGTCGATACCGGGCACGGCTGCGGCGATCATCTTGTCCTTGGACAAACCTTCGTGAGTGAGCGCGATGATCTTGTTGACACCAGCGGCTTCCAGCTCGGCAACCTGCGCCTTGAGCGCCTCTTCGGAATTCAGGAAGGTCACGCCAGCACCTGGCGAGGAGGTTTCGGCAGTGTCTTCAGCAAGGCTGGAAACGAAACCGATCTTTTCGCCGCCGCGCTCCAGCACCAGAGTGCCGGGAATGCGACCCTTGAGGAGTGGTTCCTGGTCGAGATCGAGGTTTCCGGAAATGACCGGGAAGGTCACCTTGTCGAGAAAGCCTGCGAGCGCCTTCGGCCCATCATCGAACTCGTGGTTGCCCACGGCCATGACGTCGTAGCCAATGCCGTTCATGAAATCGGCGGCAGCTGCGCCCTTGTAGGTCGTATAGAAGAGCGAGCCCTGAAACTGGTCACCGGCATCGACGACAACAAAGTTCGCGCCCTCGCCGGTCAGCTCGTCGCGACGCTCGTCAATCTTGGTCTTGATCCGGGCGACGCCGCCGAAACACTTGCCTTCGGTCTCGGATTCCGCGTCACAGGTGGAATCGTATTTGTTGATCGACTCGATCCGCGAGTGCACGTCGTTGGTGTGCAGGATGGTCAGGGTGTAGTCGGCCATTGCAGCGCCGCTCAGCGCTGTCGTCATGGCCAGCGCAGTCGCGCTAAAAAGGAACTTGCTCATCAGTGCCTCGCCTTTGATGTCGGGATATTTGATCCCTGTATAGCTCCGCCGCAATAACACGACCGTGCGACGGTTTTTCGTCACTTCAGAAACCTGACGAGCGAATGAGGGGCCGATCTCAGCCCCTGCCTCCCGGCGTCGTCACAGTTCCTGCACATGACAGGTTTTGCGGGCTCATTATGGCAGTGAATATTTTTTCACGACAAGAGATATTTTTTATCAAGCTGCTCATTGCTTGATCAAAACAGCGATTAAACGGCGAAAAACGTGACAAATTGCAACGCTGGCTAAATTTACAAGACAGAAGGAGACAGCGAAATCAGCCGTCGAAATTGTCTCGCTCGGGATCATCCAGATCGTCGGTCTCGACAACGGGAATGGTGTAGCCCTCGGAGAACCAGCGGTGAAGATCGACCTTGGCGCATCGCGGTGAACAGAAGGGATAGTCCGGCTCCGTCGACAGTTTGGAGCAGATCGGGCAAGGCCGCATGCGGCGACTGGACGTCTCTTTGGTTTCGCTCATGGCAGCGCTCATCTTGATGGGCCACACGGCGGGCAGCGCGTCCTGCGTCAGCTCGCCGATGTCGACCAGTCCTTGTGCGCCGGATAGCCGGCGGCAGACAAAAGCGTGACGGTCTCGCTCAACGGCAAGCCGACGACGCTGGGATAGGAGCCGACGAGTTTGACAACAAAACTTCCGGCCAGCCCCTGAATGGCATAGCCGCCGGCCTTGCCGCGCCATTCGCCCGACGCCATGTATTCGTCAATATCCTTGCGCGACAGGCGCTTGAAGCGGACGCGGGTTTCGACAACCTTGGAACGCAGCTTTCCATCGGGCGCAATGACGGCGACCCCGGTAAAGACGCGGTGACCGCGACCGGACAGCAGCGACAGACAGGCCAGGGCCTGGTCGGTCATCTCAGCCTTGGGCAGACACCGGCGCCCGACGGCGACCACGGTATCGGCGGCAAGAACAACAGAATCGGCGAGATCTTCCGATTGCGCAACGATGGAACGCACGGCCTCCGCCTTGCCCCTGGCAAGACGCAAGGCGAGCGCACGCGGCGTTTCGAGCTTATTCGGCGTCTCATCAATATCGGCCGGCATCAGGTGATCAGGCTCGAGACCGATCTGCTGCAGCAGGCCAAGACGGCGCGGCGACGCGGAAGCCAGGATCAGTGCGGGAACTTTCGTCATGCCTGCCACTGCCATTTTCTGCCGTCTTGCTCGCGGCCGTCTTACTTGAAGCGGTAGGTGATACGACCCTTGGTCAGATCGTAAGGGGTCATTTCGACCAGCACCTTGTCGCCTGCGAGAACACGAATGCGGTTCTTGCGCATACGCCCTGCAGTGTGGGCAATAATCTCGTGGTCATTTTCTAGTTTCACGCGAAAAGTCGCGTTTGGCAGCAGTTCCGTGACGACGCCCGGAAACTCCAGAGCTTCTTCCTTGGCCATATGGTATCCTGATTAAGGCGTTCAGATGAGCGGCGAACCTAACGGATCACGACAGGAATGTGAACCGTTCTTTCTGGGCCTTTTCAAACTAAATCGCAGCTGTCCGAGATCGCGGTCTGGTAAGGCCGATTCAGCCGCTTGGCGGCGGGTTCCAGCCAAGGCGCTTCTTGATTCTTGCCATCAGCTGATCGCGCACCGCGCGGTAGGAATTGAGTATCTGCTCCCGGCTTCCCGTGGCAAGCGTCGGATCCATCGTTGGCCAGTATTCGACGTCCACCGACTCTGTTCTCGTCAGTTCAAGCGCCTTGTGGTGCGCCTCCGGTGCCAGCGTCACCACAAGATCGAAACCCGATTCCTGCAGTTCCTCAAACGTCTTGGGCCGGTGCTTGCTCGTGTCCATGCCGATTTCCGCCATGACCGCGTCGACAAAGGGATCTGGCTCCCCCTGACGCACGCCTGCGGAGCGGACATAGATCTGATTGGGGAATAGATGACGTGCGATGGTCGCAGCCATGGGGGAACGCACGGCATTCATGCCGCAAGCAAACAACACCGCAGTCGGACGCATGCCCGGCTCGGCCATTGCGCTCAACCCTTCCAGTGGAGGGCGTAGACCAGCGTGAAGAGGCGCCGCGCCGTTGTCATGTCAACGTCAACCTTGCCTTTCAGCCGCTCCATCAGGATCTCGGACCCTTCGTTGTGAACCCCGCGCCGCCCCATATCGATCGCTTCGATCTGGCTTGGTGTCGAATGGCGGATCGCCTCGAAATAGCTCTCGCAGATCAGATCGTAGTCCTTGACGATCTTGCGCAGGGGCGTCAGCGACAGAACATGGGTGACGAGAGGCTCGCCATCTTCATCTGCAATGGCGAAGACGAGCTTCTTTTCGACGACCGAAAGCTGCAGGACGAAGTTTCCGGCAGGATGACCGACCGGCGAGAAGCTGTTTTCCTCGATCAGGTCATAGATCGCCACCGCACGGTCATGTTCCACGTCCGGCGTCGAACGGGAAATGGAGGCTTCGTCGAGAACGACATCCACCAGCTTCCCGCCACTTTCGACTTCACCTTCGGTTTCGTCCATGCGTGTGCCCCATATCCCTAGAGGTTCAGGCGTATCGCGACAGACCTTGCATGTCCATCCAGCCCTTCGGCCTTGCCCAGCGCGATTGCAGCCGGACCGATTTGCCGCAAGTTCTCTGCGTTGCACTTCAAAATGGAGGTGCGCTTGACGAAATCCAGAACCGACAGGCCGGAGGAAAAGCGAGCCGAACGGGCTGTCGGCAGAACATGGTTCGAACCACCGACATAGTCGCCCACTGCTTCCGGCGTGTAGCGTCCCAGGAAGACAGCGCCTGCATTGCGAACCTTTTCCAGCATTGCATCGGGGTCTGCCACGGCGAGCTCCAGATGCTCCGCCGCGATCCGGTTGACCAGCGGCATAGCACCGTCCAGGTCTTCGACGACAATGACGGCTCCAAAGTCGCGCCAGCTGGCCCCGGCGATTTCCGCCTTGGGCAGGGTCTTGAGCTGACGCTCGACCGCCTCTTCCACCGCCGTCGCAAGATCTGCGCTGTCGGTGATCAGGATCGACTGCGCCACCGCGTCATGTTCGGCCTGGGCCAGAAGGTCCGCCGCCAGCCAATCGGGATCATTGTCTGCGTCTGCAACGACCAGAACCTCGGACGGTCCGGCAATCATATCAATGCCGACCGTGCCGAACACGCGCCGTTTGGCCGCCGCAACGAATGCGTTGCCCGGGCCGACGATCTTGCTGACGGCCGCGATTGTCTCTGTCCCGTAGGCCAGCGCAGCAACCGCCTGGGCGCCACCGATCCGATAGATCTCGGACACACCTGCGATCCTGGCCGCTGCCAGCACCTGTGGGTTGAGCGCGCCGTCCGGGCTGGGCACCACCATCGCAATGCGTTCGACGCCGGCGACCTTGGCCGGCACAGCATTCATCAAAACAGAGCTTGGATAGGAGGCAAGGCCACCGGGCACATAAAGCCCGACCGCCTCAACCGCCGTCCAGCGGGAGCCAAGCTCCACTCCAATGGGATCCGTGTAGCGGTCATCCTTAGGCATTTGCCGCGCGTGGTGAGACTGGATCCGGTCACGCGCAAGCATGAGCGCGTCGATGGTCGACTGCGGCACCTGCGTCATGGCCGCGTCGATTTCCGCTTCCGACACTTTCAGTTCAGCCATGCTCGCCGCATCGAGCCGATCAAATTTTACCGTGTATTCCAGAACCGCTGCATCGCCGCGTTCGCGAACATCCTCGAGGATTGCGCGTACGACCTGGTCGACGTCCTCGGAAACCTCGCGCTTGCCCGAAAGCAGCGTCTGGAAGCGCGCTTCAAAGTCCGCATCCTTGTCTGACAGACGTACCGCCAAGCCTAGAGCTCCTTGCATTGTCGCGACGGCCAACGCCGCCACCGTTGTTCTTAATCCAGTTCGTGGGTCGGCAGATTGGGCGTTCCCCAGGCTGCGCCCAGGTCCGAGAGCTGCACCTCAATGCAGCCGACCTCAAGCAACAGAACGCCGCCGCCGGCAAAATCCAGGCGGATACGACCGGCCGGCGCCTCGGTTTCCTCGAAGGTGACAGCAAGCAGTTCGAGCACTGCTGCCTTGGCATCCTGACGAATGCCGACCGCCTTCATGGAGCTGACCTGCGACACTGCAAGCGCTGCCCGGCGACGCTCATGTTCTTTGGTACGCTTGTCCGCCGCCTTGTCCCAGACGAAGCGATTCATGGCAAAGATCGCTCTCTGCTCCTTGGGAAGAAAGCGAATGTCGCCGACGGTCAGAACCGCGTCCTGAATGTGCGCGGACACGACCTCAAGGTCTTCGACATCCAGAGCGGCAAGTTTCAGCTGATCCATGGTGAAAGACACATTCCCTGTTTGGCCCATGTTTGGCTCATGCTTGGCCCATGTTTGGCGTGTTCCATGTTTGGCCTGCCTGCCCGCGCCGGTTTCCAGCGCCCGGCCAAACCGAACATCAGTTGTTTGATGACCTAGCGGCTAAAGCCGGATTTGACAATCCGGCAAAAGGAAAACTCGACTTTCACCAAATTAGTGCTCCACACGGGCCTCAACCTTGCCTAACCTGCAAACCGATGACCCCGTTCGCCCTATCGACGGCAGGCAACAGCCAACTTGATCAGAGAGCCCCAATGAAACTGCCACGCATCATGAGCAAACCTGTGACTCCGCTGATCCGCTGGTTTGGCATGCCCTTGCTCGCGGCAGCGATGACTGCGGGGATCTCGGGACCATCTGTCAGGGCTGAAAACCTGGATATCTCTCTCATACGTTCGCTTGGCGAGACATATTATGTGCCCGCCTATTCGCGCATTCAGACCTTCTCCGACCGGTCCGTCCTGCTTGCCGCAACGCTGACAATCCATAACGTCGACCCGCAGACGGACATCGTCATAGAGAAAGTCAGCTATCACGACGAAACGGGCGCAGAAGTGCGTGTATTGACCACCGAGGCCATCACGCTCGCGCCCTTTGGGTCCCATGATTTTCTGGTTCAGATCAATGACCAGACCGGTGGGCGCGGTGCCAACTTCATCGCGACCTGGCAGTCAGAGCGCCCTGCCCTCAGCCCGATCGTCGAAGCCGTCATGACCGGTGGGGCGGGCACACCCAGCCCCTCCTTCACCTCGCGCGGACGCGTCATTGAGCGCCAGAGCGCCGACTGACATCAGCCAGAGACGCGTTCGATCTGTGCACCGCAGCGGGTCAGCTTGTCTTCCAACCGCTCAAAGCCACGGTCGAGGTGATAGACGCGGTTGACCGTGGTTTCACCTTCCGCAGCCAGTCCAGCGATCACCAGAGAGACAGATGCGCGCAAGTCGGTCGCCATGACCGGTGCACCACGCAACGTGCCCACGCCATCAATGACGGCGGTGCGTCCGTCGATGCTGATCTGGGCACCCAGCCGTGCCAGCTCCTGCACGTGCATGAAGCGGTTTTCAAAAATCGTCTCTGTAATCCGGCTCTGCCCGCCGGCCTTGGTCATCAGCGCCATAAACTGGGCCTGGAGATCGGTCGGGAAGCCCGGGAACGGCTCGGTTGTCACGTCGACCGGCTGAATGCCATTGCCGTTGCGATAGACTTTCAGACCCTCACCGGTCTCGGTGATCTCCGCGCCGGTCTGGCGCAGGATATCCAGGGCATTCTCCAGAAGATCGGCGCGTGCGCCCTTCAAGAGCACATCGCCACCTGTCATGGCGACTGCCATTGCATAGGTGCCGGTCTCGATCCGGTCGGCCACGACGGCATGGTGGGCACCATGCAGACGCTTGACGCCCTGTATTCTGATGGTTGAGGTGCCCGCCCCCTCGATCTGCGCACCCATGGCGTTCAGGCAAGCGGCAAGATCGGCCACTTCGGGCTCACATGCAGCATTGACGATCTCGGTTTCACCTTCGGCCAGAGTTGCCGCCATCATGATGGTATGGGTCGCACCGACAGAGACCTTGGGAAACTCGACCCGATTGCCCTTGAGGCCACCGGGGGCCTTGACGACCACATAGCCGCCCTCGATCTCGATGTCGGCACCAAGCGCTGCCAGTCCATCAATAAAGAAATCAACCGGACGCGTGCCGATCGCGCAGCCGCCGGGGAGCGACACCCGCGCTTCATGCATGCGGGCCACAAGCGGCCCGACAACCCAAAAACTGGCGCGCATCTTTGAGACGAGCTCATAGGGCGCCGTGGTGTCGACAATCTCGCGGGCGGTCAGGTGAAGCGTCTGACCTTCCAGCTCATCCTGGCCGTTGCGCTTGCCATTGACCGAATAATCGACGCCATGATTGGACAGGATCTGGGTCAGCTGGGCAACATCACGCAGGCGCGGGACATTGGACAGTGTCAGGGTCTCGTCGGTTAGCAGCGATGCAATCATCAAAGGCAGAGCGGCGTTCTTGGCGCCGGAAATCGGAATGATGCCGTTGAGCTCTGCGCCGCCGACGACCTTAATGCTGTCCATGGTCCCACCCTGATGATCGATATGCGCCGGAAAGCTGACCGCGTGGCGCGAAAAATCCTAGAAACCCGGCATCTACACGCTCGATGTGGCCCATGCAAGGCAACAAGGGGGTTAACTTGAGGCGGCCGTCCCCTGAAAACCTAGAGAGCCACGCGCCGGAAACCGATGGATCTGTTTCTATTCCTCGACGCTGCCATCGCTCTTGCGCGCCTTGGCGGCGGACTTTCGCCGGCGCAGGTTCGCTCTCAAGGCCTGAGCCAAACGATCTTCCTTGGACTCCCTGGGCTTCTTCGGCGCGGCCTTGCCGGCTCCCTCGGAGGTCTCTGCCCCGGGATTGGCTGTATCCGCGTTCCCTGACTTGTCAGCAGTCATTTTCCCTACACCTCATCACGTCGGTCCCGGGTCCTGTTTTCCATTGAATGCCGGCCGATGACAAGATGCACCTGTCACGAGACCGACGGAGGAGACCGCTCCTGGCAAGGCGATGATAACTCATAGTGGTTTGCCCTAGGTGCTGACCGACTCAACGCTCGGCCCACCTCCACATCGCTCTTTCCACAGGCGGGAAAGTCGCCCTTCGAGAAAGCCTACGCCCGTCAAAGACGCCCGGAAACCTCAAGCAAATTGCCGCCTTTGCATCGCGGGAGGCACATCACCGCTAAGGACAGGCTATTGCGTTGCCGAAGCATTTTTAAAAACCGTGACTTGGCGCTTGCACGCCACCGCCAACTGTGGCAAAAGCCCCGCATTCCGGTTGGCAAGATCAACCGCTCAGGCACTTGCGCCTTGGGAATTTCGGGGTTCTGGACACTTCCATGAACCGGCCTCAGACACACTGACCGCACCGTATCCCAGACGCCCGCCACCAGATGCTGCCGTAGCTCAGGGGTAGAGCACTCCCTTGGTAAGGGAGAGGCCGAGAGTTCAAATCTCTCCGGCAGCACCATTTTCAAGCTAAGCATATCAATGACTCGTTGGCTCAGCGGAGCTCGATTTCGCGGCGCTGCGTCATTTCGGAACAGCTTTTCGCTTCCCAAGCGGGAGGCCTGAGAAGCGATTGGATGGGCTGGCTTGCATGCTGGAGCGTTGGGCCGTCAGGCCGCTATTCTATCTCTTTGAGCATTCTGGATCTGCCGCCAGACGAAGGCACAGATGAAGAGCAGCGTAAGAAAGAGAATGGTCGTCGGTGCCGGTGCGCTGTCGATCCAGAAACTGACGTAGACGCCCCCTGTCATTGCGAGGAGCGTGACCGCAATCGCTGTCAGCATCATGGGCAGGAACTGACGGGTCAGAAGGAATGCAATCGCTCCGGGCGCAATCAGGAGGCCGATGGCGAGGATCAGGCCGACAGCCTTGAGTGTCGCGACAATCGTCAGAGAGAGGATCGACAGTAGCCCATAGTGCAAGAGCTTGACTGGCAGACCCAACGCCTGGGCCTGGGCCGGGTCAAAGGCGTGAAGCAACAAATCCTTCCACTTGAAGGCCAGAGCAAAGGTGACGAAAGCCCCCACCAATCCAGCCGTCCAAAGGTCAGCGGATCCGACGCCCAGCATGTTGCCGAAGAGAATGTGGTCCAGATGCACGTTGGTCTCCACTTTCGTGTAGAGCACCATGCCGAAGCCAAACATGCCCGAGAAAACCACCCCCATCACCGTGTCCTGTTTCACCCGACTGTTGTCTTTCAGGTAGCCGGTGGCCAGCGCACATGTCATGCCCGCGCAAAATGCGCCTATCAGGAGCGGTATGTTGAGAATGTAGGCGATGACGACACCCGGCAGCACAGCATGGCTGACGGCATCGCCCATCAAAGACCAGCCTTTGAGCACCAGAAAGCACGAAAGCATCGCCGTTGGCGGAGCCAGGAGAATGGCGACCCAAAAGGCGTTTTGCATGAAGCCGAACTGAAACGGCAGCAGAAGATCTTCCATCAGGCGCGTCCCGTTTCTGCCGCGCGCAAAGCCTGCGCAGCGCGTCTCTTGGCGGCCAGCAAGCCATGCTTGGGCGCAAAGACAAAGACCAGCAAGAAGATCAATGTCTGCAGGGTGATGATGATCCCACCTGTCGCACCATCCAGGAAGAACGAGAGATAGGCGCCAGTGAAGCTCGTCACCGCGCCGATGGCAACACTCATCGCCAGGAGCTTTGGAAACCGGTCCGTCAAAAGGTAGGCCGTCGCCCCGGGCGTGACCACCATGGCGATCACCAGGAACGCACCAACCGTCTGCAGAGCCGCCACGCAGGAGGCGGAGAGCAACACAAAGAAGATGAAACGCAGGCGCTCCGGCTTGAGCCCGATGGACCGCGCATGGTTCTCGTCGAAGAAGGCGACCATGAGATCCTTCCACTTGAGCAGAAGAACAGTGAGCGAGACAAAGCCAATCACCGCAAGCTGTAGCGTGTCCTCCGGCGTGATCGCCAGGATATTGCCCATAATGATGGTGTTCACTGAAACCGGGACCGGGGAGACCGACACCATGAACAGCCCGAGGCCGAAGAAACTGGTGAAAATGATGCCGATGATGGCATCTTCCTTCAGGCCCGTACGCTGGTTGAGAAACAGCATGGAACCTGCCGCCAGACCGCCGGAGAGGAATGCGCCGAGCGCAAAAGGCAGCCCGAGCATATAGGCACCGGCAACACCTGGCACGATCGAATGGCTGAGCGCATCGCCGATCAGGGACCAGCCCTTGAGCATCAAGTAGGCCGACAGAAAGGCGCAGACACCGCCCACCAGCGCGCTCACCCACATGGCGTTGGTCATATAGCCGTAGCTGAAAGGTAGCAGCAGGGTTTCCATCACGACGCCTCTTCCGCAATCTCTGCACCGGCAGTGTCCGTAGGACCTGCATCCGTCTGGGTCAGCGTTCGCGTCTTGTCGTCATACATGACCACGGGCCGCTCATCGTCGGTGATGATTGTCACCGCGCGGGCATCGTCATCGTCATGCAAGTCGGCGCCACCCAGAACGAAGTGCCGCAGCACGCCGCCAAAGGCGACCTCGAGGTTTTCGCGGGTGAAGGTCGTTTCCGTCGGGCCATAGTTGAGCACCGTGCCCTTCACCAAAACGGTTTGATCGCAGAACTCAGGAACGGAACCGAGATTGTGGGTCGATACGAGCATGACTCGCCCTTCGTCGCGCAATTCGCGGAGTAGCTTGATGATTGCCTCCTCCGTCTGCACATCCACCCCGGTAAAGGGTTCATCGAGCAAGATCACCTGCCCGTCCTGGGCCAGGGCGCGGGCGAGAAACACACGCTTGCGCTGACCGCCTGAAAGCTCACCAATCTGGCGCTTTCGATAGTCGGACATGCCAACACGTTGCAATGCATGTTCAACAGCCTTTCGATCGGCGGCCGAAGGGATGCGCAAGAAGCCCATGCGGCCATAGCGCCCCATCATGACCACATCCTCGACCAGCACCGGAAAGGACCAATCGACTTCCTCTGCCTGAGGCACATAAGCGACGATGCCCTCTTTCAGCGCCGCTTTCACGGGCCGGCCGAGAATGCGGATCTCACCGCCGGCCAGCGGCAGAAACGCCATGATGGCCTTAAACAGGGTCGATTTACCGGCCCCATTGACACCGACGAGGGCCGCAATCGATCCCCGCGGGACCGTAAAACTGGCATCGCTCAACGCCGTCACGCCATTTCGGTAGGTCACCGTGACATGTTTGGCCGACAGCCCGGCCTCGCCTGCATTCAACTCTTCGCTACCGATCACAACACGCGTCCGTTTGTTATTGGCGGGGCCGTCTGCCCCACCTCCACGCCTATTTGCCCTAGAGCAAGATCATTCTTTCGCCGTTCCAGTCAGACCCAGTGCAACCGTTTCGGTGGTCACAAGCAGCAGGTCCAGGTAGGTCGGCACAGGACCATCAGCGTCCGAAAGGCTGTCCACATAGAGAACGCCACCGTAGCTCGCGCCGGTTTCTCGCGCCACCTGCTTGGCAGGGTCGGTGTTCACGGTGCTTTCGCAAAAGACCACCGGGATCTCATGATCACGAACTTCATCAATCACCTTGCGCACCTGCTGAGGTGTACCAGTTTGATCCGCATTCATTGGCCACAAATAGATTTCCTTGAGCCCCAAGTCGCGCGCCAGGTAGGAAAAGGCTCCTTCGCAGGTCGCGAGCCAACGCTGGTCTTCCGGCACGTCCGAAATCATCTGCTTCAGTGGCTCGATGGTCTCGCGAATCCTGACTTTGTAGGCCTCCGCGTTCGCTGCGTAGATCTCTGCATTCTCGGGATCCTGTGCCGCCATCGCTTCGCGAATATTGTCGACGTAAATCAGAGCGTTTTCCAGCGACATCCATGCATGCGGGTTTGGCTTGCCCTCATAACTGCCCTCATGGATGGAAATCGGCGAAATGCCGTCAGACAAGGTCGCGGATGGAAGGTCCTTGAGGTTGCTGAGGAACTGTTCGAACCAGAGTTCAAGGTTCATTCCGTTCCACAGGATCAGGTCTGCATCCTGAGCGCGGATCAGGTCTCTTGGCGTTGGTTGATAGCCGTGGATCTCGGCTCCAGGCTTTGTCACCGACTCCACGATGGCAGCATCACCAGCGACGTTTTTGGCCATGTCCGCCAGAACGGTGAAGGTCGTGACGACCTTGAGTTTTTCGTCCGCGATCGCCGAGGACCCGGCGATGCATCCCACGGCGACCGCCGTTCCCAACACGTATTTCGACCATGCGTATTTCATTGCTGCGCTCCTGATGTGCCCGTCATGAGACAAATATGCCGAGCGCAGATCGAATGTCAATGCTATTAGGAATTATTTGCAAAAAGGATTATTTTCCTCTTCTTGGCAGCGCAACATCCTCATGAAGGGCCGTCGTCTAAGCGCGCACTTTCAGCCGGGCGGAGATTGCAGCGACTGAGCTTCTGGGCAATTATCGCAAGGGTAGCTATGGACAGGTGCCGCCGTCATGTTAAAGCAACATCCGACTGTTAGCGGCTGAACCATATAACTGACGAAGAACCGGCTCGCGGAACGCGACTTTCCGCAAATGCCCAGTTGATCGGAATGAGACTATGCGCGTTGCAATGATTGGAACCGGTTATGTCGGGCTTGTGTCCGGGGCCTGTTTTGCGGACTTTGGTCATGTGGTGACCTGCATCGACAAGGACGCCTCCAAGATCGATGCCCTGAACGGTGGCGAAATCCCGATCTATGAGCCGGGCCTGCAACAGCTGGTCGCCAAGAATGTCGATGAAGAGCGCCTTTTCTTCACCACAGATCCGAAGACGGCCATTGCCGAGGCGGACGCAGTCTTCATTGCCGTTGGCACGCCCACCCGCCGCGGCGACGGCCATGCGGATCTGTCCTACGTCTATGCTGCCTCCGAAGAGATCGCTGGTCTTATCGATGGCTTTACGGTTGTCGTCACCAAGTCGACCGTGCCGGTTGGCACCGGCGACGAGGTCGAGGCCATCATTGCCAAGACCAATCCGGATGCGCAGTTTGCCGTTGTCTCCAATCCGGAATTCCTACGTGAAGGCGCTGCCATCAGCGACTTCAAGCGTCCGGACCGTGTGGTCGTGGGCACGGACAGCGAGGACGCTGCCAAGGTCATGCGCGAGCTCTACCGGCCGCTGTTCCTCAACGAGACACCGATCATCGTCACCCAGCGCCGCACGTCCGAGCTGATCAAATATGCCGCCAACGCCTTCCTGGCGGTGAAGATCACCTTCATCAACGAGATCGCGGACCTTTGCGAGAAGGTCGGTGCCAATGTGCAGGAAGTCTCCCGTGGCATCGGGCTGGACAACCGCATCGGCAACAAGTTCCTGCATGCAGGCCCCGGCTATGGCGGATCCTGTTTCCCGAAGGACACGCTGGCGCTGTCCAGGATCGGCCAGGATGCGGGCTCGGAGCTGAAGATCGTCGACAGCGTCATTGAGGTGAATGCGGCACGCAAGAAGAAGATGGCGGACAAGGTGATTGCCCACATGGGCGGCGACGTCAGTGGCAAGACCATCGCCCTCCTCGGCCTTGCCTTCAAGCCCAACACCGATGACATGCGCGAAGCGCCCTCCATCGACATTGTCGCCAAGCTGCAAGAGGCTGGCGCCAGGATCCGCGCCTATGACCCCGCCTCCATGGCAGAAGCCTCGCACCTGATGAGCGATGTTCTGTTCTGTGACGGGCCCTATCACGCGATCGAAAACGCCGATGCGGTGGTTATTGTCACCGAATGGGACCAGTTCCGCGCGCTTGACCTCGACCGGGTCCGCCAGACGCTCACCGCGCCCAATGTCATCGACCTCAGGAACATCTACCAGAGCGATTACATGATCGAACGCGGCTTCAAATACACAAGCGTTGGGCGAGCGTATTAGGCGCCCGCGTCGCGGCATCACACGGCGCTCTGGCGTTAACCACCTTTCGGCTTTAACCTTGGGTTAACCATAGGAAATCGCTACATTTCCTCTCAAACAAGAGGGAGTGAAATAGGGTGCCTCCAGTCGCACTTGTCGATAGAACTCCGCCCAATGGTGCGAAGCGCCAGACGCCGCATATGGCAATTTCACACGCCTTGCCGGATGGGCGACGCTACACCCGTCTGAAGCGGCTGTTTGACATTGCCGGGGCGGTGTTCGGCATCGTGTTGCTCGCGCCGCTGATGGCGGGGATTGCCGTTGCGATCAAGGTGAACAGCGCCGGACCGGTTCTCTTCCGGCAGACGCGTCACGGCCTCAATGGATCGACCTTCACGGCGCTCAAGTTCAGATCCATGTACGTCGATCTTGGTGATACAAGCGGGCGGCTGCAGACCGTGCGGGACGACCCACGGATCACGCCGGCCGGACGTTTTCTGCGCAAGAGCAACTTCGACGAACTGCCGCAGCTGTTCAATGTCCTGAAGGGCGAAATGTCATTGGTCGGGCCACGCCCTCATGTCCCGGGCATGCTGGCCGCCAATCTGCCTTATGAAGAATTCGATCCGCGCTATCATCAACGCCACCGGATCAAGCCCGGTATCACCGGGCTTGCGCAGGTCAACGGCTGTCGCGGTGAGACCAAGGATCCCCATGCTGCGCGTATGCGACTGGACTACGACCTTGCCTATGTCGCGCGTCACTCGCCGCTTCTCGACATCAAGATCATCTTCAAGACGATTGTTCACGAGTTCTTCAAGGGCAACGGCTACTAGCAGCCGCCCCAAGCCACATCATCGGCCGAGCAGGCGAATGAGCCTGAGAAGCGCCAACTCGTACCCCTGCGCACCACAGCCGGCGATGACGCCGTCAGCCCTCAGAGACACATAGGAGTGATGGCGAAAGCTCTCTCGCTTGTGCACGTTGGAAATATGCACCTCGAACACCGGGCGTTCGAAAGTGCCGAGCGCGTCCAAAAGGGCCACTGAGGTGTGCGTATAGGCTGCGGGATTTATGATGATGCCGCAGGCGTCTTCCCGGGCCTCATGGATCCAATCGATCAGCTGGTGTTCCGCATTGCTTTGTAGAAAGCGGACTTTCAGGCCATTTGCCTCGGCGATCTGCCCGCAGGCCACCTCAATATCCTGAAGTGTTTCCTTGCCGTAGATCTCCGGCTGACGCTTTCCCAGCAGATTCAGGTTTGGGCCATTCAAGATATAGACGGTTTGCAAGACGTTCCCCTGTCTCCCCGGTCTTCCCAGGAAGACCACTTTCTCTTCCGGTATAATATCAGGTGTTTAAGGACCTGTGTGCATTCGCGCACGGAAACACGAAAGAGGATCAGGCCACAAATACGAACGCTCCCCTTTGAGGCCCACCCGCGCTTCATTTAAGCAAATTTAACCATAATCGGAGAAATTCTATCACGGCACATGGGAGTAAGTTTGCATGGTGGAATTGAAGAAGACGCTCGACACGCTGGAAGCCTTCAATCTGGCCATCGAGGGGCTACGTCATCTGCCCCCGGAGACGCTCTCCAAGTTTCTGCTGGCGCACTACACGGTCGATCTGGATCTCATGAGCGAATTTCTCGTCGCGGCGCTCGCCACCGAACAAGAAGTGCCGCTCACAGCCCCTGCCATCAGCCGCGCGGCCTGAGTCCGTTCAGAGAGAGTTGAGCTTGAAAACTCGTGCGGTATCGCACAAGGCGTAGCTTATCCGATGGCTGCGACATCTGGTTTCGGCTGACCGCCTTGCGGCCCATTCGGATCGCCAGGACCACCAGGTGCGCCCTGCCAAATTTTCTGACGATTGCGAATTTCGCGCGGCGCGGGACCGAAGTAGGTCGCGGTCTTGATAAAGTCTCGCGGATGAAGAACCACACTGGATACACGCTGGTAGAGTGCTTTTGCCGAGATAGGTTTCGACAGAAGTTCGTGTACACCCAACCGCCGGGCTTCAACGATCCGGCTGCGCTCCGTGTGCGCCGTCACCATGATGATCGGAATATAGGCGAAGGGATTGTTTGGACTGCGGATCATGCGCACCATATCCGCGCCGTCGAGGATCGGCATGACCCAGTCCATAATCAGAATATCGGGGTTTGCACGGTCCATCGCTTCCAGACCGGACGCGCCGTCTTCAGCCTCGACAATGCGACGCGCGCCAAAACCCTGCAACATCGTGCGTAGGATCGTACGCATATATGCACTGTCTTCGACCAGCAAAAACGTCAGTGAAGAAAGATCAACACTCACCTAGCAAACCTCCATGTCACCCCACAATTGGCAGGAAATTCTGAAAATTGAGTTATTAATGTTCAAGAAGAGCTAAATCTCTCGATGACAGACACTTCGGATCATGGCAGGAAAGTCTCGATGTCCCGTTTTGAAGACAGGCTTGAGTCTGCAAGAAATTTGAAAAACTTGCGCTCGATCAATTACCTTGTTTGCTCAGCAGGTTAGCAAGAAGGTGAAAGCAACAGGCAGCGAGGACTGCCGAACGGGTTCTTCGAGCGCGTCAATCTGCCGTTAGACTTTAAGGGTTTGACTGGCTAGGGTCCGCCAAAGACGTCAGAGAAGAATAAGGTTCATGGAATGAACTACGAAGAAACCTTTGAACGTGCGATTGACGCCCTTCGGGATGAAAAGCGCTATCGGGTTTTCGCCGATCTGGAGAGGATCGCCGGGGAATTTCCAAAAGCAGTTTGGCGCGCCGAGAATGGCCTCGAGCGCGACATTACGGTTTGGTGTTCCAACGATTACCTGGGCATGGGTCAGAACCCAGCCGTTATTGCTGCGCTGACGCAAGCTGCCGAGAAAATGGGAGCAGGCGCGGGTGGCACCCGGAATATTTCAGGCACCAATCACCCCCTGGTGCAGCTCGAACGAGAGCTTGCCGACCTTCACGGCAAGGACGCGGCGCTCGTCTTCACGTCCGGTTTTGTCTCCAACGAAGCCTCGATTTCGACCATCGCAAAATTGCTGCCTGATTGCCTCATCCTCTCCGACCAGCTCAATCATGCATCCATGATTGCCGGTGTGCGCGGATCGGGCACTGCCAAGCAGGTGTGGCGTCACAACGATCTGGAACACCTGGAAGACCTTCTCAAGGCGGCCGGCAATGAGCGCGCAAAGCTGATCGTGTTTGAATCCGTCTATTCGATGGATGGCGACATCGCCCCGATCGAGCAGATCGCCGACCTTGCCGACAAGTACAACGCCATGACCTACATCGACGAGGTACACGCTGTAGGCATGTATGGCGAGCGCGGTGCAGGCATCTGCGAACGCGACGGGGTGATGGACCGTATCGACGTGATCGAAGGCACCATGGCCAAGGCATTTGGCGTGATGGGCGGCTATATCACGGCACGGCAGTCAATTGTCGACGCGGTGCGCTCCTATGCGCCGGGATTCATCTTCACCACAGCCATACCGCCAAGTCTTGCGGCAGCCGCCTGCACGTCGATCCGCCATCTCAAAACATCTCAGAGCGAACGCACTGCGCATCAGCGCCAGGCCCAACGCACAAAAGAGGCACTGAGCGCAGCTGGCCTCCCCGTGATGCTGTCTGAGACCCATATCGTGCCGGTGCTGGTCGCCAATCCTGACCTTTGCAAGAAGGCCAGTGACATGCTGCTGGACAAGCATGGCATCTACATCCAGCCCATCAATTACCCAACGGTTCCGCGTGGAACCGAGCGTTTGCGGATCACACCCACACCGCTTCACGACGATGCGCTGATCGACCACCTGAAGAACGCCCTCATCGATGTCTGGGACGTGCTCGGACTGCCGAAGGGCACGGTCGATGCGGACTGCAATATCGTTGATGCCAATGGCAACGTGGCCCAGGCGATTTATCCGGCAGCAGGCGGTTAAGTCGCCCGATCAAAGTCTCAGCCGCATTTTCACACCTTGGTATTGTTGCTGAGCATTAACGCCTTTTACAACTCCTGATTAACGAGACTTTTAGCGCTTTGGGTGCCCAATGAAAGGCATCCCAAGGGGTCGTTGCCCCTGCGTGAAACCGTGTTGCAGGTCCCAAATGCCATCGAGCCGCATGTCACAAGACGACATAGAGCTACTTTCTTCCGCAAAAGTGGAGAGAGAAACAAGGCCTGCCGGACGAGGTATGCCTTCGCCCTCGTCGTGGAAGGAAAACGCGCTGCTTGTCTCAGGCCTTGGCCTGGTGCTGGTTGCCGCAAGCATGGTTGTCACGACGCTTTTCTCCTGAAGGCGCTCGCACTACGAAGAATGCCAACTGCTCCTAGCTCTCGCTGGTCTTCTTTTCTGCAGGCACGTCCAAGTCATCGTCCTCGAGAATACGCCATTTGGCACCTTCCAGGTCTTCGAATTGACCGCTTTTCAGCGACCATAGAAAGCCCGCCAGTC
Organism: Roseibium polysiphoniae; assembly: GCF_014842925.1. GTDB lineage: Bacteria > Pseudomonadota > Alphaproteobacteria > Rhizobiales > Stappiaceae > Roseibium > Roseibium polysiphoniae. The sequence goes on from NZ_JACYXJ010000006.1 coordinate 37,518, forward strand.
CGAGCAGACCGAGGAACAGCGCGATGGGTATGAGGTAAATGAGAACGTCCATTCAAAGCTCCGTGCGGGTCGAACCGCCATCTCCCCATCGCAGGCGAAGGGCGTTTGCCGTTACGGCAATCGAAGACGCCGACATGGCGACCGCCGCCATCAGTGGTGTGACCAGACCGGCGACGGCGATTGGAACCGCGACGACATTATAAAGCGCGGAGATCCAGAGGTTTTGCTCAATTGCCCTGCGCGCTCGTCGCGAGATTTGAAGCGCGTCAGCCACCGGCTGCAATTTGTCACCCAGAAAGACCGCATCTGCGGCGGCCTGAGACAGATGAACTGCGGTGACGGGCGACAAGGACACATGTGCGCCGGCCAGCGCGGGAGCGTCATTGAGACCGTCTCCGACCATAAGCACTTTCCGCCCTTGCTGCTTCAGTACTTCGAGATGGGCGATCTTGTCGCCGGGCTTCACCTCAGCCTGCCAGTTGGCAAGCCCAAGTTCATCGGCCACAGCCCGAACAGCCCCTTCCCGGTCGCCGGACAAAATTTCAAGCTGATACCCCAGCCCGGACAATTCTCTCATCACAGCGACGGCGTCTTGCCGCAGGGACTGGCGCAACGGCAAGAGCACGGCCGGTTCAGCGCCATGCTTCACGGCAATCACCGAGGCTCCAGGATGCATCATCAACAGCGCACCTATTTCCGCATCCGGAACGCCACAGAAAGCTGGACTTCCGAGGCGAAGAGCAAACCCGTCGACTGTGGTCTCGATCCCCGCTCCAGGTGTCTCCGAGACAGATCCAAACGGCCGCAGCGCGCCGCTCGCCTTCACCAATGCCGAGGACAGAGGATGGCGGCTTGAAAGCGCCAAGCGTCCGGCAAGTGCCAGAAGCTCATCAGATAGTTGCGCTTTATCAAGCAGGCAGGGCTCGGCGGTGGTCAGTGTTCCGGTCTTGTCGAAGACAATCGTATCCACATCCGACAAGCGTTCGATCGCATCGCCGGAGTTCAACAAGACCCCTGATTTGAAGAGCTGGCCCGAGGCCACAACCTGTACCGCCGGAACTGCCAGACCGAGAGCACAGGGGCAGGTGATAATTAAGACGGAGATCGCAATCACCAGAGCGGGCTGCCAATCTGCCCCGGCCAACATCCAGCCAGCGAAGGTCACCGCTGCGGCACCGTGCACGATGGGGGCATAAAGCTGCGCGGCACGGTCAGCCAGTCTGACATAGAGGGACTTTGCCTGGGTTGCCGTCTCCAGCAGTCGATTGACCTCATCCAGAAGCGTCGCACCTGTGGCAGCGCTGACCCGGACCTTTAGCGTTCCATCACCGTTCAAGGTGCCGGCATAGACCTGGGTGCCCTTTCCGACGGGATGCAAAACGGTTTCACCGGTCACGAGGCTCTGGTCGATTTCCGACCTTCCATCAACGACAACACCATCGACTGGAACCCGGTCACCGGCCATCACCAGAACCATGTCACCCGATTCAATCTTGGATAAAGGAACCTCGCGCACTGAGCCATCTGCTCCAATGCGCGCTGCAACTTCAGCCTTCAGGGCGGCTATGTTCTCGGCAAATGAGCGCGTACGGCCGCGCATGTTGTGATCCAGATAGCGGCCGACCAAAAGGAAGAACAGCAACATCACCGCGGATTCGAAATAGGCGTGATGCTGATGCTGCATGGTCTGGATCAGGGACAGCCCCACCGCCAGCGTGACGCCGATAACGATTGGCACATCCATGTTCAGCCGCCCTGCCCGCAAAGCGGTAAATGCACTCTTGAAGAACGGCCTTCCGGAATAGGCGACCGTCGGCAGGGCAATCAGTGCCGAGAGCCAATGAAAGAAATCGCGGGTTTCAGGTGTAATGTCGGTGGCATTTCCGGACCAGACGGAAACCGAGAGCAGCATGATGTTCATGCCGGCAAATCCGGCCACGGCCATACATCGCAAAAGGTTCTTGCCGGTCTGGTCCTGGCGGTCTTTCTGGCTCGCCGGATCAAAGGGATGGGCGGTATAGCCAAGCCTTGACAGCTCGGCGACGATCTCATCGGCGCCGGTCTGACCTGTGTCCCAATCCACCGCAAGCCGCTGGCTGGTCAGATTGACCCTGGCCTTCCGGATGCCAGGAAGGCGGGAGAGACCGCGTTCAATCTCCCCCATGCAGGCGGCGCAGGTGATGCCCTCCACCGCCAGATCCATATGCACCGCGCCCTCTTCGGCGGGGGTTACGAAAGCATCCCAATCGCGTGCGTGAACGTTCATGGGACCCTGGCTCACTCGGAAAGGAAAATGCGGTTCTCGGATCTGAACAGGCGCTCGTCGGCACTTTCAGCGTCCAGAACCATGTTCCAGTTTCCGGCCGCCAGAGCATCGGCTGTCCCGGTGTAGACGCCGCTCTCGCCCTCAACCAGCGCAACATCCAGATCCACGCCGTCATGGGTCGGATGATTGAGATGCGCGACAAAGGCCAGTCCGGTCAGCGGGGCGCCGAGCTTGTCTCGCGCCTCGACCTTGAGGGAGGCCCCGCCGTTTGCAGCACGTGTCAGATCGGCTTTCACCTGCCATCCGCGTTCAGTCTGGGCTTTGGCATCGGCGATTTCCTGATTGTAGGTCTGACCTGCCGTGTAGGAGCTCTCGACAACAACACCAGGGAAGGATCCGACAGCCAGCCAGATGAACACGGCATTCGCTGCAAAGATGACGGCAAAGAAACCGAGCAGCCAGAACAGAACGGTGCGCCCGGTGAAGGCCTTGGGGTCTTTGGGCATAGCGCCTTGATGCGTCGTGGTCATTTTCCGCTCCTATGGCGCTTTGAAGTAATCATCAGCTGTTACGACCTCGCCCATCACCGATTCCGTCAGACGGAAAACAATCTCGGTGCTCTTTGGCATTTTGACACCGGCCGGTGAATTGACAAGCACACGCACCTCCCGGGTCGTGTCAGCGCCGACCTCAATGATCGGCCTTCCGGCGAAGGTCGTGTCGATACCCACGGCTTCAACACTTGTTCCAGCGGGCATGCCTTCGACATGCAGCATGAAATTCCGCTCATGGTTTCGTTTGTTCAAAAGCCGAACGGTATAGCCATTGCGGATAGAGCCATCGGTTTGCGTGACGAAAATCGGATTGCGATCATGAAGAACGTTGATGCCGGCAAAATCGCGGGTCAGCAACGCAAACAACATGATGCCTCCGACAAGAGCAATCACCGCGGCATAGATAACAGTCCGCACGCGCACGATTTCGTAGACCGATTCCTTGCCCTCGATCCGGCGCTCGATGTTCTCGTCCGTGTCATAGCCAATCAGCCCGGTCGGCTTTCCGACCTTCTCCATGACATTGTCACAGGCGTCAATGCAGAGCCCGCACTGGATGCAGTCGAGCTGTGTACCCTTCCGGATATCGACGCCGGTCGGGCAGACATGGACACACTGGTGACAGTCGACGCAATCACCTGCCGGCAATCCCTTGAGCTCAAGGGCCTTGTTCTGCTTCAGCGATCCGCGCGGTTCGCCGCGGTCCCACTTGTAGGTAACATTCAGCGCCTTCTCGTCGGTCAGCGCAGCCTGAATGCGCGGCCAAGGGCACATGTAGATGCACACCTGCTCGCGCATGAAGCCGGCCAGCAGATAGGTGGTCGCAGTCAGAATCGCGATCCAGAGATAGGCGCTGAAAGGTGCCTGGAACGTGGCCAGATTATAGACCAGCGTCGGCGCGTCGGAGAAATACAGAACCCAGGCGCCGCCGGTCCACCATGCGATCATGAGCCAGAAGAAGTGCTTGGCAGCCCTGCGTCCGACCTTGCCGGCTGTCCACGGCGCCCTGTCCAAGGCCATACGCGCGCGCCGGTCTCCCTCGATCTTTCGCTCAACATAGAGGAAGAGGTCGGTCCAGACTGTCTGGGGACAAAGATAGCCGCACCAGACGCGGCCTGCGACCGCGTTCATCAAGAACAGAGCAACGGCCGCGATGATCAGGAGGCCCGTGATGTAGTAAACTTCCTGCGGCCAGATCTCGATAAAGAAAAAGTAGCCACGGCGCCCCGCCAGGTCGACGAGCACCGCCTGATCCGGGGCGTTGGGCCCGCGGTCAAAGCGAATGAAGGGCAGGAAATAGTAGATCCCGAGCGTGATGAACAAGATCGCCCATTTGATCCTCCGGAACGTGCCCTTGACGGCCATCGGATAGATCTTCTTGGCTGAGGCGAACCACTCTTCCGCGTGCTCGGCCTGCGTGGCTTCGGTGTCGGCAGACATGCCGTCCGTCCTTCTGTTTCGGATCCTGCCCCAATAGGATCCTTTGCGTCCTGCAGGCCGGACACCCGGCCTGCGTCGTCTTCTCTCTTTGATCCGGGATCAGCCGGACCAATCTCCCAGGACTACTGGCCACCCCCGAAGGAATGGACATATACGGCCAGCGACTTGATCGTCGCCGGATCAAGACGCGCCTCCCACGCCGGCATGACGCCATTGCGCGGGCTGTAGATCTGCGCCTTGATGGCATCCACGGACTTGCCATAGAGGTATGTCGCCGATGTCAGGTTCGGTGCGCCGACTTCAATCATGCCCTTGAGGTCTTCGCCGTGACATGCCGCGCAATTATCGACATAGAGCGTCTCGCCGGCGGCCAGGTCGACACCTTCTTCCGGTTCAAGTCCGGTCTTGGATGCGACGTAACTGGCGACCTGCGAAATCTCTTCGCGGGTGAGCAGCTCGTCAGTGCCAAAGGCCGGCATATCGCCGAAGCGCGCCTCGTCATGATCCGAACGGATCCCGTAAAGAAGCGTGGTATGGATATCGTCCACAGTGCCGCCCCAGATCCAGTTGTCGTCCTGAAGGTTCGGATAGCCCGGCGAACCGATCGCCCCCGAACCGTGACACGGCGCGCAGTTGTCACCGAATGCTGCGCGACCGTTTGCCGAGGCAAACTCGAGCAGGTTCGGCGTGGTGCGGATGTCTTCGAACGACGCTGCGACCAGTTGATCTCCAATGCCCGCGCGTTCTGCGATGCCCGCATCATACGCGGCCAGCGCATTGGCGCGCTGACTGTCGCCAAGGACCCCGGTCGCATAGCTGGAGACCATGGGCCAGGACGGATAGACCACCCAATAGCCTATGGCCCAGACAATGCAGGCGTAGAAGGTATAGAGCCACCAGCGCGGCAGCGGGTTGTTGAGTTCCTTCAGGCCGTCCCACTCGTGGCCGGTGGTTTCGACCCCGGAAATCTGGTCGAGTTCGGGCTTGTGATTATCGGACATGTATCAATCCTCCCGAAACGGGATCTGGGCGGCATCATCGAAGTCCTTGCGGTTCTTCGGCCAGAACACGTAGGCCAGCACGATGCCAAACAGGACAACAAAGTAGAGAAGGCCCCAGGTCTGAGCGAAGCCTGCCACTGCGGAATAGGTCTCGTTCATTGCATCACCTCAGGTTTGCCTTGTCGTCGTAGATTGAGAAATCGACCATGGTTCCGAGCATCTGGAGATAGGCGACGAGCGCGTCCATCTCGGTGACTTCCTTCGGATTACCGTCGAAATCCCGTACCATGGCGGTGGGATAGCGCTCCATGAACTCATCGGAGGCGTCCGTATCCGGCATGGCCTGGCCGAGAACATCTCTCGATGCGCTGGCGATCTGTTCCTCGGTATAGGGAACACCAACGAGCACGTTCGTCTTCAGATGATCACCCATGCCACGCGTGCTAAGCTTTGTTTCAGCCAGAAACGGATAGCCGGGCATGATCGAGACTGGCACCACGGAGCGAGGATCAATAAGATGCTCCACATGCCAATCGTCCGAATACTTGCCGCCGACGCGCGCAAGGTCGGGACCTGTACGCTTGGACCCCCACTGGAAGGGGTGGTCATACATGGACTCCGCGGCCAGCGAGAAGTGACCGTAACGCTCCAGCTCGTCACGCATCGGGCGGATCATCTGCGAGTGGCACAGGTAGCAGCCCTCGCGGATATAGATGTTCCGGCCGACCAGCTCGAGCGGGGTGTAGGGACGGACGCCCTCGGTCTTTTCAATGGTGCTCTTGAGATAGAAGAGCGGCGCAATCTCAACGAGACCGCCGATGGCGACCACGATCAGAATGCCAATGAGGAGAACGAAGGAGTTCTTTTCGAGGATTTGGTGCTTTGACCATACTGACATTTTGTCTCCTCCCCTTATTCGGCCGCAGCCAGATGGCCGGCAGCGCTGGCTTCAGCTTCTTCAGCTTCGCCATGACGGACAGTCATCCAGAGGTTGTAGGCCATGATCACAGCGCCAAGGACGAACAGAGCGCCGCCCAATGCACGGATCACGTAGAAGGGGTACATCGCCTCAACGGTTTCAATGAAGGAATACTCGAGGAAGCCCAGCGCATCGTAGGCACGCCACATAAGGCCCTGCATGATCCCGGACACCCACATGGAGGTGATGTAGAGAACGATGCCGAGGGTCGAGAGCCAGAAGTGCCAGTTGACCAGCTTGAGCGAGTAAAGGTTCTTCTTGTTCCACAGCCACGGAACCAGGCAGTACAGCGCTCCAAAGGAGATGTAGCCGACCCAGCCCAAAGCACCTGAGTGAACGTGACCGATGGTCCAGTCGGTGTAATGCGAAAGCGAGTTCACCGAGCGAAGGCTCATCAAAGGTCCTTCGAAGGTGGACATGCCGTAGAAGGCAACGGACACCACCATCATGCGCAGAACCGGATCGGTCCGCAGCTTGTCCCAGGCACCTGACAGGGTCATCAGACCATTGATCATGCCACCCCAGGACGGCATCCAGAGGATGATCGAGAAGGTTGCGCCCAAGGTCGAAGCCCACTGCGGCAGAGCCGTATAGTGCAGGTGGTGCGGTCCAGCCCAGATGTAGAGGAAGATCAGCGCCCAGAAGTGCACGATGGACAGGCGGTAAGAATAGACCGGCCGCTCAGCGCGCTTGGGCACGAAGTAATACATGATGGCAAGGAAGCCTGCGGTCAGGAAAAAGCCGACAGCGTTGTGACCATACCACCATTGAACCATGGCATCCTGCACGCCTGACCAGACGATGTAGGACTTGGTGCCATAGACCGTCACCGGGATCGTGGCGTTGTTGACCAGATGCAACATCGCGATGGTGACGATGAAGGCCAGGTAGAACCAGTTGGCCACATAGATGTGTGGCTCTTTGCGCTTCCACAAAGTCCCCAGGAACAGCAAGAGGTAGGCAACCCAGACGATGGTCAGCCAAAGGTCGGCGTACCATTCAGGTTCGGCATATTCCTTGGATTGGGTCGCGCCGAGCAGGTAGCCCGTTCCGGCGATGACGATAAAGACGTTGTAGCCGATGATCACAAACCAGGGGAGAACCGAGCCAGGCATGCGCACGCGGCAGGTACGCTGAACCACATACATGGAGGTCGCAATCAGCACATTCCCGCCGAACGCAAAGATCACGGCCGACGTGTGAAGCGGACGCAAGCGGCCGAAATTTGTCCAGGGAAGATCAAAGTTCAGCGCCGGCCATGCCAGCTGCGAAGCAATGATCAAACCGACAGTAAAGCCCGAGATGCCCCAGAACATGGCAGCCACAACACCGAACTTGACCGGCGCCATGTTGTAGTTCGGCTTTCCGTTGATTTCCTGAGGGATCGGGATCCCGCCGTCATCGAAGTAATTCTTGAAGATGACAAACACGCTGCCGGCCGCGACGAATGCGCCGAGCATTGCGTGAAATGCCATCACTTGATCGTAAGTTTTGCCCGCCACGATCAGGCAGGCGAATGCCAACACCACAAGGAAAGCTGCGAAGAGACCTTCCTCGAGCGTGATCAATCTGGCCTGTGTCTGTGCCATTTTGCGCGCCCCAGTCTTCTATATCGTTACACTGTGCCAACGATTGGTCCGACCTTGCGCATGGCGTGGGCAGGCTGACGTTGATCCAGATCAAGATTGCCCGACTCCGCCCGCAAAAGATGGTCGTCACGGAGTCGCTGCGGCAATTTGCGCGGAGAAAACAAGCCTGAAGAGGAAGCAACGGCGATTTGCCGAGAATCGGCGGAGGGGCCACAAATCTGGCGCGCGGACCTTATCTCGAGCCGAGGAAAAACCGGGTCGCAAAGGGCAGAAGCAGCACCATGCCGATGTAGCGAACCAGCTGATGCGCGGCAACGAACGCCGGGTCCAGATCCATCATGAACGCCAGCAACGTCATGACTTCGAGGCCACCTGGCGCATAGGCCAGGAGCAACTGGCCGAATGGCAAGCCGAGAACGGTCGAAACGACCAACGCGATCATGGTGGAGACGCATAAACCGACAGCGACAGCCCCCATGCTCGCCTTGATGATGCGGAGAAACACGGTCAGCGACGTTGAACTGAACCGGCTTCCGATAAAACAGCCAAGGCCGATGTAGCAGGGAATCAAGACAAACTCGGGCAATGCCACCGGGATCACGCCCGACGCATTCAAGGCTGAACTCATGAAGAACGCCCCCGTCATCCATCCTCCGGGGACGCCGACACGCACTGCCACAAAACTTGCGCCGATGCACAGCGCGAACAGGATCGCCATCTGGAGAAGCGTCGGCAAGACATCGCGTTCAAGACCGTGTGGCGGATGGCTGGCGGTGGACGTGATGAAAAGTGGCAGCACCACAATCAGGATCAAGAGCCGGGTTGATTGGGACGCAGCGATCCGCGCCAGATCAACTTGTCTTTCTGCAGCAAGTGCCATGACGAAGGACAGCGCTCCCGGGATCGCGCCAAAGTAGGCGGCCTCAGAATCCCATCGAACGGCATAGCGCAAGAATATGAATGTTGCCCCCGTGACCAGGGCCACCACAACCAGGAGCGCCGCCATCGTCCATGGCCAATCGCTCACCCGCTCGACCACCTCAGGGGTTACGCCCGCCCCCATGGAGAGCCCCAAGACGACAAAGAGGGCGTCGCGCAAAGGATCGGGCAAGGAGACCGGCAGCCTGCCAAGCGCAGCTGCAGCGACAGCCACCATCGCACCAGACATCCCCGCCGCGGGCAGGCCCATAGCTGTGAAGACCAGTCCTCCGGCCGCTCCAAGAGCAACCGTCAGAGCAATCGAGCGCAACGTCTGCCATGATGGCCAATTCAAATTCAACGCAATGTCCTTTTGAAAAGATGTTGGACCTCAGGTGCCCAGCAAGGCTGCCTCGTCCAGATCGGGCCGCTGAGGCTCCAGAAATGCAGAGCCGCTGATTTCCTCCATGGCAATCGCCCGCTGAACCGACGGCCGGTCCTGCAGCAGCGACAACATGCCGTGAAGCGCCGGCCAGCGATCCGCATCGAACACCCGCGCCGCAGGATAGAGATGATACCACCGCACACAGGCCGCGGCATAGAAGTCGAGAAGCGAGGGGGTCGAACCCAGCATGTAGGGACCCGCCGACCCTTGGAATGCCGTTTCCAGATGCGAGAAGCCTTGTTCGATCCGGGTCTCCAGGGCGGCGGCCAGATGCGGCATCCCAGCCTCATCCGACATGTAGCGCTCCGGGCGAAAAGATATCCTGAGATCGGCGTGCAACGTGTTGGACAGAAAGAACAGCCACGACAGGAGCCTACCCCGGTCAGGCGACGCCACCTGGGCCGCCAGCCGCCCGGTCTTGTCGGCCAGGTAAAGAAGAATCCCAGCCGTCTCGAAAAGAGGCTCTTTCTGATCGGGATCAATCAGGACCGGCAGCAAGCCTTGCGGGTTGAGTTTGAGATATTCAGGGGACCTGTTCATTCGATTGGCGCGATTGATCTCGACGAAGCGATAATCCATTTCGAGCTCTTCGAGAATGAAGCGCACCACCAGATTGGCGCTGTCAAAAGAGCCGAACAGATGAAGCCGAGTTGGATCGAGCTGGAAGGCGTCCTGCACCATCTTCTACTTCCTGAGCCGATTTTCGGGATGGCAAACCTGACCTGATTTCCTTCACCTTGCGAAAGATCAAAGACTGAAGGGCGCGCTCACGTCAGTTTGCCGGAATGACTGACACATTCTCATCCTATGCCATGCGCAACGTGCCGCGCTATACCAGTTATCCGACTGCGCCGCATTTTAATGCGGGCGTTACCGACGCGATCTATTCGGACTGGCTTGGCGCGCTGTCACCTCGAGACAGCCTCTCGCTCTATCTGCACGTCCCCTATTGCCGTGAGATGTGCCACTACTGCGGCTGCTACACCAAGGCAACGCGCCAGGAGGCCCCGCTTCTTTCCTACGCCAAAACGCTTGGTCAAGAGCTGGAACTGGTCGCCGATCACCTCAAGACACCGGGTCAGGTCAGGCACATTCACTGGGGCGGCGGGACGCCTAGCCTGTTGCCTGAGCAGAGCCTTCTAGACCTTGCCGGGATGATGCGGGTCCTGTTTGATTTTTCACCAGACATCGAACACGCCATCGAGCTTGATCCACGCTACGTCAGCGCATCCCTCGCCGAAACGCTGGTGACGATGGGTGTCAATCGGGCAAGCCTTGGCGTTCAGGATTTCGACCCCACTGTTCAAGTCGCAATTGGCCGCGTTCAGTCCTATGACCTCGTCAAGACCGCAACGGAGCGGCTGCGGCATGCCGGTCTGGCTGCGTTGAACTTCGACCTGATGTATGGCTTGCCGGAACAATCGCTAGAGACCATCCGTGACACGGTTGCGCGCACCGTTGAGCTGAATCCGGGCCGGATTGCGCTCTTCGGCTATGCCCATGTGCCATGGATGAAAAAACATCAGCGCCTGATTGATGAAAGCCGCCTTCCCTCCGCTGCAGAGCGCCTTGCCCTCGCTGAAGCGGCTCGCGCCGACCTCTTGAGCGCCGGGTACCTGGCGATCGGCCTCGATCATTTTGCCAGACCGGACGATTCCATGGCGATCGCGGAGCAACAGGGGCAGCTGCGCCGGAATTTTCAGGGCTACACCACGGACACGGGCGACCAGCTGATCGGTTTTGGCGTTTCGTCAATCGGGAAGCTCAGCCAGGGCTACGTCCAGAACATGCCTGACGTCAGGCATTGGAGCCGGGCCATTTCGGATGGCAAGCTTCCTGTTGCCAAAGGCATGGCACTGAGCACGGACGACCGCCTGCGTGGCAGCATCATCGAACAACTAATGACCAATCATCTGTGCGACATTGAAGAGACCTCCCGGCTGTTCGGCACCGAACCAGCTGATCTTCTGCCGTCGATAGATGCGCTTCAGGAGCTGGTCGACCAGGGTCTGGTTCAGCTGAATGGCTGGACGGTGGTCATTCCGAAGAGAGGCCAGAGCTATGTCCGCCTCGCCGCGGCAGCTTTCGATGCCTATCTTGGCGGGCGAGACGCCGGCGCGGGCAAGCATTCCATGGCTGTCTGAGCATAAGTTTTGGTGGCGAGGTTTCCTCGGTCAATCTTTCCCCGCCCACGTCCGGGGCAAAACAGCTGACAAAAAAGCCGGCGCAGGGGCTGCGCCGGCAAGGGGGCCGATGGGAGGATGCACAGTTCGGTGGGCCCCGAAGTTTTTGGGAACTCAGTGAATGCCGGTCATCTGGCAAAGACCGCAAATCCGGTTCAGATGGATCTTGTCGGACCGATCGATCCGGATCACGCCGCGGCGCTTGAGGTCAGAGACCACACGGCTCACAGTTTCGATCGTCAGACCGAGGTAGTCCGCGATTTCCTGGCGCGTCATATGCAGCTGGAGATCACACCCATCGTCAGACTTGCTCGGATCAGGTCCGACACAGCCAACACCGCCACCACGGTTGGGCACGAGGTACATCAAGAACGATGCAACGCGCTCGACGGCAGACTTGCGGCCTAGCAACACTGCGTGTTCGTGCAGAATGTTCATCTGGTTGGTCAGGCACTTTGTGAGCTGACGCTGAAGATCAACCGATGCTTCGACCTGCTTCAGATCAACTTCACGAACCGTCGCTTCAGTCAGCGTTTCAGCGGTGCAGTCCTGTTCCTCACCGGCGGACAAACCGAAGATGTCGCCGGGGCGCAGGATTTCGACAACCTGGCGCCGTCCGTCCGGGAGCAGCTTGAAGAGCATGATCGTGCCGCTTGCCAGCTGATAGAGACGCTTTGCCTCGTCGCCCTCGTAATACACGACGTCATGCGCGCCGAATTTCGTGAGTTTGGCGCCGAAGGCCTCAAATGTCGGTTGAGTTGCCACTGCCATGGGGCGCGCAGCCGCCCGCGCAGCGCCATATTGACCGTTCGCTTCGTGTTCCAGGTATGCCATTTCAGACCCCTCCTTTACGCAGCAAGGGGCACAATAGACATGAGGAACAGAAGATCATCTTCTGCCTATCCCGGTCAGTGTTGGCTCAGTCCCGTCCGACTGCCCAACGCCCTTGCTAAGAACAAGCTAGACCGATGATCTCGATCAAGAAATTCGGTCGAATGCGTAAGGCCAACTACATAGTTACCATATGGAATACGTAAGTATCCCTAAGCAGTTACCGCAGGTCGAGCTGCATGAAGTACACCAAGATGGTCGAGTTTTTTACCGAGTGAGACTGATCGCCTCGGGAGATTTTCTGGAAGGGGAAATCAGTTCAAATGTTCTGCAAGTGCCGGAAATGACAGAGGCTTGCGCAGAACAGTCATGGAGGCAAACTGTGGCAGCTTTCGCTCCAGCTTGGACTTTGAATGGCCGGAAATCACGATCACCCGTGGCGGCTCCTCGCTCAGCTCCAGGCGCCGGACCACTTCCTCCCCGCCGATACCAGGAAGGCCCAGATCAACAATCACCAGATCTTCGGAATCAGGTGCTGGCTCTGCCAGAAAACTCTCCGCATCGGGATAGCAAAGCGGTGCATGACCAAGGACACTCAAAACAGTGGCCAAGGCATCAGAGACCGCCAGATCATCCTCGATTATGTGAATACGCACGGAGTTTTGCTTTCAGAATTCAGACTGGTACAGACCGCCCAATGTAGAGCAAAACATGCAGGTTTTCAGTACGCACAAACACGAATTTTCGCTGCGAAAGCCGTACTCAGAGTATGTGTTTGCGGCCGCTGCAATCAGAGGCGGCGCCTAGATGACGCCACCTGTCCAGCTCTATGCCCGGCCCAGGACAATCCGAACCAGGTCAGCCGCGTTTCGGGCACCCAGTTTTTCCATGATCCGGGCCCTGTGAACCTCAACGGTCCTTGGACTGATCCCCAGGATGCGGCCAGCTTCCTTGTTTGAGGCTCCGCCGGTGATTTCCTGCAGGACGTCACGCTCCCGCCGGGTCAAAAGATCCGACCCCTCAAAGACGGTCGGATCGTTTTCCAGCTGACGCTTTTCCATCGCCGCGATGCCGTCATTGATCCGGCCCACCACGGTCTCGGCGGTAAAGGGCTTTTCAATGAAATCAAAGGCGCCATTCCGGATCGCCTCGACCGCCATGGGGATATCGCCCTGACCGGAGATGATGAAAATCGGCGCGGGATAATCCTCGCCATTCAACGCCTTCAGGATTTCGATACCGGAGCGGCCCGGCATATGGACATCAAGAACAACGCAGGCCGGATGGGTCTTGCTCGCGGAATTTACGAACGTGTCGCCATCTGAAAAGGTCTCAACCACGAAACCCTCCATGCTGAACACGACAGACAGCGCATCACGCACCGCCGGGTCGTCATCAACGATGTAGATGGCTTTCGCATCGTTCGTCATTCTTGTCACGTCCTTCCAATTTGAACCGGCCTGCCGTTCGACATCAGCCGTGCTCAGTCACACAGTGCGCCGGCGTCATTTGCGCGGCGCGCAGTACCGACCGGTAATTTCAAGATAAATGTTGCTCCGCGCCCGGAAACGCTTGGGCCGAGCAAGAGGTCACCGCCGTGGTTCTGGGCGATCGACCTTGAAATGGCGAGCCCCAATCCAAGGCCCTTCTGCTTCTTGCCGGTAAAGGCCTTGAAGAGCTCAGGTACGAGATCCTCGGGAACCCCTGTTCCCGTATCACTGACCTGAAATTCAACAAAGCCATCCTTCAGATCGGCCGCGAGGTGAACATTTTTGGTCTTGCTTTCACTGATCGCTTCACGAGCGTTTTTCAGCAAGTTGACCAAGACCTGCCTGATCTGAACCGGATCGGCAGGGAGCGTCGGCAACCCGGGCTCTACGGAAGACGTGAACAGAGAGCGTCGCTCATTGGTGCCGAGCTCAACGAGCTCGATACAGGCCTTCGCGAAGGAAGCAACCTCGATTTGCTCACGCTCCGGCTCTTTCTTTTCTACAAGCTGGCGCATCCGTTGAATGATTTCACCGGCGCGCTCTGCTTCCTTTTCCGCCTTCAAAATGACGCTGAGCATCATCGGGTCGAAGTCGGCGCTGGCGCCGGCCTTGCGGGATACTGACTGCAGGTAGAGCAAGATGGCTGTCAGCGGCTGGTTGAGTTCATGCGCAATCGCCGCGCCCATCTCGTCCATGGCACTGATACGGGTCATGTGGACGAGTTGTGCCTGGGCCTGAGCCAGTCTTTCTTCGACGGACTTCCGGGACCTCAGATCCCTCAGGATGCCGATGAACTGACGACCTTCGCTGGTCGACGCATCGCCGACGGACAGCTCGACAGGAAACTCCGTACCGTCCTTGTGTCGTCCACGAACCTCGCGGCCAATTCCGATAATCTTCTTCTCACCGGTATCGAGATAGTGCTGGACGAAACCGTCATGTGCAGCGGCGAAATCTGCCGGCATGATTTTCATGACGTTGTCGCCAATTAGTTCGGCGGCCGTGTAGCCAAACAGCTTCTCACATGCCTTGTTGAAGGCAAGCACCTGACAGCGTTCATTAATCACGACGATGCCATCGGCAGCGGTGTCAAAAACACTCGCCAGACGTGCGTCAGAGACGGTCGCTTGCCGCTCGCTATGTTCGTCTAGTCCCTGATCCATCGCCCCGGTCCCAAGCCCACTTCGAGGACGCTTTCGAATTCAGGTTTAAGGGTAATCACGTAACTCGGCAAGGCATAGTCTCAAGCCTGCGCTGCGACCCATTCAACAATTCGATCAATAGTTTCGTTCCTACGAGCCGCATTGAGGCGTGGCAAGATCGTGAATTTTCACAAGATCGCAACAAAATAGGGCGCGAACCTCGCGATCCTCGGCCACTCGCCATTTCAAGCCACCGCTGCGGCTGATCAACTCAGTGTATTCCTTCAAAAAAACAACCGGACTTCTCAGAGAAGCCCGGTTGCGCATCACACCGAAGAGTAGAATTTACTTCTTCAACAGGTCGCGAATTTCCTCGAGCAGAACAACTTCCTTTGCAGGAGCTGCAGGTGCCGCCGGCGCTGCTTCTTCCTTGCGGCGCATGTTGTTCACACCCTTGACCACGATGAAAAGTGCGAAAGCCACGATCACGAACTTGATGATGGCATTGATGAAGAGGCCAATGTTCCAGGTTACTGCGCCCGCTTCCTTTGCGGCAGCTACCGTTGCATAGGGGCCTTCAGGCGTGCCCTGCTTCAAGAGCAGGAACATCTCGGAAAAGTCGATATTGCCCAGCATCAATCCGACTGGCGGCATGATGATATCATCAACCATGGATGAAACGATTGCACTGAATGCTGCACCAATGACGATGCCGACAGCCATGTCGACCATGTTGCCTTTGACGGCAAACTCTTTGAATTCTTTCAACATTAAAGGTAGTCCCCGTTAGTCTTTTCCCCGAACAGAAAATCGGAATGATCTTCTGCGGAATGGTAAATAGAACCTTTATGAACCTTCCGACAAGCAGATTTCTCGTTGCTTGCACTCAACCGCAAGACCAATAGACACAACACAGCACTTATGGTCGGATCCGGTTGCTGAGCGTTTGGATCCGATTAGAGCCTGACGAGACCGTCAGGACAGGGCGGACAGCAGGGAGGGAAGAGCCCGCGCATGTTGCATGGATGGCTCGTGATATTTTCGGCTGTGGGATACATCCTGCTGCTCTTCGCCATTGCCAGTTATGGCGATCGCATGCCGCGCCGGTTCGTACCGGGCAGACGTGGCAGGCCGTTCATCTATGCCCTTTCGCTCTCCGTCTATTGCACATCCTGGACGTTCTACGGCTCGGTCGGCGGTGCCAGCCGGACCGGCATGGAGTTCCTGACGATCTACATCGGCCCGATGCTGGTGTTTGCCCTTGGCTACCCGATCCTGCGCCGAATCATTCGGGTAGCGAAAACCGAGCGTATTACGTCGATCGCCGATTTCATTGGTGCGCGTTATGGCAAGAGCCAGTCGGTTGCCGCCGTCGCGACGATCATCGCAGTCATTGGCATCATCCCCTACATCGCCTTGCAGCTGAAAGCGGTCTCCCAGTCGATCACGACGATGATCGGGCCGCTGATGCCGCCAGGTGGCAGCAGCTATTTCCCAGTCTTTGATGACATCACGCTGCTGATCGCGATCGGCATGGCGATCTTCACCTGGCTCTTTGGCACGCGCCACATCGATGCAACAGAACACCAGGAAGGCCTGATGCTGGCGATCGCAGCAGAAGCGATTGTCAAGCTGGTTGCCTTCCTCGCGGTCGGTTTTTGGGTCACCTATTCACTGTATGACGGCCCCTTCGACCTGGTCCGGGCCATCTCCGGCGCGCCAGAAGTCGCAGAAGTCTTCGAGCAGCCGCTCAATCAGGGCAACTGGTTGGTCATGACGGTTCTGTCGACCTTTGCCGTGATCCTGCTTCCGCGTCAGTTCCACGTCACGGTGACCGAGAACAACTCCGAAGCCGAGCTGCGACGCGCCGTCTGGTTGTTTCCGCTTTACCTGATCCTGATCAACCTGTTCGTCGTACCAATCGCCGCAGCCGGCCTGCTGCGCTTTGGTGAGGACATCAACCCAGACACGTTTGTGCTCGCCCTGCCAATCGATGCAGGACAGCATTGGCTCGCGCTTTTTGCCTTCATCGGCGGTCTTTCGGCGGCAACAGCGATGGTCATTGTGGCCACGGTCGCTCTGGCGATCATGATTTCAAACGACATCGTGGTACCGCTGATCTTGCGCCGGCGCAGCGAAGACGAGATCATCGCGGTCAGCGGCAAGGACATGAGCCGCTTGTTGCTGAACGTTCGCCGGACGGCAATCTTCGCCATTTTGCTGCTTGCCTACGCCTATTATCGCACCGCAGGTGACACGGCCGCGCTTGTGTCCATCGGGCTTCTGTCATTTGCCGCCATTGCCCAATTTGCACCGGCCTTTGTCGGAGCATTGGTCTGGCGCAGGGCGACGGCGCGCGGCGCGATCGCCGGAATGGCCGTTGGCTTTGCGTTCTGGCTCTACACCTTGCTGTTGCCGACATTTGCCGAATCCGGGCTGATTTCGAGCACGATTCTTCAGACCGGGCCCTTGGGACTGGAGATGCTCAAGCCCCAGTCACTTCTCGGGATCGAGCTTGACCCCTTTGTTCACGGCACGCTCTGGAGCCTCCTGGTCAACGTGTTCCTGTTCGTCATTGTGTCGCTGATGCGCCAACCGGAACCTGCTGAAAAACTGCAGGCCAACATCTTTGTGCCGGTCGACCTGGCGCCGGCTCCCGGCCTACGATTGTGGCGCACAAGCGTTACCAGCGGTGATCTCAAAGCCACCATCGCCAGATACCTTGGCGAGGAACGGACCGACCGGTCCTTCAACCGCTATGCGCGCGAACGCGGACTTGTGCTCGATCCGGACGCGACCGCTGACGCAAACCTTCTGCGCTTTTCCGAGCAACTGCTGGCCAGTGCCATTGGCGCGGCCTCTTCGCGCCTTGTCCTGTCGCTGATGCTGAAACGGCATGATCCGTCGACAAAGGGCGCCGTCAAACTGCTCGATGATGCGTCGGCGGCGATCCAATATAACCGTGACCTCCTGCAGACTGCGCTTGATCAGGTCCGTCAGGGCATCGGCGTCTTTGACCGGGACCTGCGGCTCATCTGCTGGAACCGCCAATTCCGCGATCTCCTCGGCCTGCCTTCGGAATACGGACAGGTCGGAACAACGCTCGATACCATCATCCGCCACAACGCCGTTCGCGGCGAACACGGCGACGGTCCTGTCGAGGCGATTGTAGCTGACCGACTGGAAAAACTGGTGGTTGTCCAGGAGACCTTCCAGGAGCGCATGACATCGTCCGGGCTTGTCCTGGAGGTCAGGATCAGCCCGATGCCCGACGGCGGCATCGTGACGACCTACACCGATATCACCGAGCGGGTCATGGCGGAGGATGCGCTTGCGCGCGCCAATGAAACCCTCGAACGACGCGTGCGGGAGCGAACCGAAGAACTGACCCACGTGAACCAGCGTCTGGTTCAGGCAACGCACGCTGCCGAAGAAGCCAACATCGGTAAGACGCGTTTTCTGGCAGCGGCCGGTCATGACATTCTGCAGCCGCTGAACGCCGCACGGCTTTATGCATCCGTGCTCGTCGATCAATTGCAGGAAGGCGAGAGCGGCGGACTTGTGCGGAACGTTGAGGCAGCCCTCGAATCTGTCGAAGACATTATCGGCGCGGTTCTCGACATCTCCCGCCTGGACACGGGCGCCCTCAAGCCGGAGCAAACGATCTTCCGTCTCGATGTGCTGCTCAAGGCTCTGGAACTGGAGTTCGAGCCGGTGGCGCGGGACAAGGGTCTTGATCTGCGCTTTGTCTCAACGAGCGTCTCGATCCGCTCAGACCGCAGGCTCCTGCGCCGCCTGCTGCAGAACCTGGTTTCGAACGCCGTCAAATACACGACACACGGCAAGGTTCTGGTCGGCTGCAGGCGCCGCGGCGGCAAGGTGGTCGTCGAGGTTCATGATACCGGCATGGGCATACCCGAAACCAAACAGAAGCTGATCTTCGAAGAGTTCCAACGTCTTGACGATGGCATGCGCGTCGCCAAGGGGCTGGGTCTTGGATTGTCCATCGTGGATCGCATCTCTCACGTTCTGGATCATCCGGTTCAGCTTGTCTCAGCCCCCGGAAGCGGTTCCTGTTTCCGGGTAGAGCTGCCTCAGGCTGCCCCGGTTCCGCTGGAAGTCGCGGCTCCCAAGGCTCCCGTCGCCGCCGGTCAACTGGACGGGCTTTGCGTGCTGGCCATCGACAACGAGCCGGACATCCTCAACGGCATGCGTCACCTCTTGGAGAATTGGCATTGCGACGTGATCACCGCCAGGGACGATCTGGAAGCGGCCCAATACCTGGCGGAAGCAAACAAGACCCCGGACATCGTGGTGATCGACTATCACCTCGATGAAGGCACCGGGATTGAAGCCGTGGTCCGTCTACGATGGAAGTTCGGCGCCGACCTTCCGGCGATCCTGGTGACGGCTGACCGAAGCCGCGCCGTTCGCGCGGAAGCGGCGGCCAAATCAATTGACATGTTCAACAAGCCGGTCAAGCCGGCAGCCTTGCGGGCGCACCTCGCCCGCTGCCGCGCAGGGCTCACCGCAGCCGAGTAAGCTGACTATCGAAAGAGAAGGCTTGAAGCCAGTCGATCAGGTCGCGCTCACAGCCTGATCCTCACCTTCGCCGCCCATCTGCCATTGGCCGGCCTCGATCTTCGAAGCGGCAATCACGGCCTGTGTGCGGCTTTCCACGCCGAGCTTTTGAAGGATCGCCGACACATGCGCCTTCACGGTCGCCTCGGACACGGAAAGCTCATAAGCGATCTGCTTGTTCAGGAGGCCTTCCGACAGCATCATGAGCACACGCACCTGCTGAGGTGTCAGTGTCGCCAGGCGCTGAACAAGATCCGCACTGCCATCATCGGCCCCGAGATCAACCTCCGGCGGCGTCCACATGTTGCCTTCCATAACGGCTGCGATCGCCTCCCGGATAACCTCGATGCCGTGGGATTTTGGAATGAAGCCGGAAGCTCCAAACTCAATGCAGCGACGTATCGCCTGCGCTTCCTCATTGGCAGAGACAATCACAACCGGCACGCCGGAATATTGTGCCCGCAGGTACATCAAGCCGGAAAAGCCGCGCATGCCCGGCATGGTAAGATCGAGCAATATGAGATCCACATCGCCGCCTTCTTCCAATTTTCCGGTGACATCCTCCAGGGCGCCGGCCTCGTCGATGCGCGCGTTGGGATATTGCGTCTCGAGTGTCTGCTTCAACGCCCCCCGAAACAGCGGATGGTCGTCGGCAATGATAAAACGAAACGCTGCTGTATCCGGCACTCCGGTTTCCTCCCTCTTCGGCAAAAGCCCTGGCTCTTCAGCTTGGTCTTATCTCCAAAACCAACCCGTCGATACATCCATCATGGCTACGACCAAAATGAGCAGACAAGTCTGCCCGGTCTTTGCCCGCAAAAGCCTGCCTGCGAACGCCAAGAGATGTCTCTACGCGTTGCCCGGCAAGCGGATGAAAGATGCGCCCCAAGTGCTTTATGCACCCCATTTCTTTTTAGCCTAGCGTTCTACGCAGGTTCTGCTTCAGCTATTCTAACCAGCATGTTTGCACTGCAATGAATTCTCAAGTCAAATCCGTCATTGGGCTTATGGTGCGCTGGCGAACTTTTTTCTGTTGCGCCGCGCCGACCCGGACACTGACGGTTTCGACCCTGGCCCTGCGAGAGATCAACGAAAAGCGCCAACTCGCGACTTCCCAAGCGTCACCCAAGATAAACACCAGTAACCGGGTGATTTCTCCGATGTCACCGCACTGCACAACAGACTGACGTCACCTCATGTTGCCATCTGCTATTCTAAAGTCTAATATAGACTAAAGTTCAATCATAAAAATACGTACACAGCAGATTTCGGACCCCATCACCACATCTTGAGACGGATCGTTGAGATGAACATCTGGATCTACGCTTTGATAGCCCTGATTCTCGCCGGTGCCACTGCGGGAAAATACTCAAATCCAGGCTTCGCCTTTGAAGGCGACCGCAGCTTGGCAGGAACAGCGGTTATCACATTTCACACATCAGCAGCGCTCTGAAACAGGTCAGCAGGCAACTCTATCAAGTGCCGAAGTAGTGCATGGTGACTGACCGCTGATGCCCTTGCACCCTGTGCTCGGTCAGGTAGAGCGCCTGCCAGGTTCCAAGATCCAGACGACCGCCCACAACTGGCACCTGCAAGCTGACGCCTGTCAGCATGGTCTTCACGTGAGCGGGCATGTCATCAAGGCCCTCAAGGCTGTGCCTGTAGTCAATATCTTCTGGCGCCAAACGGTCCAGAGCATCAACCAGATCGGCCTGGACATCCGGATCGGTGTTTTCCTGAATGACCAGCGAGGCGGATGTATGCCTCAAGAATACGGTCAGCAGCCCATCTCCGGCCGCATTTTCCGCCAGCCACCGATTGACTGGGTCCGTAAGTGAATGAAAGCCGCGCGGAGCTGTGGAAACCACGAGACGCCCCATCGCCTGGCGCAGTTGCGTCCCGTCGCCATCAAGGGTCCACACACCTATGGGATTCAGCGTCATTGTCCAGGGCTCCCTATGCGTTCGCGGTAAGAATTTTGAGCCGGCACTCTACCGTCTGGGAGCACTTATTGACCAGTGTGAAGATGGGACAAACCCAAGATCACAGCCGTTCAGATCCGACCGGAGATTGGAAGCAGGATTTTTCAGAAACAATCGGAAAAACAAATACAATCACCGGTTTATCGACAATTACAAGTTCGGTGTTCAAGTATTACGACCCTCCTCACCCAGGAGGAAGTTCCGAAAAATCCAGCCAGATCTAATACAGAATAGCTCCAGAAAAATAGGCAAAAAACGGCAATGAACGCTCAAGATACACTATTCTCATTCATTAACCGCTGGGAATGTGATGAAAACGACCACCTGAACGTTCAGTATTATTTTAGCCGATTTGAAGAGGCCGACCGGCAGTTTCAACTCCTAAGCGGTCTCAGTGATGCCGTTGTTGGGGCAAGGCGGGTGCGTCACGTGCGCTACCACAAGGAATTGAGGACCGGCGACCTGATCACGGTCAAATCCTTCGTTGCCTTTGATGGCCCACACATGCTGACTGTCGTGCACGAGCTGCGCAACGGTGGGACCGGAGACTTGGCCGCCACGGCAATCGACGGATACGAGCCTGGGACGGCCTCTGCGAAGGACCTGAGAAATCGTTTCAAGTCCGTGCTTGGCAACATGCCTATAGAGGCAGCGCCGCGAGGCATAGTGGCTTCTCCTGCCGGTTCGCGCGCGACACTTGATGCCACGCTGTCGGCTGGCGCTGAAATCTGTTTCCGCGGAACGGTTCTGCCTCGCCATATCGGATCCGATGGTCGCGCAGACGACGGGTTCGCCCTATCTGCCTTCACCGATGCCGTCGCTCACGTCTGGCAAAGAACGCCGATGACGCATCAATATTTGAGCGAACACAACTACGGGCGCGTCGCCGTCGAAATGAAGCTTTCCTGGCTTTCCCCCCTCAAGACCGGGGACATGTTCTTGGTCGCAAGTGCACCAACGGGAGCACAGGAAAAAACCTTCAGCATTCGCCATCATCTGTTTGAAAGCCGCACGAAACGACTGGCCGCAGTTTGCGACGTGGTCGCGCTCGTGATGGACCTGTCAACGCGGAAGGCCGTTCCGCTACCAGAAGGTGCGCAAAAGGACATCCCGCGTCTCAATCAGAGGTAAGAGCGCCGGCCGGCAAGAGCGATGCGTCGACGTCAGTTGCCGTCAGCGGGACTGTCGAGCTCATCTCTGAGGTCTTTCATCAGACCGAAAAAACGCCGCATGGCCTTTTCGGAGAAGTTCAGCATCTGCTCCAGCTGAGCTTCATCCTCATCGGACAGCGGTGTGTCTTTGGCAGTCTCCTCGTCGGTGTTGCCGGCAGCTGGAGCCTCACCTGTGATGGCGGGCGAAGTTGCACCCTTCTCCGCGCCGGGATTTAAAGAGCCCATAGGCGAGTCGCCAGCGCCAGCTTCCAGTTCGCGAAGCCTTGCTTTCAGCTCATCGACTTCATCGGCAAGCGATGCAATCTCGGCCAGATAGGCTTCCTCTGCCAACGGCGCCGGCACACAACGCCAGATGTCGTTGGTCTTGCGGCAAAAACTGACGCTACCTGCTTCACGATCGATCCGAAGAATGTCGTCGCCGGAAGGAACGAGCGCATAGCGCTTTTCCTGTTCGAGGTCTGCTTTTGGATCCGCATCGCGCTCAGTCTCGACCGTAGTCTGACCTTGGGCGTTTGCAATTTGCGGCCCCGGCACGGCAACAGCAATGCTTGCCAATGCGATCAAGCTCCACACCAAACAACCGCTTCGTCTCGTCCCTAGCGCCATTTCACGTCTTCCCGCCGATGCATTTGCCACACTGTTTCGATCTTGTGGCAGGTTAATTGATGCTTGTCAGTTTGAGATGGCAAAAGGGTGACTTTCAAACCGATTGTCTTCGAAAAGTGTGCAAGCTCATCTCCCACCGCGGCTGACTACAACGAGGTATAGCCGGGGCGGCCACTGATGAACGCATCTTCGAGAAGGTCAATGCGGTCCTGCCCCCAAAAAGGCTCGCCCTTTAGAACGTAGCAAGGTGAGCCGATCACACCAGCGTCAACGGCATCCTGCTGATTTTGCTGATACTGACCGATGACCTCTGCACCTTCAGCCTTGGATATCAGCTCATCCGGATCAACGCCCACAGCCTCTAGCCCCTGTCGTACAACGTTCTCTTCGGCGATATCCAGATCATCCGCCCAGATCGCCCTGAACATTACAGCTGAAAATTCCAACACGGGCCCGTTGGCCTGCGCCAAGGCAATCGCACTGCGATCAGCCAATCCCGGCTTCGTCGGAAAGAACTTCGGCTTGAAGGAGAGTGGCACACCGCGCTTGTCCTTCCAGCGCTGCAATTCGATGAATCGACAGGCTTGGCGCGCCGGATGGCGCTTGCCGAGCGGCAATCCACCGGAGGCGTCGAAAACCCCCGACAGATCAACAGGCCGCGCACAAAGAACGGCGCCGTGTCTTTCCGCAACCGCCCTTACCGCGTCATGTCCGAGGTAGGCCCACGGTGAAACATGCGAGTAAAAATAATCTATCGTCTCGCCCACGACGCGACCTCCCGATGATGCTGTTGACCGCAACGCTTACCGGTGCGGGCCTGCAAATCAAGCCTGGGTCGCCGTTAAAAGCGTCTCAAGTGTCGCAATCCTGTCTGCATCCGCAGGCTTCTTGTCCCAGCGCAAACGGGAAATCCGGGGAAAGCGCATCGCAAGACCGGACTTGTGGCGCGTCGAACGGTTCAATCCCTCAAATGCGACCTCCAGAACCAGACCTGCCTCCGGATCGTGGGTGACCTCGCAAACAGGACCGAACCGATTGATCGTGTTGTTTCGAACGAAGCAATCGATCTCCCGAAGCTCTTCGTCGGTAAAGCCGAAGTAAGCCTTTCCAACCGGCACCAGGACATCTTCTCCGGCATCCGCGCGCCAGACGCCAAAGGTGTAGTCTGAATAAAAGGAGGACCGCTTGCCGTGCCCTCTCTGCGCATACATCAAGACGGCGTCCACGAGGAACGGCTCACGTTTCCACTTGAACCATTGGCCCTTTGGCCGGCCTGGAACATAGGGAGCATCGCGTCTCTTCAACATCAGTCCTTCGACCGCAGACGCATCTGATCCAGGCAAGAACTCGGCCGGAGCCTTTCTCGCCTGAGCATAATCCGCCCAGTTCGAGACGTGAATTTCGGGCGAGAGATCCAGTTTTGGATTGTCCAATGATCGAAGAAAACTCTCCAATTTGCCTCGCCGTTCCAAAAACGGCAACGGCCGCAAGTCTTCGCCTTCAAGTGACAAGAGATCATAGACCCGGACGGCCGCCGGATATTCCGCGATCAGTTTTGGACCCGCAGTCTTCCGGTTCAAGCGACGCTGCAGATCCGAAAACGGGCGAACCTTGCCATCCGAGACGATGAGCAATTCGCCATCCAGCGTTGCATCAAAGTCGAGAAGGTCGACAACGTCTGGAAACGCTCTGGAAATGTCTTCGCCTGTGCGCGAGTAGAGTCGTGACACCCTGTTCCCGGCCTTGTCGACACCACTCGCCGCCTGGATGCGAATACCGTCCCATTTCCACTCGGCAAAAAACTCGTCTGCGTTCAAGATCTCGGGATCTTTTTCTTCATCGAGTGGATGCGCCAGCATGACCGGTCGGAAGGGTGCCGGATCGCTTGTGTCTGGTGGTCCTGCCCTGCCCTCCACCCATGCAAAAAGACTCTCAAAGGGAGGTTTCAAGCCATGCCAGACCTCCTCGATCTGATTTGGCTCCAGATCGCCGAGGCGTGCTACGGCTGTTTTGGCAAGACGCGCCGAGACGCCGACACGCAGACCTCCGGTGACGAGTTTTAGCAGGGCCCAACGTTCGGTCTCGTCGAGCGCGTCAAGCCAGCCTGCGATCACGCCCGGGAGTTCGGACTTACCCGTCAGCTCCAATTTTGTGACCACCTCGGCAAGGCCTGGCGCTGACACACTGTCGCCAGAACCCTTCGCAGCAGGCCAAAGCAGCGCGATGGTTTCGGACAGATCGCCCACAAAATCATAAGAGAGTTCAAAAAGCCTGGGGTCAGTTCGATCTGCAATCAAAGCTCTCAAGAGCGCGGGTTTGGCGTTCTTGAAAGTCAGATCCCCGGTCAGAGCGGCAAGCGCATAACCCCGGTCCGGATCAGCGCTGCGTCGCAAGTAGTCGCACAGCATAGCCTCCTTGGCGGAGCGACGTGGCTCGAAGGAGAGGCGATCAAGAAGGCTGGAAAATGCAAGCATCAATCAAGATCCGGGAGTTGTGCCCCGCCGGGTTTTCAGGGCCGTGCAAAACTAAGATGGGTCTCACCTACCAAAGGGCAACATCGCGTCGTGCGCGTGAGTACTGCCCTCCGTTGCTGTCGTTGTTCGAACGGGCCGCGATGACACGACGACCCCGGCTTCCGGTCGCCACTCGAATGAGCGGCAGCTATCCACGTCTGCTCAGTTGCATCGATTTGCCGGAAAACAGTTATGGGGACCACAACCGCTGTACGGTTTCTATGGACCTTTCGTGCTTTCCCCCCTATACACAGGTCAAATAGTTTTGCGCCCAATCGCAAAGAATGGCTGTTCAAGCCTCCTGCGCGGCGCCTGTTTCCTTTGAAAGAGCTTAATGACCGACTTCAATAACGTCACCCCGGCGTTGGCAACCGCTTTGGCGAACCGCGGCTACGAGACCCTCACGCCCGTGCAGGAAAGTATCCTCAAGGACGCTCCGCCGGCCGCTGACCTTCTCGTTTCAGCCCAGACCGGGTCAGGCAAGACCGTGGCTTTCGGCCTCGCGCTGGCGCCAACCCTTCTTGGCGACGAACCTGCCCTTGGCAAAGCAGACGCTCCGATTGCACTGGCAATTGCGCCAACCCGCGAGCTCGCCCTTCAGGTCAAGGAAGAGCTGACATGGCTTTACAAGGAAGCCGGTGCGCAGACCACATCATGCGTTGGTGGCATGGACCCCAGGACCGAGCGCCGTGCCCTCGAACGCGGGGTCCACATCGTTGTGGGAACGCCAGGCCGGCTCAAGGATCACATTGAGCGCGGTGCACTGGATCTTTCGCAGATCCGCGCAGTCGTCCTTGATGAAGCCGATGAAATGCTCGACATGGGCTTTCGTGAAGATCTTGAGTTCATTCTGGATGCAGCGCCGGCCAGCCGACGCACGCTCATGTTCTCGGCGACGGTCCCGCGCCAGATCGCGGATCTGGCGAAGCGCTTTCAAAAAGATGCGGTCCGCCTGAATACCGTCAGCGCACGCGAACAGCATGGCGACATTGACTACATTGCCCATCCGGTCGCCCCGAATGAGCGCGAAAACGCGATCATCAACGTGCTGCGACTGCATGAAGCGGAAAAAGCCATTCTTTTCTGTTCGACCCGTGAGGCCGTCAAGCGTCTGACCAGCCGGCTGGCCAACCGTGGCTTCTCGATCGTTTCGCTTTCGGGGGAACTGAGCCAGGCCGAACGTTCGAATGCGCTTCAAGCCATGAAAGACGGCCGCGCGCGCGTCTGCGTTGCCACGGATGTCGCCGCGCGCGGTATCGACTTGCCAAACCTTGACCTTGTCATCCACGCTGACCTGCCGACCGGCAAGGCTGCACTCTTGCACCGTTCAGGCCGTACCGGTCGTGCAGGCCGCAAGGGTACATGCGTGCTGATGGTGCCCTATCCGCGCCGACGCGCTGCTGAACGGACGCTCCAGTTCGCCGGTGTCAAAGTCACCTGGAAGCCGGCGCCAACGGCAGCTGACATTCGCGCAAAGGACAAGGAACGTCTGCTTGCAGATCCGTCGCTCTCTGCCGATCTTGACGGCGACGATCTGGCAATTGCCCGCGAACTTCTCGAAGCACACGGCGCCGAGAAGATTGCGGCTGCCTTCGTCAAATTGCATCAGGCTCGCCTTCCTGCCGCCGAAGATGTTTCTGAAGCAACAGAAGACAGTCTACGCGGGCGCGGTCCAGGTGAACGCGGCGGGCGCGTCGCGGAGATTCAGGGCAAGTTCGAAGGCGGCACCTGGTTCCGTCTTTCACTGGGCCACAAGCATCGTGCCGATCCCCGATGGCTGCTTCCGATGATCTGCCGGGCAGGTCACGTCACCAAACGCGAAGTCGGTGCAATCAAGATTTTCCAGAACGAGACCCGCTTCGAGATCGATGGTGAGCACGCCCAGCGCTACGCCGACGTCATCAAGCGCGACGGCTCTGGCGAAGAAAATGTTACCATCCAGGTCCTTGATTCCAAAGGGGCCAAAGCGCCGCCGTCAGAGGACCGTGGACGCCGCGGACCGCCGCGGGATCGCAGCGGCGACCGCCCGTTCAAACGCGGCGGACGTGACGCCTATGAGGGTGGCAAGGAAGACCGCAACGATGGTGAAGGCCGTCGTGCGCGCCCGCCCCGTGACGGGGCGCCCAGGGACTTCGCTGCCAAGGGCAAGAAGCGCCGCCGCTTCAATGACGACGATCCGCCCCCTTCCCACCCGGCGTATGAACCTCTGGATGCCAAGCAGCTCGGCGGCGACAATCGCGAAGAAAAGCCAAAGCGCGAAACCGTCGTTCGCCCGGCAAAGTCTGACGAAGAGCGTGGACCACGCAAGCCTTCCAAGGGCAAAAAACCTGCAACGTCCAAGCCGGCTGGAAAGAAGAAGCCTGCCAAGGGCAAGCCGTCTCGTGCTGAACGCAAGGCTTCCAAGGCCTAGGGATTTCGATCCCACAGAACAACTGCCCCGCGCCTGTATCGTCAGTTGCTCGGGGCAGCTGTTTCTTTTTCACATACGACTGATAGTCTCTCGAACACTGTCTGCTGCAAATTAAGCAGCGACTTTGGTGTTTTGGGGGAAACATGCCTTTCGCAAGACTTCTCACGATCCTCGTTGGTGCCTTGGCGCTCTTGCAGCTGCCGGTGGAGGCCGCCGCGCAGGACATCGTCGACTTTCACATGGATTGTCACCAAGCGCGCAGCAACAACGAGACCTTTATCTGCGCAGATGACGATCTTCTGCGTCGGGACGCCCGCATGGGCGAGCTTTCCGACAAGCTGTACGCCTTCCTAGATCGGCCTGCGCGATCTGAAATGGAGCGCGAATTTGCCGAATGGCTCGCGACCCGTGACGACTGCGAAGACCACTATCACTGCAATGCCTCGATGTACGAGGAGCGCATTGCCTTCCTGGAAGAAGAACTTGATCATATGGACGCGCCAGCAGCCTCATCCGGGACTGGAGGCGTTGACGGCGACGGTTTCGGCATGGTGGCAAACGCAGGCATTCCCGGGCACAATCAGGAAAGCTACCCCGGATTGACCATCGACATCTGCAAATCGATCTGTGTGCAAAGGGACTGGTGCAAGAGCATAGACTTTGATCGCGGTAACGGCGCCTGCTACGTGCAACCTGTCGCGGAAGAAGACGTCGGCGCCCTTAGAACCGACTATCCCGGACATCCTTATGATCACTATTATTACGCACCACGTCTCAGAAACTGAGGACCAGCGAATACAATGAGCGGCTGATCACTCGTTGATGATCATGGCAATGAGCCAATCGTCACCGTCCTGAAGCAGCTGATAGTGGCAGGTGAACTCGAGCGCTGTTTCGCCGCTGGAACTTTCCTGGCTCCAGTCGAGTGTTACCAGTGCGGATGCCCCGCTGATGTGACTTGAGGCCACGTGGAATTCGGACACGGTGACGCCCTCCTTGTCGAGAGCTGAGAGCAAGGCCTCTACATTCTCAAGCAGCTCTTCTTCATCATTGAAGACGTGACCCTTTTCATGCTGCCAGATGGTCGTCGGCAATGCGAAGCAATCACAGATCCTTTCCGCATCGAAATCGTTGAAGCCGGTCAGATAGTCCTCGAACAGCTGGGAAATCGCTTCTTCGGCCTCGCTCTTGCCGTTGTCATGCGGCTCCGCGTCGGGATCCATATCGATTTGATCAGACATGGCTTTCTCCTGCTAGCCGGTCTCTACAGCCGTTTCCGAGGCCTCGGCCTCTTCCCCGTCGTCATAGCCTATCATATTGAGAGGACGGGCCTTTCGTCCATTGGTTTCACACCAATGCACAAGAGCTTCCTCGGCGCCATGTGTCACCCAGATCTGCGAAGCTTGCGTTTCGATGATGGTCTTGCAGAGGTCGTCCCAATCGGCGTGATCGGACATGATTAACGGCAGTTCTGCGCCGCTCTGCCGCGCCCTTGCACGGACCCGCATCCATCCTGACGCCATGACCGTCACCGCGTCACCAAAGCGCCGCGCCCATCGGTCTGCCAGTTGACCGGGTGGGCACAGGACGATCTCGCCGGCCAGCTCTTTGCCGCGCTTTGCGGCAGGTTCCACCGGGCCGAGCATGATCCCCTGCTCTTCATAGTAAGTGGTCAAGGCGACCAGCGCACCGTGCAGATAAATCGTTCGGTCGTAGCCAGCTGCCCGCAGCTCACCGATGACCCGCTGCGCTTTGCCCAGAGCATAGGCCCCGACAAGGTGCGTCTTGTCGGGAAAGAGCCTCAGGGAGGTCAGCAGCTTCTGCAGCTCCTTAAGAGCCGGCGGATGTCTGAAAACGGGAAGACCGAATGTCGCCTCGGTCACGAAGGTGTCACAGGTGATAAGTTCGAAGGCCGAGCATGTCGGATCGGATTGCCGCTTGTAGTCGCCCGAAACCACAGTCCTCCCGCCCTCGCCTGAGAGAAGAACCTGCGCGGACCCTAGAACATGACCCGCCGGATGGAGGGAAATCTCAATTCCGGAAAGGTCGATTTGCTCGCCATAGTTCAAGGACTGCGGCTGGCCGCAAAAGTCGGTGCCATAACGCAGGCCCATGATATCGAGCGTCTGGGGCGTCGCCAACACGGACCCATGACCGGACCTCGCATGATCTGCATGACCATGAGTGATGATCGCCCGTTCCACCGGGCGGATCGGGTCGATATGGGCCTTGATCGCCGGGCAATAGAGGCCTTCGGGCGTGAGGGTCAGGAGATCGGACATGACAAAGAGAATAGGTGGGTTGGTTCAAATAACCAGCCCACCTATTCAGTCACCATTTTCGACTTAAGTGTTTGCCCCGCCTATTGGCAGTAGGTGTATTCAATCTTGCACCCGGAGGCCCCGGCGTTGGTGCAAAAGCCGAGAGCGAAGCTCCTCGCGGCTTGTTCATTCTGCCCGGCACCGAACCAGGATCCGCCGGGCACCTGGGCAAGAGCATGACACTTTGCGTCGGTGACGTCGAAGATCTGACATCCCTGCTCACCACAGTACTGCATCGCAAATTTCTCGGCATCAGCGACAGTTCGGCCCGCACCATGACCAAAGCGCCCATCGCTGCCAACTGCAAAGGCCATGAAGCCGCTGCCTTTACGTGTGATGGTCGACTGGTTTGCGGGCGCCTGTGATATGTTTTGGCAGGAACTGTAGATCCCCTCGATCCTCGGACCGTTCG
The DNA here is from genome assembly GCF_014842925.1 of Roseibium polysiphoniae. Taxonomy (GTDB): domain Bacteria; phylum Pseudomonadota; class Alphaproteobacteria; order Rhizobiales; family Stappiaceae; genus Roseibium; species Roseibium polysiphoniae. The sequence goes on from NZ_JACYXJ010000006.1 coordinate 68,353, forward strand.
AGCACATAATGCCACCCCATTGGTAGCCGCGCTTGCCGTTGTCAAAGACAACCTCAAACCAGTCATAGCCATCAAAGCGAACGTTTGTGTTGTTCAGGATGGTCAGCCACATGCCTTCTGCGACGCTGCCGATCTGGCTAAAATTGGTCCCCGGTCCATCTCTCAACTTCCCGCCAAGAGACTGTCCGACAGCATTGATCGCTTCGGCCTGCGCTTGGGCCCTCGGTTGCGCGAAGACACTCTCGCAAGGAAAGGACACATCGCCGAACCAGAGCGTCGCGCGCCGCCCTTTCATCTCGAGCGAGATCTCTTCAGCGTCATTTGCATAGACGTTCTCTTGATGAGGCGTCATTGAAAAACGAGAATTAGCATCTTCATAATATGCCCTTCCCTCTTCAGGAACCACTTTAACGAGAGCACTTCCATCGCCCATAGAACAGCGGTACTCGCTGTTTGCGCTTGCGGACGCCTGACCAATGGCAGATCCAGACAGACACAGGGTTGCTGCGACGACCCAAATTGATTTCATATTCAAAGCCCCTTCCAAATCACTTTCATAAAGTGTCGCGATTTAGCCGTACCCTAACTGAACCGCGAATGAACGCCTGTGACATGGAACACATTTGTAAGCCTCGCCAAGGGACCGGAAGCGCCTTAAAAACAATGCCATGGATAGAGGTTTGCTTCCCGAGCGTTTCAAGAACTGGTTTGACCGTCGCGGCTGGAGCCCCCGCCCGCACCAGCTCGCCCTCCTGGACCAGCTTTCCAGCGGCCATTCCACGCTCCTGATTGCGCCGACTGGCGCAGGAAAGACGCTGGCCGGTTTCCTTCCGAGCCTAGTGGAGTTGTCGGAAAGGGGTCCGCGAAAACCCGGGAGCAGAGGAACAAAGGGCATTCACACGCTCTATATCTCCCCGTTGAAAGCTCTGGCCGTCGATATCGCCCGAAATCTGGACGCCCCTGTTTCAGAGATGGGCCTGGATATTCGGATCGAGACGCGCACAGGAGACACGCCTTCCCATAAAAGGCAGCGGCAGAAGACCAATCCACCGGACATGCTGCTCACGACACCGGAGCAGATTGCATTGCTGCTGTCTGATCCTGCGTCGGAAAAGCTCTTCGCATCCCTGGAAACCATCATCCTTGATGAACTCCACGCCCTGGTGACATCCAAGCGCGGGGATCTTCTGGCGCTTGGCCTTGCCCGGTTGAGAAAGCTGGCCCCAAGGCTCAAAACCATCGGGCTGTCTGCGACCGTTGCAAAACCGGAAGATCTGCGGGCCTATCTGGTCGATCAACCGGATCCCGCAACCAGAGCGCAATCGCATGTGGTGGAAGTCGCAGGCGGGGCGGCACCTGATATCGGCATCCTCGAGTCACAAGAGCGGATCCCCTGGTCCGGGCACTCGGCGCGCTACGCGCTCGATGACATGTATCAGCTCATCAAGGATCACCGGGTCACGCTTCTTTTCGTCAATACGAGGTCCCAGGCAGAAGCGATCTTTCAGGAACTTTGGCGCATCAACGAAGAGACGCTGCCTATTGCCCTGCATCATGGTTCTCTTGACGTTGGCCAAAGGCGGAAGGTGGAAGCGGCCATGGCAGACGGCCAATTGCGGGCCGTGGTTGCGACATCGTCTCTGGACCTTGGCATCGACTGGGGTGACATCGACCTGGTGGTGAACATTGGCGCGCCGAAGGGCGCCAGCCGCCTCGCCCAGAGGATCGGCCGTGCGAACCACCGAATGGACGAACCCTCCAAGGCCGTCCTCGTGCCAGCCAACCGCTTCGAGGTTCTGGAATGTCAGGCGGCCCTTGCAGCCTCCAGGTGCGGCGACCAGGACACGCCCGCCTTGCGCAAAGGAGCACTTGATGTGCTGGCCCAACACCTGCTTGGTCTGGCCTGCGCAGCCCCGCTGAATGCGGACGAAACATTTTACGAGATCCGTTCCTGTGAAACCTACCGGCATCTGGACAGAGAAACGTTCGACCGTGTTCTCGATTTCGTGGCCACCGGCGGCTATGCGCTAAAGAGCTACGAACGCTACGCAAGGCTGAAGCAAGACAAGGAGGGTAACTGGAGAATTGCTCATCCAAAGATCGCGCAACAGTACCGGCTGAATGTCGGCACCATCGTGGAGGCGCCTATGCTGAAGGTGCGTCTGGTCAAATCAAAAGCTCAAGGACGCCGATCGCCGATCGGCCGTGGCGGACGCGTGCTTGGTGAAATCGAGGAATGGTTCGTCGAGCAGCTGGAGCCCGGCGATACATTCATTTTCGGCGGAGAGGTCCTGCGTTTCGAGGCCCTGCGCGAAAACGAGGCCTTCGTCTCGCGAACGCGATCTCAGTCCCCAATGATCCCATCCTACATGGGCGGCAAGTTTCCTCTCTCCACCTATCTGGCCAAAAGCGTCAGGCATATGCTCGCAACCCCGGCCAGCTGGAAGCAGTTGCCAAAGCAGGTCGGAGAATGGCTTTCTCTTCAACAACAAAACTCCAAACTGCCTGAAGAAGACGGACTTCTGGTCGAAACCTTCCCGCGCGCCGACAAGCACTACATGGTCTGCTATCCATTCGAAGGGCGACTGGCACATCAAACCCTCGGCATGCTGCTGACCAAACGGCTGGAACGTCTCGGCGCACAGCCCATGGGTTTTGTTGCCAATGACTATGCTCTCAGCATCTGGGGTCTGCGTGATCTCTCAGCCCTTTTCGAGAGCGGGCAGATTTCTCTCGATAGCTTGTTCGAGGAAGACATTCTCGGCGACGATCTGGATGCCTGGCTTGCGGAGTCCAGCTTGATGAAACGCACGTTTCGAAACTGCGCGGTGATCGCTGGACTGATAGAGCGCCGTCACCCTGGACAAGAAAAGTCTGGCCGGCAGGTCACCATCTCATCGGATCTCATTTACGACGTATTGCGCGCGCATGAACCCGATCACATCCTTCTGCGCGCCACTTGGAACGATGCAGCCGAAGGACTTCTGGATATCTCTCGTCTGGGCGAACTTCTTGCGCGTATCAAGGGTCGAATCACGCATACTCGCCTCAGCCGAGTATCTCCACTCGCTGTGCCGATCCTCCTCGAGATCGGCCGAGAACCGATCTACGGTGAGGCCATGGAAAGCATTTTGGAAGACGCAGCTGACGATCTGGTCACAGAGGCTCTCGGACAATGAACCTTCTGCCCTCCCATATGAGCGACTTCAACGTGGTACCAGTCTGCCACGATATCCAGATCAATGGTCAGACCATCGGCTTGCATGACAGCGGGATCTTGTGGTGGCCGGAACAATCGACGCTTGTGGTCGCCGATATGCATCTCGAAAAAGGCTCCGCCTATGCCCGTAGAGGCGTGATGCTGCCGCCCTATGATACCGCCGCCACCCTCGAAAAACTCGCCGCCGTTGTGTACGCCTTTGACCCGGCGCGGGTCATCGCGCTCGGCGACAGCTTCCACGACACTCATGGCTCTGATCGTTTGCCACCGGCCTACCGCGCGATGCTGACGACCTTGCAGCTTGACCGGGAATGGATCTGGATTACCGGCAACCATGACCCGATCGCACCTGTGCGCCTTTGCGGTGAGGCCATGGATGAAGTGACCATCGGCGCTTTGACCTTCCGGCATGAGCCGCGCGAAGACGTTCACGACGCCGGCCGCGGCGAGGTTTGCGGACATCTTCATCCAGCTGCGCGGGTACGCCGCTACGGACGATCCATCCGGCGCTCCTGCTTTGTCACAGATGGCTCGAGACTGGTTTTGCCGGCCTTCGGCGCATTGACCGGTGGTCTCAACGTGATGGACGACGCGTTCTCCACACTGTTCGAGCCACGTCGTTTTTCGGCGTTTCTTCTGGGCGAGAACCGGCTTTATCCGTTCACGGCTGCACGGCTGATCGCGGACTAGGTGTCACGCGAGCGACGGCACTAGCCAACCTTCGGAAATATTGCGTCAGTCCTTGCGGAAGATAACGCCGGCGAGCCAGCCGGTGAAAATGGCAAGCGTCACGGCAAGCAAACCGTAGATCAGCGAATAATTGTTCGCCAGATTATAGGTCACCTGCTCAAAGCCGCTCTTGGCAACGGTCAATTCGGACTCTTTTGCCGAGAGGAGCCCACCGTCCTGCAAGAGATAGCTCTTCACCTTGTACTGACCGACCGGAATGTTGGCCGGCAGCGGCACTTTCGTCCTAAACATTGTTTCGGTCAAAAACTCGATCGACTGAGGCCGCTCAGAATAGAGCCCCTGTTGCTGCCGCAGACGAAGGAAGGCATTGCGGAAATCATCCCGCTCGGAAAGGGGCACCCCCGAATGGCCTGAGACGGCGAGGTTCAGGTGGTGAAGGCCAATGGCATATTCATCGAGCAGATCCCGGTCCCCCAGCTCTCCGACACTCCGCGTGCTGGCCAGCGCATAAAATGACGGAACACCCTGGAAGGTCTCGTATTCACGATTGACCCAGACGCCGAGAAAACGCCCTTTGCGGCGGGTCGTGATATCCTGCGAGGGACCTTCGACCGTGATCGCCAGATCGTAGACCCCCGGACGGGCAATGGTGTTCAGGTCACGGCTGATCTGGCCGAAAATCACGATTTCCGTCCCGGTGAAATTGGACTGAATCGAAACTTCGTCCGAGGACAGCGCCGTCACCAGGTCTTCGGCCCGAGTTTGCGTTCCAAACAGGCAGACGACCATAGCCAGAAGCAGGGCAACTCGGCTTATCATGCGCCTGCTCCCTTCATGATCGCAATCGAATAGAAGTCTTCCGGCGTCAGCAACAAATCGATGGCAAAGCGCATGCCGACCAGCAGCACAAGAAGGGCGAGCAGGAGGCGCAACTGATCGCCGCGCAGGTTCTGACCCATACGCGCGCCGAACTGGGCACCGATCACGCCGCCGATCATCAAGGTCAAGGCCAGGACGATATCAACCGTCTGGGTGCCGATCGAATGAAAGATAGTGGCGGCAGCCATGGTGAACATGATCTGCAGAAGCGATGTTCCGATAACGATGTTCGTGGGCACGCGCAGCAGGTAAATCAGCGCCGGCACCATCATGAAGCCGCCGCCGATGCCGAGCACCGTGCCCAGAAAGCCGATGATGCCCCCCAGCGCCAGAATGGGCAAAACGCTGACGTAGAGCTTCGACTGGCGGAACCGCATCTTGAACGGCAGCCCGTGGATCCAGTTGTGCTGTCCGGGCCGCCGGGCTGTCACCCTTGCCCCACTCTTGCGCCTTCGGATTGCACGCACCGACTCAATCAGCATCAGGCTGCCGATCGCGCCAAGGAAGGTGACATAGGCAAGGGAAATCACCAGGTCCAGTTGGCCGACCGATTGCAAGACATCAAACAGGATCACGCCCAGCAAGGAGCCGACGACACCGCCGATCAGCAACATGGTCGCAAGCTTGAGGTCGATCGCCTTGCGGCGCCAGTAAGTCACCACGGCGGACGCGGAGGACGCCACGACCTGCGTCGTGACGGTCGCGACAGAGACCGCAGGCGGAATGCCAGAGAAGATCAGAAGCGGCGTCAGGAGAAACCCACCGCCAATGCCGAAAAGGCCCGAGAGAAATCCCACGGCGCCGCCCATGCCGAAGATGACAAACATATTGACCGGTATTTCGGCGATGGGCAGATAGACTTGCACGATAAATTGCCGGTTTTGGGGTACCCGGTCAGGGACCCGTGGATACAATGCTCCGGTTTAAGACCCTCTTGGAAAGATCTGTCAACCAGAGTCAGGCCATCACGGTCACAAAGCCTGCCCGCGTTGATCTTTTTATACGCCAACGTGTCTTGCGAGCAGGTAAACCGGCTTGGGTCAGATCGACTGGCTTTCCAGTTCCTTGATCAAATCCGCATCGACTTCACCGGTCTCGACCTTGCCAAGACTGCGCTGGAAGGCGCGAATTGCACTGCGGGTGCGCGGACCCATCTGGCCATCGGGCGTGCCAGTTTCAAAGCCGAGTTGATTCAGCCTCGTCTGCGCCTCTCGCACCATTCCCTCATAGTCAACGACATTGCCGAGGGAAATGGAGGCGTTGGTCGACAGGTCTCCCGCTGCCGCCCATTCGGGATCGGTGGCCACCTTGTTGGCGACCGGATTCGGCGTCTTGAGCTTGAACGTCTCGACCGCGAGGCGCGCGGCAGCCAGTGTCTCCTGGTCCATCATGTTCGCAACGTCGTCGCGTTTCTTGGCAGCGTCACGGTCACCCTGGTCGGCTGCAATCGCAAACCACTTGTAACTCGCCACGAGGTCCTTTTCGACACCAAGACCGCGCGCATAGAGGATACCCAGGTTGAACAGGCTGTCCTTCACGCCATAGTTGGCTGCGCTCTCGAACCACTTGCCGGCCTTGGCAAAGTCGGGCGCGCCGTCCGCGCCTTCGGCGTATAGCACTGCAAGATTGTGCATTGCCTTGGCGTTGCCCGCTTCAGCAGCCTTTGTATAGAGCTCGCGGGCCTTATCGAGGTCCTTATCAACCCCGCGGCCCTTCTCATAAAGGCTCGCAAGGCGATATTCCGCTGGCGCAAGGCCAAGATCGGCAGCTTTCTGGTACCATTTGGCCGCTTCCGCCAGATCAGCCGGAACGCTTTTGCCCTCGGTGTATTTCACACCGACGAGGAAAGCAGCTGCGGCATTGCCGCTGGCTGCAGCGCTGCGCAAGGCCATCGGGCCAACCGCTTCCGGTGGCAACTTCGCAACGAGGCTGGCTGGAACCACATCCTGCCCTGCCGGCGAAATCTCGTTTTCGAGCGGAGGCACTGCTGCGCCGAAGCTTCCGCCAACGCCACTCGGCGGTGCAAATGCCAGCGTGTCAGGTGTCTCGGGACCGGGCGCGACTGGCGTTGACGCTTGCTGAGGCGCCGGTTTCACGGGCTGGATTGCCGGGGCAGATGCAAGCTGAGGCGCGGGCTGTGCAGGTTCTGCAGGTGGCGCAACCTTTGGCGCCGCTGCGCTCTCGGCCGTACCGGGTCCACTTTCCGGCGGGCTCTTGACCGCTCCCGCGGCTCTGACCGGTGCCACCTCCTCCGGGCTGGGTGTGGCGACGGCAGGTTCCTCTACTTTTGCCACCTGCGGAGCAGCTGGCTCCTGGGTGGTTACGGCAACCTTGTCGGCTTCAGGTGATCCATCGCCAGCCGTCGTGACCATCTTGAAGACCTGCAAGGTGCCGATCATCAGAACAACTGCTGCTGCTGCAAAGAGCAATGCCCTGCGTCGCCCGCCGCCGGCGGCAAGCGTGTCTTCAGGCGCTGGCCGATCGCCGGGAAGAACCTTGTTTTCTTCTGCAGGGTCAGGATCAAACGCCGGCGTGTCCAGCACCAGTTCATCCGCGACCGCGTCGTCAGATTTCTTCGAATTGCGTTTCAAGACATTGCGCAGCCAGCCGGTACGCGCAGCATTGCGATCTTCGGTGCTGTCGTCTTTGGAACCGCTCGGCACAGCAGCCGCCTCGATCATTGCCGCTTCTTGAGATGCCGCTTGTGCAGCCCTGCGCGCCGCAGCGATGAAGTCAGCCTTGCGATCCCGCACGCGCTCAGAAGAGCGCTCTTCCTGAGCCTCGGGCTGGCGCAGCTTATTCAGCCCGCGGCCGAGAAACCCTGCTTCGCCACCTGCGGACGCCGATGCCGGTGACGCGGGTGCCGGATGATCCATCCGCTCCAGCCGTTCCAGTCGGTCCGTAAGCGAACCAAGAACCGACTGAACGCCGTTGAATGTATTTATTGTGCGCTCTTCCGAACCGTCAGCGGCATCCAGAAGCCTGCGCAGATCGCCTTGCAGACCCTCAATGGCCTTGTCGTATTCAGGTGCACGTGCCGAGGGATTTGCCGAAACGGCTTCTTTCGCCGCGTCCCTGGCAATTGCAACCACTTCTTCGCGAGTGGTCTTCAATCCGTCTTCGATGCGGGCCAACGCAGTCGTGACGCGTTTCATGCCCTCGTCGCGATCGCCGGAGGTCTCGAGCTGTTCGGCGAGCGCTGCGACCTTGGAGCCGAGCTGCTCCAGGCGTTGCTCATCAAGTCCTTCGCTGCCGCGAGCCACGGCATCCGCCAGATCACTGATGCGTTGCTCCAGCGCATCCGTCGAAGCCGGTGCGGCGACAGCCTTGCGCATGTCCCCGATTTCCTGGCGCAATGCGTCCAGATCACTCGTGGTGACGTTATCGCGAGGCTTATCAAGCTGTTCGGCCAGATCAGAGATCCGCATCTGGAGCTCGCCGAGCGCCTCGATCCCTGCTGGATCAGCAGCAGCCAGTGCGGCAGCATCCATGGCCGCCGCCGGACGGCTGGCGGTCTTTTCAATTGTATCGATCTTGCCCGAGATCGTTGCGAGGCGCTCTTCAAGCGCCGCAAACGCCTTTGGTGCCTCCCCCATCGCGCGCTCGTCGGACATCATGCCGACGATGTCTTCCAGCCTGCCCTGGAGCCGGTTCAGCGTATCGGCATCGGGAAGCCGGTCTTCCATGGCAGAGAGGCGTGTATCAAGACCACGTTGCTCGCGCGCCAGAATTTCAAGTTCATCCAGGCGACCTGCAACGAAACGCATCCTGTCATCGATGCTTTCAACCAGACCGCCAATGTCGATCTGCTCAACAAAGTTGCGCACTTCGCGCAGCTCGAGCCGGAGAGGTTCGATTTCCTCATGGCTGTTTCGATGGAGCAATTCCTCGACGCGTTCAGCAATGCCGGACACGCGGTCTTCAAGCACGATCATATGTTCGCCGCGCGGCAGAGCCGCGAAGGAATCCTCGATCTCGTTCAAGCGCGCCGTAACGCCGCGCAGAACCCTGGGGTCGATGGTTGCCCGGCTGAGCTCATCCAAACGCTGCAGGATATGGGCATAGCCGTGCTCGAGGGTCTTGAGCGTCCCGTCGACATTGGTGCGGCCAACAAGCGACTTGAGTTCGGAAACTTCCTTGCGGACTTCTTTTGCAAAGCGATCGTCCTGTCGCTCGACACGCAGCCGCTCGACCATGTTCGCCAGACGGCGCAGTTCGGCGTTTTGCTTGCCGGTCCGTTCCTGGGTGACGGAGGAATACCCGCCAATGGCGTCGCGCAAGGAACCGAGTTCCTGACGCACCATGTTGAAGGCTTCCATCTGCGGCTTGCGCAAAGAGTCTATGCGGCGGCCAAGATCCTTATAAGCGCCAATTCCCGGATCGTTGGGCGCGCGGTGCGACCCCGAAGGCATCCGCCTGCGTCCACGCGGCTCTGCGTAGGCATAGGCCTGTTCTTCGTAGTCATCATACTCATCGGCACCATAGTCATCGTCGTGACCCAGATCGGCGCCGTACGCATCTGGTTCGTAATCGTCATCCGGATAAGGCGCATCGTACGCTGAGCGACGGTCATCCGCATCGAAATCATGATGCGCGCCAAAATCCTCGCGATACTCGTCTTCATACTGCGACTTGTCGGCAAGTCCTTCGACTTTCCGGTCCAGCTTTTCAAGTGCACCAATCACCTGATCAAGACGCCCACCATCGCGCGGGGGAGACCGATCTCTCTTTGACCGACGGGCGGGGGCCTGCCCACGCGACGGGCGCCGGGGCGCAGCATCAGCTTCACGGTCGCTCAGCAAACGATCGAGTTCGTTGGCAACCGCCTCGAGCTCGCCTTCGCCGCCCATCGGGCGCGCACGTCGCCGTCTGCCCTGATCACCAAGAGAAGTCGCGGTTCTCGTCAGACGTTCAATCCGATCGCCTGGTTGCTCGTGCCGTGACGGCCGCGGACGGCGGGCATCGCGCTCGTCAAGGCCCGCATCGAAATAGCCCTCATCGTGTGGCTCATTTCTGATGCGTCCGCGGCGTCCTGCTTCACGGTTCTTCCAAGCCGGCATGTCTTGACCCTGGGGTTACGATCTTCTGACCGCTCATTTTTGACGGGCTGCGCCAAGCCAACAAAAAATACACATAGCGCCGCAGCATTTGCCGAATCTTTGTCCAGACAGGGTAAACAGCGCGTTAATTGCGGTTGCCAAATGCAAGAAACCAGAGCGGGTTAACCGTTGAGAAAACATCATCTGTCCGCCTCAGCAGGCCATCGGTTAACGATTTCCTGACAAGCCCGCTGCCGTGACTGGACCTTTACCTTCGCGTAAGGTACACGTTCCTGCAAAGTAACCGAGATTGATGTGTGTCGGGTTATCCACATTTGGCGTTTCGGTGGACGGTGAGATCCTCTCAGCCACACAGCGGCGCAAATAAAAACAAAGCTCCGGAACCGGAGATGACAAGGTAAGACGCTATGAGCGAAGCTCTTTCGATTTTGAACGACAACGAACTGGTCGATGTTGTCGCTGCCGGGGACGAAAGTACAAAAAAGACCCAATTCACCATTGGTGACCTCGCCAAGGAATTCAAATGTACACTTCGGACCCTTCGCTTCTATGAGGACAAGGGACTTCTGAATCCCAAGCGCGATGGGCTGAACCGGGTTTACACGCGCCGCGACCGCGCGCGGCTGAAGCTGGTGCTCATGGGCAAACGTGTCGGCTTTTCGCTGTCCGAGATCCGGGACATGCTGGATCTTTACGATCTGCGCGATGGCCAGGTCACCCAGCTCAGGGTCGCACTTTCACGCTTCAACGGGCAGATTTCGGTGCTCGAGGAACAGCGCCGGGATATCGAGCAGGCGATCGAGGAACTGTCGCGGACCGTCGAGATCATCTCCGGCATGCTGAAGCAGAAAGAAGCGGAAGGAGAGGAATAGGGCTCTTCCTACCCTCCCCCGCCAATTGAGAACTTTTCAACGCCTGCAGCGACCCGTGTCGCGGCAGGCGTTTTTGTTTGTCCGCTGCGCTTCCAGACGCAGCACATACTGTCGCTGCCCCACAAACCGACGCCTTGGCTTAGGCTATGAAGCCGTACGACTCTCAGCGTTCTGATCCCTAAATGTCAAAAATGGTCCCAAAATTGGACTTCGGCTTGTGGTTTTCGTAACGGTGGACGCCAATTTTTGCCCAAAAGCCTTCAAAAACGCATTTTTTCAGTGCCCCTTCCCCAAGGACACCACTTGCTCGGACGCGCAGAGGAACGTATATAGCGATCAAGGTGACGTTTACGGAAACGTCAGGTATAAGATAAATGGCAAATCTGGGAGGATTTCCATGCCGAGCTACAGCGCACCAGTCGACGACACCCTGTTTCTCCTGAACGATGTTCTGGGCTACGAGCAATATTCCGACCTGCCCGGCTTCGCCGACGCCAGCCCTGACCTGCTGGAAGCGATCTTGCGCGAGGGCGCGAAGTTTTCCGAGGAAATTGCCCAGCCGATCAACCAGAGCGGTGACCACGAGGGCTGCTCGCGCTCGGACGATGGCGTCGTAACACCGCCCAAAGGCTTCAAGGAAGCCTATGCCGCATTCTGTGAAGGCGGTTGGGGCACGCTTTCGGCTGATCCGGACTATGGCGGGCAAGGCCTGCCCCATACTCTTGCGACGGTTTTCAACGAGTTCCTGTCTTCCGCCAACATGGCTTTCGCCATGTACCCGGGCCTGACGGCAGGTGCCGTTGCCGCTTTGTCGCTGCATGCCACAGACGAGATCAAGCAAAAGTATCTGCCGAACATGATCGCCGGCACATGGACCGGCACCATGAACCTGACCGAGCCTCATTGCGGCACGGACCTTGGTTTGATCCGCACCAAGGCGTCTCCCCAGGGAGACGGCAGCTACAAGATTTCCGGCACAAAGATCTTCATCTCTGCTGGCGACCACGAGATGTCGGACAACATCATTCACCTGGTGCTTGCCCGCATTGAAGGCGCGCCTGAGGGAACCAAGGGCATCTCTCTTTTCGTCGTTCCCAAGAAGATGGTTGCAGACGATGGGACCATTGGCGACCTCAACGGCGTTTCCTGTGGCTCTCTCGAGCACAAGATGGGCATTCACGCCAACGCGACTTGCGTGATGAACTATGATGAATCCATTGGCTGGCTCGTCGGTGAAGAGAACAAGGGTCTGCGCGCCATGTTCACGATGATGAACGAAGCGCGTCTCGGCGTCGCCGTTCAGGGCCTGGCACAGTCGGAAGTCGCCTATCAGAATGCAGTCGTCTACGCCAAGGACCGACTGCAGGGACGTTCCCTGACAGGCCCGAAAGCTCCCGAGAAGGCAGCCGACCCGATCATCGTGCATCCGGACGTTCGCCGTACGCTGATGCACATCCGCTCATTCAACGAAGCGGCGCGGGCTCTCGTTCTCTGGACCGCTTTGCAGGGCGACGTCTCGCATCGCTCTCCCGATGAAAAAGCCCGGACCAAGGCCGACGACATGATGGGGCTGATGACCCCTGTTCTCAAAGGCGTCCTAACGGATACCGGTTTTGCCAACACCGTGAACGCACAGCAAATGTTCGGCGGACACGGCTATATCGCAGAGTGGGGGATGGAGCAGTTCGTCCGCGATGCACGGATAGCCATGATCTATGAGGGTGCGAACGGCATTCAGGCGCTGGACCTGGTTGGTCGCAAGCTGCCGGCCAACGGTGGCCGCGCAGTGATGGGCTTCTTCGAGGAAGTCGGCGCCTTCATCAAGGATAACGCCGAAGATGAAGCGATGAAGCCATACATCGCACCCCTCAAGGCGGGCCTCGATGACCTTCAGAAAGCGACCATGTGGTTCATGAACAACGCCATGGCCAAGCCGGACAACGCCGGCGCAGGCTCGGTCGACTACATGCATCTCTTCGGCCTCGTCGGCCTTGGCTACATGTGGGCCAAGATCGCGAAGACCGTCAACGCCAAGCTCGAAAGTGGATCGGACGGCAAGGAAGACTGGCTTAAGGCAAAGCTGACGTTTGCAAGCTTCTTCATGGAGCGTACCATGCCGGAAACGTCTGCCCACCTGGCACGAATTTCCAGTGGCGCCGACACGCTCATGTCGCTCGACGTCAACGCATTTTAAGGCACTCCCGGCCCGGCTAATGACCGGGCCGGTCATAGAGTATGCGGCGCTGTCTGCCGCCGAAGCCGAAAGAAATACTTCGTCATCTGGCCACTCCCGTTCGACAGGGAGCCGAGGCGGAGAAGAAACTCTGAGGAGGATATGATGCCTGAAGCCTATATCTACGATCACGTGCGCACGCCGCGAGGCCGCGGCAAAAAAGACGGCGCTCTGCATGAAGTACCCGCAGTCCGTCTGGCGGCCACGACCCTTGAAGCGCTCCGTGACCGAAACGGTCTGGATACGTCAAAGGTCGACGACGTGGTCCTGGGCTGTGTTGATCCGGTTGGTGAGGCAGGCGGCGACATCGGACGCGCATCAGTTTTTGCCGCGGGCTATGATACGTCTGTTCCGGGCATGCAGATCAACCGGTTCTGCGCTTCGGGCCTTGATGCGGTGAACATGGCCTCCGCCCAGGTCATGGCCGGCCAGCACAAGCTCGTTGTTGCAGGCGGCGTTGAAAGCATGAGCCGCGTTGGCCTTGGCGCCTCGGGCGGCGCATGGCCGATCGAACCGCAGGTCGCCATCCCGTCCTACTTCATGCCCCAGGGCGTCTCCGCTGACCTGATCGCCACAAAATATGGTTTCTCGCGCGACGACTGTGACGCCTATGCCGTCGAGAGTCAGAAGCGGACGGCTAAATCCTGGCAAGATGGCCGCTTCAAGAACTCGGTCGTGCCAGTCAAAGACATCAACGGCATCACCATCCTTGATCGCGATGAACACATGCGGCCCGAGACCGACATGCAGTCTCTGGCTTCGCTCAATGCGTCGTTCGAGCTGATGGGCAATATGGGAGGCTTCGATGCGGTCGCCGTTCAGGCCCACCCGGAGCTGGAAGCAATCAAGCATGTCCATCACGCAGGCAACTCTTCCGGTATCGTCGATGGTGCTGCTGCCGTCCTGATCGGCTCGCGCACAGCCGGTCGTTCCGCTGGCCTGAAAGCACGCGCGCGCATCAAGGCATTTGCCAACATCGGGTCGGAACCAGCCTTGATGCTGACCGGACCGGTGGATGTAACCGAAAAGCTGCTCCGCAACGCAAAGATGGACCTCAAGGACATCGACCTGTTCGAGATCAACGAAGCCTTCGCCGCAGTTGTCCTGCGCTATCAGCAGGCTTTCGACCTCGATCCGGAAACCGTCAACGTCAATGGCGGCGCCATTGCGATGGGACATCCGCTCGGAGCCACCGGAGCAATGATCCTCGGAACCGTGCTCGATGAACTGGAACGCCGGGATCTGAACACGGCCCTGGTCACACTGTGCATTGGCGCGGGCATGGGCACCGCGACCATCATTGAGCGCGTTTGAGGCGAGACGGAGGAGACAAAACAATGACCTACAAGAACTTCACCATCGAAACCGACGCGAACGGCATTGCGACCATCACCTGGGATATGGCGGACAAGTCGATGAATGTCATCGACCTTTCGGTCATGGAAGACCTGGACCGGCTTGTTGACGATGTCGCCAATGACGACGCGATCAAGGGCGCTGTGATCACTTCCGGCAAAGCTGCTTTTTCCGGTGGTGCCGATCTGACGATGCTGGAAGGCCTGCTCCAGAACTTCCACAAGCAGAAGTCCAAGGAACCGGAAGCTGCTGCCAGGGCCCTGTTCGACGGATCGCGCAAACTGTCGCTGATCTACCGGAAGCTGGAAACCTGCGGCAAGCCGTTCGTCGCGACGCTGACAGGCGCTTGCATGGGCGGTGGCACGGAACTGGCGCTCGCCTGTCATGCCCGCGTCGCGGCCGATGACGACGGCTTCAAGATGGGGCTGCCTGAAGTGAAGGTCGGCCTCTTCCCCGGCGCAGGCGGCACTCAGCGCGTCATGCGCATGGCCGATGGTCAGCAGGGCATGCAGTTCCTGCTTCAGGGCCGTACCCTGCGTTCCAAGCAGGCAAAGTCGATGAAGTTGGTCGACGAAATCGTTCCGCCCAAGAAGCTGGTCGAAACGGCGAAGAAATTGCTCGCAGCCGGTGTCGACCCCGTCAAGCCATGGGACAAAAAGGGCTTCAAGCTACCGAACGGCAAAGTCTACTCACCGGCAGGCTTCCAGTTTTGGCCGGCAGCCAATGCGATCTATCGCCGCGAGACCTTCGACAACTATCCTGGACCGCGTTACTTGCTCCATGCGGTGGTCGAAGGCCTTCAGCTGCCCATGGACCTCGCGCTTCAGGTCGAAAGCCGTTACTTCGCCAAGGTCCTGCAAAGCCCTGAAGCGAGCAACATGATCCGGTCCCTGTTTGTCTCTATGCAGGAGCTGAACAAGGGAGCACGCCGTCCGGTCGATCAACGCCCGAACAAGATCAAGAAGGTCGGCATTCTTGGCGCCGGCTTCATGGGTGCCGGCATTGCCTATGTCAGCGCACAGGCCGGTATCGACGTTGTGCTTATCGATCGCAGCCAAGAAGCGGCCGACAAGGGCAAGTCCTATTCGGAAGGCCTTCTGGCCAAGGCGATCCATCGCGGGCGTTCGACGGAAGAGCAGAAAGAAAAGCTGCTCTCGCGCATCAACGCCACGACCGACTATGACGCGCTTGGCGATTGCGACCTTGTCATCGAGGCTGTCTTTGAAGACCGTGAAATCAAGAAGACCGTTACAGAACAGGCCGAGGCGGCCATGAAGTCCCGCGCGATCTTTGCGTCGAACACCTCGACTTTGCCGATCACCTCTCTGGCGGAAGCCTCCAGCCGTCCCAAAAACTTCATCGGCATTCACTTCTTCTCTCCAGTCGACAAGATGATGCTGGTAGAGGTGATCATGGGCAAGAAGACGTCTGACCGGGCGCTGGCCATGGCGCTCGACTATATCAAGGCAATCAAGAAGACCCCTATCGTGGTCAACGACAGTCGTGGTTTTTACACCTCACGCGTCGTGATGACCTACATTCGCGAAGGCCTGATGATGCTCGCCGATGGTGTGCCTGCCGCCATGATCGAAAATGCGGGGCGGATGGCCGGCATGCCGGTCGGCCCCCTGTCATTGGGAGATGAGGTCGCGCTCGATCTTGCCTGGAAAATCGTCTCGGCGACCCGCAAGGACCTGGGTGTCAAATACGTCGAAGGTCCGCTCGACAACATTCTTGAAGAGATGGTCGTGAAGCGCGAAAGGTTTGGCCGGAAGAACGGCAAGGGCTTTTATGACTACGCCGGCCGGGACAAAAAACTGTGGCCCGGTATCCCTGACGTTGTCGGACAGCCAAAGCCCGCTGAGAGTTTCAACATCGACGAACTTCAACAGCGCCTGCTGGTCATGCAGGCTCTGGAAACGGCGCGCATCTTTGAGGAAAAGTGCCTCACGGACGTTCGTGAAGCGGATGTGGGATCGATCCTCGGCTTCGGCTTTGCCCCTTACTCCGGCGGCACCCTGAGCTACATCGACACCATGGGAACAACCGAATTCGTCGATCTGTGCAAGAAGTTCACCCGCAAATGGGGCCCGCGCTTCAAGCCGAACAAACTGCTGCGTGACATGGCGAAGACCGGGGACACCTTCTACGGCAAGTTCCCGCCTGTGGTCGCTGTAAAAGACGAG
This sequence comes from Roseibium polysiphoniae, assembly GCF_014842925.1. Taxonomy (GTDB): domain Bacteria; phylum Pseudomonadota; class Alphaproteobacteria; order Rhizobiales; family Stappiaceae; genus Roseibium; species Roseibium polysiphoniae. The sequence continues at coordinate 84,849 of NZ_JACYXJ010000006.1, forward strand.
GCGGCCTGACCCAAACACCCTTCTGCAGCAGCGCTTAGACTTAGAGACGATCACGGGCGGCGAGGAAACTTGCCGCCCGTCTTGCCATGGCTATAGCTTAACGTGGAATATTGACGACTAGTCTTCCCCGCTCTACCCCTTTGATGTTCGGCATTTTTTACGATTTAAGCCCACGAACGTCGCGCTATATTGATATGGTGGGACTTGGGTGCGGAGGGCGAAGCAACAAAAATGAATGCCACCGATGAATGGGCACGATCAGAAATTCTGAACGCGCTGAAAATGGCGCTTCCTTCAGAGAGTTTCTGCTGGCCGACACTGGCGAAAAGATTTGGTTTCGATCTCCAGGCACTGGCCGAGCCAGACGGAGTGGTGCCTTTCCGCGCAACCACCGCCGTCTTTGAACATGTTGCCGAAGTGCTTCAGGATGACGCCGCCCTTTTTGACATTTTCCACGAGATGGACCTCGGCAAGTTCACGCTTTACGACTACCTCTTCGTCTGCGCGCCGACGCTGAGAGACGGTTGCCTTGCATGGAAACGCTTCCTCGCGATGAGAACCAACTGCGTCTCGCTTACGTTCACCGAAGATGACAGCACTGGCACTCTGGAGTGGGTCATTCCACCTCGGCTGGGCAATTACACTCAGAACATGTTTGCCCGCATCGGCTGGTCGGTAAAGCGTGTCGAAACGGCTCTTGATCAAAGCCCTGCGCCGGTAAGAATTGAACTGATTGCAAATGCGCCTTCCAAGACTTCAAGGCTTCAGGAGCGCTACGGCGACAGGATCAAGTTCGGTCAGTCGCGAAACTGCCTCGTCTTCAGCAAGGAGGTCCTGTCGCAGGCACCAAAGCGGAATGATGAGAACCTCTACTCAATCATTCAAAAAGCGGCCTGCGAAGAGCAAGCTTCTTTTGCCCAACGAGGCTCACCACTCTGCAGGATTGCCGACGAAATTTCGGAAACCATGAAAACCGGCACGTGCAGCTTGCAGACGGTGGCATCCAACCTGGGCATTTCGCAACGGTCAATTCAAAGGCTTCTCGCAGAAGAAGGGACTTCGTTCCGCCAGATGACCGAGGAAATCCGGCGCTCAGCAGCGGGCCGCTATCTGCGCGAAACAAACCTGCCCATGAAAGAAATAGCGTTTCTGCTCGGCTTTTCAGAAATCAGCACGTTCTCACGCGCTGTAAAGTCCTGGTACGGCCAGCCTCCCAAGGAAATCCGGCGCACGATCTCCGGCAGCTAGATTGCGCATACCTGATGCTGGAGAAGGCTCGCTTGCAGACCCCTATCGATTTTCACCTGAAACCTGTCGATAATCGACATCTTGCAGACTGACGTCACGACACCCCGTTGACCCGTGCCCGAGCTGTGCCCTACGCTTTGTCCGGGTTTGAAAAAGGTGGGCTGCTAGCTTTGTCGGAAAAAGATCTTGGACGCCTGAGAGCCGGCCCTTTGGCTGCCGTCGAAGCTCGCGCAATCCGGAATGGCCTGTGCTGGGAATCCATCGCGTCGGACATCGGCTTCGACCCTTACCTGTATCGACGGCACGATGGATTTATCTCAGCCAGGAAGCTCGTTGATCTTCTTGAGCACGTCGCCGACGCGTCCCGACGCGACGCGGAAATATTCGACGAGGCAAGCACACTCCAGATCGGAACGCTGTCAATTCTGGACTATGTGACCCTTTGCGCACCAAGCATCGAGGTGGGACTGCGCAACTGGGCCAGGTTCCAGATCACCTGCAACACCGCGGTTTCTGTCTCTTTCAGGGTCGAAGACAACTGGGGCTGCATGGAATACGGGCCAATGGCACAGTTGGGGAAGCACAACCAGCTGTCTTACGCCATGGCGACAGCTGCATCGTCGCGCTTCATGACACTCTCTGAAGGCATTCCTGACGCGATCCGTATCGAGATTGACGCCCCTGCTCCCTCGGGCCAGGCGGCATTTCTGACAAAACATCTTTCAAAAATTCAGTTTGATTGTCCCAGGACCCGCATTTTGATTCCCGCCAAGGTCCTCGATGAACAACCACCTCGCTCCGAATCAAACCTTTACCGCGTTGTTGAAAAAGCCGCTCTTGAAGACGTCACGGCTCAGATCGGCGTCGAAAGCCCGCTTGGCGAGATTGTGGAGACAATCAACACACAGCTGAAAAATGGCCACATTTCGATCTCCACCGTTTCCTCTGCCCTCGACATCTCGGAGCGCAAACTCCAGCGCGTGATCTCTGCCGAAGGAACAACTTTCCGACAACTCATTGAAGAAACACGTAAATCTCTTGCGCAGCACTATCTTCACGACACGCAGCTATCGATGAAGGAAATCTGCTATTTGCTGGGTTTTTCAGAAACAAGCGCTTTCTCGCGCGCCGCAAAATCGTGGTTCGGTAAGCCCCCGAGGCTGTATCGGGAGCAGGTCAACAAGAGCTGAAGCGTAAAATTGCCACTTTTATGCCTTTCTTGCTGAGAGGAGAAACACGCGCCTAAACTGCAGAACGGTCAAGAGCGCAACCTTTTATTTCTGGATATGGCCCTTGGTCGCCCTCAAGAGCGGCAGGCTAAAAACTAGAGCTGGAAAAGAGCGATGCTCGCGCCAATGGAGAGTGAATGGGTCATTGCGAGACCCCTCAAGTATCTCGGCGAAGCCGCCCGTCAAAATGATATTAACTGGGACGCCGCGCTGCTGGATTGTGGCCTCGACCCTGACGATCTGAATGACCCCGAAAACCATATAGGTGTCAGGTCCGCACTCCTGGCCTTCGAGTTCTTCGCCGAAAAACTCGACAATGATGCGCGCGTCTTTGACGTCTTCGATCAGGCCCCGGTCGGCTACGAAAGCGTGTTCGACTATGTCTTTCTCTGCGCTTCCAGCCTCAGAGAGGGCCTGCGAAACTGGGCGCGTTTCTGCCCGGCCCGCAGCAACTGCATGACGATCGCGTACCAGGAAAATCAGCACTTTGCTGTCCTAAGCTTCTCATTTCCGGATCATTTCGGACCCTACGCGCAGTTTGCCTATGGCTTCATGGGCTATCTTTGTGGCCGGATTGAAAGGGTCGGAAGCGAGGGGCAAGCGCTGGTTCGAATGGAGATGTCCGCCAAGCAACCGCGCCATAGCAGTGCCTTTCTCGAAAGGCACAGTGGTCAGATCGCATTTGACGCCGAGGAAAACCGTATACTGCTGCCTCTCCAAAGCCTGCAACGGGTTCCAGAGAGTGCCGATCCGATCCTTTTCAGAATTGTCGAGATGGCAGCCCTGCAGGAACTTGAGGCTGTCGGCGCGCCAGCAACCAAGACATCGGCGATTGCAGAGAAGATCAGTCAAGGGTTAAGAGCCGGAGACTGTTCCATCGAATACGTCGCCTCCTCTCTTGGCATGTCGAACCGCAGCTTGCAGCGGGCCTTGGAAAACGAGGGGACCAGCTATCGCAAGGTCCATGATGACGTTCGCCGCTCCATCGCCCAGCGCTATCTCGTCGACACCGATATTCCGATCAAGGAGATTGCCTTTCTTCTCGGGTTCTCGGAGGTCAGTGCGTTTTCTCGCGCGGTGCGGAACTGGTTCGGACTTGCGCCCCGCGCGCTCCGCCGACAGCCCTCGTCAGGAATGCCCAAGCCTCAGCTAAGCAGAGCCCCCTGATCAGAGCAGGACTTCAGTACAAAAAACCAAGCATCTGCGGTAATGGCACGAGACCGCCCGTTGGCCTCTATAGCGATCCCGTGCCACAATTTGCCTGTCGGGCCGACGCGAGATGGGAGGAGATCGCATCGAACCGAAAATGCTCTTCACGGGGGTTCCTCCAGGTCCGCCAACCTGATTGAACTGCCTCGTTCCCGAGCACCAGACACCGCCCAATCTTGTAAGCGCTCTTCCAGACCCACTTGCGGCTGGGAGGATCTCAGATGCGGCCGATGGGGCACGTGCTTCTGAAAACCAAAAACCCTGCCAAGGTCTGGCGGCAGATTGGACAGAGGACCGAGCTGCGCATACACCGGGAGAAGGTGATTCTCACATCTGCAACCCTCATAAATTAGATAGCTATTTGAATTTGACGGGCCTGTAATTGGCAGAACTCGTCTTACTTTTATCCATTCATGCCAATTGGGATTGCAGAATGGCGTGATTGGCGAAAAACATCCGTTTTCCCTCAGGCATTCGGATCAAAACTGACAAAGCCGGTTGTCTGGGCCTACAACGCTGCTTAACTACGGAGCAGTCACACGTTTTCGCAGGATGACAGGAGCAATGATGTCCGAGCGCAATCTTTCCCGTTTCATGGGCGGGTCTCCCGGGCAAGTCATCCTTCGCCTCGTCTTTCTTTCTTTTGTCGTCGGCGTAATTCTCTCCGCCCTCGACCTGGATCCACTGGAGATCGTCGATATCGTTGTCGGCTTCTTCAAGCGACTTTGGGAAATGGGCTTTGACGCGATTGGCAGCCTGCTGCGCTACTTCGCTCTTGGCGCTGTAATCGTGGTGCCTCTTTGGCTCATTTCCAGAGTGCTGAACCTGGGAAGCAAAGGCTAGCTAAACGATCGCGGATTTGCTGAGGTCGGCGACTGCAGTCGCCGCTCTGTGCAGGGACACGTGGCGGTCGGAGAGTTCGTCCATGTCCTTTGAGTAGCCGCCGCCCAACACACCTGCCAATGGCAGCCCGGCTGCGCGCACGGTCTCGATGACATATCGGTCGCGGCGCGCGAGGCCTTCACGCGTCAATGCCAGTCGGCCCAGACGGTCGCCTGAATAGGGATCCACACCGGCGTTGTAAAAGACGATGTCGTATGAACCGTCCTTCAAGAGCTCGGGCAAGATTGTAGTCAGCTGCTCTAGATAAGGCTGATCGGCATGCCCATCAGGCAGCGCGACATCGAGGCTGGAGGGCACCTTGCGCACCGGATAGTTTTTCGCCGAATGCATCGAAAAGGTGAAGACACTGTCGTCGCCTGCAAAGATGTCGGCAGTGCCATCCCCCTGATGCACGTCGAGATCGATGACCAAGGCTCGGCGAACCACACCATCGGTCTGCATGACCTTGATGGCAACAGCGACATCGTTGAACACGCAAAAGCCTGCCCCATGTGCCCGGCGCGCGTGATGACTGCCTCCGGCGGTGTTGCATGCCAAGCCATGCTCCATCGCGAGATATCCCGTCAGAACAGTGCCCCCCGTCGCACATCGCGCGCGCAAGGCGATGTCCGGCTTCATCGGAAAGCCGATTTCGCGGGCGATTTCCGCTGGCACATTTCCGGAAAAAACCTGGTCGACGTAAGTCTCGTCGTGAGCGAGCGCAACCCATTCGAATGGCGCCGGCCTCGGCCGATGAAACTTGCCCCCTGCCAAGAGGCCATCCTCGACTATCCGGCTCGCCACGGCCCTGAACTTGTCCATCGGAAAACGATGGTCTTCGGGAAGCTCGGCGCAATAGGCGGGATGGTGGACGATCGGCACGCTCATTTGCGGACCATATAGCGGCATTAGAGTTTTTGGGAAGGCCTGAACCGGGGCCTGTATTGGCTTGACGACATCGCTCGGCAGGGTCAAAGCATGGCTGCCAATGCCAAGGAATTCCATGACCCAAGCCAGCCATTCCGCCGAGCAGACCTTTTCCGTCACCCATCGCAGCGTGCTCGCGATCGCCATTCCGATGACATTCGCCTATCTGTCGACGCCTATTCTGGGCGTGGTCGATACTGCAGTCATAGGCCGGCTGGGTGATGCAGCCCTCGTCGGCGGCATTGCCATAGGCGGCGTGATCTTCGACCTTGTGTTCACGACCTTCAATTTTCTGCGTTCGGGCACCACTGGCCTGACTGCCCAGGCCATGGGCGCTGGCAACAACTCAGAAATCAAGGCGACCTTCTTGCGCGCCCTGGTCATTGCCTTGGCCGCAGGTCTTGCCGTGATCCTGCTGCAAGCGCCCTTCCTGGATCTTGGCCTTAGCTTTCTGGGTGGAAGTTCCGAAGTTCAATCGGCGACACGACGCTACTTTGAGATCCGGATTTACAGCGCTCCATTCCTGCTCGCCAACTATGCGATCCTCGGCTGGTTCCTGGGTCTCGGCCGCGCCGGAACGGGCCTCATGCTGCAATTGGTGCTCAATGGTCTGAACATTGGCCTTTCGATTTTCTTTGTGATGGGCCTTGGCTGGAGCATCGAAGGCGTTGCGCTCGCGACAGTGCTCAGCGAAATCGCGGCCACGCTGTTCGGCCTCATCCTCATTTTGCGCGCAGTCCGCGGCACGTCATGGCCAGCCCTTGCAGAGGTCTTTGATCGTCGGCTGTTTTTGCGCATGCTTGCCGTCAACCGTGACATCATGATCCGGTCGTTTTCGCTGCTGTTTGCCTTTGCCTTCTTCACCGCCCGCTCCGCCGACCAAGGCGACGTCATGCTCGCCAGCAATGCGATCCTGGAGAAGTTCTTTATCGTCGGAGGCTACTTTCTCGACGGCCTCGCAACAGCCGCAGAGCAATTGGTAGGCCGGGCCATTGGCGCGCGGCACAGGCCAGCTTTCGATCGAACAATACGCTTGACCACAGTCTGGAGTTTCGTCCTGGCGGCGCTGCTCGCCATCTTCTACTTCATAGCCGGTCCAGCCCTTTTTGACCTGATGACAATTTCGCCGGACGTGCGCGAAATTGGGCGCATATATCTGCCCTGGGCGGCCCTGACACCACTGCTTGCTGTTCTCGCCTTTCAGATGGATGGCGTCTTCATTGGTGCGACGTGGTCAAAAGACATGCGCAACATGATGCTTCTGTCCCTGGCGATCTACATCGCAGCTTTCTATGCTCTGTTTCCGCTGTTGGAGAACCATGGGCTCTGGCTGTCTCTGGAGATCTTTCTGGGCCTGAGAGGCATCAGTCTGGCATTCATTTGCCGACGACGCGCGGATGAGATCTTTGCTGCGGCCAAACCCTAGTCAGGGTCTGCTTCAGCCCAGGCGTCTACATTGACGCCACGCGCCTCTTCAAGGTTCGAAAAGCCGTGTTTGTCGAGCTCTCTGGAAAGGCCTTCGACAATGCGGCCAACGAGCCCGACACCCTGAAAGACGAGGGCTGAGTAGAGCTGAAGTAGGTTCCCGCCCGCGGTGATCTTGGTCCAGGCCGCCGCTGCGCTATCGATCCCTCCGACACCGATGATCGGAAGATCTGGCCCCGCCAGCTTGCGCGCCTTGGCAAGTACAATGGTCGAGCGCCGGAACAGGGGTTTCCCGGAAAGCCCGCCAGCTTCATCGCGATGCGTCGCCGAGCGCAGTCCCCCACGTTCGATGCTGGTGTTGGAGATAATCAGGCCATCGACACCCTTGGCAAGAACTTCCTCGATGATCTCTGCGAGTTCGTCATCCCCAACATCCGGGGCAATCTTGAGCAGCACCGGCACCTTGCGGCCCACGACTTCTGTTCTTGCGTCCCGGGCACTTATGACGCCTGTCAGGAGTTCCGAAAGGGCATCGCGCGCCTGCAAATTGCGAAGGCCTGGCGTGTTCGGCGATGAAACATTGATTGTGAAATAGGACGCCATGTCGGCAAAGGCTTCAATGCCATCGACATAGTCGGCAACCCGGTCAGTCGCATCCTTGTTGGCTCCGACATTGATCCCGACAATCCCGGTCTGGGTGACACGCGCTTCAAGCCGGGCGCGCAAAGCTGCATGTCCTTCGTTGTTGAAACCATACCGGTTGATCACGCCCAGATCTGCCGGCAGGCGAAACACCCGCGGGCGCGGATTTCCGGGCTGCGCCCTTGGGGTCACGGAACCGACTTCGGTGAAGCCAAAGCCCAGTTTCAAGAGCGCGTCGGGCACTTCGCCATTCTTGTCGAACCCTGCCGCCATTCCGAGCGGATTGGCAAACTCCAAATCCCAAAGCTTCACATTCAATCGCGGATCACGTTCGAAGCGCGCAGGCGGTAGAAGGCCCGACTTCAAAGCCTTGATCGTCACACCATGTGCCGTTTCAGCGTCCAGCTGGTGAAGTCCAGCCAATGCAATCTTTTCAAGGGATAGGAAAGTCATTGATCAAGATCCGGAAACACGTGAACGCCATCTTCGCCCAGCGGAAGCTCGCGAACCCATATGGCCGTTTTCGTCGTGAGAGTGGCATAAAGATGCGGGAACAGCGCACCTCCTCGCGATGGCTCCCACTTCATGTCCGCACCGAAATCGTCAGCCTCGAAGGCGGCAAGAAGCAGGTCATCCTGGCCTGCGAAATGTTTCGCCGCTGTTTCGCGGGCTTGCTCCGCGGTCGAAAAATGGATGTAGCCATCCGCCAGATCCACCGGTGCGCCCTTGAACTCGCCGACTGCCTCGGCCGATTGCCAAAGAGAACGTGGAAGGATCTTGTAAATCAGCGCCATGGGTTTCCGTTTCCGCCTGCATCGTCCGACATGTATTGCCCCGAACCTAAATTTCGAGGCGGACCCTAACGCCCCCGCCAAATAGGGACAAGCGTCGAAGAAACCGGATCAACCCGAGGTCCTGGATATTAACGCTTTGACAGGGCTTTTGCCGACGAACATAATCCGGAAAAGGGATTTATTCCTGTTAACCAATGATGAACCGGAGGCGAAATTCATGCTGTCGCATGCGCAAGTCTGGGCTGCCATAGACGGACTGGCACGACGCAATGGACTGTCTCCGTCCGGACTGGCCAAGCGCGCCGGTTTGGATCCCACCACGTTCAATCCCTCCAAGCGCTTCGCAGGCGATGGCCGCGCGCGCTGGCCCTCGACAGAGTCGCTGGCGAAAATCCTTGAAGCAACGGGCGAACCCCTGAAGCTCTTCGTCGCCGAGATCCAGGCTCCGAAAACACTAGAAAGCGAAGGCGAGCCAGGACGGCAATTGCCGCTGACCGGACTTGCCGAGGCAAGCGGCGAAGGATCCTTTGATGATCAGGGTGCCCCCCAAGGCAAATCCTGGGCGCAAATGGCGTTTCCCGATCCCAAGGCCAAGGGACTTTTCGCCCTCGAAGTGAGCGGTGACGCCATGCTGCCGCTTTACAGGGATGGCGATATCATCATCGTCGCGCCAGAGATGGCGCTTCGCAAGGGCGACAGGGTTGTCGTGAAGCAGCGTCGTCAATCGCTTTCGGTGCTGATGTTGCAGCAACGCACGGAAACTGCGATGGAGTTTCGTCCTCTTGACCAATCCCTGCCGTCCATTCGAATGGAGCACGGCGACATCGACTGGGTCGGGCGCATCATCTGGGCCAGCCAGTAGGCTTCTAAAGCTGTCGGAGATCGCATGGCACTGCGCCAACTTATGATTCCACTGCTGCTGGTTTGCCTTTTCGGTGCCGCGGTTGCCTGGCTCATGTTGGCAGAGCCACCGGCCGTACCTGAGCGAACAGCCAAGGCTCAGCTGCCTGCCCGGGAAACTGAGGAAGAGCCGACTACATCAGCCACGATTTCGGAGGCCCCGACAACGGCGGCACCGCTTCCAAACGAAATCCGCAATGTCTCACCTGAAGGCGTCACACCGCCCAGGATCACCGGCGTCCTGACGCGGGTAGAACCTTCGGAGACCTATCAAAAGCTCAAAGACCCACCTGTTGAACCAATCCCTCGTGGTCCGTTGCAACTGCACAGGCCTCGTGTTCCAGCTGCTGGAATCTTGATCACAGACGACATGGTGGTTCATCTTGCCCATGTGACCGCCTTGAAGGCCGACGAGACCTGCGTTTCGCGCCTTGGAGGGCAGTGGCCGTGCGGTGCGCGCGCGAGGACCTCCCTTCGCGGCTTGGTCCGGCTTTTCACGATCACTTGCGAGAAGGTCGATGAAATTGGCCCACGGGAGATTTCCGCAGTCTGCTATCGGCGAAAGACCGACCTGGGCGCGTGGTTGACCGAATACGGTTGGGCGGATGCCGACGACGGCGCACCACAAGCCTATCAGGAGCTTGCCAAACAGGCCCGTGAGAAGAAAATCGGGAAATGGCAGTCCGAATGGCTTTCTGAGACCCTCGGCTCAACTGCAGAAACAGACTTTTCAGACAATGCGGGGCTTGAAGCGCTTTTGCCAAGCCTGGCTGAAACAGATCCGCCCCTTTCTGGCGACGCGCCGTTCAACCCTTTCGATCTGCCTGAAAGCGATCTTGAGACGCTGCCGGGTCTCGCACCCAACCCTAATTCTATAGAGCCTTCAGTGTCTCTTCCGGGCCTTCAACCAGCAAGATGACACCGGTCGCTGTGTACTCGCGGCTTACGACGGTCAACGACAGGCCGGAGACACGTCGTTCGAGCTCAGAGCCTTCGGCGAAGGTCGCCTCCACGTTTTTTCGAGCAATCTTCACAAAGGGGACCAACGAGGCATGGGCAATCGCGTCACTTGCCGCGCCGGAGTAGCCGCGGGCGAGACCGCCACCGCCCAATTTGATGCCACCGAAATAGCGAACAACGATCACCGCAACTTCGATCAGTTTGGCACCTTGCAACACTTTCAGGGTCGGCATGCCAGACGTGCCTGACGGCTCACCATCATCCTTGCCGCTCTCCTCGACACGCCCATCGTCGAGAAGATGCCGGTGGGCCGTTACAAAGTGATTGGCTTTGCGATGCTCCTTGCGCAGAGCATCCAACCGGTCACCAAATTGCGCGTAGGGGACCAGATGTGCCAGGAACCTGGACTTGCGATCTTCGAGCGCACCACCAGCTTCCTGGTCAATCGTCAGGTAACCCATGGCGGTCAGGTTGGCGTCTTGAAGTGCTTCGAAAGCTTCAACGCCTGGCCCTGGTAGTTGGAGCCTATGCCCTCGCCATAGAGCTGCGCCGGCCGCTCGGCCATCTTCTCATAGACCAGGCGGCCCACGGTCTGGCCGTGTTCCAGAATGAACGGGACGTCGTGAGAGCGAACTTCGAGCACGGCACGCGCGCCAACGCCCCCTACTCCCGCGTGACCAAAGCCAGGGTCAAAAAAGCCTGCGTAGTGGACACGGAATTCGCCGACCAACGCATCAAAGGGCACCATTTCCGCTGCAAAGTCAGGTGGAACATGCACAGCTTCCTGGCTCACGAGAATGTAGAATTCATTCGGATCGAGGATCAGTTCTGCCGATCCACGCCGGTAGATCGGCTCCCAGAAATCGAGCGGCTCCTGCGCGCCGGGCTTGTCGACATCGATCAAACCAGAGTGATGCTTTGCGCGATAGCCGACAAGGCTCCCCTCGCCTTTGCCCTCCAGATCGATGGACAATTGAACGCCGCCGCCGATGCGCTCGTTCCCGCCGCTCATGAGAACGTTCGTCCGGTGCACTTCTTCCAGATCTGCATCACTGACCAGAGATGCGCCGACGCGAAAGCGGATCTGACTGAGGCGTGACCCGGCACGGACCAGGATCGGAAAGGTCAGAGGCGAAATTTCCGCGTAAAGCGGACCGTTGTAGCCCGCAGGAACTGTGTCAAACGCAAGGCCCCGATCAGTGATCACCCGGGTGAAGACATCAAGGCGCCCAGTCGAGCTCTTGGGGTTCGCCGTGGCGGAGATCCCCTTGGGCAGCGCAAGGTTTTCCTGAAGGGGCACGATATAGACGCAACCGGTCTCGAGAACCGCACCATCGTTCAAATCGAAGCGATGCAGTTTCAGGTTTTCCAGCTTCTCCATGACAGTGCTTTCCGGCCCAGTCAGGAAACTTGCGCGAACACGATAGGCAGAGTGCCCAAGACGCAAATCAAGGCTGGCGGGTTGGATTTGTCCGTCGACCGGATCAGCCTCGGCGAAGATCGTTCCTTCCTGGAACATTTTCTCGATCGTATGCGCCGGCAAAATGCCTGTCGGTGTCTGCGTCATGTGTCGTCCCGCAAAAAAGCCGTCTGTCTCTTGCTAACGTGCTTAGCGGATTGAGCCTACAACGCCAACAGCCCTCAGCCTTATTCTTTGCCTTGCCGGAGCGGTGAATGTCGCAGGGCCACAGAATGAACCGATCCGTGCGTCAAAGGTAGTTTGGTTCCCGGCAATTGACGAAACTGGGCTTTTGACGTATCCACGATGTGGATCTGTGGTGATTTGGGCCGGCCGGCTTGCAGCCACATTAAACAAGTAGCTAAAACGGTCGGGTTGCAGAACCCCGGCCCGAGGCCGGGTTTTTTGCTTTTTGGAGTAACTTTCGATGACAGACCACGAAACCAAAACCAGCCGCTCCTTGCGGCCCGCGACGCAGCTCGTTCACGGCGGCACAACGCGCTCACAACACGGCGAGACGTCAGAAGCCCTGTTCCTGACGCAGGGCTTTGTCTATGGCTCAGCAGAAGCAGCTGAAGCGCGTTTCAATGGTGAAGACCCCGGTTTCGTTTACTCCCGCTACGCTAATCCAACTGTCGCGATGTTCGAAGACCGCATGAAGATGCTGGAAGGGGCAGAGGCCGCACGCGCCACGGCCTCCGGCATGGCGGCTGTGAACCTGGCCTTGATGGCTTCCGTGAAGGCCGGCGATCATGTTGTCGCCGCCAAGGCGCTATTTGGCTCCTGCCGTTACATCGTCGAAACCCTGCTGCCGCGTTTCGGCGTTGAATCGACCTTGGTCGATGGTACGGATCTGGACCAGTGGAAGGCGGCCGTAAAGCCGAATACAGCGGCTCTCTTTCTGGAGAGCCCGACCAACCCGACGCTTGAAGTCATTGATATAGCCGCCGTTGCCGAGATCGCGCATTCGGTTGATGCACGGCTTATCGTCGACAATGTCTTCGCAACTCCGATGTTCCAGTCGCCTCTGAAACTTGGCGCGGATGTCGTGGTCTATTCGGCAACCAAGCACATAGACGGCCAAGGCCGCTGTCTTGGCGGTGTGGTTCTGTCCGATGAAGAATGGATCGTTGACGAGGTGATGCCTTTCGTCAAACACACCGGTCCGCATATGAGCCCCTTCAACGCGTGGGTGCTTTTGAAGGGACTTGAAACCCTGCCACTGCGCGTCGGACGCCAAACATCAAGCGCCAGCAAGATTGCGGATTTTCTGGCGCAGCAATCCTCCGTGAGTCGGCTGATTTATCCGGGGCGCGATGACCATCCTCAGGCGGACGTCGTCAAGAAACAAATGACAGGTGGCTCCACGATGCTTGCCTTCGAGATCGAAGGCGGCAAGGACGCGGCCTTCCGCTTCACCAATGCATTGGAAGTCATCAAGCTTTCCAACAATCTGGGTGATGCGAAAAGTCTGATCACTCACCCGGCGACGACAACACACCAGTCACTCGGCGAGGAAGCCAGGGCAGAGCTCGACATCTCGGACGGGCTGCTGCGGTTGTCCATCGGCCTCGAAGACCCTCTGGACCTCATCGAAGACATTGAGGCAGCGCTTCAGGCCATTTCCTGATCAAGAAAGTGACAGATACCCGGCGGCTCCAAGCAAGGCAGAGCCGCCGGTCCGGTTCAGGGCTGTGGGGTGCTGGCCCAGAAACTGCAGAAATTTACGGGCTGTCAGCGCGTAGAGCATCACCCAGCTGAAATCGAGAACAGCCATGGTTGGGCACATGGCAACAAGTTGCGGCCATACGGGTAACGTCGGATCCAGAAACTGCGGAAAAAACGCGCTGAAAAACACAAGCGCCTTTGGATTTCCCAGCGCGACAACAAATCCACTCGAAAACAGGCGCAAGCGGCTGCCCTCTTCCACGATATCTATCGACACAGCGGCTGCCGGGCGGGCGCGCAGCATTTTCACACTCATGTAGACAAGCGCCGCAACTCCAAACCACTTGATCACCTGAAAAGCCACCGGTGAAGTTGCGATTACGACACCAAGGCCAAGTGCAACAATCGTCATTTGCAGCATGTTCGCTGAGATGTCGCCAAGGGCGGTGAAGATGGTCCTGCAGGCCCCATATTTGAGCGCATGAACCACACCGAGCAAAATGCTTGGCCCGGGTGTCATCGTCAGGATCAAGGAAGCCGCGACAAAGGCCAGCCAGATTTCGAAACTCATTTTATTTATCCGGAAACATCGTTTGAGAGGCCTCCGGTCTAGGATTTTCGGCAGCCATAGACTAATAACTCTAGGTTATGGAAAATAAGGATCTCATTCTCGAATCTCCAGAGCGTGAAATACCCATGTCGGTTGCGCGCGGACTTGTCCTGATACAGGAACGTGGCAGCGTATCTGCAGCCGCACGCGAGTTGGCAATTAGCCAGCCCGCCTTGAGCAAGGGCATTGCCCAGCTTGAGAAACGCCTTAATTTGACGTTGCTTCGCCGCGGCACACGCCCGCTGGAACTCACCGAGGAAGGCTCGGCGATCGCACTTTACGCCTTGAAGGTAGATCAGCTTCTAGGTTCCACTCTGCACAGCCTGGAGGAACGCCGCCGCAACAGGGTCGGCGTCGTACGCGTCGGCTCCTCGGGCGCGTCTGCAACGACCCATATCCTGCCAAAGGCTCTGCGGCGATTTCGGCAGGCTTATCCGGACATCGGTGTCGAGATCCTGGAATACACAGATCAGGCGCTGCTTTCGGCCTTGAGGGACGGGCTCGTTGACTGTGGTGTGATGTCGAACCCGCGCGAGCGTGATCTTGAGGTTCTTTCGATCGCCTCAGACGAACTGGTCGCGCTTTTGCCAGAACACTCGGATCTCGCAGAGGCAGGATCGGTCACCGCAAAGGCACTTGGCAAGGAGCCGTTTATTTTCACCAAAGGCGGCAGTGGTCCCTTGGTGGACAAATGGTTCGCAGACGCCGGGATCCGCCCCAACATCGTCCATTCGATCCTTCAGGTGACGTCGATAGCGTCTTGCGTTCGGGCCGGTCTTGGCAATTCGATCATCGCTCAGCTCGCCGTGCCGGAGAACTTTGGCGGTCTCAAGGTCGTCCCTCTTTCACCAACCGTTCGGCGCGATATCGTCTACGCGCGCGAGCCGAACGGGTTCCGCTCGCGCGCCTCAGAGATATTCTGGCGCTTCTGTGAGTTGTCGGCTGAAAGCGCTAATCCGCCAGGGGACTAGCCGGGGGTCTCGCGCAGGGTGCGCACGGCGATGATTACGCGAGCACCGGCCGAGAGCACACAGACCGCGGCAAAGCTGTAGGCCAGCACCGGAAAGCCCGCTGGCCATAGGCACATCAAACAGAAAAGAGCGATCGTCTCTCCGCCTTCCGCAAGTCCACCGAGATAATAGAGCGATTTGGATCCCTGCTTGTCCGTTTCAAGACCCCGCTTTTCTGCCATGATTGCATAAGCAAGAAAGGCCGATCCATTGGCATAGAAGCTGAACAGAAGGGCTGCCGCCGGCAAGGCATTTCGGCCCGGGTCAGCAAATGCAAAGGCGATTGGAACGCTACCGTAGAAGAAGAAGTCAAAGACGATATCCAGATAGCCACCAAGATCTGTCTTGCCGTTGACCCGAGCAACCGCGCCATCCAGTCCGTCACACAATCTGTTTAACAGCACGAAGAGCAAGCCAAACAGGGGGCCGACCCATGCGATCGCACCTGCTGCGGCTATCGCAAACCCGAAGCCAACCATGGTGATCTGGTTCGCAGTCGCGCCAGAGCGCGCAAGACGCGACCCCAGCATTTCCAAGGGCGGATCAATCAGAGTGCGAAGTCGAGCGTCGAACATTACGTTGTTGATCCTGCTGAAACAGATTGTGCTTCACCCCTAAATGCTGAATCCGAGACGCCGCTGCAAGCTGATCCCTTTCACGGATGCGTCAACCACTCTATAACCTGCAAAAATTATGCGCCGGCGAGTCCGGCACAAAACAGGTGATCAGAGTTGTCAGACATGTATAGAGCCACCACCAACGGTATCGAGGTTGCGGTAGAGCCGTTTTATCTGGACGATGAGTCTGACCCGGAAAAAAGCCACTTCGTCTGGGCTTATATGGTCGAGATCCGCAACGACACAAATGCGCCAGTCCAATTGCGCACACGCTACTGGAAAATCATGGACGCGATTGGCCGTGTCGAGGAGGTGCGAGGCGCTGGGGTCATCGGCGAAGAACCCTGGATCGAACCAGGCGAAACCTTCGAATATTCCTCAGGTTGCCCGCTGAAGACCAAGTCCGGCATCATGCAGGGAAGCTACGGCATGGTGCGCGAGGACGGCAGCATGTTCGATGCCGCGATCCCCGCCTTTTCCCTGGACCTGCCTGATGAGATCAGAAGCTTGAACTAGGCGAAAACCGCGACCGGCGTCGCAAAACCCATAATCACGCCGCCCAGATACCACCTGGTTTTTCGCGCTTGTCTGAAATTAAACAGCACATAAACGACCATTGCGGCGAAAACCAAATAGGCGAACAGGCCGACCAACCCGGCGCCCAGGACGGTGGAGTACATTTCTATGCCGTCCAATTTCGAACGGGCATAGTTTGCACCTGAAAATGCGACGAGAAGTTTCGCGACAACGCTCGAAAGCCAGCCCAAGGCCGCGAAGCCAATTCCCGAGAGCTGACTGTTGTTAGCCAGACCGTCGTGAACCGCTGCGTCTCCAGCACTGTTTGGGGTACTAGAATGATTGTTCTGCCCAGCATTTTGCTGAGCTTGCCCACGCCGTCCAAATTGCTTTTTTGCCATCACCACCACCCAAAAATGCATTTATCAACTACACATCTTTAGGCTGCGACGCCTAATCGACGGTAAAAATACGCATCTTGGGTAGCGGTTTTACGAAAAACCCGGCGCGTGCCGGAATGAACCCGCGTATCAGGCCTTCTTGAAGCGGGCAATTGCGCCGCGCTCAATGGCGGCCGTCGTCAGCTTGTCGAGATTGAAGCGATCGCGCAGCAGCTGCAGAATGCGCAATTCTTCTTTGGAAACGCCAAGGTCGGCAGCTGCCACTTCAACCGCAAGCGCATAGCCCGTGTCAAAGAGATGAACCGGAAGCGTGTCCGCGATCAGATCGAGAACTTCGGCGAGGCCATTTTCAGCCTGCAAACGCTCACCGCAGCGCTGAGCTGCCGGCAGAACATTCGCCGGATCATAGTCGGCAAATACAGGAAGCGTCTTTGCGACTTCCCCCATCGTTGAGAGTTCGCTGTCGGTCATGGAACTGTCGGCCGCGGACATGATTACCATGACGTAGACGAGGGCTTCCTGAATGCTGATCGTATCGTTCATCGTGTGAATTCGCCTTTCCTGCGGCTATTTTCCGGGTAATTTCTACCACGCAGCGAGAGGTAGCCCTTTGTGCCTTTACCTTCAAGGCGCAAAGGGAGATATCGACATTGACGGAAGCCCGCGGCTTTTCTAGTGTCGCGGCGCTTCCTGCAGGTCAGAAATGACCTTGCGCGTCAGAAGCTTTCGAATTTCCAAACAAGCAGAACGAACCCCAAATCATGACCGACCGATCCCTGCCACCGCTTGACCTATCGCCAGAACTCGTCGCAGCGGCCCACACTTCTAAAGCCTGGCCGTTCGAAGAGGCGCGAAAACTGGTCAAACGGATCGAGAAACGGGATCCATCGCGTCCGGTTCTGTTCGAGACCGGCTATGGCCCCTCGGGCCTGCCCCATATCGGGACCTTCGGCGAAGTCGCCCGCACCACCATGGTGCGCACGGCGTTCCGTCTTCTGACCGAAGACAAGATCCCGACGCGCCTCCTGTGCTTCTCCGATGACATGGACGGCATGCGCAAGGTGCCGGACAATGTGCCGGACAAGTCCGCCCTGGAGCCGTACCTGCAGATGCCGCTCAGTGTCGTGCCGAACCCCTTCGGCAGCGAACACAAGAGCTTTGGCGATCACAACAACGCCATGCTGCGCCGGTTCCTTGACACTTTCGGCTTCGACTATGAATTCGCAAGCGCGACCGAATACTACAAGTCCGGCAAGTTCGACGAGATCCTGCTGACGGCCGTTGCCCGCTACCGTAAGCTGATGGACGTCATGCTGCCGACGCTTGGCGAAGAACGTCAGGCGACCTACAGCCCGTTCCTGCCGATTTCACCGACCTCCGGCCGCGTGCTCTACGTGCCGATGAAGGATGTCAACGGCAAGGACGGCACGATCACCTTTGAGGATGAGGACGGCACGGATGTAACCGTTTCCGTCACCGGCGGGAATGTGAAACTGCAGTGGAAGCCCGACTTCGGCGCCCGCTGGGCCGCCCTTGGCGTCGATTTTGAAATGTTCGGCAAGGACCACGGTCCGAATATGGCTCTCTACGACAAGATCTGTGAGGTTCTTGGCGGCGATGCTCCGGATCATTTCGTCTATGAGCTGTTCCTGGCCGATGATGGCGCGAAGATCTCCAAGTCCAAGGGCAACGGCCTGACCATCGACGAGTGGCTGACCTACGCCCCGACCGAGAGCCTGTCGCTCTACATGTTCCAGAAGCCTAAGACCGCCAAGAAGCTCTATTTCGACGTGATCCCGAAGGCCGTGGACGAGTACTTCACCTTTGCGCAGAAATATGACGCGATGCCGGTGGAGCAGAAGCTGCAGAACCCGACCTGGCACATTCATTCCGGCAAGGTACCGGAGATCGATCTGCCGGTTCCCTTCGCGATGCTCTTGAACCTCGTGTCAGCCTCCAATGCGGAAAACAAGGATGTGCTTTGGGCCTTCATCACCCGTTACGCTCCGGGTGTGACGGCTGAGACCCATCCGCATCTGGACGAGCTGGTCGGCTATGCGATCCGCTACTTCGACGACTTCGTGAAACCGAACAAGTCGTTCAAGACACCCGATGATGTGGAGCGCGAGGCTTTGGAGAAGGTCGACGCATCTCTTGCTGCCCTGCCCGCGGATGCGGACGGCGCGGTCATTCAGGATGCAATCCTCGATGTTGCCCGCAAGATCGAACGCTATCAGGATCCGAAAAAGAAGAGCCCGGATGGTGGCCCCGGCGTGTCCGTGGTCTGGTTCCAGGCACTCTATCAGGTGCTGCTTGGTCAGGAACGCGGCCCACGCTTCGGCTCCTTCGTCGCTCTTTACGGCATCGACGAAACCCGTGCTCTGATCGCCAAAGCCCTTGCCGGCGAACTCAGCGTCTGATCTGACTTTTCATCTGGGACAATCGAAAGAGCGGTGCCCGGCGCCGCTCTTTTTCATTTTCAGGCGTGAGGCTATCGCGGGAAACGCCTCTGGCTCTCGCGGTAGTGCGCCATTTCCTGCTTGAGCTTTTCGATCTGCTGCAGAACCCGCTCTGTCTCCCGGCGGATCAGAAGTCGTTCGGCCTCCGCCTCAACGGCGATTTCCTCGCTCACCAACTCACTTTCCAGCCGCATCAGGCGCATCTCGGAAAGATCCTCATCAATCTCTTCCTGCTCGATTTCAGTTTGCACAAGCTCGGCAAAAGACAAACCCAACAGCGGATTGATCAGAGCAACGAGCAAGATCGTCCAAAACAGACAGACCGGGAGCCAGACGAGCGGATCGCGCTCAGCCAAGGCAAACAGCTCATACCAGGGCGCAAGGTCGGACAGGCACAGACGAAAAAGGGTTTCACACGCCCGGATGAAGCTGCCGAATTCGACCGGATGTTTATGGCCGAGCAGATCCACTGCCAAGACGGCCACTGCACAGACCCCTGAAACCAAAAGGCCGAGCGAGAGCAGTAACTCCCGCAGCAGACGGCCGCACCAACGGAACACAAAGGCAGGAAGGCGCCAGCGAGCCACGACATCTGGCCAGCCAATGATGGCCACCAAGCGAAAGACAAGGATCGCCGGTGCATTCAATCCGATCGCAAGGACGGCGATGCTCAGATGATAGAGGTTCCAGTGCCAGCGGAAAAAACGCAAACCTTCCAGCAGAAAGCGGAGCAGAAGCTCCAGTGCCACGACGACAAGAATCGCGCCCTTCAGGAGTTGCCATAGCTCCGCAAGGTCCTGCCCCTCCGCCCTTTCGCCTCTAAAAACAGACGCCAACACCAAGAGCACGAGCGCCAGCAGCGTGAGGCCTAACCCCAGGCGTTCTAATCGATATCGCTCGTCCCATGATAACCTTCGCCACCCCATCGCCGTCTCCCGCATCTCTCCCTCTCGAAAGGGGACGCATGAGCGGGCGGAAAATGACGACCGCCGAGACGTTTTCTATCGGGTAAGCAACATCCGGCCTTACCGTCCCTGTTCCTGACTGCGTCTGAATTCCGCCATTTCGGCACGCAACTCGCGAACCTCTGTCAGGATATGCTCGGCTTCCGTGTGAATGGCCTTGCGGTCTTCATCGGCGGTGTGCTCGTGCTCCTCCTGCATGGCGGAGACGATGATACCGATAAACAGGTTCAACACCGTGAAGGCCGTGCACAGGATGAAAGGCACGAAGAAAAGCCAGGAATTCGGGAAGACCTCCATCACTGGGCGCACGATGCCCATGGACCAGCTTTCCAGCGTCATGATCTGGAACAGCGTGTAGATCGACCGGCCAAGATTTCCGAACCATTCCGGAAAGGCCTCGCCGTAAAGCTTGGTCGCCATGACGGCAAAGACATAGAAAACCAGTGCCATCAGAACCACGATAGAGCCCATGCCGGGCAGCGCGGAAACCAGCCCGCCGATGACCCTGCGCAGCGACGGCACGACGGAAATCAGACGCAGAACACGCAGGATACGCAAAGCGCGCAGCACCGCAAATGGCCCGCTCGTCGGGACGAGGGCAATGCTGACGATGATGAAATCGAAGAGGTTCCAGGGATCCTTGAAGAAGCGAAACCCGTTGGCCACGATCCGCAGGCTGATCTCCACGACGAAGACCATCAGGATGAAGCGGTCGAAGCCCGTCAACACGCCACCGAGCGCTTCTGTGGCGGCTGTGGAGGTTTCCAGGCCCAATGTGATCGCATTGATGACAATCAGCCCTACGATGGCCAGTTCCCACTCACGCGATCCCGTGAGCGCCTTCAATTTGTCGCGCATGCCGTGGTTCACCCTGTCGTTCGATAGCGGGAGCAAAATCGAGGTGAAAATGGCGGTTGATGTCCGTGAGCGCAAGGGTGGATATGGCTTTCCACCCAGCTCCCCGCGCCGACATGGTGCGCACTCAATCGACATGAGGAGAACAAAGACCGGAGAAATGCTTCACCTTGACAGCGCGGCCATCAAAGGCGCACAAAACCTCGCATGCGGGTGTAGCTCAATGGTAGAGCAGAAGCTTCCCAAGCTTAAGACGAGGGTTCGATTCCCTTCACCCGCTCCAATTCGTTTTGCCTTTCCCGCTTTTGACCCGCTGCCGGGACAAGCCATGTTCGGTCTTGTTCCACTCGAAGGGCTTGACGGCGAACTCCCAAACAGCCCGGTAAAAGGCCAGGCTGGTGAAGAGCCAATAGACCGGCAGCAAAGCTATATCGGAGAAGTTCGGCCGATACCCGCGGCGCCTGCCGGCACGCAGTGTGGCAAAAGCTGCGCCGATGTATCCAAACAACGCACCGCAGGTACATAGCGCCAGGTAGAGTTCACCGGCGAAGCCGTGGCTCGACGGCCACGGCAGCAAACCCGAGACATAGCCAAGACACGCAAGTACCACGAAGGGGTGGAGCGCCATCATGACAAAGCTTCCCCCGATCATGGAAGATATGGCCATAAGCCGTGTCAGGCCGATTTCCTGACAGGTGCGCCCCGGGTCGCGCAGATGAACGCAAAGGGTTTGCAGCCAGCCCTTGTACCATCTGGCTCTCTGGGATAGCCAAGCGCGCCATTGCAGCGGCGCTTCCTCGTAAGTCGTGCTTGGCAAGACACCGCAAATGTAACCGAACCTGGCAAGGCGAATGCCCAGATCAGCATCTTCTGTAACGTTGTATTTGTCCCAACCGCCGACACTATCGAGGATGGATCTGCGGAAGTGATTTGAAGTTCCTCCGAGCGGGAACGGCCAGGACAGCTGGTGAAACCAGGGAATAAGCTGGTCAAAAAGGCAAGCGTATTCAAGCGCATACTGCCGCGAGAAAAAGCTCTCATCGAAATTGTCGATGGCAAGCCTGGCCTGCAGACAGGCCAGTTCCTTGGGGCCGAGCGAAAAGAAGAGAGCCGCCTTCTTCAGCTGATCGGGCTGCGGCTGATCCTCTGCATCGAAAATCGTGATGAACTCGCCTTGCGCGAGTTCAAGCCCATAGGCCAGGGCCCGCGGTTTTGTTCTTGGAAACCCGTCGGGCACGACCACAACATGCATATGAGGATCGAGGTGGCCCGCGAAGGCCTCGCGCGTCTCCTTGTCCTCTTTCTCCAGAAGGAACTTTATCTCGAGCCGGGAGGTCGGATAGTCCAATCGGCGAAGCCCCTCCACAAGCTCGGGAACAATCCTGGCCTCGCGATAGAGCGGAACGAGGACCGTATAAGCGGGCCACCGGATCAACGGGCTCGTGAGCGCAACTGGCAACACCAGATCGAGACTGTCATCTTCGGTCGCTCGTGCGCTTTGCCAGCGCGCGAGACCGGTCAAGACGCAGGCCATGGAAAAGAGTGAGGAGAGGCCATAGAACAAGACCGCTTTTGGCATCAAAAGGCCGACCAGAAACGCGAGAAACGCAACCGCAAACGTCACGAATTGCGTCCTTGAAAAGCGAACCTTCGCGCTGAACTCGGGAAACCTGCTTTCCAGGTCGCCGGAGGGTGCATTCATCACAGTGCTCGCGTGACGTATCGCACTCGGTGTCGAGATCCGGATCTGGCCGGCCAAATCGGGAAACTTCTGCAGGTGCGCCCTAACTTGCGTAAACTGCGAGTACGCGGGCGCAATGACGTAGTGGGGGCTGGTTGCACTGACGCCGACCAGCAGAGGTCCGTTGTCCAGACTTCCAAGACCGAGCGGTATGCTGTTTACAGATTGCGGACGAAACCCCATTTCGGGAACAAACGGCACGCCGCAATGTTCAGCCAGCGCGCTGTAGATCGCAGCTTCCGAAACGATTGCCCGTTTGACCAAGTACTCGGCAGCGGAAATACCGATTTTCTCTGCCTCTCGCCGTGCGGCGCTGAGAGCGCTGTCTGCGATGCCCCGCTGTCGCAAGATCTCCAACTCGCCTGAATAGGACTCATGCACTACCATACCCCCCGAGCAGCCAGAGGACCGGTGCGAGTCGTACTTCCCCTAAACACGCAACAACCCCTGAGGGACATTTGGCCACATGAACGTTATGCGCGCAATAGTTTATGTCGTTCCGGCATTTCTATCTTTAATTGCACTCATTCATCCGAGCCACGCGACCGAGCCCGCGACCGATGATCCGGTGGTGCCCAGCTTCTGGAACCCCAAGGGCGTCTATGACCGTCCGAACAGTTTCCCGGAAAAGATACAGTTCCTTGCGAGCGATGACTTTCCGCCGTTTGTTTTCCGCGATGCCAGTGGCCGCCTCACAGGCTTCAACGTCGACCTCTCGCGGGCGATTTGCATAGAGCTGGGAAGCTCGTGCTCTTTAAGGATCAAGGAATTTGAAGCATTGGTGCCGGCACTGGTTGAAGAAGAAGGAGACGCCATCATTGCCGGTCTGGCGCCCTCCCCCGGCTTATCCGAGCAGCTGAGTTTCTCTGCGGACTACCTGAAACTGCCTGCACGTTTCGTGACGCGCAAGGCTGAGAATGCGCCCTTCGATGAAACAGCCATGGACGGGGTCAAGATCGCCGTTGAGGCCGGGTCACGTCATGAACGCTTTGCGCTCAAGTTCTGGCCGGAGGCACTGCTTCTCACCTACCCGGATCTTTCAAAGGCACGTCTCGCCGTTAAAGACGGCAGAGCGGATGCGCATTTCGGCGATGGCCTGGCCCTCTCAATCTGGATCAACAGCGAAGCATCCCAAAATTGCTGCACCTTTGCCGGAGGTCCATGGTTGGAGCCGGGGTATTTCGACACCGGTCTGTCGATTGCCATGCGCAAGCAGGACATAGAGCGAGCGGAAGCCATTGACTACGCACTGCGACAGCTTGCTCAAAAGGGTACGTTTCGCGAGCTCTATCTTCGTTATTTTCCCCTGAGCTTCTACTGACGCCGGGACCTCAGCGGACGGAATGGCAGCATCAAGCTCCAGGGCAACTTGCGAGCCCCAGCCGTCATGTCATCGGAGAGACCGATGGTCATACCAAGATGCCCCTTGGCCGGTTGATCGATATAGGTGCGAAACAATCTGTCCCAGATCGAGAGGTTGAATCCGTAGTTTGAATCTGTCTCCACCCAGTCAGCAGAGTGGTGTACGCGGTGCATGTCGGGCGTCACGATGATCAGCCGCAGGACAGCGTCAATCGGCTTCGGCAGGGTTACATTGGCATGATTGAACATCGCTGCTCCATTGAGAACGATCTCAAACACGAGAACAGCCTCTGGCGGCGCACCGAGAGCGACAATCAGCAATCCCTTCCAGACAAATGACAGCAGGATCTCCAGCGGGTGGAAGCGAAGTGCCGTTGTAACGTCCACGTCTCCGTCCGCATGATGCACCTGATGCATGCGCCAAAGAAGCGGCACCTTGTGCGCAGCCCAATGCTGAAACCAGACAGCGAAATCAAGAACAAGAAATGCGGCGACGCCGACAAGCCATCCTTGCCAGCCAAATGCGTTGAACAGACCGAGATCATTGGACTGAGCCCAGATCGCGAGACCGACGCCGCTGATCGGGAAAATGAGCCTTACGAGCACTGCGTCCAAAACAACGATCGACCAATTTGTCGGCCAACGAGACAGGCGACCAACAGACAAATCTCTCCGTGGCAGCAGAAGTTCGGCGACCGACATCACCAAGAAGATGCTCGAGAAGGCCAGAAGGCGGACGGTTCCGATATCCAGATCAGCCATTTCCAGTTTACCTGTCCCGTTGCTGTCGTTGACCACTGACCGACAGCCATTGAAGTTGCGCGTGAAACATAATACGCCCGACCAAACTTTTCAGGTCACACTTTGTCACTTCCGACGGACCTTTAGACGAGACGGATCGCCACACCATGTCCGAAATGCTCTGGACTCAGCCAGAAACGCCGCCGATTGCCACCTTGCTGCTGGCCCACGGCGCGGGCGCCGCCATGGATTCAACGTTCATGACCCGGCTCGCCAACCACCTCGCAGAGGAAGGCCTGGCAGTGGCCCGTTTCGAGTTTTCCTACATGGCCGCAAGACGCACTGGCGGCTCAAAACGTCCACCGCCCAAGGCGGAAAAGTTGATCGGCGAATTCCAGACGGCGCTTCAAAAGGTCCTCGGTGAAGCAAAAGGACCAATCCTGATTGGTGGCAAGTCCATGGGTGGCCGTGTCGCGGCCATGCTTGCAGGAGGCTCTTCGTTGCCAGCGCGTGTGCTTGGGGTCGCCTGTTTCGGCTATCCTTTTCACCCGACCGGTAAAGCGGACGCAGAATGGCGCCTTTCTCCACTCGAAGAAGCAAAACGCCCTGTTCAGATCCTGCAAGGCGAGCGGGATCCATTTGGTTCCAAGGCTGAAGTTGACGCAGTCACATTGCCGGAGAAGGTCTCTGTCCACTACCTTGAGGATGGCAACCACGACTTTGGCCCCCGCGGCAAGTCTCCGGCGACGCTCGACGGCAACATCACAGAAGCTGCGAAGGCCACGGCCGACTTTGCCAAAGCACTGATCCAGGGGCAGACCGGCCTCTGAGCTTTTCAGCCCGAGGTGCGCCCACTCATCATTCTGCCGGTGCGATGTCCGTCGAAGAGGAAGCAGTTGGCGGCTTCCCTTCCTGGCGCCGCAAAAGAACAATCCCGGAGAGATCATCGCCGACCTTCAAGAGCGCCGGCACCAGCATGAGAACCAGCACGGTTGCCGTCGCCAGACCAAAGACGATGGTGATGGCCATCGGCAACAGAAACTGTGCCTGAAGGCTCGTCTCGAACATCAGCGGCAGCAATCCACCCACCGTTGTGAGGGAGGTCAGGAAGACCGCCCGCAGACGGTCGCAGCTCGATCGAATGGCGGCTTCGGTGACGTCCTCACCGGTCGCCCGGCGTTCTTCAAAGCGGGCAACCAGAATGATCGAGTTGTTCACCAGGATACCCGCCAGCCCGAGCAGACCGATCAGGCTCAAGATGGTCACGCTAAAGCCCATCAGATAGTGGCCCGTTATGGCGCCAACGATCCCAAACGGAATGATCGACATGACCACGATGGGGCGTGCGTAACTCGCAAAGATCGCTGCCAGGATGATGTAAATGCCTGCAACGGCCATTGCCACGCCGGTCATCAGATCGTTGAAGGCGGTCGACTGCTCCTCCGCCTTGCCCGCAAACGAATAGGTCAGCCCGTATTCGTCGGCAAGCGCCGGCAAAAATGACTTGCTGAGCTCCTGAATGATCTCGGTGTTTGACGTGATCTTGCTGTCGACGTCGGCCACGACCGTCACGACGGTCCTACCGTCCCGACGCAGGATCACGGAGAAGCCCTGAGCATCAGTCAGCTGCACGACTTCGGTCAGCGGAACGAATTCTCCGGCGCTAGTGCGCAGTGACAGGCGCCTCAGGGTCTCGCTGCCGCCGCTTTCCAGATCCTGCTTCACGCGCAGCGTGACTTCTTCGTCCCCTTCCGCGAACCGGCGCGCGATCCGTCCCTCGAAGGCATTGCGGATCTGACGGGCAGCACTTTCCACGGAAAACCCGAGCGCACGGCCGCGCGGTGTCAGTTCGATCAGGAGTTCCGGTTTGCCGTAGGGAAGATCATCGGTGACGCCACTGGTTCCTGGAAAGCCGGAAAGCTCTTCCTGCAGCTCGATGGCGGCAAACTTCAGATCCTGAAGAGGTGCGCCGGTCAAGCGAATATCAAGGTCCCTCCCGGGAGGTCCTCCTCTCCGCTCGGCGATCGCAATTCGCGACGCGCCAGGGATCTCGGGAACGGCACTTCGCCAAGCCTGAACAATCTGCGGCGTTCGTATCGTCCGCTCTTCAGAAAGCGTCAGCTGGACATTGATATTGGCGACATTGTCGCCGCGGTTATTGCCGCTCTGCCCCAGTGTCACATAGCTCGCAACAACCAGCTTTTCGCCAGTCTCGGCGGTGATATTGGTTTCGGCCTGCCGCAGGGCAGCCTCGATGCGGGCGACGCTGTCGATCGCTTCGGCCTCAGGAATACCTGCGTGGAAGAAGATCGAGGCGGTCAGGTTTTCAGCTTCGGGTGAGGGAAAGAACGTGAAACCAACACGCCCGCCGCGCATCAAGCCCGCCGCCATGATCAGACAGGCAATGGCCAGAGCCAGAGTGACATACCGCCAGTTTACAGCAAGACGGACCACACCATGGAAAGGATTGTCCCGGAACCAATCGAAGCCGGCATCAAAGCTTCGCCGGAACCAACCCGGTGTCCCCTCGACGTTTTTGCCAGCTTTTCGCCTGCGCAGAACCTGCAGGAGAGACTCCACGGCGACCGCGACGGCAAAACAGATCACGATCAAAACAAGCTCGAAGCCGAAACCACCCGCCAGATCGTGAAGTCCGCGCAATGGTACAGCGATGGCATCAAGATAAGGCGGCACGGACAGGTCCGGCCGGCTCGCAAGCCCGGAAAGAAACAATGCCGGAGCTCCGGCCAAGATGACCACCCGCCACCAAGTCCAGCCGGAGCGGCTGCCAAGCGCATGTGCAAGGTGCCCGGGCAGGATGAAAAAACACTCGATTAGAGATGCTATGACAACGGAGACGACCACAACCGGCAAAGTGCCCATGATCTGACCGAGAACGTCGCTGATCAACAAGATGGGCAGGAATGCCGCAACCGTTGTCGCGCCGGCGGCGATGACCGGCGCCAGCATCGTGTTGGCGCCCCTGATCGCCGCCTCATCCGGCGTGTCACCAAGCGCCAGACGCGTCGCCGTATGCTCGCCCACCACGATGGCATCATCAACAATCACACCAAGCATCATGATCAAGGCAAAGAGAGAGATCATGTTGATGCTCTCGCCCGCCAGCCACATGATCCCGAGCGTCGCCATCATGGCGACAGGGATGCCCATTGCGACCCAGAGTGCAATGCGGGCGTTCAAGAACAAAAACAGGATGCCGACGACCAGGACCAGACCGCTAAGTCCGTTCTCAACCAGGAGAGAAATTCGGCCTTTAACCGCGTCCGCTCGGACATCGTACTTGAGGATTTCCAGCGTTGGAGGCAGCTGCGGGCGGATGTCTTCCAGATACTCATCAAGAATAGCTGCGGCCTTGAGCGTGTCCGTCGCTTCGACCCTCAGGACATCGATCTCGATCGCACGTGTGCCATTCGAAAACCCCTGAAGGGCACCATCCTCGAAATCCGGATAAACGCGGCCGATGTCGGCAATCGTCGTCTTTTCACCGGACGCGAGCGACTTGACCTCGATACGGCCAATGCTCTCGGGCGATTTGGTTTCCGCCATCGCCCGGATCTGACGCTCAACCGATCCGTTAAGGCTGCCGGCAGGAATGTCGACTGTGTTGTCCGCTACCAGGTCGGCGACGTTGGAAACGGTCAGATCGAGACGGCGAAGTTCGCGCTCCGGGATCTCGACCACATATTCGGGAGCCCGGTAACCGCCGAGCTCGACCTTGTCGATCCCACGGGCAAGCAGATCGTCGCGTATCTGGCGTGCAAATACCTTGAGGGCCTGCTCTGAAAAGGGACCGCGAATGGCAAGAGTTGCGACACTGTCGGTGAAGGTGGACGCAGAGATCACAGGGGTCTCGGAATCCTCGGGCAAGGTGGTGACGCCTGCCACCGCCATCTCGACATCCGAGAGCGCGGTTTGCATGTCAGAGCCTTCAACGAACTCCAGCATGACCGTCGCTGCGCCCTCGCGACCGTAGGAGACGATTTCATCGACGCCATCAATAAAGCGAAGTTCGGGCTCAATCACCTCGAGGATGTTGGAGGTGACATCCTCCGCGCTGGCCCCGGACCAGCTGATGGTCACTGTCACACGGTCCGTCTTCACAGTCGGGAAGAACTGGGTGTTCAGCTTGGAAAGACCAAAGGCACCAAACAGAACCATGATGACCATGATCAGGTTGGCAGCGTTTGGATGTCGAACGATGGTCTGAAGGAAACCGCGGGGTTCAGCATGAAGCGGCATGACGTGATCCCCTAGTTGTTCGCTGTGTCGGTTTGGCTTGAATCAGCCGTGCCCTGACTTTCCAGAGGGCGGACCAGGAGGCCCTCACCGGCCTCCGGCACTCTGGTTGCCAGCACCGTTTCGCCGTCGCTCAGATCACCCTGGACAAGAATGAAGCCTGAATCGAAAGCCAAGGCTTTGACCCGCCGTTCGACCAGGCGGTTTTCCGCGTCGACGACATAGACCTTTCCTTCGCCGTAGAAGGCGGCCTCGGGGATCCGGAAGCTGCCGGAATAGGTCTGATCGGGCACCGTCACTTCAACAAAGGCCCCCGGTCGCAGGGGTGTCTGCTGCGGCGTCACATCGATCATCGCGAAAACATCGACGCCGCCGCGCGTGCTGGCAACATCGGCTCCCACCCGGTCAATCTCCGCCGTATAGAGCAAGGGCTGATTTCCCAGGAACCACTCGAGCTCAGCCTGTCGGCCGACAACTGTGCCGCTTTCGGCAACAAGGCGGCCATACTGATTGTCCGAAAGAGTGAAACGAACTTCCAGCTCATCACTGCTGTAGATCGAGGCCACGACATCATTTGCGCTCGTCAGCCGGCCAACCTGAGCGGCTTCAGAGCGAACGATGGCGTCGAAGGGCGCCTTCAACACGGTGTTGGCCAGCTTGCGCACGGCGTCCTCCAGACGCCATTCCAGCCGCTCGATTACGGCCTCCTGCTGCTCAACCTTGGCTTCTTCCAATGCAAGCGTGTTGAGTCTCTGCTCGAGACTTTGCTGGCGCTGGGACACAAGCAGATTTCTCTCGTCGACCGTGCGTTCGGTCACAGATCCTCTTTCGAGAAGATCCTGAGCACGTTCGAGATCCTTCTGGGCGAACTCCAGCTGCTCTCGCGCGCGAACCACGTTGGCCTTTTCGAGCTCGACACGCCCGCGGTTTTCAACCTGTCCAGCCTTTGCCTCAGCAAGATTGGCCTTGGCTTCCGTCAATGCGCCTTCGTATTCAAACCTGTCAATTGACACAAGAACGTCGCCCTTGGCGACAATGCCACCTGCCTTCAGCTCGTCATTGACGGCGACGATTTCGCCAGCAACGAGTGCTCGAAGGTCCACCTGACGCCCGGCGGTTACCTCGCCGTAGACGCTTATGGACGGGGTATAGTCACCCTGCACGATGGTGGCGGTTTCGACGGCATAGGACTTCTCCGTGACCGGACGCTTGGCGACCTCCGGTTTCGTGTTCACGAGATAGTTCATGCCCTTGAAGGCGGCGAAGAGCACCAGAAAGGCGAGCACGGCTTGAAGGATTGCCTTGGCGATCAGCTTCGCGCGACCCACTGACGGCTTGGGCGCCGGCATTTCCGCATATTCTACGGGTGCCTTCTTCTCGCTGTCGCTTTGTTCAACAGACTGCAACATGAAGATCCTTCCGACTGGGCTCACCCAAGTTTACGGCGCGGAGGGCCTCTTGGCTCATCCCGCACCGCAAAAAATTCGATCCCCCGATATTCACGGCTTATGCGCCTTTGGCAAGACCGCAATTTGTGTCGCCTCGTCGCAGGAATGCTATCGAGAAATATTTAGAAATAAATCTGGTATCAGATCTCGTCGAATTCGTAGCTTGCACTACAAAATTCGCACTTCACGACGATCTTGTCGTCAACGGTCATCTGATCAACTTCTTCAGCGCTGAAGCTTGTCAGAATGCCTTTGACTTTTTCGCGCGAGCAGCTGCATTGGTCTGCAATCGGCTGCGGGTCAAAGAGCCGGACACCGCGTTCATGGAACAACCGAAACAGCAGCTCCTCCACGCTTACGGACGGGTCCGTTAACTCGACGTCCTTGACCGTGTCGACCAGAGCCTTGGCTTCAACCCAGGCATCATCTTCATCGATGATGTGTACGTCGGCTCCGGCCGGTGCATCGCCTGGATCCAGATCGGGCTGGCGCATGCGCTCGGGAGCCTCGGGCAGGAACTGCACCATGACACCGCCTGCGGTCCATTTATGGTTGGGACCGCCGCCTTGCGTGCGCGTATACAATTCACCGACAGCAAGCCGGACTTCCGTCGGGATCTGCTCCGAGCGCGCGAAATAGCGTCGTGCAACCTCTTCCAGCGAAATGCCGTCGAGTTCAACCAGGCCCTGGTAGCGCTGCATATGCTTGCCCTGATCGATGGTCATCGCGAGATGGCCACGACCGAGCAACCGCTCCGGTGTCGCCGCTCCAGCCTCGATCACTGCTGCGACCAACTCCTCATCGAAAGTTGCACATGCACGAATCGCCTCGGGCGACGAGAAATCGACCACAAGCATGGACACCGGTCCATCGGTCTGGGTTTGCAGGGTGAACCGCCCCTGAAACTTAAGCGAGGTGCCGAGCAGGCTGGTCAGGACGATCGCCTCTGCAAGCAGACGCGAGACCGGTTCGGGATAGGCATGCCTTTCCAGAATGCTATCGACCACCGGTCCCAGGGTGATCGCACGCCCACGCACATCCAGCCCCTCGACCGCAAAAGGACGCACGGCGTCCTGCCCAGCCGGGGTTACACCGAATTCCGATAAATCAAATGCCACGCCTTATGCCTTTCACACAGCGTTGAAGCACCAGGCGAGAATGCCCTTCTGTGCATGGAGACGGTTTTCCGCCTCGTCAAAAACCACCGAGTTCGGGCCGTCCATGATCTCCGATGTCACTTCCTCACCGCGGTGTGCGGGCAGGCAATGCATGAAGAGCGCGTCGGGGTTGGCTTCTGACATCAAACGCTTGTTGACCTGATAGGCACTCAGAAGATTGTGTCGACTCTCCGCATCGTCGTCTCCCATGGAAACCCAGCAGTCGGTCACGACACAATCGGTGCCCTTTACTGCCTCATATGGGTCGTCCGTGACGAGAATCGAGCCCCCATCCTTGCGTGCTTTTTCGATGAGGTCTGCGGGAGGTGCCAGTTCGGACGGGGTTGCGATGCGCAACTCGAAATCGAACCGAGGAGCTGCATGAACCCAGGACGCCAGAACATTGTTGCTGTCGCCGGTCCAGGCCACCGACTTGCCCTTGATGTTGCCGCGATGCTCTTCGAAGGTCAGCAAATCCGCCATGATCTGGCAGGGATGAGATTCTTTCGTCAGGCCGTTGATCACAGGCACAGTGGCATTTTCAGCCAATTCGCACAGCTGATCGTGATCGAGGATACGAATCATGATCGCGTCAACGAAGCGCGACAGGACTTTGGCGGTGTCTGCGATCGTTTCGCCGCGCCCAAGCTGCATTTCCGCGCCGGTGAGCATCAAGGTCTCGCCGCCGAGTTCACGCATGCCCACATCAAAGGAGATACGCGTACGCGTCGACGGCTGCTCGAAGATCATGGCAAGCACTTTGCCTGCAAGCGGGCCGACACCGCGATGGACGCCGTTGCGCTTGCTCTTGATCCGCTTGCTGGCGTCAAGAATGTGCCGCAACTCGTCGGAGCTGACTTCGGTCAGATCAAGAAAATTCCGCGACAAACCGGTGCTGGTCATTCTGCCGCTCCCTCAAGTGTCATTTTTTGTTCCAGTGATTGAGCAGCAGCTTCAAGCCGTGCAACGGCTTCGGAGATTTCCTCCTCGGAGATCGTCAGCGGCGGCATGATGCGCACGACATTGTCTCCTGCAGGAACGGCCAGAAGTCCGTGCTCGCGGGCCATGGAGACCAGTTCAGCCACAGGAACGACGCACTTCAAGCCCAGCATCAAACCCGTGCCACGCACGTCGGACAGAACCTTTGGATGGTTATCGACCAGTCCGGCGAGCTTCTGCTTGAAACTCAGTCCTTTTGACTTGACCGCATCGAGAAACTCATCCGCGAGGATCACGTCGAGAACAGCGTTGCCCACTGCCATGGCGAGGGGATTGCCGCCAAACGTCGTTCCATGAGTGCCCGGCACCATGCCGGCAGACGCTTCTGCAGTCGCGAGACATGCGCCCACGGGGAAACCGCCGCCGATGCCTTTCGCAATTGCCATGATGTCCGGGTTAACGCCGCTCCATTCATGGGCAAAGAGCTTTCCAGTCCGGCCCACGCCGGTCTGGATTTCGTCGAAGATCAGCAGAAGGCCTTCGTCATCACAGATCTTGCGCAGCTGACGCAGGAATTCCGCCGGCACTTCACGGACACCGCCCTCGCCCTGGATCGGCTCAATGGCGATGGCAGCGGTCTGCGGGCCGATCACCTGCTTCAGCGCCTCGAGATCGCCCGTGGGCACCTGGTCGAAGCCTGGCGCCTTGGGACCAAAGCCTTCAAGGTATTTGGCCTGCCCGCCAGCCGCGATCGTCGCAAGGGTACGGCCATGAAAGGCGCCCTCGAACGTCACGACATGAAAGCGCTCCGGATGACCTTGATCATATTGGTAGCGCCGCGCTGTCTTGATCGCCGCTTCCATGGCTTCCGCACCCGAATTGGTGAAGAAAACCCGATCAGCGAAGGTAACATCTGCAAGACGACGTCCGAGACGCTCCTGCCCGGCAACCGGATGCAGGTTCGAGACATGCCAGAGTTTTTCCGCCTGGGTCTTGAGCGCCTCCACCAGGTGCGGATGGCTGTGCCCAAGCGCATTGACGGCGATGCCGGAGCCGCAGTCCAGGAATCGTCGGCCATCGCTCGCCACCAGCCAGACACCTTCCCCATGATCGAACTCCAGGCCCGATCTTGCGTAAGTTCCAAACAGCGCAGACGCCGACATTACTCTTTACTCCTGTGGAGAGACTAAACTTCTGATAAGCGCACCAGGCAATCCTGGCTGTTTACGCCGGGAACAGGACCCGCCCCCAAAACGAAACATGCCGCCCGGAAGGCGGCACGCGCATATCAGAATTGCTTATACACCCCTTCCACTCTTTGCTGTCAATGCAATTGGCGGGTTTCCGCCAATTCCGGCAGCGTTCCCATAGGGATGGCTATTCTGGGGAAAAGTGGGTTCATCCCCATCTCAATGGCCTGCCAACCTTGCCTCAACTTTTCGCGCTATTGTAGTCTTCAACCCGTCGGATACGACATCTCGTGCGACAAATCACTTAATGGCACTAAATATGCCACGACTGGCACGCATGCACGTGCCTTAACACCAGGTTAATGCCTCGTGGCTATTGGCCACAGACCAGACGGGGTGCGGCAAAAATGAGTTGGACGAACGAACGCGTGGAGCTGCTGAAGAAGCTCTGGACCGAAGGCCACAGCGCGAGCCAGATCGCAGGCGAACTAGGCGGCGTCACGCGCAATGCCGTTATCGGAAAGGTACACCGTCTTGGCTTGTCGGGCCGTGCCAAGACGCCTGCGCCGGCTTCCAAGCCGCGCCGCAGCCGGACGACCACTGCGTCAACATCCTCATCAAGCCGCCCCAGCGCGCCGCAGCCGCAGACCCAGGGCGCTACGGCGCTCAAGATGGAGACAGCGCCTGCACCGGTCGCCCAAATCAAGCCGGAAGCCGAGCCCATTGCGGAATTGGTGCCGATTTCAGAGCGGGCGTCGATCCTGACCCTGACCGAACGCACATGCAAATGGCCGATCGGCGATCCGAGCAGCGATGACTTCTATTTCTGCGGACGCTCGTCTGATGCGGGAGTTCCCTATTGCGCACATCACTGCAAGATCGCCTACCAGCCCGTCAGCGACCGTCGGCGTGATCGCAAGGCCGTCACAGCCCGCGCGTCCTGACATCACTGAGATATCAAACGAAAAAGCCCGCCGATTTTCATCGGCGGGCTTTTTTGATCTCGGAACCTATAAAAATCAGGCGACCGCGAACTGGTCATTGAAGGCATAGCCCGCGCCGCGGACGGTTCTGATCGGATCCTTGGCCTTACCGCGGTTCAAAGCCTTGCGGAGACGGCCGACATGCACATCGACGGTGCGCTCGTCGACATAGACATCATGCCCCCAAACCCCGTCCAGAAGCTGTTCGCGTGAGAAAACCCGGCCCGGTGACGTCATCAGGAATTCCAGCAAGCGGAATTCAGTTGGACCAAGATGAATTTCCTTGGTGCTCCGACGCACGCGATGTGTTTCCCGATCGAGTTCAATATCACCCGAGCGCAGCATGGACGACACGACTTCAGGATTGGCTCTGCGCAGGATCGCCCGTACCCGCGCCATGAGCTCGGGTACGGAAAAGGGCTTGACGACATAGTCGTCGGCGCCGGTCGACAGACCACGAATACGCTCGGCTTCTTCGCCACGGGCTGTGAGCATGATGATCGGAAGGCGCTCTGTGTCCTCCCGCATGCGCAGCCTACGGCAAAGTTCGATCCCTGAAATACCTGGCAGCATCCAATCCAAAAGCAGCAGATCCGGCACGCTTTCGCGAAGCCGCACTTCTGCATCATCGCCGCGCATGCAGGATTCAACCGCATAGCCTTCAGCTTCAAGATTGTACCTTAGCAAGAGGCTAAGCGGCTCCTCGTCTTCAACGATGAGTACCTTAGGCATTCCATTTCACTCCGACACACTCGTGCCTGACGGGGTCCCGTCAGGCGTTTTCCTTGTCCGCAACGCCCGTCTCGTCCATGCGAGGACGGTCGTCCGTCAGTCGGTCACCCGTGACCATGTAGTAGACGTTCTCGGCAATGTTCGT
The DNA here is from genome assembly GCF_014842925.1 of Roseibium polysiphoniae. GTDB lineage: Bacteria > Pseudomonadota > Alphaproteobacteria > Rhizobiales > Stappiaceae > Roseibium > Roseibium polysiphoniae. Next base: position 120,320 of record NZ_JACYXJ010000006.1, read on the forward strand.
CGCGTGATCACCGATGCGCTCGATGTTCTTGGCACAGAAGAGCAAATGAGCACACTGCGTGATGTTACGCGGATCTTCCATCATGTAAGTCAGGAGCTCGCGGAAGATGGACGTGTAAATGGCGTCGACTTCGCTGTCGCGGTCCCGAACCAGCTTTGCAGCATCCGCGTCACGGCGTGTGTAGGCGTCCAGAACGGCCTTGAGCTGCGCGAGGGCGAGCTCGGTCATGTGCTCAACACCGATCGCCAGTGTCGAAGACTTGAGGCCTTCGTCCATGGCAATAACGCGCTTCGCGACGTTCTTGGCCATGTCGCCGACACGCTCAAGATCGTTGGCAATACGACCGGCTGCCATGATCTCGCGCAGATCCTGCCCCATCGGCTGACGGCGCGCGATCACCTGCACATTGCGCATTTCGATATCAAGCAGGAGTTCATCCAGCTTGACGTCCTTGGCAATGGTCTGATCAGCCAGCACGAGATCGCGTCTCATCAACGCCGACACCGCGTCGCTGACCAGTTCTTCGGCAACGCCACCCATTTCTGCGATGCGACCAGCAATCGTGGTCAGTTCTTCGTCGTAGGACGATACCGTATGTTCGGTCATCTAAGTTTCCCTTTCCAGCCTGGAACCAGCGCGATCAACCAAAGCGTCCAGTGATGTAATCCTGGGTGCGCTTGTCTTGCGGGTTTGTGAAGATATCCTGCGTAGCGCCAAGCTCAACGAGAATACCAAGGTGGAAGAATGCTGTCTGCTGCGAGACACGCGCGGCCTGCTGCATGGAGTGCGTCACGATGACGATCGTGTAGTTTTCACGAAGTTCGTCGATCAGTTCCTCGACCTTTGCCGTTGCAATCGGATCCAGTGCCGAGCAGGGTTCATCCATCAGGATCACTTCCGGGCTGACCGCGATCGCACGAGCAATACAAAGGCGCTGCTGCTGACCACCAGAAAGACCGGTGCCCGGACCGTCAAGGCGGTCCTTGACCTCGTTCCACAGACCTGCCTTCTGCAAGCTCGAAGCAACGATCTCATCGAGCTCCGCTTTCTTGCTGGCCAGACCATGGATCCGCGGTCCGTAGGCGACGTTGTCGTAGATCGACTTCGGAAACGGGTTCGGTTTCTGGAACACCATTCCGACCTTGGCCCGCAGCTGAACCGGGTCAACCTTCGGGTCATAGATGTCTTCGCCATCGATCTTGATGTCGCCTTCAACGCGGCAGACATCAATGGTGTCGTTCATGCGGTTCAACGTGCGCAGGAAAGTCGACTTGCCGCAGCCCGACGGGCCGATAAACGCGGTAACCGCCTTCGCCTGGATGTCGATATCAACGTCTTGGATCGCATGCGTGTCGCCGTAGTAGACTTGGACCTTGCGAGCGGCGATTTTCGTCTCAGTCATATCGGTGACCTTTTCGACTGTATTAGGCATCTCATTCATGGGAAGCGGCTTTCTTACCAACGGCGCTCAAACCTGCGGCGCAGGATGATCGCAAGAATATTCATTGAGAGCAGGAAGACGAGCAGGACGATGATGCCGCCCCAGGCTTTCTCGTAGAAAGCGTAGTCCGCACGTGCCGCCCAAGTGTAGATCTGTGCAGGCATGGCCGAGTTTGGCTCGGTGAAGCCGGCGATCAGGCCATCGGGATAACCGCGGGCAACGAAACCAACCATGCCGATCAGAAGCAGCGGAGCTGTTTCTCCAAGGGCCTGCGCAAGACCGATGATCGTCCCGGTCAAAATTCCCGGCATCGCCAGTGGCAGCACATGATGGAAAATGGCCTGCATCTTGGAGGCGCCAATACCCAGCGCAGCATCGCGGATGCTCGGCGGGACAGCCTTCAAGGACGCCCGCGTCGAGATGATGATTGTCGGCAGGGTCATTAGCGTCAGCACCAGACCGCCAACCAGCGGCGCGGACTGCGGCAGATGCATGAACTGGATGAACACAGCAAGGCCGAGGATACCAAACACGATGGACGGAACGGCGGCCAGGTTCGAGATGTTCACCTCGATCATGTCCGTGATCCGGTTCTGGGGTGCGAACTCTTCCAGATAGATCGACGCGGCCACACCAATTGGCAGCGACAGGAAGAGAACAACCAGCATCATGAAGAAGGAACCGACAGCCGAAGCGCCGATGCCAGCTCCGCCCGGGTTATCAACGCCGGAGTCTGCCCCGGTGATGAAGTTCCAGTTGAATGCGGTCTTGATGATTCCGGCCTCGACAAGTGCGTCAGCAATATCCAGGTCCGACTTCATCAGGAAGCGGCTGTCGACGATATTGTCACGCGTGACGCGGCCATTCATGTAGCCATCGACACGCGACGAAGCTGCCAGTTCGAAGCCAACCGGCTGGCCGATCTGATCCGGGTTTTCCCGGAAGAAGGACCGGATCGTGTTGCCCGGCTTACCGAGCAGACGCTCGATTGCAGCTTCATCGAAGGGAACCGTCACGCCGCTCTCATCGAGCTGCTGCTTGAGGCCTGAGATAAACAGGTTCTCGTAGGCACGTGTCTTGAAGAGCTGCTTTTCAGCATCATCAAACTGTTCCTGGGAGACTGCAAACTCAACCTCGACGACAGTCCGGGTAAATGCCGGAGTGCCTTCGCTGATGATGGACACAGCAAGCACCACGAGGAAGAACAGCCCGATCAGGATCGCGGTAATGCCGTAGGCCTTGAAGCGTGTCTCGGAGGCGTTGCGCTTTTGCGTCAGCTTGTCCAGCGCATAGAGGGATTTCCCCTTGGCTGGCGCTGCTGGCGTCTCGGCAGATGATGGTGCCGGAGAAAGGGTTGTCTCGGTCATCAGTCGTACTGCTCCCGGTATTTGCGCACGATGTAGAGCGCGACGATGTTCAGACCAAGGGTCACGACAAAGAGGGTCATCCCCAGTGCAAAGGCCACCAGAGCTTCGGGAGACGCGAAGTCCGCATCACCGGTCAGCTGGCTGACGATCTTGGCGGTGACAGTCGTCATGGCCTCGAAAGGATTGAGGCTGAGGCGGGCCGCAGCACCGGCTCCCAGCACCACGATCATGGTTTCACCAATGGCGCGCGAAGCTGCCAGCAGGATGGCACCGACGATGCCCGGAAGAGCGGCCGGCAGGATCACCTGTTTGACGGTCTCGGATTTGGTTGCGCCCAGTCCATAAGAACCATCACGCATGGCCTGAGGCACTGCATTGATGATGTCATCGGACAGAGAGCTGACGAACGGGATCAACATGATGCCCATGACCAGACCGGCTGTCATCACGGCCGTTCCGGCCTGCATGATGCCGATACCCTCATCGCCGAAGACCGACAGAAGCAGAGGGCCGACTGTCAGGAGTGCGAAGAGACCGTAAACGATGGTCGGGATACCGGCGAGAACCTCCAGAAGCGGCTTGGCCACCGCACGAACGCGGGGACCGGCGTATTCCGAGAGATAGATCGCCGCGAAAAGGCCGACCGGGACGGCAACCGCAAGAGCAACGATCGAAATATAGAACGTGCCCCAGAGCAGCGGGATAATGCCCAGCTCTGACGATCCGCCGCGACCGGAGAAGCTCGGCGACCAGGTCAGACCTGTGAAGAAGTCAATGGCCGGATAGAGCCTGAAGAATTCGATGGTGTTGAACACCAGCGACAGCACGATACCGATCGTCGTCAAAATGGCGATCGAAGCAGCACCAATCAGAAGCGCCTTCACGCCGCCTTCAACGGTGTTGCGCGCCCAGAAATCGGCTTTGGTCTCGCGCAAACCCCACAGGGCGCCAATGACAGCAACAAGAAGCACGGCGATTGCCATGATCAGGCTTGCGGTCGCATCCAGAATTCGGAACCGCTGAGCCGCGCGCATAACGGGCTGTGTGATCTCGGAGGTGACGATCTGGCCGGCCTCCTTGAGGCGGGCGGTGATGTCGTTGAAGTCAGCGCGTGCGTTGCGAGCGAAATCATCCGTGATCTCACCCATCGCAACTGCGTTGTCCAATCCCCTGGCTGCACGCCGAACTTCCGCCATCACCAGACCGCGAGAAGACCCCTCGCTGATCGCAGAGTCCGGGATCATGCCGGAGATGGAGTTGTCAATGTAGAATGGCTGCGCCAAGAGCCAGACAATCATCAGCAAGAAGGCCGGCACGGCGGCTTTCATCGCGACGTTGGCACCGTAATATGATGGAAGCGAGTGCAGTTTCCGCCGCTCTCCCCCAGCACTGGCCAAGGCCCGCGACCGCCCCAGAACGTAACCCACCGTAGCGACGGCGAGGACGATCAAGATGAGCCAAAATAAAGGCATCTGCTTCCCCGAAAGTTTTTCGACAATGTAAGTCAGGAAGGAAAAGGGGCGGCGAAAGCGCCGCCCCGATCGAGCGAAACTCGATTACTTCATTGTTTCTTCAGCATCGATCGATGCCTGAACGGCAGCGAGCTCTGGATCGGAAACCAGGCCATACTGAGCCAGCGGGCCCTGAGGACCAGCGATTTCGTCAGCGATGAAGAACTGTGCGTATTCCTTCAGACCTGGGATCACGCCGATGTGTGCCTTCTTGACGTAGAAGAACAGCGGGCGGGAAACCGGATACTCGCCAGAAGCGATGGTCTCGGTGGAAGGAGCAACGTCGCCCATGGTGGCAACCTTGAGCTTGTCGGTGTTGTTCTCGTAGAACGCCAGACCGAAGACGCCGATGCCGTTGGAGTTGGAGTCGATGCGTGCCAGGGTCTCGGTGTAGTCACCGTCGATGTCGGTGGACTTGCCGTCAGCGCGAACGTTGAGACATGCGTCTTCAGCGTCGTCTTCAGACATGCCGCCGTCCATCATGGCTTTCATGGCACCAGTGTCTTCACAACCTTTAAGAAGAACCTTGTCTTCGAAAACTTCGCGAGTACCGTGCTTTGTGCCCGGGATGAACATGGCAATTTCAACGTCCGGCAGGTCAGAGTTGAACTCAGCCCAAGAGTTGTATGAGTTGTCGACGATTGCGCCGTCCTTGAGAACCTTTGCGCCGATAGCATTGAAGATATCGGAAGGCTGGAACGCCGTGAAAGCCGGGCCGCTCTGCTGAGAAGCGAAAACGATCCCATCGTAGCCGATGCGAACTTCGATGATGTCTTTGACACCAGCTTCAGCACAGGCCTTGATTTCTTTTTCGCGGATTTTGCGCGATGCGTTTGCAACGTCGATGGTGTTCTCGCCGACGCCTTCACAGAAACGCTTCAGGCCAGCGGAGGAACCGCCGGACTCAACGACTGGAGTCGGGAAGTCGGTGTTTTCGCCGAAAGCTTCTGCAACGATGGACGCGTAAGGCAGAACTGTGGAAGAACCAGCGATCTGGACCTGGTCACGAGCCTGAGCAGCGCCAACAAATGCGGTGGAAGCAACGGCCAGAGCGGTTGCGCTAACGAGGGTCTTAAATTTCACTTGACCACTCCCTTTGAATGTCAAGGTTTCTTGGATATCGCAGACTTTCTAGCCTGTGCGATGGCTGCGACCCTAGTGGTCACGCATGTGACTTCTATGACTATTTGATATCAGTTTTGTGACGATATAAATTATTGATTTTATTGATAATTTTTATATTTTACGGCTTTTCCTTACAAAGCGCTGAACGGCTTTATGAAAGGGCCTTAGCAATTATCGCAGGGCTTGAAGTCCGTAAGGTAAAATACCCTCATCGAGACGAACTGTAATCCGCCATGGCGGAGAATTTCTTGATGCTCGCGCGATCCACCCGCCCCGCTCGTCCTCATCCGACTTGAGCGTCCCCGATCGCGGCCACACCCCTCAGAGTTGAAGCGGCTCCATCTTCTGGATGCGCGCTGCCCCCTCTTTCCGCTGATCTGCGGTCAGGGGAATCAGTCCCTTTTCAGCGAGATAGCCATCGTCACCCCAGGCCGACTCTGCAGTGAACTCTCCAAGGTATCCTTCGATTCCAGGGATCGTTCCGACGTGCTCTTTCTTGACGTAAAAATAGAGTGGCCGCGAGATCGGGTAAGCGCCGGACGCAATATTCTCAAAGGTAGGCTCGATTGACCCCACAGCGGCACCCTGGATTTCGTTGCTGTTTTGATCGAGAAAAGAAAATCCGAAAAGGCCTACTGTGCCCGGATTGACCTCAAGCTTCTCCACGATCAGATCGTCGTTCTCCCCGGACTCGACATAGGCCCCATCATTTCGGATCTCAGGACATGCGTCCTCTTCAATACCGCCAACGATCTTGCAGCCGGCCTCCATAACGAGTTCCTCAAAGGCGTCACGGGTGCCTGATGTGGGCGGAGGTCCGAAGACTTCGATTTTCTCGGCGGGAAGCTCAGGATCGATTTCCGACCAATCGGCAAATGGATTGGGGCGAACCTCGCCTTGATGTTCAATATTCTTCGCAAGGGCGAGGAACATCTGCTCGATCGTGATATCGAATTCGGGGCCAGCCTTCGAATTGGCAAGGACAATACCGTCGTAGCCGACAATGACCTCGACTGGCGTAACGCCGTTTTTGCGGCATATCTCGAGCTCAGATTTTTTGATCCGGCGCGAAGCATTGGTGATATCGGGGGTGTTGGCGCCTACACCGGCACAAAACAGCTTGAGCCCCCCGCCCGTTCCAGTCGATTCTACGATGGGAGCTTTTTGACCGCTTTTCTCGCTGAACGTTTCGGCAACGGCCATGGAAAAGGGAAACACCGTCGACGATCCGACGATCAAGATGCGATCACGGGCTTGAGCGCTGCCGAAACTCAGAAGCACGAGAGCCTGGGCGATAAGACATTTCTTGGTCATTCCACCCATTTGGTCACTCCGATCCTGCTCTGAGCCACAAAGTCACAAAGTCGATCGTCGTATAAGAGACCAGCGATTCAGTTTTATGACTTCAGGCAAGATGCCAACCCAGATCAGTCAGCGTCGCTCGCGGGGAAATGCACCTTGAAAGCTGCGCCCTCGCCCGGTGCGCTTTCGATTTCCAGACGCGCCCTGTGACGGTTCAATATGTGCTTCACGATGGCGAGACCAAGGCCTGTTCCCTTGAGCGCGCGACTGGAGTCGACATCGACCCTGTAGAAACGCTCGGTCAGGCGTGGCAGGTGTTCTGCTGGTATCCCCTCGCCAAAATCCCGAACGACCAGAGACCAATTAACCGGCTCAGCATCCGGATCGACGGGCTTGATGGAAACCGCGACTTTTTCGCCAGTGCTGCCGTACTTCAGGCCGTTTTCAATCAGATTTTCAGTGACCTGAATCAGTTCATCGCGGTCTCCGCGCACCAGGGCTTCGCCAACGCCAATATCGGTCTCGATCTCGACATTCATGTCGCGAGCAAGCGGTGCCAGTGCGTCAGTGGTGTGGCGGACGATCTCGACCAGATCCACCAGTGCCGCGGGCTTCACGTGAGCTTTGAGCTCGATCCGGGAAAGCGAGAGGATATCATCGATCAGGCGGCGCATCCGGCCCGCTTGTTCGAGCATGATCTGTAAAAACCGATCCCGTGCAGCCGGATCATCGCGCGCGGGCCCCTGGATCGTTTCGATAAAACCAGTAAGTGACGCGAGCGGCGTGCGCAGCTCATGGCTCGCATTTGCGACAAAATCGGTCCGCATGCGTTCGAGCCGCCGCTGCTCGGACAAGTCCTGGATCACAACGAGAACGAAGTCCGGCAATCGGCCAGCTTTCACTCCAGCGCTCGGGCCAGGCATGTAGACGGGCGAGACATGCGCCTCGAACCAGGCCTCGGTCGGAACCTTTTCAGTCCAGTTTATCCGTTCCGCAGCACCAGAACTACAGACCCTGTCGAATGCTTCGAGCAAGGACGGCGCGCGAAGGGAAAAAGACAGCGGATCGCCCGGCTTCAGCTCACCATATCGCTTCAGCGCGGCCTGATTGATGTAGCGCGTAATGCCACGGCCATCAGCAACGAAACAGGGACTGGGCAATGCGTCGACGGTCACCTTCATACCGGTGCCGGGCCACATGCGGCGCAATTCGCGCTGTTTGACGACCTCAAGCCGACGCGACCTGAGCCTGCGCGGTACATAAGCCGCAACGCCAACCAGAAGCACAACAGCACCTAAAGCCGCCTGCCAGGGAACGTCAAAGAAGACGTTTGAGGCAAGCGCCAGGCCCGCAGCGGTCATGAGCTGCCAACGGGCTTCCCGTAGCCTGCTAAAAGGCGAAGCCGGCTTATAATCAACAGCCGGATTTGCTGGTTCGCTTGGGACTTCGGTCATTTTCAGGCGCGCTTCCGGACAGCATTTTTCAGTTTGTTATTTTGACGACTTATCAATCAGATAGACCGCTCCAGCACATATTTCAAACTACAGCGGGCACCGCTGATACCATGGCAAGCATGTCAGATAAGCGACAATCGGCCACCTGATTGGTTTTCCTACACAGCAAACGCCTCGGTTTTTCCAATGCTAGCAGCATGCGTTGGCCAGATAGCTCAACCGCAATGGCCAACCTGTTTGGGAGCACATCAGCGCACGACACGCGGCGGCATCATCGCCATGCCGGATAAAATCCGTGTGCACGAGCTCGAGCCGCGTGTCCTCCCCCGCCTGCCTGAGGGAAATCATGACACGGCTTGCTGCTGCCGGATCCACGAGCGACGATCCCGCTGATGAGACCTGCCAAGCGAGGCGGATATAAAGCGGTGGTTCGATTGAAAGAACAGTGCCCCAGGTCTTCAGTTGCCCGTCCGAGGAGGTTTCAGAGCAGGCTCCTCCCGGCTGAGGATCAATTCCCACGTCCAGGAGATCCCCCTCATTTTTGGCGTCGAACACGGTCGTCCACCAGCGCTCAAGCTGTTCGGTCAGAACGGCGAACACCTTTTCCCGTGGCGCTCGAATAAAGCACTCAAACTGACATGTTTGGTCGTCTGACATCGCTGATCAACCCGATTGAAGCATTCTTAAAGGTAGAACCCGAGTGAGCACACTGCACGCGATCGAAAGCAACATTGTGTAGAAGCACCTCCGCAGCGAATGCTCTTATCCCATCATCGCCTCTTATTCATGACTGTCTGGCGATCAGTGACAGACGATGGCACATGCAACGTCTGACATGCTAGAGGATCGTTGAAACCGCTGGGAGACATTCAAAAGTGAAACATGATCGCCAGTTTGATCCTGCATATGGCAACGCGATTGAAATCTCGGACGGCATTCGCAGGCTGACCGCACCAAACCCCAGCCCGTTCACGTTTCACGGCACCAACACCTATCTGGTTGGCCAGGATTCGATCACAGTGATAGATCCCGGGCCCGACTCTCCTGAGCATATCGACACGATCTTGAAGGTGATCGGCGGGGCAAGTGTCGAAACAATTCTTGTCAGCCATACGCACCTTGACCATTCTCCGGGCGCCAGACTGCTTCAAGCCAAAACGGGAGCGCCGATCGTGGGCTGTGCTGCCTATCGGCCTGCTCGGAACCTGGGCACAGGCGAAAGCAACCCGATGGATGCAAGCTCTGACAGAGACTATAAGCCTGACCTGCAGCTGGAGGACGGCAGTCTTCACAAGACCTCAGGTGCCGACTTCGAAGTGATAGAAACCCCTGGCCATACAGACAACCACCTCTGTTTGGCGCTCAAAGGTTCACCGTTTCTGTTCTCGGCAGATCACGTCATGGCCTGGTCAACATCGATCGTCGCACCGCCAGATGGAAGCATGCGGTCCTATATGTCCTCGCTCGATCGGCTTCTGGCCCGTCAGGAAACGATTTATCTTCCCGGCCACGGTGGTTTGGTGCGCGATGCCCATGATTATGTGGCAGATCTCAAGGTTCATCGACTGCAGCGCGAGGCGTCGATTTTGGATCAATTGAGCACGGAGCCAATTTCGATCCCGAATTTGGTTCTTCGCATCTATCACGGGCTCGATCCGGCGCTGCGTCCTGCCGCCGCCCTTTCGGTCTTTGCGCACCTTGAGGATCTCGCGTCCCGCAAGCTTGTCGTCGCAGAACCAGAGGTTCGGCTTGAAGCAAGCTACCGCCGCGCCTGACGCTGCTTTGAACTGCCGAACCTAACCTTCGAGATCTTCGGCGCTATCTGGATCTTCATCAGAGCTATCCTCGGCGCCTTCGACATAGGGCTTGAACTCCGGCACCGGAATCTTTTCGTCGCCATCGGCGCGCACGTCCGAAACGCCTTCAGGCGGATCGCCCTCCAGCACGACGGCATCATCGAGGACCTCTATGCTTTCGATTTCGCCATAGGTCTCCAGAAGCACGTCATCCACGGCCCCATAAAAATTCCGGATTCTGTCGCTGTTCCCGCCTATGTCCTGCAGTGCTGATCTTGACGCAGAGCGCATGTCAAACAGGGCACCAAGCCGGTCTGGGCGAATCCGGACGACAACGTCTTCGACAAGCCCGAGCACGGGCGTTTTCACCTCAGCTTGAAAACCGGTCGGGTCGTCGAGAAGGTCCGGAGGCGTTTCCGCAACGATGCGCCATCCGTTTCGGCGGGCCGCCTTGAGAGCCGCAAAATGTAGCTCGGCCGGCTGCATGCGATAGCGGCGCGAAACGATGTCTGCTGAATGGGGGACCTCGCTTCGTACTTTCAAAACCCGCAACAGTTGATTGGGAGTTACAGGCTCATCAACTCCCTGGAGGAACGCTGGTGGATCATCAGGATCTGTCGAAACATCCAGCGCACTGTCCTGCAAAAACGGCCCCATCGCCAAGGCGGCTGCTGGCAAAAGAGCCGCAATTCCGTAGATGGAGCCAAGCACTGCGTGCCCGGCACCCGTGCCGCCGCGGTTCCAAAGCTGAAGGAAGCCGGCGACGGCCAGAAACAACGCTGCGATGCCCAGAATTGTCGCAAGGAGAATTGAGAAAGACATTTGGGCAGGCTCAAGCAACCCGGCGCGGTGTGCCAGAACGCCAAGCACCGCGACCGGCAAAGCAATGGCTCCAACCCTTCGGCTCAGTCGCGCGATGTTCGATGTAAACACCGGATAGCGTTTCATAAATTCGCCAAACCTCTCACCAGCACCCGTATTTCATAGCATCCTGCATCGCTTCTCGGAACGGCAAACACACGCTCCTCTCCAGGACGCAATTTCTCCTGATGAAATTTCGTGCGCTTCGGCGGCGATTCCGCACTGCAAAAAACAGACAGTTTCTGCTAAAATTGCAACAGAAATCAGTTCCAGTTCAGCATTTGGAGGATTATATGCCTCTCAGAATGTCTCATCAAAGCGCGGAGCATTTTTCGCCCGCGAAATCAGCTTCGTCTGCAAGCTTTCAAAATGTAGTTATCTGCTATCTTGCATTGCTTTTGGCGGTCACATCTCCCGTGGCATTTTATTTTGCCAACCGTTTTTCAAACGCACCTGGCCGGCGACTTAGATGGCATTATCACTACATTAGAACCACTTTTGTTGGTGCACTGCTGGGCCTCATTCTGGGATTTTCAGCAATGATCGTCGGCGCGAACTTGATTTCGAGCGCGCTCATTCCAGGAGCACTTCTGCTGATAGCGACACTATTCTGGTATTTCTTGCGGTCATCATACGGGATGATCTGTGCCGTAAATCAACGTCCCTGCACAATCACAAGAGCTTCCTCATTTAGCCAGCGCACCGGCTTCAACCAACAAATCAATGCTTTCCGTTACATTCAGTTATTCATTGTTACTCGCCTAAACGCGATTTGCGGCGCATCATGAATTGGCATTAACCACGACTTCGCGGCGCGGTGGCTTTCGTAAAAGCTCTTTGCCAACGTAATGTCTCATTTGCGGCGCAAGTCCCCGGAACATTTTGACTCCATGGACGAGACCAATGTCTGAAAAAGCCCAAAGCGTTGCAGTTGCTTCACCTGCCAAGCCCTCTCTCGAAAGCCAATACAAGCCGGTCGGCATCGCGGCCTTGACTGCAGCTGCGCTTTGCGCGGGCCACAAAACCGAGAAGAAGAACCACAACTGAGCGACTTTCAACGCCCGTCCGGCTCGCAATGGAAACGTCCATTGATCGTGCGCGGACGAGCCGCAAGGTCTGAACGCTCAGTCTCGCTTGGGTCAAGTCTCTGCTGGACATGACAATTCAGCGTGGCATGTTTCTATGCAATCCACGGATTGCCTCGGAGCCCGCTGCATGATCATCTCCTATTGCCCTTCTTCCGCTGGCCTCGAACGACGTGAGGTCGCGGCAGGAGAGCCGTTGCCTTCGACTTCGGTCTGGATCGACATGGTCCAGCCGACCCATGAGGAGCAGCTCGCAGCCGAGAAGCTGATGGGCGCCGAAATTCCCACCCGTGAAGAAATCGCCTCCATCGAAACATCCGCCAGGCTCTATGACGAACCGGGGGCAATCGTCATGACGGGACTGCTTCCGATGGCAGCGCGAACGCCAGATCCGGAACTCTCGTCCGTCACCTTCGTCTTGTCGTCAAAACGACTGGTCACCGTGCGCTATGGCGATCCGCAGTCGATCGTCATCTGCGGCCGGAAAGTTCAAAAAGACGCGACAATCCCGCATACAGGCCCAGCTGTCTTTTTCACTCTGATGGAGATCATTATCGATCGGTCAGCTGATGTGATGGAGGAGGCTTCAAGACACTTCGACGAGATGTCCTTCAGGGTCTTTGAAGAAGGCATTACCGCCCGGAAGGGAAGCGTTTATCAGGAAGCGATCAAGACCCAGGGCAGAATCGGTCTGCAGGTCGCAAAGATGCACGACGTCTGCGCCAGCCTCTCACGACTTTTGCTCTTTCTGGACAGTCACGGGCGAAAGGTATCCCTCTCCGACGAGCAATACCTCACCTGCAAGAGCTTTGGCCGTGACATTCATTCGATCAAGGAGCATGGCGACGCCCTGGACAACAAGCTGTCATTCTTGCTCGACGCCACCATCGGGCTTGTCAATCTGGAGCAGAACCAGATCATCAAGGTGTTCTCCGTGCTCGGCGTCATTTTTCTGCCGCCAACCTTGATCGCGTCGATCTATGGGATGAACTTCATCAACATGCCAGAGCTGAAGTGGCATCTCGGGTTTGTATTCTCGATCGCGCTTATGTTTGCCTCGGTCGCCATGACCTACTTTTTCCTGCGCTGGAAAAAGCTGCTCTGAGGCTCGCCCTTGGCTTTAGGTCACGGATACAGCCGATCCTTGGTCCACCCCTCATCAGTCGAGGCGCGTGTGAAAACGACCCTGTCATGAAGACGAAACGGTCGATCGTGCCAGAACTCAATTGATGTTGGAACTAGGCGGATGCCGCTCCAGTGGTCCGGCCGCGGAATCTCGCCGATGGCGAATTTGGCCGTAAATTTCGCAACTTCCTTTTCAAGTGCGAAGCGGCTTTCAAGGGGGCGTGACTGCTTGGATGCCCAGGCGCCGATACGGCTGCCGCGCGCGCGGGACTGATAGTATTCATCAGCCTCTGCGTCATCGACCTGAACAATCCGGCCGCGAATCCGCACCTGGCGTCGAAGCGACTTCCAATGGAAGCACATCGCGGCCTTGCCGGCGCTGAGCAACTCACGGCCTTTGGCACTTTCAAAGTTTGTGTAAAACACAAACCCACGCTCATCGAAGCCTTTCAGCAACACCATCCGCACATTTGGCAATCCATCTGGATCGACAGTCGCCAGGGACAGTGCGTTCGGGTCATTGATCTCGCTTTCGCCTGCGTCTTCAAGCCACTCGCCGAACAGGTCAAACGGCTTCGATGACTCGGTAAAGTCACCATTTGTTAACTCTTTTGGCGAAGTGTTGGAGTCTGTCATTTCCTGCCTGCCGAGTGTTGGAAATGGCGCGCTGACCGCATGTAAGGTCAGGGCCAATCGGGATCGAACCAGTTGTCTCACGAACAGACATATACTGCCGGCAAGGCAAAGATCCAGAGCCTCACGAGCTTGGGCGTTCTTCTATGCCTCGCTGTCGGCGGCTGCAGCCAGGTTACGATGCCGCTGGGAAGCGACGACGTCGAAACACCGCTTGTTCTGACCGGCTCCATTCCCTCAGGGATAGATGTGGCGTTCACCGACATTGACGGAAAAGACCGGCAGATCATTGCTTACACGCTCGACTTGCTCACCTCAGGTGCCGTTCCGAAGCAGGAGACGGACGATGATCATGATGCACGTCTGAGCTGGACCAATCCAGAAAGCGGCAATTCAGGCAAGGTCAGCGATGTCGACCAGCAGGCACTTGCCGAAACTGGATGCCTGACGTTCAAGACGACAGCCAACACGATTGCGGGTGTCAGGATCTATTCCGGGACGGCCTGCCGGGACATCAGCCGACAGCTGACAATTACCAGCTTGGCCGCTGGCGACGCTTGATCGGCTCTGTAATCCCGGTAAAACAGATCTGAAGACTATTCCGAACGGGTCTGGAATTTTTTCCTATCAATCACGATATAGTTCCAGAGACAAAATTCGGAGGCGGGCGGGTGCGCCGGCCGTATCCATGAATTGGTGACATTCCATGCGTGATCCTTACAACGTCCTCGGTGTTGCGAAATCGGCATCCGAGGCCGACATAAAAAAAGCCTTTCGCAAGCTGGCAAAGAAATATCACCCTGACCAAAATCAGGATGATCCGAAAGCGCAGGCTCAGTTTGCCGAGGTCAACCAGGCCTATGAGATCATTGGCGACAAGGAAAAGCGCGGGAAGTTTGACCGGGGCGAAATCGACGCTGAGGGCAAGCAGAAATTTCAATCCCATGGCTTTGACGGTTTCTCGGACTTCCAGGACTTTGGCGGTGCAGGTTCCTCGAGAGGTTTCCGTGGACAGTCGGCGGGTGGCGCAGGCGGCTCTGCCGGTGGCTTCGACGACATCCTGAATGATATCCTTGGTGGTTTTGGCGGCGGCAAACGGGCACGTGCCGGCGCGGCTGGGGCCGGTGGGCCAAAGCCTGGCGCTGGTCAGCGCACGCGACCCGCTCAAAAAGGCAAGAACGCCGAGTTGATCGCGGCGGTTTCGCTTGAGGACATCGTCAACGCCGGGAAGACGCAAGTTACCCTGCCAAGCGGCAAGACTGTCAACGTCACGATACCAGCCGGCACTCACGAGGGTGAGAAGATCCGCCTGCGTGGCCAAGGGTACCCTGGTGAATATGGCGGCTCAGCCGGAGATGCGCTTGTCGAAATCCGCTTGAAGCCGCACAAGCTCTTCGATGTACGCGGAAACGACCTGATCCTGGAACTACCGCTTACCCTTTATGAGGCGGTGCTCGGCGCCAAGGTCCGCACGCCGACGCTGACGGGCGCGGTCAATTTGAACATTCCAGCCAACAGCTCGGGTGACAAGACTATGCGCCTGAAGGGCAAGGGCTTGCCGACCAAGGGCGGTGGTCATGGCGACCTTCTCGTCAAACTTCAGATCATCCTACCGCCGAATGCGGATGGCGAGCTGGAAACCCTCATGAAAGCCTGGAAGGACGTCACACCTTACCGGGCCAGGGGACCGGAATTCGATTAAGCCGGACAAAGCATCAATCCAACCAAAAGAGCCCCGGCAAACTGCCGGGGCTCTTTTGGTTCAGTCTTAGGTCGCCGAGGGATGTCAGGCTTTGACAGGACCAAGGTCGCACGGCGCGACACTGTCATCCGGCACGAAGAAGTCGGGCGCCAGGGCAACACTCGGATCGACACGATAGCCATCGAAATCGGTCACGCCACGTGATGCCAGGAAGGTGTCGTCAATCAGGAACTGGCCAGAAAGCTCTCCCGATGGGGTCGTGAAGATCTCGTAGGCAGCATCTGCCAGAATATCGGGTGTCCGACTTTGCTGCATCAAGGCGTCACCGCCGATGATGTTCTTGATTGCGGCCGTCGCAATTGTCGTGCGCGGCCAGAGCGCGTTGACCGCAATTCCCTTCGCCCTGAGCTCACCGGCAAGCCCCAGAACCACGAGGCTCATGCCATATTTGGCGATCGAATAGGGTGTGAAGGGGGCGAACCACTTTTCCTGCATATCAAGGGGCGGCGACAAGGTCAGGATATGCGGATTGTCCGACTTCGCCAGGTGCTCGATCGCATGCTTCGAACAGGCTAGCGTGCCGCGCGTGTTGATCTGATGCATCAGATCAAATCGCTTCATGTCCGTTTGGGCAAGAGGTGTCAGCTGAATTGCGCTGGCGTTATTGACGAGGATGTCCAGCCCGCCGAAGGTTTCAGCCGTCTTGTCGATCGCACGTTTCACTGCTTCGTCGTCGCGAACATCAAGGACCAGTGGCAGTGCCTTGCCGCCAGCCGCCTCGATTTCCTCCGCTGCGGAAAAAATCGTGCCTTCCAGCTTGGGATGCGGCTCAGCGGTCTTGGCCGCAATGGCAATATTTGCACCATCACGCGCCGCGCGCAGGGCAATCGCCTTGCCGATGCCGCGCGATGCGCCGGTGATAAAAAGTGTCTTGCCTGACAGGCTCATTGGGATACTCCGATCAATGTTGTCAGCCCTTGGGCTTCTTCATCATAAAGGCCTGAAAAGCGGCGATGGTCTCGGGCGCACTTAACCGCTCACCGAAAATTCGGGCCTCTTCGTCGATGCGTGCCAGCAGGTCTTTCCGGTCGCCCAGCAGCAGATCCCGCGACAGCTTCATGGCCTGAGGCGGCTTTGCGGCAATCGCCTTGGCGCAGGCAAGCGCGACCGTTTCGACGTCTTCCTCAATGTGGTTCACGATGCCCACGGCATGCGCTCTTTCCGCATCAAAGGCGGCCCCAAGACAGAGGAGTTCGAACGCCCGCGCATGCCCCATGAGCCTGGGTGCGAGAAGGGATGAGCCAGCCTCAGGCACAAGTCCCAGATCAACGAAAGGCGTCTTGAAGGTCGATGCCTTCGTTGCAAAAACCATGTCGCAATGCATCAGCAACGTCGTTCCAACGCCGATTGCCAGACCGTCGACTGCCGCGACAATCGGCTTTTCATTCAAGGCGACCGCTTTGAGAAAGCGGATCACAGGCGTGTCAGAAAGATCGCCCTTTCCGGCAAATTTCAGAAAGTCCGCGATGTCATTGCCCGCAGTGAAGGCCCCGGGCTGACCACAGATGAGATGGCATCTTACGCTCTCACCCAAATTCCCCTCTTCAAGGGCTTTCGCAAGGTCCGCATACATTGCGCCGGTAAGCGCATTTTTCTTTTCGGCACGGTCAAGTCGGAGGGTGCAAACCCCCTCCTCCAGAGATTTCCGGATCATTGAATTCCTCCCATTGCCAGCTTCTGTCAGGACGCCAGCGCTTCCGGGTCGAGAGATAGGATCGAGCCTGCCGAAGACGTGACATCGGCCCCGAGCGCAATGGTCTCGTAAAGGCTCGTCTCCGCAAAACTGCGGGCCAGCAGCGTACGGTCTTTCGAAGCTGCGGCATTCTCTGTGCCTGAGCGCAGCGCTCCCTTGGCAAGAAGAACCCCGCCGAGTGTCAGCCCGGCCAGTCGGAGGTAAGGCGTTGCGCCAGCCAAAGCCTCGGCAACGCATCCTTCAGCCTGTGCCGCCTTCATCCAGGACGTGACCCGTTCGAGTTCTTCAATCGCTGCATGGAGCCGATCAGCCGTCGCACCGAATTCAGGACGGTTGCTGGCGGCGACTTCATCGGCAATCTGTCTCAACTCCGAAATGAAACCGTCGATATGCTCGCCGTTCGACAGCGGCAATTTGCGCATGACAAGATCGATCGACTGGATGCCGTTGGTGCCTTCGTAGATCGTTGCGATACGGCTATCACGAAGGTGTTGAGCTGCGCCTGTCTCCTCCACATACCCCATGCCGCCGTGGATCTGGACGCCCATGGAGGCAACCTCAACGCCGAAGTCGGTCGGGATCGCTTTTGCAAGCGGGGTCAAAAGCCCGGCGCGATCCGACCAGAACTTCCTGTCTTCCGCCGTCTCGGCCACATGCGACATGTCAATAGCGTGGGCACAGGCATAGCAGATCGCCCTCGCCACTTGCGTCCGTGAACGCATGGCCAAAAGCGTCCGCTTGATGTCCGGATGATGTGCAATGGCGCTCATCCCCTCACCCTTTTCACCCGGAGCACGGCCCTGCTTGCGATCAAGGGCGTAAGCGAGTGCCTGCTGATAGGCCCTCTCCGCGACACCGAGTCCCTGAATACCGACGGCGAGCCGGGCGTTGTTCATCATCGTGAACATGCAGGCCAGGCCGCGATTTTCCTCGCCGATCAACCAACCAGTGGCGCCGCCATCATCACCAAACACCATCGTACAGGTCGGCGAACCATGAATGCCAAGTTTGTGCTCGACGCCGGCACAGCGCACGTCGTTGTGCTCTCCCAGAGTGCCATCGTCATTGACGAAGAGTTTCGGGACGAGGAACAGCGAAATGCCCCTTGTTCCCGCCGGCGCATCGGGAAGCCTGGCAAGCACAAGATGAACGATATTGTCCGTCATGTCGTGTTCGCCATATGTGATGAAGATCTTCTGCCCGCTGATCCTGTAGGTTCCATCGCCATTGGGGATCGCCTTGGCCTTCAAGGCGTTCAGGTCGGAGCCTGCCTGTGGTTCAGTCAGGTTCATGGTGCCCATCCACTCACCGGACACCAGCTTTTCGAGATACTTGGCCTTCAGCTCATCCGTTGCGTGTTTTTCGAGCGCTTCAACCGCACCGATTGTCAGCGTTGGTCCGATCGCGAAGGCCATGGAGCCGGAGTTCCACATTTCCAACGCTGCGGCTGAGAGCATGACCGGCAGGCCCTGGCCGCCGAAGTCGGGATTTGCACTCAGGCCGTTCCAGCCTCCCTCGATCCAGCGATGGTAAAGCTCTTTCCAGCCTGGGGGCGTTGTGACCGCACCGTTCGAAAAGGGAGTTCCATGCTTGTCAGCCACCGAATTCAAGGGCGCAATTTCCTCTGCGGCAAAGCGCCCCGCCTCCGTCAAAATCGCAGAAACGAGGTCATCTCCGAGCTCACTGTGCGCCTCGTGTTTCTGAAGCTCTTCGAGCCCACAAACGTTCTTGAGGGTGAAAGCAATCTCGTCGATTGGCGCGCGATACATGAAGAGCTCCCTAAGCAGTTTTATACGGCACCTTGACGGCGCCGCGCCTGGGCCGCAAAAGGCCCTGACGTTTGACTATTTGACGGAACACTAACTCGGTTTACGTAAACGTCAACCCGTGTCGCTACGGCAACCCGGCACTTCGACACGATCGGTTCGACACCCATTCAGGCGGAGACTTGGAAATCCATGCGCAGATGGACCCTGGATCTGACACAGGACGACTGGCAGGACGCCGCCGAGGTGGACGCGGTCTGTGATGCGATCAAGGCAGGCGAACTCGTGGCCATTCCGACGGAAACGGTCTATGGGCTTGCCGCCGACGCCACCAGCAGCTCCGCCTGCGCCAAAATCTTCGCCGCGAAAGGCCGGCCCCAGTTCAATCCCCTCATCTCCCATCTGCCATCGCTGGAAGCTTGTCTGGAGCACGGGATTTTCGATGAGGACGCCATGAAGCTTGCGAAGGCTTTCTGGCCCGGCCCGCTTACGCTCGTTGTCTCCAAGAAACCACAATCGACAATTTGCGACCTTGCAACGGCTGGGCTGGACACCGTTGCCCTGCGCGTGCCCGCGGGACCGGTCATGCGATTTCTCGCAGAGAAATGTGGCTCACCGCTTGCCGCGCCCAGTGCCAATATTTCGGGAAAGGTCAGCACGACGACCGCGGATGCCGTCACAGCTGACTTGAGCGCTTCGCTTAGCTTTGTCGTCGACGCAGGCCCTTGTTCGGTCGGCATCGAATCCACAATCGTCGCGCTCGTTGATGGCATCCCGAGCCTGCTGCGCCCGGGCGGCATCCCGCGAAAGGATCTGGAAGCTGTCCTTGGACGCGCCGTGATCGATGCTTCGACGCCAACGAGGCCTGACGCGCCGCAAGCACCTGGAATGCTCTCGTCACACTATGCGCCTTCAGCGGCGGTACGCCTGGACGTGCAAGCGGTGCAGGACGGCGAGGCACTCCTGGCGTTTGGGTCGCATAGGCTTCCCGGCGCGGATGGTGCTGTCTGCGAAATCAATTTAAGTCCCGCAGGCGACCTTGAAGAAGCAGCAGCAAGGCTTTTCGCGGCATTGAGACACTTGGACGCCTCTGGAGCAAAGACAATTTGCGTTCAGGCCATCCCAATGGAAGGCCTCGGGGAAGCCATCAATGACCGCCTTGAACGCGCAGCCGCACCACGCCCGAATACACCATCGTGATCATGGCCCCTCACCCGTTGATGGCGCGTCACGATTGATCGCATTGATTGGTGTCGGATTGGCAGCGGACTTTGCGGGATCGCTTGAAAACGTCCAAGACCTGATCGAACGAGCTAACTCAGAAAAAGTCTCTCTTAGAGCACCTCATATCGTGTAATTGACAATAATCACTAATACCTCAGCGCAATTTTCTATCTCACTACACTACTTATACACAGATACATCTGCGGAAGATCGCCACTGCTCTGGCGATCCAAGTCGCGAATCATCTAACTTTTACTTGTTAAATCAGATGCAGCGGACCTCCCCTCGAGCACTCTTGTGCTCGCACCTTTCGGGGCCAGATCTCCAACCAGATCGGCCCCGTTTCTTTGCGCTCAGCATCGCTTCAGATTCTCCCCCCGACATCTCCTACATCCAATGCCTGATTGACAGGCTTGCGGAGCGTCGGTCTGATGCACCCAATCCTTATGCCCGCTCGGCGACCTCCTGTTATTGGTGCTTTTGTGTCAACGCTTCTGCTTCATCATCCAACCTTCCTCGATCATCTGACGCCAGTAGGCCATCCCGAACGACCGGACAGACTGAGGGCGATTGACCGCATCCTTGAGCACGAGCGCTTTCAACCTCTGGAACGTGAAGCGGCCCCGATTGGACGGCGCGAAGACATCGCGCGCGCGCATCCCATGGCATATATTGACATGCTGCACAGGCTTGCGCCTCAAGAAGGCCTTTCGCGGGTCGATGCGGACACCACGATGTCTCCAGGTACCTGGGAGGCGATACTGCGTGGGGCGGGTGGCGCGTGCCGCGCCGTAGAAGAGGTGTTTGAGAAAAAGGTCACCAACGCATTTTCAGCGTCCCGCCCACCTGGCCACCACGCTGAAAAAGACCGGGCGATGGGCTTTTGCTTTTTCAACAACGTCGCGGTAGCGGCCCGTTTTGCCCAGGCCCAATATGGGGCGGAGCGTGTTGCAATCGTCGATTTTGATGTTCACCACGGCAATGGCACCCAGGATATCTTTTGGGCAGATCCAACCGTGATGTATTGTTCGACCCATCAGATGCCGCTCTATCCGGGCTCTGGTGCCGCAAATGAGACCGGTGAAGCCAATACGATCGTCAACGTCCCTCTCGCTGCTGGTGATGACGGCCCGATCTTCAAGGAAGCGATGGAAGCTGTCATCCTTCCCCGACTGCGCGGCTTCGCGCCGGATCTGGTCATTATCTCCGCCGGTTTTGATGCGCACGCCCGCGACCCGCTTGGCAGCCTCAACCTTCTGGAAGCCGACTTTGCCTGGGCGACCCGGGCCCTGATGGACGTGGCTGAAAAACACTGTGACGGACGCCTCGTCTCGGTCCTTGAAGGCGGCTACGATCTTGAAGGCTTGGCGCGCTCGACGGCCGCACATGTGATGACGCTGATGACAGGCTGATTGATCCTTCGGATCACTTGAGGATAGCGCCGCGCAACAGACCTCGACACCTTGACCTCAGCCACCAAGACCGTAAGTGTCTAAAGCCGTCTTCAAGAACCTCTCGGATTAGCGTCATGACCAGCGAAACGACCCAGCCAGACCTTGCCTCTCTTTCCTTTGAAGAAGCGCTCAAGCAGCTGGAAACGATTGTGCGGGAGCTGGAACAGGGAAATGTGCCACTCGAGCGCAGCATCGAGATGTATGAGCGCGGTGCGACCTTGCGCAGTCATTGCAACAGTCTCTTGAAAGCAGCCGAGGCGAAGGTAGAGAAGATCCAGCTGGGACAGGACGGGCAAGCAGCCGGCACATCAGACCTTGACCCCGAAAACTGACCTGACAACCCCAATTTTCTCCGATTTAAAAAATTCCGCTGCGTAATGTATACATTTTTACCGAGATCTTGCCGAATTGACCAGCTTTCCTCTTGCCAATAGCTGAGAAACTGGAAAATTATGCGGCATGGTTTCGATTACCGCACATGACGAATTCAGGGTGCTGGAGCGCGTTCAAGAATGCGCCGGCAACCCGTCGTTATGGCCTCAAACCCTGCAATGCGTCGAGCGGTCCCTCAAATGCCGCGCCTACATGCTCGAATTTGGTCCGGACAAGGAACACACGGGCCGATTTTCCGATGCAACGCAGGCAAAAGAACTCATCGACTTTCTGGACAATGTCCGGACCGAAGCGAACCGTACGGCATTGCGCTTCCTGATCGACGAAGCCGCGGTCAACTATCCCTATTGCAAGGCTCAGCTGACGAACCGCAGCAAGGAAGTCTCGAAGCATCCCGTACCGGCCGAACACCCAATTGCCAATTGGCCCGGCCTGATCACGCCCGTCCTGCGATCGCGGGGAACGACAGTGCTGGTCGGTTGCCTCTGGTCAACGATCTCGATGGAAGAGGCTGATCCGGACTACGTCATGCCGCCCTTCAGGCGCTTCGCAAAGGCGGTTTCATCCGCCCTGGATGTCGCAGAACGCTTCAGTGAAGCCGCCTCTCGCAAGGAGGCGCTGCAGTTGATGGCATCGAGCCAGAAAAACGCAATGTGTCTCATCGACGAAGATCTCTCGATCCACTTCAGCACGCCCTCCTACAGAGAGCTCCTGAAGGACGGCCATATTTTCACCGTCCATGGAAACCGACTTGTGCCGACAAAGAAAGAACTCGAAACAGCGCTGACGTCGGTATCACAGCAGGTGGGCGCCCCTTTCAGATCTGGAGCGGCAGCCGGACAGTCGCTCGATGCCACGCCAGTTCCCGAACAGTCTGTTTTTGTCTCTGTTCATGACGAAGCGTTGTGTCATGTCTCGATCCGCGGCCTCCCGTCCCTTCCCGGCACACCAGAGCTTGCCGAGAGCAATTTCATACTGGTGGAAGTCAGAAAGCCCTACAAGCTCTCGGAAGATCTTAAAGGATTGCTTCGGTCAGCATTCGGATTGTCGAATGGAGAAGCGCGCCTGGCTTACGACCTCGCCGTCAGCGGGTCTCTTGCCGAAACCCTCGAGAACCTCGACATCACCAGAAATACTGCAAAGACACATCTGCGCCGGATCTATGAGAAAACGTCCACGCAATCCCAGCTTGAACTGACACAGTTGATCCACAGCCTGAGCGGTCTTTTTTGAAACTGACTGAGCCTTTGGCTGAGATGACCGAGAGCCGCCGCGGCGCATAAAAAAAGGGGCCGTGAAACACGGCCCCAGTTGATCACTGTGCACGTGGCCCCATCGACCACATCAGCTTTTTATTCCACTTCCGGTTTAAATGCATCACCCATCTGGGTGACTAGCCTATCAATTCGACAACAACCTGATATTTTTGACTATCTTTTTGAAGCTTGATTTCGTTTACCGGAAAAAGAAGGCGCAAAAACACCCAGTGCCAAAGCCCGGTTTGCGCCCTATCTGTGCTTGGTGTAATCCTGCGCGCCAAATAGAACCCTCTGGAGCCGTACACAGCGTGACGTCCAAACCATCTACTCCCCTGCTCGATCAGATCAACTGTCCAGCGGATCTGCGTCAATTCGAGGAAACCGATCTAAGTCAGATCGCCGAGGAACTTCGTGCGGAGATGATCGACGCGGTTTCCGTCACCGGCGGACACCTGGGCGCAGGCCTTGGGGTGGTCGAACTGACCGTCGCGCTCCACTATGTGTTCAACACCCCTGACGACCGTCTGATCTGGGATGTAGGCCATCAATGCTACCCGCATAAAATCCTGACAGAGAGGCGCGACCGCATCCGGACGCTGCGTCAGGGCAATGGGCTGTCAGGTTTCACAAAGCGGTCGGAAAGCCCCTACGACCCGTTCGGCGCTGCCCATTCCTCTACGTCTATTTCAGCAGGCCTTGGAATGTCCGTCGGGCGTGACCTGGCTGGCAGGGACAACAACGTCATTTCCGTGATCGGCGACGGGGCGATGTCCGCGGGCATGGCGTATGAAGCCATGAACAATGCCGGTCACCTTGGCTCGCGGCTCATTGTCATCCTCAATGACAACGACATGTCCATTGCGCCGCCAGTGGGCGCAATGTCAGCCTATCTTGCCAAGCTCGTATCGGGCCCGACCTACCAATCCCTGCGAGATGCCGCCAAGAATATTGCGAAGAACCTGCCGAAACCTCTCCAGGAAAAAGCAGCGCGCGCAGAAGAATATGCACGCGGCTTCTGGACCGGCGGAACACTGTTCGAGGAGCTCGGGTTCTATTATGTCGGCCCTGTCGACGGCCATAATCTTGAACATCTTCTGCCGATCCTGAAAAATGTCCGCGACACGCACCATGGACCGGTGTTGATCCATGCGGTCACCCAGAAGGGCAAGGGATACGCTCCTGCCGAAGGCGCCAAGGACAAGTATCACGGCGTAGCGAAATTCGATGTCGTGACCGGCAAACAGTCAAAGCCGAAGGCAAATGCACCGAGCTACACCAATGTGTTCGCGACGTCGCTGGTCCGGGAAGCACAAGACGACGAGAAAGTCGTTGCGATTACCGCTGCCATGCCCGACGGGACCGGCGTCGACCTGTTCCAGGAAGCCTTTCCTACTCGGACGTTTGATGTCGGCATCGCAGAACAGCATGCGGTGACGTTTGCCGCCGGTCTGGCGACGGAAGGGTTCAAGCCGTTCACCGCGATCTATTCGACCTTCCTGCAGCGCGCCTACGATCAGGTTGTGCATGATGTCGCCATTCAAGGCCTGCCGGTTCGCTTTCCGATCGACCGCGCAGGGTTGGTTGGCGCAGACGGGGCGACGCATGCCGGCGCCTTCGATACGGCCTATCTGTCCTGCCTGCCCGGTTTTGTCGTCATGGCAGCTGCTGACGAAGTCGAGCTTCGCCATATGGTCGCGACAGCGGTTGCGTATGACGAAGGTCCGATTTCATTCCGTTATCCTCGCGGCGAAGGCGTCGGCCTTGAGCTTCCCGAGCGCGGAACGGTTCTCGAAATCGGCAAGGGCGTGATCCGCCGTGAGGGAACGAAGGTTGCGCTGCTGTCCTTTGGCGGACGCATGAGCGAATGTCTTGCAGCGGCCGATGAACTGGATGCGGCCGGTCTTTCGACAACGGTTGCCGATGCGCGCTTTGCCAAGCCGCTCGACGTCGATCTCCTCACGCGCCTGGCGAGAGAACACGAAGTGCTGGTCACGGTCGAGGAGGGCTCGATTGGCGGTTTTGGAAGCCATGTTCTGAGCCAATTGGCAGCGCTCGGTCTTTTGGACAATGGTCTGAAAATCCGTACGGTAACGCTCCCTGATGTCTATCAGGACCAGGACAAGCCGGACATACTGTACAAAGACGCGGGCCTCACCTGTGAAGGCATCATGAAGCAAGTCTTCCTTGCTCTCGGTCAGGACCATCTCGGCTCCTTCCAGCGCGCCTGACTTAGCGCGTTCAGAAGATGAAACCGTCACTTGTGTGCTCGGTTTGCGTCATTCGTCAGTAATCGATTGACAGGCCCGGTCAGGACTGAGAAAGCTGGAATTCAAGAAGATCTGCGTCGGCCCCTGCGCCGGCGCATTTTCTTTTTTCCAACTGCACCGAGGTGATTCATGGCGCAGATGCTGGCTTCCGTTTCCGCTCTGTTGATTTCAGTCGCATTGCTCATTCTCGGACATGGGCTGCAGTCGACGCTGTTGCCGCTTGCTGCGAGCAACGCGGATTTCAGCGACCTGCAAATCGGTGCAATCTCCTCGGCCTATTTTATCGGGCTCGTGCTCGGCTGCCTTGGCGCACCACTCGTCATCATGCGCGCTGGCCACATCCGCGCCTATGCAGCGGTTGTCTCCCTCATGTCCGCCGCCGCGATCCTGCACCCGATCGCCGTCGATCCGGTCGCATGGTTCGCAATCCGTATCATCTCGGGCTTTTGTCTCGCAGGCTTTTACATGATCGTTGAAAGCTGGCTGAACGAGAGTGCCACAAACGAGAACCGCGGAACGATCATGTCGACCTACGTCGTGATCCTGTTTGCTGCCATGATGGTGGGACAGGTCTCGATTTCAGGTATGGACATCACGTCTTTCATCCCGTTTGCCATCGCGTCGGTCACCGTGAGCCTCGCCGTCATCCCGGTCGCTCTTACTTCTGCCAATCAACCAGCTCCCATTACGCTGGTCCGTTTCCGGCCGATCAAGCTTTACCGCAACTCGCCTGCCGCTCTGGTTGGTGCTCTACTCATCGGTGTCGCGAATGGAGCCATCTGGTCCCTCTCGCCGCTCTATGGCTCCCAGATCGGTTTTTCGACCAACGAGTCGGCCGTCTACGCAGCCGCCGTCATTGCCGGCGGCATGCTCTCACAATGGCCCGTCGGCCGGCTTTCGGACAGGATGGATCGTCGGCTGGTGTTGCTGATGCTTGGAGTAGCGACCTCTGTGGTCGCAACCGGTGTTGCCGTGCTGGCTCCTCAGGACTTTCAGACCGCAACGGCCCTGGCCATGCTCATAGGCATCTGTTCGCAGCCCGGCTATGCAATCGCGGTTTCCCACGCCTTCGACTATGCCGATTCTGAAGACTTCGTTGAAACATCATCGGGACTGCTGCTCGCTTTCGGACTTGGCTCCGTCGCCGGCCCGATCTCGGCCTCGATCCTGATGAACCAAACAGGACCGTCGGGGCTCTATTTCTTGGTTGCCGTCGTAAATGTGGTGATGGTCGCCTTCATACTGACGCGCCTCTTTGCGCGCAGTGCCATCGATCCTGAAGAGAAGTTCGACTTCGAATACGCTGCAACAGCTCAGGTCGGTACAGTCATGTCGCCCGAGCCACTGGATGTTGATGCGCCCAACGTCATCCCGCCGGAAGAGTTTCCAGCCTATGACGACGAAATCTACAATGCGGAGACTGATACCATTACGGAGGAGGTGGTGGCATATGAGGATCTCGAGGAAGCGGCTGCCGAAGAGGAGCCCGGCAAGACTGACGACGCGGCGACCTCTGACAAAGGCTAGGTCGATTTCCGCCCCTGTGGCAAAACACCCCTCGACGCCACCGCAGTTTGCCATCATATTCCGCCCATGAACTCGTGCCCGAGCCTCTTTCAAATGCTGCGGCAGGAACGCCACCCCCTGGCGATCCTGGCCATGCTCGCGCTCGGGCTTAGAGTCACCGTCATCATGGTCGGCCTGGCCATCTCGCCCGGCGTTGCGGGAGAAGGCCTCGGCATCCTGTGCCAAACATCTTCTCTCGAAGACGGGCGCCTACTGCCGTCGGGCGGTCAACACGACCCTGCCCACTGTATCTGTGGGACGGGGTGCAGCCACATTGGCCAGTTTTCGGCCACGCCTCAAGGCGCAGCTTACGCCTTCGAATCTGCCGACAATCGCTTTTCCTCGCGGCCTGGATCACTAGATCATTTCGGTACATCAGCACGTCCCTGGACCGCCGGACCAATTCGGGCACCGCCCTTTGTCTTGACCTGACTCGACATCTGGCGCGCAAGCGCCAACGACTATTTTCCAATCAGGATCAATGACACATGACGTCTCTGAAAACGCTGGCCACTGCGGCCGCAATCGCACTCTTGTCGGTTTCCGCTCAGGCGCAAGACTACAAGCTTGGTGATCTGACCATCGACCATCCCTGGACGCGCGCAACGCCTCCGAAGGCCGCAGCTGCTGGCGGCTTCGTTGAAATTCACAATTCCGGATCAGAGGCCGATCGCCTTGTTTCCGCGTCCTCACCGGCAGCCGGTCGGACCGAAATTCATGAAATGGCCGTCAATGATGGCGTCATGACAATGCGTCAGCTCGAGAACGGTCTGGAAATCCCGGCCAATGGAACTGCCGTATTGAAGCCGGGAAGCTTCCATATCATGTTCATGAAGCTCAACGCCCCAATCACCAAGGGGCAGAAAGTTCCTGTGACGCTGACCTTCGAAAAAGCCGGTGAGATCACCGTGGAGCTAACCGCTGAAAAGATCGGCGCGAAGGGCATGGACCACGGTAAAATGGGAGATGGCGAGATGGATCACTCCAAAATGAAACACGGCGATCATGCCGGACACGGCAAGGACTGAGGGCAATATGTCTGGTTTGAAAGCGATACGTTACGGAGCTTGGGCGGCAGTTGCCGCCCTTGCAGTCGGAGCCGGTGTTCTGATCACAATGCAGACGGTGGGCAACAAGAATGCTGGTGCCCTGATCGAACCGCTCTCTGCGATCGGCGGACCGTTCGAGCTCGTCAATGGCGCGGGCGAAAAGGTGAGCGACCAGGAGATGTCCGGCAAACCCACTGCCTATATGTTCGGCTTCACCTTCTGTCCGGATGTCTGTCCGACAACACTTTCGGATATGCAGGGATGGATCGATACTCTCGGCGAAGATGCCGACAAGCTGAACTTCGCATTCGTCTCGGTTGATCCGGAACGCGACACACCGGAGGTCATGCGGGACTATGTCTCTGCCTTCGACGACCGCATCGTCCCGCTGACCGGGTCTCGCGAGCAGGTTGACGCGATGATCAAAGCCTATAGGGTTTATGCCAAGCGGGTGCCTCTCGAGGACGGCGGCTACACGATGGATCATTCGGCCTCCGTGTTCCTGATGGACGCGAACAATCACTTCGTCGGCACAATTGCCTATGGCGAAGCGGAAGACAGCGCCCTCAAGAAACTCCAGCGGCTGATCGAAAATGCTCCAGCCTCTTCTTGAGGCCGGGCAGCATTCGCGACGAAAAGAACCAGGGAGCCTCAGAGCCATGCACATGCCTCTTTATCTGGGACTTGCGACCGGGGGAACGATGTTGATCGCTGCCTCGGGGCTCTTGTGGCTGCGTTTCGGCGAGCGTGTCTACTTCGATCAACTGGTTGCCGGCATTGCCGGCTGTTTTTGAGGCGCCAGGTTTTCCAGGACGCCAAGTTCGACTAAGACACGCGTCATGAGCAGCAAACAACGCCTTGATCAGCATCTTGTCGATCTGAAGCACTTCCCAAGCCGCGCCCGTGCGCGCGACGCAATCCTGCGCGGAACAGTTCAGGTGAATGGCGCGCTGTGCCTGAAGCCGGCCCAGAAGATCGCCGGGACAGCTCAAATCTCTGTCGCCGATCCGGCAGCCGCCTATGTGTCGCGCGCGGCGTTGAAGCTGATTGCCGGATTGGACAGTTTCGGCGTTGATGTGTCCGGTCGCGTCTGCCTCGACATTGGGGCCTCGACTGGTGGCTTCACACAGGTGCTTCTCGAACGAGGCGCCGCGAGGGTTCACGCCATTGATGTCGGCCATGACCAATTACATGAGACAATTTCCGGTGATCCCAAAGTTCGCCGGCGCGACGGGTTGAACGCCCGTGAGCTCACCCTCGCTGATCTTGAAGGCGACCATCCGGAAATCCTGGTGTCAGACGTGAGCTTCATCTCCCTCAAGCTTGCCCTGCCGCCGGCGCTTGATCTCGCCGCACCGGGTGCAGCTGGTGTGTTCCTCGTCAAACCGCAGTTCGAGGCCGGCCGTGACAACATCGGCAAGGGTGGCCTGGTCGAGCCGCAAATCGCCGAAGACACTGCCGGAGAACTGCAGACCTGGCTTGATAGCCAGCCTGGCTGGACCGCAGGCGATCTTGTTCCCTCTCCGGTCAAGGGTGGCGATGGCAACGCCGAATGGCTGCTTTACGGTCGCAAAAACAGCTAGCAACACGCATTTCTCTCAAACGATGCGCCGGCAGGAATTAGGCCGCGCGTTGGCGTCTTCCCTTGCAAGCGGGGACCCGGGCAGTTAACGCTGCCCGCATGAGGGATACAAATTTGACAATCGCGGAGTTGGGCCACCGCGGTGACGGCATTGCCCATAGTGAAGGCGGACAGGTCTATGTCCCCGGCGCGCTCCCTGGCGAGGAAGTGACCGCCGAAGTCTCCAATGGTCGCGCGGCGGATGTCACCTACATCAAAACAAGCCCCGACCGCATCGAGCCGATCTGCAAGCACTATGAGAGCTGCGGCGGGTGCTCCGTGCAGCATCTGGCGCAGGAACCTTACCTGGACTGGAAGCGCGGCCTGGTCGTCAAGGCACTGGCCGATCGAGGAATCGAAGCCGAGGTTGCGCCAGTGGTTCCAAGCGAACCTGGAAGCCGCAGGCGCGCGGTCCTGACGGCGGCCCGCGCCGGCCGCACGATCCTTCTCGGATATCATGAGAAGGCCAGCCACAAGATGGTCGACATCTCCGAGTGCCCGGTTCTGGTGCCCGAGATCGTTGCAGGCCTTCGCGGGCTGAAACGCCTTTGCGTTGAACTGATGCCGAAAAAGGGTGAGTTGCGCGTCAACGTTCTTTCGACCACGAACGGCCTCGACGTTGCCTTTGACCAGGCAGATAGCAAGTACGAAAGCAAATTTGCTGCGCTGTCCCAGCTGGCTGTCGAGCTCGGTCTCGCACGCCTCACGATCAATGGCGAGACGCTCCTCGAAGCGAGACCACCCGCACTCGACATGGGCGGCCTGACGGTTGTTCCGCCACCAGCCGGCTTCACACAGGCAACCCTTCAGGCCGAAGAGGCCCTATGCGACCTGGTGCTCGAAGGGCTAGGAAAATCCAAAAAAGTTACTGATCTCTTCGCGGGAGTGGGAACGTTTGCCCTTCGGATCGCCAAGAGCGCATCCGTCCATGCGGTCGAAGGGGATGCAGCGGCCAACAAGGCGCTCGACAAGGCTCTCCGCGTTCCACGCGGCTTTAAGAAAGTCACCTTCGAGCGCCGCGATATTTTTCGCCGGCCGCTGATGAAAGCAGAACTGGCGAGCTACGACGCCGTCGTCTTCGATCCACCGCGTGCCGGAGCCCAGGCGCAGGCCGAACAAATCGCCGTGTCCAAGGTCAAGACGGTGATTGCCGTTTCGTGCAATCCTGCGACCCTCGCCAGGGATCTGCGAATTCTGATTGACGGCGGATATACGCTCCAAAAGGTCACACCTGTGGACCAGTTCCTGTTCTCGCCCCATATTGAATGTGTCGCGATCCTGAAACGGGAATGAACTATGGCCGAGGCGCGCAGTGCATCAACAGCTTCTGCATCCTTTGAAAAGGTGGCGATAGAGCCCCAGCAAAGGAAGCGGCGGAGACTGTCGCTTCGAAAGCTTGCCTCACGTGCCGACTATGTCTGGCGGCAGGGAAACCGGATGGCGCTCTATACCGTGCACTCCGAAGTCATGCGCCGGATGAACAAGCGTCTGCAGCAAGATCTTCCTCAGACACCTGCGCCGGTGCCGGATGGGCCCGTCCCAAGTCAAAGACGCATGCTGGCTGATATCGCCGCTCTCTTTGCCTCGGACCTGCAAGCCGTAGAGGCCGGCCTCTATCCGGCTCCCCGTGACGGCAGCATGAGCGTTCGAGAGCTTGTTGCGACAAGCCGCGCCTTCTTCAAGGACGTACCTGAAGTTGCACGGCGACGTGCAACTGGAGCTCATCAGGAAGTGTTTGAAGACACAGACAGGTTTGCCGAAACACTACCTCGATACTATCAGCAGAACTTTCACTTCCAGAGCGACGGCTGGTTGTCTGAGGACAGCGCAAGGCTTTATGATTTTCAGGTCGACGTGCTGTTTTCCGGCGCCACCGCGGCCATGCGGCGGCGTGCACTTGTTCCTTTTGCCCAGATCGTAAAACGCAAGGACCAGCGCCAGATTGCCTACGCGGATCTGGCCTGTGGAACGGGCGGCCTTTTGCGCCCGGCCCTGGACGCCTTTCCGAGACTGAGGGGCATCGGCGTTGACCTGTCCGAGCCCTATCTGAATGTCGCCGTGGAGCGGATACCGACGAAGCGCGCCAGCTTCATCAACGCCATGGCGGAAAAGCTCCCGTTTGCCGACAACAGCATGGATGTTCTCTCCTGCGTTTTCCTGTTTCACGAATTGCCACCAAAGGTGAGGCGGCAGGTGGTTTCAGAAGTCGCACGGGTCCTGAAGCCGGGAGGTAGCTTCCTGTTTGTCGACAGCCTGCAGACCGGCGATGTGCCCGACTATGACGGCTTGCTGTCCCTGTTTCCACAGCTCTTCCACGAACCTTATTACACTTCCTACCTCAAGGAAGACCTGGACCAGATGTTCCTGAACGTCGGCATGCGCCGCAGCTTTTTCGCGCCTGCCTTTGTGTCCCGGGTTGCCGCGTTCGTGAAGTAGCCCCAACTCCGAGCAACCCGTGACCTGGGCGCAATGATGCCCGCCCGATGGAACAGAATCAGATCCCCGGCGTTTGCGATTGATAGCTCTCATCAGTCGGGAACCCAGACTCCATGTTCGATTACCACAGCAATTTCAAAATGCCCGCGCGGCAAACCACGCCCAAGGGCGACGTGCGACGCGTCGGCGTGGAGCTGGAATTTGCAGCGGTGTCGGCTCGTGACGGTGCTGCGCTTGTACATCAACTTTTCGGCGGTGAGATCGAGCGTCAGGACGCGCATCGCTTTGCGATTAGCGAAACACGACTGGGCGATTTTGTCTGCGAGCTCGACAGCCAATATGTTCACGGCGGGCTTGGTGGCGGCGACAAGAACATGGATCGAGTTCTTGGTCAGGTCGAAAGCCGTGTGCAGGAATTTCTTGGCGACGTATCCTCTCTTGTCGTCCCCTGCGAGATCATCTGCCCGCCGATTGCGCTCAATGAACTGAGCGACCTGAGCCTGCTCACGCTCGCCTTGAGAGAAGCGGGAGCAAGCGGCACACGTGATAATCTGCTCTATGCCTTTGGCGCGCAGCTCAATCCCGAATTGCCGGAATTCTCCGGGGCCTATATCAGCCGGGTCCTCAAAGCCTACATGCTGCTTTCGCCCTGGCTGCGCGGCGTGATCGACGTGGACAAGACGCGCAAGCTCACGGCCTTTGCCGATCCTTTCCCCAAAGACTATGTCCGCAAGATCCTCGCCCCTGCCTATGCACCCGACCTCAACCAACTGATTGACGATTACCTCCAGTTCAACCCGACCCGAAACCGGGAGCTGGATCTCCTGCCGCTTCTGTCTCATCTGAACCCGGAAAAGGTGGCGGCGGCCGTCTCGGATCCATTGATCAAATCGCGACCAACGTTCCACTACCGGCTGCCGGATGCGCGGCTGGACGAGGAGGCATGGTCGATTGCGCTGGAGTGGAACCGCTGGTGCCTGGTTGAGGACCTCGCGGACAAGCCTGACCTTCTGGATGCGATGGCAACGGAATATCTGACATCGGCCAATCAATCCAATTGGGCCCTGCGCGCCAGTGAATGGCTGCTGCTTTCATGAGGGAAACAGGAACGAAACGTCCTCGCATCGGCGTTACAACGTCGCGGGGCGGCGGACGTTACATGTGGTGGTTCTATTGGCTCGCCCTGAGGCTCTACGGCGCGGTACCCGTGCGGCTGCTTGCACCTCAGGACCCTTCCGAGCTTTGCGGGTTCGACGGCTTCATCATCGGCGGAGGCGATGACATAAGCCCCGACCTTTACCGGGGCGATACGCTCATTGACGCACGTCTCGATCCGGAGCGTGACGAGATGGAGCTCGCCGTGCTGGACCATGCCACACCGCGTGACATCCCGGTGCTCGGGGTCTGCCGCGGCGCGCAGATGATCAACGTTCACAAGGGCGGCAATCTCCACCAGAATGTCCGTGAGGCCTTCGCTGACCTACCCCCCATGTGGACGCCCCTGCCGCGCAAGACCGTGACGTTCGAAGAACCAAGCCGGCTGGGACGCATCCACGCCTGCGACTGTGTCCGCGTCAACAGCCTCCACAACCAGGCCATCGACACAACGGGCGAGAACATCCGGATCGTCGGGCGGGACGAGTTTGGTGTTCCCCAGGCCTTCGAGGACACATCTGCGCGCTTTTTGATGGGCGTTCAGTGGCATCCAGAGTTTCTGCTCTACCGGCCTGCCCACCGCCGGCTGTTCAGAGCCTTCCTGGCGGCAGTGCGTGATCCTGGGTGTTTTCCAGGCACCTGAGCCTTTCAGTGATACTGAAATTTTTTGCATGTATGCCTTGCCAGGCTTGGTGCACGGGCTTAAATGGGTCTCATGAGACTGGATCATTGGCTCTTGGAGATGGGGGAAAGCCGGAGCGCCTTTGCGCGACGCGCGAACCTGTCCGCCGCCTCCGTTACTGCCTTGTGCAACGACCCCGATGTCTGGGTGTCGCGGGACATGGCCCGCAAAATCGCGGAGGCCACGAACGGCGCCGTTACCCCCAATGACTTTCTCGGCCTATCCACTACGAAGGAGCATCCTGTGTCCCAGGCCCGTGTCGCAGAAGCTATCCGTGCATTCGAACGTGGCGAAGTTGTCGTCGTGACAGATGATGATGATCGCGAGAACGAAGGCGACCTGATCGTTGCCGCCTCCAAAATCACTCCGGAACAGATGGCCTTCATCGTCCGGCACACCTCCGGGATCGTTTGCGCCCCGATGACGGTGGCAGCCGCCCAGCGGCTCCGTCTCGATCCGATGGTGTCGCAGAACGATGCGCCGCTGGCGACCGCCTTCACGATTTCGGTCGACTACCGCCAGGGTCTGACGACCGGCATATCGGCCGAGGAGCGTTGCTCCACAGTCCGGGCCCTCGCAAATCCCAATGTCGGTGCCGAGGACTTTGTCCGCCCCGGTCATGTCTTCCCGCTGGTTGCCAAGGAGGGCGGCGTGCTGATGCGCTCCGGTCACACGGAAGCGGCAGTAGACCTATGCCGACTTGCAGGCCTCGAGGAAGTTGGCGTCATCAGCGAGCTCGTCAACGACGATGGCACGGTGAAGCGCGGCGACCAGGTTGCTGCCTTTGCCGCGGAGCATGAACTCAAGATGGTGTCGGTTTCAGACCTCATCGCCTGGCGTCAGCGCACCGAACGACTGGTTGAGCGGATCAACGAGCAGCCGATCGACACGATCGCAGGCCCTGCCTATGCCATGACCTATGAGACCCCCTATGACCCGATGCACCATGTGGCAGTTGTCTATGGTGATATTCTTGACGGGCGCAATGTCCCGGTGCGTCTGCAGTTGGAATCCGTACTGGACGATGTCTTCGGCCAGACCCAACCGCTCGACACCACCATGCAGCTTTTTGCCGAACGTGGACGCGGCATCGTAGTCTATCTGCGCGAAGGGTCGGTCGGCGTTGCCCGCCAGTCCAAGCGGCCCCGCACCGATCTGGAAGCTGCCGAATTGGAGGAACATGGCTCGGCCCAGGCGCGCGAAGAACAATGGCGTGAAGTTGGACTGGGCGCGCAGATCCTCAAAGATCTCGGCGTCACGTCCATCCGCCTGCTGGCTTCCCGCGAGCGCCATTACGTCGGCCTTGAAGGCTTCGACATCAAGATCGAGGCCACGGAAATTCTGGATCAATAACCCCTCTAGAAACCAGCTGTGAACAGCCTTCCGTCCCTGTGGCGGAGGGCTTTTTGCCTTATTGCGCCTGATCACTTCAGCCTCTATCCTGAACGGGTTGTTCTTGGCTCGCTCCCGGCCCTTCCATACCGATTTTCAGGATGATCAGATGACCAGCGGATTGTTTCGATCTGCGGCGGTGCTTGGGCTGCTTGCTGCCGTTGGACCACTCGCCATTGACATTTATCTCCCTGCTCTGCCCGCAATTGAAGCGGACCTCGACGCAGGGATTGCATCAACGCAGATGACGCTGACGGCCTTCTTCCTGACCTTCGGCCTGTCGCAGATGGTGTATGGCCCTCTTTCGGATCAAATCGGCCGCAAGCTGCCGCTTTATGGCGGCCTTGTCTTGTTCATCCTGGGGTCCATCAGCTGTGCCCTGTCGCCTACGATCGAATGGCTGATCGCATCGCGCCTGCTGCAGGGTGTCGGTGCTGCCGTGGTCATGGTCATACCGCGCGCCATCATCAGGGACATGTACACCGGCTATCAGGCAACCCGTCTGATGGCATTGGTGATGCTCGTGATAAGCGTGTCGCCGATGCTGGCGCCTCTCGCAGGTACCGGGATCATCGCAATCGGCGGCTGGCAGGCCATCTTCTATTTCCTCGCGGGAGCCGCTGTTCTCTCGCTCATCGTCACAGACCGGGCCCTGCCCGAGACCCTCGCGCCGGAAGACCGCGTGCCGGTCAACACGCGGTCTCTTTTTGCGGGCCTCAAGGTGCTGCTGGCGGATCCCCTGTTCATGGGGCTGACCTTGATCGGTGGCTGCGGCATGGCTAGCTTTTTTGTCTTCATCGCCAGCGCGCCGTTCGTCTACACCGGCCACTTCGGATTGTCGGGCGTCGAGTTCAGTCTTGCGTTTGCCGTCAACGCGATCGGCTTCTTCGCGTCCTCGCAGATCGCGGCCCAACTCGGTCAACGCTTTGGCATGACGCGGGTCATCGTCTATGCGGTCACTGGCTTCGTCCTGATTGAACTCGCCCTGCTTGCCCTGACGCTTTCCGGCTATGGGGTGCTGCCGGTGGTTATGTTCTTCCTGTTTTGCGGCAATGCGTGTCTTGGCCTCGTCATTCCCTCGACCATGGTGCTCGCTCTTGATCACCACGGCAAAATTGCCGGCCTGGCCTCCTCCCTTGGCGGCACCCTTCAGATGATCGCGGGCGGTCTGATGATTGCGGCGGCAAGCCCATTCTTCGATGGCACCGTGACACCGCTGGTCGCAGCCATCACCTTCTGCGCCGTCGCAGCCTTCACACTGATGAAGCTCCTGGGCATCGGGAAAGAGACACCAACCAAAGCGGCCGGCGCCTAGCGTGTGACCGCCATTGTTGCGGGCGGAGGCTTTGACAAGGCTTCAGCGGCCTGAAACAAGGAGGCTCCAGCGTCCTCACAACAGGATATCAATTCGCCTCATGCCAACAGACGTCAAAGACACGAATTCGGAAACCCCGAACGGGCCCAAGCCATTTGCAATTGGCTATATTCGGTCGACAGGAGAGGCGCTTGTCATTGGCGGTCTGTTCTTCGGCTTTGGCTTTGTCGTTCTTGGCCTTTTCGGCGGCGTGAAACCTTTGGCGGGCCTCGCCATCGTGCCACTGCTGGTGTCCTTTTGGCACTATCCGATGATCGACCGTAGCCAGCCTCAGCTCGGGGCAAATGAGCAGGGTCTGTTCGTTGAGCGTATCGGATTTATCGATTGGGCCTCCATCGACCAGATGACCCTCCATCAATCGTCCGTGCGCAGCATCGAACTCGTTGGCTTGGAAATTTCGCTGACCAGCGCTTTGCCAGACGCCGTAAATGAAAAGCACATGTTTCCGCTCTGGAAGTCGGTCATGACGCGGAACTGGAAATTATCCCGGCAAGCCGACGGGACTGATCACCTGACGATCAAATTGAACACGCTGGCGGGCGAACCGGAGGAAATCCTGCGACGGCTGCAAGCCTATCGGCCCGCCTGACTGCCAACCCAGCACGCATGCCGTGACTTCCAACAAGGCTTTTCAGCGGATCGAAGTCTAAGGCGTCTGACAAGGCCTAAAATGGTTGTAAAGGCAGTTGTGGAACGGCGCCGGAGCGTGCACTCTGCGCCGCAAAGACATGTGCCAGGGCCCGGCTTTCATTCATTGGTCAGGTCAGAGCATCTCAAATCAAACTGGAGGAAACCATGCTAAAATCAGCTCTTCGTCTGGGCCTTGCCGCTGTCGCCGGCTTCGCCCTTGCGCTGCCTGCTTCAGCAGAAACGCGCATCACCTACAAGTCGGCCAAATCGAGCTCATCCTACTATCAGATGGGCGTCCAGATTGCCGAAGCCATGAAGGCAGGCTCTGGCGGTGACATCATCGTCACGGTCGAGGAAAGCCAGGGCTCGGTCCAGAACGTCATGGAAACCCGCGCACGCGGCGGCGACTATGTGTTCACGACGCCGCCGGCTCTCGTGGGTCTGGCCCAGGGCGGCAAAGCCATGTTCGAAGGCAAGTCGAGCCCGAAGTTCGACGAAATCCGCGCCCTGTTCCCGATCCCGTCGCTGACCATGCATTTCGTCATGTCGAAAGAAAGCGGCGCGACGGACTTTGCTGGCATGGAAGGCAAGACCATCCTGCTCGGCAAGGGATCTTTCGGCGCACGCGAGGGTGAGAAGTACCTCAAGCTCTTCGGCCTCGAAGGCAAGGTGGAACTCGCAGAAGTCGAGCTGTCCAACGCTGTTCCTGCCTTGAAGAACGGTCAGATCGATGGGTTCGTCACCGCCGGCTCATGGCCTGCGCCGAACGTCATCGAGGCGGCCGCCTCCACCGACGTGACGGTCCTCACCCTGACAGACGAGCAGATTGCCCAGTCCAAACGCGCCAAGCTGGTCATTCCGGCTGGTACCTATTCAGGCCAGGACGCGGATATCACAACCACGTCGCTTCCCGTCGTCGCCTATACGACGACAGCCATGGATGATGACACGGCCTATGCGATGACCAAAACCTTCTGGGAAACCAAGGCCAAGATGGGCGAGACTGCCCGCTGGTGGAATGGCGTAGACGAAGGCCTGATGGGCACCATCACGGGCAAGATCCATCCAGGTGCCCAGCGCTACTATGAAGAGGTCGGTTTTGCGTTGACCGACGCGCAAAAGTAAACCACTTACCCTCTCGATGATTTTGCCCCGGGCATGCCATGTGCCCGGGGTCTTGTTTTTGCCAGGGCCAGCCATGCCGACCTCTACCGCACCCGCGCGACCGATTCATCGCTTCATATTGCTTGCCTGCGCCGCCACGTTGGTTGCCTTTCACCTCGGCCTGATCTTTTCAGGTCTGGTGCCGAACCTTGTCAGCAGACCACTTCATCTGGCGCTGGCCCTTCCCTGGATCTTCCTCTTCAGCGCGTCGACCGGCCTCATTTCACGGGTGACCGGCTATGTGATTGCGGCGCTTGGCCTCGCTGCCAGCCTTTGGGTTGCGTTGAACCACAGCGTCCTGATTGATCAATACGGCTTTCTGGAAGGTGACTTTCAGATCGCGGTCGCTGCCATCTTGCTGGTCACTGTACTTGAAGCGGCCCGGCGGGCCATCAACTGGCCTCTGCCGCTCGTGGCCATTCTGGCGTTGGCCTACGGGCTGTTCGGACAGCACATCCCCGGTGAATTCGGCCACTCGGGCACTCCAATCGAGAGTTTTCTCGGAACCCTCACGATTGCCGAAGGTGGCATCTGGGGCAGCCTGACGGGTGTTTCCGTCTCGGTGGTCGCAATCTTCGTCATTTTCGGAGCAGTGCTCAACGCAGGCGAAGCCGGTCAAGGCTTTATGAACGTTGCAGCAACGGCCGCGGGTCGTCTCAACGGTGGTGCAGCAAAAGTCTCCGTGGTTTCGTCAGCGCTGTTCGGCTCCATTTCCGGCTCCGCATCCGCCAATGTGGCATCGACCGGCGCCATCACTCTGCCCGCCATGACGCGGCTTGGATATCCGAAACGGCTTGCTGCAGCTGTTGAAGCCGTTGCTTCCTCCGGCGGCCAGATCATGCCGCCGCTCATGGGGGCCGGTGCCTTCGTTATGGTCGAACTCACCGGCATCCCATACACATCGATCATGGCCGCTGCGGTTCTTCCGGCCCTGCTCTACTTCATCGCCGTATGGGTCGGAATCAATGCCTATGCGAGCCGGCTGGACTTGAAAGGCATGGACGAAGCCGACCGTCCGGATCTAAAGGCCACGCTGATCACCACCGCTTTCTTCCTGGTGCCTTTCTCGGTTCTGCTCTGGGGCATGTTTGCGGTCGGCTATACGCCACAGTACGCGGCCTGCCTTGCGATCCTCGCCGGTTTCCTGCTGCTGTTCACCGATGCCAAGTTTGGCTTTTCGATGAAGAAGACGTCTCTTCGCATGGAGGCTGCCCTGGTCACGGCAGCCTGCCAGGTCGCGATGATTGCCTCGATCATCCTCTGCGCCTCAATCATCATCGGCGTGCTGTCGATCACTGGCCTCGGCGTCAAGATTACGTCCCTGATCCTGTCTGTATCGGGAGGCTATCTCTGGCCTTCTCTGTTCCTGACGGCCCTTGCCTGTCTCGTGCTCGGCATGGAGGTTCCGACCACCGCGGCTTATGTCATCTGCGTTTCGGTTGCCGGCCCAGCCCTCACCCAGCTTGGCCTGGAGCCGCTTCAGGCCCATCTCTTCGTGTTCTGGTTCGCACTTCTTTCGACGATCACGCCGCCTGTCTGCGGT
This sequence comes from Roseibium polysiphoniae, assembly GCF_014842925.1. Lineage (GTDB taxonomy): Bacteria > Pseudomonadota > Alphaproteobacteria > Rhizobiales > Stappiaceae > Roseibium > Roseibium polysiphoniae. Next base: position 160,451 of record NZ_JACYXJ010000006.1, read on the forward strand.
GCTGTCTTCATTGCCGCCGGCATGATCAACGAAAACTGGCTGAAGGTCGCAGTGACCGCGATGGCGCTGGGGATCGGGCTTTACATCATCCCGCTGGGCATGATTGCCAATCCGGATCTGATCGGTCTTTCAGACGCGCCCGTCGCCGCGCTGCTTGCCTTTGCCCAGATTGGCCTGGGGCTCGGCTGCATCTCCTACGGCCTGATTGCCGCGGGCTCGACCGTAAAAAAGGCCGCCCTGATCGGGGGCGGCCTCGTCCTCGTCTTCATCCGGCTTGCGTTCGGCTAAAAGACCGCCGCTGCCGGCGCCTTAGCCTAGATACTTCTTGAAGAATGCAATCGTGCGCTCTTCGGCAAGCTTTGCCTTTTCCTCATCGTAACGAGGGGTCGTATCATTGTGGAAGCCATGGTTGGCGTTCTCATAGATATAGGCTTCGTAAGTCTTGCCATTGGCCTTGAGGGCTTCTTCATAGGCCGGCCAGCCAGCATTGATGCGCTCATCGAGCTCACCGAGCTGAACAAGAAGCGGTGCCTCGATTGCGGCCACATCTTCTGCGGATGGCTGGCGACCGTAGAAGGGAACGCCTGCACTCAGCTCCGGATACGCAACGGCGATCGCATTGACCACACCGCCGCCGTAGCAGAAGCCAACAGCCCCGACCTTGCCGGTTGAGCCTTCGTGTTTCAGCAGGAATTCAAAACCTGCAAAGAAGTCATTGAGCAGTTTCTCGCGGTCAACTGTACGCTGCAGCTCGCGGCCTTCATCATCCGTACCTGGATAGCCCCCGACCGAAGTCAGTCCATCAGGAGCAAGTGCCAGGAAGCCTGCCTTGGCCATGCGGCGCGCCACGTCCTCGATGTAGGGGTTGAGCCCACGGTTCTCGTGGATGACCAGCACGGCTGGGAGTTTGCCCGTGGCACCGGCTGGTTTCACCAGATAACCGTTCACTTCGCCGTGGCCGTTGGGCGAGGGATAGGTGATACGCGTGGTTTCGATCTCGGGATCGTCCGGCGCCACTTGTTGTGCCAGCGCGTAGTTCGGCGCCAGCTGGTTCAAAAGCATGGCAGCGGTAACACCGCCAACTGCGAATTTGCCGGCACGTGTCATGAATTCACGCTTGGTGATCTTGCCGTGGGCATAAAAATCGTAAAGGTCGAGCAGTTCCTGCGGAAAGTCTTTTGCCGTTTTTCGGCGAACCGGGGTCATCTCGTTCATAGCATCCCTCCATCGGTAAGGCAGAGCAGCCTGCCTGGCGAGAATACTAAAAGTCTGACATCCGCAATCCAGCCAATGGCAGTATGAAAACTGTAACGAGATGTATCAGAAGTTTGCTATAGCCCCCACTTCGCGGAGAAGTGATCGGGCCAGGTCCTACCCGACCTGACCGCGATGGCGCAGAAGATGGTCGGCCAGAACGCAGGCGACCATGGCTTCACCGACCGGGACGGCTCGAATCCCGACGCAGGGATCATGGCGGCCCTTGGTCATGACATCGACCTCCTGCCCCTGACGCGTCACGGACTTGCGCTCTGTCAGGATGGAAGATGTCGGCTTGACCGCAAAACGGGCAACGATCGGGTCACCGTTGGAAATTCCACCCAGAATGCCGCCCGAATTGTTGGAGAGAAACAGCGGCTTGCCGTCCTCGCCGATCCGCATCTCATCAGCATTGTCCTCGCCTGTAAGAGCGGCGGCATCAAAGCCATTGCCGATTTCAACGCCTTTGACAGCGTTGATCGACATAAGCCCCGCGGTCAGCTCCGTATCGAGTTTGCCGTAAATCGGCGCTCCCAGGCCGACGGGCACGCCTTCGGCGATGACCTCGATCACTGCACCGACAGAAGACCCGGCCTTGCGGATACCATCGAGATAATCAGCCCAAAATGCAGCTGCTTCCCTGTCGGGGCAGAAGAACGGGTTGTTGTCGACCTCGGACCAATCCCAGTTGTCGCGATTGATCTTGTGGGGACCGACCTGAACCAGTGCGGCACGGATGGTCACCTGCGGCAAGACCTTTCGTGCAACGGCACCAGCGGCCACGCGCATGGCGGTCTCGCGTGCAGAAGAGCGTCCCCCACCGCGGTAATCGCGAATGCCATACTTGGCATCATATGTGTAGTCGGCATGGCCCGGACGATAGCGATCCTTGATCTCGGAATAGTCCTTGGACCGCTGATCGGTGTTCTCAACCATCAGAGAAATTGGGGTCCCAGTGGTCTTTTGCACGCCGTCTTCGTCGATCATGACGCCGGAGAGGATTTTCACTTCATCCGGCTCGCGCCGCTGGGTGGTGTATTTCGACTGGCCGGGTTTGCGCTTTTCCATAAAGCCCTGAATATCGGCCTCTGTCAGGGGAATGAGCGGCGGGCAGCCATCAACAACACAGCCAATCGCAGGTCCATGGCTTTCGCCCCAGGTGGTGACGCGAAACAGATGCCCGAACGTGTTATGTGACATGCCTTGCCTTCCCGAAAGCGATCGTCGGCACGTGCCGACCCGCTGAAATCCAGTGCGGGAAGCGATAAGCCATCAAAAGGCTGATCTCAAGCCCTTCCGCCCAGCGGGGACGGTTGTCGCCCCCATACGAGAGGAACAAGTGTCAGGACGTAGCTGCCTTGCGCTGCTTGAAATCCGAAGCAGCAACGGACAGTCCGCCATTTGCGCCATCGATGAAATGCACATGCTGACTGGCGCCGATGTCCGTCATAAAGCAGGTCATCAGGGCGCTGTCGCTGACATGCATGCCATAGTTCAGACGTCTGGCGCGGAACGCCTCGTCGAGATAGTCGGTCAGGGCGTTCAGTTGTTCCATCGAAACGTCGAGAACCAGGCGAAGCGAGTCATCAAGTTTTCGGTGGTCGGTATGGCGGCAAATTTCCTGGAGGTATCGCGCAGGACGAAATGGCCCGACGCTGAGCCCCGTGACGAAGCCCCAAATCGTGGCCAGGCTTTGAAACACTGCCTTTGCGCCATAGGCAAAGCGGTTTCCGGTGCGCGAAAGCATCCGGATTTCCAGTCCGAGCCCGCGTGGAGGGAACCGGAATCTCAACCGGTCTCGGGTGACGTGGTTGGCGCTATCCGTCTCACCGAGCGGATCAAAGCCAACAATGTGCTCAATGTCCGCCGCGATCGACCGCAGGCTTTCACCGCCGCCTTCAGAGGGCCTCAGGATCAAGGACAGAACCTTTCCCCGCTCCGACGGCAGAGGCTCCCAGCGGCAGGACAATCCCTCAAGGTCAGGTTCAACGGCCATGGCCGGATCAATCAGGAAGGGTTTGCAGAGGCCCTCGTCCTTGAGGATCCGATCTGCAAGCTCGAGCCCACCACCGATCACCATGGCCAGGTAGTTGCCCGGCGACAGTTCATATTTGCGAAGACAGACGTCGGCGCCATTTGACCGGATCTCGGTGAGCGGGATCGCGGCGGTGCGCAATGACAACCCGGTTTCCTCGGCGGCGAGGCGCTGAACGCCTGCCAGTGCGATCTTTCCCGCGTCCACAGCGCCTGGCGGTACAAGCAGCATCGCGCCGTCGCCGCCAAAGACAAAGGGCACGTTTTCGCGGCCAACCTGATTGAGCACTGCGGAGATGACCGCCGCGCCGATGAGGTTCACCTCCTTGTAGCGACCGGCCTCAATCGCATCGCGGGAACGGACGATATCGGCGGCAAGGATCACCCAGTCGGCCGGAACGGTTTCATAGCGCTCCACGTCGCCGACGGTCGCGAAATCAGTAAAGGGTTCTAACCTGAGATAAAATTGGTCTGAAAGATCCGGCATGGCAACGTCCTGTGTTCGCCCCTTCTTACGCGAAGGTTTCAAAGCTCGATCAACCATTTACGCGACCAGCTTTTCACATTGCCGTGTGCTCTTGTCCGCCAGGATCAGATCCAGGAAAACCCGCTGTTGCGCCAGACGAAGACCTTGTCCTGAGGCACATCCAGCTTGGGCACCACAGTGGTCTCCAGCCCTTCCAGAAGGCCGCGCAGGACGCGAAACACGCCGCCATGCGCCACCACGACACTCGGACGATCGACCGTCTTCAGCCAGTTGCCGATCCTGCCTGCAAGCATCTCGTAGCTCTCACCACCTGGAGGCACAAACCCCCATTTGTCATGACGCCTCGCAAGAACGAGGTCCTGCGCATCCTCGGCAAGCTCCTCCAGCGTAGAACCTTCCCATTCACCAAACGTGATCTCAAGCAGCTGCTCATCAAGGCGATAGGCACTGGGATCAAGGTTCATGGCCGTGCGCGCGAGTTCCATCGTCGTCCGCGTACGACCGAGCGGCGATGAGATAAAATCCAGAGTTTGGGGATCGACGTTCTCGGCGCTGAGGAAGTCTCCCAAACGACGCCCATTGTCGCTGGCCTGGCCGCGGCCGATCGAGTTGAGTGGGATATCCCTTTGGCCCTGCATGCGGCCTTCAGCATTCCAGTCCGTCTGGCCATGGCGAATAAAGATCAGGAAATTCGGGTCATTCAGCTTGGGCAGTGCAGAACTCATGGCGACTTTCGCGGGCTTGAGAAGATGAGAATCCAACGACAGCAGAACCTCTTTCTGGCCGCTACCTATCACCAATTCATGACGGGCTGTCCAGATCCCTGCGGAGACGGCCCGATAGATATAAAAAAGGCCGGCTCGCGCCGGCCTTGAGAGCTTCGGGTTCGGACCTTAGTCCTTCACCACCGAAATGTCCGGCGCGTCCACGGCCTTCATGCCGACAATGTTGTATCCGCAATCGACATGCTGGATCTCTCCGGTGACACCGCGGCCCATGTCGGACAGGAGATAGAGCGCGCTGTCTCCCACTTCTTCGATGGAAACCGAACGGCGCAGCGGCGCATTGTATTCGTTCCACTTGAGAATATAGCGGAAGTCGCCAATGCCGGAGGCTGCGAGGGTCTTGATCGGGCCGGCAGAGATCGCATTCACACGGATCTGCTTGGGACCAAGGTCCATCGCCAGATATTTGACGCTGGCTTCCAATGCAGCCTTGGCAACCCCCATGACGTTGTAGTGCGGCATGACCTTCTCGGCGCCGTAGTAGGTCAGCGTCAGCACCGAACCACCATCGTCCATGAGCTTTTCTGCACGCTGTGTGACAGCCGTCAGGGAGTAGACCGAAATATCCATGGTGCGGTTGAAGTTGTCGGAGGTCGTGTCGACGTAGCGCCCGGTCAGCTCATCCTTGTCGGAGAAGGCAACGGCATGAACGAGGAAATCGATCTTGCCCCACTTGTCTTCAAGCGCCTTGAAGACGGCATCGATGCTGTCCCCATCCGTCACGTCACAGTGGCCGGCCACGAAGGCGCCAAGCTGGTCTGCCAGAGGTTCGACACGTTTTTTCAGGGCATCACCCTGATAGGTCAGAGCGAGTTCCGCGCCGGCATCGGCAAGAGCCTTTGCGATTCCCCAGGCGATCGACCTGTTGTTCGCAACGCCCATGATAAGTCCGCGTTTGCCGTTCATAAGTCCGCGCGTTTCCGCCATCTTCATCTCCAGAAGGATTCCAGTAACCACCCTATAGCGGGCTGGCCTCCTATGGCACAGCCCCCCATATCCTTCAAGACGCCGTCAACGCGAATGAAGCGTCGACGGGACCACATCTTGGCACTATGTTACCGGCCGAAATCACCCCATCGAGAAACGAGGACATGCGCTCATGGAGCGAAATCCCCATGCCGAGCGGCTCGCTGAAATCATCGGCGCAGCTAATGTATTGACCAGCCCCGAAGACAAGGCTCCGTTCCTGACGGAATGGCGGGACCTTTATCAGGGTGTGACACCGATGGTGCTGCGACCGGGATCAACCGAGGACGTCAGCGCGGTGATGAAATATGCATCCCAGAACGATCTCAAGATCGTTCCCCAGGGTGGCAACACCGGTCTCGTGGGCGGTCAAATCCCCTTGGAAACCGGGGATGAAATCGTTCTTTCACTCGGGCGAATGAACAAGGTTCGAGCCGTCGACCCCGACGGTTTCACGATCACGGTCGAGAGCGGCGTGATCCTCGAGACCTTGCAAAATGAAGCTGAAAAAGTCGACCGCCTGTTTCCGCTGGCGCTGGGGTCGCAGGGATCCTGTCAGATCGGCGGCAACATCTCCAGCAACGCCGGCGGCACTGCCGTTCTTGCTTATGGCAACACCCGCGACCTCGTTCTCGGGCTCGAGGTGGTGATGCCAAATGGCGATGTCTGGAATGGTCTCAGGACCCTCCGCAAGGACAATACTGGTTATGATTTGAAACAATTGTTTATCGGTGCGGAAGGGACTCTCGGCATAATTACCGCAGCGTCACTCAAACTTTTCCCCAAGCCGAAAAAGCTGGAAGCCGCCTTCGTCGGTCTCGCAGATCCCCAGGCAGCATTGAAGCTCTTCTCCACCGCGAAGGCTCAGGCAGGACCTGTGCTGACAGGCTTCGAAATCATGCCCCGGGTCGGGGTCGAGTTCTGTCTCTCGCATCTGGACGGCGCGCGAGATCCTCTCGAGGCGCCACACGAGTGGTATGTGCTGATGGAGCTTTCGAGCGGGTCTGAGGCCTTTCCGGTTCGTGACTTGCTGGAGTCAATTCTGGGCGAAGCCTTCGAGGGCGGACTGGTGGAGGACGCGGCATTCGCCCAGTCCATGCAGCAGGTCCAGGACTTCTGGCACATTCGGCATGGCATGTCTGAAGTGCAGAAGGCCGAAGGTGGCTCGATCAAACACGATGTCTCTGTCCCTGTCGCCTCGATCCCGGCGTTCCTGGAAGAGGCCATCGCCGCGGTCACGGACTTCGTTCCCAACTGCCGCCCAGTGCCCTTTGGCCATCTGGGTGACGGCAACATCCACTTCAATGTCAGCCAGCCGGTCGGCGCGGACAAAGAAGCCTATCTGGAGAAGTGGGACGCGATGAACGAGATCGTTCATGGCATCGTGGCCAACTTCAACGGCTCGATCTCTGCCGAACACGGCATCGGGCGCCTCAAGCGCGATCTGCTCAAGGGCGTAAAAAGCGAGCTTGAACTGGACCTGATGCAGCGGATCAAGGACGCCTTCGACCCCAAGGGTCTCGTTAACCCCGGTCGCGTTCTGTAGCCGCCTGGCCCGCAAGCCTTGACAGAAGGCTGGCGGGTTCCTATTTCGGCGGTCGGGTCGAAGGTCCCGGCCGCTCGCGGGCATATGCCTTGGGTGAAACCTTCCCTTGCCGCCAACAATCGACGGCCAGATTGAAATCAGCCTTTGCTTTGATGCAGGCCGATGGCAATGCGAGCCCCATCCGGAACGCCTGCAACAAACGTGAAAGGCACGTTCCCATGACCCTATCGACACTTCCTCCGCTGAGCGAGTTGAAAGCTCAGGCCAAACGTTTGAGAGCCGCGCTGCCGGCAGCAACCGATGCGCCACTCAATCACGGCCAGTCGCTTGATCTTGTTGCCCGGCAATATGGCTTCCGCGACTGGAACACCCTTCATGCTGCCAGAGGCAATGCGCCCAACGTGCCGCTGTCTCTCGGGCAGAAGGTATCCGGCACATATTTGCATCAGGCGTTCCAGGGCGAGATCGTCTCGGCCGCCAAGGTGGGGCCGTCCGACAGGACGCGCATCACCATTGTTTTCGACGAGCCGGTAGATGTGGTCAGCTTCGACAGCTTTTCCGCCTTCCGGCAACGGGTCACCGTGACGCTCGGAAACGACGGAAAGACCGCCGAGAAGACCTCGGACGGTGTCCCGCACATGCAGCTGACGACGGCGATCTGAGCCTGAAAACGGTTTGCGAAAAAAGAAGGTCCGCCTCACTTCGAAGCGGACCTTCTTATAGACCACCGTCGATGGCGATCGCATGTGCGGCTCGAAGCTTAGTCCGGTATTACGATCCCGATCTTGCCAATGTAGGCCTTGGCCAGAAAGTCCTCTTGCGCTGCACGCAGCTCCTTCAAGGGAAAGGTTCGCGCCACCGTCGGCTTGATTTCTCCAGTCTCAATATACCTCACCAGATCGGTGAAGACATTGACCGGCTGACGCGTGCTGCCGATCAAGGTGAGATCCTTGAGGTAAAGCGTGCGTAGGTCCAGTTCGACAATCGGCCCCGCGATGGCACCTGATGTGACATAGCGACCACCGGTGCGCAGGGCATCGATCAAGGCGTTCCAGCGCGCGCCGCCAACGAGATCCAGGACCACGTCATAGGCCTCTTTTCCCAGTTCCGCGTCACGATCCAGAGTCGCATCTGCGCCCAGCGCACGAAGATCTGCGGCCTTTGCCGGGCTGGTCACAGCAGTGACATGCGCGCCGCGTCTCTTTGCCAACTGAATGGCCGCCGAGCCAACGCCGCCTGAAGCACCGGTGATCAGAACGCGCTCGCCTGCGAGCCCGGCACGCTGGATCATGCCCTCTGCAGTCGAAAACGCGCAGGGAAACGAAGCAAGCTCGACATCCGTGAGGTCCGAGCGCACGGCGACTGCGTTGACAGACGCAATCGTGGTGTATTCGGCAAACGCGCCATCGCGCTCCGAGCCCATCGTGGCAAGTGCGTGGGGATCTTCTGACCCTACAGGACGATGCATCGGGCGCAGCAAAACCCTTTCACCGATACGCCCCGGATCAACGCCTTCGCCAACGGCGGCAATCTTGCCGCAGCAATCTGCGCCCTGAATACGAGGGAAGGACAAGGCCCCAGCCCATCCGCCTTCAAGATCCTCGGAATCCTCATAGCCGTCTGTTGCGGCGACAGCCGTGTCGCCGCGCACAGTCTTTGAATACCAGCCGATGCGGGTGTTCACATCCGTGTTGTTGACGGCAGACGCGCCGACGCGAACAAGGACATCTCCCGGTACGGGCGCCGGAACCGGCAGGTCCTCGCGCCAGACCAATTTGTCGAGGCCGCCATGCCCTGTCAGGACCATGCCCTTCATTGTTTCTGGAAGTGCCATCACGGCCCCCTTAGTTGGTAGAATGATTACTCTACTTGCCTTGGTAGAGGGATCATTCTACATAGTCAAGCATGAACGCGACAATGACCAAGATCGCCTCCGGGCTTGAACACGCCTTTGCGCTCCGCGGCTTTGCGGAGCCAAGCGTCGAGGACCTGCGCGAAGCGGCCGGTGTCAGTCTCAGAACCCTTTATAAGTACACACCGTCACGCGATGACATGGTGCTGGCAGCTCTTGAGCATCGACATCAACGCTATCTGGCAAGCACCTTCAACGATCTGCCTGAGGATCAGGCCATGGCAACCGACAGCCTGATGGACCGGATTGGCGCATGGATGCTGAATGAGGCGTCTCATGGGTGCCTCTTTCATGCCGCTGTGGCCGCAGCGCCCGGAGATGCACGGCTTCGCGCGCTTCTGGAGCGGCACAAGGGAGAGGTGTCAGAGCGCGCTGCCCGGGCCTGCGGTCTGACGCAACATCAGGTGGATCTGAACCTGATCATCGAGGGCCTCATGCAAAGCTGGCCAATTCATCGCGAAGAGGCTGTTGCAAGCGCGAAACGGCTCAGCGGGCTGCTCAGGGTTCGAACCTGTAAATGACTTGCGAATACTAAGGACTGATTTCCCAAGGCCACGCACTCAGCGGGCCTGACGAAACCAATCGGGAGCTGAGGGCCAATCGCAGAGCCACCTATCTGTCAGGCTTGAAAAAACTGACAAGGGCCGCCGGCTCAAGTGATTCCTCATGTCCGTCAATATCCTATCCGAAATCGTGAACATTCTCGTCACAGTTTGATGCCGAAAAACATCCTTATGGACGTGATGGGGAAAAGCGTCTGCTGCGAGACAGAGTAGATTTGACAGGACATAACGCGCCAAATGCTGGTTAACAGCTCTGATTTCTCCTAAGAGATTAATTTTTTTTTGATTTCTTCAAAAAAGCTGTTCAATACTCAAGAAAGACAAATAACAATAATTGACATCACAAGTTCAAAGCAAAGGAGAACCTTCCGTAAAATATAACAGGGTTAATTACACTCTGGAGTGTAAATACAAGCAATTTTCGCTCCTGACTTTTCGACCGCGCAACGGCTTACAAAAACCAACAAGGGCGATGTCGCGGTTGCCAAAGTCCAGAAGAAACAAAGTGCACGTGGTGAAAGCGCATACCTGACCAGAAGATGTCGGGATGCCGAGAAAACCCAGACTGCGGATCAAAACCGCAAAAAACCGAAGGAAGCCAAAGGCATCACTGTCTTGTCCTTCCTTTAAAAAACAGCAAGCGGGTGAGTTGGGCCGCTTTCCTTTAACAGGAGGCGAGTATGCAGATTCAAAGTGTGAACGGAACGGAACGCTGGGATCGTGTGAAGTCTAAATTGAGAGAAGAACTTGGAGATGACGCTTATTTCAACTGGTTTGGGCGCGTTATTCTCGAAGAAAACGATGGGGATGTTGTTCGGCTGTCAGTGCCGACACGCTTCCTGAAACACTGGATCCAATCCCACTACGAAGAGCAGTTGGTCGGCCTTTGGCAACACGAGTGCCGGGACATCAACAGCATCGAATTGACGGTTCGCAGCGCACTTCGCCCAAGCAAGGCCAAGCCCAAAAAACTCATACCCACCAATGCATCACCGGCCCGTGCCAGCTATGCCCACCCGGGCTTGCCAGATGCCATTCGCTATCCGCAGGTGCCCATCGCCCTCGGCGACGCCGACGAGGAAACTCTGATTGAATTCCTGAAAGGCGCGCCGACCAATCCACGAAACTCCTTCGAGTCCTTTGTCGAAGGAGATTCCAATGGGCTTGCCTTCGAGGCAGCCCGTAAAATCGCAGGTGGTCAAAACGAAGCCCTCGATCTGCTGTACCTTCATGGCGCTGTCGGGTTCGGCAAGACCCATCTGCTCCATGCCGTTGCGACGGAGGCAAGGTCTCGCGGACAGACTGTCTGCTATCTGACCGCCGAGTATTTCATGTACCATCTCGTGCCGGCGTTGAAGTCCCGCTCGTTCCAGGCCCTGAAACGGATCCTTGCATCAATCAACGTTTTGCTGGTCGACGACATGCAGTTCCTCCATGGCAAACAGGCCCAGGCGGACTTCAGCGAGACACTTCTGTCGCTCATGCAACCGGTCAAGCACGTCATCGTGGCTGCTGATCGCCCGCCGCTGCAACTGGAAACGGTCGAGTGCGGACTGCGTGACCGGCTTTGTGATGGACTGGTGGTGGGTTTGCAGCCCCCGGACTTCGCCCTGCGCCGCGGTATTCTGACAAGGCGGCTGGCAGCGGCCAAGAAGCTTCTGCCGACGTTCGACATCCCGAAGGAGGTGCTCGATTATGTCGCCTGCCATGTCACAGCCTGCGGCAGAGACCTGGAAGGTGCCATCAACCGGCTCTATGCCCACCACCAGCTGACATCTCAGGCAATCACCCCCTATCTCGCCGACAAGATCCTCAGCGATCTGGTTCGTTCGGGTGAGAAACGCAACATCAAGATCGAGGAGATTCAGCAGGTGGTGTGCAAGCACTACAGCGTCAGCAAGGCTGACCTCCTGTCCGCCTGCCGGTCCCGCAATCTGGTCCGCCCAAGACAGATCGCCATGTATCTGTCGAAGGTGTTGACACCGCGTTCCCTGCCCGAGATCGGCAAGCGCTTCGGAGGCCGTGATCACACAACGGTTCTTCATGCAGTCCGTAAGATCGAGGCGCAATCACAGGCCGATACGAGTTTGGGACAGGAACTGGCGCTGCTCAAGCGGCTCGCGCACAGCTAAACGCGGCAAGTCGCCGGCAGAGGCCAGAGCCGGCGACGGCAAGGGCGGGGATTCCTGATCCCCGCCCTTTTTGCGTTTAAATCTCAGAGACAACCGTGTGACGCATTACGCCGCCAGCTGGGCAACAACCAAGTGCCCTGGCACCGGTTCGCCGTCTTCAAGACGCACGGTGATCGGATCCATGGCCAATACCTTGAAACCATGAGCCTCAAGACCGCGGCGCAAGTAGCCCTCGCCTTGGGCAAAACGCTGTTTTGCACCGACCATGTAGTCCCTGCCAGCCAGAGTGCTTTCAGGCAGCGTCTCGGTTGAAAAGGCAAAGTAGCCCTTGGCTTCAAGCCGATCAGCGGCCCCGGCCAGGATGGGTTCGATCGCGCCCAGATAGGGAAAGACATCCGTTGCGGCGATCAGATCCCAACGCGGGCGGCTTCCGTCTTCGTCCTCGAACTCTTGTAGAAACTCGACCGCCTCACCGACGTAAAGGTCATCATAGACCTCCCGGTCATAGGCCAGTTCCACAATCCGCTCCGAGAGGTCGACCCCTGTCTGATGTTTGGCGCAATCAGCGAAAGCAACACCCGTCAGGCCGGTGCCGCACCCCAGATCCAGGAGGCTATCGAACGGGCCAATGCCAAGTTTGCGGACAAGATCCCGCAGCAAGAGCGGTACGCAGTAGCCCAGCTGATCGACCAATATGTCATCGAAAACATCTGCATGTTGATCAAACAGTGTCGCCACATAGGCGTCCGGCATTTTCTCGGGAGACTTCTCGTGCCCCATCGCTGCGAGGCGGATGGAGACACCGCCGGGATCTGATGGGTCGAGACTGAACGCCTGGCGATAGTGAACCGCTGCCTGATCATGATTGCCGGCTTTCTCCAGCTCGAGCCCCTTGTTGTAGGCCTCGGCGAGGGCATCATCATCGATTTCGCTCATGTCGCGGTTCCAGTTCTTATGGTTTTATGGGCAGATACGCAGCATTCGGTGCCGCTAGGACCTATCGGGCGCCCGTCTTAACGGGGGCGGATCTCTCAGACTAGACGTTTCTCAGCCTCTTGGCGGTCAGAACAGGTCTAGCTGATCCTTCGCTGTGTCTTTGGCAACTTTTGTTTTTTGCCCGGCTGTTTCGCCAGGGTCCGGGATCACGATTTCAAGCAAGGACCCATCGTCGTTGGCGACCGAATTCACGCGGGTGGAAACTGGGTCGGCGACCAGATAGTCCTCCGGAGCCGGCCTCAAGAGCTGGCTCGCGTCCCGGGCCATGATATTTCCCGTGTCCAGCCAAGTGTCGAAATCTTCCGGCATAAGGATGGCCGGCATCCGGTGATGAATGCGACGGACAGACTGATTCGCATCTGTCGTCAAAATCGCGCCCGTATCGATATCGCCGCCGTCCGGATCCGACCAGATTTCCCACAGCCCTGCAAAAGCCATCAGGCCACCATCGGCGGGTCGAATGAAATAAGGCTGCTTTCCTTCGGCGGTTCGGCGCCACTCATAAAAGCCGGAAACAGGAAAGAGACAACGGTGGTGACGCATGGCTCCACGGAAGGACGGCTTGTGCTCGGCCGTCTCCGACCTTGCATTAATTAGCAATGTAAAACTCGCAGGATCCTTGACCCAAGGCGGGATCAAGCCCCACCGCACAAGGGCAAAGTGCCGGCCACCATGTTCCTGGCGAACCGTTGCAACAGGCTGGGTCGGCGCTATGTTGAAGCGAGGCGGAAAATTCGGCTGTTCAATGTAATCAAACAAGGCCCGAACGTCATTCGGAGTCGCTGTCAAGGTGAACCGGCCGCACATGAAATGTCTTTGGCATGAAGTTAGGCAATTGGCAACGAAGAGCCGCTAGCTTAGCAAAGAATTCAAGAGCGTGGGGGAACGGCATGCAATGCGATGATCCAGTTCTAGGCGTCGGGCCGCTCGCCGCCGATAAGCTGGAACAGGCAAATATCAATCCGAAAACCGGATTGGCGACAGACTATCTCAATCACTTCAACGAGGTGGTCATGCTGCTCGAGATGCTGCCCGCAATGCCGGACTGCGCCGAGGACGTTCTTGATTGGGCGCCGCTCGACTATGAATCCCATTTCGAAAAATCGACCTTCTCCGACAAGCAGCTTGCGATCCTTGCCTTCCACGCAGCCCCGGTGAACCTGCGCACCCACCTGGAACAGCGGGTTGCCCAGATTGATGCGGCCGTGACCGAAGCACAGGACATGCTGCGCAAGACGCCGGATCCGTCGTTGATGGCCGATCAGATCGCATCCCTTGCGACCAACAGCATCAAGCCTCTGATTTCGGTGGCCAGTGGCGTGATCCACGGCCATGTGGAAGGTGAAGCGATCCAGCTCGAAGGCGATGAAGCCCAGGCCGAAATCGACGCTATGTTCGCTTAAGGCGTTTCTCCGGTCTAGCCACCATGCCTGTTGCCGCAGAGCCAATGACCTGCAGCCTCTTGGATCTGCGCTGTCTCTGTGAGACAAAACGGGATGCAGATCCCGCGTCTATATCCTCCGATCCCGCTGCTGGGTGTCAGCGTCCTTTGCTACAGGGGCGATGATGTTCTGCTGATCAAACGCAGCAAACCGCCCTACCCCGAACACTGGAGCCTGCCGGGCGGGTTGGTTGATGTCGGCGAGCCTTTGAAAGAGGCCGCGGAGCGCGAACTTCGCGAGGAAACAGGTGTCCTTGCCGATATTGACGTGCCGCGCGAGACCTTTGACAGCATAGAGCGCGACGAGGACGGCCGGGTGCGCAGCCATTTCGTGCTGGCGGTCTTTTGCGGACCATACCTGTCAGGCGACGTGCTGGCGGGAGACGATGCCATGGACGCAAGGTGGCTCGGCTGCGCGGCTCTCCAAGACCTTTTGACGACCCCAGGCACCCCGGAGCGGGTTCAGCGCCTTCTTGATCGACGCTGACACCGGATTTCCCCCGATTGCCGCTCTCTGGCCCTTGCGAACACCAAGTGGCCTGCGCATGATCCACCGATGAGCTTCCTGTTTGAAAAGCCCTTGGGCAATGTGGTTGCAGCGCCTCTCTTGGCACTGTTGGTGCTTGGCACACCGCCTGGCGCCAAAGCACAGTCAGCAGACAATGCACCGCCCTATGAAGCCGATCTCATGCGCCTTTCGGAAGTCCTCGGCGCGCTTCATTTCCTGCGCCCCTTGTGCGGGCACGACGATCAGCCGAGCTGGCGCCAGCAGATGGAAGCCTTTCTCACTTCGGAGACACAGGACGGCAATCGGCATCGTCGTTTCATCGAGCGCTTCAACCAGGGATACCGTGGTTTTTCATCGGCTTATCGCAATTGCACTGCGTCCGCGCGTATCGCGATGGAACAATATGTTGCCGAGGGACAGACGCTGATCAGCGATGTCACGAGCCGCTACGGCCGCTGACGCTTGAAGCCGCTACGGCACTTATTACCACTTGGTTAACCTTTCCTATCTAATTTGTGGGTGGTTGTTAAGTTTGCGTTCACAGTTGGTTATCGGCCGGGTTTGCCGTGTTAGGATTTTTATCAAGAGATTCGGGGGCCACATCCGACGGGCGGCAAGATCCGCGGCTGTTCAGAACCAGTAAGGGAACGAATGACTAACGACGATTTCACAGATGCGGCAATGGAAGCTGAGTTCGCCGAGGATGAAGACATCCGGCGCGCAGCTCTAGGCTTCATTTCGGACGCTTGGGCCGAAGCAATCGCATGCGGCGTCGACGCCGATGCTGTCGCACACGCGGCCATGTTCACCGCCCTTGCCGACCTTGTCACCACCTATGGTGAAGATGCCGTCGCAAAGCTGGCGGAAGGCCTGCCTGACCGGATCCAGCGCGGCGACTACACGGTCAATCGCATTCTACAGTAGAACGACCAACGCCTCACGGGGCGGCTGCCGAGCCGTTCCGCCTATTCCTGCATTTTCCATTCAGAACAAGATTGTCAGGGCCAGATCTGTAAAGACAGCGAGCCCGAAAAGAACCAGAACGGTTCCGGCAATCCTGTTGGCGCTCTCCAGCCAGCGGTCATTGATCTGGCCGCTGAAGCGATGAACCGCGGCAGACACCAACGTCCACCACAACAAGGCTCCGAGGGCGACGCCGGACACCAGCGCGAGCGCGCCGATGTGATTGCCATGCTCCGGCCGCCAGCTGCCAAGCCCGCCGATGATCGCAATGAACCCCAGAACGGCACCGGGATTTGTCAGCGTCATGAAAAATGCCGCCGTGGCATCGGCCCAAAGACCCGCTGCACCATTTCCAGGCTCGGTTTCAAGATGCGGGTGGGTGCGCAGGATCTTCAACCCGAAAGCGATCAGCAGCGTCCCGCCGACCAGCTTGATCAGATCCACCTGCCCCACGATAAATTGAGTAACGGCTGAAACGCCAAACACGGCAACAGCCGCATAGATGGTATCTGCCAGGACAGCGCCAAGCCCGACGAGAATTCCCTCACGCGCGCCGCGTTGAACCGCATGCCGTATGGTCATGATGTTGACGGGACCGACGGGGGCACTCGTGATCAGGCCGATAGCCACTCCAAGGGCAATAAATCCAAATACGCTCACGCGGCCAGTTTCCTCAACGGTTCTGCTCCCACCTGTGCGATACAGCCGGTCGCCGCCCTGCGCAAGGTCTCCGGCAATTTGCCTTGACGGTGGCCAGATGCCCCCCTTTGCGTGTATGCAAAGCCTGCCGATTCCGGCAGCGAGGGGTATGGCGTATGTCCAAACGATTGTTTCTGCTTTTGGTCGCGGCAAGCCTTGCCGGAACGCCGGCCATAGCCAAGACGGTGCGCACCGACACCATCCGGATCACACCGATGGAGGCACCGGCAAGCGGAACAATTCCGGTCGAAGATTCGCTCACGGCGCAAAAAGACCCAAGCGCCGACGACAATGCGCCGCTCGAAGAACCGGCACCAGCTGAGACATACCCATTGCCGGAGGTTCTCTACGACCCGAGCCTTCTGCCCACACCTGTCGCGCGCATGCGCTCCCAGCTGCTGGACGCCGCAATCTCCGGTGATATCGAACGGCTCCGCATGGTCCTGGAGAGCAATGAGGTTCCACCGACCCTTTCCCTGATCGAGATCGGTGACCCGATCGAATTTCTCAAGGAAAGTTCCGGGGACCCTGACGGTCTCGAGATCCTCGCCATTCTCGCCGACACCCTTGATGCAGGGTTTCTTCATGCTGACGTCGGCACGGCCCAGGAAATGTACATCTGGCCCTATTTCGCGCGATATCCATTTCACGCCCTGACGGCAGACCAGAAGGTCGAGATGTACAGGATCGTGACCGCTGCCGATTTTGCCGAAATGGAAGCTTTCGGCGTCTGGCTGTTTTATCGCGTCGGGATCGGCAAGGACGGTACGCTTCACTATTTTGTCGCGGGCGAGTAGAGGCCTTCCGGCGAAGGACCTATTTCCGCGTAGTGGGCGTACCCCCGGTAGAGCGGCGTGAATGACTGGCTCCGCCCGCTCTTCTCGGCGATTTCCGACAGAACGGTTTCAAGGTCGGCACGCGGCGTAACATGAAACCCGCGAAGCCAGGCAAAGAGCAGCGCTTTGAAGGAGGCCGGCAGTCTCTCCTGTTGGCCAAAATCGACCACGGAAATTCGGCCGTCAGGCGCCAATCGAGCAGCCCCGGCCTGCAGAGCCTCGCGCCAGACCGGAATCATCGACAGCGTGTAGGAGTAGAAAACCCGATCAAAGGACGTGATCCTGAAGGGATCTGCGGCCGCCGGGTCCGAGGCGTCGCCACGAGCAAGTCGAATGCGATTGGACAGGCCTGCCTTGTCGATATTGCGCTGCGCCGTATCCAGCATCTCCTGCGAGATATCGACGCCAAAGAAATGCGCGTTGGGAAAACGGTTCGCCGCTTCTATGAGATTGCGGCCGGTGCCACAGCCAAGCTCCAGGACATTGGCGCCAAAAGGCGGCTCCAGACGATCGATCAGCAGATCCCGGCCCAGGAGGTAATATTTTCGCGTCAAATCGTAGACGTGGCGCTGGTTCCGGTAGACCGCGTCCATAAGCTGTGCGGTTTCCGCAGTCACTGACATCGTTGTTATCCGTTGTAGACGTAAAGATGGAAGCCGCCGTAGATGGACGAACGGTCCTGTTGGCCAAGGCGAAGGCTTTCCTCTTCGCGATAGCTCCAGCGATCGAGGGTCTCATCCTCGACGCGTCCCGGCAACAAGGTCGGTTCAGCAGCGGTGCGGAAAATGACCCTGGCGCCCGGCCGTGCGGTTCGCGTGATCTCGCTCCAAAGGGCATTGAGCTGAGCGTCTGTCATCCAGTCCTGTGCATCCAGCAGAACATAGGCATCAAGACTGTCTTCCGCTTCGCCCTGCAGGTGCTCTGTGAAGTTCCGGTTGAGGACACGGACCCGGTTGGAACGCGTCTTGATCGCCTCGAAATGCTCCCGCTTCAGGTAGGGCGGCAGTGGACCGGCGTCGCCGGTGGATTCGCCTTCCTGAGGCGCATATCCGCGGCTGAAAGCCTGCCAGGCGAAATAGTTGTCATTGATTGAAAAGTCACAGGCGAGCTTTTCCAGGCGCTGACGCAGGACGGAAGACATGTCGCCTTCGGCGCTAGCAGAAACGAGCGCTTCATATTGCGCAGGCGGAATGCCCAGCCCGTAGAGCGACATTTTCTTGGACGTTGCCCAGCGCACAAGGCGCTTGTCGAAAAGCGGTGCCAGCGCGGTATCAAAGAAGCTGCGCTGCTCATCGATCGAGCGCGCACGAACCATATGCCTGGGGTCGATGCCGTAGAGCTTCGCAACGAAATGTCCGACACCGATGCAATAGCCCAGCAGGCCATGATGGTAGAGGTCACGTGAGAACAGGGTGATGCGCTTGCGGCCCCAGCCGGCAATGTCGCGGCCCTCCCAGTAAGAGCGGGACTCTGCGTCCAGCTCTTCGCGCAGGAAGCGCTCGTAGGTGGCAATGTTGGCTTTCTCGTCGGCTTCGCCAAAGAAGCGATAGAACGTATCGTAGTTGGGCAGGCGTTTGGCCGCGAGCAGCTTCAGCCGCCCGAGCGCCACATGGGCGCGGTTGAGATCGACAGCTGTGATCTCGGCCGGGTTTGCCGTGAGATAGGACATGACGTTGCAGCCGCCGGACGCAATTGCGACCATCCGGGACTCGGGCGTCAGCTTCAGCGCCTGCATGTCCACGTCCGGATCTTCCCAGATCTGCGGATAGACGAGACCCTTGAAGGCGAATGTAAAGAGCCGTTCGAGAAAGCCCTCCTTGGATGTCGCGCTGGAGCGATGGACCGCATTCTTCAAACGGGCCTTGGATGCATTCAGCGTACTGGAGGACATGGCCTTCTCCCGGATTTGACCTTGCTATGGAGTTCAGTTCCGATACGGGAGTCTGACGACAGTTTGGTGACGAAAAGTCAGCCGGCTGCATTCTTCGTTGAACAAAAAAGGCCCCCGCCAAGGGCGGAGGCCTTTCAAAAGCTAGTCGATCGAAGATCTTACCTCGTTACAACGACAAAGTCGGTGCCGAGCCCCGTGTTCCGGGCAAAGCTGCGATCGGTGATGATCAGGGAAGTTCCCGGCGTCAGAATCTCGCTGATCTCACGCTGGACTTTTTCCGGCAGTGTCAGACGGTCGAGCGCATCGCGCGGGGTACCATGGCTTTCGCCTTCTGCCGGGACTGCCATCCAGTCGACCGAACCTGCCCCCTGTTCAAACCCAAGCGCAGTGAAGACATGCGTGCCGATCGGTGCATCGATATCCGAGAGCGTCACAGGCGCCTCGTAGATGTCCTTGAACTTGCGACGGATACGAAGGGTCGCGTTCTGCGGCTTTTCATAACCGGCAGCCGCGTGAATGTCGCGGATCAGACTGTCAGTGATCTTGCCGGTCACCGGGCGCTCGGCACCTTCCTGATAGAGGGCAATCGCCGCGCGGGTCTTGCGGCCCATCACGCCGTCAACCGGACCGGCGTTGAAACCCATCTGGTTCAGCAGGCGTTGCAGGGTCCGCGTCTGGTTTTCTGACTTCTTCGGGGTGACGATCATGCGCAGTGGCTGATCAAACTTTGGATTCTTGGCAGCCGCCGCGTTCAGCTCGGGCTGAATGGATGCAGTTACGAGCGATCCACGCAGCGCAGGATCGGCAGCAATCGTCTTCGACGATAGGCTTGCCAGAGTTGTTGCGGCAGGAAGAGGTTGCGGCAAAACATCATGGCGGATGAGTTCAGGGGCAGCCGCGCCGCGAGTGACGACGACATGCATGCCACGCTCTGTCTGGCCGAAGAGATCCTTGGCGAAATCACGCGGCATCCGGATGCAGCCGTGGGAGGCCGGATATCCCGGCAGGCGCCCCTGATGCAGGGCAATGCCCGACCATGTCAGGCGCTGCATGAAAGGCATCGGCGCATTGTTGTAGAGGTTGGAAAAGTGCTTGCGGCGCTTTTCCAGAATGGAGAACACACCCGTTGGTGTGCTGTTGCCGGGTTTTCCGGACGAGATCGGAGCGCTCTGAAGCAGCTCGGTCCCGCGATAGACGTCGATCTTTTGCTCATCGAGCGAAACCAGCATCTGCAAAGGTGCTTCCGCCGCAGCCTTTTCGCCCTCCGATGCCTGGTTGTCACGGGCCGTTGCAGGTCCGGCCACAGCGACAAACACGCCCAGGGCGACAGCAATTCCCTTGATGGGCGCAAATTGGCGAAGACCGAAAATAGCGGTCTCACGAGTCTCTAAACTGACATTCATAGCAGGAGCCCCCTACGCAGCACTCTTCAAAAGCTCAAACAGAAACTTAAAATCTACAGGTGTATTTTACGTTATAGAACAAGGTTACCGAAACGTTCGAGCCGATTTACATCGACAATATGCACAATAGCGCAAGGCCGCTGTGTTCGCGATCACAGTTTGATGAGCAATCCAAGATCCTTAACGGAGCCTCTAAAGCAGGGAAGCCATCGCCTCGATCACTTCGGCAGCGGAGCGGGCGCCGGTGTCGGAATCGCGGATCAGCTGGTCGAAGTGATCCGTCAAGGCGCGGATCTGCCGACTCTCGCGAAACACCATGTAATGACCACCGATGTAAATCACGCCGAGCAGTGGCCCGAAGATCGTGACCGGTGCAGAGAAGACGACCTTGGTGTCATAGAGATAGAGCCGCAGTGAGGGATACAGATCCCTGCAGCACCGGGCCATGTGCTCGATCTGCTCTTCACGGGCCGCCTTGGGCAAGCCGCGCCAATAGCCCTCGCCCCGCGCCAGGGATTCGACCAGTTCCCTGGAACAGCAGATCTCGTAGTCGGACCCAGGCCGCCGCAGCCAGTCGGCACGGCTGCGCATGGCCGAAATGGCCTGATCAGGCGTGCGGTCGCGAAAGGCGGCATATTCGAATTCGAAAACTGCATCGGTCTTGAGGATATCCGGAAGGGTCGCCGGGACGTGGCGGATCTTGTAGCCGGCCGCTTCTCGGTGCCATTCATCTATCTTCGCGTCGGCGAAGGAGCGCTCGGCCTCGGTCACCCGGAAGGAAGCCTCCAGAAGATCTGCAGCGGTCTCACTGCGCTCGGACAAGCCTAGAAGCCAGTCCGCGCTGACAGAAAGCGCCAATGCACACTCGGCAGCCAGATGGGCGTTGGGAAGCCTTGCATCGCCCTCCCCCAGGAGCTGAGCGATGGTCGAGCGGTCCACGGAACAGATCCGCGCCATTTCCGCACGGCTCATACCCTGGCGCG
Source organism: Roseibium polysiphoniae (assembly GCF_014842925.1). GTDB lineage: Bacteria > Pseudomonadota > Alphaproteobacteria > Rhizobiales > Stappiaceae > Roseibium > Roseibium polysiphoniae. The sequence continues at coordinate 181,853 of NZ_JACYXJ010000006.1, forward strand.
ACATGGCGTCGGCCAGGCGCTCGCGAAACAGAGTTGAGCGGTCACGTTTGTCCATTTGCGTTTTTTATCACGCTTTGTGACTAAAATCTACTATTCGGATTTTTTGCTGAAAAGATACAGACTTCCATCAAACGGTGTTCGGGCGCACTCTTTTTGCATTGCGAAGAGCCCCTTCCACCCGGCATGAACACCTCGATAGGCGTGATGGACACGACGAAGCGAACCTTTCTGAAAGCGCTGACATGGCAGCTGCTCGGGCTGGTCACCATGACAGCCCTGAGCTACCCGCACACCGGGTCGCTGTATTCGGCACTTGCCTTGGCCTCAAGCGCTTCCGCGAGCGGTTTTCTTGCTTTCTTTGTTCACGAGAAAGTCTGGAACAAGGTGCCTTGGGGGCGGGCGGTGCAGACAGAAAAGGCGCCCCACTGATTTGCGGGACGCCTTTGACGAATGATCGATACTGCTGTCTCAGGCGCGCGGCAGGCCATCCTGGAAGAGGACCACTTCGCCGCGGGACGGGGTCGTCACTTCAGCTTCCCACATCACCTTTTGACCGCGCACGATGGTGCCGACCGGCCAGCCGGTCACTTCCTTGCCGTCGTAGGGTGTCCAGCCACACTTGGAGGCGATCCATTCGTTCCGGATGGTCTGCTTGCGCTTCATGTCGACAATGGTGAAATCAGCGTCGTAACCGGCCGCGATCCGACCCTTGAGCGCGGTCTGGAACAGACGCGCCGGACCGGCGGAGGTCATATCAACGAAACGGGCCAGCGACAGGCGCCCGGCGTTGACGTGGTCCAACATGATCGGCACCAGCGTCTGCACACCGGTCATGCCGGAAGGTGATGCCGGATAGGGCTTCTGCTTTTCTTCCAGAAGATGCGGCGCATGGTCCGAACCGAAGATATCCAAAATGCCCTGTTCCAGCCCCCACCACAGCCGTTCGCCATGATGCGGCGCACGGACAGGTGGATTCATCTGAACCAGCGTTCCTAGACGTTCATAGGCCTCATCGGTCAAGGTCAGGTGATGCGGCGTCACCTCGATGGAGGCAACATCCTTGTGGTCGAGCAGGTAGTCGACTTCTTTGGCCGTGGACAGATGCAGGATATGGATCTTGGCGCCGACTTCGCGCGCAATGCCGACCAGACGCTGGGTGCATTGCAGGGCAGCGATTTCATCGCGCCAGATCGGATGGGAGCGCGGATCGTTTTCAATCCGCTCGCCCTGACGCTCGCGCAGGCGAAACTCGTCTTCAGAGTGAAAAGCGGCACGGCGGCGAGTGGTCGAAAGAATGTCGCGGACACCCTGATCATCTTCTACCAGAAGGTCCCCGGTCGAGGACCCCATAAACACCTTGATTCCAGCAGCGCCCGGAAGGCGCTCCAGCTCAGGGATATCCTTGACGTTTTCGCGCGTGCCGCCAACCCAGAAGGCAAAGTCACAGTGCATGCGGTGATGACCGCGGCTGACCTTGTCGGCAAGCGCTGCTTCTGATGTGGTCAGCGGATTGGTGTTCGGCATCTCGAAGACAGACGTCACACCGCCCATGACAGCAGCGCGGGAACCCGATTCAAGATCTTCCTTGTGATCGAGGCCAGGCTCGCGGAAATGCACCTGACTGTCGATCACGCCCGGCAGAATGTGAAGACCGGTACAATCAGTGGTCTCGCCAGCCTGCGACGGATCGAAGGATCCCAGTTCGACAATCCGGCCACCTCGAATGGCGACATCGCGGAGGCCCTCGCCATCCTGATTGACCACTGTTCCGCCCTTTAGGATCACGTCATAGGTCTGGGTCAAGGTATGTCTCCTGCTTCGCCACTAGATCATTGCCGGGCTTATACGCGGATGACCGGTCAAGGACCAGTGCTGACCTGGAGCGCTCAGAGCGCACTCCAGTCTTGCCCACACCCTCAAAGCCTCCTATGTCGCATGACAAGGTATCAACCAAGACTTTGACCGCGGGCCCATGCGCCCTGAACACAACAGCAAGGATCCGGACGATGAGCCAACTGCACTTTGCGCCTCTGGAAAGCCGGGGCCTGATCCGCATCGGCGGTGAAGACGCAACGTATTTTCTTCAGAACCTTGTGACCTGCGACATCGAAAAGCTGGATGCGGACCATGCCGGCTTTGGAGCCCTTTTGACGCCCCAGGGCAAGATCCTGTTCGACTTCATTGTTCTGCGAACCGATGACGGCTATCTGCTCGACACACCGCGCGAAACCCTTGCCGACTTCGCAAAGCGCCTGACGTTCTATCGCTTGCGTGCAAAGGTCGAGATCGAAGCACTGGGATCGGACGTCGGCGTTGTCGCCTCCTGGGGCGGCGCTTCGCCCTCACCTTTGCCGGGCCATCACGCGTCTGACCCGCGCCTTGCCGAACTGGGAGAGCGCCATCTGGGCAACCTGGAAGACATTCGCGCAGCATTGCTGGAAGCGGATGGGCAGCAAGAAACACCTGAGGCCTACGCAAGTCATCGGATCGCGCTGAGTGTTCCCGAAAGTCTTTCAGATTATGGCTACTCGGAGCTCTTTCCCCATGACGCCGACATGGATCAGCTCAATGGCGTTTCCTTTTCAAAGGGCTGTTATGTCGGGCAGGAAGTGGTCTCGAGGGTCCAGCACCGCGCGACGGCACGCAAACGCATGATTGCCGTCTCCGCCGACACCATTTTGCCGGAAGTGGGAACTGAGATCCTGGCTGATGGCAAGGCCATCGGGACCCTCGGCTCTTCCGCGCAGGCCAACGGCGCTCATGTGGGCATCGCCCTGGTGCGGCTTGACAAGGTGCAGGCCGCTCGTGACAAAGGCGCTGCGTTTCAGTGCGGCGACGTTGCAGTGGCCCTGGACCTGCCCTCATGGGCCGGTTTTACCTGGCCCGCCGACACCAGCGACGCCTGACGCACCGCTTGATATCGCCCGTTCCGTTTTCGAACTCGAGCCGCCATGCCTGCCGATCATTCCGTACCCTCTCCAAGAGCCTGGCAGCGCATGTTGTCCGGACGCCGGCTTGATCTTCTGGATCCCTCGCCGCTGGACGTCGAGATTTCCGACATTGCCCACGGCCTTGCCCGCGTCGCCCGCTGGAACGGTCAGACCAGTGGCGAACACGCGTTTTCGGTCGCAGAACACAGTCTGGTTGTCGAAGACATTGCCCTGCAGCTGAAGCCCGATCTGCCACCGCATTGGCGTCTGGCGGTTCTCCTTCACGACGCGCCTGAATACGTCATCGGCGACATGATCTCTCCCTTCAAGGCCGTGATGGGCGGCGCCTACAAGGCCGTGGAGGGACGTTTGCAGGCCGCCATTCATCTGCGCTTCGGATTGCCGGCAGAAATTCCGCAAACGGTGAAGAAACTGGCCAAGCGTGCCGACATCATCTGCGCCTACTATGAGGCCATCGAACTGGCCGGTTTTGATGAGAGCGAGGCGTCCAAGATCTTTGGCAAACCGCGCGGTTTTTCGCGCAACGGCGCATCCGTTGCCCGGCTTGATCTCAGACCTCTTCCGGCCCTTGAAGCACAGGAAAAATTCCTCGAACGCTTCGAGTTGATCGAAAGCCTCGTCGAAGCTGGGAAAAACAGCAAAAAGGCTGCGCGCTGACTGGTGACGTTGACGCGCCGGACAGGTACGATTCGCAGATAAACAAATCAACGGATCGCCATGCTCTACGTGTGTTCCCTGTCGCGCCTGACCGAAACCGTCAGCAAGGTTGGTGCTGGCCATCTCGTCACATTGATCAATTCCGAGATGGATGTGCCAACGCCACCGCAAATCTCGCCCGACCAGCATCTTTTTCTGGGCTTCAACGACATTCTTGCGCCGATTAACGGCCTGACGCCGCCGGCAGAGGCCCATGTTGATCGCCTGCTCGCCTTTGTCGGCAACTGGGACCGGACCGCACCGCTGGTGATCCATTGCTGGGCCGGGATCAGCCGGTCGACCGCGGGGGCCTATATCACCGCCTGCGCCCTGAATCCGGAGTTCAACGAACGTGATCTTGCCCAGGAGTTGCGAAAGCGGGCGCCGTCGGCCACTCCGAACGGTCGCCTGGTATCGATGGCCGACAAGCTCCTCGGGCGCGAAGGGCGCATGATCGACGCCATTCGGGAGATCGGCCGGGGCGCGACGGCGTTTGAAGGCACACCGTTCGAGATGCCGCTGAACTAGCAGCAGATTGCAGAGGCAAGGCCATCATGACTGCGGCGAATGCGACCATCGAAATCGGCCTGAATGCGGTGATTGTCGCCGTGGCCGACGGCTTACCCCAGATCGTTCAGGTTGGCGACGGGGGCACTGGAGAACCCGAAAGCCTGCCCTTCGGAGCCTTCGATCCGCTGCATCACCGGACCTTCGAGATCGGCCTGAGGTCCTGGGTGGAGGAACAAACCGCCCTGCAGCTCGGTTACGTCGAACAGCTCTATACATTCGGCGATCGTGGACGCCACAGGTCACGCGGCGATTCCGACCCCCATGTGGTGTCAGTCGGGTATCTCGCCCTGACCCGCCAGACCGAGGGATCCCGGGACGTGCTCACCAGACATCATTCGGGTTGGCGATCCTGGTATGACTATTTTCCCTGGGAGGACTGGCGCGACGGACGACCGGCCATGCTCGACAGCGATATTCTGCCGGCCCTCATGGCCTGGGCAGAAATCCCGCCGCCGGCTGATGTACCGCCACGGGCCCTGAACCGCATGGAACGTCTGACGCTGGCATTCGGGCTCCACGCCGACAAATGGGACGAAGAACGCGCGCTCGAACGGTACGAACTGCTCTACGAAGCAAGTCTGGTCGAGGAAGCGCTTCGCGATGGCCGGCCCGCCGCGCTCAAGCGACCGCATTTGCCCAAGTTCGGACGGCCCATGCGCTTCGATCACCGCCGCGTGCTGGCGACCGCCATGTCCCGGCTGCGCGCCAAGCTGAAGTACCGCCCGGTTGTCTTCGAGCTGATGCCCGGCACTTTCACACTCACAGAGCTGCAGACAACGGTGGAGGCGATCTTTGGCCGCCACCTGCACAAGCAGAATTTCCGACGGCTTGTCGAAAACGCCGATCTTGTTGAGCCGACCGGAGCGACGTCAACGGCGACCGGCGGACGGCCCGCAGCACTCTTCCGCTTCCGCCATGAACTGCTCAAGGAGCGCCCCGCACCCGGTTTGCGCGTCGGCGGCCGCTGAACGAATTTCCACTTGCGCCTTAACCATGAAATCTGCATTTGGCGACTTCTGACGCTGGGGAAAATGGCAATTTCTTCTTGTTAACTCTCTTTCAAGGTTAAAGCCTCACCTTCAATTCGATCGCTTCGGAAAAGGTTCAAGTGACGATTGTCGTCAAAAGACTTTCCGGGCACGCGTATTGAGTTGGAGTTGGCTGCGTATGTCTGGCCCGCGTAATCGTTCGTCCTCCGGGCGCCGTTCGTCTCGTGTTTCCCCGCGCCGGGCAAAGCCCTCGGCCGCACGGCACAAGCTGAAGCGCCTCGTCCTGACATCGCCCCTCGCCTTCATGTTCCTGACCGGTTCCATCGGCCAGCAGGACATCCTGTCTCTCCTTGCCGAAAAACAGACCGATGCACCGCGCTGGATGATGGCGCTGGAACCGGCCAGTTTCGCCACCGAGATCAAGCCGACACTCGCGCTGGCGGCAAGCCGGAACGTGCCGATCAACCCGCTCAAGGAACGGCATCTGACGCTGACCTCGGCGGCCAAAGGCGTTCGCGACACGAATGTCTCGGGTCTTTCCGCTCTGGCGGCAGAAGTTGCGCCGAAAGAAATTCCTGACGAAATCGCGGTCAACCGATCCGCGAAGGGCGACCGCCATATCTCGCTTGCGCCGGACAGGCATATGGTCGACATGGCCGCAGGTGCTGTCTATGCGCTGCCCAGCATGATCGGCGGCGACCACAAACGAGCTTCCCTGCCGCGCGTCTCCTTCGTCAAGCCGGAACCGCTCAGCGAGCAACAGTCGACACTCCTGGCAGGCATTCCCGCGCGTACGCCGGGAAAAGACGGGCCGCTTGATCTGCAACAGGTCATGATGGCACGCAACGCCGCAGCCGCCAGCTTCTCGCTTGTCTCCGCCTATGCTCCTGAAACGGCCCAAGACACGAAAGAGCCCTTCAACGCGCTCTTCGGTGCGGCAAAATACGAGCAGGAGCTGCCGCCGCCGGAAGATCCGGAAAATCCGCATTGGTGGGCGCAAAAGCCATTGCCTCTCTCCGTGATGGAGAAGAAGGAACAGCGTTGTCTTGCAGAGGGCATTTATTTTGAGGCCCGCGGCGAAAGCGAAGAGGGCCAGATCGCCGTTGCACAGGTCGTTCTCAACCGGGTGAAGAACCCCGCTTACCCGAACTCGATCTGCGGCGTGGTCTATCAGAACAAGCACAAGCGCAACCGCTGCCAGTTCTCCTTTGCCTGCGATGGCATCAAGGACCGGATCACGCAGCCAAAGAGCTGGAAACTCGCGCAGCGCCTTGCCAAGGAGGTCATCGGCGGCAAGCAGTATTCCAAGATGGTCGATGCCTCGACGCATTACCACGCGAACTATGTGGCTCCGCGCTGGCGCAAATCCATGGTCAAGCGCGGCCAGGTCGGCCTGCATATTTTCTACAAGACCCGTGCCGGCGGCTGGAACTGACCAAGCGCGCGTCGGACACCCGGCATAATTGAACTCGTTCACATTTGCTGTACAACTCGAATGGCCACCTTGCGGACGCTCGCAAGGTTGCCATTGAGTTTCAGTTGATTACGCGGGAACGTTTCGATGCAGACGCAACAGCAGCCCCGGTCCGACGTACGAAACCCGCCTTCCGGGGTGGAAGCCTCCCTGTTCGAAGATGCACCGCCCCATACGCTGTCATCCGACGAGACGGCCCAAACGCTGGGTGTCGCCGTCGAACGGGGACTGTCGCAGCAAGATGCCGTCAGCCGTTTGGGCAGGTACGGCCCCAACAAGCTGGCCGAAGCAGCCAAGCTGTCGCCGCTGATCCTGCTGCTGCAACAGTTTGCCAATCCCCTCTTGATCATCTTGATGGTTGGCGCCGCGATTTCCGCTTACACCGGGCACACGGTTGATGCGGTTGCCATTCTGGTCATCGTCGTGATCAACGCCCTCATCAGCTTCTGGCAAGAGTACAAAGCCGAGCAGTCGCTTGCAGCGCTTGGCGAAATGGCCGCTCCCCAGGCGCATGTCATGCGCGATGGACAGTGGAGAGACGCTCCCGCTGCCGATCTGGTTCCCGGTGATATCGTCAAGCTCAAGGCCGGAGACATCATTCCGGCTGACATGAGGTTTGTCTCCGCGCACCGTCTTCAAATCGATGAGGCTGCTCTGACCGGCGAATCAGAACCCGTCGACAAGAACGACCAGATCTTCGCGGACGTTCAGACTGTCCTCGCCGAGCGTTTCAACATGGGCCACATGAGCACGCAGGTGACCGGCGGCACTGCATTGGGCATCGTCACCTCCACCGGGATGGCGACGGAAGTCGGTCACATTGCCGGGTTGATGGCAGCGGCCAAAGAACCCAAGACGCCCCTTCAGGAGCGCATCGAAGGCCTGTCGCGCGTGCTGATCGGCGCAGCCCTTTGCGTCGTGGCGATCATTATCGGCATTGGCATTCTCAACGGCATGGACGCCATTGAAATGCTCAACACGGCGATCTCTCTTTCGGTCGCGGCCATTCCCGAAGGCCTTCCGACCGTCGTGACCATCGTGCTGACCCTCGGGTCACAGAACATGGCCTCCAAAAACGCCCTGGCCCGCCGCCTGTCCTCGGTGGAAACGCTGGGAACCACGTCGGTCATTTGCTCCGACAAGACGGGAACCCTGACCCAGAACCAGATGCAGGTGATGCGTCTTTGGGCAGGCGGAAAAACGTGGCAGGTCACAGGAGAGGGCTTCGACCCAAAAGGAACGTTTCTGGGCGCGGATGACACCGAAGCAAATCCGGAGGTCGAGGACGATCTGCGCGAGATGTTGATGATCTCCGCCTTCTGCAATGAAGCGCGCATGATCGAGCTTGACGGGCGTCCGGCGATCCAGGGCAATCCGACTGAGGGCGCGCTGGTCGTGGCCGCTGCCAAGGTCGGTGTTTCGAGAAGTGATCTGAAGGCCCGGAACTACGTCCCGCTGTCGCATTTCCCGTTTGATTCCACGCGCAAGATGATGAGCGTGCACACCCGACTGCCGGAAGGCGAGGAATACCTCGTCGCAAAGGGCGCACCGGACATGATCCTGGCGCGGGCAACGCACGTTCGTCTACATGGCGAGGAAGTGCCGATCAATGATGGCAACCGCGCCGAGATCGAGGCGGTGATCAGCTCTTTTGGCAATGATGCCCTGCGTACACTTGCCGTAGCCTATCGGAAGATTTCTGCGGGTGATCTCAATCATGAAGATCCCGAGCGTGACATCGTGCTCATCGGCATCCACGGCATCATGGATCCGCCACGGCCGGAAGTGCCTGATGCGGTTGCCCAAGCCACCAGCGCCGGTGTCCGCACGGTGATGATCACCGGAGATCATGCCGTCACAGCACAGGCCATTGCGGAACAGATCGGCATCAAGACATCGGATGAGCAAACCGTTCACGTCGGCGCCGAGCTGGACGGGCTTTCGGATGAAGAACTTGGAGAAACCGTCAAACGCGCCGCCGTCTTTGCCCGGGTGACGCCTGAACACAAACTGCGGATTGTAGCGGCCCTTCAAGCCAACGGCGAAGTGGCGGCAATGACCGGAGACGGCGTGAATGACGCGCCCGCCTTGCGCAAGGCGGACATCGGCATCGCCATGGGCATATCGGGAACCTCAGTCGCCAAGGACAGCTCTTCGCTGGTTCTTCTGGACGACAATTTCTCGACCATCGTCACCGCTGTTCGCGAAGGACGTCGGATCTACGACAACCTGCGCAAATTCATTCGTCAGGCCCTCACGGCCAATGTCGCCGAGGTGTCTACTATCCTCTTCGCATTCCTGCTGATGGGAGCGGACCCGCTCCTTCCCCTGACACCGTTGATGATCTTGTGGGTGAACCTCGTCTCGGATGGCATCCCTGCCCTTTCCCTCGGTTTTGAACCGGCGGAGCCGGACCTGATGAAACACAAACCACGCGGACGGGACGAGAACATCTTTTCCGGCGGCCTCAAAGAGATGATCATCATCCGCGGCCTCGCCGTCGGCGGCCTCACCTTCTACGTTTTCAACACGGCGCTGGAGCGCGGTCAGCCACTCGCCTATGCGCAGACTTTGGCTTTTGCGACGCTGATCTGCGCCCAGCTCTGGCATATTTTTGATGCGCGCTCGAGCCGGACGCTTTTCACCAAGAACCCTTTCGACAATCGGTATCTGCTTGGCGCGGTTGCCCTGTCAGCTGCCCTGTCGTTGCTCGCGATCTACACGCCAGTGGGGAACTACATTCTCAACACCGAGCCACTGAGTGCCCGCCATCTGCTAGAAGCGATCTTCATCGCCGCCTTGCCCACGCTTCTGCTGTCGGGGATCAAGGAGCTCTTCGGCTTCAAGTTTCTCTAGATCGAACAACTTTCATTCCGGATGCGAATCCGCGACCATCGACGTCGCCATTCGGCAACGGTGCGACCCACTCCGGGGCACCGGATCAACTTGCATCCAAGGATCTACTCATGACGTTTCAACGTTTTGCCGCCGCAGCGGCCTTCCTGCTGCTGTCCTCGCCGGCCCATGCCCATCTCGACCCAGCCTCCCACGGTTCCTTTGCGGCCGGCTTTACCCACCCGGTCTTCGGCCTGGATCATGTGCTCGCGATGATCGCCGTCGGCCTATGGGCAGCTCTCATCGGTGGCAAGGCCATCTGGGCGCTGCCAAGCGCATTCGTCGGGCTGATGATTGCCGGCTTCGGCCTGTCCCTTTTGGGCATTCATGTGCCGCTGGTGGAGCCGGTGATCCTGGCATCTGTGGTCGCCCTTGGCGCGCTCGTCGCACTCGCCGCACGCTTTGCGCTTCTGCCAAGCGCCCTTCTTGTCGGTGTCTTCGGATTTTTCCACGGTCACGCCCATGGCGGCGAGATCGGTGGGGCCGGTGAACTTGGCTATGCAGCAGGCTTCGTCGCCGCGACGGCATTGCTGCACGCAGCCGGCGTCCTTATCGGGTATGGCGCCAAGGTTGGCCTCGGCCCTGAAACCCGCCGCGGCGAACTCGCAACCCGGTTCCTGGGCGGCGTCACCGCCCTGTGCGGTCTTGCTCTGATGGCCGCTTAGCTCTTGATAGCTGTCATCCTCGGCCTCACGCCGAGGGTGCAGTGCTCGAAACTTTTGACGCTCGGGACAAGGCCTAGTAGAATGACCTCACCCGATCTCGATATCCAGACCCAGGTCCAGAACAGGTGCGGAGTGGGTGATCCAGCCGGAGGAGATGAGGTCGACACCGGCTTCGGCAATCGCCTTGATGGTGTCGGCTTCGATGCCGCCTGAAGCTTCGAGAAGCACCTGACCGTCGGCGATCTGGACTGCCTGCTTCAAGAGATCCGGCCCCATGTTGTCTAGCATCACCACATCCGGTTTCAGGGGAAGCGCCTCGCGCAACTGGTCGAGCGTATCGACTTCCACCTCGATCTTGACCAGATGCCCGGCAAAGGCCTTGGCCGCCTCGATGGCCTGACGCACGCCGCCGGCGACGGCTATGTGGTTGTCCTTGATCAGGATGGCATCGTCCAGGCCGAAGCGATGGTTTGAGCCACCACCGCAACGCACGGCATATTTTTCAAAGGCACGCAGGCCCGGTGTGGTCTTGCGGGTGCAGACGATGTCCGCGCTGGTGTGGGAGATCAAGTCCGCGAAATGCGCCGTGGCGCTGGCAATTCCAGACAGATGGCCCAGGTAGTTGAGGGCAACACGCTCTGCCGAAAGGATGGCCCGCGCGGGTCCGGAAATTCGGGCGACGATCGTGCCTTTTTCCAACCGCCCGCCGTCAGACGCCAGTCCTTCAAACCGCAACGCATCGTCGGTTTGGCGGAATGCGCTCTCGGCCAAACCAAGGCCGGAGAGCACCCCGGGTTTGCGCGCTGCAATCACCGCCGTTGCGGCCTTGTCCGCCGGGATCGTCGCCTGACTGGTTATGTCCCCTGCCCGGCCCCAATCCTCCAACAGCGCGGCCTTGACGGTCTCGTCGATCATCAGTTTCGGCAGCACGGGCAATTGGGCGGACATTGATCAGCTTCCCATCGCGTTCGAGACGGAATTGCCGGCAGCCTGATCAGCCGCTGCCTCGGCGATGGCGTTCACCTCATCAAGCGTTATGTAGGAGCGCCGCGCCTGCGCTGGGTCGGCATCGGGATAGTCGGCCCGGAAGTGACCGCCCCTGCTTTCCGCGCGCTTGAGGGCCGCGGCTGCAATGATCCTTCCGGATGTCATCATGTTGCGGATCGAGACCCGCTGACATCTGGCTTCTGCCTGACCGATGTCGACAAGCGCCTGACGCAGGCTGTCGGCGCTGCGCTCCACACCAACGTTCCGGCTCAAGGTTTCGCGCAGCACGGTGATCGCCTCACGTTCGTCAGTGTTGCGCTGGCTCGGCAGTCCCGGTTCGCTGTCCATCTCGTTCCAATAGGCGCTGCGCGGCGTCGGCATCAGGCCTTGAATGTCTTCGGCGATGCGTGCGGCGAAGACGACAGCCTCCAGAAGTGAGTTCGACGCCAGGCGGTTCGCGCCATGAGCTCCGGTGGCCGCCACTTCGCCAGCCGCCCAAAGACCGTCGAGCGAAGTTCTGCCGTTGGCGTCGGTCAGAACGCCGCCCATGTGATAGTGCTCGGCTGGGGCAACCGGGATCGGCTGGGTCGCCGGATCGATGCCCGCCTCCTGACAGGCCGCAAAGACGGTCGGGTAGCGTTCGGCAAAACTCTTGCCGACGGCGTCCCGGCAATCGAGGAGGGCACCGCGCCCCGCTTCGACTTCGCGGTGGATTGCACGCGCAACGATGTCTCTGGGGGCCATCTCGGCAAGATCGTGAACGCCCTCCATGAACCGTTCACCTGCGGCGTTGATCAAAAGGGCGCCATCACCGCGCAGGGCCTCTGTCGCCAGAGGCGCGGGATCCTTGCCGACGTTGAGCGCGGTCGGGTGAAACTGGACGAACTCCGCATCAGCGATCACAGCGCCTGCACGCGCGGCCATCGCCAGACCATGGCCGTTTGCTTCGCCTGGATTGGTCGTCACGCCAAAAAGGTGCCCAATGCCGCCAGACGCCAGCACCACCGCATGGGCGGGAAAGGCCATACGCTCAAGGCCGCCGCGCTTGCGGGCCAGAACACCGGTGACATAACGGCCTTCGCCCATCAGGCTCTCGCCCATAAAACCTTCCAGCAGTCGGATTGACGGCGTCTTGCGAACCGCTGCGATCAACGCAGCCATGATCGCCTGGCCGGCCATGTCGCCACGCACGCGCACGACCCGGTTTTCGGAGTGGGCCGCCTCGCGGGAAAGCTCCAGCCGCCCTTCCAGATCCTGGTCGAAAGGCACCCCGTAAGACAGAAGATCGCGGACACGCTCCCCTGCTTCCCGGGTCATCATCTCGACGATCTTGTCTTCGCAGATGCCTGCGCCAGCGGCCAGCGTGTCGTCGCAATGCTTCTTGTGCGTATCCTGCTCCGAGACAGCTGCCGCGATGCCGCCCTGGGCCCAGGCGGAGGATGCGCCCTGCCCGATCGGTGCATTGGAGATCACGGTGACTGGACGCGGCGCCAGTTTGAGCGCGCAGAACAGACCGGCCAGGCCACCGCCCAGAATGACGACGTCGTCAACGTCCTTACCCGCCAGCGCGGGGACAAAATCCTCAGAGGAAACGCCCATGGAAAACTTCCCAAGATGAACGGCAGCACGCTGACTGCCAAGATATGCGCCCGGCCAATCGGGCCGGGGCAGATTTGATTTCAAGCGGACAAGGATCAGCTCTTCAGGTTAATCATCCGTTCGACCGCGATGCGCGCCTTTTCAGCGATGCTCGGATCAACGACCACCTCTTCCCGCATTTCGACAAGGCTGTCGAGAATTTTGCCAAGGGTGATGCGTTTCATGTGCGGGCACAAGTTGCAGGGTCGGATAAAGTCGACACCGGGCGTCTCACTGGCCACATTGTCGGCCATGGAGCACTCGGTGATCATCATCACCTTTTCCGGCTGCTTCGTCTTGACCCAGTCGATCATATGCGCGGTGGACCCCGCAAAATCGGCTTCGGCCACGACTTCTGGCGGACACTCGGGGTGAGCGATGATCTTCACTTCCGGGTCGATCTTGCGGTAGTCGCGCAGCTCCTGAGCGGTGAACCGCTCATGAACCTCACACGCGCCATCCGACACAAGCACCTCCACATCGGTCTTGTTGCCTACATTGGCCGCCAGATATTTGTCCGGGATCAGGAACACCTTGTCAGTGCCGAAGCTCTCCACGACCTGCAGGGCGTTGGAGGACGTGCAGCAGATATCGCATTCGGCCTTCACGTCGGCCGAGGTGTTCACATAGGTGATGATCGGCACACCGGGATTGCGTTCGCGCAGCGCACGAACGTCTGCTCCCGTGATCGATTCAGCCAGCGAGCAGCCTGCCTTCATGTCAGGGATCAATACGGTCTTGTCCGGGCTGAGGATATTGGAGGTCTCGGCCATGAAATGCACACCGCACTGGACAATGACGTCCGCATCCGTGTGCGTGGCTTCGATCGCAAGCTGCAGGCTATCGCCAACGATATCGGCAACGCCGTGGAAGATGTCCGGGGTCATGTAGTTGTGCGCCAGGATGACCGCGTTGCGTTCTTTCTTGAGCCTATTGATCGCATGGATCGTCGGAGCGAGCGCCGGCCACTCAATGGCCGGGATGATATGCTTGACCTTCTCATAGATCGGAGCCGTCGCCTCGGCGACCTCGGGCGTGTAGTCGAGGGATGGGCGCTCGATCAGTCCGAACCGTTGCAAGGCTGACGGCGGGCTGGTGGAAAAGGCGGTTGTCTGCTCGACGCTTTCACAGGTGACACCAAAGTTCGTCGTGGTCATGGCGGCCTCCCTCATATATTATACTCATATTGAGCATATTAGATGCAAAAGAAAACAGGGCGATGTGCCCCACCAACTCTTTTGCTCATAATGAGTTATATATCCCCGCCGATCTGAAAAATCCATAAAATTCCTCACACATGACCCTTTCGTTCTAATTTCACTATTATTTTCATATACTTGAATACTTTTGATCGAGACATATCACCGAAGCCGACTTAGCAAGACCGGTCGCGCATCTTGCCATATCAGCCCACTGACCTGCGATCGCGGCACCACCACTCATTCAGAATTTTGATCGTTTCTTCAAAAGAAATCACTTTTTCCAATGTCCTCCGGACCGTATCGTACCGGTTCTTTGAAACGCGGATCGGGACAAGATCATGCCTAATAGCCAGACTGCTACCGCTCGTTCCGGTCCGAATATTCCACTGGTCATCGTGTGTGGTTGCGTGATCGCCCTCCTGTCTTTCGGCCCGCGTTCGGCCATGGGACTGTTGTTCCAGCCGATGACGGACGCACGTGACTGGAGCCGCGAGATCTTCGCGCTCGCCATCGCGATCCAGAACCTGATGTGGGGCATCGGCCAGCCGATTGCCGGCATGTCGGCAGACCGCTTCGGCACCTGGAAGACCATGACGGTCGGCGCCCTGCTCTATGCGGCCGGTCTGTTGATGATGGCAGATGCTGAAAGCGTCGTCGCGCTCCAACTCTCCGCCGGCGTTCTCATCGGCCTTGGCATCGCCTTCTCGTCTTTCTCGCTTGTGCTTGCGGCCTTCGGCCGGATCGTCACCCCCGCGCAGCGCTCCCTTGCCTTCGGCATCGGCACAGCATCCGGATCGCTCGGCCAATTCATCTTCGCACCGCTCGGAAACGGCCTGATCGCAACCGTCGGCTGGCAACAAACGCTGATCCTCTTCGCCGGTATCATCATGATGATACCGCTGATGGCCGTGGCCCTGAAAGGCAAGGCGTCCAATCAGTCGACATCTCCTGAAGTATCCAACCAGACGCTCAAGTCTGCCATTTCAGAGGCCTTCGGAACCCGTGGCTTCATCCTTCTGACCTTCGGCTTTTTCGTCTGCGGCTTCCATGTGGCCTTCATCACGGTCCACCTGCCGCCCTATATCGCAGACCTTGGCCTGGACCCGTCCTGGGGAGCCATCGCTCTTGCGCTCATCGGGCTCTGCAACATCGTCGGCTCACTCGCTTCGGGCTACATTGGCGGGCGCTGGTCCAAGCCGATTTTCCTGTCGTGCATTTATCTCGCCCGTTCGGTCGTGATCGCCCTGTTCCTGATCTTCCCGGCCTCACCGCTGACCGTCCTGCTGTTCTCGGGCGCCATGGGGCTGCTGTGGCTCTCCACCGTGCCGCCGACCTCGGGGCTGGTGGCAGTCATGTTCGGACCGCGTTACATGGCGACCCTGTTCGGCTTCGTCTTCCTGGCCCATCAGGTCGGCTCGTTCCTGGGTGTCTGGCTCGGCGGCAAGCTCTACGACGAGACGGGCTCCTACGATATGATCTGGTACGTCAGTATTGCTCTGGGGATCTTTGCAGCTGCCGTTCACTGGCCGATTGAGGAAAAGCCTGTGCCGCGTCTGGCCAATGTCCCCGCCGAGTAGCTTTGACATGAAAGCTTCAAGAGAAGCTGATTGACATCTTCTTCTCTTGAGGACATTTTTCGCGCAAGGGGTTCCCGCGACGTCCCCGTGAAGCGCAAGCTCAAAGATCGCGTCCTGAGATCCATACGCTATGGAGGACGCTATGCCTGCGCCTAATCAAATCACCGTTTCCCAACTCAACCGCCTGATCGGAACGCCGGATTGCCCGATTCTTGTCGACGTCCGTATCGATGAGGATTTCGAGGTCGATCGCTTCCTTGTTCCAGGGTCCTTCCGTCATCCCCATGACCAGATCGATGCCCTCGTAGAGAGGCTTCGCGGCCGACGGGCCATCATCATTTGCCACAAGGGCAAGAAGCTGAGCGAAGGGGTTGCGGCCTGGCTCCGCCACGAGGGAGTTGAGACCGAAAGCCTTGAAGGCGGAATGGTTGCCTGGAACGAAGCCGGCCTGCTGCGCGTCAACTGCCAGAACCTGCCGGAGCGTGATGCAAAAGGCCGCACAGTCTGGGTCACCCGGCTGCGTCCGAAGGTCGACCGGATTGCCTGCCCCTGGCTGATCCGCCGGTTCGTTGACCCATCGGCCGTCTTTCTGTTCGTCGCCAAGCAGGAGGTGACCGCGGTGGCCGAGCGCTTTGACGCGACGCCTTTTGACATCGAGGGTGTCACCTGGTCCCACCGCGGCGAAAATTGCACCTTCGACACGATGATCGAGGAGTTCGGGCTCTCAAGTGATCCCCTGCTTCATCTGGCCCGGGTCGTGCGCGGAGCGGACACGGAACGGCTGGACCTTGAGCCCCAATGCGCGGGTCTTCTGGCAGCTTCTCTCGGGCTGTCGCGGATGTATCGGGACGACGTGGCCCAGCTGGAAGCAGGCCTTGCGCTCTATGACGCGTTCTACAGGTGGTGCCGAGACGCCACGAGCGAAACCCACGACTGGCCAGAGATGCACAGCGGAAAATGACCTCCTCACATCCCAACCTGAAGGAAGCCGCAGCGACATGGCTGAAAATCGGCTTCCTGTCATTCGGCGGTCCCGCCGCGCAGATCGCCCTCATGCACAAGGTGCTTGTCGATGAGAAGAAGTGGCTCAGCGAGAAGACCTATCTCAACGCGCTCAGCTTCTGCATGCTGCTGCCCGGCCCAGAAGCGATGCAGCTTGCCGCCTGGTCCGGATGGCGTCTCCACGGCACCCTTGGCGGACTGATCGCCGGGCTCAGTTTCATCATGCCCGGCGCATTGGTGATGCTGGTCCTCGCCAGCCTCTATGCCGCTTTCGGCACCGCGCCGCTCGTGGCCGCCTTGTTCCTCGGCATCAAGGCGGCTGTGATCATCATCGTCATTGAAGCCCTGCTCAGGATTTCGAAGCGCGCGCTCAAACGCCGGGACTATTGGGTTCTGGCGGGACTGGCCTTCGTCGCGATCTTCTTCTTCAGCGTTCCCTTTCCGGTGATCATTCTGGTCGCTGCGCTTTATGGCTATTTCACCAGCCACGGCAGCGAGGAGGTAGACGACGCTTCACCTCAGCCAGCCGTCCTGAAGCGGACCATCCTGACGGCAGGTTTCTGGCTGGCGCTTTGGGTCGTCCCGCTCGGAGCGCTCTGGCTGGCCCTCGGGGCGGATGATCTTCTGGTTCAGGTCGGGATCCTGTTTTCCAAGCTGGCGGTCGTGACCTTCGGCGGTGCCTATGCGGTGCTGACCTATCTTGGACAG
This sequence comes from Roseibium polysiphoniae, assembly GCF_014842925.1. Lineage (GTDB taxonomy): Bacteria > Pseudomonadota > Alphaproteobacteria > Rhizobiales > Stappiaceae > Roseibium > Roseibium polysiphoniae. The sequence continues at coordinate 199,207 of NZ_JACYXJ010000006.1, forward strand.
GAAGTGGCGATCAACCGTTCCTGGCTTACAGCCAAAGAAATGATCGATGCGCTCGGACTGGCGGAGACAACACCAGGTCCGCTCATTCTGGTGACCGAATTCGTTGCCTATCTTGCAGGCGAAAAGGCGGGCGGTGCGGTGATGGGGCTGGCGGCCGCGGTCGTCGGCCTTTGGGCCACCTTCGTGCCCTGTTTCCTGTGGGTGTTCACGGGAGCCCCGTTCATTGACCGGCTCGACCGCGCGCCCAAGCTCAGCGGCGCACTTGCCGCCATCACGGCCTCTGTGGTCGGCGTGATCCTCAATCTGGGCATCTGGTTCGCACTCCACACCCTGTTTGGATCGGTGAGACAGGAGCAACACGGGCCCTTGACCCTATGGCTGCCGGACCTGGCAAGCTTCGACTGGCGGGCAGCGGCGCTGACCTGTCTTGCCGGGGTCCTGCTGCTGCGCCTTCACATGGGTCTGGGCAAGGTGCTGGTTCTGATGGCGGCCAGCGGCTGGCTGGTCAGCCAAGTCTGATCGCTCGATGTTCCCAGACTGAAAGACGGCCGGGCTTTATTCGGGCGGTGCCCAAAGATCGCGCTTGTTCCACGGCTCCGGTACGACCAGCGTGCCCGACACGTCGCTCGCGCCGTCGGACAAGGTTCTCGATTGCCAGCCCTCGCGCCATTCCACCGGAATCTCGAAGGGCGTTACGACCTTGCTTTCGGGGCCAAATCCGAACCTGCCGTAATAGGCGGGATCTCCCAGAACGAAAATGCGGGACACGTTCTCATCAGCCAGCAAGCTGAAGCCCCTTTCGATAAGGGCAGATCCAATGCCCTGCTTCTGCCGGTCCGGGCCGACGGCGACCGGCCCTAGCAGGGCGGCTTTCACGTCTGTTCTGCCGACTTGCACCATCGTGAAGACAACATGCCCCACCACGGCTCCGTCAGCTTCTGCAACGAGCGACAGAAGATCGCAACCGGATGCAAACAAGTCCCGCAGCAAAGGCAGGAGATCCTCGTCCGGGAACGCCAGGGGATAGAGGCCCTCAAGAACCGGAAAGTCGGAGGCGACGCTTTCGCGGATCAGTTCGGGCATTGCATTCACCTCGCCTCGTTCTGCCTGCTGCGTTATCCTGCCACCTTGGAGAAATCGGCAACAACATGGGTAGCGTCGCGGATTTCGGACAGGAGCCGCAAACGGTTCATGCGGATGTCCGGATCTTCGTCGTTGACCAGGATGTCCTCGAAGAAGGTGTCGACTGGCGCGCGAAGCTTCGACAGCGCTTCCATGGCGCCTTCGAAGTCCTCATCCTTGACGGCAGCCTCTGCTTCGGCGCGAGCCGTGTCGATGGCTGCAGCCAGATCGATCTCGGCCTGCTCCTTGAAGTGGTCCGCATGAGGCCGGCCGGTGACGGGCGCTCCGCCCTTCTTTTCCTCGGCGCGCAGAATATTGACCGCGCGCTTGTAGCCAGCAGCCAGGTTCGCACCGTCGTCAGAAGCGACGAATTTGCCAAGCGCCTCGACGCGCTTGACGACCATCAGCAGATCATCCTGACCGCCGAGCGCAAAGACGGCGTCGATCAAATCGTGACGAGCACCTTCGTCCTTCAGGTGGACTTTCAGGCGGTCCGCGAAGAAAGACAGAAGGTCTTGCACGACAGGCGTCAATGCGCCTGCAAAGCTAGCATTATACGCACTAACAACACTCTCGTACTCGTCATCGAATGAGTTCTTAAAATCCTCAGAAAACCGCTCAGAATTATTTGCATAGACGAATGCTGGAACGTCAAACCAAACATCGCCATAGTATCCATCCCTGCCGCCGGGAATTCCAATCTTATTGAAATACTTTTTCCAATTAGAAAGAATAATGGCTAGTCGCCCACCCTCGCCCTGAATTATCTCATTAAGATCTTCTTTAGTATCGTCTGCTCTTAATGACAGATTAGATAAAATCTCAATTACATCATCGCCTGCGCCAAGTGCCAAATAGAGAGCTTTCCTCACATGCGCTTCTAGCGAAACCCGCAGCCCATTCTCCAAAATGATCCGCACGACACCCAGCGCAGCACGGCGCAAGGCGAAGGGGTCCTTGGAGCCGGTCGGTTTTTCGTCGATAGCCCAGAAGCCAGCGAGCAAGTCGAGCTTGTCGGCCAGCGCAACGGCGATGGCAACCGGATCGGTCGGCACGCTGTCGCTCGGCCCCTGCGGACGGTAGTGATCCTCGATGGCAATGGCGACGGAGACGTCTTCACCCTGCTTTTCAGCATAGGTCTTGCCCATCAGGCCCTGGAGCTCGGGGAACTCATAGACCATCGCGGAGACTAGATCCGCCTTGGCCAGCTGCGCGGCGCGCCTGGCCTTGTCGACATCGGCACCGACCAGCGGCGCGATTTCAGCTGACAGCGCTTCGATGCGTTTGACGCGTTCGCCCTGGGTGCCGAGCTTTTCGTGGAACACGATACTGTCGAGCTTTGGCAGATTGTCCGCAAGCTTCGTCTTCAGGTCGGTTTCCCAGAAGAAGCGGGCATCGGAGAGGCGCGCGCGAATGACCTTCTCGTTGCCCGCAACGATGGTCTTGCCGCCGTCGCTCGCCTCGAGATTGGAGGTGAGCACGAAGCGGTTGGCCAGCTTGCCAGTCTTCGGGTCGCGCAGAACGAAGCACTTCTGGTTCACCCGGATGGTCAGCTGGATGCATTCGTCCGGGATTTCGAGGAAGGCCTCATCAAAGGTACCGGTCAGAACCACAGGCCATTCGACCAGGCCTGCGACCTCTTCCAACAGTCCTGGATCATCAACCAGCTCAAGACCAAGCGCCAGTGCCCGGTCGCGCGCATCATGCAGGATCATGTCTTTGCGGCGATCGGCGTCGATGACAACCTTGTGCTTTTCCAGCTTCGGCGCGTAGTCGTCAAAGCGGCGGACCTCGAAGGCCTCATCGGCAAGAAAGCGGTGGCCGCGCGTGGTCTGTCCTGCTGTGACACCCTCGACTTCGAACGGAACAACATCCGGCTCTTCGGTTTCCGGGCCGAAGGTCGCCACGATGGAATGCAGCGGACGCACCCAGCGCATCGATCCTGTGCCCCAGCGCATGGACTTCGGCCAAGGGAAGCCCTTGATCAGCCCGGGCATGAACTCGGCAATGATGTCGATGGCCTGCCGGCCCGGCTTTTCGATCACCGCGACATAGAACTCGCCCTTCTTGGGATCGCTCTGGATGGTCGCCTCATCGATGGAGGAAAGACCTGCGCCGCGCAGAAAACCCTCGACAGCCTTGTCCGGAGATCCAACCCGCGGGCCCTTGCGCTCTTCACGCGTTGCCGCCGATGCTGCCGGAACGCCGGCAACATGCAGGACAAGACGGCGCGGCGTTGCAAAACCCTTTGCACCTTCATAGGGCAGACCCGCATCGACCAGGGCATTGGTCACCAGGGATTTCAGGTCTTCAGCGGCGCGGCGCTGCATGCGCGCGGGGATTTCCTCGCTGAAAAGTTCAAGCAGGAGATCGGGCATCGGAGTCAACAGCCTTCAGGTGTTTGGCGGGCGGTTTGCCCGGGGTCGGTCGCGGGCAACATGCCCGGTAAATTCAGAGCCCGTCCGTTAGCAATTCAGGCTGGTTTTGTCACCCCCTGGAAGCATCTCACCGCTCGGCCACATTATCCGCAAGGCCAGCCCCGCACCCAGATCTTAGATAGCAGAAGAAAGTATTTACAACTAGAAACAATCAGAAACACTGTAATTTTTTACAGTATGATGACGAGTAAATTTCTTAATTCACGCTTCTTAAATAAAGATACGCCAGATTTAAAGCATAACACCATCAGATCGAGCCTTGAAATTGTGAGCCTGTTTCAACCCCTGCGGCGCTATACTCTTCGAAGTGGTCTTTGGCTTGCCATCGCGATTGTCCCAATCGGATACCTTCTCGCCGAGACCGGGCCTCATGCGCTCCTGATGCAGCATGGCTCCACCTGGCTTTTCAGGGTTTTTGACCTGATCGTCGGCTATTCCCTGACGCTCTCCATCGCAGGCTCCATCTACGGCATCTTCCGCTTGCTGCACCTCAAGGGCGAAATCAGCCGTCATGAAGTTGCCGAGCAACAGGCGCGCGAGCTGGCTGAGCACGACCCTTTGACCGGGCTTGCTAACCGCCGCAAGTTTCTCGACGGATTTCCGAAACTGACGGCCAACACCATTCATGGCCAGAGCCGCGCGGTGATGATGCTCGACATCGATGGTTTCAAACCGATCAACGATGTCTATGGCCATGCTTTCGGCGACGCATTGCTGCGCGAGTTCGCGCTGCGGCTGTCCAGCGAAGTGGGCAACGACGGCATGATCGCCCGTCTCGGCGGTGATGAATTCGCCATCGTCACGCCTCCCCTCGCAGAGAAGAATGATGCCGCGGATCTGGCAAGACGCCTCCTGGCACGCATCCAGGAGCCGATCTGTCTCGAAAGCCGTCAGGTTCAGGTCGGCACCGGCATCGGGATCTCGGTCTTTCCGGACGACGGGTTTTCGGTCTCCGAGCTTCTGCGGCGGGCCGACATTGCACTTTACCGGGCCAAGACGTCCGGCCGCTCTGTCTATCGCTTCTTCGAGATGGAGATGGACGCGTCCATCCTGCACCGGACCCTGCTGGAGCAGCGACTGCGGTCGGCCCTTGCGGAGGATGAAATCCAGGTTCATTTCCAACCGATCCTGGACCTTGCCAGCCGGAAGATCCGTGGCTTCGAGGCCCTGGCCCGTTGGTCGGACCGGGATTTCGGCCATGTGCCGCCCAATCAGTTCATTCCGATTGCCGAAGACTGCGGTATCATCTCGGAACTGACCGACCGCCTTCTGCGCGAAGCCTGCCGTGTGGCCAGCAAATGGCCGGAGCACATGTTCCTGAGCTTCAACGTTTCACCCGTCCAGCTGCACGACCATACGTTTCCGCTGAAGGTGATGTCGATCCTCGCCGACAGCGGTCTCAGCCCGGACCGGCTGATCCTCGAGATTACCGAAACCTCCCTGTTCAAGAACCCGCGTGCGGCAAAGGCTGTCCTTGAGCAACTGGCGGAGGCACGTATCCAGATCGCCCTCGACGACTTTGGCACCGGCCACTCGAGCCTTGGCTATTTGCGCGACTTCCCCATCAGCAAGGTCAAGATCGACAAGTCCTTTACCCTGCATATGGAAGACGACGCCGAGTGCGCCGCCATCATCGACGCGATCCTCGTGCTGGCCAAGGGGCTCGGCATCGAGACGGTGGCTGAAGGCATCGAGCAGCCCGCGGTCATGGCCAAGTTGACCGAAAGCGGCTGCCAGTTCGGGCAAGGCTTCCTCTTTGGTGCCGCCAAGGCTGCTGCCCGGATTGACGAAATGGTTGCCGAGCAAGGCTCCGGGGCCACGATGCCCTACGCCAGAGACGAACCGTCCGGGGCCGACATGGCCAAGGTCATGACCTGATCGGCCTGCGCTCGCGCGCCGTTTGATCGGGTACGTCTAACCGCCGAGAAACAGCCAGATGATCGCCGCGTTGGACAGGTCGACGAAGAACGCCGAGACCAATGGCAGGATCAGGAAGGCGCGCGTCGCCGCGCCATATTGCTTGGTCACGGCGGTCATATTGGCGATCGCCGTCGGCGTGGCGCCCAGCGCAAAACCGGCAAAGCCTGCCCCCAGCACAGCGGCCTCATAGTCGCGACCCATGACCGGGAACAGCACATAGACAATGAAGAGCGCAGCCCCGACCAATTGGGCTGCCAGAATGATCAGCATCGGTCCGGCAAGGCCGGCAACGGTCCACAGCTGCAGGCTCATCAGCGACATGGTCAGGAAGATGCCCAGCGCAAGGTCAGAGATGACCGCCAGTGAGCGCGAACGGGCGGGCCACGTCATCTTTTTGAAGACCGCGGGCACTGTGTTGGACAGCAAGATGCCGCAGAACAGGCAGACGACGAAAAGCGGCAGGTCGAGACCAATCCCCAGCTTGAGGCTTTCCTGAAGGCCGACACCAAACCCGATGGCGATGTTGAGCCACAGGAGACTGCGCATCAGGCCGGTGTGGGTCACCGTGGCGGTGGCTTCGTCATCATGTTCGAGGCCGATGACCGGTGTTTCGTCATGCACCGCCACCGCAGGCTTTGCCCCGCGCTTGTTGATCAGAATGTCGGCAATCGGCCCGCCCAGCAGGGAAGCCGCGATCAGTCCGAGAGTTGCCGTGGCCGCCCCGATCTCGACCGCACCTGTGACGCCATAGGTTTCGGCAAGGGTCGGACCCCAGGCGATGGCAGTGCCGTGTCCGCCGACGAGAGAGATCGTTCCGCCAAGAAGGCCAAAACCTACCGGCAGGCCCATCGCAAGGGCTATGCTTGTGCCGATGCCGTTCTGCACGAACATATAGCCCACCGTGAGGACCAGTAGGATCAACAGTGGTTTGCCGCCCTTGGCGAGATCGGAGAACTTTGCGTTGAGGCCGATGGCCGTGAAGAAATACAGCAGCAGGAAATCGCGGGCCGCGAGCGAGAAACCGATCTCAGCACCGGTTGCCAGATAGACCACCAGCGCAAGGGACGCGACCAGCAAGCCGCCGGAGACCGGCTCGGGAATGTTGTAGCTGTTGAGCAGCGGGAACACCGCGTTAAGGCGCACCCCGAGAAAATAGACGATGATCGCGATGTTGAAACTCGCGAACTCGCCGATTGTGAGCAGTCCCTCTGTCATTTGCTTTTACGCCCCCCAACGCGCCGATGGCATCCTTTGTAGCCGCGGTTGTGGAAAGACACCAGCTACCAGCCGCCTCCGCCGCCGCCGCCACCGCCACCGCCAGAAGAGCCCCCACCGGAGGATCCGGAACTGGAAGATTTCGGAACGGGCAGAGAAGACTGAAACGACCCGGCCATTGCGGTTGCCGTTTGCCCGATGCTGCGGGTGATATCGCGGCTGTTGAAGTCACGGCCACTGTACCAGGTCGGGTGATAGTCGCGATTTTCATTCGATTGCGTTGCGGAGGTCAGCCAATGCTGGAAACTCTCCGCCCAGGGCTCTTCAACCCCGAGGGCAACCGCATAGGGGAGCAATGCCTCAAAATGCACGACACTCATCTCCGGAACGCCGGACATGTTCAAACGATCCTTTTCAGCAACTGACAGATAGAGCTTCAAACCCTCTATCTCGCTCATCATGGAGCGCCCTTCCGCTGTCGGCGCATCTATGTGGTTCGCATAGAAGATAAACAGGACGACGATCGCGAGGACAAACAGCGGCAGCAAGGGAATCTCGGAGCCAGCACCGACAATCAGCGCTGTCAGCAGACTGATCAGATACAGGCCGCCAACAGCAATCGCGGCAAAGACCGTCCAGAACAAAACGTCCCTGGCAGCCTCGCTTAAAGCAGACTTGAACGGCATCAAGACCAAATGCGCCAGCCCGAACGAAAGGGCGGTTGAGAAAACCGAGAAAAATCCAAACAGCAGGGACCTTTCCAGTTGTTCCTCGCTCAAATTCCCGAAGACAAACAGAGACGCGATGGCCATCACGCTCAGCACAAATGCTGCGAACAGGTACCAACCGTTGGTGATGAAAAAGACACCGCGATTTTCCCCGGCAATTGCCGACCGGAATTTTTCGCCGAGCGTCTTGATCGCCTCACCGTTTTTCTTGTCCAGCGCCAAGGTCCCGCCCCGCCCGGAGACGAAGGCCTCAATGGCCGCTTCTCCATTTGGCAATTTCTTGTCTGAGCCGGACCTGGACGTATCGGCCGACTGCAGCATCATGACATCGTCGTCTTTTGTCAGGGACAGATGCCCCTTCGCGGCCAGGCTCAGACAAGCCGACGACAGTGCCGTCCATCCTGTGCTGCCAAAACCGCGCTCGACGATATAGCTTGCAAGAGCGGGCGAGACCCCGTCCGGTGCCTTGAACCTTGGAAAGACAACACCCTTCTTCCGGTCCCGGCCGACAGCCAGCCAGGTCACCAGATAGTAGAGCATCAGGACCGAAAGCCCGATGCTGCCAACAACCAGCACGCGCTGATCCTGGAGCCAGGTCAGAAGCTTTTCCTGATCGCTTGGTTCAACTGCAACGCCCTTCGGGAAAGCGACGGCAACCGTCAGCCCTTCGTAAGCACCAAGAGGCGATGTCGTTGTGATGACGACCTCAGACGTCACCGGATCCAGCTCGGCAACATAAGCGGTCCCCGCGTCGCCGTGTCCGCCGGTATAACCGGCCCATTCTTTCGCTTTCGCTGACTGCGGCAGGGAAATCCGGGCAACAGCCTCGTCTATCGGGAAAATCCATTCATTGCCCGTGACGTTCCAATAGACCTCGTCATAATCTGAGAAAAACCGAACCTGCCGATCCATCACATAGGTGATGGCATAGGTGTAAGTCCCGGGTTCCAGAAAGACGCTTTCATCACCAATATAAATCCGGATGCCATCGCCATTGCGTCTGGTGAAATATCGGGCGTTTTTGCCGTCCTGATGGACAGACAACAGCTCAAAGCCGACATCATGGGTCCAGCCATCCGCGTCTTTGGCCCTCAAGGGAATGTCGCGAAAGATACCGCGTTTGATTTCATTGCCTTCGGCGCGCACGGAAATGGTTTCGGTCACCCGCAGATGACCATCTTCCATGACCTCAATGTCAGACAGGAACTTCAGGATACGCTCGTCCGCTTGCGCACCCGCCATCCAAAAAAATGCGGTGACAGCGAAGAGCAGCAGTTTCAGGGAACGGCAGCAGGTCATGGAAGCGTTCCTTAAAACTGGACTTTGGGCACCGCGCGCTCAGCCGCATCCTCGATCTCGAAATACTCTGCCTTTTCGAACTTGAACTGATTGGCGATCAGGTTCGACGGAAAGCTCTCGACGGCAACATTCAGACCGCGCACAGCGCCGTTGTAATAGCGCCGGGCCATCTGGATGGCGTTCTCGATTTCATCGAGTGAACTGTGCAGGTCGGAAAAATTCTGGCTGGCCTTGAGATCCGGATAGGCTTCGGCAACCGCAAACAGCTTGCCCAGCGCCTGGGACAACATGCCTTCGGCCTTTGCCCGCCCGGCGACATCATCTTTCGGCAGGGCGCTGACCTGCGCCCGCAGGTCGGTGACCCGGTCCAGCGTCTCCTGCTCGTGAGAGGCGTAGCCCTTCACGGTTTCGATGAGGTTGGGGATCAGGTTTGCCCGGCGCTTCAGCTGAACGTCAATGCCGCTCCAGCCTTCCTCGACCATCTGCCGCTTCTTCACCAGCGTGTTGTAGAGAAGAATAGCGAAAAGCGAGAGCGCAATCAGAAATGCAAGAATGAACCAACTGACCATGAAAACCTCCGAAACGATTGTTCCGGAAGCTATCGGGAGATTGGCCGCTTGTCACCGGCTGGACAGCCGGCAGGGCTGCAAAACTGGCGAACTGTAATGCAGATTACACTTTGGACGTTCCGGCGGTGGTTCTGGCGGGCAGCGTCAGATGACAACGCCGCCCGGATACCGGCTTACTCTGCTGCCTCGAGCTGATAGCCGACGCCGCCAGCTTCCGTTTCCAGGAAGGCGGCCCCGCAGGCCTTGGCAAGGTCGCGCACCCGCAGGATGTAGCTCTGGCGCTCGGTGACCGAAATCACGCCGCGCGCATCCAGCAGGTTGAACGCATGGGATGCCTTGATGCACTGGTCATAGGCCGGGAGCACCACCTGGTGCACACTGGCGCCGGCGTCTTCGCGGGCCTTGGCGCCTGCATCCAGGATGGCGCGGCATTCGGCTTCCGCATCCTTGAAATGCTGGAACAGGATGTCCGTGTCCGCATGTTCGAAATTGTAGCGCGAATATTCCTGTTCGGCCTGCAGGAAGACGTCGCCATAGGTGACCTTTTCGTCGCCTTCCATGCCGTTGTAGTTCAGGTCATAGACGTTATCGACGCCCTGAACATACATGGCGATGCGTTCAAGGCCGTAGGTCAGCTCGCCGGACACAGGTGAGCATTCGAAACCGGCGACCTGCTGGAAGTAGGTGAACTGAGACACTTCCATGCCGTCGCACCAGCATTCCCAGCCAAGACCCCAGGCGCCCAGCGTCGGGCTCTCCCAGTCATCTTCGACGAAGCGAATGTCGTGCAGCGCTGAATCGAGCCCAATGGCCTTCAGAGAGTCCAGATAGAGCTGCTGCAGGTTTTCCGGCGACGGCTTCAAGATCACCTGGAACTGGTAATAATGCTGCAGACGGTTCGGGTTCTCGCCATAGCGGCCGTCGGTCGGGCGGCGGGACGGCTGCACGTAAGCGGCCTTCCACGGACGCGGCCCGAGCGAGCGCAGCGTCGTTGCCGGATGGAACGTGCCCGCGCCGACTTCCATGTCATAGGGCTGCAACACCACACACCCCTGATCCGCCCAGTAGCGCTGGAGGGTCAGGATCAGGCCCTGAAAGGAGTTTTCGGGACGCATATGCGCCGGGACATCGCTCGACATGGCTTTTCGTTTCCGTCGGATCTCGTTGATTTTCGGGCAGCGAAGATCACGCCGCTCCATTGTTGGCGACAGGTGCCATGCAAGGGGCAGAAGGTCAAGACAAAGAGCCCGGACTGTCGCTTCCTGACAGAAGAGAGATCCAGTGAAGGCGTGTGCCTGGCATTTTGGCCGCAAAACAGGCTGAGAACTTGACACCGATCGAAACAAGTTCTGTCTCACAAGCTTCGACATTCGCTGCCATTACCAGTCCCTACTTAAGCCTATGAAACTATGTCATATTCCTCTAACGTCCCGCGCGAGCGAAATATGGGAAGCGAATTTATGGGCGACGTGCATAAAGACATCATTCCACGCGATATACACTTTGGCATCTCAAAGGCCGCGCAGCGGCACTGGTTCGACAACGACTTGCAGAAAACCGCGATCATTGATTGCTTTTCGGTCGCGCTGCCCGAGGGTGAGCGGTTCTTCATTCGCTCCCTGACCCACTATGCCAGCAAGCTTTCCGACAAGGAGCTGACCGCTGAGATTAAGGGTTATTCAGTGCAGGAAGCGTTCCATACGCGCGAACATCTGGACTACAATAACTCGCTTAAAGCGCTTGGTTATGATGTCGACAAGATGGAGGCCAACCTTTGTGCCACGTTAAAGACCATCAAGAGCCCGATGATCCGGCTCGCAGTCACCTGCGCCATTGAGCATTTTACAGCTGTTTTCTCCTTTGCGGTCCTTCGTCATCCGGAGGTTTTTGAAGGCGCAGACATCCGCTATCGCAGGCTTTGGACCTGGCACGCACTTGAAGAGCTTGAGCATATGGCCGTCGCCATCGACGTCTTCAAAGATGCTTCCCGGGATATGCCCGCCTGGAAACGCTATTTCCTGCGCACCGGCGCAATCAACGGCGTGGCTGTTACATTCCTGATCAACTACCTGCGCAACGTCGGCCTCTATGCACGGGCCGATGGCGAAAAGACCGGCATTCGATTTTGGACACGGTTCTGGTGGCTGCTGATCGTCAAACCTGGCTTTGCGCGCTTCAGCTTGCTCGCCTTCCTGAAGTACTACCTTCCAGGCTACGACCCTGCGAAAGAGCGGGATGAAAAGCTGATCGACAAATGGCGTGAGTGGGTCGACAGGGAAACGTCTGACCTCATTGCCAAGCCCAAGACGGCACCTGCACCTGAACTGGCACCGGCAAACTGAAATTGCCGAGACCTTTCCAGAGGAAGAGATTTTCATGACAAGTCGTGTGTTCGACATGGTGCTGGAAGCAGCCGACAGAGGCATTTTTCCAAAGGCCCGAAAGTGGGGCTGGCAACGGCTCTATAACCTCATGTCCCGCTTTTGGACTGACGGCGACTGGCGTTTCATGAACTACGGCTATCTGCCGCCGGCAGACAAGGCCGCATTCCCACTTGATGAAATCGACGAGCCGGAGCGCGCCTTCATCGGTCTCTATTTCCAGGCAGTCGACGGCGTCGACCTCGCTGGCAAGCGGGTGCTGGAGGTCGGCTGCGGCCGCGGAGGTGGAACCGCCTATGTTGCAAAGTATCACGGTGCGGCCAAGGCCGTCGGAGTGGACTATTCACCGGTGACTGTGAAACGTGCGCAGGCGCTCAATGGCGAAACGGACGTCTTGTCCTATGCCTTTGGCGATGCCGAGAAGCTGCCCTTCGAAGATGGTTCTTTCGATGTCGTCGTGAACATTGAATCCTCTCACTGCTATTCAGACATGGACGCATTTTTGCGCGAGGTTGCCCGTGTCCTCACACCCGGCGGCAGCTTTACCTGGGCGGACATGCGCGGCAAGGCGATGATGCCCGGCACCGACACCTCTTTCGAGGCGGTCAAGGCCCTTGAAAAACAGCGAGAGACAGTGCTCTCACCCGGCGTGGTCGCCGCTCTTGATCAGATGAATGAACGCAAAGTCGCTCGGATCGCCAAGATCCCGCTTGCTGGTCGTTTTTTCAAGGAATTCGCAGGTACCAAGGGCTCAGCGCTTTATAAATGGCTGAAAAACGGCGAGGTGATCTATCTGGCGCGCGTCTATCGGAAGGCGGGCTAGGCAAGGCATTCGCCAACGCCGCACCCGCGATTGCTGGTCCCGGTTCTCCAAAGAGCGTCATCTCAAGTGAATTGGAGATGGATCCTCGGGACGCGCCCGAGGATGACGCGACCAAGTGTGACAAGGTCTTGCGGACCGCTTCATGCTTTCCGAGACAAGCGCAGCGACGAGCCGGGATCCAGTATGCCGGGACTTCACGCCCCATTCCGCGCCGCCTGCGGCTACTGGATCCCTGCCTGCGCAGGGAAGGCACGATTTGCGCAGCCAGGGACATCGCTGATCTGCCTAAAGCTCTCGCCGATCGGTTGGACCATCAGCCCCCAATGGATGATCATTTCAGGGAAGCTGTCTTAGCCATTGCCCCGCGCGTCATCTTCCCGTAAAACCCGCGCAAAGATTTCCCATTTCTGAATCAAATGCCGGAGAAGCGGAGCCCCATGGCGCGCCAGTTCATCTATCACATGCACGGACTGTCGAAGTCCTACACCGGGGGCAAGAAGGTCCTCGACAACGTCAATCTGTCGTTCTACCCGGACGCGAAGATCGGTATCCTGGGCCCCAACGGCGCCGGTAAGTCGACCCTGCTGAAGATCATGGCCGGGCTCGACAAGGACTTCACCGGTGAAGCCTGGGCCGCAGAAGGCGCGCGCGTCGGCTATCTGCCGCAGGAGCCGCAGCTGGATCCGACCAAGAACGTGCGCGAGAACTGCATGGAGGGCGTCGCCCACAAGCAGGCCATCGTCGATCGCTACAACGAACTGATGATGAACTACTCGGACGAGACCGCCGACGAAGGCGCAAAACTCCAGGACATCATCGACGCGGAAGACCTGTGGAACCTCGACAGCAAGGTCGAGATGGCGATGGAAGCCCTGCGTTGTCCGCCGGAAGACGCTTCGGTCGAAAACCTGTCGGGCGGTGAAAAGCGCCGCGTGGCCCTGTGCCAGCTGCTGCTGTCCGAACCCGATCTGCTGCTTCTCGATGAGCCGACCAACCACCTGGACGCGGAAACCGTCCACTGGCTGGAACGGCACCTGCGCGAGTTCAAGGGCTCCGTGCTGATCATCACCCACGATCGCTACTTCCTTGACAATGTCACCGGCTGGATCCTCGAGCTCGACCGCGGTTCGGGCATTCCGTATGAAGGCAACTACTCTGCCTACCTGGAGAAGAAGTCCAAGCGCATGGCCCAGGAAGGCCGCGAAGACATGGCCCGCAACCGGGCGATTGCCCGCGAGCGCGAATGGATGGGCATGTCGCCGAAAGGCCGCCAGACCAAGTCCAAGGCCCGTATCAAGGCGTTTGACGATCTGCTGTCAGCTCAGGAAGAGCGGATGCCGTCCATCGAGCAGATCCTGATCCCGGTCGGCGAGCGTCTTGGCGCCAACGTCATCGAGGTCAAGAATGTTTCCAAGGGCTTCGAAGACCGCCTTCTGATCGATGACCTGTCGTTCAAGCTGCCGCGCGGCGGCATTGTCGGCGTCATCGGCCCGAACGGTGCTGGTAAGTCGACCCTGTTCAAGATGCTGACCGGTCAGGAAAAGCCGGACAACGGTGAGATCATCGTCGGCGACACGGTGCATCTGGGCTACGTCGACCAGTCCCGCGACAAGCTGGATCCGGACAAGACCGTGTGGGAAGAAATCTCCGACGGCGGCGAGGTCATCTACCTCGACGACAAGGAAATCAACTCCCGCGCCTATTGCTCGTCCTTCAACTTCAAGGGCCCGGCCCAGCAGGCCAAGGTGGGCGACCTCTCAGGCGGTCAGCGCAACCGGGTGCATCTGGCGAAGGTCCTCAAGCAGGGCTCCAACGTTCTCCTCCTCGATGAGCCGACCAACGATCTCGACACCGAGACGCTGGCAGCGCTTGAAGACGCGCTGGAAAACTACGCCGGCTGCGCCGTGGTCATCTCGCATGACCGCATGTTCCTTGACCGCCTGGCCACGCACATGCTCGCCTTTGAAGGCGACAGCCATGTGGAATGGTTCGAAGGCAACTTCGAAGACTACGAGAAGGACAAGGTCCGCCGCCTCGGCGCCCACGCCGCCGACCCGCGCCGCATCAAGTACAAGCCGCTTACTCGCTAAAATGACGCGGTAAGAACGATCTCAAACGGCGGTCCATCGGGCCGCCGTTTTTGTTTGGGCAGGGGCGCGCAGATTTGCGTTCACCATTTTTGTGGGTTCCGCCCAAATTTCACCATAGTTACTCAACGGGAAGTGGTTTTTTATCCCCTTGGCGGCTAAGATCAGGTCTTAGTCACTCGTTTATTCGGCGCTCACTCGTTTGCGAGCCGCCTAAAACCTTTTTCAAGACGCCAAATTGGCTGGGGAAAATGTTGCTTGATATTATGAAATCCGGAAACCGCATTGCCCACATCATCAAGACCGTTTCAGTCACGTTCTGGCTCTGTCTCCTTGGCCTCACGGCTCAGGCCCAGGAGCAGGAACCGCTAGCTGCCTTCGAGAACTTTGTTGTCAGCGGCGACCTGAAGTCCGCGCACTTTTACCTCGAGAACCAGCTTCTGAAACCAGAACTGATCGAAACATCCCGCTTGTTTGTCGAAGCAGTCATCCAGAGCAATATGAAGGGCACCAGATCAAACGCCCCCTTCTCGGTGAGCCGCCTACCCTCCGTCGAACTGCTCTACAACTATCTCGGAGCCATCCGGCCAATTGATCTGAACGGGGTGCAGCGCTGTAACTATTATTCCGGGCGCCTGCGCAATGATCACGTCTGCAGCCTGGCGACCTTCCTGTTTTCCATCGGCGCAACACCGCAGATGTTCGAATTCTTTCAAAGTCGCGGGATGACGACGACTTCCTTTTCCAAAGACACTCTGCCGCCCGTCGTGGTTTTTGTCAGTGACTTGGGTGTTGCTTACGGCATGAACGAGCTGACTTGGTTTTCCCAAAATGGATTGCCCCTCGGCCCCGAGACATACAGCCGTGTTCAGCTTACCGCCTGGGACGGTTTGGTCAGCAAGCACCGGTTCACACGTCTGCCTGACGACAAACCGGAGACGAGCGAGTTCAACTTCATTGACCTGCTGACTCTCTCCATCGCCAACACCGGCTATCATGGCCGAGAGTTGAACAACCATCGTGATTTTCTATGCCGCTACATCACCCATGTGGCTGCGCAATTGCCGCCTACCTTCGATCACTTTTCCTACCTGCTCAAGAACGTCAAGGAGTTCCGGGGCAGCATGATCGGCAAGTCTAGCCACCCGCAACAGTGGGGCATCGTGGACAGGGCGGTCTTCCCGCATTCCTGCCGCGTGCTGATTGAAGCAATGGGACGCAGCAGCCTGCAACTCGATACAATGATCTCAGAATTTTCCGCCGTGTCTGACCTGAAGACAGCCCAATGGCTTGTCTCACTCAAGCAGAGCAAAGGGGGCTCCAATGCTCAAAGCAACTAGCATTTTCTCCGCGCTGGTACTTGCGCTGACATCTCTTTCATTCACTTCAATTCCGGCTAGGGCTGGTGGGGAAGGCGTCGCTGCCGGCATCATTGGCTTTGCCGCCGGTGCCATTGTCGGAAGCCAGATCAATAAGAACCGGCAAAAGCGGGTTTACCGGAACAGTTCACGCAGCAGTGGTCGTTCTGCAGAAGAACGTACTTACTGGAAGAGCATTCAGGCCGCTCTGAACACGGTCGGCTATAATGCCGGACCCGTTGACGGCGCACCGGGCCGCAAGACCCGTACCGCAATCAAGAATTTCCAGCTGTCGCTTCCGGCACAACCGACAGGCAAACTCACTCCAGAACAGGCGCAACTTCTTTTCGCGCGTGCCAATCCACAGCCGCAACCAACATATGTGGCGACGCAGCCACCTGCCGCTTATCAGCAGCAGCCGGCCCAGGCGTTTCCCAATGTGACGCTGCCTGGCAACGGTACCGCCACCTCAATTCAGCCAGCCACCGTACCGAACGGTCAGCAGGTGACGTTCCCCGCGCCTTCCATCTCGCAGGACACTCCGCCGATGCCATCCCCTGCGGTTGTACCTGCGCAGAATTTCCCCTCTGTGAGCACGCCGACCGCAACTGCCAAGGCGCCCAGCGTCTCGCCGGAGAGCCAGGCGGTAAACTTCCCGACAGCAAACACGGACCAGAAGACAGCGACGCTGCCGACCCCGGTATCCGTTCCCGCTTTCCCAAGCGCAGCCCAGCCGGATGGCGGGACAATGGTTGCGTCGACAGACCCGACCGCTCCGTCGTTTCCAGCCGTTCAGGATGGTGCTCCTGTCGTGACGAAGCAGCCAATCGGCGTGACCGCCGCCGCTGCAACAGCACCAGCTACGAATGCACCTGCACCAGCGACCAACGTTGCTCCTGCACCGGCGGCGCAAGCGCAGGTTCAGATCGACGCAAGCGGACAGCCTTTTATCCTCGTCAACGGCCAGAAGTTCCTGTTGCAGGCGGCGGCTCCTGCAGCGCAATAACATTTGCCTCGGCAACTGCGATTTCAAACGGCGGTCCATCGGGCCGCCGTTTTGTTTGGGCAGGGGGGCGGCCTTGTGGCCCTGGAAGGTTTTCCAATAGGTTGCCACCGAAGCACCCTTTCACCGGAGCAATCGATTGGCCAAGCAGTTCCCCGAACTCGATGATGCCCACCGCAGCTATATCGCGCGGCAGCACATTTTCTTCACAGCCACCGCCGCGCCGACCGGCCGGGTGAATGTCTCGCCGCGCTCGACAACGGCGCTGAAGCTGCTGGGACCGAATGCGCTAGTCTATCTGGACCGGACGGGCAGCAGCAACGAAACGGCAGCGCATCTGAAACTGTCCGACCGGATGACGATCATGTTCTGCGCCATGGATGGCCCTCCGCAGATCATGCGGCTTTACGGCAAGGGCCGGATCATCCGCCGGGGCAGCACTGAGTATGACGCCCTGCTGGAAAGCGCCTTTGCGGGTGAGGAACCGGGCGGCGCGCGGCAGATGGTTCACCTGGACTTCGACCTGGTGCAGACGTCTTGCGGCTACGGCGTTCCGCTGCACGGCTATGAAGGTGAACGGCCGTCCCTGGACAACTGGGCGGCGAACAAGAGCGCAGAGGAGCTCGAGGCCTATCAGCGGCAGAAGAACCAGGTCAGCATCGACGGATTTCCGACCGGCCTCTTTGAAGACGCGTGAGGCTCAAGCGCGCGCAGTGCTGCCAACGGCCGTTGGCGTCAGGCCTGTTCCAGGTGACGCATGATGTCTCTGGAGCTTTCCGTGATGTTGTCGGAAATCGTCTTGATCTCTTCGGTCAGGGCGCCGAATTCGCGGCCATGGGCGCCAGCGCTGACCGGCCCATCTCACTTGCCAATCAGTTGATCAATGTCTTTCATTGGTCCCACAGCAAGGCTTGGGCTAAGTCTCGGCCGACAATGATTTTCGAAAGGGCCATTGATGTCTTCCGCGGTTTCTCCTGATGCGATGATTG
Source organism: Roseibium polysiphoniae (assembly GCF_014842925.1). Lineage (GTDB taxonomy): Bacteria > Pseudomonadota > Alphaproteobacteria > Rhizobiales > Stappiaceae > Roseibium > Roseibium polysiphoniae. Next base: position 217,139 of record NZ_JACYXJ010000006.1, read on the forward strand.
AGCAGCTTACTATCACGCCGGCGCGCAAATTGACCGGGCAGGTCTCAGATGTCCTGAAGACCCTGTCGCCAGGTGATTTTGCCACCCAATCGTGCAACGCGCTTGACCTTGAGTTTTCCGGCATCTCAGGCGATCGCCACGGCGGCTTCACGCGCAAATCCGGGGGACGTGAACCCTGGTATCCGCGCGGAACGGAAATGTGCAATGAGCGTCAGGTGTCCATCCTTTGCCCGGGCGAGCTGGCACTTGTGGCCCAGCGCATGGAGCTCGAAACCGTCGAAGCGGCCTGGATCGGTGGCAATATCGTGCTGGAGGGCTTCCCCAACCTGTCCCTGATCCCACCGCGCACGCGGCTGGTGTTTGACGGCGGCACCGTCATCCGGGTGGATGGCGACAATGCGCCTTGCCGGGTGGCGGGCAGATCCATCGCAGCTCACGTTCCAGGCCGCGACGGGCTGGATCTTCTGTTCCCGAAAGTGGCAAAGCGCCTGCGTGGTCTTGTCGGCTATGTGGAAAAACCAGGCACGATCAGCGCCGGCGAAAGCGTGACGGCGGTCATCCCCGAGCAGTGGATCTACAATCCGGCTTAGGCTCTCCGCAGAATGGCTGGGCCGGCCCTAGAACGCCTCGCCGTCATCTGGATCCAGGCGCTTCGCGCTGCCCCAGTCTTCCAGCACCTGGTTCATGTGATCCAGAACGAAGAAGCGCGCCGCATCCCGGTCATAGCCCTCGTCCAGCAGGGCGTCATAGTCGGTATGGGCGTGGCGAATGCGGCTGGTGGTTGCCTGCCAAAGCGCGATGGATGGCGGCAAATGCCGCAGATGCCCGGCCCGCGCTGCCTCAAGGATGGCTTCGGCATCGGCCATGGGCATGCGCGGAGCCAAAGACCTCAGCGCCTTGCGCATTTCCTTTTGCCGCTTTGTCCCCCCTGCCAATGACGTGCCCATCCTTTTTCCAAGCTTTGACCATAAGCCCGTGTCAGCGCCAGTACCAGTCGCTGAAGGCCGGGCGAGCCCGGCGCCGCTCGTTTTCTTTCGCCCTCAATTCCGGGTCCTTGATCACATCATCAATCAGCTCATCGGGGATCCGGCGCAAGGCGCGGCGACGCCTATAGGCCAGCCAAAGGTGCCATAGGGGGCGCAGATGGCGGGCAACACACCTGCCGAGCCTCAGGCTTATGCCGAAACGCTGGTGAAGATGGTCAGGTCGCATGATGTCCTCCCGGGATGCTGATGAGATATAACGAAAGTTTTTTCTTTCTTTATCATGCTCGCCCTTTTCGGGCCTGGCAATATGAAAAGCAAAATCTTTTTTAAAATACGGATCTATGTTAGAAGCATGCCATGTCCGATCGTACCAAGACCCGACTGATCACGGCGCTGAAGACCGCCGGACCCCAGACCGCTGCCGAGCTTGCCAAGGCCGAGGGCGTGACCTCGGTCGCCGCCCGACAACATCTGGACAGCCTGCTCGCAGAAGGTCTTGTGGGATTTGAGGACATCAAGGGCACGGTTGGCCGGCCCAAACGGGTCTGGACGCTGACCCGTGAAGGCCACGCCCAGTTTCCCGACAATCATTCCGGCCTGATCCTTGGATTGCTGGACGGCATGAAGGTGCTTTATGGCGATGAAGGCATCGACCGGTTGATTGCTCACCGGGAGCAGGAGGCGCTGAAGGTCTATTCAGCCGCCCTTGCCGACAAGGTTGATCTCAAGGACAAGCTCTCCGCTCTCGCCGAGATCCGCTCTCGCGAAGGCTATATGGCAAGCGTCGAGGAAGACGCAAATGCGGGTGGCTTTCTGCTTGTCGAAAACCACTGTTCCATTTGCGCTGCGGCCACTGCCTGCCAGGGCTTTTGTCGGTCTGAGATGAGCCTCTTTCGGACCGTCCTGGGCCAGGACGTCGACCTCACCCGCACCGAACACCTCCTCTCCGGCGGCCGCCGCTGCGTCTACCACGTCAAGCAGTTGGCCTGAGGCGTTAGGTTGCCTTGCCACGTTCTGCCATGGCATCCATGCCGTGACCTTGCCTGGCAGCACCACTTCGATTTGGCGACGCACGGTTGTGCAGGATCAGGTCCTGCAATGACGGCTGAAGGTGGAGCCGAGACCTGTCCCTATCCACCTCTTTGCAAACCTCTCCCTCGTCATCCTTGGATTCCCCCCAACCACCGACGGTCATCCCCGCCTTGTGCGGGGATCCAATCCACATTGCCGCCAATCAGTCAGGTGCAAGCGGGCTGGAAACTTCCGCGCGATCACTGCTTTGGTCTTGAGACTTCGGGAACCAATAGCTCCCCGCACAAGGCGGGGATGACGTCCCAGATTGAAGCGAGACATTGCGGTTGAAAACACACTCTCCGTCGTCATTGTCGGGCTTGTCCCGGCAATCCAGGAAGGTTCGCGGCAGACACAGGAAGAGTGGATCCTCGGGACACGCCCGAGGATGACGCCAGTGGGTGTGGTCCAGCCTTGCCTCTCTCCCCACGCCTTCCCGGACGAGCGCAGCGAAGATCCGGGATCCGGTACGCCGGAACCTCAAGGGTCATGCCGAAGCGCTCGCGTTTACTGGGTCCCTGCCTGCGCAGGGAAGGCAAAGAGAGGATGGAGCAGACCTTATCCCTCATTCGGACGGGGATAGGCGCCTCGCAAGGCATTGAAAAAACACGCACTGCCTATGAATAGCCGGAACTTATCCTCCCCCGCTGAACCTGTCGTATCATTGATCCCGTTCCTGCCATCACGGGGCCGAGTGCGGACCGTCCGTTCGCGGTGGTCGGGACCGGGTTTCGAGGATCGGGTCTGGTGTAACGGACCAGAGCCTTATCCGGTGACTGGCAGCTTGGACCTGCAGCGGGGAGTGACGCGGTAGATCTCAGGCGCGTCTCGTATCTGGCAAACCGGAGGACGCTCTACTTCCGGCGCGCAGAAAAGAGAAAGACGCAAGTTCAGTCATTTGGGACACGGAACCTGGGCAGGCGTGAAGGCCTTGCACATCCCACCTTCCCAACCGCTCCCGGCAAGTCCGGAGCGCCTGCCATCCCGTTGAACGGGAAACTGAGAACCAGCCAAAACGCCGGGGAGACATCCAGCGGCGGGATTGGTGTTGGCTTAACGGCTTGGTGCTAGGAACCGCCGCGATGATCTTGAGGCTTCGGCGCCAGTGGACCCCGCACGGGGCGGGGATGACGGCAGTGGGTGAGCCCCGATCCGCGTTACCCGGCTCAAGGCTCACGACAGGTCCGACTGTCACGATAGAACCACCGGACAAAGATCAAGACGCCGGTGAAAAGGGCCCTGAAGCTGCAAAAAGCGACGCCGTGAAAACAATTCACCTTGTTTGAAACGCCCGAAAATAGCCGTCTTTGGATGGTCTTCGACAAGTCGAACGAGCGCATAAACGTCTTGGTTACCAAGATTGCTCATAGTCAGAGAATGTCAGCGGCCGGGGCTGACAGGTCGGAAAACGGGATTTTGACATCGCCGCCGCCTATCACCCAGCCGCAAAGTTTGATCGAGCGCGGACGTGTATTCCGTGCGGGTACGCGTAAATTGGACCCAAGAGTACATGCGTAAAAACACTCCGCAAACTGCTGCCGGTTCGGCAGAAAAAAGCCTCACAGGTGCCGTTCGCCTCGCCGTTTTCGGCGGTGCGAGCATTGTCGCCGGACTGGCCCTGATCTGGACCTTGAACGGTCCGCCCCAGGCGCTCGTGAGCCTTGGTCAGATATCTCAGGCAGAAAAGATGCCTGAGACGTTGGCCCCTCAAGGGCAGACAGACCCCGCGAAAAGCGCCGTCACCGCAACCGATGCAGGCCTTCCAGATGCAGGCCTTCCGGGGCCGCGTGAAATCGCCGCGATCATTGCCCAAAAGGCGCGGCAGCACGAAGCCCTCGCGGCGCGGCATGACGAACGTCTCGAGGATCGAGCCGCTGCACAAATCAGCGCGACGGTTTCGACAGCCCTTGCCGAAGTTACCCCTGAGGCGATCGACCCGAAGGTCGCCCAGGCAGAGCAAGATGCAAAAACCAAATTGCGGCGCCTGATTGAAACACGGCAAATGGCCGGCCTGCTGACATTCCCCGAGGCGAATGCCCAAACAGTGGCCGTCGCGGAGCCAACCGCTGGCGACATTCCGGTGGACGCCGTTGTTGCGGCCGTGGCCAGTCTTGAGCCGGCAGAAGACCCGATCGAAGTGCCAGCGGTAAGCTCAGTCGCTCTGCTAGAGGCCGAGCCCGTGCCGGTGCCAGGCAAGCGCCCTGCCGCTCCGAAGCGCCGGATCGTCAAGCCGCGCGACAGCGCCGCGACAGCGTCGGCCTCCCTCGCCTATGCCCGCGACGTGGATCCGCGCAAGGAAGGCGATGGCATCTTCAGCGGCCTGTCGAAAGTCTTCAATTCAGGCGAAGTACGGCTGCCAGGACGCGGCAGCGGCATTGCCGTCTACGACATCAGCGCAGCCACCGTGTATATGCCGGACGGCACGAAGCTGGAGGCACATTCAGGCATCGGCAAGATGCTCGACAACCCGCGTTATACCAAGGTGCGCAACAATGGGCCGACCCCGCCCAACATCTATAATTTGCGCATGCGCGAGCGTCGGTTCCATGGCGTGGAGGCCATCCGCATGCTTCCCGTCGATGTCGCTGCCATGCATGGGCGCGACGGCATGCTGACCCACACGCCTCTCCTGCGCGGACGTATCGGCTCCCATGGCTGCGTGGCCTTCAAGGACTACAACAAGTTCCTCAGGGCGTTCAAAGCCGGCAAGGTGAAGAAGATGATTGTCGTGCCAAAGCTCGAAAAGCTTCCGGTCTACATGGCGGCGCTGTGAGCGAACCATCGATCGCGACTGGTCAAGGTCCCGGCACTCCACTGGACTTCGTGACCGCCGGCGATGAAGATGGCGAGTGCCTTGCGAATTTACGCGTGGCGGCGATGCGCCCGAGCCTCGAGGCGATTGGCCGGTTTGACCCGGCCCGGGCGAAAGCAAGATTCCTGGAAAGCTTCACACCTGACGAGACCCTCCGGATCGAGGCTTCAGGTCAGCTTCTGGGGTTCTTTGTGCTGAGAACCCGGTCCGATCATCTCTACCTCGACCACCTCTATGTCCTGCCGGACATTCAGGGCAAAGGCATTGGCACTCATGTGGTAAGATATGCGCAGCAGAAGGCCGAAGCAGCCAAGCTACCCCTGCGGCTGGTTGCGCTCAGGGGCAGTGCCGCGAACGGGTTCTACACAAGGCTCGGTTTCAAGCTAAAGGGCAGCGCCGAGTTCGACAATGCCTATGAATGGACAGCCGGACAGGCCTCCGAAAGATAGGCCCGGCTTTATTCAGGCCGGTATTTGCCCGTCACCGGATCCTGCACCAGTTTTTCCGCAGGTCTCTTGTTGGCAGAGCGGGCGGCAATATCCGACAAATGACGCTCGACATCTGCCATTTTCTTTTTCATGCGCTTGACGATCCAGTAGCCGCCAACGGCCAAAGCCGCCACACCGAGAAGTTCTGTCATCTGCTCCCCTTCCCCAAACTGATTTCAAACATTCCAGAGCGTTTGCAACCCGTCAATGCGCGGCATCACAAACCGAAACGGGACCAGAGCGAACGCTCTTCGGCTGCCGAAATGAGGTCGCTGCCGATGCCATCGACAAGGCCCTGCCGTCCGGCTGCAATTCCGCCGACACCGGAACGACGGCCAAACAAGCCACGCGGGGCAGAAAAAAGCTTCGGCTCCGCGTCCTTGCCATAGCGCTCCTTCAAGGTGCTGCGAAGGTCACCAAGGCTGTCGATCAGGCCAAGATCACGTGCCGCACCGCCGGTCCAGAACTTGCCGGAGAAGATCTCGGGATCGTCGGCGAGGACGTCGCCGCGGCTTTTCTTGACCATCTCGATAAATATCTCGTGGATCTCGAGCTGGAGGTTTTTCAGGTACTCGATATCGTCAGGTTTTTCGGCCTGGAACGGATCAAGAATGACCTTGCTCTCACCGGCCGTGTAGACCCTGCGCTCGACGCCGATCTTCTTCAGAAGATCAGGAAAACCAAAACCGGCAGAAACAACGCCGATGGATCCGACGATGGACGACGGGTCCGCGATGATTTCGTCTCCGGCAAGAGCGATCATGTAGCCGCCGCTGGCCGCCACGTCCTCGACGAAGACCAGAACATCCTTTTCGTTCTCCTTGGCAAGATCACGAATGCGCTGGAAGATCAGTCTGGACTGAACCGGAGAACCGCCGGGGGAGTTAACGATCAGTGCAACGGCGGGCGCCTTCTTTACAGAAAAAGCGCGTTCCAGAGGCAGGGACGCTGTCGCGAGCGAAAGCCCAGGACGCAGCGGGGTCGCCATGCCGATCGGGCCCTGGAGGCGGACAACCGGGATTACCGGGCCATCGTTGCGGAATTTCTTTGGAAGCAGGCTGCGGAGTTTTTCGAACAAATCGGCGGGTCCCGGTTGAAAGGTATCCGGGATATAGGACCTGAACGAAAGGGATAAAAGGCCCCGGCACAAGGTTTGCGCAAGCCTGGAGGTTTAATTCTGTTTTGGCGTCGGGGGAGAGCGTCGGCGCGGACCGAACGCATCGGCGCGCTGAGGAGTTTCTTCTGCAGCGCCTGCCAGTCCTGCTCTTGCATGTGAAGAGGCGCCTTTTCGGGTTTTCTTTTGGCCGGAGGCTTTGCCATCGCCAGCTGCGCCCGTAGTGCCACCTGGTCCATCAACGGCGGAGGCGCCCCCTAAACCTGCGCCTTTGACATCGGCGCGCTTGGAAAATTGCCAGAGCAATTCCAGCCCGGCGCAACCGGGCGCTCGCCAGACAATACGTCCGCTGACCGGCAGGTCCAGGCCGCGAATATGCATGCGGACGTTGTCGGGAAGGTGATCCAGATCGCGTGCATCCAATCGGCAGCCGGACTTGCTGGCATCGACGATAATCGCGTGTATCACGACCCCGCCCCTAGGGTCTGACACCTGCGCGGGAATGCGGACAGCACGGCGCTCTTCCTTGCGTTTCTCCCGTGGCGCTTCGTCTTCGAATTCGAAAACAACATTCGCATTGGTGTCTGAAACGCCAGTGACCCGGCCGCGGATCATCTTGTCGAGCCCGTCGACCCTAAGACCGATGGTCTCGCGCAACTCACCGACACGATCCGACAGGATATTGCATCCCGACTTGTTAAAGCCGGAAGCAGACGCCTCGATGCAGTTCAATCCCTCCAGGTCGATGACCAACACGGAAACGATTGCGTGCTCGGGTATATCGGCAGTCAATGCGTTCAAAATATATCCCCTGATGGAGATTTATTACCATACTACACGCAAACCAAAGGTTAACATCATGCGTAAAATTGCCAGTTCTCGGCACTGCGCAGTTAATCGAACGTCAGAAATCAGCCAATTTACGCTGAGACTTCATGGTCTTACGTTAACTATTGGCGTCTTCACTTAGCTTTTGACGCAGGGACAAGAAATCACGCCAGCTAAGCCTTTTTTCTATAGGACTACGAAGGAGATAAGCTGGATGATAGGTCGCCAGACTTGGTATCTTGCGTCCATTGCAATCATAGGTCATCCAGCGACCACGCATACGGCGGATGCCATCCTGAACATCAAGAAGTGTCTTGGCAGACGCCGCGCCGAGGAAGACCAGAACATCAGGTGCTGCCAACTCGATCTGGCGCGCGATGAACGGCCGGCAGATTTCGGTTTCCTGAGGCGTCGGCGTGCGGTTTCCGGGCGGCCGCCACGGCACCACGTTGGCGATATAGACTGATGAGCGGTCGAGGCCCACTGCGCCAAGCATCTTGTCGAGAAGCTGACCTGACCGGCCGACGAAGGGCTTTCCCTGCAGATCCTCATCACGGCCAGGCGCTTCACCAATGATCATGACGCGGGCGTTCGGATTGCCATCGGCAAAAACAAGGTTCTTCGCCGTCAGGCGCAGGTTACAGCCGTTGAACGCCTGCAGGCAGCTCTTCAGCTCATCCAGGGTCTGGGCAGTACGTGCCGCATCCCTCGCCGCATGGATCGCCTCCGTATCGGGCACCACTGCATCGGCGAACGCACCTCCTGAAATCGGCGCATTGGCCGCGCTCGGTTCCCGAGTTGGCGACGCAGGTGCCTGTGGCCGGGATTGTTGTGCGGGCCCACCGGACTGTATAGGTGCGGAATGGGCGGCTGGGCGAGCAGGCGCAGACGTTCGGGCTTCGGCCTGCGCGCGGGCAAGCTCCGCCGACAAGGCAAACCTGTCGACTGCGTCCTCTTCCAGAAAACAGTCGAGGCCAGAAGCCAAATAGAATTCAAGCAGGGATTCAAGTTCGCGCTGCGCTGCGTCGGATGTTTGCAAAACCAAGCCTCCAGGCGGCAACTTAACGCCAGCAGCTGGAAAAACAAAGTCTGCAGGGTGCATCGCGGCGGCGGCGCTTAGGTTGTCCAATGGTTGTGCATGGAATGCACACTTCGGCCACGCGCTTCCAATCGCAAGCTCCTTGCAATATCTTCCGTTTACGTAAAGGTCACATCAAACCTTGACGCGGCACGGAAAAATAAGGCTATGTCCGACGTGACGCGCCGCAGCATGGCGGCATTTTTTCCGATTTCGCAAATGCGGCAAATTTTGTCGTGCTTCGAAAAGGGAAAAAATGCAAAAAGGATATCGTCCGGGCTCGGTCCGGAGCGCATGAGGGAGAACCAGATGTCAGAACAGGACGCACTTGGCGAACGCGAAAGCATGGACGTCGATGTTGTCATCGTCGGAGCAGGTCCAGCCGGCCTTGCTGCAGCCATTCGCCTAAAACAGATCGCCGCCGACAAGGGCGAAGAGATCAGTGTCGTTGTTCTGGAAAAAGGCTCGGAAGTCGGCGCGCACATTCTTTCAGGCGCTGTGATCGACCCGATAGCACTCGACCAACTGCTGCCGGAATGGCGCGAGGAAGACACGCCGATCAAGACCGAGGTCAAGGCCGACCATTTCCTCGTTCTGGGACCGGCGGGCTCCATTCGTCTGCCGAATCTCTTCATGCCGAAGCTGATGAACAATCACGGCAACTACATTGTCTCGCTCGGGAATGTCTGCCGCTGGCTTGCCGAAAAGGCGGAAGGCCTGGGCGTGGAGATCTATCCGGGCTTTGCAGCCGCAGAAATTCTCTATGACGATCAGGGCCGCGTTGTCGGCGTTGCCACCGGCGACATGGGCATTGGCCGGGACGGCAAGCCGAACGCCATGTTCACCCGCGGCATGGAACTGCGCGGCAAATATGTTCTGATCGGCGAAGGCGCGCGCGGGTCTCTCGCCAAGCAGCTGATCGAGAAATTCGATCTCGACCAGGACAGCGACTTCGCCAAGTTCGGAATTGGCATCAAGGAGCTCTGGCAGGTCGACCCTGAAAAACACAAGGAAGGGCTCGTCCAGCATTCCTTCGGCTGGCCGCTGGACGGCAAGACCGGCGGTGGGTCCTTCCTGTATCACCTGGAAGACAACCAGGTCGCGGTCGGCTTCGTGCTGCATCTCAACTACGAGAACCCGTGGCTTTCGCCTTTTGACGAGTTCCAGCGTTTCAAGACACATCCGGCGATCCGCGACACCTTCGAGGGTGGCAAGCGCATTTCCTATGGCGCACGTGCGATCACGGAAGGCGGGTACCAGTCGGTTCCGAAGCTCTCCTTCCCGGGCGGCCTGATCATGGGCTGTTCTGCCGGTTTCGTGAATGTTCCGCGGATCAAGGGCTCACACAACGCGATGCTGTCGGGCATGCTGGCCGCCGAAGAGGTCATGTCGGCAATCGGCCGCGGCGAAGACAATGCCGAGCTCACCAGTTACGACGATGCCTGGAAGGCCAGCCCGATCGGCAAGGATCTGAAGACCGTTCGCAACGTCAAGCCGCTGTGGTCTAAGTTCGGCACGGTTGCCGGCATCGCGCTCGGCGGTCTCGACATGTGGACCAATGAGCTCTTCGGCTTCTCCTTCTTCGGCACTTTGAAGCACGGCAAGGCAGACGCGGATACGCTGAAACCCGCAAAGGACTGCAAGAAGATCGATTATCCGAAACCGGACGGCGCCATCTCTTTCGACAAGCTGTCGTCGGTGTTCCTATCGAACACCAATCACGAGGAAGATCAGCCGATCCACCTCAAGGTGAAGGACGAGACACTTCAGAAGCTGTCAGAACATGATGTCTACGCAGGTCCGTCAAACCGCTACTGCCCTGCTGGCGTTTATGAATGGATCGAAGAAGGCGAAGACGCGCCGAAGTTCCAGATCAATTCGCAGAACTGCGTCCACTGCAAGACCTGCGACATCAAGGATCCGAACCGAAACATCACCTGGACGGTGCCTGAAGGCGCGGGCGGCCCGAACTACCCCAACATGTAAGCAACAGGCTTAGAGACTAAGGCTAAAAATGCGAACGGCGCCGGACCATAGGTCCGGCGCCGCCGACTTGTGGGCGATGGGTTTTTCCAGGATCCAAGGTGAAAATCACCGGTCCCTGGTCGCGGTTATCTGGTGCTGCTTCTGCTCTGCGTGCTCCAGCCCCCTGTCTGGAGGCCAGGCCCGTCTCTTTGAAAAACAGGCACACCTTTCCGCTGCCACAAGATTTAATGCGCCGTCACATGAGGCTCGAGCCGGTCTGGCCGGGCACGCGCGCCGCTATGCTGACCCAGATCGAACGGTACCCGATGATCTGATGCCGCGCGGCTTCGCACGCCCTGTTCCGAACTGCCGGACATGGCCGAAATCATCCATCAGCCCAAGAGGGGCTGTTGGATTTGCACATCATGTAAACGAACGCTGCGTCGCCGATACCTGCATCCTTTGCGCGCTTCCCATTTGGGAAACGTGTGAACGGGCTATTCCGTTCAAGGCCTGCAATCGCGCCGCCGATGAAAGGGAACATAAGTTACCTTAACGGCAATTTCAACATTTTTTTCAGTTGATGTAATTTTTTTCGTTAACCAAGATAGTGCTTTTAATTCAGTTAGATACGAGGATAAGTCGAGATTCTGACTGTTTTTGCAGGCTAGCCATGCGCACAATGCATGGATGATTTCCGTACGTTTACGTAAAAGGAAAGCGCGGTTACCAGGTAACCGCGCTTTCTTCATTTCAGTAATGCAGGTCAGCTGGTGCTGATCAGGCCGCTGCCGTCCGCCGACGTCGTTGCTGACGGCGGCCACGGTTTTCGTTGTCGTTGCCACCGGAAGGTGCCCCAAAGGACCTCTTGCCAGGCTTTGGCCCATTGCCGCCGCCACCGTTGCGGCGACCACGGTTGCCACCACCGCCACGGCCCTTGCCGGGAGAAACGGCACGGCTGTCGGCCGGAACTTCACCGCTTGCGACCTCGATGGAAATGCCGATTAGCTTTTCGATCTGGCGGAACAGGCCAATTTCCTCTGGTGCGCAAATAGCGATTGCATCGCCATCGGCACCGGCACGGGCCGTCCGGCCGATCCGGTGGACATAAGCCTCAGGAACTTCAGGCAGCTCGAAGTTGTAGACGTGGCTGACGCCCGGGATATCGATCCCGCGTGCAGCAACGTCAGTGGCCACCAGAACTTTCAAGGAACCATCCTTCAGGCCCTTGATGGCGCGGTCGCGCTGGTTCTGGCTCTTGTTGCCGTGAATCGAACCTGCGGAGATGCCCGAGGACACCAGCTTCTTCATCAGCCGCTCTGCACCATGCTTGGTGCGGCAGAAGACGAGAGACAGGTCGTCAGGACGCGTGCTCATCAGGTCGACCAGGAAGTCTGTCTTCGCCTTCTGATCCATGAAATGGACACGCTGCGTGATCTTGTCCGCAGTCTTGCCGGCGGTTGCCACTTCCACCCGCACCGGATCGGTCAGGTAGGACTTGGCAAGATCGGCGATCTGCTTGGGCATTGTCGCCGAGAAGAGCAAAGTCTGACGCTTCTTTGCGACCAGCGCGGAAATCTTGCGCAGGGCATGAATGAAGCCAAGGTCCAGCATCTGGTCCGCTTCATCGAGCACGAGGAAGGACGCCGTATCAAGACGCACCGCATCACGATCCACGAGATCCAGCAGGCGACCAGGCGTCGCGACCAGGATGTCCGTGCCGCGGGAGAGGCGCTTGATCTGACCGTTGATCGATACACCGCCAACAACGGAGGCAACGCGAAGCGGCGTGCCGCGCACGAAGGAGATCAGGTTTTGAGCGATTTGGTTTACCAGCTCGCGGGTCGGCGCCAGGATCAGTGCCCGCGCGCCCTTGGAAACCGGCTGCTTGGGGTTGGCCAGAAGCTGTTCGATGAGCGGCAGGCCGAAGGCGGCAGTTTTGCCGGTGCCGGTCTGGGCCAGACCCATAATGTCCTCACCCTTGAGGATGTATGGGATAGCGTCGCGCTGAATCGGGGTCGGCGCTTCATAGCCGTTGGCTTCGATGGCCTTCAGAATTTGTTCGGAGAGGCCAAGCGATTTGAAATCTGTCAAGTTTTTACCTTTGTCATTGGCACCAGACGCGATGCGCCATGGCATGCCAGAACCCTCGTGTTCCATCGCGGAGCTCGAGAGCCATTTAGCGGTTGCGGCAGGTGCTGCGCCCAGGACCGAACTGTCCTTGAAAGGCGGCAAATGCCGTCAGAACCCCGCGTGAAATGGGAACTTGGAAAAGGATACCCCGTCTGAAAGGAGGGGTTTTGCAGTATCTTGCGGTTCTTCTTGGAACTTTTCCGGATCGTGCCGAAAGTTTGCAAGGGGCGGGCTGCTCACGCGGCAACCGGATAATGCACGCCTCCCTATCTGCCGAGTGGGCGACAATGTCAAGGATAATCGTCCTATCGCGAATAACAGTTCCTGCGGCAGAGCGCATCGCCCCGCCGCCGGTCTTGTCTCACGACGCCTGTCCTTGCGCTCAGGCCCCGGCTTTTTTCTGAGCCTCGACGCTGGCCAGCGCCGACATGTTGACCACGCCGCGCGAGGTCACCGAAGGGGTCAGGATATGCGCCGGCTTCGCCGTGCCCAACAGGATCGGCCCAACGTGAAGGGCCGAGGTAGCAACTTTCAAAAGGTTCAGCGCGATGTTGGCGGCATCAAGGTTCGGGAACAGCAGCAGGTTTGCTTCGCCCTTCAGGCGGCTGTCCGGCATGACCCGTTTGCGCAGCATCTCGTTGAGCGCTGAATCCCCGTGCATTTCGCCGTCGACCTCAAGGTTCGGACAGCGCTCCCAAAGGATTTCCAGCGCGTCTCGCATCTTTCGAGACGAGGCGGTGTCGCGCGAGCCGAAATTCGACAGGGATAGAAGCGCCACCTTGGGCTCAATGCCGAAGCAATGGATTTCCTCGGCGGCAAGGGCTGCCATCTCGGCAAGCTCCTCTGCGGTCGGCTCTTCGCTCACGAATGTATCCGAGAGGAAGATCGCGCCACTGCTGTTGATCAAGAGCGACAAGGCGGACAGGTCACGCACCCCATCGCGCAAGCCGATGATCTGGCGAATGTCGCGCAGATGACGGATGAAACGGCCTTCAAGTCCGCAGATGACCGCATCCGCATCCCCGCGGCGCACGGCCAGAGCAGCAATGACCGTCGAGTTGGTCCGCACCACGGTACGTGCAGCATCGGGCGGCATGCCCTTGCGGCCGACACAGGCGAAATAGTCGTCGACATAATCACGGTAGCGCGGATCGTCCTGCGGGTTGATGTATTCGAAATCGGTGCCTGGACGGATCTTCAGACCGAAGCGCTCGCAGCGGCTCTGCAGCACGTCGGGACGGCCGACCAGAACCGGTATCGCCACCTTGTCTTCGAGTAGAACCTGGGCGGCGCGCAGCACGCGCTCATCCTCGCCCTCAGCATAGATGATCCGCTTGGCATCCTGACCGGCGGCCTGGATGATCGGCTTCATGATCAGGCCGGACCGAAAGACGAAGCGGTTCAGGCGATCCAGATAGGCGTCGAAGTCCTCGATCGGACGTGTGGCGACGCCGGTTGCCATCGCTGCCTTGGCGACCGCGGGCGCAATCCTGAGGATCAGCCGCTGATCGAAAGGCGACGGGATCAGGTATTTCGGACCAAAGGTCTCTGTCGCGCCGCCATAGGCACGGGCCGCCACATCGGACGGCTCTTCCTTTGCCAGTTCGGCGATGGCCTCAACGGCGGCGTGTTTCATTTCCTCGTTGATGGAGGTCGCGCCGACATCCAGAGCACCGCGGAAGATGTAGGGGAAGCACAGAACATTGTTGACCTGGTTCGGGTAGTCGGAGCGTCCCGTGCACATGACAACATCCGAGCGAACCGCCTGGGCGTCCTCGGGCATGATTTCCGGACGCGGGTTGGCCAGCGCCAGAATCAGTGGGCCCTTGCCCATGGTGGCAACCATCTCCGGCTTAAGGACACCGGCAGCAGAGAGCCCGAGGAAGACGTCCGCACCCTCGATGATTTCGGACAGCGTGCGCTTGTCGGTCTTTTGCGCGAACTTCGACTTCCACTCGTCCATCAGGGCTTCGCGGCCCTCGTAGACGACGCCTTCAATGTCGGAAATCCAGATGTTCTCGCGCTTGACCCCGAGCGAGACGAGCATGTTCAGACAGGCCAGAGCTGCGGCGCCGGCGCCAGAGGCGACGACCTTCGCTTCGGACATTTTCTTGCCCGCCAGCTCCAGACCGTTGCGGACGGCAGCGCCAACGATGATGGCCGTTCCATGCTGATCATCGTGGAAGACCGGAATGTTCATCCGCTCGCGCAGCTTGGCTTCGATCTGGAAGCACTCCGGCGCCTTGATGTCTTCAAGATTGATGCCGCCGAAGGTCGGCTCCAGAACGGCGACCGCGTCGACGAAACGATCGACGTCGAGCTCGTCCACTTCGATGTCGAAAACGTCGATGCCGGCGAATTTCTTGAAGAGGACCGCCTTGCCCTCCATCACCGGCTTGGACGCCAGAGGACCAATGGCACCAAGACCCAGAACAGCCGTGCCATTAGAGATCACGCCGACAAGGTTAGCTCGGGCCGTATAGTCGGCCGCCTTGGCGGGATCCTTGGCGATCTCCTCACAGGGCGCGGCCACACCGGGCGAATAGGCCAGCGCAAGGTCACGCTGGTTGCCCAGGGGCTTGGTTGCCTGGATCTCGAGCTTGCCCGGGCGCGGATGCTGGTGAAAGAAGAGCGCGGCTTCCGTGAGATCGCTGCCGGTGGACTTGTTGTCACTCATGGTATCCGCAGCCTTTCCATTGGCGGTTCAGGGACCTTCCCTTACGTCCCCGATCGGGTGCGAACGGTCCTGCCGGACCAGCGCGGGAACAGGAGACAAAAGGAACCTGCATTAGACGATTGTTCAAGGGGTGTAACCGGCACGCTGCGAAATGAGAAGACGAAGAAGTAAAAACAGCACCAATCCGTTGAACATATGCCACAGAAAATGCGTTCCAACTTCCAGAGCTGCACACAGTGGGGCGTCGATGGTGCGAAAAGTCAATGAGATCAAAAACAAGAGCCCAACAACGAAGAGCGGCTTTGACAGCCCCTGCCCCTTAGGTCGGACCAGTGCCGCCATAGCGAAAATAGCGAGCAATGCGGGAACATAGCCGGCAGATGAGGCTGCAACCGGCTGCGCGAGGCCGGCGATATAGGGTGTCGCAACAAGGAAGACCGCAACAAGGGCGATGGCCGCCCACCATGGCAGACCGAGATAGCGCCTCAACGCCAGCAGCAGGTAGCCGTGAATGAAGATGGCAATCGGCACCACGTCGGTCAGCATCGCCCAGCGGGTCGCGACCGTGTGGAACAAGAAGGAACCAACGCCTGTGGCCAGGACCACGACAATCAGGAACAGGGCGGGCCAATCGCCGGGCGTTTGCCTTCGCCAGAGAACGTAAGCCCAAAGCGCGGCAACGACGAAAGACAGATTGCTCACTGCATTGAGTGGTTCGGCCCAGAACTCTGGTCCGATCCGTTCACAATAGTTGTCGAGGCGCTCGTTCCAGTCCAATCACTTGCTCCTGCCTCAAGCGGCCCAGGGCATCCGTTCCGCAATCAGGCGCCCCAGCCGGGCGATGCCTTCCTCGATCCTATCCGGCCCACATGACGTGAAGTTGAGCCGCATGCAATTTTGTCCCGATCCATCGGCGAAAAATGCATGGCCGGGCACAAAGGCCACCTTCGCGCTTGTCACAGACTGCTCCATGAGGGCACCTGCGTCCATCGCCTCCGGCAATTGCAGCCAGAGGAACATGCCGCCTTCAGGCCGTCCCCAGGTGACACCGGCGGGCATGTGACGCTCGAGAGCGGCCAGCATGTGATCTCGCCGCTCGCTGTAGACCTTGCGGATCCTGGTGACCTGTTCCTCGAAACAGCTCATCGCAACCTTCGCCATGACCATCTGGTTGAGCGTCGAGGAATTAAGGTCCGAGGCCTGTTTGATCAGAACGAGTTTTTGAATAACCGGCGTGGCCGCGCAGACCCAGCCAAGCCGCAGGCCAGGGGACAGAGTCTTGGAAAAGCTGCCGCAATAGATGGTTCTCGTCGCCTCGATGTCGCCGCAGCGCGCAATGTCCAGTGCCATGAGAGGCGGCAATGCCTCACCATCGAAGCGCAGGGACTGATAGGCTGCATCCTCAATGACGGCAATGTCCAGGTCACCAGCGAGATCCAGAATGCCGTTGCGCGCGTCCAGGGTCAGCGTCTCGCCGGTGGGATTGGCAAAGTCAGCGGATGTATAGGCGAACTTGACGGCACCACCTGCGGCCGCTGCCGTCTCGCGATAGGCCTGCGCCGACATGTTCGCAAAGGGGTCAAGCCGCTGGTAGGCTGGCTCATAGGCGTTGAAGGCCTGAAGCGCGCCGAGATAGGTCGGCCAACCGACAAGTGCCGTGTCACCAGCCGACAGGAACAGCTTGCCGAGATAATCCACCGCCTGCTGGGCACCGGACGTGATGATGATGTTCTCGGCCGAGCAAGGCACACCGATGGCTGCCATCTGGCCGGCGATCCAGTCCCGCAATGGCTTGTAGCCTTCACTGACCGAATATTGCAGAGCAGTCTGATGGCCACCGTCTGAAAACAGGTCCTCAAAGGCCTGCTTGAAGGCATCTGCCGGAAACAGCGCCGGATCGGGTATGCCACCAGCAAAGGAAATCATGTCCGGCTGGTCCAAGAGCTTCAACAGCTCCCGGATTTCCGATGCACCCATCCGCTTGGAGCGGTCGGCGTAGAGGTGAGCCCAATCAGTCATGGCGTTTCTCTCTTGCTGGTCTTTTTTGTTGTCTGAACGATAAATCACGCCAGCAATTAAAGGTCAATATTACTGACCTATAATTTATCATTATTTCTTCAGATGGCCTCATTTTGGAATATTTGACACAGCTCGCCCCATCTCGCTCTGCCCCTGACTGGCGCCGGGGCGCCGGCTCTACTATGTCTTGGTCAGAGGAGTTTCCCGATGAACCGTATTGACGAAAGCCGCCCGTTCATTCCGCTCAACATTGCTGTTCTGACGGTGTCGGACACACGAACGCTGGAAGAAGACCGCTCCGGATCGACGCTCGCCGACCGCATCGAGAAGGCGGGACACAAATTGGCTGACCGGAAGATTGTGGCTGACGATGTTCCGGCGATACAGGCGGTCGTGCGGGGCTGGATCTCCGACAAGGGCGTCGATGTGGTGATTTCAACCGGCGGCACCGGCTTCACCGGACGCGATGTGACACCGGAGGCCGTCGAGCCACTGTTCGAAAAGCGTATGGACGGATTTTCGGAAGTGTTTCACCGGATCTCCTACGACAAGATCGGCACCTCGACCATCCAGTCACGAGCGACCGGCGGCGTTGCGGGAGCCACCTATATCTTTGCCCTGCCCGGCTCTCCCGGCGCCTGCAAGGACGCCTGGGACGGGATCCTCAAGCTTCAGCTCGACTACCGCCACATGCCCTGCAACTTCGTCGAGATCATGCCAAGGCTGGACGAACACCTGAAGCGCGGAAAACTGCAGGAGGCGTAGAGGCGGGAGATTCAAAAAGACGCCAGTCCTTGCAGCCAGTTTGGCCTACCCGGAAGACCGATCAGGAACCTTGAGAGCCGCCAAACCACTGATTGTCGCAATTTCGGACTAGGCTCGCCCAAGCATCATCCTGCCGATTGGAGAGACAGATCATGAAACGCAAGACTGCCCTTTGGGTATCCGGTCTGATCGTCATCGCAGCTCTCTGTCTCACCTACTTGTTCATGACCGGCGAGAATGGTCTCTCGAGACCATCTGCGCCAGAGCGCGCGCTCGACATAACACGCCTGTCTGATGAAAAAGCAGAAAGCCTGGGCTGGCATTCCGGTCGACTCGATGCCGCCTTGAGCCACGCCGCGACGCTTAGCACCGACAGCTTCATCATCGTTACAAACGATCAGGTGGTCGGCGCATTCGGCAATTTGGAAAAACCATACGCCACACACTCGATGCGCAAATCGTTCCTCAGCGCGCTCGTCGGCTTGCACCTCGGCTCAGGCCCGGGGCAGATCAACCTGGACGCCACGCTGCAGGAACTGAATGTCAGCGACACTCCTGGGCCACTTTCAGCGAAGCAAAGACAAGCAACGGTTCTCAATCTGCTCAAGAGTGTGTCGGGCATCAATCATCCGGCTGCGGCCTCGGGAGGGATACAAGCCGACATCGATAAAAGATTGGGCCACGGGGAAAACGAACCCGGCAGGATTTGGGCCTACAACAACTGGGACTACAATGCTCTCACCACGATTTTCGAAGACCGCACAGGTCTTGGAATCGCGGAGGCATTTGACAAGGGCGTTGCTCGACCGACGGGCATGGAAGACTTCAGTGTTGATGCGGTGTCCCATATCCTTGATGCTGATTTATCGATGCATAAGGCTGCGGCGTTTCGCATGTCGGCCCGGGATCTGGTCAGGCTTGGCCAGCTTTACCTTCACAATGGTCGCGCGGACAATCAACAAGTTCTGCCTGAAAGCTGGATCGACCGCGCAGTTGAGGATTTCACCGAAACGGGGAACGACGGCCTGAGATGGGCGCATGGATATTTGTGGTGGATTCCCGGCCCTGAAACTGGCCTGCCAGAAGGATCTTTCTGGGCTTGGGGCCTTGGAAATCAAGCTCTCTTCGTCGTGCCCGAATGGGACACTGTCATCGTTCACCAGTCCGACACGACCGAGTTCTTAAAACGCTTCCTTCCGATGATCGAAGTGGACGGCATGGAAGGCGAGGCTGCGATTGAACAGCTCATGCTATCGTGCCTTGAGCGTGGCAACCGCGAGAGCGAGTATTGCGTCGAGCATCGCTTTACCACACGGCGCGAGTTCGACGAGCTGATGGCGCTTATTGCCAGGGCAAGAATTTAGCGAAGGAAAACGCAGCATGATTGCCTACGTCACGGTCGGCGTTGATGACATCATTGGTGCCAAACGGTTCTATTGTGCGTTCCTGCCAGCTCTAGGTTACGAGCTGGAAGAAGGGCCCGAGGGCCTGAGCTTCGCGCTGCCCGTGCCATCAGGCCAGGCTCCTTTGCTGCCGGAGTTCTATGTAAAACCAACCTTCGATGGCCGTCCTGCATCCGCTGGAAACGGCACAATGGTCGCCTTTGAGGCTCGCAGCCAAAGCCAGGTTCGAGACCTTCACGCCGCCGCACTTGCTGCCGGCGGCTTTGACGAAGGGCAGCCGGGTTTTCGTGATGCGTATGGTCCGCGTTTTTACGTTGGCTACCTGCGTGACCCTCAACGGAACAAGATCGCATTGTTTTCCAGCAACCCAAATGAACCCGGACGCGACGACTAAGGCGACTTTGATGCGCGAGCTCGCGCTCACACCCTAATCCTTCCTGCGTCCCTCCCTCAGCACGATGAAGATTCCGCTGGCGATGATGATGGCGGCGCCGAGGTAAGTGGCGAGATCTGGAATTTCGCGCCAGAACAGCCAGCCGAGAAGGGTCGCCCAGATGAGCGCGCTGTAATCGAGGGGCGCCAGCACGGTCGCAGGCGCAAGGCGAAAGGCCTGGGTCATGAGGGTGATGCCTATCGTGCCGAAGAAATCGTTGGTCTTCTGCAATTTGAACGGAAGTAAGTTCAACAGGTGTAGCCGACTTCGCCCGATGTTTGGGTTAGGAAATACCCGGTCAACCTAGACAGCCCACTCGAACACATACCCTGCAGCAAGTGAGCCGAGAACGGCCAGGCAAAGGTATAATAGAAAAGGTTTCAGTTTTAGGACCGGGGCAATGGCCATAGCCCCCCAGATACTGACAACTCCGCCTGAGATCAAAAAAGCCATGGCCGCGCCTTGGGACATGCCATTGTCGATCAGACCACGCGCCAGCGGCAGCGCCGCGTAACCGTCAATGTAGGCCGGAGCGCCAACAAACACGGCCGCGGGTATGGCCCACCATTGCCCCTCCCCGACATATGCCGCTAACGATCCGGGCGCTAATGCGGCATTGAGCACATACTCCGCGGCGAAGGCTGGCGTTAGGCAGATCAGGATCAGACGTGCCGTGACCCACAACTGCTGAATAAACGATTTTCGCCGCGCACTGGTCCGCCAAACCCAGGGATCAAACACCTGGGCTCGAGTACATTGCGTGGTGCTCAGCTGCTTGGTTAAACCGCTGTCCCGAAGCGCGTGAAGGGCCCACGGTCTTTGCGCGAACAAGGCAGTGATCAGACCACCGAACACACCCAAGCCGAAAGCTGCCACCGTTTTCCCGACCGCAAAGCTCAGGCCAAGCGTGGCCGCCGTCGTTGCCAGCATTGCCGGATCCGTGATCGGTGAGGACAGCCAAAATGCCATGATAGGTGCCAGCGGCACCCCCGCCGCCAAAAGCCCGGCCATCAATGGCAAAACGGTTACGCCACAAACAGGTGTTATCGCCCCGATCAGAGAGGCCACAAACACGGTGCGTAACGTCCGTCCCTCAAAAGCCCCTGCGATGTGGCTGTCGGCACCGCTCGCAATGATCCACGCGGCAAGAATGATGCCCGGGACGACGATAGGTGCGACGGCAACCAAGCCCCAAAATACGAAGAGTGTTGTACGTTCAATATGGTCGGGCCAAACCAGACTGACTCCAACCATCAGAGCAAGACAAGCAGCCCACAGTGCATGTTTCTTGCCTGCGCTTTTCTTGCCCATTCCCTTCCGGCTTGCTTCATGGCGAGCAACGGTTTGACTGGTCATTGGCGTCTCCTTCAGCTTGAAAGCTACCGCCAGATCTCCCATACATAAAATAAATAATTCGAATTTCAGCTATTGGAAAATTAAATGGATACTCTGGATAGTGATCTCCTTCGCACCTTTGTCGCGGTCACCCAAGCAGGAAGCATTTCAGATGGAGCTGCTCGGATTCGCCGATCACAATCGGCCACCAGCCTTCAGATCAAACGCCTCGAAGCGATACTCGGGAAACCCGTTTTTGACCGGCATGGGCGCGGCGTCGTTCTCAGTGAGACCGGTCGACGCCTGTTACCGATCGCCCAGGAGGTAACCGACCGCCTGGACGCAGCACTGCGCGACATCGCCAGAGAGTGCGTGACGGGCAAATTACGGGTCGGCATTCCTGATGACCATGGAAGGGCGAAACTTGCACAGATCATCGCAACCTTCAGCCGCCAACACCCTCAGGTCGAACTTGATGTGAGCTGCGCGCTCAGCGCGGTTTTCCCGAACGCTCTTCAAAAGGGCGCACTGGACCTTGCTATCTATGAGGTCAATCTACCGGCCGCCAACGAGGAAGTTCTGTTCGAAGACCCGACGTGTTGGGCGGCCTCAAAGAATTCAGCTTTCACGACATGTGAAATCCTCCCCGTGGCCCTGTTTGATCAAGCCTGCTGGTGGCGGAATGCAGCCATCAGTTCGCTTGAAGAGCGCGGAAAACCCTATCGCATCGTCTATACCAGTCAGAGCGTATCCGGCGTTGTTGCCGCGGTAGATGCTGGAATTGCCGTCGGGCTCCTGGGGCGATCTTCACTCCATTCGGGCCTTTCAATTGAAAGCGAAAGACTGGGGCTTCAGACCTCTCCGACATCCAAACTGGTCATGGCCGCGAGCGGCTTGCCAGAAGATCGTCCTTTGGCGGCGATGAAGTCGGCGATCCGGGCCGCCTTTCAAACTGTCACCTAAAAAGCCGTCTGTCGGGAAAACCTTAGCCGGATGCCAGCAAACGGCAGAAAGTCAGATAGCGCTCACACCCTACCCCTTCCTGCGTCCCTCCCTCAGCACGATAAAGATACCGCTGGCGATGATGATGGCGGCGCCGAGGTAAGTGGCGAGATCTGGAATTTCGCGCCAGAACAGCCAGCCGAGAAGGGTCGCCCAGATGAGCGCGCTGTAATCGAGGGGCGCCAGCACGGTCGCAGGCGCAAGGCGAAAGGCCTGGGTCATGAGCGTGATGCCTATCGTGCCGAAGAAGGCGATGGCGACGAAGAGCCAAAGATGTCGAGGCTCAAGATCGACCCAGAAGAAGGGGCAGACCAGAGCGCTGAGCAGCGCGCCCGCGCCGACGAGATAAAGCATCAATGTCCAGACGCTCTCGCGTGGATCAACCCAGCGCGCACCGATCATCAGCACCGCATAAAGAACCGCGGTCGCGAGCGGCAGGAGCAGTGCCGGCTGGAAGCTGCCGCCGCCAGGCCGGACAACGATCAGGACACCCAAGAAACCAACCAGAACGGCACTCCAGCGCCGCCAGCCGACGGTTTCGCGCAGGAGAAAGGCCGACAGGGCCGTGATGAACAGCGGAGCTGCGAAGACCAGCGCCGTCGCCTCAGCCAGATCGAGAAGCGTGACGCTGGTGAAGAAAAGCGTTGCCGCAGCCATCCACAAAAGGCCGCGCGCCATATGGGCGCCGAGACTATAGGTCCTCAAAGCGCCCGCTCCGCCCAGGAAGTAGGCTATCAGCGCGGCAAACGGCAGCGCGATGATGTTGCGCATGAAGAGGATTTGCACGGGCGGATAGGTCTCACCGAGGGTCCTGGCGAGCGCATCATTGACGCAGAGACACGCGACGCCGACGCACATCATGATGATGCCGGTGGTTGTGCGGGTGGCTGGCACTGCTGCTGCGGCCGTGGTCATGGTTTCTCCTCACCTTGCCAACGCTGTGTCAGAGCGTTGCAGCTTAAAGCTTAGTCATGCCCTGCAATGCACCACAAGCCGACTTACATCCCGAATAGTTCCCTCCCCTGGCGCTCCGCCTCTATTCGTGGTCATTTTGCTGAAACATCGCGTAGATAGGTCACGGGCTTTATGTGACGCGCTTTCAGTCGGACGGTCCATGCCAGTCTATGATGCCTATGTAATCTGCACCTCTCCGCGCAGCGGCAGCACACTCTTGTGCAAGCTGCTGTCGGCCACCGGCGTCGCCGGCCGGCCGGGGTCCCATTTTCACGAACCCTCGCTTGACGCCTGGCTTGACTATTACGGTCTTGAGAGTGGGCCTTGTGAAATGGAGAACCTCAAAGCGGTGTTTGACGCGGCGCGCGCGAAAGGCAGGGGCGGAACAGACGTCTTCGGCCTGAGACTGCAGCGACACAGTTTCGATTTCTTTCAGCAAGAGCTGGCCCTCCTCCATCCTGAAGCGCAGAGCGATCGTGGGCGCATGGAGGCGGCCTTCGGACGGGTGCTCTTTGTCCATCTGACACGGGCCGACAAGCTTGAGCAGGCGATTTCCTTTGTGAAGGCACAGCAGACCGGCCTTTGGCACAAGGCGCCGGATGGACGCGAGCTGGAGCGCCTCAGCGCCCCACGCGAGCCGGTCTACGACGGGCCGGCAATCAAGGCGGAGCACGACCGTTATGAGGCTTTCGACCGAGACTGGATCGAGTGGTTCGCCGCTCAGGGCGTCGACCCGCTCACCATCACCTATGACACGCTGTCAGAAGACCCACTGCGTGTTCTTGCGGAAGTCCTGACAAAGTTGGGGCTTGATGGTGATCTTGCGAAAGATGTCGAACTGCCCGTCGCCAAGCTTGCCGATGAGACCAACCGGGACTGGGCAGAGCACTTCCGTCAGGAATACGCAACCGGTTGAAGTGCCTCAGCCGTGAAGCTTGAGCAGTGCCTTGGGCGGCAGGCGAAGGGTGTTGACACAGAAGCGGGCGACCGACTTCCGAAAACCTGAAATCAGGCTGTCAGACTGGCCCGGCTCGGACCCACGGCCAGAACAAACGGCACCGGAGCGCAGGAACACGAGACGCCGGCCGCCAATGCGTTTAACCAAGTCCAGATCTTCCATCTCCCGAAGGGGCCGATAACCGCCAAGGCTCTGGTAAAAGCGTCTGGAGATCAGCAGGCCCTGGCTGCCGTCCGGCATGCCCAAGAACCTTGAGCGGACAACGGCCATGAATTCAGACACGCGCGCGCCCATGCCGAAGGCCTCGAACCGCAGCTTGAAGGCAGCAGCTGTCTTGTCAGCGCTGCCAGCCCGTTCAGCACGCTCAATGAAGTTCTGCACTTCGTGATGCCAGCTGGCTTCAAGAACCGTGTCGGCGGGTAGAAACAGCAGCCATTCGCCGCGCCGTGAGGCCTGGGCCCCGGCCGCCAATCGCTCGCTGCGTGGTCCCTTGACCTCGCGCCAATCGCAGCCCGCAGCGTCTGCGACGCGTTCGGTGTTGTCCGAGGATCCGCCGTCAACGACGATCACTTCTCGCACGACGCCCTCGGCGGCCGCTGGAACGAGTGCGGCAAGGCAATGAGCCAGGTCCGCTTCGGAATTCAAGGTCGGTACAATCACACTGATCATGACCTTCCTTGTACCGCCTTTTTTTTGCAATGGCGAGGCAAACGCCTTGTTTCACCTCTTGTTTCGATTAATGTTCCTATTATGTTCTTATTTCTCGTGATCGGATTCGCACGATGCCCATGACTGCCGCTAAGGAAGGTCCCACTCAAGTGCCAGCCTCTGCCCAGGCGGCGGAAGGTGTTTTACAGCCCATCGGCATTTCTGACGAGCGCCGGCGCGGTCGCGGCGCCGGGTTGAATATGGCCGGACGGTTCGAGCCGCGGGCCACGGAAATCGTGGATGACGGCTGGGACAGCCATGAGGACCTGCCTCCGTTCAAGACAACCGTGCAGGAAGAAAAAGCCCGGACCATCATCACCCGGAATGCCTCGCCGGACATTTCCTTCGACCGATCTATCAATCCCTATCGTGGCTGCGAGCACGGCTGTACCTATTGCTTCGCCCGACCCAGCCACGCCTTCATGGGCCTTTCGCCCGGGATCGACTTTGAAGCGCGCCTGTTTGCCAAACCCAATGCTGCCGATCTTCTGGAGCGGGAACTCTCCGCCCCTGGCTATGTTCCCAAGCCGATCGCCATCGGCACCAACACAGATGCCTATCAGCCCGCAGAGCGCAGCTACACGCTGATGCGCGAGATCCTGGACGTGCTCGACCGCTATCATCATCCGGTGGCCATTGTGACCAAGTCAGCGCTGGTGGAACGGGATATCGACATTCTGGCGCGCATGGCCGAGCGCAATCTGTGCAAGGTCGCCCTGTCGGTTACGACGCTCGACAAGAAACTCTGCAGGTCCATGGAGCCCCGCGCATCGGCCCCGCACAAACGACTGCAAGCGATCAAGGCGCTCAGCGAGGCGGGGGTGCCGGCCTCCGTCATGGTTGCACCGGTTATTCCGGCGCTGACCGACAGCGAGATCGAAGCCATCCTGGAGGCTTCCGCCGAGCATGGCGCGGCCGAAGCCGGGTTTGTGCTTCTGCGCCTTCCGCGTGAGGTCTCCGAGCTCTTCCGCGACTGGCTGCTGCGCGAACGGCCCGGCCAGTATCAGCATGTGATGAGCCTGATCCGCTCCATGCGCGGCGGCAAGGACTATGATGCCAACTGGGGAGAGCGCATGCGCGGCAAGGGCCCCTATGCCGACCAGATCGCCAAACGTTTTCAGCTCGCCGCCAAGCGCCTGGGGCTGAACACACGCCGACGCAAGCTCAACACGGAGCTTTTCGTGTCACCGCAAAAAGGTGGGGTACAGCTGGACCTGTTTTAAGGAGCAAGCCTTGCCGCATGACACGCACAGCGGCACACTTGGGCGATGAGCAAGCGCACTGCCCCTTCCCTCTTCGACCTTCCCTTTCCCGACGCGCCCGATGCCCGAGTGGAGCGGCGCCATGCTGCGTCGTTTGACGGGCTCCTGGCGGGCGTGGATGAGGCGGGCCGCGGGCCCTGGGCAGGGCCGGTGGTGACGGCGGCCGTTATCCTGGACTACGACAATCTGCCGGAAGGTCTCAACGACTCCAAGAAACTGACCGAGGCCAAACGCGAAGCTCTCTTCGATCAGATCATGACATCGGCCCATGTGGGCATTGCCAGCGCCAGCGCGGTGACCATTGATGAGAAGAACGTCCGGGCGGCCACGCTTGGCGCAATGGTGCGGGCTGTCGGTGCGCTGGCCTTGTCCCCCAAGATGGTTCTGGTGGATGGACGGGACGTGCCGCCTGGTCTCACACAAGATGGACAAAGCCTGATCAAGGGCGACGGGCGTTGCCTGTGCATTGCGGCCGCCTCGATTGTGGCCAAGGTGCTACGTGACCGAATGATGGTGCGCGCCGACGATCATCACCCTGGATATGGATTCGCCGTTCACAAGGGCTACGGCGTGCCGAAGCATAGCGAAGCGCTCTCGAGGCTTGGGCCTTGCCCGCTGCATCGCAGGTCCTTCAAACCTGTGCGGATGGCGTCAGGTTCGGTCAACGAGTCGGATCTGAAAGCTCTTTGATTAAGGCTTCTTTCAGCGTGTCGAATTCCCGTCGTGGAATGCCAACCATTGCCGCATCGTGCGTTGTAAGTTCGTGATCATAGGACGAAGGCGCCTCAAACACCGACCGAGGCCCCGAAAACTGGCTGTCGGTAAAATCTATCGTCTGACGATCAATGCGATTGTAATAATGCATCACACCGGGCAGCGCAGTGCGCAGGATTTCTCCGCCGAAGAGGTCCTCAATAACAGCTGCCGTAACGTTGCACTGCCCCAGAGCCGGATTTTCCTCTGTCCATTGAACGGCGGTTTCCAGTGACCAGGCTTTCTTCAAGGCCGCCCTGATCTGGGCTTCGTCAAATACCAGGGCCATTGCAACATCTCCCTTACCCTTGGGCTTCCAAGTATTATCACACACGAAAAGATCAGTGGCTGCAACGGTGCCCAAAAACAAAAAAGCGGCCCGGAGGCCGCTTCTCGTTCAAACTGATCTTTGGTCAGATCAGTTCAGCTTTTCTTTCACCTGAGCAATGCTCTTGGACAGGATGTCATCAGCCACCTTGTCCTTGACCTTGGCGGACAGGATCTGTTCAGCCGCAGCCACCGCGATGTCCGCAGCACGTGCACGAACTTCGGCGATAGCCTGTGTTTCGGCCTGGGCGATCTTGTCTTCCGCAGCCTTGGAACGGCGAGCGATCATCTCTTCCAGAGCGTTGTTGGTTTCAACGGTCAGACGTTCGGCTTCAGAGTTTGCTTCAGCGATGATCGCTTCTGCTTCGCCTTCGGCTTCATGACGCTTGCGCTGATAGTCCGACAAAAGAGCCTGGGCTTCTTCACGGAGCTTCCGCGCTTCGTCCAGTTCCTTGCGGATGTCATCTGCACGGTTGTCCAGCGCACCGCTGATCTTGCTCGGGACCTTGACCCAGAACATGGCAGCGAGAAAGAGGACGAGACCGACAAAGGCCCAAAATGTTGCGTCCATTGTCGTCTCCTCAGTTCATCGCCGACTTGAGCGCCTTGGTCAGATCGGTCTTTGTCGGAGCCTTGCCCATCAGCACTTCAACGAGCGCTGTGGTGGTTTCTCCGGCAATGTCGCCAATCTGTGACAGGGCCTCGGTCTTGATACCGGCAATGTGGGTTTCTGCTGCTGCGAGCTTTTCGGCAAGCTCGGTTTCAGCCTTTTCCCGGCGCGCTTCGTTCTCGGCCTTCAGCTTGGCACGCGTGTCATGGGCGATGCCATGAGCCTTGTTGCGCGCTTCGGCAAGGGCCTGTTCGTAAGCGGCGATGGCAGCGTCGGTTTCCTGCTTGAGGCGATTGGCCTCGGCAAGGTCACCAGCGATACGATCCTTACGATCTTCGAGAATGCCAGCAATCCGCGGCACGGCCACGTTCTTCATGATCCAGTAGAACAGGCCGAAGGTGATGGCCAGCCAAAGGATCTGCGAAGCGAAGGTCGAGCTGTCGAACGGCGGGAAACCCGCACCATGTTCACCCGGCGGCACTTCGATCACTTCGTGCGTGCCTTCGGTAGTCGAATGGGTTTGGCTTGCCATTTCCTGTCTCCAAATCCCGGTTAGGCGGCGCTGTTACCTTGAAGGCCTGGGCGCCGCCACCGGAGTCGCGTCAGTTTCGCTAGGGACTAGCGAGTTCTTACGCGAAAAGGAGAAGAAGGGCGATCAGCAGGGAGAAGATGCCCAGAGCTTCGGTAACGGCGAAGCCGAAAACCAGACGACCGAACTGGCCGTCAGCTGCTGTCGGGTTGCGCAGTGCGCCAGCGAGGTAGCTGCCGAAGATGTTGCCGAGTGCGATAGCTGCACCGCCCATGCCAAGGCATGCGATACCGGCGCCGATGTACTTTGCTGCTTCTGCTTCCATGACACGTGCTCCTAGATTGTGTTTTGCAGATTGTCTCACCAGGCGGTGCCGCTTCGGCACCGCATGAGCTTGAAACGCTTAGTGTGACGGGTGGATTGCGTCGTTCAGATACATGCAGGTCAGGACCGTGAAGACATAGGCCTGCAGGAAGGCGACGAGGAATTCCAGCGCTGTGAGCGCAACCGTCATTCCGAGCGGAAGAATTGCACCGAAGATGCCGACAGCGCCCATTGCGCTCAGGCTTACGATAAAGCCTGCGAACACCTTCAAGGTGATGTGACCGGCAAGCATGTTCGCGAACAGACGAACAGAGAGGCTAACCGGACGGGAAAGAAAGGAAATCACTTCGATCGGCGCCACAATCGGGATCAGGGCGCCGGGAACACCAGCTGGCACGAAGAGACCCAGGAACTTCATGCCATGACGCATGAAGCCGTAGATTGTCACCGTCAGGATCACCAGCATCGACAGCGCGAAAGTGACGATGATGTGGCTGGTGACCGTGAAGAAGTAGGGGAACATGCCGAACAGGTTTGCCACCAGGACAAACATGAACAGCGAAAAGACCATCGGAAAGAAGCGCATGCCTTCAGTTCCGGCGGAGCTTCGCAGCATTCCTGCCACGAACTCATACGCCATTTCGGAAATGGACTGCATGCGGGTCGGGACCAGGCCGCGACCGCTGGTCGAGAAGATCAGGAAAGCAGACGCCGCTGCCACGGTCGCAACCATGAACAGCGAAGAATTGGTGAAAGAGAAATCCATACCCCCGACTTCAATCGGGAAAAGTTTCTGGATCTGGAACTGATGGATCGGATCGTTCGCCACCGGTCAGCCTTCTTCGCTCGTTCATTTCAAGGCGCGCCAATTACGGCGCGGACACATTATTCAGTCGGAACCGTCTTCGGTCTCATCGGAGTGAAGCTTGTTCTCTGGTTCAGCGACATAACCCGCCGACCTAAGAACATTCAAGACCCCAGCCCCAAAGCCCAGCAACAAAAAGACGATTAGGCCAAATGGCGTCGTCCCCAGCCACTGATCAAGAACCCAACCGACTCCGCCTCCAACCAGAATGCCCGCAATGAATTCCGAAGAAAGTTTCATTGCCTGGCCATAGCCGGAGGAGCTGCCTTTTGACCTGGCTGCAGAAACCCGTTCGGCTTCCTGCCTGTCGTCCAGCATCCGGTTCAACCGGTCCCGTCGCTCTGACAGTTCAGCTTCCAGAAGTTCGCCCTTCGGTCCTGATTTCGGTTCGTCGTCTGCAGAGCCGTTCATATGTTCCCCGCTGCAACAATCCGCTCAGATCCGGCAGTTATTCAACCCCCGTAAGCCGCGCGCACCATAGTCGGCACCCCCTGCCCTGTCAAGAACCGCCATATGACGGATAAGCTTTTGTTTTAAATGAAAAATTTCGCACGCAGAGCAACAATGCCAGACCTAAGTCGAATGGATCTGCGCGCATTGCAACAAGGATTTGGCGATCCTAACCGGCCTCGCGGAATCGCTCCGCGGTTTCCAGATCGACCGAGACCAGCTGCGAGACCCCGCGCTCAGCCATTGTGACGCCGAACAAGCGGTTCATCCGGGCCATGGTGATGGGATTATGGGTGATCACGACAAACCGGGTTTCGGTGCGCCGCGCCATTTCGTCAAGCAGATCGCAATAACGCTCGACATTTGCGTCATCGAGCGGCGCGTCGACCTCATCGAGAACGCAGATCGGCGCCGGATTCGTCAGGAAGACGGCAAAGATCAGCGCCATGGCAGTCAAGGCCTGCTCGCCGCCGGACAGGAGCGTCATGGTCTGGGGCTTTTTGCCAGGTGGGCGGGCGATGATTTCAAGACCCGCGTCCAGTGGATCATCAGAATCGACCAATTGCAGCTCGGCTGTGCCCCCGCCGAACAAATGCGTGAACAACCGCTGGAAATGATCGTTGACCACCTCGAAAGAGGACAACAAACGTTCGCGGGCCTCCTTGTTCAGGTTGGAGATGCCAGTCCGCAGGCGTCGAATCGCTTCGATCAGATCATCCCGCTCGCTGGTAAGGGTTGTCTTCTGCTCATCAATCTCGCGAAGTTCTTCCTCGGCCCTGAGATTCACGCCTCCGAGACGTTCGCGTTCGGCCTTTAACCGCTCCAGCTTGCGTTCGATCGCTTCCGGGTCCGGGAGTGGCGCGCCTTCCTTCAGCCCCGCGATCTCCGGCAACGCCGATACCGGCTCCTCGAGGTCTTCATCGATCCGGGCCTCGATGGAGGTCTTGCGCTGGCGCGCTGCTTCAAGACGCTCTTCCGCGCGGATCTTTTCTTCGCGCGCCCCGGCCAGACCTTCCATCGCGGCGCGAGCAGCGTGGTCGACGTCAGCAAGATCCGTCTCGGCCCGAAGCAGGTCGTCGTCTTTCTGTTTCTTGGCGTCTTCCGCCTTGGCAATTTCGCTGAAAAGACTGCGCCGCTTCAGTTCGATCTCCTCAGGCGCCTCAATCAGTTCAGCCCGCTCGTCTTCTGCCTCCTGCTTGCGCCCCTGGAGGACCGCGATCTGCTGGGAGGCATTGGCAGCACGGGCTTTCCAGCTGTCGTATTCGCGCGCAATGGACTCCAGCCGCCGGTCACGCATCTGCTGTTCGCGGGAAATGCCTTCTGAAACGGCACGTGCCTCAGCGAGCGCTGCCCGTGCTCCTGCGACATCGGCCTGAAGGCCTGCGATCTCATCCTGAAAGCCGGCCACCTCTGGCGCACCGGCGAGTTCTTCTTCTGCCTCTGTCAGAGTCTCGCGTGCTTCGGCGGCTTCTTCACCGAGCCGTTCCGCGCGCTCTTCAGCGGCCGCCTTCTTGCTCGAAAGCTGGGAATAGGCGCGCTCGGCAACGACCAGCGCCTCACGTGCAGCTGTCAGGTCTTGTTGGAGCCCCCGCGTCCGGCCCTTGGCAGCCTGTTCGTTTTCGGCGGCCTGACGGACGTTGCCTGACGCCCGCTCCAGCTCGGTACGGCTGTCCTCCACAACGACGCGGGCCGCATCAATCTTGTCGGACAATTCTGCGAGGCGGTTTTTCTGGGCAAGACGCTGCGCTGGCGGGGTCGGCGCATCGGCGCTGACGACAAAGCCATCCCAGCGCCACAGGTCCCCGTCCTTTGACACCAGCCGCTGGCCGGGTTTCAAGAGTTTTTGCAGACGTGGGCCATCCTGCGCCTCGACGAGCCCGACCTGTGCCAGTCGACGCGACAGCTGGTGCGGCGCATCGACTTGCCCGCCAAGCGGCTTCACCCCTTCCGGCAGAGCTGGATCTGAAGAGGCGTCGGGCGTTTCACCCCAGCGCACCGGCGCTGCAGCATCGAGCGGGGCGTCGAGATCCTCGCCAAGCGCGGCACCCAGGGCGGTTTCAAACCCCGGCGCAACTGTCAATTTGTCGACGGCGGGCTGCCATTCTCCGCCAAGAGAGACGTTGAGAACCTTTTCAAGGGTCTTTGCTTCTGTCTCCAGGGCCGAAAGCGCCTTCTCGGCGTCGTTGACCGGACCGCGTGCCGCTTGCTCCCGTTCACGGGTCTCTCGTGTTTGCGTTTCAGCAAGCTCGACAGCTGCTTCCGCCTCCAGAAGCAGCTCTTCAGCCAGCTCCACCGCGGCCTGTCTCTCGGCCATTCCGTCGTGCGTCGCCATCTCTTCGCTCAACGCATCGAGCACAGTCCGCGCTTCAAGCGCCTGCGCGGCGAGGCGCTCTGACCGCTGGCGCGCATCAACGACCTGACGCTCCAGTCGTTGACGCTCGGCCAATCCGCGCGCCTGAGCTGCCGTCACATCGCTCAAGCGGCTTTCGTGGCCGGCCAGTACTTCACCGACCTCGGCCACTTTTTCGCGGGCAAGTTCTGCCCGCTCCAGAACAGTTTCGCTTTCTTCGACCAGTTCCGCACGCTCTTCGGCGAGACGCTCCAGAACTTCGTCGTTTTCCGAGACCAGCATTTGCTCGCGGGTGACGTCTTCGCCGAGCTGAACCAGTCGGCGCTCGAGGTCCTGAAGACGCTCCTTGATCCGGCGTTCTTCGGAATCCAGTTCGTTTCGCGCAATCACCAGCCGCTGCAACACTGCGCCGGCGGTCGCGGCAGCATCTCTCAGTTCCGGCAGCTTATGGGAGGCGATCGCCTGTATCCGAGCGCTTTCGGCCTGCAAGCCGGCAGCTTCGGCGACCTGCTGCTGGGCGGCATTGAAATGCGTTTCAGCCTCCGACAAGGCCGTCCCTGCATCATTCCAGCGCAGATAGAGAATAGAGGCCTCCGCCGCACGGATCTCGGACGAGAGATTGCGATACCGCGACGCCTGGCGGGATTGTCGACGCAGGCTGTCAAGCTGGCCATCGATCTGCACCAGCACATCTTCAAGACGTTCCAGGTTCTGTTCGGCCGCCCGCAGCCTGATCTCCGCTTCCTTGCGCCGGCTGTGGAGGCCGGAAATCCCGGCCGCTTCTTCCAGTATCTGCCGGCGGGAGGTCGGCTTGGCGGAAATCAGTTCGCCGATCTGGCCCTGACGCACCATGGCTGGCGAGCGGGCGCCGGTGGAAGCATCCGCAAACAGAAGCTGCACATCGCGTGCACGCACATCACGAGAATTGATTTTGTAGTTGGAGCCGGATTCCCGCTCGATCCGCCTGCTGACTTCCAACATGTCGGCAGAATTGAACGCAGTGGGCGCGGTTCGATCCTGATTATCGAGGAAGAGCGTGACTTCGGCGGTGTTGCGAGCGGGCCGGTTCAGCGACCCGGAAAAGATAACGTCGTCCATGCCGGACGCGCGCATGTTCTTGTAGGAGTTTTCGCCCATGACCCAGCGAAGGGCCTCGACCAGATTGGACTTGCCGCAGCCGTTCGGCCCGACGACACCGGTCAGGCCCTTGCCGATGACAAACTCCATCGGCTCGACAAAGGACTTGAAGCCCACAACGCGTAGTTTGGAAAACTTCATCGGCGCACCTGAAAGCTTGGAGCGTGCGCCGATGTATCTGTCGTTGGATTGGAGAGGCCGGACTCAAACGCGACCAGCTGCCCCCCGCCTGCTACAGGAAGATCAAAGTTCGTTCTCGATGATCTCTGAAATCTGCTCAACCGACAGGGCTCCGGAGTGCTTCTCTCCATTCACAAAGAATGTCGGGGTCGAATTGACGCCAAACTCGTTGGAGCCGCGATCCCGCACAGCATTCACTGCGTCAAGCAGGCCCTGGTTTGTCAAGGACTCCTCGAAGGACTCCTGTGTAAATCCGATCTGCTTGGAGAAATTCAGCAGGGAATTGTACGGATTGTCCGTGAACGCCCAGGAGCGCTGCTCTTCGAACATGATGTCGATAATCTCGAAATACTTCTCCGGCGGCGCGCTGCGTGCGAGCATGAAGGCTGCGGCGGCAACGGCATCGAGCGGGAATTCGCGGAAGATGAAACGGACCTTGCCGGTGTCGATGTAGTCCGCCTTCAGCGCCGGATAGGTCTTCTCGTGGAAGTTTGCGCAATGACCACATGTCATGGAGGCATATTCAACGATC
The DNA here is from genome assembly GCF_014842925.1 of Roseibium polysiphoniae. Classification (GTDB taxonomy): domain Bacteria; phylum Pseudomonadota; class Alphaproteobacteria; order Rhizobiales; family Stappiaceae; genus Roseibium; species Roseibium polysiphoniae. The sequence goes on from NZ_JACYXJ010000006.1 coordinate 251,187, forward strand.
GTGACCGGTGCGTCTTCGGCGCCGAGGATCTTGTCGCCGAGAGGGCCCGGCTTCAGCAGTTCATCCAGATCGACGCTCTGGGCAAAGGCTGTGCCCGACACGGAGATCGTCGCGGCAGCAAGCGCAAGACCGGATCCGGTCTGAAGGAAGTCTCTACGGGAAATTGTCACGGGCGATGTCCTGTCTAACGTCGTGATTTCGGGCCACCGCTTATGCAGCATCCCTGCTTTCAGCAGTGATGTGCATATTCAGCCCGCTCGCGTCAACACAACAGAGCAAATATGGCCGTAGTTGGAAAGCGATGTAACGCTCCGATCACGAGGAGGTTATCGGTGGCCAACGCGGCGAATGATAAGCTGCACCAGATCCTCAGACCTTGTCGTCACCAGAGCGCGCAATAACCTGGGCGCCCAACTTCTTGAGCGCTTCGCGAAGACGATCGTTGGCGACTGTCTCCAACTGGCTCTCAAGGCGCGCCTCCTCTTCGCCCGTCAGGCTGCGCAGCGCACGGGGCTTGGGCTTGCGACGGACTTCCACCGGTTTTTGAGTGATCTTTATGCGGCCAATGGCGGCCCAGCCATAGAAAGTGTTGATCCGCTCGATCAACTGCCGGGTCTCATGGGACAACATCAGGGCTGTGGCACCGTCAGTGTGCACCACGAGCGTCGCTGGATCGGCCGTCATTTCGCCGTCTTCGCCCGTTCGCCGCGGCCAAATGATACGGTCGGGCTGCACCCTTTCGCCGTAACGCTCGCCCACGATGTCGGGCCAGGCTGCCAAGATGTCGACGGACGCAAATCCGCGCTTGCGGCAGGCAGGCGTCATGGCCTTGCCGACAAGATCGGCCAGCGGTTTGGCCCCCTGCCTTGCTCGCATCGCAGAAATGACGCTACTCCTTACTCGCTTCGAACCGAGTCATGGTTCTTCACTGATACACCATCGATCTGATTTGCGTCAGAATAAAGACTAGCGCTTCTCACCACCCAAGACCCACAGTCTTATCCCTCTCTTTTCCCCAGGCTTTCAAGTTTACGACTTGCAATACCATCGCCGCGCGACACATTCGGACCATGAATTCTTTACCGACATCCGACGCATTGCTTGACTGGTATGATCGTCATGCCCGCACCCTGCCCTGGAGAACCTCGCCGGAAGACCGCAGGCTTGGGGTTGTGCCTGATCCCTACAGCGTCTGGCTGTCAGAGATCATGCTTCAGCAAACAACTGTCGCAGCCGTCAAGGACTACTACGTCAAGTTCCTCGCGCTCTGGCCACGGGTCGAGGATCTGGCCGCGGCTGACACGGAAGATGTGATGAAGGCCTGGGCCGGTCTTGGCTATTATTCACGGGCGAGAAACCTGAAGAAATGCGCTGAACAGGTTGCCTTCGAGCTTGGCGGGCGATTTCCCGAAACGGAAGAAGGGCTGCAATCCCTGCCCGGCATCGGCCCCTATACGGCCGCCGCAATTTCCGCCATCGCCTTCAACCATCACGCGGCGGTCGTGGACGGCAACGTCGAGAGGGTTCTATCGCGACTTCACGAGATCACGACGCCGCTGCCGGATGCCAAGCCGGCCATACGCGAGGCCATGGACGCGCTGACGCCTAACGACCGGCCCGGAGATTTTGCCCAGGCAGTGATGGATCTTGGCGCAACAATCTGCACGCCCAAACGGCCCGCCTGCGCGCTTTGCCCCTGGATGACGGAGTGTAAGTCGCAGAGCTCAGGCCTGGCGGAAACCTTGCCAAGAAAAGCACCCAAAAAGGCCAAGCCCACCAGAAAGGGTGCAGCCTTTATCGCAATTCGAGACCATGACGATGCAGTTCTGCTGGGTCGGCGCCCACCAAAAGGACTGCTCGGCGGAATGACTGAGGTGCCTGGAACATTCTGGGCGGATGACTTCGACCTATCGACGGCGCTCTCACATGCGCCGGTCCAGGGAAATTGGCGCAAGCGCAGCGGCATCGTCAAACACACTTTCACGCATTTCCATCTGGAACTGGATATCTACGTCTGCCGCCTGGCTCCCGAAAGCTCACCTCCTCAAGAGCTTTGGTGGTCCGAGAAGGAACAACAGACGGACGAAGCCTTGCCGACGGTGATGCGCAAAGCGCTAGAAGCAGGCCTGAGCGGCACCTGACTGCCGTTGACGGTCCGCCAGGCAGAGATGTTTCCGGCGATCGGATCAGCGTTTGAGCCGTGCAACCGCTAATGGTTTGCAAGAGCAATCTTTCCGGTCAAAAGATCAGGTTTTTTTCATATTATCGCGCGTCGGGCACTAGACCTAAAACTAGAACAATTCTAATGTAGCGCATCCAGTGACCGTAACGCGAAGGTAGTGGCCATGAAGGGCAATCCGAAAGTTATCGAGCGACTCAATGAAGCCCTGTTCCTTGAACTGGGAGCAATCAACCAATACTGGCTGCATTACCGCCTGCTGGCCGATTGGGGCTTTGCCCGTCTGGCCAAGAAAGAGCGCGAAGAATCCATCGAGGAAATGCAGCACGCGGACAAGATCACCGACCGCATCATCTTCCTCGAAGGTCATCCGAACATGCAGAAGCTCGCACCTCTGCGCATCGGCCAGGACATCAAGGAAGTTCTTGAGTGCGACCTTGCCGGCGAATATGACGCCCGTACCTCCTATTCGAAGTCACGCGACATCTGCCGCGACGAAGGCGACTACGTCTCGATGAAATTGTTTGAAGAGCTGCTGAGCGACGAGGAAGGTCACATCGACTTCCTCGAAACCCAGCTTGAGCTTCTGGAGAAGATTGGCGTTGAACGCTACGGCCTGCTGAATGCGGCCCCGGCGGACGAGGCCGAATAAGACCACGCAAAGTGGCCCCATCGCACTGAAACGCGGCTCTTCACGGTGCCGCGTTTTTCTTTTCCAGTCAGCGGTTTGTTGCAACCTGGTTAAAGTCTCAGCTAAGACAGACCCATGCACGATGATCGAACGAAACTGCTGGCCACTGTCATAGTCTTCGCGACTGGCAGTCTTTGGGGCTTCTATTGGCTGCCGGTTCGCCAACTCACAGAGATGGGGCTACCAGGCGCCTGGGGAACGCTGGCCATCACCGCAGCTGCGGTGGTCATTCTAGCTCCTGCCGCGATCGTAAACTGGCGGCATATCATCCGGTCGAACCGCGTCGCTAATGTCTCCCTTGCCCTGGGTGGGGTGGCCTTCACGCTCTACTCCGTCGGCTTTGTCTATGGCAGAGTGGCGATCATCATTCTGCTCTTCTTCCTCACACCCGTCTGGAGCACCTTGATCGGCCGCTATGTCATGGGCTGGCACACGCCGCGCCTGCGCATTGTGGCGATCGCCGTCGGACTGGCCGGGCTAACGGTCATGCTCAGCGCAGACGGTGAACTGCCGCTGCCCAAAAGCGCTGGGGAATGGATGGGCTTGGCCGCCGGAGTTCTCTGGGCGATGGCAACCACCGGCATCCGCACCAAACTAGAGCTCAAGCCGCTTGATGCCGCGTTCCTCTTTGCCCTTGGAGCGGTATCTGCAGCCTTGGTCATCGCAATTTTTCTCGGGACGTGGCCAGATGAAATCCCTCGCGACAACATGTTGCCGCTGACGACCCTTGCGTTCGCAGCAGGTGGTTCATGGTGGGTGTTGTCTGTCGCCGGATTGATGTGGGCGGCGGTGAGACTTGAACCGACCCGCGTCGGCATCCTCCTGATGATGGAAGTCATTGTGGGTGCGGGCTCGGCCGCGATATTGGCTGGCGAACATCTCGACCGCCTAGAGATTGCAGGCGGGGCGCTGGTGCTATGCGCAAGTATTCTGGAGGTCTGGCCGACCCGCCGCGTCACGCCAAGCCGATCTACGCCTTAACGATCGAGGCCGGTCACCCAGTCGATGAAGTGTTTCGTCGATTGTTTGCTCATGCTTCTGTGGGAACAGGTCACGAAATAGGATGTTCCAAAATCATGGATGCCTGAGGGCAGTTCCACCAGGGAACCATCGCCGACCAACTTATGTGTGATTGACCGCCAGCCCAACATGATACCCCGGCCATCCAGCGCAGCCTGAACAGCTTGCACGTAGTTGTCGAACACATGGCTTGGCCGACGCGCGCGCTTGATACCGCGCTGTTCGAAATAGTCGGTCCAGGTGTCCCAGAGATGGGGCGATCCGAGACGAACCTCGATCAGTGGCACGTCCTCCAGACCGCCAGCTTCGGCCACCTGTCCAATCATCCGAGGCGTTCCGACGGGGCAGGCACGTTCGTCAAACAGTTTCCAGGTTTCGCCATCGGTCCAGCCGCCTCGTCCATATCGCAAGGCGATGTCCAGGCCGGGCGAGAGAACCGGCTGATCAGAAGGCGGTGCCTGCACGTTCACGGTGATATCCGGGAACCGTCCGTAAAAGCTGGAAAGCTTGGGCATCAGCCAATAGGTCGCCATGCCAAGCGTGCAACACAGGCTGAGCTGCTGCTCGGACAGTCCCGCCAGATGGCGAATGTCCACGATGGTGTCCTCGATCAGCGCAAAGCTGTGCCGGATGGCGCTCGACAGTCGCTCGCCGGCCTCGGTCGGCAAGGCGGGCTTGGTGCTGCGATTGAGCAGAGGCACGCCAATTTCCAGCTCTAGCGCACGAATGGCCTGGGTGACGGCAGGTGGCGTTACATTCAGCTCCTGGGCTGCCCTCTGCATGGAGCCCAGCTGACAGACGGTATCAAATGTCACGAGAAGGCGGAGGTGGGGAATGCTCGACATAAGTTAATCTCTATCTTAATTTACAGGCATCATTTACCGCCTTTTTGGATGGCTTTTCTGCGAGCATATTTAATTTGAAAGAGAAAGCAAAGCCACACGCGCCCGCCGCCCGTGCCATTTGGAGACCTGCGCAATGACCTTCCAAAGCCTGTCGGACTCTCAGCTTAAATCCTTCGAAGAAAATGGTTTCCTCGCGATTGATCGTCTCGTTCCCGAGGAAGATCTTGTCGAGATCGAGCAGGAGTATGCACAGCTGTTGGACGACACCGCCGCGTATCTTTATGCAGCGGGCAAGATATCCGACCTTCACGCAAATCTGGATTTTGGCGACCGCTACTCGGCCATCATCGCCGAATATTCTGACCTGCACCGGTATTTCAACGTCTCATTGCCACTGGTCAACGAGGGACTCGAGCCGGAGCATTTCCATATGCACACCGGGCCGGCGGTCTTCAACCTGATGCGGCACCCAGCCATCTTGAACCTGGTTGAAACGATCATCGGTCCGGAGATCTCCTCCAGCCCCGTGCAGCAAATGCGGATGAAGCCTCCGCAACGCAGGGTGAGCGATGATGTCGCGGGCCACTCGAATGTAGGAGCAACGACCTGGCACCAGGACATCGTCGCCCTGCTCCCGGAAGCTGATGAGACCGAGCAGGTGACGGTCTGGCTGGCCATAACCGAAGCAACTCTCGAAAACGGATGTCTCACCTCCGTTGCCGGTTCACATCGCGAAGGCCCCAAAGTGCACTGTTCCAATCTGGCCTTGGCATCAGAGCCCCAGGTGCCTGAAAAAGTGATGCAGGAGAGGGTCGGAACGCCCTTGCCCGTCAAAAAAGGCGGCGCCGTCCTGTTCCACAAGATGAATGTGCACCGTGCCTTGCCAAACGTTTCGGATCATCTGCGCTGGAGCGTCGACCTGCGCTATCTGCCGACTGGCCAAGCAACAGGTCGCCCTGCTTTCCCGGAATTCGTCGCCCGCAGCAAGCAGGACCCGGCGAGCGAACTCCGGGATCCCAAAGCCTGGGCAAAATCCTGGGACGACGCGCGCGATGCCATACTGTCCGGTGCCTACAAGGGCCGCATCTTTGAGGACAAGAGGTGGGACGACGCGGCGGTCTGCTGACCGCCCCGGTATCCGCCCAGCCTTTTACTGGAAAGCTGTCTCGGCGAAGCTTCTCAGCTTTCGAGAATGCAGGCTCTCGCTTGGCATTGCTCTCAACTTTTCGAGGGCTCGAATTCCGATTTCCAGATGCTGAGCGACCTGACGCTTGTAGAAGTCCGTCGCCATACCCGGCAGTTTCAGCTCGCCATGGAGCGGCTTGTCGGAGACACACAGCAACGTCCCATAAGGCACACGGAAGCGAAAGCCGTTGGCGGCGATGGTCGCTGATTCCATGTCGAGCGCGATGGCGCGGGACTGCGAGAACCGCTGGACAAGGCCGCGCTGGTCCCAGAGTTCCCAGTTGCGGTTGTCGATGGACGCCACGGTGCCCGTTCGCATCACCCGCTTCAGCTCATAGCCATCATAGCCCGTGATCTCCGTCACGGCATCTTCGAGGGCCACCTGCACCTCTGCCAGCGGCGGGATCGGCACCCAGGTCGGCAGATCCTGGTTGAGCACATTGTCCTCGCGCACATAACCATGGGCCAGCACGTAGTCGCCGAGGGTCTGACTGTTGCGCAGGCCGGCACAGTGGCCAAGCATGAGCCAGGCATGGGGCCGCAGCACGGCGACATGGTCCGTAATGGTCTTGGCGTTGGAGGGGCCGACGCCAATGTTGACCATCGTGATACCGCCCTGCCCTTTGCGCTTGAGGTGATAGGCCGGCATCTGGGGCAACCGGGCTGGCGCAGTGCCACTGCTGGGCTCCAGATCACCGGCGAGGGTGACAAGGTTTCCGGGTTCGACAAAGGCTTCATAACCGCTGTCGGGATCGGCCAGGAGATCGTGTGCCATCCGGCAGAATTCATCGATGTAGAACTGGTAGTTGGTGAAGAGCACGTAGTTCTGGAAATGCTCCGCAGCCGTTGCCGTGTAATGCTGCAAGCGGTGAAGGGAGTAGTCCACGCGCGGTGCCGTGAAGGACGACAGAGGCATGACCCCGTCGACCGGCTCATAGGTGCCATTGGCGATGGCATCATCCATCACCGACAGGTCGGGAAGATCGAAGACGTCGGCCAGCGGCTGATTGAGCTGCGCGGCAGCGGCGCCACCTTCGACATGGGTGCCGTCATAGAATGCAAAGTGAAGCGGGATCGGCATTTCCGAAGCGCCAATCATCACCGGCACCTCATGATTGCGCATGAGCAATGAAATTTGCGACTTCAAATAGTGACGGAAAAGATCGGGGCGAGTGACCGTTGTTGCGTGATCGCCGGGGCCGGAGACGAAGCCATAGGCAAGGCGACTGTCGAGACGGCCATGGCTTTCGGTGACCAGACGAACCTCGGGATAGAACGCCCGAACGCGGCCTTCACGGGGCTTGCCGGCGATCAGCTCCTGAAAAGCGTCGCGCAGAAACGCGGTGTTGCGTTCGAAAATCTCGACCAGGCGATCGACAGCCTTGTCAGCATCTGTGAAGGCCTCAAAGGGGCACTCTGGGGAATATTCGATTGGCCGGGTGGACGAACCGTTCAGAAAGTAAGTGGTGACGGACAATAGTTTCTCCTTATTGTTATATTTAACCGAATAACTTCGGCCCTTCGTTCCCCTTCGTCAATCGTTATACGCCAGTTGTGTGAAATTTTTTTCGTAAGTCGATTATTTTTGCATACCCCTCAGCAGCAGCGCAGAGACCGCTTCGGCGACACGCCAGGCGATTGTGCCCAGCGCTTCTTGATCAAAGAAAATTTCCGGCTCCTGGACGTCACGGTTAAAACCTGACGTTGCGGCAAAACGCCCGACTGCGACGGCATCTCGAAAAAATTTCGAAAGCCAATCCAGCAGTATTTAACCAATGAAAAATGCAAAGAGAACAGATGCCGGATGAAATCAGCAGAAATCTGTCGTTTTGGGCCGGGACACTCGGTTAATCTCTCGTAAAGCTTTTACTAATGTAAACAAACTATTGATTCATCGACAATTTTAAGTTTCAGCACTTAACGCCTGATTTACCAAACCCGGTAACCATGGCACTCGAAATTGCGTGAGGTATTGCGTCGCAATGAGAGTTCTGCGTACCGGGGTGTCCACCGTGGCACCCCACCACTCTTCCGAGCCAGCCGGCAATCCTGCATGGCTCAACACAATCATGAAGGGCGACTGTGTAGCCGCCCTTAACAAACTGCCGTCGAAATCTGTCGACCTGGTGTTTGCTGATCCGCCCTACAATCTTCAGTTGGGCGGCGACCTGCACAGGCCGGACGACTCGAAGGTTGATGCCTGTGATGATCACTGGGATCAGTTCGAGAGCTTCGAGGCTTATGATGCCTTTACCCGCGCCTGGCTTCTGGCCACTCGGCGCGTGATGAAGGATGACGCCTCGATCTACGTGATCGGCTCCTATCACAACATCTTCCGCGTTGGCGCGCTCCTTCAGGATCTCGGCTTCTGGATCATGAACGACATCGTTTGGCTGAAGTCCAATCCGATGCCGAACTTCCGGGGCAAGCGCTTCACCAATGCGCATGAGACAATGATCTGGGCGACCAAGTCGAAGACGGCGAAGCCGACTTTCAACTATGATGCCTTGAAGACCTTCAATGACGATCTCCAGATGCGGTCGGACTGGCACCTGCCCCTTTGTACGGGCGGCGAGCGGCTGAAGGACGGCGACGGGCAGAAGGTACACCCGACACAGAAGCCGGAGAGCTTGCTCTACAGGGTTCTGACGGCCTCCTCCAACCCTGGCGATGTCGTTCTGGATCCCTTCTTCGGTACAGGCACCACGGGCGCCGTCTCCAAGAAGCTCGGGCGCAACTTCGTCGGTGTTGAGCGTGAGCAGGCCTATATCGATGCGGCAACAGCTCGGATCGATGCCATTGAAATGGGATCAGGCGCGTCGCTCGACATGCAAAAGGGCAAGCGCGCAGAAAAACGCATTCCTTTCGGCAACCTTCTCGAGGCGGGCCTACTTGAACCCGGCGCGGAACTGACCTGTTCCAAGGGCCGCCATCTTGCGGTTGTTCGTGCGGACGGTTCCCTCAAGTGCGGCGAGCATACGGGGTCGATCCACAAGGTCGGTGCGTTGGTTCAGGGCGCAGCGTCCTGCAACGGCTGGACGTTCTGGCACATCAAGAGCGGCCGCAAGCGATCGCCGATTGATGAACTCCGGGAAGAAATCAGATCCCGCCTGCGCGCATAAGCAGGACACACAAGAGAAACTGGCCTCGCATCCCCGCGGCTCCTAATGGCCCCTGCCTCAGCAATGAAGCAGGGGCCTTTTCTTTATGTGCACTCAGACGTGTTCAAAACTACGCCGCTGCCGTTGTCTGGCCCGCTCCGCCTGGTGCCTGACGTCTCATCATGGCCTGAAGGACAAGCCCGATGATGAGCATCATGCCCACATGGCCGACAAACGAGGACTGGGTGTAGGCTCCAAAGCCCATCATGAAGCTGCGGCCGACCAATTGTGCGAGGAAGCCCTGCGCAACAAACCAAAGAAGAAATCCGACGAGCGCCCCGGAAACGGCAAAACTAAGCCTGCTGACACGCTGCATCAGCAGGACAAGCGAAGAAAACACCACAGCGCCGATCAGAAAATGCACCGCGAAAGCCGCGGCATAAGGGAGGGGCAGGCCGAGAAACTTTCCAGCCAGGCCCGCAACAAGATTGGCGGGCTCAAGCCTGACACCGAAGATAACCGGCGAGACCAGCCATCCGTACAGTTCGAAGGCCAGCTCACCGGCGAGCCCCGCCAGGATAATGTTCTTCAGGTCGCTGCGAGCGAGTAAATTCATGAAGTTTGCCTTTCAGGATTGGAAAGATGTCCTGCCACTCAGCAGAAAGGCCGGACACTGCTATCGCATGTTGACTGAGGCCAACTAAGGGACGCCCCTCCGCAGTTTCAAGCGCATGTCAGCTGAACTAACACCGTTGTTACCGTGCTGTTATGATTGGTGAACCTGGGCACATGCATTGTAGGCGAAGCGTTTTGTTCTGGTTTTCGCTGGAACCAGAATGGCCTGCCTCCTAAGGTTGCCACCCAATCTGCGGAGACCTTTCATGCCCCAAAGCCTTGCCCACGTCGCTCTTGTCGTCCGTGACTACGACGAAGCCCTTGCGTTTTATGTCGGCCAGCTGGGCTTTGAGCTTGTGGAGGACACCTACCAGCCCGAGCAGGATAAAAGGTGGGTCTTGGTGAAACCAAAGGGTGAAGGTGCAGCTTCAATTGTGCTGGCCCGCGTGTCCAATGATCATCAGGCAGACTACATCGGCGACCAGGCCGGCGGCCGTGTGTTTCTGTTTTTAAGGACCGATGATTTCTGGCGTGACTATGAAGCCTACCGGGCCCAAGGCATCGAGTTCATTCGTGAGCCGAACGAAGCGCCTTATGGCATCGTGTCCGTCTTTAAAGATCTCTATGGCAACCTTTGGGATCTGGTGCAGTTCACCGACGGCCGGGCGTGAAGGAACCCCGCGGCGTCCTCTCAGTCCACGATAATCACCTGCCCCGTGGCCGCGCCCTCGACGCTCTTGTCATAAGCGAGACCGACGCGGCGGGATGAAACTGGGTCGTGGCCTGGAAACCAGCTGCCATATTTGGGTGCGGACACGTCCAGAAGTCCGGGGCTCACCACATTGACCCTGAGCCCCCTCGACATCTCGATGGCGGCGGCCTTCACGAAACCGCCTAGTGCTCCGTTCGCCGTTGCAGCTGAGGCACCCGTTCGGATCGGCTCACGATCAAGAATTCCGCTAGTCAAGGTAAAGGAACCGCCATCCGGAAGCCTTTCCAATCCCGCGAGCACCAGGTTGACCTGCCCCATGACCTTTTCTCGCAATGTCGACATGAAGTCCTCGCTGGTGAAGTCTGCCAGGGGACTGAAGTGCACATCCCCGGCGGTGCAGACGACAGCATCCACCGCACCGGCGTTTGCGTACATGGCTTCGACGGAAGATCGGTCGGCGATGTCTACACGCAGATCGCCGCTCGACCTCCCCGCCATGACAAGCTCATGGCGAGCACCCAGCTCAGCACAGACGGCCTGGCCAATATCACCTTTGGCTCCAATGACGATGATTCTCATGCTGGGACCTCTTCGATTTCTGCATAAAGACCGAGTTTGCGCTCAAGCAGACTGGCGCAATGATCAAGAGCAGCCCGCTTGGTTTCAAGGTGTTCGGCGTGATCCAGCAGCACCTGTTTGCGCTCCGAAATGGTGCGATTGCCCGAGCGATAAAGCTCTGCAAAGTGCCGCATCTTTTCAAGCGGCATTCCCGTTTCCCGCAGCGAAGACATGAGGACAAGCCAATCGACGTTTTCGGCCGAGAACTTGCGATTTCCATCCAGCCCACGGCCGATCGGCGGCAATAGACCCGACTTTTCGTAGAACCGGATGGTGTCAACGCTCAGCCCGCTCACAGAGGCAGCTTCTGAAATTCGCATCGTGTCCGCCTTTCCAGTTTTCACCGTCGATGAAAACTTCATTCTCGATCATGACGCAGCAAGCCTACTCGCCTGGAGTGGCTCCAGATCAAGCGAAATCTTCAGCGTGGAATGCGGTCAAACGCATCGACCGCTTTCCTTTCACATGCACGCTTCCCGCCCGTCCTCTTGAAAGAACGCTCGCCTCACGGACCGGAGGATCTGATGACGCTTTCACTCACAGAGGTGATTCTGGCGGCGCTGTTTCTTGCGTCTCACGCGCGCCGGGAGCAACCGCGTCGAGGGTCTACCGCGAGGCAGCGAGCGGAACAATATGAGGATCTGAACATGCCGACCCCAACGCCAATCGCTCTGATCAAACCGGCCAACCGGCTGTTTGCGACGATCGACATCGACACGCATGCAAATGTGTTCACTCCAGGTCAGCTTCCCAGCACCTACTACATGACCGGAGCAGGTCCCTTCCTACGGTTGCGGCCCTTGCACAGGTCCGGCTTTGGCATGTTCGAGAGGCCGACACGGGTTGTTGGGCTCTACACTGGAACCTGGGTTTCAGGCGAGAGCTTTGAGGAAAATCGTGATGACAACGACAACATCCTGTTTTCATATCTCGGCGATAATGCAACGGACATCACCGCAGCCATTGCCACCCTCAAGCTCAACGCCAAGACCACCCAGGAAATCATCGATCAAAATGCTGCTGTTCACAGGCCTGATCTCAACAATTCCATTGTCTACGTGGACAGCGGCCCGTTGGAAGGCAGTGTCTTTGGCGGCGATCAGGTCAAGACCAACAATTACTACCGGCCAATGAAGGTGGTGGACGCCACGGCTGCAGATCGCAATGCCCACACCGGCCATGCCTTCGCCAGCTCGGAGGCCGCAGAGACCTTCTATGGAGTTCACTACCCCGCCCTGTTGGATCAGCTCATGCAACTCGGCCAGTCCGCCCAGGTGATCAAGACAGACATGAGCCCACGTGGTGTGACCGTTGAAACGCCGATCCAGACCGACCTGCAATATTACCCGGAAGCCATGTTCGAAAATCGTGCAGCTCAGCTCAATTTCCTCAAACGCCTCTATATGAGCTTCGTTTGATCCTTACGTCGCGCTCGCTCATCCTGAGGCAGCCCTTAAGGCTTCCTCAGGATGAAGCTGCGGGTGCGTTCCCTCCTCACTCAAACCGGACAAGGGCCTTACGGCGCTTGCCGGCAGCGAGGGTCAGGGCATCCTTCGCGCCGATGTCGCCGCTTGAGATCCGGCGGCGCGGGTCATCGACAACCTTGGAGTTGAGGCGCACACCACCGCCTTCCACGAGCCGCCGGGCATCCCCATTGGACGTGGCAAAACCGACATCAACCAGAAGCTCCAGGAGCCCCAGGCCTTCAGCCAGTCTCACCAGGGGCAGACGATGGGTCGGCTCCAGATTGTCCGCCTGACCGGCAAACAAGGCATCGCCCTGCTCCAGCGCATGACGTGCGGCTTCTGCGCCATGAACGATGGTGGTCACCTGGGTTGCCAGGATTTTCTTTGCCTCATTCAACTCCGCGCCCTGAAGCTCGGAGAGACGGATCACTTCATTCATCGGCAGCTCGGTGAAGAGGCGCAGGAACTTCGGCACATCCGCGTCCGCCGTGTTGCGCCAGAACTGCCAGAAAGCAAAAGGCGACAAATGCTCGGGGTGCAGCCAGACGGCGCCCGCAGCCGTCTTGCCCATTTTCGCCCCGCTCGCGGTGGTGATCAGCGGCACGGTCAGGCCGAAGAGCTGCCGCCCCTCGCCTTTTCGTCCCAGCTCGACGCCGTTGATGATGTTGCCCCATTGGTCGGATCCACCAACCTGCAAGGAGCAGTCATGCCTGCGGGCAAGCTCGAGAAAATCGACCGCCTGGAGCATCATGTAGCAGAACTCCAGCACGGTCAGAGGCATCTGGGCGTCCAGCCGCGACTTGACGCTGTCGAAGGTCATCATGCGGTTGACGGTGAAATGGGCGCCGTAATCGCGCAGGAACTCGAGAAAGCGGAATTCGGTGAGCCACTCAGCATTGTCGACGAGCTGCGCGCCGTCCTCGCCTTCCAGATCCAGCAAGCGTTCTATGGAGCGCCGGATACCCGCGATGTTGGCCGCGATCTGCTGCTGTTCCAAGAGAGGGCGTGCTTCATTTCGAAAGCTCGGGTCGCCAACCTGGGACGTGCCACCGCCGAGAACGATGATCGGCTTGTGACCAAGCTTCTGCAGCCAACGCATGGTCATCAGCGGCATCAAATGGCCCACGTGGAGACTGGCGGCCGTTGCGTCAAATCCGGCGTAGGCTGTCACAGGCCCGGCGGCCAGCTTGGCATCCAGTGCTTCCAGATCGGTGCATTGATGCACCAGTCCGCGTTCCAACAGAACCTGCAGGGCTTCAGACTTGAGTTTTGCGGCCGGCTTGCCGGCTTCGATCATGTGATTTGTCATTTCGGCTTTCCTGGGGGTTTGCCCGCCAGGAGCCTTGAAACCAAAAAGCCGCCTGACGCGGCGGCTTTTTTGAGGTTCTAGAAGTGAGACAAGATCCTACGCAGCCGCCGATATGTCGGTGACGTAATAAAAGTACACAAAAGTGGGTGCGGCGATCTGCTTCATGGAGCTTTAAATGCGGGAAGTTCACAGAGGTTGTCAAGCTGGATCGAAACTAAATTTCACGCCCTGAGATTGATCACATCAAGAAACAGCCGTTTCGTCGGAGACACGAGCCCCTAGCCCAATCAGCTCCGTACTGAAACTCGGCCACTTTTCGGGAAAAGCCGTCAACAAGGCCGGCTCGATAACCTCGACCTCATACCCCCTTTGAAGCGCGCCCTTGGCAGTGAGCTGAACGCAATGACAGGCATCGAGGCCGACGAGCTTAAGGGACCCGATCCCTTTTTCGGCCAAATAGGCGTCGAAGTCTTTGTTGGAAAAAGTGTCGCCAATAGATTTTTCGAACACAGGCTCAGATCCAACATCCAGCTCGCGGTCAAGCCGAAGACCGTCCCGACCGGGTGTTCCGATTCCTCCCGACGCGATCTTCATGGCAAGGATGACAGGTAGATCCCGGAAGACATTTTGAACAAAGATCACATCCTCACCATCCTGCCGCGCTTTTGAAATCAGTCTGTTCGTTCTGGCAAGAACCTGTTTCCGCTCCTCTGGGTCAAAAGCGTTCTTGCCGGTATTCCGCGTGAAATCCTCCTGAATATCGATGATGACAAGCGCGGACCTCCGCCGGGTTTTAACGTCAATCTTCACACCTCGTGTCGGCGTGCCCAGTTTCCGTAGAACCAGGACCGACCAGAAGACAAGGCCTGCGACGATCAGTCCTCCGACGGCGGCCAACAGCCAAATCAGCTCCATTTGAAATCTCCTTGCTGGATCACTCGAGGCCACGAGGCCGGTTGGGGTCATCCTCGAATTCAGCGAAATGATCGAGCAACGCGCAGACGACTTGCTGCGCCGCAGCCACCTCGGCTGACGAGAATCTCTTGCTGACAAGCGCAATATCTGCGTCTTCACCCGCTCTGATTTCGCCGAATTGCGTACGTCCGCTGTCGGTCAACGCGAAGAGTGGTGAGCGTTTATGCGCTGGATTGGGGTGCCGTCCGATCAATCCCAATTTCTCCAGGTCATTCACCAGGAGTTGGATCTGCTGACGCGCCAGGAACAGTGCCCGGCCAATGTCCGGGACAGACGTTGCTCCCGCCTCGTCCAGGACTTCCATAACTGCGCGCATGCCGACGGATATGCCGGTGCCAACGAGTTTGGCTTCAACGGCTCTCGCCAGTCGCCGATGCACCGGACGTATTAGTCGGATGAGCTCATAAAGCTCCGAAGTTTCAGCAGCACCACTCATAATGACAATAATATTGTCATTATGACGTTTGATTTGTCAATAACGCGTCCAATACAAAAACCCCGACCAAATGGCCGGGGTTTTCTTCCAACTCAATTTTTCAAAATCAGCTACTCCGCAGCGACCGGCGTAACATCCGCCGGTTCCGGGGCGGTCCACTTGAGGACCGGCTTGCGGGCAGCTAAGGTCTCGTCGAGACGACGGCGGGGCGAAAGATAGGGCGCGCCAGAGAAGCGTTCCGTCTCACCGCGCTTTGCACTCATCACTAGGTCGTACATATTGAGTTTTCAGCGGCTCCAGATAGCAATCGGGCATGCCACGCACTCATCAAAGTCCGGCCGCGGAAACATTGCTCTCCAGTCCCACCACCTCCCGCTAATATATGCGTCATCTAAGCATTACAGCAAGGCAGCGCGCTCAGAAGAAGCGTGTAGATCTCTTTTATATCGTCAATTTAGGTATTTTTTGCTTACTAACGCTTCGGGAAAATGCCAAAAAGCACGCACGCTGGTGCTGGGATACTCATGAGCGTCTTCAGTTGTGCTCCAATCCCGATATCAAAGCGCTTTATAAGCAGTATATACTACTAGTTAGCAGAATCATACAACGGATAACAACATGGGCCTTTTTCGAAGCGCCGCCAACGCTCTACTTAAGCCGCTCGGCTACACAGTCATAAAGACATCCAACAGCACAAAGACAAATAGAAGCATTGTCTACAAACATGTTTCAGCGATTAACGCGGCACTCCTGCAAAAACTTGGGCATGATGCTCTGAAGGGACCGTTCAAAGGGGCCAGAATCATTGAACCAGGCTCCACCCAGGTTGGCGCCGATTATGTATCCCGTGTCTTGGGTGAGTATGAATTAGAGATCCAAGCAGCAATCATGAATGGGCTCGATGGGAGTCCCGACGCCGTAATCAATGTAGGCACGTCAGACGGTTACTATCTTTCGTGTATTCAACATCTTCATCCGAAACTCCCACTGATCGGATATGAGATAAATGCAGATGCAAAAGCCGCTTGCAAACAGCTCCTTGGAGTAGCTTCAAATATCATTATGAAAGGCGCTGTTGATTGCAATGGTCTTCTAGAGGACCTAACCGCTTACCCATCTTCTTTAATCATCATGGATATCGAGGGGCATGAGACCATCCTCAAAGAACTCGACCCAAGTACGTTTGCGAAAGCAACACTTATAATCGAACTACATGAGCCACTTGCCCCAGGCATTACCGATCAACTAGCGACGCATTTCGCCAGCACTCATGCGATTGAGGTTCTCGAACAAGCCGGTCGAAATCCATTCAAACACAAAGAACTTTCCGAGTTTGATAGTTCCGAAAAATTCCTAGTTCTGTGCGAGTTTAGAGGCGCGCATCAGTCCTGGATGGTCGCGACACCAAATCACTCGCCCAAGTAAAAAACGATCATAATGATCGGGGTCTCTCGTGAGGTTGGGCTCATTCTTCCTTATATAACTCAATGCCTGCTCAGCTAACTTATACTGAGCAGGCATTTTATATTTCATTCCGCAGCGACCGGCGTAACATCCGCCGGTTCCGGGGCGGTCCACTTGAGGACGGGCTTGCGGGCAGCCAAGGTCTCGTCGAGACGACGGCGGGGCGAAAGATAGGGCGCGCCAGAGAAGCGTTCCGTCTCACCGCGCTTTGCGCTCATCACCAGGTCGCGCATGGTTGCAACGAAGAGGTCGAGCGAGGCCCGGCTTTCCGATTCCGTCGGTTCGATCAGCATCGCGCCATGAACCACCAGCGGGAAGTACATGGTCATCGGGTGATACCCTTCGTCGATCATCGCCTTGGCGAAGTCGAGGGTGGTGACACCCGTGTCCTTGAGGAAGCTGTCGTCGAAAAGCACTTCGTGCATGCACGGACGCTCACCGAACGGCAGTGTCATCAGATCCTGCAGGCCGACACGCACATAGTTGGCGTTCAGCACCGCGTCTTCAGAGGCCTGACGCATACCATCGGAGCCGTGGCTCAGCATATAGCTCAGAGCCCGCACATACATGCCCATCTGGCCGTGGAAGGCGGTCATGCGGCCGAAGGGCTTTTCTCCGTCCTCGACCTCGGCCGTGGTCTCGACCAGCTCCGGACCGTTCTCACCCTTGCGGAGGAACGGCAGCGGCGCGAAAGGCGCCAGGCGGTCGGAAAGGACCACCGGACCTGAGCCCGGGCCACCGCCGCCATGGGGCGTTGAGAAGGTCTTGTGCAGGTTGATGTGCATGGCATCGACGCCAAGATCTCCGGGACGCGCCTTGCCGACGATGGCATTGAAGTTGGCGCCATCACAGTAGAAATAGGCATCTGCGGCATGGATCGCCTCGGCGATCTCGATGATGTCGCGTTCGAACAGCCCGCAGGTGTTCGGATTGGTCAGCATGATGCCGGCGATGTTGCCTTCATGCTCGGCAATGGTTGCTTTCAGGCCATCGAAATCAACAGTGCCGTCGTCCTTGGCATCAATAGAGACGACCTTGTAGCCGAGAAGAGCCGCGGTTGCCGGGTTGGTGCCATGGGCGCTCTCTGGAACCAGAACGATCTTTGGATCGCGGCCCGCTGCCGTATGAGCGGCCTTGATAGCCATCATGCCGCAAAGTTCACCGTGGGCACCAGCCTTCGGGCTCATGGCAACGGCGGAGGTGCCGGTCATGACCATCAGCCAATGGGCCAATTCGTCAATCAGCTCGACGCCGCCCTTCACCGTGGACAGAGGCTGAAGCGGATGAATGTCGGAGAAGCCCGGCAGCCGCGCCATCTTTTCGTTCAGCCGCGGATTGTGCTTCATGGTGCAGGAGCCGAGCGGATAAAGGCCGGCATCAATCGCGTAGTTGTTGCGCGACAGGCGCACGTAGTGGCGCATGGCTTCCGGTTCGGCGAGACCCGGCAGATCCAGTTCGTCAGCGCGGGCGTGGGTGCCCAGCTGCGGTTCGAAGCCTTCCGGCTCGTCCAGATCGACACCGGTCACATCCAGATGGCCGACTTCAAAAATCAGCGGCTCTTCCATGTCGAGTGCGCGGTTGCCAGTGAAGGTTTTCGGCTGGAAGGCGGTTCCTGCATCGCCCGCAGAGGTCGGACGTCCCTGAGTGTTCATGCTCATGCCAGCACCTCCTTCAGAGCGCCGGCAAGGGCGGCGCGGTCTTCATCCGTGTTCACTTCGGTGGACGCCACGACCAGCAGGTCTTCAAGTTCTGCCTTGCCCGGCTCCAGACGGGAGACCGGCACACCGGCCAGAATGCCCTTTTCAGCGAGTGCTTCGACGACGCCTGCCGCCGCCTTCGGCAGTTTGACGGTGAACTCGTTGAAATAGGCGCTGTTGAGAACATCAACGCCGGAAATGGCGGCAAGTTCTTGCTTCAGCTTCACTGCGTTGGCGTGGTTGATCCGCGCCATCTGGCCCAGTCCCTTGGAGCCCAAAAGCGACAGGTGGATGGTGAAAGCCAGACAGCAGAGCCCGGAGTTGGTGCAGATGTTGGACGTCGCCTTGTCGCGGCGGATGTGCTGCTCACGGGTGGAGAGCGTCAGAACAAAGCCGCGCTTGCCATCGGCATCCACCGTTTCGCCGCACAGACGGCCCGGCATCTGACGGACATACTTCTGCTTGGTGGCGAAAAGACCGACGTAAGGACCGCCGAAGTTCAAGCCATTGCCGATGGACTGGCCTTCGCCGACGACGATATCCGCGCCCTGCGCCCCGGGAGGCTCAATCAGGCCGAGAGAGACAACCTCGGTGAAGACGGCAATCAGTAGCGCCTTGTGCTGATGCGCCTTTTCGGCAATCGGCTTCAGGTCGATGAGCTGGCCATAGAAGGACGGCGACTGCACCACAACACACGAGGTCTCGTCATCGATCTGCGAGAGAATGTCTTCCGTGCCCGTCGGGTCTGCCGGCAAGGACACAACATCATCGTTGGCCATTTCAGACAGGCCTTCGACGACGGCCCGGTACTGCGGGTGCAGACCTCCGGAGAGGACTGCCTTCTTCTTCTTGGTGACCCGGTGCGCCATGAGAACGGCTTCGCCGGTGCCGGTGGAACCGTCATACATGGAGGCATTGGCCACATCCATGGCGGTCAGGCGCGCAACCTGGGTCTGGAATTCGAAGAGATACTGCAGCGTGCCTTGCGTGATCTCCGGCTGATACGGCGTGTACGAGGTCAGGAACTCGGAGCGCTGGATCAGGTGATCGACGGTGGCCGGCACGTGGTGCTTGTAGGCACCGGCGCCAACGAAGAACGGCACAGTGGAAGCCGGTACATTCTTGGCGGCCAGGTTGGACAGGTGACGCTCTACCTGGAGTTCGCCGGCACGACGCGGCAGGTCCAGAACCTCGTTGAGGCGGGCCTTCTCCGGGATATCGGAAAACAGCTCATCGATGCTGTCAACGCCAACCCGCGCCAGCATATCAGCTCGGTCAGTGTCGGAAAGAGGCAAGTAACGCATGGCGGTTCGGCTCTTTTGTTATGCCGGGATCAGGCGCAGAGGCTCTGGCGCAATCTCGATCTCGGTCTTGACGGAATTGGCGATGAAACACATTTCATGCGCCTTCTCATGCAGATCGGCGAACAAGCTCGGGTCAGGCGCCGAGCTGCCGAGAAGAGTAATCTGCGGCCGCAGGATCACCTTCGTCACAGCCATCCGGCCCCGATCGATGCGAGACATGACGCCCTCGGCCTTGTCGCGATAGCTTTCCACCCGATACCTCGAGAGGCGCGCCAGATCGATAAATGTCAACATGTGGCAGGATGACAGGCAGGCAACGAAGGCTTCTTCCGGATCCACCGCGCTTTCAGAAGAAAACGGCAGTGGAACCACGGAGGGTGAAGCTGATGCGGGCACTTCCACGCCACCATCGAAGCGCCACATATGGGCGCGTGAATATTTGCCTTTGGCGAAGTCCTCGCCATCGAGCTTCCATGTCACTTCGGCGGTGTAGACGTGTCCCGGCATCTCAGAGAGTGTCCACAAACGCCTTGTAGGCGGCTTCGTCCATCAGGTCGGAAAGCTGGTCGGCGTTGGCGACTTTCATCTTGATGAACCAGGCACCGCCTTCGGGGTCCTCATTGACCTTGGCCGGCTCTTCGGCCAGCACCTCATTGGCTTCAACCACCTCGCCATCGATCGGGGCATAGACCTCGGAGGCTGCCTTGACCGATTCAACGACAGCTGCCTCGTCCCCCTGTGAAAGCGCCTTTCCGGCCTCGGGCAATTCGACAAAGACAACATCGCCGAGCTGTTCCTGGGCGTATTTGGTAATGCCAACCGTTGCGACATCGCCTTCAACTGCGATCCACTCGTGGTCCTTTGAGAAATAGGTGGTCATGATTGCGTCCGTTCTCTGAAATGTAGTCAAGCTTTGGGTTTGCGGTAATAGCGGTTCGGCACGATGGGCATGTCGACGATTTCCGCCGGCAGTTCCCTGCCCCGCACAACGAGATTGATCTTGGTGCCCGTGGCGGCATGTTCGGCTGGCACATAGCCCATGCCAATCGGTGCGCCGACGCTGGGGGCAAAGCCGCCAGAGGTCGCCGTGCCGATCACCGGACCGCCGGGCAGCTGGATTTCGGCACCTTCACGCGCAGGCGCGCGGCCTTCGAGTTTGAACCCGACACGCACACGGCCAGGACCATCCTTCAGTTCAGCCTGGATGCGTTCGGCACCTGGAAAACCGCCCTCTTCGCGGCGGCGCTTCTGCATGCAGAATGTGATCGCGCCTTCAACCGGCGATGTGGTTTCATCGAGATCATGGCCATAAAGACAAAGTCCGGCCTCAAGGCGCAGGCTGTCACGCGCACCAAGGCCGATCGGCTCGACCCGGTCATCGGCAAGCAGCGCACGGGCGATGGCTTCCGCAGCACCGGCCGGCACTGACATTTCCACGCCGTCCTCGCCCGTGTAACCGGCGCGGGAGATATGACAGGAGATGCCGTCGAACTCCATGAAATCGCCGGACATGAACTCGAGATCGGCCGCAGCAGGTGCGTGAGCGGCGACCGCTTCCACCGCCTTGGGGCCTTGCACCGCGATCAGCGCGCGATCATCGAGAATTTCCAGGCGAACGCCGTCTGGGAGACCGGCTTCCAGCAGCGGATAGTCGACATGTTTGCGAGACGCATTGACGACGAGCAAAAGGTGACCGTCGAGGCTTTCGTCTCGAGGACGTGTCACCATCAAATCGTCGACAATGCCTCCATCGGCGTTCAGCAGCACGGTGTAGCGCTGCTTGCCCGGCTTCAGCTCGACCATGTTTGAAGGGCAAAGAGCTTCCAGCGCCCGCGCCGTCGTCTCATGGTCCGGCCCAACCAGCTTCGCCTGGCCCATGTGCGAGACGTCAAACAGACCGGCGCTGTCACGGGTCTGCAGGTGCTCTGTCATGATGCCGGCCGGATACTGGACCGGCATCTCGTATCCGGCAAACGGCACCATGCGGGCGCCGAGTTCGACGTGAAGGTCGTAAAGCGGTGTCTTTTGAAGATCGCCAGGAGCGTCCGGCTCAGCCATGTAAGGTCCTCAGATTCAAGGTTGCACGGGAACGCGGCCATAACGGCCCGTCCGTACCCCCTCTGTCCGAGTACCTGAGAGATTTCCCGCTGCTCCAGCCCGAAAGACAGGTGATCAACGGTTACTCCTTCGGTGAGCCGTTCCTTCCCGTTTCACCGGGCCGGTTAACTGCTTTCCAGAGCGTTGATGTCCTAGCGGTCCTTTTGCCTGAGAGTTTCCGGGGCGGTTGCTCCTTCGGCGCCGGTCTGTTTCATCCGGCCTCTCCCGCTAGGGCTATCGGAAGCTCAAATGAGCATCCTGTCGACTCGAGAACGACCCGGGTCGATGTGATCAATTCTGTGGCGCGCCTATCCTATTGTCAATAAGCCAGACGGCTCAAACGATAAGCGACCGTTCTCAACGGCGCTTTCCCTCGTCGAAACCGACCACGATTTTCATTTCCTGATTGCGCGGAACCGTGAACTTGCTCTCGATCAGCGTCCAGGCTTCGCTGGGCGCACCGGCGCCAACGGTGACCGGCACCGAGACAATTTCGGAGTAAAGGGGCTTTGCATCACTGCCTGAGGGAATGACTGCGACCCGGACAGGGAGCAAGACCTCACCGCCAGACCACGCCGGGCCTGGAGTAACATCGCCGGAAAGACCGATCTTGATGCGCGTTTGATCCGTTCCTTCGCGGGCGCACTCCCGCGCCCACTCTTCAACAGTTGCCTGATAGAGGAGGTTCTCCGGCGTTTCTTCCTTTCGCCGAGCAAATTTCATGATCAGGTGTGTGCCGGTCTGAAGCTGGATCGGCGGGCAGTAGACGTCGGCAACAAAAGCATCCGGGTTGACCTCGATGGGCCCCTTGCCGCTTGTGGTGATGCCCGTCAGCCAGCTCTTTGACTTGGAGGATACGCTGGCACCGCCTGACGTCACTTCATCGGAACTGCTCATGCAACCGGCGAGCAAGCCTGCGCAAAGCGCTCCGGCGAGAACGAGACCCGTCCGGCGTTTAACCACAGTTTCAATGCCCTTACACATGTTTCACCCGCATGTTTCCCTTTAAGCTTCGGCCGCGCTACATAGCAGGTCCATCAAACCTTGGCGAGACTGAGGCTGCATGCGATTCAGTTGAACCTTGACAGGACCCAGCTCGCGCCCCTTATTGCGGACTGATGACAGTCCGAAGGACCAAAATGACAGCACCAACCTCCGAGAGGCCTGCCCTGACGATCCACCTGTGCGCACCTCGTGGTTTTTGCGCTGGTGTGGACAGGGCAATTCAGATCGTCGAGCTGGCTCTGGAAAAATATGGCCGTCCGGTTTATGTGCGCCATGAGATCGTCCACAACAAGTTCGTGGTCGACGGCCTGAAAACCAAAGGCGCGGTCTTCGTGGAAGAGCTCGAAGAGATTCCCGCAGCGGATCAGGAACGGCCGGTCATCTTTTCGGCCCACGGCGTGCCCAAAGCCGTGCCCGAGGATGCCCGCTCACGCAACATGTTCTTCCTCGACGCGACCTGCCCGCTGGTGTCCAAGGTCCACAAGGAAGCGGAGATTCATCATCGCCGCGAACGTGAAATTCTGCTGATCGGACATGCGGGTCATCCCGAGGTGATCGGCACCATGGGTCAGCTTCCTGAAGGCACCGTGACGCTGATCGAAACCGAGGCCGACGCACTCGATTTCCAACCCAAGACTGACCGGCAATTGGCCTTCATCACACAGACGACCCTGTCTGTGGACGACACAGCGGGAATTGTTGAGGTGCTGCGACAGCGGTTCCCGGATATTGTCGCTCCGCACAAGGAAGACATTTGCTACGCGACCACCAATCGCCAGGAGGCCGTCAAGGCCGTCGCTCCTGAAGTGGACGCGATGATCGTGGTCGGAGCGCCCAACTCTTCCAATTCGCAGCGGCTTCGCGAGGTCGCCGAGCGTGCAGGATGTACAACGTCTCACCTGATCCAACGAGCCAGCGACATTGACTGGAACGCGTTCTCCGGCATTTCTTCCCTTGGTCTGACCGCTGGTGCATCTGCGCCCGAGACACTGGTTGAAGAAATCATCGCGGCCTTTGCCGACCGATACAGCGTTTCTGTCGAGACCGTTCGCACGGCCGAAGAGACGATTGCCTTCAACCTGCCGCGGGAATTGCGCGAAGCTCCCACACAAGCGCCCACGGCTGCAGAGTAGACATTTATGGCAGTTTATACGGACGTCGCCGATGAAGAGCTCGCCGCCTTCATTGCCACATACGACATTGGTGCCTTGCTCTCGTGCAAGGGCATTGCGGAAGGCGTCGAGAACAGCAACTTTCTGCTGCACACAGAGGCTGGCTACTTTATTCTGACGCTTTACGAAAAGCGCGTCGATCCGAATGACCTGCCATTCTTTTTGAACCTGATGCAACATCTCGCGGCGAAGGAGATCTCCTGCCCAACGCCTGTTGCCAACACGGTGGGCGAGCTTCTGGGAACGCTTGCCGGGCGACCAGCTGCAATCGTCACATTTCTTGAGGGCATGTGGGTCAAAAGACCCCGCCCGGAACATTGCGCCGAGCTCGGCGCCGGCATGGCGGCCTTGCATCTGGCCGGTGCTGACTTTGCGATGGTCAGGCCCAACGCGCTAACCGTTGGCGACTGGCGTCCGCTTTTCGAGCAATGCGGTTCGAATTCAGACCGGGTTCAGGCCGGCCTGTCGGCGGAAATCGAAAAAGAACTCAGACACCTGGAGGGTCGGTGGCCGAAGGATCTGCCCACAGGGGTCATCCATGCGGACCTGTTTCCAGACAACGTCTTCTTTCTGGGCGATGAGCTGTCCGGTCTGATCGATTTCTATTTTGCCTGCACCGATGCTTTCGCCTACGACGTCGCAATCTGCCTCAACGCCTGGTGCTTTGAACAGGACGGTGCCTTCAATGTCACCAAGGCCCGGGCGCTGCTGAACGGTTACACCAAGGTCAGGCCCTTGAGTGAACCAGAATACGAAGCCCTGCCGCTGCTCGCACGCGGCTCGGCCCTGCGCTTCCTTCTGACCCGGCTCTATGACTGGCTGAGCGTGCCTGAAGGCGCCCTGGTCACGCCGAAAGATCCGCGCGAGTACCTGAAGAAGCTCAGATTTCATCAAGGCGTTGAAAGCGTGAAATCCTACGGATTGGACCTATGACAGAAAACAATCAGGTTACGATCTATACGGATGGTGCTTGCTCAGGAAACCCTGGGCCTGGCGGTTGGGGCGCCATTTTGCGCTTTGGCGAGCATGAACGGGAACTGTGTGGCGGCGAAGGCTCGACAACAAACAACCGCATGGAACTGACGGCGGCCATCGAAGCTCTGAATGCCCTCAAGCGCCCCTGCGCAGTCGATCTTTACACCGACAGCACCTATGTGCGCAGCGGCATCAAGGAGTGGATGGCTGGCTGGAAGCGCAAGAACTGGCGCACCGCGGCCAACAAACCAGTCAAAAATGTGGAGCTATGGCAGGCTCTGGATGAAGCGCGTCAACGCCATGACGTGACCTGGCATTGGGTCAAGGGGCATGCGGGTCATCCCGACAACGAACGTGCCGACGAACTCGCGCGCAAGGGAATGGCTCCTTACAAGCCTGGCTATTCCGGCGACGAAGAAGGGTCAGACACATGAGACCCCTCTGGTCCCCCTCCCATGCGCTGCCTGACCTCGCGCCCGAGGCGAAGGGCAAGACCGTCCTCATCCTCGCCAATCCGACAAGCGGTGGGTACAATCCACGCAAGCTCGAGAAAATCCAGTCTTATCTGACGGAGGCCGGTTGCCGCGTCACGCTGAGGTTGACGACGCATGCGGGCGAGATCGGCGAGGTTGCGGCCGATCCGCGTCTTGCCGTGAACGTCCTGGCGATTGCCGGCGGCGACGGCTCCGTCAATGATGCGATCGCCGGTTTTCAGACCAACCCGGCGGCTCCCGACCTTGCGGTGATCCCATGCGGCACGGCCAATGTGCTCGCCCACGAGCTGGGCCTGCCCAGCCGTCCGGCTGCAATTGCACGGGCGATTCTGAACCACCGTACCCAGCCGCTGCACTTTGGGCTTGCGAACGGCCACCCGTTCATCCTGATGGCTTCCGCCGGATTTGATGCAGAAGTGGTTCACGGCATTTCGCTGGCGTTGAAGCGGAAATTCGGCAAACTCGCCTATGTTTTTACTGCGCTGAAAATCGGCATGAGCCGCGAAAGCTCCGATATCAATGTGGATGTGGACGGACAGAAGTTCACCGGCAAGCTTGTGGTGGCCACAAACGGCCGGTTTTACGGTGGGCCCTTCGTGGTCTGCCCCGATGCGTCCGTAACGACCCATGGGCTGCACGTTCTTGTGCTTCGAAAAGACGATCCCGTCTCTGCCGTCCGGTTTGGCCTCGCACTCTTGATGGGGCGGGTACACAAAGCCAAGGGCGTAACGGTGACGGCATTCGAAAAAGCCCGTTTTTTCGCGAAGAGACCTGTGGCCGTGCAGATCGATGGTGATGCCTTCGGCACAACACCCGTGATGATCGAGGCGGCCAAAGACGAATTGGCTATCGTCGTACCCTGAAGACTATTCCTGTTCAGGCCTTCTGAACATCACCGCCGGCTAGACCGTCTGTGGTGCTCACAAGTCTTACCTCAAGCAGGCTCGGTCTCGGCCGGAATGCTGCGGAGCAACTTGGTTGCCTCGTCGGCCGACATGGCCTGTCCAAAGAAGTAGCCCTGAGCATATTCGCAGCCAAGCTGGTAGAGCTCCAGCGCATCGGCCTCGTTCTCTGCGCCTTCAGCGACCACTGACATGCCCAGGTCATGCCCCATCGCCACGATGGACCTCAGCAAGACCGGGCGAGCGGACTGACCGTCAGCTTTTACAAACGACTGGTCGATCTTGATCGTGTCGAACGGAAAGCGTTGCAGATAGGACAGGGATGAATGGCCGGTGCCGAAGTCATCGAGTGACAGGCCCGCGCCCAGTGCCCGCAACCGCTCAAGGACCTTTGCCGAATACTCCGGATTGGACATCACGAGAGACTCGGTGAGTTCGAGCTTGAGGGTCCCAGGGGCCAGTGAAAGGCGCGAGAGAATGGCCTTCACTTCGTTGATCAGGTCATGCTTGAGCAGTTGGCGCGACGACATGTTGATGCTGGCAAACAGCGGCTTGGACATCTTGATTTCGCGCTGCCAGAAGGCAAGCTGAGCGGCCCCCTTTTCCATCATGTAAGTGCCGAGTTCGTTGATCAGTCCGGACTGTTCGGCAATCGGTATGAATTCAGACGGCGCAATCTTGCCACGCTTTGGATGTGTCCAGCGCGCAAGGACCTCAAATCCTGCGATGGATTGATCTTCAAGACGCACGATCGGCTGGAAGAAGACGCCGAGCGCCTCCTTCTTAATCGCCTCGCGGAGGTCCGCTTCCATGTCGACAACGTTTTTGCCCAGGGGCCGCAGGATCGGCCTGAAGACCTCCTGCCTGTCGCCGCCCAGCCGCTTGGCATGATTAAGGGCGATCTCAGCGTTGGTGACCAGGTCCTCAACGCTCTGCTTTTCGCCCTCATACAGCGCTATGCCGACAGAACAGGTCAGGAAGATTTCGCGATCACCGAAGGTGATGGGCGCGCGCACGGCCTTGCGCAGGGAATCTGCCAAGGTCACCACGCGATCCGGTTCTTGCTCGGACAGGAGCACAAGGCCATACTGGTCGCCACTCAGCCGGGAAAGCGCGTCCTGCTGTCCAACGAGACGCCCTAGACGACGCGCCACAGTCAAGAGAATGCTGTCGCCAGCAGACAGGCCAATGCTGTCGTTGACCTGCTTGAAGCGGTCGAGGTTGATGACCAGAACTGCCGGCTTACCGCTGCCTTCGGCGCGCGAGCGCGCCAGAGCCATCCTCAGCCTATCCATAAACAGTTCGCGGTTGGGCAGGCCGGTCAGATTGTCGTGGACCGCGTCATGAAGAAGGCGTTCCTCGGCGGTGCGTTCTTCGGTGATATCGAGGAGCGTTCCGACACAGCGGATGACTTCACCATCCGACCCGACAATCGGACGCGCGCGCAGACGGAACCAGCGGAAATGGCCATCCTCAGATCTCAGCCGGAAGTTTTGCTGCACCCTGCCACGTCGCTGGTCGATGACGGCGTCGAGCGTCGCGCGGAAACGATCCCGGTCCTGAGGGTGCAGGATCTCAAGCCAATCCCTTGCCGCACCATCCAGAGTTCCGTGGCGCAGGCCGAGCAGGTCTTCGACTTCGTTGCCGGTAAAGATCCGGTCCCGGTCCACATCCCAGTCCCAGATGATGTCTCCTGACCCGGTCAGCGCCAGAGCGCGGCGCTCCACATCAGAGATCAGGCCCTGGGCAATCGCACCGCCGGCGAAAGCATGCTGCATGACCGTGAATCCGATCAGCAGCACGATAAGCACAAGCCCGCCACCTAGGGCCGGCTGAACGATGTCATTTGCCAGGCCGCCTGTCACCGTCAGCGCCGCGCCGATCAGCCAGGCGATCAGCAGGAACCATGTGGGGATGAGCATGATGGCCCGGTCATAGCCCTGGAAGGCGAGCAACATGACCGTCGCGAAGCCGAGAACGCCGATGATGCCAAGCGACAGGCGCGCGATACCGGCTGCAATCGAAGGATCCCAGACCGCCACGCCCAGAAGCCCAAGAAGAAGCACCAAGGTCGTCAGCGCCAGGTGGCTGTAATGAATGTTCCAGCGGTTCAGGTTCAAATAGGCGTAGAGGAAAATGATCAAGCTTGCTGCCAGCATCACTTCGGCGCAAGCGCGGTAGAGCTGATCATCACCCTGGGTCAAATTGAAAACACGGCTGAAGAAACCGAAATCGATGCACAGATAGGCCAGCACTGCCCAGGCAAGCGAGGCGGTCGCCGGAAACATGACCGTTCCCTTGACCACGAAGAGTATCGTCAGAAAGAGCGCGAGAAGACCCGAAATACCAAGGATAATGCCTCGGTAGAGCGTGTAGGCGTTGATCGTTTCCTTGTAGGTGTCAGGCTCCCACAGCCGGAATTGCGGAAGATCCGGCGTTGTCATCTCAGCCACGAAAGTGACGATGGCGCCAGGGTCGAGCGTGATGAGGAACACATCCGCTTCGAGACTTTTCTGGCGCTCAGGCGCAATGCCCTGGCTTGGCGTGATCGACGCGATCCGGGAGGAGCCGAGATCCGGCCAGAACAGGCGGGATCCAACGAGCTGGAAGAAGGGCGCAACCAGAAGCCTGTCGATCTGCTCGTCGCTGGTGTTCGTCAGAGCAAAGACCGCCCAGTCCGTGTTGCTCGCATCCCTCGATGATACTTCGATCCGTCGAACAATACCGTCTGCACCGGGCGCAGTGGACACCTGAATTCGGGGACCTGTGCCGGCGTGAATCTCAATCGCATTCGTCAGATCGAGGGCATCCACGTCAAGTGGGACCTGGATTGGTTCGACGGCGCGTGCGTGATTGGCTGCGAGGATACCCAGCAGCGCAATCAACAATACAGCGAGGCTTTTTACTGCGCCTCCAAGCTGTTCCGGTATCACATTCCACATGGGGCGAAGAAGTACCGGGTTGCGTTGCATGTCACAAGAATTCTTTCAGCTTGCCCCCGTAAGAAAGCGGAAGCGCGGAGCGTTTTTTGGCATGATCTTCGGCCAGGCAGGCGAACAGTATGTGATCCTGCCAAGTCCCGTTAATCAATAGATAATTGCGTGCATACCCTTCGCGCTCAAATCCGGCTTTTTGAAGAAGACGGATTGAGGCTTCATTGGATGGCAGGCAGGCCGCTTCAATCCGATGCAGACCAAGATCATTGAAGCAAAATGGCAGGATGGCGGAGACCGCCGCGGACATGTGGCCCTTGCCAGCATGCGCGGCGCCCATCCAGTAGCCGAGCGTCACACACTGGCTGACACCGCGGCGGATGTTCGACAGGGTCAACCCGCCAAGAATTTCATCGGTTCGCGCGCAGAACAAAAGAAATGGTTGGCTACGCCCATCCCGTCGGTCGCGGGCATAGCGCCGCAAACGGCGGCGAAAGCCTGCCTTTGTCAGGTCGTCTGCAGGCCAGATCGGCTCCCAAGGGCTGAGAAAGGTGCGGCTTTCTGCGCGCAACTTGGCCCATTGGCGGAAATCGGTCATGACCGGCGGACGCAAATAATGTCCGTCGGTCTCGATACGCGGATCGGTATCCAGGGAAAGCACGGGTCGCAACAAAGACATGGCTGCCTCCCCTCTTTTGTCCTTACTACATTGCGCCTGCTGCTTGGCCGGCAACCTGCTTTGCGGACAGAGGCTCTGATCCAGCGAGGCGGCTGGCGAGCTCGTCAACATTCATCAATGTATCCACTGGCCCCACGGCTGTCAGCGTCGGTGTCGAATCAACGAAGGTTTCCCGCGCCACCCGGCGAATATCCTCAACGGTCACCGCATCGATCTTGTCTGACACTTCCTCGATGCTGAGAATGCGGCCATGGACCAGGATCTGGCGGGCGATCTGTCCCGCCCGTGCCGCCGGGCTTTCAAGTGCCATCATAAGGCCCGCGCGGATCTGTGCTCTGGAACGTGCGACTTCCTGGTCGGTGATGGTTTCGCCGGCCGTTTTCAGCTCATCGACAATGACAGGCATCAAGGCGGCGATGTCTTCGCGACTGGTCGCGGCATGCAGACCGAAAAGACCCGTGTCCGAGAACGCCCAGTGGAAGGAGTATATCGCGTAGCATAACCCGCGCTTTTCCCGAATTTCCTGGAAAAGGCGCGACGACATGCCTCCGCCCAGGACGGACGCCAGGATCTGGATCGCATAATAATCCTTCGACTTGTAAGGTCGTCCCTCGAAGCCGATCAGGATCTGGGCCTCCATCAGGTCCTTTGTCAGCCGTTGCTCTCCGCCCTTGTAGAGAGCTGGCGTTTCAGCCTGGGCAGGTGACGACGGAATGGATTTGAACTTCTCTTCCGCAAAGCGAACCAGTTCGTCATGATCGACGGCACCGGCTGCTGACAGGACCATGTCAGGCCCGCGATACCGGTCAACCAGATACTTGTTCAGGGCGTCGTGAGAGAAGCCCTTGACGGTCTCCGGCGTTCCAAGAATGGG
Organism: Roseibium polysiphoniae; assembly: GCF_014842925.1. Lineage (GTDB taxonomy): Bacteria > Pseudomonadota > Alphaproteobacteria > Rhizobiales > Stappiaceae > Roseibium > Roseibium polysiphoniae. Next base: position 281,935 of record NZ_JACYXJ010000006.1, read on the forward strand.
TCGGCCCAACGCCTGATCCGGCCAGGCAGCCTCCTGAAACAAATCAAAGGCGCGATCTTCGGGGGAATCATAGGCAGCGCCAATTTCCTGAAGGATGACATGCTGTTCACGCACCAGCTCATCCTTGTCGAAGGTCGAGTTCTGCAGAATATCAGCCAGTAGATCGACTGCGAGTGGCAGATCCTCGGCGAGAATACGGGCATAGTAATTGGTATGCTCGATGCTGGTGGAGGCGTTCAGCTCCCCACCGACAGCCTCGATCTGCTCGGCAATTTCACGCGCTGTGCGAGACAGGGTTCCCTTGAAAGCCATGTGCTCAAGCAGATGGGTGATACCGTTCTGCTCACTCGTTTCGGCGCGGGACCCGGTGCGCACCCAGACGCCAAGCGCAACCGTCTTCAGATGCGGCATCTCGTCGGTCACCACGGTCAGGCCGTTCGACAGTTTCGTTATACGTACCTGCATGGTCAAACCCCGCTATGCACGGCGCGGGCATGCTCTTCGATGTGGCGTTCAACTGCATCCTGCTCCGCGGGCAGGATTTCCTGGCGTTCTTCTGCACTCATCATCGGCTGGAGTTCGGGTGGAAGAGCAGGTCGCACACCACAAGCCGCCTCGACAGCATCCGGGAACTTCGCCGGATGCGCAGTGCCCAGGATGATCATCGGCGTTTCGCCGCTGTCATGCGCCTTGGCAACATGGACACCAATCGCCGTATGCGGATCCAACAGATAACCGCTTTGTTTCAGAACGCTGTCGATGGTCTCGGCGGTTTCCGCCTCATTGCAGCGCCCGGCAAGGAATTTCTCCCGCATGGCCGCGAGAGGGCCGTCTTCGATGGTGAAGCTGCCTGACTGTGTCAGCTGGTTCATCATGCGGCGTACAGCGCTGCCATCGCGGCCACTGACTTCGCTCAACAGTCGCTCGAAGTTCGACGAAATCTGAATGTCCATCGACGGCGCACTGGTTGCGGTCACACCGCGCATTTCGTAACGGCCTGTCTCCAATGCCCTTGCGAGAATGTCGTTCACATTCGTGGCGACGACCAGCTTCTCGACCGGCAGCCCCATCTGCATGGCCGCATAACCCGCAAAGATGTCGCCGAAGTTCCCGGTTGGAACGGTGAAAGACACCTTGCGATGCGGTGCGCCGAGGGCAACCCCGGACACAAAATAGTAGACGATCTGGGCCAGAATTCGCGCCCAGTTGATGGAGTTCACGCCTGAAAGCGCAACCCGGTCGCGAAAGCCGAAGTTGTTGAACATGCCCTTCACGATGGACTGACAATCATCGAAGTTGCCGGTCAGAGCCAAAGCATGGACATTCGCCTCTGTCGGCGTCGTCATCTGCCGGCGCTGCACCGGTGACACGCGCCCATCCGGGAACAGAATGAAAATGTCTGTCCGGTCGCGCCCACGAAACGCCTCGATCGCCGCACCGCCGGTATCCCCGGAGGTTGCGCCAACGATGGTCGCTCTCAGTCCCTTTTTGGTCAGGACATGGTCCATCATGCGGCCAAGCAGCTGCATTGCCACGTCCTTGAAGGCCAGCGTCGGACCATGGAAAAGTTCGAGGACAAAGCTGTTGGCGCCGATCTGGACCAGTGGCGTAACGGCCTCATGCCGGAACCCGGCATAGGCGTCACGAATCATATCGCCTAGTTCCTGATCAGAAATCTCGCCGGCCACAAACGGCTGAATCACCTCATAGGCGACGTCTGCGTAGGGCATTCCAGCAAAGGACGCGATCTTGTCGGCGTCGAACGTGGGCCATGTTTCGGGGAGATAGAGGCCGCCATCGCGCGCCAGTCCCTGCAAGAGAACCTCGGAAAAGCCGAGAACAGGTGCTTCGCCGCGCGTACTGAAGTATTTCACCGCCCGATTGCCTCCAAACTGTCGTTACTCATCAAGCGTATTCGCCTTTGGCGCACCCTAGAGCAAACTTAGCCGGAATTAAAACAAAACCCTCGCCTGCAAACCGCCTTAAGCGTCGATTTGCAGCAGTCGGTCGCAATCACGCGTGACCAGCAGTGCCGAATAACATGGCCGGATCGATGCCGATGGATTGCAAAGCTCTTTGCCACTTGTCGTCAAAAGTCGGATCAAACACCAGGTCCCGACTGGCTGGGCCGGTAAGCCAGCCATTTGCCTGGATCTCGCTTTCCAGCTGTCCGGGCGCCCATCCGGAATAGCCAAGTGCGAGCATTGCCTTCTCCGGACCGCGACCTTCGGCGAGAGCCTTCAGGATCTCCAGTGTCGCGGTCAGGCAAATTCCGTTGTCGATCTCAAGGGTCGACCTGTCCAACACGTAGTCATTCGTGTGCAGAACAAAGCCACGTTCCATTTCGACCGGGCCGCCCTTGTGGACGTTCATTTCCCGAATTCTGGTGGGAAGGCGAATGGCGTTTTCGTCGTTCAGAATGTTGAGCTGAAAAAGCAGGTCCTCAAGACTGAGATGCCGCGCGACCTGGTTGAGCACCAAACCCATGGCGCCCTGCTCCGTATGCGAGCAGACATAGATCACAGAATGATCGAAGCGTCCGTCATCCATGTTTGGCATGGCGATCAGAAACTGACCTTCGAGCGAATCCGTCATTCCGTGCTCCTTCATGAAACCGATCATCGTTCCCTGTAGCCGGTCCCGCCAACTGGTCTCGCCGCTCTGCTCAAATCAAAGATCCAAAAGAGTACCCCGACTTTACCAAATTGTTAACGCCGGGATCTGCGGAATAGTATCATTGTGAGCACGCGCCAAGCTTGCGTGACCTCACCACCCTGTCACGCAGATATGACGCAAGCAGGGCACGGCCAATGATGACGAACAGCCTCAGATCCGCTAGCAAAGAGGCATGGTAAAACGACTGTTCATAATACTCGCATTTTGTACGTCCCTGCCGTTCCTTGCCTCAGGTGCGGCCAGCGCTGCGGCAACCGAATGGGCAAGCGTCCACGGCGGCGCAGTGCGCCTGATTGCGTCCGGGCCGCTGCAGGATGGCACCTACAAGGCCGGCATCGAATTCTCGATGGAGCCAGGTTGGCACACCTACTGGCGTTTTCCGGGCGAGGCCGGCATTCCGCCGATGATCGACTTTGAAGCGTCGAAGAACCTGCAGAAAAGCGATGTCATGTTCCCTGCGCCCAGTCGCTACGACGACGGGTTTTCTAATTCCATCGTTTATCATGATGCTGTTGTTCTGCCGGTGATCGTCACGCCTGAAAACGCCGGAGAGCCGGTTGATCTGTCTCTCTCCATGTTCTTCGGTATTTGCAAGGACATATGCGTGCCCGGCGATGCCAACCTGTCCTTGAGCCTTTCTCCGGACGACAAGACCGATGCGCTGGCGACAAAACTCATCGACCGCGATCTGGAACTTGTACCAGCTGCCATGAGCAATGCTGCTCCCAAGGTTCTCGGCCTTGATGCCAAGACCACCGACAAGGGTCACCAGTTCGTGATTACGGCCAAAGTCTCCGAAACCGACGAAATCGATCTTTTCGCGGAGGGGCCGGAAGGGTCCTACATTGCGCTTCCCGTTTTGCTTCAGCGCGATGGCACTCAGGCGACATGGTCGCTGTCGTCGCGTGGCCTGGTGCAATCGGAGACGGGCTCGAGCCTTACCTTTGTGCTTGTCGACGGCCACACTGCTGTCGAAACCAAGATCGAAGTCCCGCCTGAGCTCCTTCCCAAGACGGATTAAATTGGCCAACCGACCAACAAGTGCCGGTTGAGCTCTCGACGCCGCGGATGCAACGTCCTATTTGGTTACGCGACAGCCCTCACATGGGGATGAGCGGCGAACATGGAGTGTGGTGAATGAGCATCAAGGTTGGAGACAAGCTGCCCGAGGCATCCTTCAAGGTGATGACCGCCGATGGGCCTGGCGAGATCAGCAGCAGTGAATTGTTCGGTGGCAAGACGGTTGTGCTCTTTGGTGTCCCTGGAGCGTTCACTCCGACATGCCACATGAACCACCTCCCCGGTTTCATCGAGCATGCGGACACCATCAAGTCGAAGGGCGTCGACACCATCGCGGTTCTTTCCGTGAATGATGTTTTCGTCATGGACGCCTGGAAGAAGGCTTCCAACGCCAGCGATCAGATCACGTTCCTCGCCGACACCGGCGCAGAATTCGTCGAGGCTGTTGGTCTCGGACTTGGTCCTGCGCCGATCTTCGGCCATCTCCGCTCCCAGCGTTTCGCGCTGATTGCAAAGGACGGTGAAGTGACGTTTCTGGCGGTTGAAGAAACACCCAGCGACGCGACAGCGACCGGCGCCGCTGCCATTCTGGCTGCGCTCTAAGTCCGGGTTCTCTTGGCCACTTGGGTCGGAACGAGCATTCACTATGAAACGAGTTCAGGGCGCGGTTTTCCGTGCCCTTTTCTTTTCCGCTCAGTGACGGGTTGTCACTCAGGGCTCTGATCCGAAACAGGCTTTCGGCGCAGCAAGCTCAGCGCGAAGGTCAGATAGACACCTATCAAGGTCGCGGCCAGGCCGAACCAGGTCAGGGCATACCCGAGATGGTCATTCTTGAAACGCACGACCGTTTCTCCTGCTTGCGGAATGCCGTCTTTCCCGGAAAATTCTTCATCCAGATCAATACTGAACGGTGCGAGCTGCCCGGTCTCGAGACCAAGCACCCCAGCCATGTGATCGGTGTCGCGGGCGAACCAGATACGTTCGTTTTCCTGAACTTCAGGCGTGGTCCAATTTGGTGTCTCCGAAAGACGTAGCAACCCTGTCAGGCGGGTCGCGTCAGGCCATTTTTCCGGCCCGGCATAAACCTCAGCCCCATAGGACCAGATTTCCTGAGGCACAAAGCCCCGATTGACGAGAACCGTCCATCCGTCCCCCGTGACGAAGGGGCTATAGACCATATAGCCGGGGCCCTTGTACTGCCCCCTTCTATCGGAACCGAGGGACGTGAAGTAGAAAACGTCCTTTGCAAGAAAATGCCCTTCGATGAAAACATGTCGGTAATCGACATCGAAAGGAACCAGCTCTGCCCAGCTTTGCGCGCCCGGCGCGGGCTGCGGATCCGCCGTTGTCGCAGTTTCCACCTTGGCGATCAGCGCATTCTTCCATGCCAAACGATCGAGCTGCCAAAAACCCAGCGTCAGCAGGATCGCCAAGGCGATTGCGGTTGCGACAGTTGGCAGGATGAGACGGCGCACCGGGGAGGCTTCAGACACTTTGCGATTTCAACTTCTGTTGTTTTTGGGCGTTCAACTGTCGGCGGCCTGGTCCTGTGGATCCTGAAGCTGCCCTTCGCTGGCATTGTGCTTGTATTGCATGGCGATCATCACGCCTTTGAGGGGACGCAAGACACCGCCTGCGAGAATGACGGTCAGTGGCAGCCAGAGCACGAGATGGAGCCAGATCGGGGGCTGATAGGCCAGCTCGACCGCGAGAACCAGCCCGACAACCACGAAGCCTACCAACATGATGACGAAAACCGCCGGCCCGTCGCCGCTGTCAGCAAAATTGAAATCCAATCCACAATTGCTGCAGCGGTCGCGAAGGCCCAGGAATCCCTTGAACAACTTCCCCTCACCGCAGCGCGGACAATGGCCGGACATGCCGGCGGTGATCGGGTTCACAGGTGGGAAATGGGCCTTGTCGGACATGGTGACCTTCAATCGAATAGAGGTTCAAAAAGCAAACGCCCGAACCGGAAACCGGATCGGGCGCTTTGTTCGTCATCTCACTGTATCGAAGATCAGTGAGCAGGCGTTCCAGCGCCCCAGATGTAGATGGCTACAAAGAGGAACAACCAGACCACATCAACGAAGTGCCAGTACCAGGCAGCTGCCTCAAAGCCAAAGTGCTGTTCCTTGGTGAAGTCACCGGCAAGGGCACGGAACAGGCAGACAGCCAGAAAGATGGTTCCGACGATCACATGGAAACCATGGAAGCCCGTGGCCATGTAGAAGGTCGCGCCGTAGATGTTGCCATCGAACGTGAAAGCGGCGTGGCCGTATTCGTAGGCCTGGCAGATGCTGAAGATCACGCCGAGAATGACGGTCAGGGTCAGGCCCCACTTCAAACCTTCGCGGTCGTCATGCAGCAGCGCATGGTGCGCCCAGGTCACCGTCGTGCCGGAAGTGAGCAGGATCAGTGTGTTGAGCAGCGGCAGGTGCCAAGGGTCGAAAGTGGCGATGCTGTCGGGCGGCCAGTGACCACCGGTCGCTTCAACGCGTGCGAACTGAATGGCTTCACCTGCGAAAAGCGCCGCATCGAAGTAGGCCCAGAACCAGGCCACGAAGAACATCACTTCAGATGCGATGAAGAGCAGCATGCCGTAGCGCAGGTGCAGCGAAACGACCCGGGTGTGATGGCCCTCATGCGCTTCGCGAATGGTGTCACGCCACCAGGCAAACATCACATAAAGGACGATCACCAGGCCCACGGCAAAGAGGCCCCAGCCGGTCAGGTCGAGACCGAAAAGAACGAACTCCGTCCCCTGGCCCAGCTTCATGAAGCCTATGGCGCCTAGAGCCAGGATGAACGCCCCGACCGAAGCCAGGAACGGCCACGGGCTGGGATCCACCAGGTGGTAGTCGTGATTTTTGGTATGTGCCTCAGCCATCGGCATGCTCCCCAAACACAAATAGATCCGTCGCCATCAAAGCGGCGGGTTCAAAGCTTCGTTTCAGCGGCGGGCTGAACTGCCCGGGCCGCAACAGGTTGTTCCGGCTCATCGACCGGGAAGAAGGTATAGGACAGGGTAATTTCCTTCACATGTTTCAGCTCGGGATCCTTGTCCATGTCCGGGTCGATGAAGAACACGACCGGCATTTCTACAGATTCGCCAGGTGCCAACGCCTGCTCGGTAAAGCAGAAGCACTCCAGCTTGTTGAAATAGGCGCCTGCCTCATTCGGCGTCACGTTGAAAACCGAAGTCCCAACGGAGAGATCAGCGCCCGTGTTTGTCGCAGTGTAGGCGATTTGCGCGCTCTCGCCCATCTTCATGGTCACGGACCGCTGAACCGGCTTGAATTTCCAGTTCAGCGTATGATTCACATTGCCATCGAACCGAATGGTTATCGGGCGATCAATAACGAGATCGCTGGCTGCTTCCGCCACCTGAGTGGTGCCGCCAAAGCCTGTGACCTGGCAAAACAGATTGTAAAGCGGGACGGCCGCATAGGCGGCTCCGATCATCGTCACGAACAATCCGGCGCATGCCAGACCTACGGTCCGGTTCCTGCGCATTGCCTTGTCGTCTTGGGATCTGTCGTCGCTCATGGATTTGTCTCAGAGGGCGCGATTGAGGATTTCCGGCCCCATCTTGACGATGGTAACCACATAAAACAGCACGACAAGCGCGACCAGCGACAAGGCGATCGCTATGGAACGCGAGCGTCGGCGCTTTTGCTGCTCGTCTGTCAGCTTGATACCGTTTTCTTCACGCGTCATGGCTTTAAAGACCTGCGATCAGGCTCTCCGCCAGGAGAATGGCGAAAAGCATGAAGAGATAGAAGATGGAGTAGGAGAAGAGGTGGACCGTCGCTTTGCGAGCAGCCTCTCCGTCCCGCACACGCCAGACGTTGAAAGCGAGCGCGAGGAAGATCGCCCCCAAAATGCCCGCTGAAACGCCGTAGAAGATACCCGCAAAGCCCAAGAGATAAGGCGCGACGGCAAGTGGCGTCAGAACCACTGAATAAGCCAGGATCTGATTGCGGGTCGAATTTTCTCCAGCGACAACCGGCATCATCGGGACGCCCGCGGCCTTGTAGTCGCTGTTCTTGAACAGCGCCAGCGCCCAAAAATGCGGAGGCGTCCACATGAAGATGATCAGGAAAAGGACGACGCTTTCCAGGCTCACGCCGCCTGTCACGGACGCCCAGCCGATCATGGGAGGGAAGGCTCCAGCGGCTCCGCCAATGACGATGTTCTGCGGCGTCGAGCGCTTCAGCCACATGGTGTAGACGATGACATAGAAGAAGATCGTGAACGCGAGAAATGCTCCGGCAAACCAGTTAACAAGTAACCCGAGCGTCACGACCGAACCAATGGAGAGCGTCATGCCGAAAGCAAAGGCTTCGTCACGGCTGACCTTGCCAGCTGGGATCGGACGGTTAGCGGTGCGCGACATGATCTGATCGATGTCTGCGTCATACCACATGTTCAGGGCGCCAGACGCGCCAGCGCCGATGGCGATGCACAGTAGGGACACGGTGGCAAGCACGGGGTGGATGTTCCCCGGCGCCAGCATCATTCCAACGAAGGCGGTGAAGATCACCAGCGACATGACCCGCGGCTTCAACAGCGCGATGTAGTCGCCAACGGATCCCTGCCCGCCATCCCAGACGAAGCTTTCCGTGTTCATCGTATCCTGGCGCTCGACGAGCGACATGGGCGGCGTCCCTTGTTTGTTATCTTCGGCCGTCTCGCTGCGGCCCATAAGGCCATTGGACGGATCTTTATCTCAAAGGCACACCGCGCCGGATATGGCGCGGTGTGTATTTTTGTCCAGTCGCAAGCCGGAGCCCGCGGGAAACCCGTCGCCTTACTTGATGCGCGGCAGGGTTTCGAACTGGTGGAACGGAGGCGGCGAAGACAGCGTCCATTCCAGAGTGGTTGCACCTTCACCCCACGGGTTGTTGCCGACAGCACGCTTCTTGGCGAAGGCTTCGACGATACCGAAGATGAAGACCAGCACAGCAAAGGCCGAGATGTAGGAGCCGATCGAGGAGACCAGGTTCCAGTTGGCCAAGGCGTCCGGGTAGTCCGCGTAGCGACGCGGCATACCGTTCAGACCCAGGAAGTGCTGCGGGAAGAAGATCAGGTTCACGCCAACGAAGGTGATCCAGAAATGCGCTTTTCCGATCGTATCGTTGTACATGTAGCCGAACATCTTCGGGAACCAGTAGTACCAGGCGGCAAAGATCGCGAACACGGCACCCAGCGACAGAACGTAGTGGAAGTGAGCCACAACGTAGTAGGTGTCATGAAGGGCACGGTCGAGACCCGCGTTGGCCAGCTGCACCCCGGTCACACCGCCAACGGTGAACAGGAAGATGAAGCCGATTGCCCAGACCATAGGTGTCTTGAACTCGATGGAACCGCCCCACATGGTCGCGATCCACGAGAAGATCTTCACCCCGGTCGGAACCGCAATAACCATCGTGGCGGCCACGAAGTAGGCCTGCGTTTCAGCGGACATGCCAACAGTATACATGTGGTGCGCCCACACGATGAAGCCGACGACACCGATCGCCACCATGGCATAGGCCATTCCCAAGTAACCGAAGATCGGCTTGCGGGAGAAGGTGGAGATGATGTGGCTGATGATGCCGAAGCCTGGGAGGATCAGGATGTACACTTCCGGGTGGCCGAAGAACCAGAACAGATGCTGGAACAGGATCGGGTCACCGCCACCTGCAGGATCGAAGAAGGTGGTGCCGAAGTTGCGGTCGGTCAGCAGCATGGTGATGGCACCAGCCAGAACCGGCAGCGACAGCAGCAGCAGGAATGCCGTGATCAGCACCGACCATGCAAACAGTGGCATCTTGTGCAGGGTCATGCCCGGCGCACGCATGTTGAAGATGGTGGTGATGAAGTTGATGGCGCCCAGGATCGAGGAAGCACCTGCAACGTGCAGGGACAGGATCGCAAGGTCCATTGCAGGACCGGGCTGACCGGAGGTGGACAGCGGCGGGTAGATCGTCCAGCCGCCGCCGACGCCGTTGCCGCCCGGAGGGCCTTCAACGAAGAGGGAGAGAAGCAGCAGGATGAAGGCCGGCGGAAGCAGCCAGAAAGAGATGTTGTTCATCCGCGGGAAGGCCATGTCCGGCGCACCGATCATGATCGGCACGAAGTAGTTGGCATACCCACCGATCATCGCCGGCATCACCATGAAGAAGATCATGATCAGACCATGCGAGGTCGTGAAAACATTGAACGTATGCGCGTTGGAGAAAATCTGCATGCCTGGCTCTTGCAGCTCAAGGCGAATGCCGACGCTCAGCGCTCCCCCGACGATCCCGGCAAAGATCGCGAAGAAAAGATATAGAATTCCGATATCCTTGTGGTTGGTCGAATAGACCCACCGACGCCATCCTGTCGGATGACCATGTGCCGCATGTGTATCGGTCGCATACATATTGTGCTCCCTCTTTAAGCCCAGCTGGCGGCGCGTCTGACGTCACTATCTGCGATCGTCGCGCCCGCGCATTCGTTGACTGTCGCCGTTAGTTCTTGGCGACAGTGATTTCGTCGATCGAGCGTGCCTCGGCCACCTTCTTGTCAGCGGCGATGGCAGCGATCAGCTGCTCGTTGGCAACATCGAGATCGTCCTGTGCGGCAGCCGCCCAAGCGTCATACTGCTCCTGCGTGACAACGCGGAGGGCAATCGGCATGAACGCATGCTTGATGCCGCAAAGCTCGGAGCACTGGCCATAATAGACGCCCGTTTCGCGAGCCTTGAACCAAGTCTCGTTCAGACGGCCTGGAACAGCGTCGATCTTCACACCGAAAGCAGGCATCGCGAATGCGTGAAGAACGTCTTCGGCAGTAACCTGAAGGCGGACCGTCTTGTTGACCGGAACAACCATCTCGTAGTCAACAGCAAGAAGTCGGGGCACTTCATTCAGGGAGACACCGCGAGCTTCTGCCACTTCGGCACGTTCGCCGTCTTCTACCATGATTGAATCAAAGTAGAGATCGCCCATGCCTTCGTCGGTGTATTCGTAACCCCAGTACCACTGATAACCGATCGCCTTGACGGTCATGTCATATTCCGGAATTTCCAGCTCCTTGTAGAGCAAGCGGAAAGACGGGACAGCGATCACGACGAGGATCAGGATCGGAGCGATGGTCCAGACGACCTCGATCATCGTGTTGTGGGAAGTTCGCGACGGCACAGGATTGGCCTTGGAATTGAACTTCACCATGACGATGATCAAAAGCGCCAGCACGAACAATGTGACGATCGTGATGATCCAGAGCGTCATGTTGTTGAACCAGTGAATGTCGTCCATGACTTCGGTCGCTGCAGCCTGGAAGCCCAGCTGCCACGGTTCGAAGCCGGGCTCCTGAGCAAATGCCGCGGCTGAACCACCGACCGTTGCGGTCGCCAGTGCGACCATGTTGATGAGACGCTTGAAGATGCCCTTCACGTCCGCGCTCCCTTCCCTCGACCGCCCGTTTCCAGCGGTATACGCATGCAAATCCAAGAACCGTAAGGCTCCAACAGCAGCTGGGCGATGACACACCTGAGCGTGTCGCTTCCAGCCAGTCCGGCAAAACCAACGGCTTTGCCATATGATACTCACAAACACGCACATAGCGCGATGGGTCCAAAGGGTTAAGCGGCGATCTGACGCATCACTCCACGGACTCCGTTCCGGCGCACAAAAACCACAAGAAACGCAAAGCTGCAATGGTCATCAGGACATTTCGCACCGGACTTACCCCCTGTTATCCTTGATTGAGATCAAGGACAGTCGAAATCTGGTCAAAAATGCGCAGTAGCTCATTCCTGTCTCCGCCGAAGGGGTGGCCACGCAGGCCTCCATACGGCAATCTCGCGCTTAGAAAGCAAAGTCGATTCGCGTTTGTGAAAGCATACATCCATTGGCCGGCATGCTAAATGTTGTTCGCAAACTGTGACTGGAGGATACCCTTGTTGAGCCGTCTGTCTTCTTTCGGAGCCTCGCTGGCCCTGACACTTGCCCTTGGCGCCACCTCAGCTCTGCCTGCTCTTGCCCAAGGAGAGGTGAAAGCCACCCATGGCGACTGGCAGATGCGGTGTGACACACCACCGGGTGCTTCCGGTGAGCAATGCGCGCTGATCCAGAATGTGACGGCGGAAGATCGCGAGAATGTCGGACTATCGGTCATCGTTTTGAAAACGGCTGACAAGCAGGCCAGAATTCTTCGCGTCCTGGCGCCGCTTGGTGTTCTCTTGCCATCAGGCCTCGGCCTTCGGGTCGATGATGCAGACATTGGTCGTGCCGGCTTCGTGCGGTGTCTGCCAAATGGCTGCATCGCCGAGGTCATCCTGGAAGACACTTTGATCAACCAGCTCAAGAGTGGTGGTCAGGCTACTTTCATCATCTTCCAGACACCAGAAGAGGGCATCGGAATTCCGATTTCCCTGAATGGCTTTTCTGCAGGTTTCGACTCACTACCTTGACGACCCAAGACGCTGACGCTGGCTCAGTCGCTCTTGTCGTCGGACACGGCATCCTTAGAGCGTCGGCGTGGTGTCACGGCGTGAAGACGATCAGCGCCCGCAAACATACCCTCTTCCAGTTGGAGAGCGAGCCGTTCCTCATCTCTGATGCGGACATCTTCCTCGATTTGGGCAATGCGATCGATTGGCGTCCCAAGTGATTCCAGCGCTGCCTTGCCAAAGGCGATGCTGGATTCAAAGGTCTCGCGGATTTGATAGTCGACGCCTTTCTGGGTCAACTCCAGCGCATGGGCGCGGTCAGTGGCCCGGCAGAAGACCAGCGCGTTGGGGAAATTTCCCCGAATCAGATCGATGGATTGGCTCATCACGCGGTCGTTCTCGATGCACATGGCGACCAATGCTGCCTTTCCGGCACCTGCAGCGGCCAGAACATCCGAGCGCGTCGCATCACCGTAGTAGACCTTGTAGCCAAGCTTGCGTGCATAGGCGATGCGGTCCGGCCGGTTGTCGATGGCCCGGACTTCAAGACCTTCAGAGGTCAGGATTTGGCCGACCATCATTCCAAAGCGCCCAAAGCCGATGACCAGAACTGTTGGTGTCGCCTCTTCAAAGGTTTCGATCGCCGGGTTCTCGACGCCGCTCTTTTTCAAACGCGCCGCAATCCAATCCAACGCAAGGCAGGCGAGCGGTGTCATCAGCATCGTCAGGATAACGATTGAGTTGAGCAGGTTCGCCGTCTTGTAGGGCAGGAATCCAGCGCTGATTGCCGCCGTGAAGAGAACGAAAGCGAACTCTCCGCCTTGCGGCAACGTCACGGCGACACGGAAGGCATCGGAATTGGACGAGCCTGAGCCGCGGGTCAGTGCCCAAAGAAACACGCCTTTCACAAGCATCACGATCAGGACGCCCGCTGCCACCAGACCCAGGTTCTCGGTGAGAATCGAGAAGTCGAGCGACATGCCGACGGCGACGAAAAACAGCCCCATCAACAGTGATCTGAATGGTTCGATGTCGGCTTCCAGCGTGTGGCGGAAACTTGATTCTGCAAGCAATACGCCGGCCAAGAACGCCCCGAGCGCCATCGACAGGCCGACGGCATGCATGATCCCGGCGCTGCCAAGCGCAACCAGCAAGGCAGCCGTCAGCATGATTTCACGCGCACGGCTGGCCGCCAGGAACGAAAACAAGGGCGACGCCAGGAAACGCCCCGCCAGGATCACGGCACCGATGGCGCCGACAATGGTCGCCACCTCAACAGCAACTTCCGAACCTGTCGAAGGGCCTTCATCCGGCGCGAGGAGGGCTACCATGGCCAAGAGCGGCACAATGGCGATGTCCTGCAGCAGCAGGATGCCAAACGCCCTTTGGCCGTAAGCAGATGACAGCTGACCGCGTTCCTGCAGGATCTGCAGGGCGAAGGCCGTCGAAGACAAGGCCAGACCAAAGCCTGCCACAAGGGAGAGCTTGGTCGAGTACCCGAGGAAATGTCCTATGGAATAAAGGGTCGCGCCGGTGAGCAGAACTTGCGCCGTTCCCAGGCCGAAGATGTCCCGCTTCATTTTCCAGAGTTTCTGCGGATCGAGTTCCAGACCGATCACAAACAACAGCAGGACCACGCCCAGCTCGGCGACGTGCAACACATCCTCTCCAGAGCCCAGAAACCCGAGCCCGAACGGCCCGATGGCTGCCCCTGCTGCTAGGTAGCCTACCACCGAGCCGAGCCCCAGGCGTTTTGCTATAGGCACAGCGACCACGGTCGCCGCGAGAAAAATGATCGATTCAGTAAAAAATGGCGGAGCGCCTTCGGCGGCCATTCTCTCTCCCACTCAGGCTTCGTGCTTGAAACGTTACGTCCAAATGAAAACTAGCAGCTGATTCTAAATAAACAGAGAGCTTCGACAAATGAGCTTAGGGGAAACGAAAACCTGCATCCTTGAGAAAACGCAAGAGCCCGGAAGGACGCTCGTAGAGATGTGCCGTCAACCCGGCGTTTTGAGCTCCCTCGACATTGTCTTCCCGATCGTCGACGAAAAGCGTCGTCTGCGGAGCATGGCCATACCGTTCGCACATCCTCAAAAACACTGCGCTGTCCGGTTTGCGGGCTTGAAAGTCGGCAGACACATGAGCCCGTTCGCCAAAAATCTCGACAGCTTCAGGGGCGCAAACCGGAAGCGCCTGTTTGAGTAACAAGCCGTTGTTGGTCAGCAGCGCGAGCTCAGCTTGATCCCTCAGGTCGCGAACGATTTCGAGTACATCCTCACGCGGCCGCATCATCTGACGCCGGATATCCGCCCAGGTATCAAAATCAATCGGATAGCCCAGCAGATTGGCAAATTGCGCCAAATATCCTTCAGCAGTGTCCGGGCTGCCGGCCTCTGCCAGATTTTCGTGCGGCCCTCCCCAGACAGATGCATCGATATCCGCTTGGGCACGTCCCGTCAGTTTTTCCAAAAGCTCGAGACGGACAGAATGCTCATATTCATAGAGCACCTGGTCCATATCGAAGATCGCAAAGGTGAAACGGCTCAAACCGCCGTTCCGCCGACAGTCAAGCCGTTGATCCGCATGGAGGGCTGTCCGACGCCGACAGGAACGCCCTGGCCTTGTTTGCCGCAGGTGCCCATCCCGGGATCAAGAGCCATGTCGTTGCCAATCATGGAAATCCGGGTCAAGGCGTCAGGACCATTGCCGATCAGCATCGCCCCTTTCACTGGCTCACCAACCTTGCCGTCTCGCACGCGATAAGCCTCGGTGCAGGAGAATACGAATTTTCCGCTGGTGATATCGACCTGGCCACCACCAAAGGAGACGGCGTAAAGCCCGTCTTTGACCGATGCCAGGATTTCGTCCGGTTCCTTGTCACCGGACATCATGACCGTGTTGGTCATCCGCGGCATCGGGATGTGCGCGTAGGACTGGCGACGGCCATTGCCCGTGGGCTCCATTCCCATCAGGCGCGCATTTTGGCGATCCTGCATGTATCCCGTCAAAATGCCATCCTCGATCAACGTCGTGCGCGCGGCAGGTGTTCCCTCATCGTCAACAGTCAGTGAACCGCGACGGTCCGGGATCGTTCCGTCATCCACGATGGTAACACCAGGAGCTGCCACACGCTGGCCCATCAACCCAGCAAAAGCGGACGTCTTCTTGCGATTGAAATCACCTTCAAGCCCGTGGCCGACCGCTTCGTGAAGCAGAATGCCCGGCCAGCCCGGCCCCAGGACCACGTCGAGGGTGCCTGCCGGGGCTGGCACAGCCTCGAGATTGACCAATGCCTGACGCAGGGCTTCATCGACCCCAGACTGCCAGTTTTCGGCAGTAATGAACCGCGCGAACCCTTCGCGGCCACCGCAGCCGAAGGACCCAGACTCCTGACGATCATCATTGCCTGCAACGACATTTATGCTCATGCGAACCATGGGCCGAACGTCGCGAACCCGGTGCCCGTCAGCGCGCAGAATATCGACGACCTGCCAGGACCCGGCCAAGGATGCCGTTACCTGCCGCACGCGTGGATCTCGCGCTCTGGCATAGGCGTCGATTTCCTGAAGAAGCTTGACCTTGTCTTCAAAGGACGGTCCGCCGAGCGGGTTCTCGTCCGTGTAGAGAGACTGGTTAGTGCGCGCGGGAGCGCTTGCATAGGTCCCGCTGTGGCCCGTTTTCACGGCGCTGACCGCGTCAGCGGCTCGTTTCAGCGCGCCCTCGGAAATTTCACCTGCGTGGGCGTAACCGGCCGCCTCCCCGACCACTGCACGAAGGCCGAAACCCTGCGCCGTGTCGTAGTTCGCCCCTTTCAATCTGCCATTGTCGAACACCAGCCCCTCAGATTGGCGATATTCCACAAAAAGCTCGCCGTCGTCCGCACCCTCGAGCGCCTGGGCTGTGATGCGTTTCGCGGCTTCAAGGCCTAGGCCCGAAGTTTCGATGAGATCTGTGTTTTTGTCGCTCATGAGACGTCCTGTATCCATTGGCCGCTGGCAGGGGCTTTGGCCACATCCGTGCAAGCTCGGGAGTGCTTCTCTCTGTAACATAGGTGATCGCGTTGGAAATTCATCTTCCAATCGCGGTTCTCCACTTGCACGAATTTTAACTTGAATATAATACTCATATTTAAAGAGTGATGCAGGTCAAAAGACACGACGCTCTTCTCAGCAAGTCGCGCACATCGGGTGTCCTTTCTAACGGCGCCCGGCGCGAGCAAGCCACTTCCTCCAAATACCTCAACCTGCACCGCAGTCCCGACACTGCGTGCCTTTCATTGTGAGCACTTCATGACAGACCACGAAACGCCCGAGGGCGCCAGTCGGCCCCTTTCCCCTCTGCAGGCCTATATGGTCGAGCGCGGTGACGGCCTCGATCCGCGCATGATCGAAGCGCTCGCCCAAAAGGGCTCCGTCTCCGGACCTGCACCAAACGATGGGCCAACGGCGGCAAATGTCATCAACGTGGATTTCCGTGGCAAGCGACCTTCGAAGCGCTCGGGAAAGCAAACGGGGTGAAATCTGTTCTGGTCGCCTTGCATATTGTTGCCTGCCAGCCAGACCTTCTCATCTGCAAGGACCTGGCTGATGACGGTCTCCGCTGGACCGATATCTCTCACTGCACCGCTCGGAAGGAAGAACTCATGTCTTCTGCAAGGTCACAGCTACCGGCCTGGGCGGTCGTCATGGCACGTTGCAGATATCTCATCGGGCGGGACGGCAGAAGTCTGCAGGTGTTCTAGAGCAAGCTTCCACGCGGCAACCTCTACCTTTGACGCTTGCCCTTGCATAAGTGAATGCATAGGATCGCGCCAGAAACTGGGCACGGCGACGATAAACGGCCTGCTCGAGAGACCTGAGACCGGCGATAAGACCATGATGAACCGATATGAAAACCCGCGCATTCCAAGTGAAGCCCGCGTGCGCTTCCTCGATGGCGATTACCAGGTGGAAACGCCAGGCACATTTGTTCGTTGCGCAGTTACTGGATCAGCCATTCCCCTCGACGAACTGAAGTATTGGTCGGTAGAGCTTCAAGAGGCCTATGTGGACGCAGTCGCTTCCTTGAAGCGCTACAAAGAAACACACTGAGGCTCACCGGACAGCAACAACTCAGGCGCCCTGTTTGAAGACGCGTGACCGGATGCTTTCGCGGATGATGCCGACGAGCCTGTCTTCATCATCGATTTCCATCGCGACGCTCAGCACCTGTGTTCTGGCGACGAGCCAACGAAAAATCTCGTGTCGCGCAGATTGAAGCCGCGCCATGTCCTTGGCCGTGGTGACCAGTTGAAGGTCTTCGGCTTCGGCGGCTTTTAGCAAAGTTTCCGCTTCAGATTCGGTAAACTCATGGTGGTCAGCGAAAGACAGAGTCTTGGCGACGTCGAGCCCTTCTTGACGCAATGTATCAAAGAACTTGGCCGGCCGACCAATCCCTGCGAAGGCACACAGAGGCCTTTCTCTAAGTTCGTCTTGAACGGCAGCTCTTAGACGCGCATGGAACATGGGCAGCGCCTTGCGGGCAGCCATGTGAACCACCTCGTCGTCCGCATCGCCGTCGCCAACCCGAACAAGAACGTCGGTCTTGACCATTTGCACGTCCATTGGTGCTCTCAACGGCCCCGCCGGAATGCAATGACCATTTCCGAGCCCGGTTGACGCATCCACGAGTGCGATTGACAGATCTTTTTCCAGTGCAGGGTTCTGAAACCCGTCGTCCATGATCAGAAGGTCGATGCCCTCGCCTTCTGCACATTCCGCGCCGTCCAGGCGATCTGCGGAAACGACCGTTGGCAGTTTGCTCGCAAGCAAGAGAGCCTCGTCTCCAACCGCCTCTGCATCATGAACATTCAGATCGACCGACAGAGGACCTTTTGCGCGTCCGCCGTAGCCCCTTAGCAGAAAACCCGGGTTATATCCTTCGGCAGTCAGGCGTTCAGCGAGACGTAAGGCGAATGGTGTCTTTCCGACACCGCCGAGCACAAAATTGCCAATGCAGATAACGGGTATATTGGCACTGCCGCGCGGCTTCTGCAGCATGCGTCCGCCGGAGATCCGGCCATAAAGGAATGACGGCAAGATGAGCAGAAATGCCTGCCAGCTCCATCCTTTGCGCCACCAAAAGTCTGGTGCCTTCCTCATTGCCCCTCGCCCCCCGTATCCGCCGCGCCTGACGGTGGCAGATAGGGTCGCAGGAAGGCAAGCGTCCTTTGGAGTGCACCACGCCCATTCTCGATAATCTCGCGTGCGACCTCGATCTGGCGGTTTCTCTCTGCATGGTCCTGCATAAGCCCGGCCACCGCATCCGAAAGCGCATCCGCCTTGTCTACCCGAAGCGCACCACTGGCCTGCCACAAGGACTTGTAGACAGTTCGTGCGTTCGCCACCTTTGGGCCCGTGATGATCGCCGTTCCGAGGCTCGCGGCCTCAACAGGATTGTGGCCGCCCACCTCGACAAACGAACCTCCGAGGAAGGCCACGTCAGCGACCTCGTAAAACAGGCTCATTTCACCAAGGGTGTCGCCGAGATAGACTTGGGTGCTGGGAAGGATGCGATCGCCCACGCTCCTTCGAACCCCGTTCAACCCGATCTGCTCAATCGCCTTAAACACCTCCACAGCGCGTGCGGGGTGTCGTGGAACGAGCACCAGAAGCAAATCCGGGTTCTTGTCCAGCAATGCGCGATGACCGACGAGGACAATTTCCTCTTCTCCTGGATGGGTCAAAGCCGCCAGCCAGACCGGGCGTCCTTCAAACATGCTGGACAGGTTGCGAATACGCTCTGCCTCAGGGCGCTCCGGCATTGCGTCGAACTTCAGGTTCCCGGGCTCCTCGACGACCCTGCAGCCCAACGTTCTCAAACGCCGTGCGTCAGCCGAACTTTGTGCAAGGACCAGATCAAGCGCCTGGAAAATGTGGTGTGATGACTTGGGGAAACGTGACCAGTTTTTGAAAGACCCCTCCGACATGCGGCCATTTACGAGGCAAAGCGGACAGTCTCGCCTGCGCAGGCTTTCAAAGCAGGCAGGCCAGATCTCGGATTCGACCATGATCGCCAGATCAGGCATCCAAGCGTCCAAAAAGCGATCCCAATAGTCCTGATTGTCGAACGGTGCATATTGATGGAAGGCCCCATCCGGCAGCCGCTTTGCGGCAATCTCTGCCGCTGTCCTCGTGATGGTGGTCAACAAGACGCGCTGATGATCCGCGGTTAGTGCCTCGATCAATGGCAGCACGGAAATTGTTTCGCCGACGCTTGCTGCGTGAAGCCACACGAGCGGTCCGCTTGGCCGGGCAATGCTGGCGAAACCGAATTTTTCTCCCGACCTTTCGGGATCATCCTTGCCACGCCGACACCGGAGCAGATGAACGAGCCTATAGATTGGCGCGGCCAGTCGTGACAGGACCAGATAGAACGTTACCGGAAACGGGCAACGTTCAGCCATCGCTGCGCCCCACCAACTCATAGGCCCGCCGGGTGGTCGCATTCAATCCCGCTTCAACTTCCTGGCGCGATGCTTCCAAAGCGTCATCATCGGCGTCGGAAGCAACATGGATCAACTCACCAAGCACGATCGCGCCCCGCCCGAACGGCAAGTTGATGCTGGCCTTGTCCCAGGAATTCAGCTCAATGCTGCGACTGGTTGCGACGGCGACGGGCAAGATCGCACGGCCGGAATGACGCGCGATTTGAACGATTCCTGGACCAGCAACCCGTGCGGGGCCCTTAGGGACATCTGCGGTTAATGCAACATTGCCGCCGCCACGCAGAACCCGCATGGCTTCAATGAAGCCACGCATGCCGCCACGCTTGGAAATCTGATGTGCCTTCTGGCTGCCTGAGGCGCGGATCAAACCCAGACCCAGTTTCTCTGCCGCAATCGCATTGATCTCGCCGTCAGCGGACCTTGAGATCATAACGCTCACTGAATAGCCTTCGGGCCGAATGAACGGCGCCATGAAATGCTGACCATGCCACATGGCCACGATGACCGGCAGATCACCATCGATCTGGTCGTAGACATCAGGCGGATCCACGACAAAACGGTTCGTCCTGCGAACGAACTTCAGATATGCCGCCAGAAGAGTGCCGACAGTCCTGAGAACAACAGGGTGACGGCCGAGACTTTTAAGCATCAACTAGATGTCCGGTGAACTTGGGTCAGTCCTCAGCTGGTGGCTTCAGGATCGAGCAGACGGTGCATGTGCACGATGAAATAACGCATGTGCGCGTTATCAACTGTCGCCTGAGCCTTGCCCTTCCAGGCTGCATAGGCTTCAGCGTAATTCGGATAGATCCCAACGACGTCCAGGCCTTCAAGGTCGCGGAAGGTCATGCCGTCGGGGCTTTCAAGTTCTCCACCAAACACCAGATGAAGGAGCTGTTTCGGCTCTTGGGCTTCGCTCATTTCTCAGATCTCGCAGGTTCGAGTTGCGTCGCTAGTCAGCCCACCAATCGGGACAGCAGCTCGCACACCGGGGAGACAAGGCGCTCAGGTGCTGCGATCAATGCGGGGTGGCGCGTTACAGCTTGATTGTAGCGCACGCCCTGTCCAGACAGGTCGGTTAATCTGCCGCCCGCTTCCTGCACCAAAAGATCAGCCGCCGCAAGATCCCAGTCACTTGCCGAGCCGCGTGCGGCAGCGACATCCACCCGGCCTGCGGCCACGAGCGCAATGCGATAGGCCAGCGAACGTATGTTCGCAGAACGCTTAAAGCCTGCGTTCAAAACGTCCTTGTTGGCAGCGATTGAATGCGGACCTGTGAGGCTCGCTCCGAGAATACTGGCCTGCCCGGATACCTCAAGCGCCTCGCCATTGATAAAGGCTCCTTTGCCTGCAATTGCAGTGAACATTTCCTGACGCACCGGACTATAGACCACGCCCGCGGTCGGGCGCCCGTTCTCGACAACTGCCAACGCGACTGTCCACTCGTCACCGCCGGCCAAGAACGCACGCGTCCCGTCGATCGGATCAACAATGAAAACACGCTGGCATTCAAGGCGGTCGGAATTGTCGGTTGTTTCTTCCGAAAGCCAGCCATAATCGGGTCGCGCAGCCAGGAGCACCTCGGCCAAATAGCCATCTACTGCCAGATCAGCTTCTGAAACGGGTGACTTGTTGTCCTTGAACCACGTCTTTGGATCTCCGCCAAAGAACGACAACGCGATCTCGCCCGCCTGTCTGGCGGCGCCTTCAAGCAGCGCGAGATCATCCATGCTGCCGGGAGCTTGTTCTGGTCCGTCATTCACCGGCAATGGCCAGTCCCTCAATCATGACCGATGGCGCCGCCACTGAATAGCGGGCATCGAGGTCACTCGCCGGCACCATGCGCCCGAACATGTCAATCAGATTGCCCGCAATGGTGATTTCGCTGACAGCCTGAACCGGCTCGCCATTCTCGAACCAGAAGCCTGATGCCCCGCGCGAATAATCGCCCGTGACGCCATTTACGCCGTGACCAATCAGGTCTGTGACAAGGAGCCCCTCCCCCAACTCCTTCATCAACTCTTCAGGCGTTTTTTCGCCAGGTGACAAAGTCAGGTTTGTTGCACCGGGAGAGGTACCGGATCCACCTCGGTTTGCGCGGCCATTGGGCTCCAATCCCAATTCACGGCTGGTGGCCCCGTCAAGGAACCAGTGTTTCAGGACGCCATCCTCAACCATATCGAGCGCCAGTCCTGTCGTTCCTTCCCCGTCGAACGGCCGGGTCGCGGCGCCACGGCGTTTCAACGGATCATCAACAATTTGAATCCCCGGTGCGAAAATCTGCTGCCCCATCTTCTCTCGCAGAAAGCTCGTCTTTCGTGCGATGGATGAACCGTTTACAGCCCCTGCAAAATGGCCGAGGAGGCTCTTCGCGGCGCGTGATTCATAGACAACATTTGCGGTGCGGGTTGAAATCTTCTGCGGGTTCAGCCGACGAACGGCACGTTCACCTGCGCGTCGGCCGATATCAGCTGGATTTTCCATGTCTTCCAGGAAAACCCGGTAATCATAGTCATAGTCGCGTTCCATAGCAGTGCCTTCACCGGCGACGGCGGTCATTGACAATCCGTGACGTGAACTCAGGTAGGATCCGGAAAAGCCATGGCTGGTCACCAGGACAATGCCAGCCAGTCTCCAGGACGCGCTGGCGCCGCCGGATTTCGTAACGCCAGCCACCGAAAGACCAGCCTCTTCGGCTTCCTTTGCCAAATCCGCAAGCTTGCCTGCGCGGACCTCGGTAGTGTCCAGCATTTCCAGATCAGGAAAGTTTTTAACGAGCCTGTAGGGTTCGGCGAGACCCGCGTAGGGATCTTCAGGCGTCACCTTGGCCATCGCGACGGCTCGTTCTGCAAGGGCCATTGGATCATCCAGAACGTTGGCAGATACAGAGGCTGTTTTCTTGCCAACGAAAACACGCAGGGTGACGTCATCGCCCTCTGCGCGATCGGTCTCTTCTACCTGCCCATCTCTGACATCAACCGAAAGAGAAACACCCGTGACAGCCACCGCGTCACAGGCATCCGCACCCGCCTTTTTCGCGGCGTCCACAAGCCGGGCTGCCCGGATTTCCAACTCACTCTGGTCGATGACTTCTGACATGTGCGTTCAAATCTCCTGCTGCCTGGCTTTCATAAGATGGTGAGACTCTGGAGGCAAGCGCGTCATCCACTGTCTCGGCTCAGCACCTATGAACCCTTGGAAAGGCATATAGATCATCCTGCGGACCACCCAAGCCGCGAAACGCAAAAAACTCGATAGCTGTTCCACAAGTCGTCGAAGACTTCCGACGTATCAGGGTTGATCAATCGTAAATCCAGCGGTGAGAAATAAGTAACCCTCTTTAAAATCAGATTTTTTTAACTCTGTACGTTAAGTGGATCACCACCTGTAGTCGCTACGTTGCTTTCATTCGCGAGACCTAAAAAAACAAACAAGGTCCGACGGAGAGGCAAATTGAGACGTCAAACAGCAGTAGACAGAGCAATGGAAGCCGGGGCGGGAGCAATAGCAGTTCCCGACCCCGGCCAACTGCCCGCAGTTTTCGAAACGCGGCTTTTCGATGTGGCCGTTGCTGACGAAACAAATCCGGTCGAGGTGAAACTCGACACACAGAACGTCAGCATCAGCCGATGGCGCGACGGTGGCCTCAAGTCGCTGATCGCACCGGTCCATACCTATTCCGGTGTCATGGTGCAGATCGAGGCATCGGACGTGCGGGGCGCGGTCGCGGCAAGGCTAATTCTGAAGCATCCGGACCCGCAGTTCTGCGTCATTCTGATCGAAACCGACAAGCCCGAACAATTGGCGACATCCTGGCCATCATGGTCGGCAGCGCTGAATTTGCCAATGCTGGTGTGCGACACCGGTGGCGCGGTCAAACCAATAGAAGCTTTCAGTGCCCGCCCCTGCGGAACGCCAGCTCCAAGACGCAAGTATCCCTTGCTGACCGGCCGGCGCCCTCGCTTCCTCGTCCGCCGCCGCATCGGCCAGACTGGAGCTCAGTTCAAGGTTTACAAGGGCGAGCGAGAGATCATCGCACGGGACTGATCCAGACCGGTTCCTGGCGCATTTTCGCGATGCCGGAGATCATTACGTATTTTTTACAGTATGGATTTATAATAGCGGACATAGAGATACCAACACCTTTTCACTCCTGCTTTTCCTTACTCGTCTTTGAAAGATGCACCTCATGTCCTTGGACGCGGCAACGCTCATCATCGCGATTACGATTGTCGAGTGGGTCGCAGCACTGCTGATTTTCCTCGTCTGGCGCGTGACACCGCACCAGACAGAAAGCAACAGAGACAGCATCTTCATCTGGGCACTCGCCTTCGCGTTCGCAGGTGTGGGCTCACTTTCGATCAGTCTGCGTCAGACATTTCCGGAAGACCTCTGCATCATTTTCGGCAACACATTCCTGTTTCTCGGACTTGGTCTTGGCCCTGTCGCTGTGGCCGCGCTCTGGAAGCAAGAGCGTCCGTATCGGCTGGCCGTGTTGCCAAGCATACTGTGGCTCACACTGTGTACAATTCCGGCGTTTTTCGAGACCTACGCTGCTCGGGCATTGTTCGTGCAAGCCGTTTTCATCTCGACTTCATGCTGGATTGCCATTCTTTGCTTTCGTCACAATCAGGAACGCTTGAATACCGCAAAATGGCTCGGCATCACCTCCACTTTGGATGCCGTCTATCAAACGGGCTACATGTTCGTTTCACACTTTAAATCCATTGGGTCTCTGACTGACTTTTACAGTGAAAGTGCGACCCAGATCTATCTTCTCCTGGTCCTGCTGACGGCATCGGCCAAGGTCATCTTGGTGTTCTCGTTGGTAATCGAAAAAGAACAGCGGCACTATCGCGACCAAGCCCACCGTGATTCGCTCACAGGCCTTGCCAATCGCAGAGCCTTTTTCGATGATGCCCGGCGCTGGCTGGCGGATCAGAGCGGATGGCCCAAGCCCTATTCCGTCTTGATGATCGACGTGGATCATTTCAAGCAGATCAATGATGCGCATGGTCATGCGACGGGCGATCGCATCCTTCAAACGCTTGGGGAAATCTGTGGCGACGGCCTGAGGTTAGGCAGTATTGCGGGGCGTCTGGGTGGAGAAGAATTCGCCTTGTTCCTGCCGGGCACAACGCCGCACAAGGCGATCATGCGCGCAGAACGCATTCGCGAACGCTTTGCACGTGAATCGCTGGCTGCCTCGAATGGCAAGGTCAGCGCCACGATCAGCGGCGGACTATATTCTGCGTCTTCGGGTCACGAGCCTCTGGACAGGGCGCTCGCCGCGGCCGATGAGCGCCTCTATCAAGCGAAGGCCAAAGGTAAGAACCAAATCGTCACCGACATTCTTGCCGATGCGGACATCCCTTCCAAAGTCGCTCAGCTCAATGCCGAAGAAGCTGCCTGACCGCACGCGCACTTGCGTCAAAGCCAGCGGATCAGCGCATCCAGGACAAAGCCGATAAACAGGATCCAGCCGTAGGTGGTGTTCGAGCGAAAGAGCTTGAGGCACTGATCGCCGTCGTCGATGTCGAGCACAATCGACTGCCAGAGCAGATGAAGCGCGCCGAGAGCAATGCCCGCAAATGCTGCCGGCCCTGCGTCAGCCAGCACCGCAGCCAAGGCGAACAAAAGGGTCGCCAGCGTGTAAAGCAGCAGCATTGCCGGTTTCGTCCAGGCGCCGAACAGGCGGGCCGTCGATTTCACGCCGACAAGGGCGTCATCTTCCTTGTCCTGATGGGCGTAAATCGTGTCGTAGCCAATCGTCCAGCAAATGCCGCCGGCATAAAGGATGAGCGGCGTCCAGGACAGCGACCCAAAGTGCGCAGCCCATCCCATGAGTGCTCCCCACGAGAACGCCAGCCCCAGGAAAAGCTGAGGCCAGTTTGTGACGCGCTTCATGAAGGGATAGATGGCCACCGGCAAAAGCGAGGCAAAACCCAGCAGGATTGTGAAGGTGTTGAACTGCAGGAGCACCAGAAGGCCGACGAGAGCCTGCGCGGCCAGAAAAATCTTTGCCTGACTTCGGCTGACCTGACCGGCTGGTATTGGCCGGGAGCGTGTGCGCTCCACCTGCGCATCAATGTCTTCATCGACCAGATCATTGTAGGTACAGCCGGCACCACGCATGGCGACAGCCCCAATCAAGAACAGGGCGATGTGCCAAGGATTGGGTCCAGGGGCCTCCGCCGCAATCGCCGCCAGCGACGCAGACCAACAGCAAGGCCACAGCAGCAACCACCAACCGATCGGCCGTTCCCAACGCGCAAGTCGTGCATAGGGCCTCGCCCAGGCAGGAAGCCGCGTGTCGACCCAATGACTCTTAACAGCGTCAGCGACGGGTCCCGTGTCTTTTGTACCGAAAAACATGGATTTCATTTACCGCGGGCAGCTTTCGGGCGCGAGCGATTTTTGACGGCTGATAAGCTCAGTCTTGCACCGCTGGGCCGCAGACACGGTTTCTGCCCATATGTTTGGCTCTGTAAAGACGCTGGTCGGCGGTTTGGAACAGAGCCTCAAGGCTATCGCCGTCTTCTGGCGCGCTTGCGACCCCAACGCTGACCGTAACCTTTTCAGGCAGATAGATAATACTGAACTTCTCGATCAGCTTGCGGATGCGCCCTGCCATTCCCATCGCCGCTTCCGGCGCGAGACGGTCACACAAAAGCACAAACTCTTCTCCACCAAAGCGATAGAGGTGGTCTTCAGCCCTCAAGTTTTCGTTGAGAAGGCCTGCGATGGCCTTCAGCACCTCGTCTCCAGCCTGATGCCCGAGCCTGTCATTGACCAATTTGAAGTGATCGATATCGATGACCAGCATGGTGATGGACCGGCCTGCCGCGAGGCTCTCCTGCAGGATTTTTGGACCGTTGAGATCATAGCTTCTGCGATGGTGAACGCCTGTCAGGTGATCCCGGCCCGAGGTTTCGAGAAGGTCATAATAGCGTTCGCGGTAAGTCAGAACATGAAAGACGTCCCGAAAGGAGCGATGCGTGAGCCACTTGGCCTTTTCATCGAAGAACCGAAGGTAGGTGACAAAGAAACCGGTGTAGAGGAGCGTCGCGACCATTTTTGCTGCCCAACCGCCGAAGAACACGCTGAGAGGCGCCCCTGATACGTAACGAAGGGCAAGGTAGAAGCCAGCCTGATCAAAGGTGAGAACGACTGCCCCACAAACAAGAAACCTCCATCCCAGATGCCGACCGAAGGCGTCTCCGATGCGCTCGTAAAGTACAATGATTGCGATGGCATCGATGAAAAGGAGGATCGTGCCCCAGACCATCAACCATCCCATCTCATCGACAAAGCGGATGTCCGGAACGCGATCAGGTATAACCGACACGGTGTCGTGGCTGCGCAGGATCATCACCAGCGCGACAATCAGAAAGTTGCCGATCAGGAGGCCGTAGATGGGTTGACGGACAACAAGCGCATCCTCGCGGATGTACAGCAGCAAGATCATTAGCAGCTTGCCCGAGAACAAGATCGTTGAACCGGGAGAAATGATGCCGAAAGGCAGCTCGATGTAGAAGACACTGGCGAGGTAGGTCTCAAGGAAGTGCATCACGCCGAGCGCGCACATGAACACACCGATGCCGATGGAATGTCGAGCCTGAAGAAGGCTCATCATGACGGTGAAATAGACCGCGGCCTGCGCGATCAGCAAAAATGTGTTCGTGACAACCATGCCCCTTCTGTACCAATAGTGTATAAATTGACAAGGCAAACATTCGGTACAAGGAATGTTTTATTCCTCATCTTCAAGCGTCCGCGACCTCTTGAAGGCATTCAGAGGGTGACGTTCGAAATGCTCCAGCTCGAAAAGACGCTCAACGTGAGCATCACGACGTGTAAAAGACCAAACCGAGACGATACCGAACGCTTCCAAATCCTGAATCACTGCGCGAACCATGCGTTGTCCAAGTCCGAGGCGCCTGAGTTGAGAGCGTAGAAACAGGTCCTCGAAATGGGCGACACGTCCACCCTCGCGGACGGACTGACGAAAGAAAACCGTCGCGAAACCTGCCGGCTCCCCCTTGTAGCGAAACAGATAGATTCGCCCTGCCGCAGCATCGACGAGCAAGCGATTGAATTCGTCTTCCTGCTCATCTGAAACAGGCTGACCGCTTTCAAGGTAAGCTTCGCCCAAAAGCCGTCGCAACTCACGTGCTGACGAAGGGCCGCCCAAAAAAATCTCAAGAGAGCGTCGCACTCCAGTCCTCCCGCCCTTGCCGATTTGATTTGACTGCGCGTGTGAGTGGAAGGGCGCGGCCATCACCCCGCATCTCCATTGTCTGAAACCCTCACAACATGTTAGACCGCCGCGAAATTGATCGTTCGCTCGCAAGAGCGAGGACCGGCCAGTTGCCTGGCCACAGATTCGAGAGACTGCGCCCTATGAACGTTCTTCTGATTGGCTCCGGTGGTCGTGAACATGCCCTGGCCTGGGCACTTGCCAACTCACCGTTGCTCAGCACGCTCTACGCCGCGCCGGGTAATGCCGGCATCGGCCAGGTTGCAACTCTTGTTTCTCTGGACGCAACCGATCATGCCGCCGTGATTGAGTTCTGCCAGGAAAAGCAGATCGATCTGGTCGTTGTGGGCCCCGAAGCACCGCTTGTCGCCGGCCTGGTGGACGATCTGGAGGCTGCTGGCATCAAGGCATTCGGCCCCAGCAAGGCCGCAGCTCAATTGGAAGGTTCGAAAGCCTTCACCAAAGGCGTTTGCGACGAAGCCGATATTCCAACGGCGGGCTATGGCCGGTTCGACCAGAAGGAAGACGCACTCACCTACATTCGCGAAAAGGGTGCGCCGATCGTTGTCAAGGCTGACGGCCTGGCTGCCGGCAAAGGCGTTGTCGTCGCCATGTCTGAAAAGGATGCACTGGAAGCCGTCGAAGCGTGCTTCGACGGAAGTTTCGGCGAGGCTGGCGCTGAAGTCGTCATTGAAGAGTTCCTGGAAGGCGAAGAAGCCAGCTTCTTTGTCATCGTGGACGGCACGACCCCTCTCCCACTCGCGACGGCCCAGGACCACAAGCGCGCGTTCGACGGAGACACGGGCCCCAATACCGGTGGTATGGGGGCTTACTCGCCAGCACCGGTGATGAGCGAGGAGATGATCGAGCGCACGATGCGTGAGATTATCGACCCCACTGTTGCGACCATGGCCAAACGTGGAACTCCCTTCAAAGGGGTTCTCTATGCCGGATTGATGATCACGGCCGACGGTCCAAAACTGATCGAGTACAATACGCGCTTCGGCGATCCCGAGTGCCAGGTCATGATGCTTCGGCTGAAGGACGACATCCTCACTTTGATGCTCGCATCGGCCGAAGGCACTTTGAAGAACGTCAGTGCCAGATGGCACGACGATGTCGCGCTCACGGTGGTCATGGCAGCAAATGGCTACCCGGGATCCTATGAAAAAGGCACCGAGATCCGCGGGCTTGCCGAAGCGTCGTCAGATGCTGACGTGGAGGTTTTTCATGCCGGGACCAAGTCAAGCGATGGCAAGGTCCTCGCAAATGGCGGCCGGGTTCTGAACATCACCGCACGCGGCAAAACGGTGAAGGAAGCCCGAGAAAGGGCCTACGCAGCCGTCGGAAAGGTCGACTGGCCAGACGGATTTTGCCGAAGTGACATCGGCTGGCGTGCGATCGAGCGGGAAAGCTAAAGCCTCGCCGCCCTTTGTCGGCAAAGCAGCCTTGCGCCGCGAACCACGCCCGTGCACCCTCCTGCTCATCGGACTTCCACGGGAGGGAATACGTGTCAGACCCTGTTGTATTGCCGGAGCTTTTCCCCGGCTTTGAAATGCGTTGCATTGACTGTGATGGCTGTGAAATTCATTGCCGAACTGGAGGTGACGGACCGCCCCTTCTGCTCGTCCATGGCTATCCGCAAAGCCATGCGATGTGGCACCAGATCGCTCCCGATCTCGCCCAGCGCTTCACACTGATCCTTCCTGATCTTCCCGGCTATGGCCGAAGTTCCATTCCGGAACCAAGTGCTGATCATCACGCATATTCGAAGCGCGCCATGGCCAGCACGCTGCTCGTTCTCATGCGCAAGCTCGGGCATGAGCGTTTTCGATTGGTGGGGCACGATCGCGGCGCCCGTGTTTCCTATCGTATGGCGCTGGATCATCCAGACTGCGTCGAGCGGCTGGCGGTGCTCGATATCCTGCCGACCTATGACTATTGGCAGCGGATGGACCGGAATTTTGCCCTGAAGATCTACCACTGGGCATTTCTGGCGCAACCGGCTCCCTTCCCGGAAGAGCTCATTGCGGCCTCAGCAAGACGCTTTCTTGATCATACGCTGGCCAGCTGGACGGCTGACAAGTCGCTTGAGAGTTTTGGCGCGGAAGCGCTGCAACACTACCATGCGTTTTTCTCCCAACCGGACCGCATCGCTGCGACCTGCGAGGACTACAGGGCAGGCGCCACAATTGATGTCGATCATGATCGGCAGGACCTGGAAGCAGGAAACAAGGTGAAAGCGCCGCTCCTCGCCGTTTGGGGCGCCACGGGTATCGCGCAAGCGGGTGAAACACCTCTAGATGTCTGGGGGCGATGGGCCGACGACGTCTCGGGCGGTCCTGTCAAAGCCGGCCATTTCGTCACCGAGGAGAACCCCAAGGAGCTTCTTGGTATGCTCCTGCCGTTCTTAGAGCAGTAGGCGAACCTCCAGCGACGTGGTCCATGAACGGAGACTTCCGTTCCAAATTCTTAAGGAATCCAAGGTCTTTAACTTCCTTAGCTGCGTCGCCCAAGACGTGGACGAACCGCCCGTCGGTCACAAACCCTGCCTGCCTTGTCCACGCCCCAAACTCTAAGGGCGACAGTTGTTACATAGGAGATAAACCGTCGTTTACGCGACGGCATCTTCAGCTCTATGCACACATCCTTCTTGAGCGCTGCAAACAGAGGCGATGGCGTCTACAGGACAGTCAGTCACCGACGGCAAGAATGTGTCAGGGTCCCATTTCTAAGTACTTGGAATATCCACGCTTTTGCTAACAAATTAACATGAGGATTCAAGAGAAGTTAACTTGTCTCGACTAGCTTGACGCTGACCGAAGCTCGTGTTCTTGACGATTTGTGACGGCCCCTGCGCGAAAAATCAGGGATTGCCACTCTCCTCCAGACCGGCCGTTTCGGAATGGATGGCAGCGCGAGGCTGCACGAGGAGTTTGTAGTGGGCGTCAGAATTCAACCAGCTGAAGCCATCGAAAGCCGATCGGACGAAGAGCGCGGTTTTTCCGCGCGTCTCGACGCTATTATGCGCCACTGGAGCCGCAACGGCAGGCAGATCTCGAAGCCGCTCAAGGTCACATTCATCTGCTTTTTTGCCCTGACAGTCATCTCCTTGACGGGACTAAGGCTTTTCAGCGAATACCAGCACCTCACGCACCGCCTCGAAAAAACAATCGAAACGGCCAAGTCCTTTCTAAGCCATCAGCAGAAAATCGGAACAGACGGTCTGGAAAAAGGCCTGCTCGGACTTTCCGTCAATCAGCAACTGATCGACGCCTTTAAAAGCGATGACCCCTATGCGCTGCAGCAGGTGACCGCGCACCTGTTTCCGGAGATGACCGATCTACATCAGATCACGGAATTCAGCGTCTATAACTCGGATAAACATCGCATTATCAGCGCACACAAGGCGATTACGCGGCCTGATGATCAACCGAATTTCCTGCTTGGACTTGCAGCTGAGACGGAGAGCGTATCGCGTGGGCTCGAGCTTGGAGATAACGGAACGACGACCATTTCCGCTGTGAGACCCTGGAGCGTGGATGGCAGGTTTCTTGGTTTCCTAAAGCTCGGCATGGAAATTCGCCGCCCTTTGGTATTCATCGGCAGAACGCTTCAGGCCGACGTTATAGAGGTTCACAAGACGCGCAGCCTGATTCCCGGAACCGCGCCAGCTGATGCGCGAAACGGCTGGATCACTTTCGGCAATGTGGCGTATCGCACGGTAGGTGAGACTGAGCTCCCCCCTCACATCGGCCCCCTCGTTGAAAGCGATCTCGATCAGCTTTCCCGGTTCGACCGCATCGTTTTCGACGATGGCGCGGTAAAGATCGCCTATAGCTTCCCACTTTTGTTCGCGAATGGCGCAAGCAGCTCTCATCTTGTTTTGCTTCAGGACATTACCCCTCAGGCGAAAGCCTTTGTGCTCCATACCGGTATTTCGCTGCTGATTGCTGGCCTGATCGCCTTTGCCGCCTGGCTCGTTTTCAATTGCCTCGCACGCAACCTACAAGCTTCTGTCGTCAAGACCCGGCGCAAGCTGGAAGAGGAGGTCGAGGCCAATACCAACGCGCTGAAACACTCCCAGGACCGGTTGGTTGAGGCGCAAAAGATCGCGTCGCTGGGAAGCTGGGAACGCGACCTTCAGAACGGTTCGCTTTACTGGTCGAATGAAATGTACCGGATCGCCGGCCTGCCGCTCTCCCTCTCGTCCTTTGAAGCGCGTGAAGAGTTTTTCAAGCTGATCCCGCCCTGGCAACGCATGGCCGTCGAAACAGAGTTGGACCAAGCCATCCTGAAGTGCGGGCAGTTCAACTTCGAGCATCAGCTGATCCGGAAAGATGGCGAGACAAGGCATCTGCATGTCCGTGGCTATGTACAGGCCGGTGAAGATGGTGCCGCTGCAAAGGTGTTCGGCACGACACACGATGTGACCGAACACCACAACTCCCAGGAACGCAGCAAACGCCTAGCCAACATTCTCGAAGCATCGCTGAACGAAATCTACATCTTCGATCCGAAGACGCTGCTCTACCAACACGCCAATCAATGCGCACGCGACAACATCGGCTACTCGATGGAGGAGCTTGCAGATCTTCCAGCCTGGGAAGTTCTAGGCAACAATGACGAGCAGTTGCTGCGCGAAACCCTCCACCCTCTGCTTGATGGGGCGACGTCGCTACTCAGCCTGGAAGGCACGCATCGGCGCAAGGATGGCAGCGAATATCCGGTCGAAGTTCGCATCCAGCTTCACGAAACTCAGAACACCTCGTTGCTGGTTGCGATTTGCAACGATGTTACTGAACGGACTGCACGAGAGCGCGAGACACAAGCTGCCCGCCATGCGGCGGAACGCATCGCCTATTTTGATGAGTTGACTGGACTGCCCAATCGCGCAGCCTGCCAGAACGACGCCGCAGTCGCCTTCGCCGAAAGCAATGAGTCCAAGCCCGCGTTCATCATCCATATGGATATCGACAATTTCAAACGCATCAACGATACGCTTGGGCATAGTGCCGGCGATGCATGTCTGGAGGAAACAGGCGAACGACTAAGAACCTGCTGCATCGATCTGGGCAAAGGCTATCGTTGGGGCGGCGACGAGTTCGTCATCATTGCCGTCGATAGCGACGCCGACCCGGAGGAGCTTTGCCAGCGACTGAATATCGTCATGCGGGCGCCGATGGAGTTCGAAGGCAACCAAATCTGGCCATCCGTCAGCCTTGGCGTTGCCTGTTGCCCAAATGATGGCGAGGACTTTGCGACGCTTCTCGTTCACGCTGATCTGGCACTGTATCGCTCGAAGGACGACGGCAAGGATCGCTGGAGCTACTTCACCAGCGACATGAAGATTGATAGCGACGAAGAAGCACGAATGGAGCAGGAACTGCGTCACGCGCTGCGCCGCGACGAGTTCTTCCTGGTGTTTCAGCCGCAGGTCAACATCAGAACTCAACAGGTGACTGGGATTGAAGCGCTCGTGCGGTGGCAGCACCCGACGCGCGGCATGCTCGGCCCCGGCAGCTTTTTGCCGATTGTCGAAAAGACCAGCCTGGCGGCACCGCTGGGACAGGTGGTCATTGACAAGGCACTGGAGGCAGCAAGTATCTGGCAGGCATCCCAGCTGGACTTTGGCCGCATCGCCGTCAATCTGTCGCCCTCTCACCTCACCTCTGGAACCTTGCTCGACGACTTCAACAGCGCAATGGCCAAGCATGGTGTCCTTCCGGAGTTCATCACCGCCGAGGTGCTTGAATCTGTCTTCCTGGACAGCGAGCGCAGCAACAATTCCGAAGTCCTAGAAGAGTTGCACAATCTCGGGGTTCACATCGAACTCGACGACTTTGGAACCGGTTACGCATCCCTCTCGCATGTTGCGGATTTGCCGATCAACGGTCTCAAGATTGACCGTTCTTTCACCGCGCAAATCCTGACGGATGCGAAGAAGGAGATTGTGGTCAATCACCTCATCCATCTCGCGCGGTCGCTCGATATCGATATCGTCTGCGAGGGCGTCGAGACCGACAGCCAGTTTGATCGCTTGCGCATGATGGGCAACTTTTCGGTACAGGGATATCTGATTGCCCGGCCGATGCCGTTCGAAAATATCTCAAACTGGCTCACGTCCGCCCAGGCAGACCTGTCTTTCGGATTGGCCTGATGCGGCCAGTAGGCGTGATCGACTAGGTTCGCCGATCAGGGATCTTGGCAAAGCCTGACCGTCATCCCATTATAACCGGGGTGTCAAAGGAAATCAGATCATGAGCAAATTGCGCGTTGGCCTTGCACTGGGCGGCGGCGGCGCACGGGGTATGTCCCATATTCCTGTTCTCGAAGCTCTGGACGACCTCGGCGTCAAACCTCACGCGATTGCAGGAACGTCAATCGGCGCGATTTTTGGCGCCGCATATGCTGGCGGCCTGTCCGGTGCAGAAATCCGGGACATTGCCATGGAGACCTTTGGTGAGCGCAACAAGGTGCTTGCCTCCCTGTGGAAGCTGCGGCCTCGGAAACTTGCCGAACTTTTCGACGGCAACATGGTGCAATTTGATCCGCTGAAGGTCCTGCACGCATTCGTAGGCGACAACATTCCCGAGACGTTTGAAGATCTCTCAATTCCACTCAAGGTCCTTGCCACCGACTTTTACGGTGGTCGGGAAATAGACATCGAGAGCGGCCCGCTTATGCCCGCCGTCGCAGCTTCGATCGCGATACCGGCGATTTTCAAGCCGATCAAGCGGGAGGGCCGCATCCTTGTCGATGGCGGCGTCGTCAATCCGCTGCCGTTCGACCGTCTGCCCGACAGCTGTGATTTCATCCTCGCCGTCGATGTCGTTGGTTCGCCGGTC
Source organism: Roseibium polysiphoniae (assembly GCF_014842925.1). GTDB lineage: Bacteria > Pseudomonadota > Alphaproteobacteria > Rhizobiales > Stappiaceae > Roseibium > Roseibium polysiphoniae. The sequence goes on from NZ_JACYXJ010000006.1 coordinate 316,650, forward strand.
CCAAGACCGGGGCGGCAGTTGCCTACCTCAATGGATGCCCTGTTCGGCACCTCTCAGATCCTGATGCAGACAATCACCGCCGAGAAACTGAAAAGTAGATCACCTGATCTTTTGGTACGCCCCCCGGATGACAACATTCGCGTTTTGGATTTTCTCAAGACAAAACACATTCTGGATGTCGCCGCCCCCCTCAGCGAAACTGTCAAGCGTGGAGTTACTACTGCAATAGAAGCCCATGAACAGAACAGGAATTTTGAGTAAATACTCCTAGTTACTTTTCGGGATGCATTGATTTTTAATTTTAAAATAACTTGCTTTTAATTATTCGTTAATTAAATCAAACCAGTGTTGGGTTGATACAACACAAAGAGCACGCACAATGACCCATCAACTGACCTCTGAAGAGTTGGAAGAATGTCCGGTCGACGAGCTGACGTTCGCTCGGCTTGTTAGCGCCTCTCTCACTGCTGCAAGCGATCTGGCTTGCGCACTGCCCGATGAGGACAGGAGCCGTCTGGCGGTTTTCTGTTACCGTCGCACCCATCTAAGACGACTGGGCCTTGCTATTGCGGCCACATGCTCGAAGCGAGCACTCGTCGAGGAGAGCGGTCATGCGGGCGAATTGATCCACTTTCAGGCGCAGAACATGGAAGCAACGCTTGCGGGCGATCGCTATATGGCCCCGCGCCACGTTAAGCGCCCGGTCAGCCTTTACAACTGCTAGATCCATCCAGATATGGGTTTGGTACCTCCTCCCACCAGACCCCACCTGGCAACCGTTCCTTTCGTTTAGTCACCTCCCGGAACGGTTGCCAACTTCTACCTCCTTCACGTTTCGCCTCTGCCGCGAATTTGACCTTGCAATGCCCACGCGCAAGCTTACCATTTTGGAAGGCTGAAAAGCGGAGGGTATGCGATGTTTAATGCAGCACAATTCCCCAATTTCGTGAAGATTGCAGCGCTTGCTACGGTGGGGATTGTAGGGTTCATGCAGCCCGCAGCGGCTGTTTGCCAGCTCGTGGCAGAAAACGCTCCGTTTGCGCCTGTGCGCGTCAAAACAGCTCTTGCGCCACATGAAATTCAAATTCGCTATATCGGCCACTCGACATTCGAAATCGAGACGCCCCAAGGGGTGCGCGTCGCGACGGACTACAACGACAGCGTCCGTCCGGCCCAGCCGCCGACCGTTGCAACGATGAATGGGGCACATAGCACCCATTACAGCCTGATGCCCGATCCAGAGATCAAGCATGTCCTTCCTGGCTGGAACAAGGATGGCGGGCCCATCGACCATGACTTGATTGTCAAAGATCTCCGCGTTCGGAATATCCAGACGAACATCCGTGGCTGGGACGGGGAAAGCCGGCGGCTGGGAAATTCGATCTTCGTGTTTGAAGTGGCCGATCTGTGCATTGCCCATCTTGGACACCTACATCACAGGCTTACCCAGGAAGATCTTACGCGGCTCGGTCAGATCGATATTGTATTTGCGGCTATCGACAATTCATCGACACTCAGGCTGGAGAGCCTGATCGATGTTCTGTCTGCGATCTCACCTGCCATGGTCATCCCGATGCATTTCCACTTTCACGGTGCGCTCGAGGCGTTCATGGCCCGGGCAACAAGCGAAGGTTATGAGATCAAGATGGCGAAGGATCCTCAGCTGATCATCAGCCGGCAGCAGCTGCCGATCCAGAAAACAGCTTACATCATGATGCCTGGCGGGAGCTGAGGCAGGTTTACATTTCCGCCACCTATGCTCTTCTAGACGACCTTGAGAAAGAGGACCTGACTGTCTCCGACGACGCGGCGGTCGAGCTCTTCAAAGCCTTGGGGATGACTAACGTCAACACCTGCACGCTCCTCGACCACACAGACTGAGCCGGACTTCACCCAGCCGCCAGTGCCTGCAGTCAGCAGTGCCTTGTCTGCCATACCCTTCCCGTAAGGCGGGTCCGCAAACAAAAGATCGAACGGCTCGATGTTGCCAGCATCTCCCAGACGCGTTGCATCACGCCGAAAGATTTTCGCGACACCGTTCAGGCCGAGCGCTTCCATATTCCGTCTAATGACACCTCGTGCCTCTGCGCCCTCTTCGATGAAGGTGCAGTGGCGCGCGCCCCGGCTGAGTGCCTCCAGTCCGAGTGCGCCGCTGCCCGCGAAAAGATCAAGCACACGTGCGCCATCGACTTCAGTCTCCAGGCCATGAGCCAGTATGTTGAAGATCGTTTCGCGCAGGCGATCGCTAGTCGGCCGGGTGGCCTGAGTCTTGGGAGCGACGATAGCCGCTCCCTTGAAGCGTCCGGCAACGATCCTCAAGAGCGCTTGGCGCCGCGTGGCGGACGCCCTCCCCGATCGGGACGATCATCGCCGCCGCGACGATCATTGCGCTTTTCGCTCGTCATCCGGCTTTCCTGCTGCTTGTCCTCGACAAGCCCCTCTTCGCCCCAGATTTTGCGTGTAGGACGGTTCGGGCGGTCTTCTGACCGAAACTCAGGACGCGGCTTCGGCTCGCTCGTCATGCGAAAGCGGCTCCTTGGAGACACTTTCTCCTGCCGTTCGCCAGAATTCTTGCGCCGGTTTTGATCTCCTCCACGCCCTTCGGCGCGGCCGGGTCGGTCGCCTCTCGGCTTCTTATCTGACTTGGCCGCTTTGCCCTCGCGCTCAGTCATCCAGGAACCTTTGCTTCCCTTCTGGCTGGGAGCCTTACGCCCTTTGTCACGAGGCGACTTCTCGTCGTCTGGCTTGGCCTCATGGAAGATGGGAGCTTCAAAGTCGGCTCCGGCCTCTTCTGCGAGCTTCTCGCCAAGCTGGTCACGCAGGACACGTCCGCGAATTTCCCGCACGCCGCCATCTTCGAGGTCCATCAACTGGAACGGACCGAAGGAAAGGCGGATAAGACGGTTCACCGACAAGCCTAGATGCTCAAGCACGCGTTTGACTTCGCGGTTCTTGCCTTCGCGCAATCCGACCGTCAGCCAGACATTGTCGCCCTGTTCCTTGTCCAGTGTCGCCTCGATCGCACCATAAAGCACGCCCTCGATTGCAACGCCTTCGGCGAGGCTGTCCAACTGTTCCTGGGTAACCTTGCCAAAGGCCCGAACACGGTATCTGCGAAGCCAGCCCGTGGCCGGCAGCTCAAGGACGCGCGCCAATCCACCGTCGTTGGTGAGCAGCAACAGACCTTCCGTGTTGATATCCAGACGACCGACGGCGAGCACACGTGGTAAATCGCGCGGAAGCCGCTCGAACACGGTGGTTCTGCCTTCAGGGTCCTTATTTGTCGTCACCAGCCCCTTGGGCTTGTGATAGAGCCACAGCCGCGTGCGCTCGCGCATGGGGAGCGGCTTGCCATCGACAACTACATTGTCGCCGGCCGTCACCGTGATGGCGGGAGTCTCAAGTGGCTTGCCATTCAGCTCAACGCGACCGGCAGCAATCCAGGCTTCGGCATCACGGCGCGAGCAAAGTCCGGCGCGGGCCATCACCTTTGCAATCCGCTCGCCTTTTTCCAGATTAAATGAGGAAGCGACCTCGGAGTTCTCCGCCTTGGCTTGGGGTCGTGCACCGGCACCACGGTCCTTGTTGGGGCGTGGTCCCTTGTTCGGCGCCGATTTCGCGCCAAACTTGCGCGCCGGTTTACCGCCTGGACCGTCTCGTCGCTCGCCGCGCGGCTTCTCGGAAGGGTCACGTTCCGAGCGCCCGCCCGGCTTTGCACCGGAAAAACGCTTCTTGGGGCCGTCGGCCGAACCTGGTCCGCGGCGTTTTTTAGGAGGCTGTTCTTTCGTCATGATCGCGTCATAGCAGAGCCGATGGCTTTCGGAAATCAACAAGTACGAGGTTTTTCGCAAATGAGCCATTCGACAATCGCATGCCTTAAAGCTGACACTTGCCCAACAAGCCGCTAAAGAATGATCGATCACGCCTCAAACCCACGACGCTCTGGACCCAAAAGAATGAACGGCGCCTCAGCCAATGTCGGCTCGAACAACTTCATGGAACTCGCTCTCGAGGAAGCGCAGAAGGCAGCTGCCCGAGGCGAAGTTCCAGTCGGGGCAGTTCTCGTCCGTGAGGGGGAAATTCTCGCACGCGATGGCAACCGAACGCTGGAGTACAGCGATCCAACCGCTCATGCGGAAGTCCTGGTGATCCGGCAAGCGTGCCAGAAGCTTGAAAGCCAACGTCTTCCAGACTGCGATCTTTACGTGACGCTCGAGCCTTGCCCCATGTGCGCAGCGGCGATCTCCTTCGCCAGGATACGCCGTCTCTACTATGGAGCCGCAGACGAAAAAGGCGGAGCGGTCGATCACGGCACGCGTTTTTTCTGCCAGCCCACCTGCCATCACGTGCCAGAGGTCTATTCCGGGATTTCAGAGCGTGCCGCGGCAGGCCTGCTCAAAGACTTTTTCCAGTCCAAGAGGGCCTGATCTAAGCATTTGGCACCCGGTGTCCACGCTGAATTGGTTAAAGCAATATTAGCAAACAGCTAAATGCACATTTTGTAAGCAATACTCATTTGCACCAATACAACACTCATGAGCTATCGAATATATATCGTATTAATTACCTATACGCATACTCATGATTAACCCTTTGGAGGAAATCCTGACTTCCTGATTAGAGTTGGGAACTCCAAATGAACAAGGCGTCTTTGTCCAGGCCTGTGAAACGGCTGCTTATTCTTGCGCTCGTCCAAACCGCATCCGGTACTGCACGAGCGCAAGACGGAGAAGCGACTGCACTCGCAATTCAGGAGTCACTGCAACAGAGCCTCGACCTGATTTGGGTCATGGTCGCAGCGGCCCTTGTCTTGTTGATGCAGGTTGGCTTCATGCTTCTTGAGGCTGGGCTCGTCCGTTCAAAAAACTCCATCAACGTTGCTCAGAAGAATCTTCTCGACCTCACCTTCTCAGTCCTGATCTTCGCGGCGATCGGCTTCATGTTCGCCTTCGCCAGCGGCAATGGTTTCATCGTCGGCTGGGACACGAAGCTCCTCCTGCTTCAGGACCTCGAACCCTGGACCTATGCCTTTTTCGCGTTTCAGGTGATGTTCTGCGGCACCGCTGCAACCATTGTTTCGGGCGCAGTCGCCGAACGTATGCGGCTCGTCGCCTATGTCTGGTGCTCTGTCTTCACTGCGGGCATCATCTACCCGGTCTTCGCCCATTGGGCATGGGGCAATGCCCTTGTTCCGAACGAAACCGCCTTTCTCGCCGAAAGTGGCTTTGTCGACTTCGCGGGATCCACAGTCGTTCACAGCACCGGTGGCTGGATCGGTCTGGCAGCCTGCATCGTCCTTGGCCCAAGACTTGGCCGCTATGACCATGAGGGTCGCTCCATGCGCATCCAGGGCCACAGCTCAGTGCTGGCAACGGCGGGCGCATTTCTACTCTTCGTTGGCTGGATCGGGTTCAACGGCGGCTCGACTCTTTCCGCTTCGTCAGATGTAGCGCTGATTATTACCAACACGGTCCTTGCGGCGGCAGCTGGCGCAGCCGGCGGCTATTTCCTCGGCTGGCATCAAGACCGGCTCATCCTGCCCGAAAAATCGCTTTCCGGGCTTTTGGGTGGTCTGGTCGCAGTGACGGCGGGCTGTCACATTCTTTCGCCTCTCGGCGCCGCGACCGTCGGTCTGCTTGGCGGCCTTGTGGCGGTCTATGCAAACATCGTCCTCGACGGCAAATTCAAGATTGATGATCCCGTCGGAGCGATCGGGGTGCATGGTTTCGCCGGCATTGCCGGAACCATCGGGCTCGTGTTTCTCGCGCCCGAAGCCAGCCTGCCTTTGGGCGATCGCGGTTCTCAGCTTCTCGTTCAGCTCGAGGGTGTCGTGCTGAACTTCATCTGGTGCTTCGGGCTAGGCTTTCTGTTTCTGAAGGCCTTGTGCCGTTTTATTCCGCTCAGAGTGCTACCGGCCGACGAAGAAATCGGCATGAACGAGGCCGAACATGGAACCCGGCTCGGCATCGGACATGTTGAAGACGCACTCGACAAGGTCATCGCCGGCAAGGCCGACCTCAACATGCGCCTGAAAGTGTCTCCTGGAGATGATTCTGAACGACTGACGCGCATGTTCAACGCCCTGATGGACACCATCCAGAGTGAAGAGGTCGCGCAAATCAGGGTGGCCGACGCCAAGCGCACCCGAGAAGAGTCCGAGCGTCTGTCCGCCTTGGCGAACGCAACCTTCGACGCCATCGTCATTTCGGTCGATGGCCGAATTCTGGACGGCAATGCGGCACTGGAAGAGTTGCTCGGCTATGAGATTGAAGAGCTGAAAATGCGCGGCCTCTACGAGTTTGTGCAGTCCGAGCTCGCAGGCACGCTTGAGAGCCACCTGGTCAAGGCCGAGCTCAGCCCGAGAGAGCTCGAGATGGTCAATCGCAGTGGAGAAACCATACCGGTCGAGATCCGGACTCGCGTTATCTCCTACAGGGGAACACCGACACGTGTCTCCGCGCTCGTCGACTTGCGTCAGCGCAAGGAGGCCGAAGCTCAGATACTGCATCTGGCTCAACACGACCCCTTGACGGATCTGCCCAACCGGGCCGTCTTCAATGCGGAACTCAATCGCGCCATCGGGAAATTCCAAGACAAGGGCAAAGCCGCAGCGCTTTTGCTGATTGACCTGGATCGCTTCAAGGACATCAACGACCTTCACGGACATCCGATTGGCGATCAGGTCATCCGGGTCACCGCGGAGCGCTTGCGGGAACATAGCCGGAAACAAGATACCATTTCTCGGCTGGGCGGTGATGAATTCGCGCTTATCCAGAGTGATATTCAGTTCGCGAACCAGGCTGCCGACATGGCCCATCGCCTTGTTCAAAAGCTGTCCGAACCAATTGAATGTGGCAATGGCATAACCTTGAGGCCAAGCGCCAGCATCGGGATCGCGTTGGTTGGCGGCAGGGACGATACGACAGACTCCGTCGTCTCCAACGCCGATATTGCGCTCTACAATGCAAAAAACATGGGCCGAAATACCTATTGCCTGTTTCAGGCGGGAATGGGCGACCTGGTGCGCCAACGTCGCGAGCTTGAAGAAGATCTCCATGCTGCGATCGAGGAAGGGCAATTCGAACTCTTCTATCAACCGAGACTGGATCTGAATTCCGGCTCGATTGAATCCTACGAAGCATTGATCCGCTGGAACCACCCGGAAAAAGGGCTGGTTAGCCCGGTTGACTTCATTCCCGCGGCGGAGGGGTCCGGCCAGATCATTCCAATCGGCAAATGGGTCATTCAAACTGCTCTCGCGACAGCTGCCGATGAGTTGCCAACCGCACGTCTAAGCGTGAACGTCAGTCCGGTTCAGTTTCGCGACAATGATTTCGTAGAAGATGTCCGCCGGGCAATCGAAGCATCTGGTATCCCAGCAAGCAGACTCGAACTGGAAATCACAGAAAACCTTCTCATTGAGGACGATGCCAGGGCGCTCTCAATCCTCACAAGTCTGAAAGCCATTGGCGTCAAGATCGCTCTGGACGACTTCGGGGTTGGGTATTCTTCTCTTGGCTACCTAAGCCGTTTTCCATTCGATACCATCAAGATCGATCGTTCATTCGTTAGCGATGCAGGCAAGAACAGCAATTCACTCGCCATCATCGAAACGGTCGTCCGCCTCGGCAAAGCCTTGAACATGAGGGTCGTTGCAGAAGGGATCGAAGACCTGGAAACGCTCAATCTCCTCATCAGGAGTGGCTGTAACGAGATTCAGGGTTTCCTGATCGGCAGACCTCAGCCAGTGAGAGCTCTCGGCGTCGACATTCCAACTTCCGTCGAAGCCGCCCTGAAAGCCAAGGGATCACCGCCGACGCGGGAGGACACTCTTCCAATGATGATGAAACATTGATTCTCGGTTTCGAATGAGTTCCGCCGCGAGACATTGCGACCCTGCACGACGCAAACATCAGACTGCAGATTTCGGCCTCGCCAAAATCAGAGCTCAACTTTGGTAGTTGTGCAGCGAGCCTGGGATTAGGTTTTCAATCGGCACGAGCACAACCCGGCATCGGATTTCTTGCGGCAGTATCGAGGCGCAGAGCTTAACTCTCTCGCAAACGCTTCAAGCACGCTGCCCGAATAACGTGTATTACGCATCGTGATACTACGTAAATGTTGCGATGTGGTCACAGCTTTCCGCAATCTGCCCTTCCGAGTGCAATGCCTACGTCCGCGCCATACCAACGTCACACAGAATAACGTAGGGTTTCTCTTGTACGGGCGCTATCGCGCGCCACGCTCTCCATGGGTTTAGGAGTATCGCCATGCGTTTTGCACCCCTCGCTATTGCGGCATTTGGCCTTCTGCCGCTGTCGACAGCTTCTTTCGCCGCCGACCTGCCAGTCGCTCCCGAGCCGATTGACTACGTGCGCGTTTGCGACAGCTACGGCAGCCGCTTTTATTATATCCCGGGCACAGAGACATGCCTGCGCGTTGGCGGCCGTGTCCGCGTTGAATATCGTTTCAACAACTTCGGCAGCGCTCCAAATAACTGGTCTGATCGCAGCGACGACGACCTCAACTTCCGCGGCCGCGGCTACCTTTACTTGGACTCGCGCACAAACACGGAATTTGGCCTGCTGCGCACCTACACCAGCATGTACCTTACCAATACAAGCGGTAGCGAAAGCTCCTCACTGGAGTTTGCCTACATTCAGTTTGGTGGCTTCACCTTCGGCCATGCGCAGTCGTTCTGGGATTTCTGGACCGGCTATTCCTATGGTGCTCAGCTAACCGACTACTCGGATGTCAAATCCAACGTTCTTGCCTACACTGGTTCGTTCGGCAACGGTTTCTCAGCCACGGTGTCTCTGGAAGACGCAAATTCCCGTCAGTCCAACCTCATCTCGGCCGGAGGCAATGGCTACGCAGGTACAAAGATGCCAGATCTGGTCGCCAATCTTCGCGTCGACCAGGGCTGGGGATCCGCACAGTTGATGGGCGCCTTGCACCAGGTCCGCTTTGCTGATGCGTCTGCAGACGGCACCCTTGGCTGGGTCATCGGCGGAGGTGTCGAGGTGAACGTGCCGATCCTGGGCCAAGACGACGCCTTCGTTATCCAGGTCGCCTATTCTGACGGCGCCAGCGCCTTCCCGCTGGACACCTGGGATGACCAGATCACGGACGCCATCAACGTTGGTGGAAGCACAAAAACCACCAAGACCTGGAACATCTCGGCGGGCTGGAACCACAATTTTTCCAAGACACTCGAAGCCAACCTTGAAGGCGGGTATCACGTTGCTGACGCTGGCACCGCAGCCTATGACTTCAGCCAGTGGGGCATCACGGGCAACGTTGTCTGGAAACCGGTTCCCGGCTTCGGCATTGGCGGCGAATTGCAGTACCGCGAAGTCGACTACGATACCGCTTCAGGCTTGAGCGACAAGGACGAGATCTACGGCACCCTGCGGGTTCAAAGAACGTTCTAATCGAAAGACAAGGAGCCCCTTCAACGAAGGGGCTCCTTCATTTCCGACCGAAGAGCTTTTCGATGTCGGAGAGCTTGAGCTCCACCCATGTAGGGCGGCCGTGATTGCACTGTCCTGACAGGGGCGTGGCCTCCATGTCCCTCAAAAGCGCATCCATTTCCTGCGCCCGCATGCGGCGCCCGGCGCGGATCGAACCGTGGCACGCCATGGTCGCAGCGACGTGGTCAAGCTTTTCACGCAGTCCCGTTGCCGTATCCCATTCTGCGAGCTCATCCGCCAGGTCCGTGACAAGGCCACGGATATCCATGTCACCGAGCATTGCGGGGGTCTCTCGAACGGCAATTGCGCCTGGTCCGAAGGCCTCTAGACAAAGCCCGACTTCAGTCAGGTCATCGGCCCGCTCCACCAAACGGCCCACGTCTTCTTCGGGCAACTCGATGACTTCCGGAATCAAGAGGATCTGTCGCGCGACCTCTTTCTTTGCGAGGGCCTCTTTCAGGCGCTCATAGACCAGGCGTTCGTGGGCGGCGTGTTGATCGACAATCACGACACCATCGTCGGTCTGTGAAATGATGTAGGTCTCGTGGACCTGCGCCCGCGCTGCGCCAAGCGGAAGCGACATCCGGCCCTGGTCCGGCGCAACATCATTCGCCCTTGCATCCGCCGATGGTTTCACCAGGCCTTGCAAGACAGCCGGCATCTCCCCTGACTGCAAAGCCATGAGATCTTCAGCGTCCGCTAAGCCCAGGCCCGCAGCATGGTGCGTTGCCGCTGGCGCAAAGTCTGAAACATCCCAGCCACGAGACGTCTCTGGGTGGACCGCAGACGCCCGATAGATATCGCCTTGCGGAGGCGCAGAATGGGTAGGTCCGAAACCGGACGCCCGAATTGCCTCCATCGCGACTGCGGCATTTGACGTGGATGATCTGTGGCCGGCCTGGACCAGGGCGTGCTTTATCGAACCAACAAGCAGTCCTCGAACCAACTGTCCATCGCGGAAACGGACATCCGCCTTCGCCGGATGAACGTTCACGTCTACGAGAGCAGGTTCGAGCTCAACGAAAAGCACGACGACCGGATGGCGATCCCGTGCCAACACATCCGCGTAAGCACCACGCAGGCCTGACAGCAACAACTTGTCCTTGACCGGGCGGCCATTCACGAAAAAGAACTGGTGCTGCGCATTGCCACGGTGATGGGTTGGCAATCCGGCAAATCCGGTTAGGCGTACGCCCTCACGTTCGGCATCGATTTCCATGGCATTGTCGACAAAATCCTGACCGAGAATCTGAGCGATGCGTGCCATGCGCGGGTCATCGCCCCGGGCTGCCGGCCAGGACTGCGGCTGACGGTCTGCCCCTGACAGGGAAAAGCCAACCGTTGGGTAGGCGAGCGCGATCCGCTTGACGATTTCAGTGACTGCTGCTGTCTCGGCACGGTCCGATTTCAGAAATTTCAATCTGGCAGGCGTTGCGAAAAAGAGGTCACGGACCTCAACTTGTGTGCCCATGCGTCGGGCTGCCGGCATTACTGGCGTTTCGACGCCGCCTTCGATGGCAATCTTCCAGGCATGATCTTCGTCCTGGTGCCGGGTCTGAATACCCAGTCGTGCAACGGAACCGATCGAAGGCAAAGCTTCGCCCCTGAAACCGAGCGTACGAATGTCGAACAGATTGTCTTCGGTGATCTTGGAGGTGCAATGCCGACGCACCGCAAGTTCCAGATCAGCCTTGCGCATGCCATGCCCATCGTCAGAGACACGCATCAAGGTCTTTCCACCCGCAGCAGTAACGATTTCGATTGAGGAAGCCCCGGCGTCGACTGCGTTTTCGACGAGTTCCTTGATGACGCTGGCCGGTCGCTCGATGACTTCACCGGCAGCGATCCGGTTGATGACATCTTCGCCCAATTGCCTGACGTGCATTCAAAGCCCTTTCCACTGTTTCGCAGACAGCTTGCTTCCTATATGGTCCCGCGCGACGACCATCGATTCCGTCGCACTCTATCAGATCCCCCAGCTTCCGAGTGACCCATCATGACAGCTTCTGCACCGCTTCTTGTCCCCGGCCTTCGCTCGCTCGCGCCGGCCTATCACGGGATCCTATGTGATGTCTGGGGTGTTCTGCACAATGGGGTGAGTGCATTTGAGCAAGCGCATCAGGCCCTTGCCTCGTTTCGACGAGAGGCTGGAGGCACCGTTGTCCTGATCACAAATGCGCCACGTCCCAATGCCCCGATCAGAGAACAGCTGGCTGGGTTTGGCGTGCCGCTTGAAGCTTATGATGACATTGTCACGTCAGGCGATGTCACGCGCGACCTGCTGCATGCCAACGCTGGCGCGAAGCTGCTTCATATAGGTCCGGAAAGAGACTTGCCGCTTTATGACGAGACAGGTGTTGTCCTGGCATCGGAAGAAGATGCGGAGTTGATCAGCTGTACCGGTCTTTTTGACGACGAAAACGAAACACCCGATGATTACCGTGATCGCCTCTCGATTTTGGCAAAACGCGGATTGACCATGATTTGCGCCAATCCCGATATCGTCGTTGAGCGCGGTGACCGGCTCATATGGTGCGCCGGCGCTCTCGCTCGGCTTTATGAAGACCTCGGAGGCACCGTCTCGATCCTCGGCAAACCCCATGCGCCAATTTACAAGGCAGCGGTCGAACGATTGGAAGCGATACGCGGCGGCCCGGTTGATCCACAAAAGATCCTGGCAGTCGGAGACGGCTTGCCGACGGATATTCGCGGAGCCGTTTCTCAGGATCTGGATGTTCTCTTCATCACCGGCGGCATTCATGCCGCGGACTTCGGTGCAACAGATGATCCCGACGAGCATCTTGTTCTGCGCCGCCTTGCCGAAGAAGGCCTTCGGGCACGAGCCGCTGTTCCACGCCTGATCTGGTAGAGCCATTCTAGAAACACAAAAGGCCGCCCAAAACGGACGGCCTTTTTTATTCTCTGTTTTGAGCTCTATCTCAATCGAAAAGCTTGTCGATGTCTGCCTGTGCATCGCCAAGCATGGCGTCGATGTCGTTCTGCGAGACACCCTCGCCATCGTGTTGAGGGCCGTGCAGGATCAATTCCCGCTGGCGACGCTCTTCATCGGTCTCTTCGGAAGGCGCTTCCATATCTTCCGGAATACGCAATTTGTCTACAAAGGCGCTTACACGCTCATCGATGTAGTTGAGCGTCGAAACCACCTTCGAAATTCGCTGTCCAGTGATATCCTGGAAGGTGCAAGCTTCGAAAATTCCGATCATTTTGCCGCTGACGAGCTCCTGATAGGCTTCAGGATCGCTGGTATCGGCGCACATGATCTCTTCGGCTGCTTCCATGATCGAATTGGTTGCGGTCTCAGTGGCCTCAACAATCGCATCAAGCTCACGCCCTGCACTCGGGATCTTGCTTGAAGTCATGTCATTGGCACGCAACGCAGTGATCTCATCCTTCATTCGGGAGATTTCACGGGCGATCATCGTCAACTCTTCAGTGACGGCAGGCTGCACAGTGGTTAGGAAGTCATGCATCGAACCCGACATGACTTCTGCAAGGTGCATAACGTCATTCAGTGATACATCACCGCCACGGCTTTTGTTTTCTTGAAGGAAATCGATGACTCGCGCCACGTTTTCCTTTGTCATTCCGGCCATTTTTAAGCCTTTCTTGAGAGAAGCGCTATTCTTCGCCCCTGCCCGTCCCGAAGCAGTTCAAGAGAGCGTCGAATGCTACGCTGGCGGTGCCCGTGCCCCCCGGCACAGTCCCCCAATTATTTTTATTGTTCGGCGCGGGCGGTCCCGGTTTTCCGGGCTCCGCCAGTCGCAGGGCCTTCTATTCTGAGAAGACCGCTTCGATCTTGCCCTTCAGCGTCTGCGCATTGAACGGCTTCACGATGTAGTTGTTCACGCCGGCCTTTTTGGCTGCGATCACGTTTTCAGTCTTGGATTCAGCAGTCACCATAATAAATGGTGTTTTGCTGAGGCTGCCGTCGGCGCGAACCTGCTTTAGCAGTTCGTAACCGGTCATCGGCTCCATATTCCAATCCGAGATGACCAGCCCGTATTTGCGCTGCTTCATCTTTTCCAGGGCTTCGGTGCCATCGGCTGCGTCGTCAATGTCTTCGAAACCAAGCTGTTTCAGCAAGTTCCGGATAATACGAATCATCGTCTTGTAGTCATCGACCACGAGGACCGGCATCTGAAGATCAAGGGCCATCGTCTACTCCATACTGTCAAGCTGCGCGGCCCTTGGCCTTGGGCCGTGGAAACGCGATATGACTTTAAAGGAGAGAGACACTTAAAGTGTCCTCGCCTCCCCACACCTGATGGACATTAGGACAAGCCCCTGAAAAGTCCGTTAATGCGCGATATTTTATGCATCCAAAGCCCAATTGCTGTGATCAGCCATGTTCCATAGCCTGCAAATCCAACGGTTTCCGGCGAAAAATTGAAATGGACGGCTATGCTTGAATTGCAAAGATTATGCTATGAAGATCTCAAGATCGGCATGACAGAAACACTGATCAAACATGTCAGTTCATCTGATGTTGTCGGTTTTGCCGAGGTTTCAGGCGACCGAAACCCGATACATCTTTCGGAGCACTTCGCGGCAAAGACGCCGTTCAAAACAAGAATCGCGCACGGTCTCTATACCGCAAGTCTTATTTCCGCGGTCTTGGGGACACGGCTGCCTGGACCCGGCGCCATCTATCTTTCGCAGACCTTGAACTTCAAGGCACCGGTCAGGATTGGTGACGACGTTCTTGTTGCCGTCACGGTCGAAGAACTCATGGAGCGCGGCAACCGTGCAAGGCTTTCGTGTATCTGCAGTGTTGACGATACCGTCGTTCTTGAAGGCGAAGCGCTTGTCAAAGTGCCGACGCGCGAGGAAGATCGCCTGGATCGGTGAACGTTGGGTGCGTTTCGGGTACAACTGACGACCCAAGCGTTTCTTCCCTCCGAGGCTGCTTGACCTTTCGGGGCTAAAACGGCAATTTCGCGCCCTGGGTTCTTGACCCTTTCTAAAGGACAGCTTCTCGCTTGCGATGCGCTGCTTTTGCGACATCTGCCCCGGCCCGACACGGCCGGAGCCCAAAGGTTTTCTGCATGCCCGGTAACTCCCCCGCCGATTTTTCGGTCGTAACGGATCTCAATGCCTTCTCAGCACATCTGAAGGGTGGCGTCGTCGCGATTGGTAATTTCGACGGCGTCCACCGCGGACACCGGGCCGTTCTGGGCGAAGCACTTGAGCTCGGCAAGCGGCTGAAGTGCCCGGTCTACGCGATGACGTTTGAGCCGCATCCGCGAACCGTCTTCAATTCAGATCATCCAGTTTTTCGTCTGACACCCTTTGACGCGAAATGCGAAATCTTAAAGGACTGCGACCTAAACGGCGTCCTCATGTTGCCTTTCACCAGGGAGTTCGCCGGCGTCGAGGCACAAGACTTCGTGCGCGATATCCTGATTGAAAGGCTCGCGATCAGCCATGCGGTCACAGGATATGACTTTCATTTCGGTAAAGCGCGCAAAGGCACCCCGGACTTCTTAAGGCAGGCCGGGGACAATCATGGTTTCGGTGTCAGCATTGTCTCACCCGAAAACGACGAAGGAGCCGAGATCATTTCTTCGTCACGGATCAGGCAGGCTCTATCGGACGGCGAGATCCCTCTTGCCAATGGGCTGCTCGGATACCGTTGGTTCTTCGATGCGCATGTACAGCATGGCGACAAGCGCGGCCGGGATCTCGGCTATCCCACAGCCAATTTGAGCCTTGGCGTAGGATGTCCTTTGAAGCATGGCATCTATGCCGTAAAGGCACGCGTTGACGACGAGCTGGTTGACGGCGTCGCCAGCTTCGGCCGCAGACCCACTTTTGACAATGGCTCGCCTCTCTTTGAAGTTCACCTCTTCGATTTCAAGCAGGACCTTTACGGCAAGATGCTTAGAATTCATCTCGTCTCATATCTGCGCGGCGAAGAAAAGTTCGCCACTGTTGAAGCCTTGATCGAACAGATGGATCAGGACAGCGAAGAAGCCCGTTCGGCGCTCGCCTCCATGCAGCCGATTTCTGCCCTTGACCTACAACTCACCCAGGTCACCTGATGGCAAACGCCCCAGACGGACAAACCGATGCGGGTGACAGCTTCCTCGCTGTCACGCTTATGTCTGGCGCGATGCTGATCATTCCGGTGATGGACATCATCGCCAAATACCTGTCGACCAGCTTGCCACCACTCGAAGTCACATTTGGACGTTTCTTTTTCCAGTTCGTCATCTGCCTTGTCGCTGCTCTTGTGAGCGGGCGGTTGCGGGCCTTGAAGAGCAAGCGTCCCGGGATCAATTTCCTGCGTGGTTTACTGCTTGCCCTGGCGTCCCTGTTTTTCTTCACCGCCGTCAAATTCATGCCGGTCGCCACGGCCATTTCAATCTTCTTTGTTGAACCGATGATCCTGACGATCCTGGCTGCTCTTATCCTGAAGGAGAAATTCGGATTGCGTCGGGTCGGAGCAATTGTCGTCGGGCTTGTCGGTGCGTTGCTTATCCTGCGCCCGAGTTTTGCCGAAGTCGGACCTGCTGCCCTGCTGCCGTTAGGGACCGCGACCTTCTTTGCGTTTTATCTTCTCTTAAATCGGCGCTACGCAGGAGCTGACAGCCTGCTTGCCGTCCAATTCAGCGCGGGCCTGGCAGGGAGCGTGGTCCTTGGATCAGCCCTTCTGGTGGGCACGTTATTGGGGCGCAGCGACTTCGCCTTCGTTGCGCCATCGTTTGATCAGCTCGCTCTGCTTGCGGCGATTGGCGCGATTTCTTTCGCCGGGCATGGGCTTGTCGTCCTGGCATTTCAACGCGGCGAGGCTTCGCTTCTCGCACCCTTCACATATATTGAGATCGTCAGCGCAACCCTGTTCGGCTATCTGGTTTTCCGAGACTTTCCTGATGCGATGACGTGGGTTGGCATTAGCCTGATCGTCGGGAGCGGTCTGTACATCGCACACCGGGAACGCATTCGCCGTCACTAAGACGGGCTATTCTCAACCCTCGAAGCATAACCCGCCAGACCCTTTTGGAAATCACCCACTCGTGATGGCACCATATGCCAGAGGCCTTGCCGATCCCTTTATGGCAGTGACGTCGTTCGATTTTGCGCGAGCCTCAGATCCAACGCTGACCACAGCGGGAATGGCTTTATTCGAACGACAAGTGCTGCTATGTCCTGCGCCATGATGTTTTGCTTCGCTTTGACACGAGCTCAAATGGTCATTCGGCCTCACCGAATTATCGGCCCGGCCTTCGGCTGACGCACGCAGCGGCGCCGAAGGACCGGGAGTTTCCCTATACGCCTACGGCCCTGAAGGCCGTTTCGAAGTTTGCCCGATGGCACGCGCTGCTCAGCGCCCATCCGACCGGATCCATTAAGTGATGACCGAGACCAAGACCCGCGACTATTCCGAAACCCTGAATCTGCCCAAAACCGACTATCCGATGCGCGCCGGCCTGCCGAAAAAAGAGCCGGAAATCATTGCGCGCTGGAAAGATATGGATCTCTACAAGAAGCTTCGTGAAGCCGGCAGCGGCCGGAACAAGTTCATCCTTCACGATGGCCCTCCCTACGCCAACGGAAACATCCATATCGGCCATGCGCTCAACAAGACCCTCAAGGACATTGTCACGCGCTCGATGCAGATGACCGGCTGGGACAGCAACTATGTTCCAGGCTGGGACTGCCACGGTCTGCCGATCGAGTGGAAGATCGAAGAACAGTACCGCGCCAAGGGCAAAAACAAAGACGAAGTTCCCGTCAACGAATTCCGTCAGGAATGCCGTGACTTTGCAGCACACTGGATCGAGGTTCAGAAAAAGGAATTCCAACGCCTCGGCATCGAGGGCGACTGGGACAATCCTTACCTAACCATGCGCTTTGAATCGGAAGCCGTGATCGCGCAAGAGCTGATGAAGTTCGCCACCTCGGGTCAGCTTTACCGCGGATCCAAGCCGGTTATGTGGTCGGTGGTGGAAAAGACCGCACTTGCGGAAGCCGAGATTGAGTATCACGACTATCAGTCAGACCAAATCTGGGTGAAGTTCCCTGTCGTCGAAGCAGGGAGCATCAATGAAGATGCTGCCGAAGAACTTCTCGACGCGGTGGTCGTCATTTGGACAACAACCCCCTGGACCATGCCGGGTAACCGCGCGGTCTCTTATTCGTCGCGCATCAGCTATGGTCTCTATGAGGTCACCCAGGACGGCCTGCCAGATGACAATTGGGTCCAGCACGGCGATACACTGATCCTGGCCGATGCACTCGCAGGTGATGTTTTCAAGAACGCACGCATTGAAGACTTCAAGAAGCTGCGCGATGTGACGGCTGATGAGCTGGCTGCACTGACTCTGGCACACCCCTATCGTGAGTTGGATCTGGGTGGATACCAGTTCGACGTGCCGCTGCTCGACGGCGATCACGTCACTGACGATGCGGGTACCGGCTTTGTGCATACCGCGCCCGGTCACGGCGTCGACGATTTTGAGATCTGGATGGCCAACGCACGCGACCTAGAAGAGCGCGACATCGATACGTCGATCCCCTTCACCGTCGCCGATGACGGCTTCTACACCAAGCAGGCGCCAGGCTTTGACGGCCATCAGGTGATCACCCACAAGGGTGAGAAGGGCAAGGCCAACAAGGCGAATATCGAAGCCCTGAAGGAAAGCGGAAACCTCATCGGGCTCGGCCGCCTGAAGCACCAGTATCCGCATTCCTGGCGTTCCAAGAAGCCGATCATCTTCCGCAACACGCCGCAGTGGTTCGTCTACATGGACAAAGGACTCGATCGTTCGAAAGGTGCGGACACGATCATCACTTCGATCAGCGGTGATACGCTTCGTAATCGTGCATTGTCTGCCATCGACAAAACGCGGTTTGTACCTGCATCGGGTCAAAACCGCCTGCGCTCGATGATCGAGAACCGCCCTGACTGGGTTCTGTCGCGCCAGCGCGCCTGGGGCGTTCCGATCACCGTGTTCATCAACAAGGACACTGCAGAAGTCCTCAAGGATGACGCTGTCAACAAGCGGATCTATGACGCCTTCGCCTCTGAAGGTGCCGATGCCTGGTTCGCGGAAGGCGCGAAGGAGCGTTTCCTCGGCAACGACTACAAGGCCGACGAATGGGACATGGTGAAGGACATCCTTGATGTCTGGTTTGATTCCGGCTCCACCCATGCCTTCTGCATGGAAAAGCGTGACGATCTGAACCCGAAGCGCAAGGGCGTGGGCGGTGACGACTATGTGCTTTACCTAGAAGGCTCCGACCAGCACCGCGGCTGGTTCCATTCCTCACTGCTTGAGAGCTGCGGCACCCGTGGTCACGCGCCCTATGACGCGGTCCTGACCCACGGCTTCACCATGGCCGAGGATGGACGCAAGATGTCCAAGTCTCTCGGCAACCAGGTGTTCCCACAGGACATCATCAAGCAGTATGGCGCCGACATCCTGCGCCTCTGGGCAGCATCCTGCGACTATGCCGAAGACCAGCGCATCGGCCCGGAAATCATCAAGACCAGCGTCGACAGCTATCGCAAGCTGCGCAACACCCTGCGCTGGATGCTCGGCTCTCTCGCGCATGCAAGCGATGAAGACGTGGCGATGGCAGAGATGCCGGAACTGGAACGCCTGATGCTGCATCGACTGGCGGAGCTGGATACGCTGGTGCGCGAAGCCTACTGGGAATTCGATTACAAACGTGTATTCCACCACCTGTTCACGTTCATGACGGTGGAGCTGTCAGCTTTCTATTTCGACATCCGCAAGGACGCACTTTACTGTGATGCCAAGTCATCGGTGCGCCGCAAGGCATCCCTTTATGTGATCGACAAGCTGTTCAACTGCCTGGTCACCTGGATGGCGCCGATGCTGCCGTTCACCATGGATGAAACCTGGACGTCCCGCTATGGCGAGGACACGTCGGTTCACCTCGAGCAGTTCCCATCCGTTCCCGCTGAATGGAAGGATGATGCTCTCGCCGCAAAGTGGGCCAAGATCAAGACCGTCCGCCGCGTCATCACCGGCGCGCTCGAGATTGAACGCCGTGAAAAGCGCATTGGCTCGTCGCTGGAAGCCCATCCGATCGTTCATGTGACCGACGCTGATTTAATGGCAGCACTGGAGGGCCGGGACATGGCAGACATCGCCATCACCAGCCAGATCACCATCACGGCCGATCCGGCACCTGAGGGCGCCTTCACGTTGGACGACACTCAGGGTGTTGCCGTGGTGCCGGGACTTGCTAGAGGCGAGAAGTGCGCACGGTCCTGGAAAATCCTCCCGGAAGTCGGTTCTGACGCCGACTATCCGGATGTCACACTGCGCGATGCGGATGCCTTGCGCGAGTGGGACAAGGACAACGCGGCGGCCTGACGGCCGCTGCCACACCTGAATCGGGAAGTCATGGACCAGCCCAACACGCCCTTATCATCCACGCCAAGCAGCTGGGCTGGTAGATGGCTATGGGGGCAGCACAGCCGCCTCGTGTTCTGGATCGCTCTGGTGGGCCTTGTTCTCGACCAAGCATCCAAAATCTGGCTTCTGTACGGTTTCAATCTTGCGCAGGCAGGACCCGTTGCGGTTCTGCCTGTGCTCGACATCGTGCTCGTCTGGAACCGCGGCATTTCCTACGGCCTGTTTCAGCAGGATGGAGATCTTGGACGCTGGATCCTCGCGATTGGCACGGTGGCTGCTACAATCGGATTGTGGATTTGGTCGGTTCGGGCCGAGACGCGCTTTCTCGCCTTCGCTCTCGCGCTCATTGTCGGCGGGGCGATCGGAAACGGCATTGACCGCCTCGCCTATGGCGCTGTCGTGGACTTCGTACACTTCCACGTGGGAACCTTCTCTTGGTACGTGTTCAACCTCGCGGACGTTTGGATCGTTGCCGGAGTCGCCGGTCTCCTGTATGACGGGTTTCAGAGCGGTCCAAATAAAGCCGCAAAATAGCGTTTAGTATGCCAACTAGGTTAGAATGCGGCGCTCAAAAAACGCACTGTGTTCGCTTTGGCAGAACAAAAAACAAGGAGTCCGGGGTGCTGCGGACGGTTTTTAAGAATTTGCGCCAAATTGCGCTCTTGCTCACGGCAGGTGCCGCACTGGCGGCATGTCAGGCGGCCGATGGAACCAGCCAAGCGCCGGATACGGCTCTTGTCGCCGGTTTGATGTCCGGCCTCGGCGCAGTAGATCCTCAAGCGAAACCGATAGAGTACAAGCCGCGTGCACCACTTGCCATGCCGGCAAATTCAACCGCTCTTCCGGAACCGGAAACTCAGGTCGCTGGCAGCAAATCCGAGGCATGGCCCAAGAATGCTGGCAACAAGGACTTGGCCGAAATCAAAGCTATTTATGCCAGTGCAGACGGACGGCATCCAGGTGTCCTCTCGCCTGAGCAGATGCGCGGCATAAACATCAGTTCCAACACGCAACGGAACATCGTTGCTGAGACGCGCGATGAAGAGGTGACCTCAGGGGATCGTCTGACAAATGCCGAAATGCGCGCGCAAAACAGCTCAGCAAATGTTTTCACAAAAGAGGTCAATGCCGTAACTAACACGAGCCTGCCGACCCGTAGATACTTGACCGACCCTCCTTCAGCCTATTCGGTGCCGTCTGCCGATGCGCCCATGCCGGACGTCGTGAGGACCGAGACCACCGCTTACAAAGACGAATACGACAGCGCGCCGCTTGACATGCGGTGCCTTGAGGAAAGCGGTGGAGAATGCCGCAGGGGTCGATAACCATTCGCCCTTCAATTCTGCTTGATCGTTTTGAACCGCCCCTCGTCGAACGTGGGGCGGTTTTTATTTGAGCTGGGCCGCGCGAGATACAACGCTCGCGAGAAAATGACCGATCTTTAATGAGCCTTCGACAACCTCCGACCCTATAACAACCAAAGTACCTTTCGTCCGGCATGAACGAACTCTGCCACGGAAAGATACACGACACCCCTTTTCGCGGAGGCCATCTTGCGCACCCAACCCAGATCATTCCGCCGCAGCCAATTTGCTGCCCTTACCTTGGCAGTCACGCTTTTGGGCCTGCCATCTGCCGTGCTGGCAGCGGAACCACAGGATAGCCGACCTCTGGAGCTTCCATCCGACCTTCGGATTGCACCTGATCTCAGCCACTTCACGCTCGACAATGGCCTCGAAGTGGTTGTCATTCCAGATCATCGGGCTCCCGTCGTCACCCATATGCTCTGGTACAAGGTTGGCTCTGCTGACGAACCGGAGGGGCAATCGGGCGTCGCACATTTCCTCGAACATTTGATGTTCAAAGGCACGAAGAACCATCCGAACGGCGCCTTTTCAACCATGGTCGCCGAGAATGGCGGGCAAGAAAACGCATTCACAAGCGCCGACTACACCGCCTATTTCCAACGCGTGGCGAAAGAGCATCTGCCCTTGATGATGGAGATGGAAGCCGATCGCATGGAGAATCTGGTGTTGACCGAAGAGGTGGTCGCACCGGAACGCGACGTGGTTCTTGAGGAGCGCCGGATGCGGGTAGACAGTGATCCGGGATCCAGGCTTCGCGAAGCGCTTACAGCAATCACATTCGTCAATCATCCGTATGGTTCGCCGGTCATCGGCTGGCAAAGCGAAATCGAAGCGCTGAACAAGGATTCTGCGATCGCTTTCTACAATCGCTTTTATACGCCGAACAATGCAGTGCTCGTTATTGCCGGTGATGTTGATGCCGCAAACGTCAAAAAACTTGCTGAGCAGACCTATGGCAAGGTCGCCCGCCGCGCAGAACCAGGCGCCAGGGTACGTCCAGCAGAACCGCCACTCGCTGGCGAACGCCGCATTTCTGTCTCAGATCCGCGTGTTCGGCAGGAAACAGTCTCAATGACCTGGATTGTTCCCAGCCAGACAACCGGTCAAGGTCATGAGGCGGAGGCGCTTGACGTCCTGGCATATGTTCTCGGCGGCGGCGCAACCAGCCGATTGCACAAGGAAGCCGTTCTCGAGCGCAAACTCGCAATCAACGCAGGCAGCTACTATCAAGGTGGCGCGCTGAATGACGGCCGTTTCGGCTTCTACGGCGCACCGCGTGAAGGTCATACGCTGGATGAGATCGAAGCGATCATTCACGAGGAGCTCGAGAAGGTCATCTCCGGTGGCATTACTGAGGAAGAACTCGCCCGGGCCAAACGCAGCATGATCGCCAGCGCAATCTACGCCCAGGACAGTCAGCAAAGTCTGGCCAGAATCTTCGGCAGTGCGCTTGCGACCGGTCAGACGATCTCCGATGTCCAGACTTGGCCCTCGCAGCTTGGCGCAGTTACGCCAGAGGATGTGCAAGAGGTCGCGCGCAAATATCTTTCCGGCAAACCTGTTGTGGGTCGATTGGTGACACCGACGGAAGACACAGCCCTTTCCGATACAACCAAACCAGAGAAGTCGTGATCCATGCTGCACTTTGCACAAAAACACCTACGTCACGCCATCTCAGCCGGTGCGGTTGCGCTTGGGGCGTTAGGCTTGACGCTGTCGACAGCTCAAGCAGTCGATATTCAGCGCGTTGTCAGTCCGAAGGGCATTGAGGCCTGGCTGGTTGAAGACAATACGGTCCCGATCATCGCGGTCAATTTCTCGTTCAATGGCGGCGCTGTTCAAGACCCGGAAGGCAAGGAAGGCCTGACGCGCCTCCTGGCCTCCACTCTGGATGAAGGCGCAGGTGATCTCTCCTCTGAAAAGTTCCAGGCCCGGATGGAAGATCTCGCGGTCGGCATCAGCTTCAACACTGGCAAAGACTACTTTTACGGTAGCCTCCGAGCCCTGACGCCCGCGCGCGACGAGGCGTTCGACCTGCTCCGGCTGGCAGTCAACGATCCTCGCTTTGATGAGGTCGCAGTTGATCGCATGAAGGCGCAATTGGCCGTCGGCATTCGGCGGGCAACACGTGACCCGGACACGATTGCGTCGCGAAACATGCTGAAGGCGATGCTCGGAGAACATCCTTACGCCACCCCGACAAGTGGCACAGAAGAGAGCCTCGCAAGTCTGACCAGGGATGATCTGCTCTCTCAGAAAAACCGGATCTTTTCGCGCGAAACGCTTCGCATCGGCGTGGTCGGCGACATCAACGCGGAGACGCTTGCTCCCCTGCTGGACATGGTATTTGAAACCCTTCCTGGGACCGGCGACATCAACCCCGTTCCCGCGATGGATGTCCAAGCTGGTCAACGGGTCGATCACGCGATGCCAGTTCCCCAGACCAAACTTGTCTTCGCGCTGCCCGGTCTCAAGCGGGATGATCCTGACTACCAGGCGGCGTTTGTCATGAACCATATTCTGGGCGGCGGCACTTTCACCTCCTGGCTCTATGAGGAGGTGCGCGAGAAACGCGGATTGAGCTACAGCACCGGAACATCATTGTCTCCCTATGACGCAGGAGGTCTACTCCTCGGCTCTGCTGCGACGAGAGCGGATCGCGCGGAAGAGACGCTGGCAGTGATCCTGGAGCAGTTTGAGCGCATGGCAACTGAAGGTCCGACAGAAGCCGAACTCGAGAGCGCAAAGCGCTTCCTGACCGGCTCCTACCCACTGCGGTTTGATGCGTCTGGAAAAATCGCAAGGCAGCTCGTCGCCCTGCAGAACGCCGAGTTGGGCATCGATTATTTCGACAGGCGCAATTCAGAGATAGAAGCTGTCACCCTTGAGGATGTTCGACGTGTCGCCAAACGACTGCTGGCTGGAAAAGTGCCGACAGTCTCGACCGTTGGCCCTGCGTCGAACTAAGATCCGCGAACTAAAATCAACCTGCGGCGCGTTTACGTGCCGTGGGGGCCGGGGTTCCTTGAAGAACTTCGGCGCGCACGGGTCGAGGCGGCGAGAAGAGATTGCCCTGCGCAATATGGACATCGTAGTCGAGCAGTTCGAGAACCTGCGATTCAGTCTCGACGTGATCGGTGATCAACTCGATACCATATCGGTGCAGCAGGTCTCCAAAATCCGACGGATGGATATGACCGTGATCTGCTGAGCGGCGCCCGATCAGATAGTCCGCGTTTAGCTTGGCAAACTTGAAGCCCTTCTGCGCAAGAGCTTTGAAGTCCATCTTCATGTCGACGATGCGATCAATCGAGAAGCTGAAGCCGATTTCGGACAGAGCGCTGAGGCTCTCCATCTCCATCACGCCCATCTCAGCCACGTCGCTCTGGCTAAACTCGAAAATCAGAACATCAGACAGAGTTCTGTTGGCGTTCACGAACTCGAGAAACCCGGGAAAGAATGTCTCGTCGACGAGCGAGAGCGAAGAAATGTTGCAAAAGAGCGCCGCATTGCGGTTGCGTGAGGTCAGTCTGCGAATGACCTGCACTGAGCGAAACAGCAACAGATTGTCGATCCGGGCAATCTGGCCCGACCGAACGGCTTCCGGCAAGAAAGCCGATGCCTCCACGAGTTCTCCACGCGAGTCACGAAGACGCGTAAAGGCCTCATAGTATTTCACCTGGCGCTGAGGCAAAGTCACGATTGGCTGCAAATGCAGCTCAACGCGGTTCGAGTTCAGTGCAGACGTAATCAATTCGCGCATGAGCGGATCTGAATTGTTGCTCGCTGGCACCTCGTGCTCGGGCGTCGTCTGAGCCGCCTCTTCTGCAGATGCGAAAACACCTCCACGTGCGTCCGCAGCTGATCCCGCGCTGGCGTTCAAATTTTCCTGACCAGATGCATAGGCTGGCTCAGAAAAAGTCGGCTGGGTGACCTCATGACCTGAATTGCCAGGAGTTGGCGCTGCTGCGTATCGCTCAGCCTGATAGGAGACCTGCTGCGGCGGAGCTGCAGGTTCACGTTGTGGTTGAGCGTAAGGCTGGTTTTGGAACGGCGGAGTGTTTGAGTAGTGAGGAAGTTCGGCATGAGCCGGTGCCGGTGGCAGAGCCTTTTGATCCTCGACGCGTGTCTCCAGATCGGACATTGCCTCTGCCATCTGCTTGACCAAGGTGCCAAGAACCTCCACCTCGGCGAAGAGTGGGTCAATTTCCTCCCGCGTCCGATGAGGAATCGTGTGTTCCATGCCGGTCAGGCGGCCTTCGAGGTTGCCGACATCCTCATCAAGTTCTGCCATGCGATCCTCGAGCCGATCGACCGCGTCACTGACCGCGCCACGATCTCTTGCCCGGCTCACCAGCAGGTGAAACAGGATCATCGTGCACATCAACGCAAGCCCCAGGGACACAGCTTCGCCGAAAGGCCGCCCGAACTGAAAAATCAGCACGGCGGCAACGGACATCGCGATAATGCCCATGCAGATGGCTATGAAGAAGGTGGCGGTGCGCCCCATGATCACCAAAGGCTCTCAACTCGAATCAAAAACTTGGCGTTAATCATGCCTTAAGATTTGGCAGCGACCGAATCCAATGCCGTATGCATTTGCGGATAAAAGGGGTTGTCCCCTGATATGGAGCTCAAACGCTCTTAGACCCGTCTCATCCCAGAGTCTTGTCTCGACCGTCAAAGGCGTGGCCGTGGACCAATAACTTGCCTCCTGCCGCAGCGTCTGCAGATCAGTGGCACGCCGCATAGCGTCCACAGACGTTACGAATTTTAAAGACGCCACCTCTCTCACCCCAACTATTCAAGCGCATTGCCGCGTCGATCCTTCCTGCTGAGTGACCAGCCGTTTTCAAGCAGCCACACTGGGTGGAATGCAATTTCGGAGCGGCGACAACGCTTTGTTTACCCTGTTCGTAGAATTATCGTCAGGCCGGTTGAGGACATCGACCGACCCGAATCAACCCAGCCAAGAGAGACGGGGGACGCCCAGCAATGGGGAGTAAAGAGGGCCTGACAAGGCCTGTGATGGTACGTGTTCTGGATTGCTCTCCTGCCGACGCGGCGAGAACTGCAGCCGTGAGTGCGAAGCTTGCAGTCGAATGCGAAGATCCTTCCCTGTACAGCGTGACCGAACGCTGCCTGGAAGATCTCACGCGGGACAATACCGACGTGCTTGTTCTGGACCTGGAGACCATTGGCGGAGAAAGCGCGCTCGAACCCTTCGCGGTCCGGTGCCCATCGACCGTCATCATCGCCGTTTCCGCACAGGGGTCCGTTTCCCGCGCTGTCAATGCCATGCGTTCCGGCGCACATGACTTTCTCACCAAACCGTTTTCACTCGATGCCTTGGCTTCGAAAATCTCCTTTCAGCTGGATCAGAGAAAACCAAATCTCAGCATTCGGTCAGAGAAAACACACCTTACAAAGTCCGCGTCTCTTGAAGCGACTGACGCGTCGACGCCATCTGCCGCAAGAAAAGCCGGCGCGCTTGACCAACTGATCGGAAAATCGCTTCCGATGCAGGCGGTCTATGACCAAATTGTCCGCATGGCGCCATCCCAGGCTCCGGTGTTCATCACGGGCGAGTCCGGCACAGGCAAAGAGCTCTGCGCCAACGCGCTTCACAAGTTGTCAGACCGCAACAAGCAACGGATCGTGACGATCAACTGCGCGGCCATTCCACGTGACCTTATCGAAAGTGAAATCTTCGGATATGTCCGCGGCGCATTTACCGGCGCAACGGAAAACCGGACTGGCGCTGCCGAACAGGCCGACGGCGGCACGCTTTTTCTCGACGAGATCGGGGAAATGGACCTGATGCTGCAAAGCAAGTTGCTCCGCTTTCTGCAAACAGGAACCTTTCAACGCCTCGGCGACACCAAGAGCGTCAAAGTCGACGCCCGGATCATCTGCGCGACCAATAGAAATCCGCTCGCAGAAGTTTCCGCAGGACGTTTTCGCGAAGACCTCTACTACCGCCTGCATGTGCTCCCGATCCTGCTGCCGCCCTTGCGGGAACGGCGCGATGACATCATGGATCTGGCTCAGATTTTCTTGCAGCGATTTTCCTCAGAAGAACGTCGCGGTTTCAAGGGCTTTGATGCAGACGCTGAGGTCAGCCTGCTGGCCTACAACTGGCCCGGAAACGTACGCCAGCTTGAAAACACCATCCGCCAGATCGTCGTGATGAACGAAGGCCAATCCGTAACGATCGACATGCTGCCCATGCTGATCCGGGACCCATCTGGACGGACCACGTCGGTGATCGATCTGTCGCGCGAGCGCGCAAAGAGCCAGCCAACCATTCGCCCCTTCGGAACCATCGAGCCACTTTGGGCCCAGGAACGTCGGATCATCGAAGACACCCTTGTTGCTTTTGACGGCAACATTGCGATGGCCGCCGCCGCTCTTGAAATCAGCCCCTCGACGATCTACCGCAAAAAGCAAAGCTGGCTCGAGCGTAGTTGTTAACCAGCACAGTGTTTACTGCACCGCACTCATTTCCTTGTGTCCCGATGAAAGTCAGTCTATATCGACTTTAAAACAAGTTGAAAAACAACGTGATCGGGCATGCGCAGGGGTTAATTAAATGATGTCAGGTAAATTCGCACGTTCAGCTTTCGGAGCTGCTGCTTTTTCATTGGCGGCGGCAGTGGCGACTGCGTCTCTTGCCCAGACTACTTCGCCATCATTCCCCTCTCCGTCTGATGCACTGTCAAGCTCACTGGCAGCGCTGGATGCGTCGTGGGATGCGAGTGAGTTGGCGTTTACCGCTGCGACTTTCGCGACGTCCAACGCGTCCGGCTACGGTCAATACACGGCGCGGGACAGCAATAGCTTCTCGCCTACCGAAACAATTACCGTTTATGCAGAGCCCATTGGTTATGGCTTCGCCGAAACCGCCGGTGGCCACCGCCATGATATTGAGGTTGGTTTCAGGCTCCTCAACACAACTGGTCAGGTGCTGGCTGAACAAGATGGCTTTGCGCGCTTTGCCGGGGAAACGCCCAGTCGCAAGCGCGAGCTTCCGACAAGCCTGAGCTTTCAGTTCGAAGGCCTGCCGGCTGGCGATTACGTGTTGGAAGCGCTTTACACCGACAAGATCTCGGACAAGTCCGGAACCGTCACCTTGCCCTTTACGATGTCAGCAGCTCAGTAAAACCTGCGCCGATCGGAAAGATCACGGCTTACCGCTCACGTGACTTATTTCCTTGATCACCAAACAGCAGCCGGCATCACCCGGGTCTCCGCTCTACGGGGCGGCGTGACCGATCTCAAGCAGAGTCAAATTCCTGCTTCCCGGGATTGACAAAATCCGGGCCAAATCCTACATCACTGGCGCTGCTGGCACTCGCCCACTGGGAGTGCTAACAGCCGCGTAGGAACATTCCACGCGATCTTTCGAACCAAAGTTATCATGCCCGCACGCTGCCTTTCGGTTGGGGGCGTGCCACATGAGAGGAAAGAGCCAAATGACATTTCGTCCGCTGCACGACCGTGTCGTTGTTCGCCGTGTAGAGTCTGAAGAGAAGACCGCCGGCGGCATCATCATTCCGGATACCGCACAGGAAAAGCCTCAGGAAGGCGAGATCGTTGCTGTTGGCGCAGGCGCCCGCAAGGACAGCGGTGAGCTGATCCCGCTGGACGTCAAGGCTGGCGACCGCGTTCTGTTCGGCAAATGGTCCGGCACCGAGGTCAAGATCAACGGTGAAGACCTGCTGATCATGAAGGAATCCGACATCATGGGTGTTGTCGCCTAAGGCGAGCGTCCCTGATCCATTCAGTTTCCACCAGTTACAGAGTGAGACGATAGAATGTCTGCAAAAGACGTAAAGTTCGGGTCCGATGCCCGCACCAAGATGCTCAAGGGCGTCGACACCCTCGCAAACGCCGTCAAGGTAACTCTCGGCCCGAAAGGCCGTAACGTTGTTCTCGACAAGGCCTTCGGTGCACCGCGCATCACCAAGGACGGTGTTTCCGTTGCCAAGGAAATCGAACTTGAAGACAAGTTCGAAAACATGGGCGCACAGATGGTCCGGGAAGTTGCTTCCAAGACCAACGACATCGCTGGTGATGGCACCACGACCGCAACGGTTCTGGCCCAGTCCATCGTTAAGGAAGGCGCCAAGGCTGTTGCTGCCGGCATGAACCCGATGGACCTGAAGCGCGGCGTTGACATGGCTGCAGCTGAAGCAGTGAAGTCCCTCGAAGCTTCTTCCAAGACCATCACCACCTCCGCTGAAGTTGCTCAGGTCGGCACGATCTCCGCAAACGGCGACGCACAGGTCGGTGCTGACATTGCAGAAGCAATGCAGAAAGTCGGCAACGAAGGCGTCATCACGGTTGAAGAAGCCAAGTCGCTTGAAACCGAACTCGAAGTCGTTGAAGGCATGCAGTTCGATCGCGGCTACCTGTCTCCTTACTTCGTCACCAACGCTGACAAGATGCTTGCTGACTTGGAAAAGCCTTACATTCTCCTTCACGAGAAGAAGCTTTCCAACCTGCAGGCAATGCTGCCGATCCTCGAAGCTGTTGTTCAGTCTTCCCGTCCGCTGCTTATCATTGCAGAAGACGTTGAAGGTGAAGCTCTTGCGACACTCGTCGTCAACAAGCTGCGCGGCGGCCTGAAGATTGCTGCTGTCAAGGCTCCTGGCTTCGGCGACCGCCGCAAGGCCATGCTGGAAGACATCGCGATCCTCACCGGCGGTACAGTGATCTCCGAAGATCTCGGCATCAAGCTGGAAAACGTCACTCTCGAGATGCTTGGCACTGCCGAGAAGGTCGCGATCACCAAGGAAACCACCACCATCGTTGATGGCGCAGGTTCCAAGGACGACATCCAGGGTCGCGTTGGCCAGATCAAGGCTCAGATCGAAGAAACCACTTCCGATTACGACCGCGAAAAGCTGCAGGAACGTCTTGCCAAGCTCGCTGGCGGTGTTGCCGTGATCCGCGTTGGCGGTGCTACGGAAATCGAAGTGAAGGAAAAGAAGGACCGCGTCGACGACGCCCTGAACGCAACCCGCGCTGCGGTTGAAGAAGGTATCGTTCCTGGCGGCGGCACCGCTCTCCTGCGTGCCAAGAAGGCCGTTGCTCAGCTTGCGTCCGATAACCCGGACATCATGGCTGGCATCAAGATCGTTCTGCGTGCTCTTGAAGCTCCGATCCGTCAGATCGCCGAAAACTCCGGTGTTGAAGGCTCGATCGTTGTTGGCAAGATCCAGGAAAACGATGACGTCACCTTCGGCTTCAATGCTCAGACCGAAGAATTCGTCAACATGATCGAAGCCGGTATCATTGACCCGACCAAGGTTGTTCGTACTGCCCTGCAGGACGCAGCATCGGTCGCAGGCCTTCTGATCACCACCGAAGCCATGGTTGCAGAGCTGCCGAAAGACGCAGCTCCTGCAATGCCGGCTCCGGACATGGGCGGCATGGGCGGCATGGGCTTCTAAGCCACGCCAACCGAGCTTGAAATTGAAAAGGGCGGTCTTCGGGCCGCCCTTTTTTGTTGGCGCACCGCTGCATTCTAATGACCTAGATTCCGGTATTTTTGACTACTCTTACGCCACACCGGAACGATCGAACGAGGAAAGTGTTTGATCAGATGCCGAGATGCATGAGACATACGATCCACATATTCACGACAGAGACGAGCTGACAAAGCACGCAGCAAACGAAGGCAACGTGGAAACCGATGAAGCCCGAGACTGACCAGCAAGAGCGGATCGAAAAGATTGAAATGGACCTGGCCCACGCCAATCATACGATTGATGAACTCAATCAGGTGGTCATCGACCAGGGCAAACAGATCTATCGCCTGACCCGCAAGATCGCCGAAATGACGGACCAGATGGAAGAGTTGATTGAGAACTCGCTCCCCAGCCCGACTGTAGAAAAACCCCCACACTATTGAGCACCCCATGCAGAACAAACGGATAGTTTTGGCGTCTCGTCCTTCCGGACGGCTTGTTGACACCGACTTCGAGACCCGCAATGAGCCCCTTCCCTCCCTTGTCGAGGGCAAGGCAAGAGTGAGAGTTGTCTATGTTTCGCTGGATCCGGCGATGCGTGGGTGGGTCTCCCCAGCCACCAACAGCTACCTGCCTCCGATCCCGCTCGGCGAAACGATGCGATCGCTCGGCATCGGGATCGTGACCGAAAGCCGATGCGAAGGCTTGAGCGAGGGCGACTGGGTTTCCGGCTTTACAGGCTGGACCGAGTATCTCGACGTTGAGCCGGGCGCACTGAATGTCGTGCCTCAAAACGTCCCAATGGAAGCCTACATGGGCGTTTTCGGCCTTGCAGGCGCAACCGCTTACCATGGCCTCGTCAAGGTTGGCGAACCGAAGCGCGGCGAAACGCTGTGCGTCACGGGCGCTGCCGGATCGGTCGGATCGCTCGTCGGGCAGATCGGCAAGGCGTTGGGTCTGCGTGTGATCGGCATTGCCGGCACAAAGGCGAAATGCGACTGGCTTGTGAATGAGCTCGGGTTCGACGCAGCCCTCAACTACAAGACCGACGACCTGGATGCGGGCCTTCAAGCCTTCGCTCCGGAGGGGTTGGACCTTCATTTTGAAAACGTCGGCGGCAAGCCTTTCGCCGCAGCGTTACGCAACATGAAGGCATTCGGCCGGATTGTCATGTGCGGCTTCATTTCCGTCTACAATGGCGACAGCCCGGACGAAATGCCCGACATGACCGCGATCGTGCGGCGGCGCTTGACCCTCAAAGGCTTCGTTATGACCGACCATTTCGAAACCTATCCCGAGATCTTCAAAGCCTTGGGCGAAATGCTTCAGGCTGGCCAACTGAAATATCGCCTCGATATCGTCGAAGGTCTCGAAAACGCACCTACCGCCCTTAACAAGCTGTTCGATGGCAGCAACCAGGGCAAGCTGGTCGTCAAGGTTTCGGATCTTTAGGCCAAACAGGAAATTGATCCAAAACATGGATCTGGCCTCGCCGCGAGGTAGAGTGATTGCAGTCACTCTCTTCAAGGCGATGCCATGCCAATTGTACGCACGCTGCTGGTGCTTTTTCCTCTCACTGCGGTGATCGCAGGCGCTTTCTGGTGGACCAACCGTCCGCCGGTGGTTTCCGTCGTTTCGCCATTCTACGGTTCCGCTGCCGAAATCGTGTATGCGACCGCCGTGGTAGAACCAGTTGCCTGGGCAAAGGTGACATCTATCATTCGCGAGCGGATTGTTTCCCTTTGCGGCTGCGAAGGCAGCAGCGTTCGGGAAGGCGATGAACTTGCGGTGCTCGACAGCGGCGACGCAAGGGCGACCCTGGCCGAGCTTGAGGCACGCCAGGAGCTTGCCAAGGCCGAAAGAGAACGTTCGTTCGAACTTCTGGAACGCCGCGTCGTTAGCCAGCAGCTCTATGACAAAGCCCAGAGCCAGCTCATCCAGATCAATGCGCTGCTGGCAGCCCAGAAAGAACGTCTGCGGGACTACCGCATCACAGCGCCCATGGACGGGGTCGTTCTGCGCCAGGACGGCTCAGTCGGCGAAGTGGCCGAACCGGGAGAGATTCTTTTCTGGATCGGAGCACCGACACCTTTGCAGCTTGTCGCCGAAGTCAATGAAGAAGACATACCCAAGGTCACAAAGGGTCAAAAAGCCCTGATACGTGCCGATGCCTTCCCGGATCAGGATCTGACGGCAACCGTTTCCCGGATCACGCCCAAGGGCGACCCGGTTTTGAAGAACTATCGGGTCTACCTAGATCTACCGGCGGACACACCGCTGCGGATTGGCATGACGGTCGAACTCAACATCATCACCCGAGACGTCGAGGAGACACTGCTGCTCCCAGTGGCTGCCCTTGACGGGAGCCAGGTGCAGACCCTGGATGAGGAGAACCGGCTCCAGCTTCAACGGGTACAAGTTGGGATCCGCGGTACCAAGACAGTCGAGATACTCGATGGGCTGGCATCAGATGCCCGTGTCATGTCTCCCTTCGTGGAGGACCTTGAACAGGGAAAGAAGGTCTCCCCCGGTGAGGGGATGCAGGAATGATCCTGCTGGTGAAAATCGCCGCCACGCACGTTCGGAACCGGCTACGACAAACCGTGGTCTCAACCCTTGGCGTCGCCTTGGGGGTTGGCTTCTCGATTGCCATGGCAGGTCTCATGGAGGGATCGCAGAGAGATTTCACCACTTCGCTCATTGACGCAATCCCGCATGTCGAAATACGCGACGAGAAACGAAACCCTACTGTTCAACCCGCCAGCCGGCAATTTGATGCCGTGGCATTTCACGGTTTGAGGCCGCTCGAAGACCTCAGGGGCATTCGCAACCCGACAGAAGCGATCGCATCCTTACGGGAGTGGGTGCCGGGGCAAATCGCTCAGCGTCTAACCGGACAGTCAGTGCTTCGTTACAGCGGCCAGGACATGGGCATGACAGTGGTCGGCGTGGTCCCCGAGCGAGAGCTTGTTGTCTCGAAAATCCGTGAGGACATGCGTGCGGGGTCGTTTGCCGATCTGACAAGCACAAGCAATGGCCTGGTTATCGGAGATACTGCTGCAGATCGCCTTGGCGCCGATATCGGTGACACGGTGACGATGACCTCCGGAACTGGCCAGGCAAAGCGTTTCAAGATTGTCGGGCTGTTCCACACCGGCGTTTCAAGCAGCGACGAGGGACTGGCCTACGCTCCGCTGAAGGCTGTTCAGATCCTGTTTGAGAAGCCAAACATCATCAACCGGATCACCATTCGGCTGAATGACATCAATTCCTCCAACACGATCGCTGCGCGGGCAGAACGCCAGCTCGGCTACAAGGCCGTCTCCTGGGAGGAAGCCAATGAAGGACTGATGGAAGCCTTCGCAGTCCGCAATGTCATCATGTACACGGTGGTTGGAGCAATACTTCTCGTCGCCGGTTTCGGTATCTTCAACATCATTTCGACGATCGTTCACGAGAAGGCCCGCGACATTGCCATCCTGAAATCGCTGGGCTTTCCCGAAGGTGATATCCAGCAGATCTTTGTGCTCGAGGGGCTCGTTATCGGCGTCCTCGGCGCAGCTGCGGGCTGTATGCTTGGCTATGGTCTCTCCAGCTATCTAGCCACCATCCGCTTTGAGTTTTCCGCCGGGAGGGAGATGACGCATCTGCCGATCTACTTTTCTACACTGCATTATGCGATCGCGAGCGGACTCGCTCTTTTTTCGTCGAGTATCGCGGGATACTTCCCGGCGCGGCGCGCGGCGCGCCTCAATCCCGTTGACATAATCCGGGGTGCGACATGACGCACTCTGCGCCGCCCACGGCCGTATCCCGTCCTCTTCTGGAAGTGCGCAAGCTGACCAGAGTTCTGCCTGCCATCGTGCCGGTGACGCTGGTCAAGGACGTCAATTTCTCAATCGGCTCTTCCGAGTTTGTCGCCATCACCGGTCCGTCAGGCTCGGGGAAATCATCACTGCTTTATCTGCTTGGACTTCTGGATCGCCCGACCGAAGGGGAGGTTCTGATCAATGGGCAGGGGACTCACAGTCTCTCCAAGCGAGACCTGGCACACCTACGCCTTGAGAAACTTGGGTTTGTTTTTCAGTTCCATTTCCTGCTTCCAGAATTCTCGGCGCTGGAGAACGTGACCATCCCGATGCAGAAACTCGGTCAGCTGTCTTATCGTCAGCAGCGAGAAAGAGGCTCAGCGCTGCTGGAAGGGCTCGGACTAAGCGAATTTTTGCACCGTCGGCCGGCGCAGCTCTCCGGCGGCCAGAGGCAGCGCGTCGCAGTCGCGCGTGCCCTCGCAAATGCACCACAGCTGATCCTGGCAGACGAGCCGACCGGAAGTCTGGACTCCGTCGCAACCGAGCAGGTTTTCGAAACTCTAGCCAGTATCGTTGCCAAGGAGGAAACCACAGTTGTCGCGGTCACCCACGATATAGACTTGGCTGAGCGGATGCAGCGGCGGATTCATCTGGTGGACGGAATGGTCGACTATGACCGAGCCAGGGATGATCTCGTCAACAGCTGAACGGGCTCTCGCCGCATACCTGCCATACTTCGACTTTACTTGCCCTGGTTAGGAAGACGTGGCATAAGCCCTGCCATCATCAAGAGAAGGGCTGGCGCCCTCGCCAACCTGCCTAACCGGGCAAGGTGGTCCCCGCCAGGGATGCGGCCGGATGGTTTCAGGAAGATGTCTCTTCCAGGAAACAACCGGCAACCAAGCGGTACTTCGTTTCATGCGCCAGTTCTCCTCGGGCAACCGATGGAGGATTATTTTGTCTAAGGACCCTTTCGCCAGGCAGGCGGCCAAACTCGCAGACCTTTCACGCGCCGTACTTGTACAGGCGAGTGCTTCACCAGAATCTTCGGAAACCCAGGCTTGGGAAGAAGCAGCTGAAGACTGTGTTCTCGCGCGTGTCGACGCTATCCGTATTCTCGGCGGGCTTCCAATGCATCAACCTGAGCTGGATTGCAGGGACCGGCGCACACGGCTTGAAACCCTTCTGGGATACTGGGCCAACGGCTGCCCCTTTGTCATCGACGAGAAGCTGTTTGCAGACATCCTCAAACGGCGGCGCCCAAGGCCCGTCTCAACGCAGATTTCCAGCTGAACGGTAGCCTGGCCCGCACTTAGTCTCCCATAGGTGGCACCTTTGGAACCGGGCGTGGCCGACCGTCTTCATCAACGGCGACCATGGTGAAGTTGGCTTCCGTCACCTTTTCGCGGTGACCGTAGCGGTGGCGAAGTGCCCAGGCTTCGAGGATGATCCCCATAGAAGACGTGCCGACCCTGTCGACCCGACTGTAAATGCAAAGAACGTCGCCTACGTGGACCGGACGGATGAACTTCATCTGGTCGACCGCAATGGTGACCACACGGCCACCGGCGCGCTGGCCAGCTGCGATACCACCGGCCAGATCCATCTGAGAGAGCACCCACCCACCGAAGATATCACCCGCCGCATTCGTGTCCGCCGGCATCGCCATGGTGCGCAGTGTGAGCTCCCCTGATGGGGCTTCTATCGCATCTTCGTGCTTTTGGTCTGTGCTCACATTCTCTCTCCCGCCATACTTAGTTGTTCGAAGACTATCGGCTGGAACCTGCTTCGCAAGACGTTCTTGCGTGCATGACTGGTTCCCAACGAGAAACCAAAGCCGAGATCTACGGCTTTACGCTTTTAAGGTCCGCAGGGATATCGCATCCGGGCGTTCCAAAGCCTGCGAGCCAGAGGCTTTGCGCGATGCGCTCGGCAGAAACGACTACCGCCGATCCAGCCTCAGCACCAAAGACATCTTTTGCGACCGGACGAAACAGGGACAACCACTCACCATAGTCATCAGATCGGATCGCCGTCTGGCTCACATGAACCGGAACAGGCTTGCCCTTGTAGTCGCCGGTTTTGAGTAGGACCGATTGCCAGAAAAGCTTCATTTTTGCGAGATGCGCTGGCCATCGGCCATCGACGCGCGCTTCGAACAGCGGACCAAGTCGTTCGTGCGCCTGGATCTTGCAATAGAACACCTCGACCAACTGATCGATGCCCTCGGCCGTGATGGCGGGATGGACCGGCGTTCGAGCAGAAGCCGATCGGACGTTGAGATCCGCTGGATGAGCAATGTCTGTCATGATCTCAAAGTGCCGCTGCCTGTTTCAGCCATTCAGGCTGCTCCAGACAATAGTAGCCAGAAATCCGGCTGATGATCCCAGCACGTTTCCAGTCATTCAGTACGCGGCTGACGTTTTCACGGGCAGCTCCTGCCATGTTGGCAATATCAGCCTGGCTAAGCTTGTAGTGGATCAACACGCGCCCATCATCGAGGGGTTTGCCGAAGGTCTCCGAGAGCTGGAGCAAGGTCTGCGCAACACGGCCAGGAAGCGGAAGAAAGGACCGGGCAGCGAGGACGTCATTAGCTTGACGCAAGCGTTTGCCGACGATGGACAGCATATGCCGGTAAACGGCCGGATTCTCATCTGCAAATCGTTCGAAGGCAGCCTTGTCGATAAATGCCAGCTGAGCAGCCTTGAGCGCACTTACTGTTGCCGACCGCGGACGACCGTCAAGCAGTGCAAGTTCGCCGACCAGATCGCCGGGCCCAAGCACCGCGAGCAGCTGCTCATCCCCTTCGATCGAGAGAATGGAAACCTTCATCGATCCCTCGAGAACGGCATAGCATCCATTTCCTGGATCACCGTTTTCAAAGAGGATCGTGCCGGCTGCCACTTTCATAGGCCTCGCAAGGCTCGACAGCTGTTCAGCAAGATCCGAGGAGAGGCCCTCGAGCGAAAAACTATTTTGAAGAAATTTCTGAATTTCGGCCACAGCACTGCCCTTCCCCGGCAGCGCTTTCCCAGGTTGGAAAACGACCACCAACATCAAGTTTGTGACTCACATCACGTGCATATCCAGAAAATAGACCTATATGGAAAGACATGGAAGCGGAACACACACCGCTTCTGACCTCCCCGAAAAAGGTTCCGTCCCCCGCCGGAACCTTTTTTCGTTCCGGCCACAACAATGAGCCCACCCAAATAGCCTCAGTAGAGAAATACACCTCGTTCATCGAGAGTGTGGAAGAACCGTTCGCTGGCCAGAACCTCGCGATGAGCCTCACGAACCGCGATCTTGCCGGGCGCCTCGTCACGGCGCAGGCGATCGTCCGCAGCACCGGGTAGACAGGCGACGAAGGTCATGTCCGAAAGGCCGTCGAAATGATGCTGCAGCTGAACCTGCAACTCATCTGGATCTTCAGTTTCGGGGAGAGGCGGTCCCCAAGGCAAGACATCGAAACCAGCCTTTGTCGCAATGTGTCTGATCCGCGCTGTATGCAAGCCAGGCGGAATAGCGGTGACGATCTTCGGGTTTTCTGAAAAGCCCTCAAGAGACAGCGCATTTATCACAAGCCGGACAATCGCGCTGCGATCGAAGAGGCTCTCTCTGACTGTCACAAAGTCCGGCTCTCTTCCCATCTTCGATGTATAGGCGCTGACCTGTGCACGGATCTCACTTGTCAGAATTTCTTCTGGAAGCAGGCGCACCATGGCGCGGCGTTCAAGCGAGGCGCGCGTCGGCATCTCATTGCCATAGACCTTCTGCATTCTTTCGCTTAGCGGATGCACCCGGTCGCCGCTTAGCGCCAGCGTCAATCCAAACAATGCGCGCTCACCCACTTGTGCTGCGACGTCTTGCAGGGGTTTGAACTCACGGGGCCAGAGATCGGTGGCAACAATGCAGCCGACCGCGCTTAGCCGCCCCTCCAGCAACAGGGCCCGTAGCGTTCGGTCGACGCCAAAAGCCAGACCGTAGTCCAGCGCGCCTAAGGTAATTCGTTTCATGCAAACTTTGCCTGGCGGAAATCAAGATTGATGGTTTCTATCCCTGCGTCATCACGCGATAGATTTCAACCTTGCCGGTCTCTTTGCCGCCGTAGGGTCATTTGGCCCGGATGTTGTTCACAGGCTCCAGCGGTACAGCAACAGCGTCGCTGACCACATAGACAACCAGGTTTTCCAACAGGACGCCTTTGACAGTTCTTGGCAAAACCGCAAGCTTTTCGACGTTCTTGTAAGACCGGGACAGCGCTGCGCTGTCGTCTCGTCTTTCTTCACTGACATAAAGACCCGGGCGTTCGAAGAGCGTCTGGTCGACGTCCTCTTCCATCGCATAACGAATGCGCTCATTGAGCTGAATGACCGGCAAGTCGCCCGCAAACAGAAAGGCAAGCTGTCCGTTGAGGCCATAGCCAGTGGTCGCAATGTAAGCTGCGCCTTCCTTGTCCACCAATTCTGCGACTCTTTCGCCGACTTCAGGCCAGCCTCGCAGCTGAAAGGTCGGATCCTTCCGCGCCAGCTTACCACTTATCGGCGAGACCGCATGGACCTGGACAATGACCGCAACGATTACGCCCAGGATCACACCGGCAAGCGCGAGATAACGCCAGACCTTTTGGCTTGACGTAGCGACGAACCAGGCAGCCATCAGCGCAAAGGTCGGGAACAAGGGCGCGGGCCAATTGGCCTGAACGCGCGCATGAAGCGAGTGGAACAATAGATAGGCCAAAAAGGGCGATATCGTCAGGATCAGAAGCCCCGCACCTGCATCACCACGAATTGCCTTCCGCCCCAGCCCGAACGCCCCCAAAACGGCCAGTATCGCGATCAGCGGATTGGCCAATCCCAGAACAGCTCCGATGAATTCAAAGATGTATTTGCTGGTCCAACCGCCTTGCGCTGCGCGGCCAAATTGCTTGTAGAAGCTGACCCAGTCGTAGAGATGGTTCCAATAGAGCACCGGCGCAAAACACAGAAGGGCAATAAGCCCGCCCGCCCAGAGCTGCCATGTGCCGAACCAGCGGCGCGCTGAGGGCACTAATACAAGCCAAAGAGTGATCCCCGCTCCCAGGAACAGGACAGAGTACTTTGAGTCCAACCCCAAGCCTGCGAACAATCCGACAGCCAGCAACCAGTTGGGCTTTTGAGATGAATGCAGCTCTGCGAGCGCCCAGAGCGCAAGGCCCCAAAAGAACACGGAAGGGGCATCCGGCGTCGCAAGAATCCCGCCGACGCCCACGAGAATACTGGCATTGAGGAACAGCACGGACCAGCCGGCGACGAGCCGGTCGAATAGAATATCTGCCGTCCGCCAGAGAAAAAATGAGCCGAGCGCAGAGGAAAAAACCACGAGCCCGCGAACGCCCAGAGGTGTATCGCCGAAGATCGCCAGTCCGGCCCAGATCCACCAGGCGATCATCGGAGGATGATCATAATAGCCAAGGGCGGGCGACAGCCCCCAAAGCCGATAGTAGGCCTCATCCTCGACGAAGTGCGCGTTGGCGGCAGACCAAAGCTTGAGCCCGGTCAGCGCAGCCACAAAGACAACGAGGAACACCGGCCTCAGATAGACCGGCAAGGTCAGGTCCGCAGGTTGACGTGTCAAATAGCCCTCGTCAGCTCTTGCGCCAGGTCAGCGCAGAGCTCGCCGCATAGTTCCAAACAGCGCCCATGATCGCACCGGCGGTGCCAGCGAACAACCAGTAGGCCGGATCCTGGTAGATCAGACCTGCCACGCCAACATTTGCAAGAACACCGACGCTGCAAACCGCATAGAAGGTCAAAAGGCCCTGTATGGCCTTGATGCCCGTCAGACGGCGATCACGATAGGTCAGCTGATTGTTCAGGAAGAAGTTGGAGGTCATGGCAACGAAGGAGGCTGC
Source organism: Roseibium polysiphoniae (assembly GCF_014842925.1). Classification (GTDB taxonomy): domain Bacteria; phylum Pseudomonadota; class Alphaproteobacteria; order Rhizobiales; family Stappiaceae; genus Roseibium; species Roseibium polysiphoniae. Next base: position 357,080 of record NZ_JACYXJ010000006.1, read on the forward strand.
AGTCTGCGCCAGATTAAACCCGTAGTCACCGACAACCAGGAACAAGCGAAGCGCGATGAGATGCACAACCAGCCCACTGGCGCCAACCAGGCCGAACATCAGAAACCTGACGGAAATGGCATTGCCAAAATATTTGGCCAGCAAGAGCCCAAAATAGTCCAGGGTCACCAGCGTATCCAGCTTGCTCTCGCCGTGCTGCCGCTCCCGAAAGGTGAATGGCAGTTCCTTGATCCGGAGCCGTCCGCCAAAGCTCGACACGATATCGAGCAAGATCTTGAAGCCCTGCGCCGAAAGCCTTGGCGCAATTTCTTCGGCTTTCTCGCGCCGGATCATGAAAAATCCGCTCATCGGGTCGCTGAGGGAAACGTTCAACAGCTTCTGTGCAAGAGAGTTGGCAATGTTGGAGCCCCAGGCACGGAACTTGGAAAGGCCCTCACCTATGGTCCCGCCTTCGACCTTTCGGCTGGCCACCACGAGATCAGTTTCGCCGTGCTTCAGTTCCGCCAACATCTCAGGTAACAGCGCTTCGTCATGCTGCAAATCAGCATCCATGACAGCTACATAATCCGCGGAGCTGGCAAGCATGCCTTCGATGCAGGCGCCCGACAATCCGCGTCGACCAATACGCCTGATGACACGTACCCGCGGGTCCTGTCGGGCCAGCACTCGCGCAGCTTCTGTTGTTCCATCGGGCGAATTGTCGTCGACAACGATAGCCTCCCAATCGATGCCATCGAGCGTTTCATGCAGCAACTCGATCAGGATCGGCACGTTTTGCGCTTCATTGAACGTCGGCAGAACGATGCTCAATTCGGCGGCGCGTGGCATCGCGTCAGCAAGGTCTGCCGGAGCCACCTTGCCTGCTCCATCGAGCTTCCTCAGTTCTGCTGCACTTTCCATCGACACGCGTGCTCCGCTTTCTTCATTCGTTTCTGCGGCAGGACCGCAGTTTTATCGCGCTTTAAAAGTGCGCGGACCATAACTTTGCAGACCGGGAATGCAAGCAACCCCGTGTCCTGGTCATGCGATATCGGCGGCCGAGCAATTTAACTCTCAAATGCCGCTCGCGATGGGCCAAGGCAGCTTCTGCCGTTCTCCGGCAAGGTGATTGCACAAACTCATTACTTTTCCGTATGGCCCCTAAGGCCTGAGTATGTCCTAAACTTGCCCTACCCTCCTGTTTCGTCTAGGACACCCGGGAAATTGTCGCCTGTGCTGCGGTCCAGTTCATGGACCTGTTCGGCCGGGCGTAGCACCTCGCCAGGACTGACGCATCAATGGCCAAGAAACCGAACAAATTAAAAGCCCGCTTGCCGCGTGGTTTTGTGGATCGCTCCGCTGCAGAAATCAGGGCGGCGGACGAGATGATCGGTAAGATCCGCGAGGTCTACGAACGCTACGGGTTCGACCCGATCGAGACACCGGCCTTTGAATATACGGACTGCCTTGGCAAATTCCTGCCAGACACTGACCGGCCCAATGCCGGTGTGTTTTCAGTTCAGGACGACGATGAACAGTGGATGAGCTTGCGGTACGATCTGACCGCCCCCCTTGCTCGGCACGTCTCTGAAAACATCAATGAAATCCAAATGCCCTACCGCACCTATCGCGCTGGTTGGGTGTTCCGCAACGAAAAGCCCGGCCCCGGGCGATTCCGGCAATTCATGCAGTTTGACGCCGACACGGTCGGAGCACCAAGTGTCCAGACTGACGCTGAAATGTGCATGATGATGGCCGATGCCATGGAAGCCCTCGGGATCCCTCGTGGTCAATACGTGATCCGGGTAAACAACCGTAAGGTTCTTGACGGTGTCATGGAAGCCATCGGGCTTGGCGGCGAAGACGACGCCGAACGCCGTCTGACCGTTTTGCGGGCGATGGATAAATACGACAAGTTCGGCGCAGAAGGCGTTCGCTTGCTTCTGGGCGCTGGACGCAAGGACGAGAGCGGCGACTTCACGGCAGGGGCGAGCCTGTCCGACATGGCAATCGACGCCATCATCGAGATCCTGGAAGCCTCCGCGATCGATGATCTGATCGACTACACCAATGATCTGACTTTCAAGACAGCCGCGCTTTCCAAATTCGCGATCAACGAGAGTTTTGATGCGGGCTTTCGGGAACTCAAGCTGATCTCGGATCTGGTCAAATCCGGCGGTTACATGTCAGATCGTATCTCTATCGATCCATCGGTCGTCCGTGGCCTCGAATATTACACCGGGCCCGTTTATGAGGCAGAGCTTCTCTTCGACGTAAAAAACGAAAAGGGTGAAGTCGTCCAGTTCGGTTCCGTCGGAGGCGGCGGGCGCTATGATGGTCTCGTCAAGCGCTTCACAGGCCGCGATGTGCCAGCCACCGGCTTTTCCATTGGCGTCTCGCGTTTGATGAGTGCGCTCAAGAACCTCGGCAAGCTTGATGTTGAGGATGCTATCGCTCCGGTTCTCGTCACAGTTATGGACGGAGATGCCGAGGCACTCGGGCGCTATCAGAAAATGACCCAGGATCTCCGTGCTGCGGGCATTCGCGCCGAGATGTATCAGGGCAATTGGAAGAAATTCGGCAACCAGTTGAAATATGCCGACCGCAGAGACTGCCCGATCGCGATCATTCAAGGCTCGGACGAGCGGGACGCGGGAGAGCTACAGATCAAGGACCTAATCGAGGGCGCGCGACTTGCGTCAGAAGCGACCGATGTCGACAACATCACGTGGCGCGAAAGCCGCCCGGCGCAGATCACGATCAAGACGGACGATCTGGTCCAGACCGTTCGCACCTTGCTTGACCAGCAGGCTGAAGATCGCAGACGCCTGTCGGGAGAAGTTTGACGATGCCGCAGAGCAGCCTGACGACTGATGACATTGAAACGGTGCTGGCACTTTTTAAGGATGCCGGCCATGACAAAGTCTCACCGCCAATCCTCCAGCCTGCCGACGTCTTCCTGGACCTTGTGGGCGAGGACATTCGTCGCCGTCTGTTCTTGACCAATGGGACGGATGGCGAGGACCTTTGTCTGCGTCCGGATTTCACGATCCCTGTATGCCGCTTGCACCTGGAAAACGGCGCCGCAGCACGACAAGCCGCTTATTGCTATCATGGCCCGGTCTTTCGCCAGCGCGCAGACGGCCTCGGCGAGATACCCCAAATCGGGGCTGAGAGCCTGGCACGGGACGATTTTGTCGCTGCTGACGCCGACATGCTTGCCCTATCGGTCAAGGCAGTGAACCAGTTCGGCCTCAGCGATCTGGATATCCGCATCGGGGACGAGACGCTTTTCGTCGAGGTCCTGAAAGGCCTTGATCTGCCCGTCGTCTGGCAGCGCCGGCTTCGGGACCTGTTTGGTGATACGGAAAAGCTCTCGGAAGCGCTCAGCCGAATGGCTGGCGGCGAGGCGAACAAGGATGATGAGCGGCGCGACGTTCGTCTCGGCTTTCTCTCTGCGCTAGAAGGTGCACACCCGACTGAAGCCCATGCAGTCGTCGAAGACCTTCTGTCCATCGCCGGGATTTCTGCCGTCGGCGGCCGTACGGCTGGCGAGATTGCCGACCGCTTTCTTGAGCAGGCCCAGCTGGCAAGCGGAGCCGGATCGAACCCGAAAGCCGCAGAAATCCTGAGACGCTATCTCGCCATAAGCGGCCCTGCGGACACAGCGGCCCGCGAACTGGAAACCTTTGCGGCAGAGACTGGCATAGACCTTTCCGAACCTATCGCCAGTTTCCGGGCCCGGCTTGACGCCTTGGCTGCCAAGGGGCTCGCAACACAAACGCTGACATTTGCGGCCGACTTTGGTCGTCGCCTCGACTATTACTCGGGCTTCGTCTTCGAGATTCATGGCCTCAACAGCCCTTCAGACGAACAGCTGGTGGGCGGCGGACGCTACGACAAACTGGTGCAACTGCTAGGCGCGGAGACCGAGGTGCCCGCCATCGGCTTCTCTCTGTGGCTTGACCGCATTGCCAAGATTAAGGGAGCCGGCGCATGAGCAAGCTGACCATCGCGATCCCCTCCAAGGGCCGTCTTCAGGAAAACACCCATTCGTTTTTCGGCCGCGCAGGCTTAAAAATACTTCAGCCGGGTGGCGCGCGGAATTACCGTGGCGCCGTCAAAGGGTTACCTGACGTCGAGATCGCCTTTCTATCGGCGTCAGAGATCGCCCGCGAACTCTCTGACGGCACGGTGCACTTCGGCATCACCGGACTGGATCTGGTTCACGAAAACATCGCCGCGCCGGAAAAAACAGTTCACATTGTCACGCCCTTGGGTTTTGGCTCTGCCGACGTCGTGGTCGCCGTTCCCAAAGCCTGGATCGATGTCGAGACCATGTCTGATCTTGGCGATGTTGCATCCGATTTCAGAAACCGGCACGGCCGTCGCCTTCGTGTCGCAACCAAATACGTCAACCTGACCCGGGCGTTCTTTGCGAGCCACGGCATAGCTGATTACCGTATCGTGGAGAGCGCAGGCGCGACGGAGGGTGCACCTGCAGCTGACGCCGCAGAGTTGATTGTCGACATCACCACCACCGGCTCGACGCTTCAGGCCAACAATCTGAAAATCCTTACAGACGGCGTTATCCTGAAGAGCCAGGCGCATCTTGTGGCGTCGCTGAGTGCTGACTGGAGCGATACCGCTCTCGCAGGTGCCAAAGCGATTCTAGACCGGGTGGCTGCGGAAGAGAAAGCGCGGGACAACCGTGTTCTAAAGGCCGCGATTTCTGATCGCGGTGCAGCGCTGGAAGCCCTTTCCAAAATCGCCAGCGTCCAGCCTTTCGGGAACAATGAAGGCCAAATGCTTGGCGTTCTTTGTCCGAAAGACAGTGTCGCCGATTGTGCAAGGTGCCTCATTGAGCATGGCGCAGACACTGTGACGGTAGAGACTCTGGAGTATGTTTTCACAAAGGAAAACAGCCTCTTCAGTCCATTGGCCGAAAAGCTGTCTTAAGGGTCGCACCGGGTCTCGAAAACTGTCACTTGGGACGAGGGAAAACCGCGCGCGCCTGTTCCACCGGCGCGCGTCGGCAGCAGCCTTCGAGGTGATCGTTGACCATTCCCATCGACTGCATGAAAGCATAGATGGTTGTCGGACCTACAAAGCTCCACCCGCGTTTCTTGAGATCCTTGGACATTGCAACGCTTTCGGGCGAAGTTGTGAACGTCCTTGCCACAGCATAATCAAGATGTTCCGGGCGGGTATCAGCCGCAGCTTCATAGCGCCACACGTAGGCTGCCAGGGACCCAAATTCGGACCGCAGCTCCAAGGCTCTCTTAGCGTTGTTGATGACGGATTCAATTTTCTTGCGGTGTCGGACGATGCCCTTGTCGAGAAGACAGCGTTCAACATCTTCTTCGGTGAAGTCCGCCACCCTCTCGAAATCGAAACCGGCAAATGCCGCGCGAAATGACTCTCGTTTGCGCAGGATCGTTAGCCAGGACAAGCCCGCTTGAAAGCCCTCGAGACAGATTTTCTCGAACAACCTGATATCGCCGCCGACCGGCTGGCCCCATTCCTCGTCATGATAGCGGCGATAATCCTCCAGGCCGCCATGCCACGAACAGCGATATAATCCGTCATCGCCCTGAATAAGGCCCATTTCATCATCGCTTGCCATTGGAAGGCTTACCCGCATTTATTCATGATTTGTTCTTATTGCAGATGATCCAGTGTCCAACAAGAAATAAAAAAACCCGGCACTCTGGCCGGGTTCTTGTGGCTTTCCTGGAAGCAATCTGAAGATCGATCAGGCAAACAGTGCGTCGATATCGTCCTGAGAGGCAACATCCATATCTGTGTCCAGGGAAGGCCCGTTGAGCAGGGCTGCGTCACCTTCGGCCAGCTGCTGTTGAACAGCTTCGATTTCCTGAAAGCTCTCGATGCCGCCCCAGATGTCCATCATCTGGATGATGCGGTCTTCGATGAAGCGAAGCGTACCGACAACCTTGGTGATGCGCTGCCCCGTCAAATCCTGGAAGTTACAGGCTTCAAAGATATGAACGACCCGTTCCTGAATGTCGTTGGCAAGATCAGAGTCCTGTCCATCCAAACGTGCAGACAGTGTATTGGCCGTCTCATCGATGAATTCGGCCGCGGAAAGAATGCTATCCGTCGCGCCTTCTGTGCCCGACACAACGGCGTCGAGCTCATTGGTGACGCGCGTCATGTCCTCACCTTCGGCACCGGTCGTCTGGTGAAGGGTGGCGATTTCTTTCTTGGTCTGCGCGATCGCCTCATACATCGCGTCAATTTCAGTCTTGAGCTTTGCAGCTTCCGAGAGTTCCTTGCGGAATTCACTCATCATCTTCTGGCTCATAGCCTCAGCGTCCAGCGCCGGTTCCTGAGATGCTGCCGGGACACCTTTGGCCAGAAGAGCCTTCATCGCGCCGATCTCCGCCATAACCTCCTGGTGGCGGCGCTCTTCCGTCAAGACCGGGTCGTTGCTGGAATCAGCGTGCACACGCATCAAGCTTTCCGCCCGAAAGGATCTTTTCACCGCGGCCATACGTTTTCGTCCTCTTCCCGTCAACTCAGTCTAGGCTGCTCTGCTAAACACCAGATATAGCCAGCGATGTTTAAAGAATTGTTTTCCCGCCGATATTTATTTTCAAACGGCTAAGTCCATTGATCCCCTAGGAAAATTCTTGTTCCTAAAGCGCTGACCATTGTCTATGCTTACAATCCCTGTCGCAGGGCATTCGCAACAAGATTTAGTCTCGCTGGCATAAATATTCGATGCATTGTATCCGCGCTCTTTTCGTTTTTTGTGTGCTTTGGGCCGGCTCTGCGATCTCTTGCAAGGCTCAACCCTTCTCGACGGAGGAATTGCTTTCAGGGTTCGAAAAAACCGTTTTCGGCCTCGAATACCGTTCCTGGAGCTGGCGTCCCTATCTGGTGAAAAAATTCACGGTCCCCGTGCGTTTCTATGTTCACAACCTTGCGCGCAAGAATCGAACGCCCGTTGTGCATCGTTTCCTGAAGGGGCTGAACCGGAAGATCAGGGGGCTGGAAAGCACCTTGGCCTCCACTCCCGAAACATCCAACTTTCAGATCTTCGTCGTTGACCGGAGACAGTATTCCGACGTCGTCCGCAAGAGCATCTATCGGGACGAGAGCGCCGAAGTCCCCGGACGCTGTCTGGTGCGTGTCGTTTCGGGGCGGCGTGGCATCAAGCGTTCCGCCGCCGTGATCGTATCCGACGAAGGCGAGTTTCTGTTTCAAAGATGCCTGGTTGAAGAAGTTCTTCAAGGACTGGGGCCCATGAACGACGACCAATCCCTGTCTCACTCCGTCTTTAACGATACGTCACGACACAGCCGCTTTACGGTCTTCGATCAGATCATATTGAACATGCTTTATGATCCTAGGATCAAGCCGGGCATGTCTTCCAAACAGATTGAAACCCTTCTGCCCATTGTGGCACGGGATGCTAAGCTGGCGGTCTATTAACCAATTCTTCGTCAAAAACACTGTCTTTTCAGAAGCGGAAAGTCAGTCGGGTACGCCCCCCAAGAGCCAGTAACCTTTGGCAAACCATGTTCACCAAGCCTTTGCTAACCATGTGATAAATTTCACAATATGGTTACGTTCTGATTCACCAAAATCTTGCTTCTAGGCTCTAGCCTCTTCGTGATTGTTTCCAAGTCCGCAGCTCTTGATGCGGGCTTACAGATGAAATGTTGCGAGTACATCCATGAAGCACTTTGGTCATATGGCGAAAGCCGTCGCCGCCGTTGGGGTTTTTTGCTCTCTGACATTCGGCCCCACTGAGGGAACAGCAGCTGGACGGGCGGCACCTCCGCCCCTTGTCCTGAGCCCAAATCTGACTGAGCCCTGGATTCTACAGCTCAAACCCAATCGCGCCACGACAGCTCGCAGGGCTCCCGAGGTCAAGCAGCGACGCAGGGGCTGGCTCCGCCCTCAGACCGTTGCACGGCGCCAGGCTGCGCCTCAGCCTCAAAGGCAGACACGCACGCCACAGCGCCAAGTCTCTTCGCAATTCTTGCCAACCATCGTGGATTATTCAGGACCGCATAAGGCCGGCACGATCGTGATCGACACGAATGAGCGCTACCTCTACCTTGTCCAGCGCGACGGGACTGCACGGCGCTACGGTGTCGGTGTTGGTAAGCCGGGCTTTGAATGGGCAGGGTCTCACAAAGTGACCCGGAAGGCTCAATGGCCGGATTGGCGGCCGCCTGCAGAAATGCGAAAGCGTCGCCCTGACCTGCCCAAGTTCATGGAAGGCGGACCAAACAATCCGCTTGGCGCAAGGGCGCTTTACCTTGGCTCAACGCTCTACCGCATTCATGGCTCAAACCAGCCCTGGACCATCGGTCATGCGGTTTCTTCTGGCTGCATCCGAATGCGCAATGAGGATGTGACCGACCTCTATAAGCGGGTCGGTGTGGGCACGACAGTCCATGTGATCTAACGAAATAGTCACTTCTAAAACGCCTCGGTCCTGCCGGGGCGTTTTGATTCAGACCGCGAAGGGCTCGATGTTCTTTCGGCCAAGATAGCTTCGAAAAAGACTGCGCCACTGAGACTTGTCGCCGGTCCATTCGCTTTCGTCGGCTTCAAGGATGGTCAACTCGGGTAGGTCCACGCCACCGTGCCGATCTGGATGACTTACGATCAAATACTCGCAGGGTCTACCGAGAAATCGATCAACCGCGCGCTGGAGGCGCTCCAGTTCGTCCCGGCGGAAATTCAGATCCGCGATCATTGTATCGCGTGCCACCTCATCCAGATTGTTCTGGCTGTTTGAGATGACAAAGACCACTCGAGCCCGATCAGCGAGCCTTTGGAACTTTTCTCTCAGATAGCTGAAGCGCGACAGATCTTCTGCAAAGTGGGCGTCGATGTCGGCGTCCATACCTTCCTCTCGGAAGTGATGCAGAAATCGCAAGCCATAGGGCTGCCAGGTCGGATGGCCGGGGCCTGCCGCGATATCCTGGCGACGAAAGATCGGAAAGCCGTCTTCAAATAACTGCGCCAAGCCCGCAATCGGTGAGATCAGGCCATCGAAAAAATGCCGTTCGGGGACAAAGTGCTCGCCCAGCGCTTCGCTCAGAATTTCGATGCTGGTTCGAATCTGGCGTGCGCTTTGGCAAGAAACACCAAGGCTTACGATTGCGGTGCGTTCACTTCCTGCGGACATGTCAAAGGGTCAGCCGAATTTGTCATATTGCTGCTGGCAGCCTGGAATGGAATTGCCCTTGAGAGCTCGTTCATTCTGCCGCGGTTGAGACAACATGGTCTTCCAGTCCTTCGGGCATTGGGCCGCCGTAGACCCAGTCAAGCAGTTCCGCCGTATGTATCACGGGGATCTGAGTTCCGTTTCCGATCTGCGTCATGCAGCCAATGTTGCCCGTCGCGATTAGATCCGGCTTGGTCTTCTCGATGTTCGCGACCTTCCGATCTCTCAATTTCCCCGCGATTTCAGGCTGAAGTATGTTGTAGGTGCCCGCCGATCCGCAACACAAATGCCCCTCTGGCACGTCTTTGACCTCAAAGCCAGCCGCCTTCAACAGCTCTTTCGGCTGACGGGTAATTTTCTGCCCGTGTTGCATGGAACAAGCCGAGTGATAGGCAGCGCGCAATCCCGGAGTAAGCGCCGGCTCGCCGAGATCCACTTCTGTGAGATATTCGGTGATGTCCTTTGCCAAGTTGGAAACGCGTTCGGCCTTGGCAGCGTAGAGCGGATCCTCACGCAACATGAAGCCGTAGTCCTTGATGGTGGTACCGCAGCCAGAGGCCGTGATCACGATCGCGTCCAACCCCTCCCCTTCAAGCTCCTGCGTCCAGGCATCGACATTGCGGCGCGCATTCTCAAGTGCCGCCTCCTCCTTGCCCATATGATGGACCAACGCTCCACAACAGCCCTCGCCTTTCGGCAAGACAATCTCATGGCCCGAGCGCTGTAGAAGCCGAATTGTCGCATCATTGATCGACGGCTTGAGAACAGGCTGGGCGCAGCCACTCAACAAAGCGACGCGCCCTTTTCTTTCCGATTGCCCGGAGGTGAAAACGGCCGGCCCTTCCATCGTTGACCTGATCGGCGCCTTTGGCGGAGCAAGGTCGAGCATTGCACCAAGCTTTGCCAGCGGCCCTCCAGCCTTCTTTAGAACGCCCGCCATGGGCCGCCCAAAGAACGCACCGAAAAGGGCGAGACGGAACCTCCCCGGATACGGCAATACAAAGGCCAGGAGTTCGCGCAGCACCCGATCGGCGAAGGGACGCTTGTAGGTATTTTCGATGTGCGCGCGAGCGTGGTCGACCAGATGCATGTAGTTCACACCTGAAGGGCAGGTGGTCATGCACGAGAGACAGGAAAGACAACGGTCGACATGTTTGACCACTTTCTCATCGGCCGGGCGATTGTTCTCCAACATGTCCTTGATCAGGTAGATGCGACCACGCGGACTGTCGAGTTCATCTCCCAGCAGCGTGAACGTCGGGCATGTCGCCGTGCAGAAGCCGCAGTGCACGCATTTGCGCAAAATCTTCTCGGACTCAGCGACGGCCGGGTCGGCAAGTTGGGCAAGTGAAAAATTTGTCTGCATGGTCGATCACATCTGTTTAACCGGGCTCAAACGCCAACGATCATCCGTCCTGGATTCAAGATCCCTTTCGGGTCGAACTGCTGCTTCAGGCGTTTGGCAAGGGCTGCGAGCGGCGTGGCCTGGGGCTGGAACACCGAAACGGTGCTGCGAAGCGAAGCATCCGCGCGCACCAAGGTCGCGTGACCTCCCCCGCAGTCCGCAACCGCCTGCCGGATTTCGCCATCCCAGAGCGCTCCATCCAGGCTTTTCAGCCAGACGAGCCCACCACTCCAGTCATAATATGCGTCCAGCGGAAAGGTCTCCCTGAGAGCTGCGACCAGTTTGGCGCCGGCTGTCGGTGCGACCGACAAACGCCAGACCGGCTCTGTGCCGCTTGCGACGGGCTTGCAATCCCTGATGTCCTTCCAGAGAATTGTTGTCTCTTCATGCCCCACATCGGCGGCCTTACCGAAACCTGAAAGCGTTTTCCCGAGACTCTCGAGACGGTAGTTGACTGAACTCTCGAACCCTTCAAGGCGAAGCAACGTGCGTGGCCGTTCCCCATCGAGCCCGCCCGGCAAATGTGCGGCCGCGGAGACTTCCGCAGAAGAGCCCATTGCCATGCACATGGCCTCAACCGCGTTTTGATCATCGAGCCCTTCGATGACGAAAGTAGCGCTTGTTTCCGCCGCCGGATTGACCTTGAGAGTGACAGTTGTTGCCACCGCCAGAGTTCCCCAGGACCCGCAAAGCGCGCGTGGGAGATCGTAGCCAGTGACGTTTTTCACGACCTTGCCGCCAGAATTGAACACCTCACCGCGCCCGGATACGGCTTCCATACCCAGGATATGATCACGGGCCGCCCCGGCCTTGATCCTGCGTGGCCCGGAGAGGTTTGCAGCCAACACGCCGCCGACCGTGCCTTGGCCGGCAGGCCGGCCGAGCAGTGGTCCATAATCCATTGGCTCGAAAGAAAATTCCTGACCGCGGCTTGCGACCAGTTGTTCGACGTCCGCGATCGGCGTACCTGCCTTGACGGTCAGCACGAGCTCTTCAGGCTCATAGGCGACAACGCCGGAAAGACCCGACAGGTCGAGGACATGCGCCGTCTGCACCGGTCGCCCGAGGGCCTCTTTGGAACGGCTTCCTACAATTTCCAACGGCCGTTCTTCCGCCGCAGCCCATTGAATGGCGTCGCAGGTTTCGCGTGTGTCACGCGGTTTGAGTGTCGCTTCCATGAGATATCCTAAAAGCGCGGAATGTCAGGGAAAGGCAGCTTTCCCTTGTGCACATGCATCTTGCCCAGCTCGGCGCAACGGTGGAGAACCGGAAAGACCTTGCCAGGGTTAAGAAGGTGCTTGTCATCGAAGGCGCATTTGACGCGCTGCTGCTGCTTCAGATCTTCCTCCGAGAACATGTCCGGCATCAGATCACGCTTTTCGATGCCGACCCCATGCTCACCTGTCAGCACGCCGCCAACCTCGACACACAGGCGAAGGATATCGGCCCCAAAAGCCTCTGCAGCTGCAAGTTCGCCCGGTTTGTTGGCATCGTAGAGGATCAGCGGATGCAGGTTGCCGTCCCCGGCATGAAAGACGTTCGCGACGCCCAGGCCGTGCTTTTCACCCAGCTCACGCATGCGAGCCAAGACCTTTGGCAGTTCCTTGCGCGGGATCGTGCCGTCCATGCATAGATAGTCTGGAGAAATGCGACCAACGGCAGGAAATGCAGCCTTGCGCCCGGCCCAGAACGTCATCCGCTCTTCTTCACTGGTGGAAATTCGAAGATGCCCCGCCTTGTTGGCCTTGGCGATCTGCTCCACACGATCGATCAGATAGTCCACTTCCGCCTCCGGACCATCCAACTCGACGATAAGTAGTGCCTCGACATCCAGAGGATAGCCCGCATTGACGAAGGCCTCAGCGGCATGGATCGCCGGCTTGTCCATCATCTCCATGCCACCTGGAATGATCCCGGCCGCAATGATGTCAGCGACGCAGCGACCACCATCCTCGCTGGTCGGAAACCCAATCAGCAGCGCCCGCGCTGTCTCAGGTTTTTGCAGGATCCGAACAGTGACTTCGGTCACCACGCCAAGCAAACCTTCGGAACCGGTCATGAGACCGAGAAGGTCGTAGCCTTCGCTGTCCAGATGTTTGCCGCCGAGCCGGATCACCTCGCCGGTGATCAGCACCATCTCGATGCCGAGCACGTTGTTCGTTGTCAGGCCATACTTGAGGCAGTGAACGCCGCCTGAATTTTCCGCAATATTGCCGCCAATCGAACATGCGATCTGAGAAGACGGATCAGGCGCGTAATAGAAGCCTTCGTGTTCGACGGCGCGGGTAATGCCCAGGTTGGTAACGCCGGGCTGTACCACGACAGCGCGGTTGTCAAAGTCGATGTCGAGCACCTGGTTGAATTTCATCATCGACATCAGGACGCCGTCTGCCAAAGGCAATGCACCGCCCGACAGAGAGGTGCCTGCGCCCCTGGGGACGACCTTTACGTCGTTGTCATGGCAGTAGCGCAAGACCTTGGCCACCTGTTCGACGGTTTCCGGCAGCACCACAATCAGAGGCATTTGACGATACGCGGTCAGCGCATCCGTCTCATACGGCCGCATTTCCGTCTCATCATGGATCACTCCCTCGCCGGGAACGATCGCCTGAAGTGCCTTTACGATCTCGGCTCTTTTGGCCATCACGGCGCTGTCGGGCGCCGGCATTGCGATCGCGGTCATGGCCTCTCCCTTTCCATTTCCGAACAAATATGATCCATTGTTGCCCTGAGGGCGCAAATCATTATCGCTGCGGTTGTCTAGCTCCTCAGACCCCATTTTGGCAAATAAGCCAGCACAGCGATACGTCAAAGCAGCACTAGAACGTTTTCCAGGCGGTTGAAAATGAGCAATCTTACAGACATGGAAATCTTTGCCAGAGTTGTAAGCGCCGGCAGCATGTCTGCCGCGGGACGGGAAATGGGTCTCTCGCCAGCGGTTGTTTCAAAACGCATCAGACGCCTCGAGGACAAGCTCGGAACACGGCTGCTTCAGCGCACGACCCGCCAGATCGCAATGACCGAGTCGGGCCAGGGGTTTTATGAGCGCGTCATCGCGATCCTGGCATCAGTGGAAGAGGCAGAAGCTTTTGTCGCCCGCGGTTCGGCCCAGGCGAGAGGGACCTTGAAGGTCGCCGCACCAACGTCCTTCGGACGCATGCACATCGCGCCGTACCTCGGCAAGTTCCTGGATGCCAATCCGGACCTTTCGGTCAATCTCGATCTCGAGGACAGCTTCGTCGATATTGTCGGCGACGGCTATGATCTGGCGATCAGGATTGCCGAACTTTCCGATTCTAGTCTGGTTGCAAGGCGACTGGCTCCCATCCACCGGATTCTGTGCGCGTCTCCGGACTACCTGGCCCGCCACGGCGAGCCCAGTTCCATAGAAGATCTTGTCGAAAATCATATTTGCCTGGCGGCAGCCAATCAGGACCCCTGGAGACTGATGGGGCCAAACGGACCCGAGAACGTTCGAACACTTGCACCGGTGCGCACGAACTCGTCCGAGGTCGTGCGCGAATGCTTGATTGCCGGCGTCGGAGTTGCCCTGCGATCCACTTGGGACATCGGTCCCGAACTTCGGGAAGGCAAACTGAAGATTATCCTGCCGACCTATCGCGCTTCAAAGGATGTTGGCCTCCACGCGGTCTATCCAAGCCGGCGCTTTCTACCCGCCAAGGTTCGGGTGTTTATCGATTTCCTCGCTCAGCTCTATGGCCATGCGCCCTACTGGGACGAAGGTCTCGACGATTGGCTGACGCTGCCGGAGAGCACTCGCGCGGAAGCCTGAATGTAGATCAATCCAGCTCTTTTACGCTTCAAATCTGCACCTGCGACATACCCGCCCAGGATGGGGAATTATGAAGTTTGCCGGACTGTCACGGGTTGTTTCTCAAAACCAAGTCCTATTTTTTGTAGCGAGCGCAACCGCGCTGACTGACTGAGGGAGAAACATATGAAGCGGATCGTAATGATCGCAGGAGCCGCGCTCCTTGCCCTTAGCGCGCAAGCGCATGCAGAGGGCGATGCAGCCGCCGGTGAGAAAGTCTTCAAAAAGTGCAAGGCCTGCCACGCCGTTGGCGAAGGCGCGAAAAACAAAGTCGGACCCGAGCTCAACGCGATTGTCGGACGCCCGATCGCATCGATTGAAGGTTTCAAATATTCCAAATCGATGATCGAATTTGGCGCAGACGGCAAAGTCTGGGACGAAGAAACTCTGGTCGCTTATCTTACCAAGCCCAAGGCTGTGGTGCCGAAAACGAAGATGGCTTTCGCCGGTCTGCGCAAGGAAAAAGACCGCGACAACATTCTTGCCTATCTGAAGCAATTCCAGTGAGGAATTCGGGTTAGGCCCTCAACGGAAGTGAGGCCGAGCAAACGCCCGGCCTTTTTTGTCGGCGATGCTGCCAAGTCGGTGCTACCTGTAGGATCTGATCCAGGGAGGGTTGTCTGCCCACGGTTTCGGACACACGCCACCAGCGCCCCTTCATCGCCAAATGACCCTCGTGAGCCCGTTCTGTGCCTAGTCCGGATTGTCCTCACTCTTTTCTGCGTGATGTGCCCGGATTTTACGCACGGTCCACCATATGGTCAGGACAACAACCGGCACAGCCAGTCCGATTGTAACTGCAGGCGCGGGAACCGGAAGCCCGAGGTCTTTCGCCCCTTTGGCGAGATAAGACAACAACCCAACCACATAATAGCTCACCGCTGCGACGGACAGGCCTTCGACTGTCTGTTGAAGCCGAAGCTGCAGGCGCGCGCGCCGATTCATCGATTCCAGAAGCGACCTGTTCTGCTGTTCCAGATCCACATCAACGCGGGTCCGCAGCAGTGTGGTCGCGCGCGCAAGTTTGCGGGAGAGCGTCGCCTGCCGCTCTTCTATCGCCTGACAGGTGCGCATGGCGGGCGCCAGACGTCGGCCCAAGAATGCAGACATGCTGAGATCACCGACGACAGGCTCCTCGCCCAGCGCCTTCAGGCGGGCGACGACAATGTCGTAATAGGCGCGGCCTGCCCCGAAGCGATAACTGCTGGAGGCTGCTCCAGCTTCAAGCGAGGCAGCCAGACGAGAGAGTTGCTCGAGAAGGCCCTTGTTGGCCTCCAGATCCGCACTTGCCTGCATGCGATGGCTCAGGTCGACGAGATCGGTCTCAATCGCCGAGATTTCAGGCTGCAACTTGTTCGCCTCAAACAATCCGAGCAAGGCAAACGTCCGATAGGTTTCAATTTCAAGCAGTCGCTGAACGACCGCGCCGCACTGAACCTCGTTCATACTCTCGTTCAGGACCAGAAAGCGTGTCAGCCCATTTCCGTCGGGACGAAAATCCGTGGCTGCCAGCGCCGCTCTGCCTTCAACGTTAAAAACGGTCAGACTCGCAGGATCGTAGTGGCGCCTCCAATTCTCGTCGGGAGTTGCCTCAAGCAAGTCGAGGCGCGTTGCCACCAACACAAGGCCCGGCGCCCGAAAGGCCGAACCAAACGGATTATTTGCGGGTAACGGCGCGAAGGAACCTTCGGAGGTCGCCGGACCATCCCAGGTGTAGGTCGTAAACTCTGTATGACGCTCCCAGCTCAATGCACCGCCGGCAAATGGCAAAACATGATAGCGCGCGTCCGGGGCAGGTCCCGCCGCACCTTGGCTGGCGCAGAAATCCGAAAACCAGCTCCTGTCGCGATTTGCTTCTTCCGCACTCGTCGCAAAGGCGTAGTGCAACACGACCCTTGGCGAGCACACGGGCCGAAACGGACGTGCGTGGACTTCCCCAAGGACCGACTCTCTCAACGGATGGGTTGGAAAAGAAGGCGCGCGCTCTAACGGCGCTGGAGCGCTCCGGTCACTCGGGGCGTCCTGATCTTCATTCTTGTCTTTTGCCATGCCGCTGTGCTCCCACGCTCACAAACTGCCAGAAAGCTCATTCCCAAATTGGCCAGTAGCCACCGAGTGAAACATGTTCTTCATCACCTAGGCGATCCAGCAAGGAAGAAAATCGCGACAGCCGCCGATATTATTATCGCACTGTAGAAACTGATAGCCCGGCGGCGAAACAATGGCTCACAGACAACAACATTATTATTCGATTTAAAGCATCCAAACGGCCTCTATTGCCATGCAGCAATTTGTCACCCTTCGAGATCAACGCCGACATAAAATTTCAACAATCAAAATTGCCTGATCAAGTTGACCAACTGGTCTAGAACTATCGTGATACTCAGGCGCCCTAAAACCTCGCATCCAGCAAAGCACTTCGAGACAAAGCTTATTCGTTTCCTGCTTCTTCAGAACCGGAAACAAGCCTGTCAACAAAGGCTCGTACAATCACCCGAAGCTGAAAGACACACCAGCAAGATTGCACCATCAAAAACTCAAATATTAGTATTTTGCATCGCAATATTTACACACCAAACACACCTCAATTAGTCAAAATTAGAATAATTCCACAATCTAGATATCAACCACCCATGCATCCCGGACGCTCAATCTTTAAATTGATTTAGAAAACGATCACTCTTGTTCTTCCAATGAGTTGATGATTACCTTTCACTGTTTAGGACCGATGGCAGATAAATCATTCGGCGTAAACGGGAGGAAAAATCATGACTGATAATTTAAACCGGAGACGGTTTCTAAAAGGCAGCGCGCTCGCTGCGACCGCTACAGCAGGCACCCTGGCTGCTCCCGCAGTAGCGCGCGCCGAGCCGACCGTTCTGAAAGTGCAAGCTGCCTGGGGCGGCGGCATCTTTCTTGAAAATGCCCAATCCTATGTTGACCGCGTCCACGCCATGGCCGGGAACGACCTGAAGATCGATCTTCTTGCCGTCAACTCGGTGGTCAAAACCAGCCAGATGCAGGATGCTGTGCACCGCGGTGTTCTCGACGGTGCCCACTACGTTTCCGCATACTGGTACTCCAAATCGAAAGCCGCTTCGCTGTTCGGTACGGGACCATGCTTTGGATGGTCTTCCCAGGAAATGCTTGGCTGGGTTCATTACGGCGGCGGTCAACAACTTTTCGACGAGCTGATGGCCTCGCTCGGCCTCAACGTCGTCTCCTTCTTCAACAGTCCGATGCCCGCACAGCCACTTGGCTGGTTCAATGAAGAGATCAAAGACGCGTCTCAGATGAATGGCCTGAAGTACCGGACCGTTGGTCTGGCGGCCGATGTTCTTCTGGAAATGGGAATGTCCGTGGTTCAGCTGCCCGGTGGCGAAATTCAGCCGGCAATGAAGTCGGGACTGATCGATGCGGCCGAGTTCAACAACCCGACCTCGGATCGTGATTTTGGTATGCAGGACGTGTCCAAGCACTACCATCTTGCATCCTTCCATCAGAGCCAGGAATGCTTTGAGATCACCTTCAACAAGAAGAAGTACGAGAGCCTTCCAACTGAGCTTCAGGCCATCTTGAAATACGCTTCAGAGGCTGAAAACTCCAACTTCTACTGGCACAACACCAAGCGCTATGCGGAAGATCTGAACAAGCTGCAAAATGAGCAGGGCGTGAATGTCTACCGGACGCCTGACTCGGTGATGGCGGAGCAGCTCAAGGCCTGGGACATCGTGATCGATCGCATTTCCGGCGAAGACGAGTTCTTCGCGCAGGTTGTCGCGTCTCAGAAGGCCTATGCGAAGGATGTGATGAACTATCTCAACCTCAATCAGCCCGATTACAAGCTGGCGTACAACCACTACTTCGGCTGACGCAATCGCGTTTTGAGCGAATTGCCGCGGGGACCCTTGGGCCCCTGCGCTTTCCCTTCTGCAATCGTCAGAGGCTGACGTGATAAAACTGATTTACGCTATCGAAGGCTTGAGTGTGTGGGTTGGCCGCGCTTTCGGCTGGTGCATACTGATCCTTACCCTTTCCGTTTCCTATGAGGTGTTCGTCCGCTACGTGCTGAACGCCCCCACCGTCTGGGCCTTTGACATGATGGTCCAGATGTATGGCGCCCTGCTGCTCATGGCAGGCCCCTACGCCTTGGCCCAGGACTCTCACGTTCGGGGTGATGTCGTTTATCGGCTGTTTCCGGTACGCTGGCAGGCACGCATCGATTTCGTGCTCTATATCCTGTTTTTCTTCCCCGGCATGCTCGCGTTGTTTTGGTACGGCGCGGAGATCGCGGCGGACAGCTGGCGCTACAAGGAAGTCAGCTGGAACAGCCCGGCTCGCATCCAGATCTACTTCTTCAAGACCCTCATTCCGATCGCAGGCTTCCTGCTCATGCTTCAGGGCTTTTCCGAGATGCTCCGCTGCTGGCGCGCGATGAAGACCGGCGTCTGGATGCCGCGACTGGATGATGTGAAGGAAACCGAGGACATCCTCGCAGAGGCCCCCTTTACGGCAAAACCGGGTTCCGGCGCCTAGCCGGACAGGATTCCCTTTGACGAAAGTTTCAAACAGATGACGAACCCCGAAGTCGCGATCCTGATGTTGTGCCTGTTCATCGGACTGGTGCTGCTCGGCTTTCCGATCGCCTTTACTCTCCTCGCCATGGGCGTTGGATTTGGCTACTATGCCTACTATCAGGGCGGCATTGAAACGCTCTCTGATGTCTTCACCAACAACATCTTCTATCTCCTCAACCAGAACACCTATTCGGTGATGGAGAACGACACGCTCGTCGCCATCCCTTTGTTCCTGTTCATGGGCTATGTGGTTGAGCGCGCCAACATCGTCGATCGGCTGTTCTATTCCCTGCAGATGGCAGCTCGGAACCTTCCCGGTTCGATGGCAATTGCAGCTCTGATCACCTGCGCGGTCTTCTCGACCGCGTCCGGGATCGTTGGCGCAGTCGTTACTCTCATGGGTCTGCTGGCGTTCCCCGCCATGGCAAGCGCCAACTACAACAAGCAATTTGCCTCTGGCGTGATCTGTGCCGGTGGAACTCTCGGTATTCTCATCCCGCCGTCGATCATGTTGATTGTCTATGCAGCGATCGCCGAGCTGTCTCCGCTGCGCCTTTATGCGGCGGCCGTCTTTCCCGGACTGATGCTCGCCGGCCTTTACATCGTCTATGTGATTGCCCGGGTCTGGATGAACCCACAGATCGCCCCCAAACCACGGCAGGAGGACATCCCACCGGTTGCCAAGATCTATACGGATCTCCTGGTTTCTTTCGTCCCGCTCACCGTTTTGATCATGCTCGTGCTTGGCTCAATCCTGGGAGGCCTTGCCACTCCGGCGGAGGCCGCAGCGATGGGTGCGCTCGGGGGGCTTGTTCTGGCCGCTATCTATCGCTCGCTCACCTGGCGCAAGGTCAAGGAAAGCGTATTCCTGACGGCGAAAGCGACCGCAATGGTCTGCTGGCTCTTTGTCGGATCCTGGACCTTCGCCTCCGTGTTCTCCTATCTGGGCGGACATGATGTGATCGAGCACTGGTTCCTGGGCATGAACCTGGAGCCGTGGCAATTCCTGGTCATGGTCCAGCTGATCATCTTCTTCCTTGGCTGGCCCCTGGAATGGTCAGAGATCCTGATCATCTTTGTTCCGATTTTCCTGCCGATGCTGGATACCTTCGGGGTGAACCCGTACTTCTTCGCCATGCTCGTCGCGCTGAACCTTCAGACCTCTTTCCTGACGCCGCCAATGGCCATGTCTGCCTATTACCTAAAAGGAGTTTTGCGAGACGAGATCGAGCTTGTGGAGATCTTCAAGGGTATCCTACCGTATCTGGGCATCGTCATCTTCTCCATGGTGCTGATGTATCAGTTCCCCGGCATTGCCCTGTGGCTGCCTGATCAGCTCTTTGGACCCTATATTCCATGAACCACATGACGGCTCAGCAAGACCCCGTTCAACTGACAGCGAGTGAGGCCGCCCGGAAGATCCGGGAAGGCCTCGTCACATCCACCGATCTGGTGAAGGCTTGTCTTGCACGGATCGAAGCGACGGATGGCCAACTCAAGGCGTGGGCCCATCTCGATCCGGAACACGCCCTTGCCCAGGCTTCTGAGATGGACACCATCCGGCAGGCCGGGCGGCCGCTTGGCAGCCTGCACGGCGTACCGGTCGGTCTGAAGGACATTATTGACAGCAAAGGCCTTCCAGCAGAACGCGGGTCGCCCATTTTTGCTGGCCGCGTGCCCGAGGAAGATGCGGCAGTGACCGAGCGGCTGCGAGATGCAGGAGCTGTGATCCTTGGCAAGACCAAGACCACAGAGGTTGCGTTTGTGCATCCGACCGACACGGTCAATCCACACAACGTCAAGCACACTCCGGGCGGCTCTTCTAGCGGCTCGGCCGCAGCCGTTGCCGCCTACCAGATTCCGCTCGCTCTCGGCACTCAAACAAATGGCTCCGTGATCCGGCCAGCGTCCTTCTGCGGGGTCTATGGCTTCAAACCAACCCGCGGTGTCATTTCGCGCGAGGGCGTGCTTCAGACGTCAATTTCCCTCGATCAGATCGGTGTTTTCGCCCGCTCTGCCGAGGACACTGCCCTGATCGCCGATGTGCTCAAGGGCTATGATCAAAGGGATGCCAAGAGCTATCCGCGTCCACGGCCTGCGATGATTGAGGGCTACCATGCAGACCCCCCCGCCGAACCGGCCCTGGCGTGGATCGATTTACCTTTTGCTTATCGAATGTCTGCAGATGCAGTCGCTGGGTTTGAAGAGCTTCGCGGCGAACTCGGCACACGGGTCGAGATGGTGCCTGCCCCACCTGCTTTTGCGGGATTGGTGGAGACGCAGCGTATCCTCCATGAATACGAAATCTGCCAACACCTCCAGGAGACCTTTGAGGCCCATTGGGACCAGATCAGCGACACCTTGAAGCCTGTGATCGACCGAGGCCGCAAGATCACGCACACCGCCTACGAAGACGCGCTCGCGCAGATGCAGGCATCTGAGGATTTTTTCCATGCCTTCTTCATGGACTATGACGCAATCCTGACACCAGCTGCGTCTGGGGAAGCTCCAGTTCTGGGCCCGACAACAGGCGACCCGATCTTCTGCACATTATGGACACTGGCGGGACTTCCGAGCCTCTCCATGCCGTTGATGGTCGGAGAAACAGGCTTGCCAATTGGTGTGCAGATCGTCGGCGCTCAGGAAGAAGACGGCCGTCTGCTCAGAACCGCAAGATGGTTGATCGCTAGACTGCAGGCCAACGCGGCCTAAGAGGAGGTTTCATGCTTGGACACAAGACCAAGATCATCGCCGGACTTATCGGAACCCTCATGGTTTCGATCTTTGTCATCGGTCTCGCCCATAGCATCTCGACCGGATTTGCCGGCTTTTGGGGCGGTTTGCCCTTCTGGGTCATCGTGATCTTTGTGTTGGCGATGGCCGTTTACGATTTCTACGAGGAATGCGTTCTCGGCAAGGGATGGCAAGATTCCGATGAGTGACCGGCCCCGTCTCTGGCTGCCTCGCAAGGTTTCAGACGCCACGATCGCAAGGGCGAAGACAAACTATGATGTGATCCTGAATGAAGCTGACGGCGTCAGCTCAGCGGAGCAGATCATCGACATGAGCCGGCAGGTGGACGCAATCATGCCTTGCCATTCGGAGATCTTCTCCGCGGATGTGGTGGAGCAGTTGGATCCGAGGCTGAAGATCCTGGCGAACCATTCGGTCGGCACCGATCACTGCGACCTGACGGCGCTGAAAGCCAAAGGCATCGTGGTGACCAACACGCCCGACGTGCTTTCCGATGCTACGGCTGAAATCGCGATGCTTCTAATGCTCGGAGCTGCGCGGCGCGCGGTTGAAGGGGACAGACTTGTCCGAAGCGGAAAGTGGGACTTCTGGAGCCCCTCCTTCATGGTCGGCAAACAGGTCAGTGGCGCGCGTCTTGGCATCATCGGCATGGGCCGTGTCGGCAAGGCCTTTGCAAAAAAGGCGCGCGGTTTTGACATGGAGATTCACTACTACAATCGCTCACGCCTGCCGGACACCGAAGAAAGTGGCGCCACATACCACGCCACAATCGAGAGCCTGCTGTCGAACGCCGATTTCCTGTCGCTTCATTGCCCAGCAACCCCTGAAACGCGCCATCTTCTGAACACGGAAACGATCGCTCTCCTACCGGACAGTGCAATCGTCATCAACACGGCCCGCGGCGCGCTTGTTGACGAGACCGCACTCCTCGCCGCTCTTAACTCCGGAAAGCTGACGGCGGCCGGCCTTGACTGTTTCGAGACCGAGCCTGGCGGCAATCCTGAGTTCTCCGTGCAGGACAATATCTTCATGCTGCCCCATATCGGCAGCGCAACAGTCAGGACCCGAGATGCCATGGGCTTTCGGGCGCTCGACAATCTGGACGCATTTTTCGCGGGCAGAGAACCAAGGGACCTGCTCTAGGTAAAATTGGATAATTTAATTGACCAATTTTTCATTTCGGCTTTTATAGAGAAAGCGGTCGGCACCCCGGTCGCTTTCTTTGGACCGACATGAGCTGACCATGTTTCGCAAGGTCGATCAGGGCCGCACCGCAGATGCTGCCGCCAAACAAATCGAAGAGTTGATCCTGCGTGGTGTGTTGAACCCGGGCGATCGTCTTCCCTCAGAACGCGACCTCTGCGTCGAGATGGATGTTTCACGCCCGGTCCTCCGAGAGGCCTTGAAGCTCCTCGAAGAACGCAATCTTCTGACAAGTCGCCAGGGAGGCGGAACCTTTGTCGCAGACGTCATCGGACCGATCTTCTCCGATGCCGTTATCGCGATGATTGAAAGACATCCCTCCGCAACAGCCGACTACCTGGAATTTCGCCGGGACATGGAGGCGACTGCAGCAAGTCACGCCGCCAACAGAGCGAGCGCAACGGACCATCGAACGCTCAAAGAAATCATCGACCAGATGGAGGCTGCGCACCTCGCTGAAGATCACCGGCAGGAAGCAGAACTCGATATTGAGTTGCACCAAGCCATCGGTGAAGCAGCTCACAATGTCATCTTGTTGCACAGCCTGCGATCCTGCTACCGGTTGCTGTCAAACGGTGTCTTTTTCAACCGTCAGCGTCTCTACGATCACCCGACCGCCCGAGCCACACTGCTGGAACAGCACAAAGAGATCGTCGATCGGATCACATCCGGCGATGCAGCAGGCGCCCGTGATGCCTCCCAGCGCCATGTCGACTTTGTTCGCAGCTCACTTGCCGAAGCCGAAGACATTCACAACCGCGACGAGCTTGCCGATCTCCGACGGCAACAAAGACATCAATCAACACAGGTGACAGCGCACAGGATGAAACGCTCCTGAGCCGCTTTGCCTGGCCCATTTTCTCTCTTGCAACGGAAAATCCCCATGACCCCGATCACTTGTATCGCTGACTTGCAGGCTCTTGCAAAACGCCGTGTCCCGAAAATGTTCTACGACTACGCCGACACCGGGTCATGGACGCAGAGCACCTATCACGACAATGAAGCTGCTTTCCAGCGCCAGAAGCTCAGGCAACGGGTTGCAGTCAACATCGACAACCGCAGCATCAAGACCAAGATGATAGGCGAGGATGTCACGATGCCAGTGGCCCTAGCGCCGGTCGGCCTGACCGGAATGCAACATGCGGACGGAGAAATCCTTGCGGCCCAGGCAGCCGAGAAATTCGGCGTCCCATTCACCCTGACGACAATGAGCGTCTGTTCGATCGAAGATGTCGCCGAGTACACGAGCAAGCCGTTCTGGTTCCAGCTCTATGTCATGCGAGACCGCGGATTTTCTGAAAGCCTCATGCAACGCGCGCATGCCGCAAATTGCTCCGCACTGTGCCTGACACTCGATCTTCAGGTACTCGGTCAGAGGCACCGCGACATCAAGAATGGCCTGTCGACCCCACCCAATCCCACACCACGCGTATTGCTGGACCTGGCACTCAAGCCGCGCTGGTGCTGGAACATGCTGCAGACCAAGAGGAGGCAGTTCGGCAACATTCATGGCCACGTATCGGGTGTGGATGACATGACCTCACTCGCTGAATGGACAAACAGTCAGTTCGATCCAACGCTCGATTGGTCGTCTGTCGAATGGGTCAAGAAACACTGGGACCGCAAGTTGATTCTGAAGGGGATCAATGATGTCGAGGATGCGAAGATTGCAGCGGACATCGGTGGAGATGCAATCGTGGTGTCAAATCATGGCGGACGCCAGCTGGACGGCGCACTCGCGTCCTATGATGTCTTGCGCGAAATTGTCGATGCGGTCGGCGACAAGATCGAGGTTCACATGGATGGTGGTATCCGGTCCGGTCAGGATGTCTTCAAGGCCATCGCAATGGGTGCCAAGGGCACTTTTATCGGCCGGCCGTATATCTATGGACTTGGCGCCATGGGAAGGCCGGGTGTCACAAAGGCTCTGGAGATCATTCACAAGGAGCTGGATGTGACGATGGGGCTATGCGGCGAAACAGACATTCACAATGTCGGCCGGCACAATCTCGTTCCTACCGGAAAGTGAGCCAATCATGACATCGCGGCGACCTCTTCAGAACCGAGTGCTTCCGACTGGAGAGATCGTCGCGATCACGCAGCGTGGCACCATGATGGGCAACCGGGGCGGACGCATTCACGATCCTGACACTCGAATGTTGCTACGGCGCAGGTCCGCATCCCGTCGCTGGATTTGTTGCGTTACGAGCTTCAAGGGTCGACGCCGAAAGGTCATGGGGCAGAGCTACACCGAATTATTCTTCCTGGATGAAGTCACAGCCCTCGCCGCCGGTCATCGCCCCTGTTTCGAATGCCGGCGCGCCGACGCAAAGAATTTTGCGTCCGCTTTCGCTCTTGGCACGGGCCAAGCCGAAGCGCATTCCGCCGATGAGATGGACCGGCTTCTCCATTCAGATCGCCTCGAAGGGCGTCAGCAGAAAACACATCTGTCTCCTTTGGGAGAGCTGCCGGATGGGACAATGGTCCTCCTTGCCGATCAGCCACATGCTCTTTGCGAAGGTTCTTTGTTGTCATGGCAGCCCGATGGCTACGCTCCTACAACCGCGACGGTCTCAAGCGACGCAGTTCTGACCGTGCTCACACCAAAGTGTGTCGTCCAAACTTTGTGTGCAGGTTATCTGCCGGTTTGGCACCCGTCCGCGACCGACGAGAACTTCAAAGTTTCTAATAGATAGATCAAGAACTATCATTTGTTCTGAACTCGCCGATCCGACATGGTCCTATCTCCCCAAATAGGATCGTCCAGATGTCGCTCGCAGCGCCCTTGCCCACTTCGCCACGCCCTGCTCTCACCTCCACAGACTACGCCCTCTATGGCGCGACTGTTTTCGCCTGGGGATTCAGCTGGATCGCGATAAAAGGACAGGTTGGCGACATACCGCCAGAGGTATCGGTGTTCTGGCGCTTTGTGCTCGCCTCCATGGTCATGGTTGGCTGGTGCTATTGGCGCGGGCACAATTTGCGTTACGGCCTGCGGGATCACCTGCGTTTTGCCGGGCTGGGCCTCTTCATTTTTTCGGCCAATTTCACGCTCTTCTACTATGGCGCGGCATCTCTTCCGTCAGGTCTTCTCGCCGTGATTTTTTCGCTCGCGTCCGTCTTGAACCTGATACTAGCCTTCATTCTTTTCGGTCAGCGTCCCGGAATGGTTTCGCTCACCGCGGGCCTTCTCGGCTTTGCCGGCATCGCTCTTATGTTCAAACCGCAAATTCTCGACACCGGAATCGACTACGCGGCGATGAGCGGACTCGGCTTTTGCGCGCTTGGGACGCTGTCATTTTGCCTCGGGAATATGCTCTCTGCCTCAAACCAGCAAAAAGGCCTGCCTGTCACGCCGGCCACAGCGTGGGGAATGGTCTATGGAACGCTGTTTCTCGGGCTGTTTGCGACCCTCAAGGCAACAGCTTCGCCATCAACCCGAGCCCCGTTTACATCACAAGCCTCGTCTATCTTGCGATCATCTCGTCGGTCGTTGCGTTTGGATCCTATCTCACCTTGCTTGGCAGGATTGGTTCTGCACGGGCAGGCTACGCGACGGTGATTTTCCCGGTTGTCGCGCTTTCGATCTCGACTGTTTTTGAAGGCTACCAATGGACAGGCAGCGCTATACTCGGCCTGGCTTGCGTTCTCTTTGGCAACATTTTGATGCTACGCGGTCGCTGACTGAGCAAGCGACCGCCCTTGGCAGGATCACTCCGCTGCCAAAGCCACAGTCACGTTGCCAATCGCAGCAACAATGTGATTGCACAGGGTGTCATGCATGGGCTGGCGCGCATTCTCAGAGCGCAACAAGGTAATGTCGCAGGCTGGAAGATCCGGGAACCCGTCTTTCTCTCCCAGGATTCTCATTCCATCCCGGACTGCACTTTGAGGAAATACGGTCACTGCCAAACCTGCCTGTACCGCTCCAACGAGCGCGGTCGCGCTCGAACTAACATAGGAGATCGCGTAGGGGCGCGAAACGCGGTCAAGCGCTTCCATCGCCAGACGGCGCCACGCGCAGGACGTCGGACCAACTGCGAGGCGCACAACATCGCTCGCGTGGGCACAGTGATCCGAAGACGTCACCCAATAGAGCGGTTCGCGCCGGATCACCTCCCCCATCTGCGAACGATTGTCTGTTGAGGTCACAATCGCGACATCCAGGTCGCCATTCGCGATAGCGACCGATGTTTCGCTGCTGCTCGCGCAGACGACCTGCACCTCAATGGCCGGATTTAGACGTGCGAACGCTCCCAGAACCTGAGGCAGAAGGCGATCGGCATAGTCATCAGGAAGTCCCAGCTTGACGCGGCCCACTTCCTGATACGTCCCGAAGGCCGAGAGCGTCTCATTGTTCAGAAGAATCATGCGGCGCGCATATTCAATCAGCCGCTCGCCGTCTTCAGTTAGACGCGACTGGCGACCGTCCTTGGCAAAGATTGCCATGCCGACCCGTTCTTCAAGTCTGCGCATCTGCATCGAGACGGCAGATTGCGTTTTGTTGACCGCTTCGCCTGCCTTCGTAAAGCTGCCCAGCTCGGCGATGGCCAGGAATGTGCGAAGCTGGTCGATATCCAGCGCATGACTCATATCAGCAATCCATCTCGGCGCCCCTGTCGCGAGGCATCAACACTGCAAATCATTTCAGGAAAGATATATCCGAAACGCTTATCATTCAATTCAGGGATTATTCAGCTGCCAGAGGCACGGAAAGATTGTCCAGGGAAGACAGGATATGCTCGACAAGAGCCTCTGTTACGCGCGTGTTCTGGCGCCAGGATCTGAGGATCCCGATGTCGCAATCCGGGAGCTTCGGAAAGCCTTCCGCCTCGCAGAGCACCCGCATGCCAGGCCTCAAGGCTGATTCTGGCAGGACAGAGACCGCGAGACCAGCCAGAACAGCGGCGCCGACTGCCGTCGAATTCCAGCTGGAATAAAGCAGTCGATTTTCCCGGCCAACATCATTAAGGGCCGCAAGTGCCGCCTTTCGCCAATCGCAATTCGCTCGGCCGAGCGCCAAGGGCAGCACTTCTTCGTTTTCAACGGCATGACGCGCCGATGCCACCCAAAGCAAGGGTTCCCGGCGAATGACCTGCGCTTCCTTTCGGCCCTTTTTCCAGACGTGCGTCACGATCGCGACATCCAATTCGTCATTGGCCACAAGCTCGAACAGATTGGGTGTCGGCGCGCAGACCACACTGACTTCCGCCTTGGGATTTGACCGCGAAAACCGCGCCAGAATCTCAGGCAGAAAGCGGTCCGCGTAATCGTCAGGTGTGCCGAGCCGCACGAGACCTGCCACTTCTGTTTCATCAAAGGCGGCGATCGTCTCGTCATTCAGTTGCACCAATCGCCGCGCATAGTGCAGCAAACGTTCGCCATTCTCGGTCAAGCGGGACATGCGCCCATCCCTGGCGAAAATCGGCCGCCCGATTCTCTCCTCAAGCCGTCGCATCTGCATCGAAACCGCCGACTGGGTCTTGTTTACAGTTTGTGCCGCGCGCGTGAAACTACCGCATTCTGCGATCGCAACGAATGTGCGTAGCTGGTCCAAGTCGAGCATCGCAGCACCTTTCATCACAGTTTTATATGAAAGCTATAAGAAACATTCGTTGGATTAATAATCCGACCCACGGCAATGTCAAATCGTTCCTAGCATTCAGATCGCCGAACGACGGCGCGGAACAAGCGGACGAAAATACCTTCGTCGGCTAACAGGAGAAATTTGCCATGTCTTACAGAACACACATCAGCCTGACCGCCATTCTTGGGGCATCGGTTACCCGTGTATGGCGCCTCCTGTCCAACCGACAGAAAGTGAACTGCCTGCACAATCTAACAGACGCTCAACTTCATGACATTGGCCTGACCAGGAGCGATGTTCGACGAGCCTCCCAGATTTCATTCCTGGTGGACCCCACTCGGGTTCTGAATTCTTGGGCGCGTGAGAGATCACTCGCTGCCCAGTTGCCAGACCCAAAACCAGTGCTTCAGTCCCCGCCCCTCGGGGACCCGAAGTTCACGGACATGACCTCATGTCCGGCCCCAAGGCTCGCAGCTTAAGCCTTGGAATGCAGCCCTGTCGGCAAACCTTGCTGACACCCAACTGGCCCGCCGCCCCCGGCGGGCCTTTTTTATGAGGTTTTGGACTTCACCTCATTCATATCACGCACGGCGCGCTCAAAAAAACTGTCGAACGCCTTGAACTGGCTGGATTGCATGTCGCGCCCCGCCGTGACCCATTCGGCAAACATCTCGTCAAACTCGGATGGGGCTTCTGCTGCTGGATCGGGGACATCTTCGACGTCATCCAGGTCCTCTGGCTCATCGTGAGTATCGGGTTGAAGCTCTGGCTCTGGCTCTGGCTCTGGCGCAGCTTCAGCGGCCGGCTTCAGAAAGCCAGACCAGAATGACTGCATCGCCTGCGTGTAACCCTGAATGTAATCCGTAGGCGTGGGAGCCGGTTTGGGCCGGCCCCTTGCATAACCTCGGAGAAACGCATCAAGGAGTTCCCGGGCTTCGCCCTGCATATATGGACGAGCGACCTGTCCCATCGCCAGGGTTGCCGCCACCGGCATCATTTCGGCGATTGCTTCCTGCTGCAGACCGGTGATCGAAGCGATCTGCTCGGCAACAGCCTTTCGCACGAACTCCGGCCCGAAGAACGGCTGCAGGTGTTCGTCAACAGATGGCGGGGATTGCGGATTAAAAAAGGACGCCATCGGAAAGAGGGCATTGGACTGAGGCAGGAGCCCATTGAACCCTGGCACCGATGGTCCAAAATGCCGAACGCCGCTCATGGCCGCAGGCATGAGCTGGGCCATGGCCGTTTCGAGATCTCCCTCATTCCAGCCGAACCGGCGCTTCATGTCCTCGGCAACAGCCGTCAGGTCGAATGGAAATGGAAATCCTGGGACATCCGTCATGGCCGCGCCTCGCTGCGATCTATCAGACCAACATGATCATCTTTCTGATAGGCAACGTCAAATGCCGTTCCGAGGCGGGCCTGCGCTTTCTTGATCGACGTTAGTAGGCGTAGTCCTTGAAAATTTGATTGATGTCTCCATCCCAGCTGCCGCCATAACGCTGAAGCAGGATGTCGGCAGGGCACATGCCCGCAGCCAGTCCCTCTTCGACCGGCGCCAAGTGTACTTGTTCATCAAGATCGCCATCGCTCAGACGATTGCGGCGGCGAAGGCCCTCCTTGGACAGGGCGAGGACGTCCTTGGCCACATCCAGCACCTGTCCGTTGCGGAAAGGTGTCTGCAATGCTGTGCGCGGTACGCCGGCTCTCAGAGCGCCACGCTCTTCCTCAGTCCAGTCGCGGACGAGCTGCCAAGCCTGGTCAAGAATGCCATCATCATAGAGCAGACCGACCCAGAAGGCAGGCAGGGCGCAAATCCTGCGCCATGGACCGCCGTCGGCACCGCGCATCTCGATGTATTTTTTCAGCCGCACATCCGGGAAGAGCGTGGAAAGGTGGTTGTTCCAGTCGCCTATCGTCGGGCGCGCATCCGGCACCTTGCCTTCGTAAGACCCATTCATGAAAGCGCGGAAAGTCGTGTCCGTTGCGTCGTAATAGGTTGCCCCGCGCTTGATGAAGTACATTGGAACATCGAGCGCCCATTCCACATAGCTTTCAAAGCCGAAGCCATCTTCGAAGGCAAAAGGCAAATTGCCGGTACGGTCCTGATCAAGATCGTTCCAGACTTCCGCGCGGAAGGATTTGTAGCCGTTTGGCTTGCCATCAGTGAAGGGAGAGTTGGCGAAAATCGCGGTCGCAATCGGCTGCAGCGCCAACCCGACACGCATCTTCTTGGCCATGTCGGCCTCTGAGGCAAAATCAAGATTCACCTGAATGGTCGTGGTCCGGTACATCATGTCCAGACCATATTTCCCCACCTTCGGCATGTAGCGCGTCATGATCTCATAACGCGATTTTGGCATGACCGGCACATCTTCGCGCCGCCAGGTTGGAGCCATGCCTGTGCCCAGGAAACCTACACCCAGCGGCTCGGCGACCTGACGCACATGCGCAAGATGCACGTTCGTTTCCCGGCAGGTTTCATGGAGTGTCTCCAGCGGCGCACCGGAAAGCTCGAATTGCCCGCCCGGCTCAATGGAAATCGCGCCACCGCCCACGGGATCAGAAAGGCCTATGATCTTGCCATTGTCCTCGATCCGTTCCCAACCCAGCAGCTTCTCCATCCCGGACAAAACGGCTTCGACGCCATGACTGCCCTCGTAAGGGATCGGGGATAGATCCGACAGGTGAAAGCCGAACTTCTCATGCTCGGTGCCGATCCGGAACTTCTCTGCTGGTTTACAACCGGCTTCGAGGGTCTCAGCGAGATCGGCAATGCTTTCAATTGGTGTCGAATCGACGGTATCGCGGGCCATGCAGGATTTCCCAGTTTTCGTTGGCTGCGCAGAATACCCAGCCGCTCGGCCACGTACAAACGCGAGGAATAGTTGAACCTTTCAGAAACAAGAAAGGCTTGTCGCATTTAGGCTCGATTTGCGGTGATGGCAAGCACCACAAATGAACTGGTTTGGTGATCACGCAATTCTGAAGACGGATGGCTCCGCGTCACAGCCCCGCAATGAGATTTGCGCAGCGCTCACGGCGCTTCGTTGCAGTCGGTTCAGGGCCCGTGTGCTCAACTCCAATCTCCGAGTGTCGCCTGAACAACCGCCAAGGCCGCAACTGCTGCCGTGTCGGCCCGCAAGATCCTTGGCCCCAGTGGGATCGGTGTCACGAAGGGTTGCTGCCGCAGCAAATCACGCTCTTCTTCGGAAAAACCACCCTCCGGTCCGATGAGGATCGCCACTGGTTGGGGCCCCTGCTGCGCAAGACGTGCCAGCTCACCGAGGGGATTTTGGGTCGTTTCACCTTCATCACAGAACAGGAGCCGGCGACTTGGGTCACTTTTGGTCCACCCGGCAAGCAACTCTTTCAGAGGCCTGGGTTCAAGGACTTTCGGCACCGAAATGACACCGCATTGCTCTGCGGCCTCAATGACATTGGCTTCCATCCGCTCCAGATTGATCCGGCTTGATTGCGTGTGCTGGGTCATGACCGGCCGAAGCGCTCCGGCCCCCATCTCGACAGCTTTTTGAACCATGTAGTCGAGACGCGCGTGTTTCAGCGGAGCAAAGAGGTATTGCAGATCGTTGGCATTGGTCTGTTCGCGAACCCTTTCGACCAAGTCCAGATGACAGGCCTTCCGGCCCGTCGCGCGGATTTCCGCGAGCCATTCCCCGTCATTTCCGTTGAAGACCAACAAGCGGTCGCCGTTCTTCAGGCGCAACACATTCAGCAAATAATTTGCCTGTCCGCGATCTGCCTCGACAGACGCACCGTCGGCGAGAATATGGCGAAGAAAGAGCCGCTGCATTTTGTAGTCGTATCTTGTCATGACCAATAGGTAGGACTGTCGGGGAGCGCATTTCAATGGTGCAAGCACAATCGATACCCGTAAGCCACATCTGACCGCTGTTTCATCGGGCTCTATCGCTTGACCCTTCCTGATCAAGGGGTAACCTTTGCCGCTCAAGCGGGGAATCAATCAGTGTCTGACAAGCCATCCAACATCGCCGAATTTTCAGTTGCAGAGATCTCCTTTTCCATCAAGAAAACGATGGAAGACGCCTTCGGTTATGTGCGCGTTCGCGGCGAGCTTGGACGTATTTCCCGGCCAGGTTCCGGACACATTTACCTCGACCTGAAGGATGACCGCGCCGTTCTCTCAGGGGTCGTTTGGAAGGGCGTTGCCTCGCGCCTGAAGATCCAGCCTGAACAGGGGCTGGAGGTCATTGCCACCGGCAAGATCACCACATTCCCCGGCCAGTCAAAATACCAGATGGTCATTGACGCGCTTGAGCCTGCCGGCGCTGGTGCGCTGATGGCGCTTCTTGAAGAGCGGAAGCGCAAGCTTGCCGCCGAAGGGCTGTTTGCAGAAGAACGCAAACAGCTGCTGCCCAGCCTGCCGCGGGTCATCGGCGTGGTGACCTCTCCAACTGGAGCCGTAATCCGAGATATCCTGCACAGGATTTCGGATCGATTTCCGTTGCACGTCCTCGTCTGGCCAGTGCGGGTTCAAGGCGAAACGAGCGGTGCCGAAGTCGCCAACGGCATTCGCGGCTTCAACGCTCTGCCGCAAGGAGGCGCCATTCCACGCCCGGATCTGATTATCGTTGCCCGTGGTGGTGGCAGCATTGAAGATCTCTGGGGCTTTAACGATGAGGCCGTGGTGCGCGCTGCTTCGGAGAGCAATATTCCTCTGATTTCAGCCGTTGGTCACGAAACCGACTGGACGCTGATTGACCTGGCCGCCGACGTGCGCGCTCCGACGCCCACAGGCGCCGCGGAGATCGCCGTTCCCGTAAAGGCCGACCTGATTGCCATGACCGGCGATCTTTCGCGCCGCCTCTCTTCAGGCCTCAACCGGCTCGTTGCGACCCGCCGCACGGAGTTGCGCGCGGCAGAGGCAGCGCTGCCTGCTCCGCGCGATCTGCTGGCCTTGCCGCGCCAGACCTTCGACACCTATGCAAGCCGCCTTGAACATGCGCTGACGGTCAACACGCGCAGCCATCGCAGCAGTTTCCAAAATGCTTCTGCGCGTTTGTCTCCTGCTGTACTGACTCGTTCCACTCAGAAAGCGCGGGGCGATCTCTCGGTCCTGTCCGACAGGCAGCAGCGTGCCCTTGGCGTTGCCGTCGCGCAGAAACGTCAGGGCTTCCAGCATGCCTCGTCCCGTCTGTCACCGCTCAAACTGCAGCAACAGATCCAGCTCGGCTCCGAACGCCTCGGCACACTGGGCGACCGGATGGAGCGCGCCTATGGCACTCGCCTGTCCAAGACGCGGGATCGCCTAACCACGCTGGAAAGCCTGCTCAAGTCGCTGTCCTACAAGGACGTGCTTGCGCGCGGCTATGCCCTTGTGCGTGACGACAAAGGGCAACCAATCCGGTCTGCATCAAGTGTCGCTCCAGGTGCCGCCCTTGCCATTGAACTGGCAGATGGAAGCATCGAGGCTATTGCCACGGGAGATGGCGTCGCCCCGCCCGCTCCCAAAGGAGCACCGAGGCCAAAGAAGGCCACAGCTGGCAAGTCTGCGACAACGCAGGGAAGCTTGTTCTAAGACAATCCTATCAGTACGCAAAAAAGCCGCTGCGGTTGCCCGCGGCGGCTTTTTTAGTGTCGAAAATTCGTAGCCCTACATCAGCGAAGGCAAGAGCGTGATGATCGAAGGGAAGGCCAGCAGGCCTGCGATCGTCAGTACGTCCGCGATGAAGAACGGGACGCAACCACGGAAGACTTCCTGGACGGGAATGTCCGGACGGACGCCTGAGACCACGAAGCAGTTCAGTCCTATGGGCGGCGTTATCAGACAGAGCTCCGCCATCTTCACGACCAGAATTCCAAACCAGATCGAACAGGCCTCGCCGGACATGCCGAAAGCACTGTCAGCGGCAGAAACAGCCTCGCCACCGTTAAGCGCAATCACAGCTGGATAGACCACCGGAAGCGTCAGGATCAGCATGCCGATCGCATCCATGAACATGCCGAGCACCGCATAGGCCAGCAGGATGCAAATCATGACGATCCAGGGCGAGAACTCCAGCGCCACGATAAAGTCCTTGAAGGCATCGGGAAGCCCGGCAAATCCAAGGAAACGAACGTAGACCAGCACACCCCAGATGAGGGTGAAGATCATGACTGTCAGTTTGGCTGTTTCATGCAAAGCCTGCCCCAGCTGACCCAGTTTCATGCCCTTGGCAAAGGCGACGACCAGAACCACAAAGGCTCCGAGTGACCCAGCCTCGGTCGGCGTTGCGAGGCCAAAGAAGAAGGAACAGAAAATGATGCCGATGACAGCGATGATCGGCAAGGTTCCCGGCACCGACGCAAAACGCTCACGCCATGTGAAGCCCTTCACCGCCGGGGCGTCGCCGCGCCATGCCGATACGCCAACAATAATTCCGACGTAAATGAAAGCCGAGAAGACGCCTGGCAGGAAACCGGCAATCAAGAGTTTGCCGACCGACTGCTCGACCAGGATCGCGTAGATCACCAGGATGGCCGAAGGCGGGATCAACGAGGCGAGCGTGCCACCAGCGGCCACAACAGCTGCAGACAGGCGCTTGGAGTAACCTGCGGCCAGCATCTCCGGAATCGCGACACGGGCAAAGACGGCAGCGGTTGCGACCGACGCACCGGACACAGCGGCAAAACCAGCTGTCGAAAACACGGTGCCGACGGCCATGCCGCCAGGCAACCAGCCGAGCCAGCGTTTCGCAGCTTCGAAAAGCTGTTTGGTGAACCCAGCGTAAAACGCCAGAAAGCCGATCAGAATGAAAGTCGGGAGAACCGACAGGGAATAGGTGACCGACTTGGAATGCGGGATCGTGCCGGCCATTTTAAGGGCGACGAAAAAGCCACGCTCAAAGCCCATCTTCATCGAGAAGAAGACAATCAAGCCGACAAGTCCGGTGAAGGCAGCTGCGAACGCAACGCGCATGCCCATAACAACGAGGACGAGCAAGACGCCCGTCATCAAGAGACCTACCTCAAACGGCGTCATTTGCTGTCTCCTGCTTCGATGTCATCGCCAAAGACTTCTTCGATTTCATGCTGCGCGGTTTCCTCCACGTCGTGGATGATCGGCACACCAATCGGGTCCCGGCTCGGATCGATAACAAGACGCAGGTAGCCGTAGGCCTGAAGCATGAGGCGCAGGAACAGGAGGCCCAGCGCAACGGGTACAACCAGCTTGGATGGCCAGGTCGGAAGGCGAATATCCATGGTGCTGTCGCCGATGGCGAACGAGCGGTCGAAATGATACCAGGAGCCCCATGCCAGCAGGGCGACAACAACGGCAATCAGAAGCACACCAAACAATTCGGCGATCCAGAGCGGGCGACCGTGGATTTTGCCAAGAACCATTTCCATGCGGATATGGCCGCCAACACGCTGACAATAGGCAACGCCGCAAAAGGCAAACACGGCCATGGCCTGCTCGGTAATGTCGATGAAACCCGGAACCGGCATGTTCAGGGTCAGCCTTCCGATAACCTGCGCAACCGCCATGAGCATCAGGATGAGGATGCTGCTGGCTGCAACGAGGTTGAAGGCGTTTTCGACATGAGCCAGCGCTCCGTCGAACTTGATGTATGTATTCGGCCGGTCGGGTTCGGGCCGAACGGCAGTGCCGTGACTGGTCATTTTCGGGGTGCCCTTGCAGGAAACCCCCGGCGCAGGACGCGCCGAGGGATAATCGTCAGTTTGACATGAGTTGGGCTCAGCCCTTGATCACGCCCTTAACGAGGTCGAGGAGTTCCTGGGCCGGAAGGCCGTTAGCGGATTGCTCCTGAACCCAGGCATCCTGGATCGGGCCGGCTTTCGCTTCGAAAGCGGCAAGCTCTTCTGGAGAGAATTCGACCTGAACGATGCCGCGAGCTTCAAGCTCTGGCCACCACTTTTCATAAACCTTGGCATAGGTCGCAAGGTAATGGTCGAGTGCTGGCTGTACGGACTCGTCAAGCGCGACGCGGAAATCGTCAGGCAGTGCCGCGTAGGCATCCGTATTGACGACGATCGGGCAATGAACAGTGCCCGGGTTCAGGTTCTTGGTCCACCAGTTGGCAACTTCAACCGTCTTGAACGAAAGGTGCGCATGCGGTGCGAAACCGGCAGCATTCACCGTACCGGAGTCAATCGCCTGGTATGTTTCAGAAGCGGTCACCGAGGTCGGAACGGCGCCAGCAGCTTCCATCAGCTTGCCAAGACCACCGAGAGCACGAACACGCATGCCTTCAAAGTCGGTGATGGAAGACGGTACATCGCCCTTACCCGCAAAGTTGTACTGCGGCATCGGGGACGGCATCAGCAGCTTTGCATTCCAGCGGCCAAGGTCTTTCTGAACAGCTGGATGCTCGTAGAGAGCCTTGGAGACCTTCACTTCGGTTTCCAGATCGGCAACGCCAAGGAACGGCAGTTCCAGAACCGTCAGCGATGGATTCTTGTCAGCGTGGTACGAGGCACAGAACTGCGCCATTTCGAACGCACCGAATGAGATGCCATCGAGGTTTTCGCGAGATTTGGAGAGCGCGCCGCCATAGTGCAGCTTGATTTCGAACTTGCCGTCGGTCTTCGCAGCCACTTCCTCAGCGAGCTTTTCGACATGCTCGGTGAAGGCGCGGCGCTTGCCCCAGAGCGACACATTCCATGTCACGTCAGCAGCAAATGTTTCAGTTGCGAAGAAAAGTCCAAGTACGGTTGCGGATGCAGCCGTGGCAAATTTACGGGCAGTGAGCATACTGTTCCTCCCAGGTAACGTGGCTCAATTGTCTTGGCAGACGCTCATTACGATGTGCAGCATGAGCCCTCCAAGCTATCGTCATTTTTAGCACGTGCTGTGCCAAATGCATGTCGAAGCAGCAGATTCCCCAATTTTCGCCGTCTTTTCGACCAATTTCCATTCTCTTCCCCGCAAGGTTGAGCAGAATATCGCCGATCTTTCAACTGTATCGGCAATATTTCGCCGATACGCCGCATCGAAACCTTCAATGAAGACCAGGGACCTTTACTCGTCGCCCATGACCTGCGGGCGGCTCAACTTCAAGCGGGTCATCTTTTCGTTCAGGGTTCGTCGCGGCACACCCAACTCCCGCATGA
Organism: Roseibium polysiphoniae; assembly: GCF_014842925.1. GTDB lineage: Bacteria > Pseudomonadota > Alphaproteobacteria > Rhizobiales > Stappiaceae > Roseibium > Roseibium polysiphoniae. The sequence continues at coordinate 394,724 of NZ_JACYXJ010000006.1, forward strand.
CCTCGGCGATACGCCCCTCATGCCTGCGAAGCGCATTAGAAATCACGCTGCGCTCATAGCTGTCCATCAAGTCCTTCAGCGTTCCACCGGCGATATCACTCACCTTGTGCCCGGGCCCAATCACGAGGACCTCGAGCGGCTGGCGACCAACACCTGCATTGAGAACGAAGCGCTCCGCGGCATTGCGCAATTCACGAACATTGCCCGGCCAATCGTACGTTCGCAGAAACGCTTCATCACGGGCGGTAACGTCCGGCATTGGGATGCCATATTGGGCTGCAAAACGATTGATGAAGGTATCGAACAGCAGGAGACTGTCGTTCCCCCGCTCCCGCAACGCCGGAATCGTGATCTCGATCGTATTCAGACGGAACAGGAGGTCCTCGCGCAGCGTCTTCGCGGCAACCGCTTCCTTGGGCTCGATGTTGGCCGCGCTGACAACGCGGAAGTCGACAGGGACAGGGCGGCGTCCGCCTATTCGGTCGACGCATTTTTCCTGAAGAACCCTCAGGAGCTTGGGCTGGAGTGGGATCGGCATCGAAACGATTTCATCCAGGAACAAGACACCGCCATTGGCCGCCTCAATTCGTCCAATCCGCGTTCGATCTGCGCCTGTGAATGCGCCAGCCTCATGGCCGAACAGCTCTGCCTCGACCATCGTCTCCGGCAGGGCTGCTGCGTTGATCGCAACGAATGGCGCATCCTTGCGATGACCAAATGCGTGCAACGCCTGGGCGACCACTTCCTTGCCTGTCCCTGTTTCACCGGTGATCAGAACCGCGGCATCTGTTCCAGCGAAATGAAGCAGTCTTTCGCGCAAGGCCCGCATGGCAGGGCTGTTGCCGAGAAGGCGCCGCTCCAAACTCCCCTCTTCGACGAGACGCCTCGAAAGCGAGCGGTTTTCCAATACAAGGCTGCGCTTTTCGCAGGCGCGGCGCACAAGCTCCGCGATCACTTCAGGGTCAAACGGCTTTTCGACAAAGTCGTAAGCCCCGCTTCGCATGGCTTCGACCGCCATCGGCACGTCGCCATGGCCCGTGATCAATATGACCGGAATATCTGCATCTATTTCGGCGATACGTTTCATGAGACGGACACCATCGTCTCCATTCAACATCACATCCGACACGACACAGCCAGGAAAGCTTGGCTGAACGTGACGCATCGCGGTATCGGCGTCCGACACCTCTATGGTCTCGAAACCCGCAAGCCCCAACCATTGGCGCAGGGCAGAGCGCATTGCGGGATCGTCGTCCACAATCAGAACAGGGGTCTTGACGTTTGCAGCGGTCATTCGGCTTCTGGCTCCAGAACCGCGGTTTCAGCTTCCAGCGTGGCGGCACGCACGGCTCCTTCCGGAGCTGGCAGAGTAAACAGGAACGTTGCCCCACCAGTCGCGTTCGGCTTCACTTGCAAAGACCCTCCGAGATCCTCGGCGATACGGTCGGAGATGGACAGGCCAAGACCCAGACCGCCATTGCTCAACTTGGTGGTGAAAAACGGGTCGAAGATTTTTTCGCGGAGATCCGTAGGCACCCCAGCGCCGTTGTCGGAGACGCTGACAACGATGCTCTCGCCCTGTCGGTCAACTTCAAGAATGACTTTTCCATCTTCCGCCTTTGCTGCGGAGTCGGCGCCGTTGCGGAGCAGATTCACGAGCACCTGCTCGACCTTCAAGGGAGCGGTTTCCAAATTCAGCGGTCCATCGGACAATCGTAGATCCAAGTTGACGCTGTCCTCTTCAAATCGCGAACGCGCGATCTTTTCGGCCGCAGCAATACAATTCTTCAAGTCGACTACCTCAATCCGGCTTTCGGCGGGCCGAGCGAAGCGCTTGAGTTCCTGGGTCAGGGTTGCCATCCGGTGTTGAAGAGAATCGATCTCCTTAAGATTATCTTCGACGGCAGGAACATTGCCACTCTCAAGGAACTTTCGGGCGCCCGCCACAAACATGCGCAGCGCTGCGAGGGGCTGGTTCAGCTCATGTGCAACTGCTGCAGACATCTGACCCACTGCTGCGAGACGGCTCGAACGCGCCAGGTGTCTTTGAGCGTTTCTCAGCTCTTCTTCAACACGTCGACGCTCGTCAACCTCGTCCACCAACCGCTGGTTCAATTCCCGCAGCCCCTGCGACTCCTGCCGCAAAAGGGCCGAGGCTCGACGCAGGACACGTCCTCTTTGAATGAGCAGTCCCACGAAGTAGAGCAGGCTGAGGCCAATCGCGGATGCCCAGATCGGCCAAATGTTCTTTCGAGTTTCCTCAATCGGCACGAGAAAGTGGAGCGTCCAGCCGAGCAATCCGACATGAGCAGAGTTATGGCGGTAAGTGCGGCCATCGACCGTCACCACTTTCTCAGTACCCCGTGGGTTTTGCGACAGAGCGGTCAGAGGTTGATCGGCGTATTGGCGTGTCGCCGTGATTTGGCTTCTCACATCGTCGGAGAGTTCTTGCAAGGTTCGATAGCGCCAATCAGCGACAGAAGCTAAGAAAATCACCCCGTTGGCATCCGATGCAAAAACTGTTTCGCCGCCCTTCGCCCAGGCCTGCTCCAAAGGCTCCATGTCTACCTTGACGACCGCAACGCCGTCAGGCTCACCGCTTACTGGAGATGGCAGCGACAGGAAAAGTCCCGGTTCGCCAAGCGTTGCGCCAATCGCGAAGAACTGTCCTTCCTCGCCTTTCAGAGCAGTATGAAAATAGGGCCGGTAGGCATAGCTCTGCCCGACGAGAGACAACTCATCGCGCCAGTTGCTGGCCGCCAGCGTCCGGCCCTGCCGATCCATGACAAAGAGCAGATCCGCGCCAGACTTTTCCGCCACTTCCTCTAGAAACCGGTTCGCCGACTCGGTCGGTCTGCCCATGTTCAGAACAACGGTCGCTCTGGGATCCCGTGCCAGCATGTATGGCAAATAACGGTATTTCTCGTATTCACCGAGGATGGTCTGGCGATAAAGGGTAAGCCGCTCGGCCGCCTTTTGATCCACGGTCTCCCGATCCCGTTCCACCATCAGCTGCACAAGCAGCGACGCAATCAGCAGCACGGCGATTGGAGGAAGCGCAAGAAGAAGCAATCGGGTTGACATGCTGTCCTTATCTCCTTTTTGCTGCTCTGCCGCAAACCGTTCCCGACGACATGGACAAATCTGCCTGCGCAAAGCTAGGTTGCTGCCATAAAGATCAAGGGATGGAAAACGTCGATGGACTTCAGCTTCACCGAAGAACAGCGAATGATCGCCGATACGGCCAACAAGCTCGCGACAGACAAGCTGGAACCGCTGGCAGAGCGGTTGGACAATGGTGAGGGACGCGCTGAGTTTCTGGCCAACTTGCAGATGCTTGCAGACAACGGCTTCATGGGTCTCAACCTATCATCCGAGTACGGTGGAACCGAAGCCGGCACCATCGGCTTTGCGCTCGCGGTAGAAGCTCTTGCTCAGGGGTGCGCTTCCACCGCCGTCACCGTCTCGGTCACAAACATGGTTGGCGAGGTCATTCAGGCCGTCGGTTCTGAAGAGCAAAAAGCACGCTACTTGCCGCGACTTACGGACGGCCGATATCCCGCTGGTGGTTTTTGCCTGACGGAATCCAGCGCTGGATCTGATCCCTCGTCAATGAAAACCCGGGCGGTGAAGGACGGCAATCATTACGTCCTCAACGGATCGAAGCTATATATCAGTTCCGCTGAATATGCCGGCGTCTTCGTGGTTTGGGCGGTGACCGATTCTGATGCTCCCAAAGGCAAGGGCATTTCCTGTTTTCTTGTCGAAGCTGGAACGCCAGGCCTTGTGATTGGCAAGGCGGAAAAGAAGATGGGGCAGACTGGCTCTGCGACCAATGAAGTCCTCTTTCAGGATTGCCGCGTCCCGGCGACAGCTATGATGGGCCAAGAGAATGAGGGATTTCGCATCGCCGTTGGCGAATTGGCCGGTGGGCGTATCGGGATCGCCGCGCTTGCTCTTGGCGTTGCCCGCAAGGCGATGGCTGCCGGCAAAGCCTACATCAAGGAAAGAGAACAATTCGGTCGCCCCCTTGCAGATATGCAAGGACTGCAATGGTTGGTCGCGGACCGGGAGACGGAACTGGAGGCGGCAAAATTGCTTATCCATCAGGCCGCATCGCTCAAGGATTCAGGCAAGGCCTTTTCCAAGGAAGCGTCCATGGCCAAGCTCTTTGCGTCCGAAGCCGCCCAGAAGGCAACCTACACCGCGTTGCAACTTCACGGCGGGGCCGGCTACATCAAGGACTATCCTCTCGAGCGCTATGCCCGAGACGCCAGGATCACGACGATCTACGAGGGCACGTCCGAGGTGCAGCGTCTGATTATCGCCCGCGAGGTCATGAAGGCGGTCTAGTCTCTGTCACGAGCCTTTGGTGAAATCGGTTTTCTGCAGGATGTACGCGTCAACTCAGGAAGGGTCTTGCCCATGGAAATGAGTTTGCCAACGCTGACTGGCGCCCCGGTTCTGGAAACTCAAAGGCTTTTGCTAAGGGTGCCTTCGCCATCGGACTTTCCGGCCTTTCTCGCCTACGCCACATCTCACCGCACGGCCTTCACAGGCGGCGCAAAGCCTGAGCATGCCGTCTTTGAGAAGTTCGCCAGCATGATCGGCCACTGGGCATTGCGCGGCTTCGGCAGGTTCACGATCACAGACCGGACAAGCGGCGCGGCGCTCGGCCACGTCGGCCCCTTCCAGCTTGTGGACGAACAGCTGCCCGAACTCAGCTGGACAATTTGGTCGGATGCAGCAGAAGGCAAAGGCATTGCGTTTGAAGCCGCGCAAACCGTGAACCATTGGCTTTTTGGGCCAATGGGTTGGACAGAGGCCATCGCGGAAGTTCATCCCGACAATCATCGATCTCAGACAATGGCGCGACGGCTCGGCGGTGAGCTTTGGACCGATGGCCCGCGAGCTGTTTTACCGGGGGGAGACGTTTACCGTTTCACCGCGCAGACAATTGCATGACTGCTTCATATCAAAACTAAAACAGGCAACTCATTCGCTCACTGGTTGATACGCCTCAAAGTAACGCCCACGTTTCCTGCATAGGGTGTTTTCACAAGGGCCTATGCCCAGTTTTCCAAAAGGAGGTACGACCATGGTTTTAAAAGACATCGTGACAATTGTGGATCTCTCCGGATCCCAACCGGCCGCGAAATATGCGATCGACCTTGCTGTCAACAACGACGCCCATGTAACGGGTTTGGCCGTCGCCTTTGAACCAGTGGTCCCTGCGTTCGCGGCTGCGCCGATGCCCGTTGACTACCTGCAAGCTGCGCACGAACAGGCGGTTGGCGCTGCAAAAGACGCTCAAAAGAGCTTCGACGAGCTTGCCCGCGTCGCAGCTGTGAAGACTGAAAGCCGTGTTGCAGATGTTTTGACTGGAGGTCCCCTCGAAGGACTGCTTCGGCATTGCCGCACAACGGATCTTGTTGTCATTGGGCAGGAAAACCCCGACGCCCTTGAGCCCATGCGCGAGCTTCTGATTGAAACAGTCCTGTTCGAAAGCGGTGTGCCGGTTCTGATCGTCCCATACATCGGCGTCGCGCAGTCCGAAGCCAAGAATGTCGTGATTGGCTGGGACGGCAGCTCCACAGCGACACGTGCGATCCACGCTGCACTTCCGCTGCTGGACAAGGCAGAGAAGATCACCGTGCTTGTGGTCGAAAAGAACGTCAATGAAGATAGCCAGCCAGGCGCCGAGATCGCAACCTATCTGGCGCGGCACGATCTTGATGTGACGATTGACGTCATCACCAATCCTCAGACTGGGATCGCTGATACGTTGCTCAACTATGTCTCAGACAACGGCAACGACCTGGTGGTCATGGGTGGCTACGGCCACAGCCGGATGCGGGAGTTTCTCTTTGGCGGTGCCACACGGGAAATCCTGAAGGCCATGACCGTTCCGGTTTTGATGGCTCACTAATCCAGATAGCCAGCCTTCAGGGCGCGATCGCCGCGCTTTGGAGGCTGAGCATTTTCCCTCTCACCTTCATTCAAATTTCGCTCTTTCCGTGTCAGGCTTTGTGGAGCTCCCACGGAGAATGACGGCGTGACCATCAAAAACCTCGACGGTTTCTTTGCCCCCGGCTCACTGGCCCTGATCGGACCATCGCGACATGGTGGAAAGGTTCTGGAGCACCTTTCCAGGACCCTCCTGGCATCAGGCTGGAAACAATCTCTCTATCTTGTTGGATTGCCTGACCTGGACACAGCTCTCGCAGGCAAGCACGTCGAGCTCGAGAACCTGCCAACAGCTCCAGATCTTGCGATCTGTCTGAGTGCGGCAGAAACGACGCCGGAGCTGATCGCTGAACTGGCACGGCGCGGAACAAAAGCTGTCGTCCTCTTGTCTCCTGGATACGAAACCTGGCCGGAGGAGTTGGTTCAGGCCTGCCGGGAAGCTGCACGCAGCACACGGCTTCGCATGATCGGCCCCGGCAGTCTTGGACTTGCCGTTCCGGCTTTGGGCCTGAACTGCCTTCTCAGCGCCAAGTCGCCGGTACCGGGCGACATTGCCTTCATCGCGCGCTCTGGTGCCGTTTTGAATGCAACCCTTTCTTGGGCCAGCGCTCACAAGACCGGCTTTTCTGCAGTTGTCTCACTTGGTGAGCGCATGGATGCCGATATCGGCGACCTCGTCGACTATTTCGCGCAAGATTACCGGACACGGGCGATTCTTCTTCACGCGGAAGCGATCTCCAGTCCGCGCAAGTTTCTGTCGGCGGCCAGAGCGGCGGCGCGCAGCAAGCCCGTGATCATGATCCGGTCGGGACGCAGCCATGACACCAGTGGCAGCGGCCTGACCCATGCAGGTCGCCTGGCTGATCCGGACCTTGTCTATGATGCTGCCTTCCGCCGCGCCGGCATCATGCGCGTCAGCGACCTCGACGAAATGTTTGAGGCCGTCGAAACCCTTGCGCGTGTGCGCGTTCCTCAATTTGACGCACTGACGATCCTGTCGAACGGCAGGAGCCTCGCCAGCCTGGCCACGGATCGTCTGACCGACCTGGGGGGCAAGCTTGCCGAACTTTCCGAAGACACCCTCAACGCTCTTGGTGCCTATCGTCGAACAAGCCAAAAGACCGGGTCGAGCTCCGATCCCATCATCTTGCGCGAGGAACTCGATCCAGCTGATCTCAAAGCGGCAATTAGCTCCGTCCTCAGAGACAAGACCACCGACGGCGTACTGGTTCTTCAGGCCCCAAGCGCATTCACAGATCTGGCTGACATAGGACGTGCCATTGCGGAGGCTGCTAAGGAGAACCGGCGACGGACCGGACGGCGCAAGGCGATCGTCGCAGGTCTGATTGGCGATGACGGCAGTGCCCGAGGTCATCTGGATGAGGCCGGTGTGCCCTGTTACGCCAGCCCGGCGGAAGTCGTCCGCTCGATCATGCACCTTGCTCATGATGCGCAGTCACGTGACTTTCTGATGGCAGCGCCGGCAAGTGTTCCTCAGGACTTCATCCCCGATGCCGACACCGCGCGCAAGATCGTTGATGACGCGATGAAAGAGAACCGAACCTGGCTGTTTCCCCAGGAGGTTTCAAAGATACTGGAAGCCTATCAGCTGCCTGTCATGCCGACGCGGCTGTGCAAGACGCCGGAAGAAGCAGCCGACCACGCGGCGGAGTTCTTCAAGAAGGCCAACCATTGTGTCGTCAAGCTGATCTCGCAGGACCTGCCTTTCAAATCTAGGATAGACGGCGTGCGCCTCGGACTGGAAACGCCCGAAAGCGTCGAGCGGGCTGCCCGCGAGCTTATCCAGCAGACCAGTCAGTTGTTTCCGGACGCAAGAATTGCAGGTGTCAGTGTGCACCCAATGCTCGAAGATCGCCATGGGATCGAGTTGTTTGTTGGTCTGGCAGATACACCTACTTTCGGGCCGGTGCTGGTCTTTGGCCATGGCGGGACATCGGTGGAAGATAGCCGGGATATCTCGATCGAGCTGCCGCCGCTCGACCTCAATCTGGCGCATGCCATGATCAATCGCACCAGAATTGCGAAGCTTATTGACGGCACCAGCACACGACCAGCCCTCGATCGCGAGGCCCTGGCACTTGCGTTGATGAAAGTCTCGCAGATCGCAATCGACATTCCAGAAATACTCGAGCTCGACATCAATCCGCTCGTGGCGCTGGAGGATGGTCTTGTCGCGCTTGATGCGCGCATGACACTCGGCGAACCGGCACGGCACCCAGGCCGGGATGGAAAGTCCCGTCTCGCCATCGCGCCCTATCCGGAAGAGTGGGAAGACACGCTCTCGCTTAAAGACGGAAGAAAAGTCTTCGTTCGCCCTGTTCGGCCAGAGGACGAAGACCTCTTCAAGAGCTTCTTTGAGACAGTCTCCGCGGAGGACCTGCGGCTACGCTTCTTCGCGCCAGTACGGGACTTCAGCCATCGTTTCCTGGCACGGCTGACACAACTTGATTATTCACGTGCCATGGCATTTTCCGCGATTGACCCGGAGACCGGCGACCTGCTTGGTGTTGTCCGACTGCACGCCGACCCGGATCATAAAAGCGGCGAGTATGCAATCATGGTTCGCTCAAACCTGAAAGGCGTTGGTCTGGGCTGGGCCCTGATGAAGCTTATCATCCGCTACGCGCGTGCCGACGGCATCGAAACGATCCAGGGCGAAGTTCTGAAAGAAAACACGAGCATGCTCAGCATGTGCCAGGCCCTCGGATTTCATGTCGAAACCTCGGCGGACGACCCCGGGGTCGCCCACGTCAGCCTGCAAGTGACCGACCTGGACCTGGCTGACGACGTTGGCTAGCTCTTCGCTTGCGCGGCTTCGCGAATTTGGCTGAGCGAGGCAGCAGGCGTGATCGCTTCCGGATCGAGCACGAGGTGAAGCAATGCCGGTTTTCCGGTTGCACGTGCACGCTCGAACGCCGGTCCAAAGTCATCTGAAGTATGAACCGTCTCGGCGTGAGCCCCATAGGAAGACGCAAGCGCCGCGAAATCCGGATTGACCAATTTCGTTGCCGATGGCCGGCCGGGATAGTGGCGCTCCTGATGCATCCGAATCGTGCCGTACATCCCATTGTCGACCAGAACCACGATGATCGCCGCGCCCTCCTGACAGGCCGTGCCAAACTCCTGCATGGTCATCTGAAAACAGCCATCGCCGGCGAAACAGATCGTCTCCCGTTCTGGAAAGGTGAGCTTTGCCGAAACGGCGGCAGGCAGGCCATAGCCCATCGAACCGGACGTCGGCGCCGCTTGGGTCGCAAACTTGCGGAATCGGTGAAAGCGATGCACCCAGGTCGCAAAATTTCCCGCGCCATTTGTGAAAATGGCGTCATCGGCAACGTTCGCCTCGATCCATTCCATCACATCGGACATTTGCAAAGCGCCCGGAACCTGCGGCCGAGCGCCTGACCATGCCAGATAGTCTGCATGAGCTTCCTCTGCCTGACTCTTGTTCCTGGCTTCCGTGGGAGGCTGCAATCCCTCAACTGCCTTGCAGAACCCTGTCGGGCTCGCGTGGACCGCGAGCGAAGGCCGGTAGACGCGGCCGAGTTCTTCCGCATCGGGGTGCACATGCACCAAGGGCTGCGCAGGCTGGGGAATGTCGAGCAAGGTGTATGACTGGCTTGGCATTTCGGACAGGCGACCACCGACCAGCAAGATAAGGTCGGACGTCTTTATGCGCTCAAGCAATTTCGGATTGATGCCGATGCCAACATCGCCCGCATAATTGGGATGCAGATTGTCGAACAAAGCCTGCCGGCGGAACGAGCAAGCAACAGGCAGATCGAAACGTTCGGCGAAGCGGGTAAAGGCGGCCACGGCATCCTCGCTCCAACGGCTGCCGCCCAGAATGGCGATCGGACGTTCCGCGGCCCAGAGACGCTTTTGCAAGTCCGCCATTTGCGTCAAACCAGGATGGGTTTCGACCTGTTGCCATGGCGATGGCTGTGTAACGTCTGCCATCTCGACAAGCATGTCTTCCGGCAGGGCCAAGACCACCGGCCCCGGTCGACCTGATGTCGCGACGTGATAGGCACGGGAAATGAATTCGGGAACCCGATCAGCTTGGTCGATCTCCGCCACCCACTTCGCCATACCGCCAAACATCTGGCGGTAATCGACCTCTTGAAAGGCCTCGCGCTCACGCATGCCGCGTTCGATCTGGCCGATAAAGAGGATCATCGGTGTCGAATCCTGCATGGCGACGTGAACACCTGCAGCAGCGTTCGTCGCGCCAGGCCCGCGCGTAACCATGCAAATGCCGGGCTTGCCGGTAAGCTTGCCATGGGCGTCGGCCATCATGGCCGCGCCACCTTCCTGGCGGCAGATGGTTACAGGAATAGAGGCATCATGAAGGGCGTCCAAAACGGCCAGGTAGCTTTCCCCAGGCACACAGAACACCCGCTCCGCGCCATGTAGTTCCAGGGCCTCGACGAGAAGCTGTCCACCGGTCTTCTGGCTCATTCCTATTCCCTGCCTTCATGATGTCCAAGTGTCGTACGTTTCAACGCTTGTTGTATACTCGATGTGACCGGGGCCCGGCAGAGGGAGACGCCACATTATTTGGCAATGACATCATTCCAAAACGGACTCAACTACACCAGAAACGCAAACGGCCGCGGATCACCGCGGCCGTTGCCAAACCAAGACTGAGCAAAAAACAGGCGCGCTCTTAGTCGAGCGGCGGAATGCGCAGAACCTGACCCGGGTAGATCTTGTCCGGATGGGACAGCATCGGCTTGTTGGCTTCAAAGATCGTCTGATACTTGGAGCCATCACCGTAAGCGTCTTCAGATACCTTCCAGAGCGTATCGCCCTTTTGCACGGTATGGAACTTGGCTTCCGGTTCGGCTTCAGCGACCGTGATCTCTTCTTCAACTTTCGAGATCCCCAGGACGTTACCAACCGCCAGGATCAGTTTCTCGCGTGCAGCCTGCGTTGGCGCAGCGCCCGCGACCTTGACCGTATCGCCTTCAACTTCGACCTTCACATCACCATCAAGGCCGAGCTCGGCCACTTCAGCAGCAATCGCCTCAGGACCAGACGTTTCAGCTTCATCGTCGCCGAACAGTTTCTTCCCGGCATCTTTTACGAAATCAAAAAAACCCATGCTTGTTTTCCTCTTGCCATCCTGCTGCACCCCGCTGGCCGCACTGGACTGCATGCGTTAGACAGTTATCCAAGCGCAGTGGCAGAAAGCAAGGCATTGAAAGAGCATTCGTCATCGGCTGCAGACAAATTCACCGGTCAGATGCCCCATTTGGCCATTCCGCGGCTCAAAGCATAAAAAGGGGGCGCCGACAAAGTCGCACGCCCCCTCGCCGTCCCCCTGCGGACGTTTCTCCCTAGTCTCACCTGGTCAGGCATTAAAGAAGAGCTGTTTCATTTCAAACCGGGTCCACTCAAACAGGCGAAACCGTCACGACCTGGAAGGTGAACAAATCACCGTCCTCATCCTTGATCGAGACATACTCCCCTGGTTGGAAAGCATGTGACCCGAAGCGGTAGCCTGCTTCATCGTCATCTTCACCCTCGATGTCGTAGTGAAACGCCCAGGATCCGCCCGGGCGGTGGACCAGATGACCGATTTCCTCTTCTTCGCCACCCCAAAAACGCCGGACACGGCAATGGTCCCGCTCCTTTTTCCAAAGACCAGCGTCAATGTGCCCGCTGTCATCAAGCGGCGCTGTAAATTCGTAGCCGTGCTGGGCTGACCCATTCGGATGGTCTTTGGTTCGCGCCAGGTTCAACCTGATCTTTTTTAGAGCCGGGTAATCGCTCATGTTTTTCTCCTTGGTGCGACTTTCGAGGAGACATTGGCACAATGAGCAATTCTCTCATTGAGAAAGATCAAAGGCTGCAAGTAACCTGCGATGCACTTTGATCAGGTCATCAACGACCATCGTTCGGGAAAGATCCAAATGGCCAATGCCGATTCACAGGAAGCAGTCTTCGCGTTTTTGATGGCCATGCCAGTCAATGAAAAGGAGCAAGCAGGCATCACGAGGATCGACACCCACGCCAATGTTGTCTTTCTGGCCGGCTCAAAGGCTTACAAGGTCAAGCGCTCGGTAAAATTCCCCTTTTTGGACTACTCCACGCTGGCCAAACGCGCTGAGGCATGCCAACGCGAGATCAGCCACAACATCCGAAATGCTGCTCAGATCTACATTGAGGCCCTGCCGATTACCTGCGACGCAGACGGACACCTTGCCATCGACGGTCCGGGGGAGACAATCGAGTGGGTCGTGGTCATGAACCGCTTCGAGCAGGACAGGCAGCTCGATCATGTTGCGAATGACGGACCACTGTCCAAAGGCCTTTGCGATGATCTGGCGGACATGCTTGTGAGCGCCCACGCGGCTGCACCGAAAAAACCGGAGGCGGCACAGGGCTTCTTCAAAGAACTGGCGAGCTATGTCGATCAGAATGAGGTCGCGTTTGCCGAACATCCGGACCTTTTCCCGCCGCAAGCCGCCGAACACCTCACACGTCAATCACGCCTCTGGCTGGAGCGGATAGAGCCACTGCTGATGAAACGCGGCGCGGATGGCCATATCCGCCTCTGCCATGGTGACGCGCACATGCGCAACATCGTTGTGCTGGACGGAAAACCGGTTCTGTTCGACGCAATCGAGTTTTCTGATGCGATGGCGACAACGGATACCCTCTATGACCTTGCCTTTCTCCTTATGGACCTATGGGAGAACGATCAGCGCCCGGCGGCAAACCTGGTCTTTAACCGCTATTTCGACAAGCTTCCATTCGACACGCACGATGGCGCAAGCAAATTGCAAGGCCTTGCCGCCCTCCCTTTCTACTTGATGATGCGCGCTGCAATTCGCGCCAAAATCGCAGCCAGCGCGGCAAAAACCCAGCACAATGAAACGGACAGGCGCGCGAAAGAAGAACAAGCCGTGTCCTATTTCAGCCAGGCCATAGCCTTCCTGGATCCTGTCGAGCCTGATCTCGTTGCAATCGGCGGGTTTTCCGGCACCGGCAAGACCACTCTTGCCTACGCTCTCGCACCGGACATCGGCCGCGCACCCGGGGCCCGCGTTCTGCGCACAGACATCGAGCGCAAGAAACGGCTTGGTCTGTCCGAAACACAAAAAGCGCCCGCCGAGGCCTATACGCGGGCGGCGACTGAAGCGGTTTACGACGCTCTCGACAAGGCTCTGCAAACGACGCTCGCGAGCGGACACTCAGCACTGTTCGATGCCGTATTTGCTGACGAGAAAGAACGTGCACGGATCGAACAACTCGCAAAGGCGGTAGAAGCAAGGTTCTGCGGCCTGTGGCTGGACGCGCCGGCCGAGACTTTGATGGCACGCGTTTCGACGCGGCAGGGAGATGCGTCAGACGCCACAACGGAGGTGGTTGACCTGCAGCTGAGCTATGACCTCGGGGACATGACCTGGACTGTCATCGACGCAGGACATGAACCGACTGTCACGCTGAAAAACGCGAAAGAGGTGATCGGCGGGATTTTGCCTCAAAATCCATAGGCGCGAGCGGCAGCAGCGGCGGCAACGGCGCATACCACCGCGATGATGTCTTTCCTCAAGAGCGCCATGGCCGTTCCAGAAACGATGATGCAAAGAACGACTGGCACTCCGCCCTTGAACGCGATGGGCAAGATCGTAGAGACGATGATCGCACCCGGCAGAGACTCCAGCGCCTTTCGAACACGCGTTGTGAGCGGTATCCGGCCCATCACCCAATAACCACCTGCGCGCATCATGTAGGTCACAGCCGTCATCATCAGGACGGCGGCAACAAACAAGCCATCGGCGCCAACGCTTGTCTCAATCATCCAGGAAAGCTCCCGCCAGCGCCCCGGAAATGGCACCGGTCAGAATGCCCCAATAGCCGCCCAGCTCATACCAGGTCAGAACAGCGACACCACCGGCGATTGCCCAGCTTATTGTCTGACGCTTGCCTTTCCAGAGCGGAATAAGCAGGGCGATGAAGAAGGCTGGCATCACGACATCGAGCCCCCAGGCTTTCGGATCGCTGACCAGACTGCCGAAGAAATACCCGGGCACCACTGACAGCGACCAGATGCACCACATGAAAAGGCCGCTGCCGAGGAAAATACCCCAGTCGCGTTCGCCCTTGTCATACTCGCGAAGCGCGATCAGCCAATTGATGTCGGTCAGAAAGAAAAGGGCCGGATAGGTTCGCGATGACGGCACTTGCCCCAGCCAGGGGCGCAGGCTCGCGCCAATCAAGAGCATGCGCATGTTGACCGCAGCCACGACACCAACCATCGCAAAGATCACGCCCCAGGTCATCGGGGCCGTGTAGACCTCCATGGCTACGAACTGAGAGGCCCCGGCAAAGACGAATGAATTGAACATCAGCGTCTCAGCGAACGTCAGCCCTTTCTGCGCAGCGACTGTTCCAAAGACAGCGCCGAACGCGACGGTCCCCGGAAGAGCCGGTATACAGAACTGCGCGCCTCGCAGGCAGCCTGCGGAGGTGATCGTAACTGGAGGGCTTGCAGTCATTACGGCCTACTCCCGCGCTGGCCTTGGCGCCTCGCGGGTTCTACGACAATCGTTTTCCAAAAGACTCAAGCTGTTTATGAAACCAGCTCAGTGTGCTGATTGTTACAATGGCCGATAACCACCTCAAGAACCAATGATATTCGTTGATCAGATCATTCAAGAAATGGATCGACGCCAAAGGCCCGCAAAGACGCCTACATCATCACGTCGTAAATCATGCGCAAACCGGTAAAGCCGAGGAAGAGCGCAAAGATCAGCTTGAGCTTCGAGGGGGCGATTGTATGCGCAATTTTTGCCCCAAGTGGCGCAGCGTAGGTCGATGCCGGAATGATCAAGAAGAAGCCGATGAGATTGACATAACCCAGCGAGAACGGCGGGCGTCCCTCCGCCTCCCAACCGAAGTAAATCGACATGAGCGTGCCAGGCACCGCGATGATCAGACCAATGGCTGCTGCTGTTCCAACCGCCTTGCGGATTGGATAGGAAAACAGCGTCAGAGTGGGAACGCCGAGCGTTCCTCCGCCGATGCCCATCATCACCGAAATGCCACCAATCAAAAGACCCATGAGCTCCTTGAAGGGGGAACCCGGCAGCTTTTCGGCGATGGCAGAACCTTCTTTGCGCAAGAGCATGTTTGCAGACACCACAAGCGCCACGACGCCAAATATCAGCGTCAATGCACCGCCGGAAAGGTTGCCGGCGAGCGTCGCGCCGCCAATGACACCGAGCGCGATCGCCCACCACCAGCTTTTCAGCAAATCCACATCGACGCTGCCGCGCTTCCAATGGGCACGTGCGGAGGATGTTCCGGTCGCCAGGATCGTCGCGAGCGAGGTGCCGACCGCCAAGTGCATGAGCACGTCTTGATCAATGCCGAGGCCGGAGAACATGTAATAGAGCACCGGCACGATCACGATGCCGCCGCCGACGCCGAGCAGGCCCGCAATAATTCCAGCCACAACGCCTGTTGCCAGCAATGCGCCCGCCAGGAGCGCTAATGAAACCAGGCTTATGTCTTCCATGCGGACGTTCCCCCATCAGTTGCTATGTAATTTCGGCAACACTCGCCGCCCCTTTTGCAAGTGGAAGCACTTTCCCCCTACCGGCCACCAGCAACCATCCTTAGGATGATCGCTGCCGGATCCAGACTGCCAAGATCTTCTTAATTGCATACAATTTTTAAAGCAAGGCCATCAAATGTCGACAATTTCGCTTCTGCAATGACCGCCCAATTTCACCTTGCCGTCTATACATTCGGCCAATTTCTCGACAGGGCAGACTCTCCCAAAATCGCTAGCTTCTTCGAGATAGAACCCTCGGTTTTGACCGCCCTTGAAAAAGCACCGGGCTTTTTATCGCGCTCGGGATATGACAGCGACACGGGCCCTGCGAGTTGGGGCGTCCAGGTTTTTCCGCGGTTCTGGGAAGACAACGGTGATGGCTGGGCGCCATCTACCCTCTCACTCTGGAGCAGCGTCGAAGCTATTGCCGCGGCGACCTACCACGGTGAGCACGGAGCCGCCTATCGACGCGGTCGCGAGTGGAACGTTCTGCCAAACGGCTGGACCGGATACGCACTCTGGTGGGTCAAGGCAGGACATCAGCCGGATTGGGCTGAAGCTGTCGAACGGCATGAGTATCTGGCCGATCATGGCGATGGCCCGAGAGCCTTCACCTTCAAGCGACCATTTGATCCACATGGACAGGTGGCGCAGCTGGATGCGACCGAGGTCAAGCGACTGGCCAGTCTGCCACGCGCATAATTCAGAAAATTTGATGTTTTTGAGAAATGGTACAGACGAGTGGATTCGAACCACCGACCTTCGGAGCCACAATCCGACGCTCTAACCAACTGAGCTACGTCTGCATGTCGCGATACGTTCGTATCGAAGTGGCGCGGACCATATGAGTGATGGCCCCCGTTTGCAAGGGGTCTTCTATCGCTCTTTCCAACTGTCCACAAGGGTGAAATTGGAGCAATTTACGGCTTTGATCTCACCTCTCAAGAGCCTGTGCAAAAGTGCTGACGAAGCCCCAGAGCCCTTCTAGCGACAATGAAAAACCCCGGAACCATGACTGGTTCCGGGGTTTGAATTCAATGCCGACAAATGGCTGGCGATATGGCCAGAACCTTAGGCGGCTTTCATGTCCTTGAAGGACTTTTCAAAAGCGTCCTTAACAGGCGCCGACACATCCGAGCTCAGCTTGGTTGCGAATTCCTGCATGTCCTTTGCCTGAGAGGACAGGGCATCGAACTGCTGGCGTGCGAAAGTGGACTGAAGTTCGATCGCTTCAGCCAAAGTCTTTGCAGCCATTACGTCCTTGATGAACGTGAAAGCAGCGTCGGTGTTCGCCTTGGCCGCATCAACAGCCTTGTGGTTGAACTCAACCGCGCCCTGACGGGAAGTCTCAAAGGTATCTTCCATTACGTCGGTCGCATCTTCAGCGGCCGTCTTCACCTTGGCATATGCGTCGCGAGCCTGCTCGATGCCTTTTTCCGTGGCTTCACGGAATGCAGCAGGGACTTCCATCTTCGGCATAGAAAATGCCTCGAAGTCGCCAAACGGGGTGGCCGGAGCCGCCTTGGTGGATTTGGTTGCACGTGCCTTGGGAGCAGCTTTCGCTGTGGTCGTTGTCTCTGTCATGATGTCATCTCCATAATTTCGGATGCGATCATCATTGAACTGTTCGGTCTGACAAACTTCATCGTGTCAGGCCTCTCGTCATCCGCAAACGCAATATAGGGAAACCTCTGCTGCATTGCAATATTATTTTGCACTGCACAATTAATTTTTTTCAATCAGACGCTGCGTTAATTGCAAACTCGCCCCATGCGATGCGAGCAATAAAAAACCGGCGAGGG
Organism: Roseibium polysiphoniae; assembly: GCF_014842925.1. Taxonomy (GTDB): domain Bacteria; phylum Pseudomonadota; class Alphaproteobacteria; order Rhizobiales; family Stappiaceae; genus Roseibium; species Roseibium polysiphoniae. The sequence goes on from NZ_JACYXJ010000006.1 coordinate 412,085, forward strand.
CATAAGCCGACGCCGGTTCGCGAGTTCCAAATAAACTTCGATCAGCTTTTCTTCGCGGCCTTGGCAACATCCTGGGCCGCCTTGGTGGCCGTGCTGGACAGGTCACGCGCCTGCTCACCAAGAGCCTCCATCTGGCTGCGCAGATAGGTCTGCTGAAGACCCATCATTTCCTCGACGTCCTTCGCACGGACCAGCTGCTGTGCAAACTTGAAGGCCGCGTCCATGTGTTCTTCGGCGAAGGAAAGCGTCTTGCGATTGACATCGCTTGCACCGCTCTTGGCGACGGATGTGGAATCTTCCACGTTCTCGACGGCCTTCTGGGTCACATTCATGAAGTCATCGAAGGCCTTGCGAGCCTGATCTACGCTCTTTTCGGCAAAGTCACGCATTTGATCGGGAATTTCGAAACCATCGTTATCGCTGGCCATGGATCCAGTTCCTCAACTCTCGTGCCACATCTAACCCATCCAAGCGGGACGCTCAGGGCGTGTGAGATTTCCTACCATGCCCTCAGGGTTACGGCAAATCTGACAAGCACAATTAACCACGCCTTCATGGAAGACCTTTAGGACCCCGGCTTTGCGTGGACGCTCGGCTAAGGAAACGGTATTAACAAGGTGTTTACCAGTTCCGACCTCGTTCCCGAAGACAATCGGAATTGCGTCGCAGTCGCTTTCGGAGTTGAGCCATGGACAACCAGCTACAAACATTCATGGAACTCAGCGCCGCTCCAGAGTTGGCCGGGCTCTGTGAAGACCCACGCGCCGCGTGGGTCTGGTCAGCTGACGGCTCAAGGATCCTGTGGGCGAACGCGGCCGGCGCCGCCTTTTTTTCGGTTCGGGATGTCCGCGGCTTCAGCCGTCTTTCGGGACTGACCCGGTCCCCCGCCAGACCTCATATTGCACGCATTGCGACGTCCGGTTCCACAGATCGCTTGAGCATTGACCGTCTGCGGTTTTACCGTGGACTTCGCGTGATGCTCCTGACGTGCCAATGCCGCAGGCTGACGCTTGCCGACGGTCATGACGCCGCCCTTATCGTCTGCGGCGACAAGGGCGTTTCCACAACGGATGCTCCCCTGCCGGCGTTTCTGGCCTTGCTGGCCGACGCCGACCACAGCTCATTTGTCATGGAGGGAGACAATGTCGTCCTGCGTGCAGGTGCGCTGACTGGCCATCCGGAAACCCTCGAACTGCCAGAGGATCAGCGCAACTTGTCTGGCCCGCTCGCAATGCAGGATCGCTTGCATGATGGTGCCATCGCATTGATCGATGACACCCGGCAACTGGTGCTCCTCGAAAACGCGCCGCTTGACCCTTCCGGGGATGAAGACGAAGCCGTCGACCATGCGCGCGAAGATGAGCCGGCTTCAACTGGAGGCGTAGTTGCAGCCCCTGTGAGCCTCGATCTTCCAGCCCCCGAGAGCGACACCGCCGACGATCTCATCACGATTTCAGACGATGCAATTGTGGAAGAAGCCCCTAAAGACGTAGCGCCAGAGGATGAAGACGCTTCCCAATCAGATGATCTTCTCGGCTCAGCTGACGAAGATACCGCGGGCGCCTGGTCTCGCGCTCAAGACATTGCCGAAGACGAAGGCACCGAACCAGTGTTCCGCAGCGAGGGCGTCCTTCTTCAACAGGTCAGCGCCGACACCGGCGACGGTCTGATGCCAGAGACCAGCAACGTCAGCATGCCGCCTCTGGCGCGCGCACAAGACGAAGACGCACAACCCGCCGGCTTCCAATTTGCTCCAAGAAGACGCCCCATAAGATTTGCCTGGAAGATGGACATCGACCAGCGCTTCACCTTCATCTCCGAAGAGTTTGGCGAGACGCTCGGGCCACGAGCCGCGAACATTGTCGGCATGACCTGGAGTGACGTCTCAGACCAGTTTGATCTGGACGTCACCGGCAGCATCGCCCGTGCGCTTGACCGCCGCGACACATGGAGCGGCAAGACCATCGAGTGGCCTGTCACCGGCGCTGCGCTTCGCGTGCCCGTGGACATGGCAGCCCTTCCCGCCTTTGATCGCGACCGCGAATTCGAAGGATATCGGGGCTTTGGCGTTTGCCGGACGGCGGATGCCATCGTCGACCCACTCGCGCCACTTTTGACCACCGAAGACGACGCAGACCTCACGGTTCCAGAAAATGATGAGGTCGAAGAAAACTCGGTAGCGGCTGAAGATGAGGCTACAGACATCTCCGAGAACGACGACACGCCTTCCGACGCTATGGATACGACCGAAACGGTGCTTGAAGCTGAGGTGGATGCGGTTCCTTCGGACGACGACCTGGAGATCGAAGGTCCGGCACCTTCAGTCCCCCTCGCCTCCAAAGATGCATTGCCGGAGACCCCATCGGACAATGGTGGAGACCTCCTAAGTGAAGTTGACGCGACTGATGCATCCGATGAGGTAGAGGTCACCCTTGGCGACGAAACCCAAGTGGAAGATCCGGAGCAAGACCTTCGTGAAAAGCCCGCCTCTCCGCTTGAGGGCGGCACGCTTTTAGGTGCGAGCGCTGCCGCCTGGCTGGACAACATCAATGTTCAGGGCCAGTCTGAAAGTTCCTCGACATCAGAGTTCCTCGAGGAACAAGAACCGGCAGAACCTGAAGACCCAGGTCTTCTTTCTGGTGATGATCGAGAAGAAGCCTCTGAGCTTACCGAAGCCGAAGAATCCGGCGATAGTGCCGACGACGTTCCTTCTGAAGACGCGGCAACCGACGCCGCGCCGGTTTCGCGCGAGCCTGAGAACCAGGCCGTTGCCGAAGAAAAGACCACTGAGGAAAGCGATCTCAGCGGCATCTCGGGCACCGCGCCCTTGCGTCCTCGAGAAATCGAGACAGCGGTAAAGACGCTCGCCAAAGACTATGGCCGAAAAAATCAGGAAGAATTGCCGCTCAATCCGCTCTCGGAGATCACCACCTCCAAGGATGCCTCGGCCGACGAGCAAAAGGCGGACGCTTCGAGCGTCTCCTTGGACGAAAATGATGCCCGCGTCCCTGGGCAATCCGAGCCGATTGATGAAGAGCTGGATTTCTTCGAGGAGACGGCAGCGTTTCGCGACGAGGAAGAACCGGACAACGGGATCTCTGCGACCGATGAAGGTGACCTAACCCTGCCGGAAGACGCTGGGTTCGGGGCTGCACATATCAGCCTGATTTCCGGCGAAAATGATAACGGCCCAAAGGCTGGTACAAACGCACCGGAAGATGACGGCAAGGTCGTGTCGATCACGCGCAAACCACAGCTGGTCCCGGTCGATACATCACGCCTGTCAAAACCCGAAAAAGCGGCCTTCCGGAAAATCGCCGAGGCTCTGGGCGCCCGCCTGGAAGGGGATATGGACGGCGACGAGAATGACAATTTCGATGAGGAAACTCAAAACGAGCTCGCCAAGGCGATTGAACCGCCGCGCGCCGGACCGATCGATCCCCGTCTGCTCGACCGCCTGCCGATTGGAATTGCCATCGCCCGGGACCGCGATGTGCTTTATGCCAATGACACGCTTCTAGACCTGCTCGGCTACTCCGACTTGAAGGGCCTCACCGAGGCTGGAGGGCTCGAAGCGGTTTTTGTCGAAGATGATGATGACGACGCACTTCCTGACGCTGAGGGCATGGAAGGCACCGTCGACGGCACTTTGAAGGTCCGCTTGGCCGACGGCGGCGTCAGACCTGTCGATGCGCGCATGCATTCCGTGCCCTGGAACGGTGGTCGAGGTCTCATGATTTCTTTCACCGAGCGAACGCCCGCGACATCCGAAGCGCCGCAAATTGCCCCTGTGGTGACCCCGGCACCTTCCGGCGCGCTCCAGGATGCAGAAGACCGCATTTCGGAACTCGACACGATCCTTGAGACCGCGACCGATGGTGTCCTTGTTCTCGACCGCCACGGCACCATCACCAAGGTGAACCGTTCGGCAGAAGCCCTCTTCGGTGCCAGCCGCTCCGATATGGAAGGGGCGCCACTGACGGACTATCTTGCACCCGAGAGCCACCGGGCTGCGGCGGACTACCTGGATGGCCTCGCGCGCAATGGCGTGGCCAGCATCTTGAACGACGGCCGGGAAGTGTTGGGCCGGGTTTCGGCTGGTGGCCTCATTCCCCTGTTCATGACGATTGGCCGCGTAACTGCATCGGGGGATGAACCGAAGTTCTGTGCTGTTCTGAGAGACATCACACAATGGAAGACCGCTGAAGAAGAGCTGACCCAGGCGAAGCGTCAGGCCGAAAATGCCAGTTCCCAGAAGTCAGATTTCCTTGCCAAGATCAGCCACGAGATCCGGACACCGCTGAATGCCATCATTGGCTTTTCCGAAGTCATGATGGAGGAGCGCTTCGGTCCTATCGGAAACGAGCGTTACAAGGAATATCTGAAAGACATCAGGACGTCCGGCTCACTGATCATGAGCCTGATCAACGACCTTCTTGATCTGTCCAAAATCGAGGCCGGAAAAATGGAACTGCGCTTTTCCGCAGTGTCCGCCAATGACGTAATCAACGAATGCGTTGCCCTGATGCAGCCGCAGGCGAACCGGGATCGCGTTATCATCCGGGCGAGCCTGCCCGATTCAGTGCCCAGTGTGGTCGCCGACCAGCGCTCGCTGCGCCAAATCGTGCTGAACCTCTTGTCGAACGCGATCAAGTTCAACAAGTCCGGTGGGCAGGTCATCGTGTCGACGTCGCTTGAGGACAACGGTGAAGTCGTTCTGCGCGTCCGGGATACAGGCACAGGAATGAGCGCGAAAGACCTTTCGGCTGCGCTGGAGCCTTTCCGCCAGGTTCATACCGCCCGGCACGGTGGCGGCACAGGGCTTGGCCTGCCACTCACCAAAGCACTGGTTGAGGCGAACCGCGCAGGCTTTCAGATCGATTCGACACCTGAACAGGGAACGCTGGTCGAAATCCGTTTTCCGTCCCAGCGTGTCCTGGCTGAGTGAGCTTGAAGAATCGTGCGGGCGAATGCCTTCACGATCAAAGCTGCCGCGAATCCTGAAATAGCCGACGCGTGCGCAAAGCTCACATTCCCGTGATTGCTTTCCTGCTCGACGCTCATCCTTTCCCAGACCTGGCCGTTCCGCTCCGAGAACTCTCTGATCAACAAAAGAAAATCGGTAAAAATCCGGAGTATTGAACTCCAGTTAGTTTTGAATAATTCTAAACTATTGATCTTATTTAACTTATTGACTTGAGTTCCTCAATTATACATATTTCGCTCAACAATTAATCAGAAGAACAGGGGCATCGCCCCAACAACGGGAGCCTTAAGCTATGCGCTACACCATGCGTGCCATTTTGAGCGCTGCAACACTTGCGGGTATCGCTTCGACAAGCGCACCTGCCTTTGCGGCAGATGAAGTGAACATCTACTCCTATCGCCAGCCATTCCTGATTCAGCCGCTGCTGGACGCCTTCACAGCTGAAACCGGCGTGAAGACCAATGTCGTATTCGCATCCAAGGGCCTTGGTGAGCGGATCGCCGCAGAGGGCGAAAACTCCCCGGCGGACGTGCTCCTCACGGTCGACATTGGACGTCTGGATGGCGCAAAACAGCTTGGCGTGACCCAGCCCGTCAACTCCGACGTGGTGACCGAAAACATCCCGTCCCAGTTCCGCGACCCCGAAGGGCACTGGGTCGGCCTGACGAACCGCGCTCGCGTGATCTATGCGTCGCGTGACCGCGTCGATCAAGACAGCATCACTTACGAAGAACTTTCGGATCCGAAGTGGAAGGGCCGTCTTTGCACGCGCTCGGGCCAGCATGTCTACACCATTGGCCTCATTGCCTCGATGGTCGCCCATCACGGCGCTGAAGAAACCGAAGAGTGGCTCGCAGGTGTCCGCGACAATCTTGCGCGCAAGCCTGCTGGCAACGACCGCGCACAGGTAAAGGCCATCTATGCTGGAGAGTGCGATATCTCCCTCGGCAACACCTATTACATGGGCAAGATGGAAACCAACGACAAAGAGCCGGAGCAGAAGGAATGGGCAAAGTCCGTCCGCATCCTGTTTCCGAACTCTGACGACCGCGGCAGCCACGTCAACCTAGCAGGCATCGTGCTGACCAAACATGCGCCCAACAAGGACAATGCGGTCAAGCTCATTGAGTTCCTGACCTCTGCCAAGGCCCAGGAAATCTACGCTGAAACCAACTTCGAATACCCGGTTACGCCTGGCGTTGCCGTCTCTGAACGGGTTCAGTCATGGGGCGAGTTGAAGCCCGACAGCCTGTCGCTCTCCGACATTGCCGAAAATCGCAAGACCGCAAGTGAGTTGGTCGACAAGGTCGGCTTTGACGATGGACCTGCTTCCTAAGCCAAGCCTATTAGCTGATAAGAAAAGGCGCTGCAGATTGCAGCGCCTTTTTGCATTTATACTCCGGGCAGGCTAACTACAGCACTCAACGTCATTCTGCCCCTTGTGAGACATCCGCATTGCCGCGCCCCTTGCATATGACCAACGCCGAACGCTTTTGGCAGTCGGGCGCGATCCTGATTGCGGTGCTTGTCCTTTTCCCGCTGCTGGCGATCTTATGGATTGCAATGAGCCCCACGGGCGACGTCTGGGAACACCTGATCAATACGGTTCTCCCGCGTTCCCTGCGCACGACACTCCTGCTCATGGCCGGCGTTGGGTTTTTCACTACGGTTGTTGGTGTCGGAACCGCCTGGCTGACCACCATGTGCCGCTTCCCAGGACAACGGATTTTCGACTGGGCACTGCTCATTCCACTTGCCGTACCGACCTACATCATCGCTTTCGCCTATGTAGAGGTCCTGGACTATACGGGACCCGTTCAGTCCGGCTTGCGCGCGCTCTTCGGCTTCAAGACGTCACGAGACTATTGGTTTCCGGAAATACGATCTCTGGGCGGAGCCATATTCGTGATGAGCGCCGTTCTCTATCCCTATGTCTACCTGACGACCCGGGCCAGCTTTCTGGTGCAGTCCGCCTCGGTTCTTGATGTATCGCGGACACTCGGCGCGTCCCCGTGGCGTGTCTTCCTCAGGATCGCCTTGCCGCTCTCACGCCCCGCAGCAGCGGTCGGTGTGTCGCTCGCCCTCATGGAGTGCCTGAATGACATTGGGGCAGTTACCTTCTTCGGCGTCAAGACGCTGACGTTCTCGGTCTATGACACTTGGCTGAACCGATCGAGCCTGAGCGGCGCAGCCCAACTCGCTCTGGCGATGCTGTTGATGGTGTTCCTGTTGCTTTGGCTGGAGCGGTTTGGACGCCGCAAACAGCGCTTCGACAACGGCAATGCAAAGCAGCGCCATCCCGCGCGCTTTACCCTGACCGGATGGAGAGCTGGCGGCGCATTCGTTTTGTGCCTTCTCCCGATCGCGCTCGGTTTCCTGATACCCGCCTCTTTGCTCGCGGACCGTGCAAGCCGACGTCTGGATGACCTCTGGGCCGGACCGCTGGCCGGAGCCATCTGGAACTCACTCTCTTTGGCGACCATTGCCGCCGTCTTGACGGTGCTGCTCAGCCTGTCACTGGCGTATGCACTACGCCTCAACAAAACGCCCGTCTTGATGCTGGGCGTGAGGCTTGCCTCCGTCGGTTATGCGATCCCCGGGACCGTTCTTGCGGTAGGCATCCTCGTGCCGATGGCCGCATTTGACAATTTCATCGACGCACAGATGAAAGCGGCTTTTGGCTTCGGTACCGGATTGCTGTTGCTGGGAAGCGGCGTCGGCCTCGTCTATGCTTATATGGTCCGTTTCCTTGCGGTTTCCTATGGTCAGGTCGAGGGCGGTTTCGGGAAGATTTCAACGCACCTCGATATGGCCTCACGCACTCTTGGCCGAGATGCGTCGCAAACGCTCGGCCAGATCCACCTGCCGCTGCTGCGCCCCGTCCTGCTTTCGGCACTGCTTCTGACGTTCGTGGACTGCATGAAGGAGCTGCCGGCGACGATCCTTCTGCGGCCCTTCAACTTTGAAACACTTGCGACGACAGTCTTCGAAGCGGCTTCACGCGAGGCTTTTGAGGAGGCAGCCCTGCCCTCTCTTGCGATTGTAATCGTCGGCCTTCTGCCGGTCGTCTATCTGGCCCGCACCAGCGCCGAATCGTTCAGAACCAAGCGTTCTTCCCGCAAACGATCCCTTGCGGCATAGGCATTCTTTCGGACCCTTTGACCGATTGACAGATCTTCTGTGACAGCGCTCAATCGGCTCAGATTGAACGAAGGGATCTCTTTCCCAATGGACAAAAAGCATCAAATCAACATCTGGTACGCCGCTGGCGCGTTTTTCCTCCTGCTACTGTTCCAAAGTTGGTGGGTCACCTACAAGACCGTCGAGACCATCCCCTATTCCGAGTTCGAGCAATATCTCGAAGCGGGAAACATCGAGGAGATTGCGGTCAAGGAGAACACCATTGAGGGCAAATTCCGGAACCCTCTGGCCGACGGCAAGCAGTATTTCACCACGACAAGGGTCGACATGCCTCTTGCCGAGATGCTGCAGAAATACGATGTGAAATTTACCGGCGTTATCCAGTCCACACTCCTGCGGGACCTGATGTCCTGGGTGCTGCCGATGCTGGTTCTCTTCGGCCTTTGGATGTTTGTCATCCGCCGCATTGCCGAGAAACAGGGCCTCGGCGGTATGATGACCGTGGGCAAGTCGAAGGCAAAGGTCTACGTGGAGACCGGCATCGAAACCACATTTGACGATGTTGCCGGCGTCGATGAGGCCAAAAGAGAACTCCAGGAGGTCGTGGACTTCCTGCGCGATCCAAAAAGCTATGGACGCCTCGGCGCGCACGTCCCAAAGGGCATTTTGCTGGTCGGGCCTCCGGGCACCGGCAAGACACTTCTCGCCCGTGCTGTTGCTGGAGAGGCCAATGTCCCGTTCTTTTCCATCTCCGGATCCGAGTTTGTCGAGATGTTCGTTGGTGTGGGAGCAGCGCGTGTCAGGGACCTCTTTGAGCAGGCGCGCAAGGCCGCCCCATCGATCATATTCATCGATGAACTCGATGCCCTTGGCCGTGCCCGTGGCGGAACGCCGTTTCAGGCCAACGACGAGAAAGAGCAAACTCTCAATCAGCTGCTCACCGAGCTCGATGGATTTGACCCTTCGGGCGGCACGATCCTGTTGGCGGCGACCAACCGACCCGAGATACTGGACCAAGCGCTTTTGCGTGCAGGCCGTTTTGATCGACAGGTACTCGTTGACCGGCCGGACAAGATTGGACGGCGTGCGATCCTTGATGTCCACTCCAAGAAAATCCTGCTTGCTCCAGATACAGATCTCGACCAGGTGGCACAGATGACAGCGGGCTTCACGGGCGCAGATCTCGCCACGTTGGTCAATGAGGCGGCGTTGCTTGCAACGCGTGCGAACGCTGACGCCGTTCGCCTCAGCCATTTTACAGAGGCAATTGAGCGGGTGGTGGCCGGTCTTGAAAAACGCAGCCGTGTGCTCTCCGACAAGGAACGTAAAACCGTTGCCTATCACGAGATGGGGCATGCGCTGGTTGCGGCAAACCTGGAAGGCGTCGACCCGGTCCACAAGGTTTCGATCATCCCGCGCGGCATCGGCGCACTTGGCTACACCATGCAAAGACCAACCGAGGACAGGTTCTTGCTCTCCACCAGGGACCTTGAGAACCGAATGACTGTCTTGATGGGTGGCCGGGCAGCTGAGGCCGTCGTATTCGACGAGATCTCCACCGGTGCCTCAGATGACCTTCAACGTGTGACGGAAGTCGCGCGGGAGATGGTCTCGCGATACGGCATGGATGAGGCGCTTGGGAACCGGGTCTACTCAGTCCCGCGCCAGAGCTTTCTCGGCCAAAACTTTGGCGATGAAAGCGACGTGTCACAGGAAACTGCTCGCGAGATCGATCTTGCTGTGCGTGAGAAGGTCGAGACAGCATTCACCCGCGCAAAAGACATTCTCACAGCGCACCGCAAGGATCTTGAAGCCGGCGCGGCGCTTCTGCTTGAGCGGGAGACATTGACCGAAGCAGATTTCCCGGCGATCAGCCCCGTTGCCTTGCGGCAAGACAAACGGCCAGACGCCGCGGAGTGAGAAACAAAGGTCTACGCGGCTTGCGTTGAGTTGTTGCCTTTGGCTGCCGGGCCACACGTTCCCGGGACGCAGTGGCTGCAGCTGAAATCGTCTCGCCACTTTGCAAAAACGTCTGCAGCCATGGGAGCACTGAAGAGATAACCCTGAGCCGTGGCACAACCGTTGTCTCGCAGGAACTGTTGCTGTTCGACCGTTTCAACGCCTTCCGCAACCACGTCAAAGTTGAGGCTTTGCGCCATGGCGAGGATTGTTTGCACAATAAGCCGATTGCTGTCTTCACTGCCTAGCCCCCAGATGAAGCTGCGATCGATCTTGAATGTGTCGAACGGCAGTTTCTGCAAGTATGCGAGGCTTGAATATCCGGTTCCGAAATCATCGATCGCAAAACGAACGCCAGCCTCACGCAGTGGCTGTGTCGTGCTCTGTGTGATTTCAGGATTTGCCATGGCAACCGTCTCGGTGACCTCGAGTTCCAGCTGATCAGCAGGGAAGCCGGTTTCCTTCAAAATCTGCAATACCTGGTCTGTGAAACCCGGCTGATCAAGCTGACGGACCGAGACGTTCACGGCCAGCGGCATTCCGCGCCCCTCATCAAGCCACGTCTTTCCCTGCCGACAAGCCATTCGCAGAACGATTTCCCCCAAGCCAATAATCAGGCCTGTTTCTTCAGCCACATCGATGAAGTACCCTGGGCTGAGCAAACCACGCGTGGGATGGTTCCATCGCGCCAAAGCCTCGGCCCCAACAACCGAACCGGAGTTGCAGTCAACTTTCGGCTGGTAAAAGACCGTGATCTGATCTTCCAGGAGTGCACGGCGAAGGTCTGCCTCAATCTGCAGACGCTCGCGCGCATGCATCGTGTTTTCTACATCTGCATAAAAACGCAGAGCGTTGCCGCCCACCTTCTTGGCCGCATACATGGCGATGTCCGCGTTCTTCAGGATCGCCGTATAGTCAGTGCCATCATCCGGAAAGACGGAAACGCCAAGACTGGCGCCAACAGTCAGCGCAAGACCGTTGACCTCGCATGGCCTTTCAGCAGCTTCGATCAAACGGCTCGCGACAGTAGCGACATCGCGGCGCGGGTCCGTCACCGGGTACATGACGGCGAACTCGTCACCGCCCAGGCGGGCAACTGTCGGCAAGATGGCGCTCTCATCTGCGCCATCAGTCCTGTCCTGGCCTGAAAAAGCCTGTTCGGTATAGTTATCCGCCGCACCGGCCGCGGTCCTGAAACGCTCGCCGATTTCCTTCAACAGACGATCGCCGCTGTCATGGCCATAGCTGTCGTTGACCCTCTTGAAGCGATCAAGATCGATAAACAGGACGGCCAGGCGCTGCTTACGCTGTGCGGCCAGCTCCATTTTCTTCAAACAATGCTGGCGAAAAAACTCCCTGTTCGGAAGCCCCGTAACGGTGTCGACATAGGCAAGTCGATGGATCTGATCCAGATTTTCACGGATCCGCGCGATCATGTCTCGGTAAGCACGCGCGAGAACACCAATCTCGTCCCGCCGATCGACTGGAAAAGGCGCATCAAAATCACCTGCGCTTACCGAATGAGCTGTTCGGGTCAGGCTTTTGATCGGGCGCAGAAAGCCACTGCCGAAATGAAACGCGACCGGCATACAAAAGCCCAACAGCACAAGCGCCGTGATCGCGTTGCGCTGCCAGATCGTCCAGATGACGCCCGCGGCTTCCGGCCGAGGTGCCGAGACCAGAACCGCGCCGAGGAGGTCTGTGCCGTCGACCCTTCGCACCGGGAATGCCATGGTGACAAGGGTTTGGGTGACACGGCTGGTTTCCGCGCCTGTCGACAGAGCCTCGCTGATGAGCGTGTCGATCTCGATGTCATCAAAATAGCTGGTCGCCGGATCGGAATCGACGGTGATTTCGCGGCCGGGATCATAGACCTGAGCGACATCGACAATTCCGCTTCCCGCGATGCTTTGCAGCTCCTGCTCAAGAATAAGGTAATGATGGTTCACGAGATGGGGCACCGCAAGGCGGCTTACCGTTGCACCGACCGACCTCACATGCTCGACAATCCGATTTTCTTCATCGCGCAGGTCGAGATAACTCACCACCACGATCATCACGGCTGTCAGGACCAGAAACAAACCGCTGACGAGCAGGACAAAGCGGGTCCGCAGTCCGGGAACCCATTCCCAGACAGATCGCGCCAAAGCGCTCATCCGCGTTCTTATCGATACCTGCACGCCGCCCTCCAGGACATTACTTCGTAATAATGCCTAGGCAATGTTGAATCCTGATTTACACTCAGGATCAAATTTACGCAGTTAGATAAAGCATTTACCTGAAATTATGCGGCTAATGATCTAGCCTTTGTTCCGCAGCGTTAAACGCCGCCCAGCAAAACAGTACCAGCTCCTAAAAGCTTAGGACGCGTTAACTATTTCGCCGGTCGCGGAAGACGCTCAAGGACCTGTCTGTTCCAATATGAGACACGCACTTTACATCTGCTTACAAAAAGGGCCCGCCCTCGAAAGAGGCCGGGCCCGTCTAATTCGCCATGGCGGCAGCGTTTGTCAGACGATCTGCGCTTCCGTCTTGGCCTTGACCTCATCCAGCGTCACGTCGGGCGCGAGTTCAACGATAGACAGTCCGTGAGGAGTGACATCGAAGACACCCAAATTCGTGATGATGCGATCGACGCAGTGCACGCCGGTCAATGGCAGCGAGCACTCCTTGAGCAGCTTAGTGTCACCCCCCTTCGACGTATGATCCATCAGGACGACAACGCGCTTCACGCCGGCTACGAGATCCATCGCACCGCCCATGCCCTTGACCATTTTGCCCGGGATCATCCAGTTGGCGAGGTCACCCTTTTCAGAGACTTCCATCGCACCCAGGATCGACAGGTCAATGTGACCGCCGCGAACCATGCCGAAGCTGTCTGCCGAGGAGAAGAAACTCGTCTGCGGCAACTCGGTGATGGTCTGCTTACCGGCATTGATCAGATCGGCGTCAACCTCGTCATCCGTCGGGAACGGGCCCATGCCTAGCATGCCATTTTCCGACTGAAGCGTTACGTGCACGCCGTCTGGAATGTAGTTCGAAACAAGCGTCGGGATGCCAATCCCCAGATTGACGTAAAAACCGTCCTGCAGCTCCTGCGCCGCCCGCTTGGCCATATCGTCACGTGTCCAGGCCATATTGATGCTCCTCACTTCCCTCAGGCGTCGCGCGTGGTGCGCTTTTCAATGCGCTTTTCGAATGAACCGGCAACAATGCGGTCAACGAAAATTCCAGGCGTATGGATATGGTCAGGGTCGAAGGATCCGGTCTCAACGATCTCTTCGACCTCAACCACCGTCACCTTGCCGGCTGTCGCCATCATCGGGTTAAAGTTGCGCGCGGTCTTGCGGTAGATAAGGCTGCCTTCCTTGTCCGCCTTCCAGGCCTTTACCAGAGACACGTCAGCAATCAGACCCGTTTCAAGGATATAGGTCTCGCCATTGAAATCCTTGTGCTCTTTGCCCTCCGCAATCAGCGTCCCAACACCGGTCTTGGTGTAGAAACCTGGGATGCCGGCCCCGCCCGCGCGGATACGCTCGGCCAGGGTACCCTGAGGATTGAACTCCAGCTCCAGCTCGCCGTTCAGATACTGCTTTTCGAAGGTGGCGTTTTCACCGACATAGGATGAAACCATCTTCTTGATCTGGCGCGTCTGCAGCAGCAGGCCCAGGCCGAAATCATCGATACCGGCATTGTTGGAAATCGCAGTGATGTCCTTGGTGCCCGCGTCCCGCAAAGACGTGATCAGGTTCTCGGGAATGCCGCAGAGGCCGAAGCCGCCTGCCATGATGGTCATGCCGTCAAACACCAGACCGTCGAGCGCAGCCGCCGCGTCCGGATATATCTTGTTCATTGTACTCTCCCAGAAGATTTACCTAGCCGGTTGCGGGCAACTTGACCGCAGTGCGTCATATCCGTCAAGGCCGAATTACGCCGCACAAGAGCTGCTCTCGAGCGTGAACAGAGCCGGTCATTTACCCTGATCTCGAATTTTCATGCTCTTGCGGCAAGATCAGCTGAAGCCATGTTTCGAGTGGGCGGCATTATGGTATGTATTTTATTAAGATCAGTATTTACGTATGACCACCAAGGCTTTGGGAGTGTTCCCGGTCGTGGTGTGGAGAAAACGAGCCGGTGTATCAATTTCTGTCGACCATCTTCAAGATCGCGGTGACCTCGTTGATCGTCGGCGTTGTGCTCTCCGCAATTGATATCACCGCTGCTGATCTGCTCAGCAAGATAGGTCTGACACCCGAAAGCCTTTGGCAGCATATTCAGACCGGCGTCGCCTGGGCGATCCCGAACATCATACTGGGTTCGCTGATCGTCGTGCCGGTATGGATCATCATCTACCTCTTCCGACCGCCCAGAGCCTAGAAAAAGCTCACACCGCAAGTTTACTGGACTGAAAGCTAGTTGGCGCCGAAGGCGGCTCGCTCATCATGTGCGCGCTGCAGCTCCTGCCGTTTGCTTGCAAGCGACGCAGCTATGACGCCGAAGGTCACCAACACCACCAAAATGGTACAGATTGCGTTGATCTCGGGGGTCACGCCAAGGCGCACCTGGGAATAGATTTTCATCGGCAGTGTGGTGGCGCCCGGCCCCGTGGTGAAGCTGGCGATGACCAGATCATCCAGAGACAGCGTGAAAGCCAGCATCCAGCCAGCAAGGACACCTGGAAAGATAATTGGCAGCGTGATCAGGAAGAAACTGCGGACCGGTGGACAGCCGAGATCCTCCGCTGCCTCTTCAATGCTCTTGTCGAAACCGACCAGGCGCGACTGGACAACGACCGCGACATAGCACATCGCAAAGGTCGTATGCGCGATCATGACGGTCCAGAAGCCTCTGGCCTGATCCATAGCCACAAAAAGCAGCAACAACGACAATCCGAGGATGACTTCAGGCATCACAAGAGGGGCGAAGATCATGCCAGAGAACAACGATCGGCCGACGAAGCGACCCGACCGGACCAGAACCAGCGCCGCCATCGTTCCCAGAACCGTTGCGATGCTTGCGGAAAGAAAAGCGACCTTCAAGGTGACCCAGGCCGCATCAAGAAGCTGCTTGTTCTTGAACAGCTCGACGTACCATTTCGTCGAAAAGCCACCCCATACGGTTACCAGCCGGGACTCGTTGAAAGAGAAGATGACGAGGATCACGATCGGCAAATAGAGAAACGTGAAGCCAAGCACCAGCGACGTAACATTGAACCAGGTTGGGCCGGATCTCATGACTGCATCTCCGCCAATTTCTGCTGGTGGTTCTGAAACAGGACAATCGGGACGACCAGGATAAGCAGCAGGATCACAGCCACCGCCGAGGACACCGGCCAATCACGGTTCGAAAAGAACTCGACCCAGAGCGTCTTCCCGATCATCAACGTGTTGGAGCCACCCAGTAGATCCGGAATGACGAATTCACCGACGGCCGGAATGAAGACGAGGAAACACCCCGCGACGACGCCGGGGATGGAGAGCGGCAACGTAATCTTCCAAAAGGCCTTCCAGGGTGGACAGCCCAGATCTTCGGCCGCTTCCAAAAGGCTTATGTCCAGCTTTTCGAGGCTGGCATAGAGCGGCAGGACCAGGAACGGCAGATAGGAATAGACGATGCCGATATAGACGGCGAGGTCGGTGTTCATGATCACCAGGGGCTCATTGATCACGCCCAGCGCCAGAAGCAGCTGGTTCAGCAAGCCCTCGTTCTTCAGGATACCGATCCACGCGTAGACCCGGATCAGAAAACTGGTCCAGAACGGCAGGATGACAAGCATCAGCAGCGTCGGACGCCATTCCTTTGGACTGCGCGCCATGCCATAGGCAATGGGATAGCCAACCACCAACGTTATGAGCGTCGAAATAAGGGCGATCTGCGCGCTGGAAAGATAGGATTTCCAGTATAGGTCGTCCTCGATCAGCCAGATGTAATTCTCGAAAGAGAACCCGGAGAGCGCCTCGACAAAGCCGGTCCACCCTTCCGCCAAATCAAACGTCGGCAGATAAGGAGGTATGGCAACCGCAACCTCAGACAGCGAAATCTTGAAGACGATAAAAAACGGCGCGAGAAAGAAGATCACCAGCCACAGAAATGGCACAGCAATCAGGGCCTTGCTTCCAAGGGAACGTTTCGGTGCCTGTGACTTCTTCTGGCTCATCCGCACCTCCTATCGATCCAGGATCACGCCGGCGTTCCGGTCAAAGGTCAGAACAACATCGTCATACCAGGTGATCGGGTCTTCCACGACCCGCGTCACATTGGCGAAGGTTGACTTGAGTGTGTCGAAATCGCCTTCCCCGATCTTGGCGTGAATGATCGAGACGTCTCCGAGGTATGCGATATCCCAGACAGGGCCATTCACTGCGTTGACGCTGCCCGGTTCGGCCTTGCCCTTGGCGACGCGCACCTTCTCAGGCCGGATTGCATACCAGACCGTATCCCCCGGTCGAGCCGAAGTTGTTTGATCCGTCTCAATCAGAAAACCGCCCATCATGGCTTCCAGGCGCGTCTGGCTGGGAGATGCCTCGACAACCTTGGTCTCAATAAGGTTCACATCGCCGATGAAGTTGGCGACAAACTTGCTGTTTGGCGTTTCATAAATCTCTGCAGGCGTTGCCACCTGAACCAACTGCCCCTGGTCCATGACCGCGATGCGATCTGCCACCGTCATGGCCTCTTCCTGGTCATGGGTGACAATCAGGAAGGTCATCTTGAGATCTTCCTGCAAGGCCATCAGCTCAAACTGCGTCTCTTCACGCAGTTTCCGGTCGAGCGCACCGAGCGGCTCATCCAGAAGCAGGACCTTTGGACGTTTTGCCAGTGAGCGGGCCAGCGCGACCCGCTGCCGCTGGCCACCGGAAAGCTGATGAGGTTTGCGTTTGGCGAATTGTTCCAGCTTGGTCAGACGGAGCATCTCCGCGACCCGGTCATCAATTTCCGACTTCGGCAATTTGTCCTGCTTCAAGCCGAAGGCAATATTGTTTTCCACGCTCATGTGCGGGAACAAGGCATAGGACTGGAACATCATGTTCGACGGCCGCCGAAATGCCGGAATGCCAGCGAGATCCTGCCCGTCCAGAAAGATTTGCCCCGAGGTTGGCGTTTCAAAACCGGCCAGCATGCGCATCATCGTCGTCTTGCCGCAGCCGGATCCGCCGAGTAGCGCAAAAAATTCACGCTCGTAGATCTTCAGACTGAGGTTGTCGACGGCGACGAAATCACCGAAGCGTTTGGTGACATTTCGGAACTCGATAAACGGTTCCGCAGCCGTATCTTCCCACGGCGTGAATTCGCGCCGCACCGGCCCGAGCGTTTTCTTGGCCAAGGTTCCAGTTCCCCAAGTGACGGCTCCCCCGGAGCCCGAGACGTGCCGGACCCATGTCGAACGGGTCCGGCGATTTCACATGCTCAGGCGCCGCTTACTGGCCGCTCTTCACTGCGGTCCAGATGCGGGTGACGATACGGTTGATCTTCGGATCGTATGCCGTAACCGTGTAGAGGTTCTTGACAGCTTCCTCGGTCGGATAGATCGCCGGATCGCCGATCACATCGTCATTGAGAAGCTCCTGGGATGCCTTGTTACCATTGGCGTAATAGACGTAGTTGGAGGCTTTCGCCATGACATCCGGGCGCATGATATAGTTCAAGAACTCATGAGCTTCTGCCTTGTGCGGTGCGTCGGCAGGGATGGCCATCTGGTCAAACCACATCAACGCGCCTTCCTTGGGAATGGCGTATTCGACGGTCACGCCGTTGTCGGCTTCAGCAGCACGATCACGGGCCTGAAGCACGTCACCTGACCAGCCCACCGCCATGCAGATGTCGCCATTGGCCAGCGCGTTGATGTACTCGGAAGAATGGAACTTCTGCACGTAGGGACGGATCTTGGTGAGCAGTTCTCCGGCCTTCTCGATGTCGCCGCGATCCTTGCTGTCAGGATCCAGGCCAAGGTAGTTGAGGGCCGCAGGGATCATTTCCGTCGGGGCGTCGAGGAGAAAAACGCCACAGTCTTTCAGCTTGGAGATGTTGGCTTCGTCGAAGACAAGGTCCCAGCTGTCAACAGGAGCATCTTCGCCAAGAGCTGCCTTGACCTTCTCGACATTATAGCCAACGCCGGTCGTGCCCCACATGTAGTTGATCGAATGCGCATTGCCGGGATCGTACTTGTCGACCCGCGCCTCGATGTCCTTCCACATGTTGGAAAGGTTTGAAAGCTGGGATTTATCCAGTTCGGAGAAGGCTCCGGCCTTGATCTGGCGGGAGAGGAAGGATCCGGTTGGCACGACAACATCGTAGCCGGTGCCGCCTGCCAGAAGCTTGGTTTCAAGGATCTCGTTGCTGTCAAAGACGTCATAAACGACCTTGATGCCCGTTTCCTTGGTGAATTCCTCGAGGATCGATTCATCGATGTAGTCGGACCAGTTGTAAACGTTGACTACGCGGTCCTGCGCTAGCGCCGAACCGGCCATCAGGCCGAGAGCAGCCACCCCTGTCAGAATACCCTTGATCATCATGCTAAACTCCACTCCAGAAAATTGAACTACACTGCCATTTCATCGGCTTATCAACGAGTTCATTCCACGGCTCCAACGCCGCGATTTGGTTTGAGCCTGGGATGGTCCATGCGCCTTCCATGCGCACCATCCCCTGACCGCTAATCCCCCGCAAGGCGGGGTGTTCCTAAAGATACGTTTGTCGCTCCAGGCTTGAGATCTCCCGGCCGAATTCGTTGAGCTCTTCCTTTTTAATCTCAGTCAGAACCTTGTGCATGTCCGGCCCAACAGCTTCCTTCATCCTATCGGATGCTTCGAAGGCATCAATCGCTTCATCCATCCAGGGCGTCAAACGCTTGTGTTTCTTCTCATAGGCATTGCCGACGACAGGCGGCGGCGGATCTTTCCGGTCTTGAAGCCCGAGCAACATGCCGGCCAGAACTCCGACGAGAACAAAATAAGGATTGGCGTCCGCACCCGCGATGCGATGTTCGATACGCGCCGCCTGAGGCGAGCTGGCGGGAACCCGAAGAGCGACAGAGCGATTGTCGAACCCCCAACAGATAGAGGTCGGGGCATACGACCCAGGCTGCATGCGCCGGAAGCCATTAAAGGTCGACGTGAAAAGCAGCAGCGCCTCCGGCATTGTATCCAGCAAGCCACTTATCGCGTGACCAAGGCGTTTGGCGCCCTCGTCGGGGCATGCGAAAATATTGCCATTCTCATCTTCCATCGACACATGCACGTGCATGCCATTGCCTGGCCATTCCACGAAGGGCTTGGCCATAAAAGACGCCTTCAGATTGTGCTTTCGCGCCACGCCCTGAACCAGGCGCCGAAGCAACACCGCATCATCAGCTGCCAGCAGTGGATCCTTGCGGTGATGAAGGTTGAGTTCGAATTGTCCAGGCGCTGCTTCCGAGACCGCGGCGTCAGCCGGAATCCCCTGCATCTCAGCCGCGCGGCGCAAGTCGTCAACAACAGGCAGCAGGGCTTCGAGGTCCGAAAGAGCATACATGTTCTGACGTGCCGGTCCACGATGGGTGGTGAAAAGCGGCTTGGGCTGCTCGGTCCAGTCCCCGTCGCTTTCTTCGAGCAGGTAAAATTCCAACTCGAAGGCGCAGGTCGCGGTGACGCCATATGCGGCCAGCTTGTCAACCATGCGCTTGAGAACATGCCGCGGGTCTTCAAGGCACGGCACGCCGTCACGGTCATACATCGAGAGGAGAACCTGTGCTGTCTTGCGCTCAGCCCACGGCACCAGCTTCAAGGTTTCCGGGATCGGCCAGCAGACGCCATCCTTATCCCCGGTCTCAATGTGCATGCCGGTGCTTTCGACCTCGCGCCCCCAAACATCCAGGCCGAAGAGCGAATAGGGTAGCGCCACGCCACCTGCGAAGACCGTTTCGACCGCGCCGCCCGGCAGCCACTTGCCTCGCAAAACGCCATTCGTGTCGGGTAGAACCACTTCAACTGTATCTAAGTCCGGATGTTCGGTGAGGAACGCTTCGACGTCCTTTTTCCATCCAGGTTCTGCAGGATGTTCCAACGTCTGATGTGGCAGATCCACCATTTAGGCACTCGGTTCCTTACTCTTGTCTCACGGCCAGACAGCAGGACTGACGACGGCACATGAAAATGACGGCCAATGCATTGCGCCCGCCGTCAAAATGTGATCACGTTCCCAATAGCGTGTCAAGATCGAGAAACAGGCAGCGTCGCCGACAAATTCGCCAATCTCGGAATGCCCGGGGAGATCTCCAAAGTTGAACAAGACCTCAACCGGCAATGCACAGGCGCCTCGCCCGGACGGAGAAGACGGATCAACTCCGACAAATAGAGGCACCGCCCGCGCCCAAGTCGACACTGCTGTTCGTTCAGCGCTTCTGACGGGCCGCTTCATTCCGGGAAAAGCCGTCACCCTTCGGGGCCTTGCGCAGGAACTTGGTGTGAGTCCGATGCCGGTTCGCGAGGTCATCCAGAGACTGGCCGCAGAAAACGCACTTAACGTCAAACCAAATGGCCGGGTTCAAGTGCCGGAAATGAGCCCTTCAAGGTTCGATGAGATCTTGAAAGCGCGCCTTCTACTCGAGCCCGAACTGGCCGAAATGGCGCTTCCCCAACTGGACCATGCAGACGCAAAAGTGCTCGAGGACATTGATCTGGAGATCGATGAAAGCATCAGTTGCGGCAACGCAGAATCTTACTTGCGACTGAACCATGCATTTCATTTCAAGATCTACGCCTCATCCAATTCCGAAATCCTCATGCCGCTGGTTGAGAGCCTATGGCTTCAGTTTGCTCCCTTCATGCGCACTGTTTACGGACGCGTCGGAACGGCCAACCTCGTCGACTGGCACAAGGAAGCCATCAGGGCCATTCGCAACGACGATCCAACCGCACTGAATGCCGCCATCGCGGCCGACATCCGAGACGGCATGGGCATACTTGGCCGCGAAAGCCTCCCCGAAATCTGACCGAGCTGTCTTTTTCTCTTGCCCGAACACCATTGACTTGGCTATTTTGTGATCACAAAATTAGTCGGCGTGTAGATGCCCTGCATCACCCTGTCTGAGAGTCACGAGTTTGAGACGGCATGGGTGGGGAGTTTGGACTAGTCTGTGATCCAACCTGAGATAGTCCCACGCGCCAACACTGGAGCCTAAAGTGAGCAACGAGATACCTGACGCCGAAAACAAAGAAAGCATCAGTTTGCGTGGCGTGAAAGACATGGAAGCGGCCCGTGCCTGGCTTCGGGAACGCAACATCCAGGATATCGAGTGCATCGTGCCCGACCTCGCCGGCGTCGCACGCGGCAAGATGATGCCCACCGAGAAATTCTTCTCCGGTCCGGTCATGACCATGCCGGCTTCGATCTTTGCCCAGACCATCTCCGGCAGCTACCCTGAAGATGATGAGCGCTTCCAGCACAACGCGACGGATGGCGATCTCTATTTCAAGGCTGACTATGGCACGTTGACCGCTGTTCCCTGGGAATCCGACCCGACGGCACAGCTTATTCATGACGCGCAGACACGCGATGGCACCCCGGTCGAGACCGCCCCGCGTAACGTTCTCAAGCGCATCTTGAAGCTCTATCAGGACAAGGGCTGGGAGCCGGTCGTTGCGCCGGAAATCGAATTCTATCTCGTGCGCCCTAACACAGATCCTGATGATCCGTTGGAGCCGCCGACAGGCCGCTCGGGTCGCCCCGAAGTTGGTCGTCAATCCTACTCCATTTCCGCGCTGAACGAGTTCGATGACCTGATCGATGACATCTACGACCTGTCTGAACAGCAAGGACTGGAGATCGACACCCTCATTCACGAAGAGGGTGCCGCGCAGATGGAGATCAACCTGCGTCACGGTGCGCCTCTGGAGCTTGCCGATCAGGTTTTCCTGTTCAAGCGGACCATCCGGGAAGCCGCGCTGCGCCACGACATGTATGCCACATTCATGTCCAAACCCATGTCAAACCAGCCTGGTTCCGCCATGCATATTCACCAATCCGTGGTCGATAGCGAAACTGGGCAGAACATTTTTTCCGGGCCAGACGGCGAGGAGACGCCGGAGTTCCTGTCCTTCATCGCCGGTCATCAAGCCTACCTGCCTTACGTCACCTGCGTCATGGCTCCTTTCGTGAACTCCTACAGGCGCTTTGCCCGGAACTCGACGTCGCCGGTGAATGTCTATTGGGGCTATGACAATCGCACTGTCGGCTTACGCGTACCGTATTCATCGCCTCAGGCCCGACGGCTGGAGAACCGCGTGCCTGGTTCGGATGCCAATCCCTACCTGGCAATCGCCGCGTCTCTCGCCTGCGGATACCTTGGCATGATGAAGGGCCTCAAGCCGGATGCCCCCCAATCTGTGGATTGCAGCGATCTTCTAAAGTCCCTGCCGCGGGGCCTGACGGAAGCCGTCAACCTGTTTGAAAACAGCGAAGAAATCATCGAGATCTTCGGCGAAACCTTTGTCGCGACCTACCGCGCGATCAAGCAGGAAGAGTTCGAGACCTTCATGTCCGTGATTAGCCCTTGGGAACGGGAATATCTGCTGCTCAACGTTTAAAGCGCGCCTTCGCGCCAGTCTGTCGCCTACCGGAGTACCCCAATGTCGGCCGTATCCAACATCTATCCGACCGCAGCCCTTCAGGCTGTGGACGCTGCCCACCACATTCATCCTTTCACCGACACAAAGGCATTGAATGAGGAAGGCACGCGGATCATCACTCACGCAGACGGCGTCTGGCTGACCGATTCCAACGGCAACCGGATCCTGGACGGCATGGCGGGGCTTTGGTGTGTGCAAGTCGGTCATGGCCGGCAAGAAATAGCTGATGCCGTGCACAAGCAGATGAGCGAACTCAGCTACTACAATACGTTTTTCAAAACCTCGCACCCGCCTGTGATTGCCCTTTCGGAGAAACTGGCAGAACTCGCACCCGCACATATGAACCGGGTGTTTTACTGTTCCTCAGGCTCTGAAGCCAATGACACCGTCTTCCGGATGGTCCGCCACTATTGGGACCAGATGGGACAACCGGACAAGAAGGTCATCATCGGTCGTTGGAACGGCTATCACGGCTCGACGCTTGCTGGAACCAGCCTAGGCGGCATGAAGGGCATGCACGAACAAGGTGACCTTCCGGTCCCCGGCGTGCGCCACATTGACCAGCCCTATTGGTATGGCGAAGGTGGAGACATGAGCCCGGAAGACTTCGGGATCCATGTGGCACGCACACTCGAAAAAGCCATCGATGAAATAGGCGAAGACAAGGTCGCAGCCTTCATCGCAGAGCCAATCCAGGGAGCTGGCGGCGTCATCATCCCGCCGGAAACCTACTGGCCGGAAGTAAAGCGCATTCTCTCGGAGCGCAACATTCTGTTCGTCGCCGATGAAGTGATCTGTGGCTTTGGTCGCCTCGGCACCTGGTTCGGCTCAGACTACTATGGCCTTGAGCCCGATCTCATGCCGATCGCCAAAGGGCTCACCTCAGGTTATCTGCCGATGGGCGGCGTCATGGTCTCGGACCGGGTTGCCGAAGGTCTGATCAACAAGGGCGGAGAATTCTATCACGGCTACACCTACTCCGGGCACCCCGCCTGCGCTGCCGCAGCCCTTGCCAACCTGGAAATCATCCAACGAGAGAAACTCGTTGAACGCGTCCGCGATGACATCGGGCCGTACCTGCAAAAGAGCTGGACGGCGCTGGGGGATCATCCGCTGGTTGGCGAAGCCCGCATGACTGGACTGATGGGTGCGATGGAACTCGTTCCTGAAAAAGGTAATCGCCAAAAAGCCTTCGCGGACAAGGGATCTGTCGGCACGCTTTGCCGCGACATTTCCTTCCAGAACGGCATGGTCATGCGCGCTGTCGGCGACAGCATGATCATCTCGCCTCCACTTGTGCTTTCTCATGAAGAAGCTGATCAGTTGGTGACCATTGCCCGCAAGACCCTGGATGAAACCTATACAGAGCTGAAGCGCATCGGGACGCTCTAAAGCATCTGAACCCAACGAAAGAGCGGGCCAGTCCCGCTCTTTCTGCTTCAATCAGACGTCTCGCCATTTTCTTCGAGATTTCGCTGCAGCCAGTTTCGAAACACATGCATGAGTGGCGTTTCTTGTCGCGATTTCAGCCAGGTGAGCCAATAGCTCCCCAAAGTCACGTCTTGCGGAAATGGCCGCGCGATCTGCCCGGACTCCAGCTCACTTTCAAACATGGATACCGGGACAAGCCCGACTCCGGCACCTTGAGCAGCGGCACCGGCCATGGCGATTGACGAGTCGAACATCCATCCGCGAACAGGGGGCAGAGGCACGCCGGCCGCCAGGAACCATTGGTTCCACTCGTTGACCCTGTAGGATCTCAGCAGCGTTTCATTGAGAAGGTCTGCCGGTCGCGCCAGACGATCCGCGATCTGCGGCGCGCAAACCGGCGAGAACGGCGCCGCCATAAGATGTACGGCATTGGTTCCGTGCCACGCGCCATCGCCGAAACGGATGAAGTAGTCCAGACCATCTTCCATCAGATCGGCCCTGTTGTTATTGGTCTTCAGCCGCAAATCCACTCCGGGATGTCGCTCAGCAAAGTCGTCCAGACGTCGGATCAGCCAGCCGTTTGCGAATGTCGAGACGGTTCCGACAGTCAGCACCTCCTTGAAGTTGCCATCTTCAAATCGGCTTAAGGTGGCGCTCAACCGGCGGAAGGCATCGCTGAGGACCGGCAACAAGGTTTGCCCCTCATCGGTGAGAGCCACACCGCGAGGAAGACGCTCAAACAGGGAGATGCCAAGCAGCGCTTCCAGCGCTTTGACCTGATGACTGACCGCTGTTTGCGAAACGCGCAGCTCCAGCCCGGCCTTAGTGAAACTGCCAAGTCGCGCTGACGCCTCGAAGGCCCTGAGGGCATTGAGAGGAAGCCGTGAGATCTCCATGAGGCACACCTTTTTGACCAAGTTTTTTTCATGGCTAACCCCAAAAACTATCTCTTGTCCATGGGGTCGTTTCACGGCATCGTCCGCCTGCCTCGGAGGATACGGACCGTTCTTCGAGGACAAGGTCCACGTCTTCAACGCATTATCAGCTCAATGGAACGTGACATGCGCCCCCTGAAACAGATGACTTTTACGCAGTTTGCTCTGCCCCTAGCCGCAACCTTGTCGATCGCAACATCGACTCTTCTCCCAGTTTCCTCAGATGCGGCCGGGTTTGATCCGCAACCGATCATTCAACAGGCTATCGAAATCGAGAAGCGTCACGACGCCCGGATTGGTATCGCCGTTCTGGATGACGAAACCGGAACCGCCTGGAGCTACAAAGGCGATGTTCGTTTCCCGCTTAACAGCACGTTCAAAGCTTTTGCTTGCGCAGCTCTTCTCGCTCAAGTCGACGATGGCACAACGGATCCAAACAAAAGCGTCCAAATCAAACGCGCTGACATTGCACCCTATTCACCCGTGACCAAAAAGCAGATCGGCAAAACGATGACCTACCTGGGTCTCTGCAATGCAGCCGTCACGATCAGCGACAACACCGCCGCCAATTACATCCTGAAAGAGATCGGTGGGCCCGCCGGCCTGAGCGCCTTCTTGAGGAAACTTGGCGATACGGAAACCCGCCTGGATCGATGGGAGCCCGAGCTAAACAACGTCCCCGCCGGTGAGCTTCGCGACACAACGACGCCACTTGCTGCCGCAACGACGCTGAAAACACTGCTGCTTGGTGGCCCGCTCTCCGCCAACTCCCGCAAGCAGCTCACGGACTGGCTGGTCGCGAACAAGGTCGGAGATACGCTGTTACGTGCTGGACTACCCCAACGCTGGAAAATTGGCGACAAGACCGGTGCGGATGCCAAAAAGTCGCGAGGAGATATCGCCGTTATCTGGCCTCGACCGGATCGTGCCGTCTTTGTCGCGGTATACCTTGATGAGGCCCATGTCGAAATGAGCAGTCGCAATGCCGCCATCGCGGAAATCGGCCGGGCGCTCACGAAAGCCTTGGCGCCATAAATACAAAAAGCCGAGGGGCATCCCCTCGGCTCTCCAATATCTTCTTTTCGGCAAATTATGTCACTCAGCGGCCTGGGATACTTCACGCAATGACTGGCGCGCCCAGGGCCGGGTGCCGGCGGGCACTTCCTCGACGGTCCCGACCGGCTGCAGATATTTGGTAACCTCCGGCCATTCTCCGTCAGCCAGTGCCTTCAGGACTTCCGGCTTGGTGATCTGGAAGCTCGAAACGCCGCAGCGCCGCATCAATGGCACCTGA
Source organism: Roseibium polysiphoniae (assembly GCF_014842925.1). Taxonomy (GTDB): domain Bacteria; phylum Pseudomonadota; class Alphaproteobacteria; order Rhizobiales; family Stappiaceae; genus Roseibium; species Roseibium polysiphoniae. The sequence goes on from NZ_JACYXJ010000006.1 coordinate 438,437, forward strand.
TCCAGGATGTAGTCGCCGATCGCGCGGATATCACCGGTGTAGCCCATTTGCTCGCGCAGAATACGTGCCGCCGAAAATCCGCGGCCATCGGTGAACTTGGGAAACTCGACGGCAATATGCGCAAGACTACCGAGATGGTCTTTCAGCTTCTCGACCTCGTCACCAGCTCCAACCAGAACAGCGATCCGACCACCTGCGCTCGCAAACGTCTCTGCGTCCGATAGAAAGCGCTCAAAAGGCACCAGGAGGTTGCCTTCATTCGGCTTAACATCCTCGGCCTCGAGCGTACGCCAGTCCTCATCAAAAAACTGGCCGTTGGAAAAGATCTTCGTCATGTCCGTTTCGCGTCCTTCAATTCCCGGATCACTTTGGTCCGGGGTTCGCGTCATCCCCTGCATTCCGGTGACATAAAGTTCACCGGAACCAACCTCAAATTCCGCTGCCGTCAAGTTCTCTTCCGTGGCTCGGCAGGTGAATGCCACACTCGATCTTTTCCTGTCCACGCCAGCGCCCGGCACGTGCGTCCTCGCCCGGCTTCACTTTGCTCGTACACGGCAGGCATCCGATGGACGGATAGCCCTTGGCCACGAGTGGATGCGGTGGCAGGTCATGCGCCCTAGCATAGGCCAGAATATCGGCAGCGTCCCACTCAGCCAGCGGGTTGATCTTCACACGGCCATCTTCCACCTCAAAAAATGGCAGGCTCGCGCGGGTAGAACTCTGAAACCGCTTTCGGCCCGAGATCCAGGCGCCATAGCCTTTCAACGCCTGCGCCAGCGGCAGCACCTTTCGGACGTGGCAACAGGCATCCGTGTCGCTCATCCAGAGCATTCCGCCTGGATCGACTTCACTCAGGTCGCTCGTTTCCGGCGTCTGGGAGATTACATTTGTCAGACCCAGACTTTCCACGAGCTCGTCACGATAGCGCCGCGTGTCGGGAAACAGCTTGCCGGTATCAACCATGATCACAGGCGTCGAGGGATCAACCTCGGCAACCATGTGCAGCAGCACCGCGGAGTCAGCGCCGAAGCTGGAGACCATGGCGATGTCACCAATGAACTGGTGCCTGATAGCCGCTCGCAGCATCTCCTGTGCGTTGGAGTCTGCAAACTGCCCGTTCAAGGCTGCCACTTCGGCCTGAAGACCCAGTTCGGGATCAACGCCTATGCTAAATGTCTCATGCAGTGCCATAGAGGGCCTCCTTGAAAGGCGCCTCCCCGATCCGGCGATATGCCTCCAGGAAGGTTTCTTCCTTGGCCGTCCGCAGACCAAGATAGGTGTCGACGAGTTTCTCAATCGCATCGACGACCTCTTCAGACGAGAAACCCCTTCCGACGATCTCTCCGATGGACGAGTTCTCGTTGGCGGAACCACCGAGTGTGATCTGATAGAATTCCTCGCCCTTCTTCTCCAGGCCGAGAATACCGATGTGACCAACGTGATGATGGCCGCAGGCATTGATACAGCCTGAGATCTTGATCTTCAGCTCGCCGATCTCGGCCTGCCTGTCCGGACCGCCGAAGCGTTCGGAAATCCGTTGCGCAACGGGGATGGAGCGCGCTGTCGCGAGCGCACAGTAGTCCATGCCAGGACACGCAATGATGTCAGTGATCAGGCCGGAATTGCCCTCTGCCATGCCATTTACGACCAAGTCATCGAACAACGCTGGCAGATCGGCGATCTTCACGTGCGGCAGGATGACATTCTGCTCATGGCTGATGCGGATCTCATCGTGAGCATAGCGCTCGGCCAGATCCGCCATGACGTCCATCTGTGCATCAGAAGCATCGCCAGGAATGCCACCAATTGGCTTCATGGAGATTGTCACGCTGGTGTGGCCTGGTACGCGGTGCGCGTTCAAATTATGCGCCACGAACTGGGCAAATGCGGGATCGCTTGCCTTGCGGGCCTCTACAGCCGCGTCATCGACGGCCAACACTTCCAAAGGAGGCGGTGCGAAATAGGCCTCAATGCGCCGGACTTCCTCGTCGGGCAAGCGCAAGACGCCATAGCGGATCTTTTCAAACTCGGCTTCGATGTCAGCCTTCAGCTCTTCCAGTCCGGTTTCATGAACCAGAATCTTGATGCGTGCCTTATATTTGTTATCGCGCCGGCCGTACCGATTGTAGACGCGCAAGATCGCTTCGGAATAGGCGAGGAGATCCTCCTCCGGCAGGAAATCGCGCACCTTGCGGCCGATCATCGGCGTACGCCCCAGGCCGCCTCCGACGAACACGACGAAACCGATGTTGCCGTCTTCCCCACGCGCCAGCTGAAGGCCGATGTCATGCACCTGAACAGCCGCGCGGTCATGCGGTGCCCCGGTGATAGCGATCTTGAACTTGCGCGGCAGGAACGAAAATTCCGGGTGAAGAGACGACCACTGGCGCAAAATTTCTGCATAGGGCCGCGGATCGGCGATCTCGTCTGCAGCAGCTCCTGCGAAATGATCCGCGGTCACATTGCGGATGCAGTTGCCTGAGGTCTGGATGGCGTGCATCTCGACTTCCGCCAGCTCTTCGAGAATGGCAGGAGTGTCTTCCAGCTTCGGCCAGTTGAACTGAATGTTCTGCCGGGTGGTGAAGTGCCCATAGCCACGATCGTAGGTGCGCGCGATGTGCGCCAGTTTGCGCATCTGCCGACCGTTCAACGTGCCATAGGGGATTGCCACCCTCAGCATATAAGCGTGGAGCTGCAGATAAAGGCCATTCATCAGCCGGAGTGGTTTGAACTCTTCTTCAGTCAATTCACCGGCCAGACGGCGGCGAACCTGATCCTTGAACTGTTCCGTGCGCTGGGTGACGAACCCATGGTCAAATTCATCGTAGCGGTACATGTCTCTCTCCATCAGGGCGCAGCCAGTCTTTCAGGCGCAGCCCCTCCTCAGTCAGTCGTTCGGCGATCAGACGGCAGAAACGCGCGCCTGTTTGCCAAGTTCAGGGTGTGTGGTCGGACCGGCTGCCCGGATCATCTCGCGCAGACGAACGGGGACGATCCGTCCTTCGTCCTGAGTGACATCCATTGCGTAGGCCTCGACGACTTCGCGGTCCGCGATGGACTGCGCGGCCAGCTCCAGCGCTTTTGCCACCTCGTCTTTGCCTTCCAGAACATGGGCCAGCGAAAGAAGCTCGACCCAGGCACCATCTGCGCCCTGCCAGACAACTTCTCCGTCAAGCAAACGATTTGCGGTAACGACTTTCATTGCCTCTCTCCTTAGGCAGCAAATTCTTGTTTCAGCGGCATGGCCGCAATCGGTTCAGCTTTTTCGAGAGCGGCATGTCCAACCGCCTCGCCAATGACAATCAGCACGGGCCCGTCGATGTCGCCCCGGCCCTCAAGCACGCAGAGATCAGAGAGCGTGCCGGCGAACTGGCGCTCTTCTGGATGGGCTGCGTTTTCTATGATCGCCACAGGCGTTTCGCGTCCCATGCCGGCGGCAATCAGCTTGTCGGCGACGGCCGCGGCGACCGTGCGCCCCATGTAAACAGCAACTGTGGATCCCTTCAGCGCGAGACCTGCCCACTCAGGCAAGGTTTCGGACTTGGCATTGTGGCCGGTCGCGAAAACTAGGGTCGACGCAACGCCGCGCAGAGTCAGAGGCAATTGAGCCGAAGCTGCAGCAGCGAATGCGGCCGTTACACCCGGGACGACTTCAAAACCAAGGCCTGCCTCACGAAGGGCGTCCATCTCTTCCGCTGCCCGGCCGAAAATCATCGGATCGCCTGCCTTCAGGCGAACGACTTTCCGACCTTCACGGCCAAGGTCGACCAAAAGCTGGCAGATATCCTTTTGAGCGACCGAATGTGCGCCCTTGCGCTTGCCGACCGAAATACGCTCTGCATCCCGGCGCCCCATGGCGACAACTGGCGAAGGTACGAGCGCGTCATGAACAATAACATCGGCTTCCTGAAGCAGCCGCTGTGCCCTGAGGGTCAGAAGATCTTCAGCACCAGGTCCAGCGCCCACCAGCCAGACGAACCCGGGCTCGCCAGTCGGGCCATTCAAAAGGCGCTGCGCCTCCTGACGGGCCTTATCCAGGTTGCCGGCATGGACGCTGGTCGCGACGCTTCCATAAAAAAACCTTGCCCAAAACCGCCGACGCGACGCGCCATCCGGGATCATCTTGACGGCGACGTCGCGAAAGCTCTCCGCTAGGCGGACAAGATCACCCGTGCTGCGCGGCAGCATGGCCTCAATGCGGGCGCGGATATGGCGGGCGAGAACAGGCCCCACACCGGTCGAGGTAATCGCAACCGCTATGGGCGCACGATTGACGAGCGCTCCGGTGTAAAAGTCACAGAGATGCGGCTTGTCGACAGCGTTGACCGGCACGCCGAAAATGCGCGCCGCCTGCACAACAGCGCCGTCGAGCGCTTCGTCTTCCCTGGCGCTGAACACAAGTGCGGCACCATTCAGCAGGGCCGGACGGAATTCCTCGGCCACATGCTTGCCACCGACCGCGACAATGGCCTCGGCGAGCGCAGGTTCTATTTCTTTGGATATGACCTCAACCGAGGCATTGGTCTCCCCCAGAAGACGCACCTTCGCAGCAGCCTCATCGCCATGACCGACCACGCAAACGCGCTTTCCCGCCACCTTGAAAAAGGTCGGAAACACGTCGAGACGTCGCTCAGACTTATCTACTCGCTGCCTTGGCATTGGCGGTTCTCCCGGACAATCGCATCCATGAACCTAAATCTAGTCGTTCGATCGCCAGAACTTCGGGCACCGCATTTCAAATGCTTCGGTGCAGGGAGAAAAGGATTTCGCATTCCGGGGACTCTCAGCAAAGAGACCGGGATACCGCCAACATGCGCCTGATGATTACATCCGTATTTCCGGTTTATTGCGCTGAGTAAACAGGCCAACTAAAGTTCGCCAAGCGTGTTTGAAAATGACAACTGCTGTGCTGCCGGGGGGCAATATGAAGCTTATCAAGAATGCAGTAGCAACCATCCTGCTGGTCATGGGAATAGCGGTTTATTTCCTTGGTGCGGGAGCCACCCCGAGCCATGCCGGGACCATCGAAAGTTTTCGGGTCGGCGGCTGGAACGGCAATGCTTATACGGATGACTCCACTGGAACCTTCGACACCTGTGTCGCGGCCGCCACCTACCGAAACGGCATGACACTCCTGGTTCAGGTCGATTCAGGTTACAGGTGGGCCATCGGCTTTTCCGCGCCGCACTGGAACAGCGAGATCGGCAAGGAAGTCACCCTCCAATATCGGATCGACCGAGGTGCCTGGCAGCAAGGAACGGCCACGGCTACCGCAAAGGATCTATTCCGCATGCAGATGCCGGAAGGCGGCTATATCATCACCCGTTTTCGACGGGGGCGTACCCTTTATGTCTATGACGGGGCCTACAATTATGATTTCCGCCTAACCGGGACCTCTCGGCTGATGGCACGCATGGCCAAATGCGTGGAAGTAAACTCAGCCCGGTTTGGCGCTACGCCCGGTGCTGGACTTGGCGCATCACAGCCAACGGCGCCAGCGGCTGCGGCCAACAATCCTCAGCTCGCCGTCGAGGCAACACAGGCGCTTTTCAATCTGATGGGGAGTGCGGGACTTTCCGCTCTCAAACTAACTCCGGACGACAAGCGCGACACGGATCTCAAAGGCCTACATGCCGTTGCTTCCAATGAGGCACGTTCTGTCATCGCTCACATTTTCGAGGCTGGAGGTTACACGTCGACGCAGGACCTTGTGGCAACCATCATCTCCGATGCTGCCAAGTCCTGCGAAGGCAGTTTCAGTTCGGGCTCAGAGACAATCACCGAAGCTGGCAAAACCTTCCCTACCAGCTATTCTCGCTGCGTGGCAGGTGACTATGAAAAGGTCGAGCGAGCCGCAATCGTTCCGCGCAGCGCTGGCGGGGTTTATGTCTATGGCGTGGTAGACACCTATATCGGCGAAGGCGTGGGGGCGCCGGGGGCTCCAACGGAATTGACGGATCCGGACTGGCACCATGCAGCTGCATCCGCTGCCGACTGACTTCCGCGTACACAACGAAAAACCGGCGATCCTGAGACCGCCGGTTTTGCATCTTTGTCCTGGGCATGCCTTAAGCGGCGAATTCCTCAATGAATTCTTCGATCTTGCTTCTCAGGTCATCCGTGTTTCGTGCAACTGTCCGAACCGCCTGATCCACCTCATTCGCCGAGGCCGTCGACTTGCGCGCATTTTCCGCCACGACTTCCACGTTCCGGGTTGCCGCCTGAGTGCCATCGGCGGCAGAGTTCACTCCGCGAGCGATTTCACTGGTGGCTGCGCTCTGTTCGGTGACAGCCGCTGCAATCGCCTCGGTTTCACCTGACACATCGTGCATGATCTCGGCGATCTTATTGATCGAGTGCGACGCATCAGTGGTTGCCGTCTGGATCGACGCGATCTGCTGCGTAATGCTCTCGGTCGCCTTGGCCGTCTGATTGGCCAACGCTTTCACCTCGTTAGCAACGACGGCAAACCCCTTACCGGATTCACCTGCACGGGCCGCCTCGATGGTCGCGTTGAGGGCGAGGAGGTTCGTCTGGTCTGCGATGTTCGAAATCAACTGGACCACTTCGCCAATTTCCTGGGCTGCCGTTGCCAGCGTCTCCACCTTCTTGGTCGTGTCGTCGGTGGTTTCTGCTGCCGTCGTGACGACGCCTAGGGTCGAGTTAACGCGGCGGTTGATCTCATCAATGGACGCTGACAACTCTTCGGAAGCCGCAGCAACCGTCTCGACGTTGGACATGGCGTCGCTGGTGGCGCTCGACGCCCCCTCCGCTTCGCTTGCAGTGTTTTCTGCAACAGCCATCAATGAGGACGCGGTCGAGTCGAGCTGTGTCATGGTCGCATTGACGTTGGACATCAGGCCGGACACGGACGAACGGAACTCCTGAACAAGCCGCTCGCGGCGTTCGATGCGGATACGACGTTGCTCATCTTCGTCCGCCTGGTGAGCTGCAATGCGCTCACGTTCAACAGCTGTGTCGCGCAGGATGTGAACCGCCTTGCCGATTTCACCAATTTCGTCTGAGCGATCAGCCTCCTTCAGGACCACGCTGTAGTCACCATTGGTGATATTGGTCACAGCATCCGAAAGGGCGGTCATGGGCTTGATGAGGAATCGCAAGATGGCCAATCCGCCAAGCAAAAGCGCCAACGCGATAAAGCCGGTCGCAGAGTAGATCATGATGTCGGTGTTGTGTGCGGCAGCCTCATAGGCCCCAGCTTCGTGCTTTAGATTCTCACGCTCTTCGGTCAGACGCTCGAAGTGAATTTCAAACGCCACACCGACAGCATCGTTCAGGGCCTCAGCGGCACCGTCGAATTCGGCCATCAGCTTGTTGCCGCTCTCGGGACCACCTGCGATGTAGGCGTCTGCCATGGTCTTGCCGACTTCATGATAGGCCGGGAACAGCTGACGGACCTTCTGGATTTGCGCTGTTAGCTTTGCATATCCAGCCCCGTTCGCCAGCGAGTATGCCGCATCGATGTCTGTGTTGAATTTGGCTGCGAATTCAGCCGCCACGTCAAAGCCATCGTTGAGACCATCCTGACCGCGCGTGGCGGAAATATCGGTCAGCCATTGCTGGACCTGGACGATATCGAAGCGCACTTCCTTCAGCGCGACGGTCAGGTCAAGAACCTCACCAGAAAACCGAAGAGCATCATGCTCCATCATCTCAGCATTGTGCTCCAGCTCCCTCAAGAAGAACAGCGAGCCGAAATTGAGAAGCGAAATCGTGACGAACAGGAACGCAATCGCGGCCGTCACCTTGGACCGAAGACTGTGAAAATTCATTGTACTTCCTCGATAAAACCAAACCGATACAGAACGAGCTCGAGGCATCTCGGTCACAAACAAGGCTTGAAACGTGATGCGCGGGCAAAAGCACATTTATGCTGCAATTGCTCACTCTTCGTAAATTTTGGAGTAAACCGATGATTTATTTAGTATAATAGCGTTATTACGTAGATGAGACCTTCACCTTCAAATTATCATTGTCATTTATTTCAATGTTTTATTGAGGCGAATTCTTCAGGAATACAATTTTCAGGCGAAAAACAAAAAAGCCGACGGAGTGTCTCCGTCGGCCAATGCATCAAGGGACTAGCGTTTCCCTACTTTATCGCCTGCAGAACAGAGACATAGTTGGCGACAGCCGCCCCGCCCATGTTGAAGATGCCGCCGAGCTCAGCGTCTTTGACTTGAATGTCGCCAGCCTCTCCGAGAAGCTGCATGGCAGTCAGGACATGCATCGAAACGCCGGTCGCGCCAATGGGATGTCCTTTTGCCTTAAGGCCCCCGGAAGGATTCACCGGAAGTTTGCCGTCCATTTCGGTCCAGCCTTCGAGGATCGCACGTGAGCCCTCCCCCTCCTTGGTCAGCCCCATGGCTTCATATTCGATCAGTTCGGCAATCGTGAAACAGTCATGGGTTTCGACAAAGGAAAGGTCTTCGAGCGTCAGCCCCGCATCGCCGAGGGCCTGACCCCAGGCTTTCGAGCACCCTTCGAATTGAAGAATGTCGCGCTTGGACATGGGCAGAAAATCCTGAACATGCGCGGTCGACCGGAAGGCCACCGCCTTTTTCATGCCAAGCGCCGTTGCCGTATCGGTCAGAACGATTGCCGCCGCGCCATCTGAGACCAGCGAGCAATCCGTGCGCTTGAGAGGCCCAGCGACGAAGGGGTTCTTTTCACTTTCCGCGCGGCAGAACTCATAGCCCAGATCCTTGCGCATCTGCGCATAGGGATTTCCGGTGCCGTTCTTGTGATTTTTCGCCGCGATCCGCGCAAGAGCGTCAGATTGGTCGCCATACTTCTGGAAATAGGCGTCGGCGATCTGACCGAACACGCCGGCGAAGCCGGCAGGTATGTCGCCATCCTCTTCCAAATAGGAGGCGCGCAGCAGGTTTTTGCCGATCTGCGGCCCCGGCGTTGTGGTCATTTGCTCAACACCAACGACCAGCACAATACGCGCATCGCCAGAAGCGATCGCCCGCACGCCCTGCTGAACTGCGGCAGATCCGGTGGCACAGGCATTTTCGACACGGGTCGCAGGCTTGAAGCGCAAGGCAGGATCAGCCTGCAGCACCAGAGCGGCGGTGAAGTCCTGCTCCGAGAATCCCGCGTTGAAATGGCCCAGCAAAATCTCGTCCACGTCCTCGGGGGAAATACCCGCATCGTGGATGGCCTGGCTTGCTGCTTTGACGATAAGCGTCTCGACGGTCTCGTCGGCATGCTTTCCAAAAGGCAAATGTGCCCAACCGACCATTGCTGCAGTCATGAAAACCTCCCTCGCACCACGGAACCGAACGGTCTCGGCTTGCCGGATCAACCCGGCGTGCAGTCGCAATTGCTGCACCGTTGATGAGAAATTCCCAGCTTCCCGTGACGAACACAAGTTAAAATTGACTATTACGTCATTGTATTCCATTTTGCTTCATAATTTCAATATTTTATCCTGAAATAAATTTCCGCCTCGAACGTGACTTCCAATTGATATCTGCGCCCGGAGACCCCGGATATTGGTCCTGTTAACGTTTCCTTCATGAAGATGTCACGCAAGGGCAGCTAAATGACCGCGTTCCGGACAAAACCTTTTTTCGATCCTTTTCAGATTTTCCAGGCCAGCCTTTCCGAAGGCTGGCCTTTTGCTTTGCCCAATCCCGAATTGCCATGAAAGCATTTGACCGTGCCAGATTGAAGGGCTAGGGATTCAAAGCGCTTTGGGGACTTTCATTTCCCAACGCGAACAGACACTAAAATCACGTTTTGGGACGAAGCAATCTCCCGGAGGACCGCATGACCGCCAACCGCTCAAATGACGACCGGTCCAAAAGCTCGATCACTCCTGCAGGGGACTGGTGGCGCGGCGCGGTGATCTATCAGATCTATCCGCGATCCTTTCAAGACAGCAACGGCGACGGCATCGGCGATCTGACCGGTGTCACGCAGCGTCTTGACTACATCGCGAGCCTCGGCGTCGACGCGATTTGGCTCTCGCCCTTCTTCACCTCCCCCATGGCCGACTTTGGCTATGACGTGTCGGACTATGAAAATGTCGATCCCATGTTCGGGACGCTGGCCGATTTCGACACCATGGTCGCCAAGGCGCACGATCTCGGGCTTAAGGTGATGATCGATCTGGTGATCTCCCACACCTCTGACCAACACGCCTGGTTCAGGGCGAGCCGGACTTCTCGGGACAATGAAAAGGCTGACTGGTACGTCTGGGCGGACGCGAAGCCGGAAGGGTCGCCGCCCAACAACTGGCTGTCGATATTTGGCGGACCAGCCTGGGAGTGGGACAGCGTCCGTTGCCAGTACTACCTGCACAACTTCCTCGCGAGCCAACCGGATCTCAACTTCCACAATCAGGATGTTCAGGACGCGGTGCTGTCTGCCGCCCGCTTTTGGCTGGAGCGTGGTGTCGACGGGTTCCGGCTAGACACGGTCAATTTTTACTTTCACGACGCCAATCTACGTGACAATCCGCCCTTGCCGGCAGGTGCAAGCCTGACCGGTGTTGATCCGACCAATCCCTATGGTTTTCAGCACCACCTTTATGACAAGACCCAGCCCGAAAACCTGGCCTTTCTCGAGCGCCTGCGCGCTCTGCTGGATAAGTTTCCAGGCGCAACGTCGGTTGGAGAAATTGGCGCCGACCGTGATGTGATCGGAACAACGGCAGCTTACACCGTCGCCGGCAAGCGCATCCATATGGCCTACAGTTTTGATCTTCTCACGCCCAAGCGCTCCGCGGCCTACATCCGCGAGACGGTCGAGAATATGGAAGCGGGTATCGGAAGCGGCTGGCCGAGCTGGGCCCTGTCAAACCACGATGTTGTTCGTGTTGCCACCAGGTGGGGCGAAGGTGCGGAGCTTGACCGGTTTTCAGTTCTCGCCACAGCTCTCGTGACAAGCTTGCGCGGCACGCCCTGCCTCTATCAGGGCGAGGAGTTGGGTCTCACGGAGGCCGAGGTGCCGTTCGAGAAACTTCAGGATCCCTACGGCATAAGGTTCTGGCCGAAGTTCAAGGGGCGCGACGGCTGCCGAACCCCCATGCCGTGGTCAGGGGATGCGGGCGGCGGCTTTACCACCGGCTCGCCGTGGCTCCCCTTGCCGGCCGAGCATCTTTCGAGATCCGTCGACGCGCAGCAGGCCCATGACGGCTCAGTGCTGTCGAAGGTCAAAACCTTCCTCTCCTGGCGACGCGAGCAAATGCCTCTTCTAAAGGGTGACATCCGTTTTCTGGACAGCGCTGGAGAAACCCTCGTTTTCATTCGGCGCCAGGACAACGAGGCCATCCTGTGCGCCTTCAACCTCGCCGATGAAGCCATAGACCTCGACTGGTCTGGCAGCGCTCTTGAAGTCTTGCGCGGGTCAGGTTTTTCAGGAACGGCAGAGGCCGGAAAGCTCTCGCTCCCCGGCCTCGACGCCTTGTTTGCACTGATCGTCTAGGCGGCTCAGGCGCGGATGGTCTTGCCATCCGCCGCAAAGAAGTGAAGCCGATCTTCATCGAAGTTCAAGCCAACGCGAGAGCCCTCGGCAATTTCATCGGCGCCATCGGTGCGTACGAGGATGGTATCAAGACCGTCGATCGAAACGTAAAGATAGGTGTCAGCGCCGAGATACTCAGCCACCTCTACGGTCCCCTGCGCGTGGCCTTGGCCTTCGGGCACGACCTTGATGTGCTCCGGGCGGATCCCGAGTTTCACCGGATCCGCACTCGCGGCGGCCTGAGGGTAGTGCCCGCCGCCGTGGCCATCGAGATCAAACCTCTCTCCGGAGACCGAACAGGGCAGAACATTCATCTTGGGAGACCCGATGAACTGCGCGACGAAGAGATTGTCAGGACGTTCGTAAAGCTCTCGCGGGCTTCCAACCTGCTCGATTACACCGCCCTGGAGCACGACAATCTTGTCGGCCAAAGTCATGGCCTCGACCTGGTCATGGGTCACATAGATCATCGTCGTGCCGAGCGCCTTGTGAAGCCGCGCGATCTCGAACCGCATTTCAACACGCAAAGCAGCGTCCAGATTGGACAATGGTTCGTCGAACAGGAAGGCCGACGGTTCGCGAACAATAGCCCTGCCGATGGCCACCCGCTGACGCTGTCCACCTGACAGCGCCTTGGGGCGCCGGTCCAGATAGTCATCCAGCTTCAGCACGTCAGCTGCCGCCGATACCTTCCGCTCAATCTCGGCCTTGGGTTCGCCGGCTGTCTTGAGGCCAAAGCCAACGTTTTCGCGCACGGTCATATGCGGATAGAGCGCATAGGACTGGAACACCATGGACAGGCCACGGCCGGAGGGCGGCTCCGCAGTGACATCCTTGCCATCGATTTCGATGGCACCCCGGCTGGTCTCCTCAAGCCCCGAAATCAAACGCAGCAAGGTGGATTTTCCGCAGCCGGACGGCCCGACGAAGATCACGAACTCGCCGTCTTGGATTTCAAGGTCAATGCCCTTGATGACTTGAAGGTCACCAAACCATTTTTCTACGCGGTCGAGCCGTATTGCACCCATTGTTCTTCCCCTGATCACCCACTACGGCGGCTTAAGCCGCCTTGTTCACCGCAAGGCTTGGCGTCGCCCAGGCAAGCCACACCGCAGCTGTCCAGGAGAACGAATTGCCCCCTGCGCCTGACCCATCCACAGGGCTGAAGTACTCGGCAAATCCGCTCCGCTCGACCAGCCTGACGGTGTCTTGCCGGATTTTCTCGGCACGCGCCACTTCGCCCGCTTCCGTCATGCCGCGTGCAGCAAGATAATTGACCACGGCCCAGATCGGTCCGCGCCAATAGCGCTTGTGCTCAAAGCCGGCATGGTCCGGATCATAGGACGGCAGCATGAAATCGACTTTCCCCGCAATCCGGTCGAAATGAGCATTCAGCGGTTCAATCACCTTTGGATCGGAGAGACCGGCGTAGGACGCCAGGAAGGACGCGCTTGATACGCCTGTTCCCAGGACGTCGGTCCGCAGATTGCGTGTGACATAGGCCTTGATCTCCGGATTCCAGAGACTGTCCATGCCGCGTTCCTGCTTCGCAATCCAACCCTCGATTTCCGCCTTGTCGTTCTGGAAGCCCAGTTTATCGGCCAAAACCAGAAGATCCCGGTTCGCACGCAACAGGATCATGGTGATCGCCGGATCGGCGACCAGGAACGGGGTCTTCTCCACCACCTCGGCGGCGTCCCAACCGCAAGCCTTTCCGATCGCAAGGATCGCCATGTAGCGATCATAGTCTTTCTTGAGCGGACGCATGTCTGGATCAACGTGCGAAGTGTCCTTGCGCGTGTATTCCGGCACGCCTGTGGTGTCGACGTTCGACAGAGGTTCATCCCAGTCCGGCAGGTTGTCCCGGCCAGATTCCCAAGGATGAACGATGGCAACGGTACCATGTCCTTTTGGATCCCGGCACGTCGCCCACCAGCGGTGCCAAGCCATCAATTTCGGAAAGAGCGCCTTGGCACGGTCAGCGTTTTCGGGGGCAGACGACTGCTCGAAGAGATCACGCACCGCAGTTGCCGCAACTGGCGGCTGGGAGTGACCGGATGTCGGAAAGGGCTCTGACTTGGTGCCCCAGACACTTGGGCCCGGGAAGTAGCTTGGATCGTTTTTCCGGAAGAGTATGTGCGGCACCATGCCGTCATCCCACTGTCCCTCGAACAGGTTTTCTATTTCCTGCCAGGCGCGGTTAAGGTCGAAGGTCGCGAAGCCAATTGCTACGAAAACCGAGTCCCAGTTCCACTGGTATGGGTAAAGGCCCTTGGTCGGAATGGTGTAACCGCCAAGGTCGTTGTCCTTGAGGATCGTGTGTGCAAGTGCGTCGAGATCGGCACCCATGAGATAGTCTCCCAAAAGTATGTTGTTCTTGTCAGCCCTTGACGCTGCCAGCCGTCAGCCCTTGAACGAGAAAACGCTCGAACCAGAGGAAGATGCCAAGCACGGGCACCGTTGCGATCACTGCGCCGGCCATCAGATGCTGGCGCGGTACTTCGGAGGAATTGAGCGCAACGACACCGCGCGACAAGGTGAAGATGTCGGGGTCATCGAGGAACATGAACGCGAACAGGAACTCGTTCCAGGCGATCATGAAAACGTAGAGGGATACAGACGCGAGGGCCGGCAACGAGAGCGGTAAGGTGATTTTCAAGATCACGCCGATGCGGCTTAGGCCATCCATCAGGCCCGCCTCTTCAAGCTCGGCGGGCAGGCCTCGGAAGTAGCCCTGGAGCATATAGAGCGCCACAGGGATGGTGGTGGCGGGATAGACGATCAGCAGTCCGGTCAGACTGTTGCGCAGGCCCAGCTGCGAGAACACCGCATAGAGCGGGATTACAAGCACGATCGCCGGCACCATGTAAATCAGAAGCACCGAGCGCGACAGCAGGGCCCGGCCTGGAAAACGAAGACGCGAGACTGCATAGGCGCCCGGAACCGAGAACAGCAAGGTCAGGATGACGGTGGCGACAGACACAACTGCCGAGACCATCAGGTAGGTGCCGAAATTGTACTTGGTGAAGAGCTCCACATAGGACCTGAACAGCGAGGTCACGCCCTGCGAGAGATCGATCGAGAGATCCAGCGGGTTGGCGAGCAGCTGCTGCTGGCTCTTCAGAGAGGTCATCACCATGACGTAGAACGGCAGGGCGACGAGGATCGTGAAGACGACGAACCCAAGTCCCTTGAGCACGCGAATATAAACGACCTCACGGTCATACCGTGACATGGCCTTGAGTGGAACGCCTTTGAGGCAAATGGCGTTGGCAAAGCCAAGCGCGCCCAGGAAGACGAATATCCCAACCCCTTGCCAAAGCGGCACGACATCAAGAGGCAGGGCGAAAGGCGCTGCGAGACTGAAGGCCGTGACCACGACAAAGGCAATCAATGCCGCTCCGACATGGGCGTTCAGATCGCGTCGGGCACTGCCGCGCCAGACCAGAACAAAGCCATGCAGTGCGCCGGCGAGCGCGGCGGCGCCAACTTGAGGCACGGCAACCTCGCCGGTCACAAGCGTCAGGGTCACTCCAGTGACCAACATGACGACAGTGCCCCAGATGGCCCCGCAGACAAGCGCGATGAGAGAACCGGTGTAGGCCATCACAGCCCCTCCTCTTTCGGCGAGAAATGCAGGAACAGCGTGGCGAATGTCACGAGAACGACAAAGACAACAACAGCGACCGCAGCACCGGCACCAAGGTTCGATAGCGCAAAGCCCTGCTCATAGACATCGACCGTCAGGGTACGGGTTCCGGCATTCCCGCCTGTGAGCAGGAAGATGTCGTCGAACTTGTTGAAGGTCCAGATGAAGCGCAACAGGAACAGGACAGACAGAATGCCCAAGAGCTGCGGCAGCGAGATATACCAGAACTGCTGCATTGGCGTGGCGCCGTCCATCTCGGCCGCCTCATACATATCGGTGTTGATCGACTGCATGCGTGCAAGAATAAACATGAAAGACAGCGGGAAATACCGCCAGGCCTCAAACGCAATGACGGTTGTCAGCGCCAGCGGAAACTCTAGCGGCAGCCCAAAGACAGAGAATTCGATTGCCCGCTGACCAAAGAAATTAATCGGGGCATCGACGACACCCATCTTGGTCAGAAGCGCATTCAATGTGCCAGAGAATGGATCGAAGAGAACCACCCAAGTGAAGGCCACCGCAATCACAGGCGATACGTAAGGAAAGAGAAACAGTCCGCGTAAAAAGCCGCGCCCCTTGAAGGACGTGTTCAGCAGCTGGGCTGCGAACAATCCGAGCACCAATGCGCCGACTGTACCGAAGATGGTGTAGTAGAAGGTGACGCGCAGGACGCCCCAGAACTCGTCTCCATCAAACACCTTGCGGAAGTTCTCGAAGGTGAACTCGAAGTTCGTCAGGATATTGTCGGCGTCTCCGGCGACCTCCGGCTCGGTCTCTCTTCCAGGACGCTCAAGCGCCAGGAACGGTGCATCAGCTGTGCCTTCGAGCCTTAACCTTTCGCGCCACTTGGCCGGCACATCGCCAAAAGCGCAGGTCAGCTGCCGGCCATTGATCGTGCAGGCTTCGGGAGTTGAACCAAGCGTAAATCCGTCCGGCAAACTGTCCTTCAGAACAACGTTCCGAATTTCCTTGTCCTGGGAAGAATTGCGAAGCCGGTATTCAAGGGTGACGGCATCGCCAGCTGCCTGCGGTTTTCCGCGGACACGCTCATTCACCAGGACAGAGGGTGGCCGCAGGTCCGCAAGACCAACCGGCTTGACGCTGATCCAGAAGTTGGCAAGCAGCGGCCCCATCACGATCAAAAGGATGATCAGGAAGGTCGGCGCCAACATCAGGAAGGCAAGCCTCGCCTCCCGCCTCTGCATCGGCCCAATACCTTTCGGCGGAACAGCAGATCGGCCTTCAGCCATATTTTCCACGGCAGTCATATCCGGCACCTGGGCTCGAATTTAGTGAGGGACCGGAAGGCAAGGTTGCCGCCTTCCGGTTTGGATCGTCTCTGACGCGTTACTGGACCTTGGCCAGCTCGGCGTTCATCTTGGCCACCGTTTCTGCAGCATCGCGCTCATCATCGATGAACTCGCGTACATAGCGGTTGATCACCTGGCTGTTGATGATCTTGGACGCCAGCGAGAGCTGACCTTCCGTCACACCCCAACGGCTTGCCGTGTCGAGACCGCCGACGATGCGCTCAATTGTGGCTTCGTCGTAGAGTTCGGTCAGCGGTGCCTTGCGGTCGACGCCAACCGGCAGTTTCGCCCAGCCCATGGTGAACTTTTCGGGGTTTTCTCCATCGCCACGACGGATTGGGAACTTGCCTTCCGGCGCAATGGAGAGGGTCGACAGGTAACCTTCGTCCATGGAGAACTTGACGAACTCAATCGCCGCATCCGTGTCCGCGTCGTTGGTGATGCCGAAGTACCGAACATCGCCCCAGGCCGCGCCATCCGGATTGGACGGGCCGGACAGGGTCGTCACGATGCCGGTCATGGACGCAAGCGCTTTCGAAGTCGGATCATCGTTGATGGTCGGCGGGGCACTGTCGCGCAGGCCAGCCAGCTCATCGAGAATGAACGGCGACCAGATGATCATCGCAGCCTTGCCGGCAAAATAAAGTTCGCGGGACTGCTTCCAGTACAGATCACCAGCCGGCGATGCCTTTGAGATGGCCTTGTAGAACTCCAGCGCTTCAATGGTCTTTTTCTCATCAAGAGCCTTGAAGCCATTGTCGTCGACAGGGGTCACGCCGTTTGCAAGAAGAACATGCTCCAGAACCTGGCTCATGAAGTTCTCGTCGATTTTCGTCGCTGCGACAAAACCGAACATTTCAGGCGGATTGTGGAGCTTCTCGACTGCTTTCAGGATCGCATCATAGGTGGTCGGAGCTTCCAGACCGTTCGCCTCAAAGAGGTCCTTGCGGTAGACGACCATCTGGGTCCAGCCATCTACAGGCACCGAAGCATATCCGTCTTCGTAGGACGCCATGCCGAGAGCGCCGGATGCGAATGTTTCTGCATCGAGAGCATCGACAACCTCAGTTGCCGTTTCCGTATCCAGGATGCCGGCCTCCGCCCAGGGCAGAGCATACTGCAGCGGATGATAGATCACGTCAGGCAGGTCACCAGCCGCGAAAGCCGCGGTTGCACGGGTTCCCAGATCCTTTTCCGTCACTGGAATGACGGTCACTTCGATACCGGTCTTGGCCTTGAAGGCCGCAGCCATTTCTTCCTGTTTCGCCAGGCGCTCGGGCTGCTCTTCTGTCGTCCAGAAACGCAGGCCTTCGGCATTGGCACCCGCCACACCGGCGGCGAAAACGCCAGCCAAAGTCGTGGCTAAAAGAAACTTCCTCCCAAACATCGTACTCTCCTTTTGTGTACGAACACTCGTCAAAGTCACACAGAGCGCCGGAGAACTTGGGCAAGTTCTTCCGGCGTTTTCGCAGGCGGACCATCCGACGCCCGTCGGATCAATTCGGCCTGAGCCAGTTTCTGCCGCTGGGCAGGTTCCGTTCCCTCGATCAGATCGATCAACATGCGCGCGATTTGGCCGCCTGCAGATTGAGCCGACTGGGAAAATGTCGTCAGTGGGGGATCCACATAAGCGCCGACCGGCAGGCCGTCGTAGCCAATGATGGTCACGTCTTCACCGACCCGCAGTCCAAGGTCCCGGCACAGGCGCATGGCGCCAATCGCCAGTGCGTCGGTTACACAGAACAAAGCGGTTGGCGGCATGTGCAGGCCAAGAAGGCGCCTTGCGCCTTCAACGCCGCCCACTTCAGTGAGGGGCTCTTCCACCTCAAGCGCCGGATCTACCTCGAGCCCGCACAGCTCAAGACCACGCCGATAACCCGCACGGCGTTGACAAGCGAAATTCAGGTCGCGAGGACCGCCGACAAGACCGATGCGCCGATGACCGAGGGCCGCGATATGCTTGACACCGGACACAAAGGTGTCCTCGTTGTCGATGTCGTACCAGGCAAAGGTACGCGGGTCGGATGTCCTGCCGTGGGCAACAAAAGGAAAGCGTCTTGCCTGCAGAAATTCGATCCGTGGATCATTCACCTCGGTCCGGGTGAGGATGAACCCGTCGACCTTGCGCCTAGCAATCAGTCTTTCGTGGGTTTCCAGCATATGGCGGCCGGAGTGTGCGGTGGTGACAAGAAGATCTCGATCCAGGTCATCGAGCGCCCGGGCGATACCGTCGATAAACTCGGAGAGAAACGGGTCGGCACCACGACCCCGGCCAACCGGCATGACGATTCCGAGGGTATCCAGCCGGCCCCGCTTCAGGCTCCTGGCCGTTGACGACGGCTGATAGCCAAGGTCCTTGACCGCCTTAAGGATGCGCTCGCGCGTTTCACTGGAGATGTCCGTGTAATTGTTGAGAACACGCGAGACCGTGCCCTTGGCGACACCCACATGACGCGCCACATCCTCAATCGTTACGGATCCCCGGGAACCGGTCATCTCATCTCCCAATTCACTCCCGTTCGCACCGCTTGATCGAGAGTTCCTTGCGGAACCCTTGCAGCCGACCAAACAGCATCCTGGCGGCATCTTTGCCGACCCGGGAGCTTTGTCTTTCTTGACCAAAACGTGACAAAAACGGTTTTGGTTGTCAACAAAATCGGTTTTGGCGCTGCACAAACGCATCTTTTGCATCGCACTCCATTTCCAGAATTTCTGATTACCGTAACGTTAGACGATCGCAAAGCAATGGCATCTCAAATCCTCGCAGCTTGATCCTGACTGGTCGGCAGGCACGCCGGTTCGGCAGAAAGACCAGCGGTCCTTTCCGTAAGCCAGAAAATCTGTGCCCCGCTGAATGCCGACAAACATCTAAAAATAGAAAACCAAACCTGATAGAAGGCAGTTTCAAGAAACGTCGCCGCCAGTTCTTCGCCCGCCCCAATTGCCGAGCCTCTCCCATGACAAGACACCTGCCGATCTCGGTATTTATCATTGCCAAGGACGAAGCCGACCGGATCGGACGAACAATCAAGAGCGTCCGGGATTGGGTCGATGAGGTTATCGTCATCGACAGCGGCTCCAGCGATGGAACGGTGCCTGTCGCGGAGCAACTAGGCGCGCGGGTTCTCGAGAATGCCTGGCCCGGTTACGGCCCCCAAAAGCGTTTTGGGGAAGACCAATGCCGGAATGACTGGCTTTTGAATCTCGATGCGGACGAGGAAGTGACCTCAGAGCTCGCCGATGAACTTCACCGCATGTTTGCAGACGGCAGCTATCTGTCCGCCGACGGCTGGCGGATCATGATCCGCGATATCTATGCACATGAGGATCGCCCAGCGCCCTGGGCATACGGCTACGACCAGATCCGGCTCTACGACCGCCGCAAGGGACGTTTCTCGACCTCAACCGTGCATGACACGGTCCGCCCCGAGCCTGACGCTGTCATCAAGTCGATGAAGTGTATCATCTCGCACCGCTCAATACGTTCTCTGGATTTTCAGGTCGGCAAATACAATCGGTATTCCAACATGCAGGTTGCCGACCTGCAGGCCCGTGGCAGAAAACTGCCGAAACGGCGGCTTCTAACGGAATTCCCCGCGGCATTTTTGAAGGCCTACTTCATCCGCCGCTACAGGCGTTATGGCTGGTGGGGCCTGATCCTTTCGATCAACTATGCCCATGCACGTTTTCTACGCGTGGCAAAAGCTTATGAGGCGGAGTTGCTCAACAAGGACGAGCCACAACCATAGCCGAGGCTCGCGCAGACAGAACCTCTATGCCGTTGCCTTTTCCGGGGCCTGGCTGGTATCGACCGGCGCAGGCCTATGGACCCGTATCGGCTGACGAATACCTGCAACATGATTGTACTGATCGAGGCGCCGGATGGTTGTTCCGGTCAACTGGTGTCCTCTTGAGAGCACCAGTTCGTGCGTGCCTTCAGTCAGAATGTCGTCGACCAACTCGTCGCCGGGCTTCAGAGCCCTGATGTAGCAGAGCGTAATCTCGCGCTCATCTACACCTAGGGCTTCGCTCAACAGGCAGGCCCGCGCGACCTTGAGAAGATCGGGGTCGTACTGACGATGGTTGATACCAAGCGCCTCGAACGCGGCAGCGTCGACCCCGTTTTCAGGGCTCGCATACCACAAGTCGGTCAGCAGCTTCAGGATCCTGGCGGTCAGCGGAATGTCCTTGCCAGTCGGACCGTCTTCCGGGAAACCTGATCCGTCATAACCACGGCCGGAAAGGTAGAGAACTTCGGCCACTTTCTCCAACTGCGGAATGTTCTTCAAGAGATCTCGCGTCTGGGCCGGAGCACCCGCCAGAATTTCCCGCTGGGACTCCGTCAGCGTCTTGGCAGCGCGGTACCGAGACAAGATCTCCTTCGGAAGCAAGGCTTCCCCAAGGGGCGAAAACATGATCGCCATCTCGAGTTCCCAGGTCTTTTTCATCTCAAGCACCTTTGCCAGCTTGAGAGCCTGAGGCCGCATGACAGAGGTCCGGCGAAACGCCTCGGAATGAAACAGCGACAGCATGTCGATCAGAAGTTTGACCGAGCCGGAAAGGGTTTTTTCAAGCAGCGTGCGCTCAAAGACCATCCGCGAATGGTGCGCGACACTTGCTTCAATTGCAGAAGACAGCTCCTGTGGCGAACAGGGCTTGGACAGGAACATGAAAACGCCTGCCTCGTTCACAGCCTGCTTGAACACTTCGACCGAGTTCTGCGCCGTCAACATGACGCGCGTCGCCAGGGGCACATAGGTCTCTGAGGCCTTGAGAAAGCCGGAACCGCCGCGCCCTGGAAGATTGGCGCAGGAAACGATGACGGAGACGCCATGATTTTCCTTGATCCACTTCAGGGCTTCTTCGGATTCATCAAAGGTCTTCACCCTGTACTGGCCAGCAAACAAACGTTCGAAGGCGTCCAGAACCTTCAGGTCGCCATCAGCCACTACAATCTGATTTACGTTTGCCACCATCACTGCCTCCAATTCCCGCAGTATCTCCAAGTATCAACTGAGAACTCACTCAACCAAAACACTTCGACGATGCATACAACTCCCCCAGCAACATAAAATTGAACAGAAAATCCCTAACAATTCACCACATCTCATTGATGCAGTTTACTTATTCTCGGTAATATTTACGATACGAATTCACATCGCCGCACCGCTTTTCATCCGCACAAATTTGCTTATAAGACCTCCATGCATGATGTTTTGATTGTCGGCGCAGGCCCTGCCGGGCTGATCGCCGCCGACCGGTTGTCCTCGTCAGGCCTGAATGTAGCGGTGGTCGACCGCATGCCCTCGCCTGCCCGCAAGTTCCTGATGGCAGGCCGCGGGGGACTTAACCTGACCCATAGCGAAGAGCAGTCGGCTTTTCTGACGCGGTACCGCGAGGCTGAACCGTTTCTCGCCCCACTCATCAACAAGTTCACACCTGAGAACTTGCGGCAGTGGTGCCTTGATCTCGGTCAGGAGACATTTAAAGGATCAAGCGGGCGTATCTTCCCCAAGGCAATGAAAGCCTCGCCGCTCTTGCGCGCGCTGCTGTCGCGCCTCGCTGAGCGTGGCATCACACTTCAGACCAGGTTGACCTGGACGGGATTTGGCGAGGAAGACACGCTCACCTTCGAGGATCCGGATGGGAGAGAGGTCAAACTCAAGGCGCGGGCGAGCCTCCTGGCTCTTGGCGGCGCAAGTTGGCCAAGACTTGGTTCTGATGGCAGCTGGGTGTCGAACCTCCATCACCAGGGTGTGGAGGTCAACGCCTTGCGTCCAGCGAACTGCGGCTTTGAGATTGCCTGGAGTGACTTGCTGAAGAAACGGTTTGCCGGAACGCCGCTGAAACCCCTCACAGTCACGTCGGGGACGGAGCGTACAAGGGGTGAAGCAATTCTTTCCGAAAGAGGCCTTGAGGGCGGTGCCATCTATGCGCTCTCTTCATCGGTCCGGCGCGAAATCGAACTATCTGGCAAGGCGACCCTCCTGCTCGACCTGCGACCTGACATCGCGATCGAAAAGCTCACCAGCCGGCTGAGCGCAAATCGCGGCAAGCAATCTGTCAGCACCTTTCTGCGCAAGGCCGGCGGCCTGTCACCGGTCCAGATATCTCTCCTGCGCGAGGTGGGCCCGCTGCCAGAGACACCCCAAGCGTTGGCCGAAAGGATCAAGCAAACGCCGTTGACGGCGACAGCGCCCTATCCCATCGACCGGGCGATTTCATCGGCGGGAGGAATTGCTCTGACTGAAATTGATGACCAGCTGATGCTCAAGAAGCTGTCGGGTGTCTTTGTCGCTGGCGAGATGGTGGACTGGGAGGCTCCAACCGGCGGATATCTCCTGCAGGCCTGCTTTGCGACCGGAGTTGCGGCCGCAGAGGGCATTGCGAACTATCTCAATGAGACCAACGACCGAGAGCAACCTTCATGACCATTCTCTACGTCGATGCAGATGCCTGTCCGGTCAAAGACGAAGCCATCAAGGTTGGTGAGCGGCACCGCGTCGAGATCAAGATCGTCTCCAACAGCTGGATGCGGCTGCCGGAAAGCGATCTGGTGGAGAGAGTGGTTGTTCCCGAAGGACCGGACGTCGCCGACGACTGGATCGCCGAGCGAGCAACCACCGGCGATGTGGTTATTACAGCGGACGTCCCGCTTGCCTCGCGTTGCGTCAACACCGGCGCTCTGGTGATTTCTCCCAATGGCAAGCCGTTCCGCGAAGATGCCATGGGCATGCGACTGGCGATGCGAAACCTGAACACGCATCTGCGTGAAGTCGGAGAGATCCGGGAGAGCGGGCCCGGCTTCACCAAGGCAGACCGCTCCCGCTTCCTTAACCAACTCGAGACACTGATGCGCGCCGCCAAGCGACAGTCCCAAGGTTAGGCCCTTCGATTGCTCATATGGAGTCCGGACTGTCTCCCTGAGGACTGGTTTCATCTGAATCAAGTCTCAAGAAACCCATAAAATCCAGTCTTCAATTCAAGCAACCTTGGTAAGAGGCGGCAAAGCATCAATTCTATGTGAGACACGCCAAGCCTGTAGTCTGACGTCTTCCACACCTTGGGTAAATGTCTGTTTTTATTAATTTTCTTGAGAAACAGCAGAATACTCGAAATGGTTTCCAAGCATTTCCAGACGCATCAATCGGCGAAACTATCGCTTGTATTCCCCAACGCAAGACCCTACGTTTCGCGCATCGGCAAGCGTTTTGCCGAACGGGACATGAAATAGACCTGGCGAAGAATTTGGTTTCGGTACACGGCTCATGGCGTGTGCTCTGAATTTCGAAGCTTTTCCGTTTCTAACTGACTGCTCGTTTCAGCGCACTCCCTGAGCAATGTCCCAAGGGTGCGCACAACTTACGGAAAGGTTTCTCCATGCGCGAGAACGGCACCATCAAATTCTTTAACTACGACCGTGGCTTCGGCTTTATCACTCCGGAAGACGGTGGCAAGGACGTGTTCGTCCACATCACTGCTTTCGAACAGGCTGGCATCCCGGCTCCGGAAGAAGGCGCGAAAGTCACTTTCGTTGCTGAAGACGACCGTCGTGGTCGTGGCAAGCAGGCTGCACAGCTCGAAATGGCCTAATGGCCATTCGCTGAACTCTGCTTAAAGAGTTTATGGAAACGCCGGCGATTTCGTCGGCGTTTTTTGTTTGAGCCGCCGACCGACGCTACAAGCGGTGCTCGCCATCATTTTCCGGATCATGAGCGTTGCGCAGATCTTCCAGAGCCTGCATGCGCTGCTGACTGCGTTCGGCGTTTTCACGAGTCACGCCAGCGATCAACACCTCCGCGATCGCCATGAGCGCCGCGCTGGAGTCCCAGGGCGAAGGAACGGCAACGCGAGCTGGCAGCACAAAGCTTGCGATTTTTCCGATCGGTGACATCCAGCTGTCGGTGATCAGCGTCACCGTTGCGCCCTGTTTGGCCGCCGCCTCCGCAAAGCGGATGATCTCGTTTTGGTAACGCCGGATATCAAAGACGACAATCACATCCTTCGGCCCGATGCCGATGAGCTGGTCCAGCCAGTTGCCTTGCTGCCCGGCGACATGATTGACGTTGGGCCGGACGATCCGAAGGTGCGCCGCCATGTAACGGGCAAGGGCATCGGTAAATCGCCCGCCAATCATGTGCAGGGTCTTTTTCTCATCGGCCAGCAGCTTGATCATGCCAGCCAGTTCTCCCTTTGGAAGATGCTCGAAAGTCTCGCGGACGTTTTCAACGAGCTGCTCAACCAGTGGATCGTCACTCTGGGCAGGACCTGACTCCATTGCTGAGCTGCGCGCCAAGGGCGTGTTCAGC
Source organism: Roseibium polysiphoniae (assembly GCF_014842925.1). Lineage (GTDB taxonomy): Bacteria > Pseudomonadota > Alphaproteobacteria > Rhizobiales > Stappiaceae > Roseibium > Roseibium polysiphoniae. The sequence goes on from NZ_JACYXJ010000006.1 coordinate 463,201, forward strand.
TGGTTCTCGAGCTCCTGCCGCAAACGCTTTTGAAAGTCCGCAAACCCTGGAAATCCAAGCCGCCCTACGAACCGCAGGATCGTCGGCGAGCTTACGCCAGCAGCATCAGCAAACTGGGCCACGGTTCCCAGCCCTTGCATGGGATAATTCGCCAAGAGCGCATGGGCTGCCTTGCGCTCGGTGGCGGTGAATTCGTCAAGCCGGTCGTGTATTTCCTCCAGAAGCGGCCGTTCCATGATTTGCCCTTTCTGCATGCGGGTCCGCTCAGAATTTACCCATCCGGCACCACGATTTGTGTTTGACTTGATCACTCAAAATGTATCAAATCATACAAAATCTGATCGTTAGCGCAATTCTGTAATAAAAAATACAAACGTTAACGGCGGCGCACCAGCGCAAGGGGACAGGCTGATGACCATCGGCATGCCGGCAAATGAAACGTTCGAGCCGGTTACGATTGTGAATGAAGAGGGGAGCGGGCCATTTGTGTTGGTTTGCGACCACGCGAGCAATTTTATGCCGGAATGCTACGGCCACCTCGGCTTGTCGTCTGAAGCCCTTCAGGCACATATTTCCTGGGATCCGGGCGCGCTTGGAGTCTCATTGCAGCTATCCAAACTTCTGGACGCACCACTCATCTATTCGAATGTCTCGCGCCTCATCATCGACTGCAATCGTGAAACAGTGGCCCCGGATCTTATTCCGTGCCGCAGTGAGTTGACGGACATCCCCGGCAATGCGGACCTTGACGCAGATGAGCGCGAGCGGCGAATTGCGCTCTCTCACAAACCCTTTCACGACACCATCGACCGGCTCATCGACGCGCGCCAGTCAAAGGGTGCTTCGAGCGCACTTGTGTCGGTCCACAGCTACACGCCCATCTACAAGGGCGAAACACGCCCCTGGGAAATCGGCCTGATTTATGGCGATGACGCCAGCTTGGCAAAACCTGCGCTGCAGCTTCTGAAAAACCGCACCTCCTACACTGTTGGCGACAACGAGCCCTATTCGCCGGCGGACGGTGTCTATTACACCCTGCAACGCCACGGCGAGGCGCGCGGATTGGTTCCGCTGATGATCGAGATCCGCAACGACGAGATCGCGACGCCGGATGCGGAGGCCGCATGGGCCGCGACCCTGGCGCCGATCCTGAAGGACGCGCTGGCACAGGCGGGAGGCAAATGATGCGCAAGGCGGCCTGCCTCTATGTGAAATACGTCGATGCCTTCAACGGTGGGCTCGGCCGGATCATGATGTGGGGCATCTTCGTGATGGCCGGCATTCTGCTCTGGTCCTCCATTTCCAAGACCTTCTTCAACCCGTCCCTCTGGACTCTGGAAATCGCTCAGTTCGCGATGGTCGCCTATTACGTTCTGGGCGGTCCCTACTCGATCCAGATGGGGGCCAATGTGCGGATGGACCTGTTCTACGCAGACTGGCCACCGAAGAAAAAAGCCTGGTTCGATGCATTCACGGTTCTGCTCTTGATGTTCTACATCGGAGTGCTCCTGCACGGTGCCCTGAACTCGACCGCCTATTCGCTCGGCTATTTCGGCAAGGAGCCGCTCGTCTTTTATTGGGATCTGATTATGGCGTTCGTCACCGGTGGTCCGAGCGCGGCGACTGAAGTGATGGGCTACATTGAACGCAGCCCCACCGCCTGGCGGCCCTACCTCTGGCCGGTCAAGGTCGTCATGCTCCTCGGATTTTTCCTCATGCTTCTGCAGGCCGTTTCCGAGCTTTTCAAAGACATCGCTCGCATCCAGGGAGAGACGATCTGATGTCTTATGAGATGATCGCCCTTCTCATGTTCTCGTCGATGATGTTGATGCTGCTGACGGGTCAGCGTGTCTTCGGCGCCATCGGCGGTATTGCAGCCATTGCGGCTATCGCCCTTTGGGGCACCGGCGGCGGCGACATTCCGTTCTCGGCCGCTATGAAGCTGATGAAGTGGTATCCGCTTCTGACGCTGCCGATGTTCATCTTCATGGGCTACATCCTGTCGGAAACGAAAATCGCCGACGACCTCTACAAGATGTTCCATGTCTGGATGGGACCGCTGAACGGTGGACTTGCCATTGGCACGATCTTCCTGATGGTGCTCGTCTCTGCGATGAACGGGCTGTCGGTTGCCGGCATGGCTATCGGCGCAACCATCGCCCTGCCGGAGCTTTTGAAGCGCGGCTATGACAAGCGCATGGTGACAGGTGTCATTCAGGCAGGGTCATCCCTTGGCATTCTGGTGCCCCCCTCGGTCGTTCTCGTGCTCTATGCGATGATCGCCCGCGCTCCGGTCGGCCAGCTTTGGCTCGCAGGCATCATTCCCGGTCTGATGATGGCGGCCTTCTTCGTCATCTACATTGCTGTCCGCTGCAAATTCCAGCCGCATCTGGGCCCAGCTCTGCCCAAGGAAGAACGCCAGGTCGACGCGGCGGAGAAATACCGCTTGCTGCTTTCCGGCATTCTGCCTGTCGCGATTTTCGCAGCGATGATGGTGCCGTTTGTCATGGGCAAGACGAGCCTTGTGGAAAGCTCCGCCATCGGCGCGCTGACCGCACTGGTTGCCTCCATCGTCAAGCGCCGCATGACACTTCCGATCCTGGTGACCTGTCTGAAGCAGACGCTTGGTATCTCCTGCATGTTCATGTGGATCATTCTTGCCGCCCTCGGATTTGGGGCGGTGTTCGACGGTCTTGGTGCGGTCAAGGCAATCGAGAGCCTCTTTACCGAGCAATTGGGCCTGAGTCCCTGGATGATCCTGATCCTGATGCAGATCTCTTTTCTTGTGATGGGGACCTTCCTGGATGACACGGCCATGCTCGTCATCGTGGCGCCACTCTACGTTCCGCTGGTCGGCACGCTGGATCTCGGCATGCCGCGAAATGAAGTCTTGATCTGGTACGGCGTGCTCTACACGATCACGACGCAGATCGCCTATATGACGCCGCCTTTCGGCTACAACCTCTTCCTGATGCGCGCGATGGCGCCGAAGGAAATCACCATGCGCGACATCTATGCCTCGATCACTCCGTTCGTGCTGGTGATGGTGACCGCCCTGGCGATCGTCATGACGTTTCCGCAAATCGCCCTGTGGCTTCCTGACTACGTCTACGGACGGTAAGGGGACCAATTGCGGAAACGACTAACCGGGAGACAGCAGGGTTGGAATTTGGTGTTCTAACAAAAACGGCAAAAAGGCATGGAACACCACGGACTGTAATCACTCTAAAGGGGAGTATTAGACATGACCAACAGACGTGACTTTCTAAAGAAGGCTGGTGTCGGCACTGTTGCCGCCGCTGGTGCCACCACTCTCGCAGCTCCGGCTGTCATGGGCCAGGCTCCAATCAAGTGGCGCATGCAGACCTATGCCGGTCCGGCTCTGGCCGAACACGTGGTAAAACCTGCCATTGACGCCTTCAACAAGGCCGCCAACGGCGAAATGGTGATCGAACTCTACACCGCCGACCAGCTGGTCCCGACCGGTGAGTTGTTCCGCGCAATGCAGAGCGGCACCATCGATGCGGTTCAGTCCGATGACGACTCCATGGCATCTCCGACCGAAGTCACCGTCTTCGGTGGCTACTTCCCGTTTGCATCCCGCTATTCCCTGGATGTGCCGGTTCTCTTCAACCAGTATGGCCTGAACGAGATCTGGGATGCGGAATACTCCAAGGTTGGTGTGAAGCACCTTTCCGCCGGCTCCTGGGATCCGTGCCACTTCGCCACCAAGGACCCGATCCGCTCGCTGGCAGACCTGAAAGGCAAGCGCGTCTTCACGTTCCCGACCGCTGGCCGTTTCATGAGCCAGTTCGGCGTCGTTCCCGTCACCCTGCCTTGGGAAGACATTGAAGTCGCCGTTCAGACCGGCGAACTCGACGGCATTGCCTGGTCGGGCATCACCGAGGATTACACAGTTGGTTGGGCAGATGTGACCAACTACTTCCTGACCAACAACATCTCCGGTGCATGGGCAGGTTCCTTCTTCGCCAACCAGGAACGCTGGAACGAGCTTCCAGATCACCTGAAAACGCTCCTGCAGCTCGCAATGGACAGCTCGCACTACTATCGCCAGTGGTGGTACTGGGGCGGTGAAGCCAGCCTTCGCGTTGAAGGCACCAAGATGGAACTGACCACGATTCCGGATGAAGAGTGGGCAACCGTCGAGGAAGCGGCCATCAAGTTCTGGGACGAAATCGCCGCTGAGTCCGAGACCAAGGCGAAGGTCGTCGAGATCTTCAAGAAGTACAACGCCGACATGCAGAAGGCTGGCCGTCCGTATCGCTACGGCTAAGCCCTGACTTCAAGCATGATCAGTCCGGGGACCTTGTTCCCGGACTGAGTTCGTAAAGTTTCATATCGTCACGAACAACGGATTAGGTCCCAAATGGCTGGCAACCTGACAATCGACGCCCTGAAAGCAGCAGTCTCCGGCGGCGAAATCGACACTGTATTGACCTGTATTGTCGACATGCAGGGCCGCCTCATGGGCAAGCGCTTTCATGCGCAGCACTTCCTCGACAGTGCCTGGGAAGAAACCCATTGCTGCAACTATCTGCTTGCGACCGATCTTGAGATGTACACGGTCGAAGGTTACGCCTCGACCAGTTGGCAGAGCGGCTATGGCGACTATGTGATGAAGCCTGACCTCTCCACCTTGCGCTATGTGCCCTGGCTGGAAGGCACAGCGATGGTGCTGTGTGATGTGCTGGATCACCACACTCACCAGGACGTTCCACACTCTCCGCGCGCCATGCTGAAGAAGCAGATTGCGCGCCTTGCGGAGAAGGGCCTGTCGCCCATGATGGCGACCGAACTGGAGTTCTTCCTGTTCGAGCAGAGCTTCGAGGAGATGCGCAAGTCTGGCTACCGCGATCTCCAGCCGATCTCCGGCTACAATGAAGATTACCACATCCTCCAGACCACCAAGGAAGAGGATGTCATGCGCCCGGTGCGCAATCACCTTTTCCACGCCGGCATCCCCGTTGAAAACACCAAGGGTGAAGCCGAGGCCGGTCAGGAAGAGCTGAACATCAAGTATTCACCCGCTCTCAACTGCGCGGACTTCCATACGATTTCCAAGCACGCGGTGAAAGAGATCGCCTGGGCGAAAGGCCGCTCCGCGAGCTTCCTTGCGAAATGGGACAAGGGCCGGGTTGGTAGCTCCTCGCATGTTCACCAATCTCTCTGGAATGATGACGGCGAGAATGTCTTCTGCGATCAGAACGGCGAACACGGCATGTCCGCGACGATGCGCAGCTACATGGCCGGCCTGATCAAATACGCGCCGGAGTACACGTTCTTCCTTGCGCCCTACATCAACAGCTACAAACGGTTTCAGAAGGGCACCTTTGCGCCGACCAAAACCGTCTGGTCCGTTGACAATCGCACCGCTGGCTTCCGCCTTTGCGGCGAAGGCACAAAGGCGCTGCGGGTCGAATGCCGCATCGGCGGTTCCGATCTGAACCCCTATCTGGCGCTTGCGGTTCAAATCGCTGCGGGTCTCAAGGGCCTGGAGGAGAAGCTGGAACTGGCGCCCGCGGCTTCCGGCGATATCTACGAAGCCAGCAGTGCGGGCGAAGTGCCGCATAGCCTGCGCGAAGCACGCCATCTTATGAATGGGTCTGCATTCCTGCGGGAAGCTCTTGGTGACGCTGTCGTGGATCACTACGTGCGCGCAGCCGACTGGGAGATCGAGGAATTCGATCGCGCTGTCACAGACTATGAAATTGCCCGGGGATTTGAACGGGCCTGATTTTCCGTCTGCCCCTGGACACAGAAGACCGGCCGGGCTTCCGGCCATATGACAACCCAACTGAGCAACCCCGCGCCTGTGGCGCGGCCTTTAGAGGTGCATCATGACTGAAACGATCAAACTCGTTTCACCGATCGATGGATCGGTTTACGCGGAACGTCCTGCCCTGGACGAAGCCGCTGTCGCCAAGGCGGTGTCTGCCGCTCGTTCCGCTCAGGTCGAATGGGCCAATGTGCCGCTCGATGAACGTATCAGCTACTGCCTCAAGGCGCTTGATGCCATGAAGTCCATGAACGACGAGATCGTTCCGGAAATCGCATGGCAGATGGGCCGCCCGGTCCGCTTCGGCGGAGAGTATGGCGGTGTTGATGAGCGCACCCGCTACATGGCCGGCATCGCAGCAGATGCTCTCAAGGATATCGAGCGCAACGAGCGCCCGGGCTTCAAGCGCTATCTGAAGCGCGTGCCGCTTGGCATCGTCATGGTCATCGCTCCCTGGAACTATCCGTTCATGACCGCGATCAACACCATCATGCCAGCGCTGATGGCAGGTAACGTGGTGATCCTGAAGCACGCTGCCCAGACACTTCTGGTCGGTGAGCGTCTCGCCAAGGCCTTCGAGATGGCGGGCCTTCCCAAGGATGTGTTCCAGAACATCGTCCTGACACATGCTGGCACGGAAAAGCTTCTGGGCTCCGGCGTCATCAACCACGTCAATTTTACCGGTTCCGTCGCAGGCGGCCGCGCCATTGAGAAAGCGCTGGCCGGCACCTTTGCGTCTCTCGGCCTTGAGCTGGGCGGCAAGGACCCGGCGTATGTGCGTGCGGATGCAGATATCGAGTATTCTATCGAAAATCTCGTCGACGGCGCTTTCTTCAACGCCGGTCAGTGCTGCTGCGGCATTGAGCGCATCTATGTGCATGAGAGCAAATACGACGCCTTTGTCGATGGGTTTGTTGATCTGACCAGCCAGTACAAGCTGGGCGATCCGCGTGATGAAGCCACGACACTCGGCCCCATGGCTCAGGCACGATTTGCGGCCTGGGTGCGTGAACAGACCGACGAAGCCCTGCGCAAGGGCGCGAAGGCCAATATCGATACATCGAAGTTCGACATGAACAAGGAAGGTACGCCCTACCTTGCGCCCCAGGTGCTGACCGACGTCAACCATCAGATGTCAGTCATGCGGGAGGAAAGCTTTGGCCCGGTCGTCGGCATCATGAAGGTGAAGGATGACGAGGAAGCGCTTCAGTTCATGAACGACAGTCCTTATGGCCTGACCGCTTCGATCTGGACCGAAGACACCGGGGCCGCTGCCGAGATCGGCGACAAGATCGAAACCGGCATGGTCTTCATGAACCGTTGCGACTACGTGGATCCGGGCCTTGTCTGGACCGGTGTCAAAGACACCGGCAAGGGCGCGGCCATGTCCGAAATCGGGTTCCACAATCTCACACGCCCAAAAGCCTATCACTTCAAGGTCGAGCATTAAGCGCGGCCCGTATCAGCTTCTCAATCGAGTGTTTTAGCCATGAGCACACTTCCAAACATGAACTGGTCCTACCCGACTGCCGTGCGTTTCGGTGTTGGCCGCATCAAGGAACTGGCCGACGCCGTCAAGGCTGCCGGCATGTCCAATCCTCTGCTCGTTACCGATCCGGGCCTTGCGGGTCTGCCGATGGTCGCGGACGTGATTGCCGACCTCAAGAGCGCTGGTCTCAAGGCCGCAGTCTTTTCCGAGGTCAAACCGAACCCGATCGACAAGAACATCGAGGCTGGTGTTGCGGCCTATAAGGCTGGCGGCCATGACGGCGTCATCGCATTCGGCGGCGGCTCCGGTCTTGATGCCGGCAAGCTGATTGCCTTCATGTCCGGTCAGAGCCGCCCGATCTGGGATTTCGAAGACATCGGTGATTGGTGGACCCGGGCAGACGAAAACGGTATCGCACCGATCGTTGCCGTGCCGACCACCGCGGGCACCGGCTCGGAAGTTGGCCGCGCCGGCGTTGTCACCAACTCCGAAACGCACACGAAGAAGGTCATCTTCCACCCGAAGATGCTGCCGGAAACCGTGATATGCGATCCCGAACTGACTGCCGGCATGCCGCGCATGATCACCATCGGCACGGGCATGGATGCACTGGCCCACTGCCTGGAAGCCTATTCCTCGCCTTTCTATCACCCGATGTCGGAAGGCATTGCAGTGGAAGGCATCCGTCTGTCCCTGGAAAATCTGCCGAAGGTTGCTGCCGACGGCAACGACCTGGAAGCGCGCGGGCATATGATGAGTGCGGCCGCCATGGGCGCGGTCGCCTTCCAGAAGGGCTTGGGCGCCATTCACTCCCTGTCCCACCCGGTCGGCGCGCTGTATGACACCCATCACGGCATGACCAATGCGGTCTTCATGCCCTATGTGCTGCAGTTCAACAAAGCAGCCATCGAAGACAAGTTCGGCCGCCTGGCCGGGTTCCTTGGCATCGAAGGCGGTTATCAGGGCATCCTCGATACGATCCTCAAGCTGCGCGCTGATCTGGACGTCCCGCATACGCTCGCCGGACTGAATGTTGGCGACGAAAAGCGTGATCTGATCGCCGAGATGGCCATCGTCGACCCGACCGCTGGCGGCAATCCGGTCAAGCTGACCAAGGAAGGCGCACTGGAGATCTTCGACAAGGCTCTCTCTGGCGAAGTCTGATCTTTCGATCTGCGCCTCGATCAAAGAAACCCCGCGTCTTCTGGCGTGGGGTTTTTACGTTCTGGCAGCACGAAACCGGCGCGCCAGGTCCCGGAGACGAAACAACTCCTCATCCTCCAGCTCCAGAAGTTCAAACGAGGCTGCGAGGTTTTCCAGATAGTCGATGTTCGGCCCAAGATACCCTTCGGCCTGAGCAATTCTGCGCGCGGTTTCTTCCAGGCTCAGCGACGGCAGCAACATGGGATTGTCGCGGTTGACCACAAAGGCCATTGCCTCAACCGGTCCCTGCTTGGTCGTCAGCGTCAGGAATTCCGGTACATAGGACCCCAGCAACATTTCCCGGCGCCAGATAAACCGGCTTTCGGTTTCCAGCTTGTCGGCATCAACCCGGAACACGAGTCCATTGCAGGTGCCGCCAAGATCGAGACCAGCCATAAGCCCAGGACAGTCCGGTGTGCCCCGCGCCACCTCGGAGCGCAGGCAAAATCGGCGGTGATAGCCTGACAAATGCGCCCGTCTGACTTCCGAGAAGTGAAACGCAGGATCCCACATCAAGGATCCGTAGGCGAAGATCCAGATGTCACCGCCCCAATGCGCCTGCAGCGTGTTCTTGCGGCAAGCGTCGCGCTCCGCATCGGTCCGACGCCAATCGTCGGGAAGACCCTGCGCCCTCATCTGTGCGTCTATGTCGCTCAAGTCCAACGACCTGAAGCGCGAATTCTCCGGCGAGATGATCTTGCCGCGCAAGCGCGGGTGATGTCTGTAAGGGTCGCCCTTGTCCGGCATAGTACCTCGGTTGCAAAAAGTGTTCATCGCCGGTTCATCCACGGAACCTTAAGGTCGGCCCCAACAAGATTAACCTATTCTTAATTTTACAGACCGCCACCTGACGCCAGGGAATGCTCTCTGGTATGATGGCTTCGTAAAAATCCTTAATATATGTCGGATTTTCATGACTAGAGGCACGGGATATCTAGAAAGACATTTAAGTCACTTGTCATCCTTAACAAGGAGGACGAGGCGCTGGCTTTTTGTTTCTTTTGTTGTCCTGCTGCAGTTGCCGCAGGCTGGCCTGGCCGCGGTTACAATACCTTTTGAAGACGACAGTGACTTGCGCCGCATCGCCGAGACATACCTTGGCGACGCCGATCTCTGGCCTGCGATCCTGAAAGCCAGTGGCCTTGAGACCCTCAGTGACCTTGATCCCGGACAGATGCTCACGGTGCCAACCGACGAGGTCTCGGCGGCACGCTCGGCCCTTTCAGGTTCTCTTGCCCGGATCCAGGAAGCCAATGCCATTGGTGCCCAGGTCTTTGCTTACGAGACGATCACCGAGGCCATATCACTACATGATTCCGCTCTCGACGCGGAAAAACAGAGCAAATGGCGGGAAACACTTGCACTCGCAGTTGATGCGGACAGCGCGGCCGGTGAAGCCTATCTACTTGCAGAAGAAAACCGGGACAAGGCTGCCGAAGCCCGATTGAGCGACCGGCAGGGGTGGGTGGAAGGACAGCGACCGGAGGATCTTGGGTGGGACGATCGCGAACTGAACGCAATCCTGGTCGAGGAGGAGAAGGTTCGCACCCTTTCCCGCTCCACCGCCCAGATCACCTTCCGCGATTCAGGCCGCCTGCGTCTCAACGCCAACTCTCACGCTGTCATTCAGCGCATGCGCGTTGACCCGTTGAAGAAGCGTGAGGACGCCAAGGTCAGCCTTGTCGAAGGGGATTTTTACGCTCTTCTCGGCGGCAATTCGAACCGCAAGAGCCTGGAAGTCGATGTTCCTGACGTTAGCGCCAAGATCGATTCCGGCGACTTTTGGGTTCGGCAGGACGTGAGCGGCGCCAAGTTCACCAACTACGATGACGAGATGGTCGAGATTTCCGCAAGGGGCGAGCAGGTTTCCCTTGGGCGCAATGAAGGCGTCGTTATTCGCGCGGGCGAAAACCCCAGGGCGAAGATCGACGTTCTGACGGCACCGGTCCTGCAAACTCCCGGCGACGACGGACTGGTCTTCAATGCTTCGGCGAATCTCTCCTGGCAGGACACGGATGGAGCCGCCGGCTATTGGGTCGAGGTCGCCCAGGATGCCAACTTCAACCAGATGGTGGATTCCGCATCCGGATTGGTGGAGCCTCGCTTTGCACTCAATGAACTTGAGATCGGCACCTATTACTGGCGAGTTGCGGCGCTCGATCAATTCGGCCTTCCCGGCCGTTGGAGCCTTCCCTACCGCTTCACCATGCGGATCGACCGTGCACCGCCATTTCTACGGCTGGAAACGCCGCGATCTGACATCATTTACCGGGAAGCGCAGGTCGAGCTGACGGGCGAGACGGAGCCCGGAGCAACAGTTCGCATAAATGGCTCTCTTGCCGATGTTGCCGAGGATGGAAGCTATCGTTTTGATCTCAGCTTGAAGACGGGCCAGAACCTTCTGGATATCGTCTCGAGGGATGCTGCCGGCAATGAAACGGACCTTACCCGCGAGATTGTGCACATGCCCGATGCCAAGGCCGAGGTGAGCTTTGACCCGTCGACCCCTCAGCTCTCGGCCCGCCATTTCCTCGCCAAGGATGCAGAGATTTCGCTGTCAGGCCAAAGCGAATCTTCAGCCTTGATGCAGATACTCGGCGAAGACGGCTCCATGCGGACAGAAACACGAAGCGACGGGTCCGGCGCCTTTGCTTTCACGCTGCCACTCAACGCGCCCACCGAGATTTTCACACTCCGGATCACAAGCAGCTCAGGCTTTCAGACGGCCGACAGTTTTGAAGTTACGCGTGATCAGGAACCTCCCCGGATCACGCTGGATGCCCCACTGCCCCGCCTGACCTCGGTTGAATGGCTTGCTCTGCGCGGTCAGATCTCCGGAGCGGAGCGGGTAACTCTCAATGGACGGGACATTCCGCTGACCGAAGGCCGGTTCGATGAGGTCATCACGTTGACGGATGGTCGCAACAGCATCGAGATGTCCGCACAGGACCTGGCAGGAAACATCAAGGTCGAGAGCTGGACGATCACGCTCGATCAGGCCCCGCCAACCTATGTCAGCCACGAGCTGAAACCAGCCTCGGGCGGACGAATAAACATCGAAGTAACAGCGGAAGATGCCAATGGCCTGGCAAAGGCCGCGCCGTTTACCCTTTTGGCAAACGGCGAAGAAGTTAACGGTTTCTTACGCTACAACAAGCTCAGCAGAAGTTACAGGGGCGTGGCGACTGTGGCAGATGCCCAGGCGATCCGCCTCGACGGGATCGAACTGCAGGACGATGCGGGAAACCGAGCGAGGGTTCGATTGAAATGATGGGGATGGTCGCTGGTATGTATCTTGTCAAAGCGCACCTTGGAAAAGCTAGACACGCCCTTTGGCGCAGACGTCCGCTCGCAACCGGGTTGGCTTTCCTCGCATCGCTCTGCGCAACCCCGCTCAACGCGCAGACGGCCAAGCCTATCGACGTACCGCTTCTTGTCACCTACGGCATGGAAGCTCCGACCCGAGAAGGCGACCCGACGCATCGCCAGGTGCTCTACATTGAAGTTCCTGCTGATCTGAATGAAAGGGTCTACATTCGCCTGTTCGATCCGGACACCGGCGGAGACCACGACCTTGTCTACAGCCAGGCCGACACCACAACAAACTTCATGCTTTTTGGCGGCGACGGCGCTTTCGCCGGTGACACCGCGACGGGTCGCGACGTTTCGGAAGAAGAACTCAGCAGCGGTACGCTTCTGACTGAAAAGTCCTACGCCGATGAAACGCGTTTCGACAATCAGTGGACGAATTTCGCTTTCATTTCTGCGGATCAGGGCGAAGAGCGTGACGGCAAACGGATTTTCCGCCTCGTGGTCGATGGTGCCACCGGCAACGATGGGAACCTTTATGGCGTTGCCGTCAGTCTCCGCGACCGGCAGCAAGTTGATGTTCCCGGATCAAAGCTGACATCCTATGCTCCAACCATCCGCGTGCCTGACACCAAAACGCTGACCGAACTTCGGTTCACCGCGCCGGAGGGCGCGACCAGTCTCGCAATTGACAACTTCGACGCTGCCCATGGCAAGGTCTCCCTCACTACGGCCTTCAGATCCGTTGATCTGACGCCATCTGGTCAGGATCAGTGGCGCATGGACGACGTGGAGCTCGCATCTGATGAACTCGGCAAACCGGCTGCCATCACCCTCTCGGGTGGCCTTGAGATCCCTAATGATGCGACGTTCTTCATCACAGTTCGCGCAGACCGGCTGCTGCCGCTGGACCTGCCCCCGTTCAACTGGATTCCTAATCGCAGGCCTGAAATCGAGGCATCTGCAACGGTTCTCGATGGCTGCCGCGCAGTCGCCTTTGATGCCAGCGGCACCACAGACCCAGATGGTGACCGGCTCTCCTTTCTATGGCGTTTTTCGGATGGCAGCACTTTAAGCGGCCCCGTCGTCGTCAAACCCTACGAGATGCTTGGCACCTTCATAGAACGCCTGGAAGTCACAGATTCTTCGGGACAGATCGGCAATGGCAAAGCTCAAGAGCTCGATGTCTTGATCCGAAATGCCCCTCTGCCGCAAATTTCCGTTCCCGGTGTTGTAGCCACGGGTGAAAGCGTCACCCTGGACGGCAGCGGTTCCTCTTCTGCCGGGGCAGAGATTGACAGCTTCGACTGGCGTTTCAGCGACGGCCTCACCGCTCATGGTCCTCAGGTCGCGCGTGTTTTCGAGACGCCGGGCATCTATCAGGCAACGCTCAGCATCACCGACAGTTCGGGCCACGCTTGTGATACCGCGCGTTTGACGACCACCATCCGCGCCAATGCTGCCCCTGTTGCGGAAGCCGGCGCGAACCGGCGGACGGAAGTGGGGACCCTGCTGCGCTTCGCTGGAAGCTCCAGCCATGACATCGACGGGCAGATCACGGCTCACGTTTGGGATCTCGGCGATGGGACCCGTCTCACGGGCGCGACCGTCGAACATGCCTTTGAACAGCCGGGCACCTATGAAGTCGAGCTTCGCGTTACGGATGATGCGAACGTTTCGAACAGCACGACCTCGGATCGAATTGAGGTCTTCGTCAACGCGCCTCCTGTCGCAGTCGCCGGCTCTGACGGAAATATCGCGGTGGGCGAAGTCATCCATTTCGACGGCTCAAGTTCCTCCGACACAGACGGACAGCTTATTTCCCACACATGGGACTTCGGGGACGGTGTCAGCGGCACCGGCGAGCACGTCGACTACGCCTACGGGACACCGGGCATTTACGAGGTGCGTCTGACAGTTGAGGACAATTCCGGCACAAAGACACGCATTGCCACAGACACGCTGCAGGTTCGGGTCAACGCAGCTCCAATCGCCAACGCGGGCCCGGACCAGATCGTCACGGCCAGTTCTATCCGCTTCGACGGAACCGCATCATCTGACACCGACGACAAAATTGCGACATACCACTGGGATTTCGGCGACGGCACAACCGGCGAGGGTCCAAGTCCGGCACATGTCTATGCAAGACCGGGTGAGTTCATTGCGCGCCTGACCGTAACGGACGCCTCTGGCACCCTTCGCAACAGCGCCAGCGATACGGTCACGATCACTATCAACACGCCGCCTATCGCCGATGCAGGTCCGGATCTCGTCGGTTCGCCCGGTGAAGAGTTGATTTTCCAGGCCAACCGATCCGTCGATCCCGATGGAGAAATTGCGTCCTACGAATGGGATTTCAAGGACGGCAATCTCGGCAATGGCGAGGTCACTGCCCATACTTTCACTGAACCAGGCCGATACTTCGTTCGTCTGAAAGTCACCGACAACACCGGCCATGCGAAGGCTGTCGACTATGATGAGACCGTGGTCTTCATCAACGCATCGCCGCTCGCAGACGCTGGCGAGGACATCCGGGTCGCACCAGGCCAGCGCTTCACTCTCGATGCAGGGCGCTCAAGTGATGTTGACGGTACGGTAACCGACTTCCGCTGGGACATCACCGGGATCGATGAGCCGTTCTATTCGGAACAGCTTGAGCTGAGCCTCGATGAACCGGGAACCTACACGGCGGTCCTCACGATTTCCGACGACAGCGGCGCCGAGAACAGCCTTGCCGAAGATGAGGTCACCATCCGCGTGAACCATGCACCTGTGGCCGATGCGGGAGACAACGTCTTCACTGCGGACAGCCTGGTTCTGTTTGATGGCGGTGCATCCGTCGACGCCGACGGTGATGGCCTGACATACACCTGGGACTTCGGTGACGGCAAAAGCGCGACCGGAGCCCAGGTAGCGCACACCTATGCGGCCGGCGGCAACTATCCTGTAATCCTGACCGTCAGCGACGGCACAGGACTTTCCAATGGTTCTGATCGCGATGCCATGAGCGTGACGATCAACAACGCTCCGATCGCGGTTGCCGGCGAAAATGCCCGGATCTGCACCGGCGACATTCTCGTTCTTGATGGCAGCAAATCCCGCGACCCGGACGGCGGCGTCCTGAAATTCGCATGGGACTTCGGTGACGGCGAGCAATCCGACATCGTCAACCCAACGAAGACCTACCGCCGCGGCGGTGTCTATCCGGTGACCTTGAAGGTCACGGACAGCTCGGGCCTGGCCAACAACAGCGCCGTCAACAGCATTGCCGTGACGGTGGATCAGGCCCCGGTGGCGGACGCTGGTCCTGACCTCAAGGTTTGCGCCAATACGGAAGTCCTCTTTGACGGCTCCAAATCCTGGGACGCAGATGGCGTCGTCAATCGCTACCTCTGGGACTTTGGCGACGGCGGGTCTTCCGGCGGTGACAAACCCAAGCACATCTATCGGCGCGCGGGGACCTATAGAGCGCAGCTCACCATCGAAGGCGATCAGGTCGGCCAGTGCGATATCCGTGCGACCGACGAGCTCACCGTTGAAGTCACGGCGGCGCCCGTGCCACGGATCGAGGCGCTCTCGGCAGTTCCAGTCGGCGTTCCCGTCTCCTTCGACGGGTCGACCTCCTATCTCGATGACGGCGCTGTCACAGGCTGGACCTGGGACTTCGGTGATGGCACCAGCGCGGCGGAAGGTGCTCTGCAGAAGCATGTTTTCAACGAGCCGGGCGAATATCGCGTTGCGCTGACAGTCGACAGCACGGCTGCTTCCAATGAGTGCCGCCAGATCTCTGGCTATCATCTGATCACCGTCAATGCAGCACCGATCGCAGAGGCAGGCGAGGACATCATCGTCGGCGTCAACGAGGAGCTGGTGCTCGACGGCTCGGGGTCCAACGACCCTGACGGTGCCTTGGCAGATTATTCCTGGACGCTTGGCGATGGCACGATCCTCAAGGGCGTATCTATTCGCCACCGCTTCCGGAAGCCGGGCCGTTACGAGGTCGAGCTGACGGTCAGCGACACGTCGGGGCTTGCCAACTCGACGGCTCGTGACACGCTGACCGTGATCGTTCATGACGGTGTTGCGGCCGTGCTCGATGCGCCGGATGCGGTCTGCGTCGGCGAAGAGGTCACCCTGTCGGCTGCACGCTCCACAAGTCCGGAAGCCCCGATCACAGGCTTCGACTGGTCCTTCGGCGATGGCACCAAGTCCAGCTCCGAAAGCGTTACAAAGCGGTTTGTATCGCCGGGCAAGTACAATGTCACCGTCCTTGTCGACGACGGCATGGGCCGCGCATCCAGCCAACGCGAAGCCTCGAAGATCATTCTGGTCAATCGACCGCCGATTGCCGTCGCTGGTCAGAACCGTCTCGTCTGCCCCGGCGTCCCGGTGCGCTTCGATGCCTCCGCGTCCAGCGACCCGGATGGCCAGATCGCATCCTATGCCTGGGACTTTGGCGATGGCACCAGCGCAAGCGGCACAGCGCCGGAGCACAGCTTTGACCGGCCGGGCACCTATGAAGTCACGCTGAAGGTCACAGACAGCTCTGGATCGGCCTGCAACATCCGCGAAGACACGTTGACCGTCACCGTGAACGCCCCGCCTGCTGCAGACGCCGGGCCGGACCGGCAGGTCTTCGTTGGCGGTGCAAACGACGCGGAGATCTTCAGCGCCTGGCGTTCGTATGATCCAGACGGCACCGACCTGGATCACGTCTGGGATTTCGGCCCTGACGGTCAGCGCCGCGGCGAGCGGGTTTCCCAGAGTTTCAGTGCGCCGGGAGACTATGAGGTCAAACTCACCGTCTCCGATGGCACAGGGCTTTCCTGCGGCACCGCATCTGATACGATGCGCGTCAAGGTACAGGCTCGCGAGGCATATTGATCGATCTCGCGCCCTGCCGGGCGGGGGCTCCACAACATGAAACTGACGCTGCGCAAGAAGCTGCTGCTCTTCTCCGTCGCCATTGCGGTATTGCCTCTGCTGATCGCCGGGGAGACCTTGATCCGCATCGCAAGGGACGAACTCAAGAGCTCGGCCAATGACCAGCTGACGGCCACCGTCCGGCAGGTCAGCGAGACCATCGACAACATCTACCGCGATGCCTGGCTGTCACCTCTCTCCCTGATTGCCAATGCCATCGATGATGACAGTCTTGGCATCGATGCTAAGATCGCCATGCTGACCTTGGGCATTGCTGATCTGCCCGATATCGTCGCCTTGCAGATCACCGTCGAGGGCAGCGAACGACCGCTTCTGGTCACCCGGGAAGGGTTCAGCGAGACCTTGCAGGAGGCAGGCCTCGATGCCAACGACATCCTGCGCGTACCACCCGAGACCATCGCCGACTATCTGACCGGCAAGCATGCAATCGACCGGCAGGCGATCCACCCGGAAGGGTCCGGCGTCTGGCTCGCGACCTTGATCCTGCCGCTGAAAAAGCCCCTCAACGGCCGCCCTGCAACCCTCTCGGCCCGGGTCGATCTCAGCCGCCTGAAAGGCTATGTGCTGTCTCACGCCTTCACCCGAACGGGCACGATCACGATCGTCGATGGCCAGGGCAACGAAGTGCTGGGCAGTGGAGCCCAGGATCTGTCCACCTTTGACATCGTCCGCGAGGCGACAGACCTGCTGGCGCTTCAGGCCGGTGTCACCTCGGTCACCCCCTATGCCCGTCCCAATGGCGAAGTCATGCTCGGCGCCTTTGCGTTTCCCCGGCCCTTCGACTGGGCGGTGATCGCGGAGCAGAGCGAGGCTGCGGCCTATTTCACCATCGACGTCATGGTGCGCAACCTGCTGATCTGGGTCGGCGCGGGCCTTGCCGTGGCAGGCCTTGGCGCGGTTCTCTTTTCCCTCGGCATCTCCCGCCCGATCCTGAAAATCGGGCAGGCGGTCATTGAGGTCGGCCAGGGCAACTTTCAGGCCCGGGTCGACGGCGTCAAAAGCCGGGATGAAATCGGCGATCTCGCCACCCGGATCAATGACATGATCGTTCAGATCAACGAACGCTTCCAGCTGGCGAAATTCGTCTCTCACGGCACCATCGACGCCATCAAGGGCTCGGATCAGGCGGGCGTGCGCCTTGGTGGTTCGCGCAAGAGGGTCGCCATCCTCTTTGCCGACATTCGCGGCTACACCGCCTTTTCGGAAAGCCGCGAACCGGAGGTGGTGGTCGAGGTTCTCAATCACTATTTCGCCAATCAGGGAGAGGCGGTCTCGCGCAACAACGGCGATATCGACAAGTTCGTCGGCGATCAGCTGATGGCGATCTTCCAGGGCCCCGAGATGAGCGCTGACGCCCTGAAATGCGCGGCCGAGATCCAGGATATCATGGAGCGCTCGGCCGCCGAGCACCCGGACTGGCAGCTCGACATCGGCATCGGCATCGATGTGGGCGATGTGGTGGTCGGCGCCATGGGCAGTCCGGAGCGCATGGACTACACGGTGCTCGGCGACCATGTGAACCTGTCCGCCCGTCTCTGTTCTGCCGCCGCCCCCAAACAGACCATGATCTCGGACGCGGTTTACGAAGAGACGCGGCATCTGCCCGGTTTCGCCTTCCCGCCGCTGGAGCCGATCCGCGTCAAGGGCAAGGCCTCGGAGATCAAGGTCTATGGCGCGGAGCGGAGCTGAATGAGCTTCGCATCAGACGCCAGGCAACGAGCCGCAGGTCCGGTTGCGTCCCTGCGGCTCGTTGTCCTGTTTATGGCATACAGGTCTAGATCTGGGCGTAGCCACCGTCGACGAAGACTTCGCTGCCCGTCATGAAACTGCTGTCGTCGGAGGCCAGAAAGGCCGCGACCGCCGCTGTCTCGCTTGGATCGCCGATCCGGCCCAAGGGCGTCTTGTCGGCAAAGTCCGAGAGGATTGCCTCCTGGGCCCCCGTCTGGGCAAAGAGGTCCATGACCTTCTGGGTTTCCGTTGCGCCAGGCGAAAGGACATTGACCCGAATGCCCGTGCCCTTGAGATCAAGCGCCCAGCTCCTGACGAAATTTCGCACCGCCGCCTTGGAAGCGCTGTAAACGCTCATGGCCGGCGTCCCCGTGATGCCAACCGTCGAACCGGTCAGGATGATCGAGCTGCCCTTGGCCAACAGCGGCAAAGCCTGCTGAACCGTGAACAATGTGCCCTTGACGTTGATGTCGAAGGTCCAGTCCAGGTGTTCAGGCGTGATGCTGCCCAGGGGCGAAAAGTCGCCCACGCCGGCATTGGCGAAGAGAATGTCGATGCGCCCCTTCTCGATTTTGACATTTTCGAACAGGCGCTCGAGATCCTTGATCTGCGTGGTGTCGCCGCGAACGGCCCGCGCGCTGGAACCAAGCTCCGCCAAGGCTGCATCGAGTGCCTCCTGCCTCCGACCGAAGATATAGACGGACGCGCCCTCGTCGACGAACCGCTTCGCCGTGGCCAGTCCAATTCCGCTTGCCCCACCTGTGATGACTGCTGTCTTGCCTTCAAGTTTGCCCATTGGTCAATCTCCTGTGCTTGAGCTATACCCAAGCTAAGAGATGCTCTATTTTTGACAAGTATGCACCTTTTGGTAAGTAGGCAGAATGACCTCAACAGAGACAGAGACAGCCCCCCCAGGAAACACCCTTCATCTGCGGCCTCGACGCTGCCCTGCGCGTGGTAGGGGGAAAATGGAAACCGCTCATTCTTTTCTTTCTCGGCGACGGGCCCAAACGCTATGGCGCCTTGAAGCGCTGTGTTCGCGGCGTCAGCGACAAGATGCTGATCCAGCAACTCAAGGAGCTTGAAGCGCACCATATCGTCTTGCGTACGGATCATCAGGAGATCCCGCCCAGAGTGGACTATGCCCTGACGCCCTTTGGCGAAAGCCTGGTCGGCGCGTTGAGACCGCTGTGCATGTGGGGCGAAGCCAACACCGAGACCATCGCCGAGGCCCTTGACGAGACCGGCAAGGCGTAGACGTCCCGACGCGGCACCCACGCCATCCCGGGGGCTCGGCCACGGCGTTCATCCGCCGTCTCTCCCTCGAGATGCACTGTCCACCAGAAGGGCAACTTCAAAGGCACCAGCACAAAATCCGCCGCAGGATTTCTCCCCGGCGTTTTGGCAAGGTCCTGGACCCTCAGGCCCGTCGCTCCGGGCCATTCAGGCACGGAAGTGGCGAGGCGCGTCAGGCTTTGCCTGCGCAGCCGTGTTCAAAATGTTTCTTCGGCAAAAGCTGTCACGCCTCGCCCGGGCTTTCTATCATGAAAGCTACGGATCCGCTCGTCGAACAGGCACTATGACCTTTTCAAGTCACCGCAAGGCGCCCTCCGGGACCGAACCACTCCCCCCGGACCCTGCGGGACCCCGAGGATGACTTCCACCGGACCTGCCAAGACGCATGCGTTACCTGCGCCTCCCAGCCCCGCCCGGCTCGCCCCTCCCCGGCGGACGGTCCGCCAGGGGCCCGTTGAGCGAGCACACCTGAAGTATACGACAGGGTCATGGGGGTGGGGATAAGTTATTTTGCGGAAGGATGGAGGATGGGGGCCGAAAGCGGACAGGCGGGTTCGTCCGCAAAGTCATTGTAGCGCACATTCGCACAGATCAGATTCGCGACCGGATTCGGCCCAGAGCGGACAATTGTCCCGATTACGGCAAAGGTCCACTACGTGCCACTTTTACCGAATGCCACAATTTGCATGGTGTGTGGCAACGCGCTTTAAAGCTAAAATTGTCAGACAGAAAGTGACCGAAGTCGGTCGGTGGCACATTCTTTTATTGCCTTGGTTCAGGCGTGACAAACACCGATTGCTTCCCATGACATCCCGACACTTTAAACCGACTGCGCCGTCTTGGAGATCAAGTGCGGCATCTGCTGAGGGTCGCAGAATACTCATGATCTCTGTCATCGACGATAGTCGTATCTATCATTCATCGAGTGTGGTACCAGTAGGGTTCTGGTTAGAGTTGAATTCAAATTCAACGTTGCCAATTCGAATCTTCTAAACGAACTGATCACCACAAGCTGGCCTCGGAGCTCTTTGCGGCTCCTGGGCTGCAGTGCCTATGGGCGCATGAAGGAGCGGCAGTGAGAAATTCGATTGTGGACGTAACTGATATGCTGAACGGTGCGCATACGCGGACCGAGCACGCGCGGCACCGCCTGGGTGGCTTGCCTCTTGCTCCCGACGAAAGGTCCGCGTTCGCAAGCAAACGCGACGAGACGATCGAAATCGTCATCGCACCCCAGCCCGCCGGCATAGCAGCGCATCGACGGAATGTCGGGATCGAGATCGACGAAGCGCTGGTTCAAAAGATCCTTTCCGACCGTTATCAACTCGTCACCATCACCCAGATCCGGACACGCCGCGATCTCGAACGGCTGGCGATCCGGCGGCCCGACCTCGTATTCTCGGGGGTGAAATACTTCACTTTTGATGGTGAAGACCTTTGGCTGAACGACTTTCTCGAAGTGCACGGGATCGCCTATATCGCATCGGACAGGTCTGCACTGGACAACGAACACGACAAGGCTCGTGCCAAGAGTTTGGTTCGCGCTGCCAATGTCGCCACGGCTGAGTTTTTCCTCACTGCACCGGGCGAACACCCGACCGCCGGCACCCTCCCTCTTCCCTTTCCACTCTTTGTAAAGCCCGTAACCGGTGGAGACAGCCGAGGCGTTGACGCCAAGTCTGTTGTCCACGACTTTGACAGTTTCCGGCGCAAAGTGTCTGGTATCCATGAAAACCAAATGTCCCAGGCTTTGGTCGAGACCTATCTGTCTGGCCGGGAATACAGTGTCGGCATACTCGAGGACGCCTCCAACGGTGAACTGCGCGCGATGCCTGTAGAAATCATCGCCGCGCCGAACAGCAACGGGGACCGTATTCTCGACTATGATGTCAAGAAGCAAGATTCCGAAGCCGTCGCGCCAGTGACAGACGCGGCGACGCGCCTGAAGCTTGGCACCATTGCCAAGGAGGCATTCCGGGCCCTGGGCGGCAAGTCCTTGGGACGTATCGACATCAAGATGAGCCACGCAAATGTGCCGAATTTCATAGAAGCGAACCTGATGCCCGGCCTGCGCAGAGGTTATTTCTATCGCTCCTGTCTGCTTAACCTCGACATGACTTACGAGGCAATGATTTTGGCAATTGCTGACAATGGCCTCGCAACAAGAAGCGAAACTCCTGACCACACTGAGCGCGATTTGGTTGGACAAACACTGATCGGATGAACGTCAATGCCGTCGACGGCCCGCTCTGGCCGGCGAATTTCAGATAAACAACCGAAGTGGGCTGCACAATCCTGCCGCCCGACGGCCGACGAGCGAACTGGTTCACCAGAGAGGAAATTGGATGTCCAAAGGCGATAAGACACGCGGAAACCGCGAGACCAAAAAACCCAAGAAAGTCAAGGCAAAGGTGCTGGCAACCGCAGACTTCAATAAAGGTAAGAGGGTGCCGGTTCTCGGCGAAAAGAAGGCCAAGTAAACCAACGAGACCTAGCTCTTCAGGATTGGCGCTTTGTAGCACCAAACGCGCTGATCTTGGGGGTAGTTGATGTCGTCATCAGCCGATGTGAATGCCCTGGTAGAGACGCTTTGCCGAGCGGGCAATGAGGGGAGCTATCGCTTGATGACGCCCAGTAAACGCTACATATGTCAGACATACCGACATGTCGAACGTGGCAAAGGGGTGGCGAAGCAGCTGGTGCTTGTCCAAGCATCTGCGATCGAGTGCAAGTCTTCGGCCGAAGCGGAGAGGCGCGCGCAACGGATGTTTGACGGTGGCTCATATGCTGGTGCCGATGCATTCATGATCGAAGTTGATGTCGAACTCGGCGACTACAGTGACCCAACCTTCATTGTCCGTCTCGGGGACGTGCCGCCTTTGGATCTATGAGTTGTGCTTTCAACAGACCTCCGGATAGAGCAGGCATCGATTTCGATCCACACAACGACCCGTTGGTTGGCTAAGTGGACCCTACAAACAAACTCCAACGAATGACTGCTCTCCGCCCATCCGGTGAATTCGCTGCATTTCGAATGAGTGTCTGCTCTCGGAATGCGGTCTCAACTCGTCGAACAACCGATTTGGAGGCGCAAAGCGGTCGATTTCCGTGAAGTAAGCTACGGGGTTTCGCAGTGCGACCCGCACCCCTCTGACCGCTGCCGTAAGGTGGATTGGATCCCCGCACAAGGCGGGGATGACAGCTGAGATTGTGGCAACCGCTTCGCCTCCCCTCTGCCGTCATCCCATGGCTCGACCATGGGATCCATGCCGTTCCACCTCCCCAATGGAGGGCTTTCCCGAATGGGTCAGGCCCTGCAATGACGGAGGAGAGTGTGTTTTCAGCAGCATGAGGCTTTGCCTTGGCCCTGGATTCATCACGAGGTGGTCGAAAGATTTCGCGACTTTTCCTCCTGCTGCCTTCCCTGCGCAGGCAGGGATCCAGTAATCGTAGGCACGTCTGCAAGAGCCGTGTGGTTCCGGCGTGCTGGGTCCCGGATCTTCGCTCCGCTCGTCCGGGAAGGCATGGTGTTTGTGGCAAGGCCACCACACCCACTGCTGTCATCCCCGTCTTGTGCGGGGATCTATTGATACCCGAAGCATATAGGTCAAGGCAGCGAAGGAACGGCGATCTCCAGCCCCCTCGCACCGCCCCTCTGGCCGCTGCCATGCGGTGGATTGGATCCCCGCACAAGGCGGGGATGACCGCCGAGGGTGTGGCACCCCCTCGCCTCTCCTCCGCCGTCATCCCATGACTTGATCACTTTCGACCTCGGGGACACCATGCCGATACGTTTCCGACAAAGGATGGGCTCCCCGAGTGGCTCGGTCACGGCATGGATTGCAGGGTCAGGCCCTGCAATGACGGAGGCGATCGCTTTGCCTCACGCCCGTTGCGGCCGTTGGTGCATGACGCGGTAGATGACTGCTTCGAGCCCTACTTGACCGTTGCCGTGCGGCGCACGACTGTCGGACCTTGAGACTTATTGCCGTGAGAGCGAGCTGATGAAATTGCTGACGCCAAATATTGATCACCTCCCCGCATATGTCTCGGCGCTTCGAAGAGGCTGGTCTCCAGACAACTTGCGTCCTGAAGCTGCACAAGAGCAAGTCGCGATCATATCGAAGGATGCTGCTTCGTTCGTGTCAAATCTCGATAACCCGAATGCAAAGGGTGGTCCCATTACCTTGCCAGACGGCTCGAAAGTGCCTCGATTGCCGAGTATCCGCAGGTGGATATGGGATGAAGAGTTTTGCGGCCACATAAGTTTACGATGGAAGCCAGGGACCGAAGACTTGCCGCCTACGTGTTCTGGCCACATCGGTTATGCTGTCGTGCCCTGGCGAAGAGGAGAAGGGTTGGCGTCCGCTGCGCTCGTCGCCGTTTTGCCGGAAGCAAAGTCGGTTGGATTGAAGTACGTTGACATCACGACCAGCCCTGACAATCCGGCATCCGTACGTGTCATCGAAAAGGCGGGCGGCACGTTTGTCCGACGCTATACTGCGGACAAAGCTCTTGGCGGACATGAGACGATCGAGTTCAAAATCGCGCTGATGTAGCGGACGATTTCCGGGAGGCAAGCTACGGGGTCGGCAGTGCGACCCGCACCCCTCTGGCCGCTGCCGCAACGTGGACTGGATCCCCGCACAAGGCGGGGATGACCGGCGTGGGTGAGAGGCGGGCGTTTGTGTTCCCGGCCCGCCGCGCGTCAGATTGTCAGACGAGACAGCCCAGAAGTTCGGCCTCGGAGATCAGGCCGACGGGGTCCTTGCCGTCGGCGACGAGGACCGGGCCGGAGGCTTCCTGTTTCATGCGGATGACCTCGCGCAGGGGCGTTCCCGGGGCGCAGGAGGGCGCACCGGCCGGCGGAACCTCTCCATTCAGCTCGACCATGACGTCACGGGCGCGCAGGACATTGAGCGGGTTCATGTGGCCGACGAAATCCGCCACATAGGGCGTTGCCGGCTTGCGCACGATCTGCTGCGGTGTGCCGAGCTGGATGACGCGGCCGCCTTCCATGATGGCGATGCGTGAGCCGATCTTGGCGGCCTCGTCGAGGTCATGGCTGACGAAGATGATGGTGCGGTTGAGGCTCTTTTGCAGGTCGAGCAGTTCGTCCTGAAGCCGGTCGCGAATGAGCGGATCGAGGGCGGAGAACGGCTCGTCCATCAGGAGGATCGGCGCTTCCGTCGCAAAGGCCCGGGCCAGGCCAACGCGCTGCTGCATGCCGCCGGACAGTTCATGAACGAATTTTTCGCCCCAGCCATCGAGGCCGACAAGCTTGAGCTGATCGTTGACCCGGTCGCGGCGTTCCCTGGGCGTGACGCCGGAGAGCTCTAGGCCAAAGCCGACGTTTTCAGCCACCGTGCGCCAGGGCAGAAGGGCAAATTGCTGGAACACCATGGCGATGCGCGAGCGGCGCAGCTGACGCAGTTCCTCCGGCGTACAGCTTTCCGGATTGCACATCATGTCGCCGTCGTCCACCTCGACAGATCCCCGGATCACCGGGTTGAGGCCATTGACGGCGCGCAGGAGCGTGGACTTGCCCGAGCCGGACAGGCCCATGAGAACGATCACCTCGCCCTCGTTGATGTCGAAAGTGGCGCCGGCGACGCCGAGGATCTGGCCGGTTTCGGACTGGATGTCTTCGCGGCTCCTGCCCTGATCGATCAGCGGCAGGGCGCTTTCCGGATTGTCGCCGAAAACGATATCGACGTCCTTGAAGGAGACAATCGGATTGGGGGTCACGTTGGTCTGCGTCATCACTTTGCCCCCTGGCCATCGTGCGTCTGGAAGAAGCGGTCGAGAATAATGGCGATCAGAACGATGGCGACGCCAACTTCAAAGCCCTTGGCGATGTCCGCCCGGCCCAGGGCCCGGACGATCTCGGTGCCAAGACCCGGCGCGCCGACCATGCCGGCAATCACCACCATCGACAGGGACAACATGATGGTCTGGGTCAGGCCCGCCATGATCTGCGGCAGGGCATAGGGCAGCTCTATCTTCCACAGGATCTGCGACTTGGTGGCGCCAAAGGCATGGCCGGCTTCCAGCAGATGGGTTGGTGTCGAGGACACGCCCAATTGGGTCAAGCGGATCGGCGCTGGAACGGCGAAGATAACCGTTGCCACAAGGCCGGGCACCATGCCGAGACCGAAGAGGATCAGCGCCGGGATCAGGTACACGAAGGTCGGGATCGTCTGCATCATGTCCAAGATCGGACGCATGAAGAGATAAAGCTTGGGGCGGTGAGCTGCGGCCACGCCGACGGGCACACCAATGACCACGCAGACGAAGGTGGCGGCCACGACCAGGGCCAGCGTTTCCATCGTCTCTTCCCAGTAGCCCTGGTTGATAATGAAGAGCAGGCTGACGGCGACGAAAACGGGAAAGGAGAACGAGCGTCGGACGGCGTAGGCGAGAGCGGCGACAACGGCCACAACGACCAGGGGGTGCGGTGCCAGCAGGATCCAGAGAATGCCGTCGATCATGGTTTCGAGGGCAAGGGATATGCCGTCGAACAGCCAATAGGCATTGTCGGTGAGCCAGTCGACCAGCGTCTTGGCGAATTTTCCGATCGGGATCTTGTTGTCAGTCAGCCAGTCCAAATTCAGCCCCCGTTTTAGTTTGGTCCTGATACAGCTGCGCCGGGGACGGACCCCGGCGCAACATGTTGTCGGTGATTAGAGGCCCAGCGCGCCCTTGACGGCTGCGAAGGAGTCGCCGCCATCGATGGTCTTGACGCCTTTCAGCCAACCTTCGAAGGTGGCCGGATGGGTCTTGAGCCAGGCCTTGGCCGCATCCGTCGGCTCTTCGCCGTCGTTGAGGATCGCGCCCATGATCTCGTTTTCCATGGCCAGTGAGAACTCAAGGTTTTCCAGGAACTTGCCAACGTTCGGGCATTCGGTAACATAACCGGCGCGGACGTTGGTGTGCACGGTGGCACCGCCGTAGTTCGGGCCGAAGAAGTCATCGCCGCCATCGAGATAGGCCATCTCGAAGTTGGCGTTCATCGGATGCGGCTCCCAGCCGAGGAAGACCACGTCCTGGTCACGCTTTTCGGAGCGGGCGACCTGGGCGAGCATGCCCTGCTCGGAGGATTCCACAACTTCAAAACCCTCGAGGCCGAAGGCGTTGGCGTCGATCATGTCGATGATCAGGCGGTTGCCGTCGTTGCCAGCTTCAATGCCGTAGATCTTGCCGTCGAGTTCGTCCTTGAACTTTGCGATGTCGGCGAAGCTCTTGAGGCCCTTGTCGTAGGTGTATTTCGGCACGGCGAGCGTGTATTTCGCGCCTTCCAGATTGGTCCGGACCGTCTCCACGGAGCCGTCTTCACGGTAAGCGGCGATGTCGCCTTCCATGGTCGGCATCCAGTTGCCGAGAAACACGTCGATGTCCTTGTTCTTCAGCGACGCATAGGTCACCGGAACGGACAGGATCTTGGTTTCGGTCTCATAGCCCAGCGCCTCGAGCACGGTCGTCGTGGCGGCAGTGGTGGCCGTGATGTCTGTCCAACCGACATCCGAGAAGCGGACCGTCTTGCAGCTGTCGGGCTCGGCTGCAGCGGCAGCGCCTGTCAGCATGACAGACATGGCAACACCGCCAGCGAGCTTGGCAAAAAGGTTCATGGAAATGTCCTCCGTTATTGACTTCGCAACATGATTAGCAGGCAACCGGCGCGACACAACAGTTCTGCGGCTGAATTGTCGCTCGATGACACCTACTGAAAATCCCCTATGCGACCAAAAGAAACATTATGCATTTACTTTTGCAAGTTTTCATTGATTGAACGTTCAATTAAAAATAAAAAGGATAAGAATTGGAGATGCAAATGCCGAAGATCGGAATGGAAGCCGAGCGCCGCAGAACGCTGATCGCAGCCACGGTAGACGCGATCCATGAGAAAGGCTTTTCAGACGTGACGGTGGCCCAGATTGCCAAGCGCGCCGGCGTCTCAAGCGGCCTTGCGCTACACTATTTCGGCAGCAAGGATCAGCTTCTGGCCGCGACCATGCGGCATCTTCTCAAGGATCTTGGAGACGGCATCCGCGAGCGGCTGGCGAACGCCGGCAACCCGCGTGAGCGAATCTCAGCGATCATCGAAGGCAATTTTGCGCCCGGACAGTTTCGCGAGGCGGTGATTGCCGCCTGGCTCGCTTTCTACGTCCAGTCGCGCACCACCCAGAACAACAAGCGGCTGCTGCAAATCTATTCCGGGCGTCTGGCCTCAAACCTGACCTACAACCTGCGTCACTTCATGCCGCGGGAAGACGCCAGGCAGGTCGCCGAAGGCACTGCCTCCATGATTGACGGCGTGTGGATCCGGCAGGCCCTGCGCGACGGCCCAAGCGATGCCGCTTCGGCCGTCGGCATGGTCGAAGCCTATGTCGAGACACAGATCAAGTACCACCACGACATGAGCGCCCTGCGCAAAGTCGCAAGAATGAATGCCCTGCAATGACCCCAGAATTCGACTTCATCATCGTGGGAGCAGGATCGGCTGGCTGCGCGCTGGCTTACCGCCTGTCTGAAAATCCCGACACACGGGTTCTCGTGCTCGAGTTCGGCGGCACGGATGCCGGCCCCTTCATCCAGATGCCGGCGGCACTGTCCTATCCCATGAACATGTCCCGCTACGACTGGGGCTACGAAAGCGAGCCCGAGCCGCATCTTGGTGGCCGCCGCCTCGCCACCCCGCGCGGCAAAGTGATCGGCGGTTCCTCGTCGATCAACGGCATGGTCTATGTGCGCGGTCACGCGTGCGACTTCGACACCTGGGAAGACATGGGCGCGGCAGGCTGGGGCTATCGCCATGTCCTGCCCTACTATCAGCGCCTTGAGACAAGCCATGGCGGCCAGGCCGGCTGGCGCGGCACTTCAGGTCCCTTGCATGTCACGCGCGGCACCAAGTGGAACCCGCTCTATGACGCGTTCAAGTCTGCCGGCGAACAGGCCGGCTATGGCGTGACGCCAGACTACAACGGCGAGCGGCAGGAAGGTTTTTCCGACATGGAAATGACCGTCCACAAGGGTCGACGCTGGTCAGCCGCCAATGCCTACCTCAAGCCTGCGCTGAAGCGCGGCAACGTCGAACTCATCAAAGGCGCGTTGGTGCGCAGAGTACTCTTCGAAGGCAAGCGCGCAACCGGAGTGGAATTCGAGATCGGCGGCGAGATTTTGACCGCCAAGGCCCGGCGCGAAGTCGTTCTGGCCGCCTCTTCGATCAACTCTCCCAAGATCCTGATGCAGTCAGGCGTCGGCGCGGCCAGCCATCTAGCGGAACACGGCATCGAGGTCATAGCGGACCGTTCCGGGGTCGGCGCGAACCTCCAGGACCATCTGGAACTCTATATCCAGCAGGCCTGCATCCAGCCGATCACGCTCTACAAGCACTGGAACATCTTCTCCAAGGCCATGATCGGCCTGCAATGGCTGCTTCAGGGCAAGGGCCTCGGCGCCTCCAACCACTTCGAGGCATCGGCTTTCATCCGCTCAAAGGCCGGGATCAAATATCCGGACATCCAGTATCACTTCCTGCCATTTGCGGTTCGATATGACGGCAAGGCGGCGGCGGAAGGCCACGGCTTCCAGGCCCACGTGGGACCGATGCGGTCGAAATCACGCGGCCGGGTTTCGCTTACCTCCGCAGACCCCAGGGCCAAGCCGTCGATCCTCTTCAACTACATGTCCCACGAAGACGACTGGGCGGACTTCAGAACCGCTATCCGCCTGACACGGGAAATCTTTGGCCAGGAGGCTTTCGCCCCCTATCGCGGCAAGGAAATCCAGCCCGGCGATGCCGTCCAGAGTGACGACGAGTTGAACGATTTCATTCGTGAGCACGCGGAAAGTGCCTATCACCCGAGCGGCACTTGCCGCATGGGGGCAGCCGACGACACAATGGCAGTGGTCGATCCACACTGCCGGGTCATTGGCGTTGAAGGTCTGAGGGTTGCGGACAGTTCGATTTTCCCGCAAATCACAAACGGAAATCTCAACGCACCGTCGATCCTGGTCGGTGAGAAGGCCGCAGACCACCTCCTGGGCAAGGATCCTCTTCCTGCGTCGAACCAGCAGCCCTGGATCCATCCCGATTGGGAAAACAGCCAGAGATAATGATGGCCGGAACAGATGTTCCGGTTTCCTACAGACGACGTCAGAACGAAAGACACACGATGCGCGCGCAACCCAAAGCCTCACACTATATCGGCGGCCGCTATGTGGAGAGCCCGGAAGGACATCCGTTCCCGTCCATCTACCCGGCGACCGGCGAAGCAATTGCCTCGTTGAACAGCGCCGATGAGAAGACCGTCGAGGCTGCAGTGGCCGCAGCTGTTGAGGGACAGAAGATCTGGGCGGCAACACCGCCGGCCGAGCGCGGTCGCGTTCTGCGCAAGGCGGCTGGCATCCTGCGCGAACGCAACCGCGCGCTGTCCGAACTGGAAACGCTCGACACGGGCAAGCCCTTGCAGGAAACGCTTGTGGCCGATGCGGCCTCTGGCGCCGACTGCCTTGAATACTATGGCGGACTGGCTGCAACGCTGACCGGCGAGCACATCGATCTCGGCGGCTCTTTTGCCTTTACCAAGCGCGAACCACTGGGTGTCTGTGTCGGTATCGGTGCCTGGAACTACCCGATCCAGATCGCCTGCTGGAAGGCTGCCCCTGCCCTCGTCTGTGGCAACGCCATGGTATTCAAGCCATCCGAAGTGACCCCGCTCAGCGCTCTTCAGTTTGCCGAGATCCTGACGGAAGCAGGTCTTCCGGACGGCGTCTTCAACGTGGTCCAAGGCTTTGGCGAAGTTGGCGCGCAACTCATTGCCCATCCGCAGGTCGCCAAGGTCTCTCTGACAGGTTCCGTGCCGACGGGCGCGAAGGTTGCCTCGCTTGCCGGCGAGCACCTGAAAAAGGCAACGCTGGAACTGGGCGGAAAGTCGCCCCTGATTGTCTTTGACGACGCCGACGTCGACAATGCCGTCTCGGCCGCGATCAACGCCAACTTCTATTCCACGGGACAGATCTGTTCGAACGGAACACGCGTCTTCGTGCACACGGCTATCAAGGAACAGTTCCTGGACCGGCTGGCAGAGCGCACCGTCAATGCAGTGCTCGGCGATCCGATGGATGAAGCAACAAGCATCGGCCCGCTCGTCTCAAAACCGCAGCTCGACAAGGTGCTCAGCTACATGGAGATCGGAAAGAAGGAAGGCGCGCGGCTTGTCTGCGGTGGCGGCAGTGCCGACGTTGCTGCTCTCCCGGACGGTTTCTTCGTTCAGCCCACGGTTTTTGCGGACGTCAAGGATGGCATGCGCATCGCCTGCGAGGAGATCTTCGGGCCAGTCATGTGCGTTCTGGACTTTGACGACGAAGACGATGTCGTTGCGCGCGCCAATGACACGGTGTTCGGCCTCGCCGCCGGCGTCTTCACCAAGGACATTCAGCGCGCACATCGGGTCATCGACCAGCTTGAAGCGGGCACATGCTGGATCAACACCTACAATCTGACGCCCATCGAAATGCCTTTCGGTGGCTACAAGAAATCCGGCATCGGCCGTGAAAACGGTCACGCGGCGATCGAGTATTACAGCCAGATCAAGAGTGTTTACGTGGAAATGGGCGACGTCGAAGCGGCATTCTGATCTCCTGCCCGTTCTATAAAAAGCTCGCGTGGGCGGCACCGTCGTTTATAAGCGTCGCCCATGCGTGATCTTGATGTTCTGATTGTTGGTGCCGGTGCCGCCGGGTTGATGTGCGCCATTGAAGCGGCCAAGCGCGGACGGCGCGTGCTGGTGATTGACCATGCGCGCAAGGCGGCGGAGAAGATCCGTATTTCCGGCGGTGGCCGCTGCAACTTCACCAACCTGCATTGTACGCCGGCGAACTACCTGTCGCAGAACCCTCGCTTTTGCGTGTCTGCCCTGAAGCGCTACACGCAGCAGGACTTCCTGCAGATGGTGGAACGGCATCGCATTCCCTGGCACGAGAAAACACTCGGCCAGCTGTTCTGCGATGACAGCGCCCAGAACATCATCGACATGCTGCTTGATGAATTGTCCAAAGCAGGCGGCAAGCTGCAGCTGGAGACATCTGTTTCTGCACTGGAGAAAGCCGATAGCGGATTTCAGGTCAAAACCAACCATGAGCAGCTCCGCGCAAAGGCCGTCGTTATCGCGACCGGTGGCCCTTCCATTCCGAAGATGGGGGCGAGCGGCTTTGGCTATGACGTTGCGCGCCAGTTCGGCCTGGACATTGTCCCGCCTCGCGCAGCGCTTGTGCCCCTGACCTTCTCGGACACCAACAAGGACCTCTGCAAACGACTTGCCGGGGTTTCGGTCGACGCACTGGTCTCCTTCGGAAAGACCTCCTTTCGCGAGGGACTGCTGTTCACCCATCGCGGGTTGTCCGGTCCCTCGATCCTACAGATCTCGTCCTACTGGCAAGAGGGCAAGCCCATCACCGTCGACCTGTCGCCGACGCAAGATGCGTTCGAAGCGTTCCGGACCGCTCGTACGGAGAGCCCCAAGCAGGATCTGAAGACCGTTCTTGGTCAACTTTTGCCGAACCGCCTTGCAGATGAATTGTCCAAGGAATTTGGATTGAAGGGACGGTTGGCCGACCTCTCCGACAAGGTCCTTCGCCGGGCGGGCGAGGCGATCAACCGCTGGCAGCTGACGCCCGTGGGCACCGAGGGCTACCGCACGGCCGAGGTCACGCTCGGCGGCGTCAACACCAAGGAATTGTCCTCAAAGACCTTCGAAGCGAGCAAGGTGCCGGGGCTCTATTTCATCGGCGAAGTCGTCGATGTGACCGGTCATCTGGGCGGCTTCAATTTCCAGTGGGCCTGGTCATCGGGACATGCCTGCGGTCAGGCGGTCTAGCCAAGCTCATCGCAACCTTTCGCTGCCCTGCAACATAATTTGATGCACGCCCCTCATACCGCGCTATAGTGGCGCCCAAATGGGAGAACGCATGCAGCGGGTAACAATTCATGATGTGGCCGAAAAGGCCGGCGTCAGCCTTGCGACGGTCGACAGGGTTCTGAACAACCGGCCGGGGGTTCGCGCGGCGACCATCGAGAAGGTCCGGGACGCGGTTCGCACGCTGAAATACACTCCTGACGTCTTTGCGGCCAATCTCGCCAAGAAGCGCAATTACCGTCTGCATTTCCTCATTCCAAACGGTCCCAATGCCTTCATGGAAGACCTCACCCGTGAGGCCATCGCCCATGCCGCGACACTGGAACGCGAACGGGTCAGCGTTCACATCGAGCCCATCGATGCCTTTGACGGCCACAGGGTGACGGGGACACTGGCGATCCTGGACAAGTCGGTCTGTGACGGTGTCGCGGTCGTGGCACCGTCCTTTCCCGAGGTGCGCGCGGCCATAGACCGCCTGCAGGACCGCGACGTCCATGTTGTGACCCTGGTCTCGGACCACCCTGCTTCCACCCGCCAGCATTTCGTTGGCATCGACAACCTCGCCGCGGGCCGGGTTTCTGGCCGGCTGCTTGGCCGTTTTCTCCCTGGCCAACCTGGCAAGATCGGCCTGATTGCGGGCTCCCTCGGGCTGCGCGATCATGCGGACCGATATGCCGGCTTTACGGAAGTTCTGTCCGCAGAATTCCCGCATCTTGAAACACTCAAGGTGCGCGAAGGGCGCGATGACAACGCCCGCACCCGGGACATCGTCGCAAAGCTGCTTGAAGAACACCCTGACCTTTCGGCGCTCTACAACATTGGTGCCGGCAACCGCGGCGTGATCGCGGCACTGGAGAAGGACGGCCGCGGGTCGCAGCTGACCTTCATCGGCCATGAACTGACGCCCTACACCCGCGAGGCGCTGATCTCGGGCACCATGGATGCGCTGATCGCCCAGGACCCCGGCCACGAAATACGCAGTGCCATCCGCGTGCTCAAGGCGCTGTGCGACGGTGCGCCGATTGTCGAAGGCCAGGAGCGCATCGGCATCGACATTTTCCTGAAAGACAACCTGCCGGATTTGGCCTAGGTTTCCATCAACACATCCACAAGATGCATGATGACGAGGGGTATACGGCTTGGGAGGGCTGGCCCTCGCCGGGAGGAGATCAAAAATGAGTAACGCACCTCAGACAATTCAGAATCCGATCTTGCCCGGGTTTAATCCGGACCCGTCGATCTGCCGGGTTGGCGACGACTACTATATCGCGACCTCGACCTTCGAGTGGTATCCGGGCGTCCAGATCCACCATTCGCGGGATCTGCAGCACTGGCGGCTCGTGGCCCGGCCATTGTCCCGCGAAAGCCAGCTGGACATGCGCGGCAACCCGGACAGTTGCGGTATCTGGGCACCCTGCCTGACCCATGCGGATGGACAGTTCTGGCTTGTCTACACGGATGTGAAGCGCAACGAGGGCAACTTCAAGGACGCCCACAATTACATTGTCACCGCACCTGACATTGCGGGACCATGGTCGGATCCGGTCTATGCGAACTCCTCCGGCTTTGACCCCTCGCTCTTTCATGACGACGATGGCCGCAAGTGGTTCGTCAACATGATCTGGGATCACCGCAAGGACACGACGCCCTTTGCAGGGATCCTTCTGCAGGAATTCGATCCAAAGGCAGGCAAGCTGGTCGGCCCGATCAAGAACATCTTCAAGGGCACGGATCGTGGGCTGGTCGAGGGGCCACATCTTTACAAGCGGGACGGCTGGTACTATCTGCTGACGGCAGAAGGCGGCACTGGCTACCGGCATGCTGTCACGCTGGCCAGATCGAAGCGGCTCACCGGGCCCTATGAACTCCATCCGGACAAGCATGTTGTCTCTTCCCTGACCTTTCCCGACGCTCCGCTCCAGCGCGCAGGCCATGGCGATTTCGTCGAGACGCAAGATGGAGAAACCTACCTGGTTCACCTGATGGGCCGGCCCATTCCAGGTCTCAGCCGCTGCCCGATGGGACGGGAGACGTCGATCCAGAAATGTGAATGGGGGGAGGACGGCTGGCTGCGGCTGGCGAGTGAACCGCTTCTGGCTCAAGAGACGGTGAAAGCCCCCAACCTGCCTGCCCATCCGGTTGAACCAGAGCCGGACCGGTACGACTTCGATGAGCCGGATCTGCCGATGGCGTTCCAATGGCTCCGCTCACCCCGGCCCGAGCGCCTGTTTTCGCTGAGTGAACAGCCCGGTCATCTGCGCCTGTTCGGGCGCGAATCCATCGGCAGCTATTTCGAGCAGGCGCTGGTGGCAAGGCGGCAGACCGACTTCAACTATGTCGCTGAAACCTCGGTCGACTTGCAGCCGAAGACCTCACAGCAGAGTGCCGGGCTGATCGCCTACTATGGGCGCTACCAATTCTTTCAGCTGGCGATCTGCCACGACGAGACGCTCGGACGCTGCCTGACGATCATGGCCTGCCCGGGCGACTATCCTTCCGGCAATCTGTCATTTCCCCTGGACGCTCCCGTGCTGCTCGAAAAGGACGGCCCCGTCAGCATGAAGATCGAGGTAAAGGACCTCGCCTTGCGATTTTTCTACGCGGAAGGCGGATCGGGCTGGCGCCGAATCGGCCCGATTTTCGATGCCAGCCTGTTGTCGGATGAAGCCGGCAGGGGCGAACACGGCAACTTTACCGGTGCATTTGTCGGCATGCAGGCCATGGACGGCGGCGGAACGGGTCATCCAGCCGACTTTGACTTTTTCACATACAAGGGGATGCCTTAGCGGTATGTTTGCGCCGCAACATGCCGAAATCATGAGCTTCTTTCGGAAATCCCGACACAAAAACTCAATTATTATCGTTGACGGCCTATACCTTAGACCTCATATCTATAACCATGCGCCTGACACAACAAACCAATTATGCGGTTCGTGCATTGATGTACTGTGCAGCGAACCCAGAGCGTCCGAGCAAGGTTGCCGATATTGCAGCCAGCTTCGACATGTCCGAAACCCATCTGTTCAAGATCATGAAGGTCCTCGTCGACGCCAATCTGATCCGCACCATCCGCGGACGCAATGGCGGCGTGATGCTGGCCCGTGAGCCTGAAACCATGACAGTCGGCGAAGTCGTTCGCGCCGCCGAGGAGAGCTTTCTCCTGGCCGAGTGCTTCGACTCTGGCCGCAAGGACTGCCCGCTGATCACCTCCTGCGGTTTCAACGGCATTCTTCACGAAGCTCTGGAAGCCTTCATGGATGTGCTGGACACAAAAACAATTGCCGATCTTTCGGAAGACCGCCCGAGCCTAAGAAATCTTCTCAAGATCGACGAAATCGATCAGAAAGTCGCTGCCGCAAGCTGATCATTGCGAACTTGTTCGGCATCTCAAACCGGCTGAGGCCTGTCAGGCGCCTCAGCCCTGCCCGATGAACAAGATCAAATTGACTTTCGCCCATAAAAAAACCCGCCATTCTGGCGGGTTTTTTGTTTCTTGCGCGAGGGATGTCCCTGCGACTTGTGCATCGACCTCCATCGATGCGCGAAGAGAGGAATATCTGGCTGGCTCACCGCTGAGGGAGAGGAGAGGGCGGTTGGCTTGCCGGACATTCTAGCTCTTCAGCTACCCGACACAGAGATTCGAAGGACGCGATTTCCGAACCGCTGCAGATCAGGCATTGCCTTGATACTTAAACTTGAGTATTTGTGTCAAGTAATTTTCTTGAGCCAACCACTCAAGTTTATAATGCCTCTAAACTACTGTAATCACGGGCCGTATCAATGCACACTTCGAAGATCCGCCGCGACAAGCTCACCATCGCAGCTCCGCAGAAGGCTCCCTCCCCGTCCGGAGAACGCCGGGAGCAGCAACTCGACACAAAGACCCTGTTCAAAGGCGCCCGTGAGCTGAAAATCCAGCACAACTCGGAGACCTACAGGCTGACCATCACCAAACTTGGCAAACTCATTCTGACCAAGTGACTTGAAGGCGCGCGCCATGAGACATCTCCCGATCCGTCTTCAGCCCCGAATGCTCGTCGCAGTCCGGCACATTCCGGGACTGGCTGTTGCCTCGGCCCTCAGCCTTGCCAGTGGCTACGCCTTTGCCTTTCCGGCGATGGTCGGCGCCGGCTGACGGGTCGCAACGTGCTCTGAATGCAAAACGGCGGCCCCTTTCAGGACCGCCGCCGCATGTCTCGCAATGCTGCAAAGGCAGCTTACTTCATTTCAACCATGACTTCGAAGCCGTCAGCGCCAACTTCGAACAGGGCGTAAGTGCCGGGAACGTCGCCAGCCGCATCAAAATTGTGATCGCCTGCAGCGCCCTTGTAGTCGATGGCTGTCCCTGCTGCGATCAGCTTCTTGGCCTTTTCCCACTCACCCGGCAAGATCGCCTCGCCTTCACCGTTTGAGATCTCGCGCAGTGCTGCGGAAACGCCCGCCTTGTCGCCGCCGGCCTTTTCCACGGCGAGAGCCAGCATGAAGGCAGCGTCATAGGATGTGGTCACAAAGATCGCATCAGGATCGCCACCAGCCGCCTTGTAGGCCTCGTTGAAGACGTCCAGAGAGTCGGACTTTTCACCAACCGGAGACGAAGCGACAAAGGTCGCCAGGTTTTCTGCGCCCAGTTCATTGATCGGAGCGTCCGACTTCATGCCGTCGCCGCCAACGAACTTTTCGAAGAAGCCATTCTCAAGCGCCTGACGCAGAATGGTAAGGCCAGTGCCATCGCCGTAGTCGAAGATGACCAGCGTATCAGCACCGCCGGAAGCCAGTTCTGCCAGATTGGAACGGTAGGAGGCCTTGCCGTCTTCATGAGCCGCAAAGCCGGCGATTTCGCCGCTCTGAGCTTCAAACTCGGCTTTGAAGGCATCTGCCAGACCGGTGCCGTAGTCGTTGTTGATGTAGGCAACTGCGACCTTGTTGTAGCCCTTCTCCTTCAGCGTACGGGCAAGCGCGCGACCCTGGTAGTCATCGGACGGCACCGTGCGGAAGACCGTATCCTTATCGTCAAGGCCGGTGATTTCCGGGGATGTGCCCGACGGCGTCACAACGGTGATACCGGCCGGGATGGTGACCGAACCGGCTGCAGCCAGAACAGCGCCGGAGCAATGCGGGCCGACGATGGCGGAGACGCCTTCGATGTTGACTGCCTTGGTTGCCGCATCCGTGCCACCCTGTGGGTTACAGGCACTGTCGCCAACCACGCCAACAAGCTTCTCGCCGTCAAGGATCCCGCCCTGCTCATTGACCTGCTGGAAAGCAAGCTGAGCTGCCGAGATCATGGACGGTGCCATTGCCGCGATCGGGCCGGAAACGCCGCCGATCAGGCCAATCTTGACGTCTGCCTTGGCAGTAGCGCCAGCCAGGGCTGTCGCGGCCAGAAGACCGCCTGCGATTGCGATGAACTTCGACTTCATTGGTACTTACCTCCACGTAGGACCAGGCGTTTGCCTGGCAATTCCCCTTATTTGACGGCGTTGTCATCCGTTCGCGTGTCGCCGCGCAGCGGCTCTGGCAAAATTCCTTCCGGGCGAAACCGCAGAACCAGCTGCAGCATCAGACCAATCAGGAACAGACGGATGTACTTCGCCTTAACCGCATATTCATGCGGAAGTTGATCGGTTGCAATCTCTGAAACCGACCAAATGATCCAGACCACCGTAGCTCCGAGGATCGCGCCCTTATTGTTTCCCGATCCGCCAAGGATCAGCATGATCCAGACGAGGAAGGTCGCGACCATGGGATCGATGGCCTCTGGTGTGATTGAACGATTGAAGTGGGCGAACAAGGCTCCACCAAGCCCCATGAGAGCCGCACCGAAGATGAATGCCTCCAGCCGGCGGTACTCAACGTTTTTGCCCATGGCACGCGCCGCGAGTTCATTGTCGCGAATGGCACGCATCATACGGCCCCATGGCGCGTTGAACTGGCGCTGAACCATAAGGTAGGCCACGACCAGAACCGCTGCGACAATGGCCAGGTAGGCCAGCTGGGATTGTACATAGGGCAAGTCACCAAATGGCCGCGGTATGTTCGTGATCC
Source organism: Roseibium polysiphoniae (assembly GCF_014842925.1). GTDB lineage: Bacteria > Pseudomonadota > Alphaproteobacteria > Rhizobiales > Stappiaceae > Roseibium > Roseibium polysiphoniae. The sequence goes on from NZ_JACYXJ010000006.1 coordinate 501,929, forward strand.
CGCGCGCGCCGTTGGTCAAAACCTCTTCCGACTTGATGACCAGACGGATGATCTCTGCAACACCAATGGTCGCGATGGCCAGATAGTCGGAACGGAAGCGCAGGCAGATCTTCCCGATCGGCCAGGCGATCAGAGCTGCTGCCACCATCGCACCGAACCAGCCGACAAAGAACGGCAACTCAAAACCGCCCAGACGGCCATCTGCCGAGGGGCTTGTCAGGATCGCCGAAGTATAGGCGCCAACGGCAAAGAAGCCTGCAATGCCTGCATTGAAGAGACCGGCAAAACCCCACTGGATGTTAAGCCCGAGAGCGAGCAGCGCGTAGATCCCGATAAAGATGCCCATGAAGAGGGCGTAGTTGGCAAGACCGATGAGTTCCATGTCTCTCCCCTCCCCTCAGAGCACTTTGCCGCGTAGCAGCCCTGTCGGGCGCACAAGCAGCATGAACAACAGGATGACGAAGGCCATGGCCGCTTTGTACTCGCTTGGCAGAACCAGAACCGATAGCTCCTCTGCAATGCCCACGATCAGGCCACCGAGCACGGCGCCTTCAACACGCCCAACCCCGCCAAGGATCGCCGCGGCAAACATCGGCAGCAACATGTGCCAGCCCATCATGGACTTGAGCTCGGTGTTGATGCCCAGGAAAACGCCGGCCGCCGCACAAAGGCCACCTGCGATGATCCAGGTGAGCATGACCACCTTCTTGTTGTCGATCCCCGACAGAAGCGCCAGATTGGGATTGTCCGACATGGCCCGCATGGCCTTGCCCCACTTCGATTTCACCAGGAAGAGTTGAAGCACGCCGACGAGGCCGATCATGAAGACGACCGTGTAGATCTCACGATCCTTGATCCTGAGGCCAAAATAGTTTTCAGGTCGTACAATCCCACGGACATAGCTTTCGCTGTCCACGCCCCAGACAACCTGAACCACGGAACGAACCATCAGCGCTATGCCCAGAGAAGCCATCACGGTGACGATTTTCGGCCGTTCACGCAGGTGCTCGTAGAACGCCTTGTCGATGCCAACCGCTACAGCGGCCGTGCCGATCATCGCGACCGGCAGCGCTACCAAAGGCGGCAGGCCAAGCGCGGTAACGACCGCCAGCGCCAGAAATGCGCCCAGCGTGGCCAGATCCCCGTGGGCGAGATGGGCGTATCGCAAGATGGCAAAGACGAGCGTGATGCCGACGGCGCCCAGCGCGTAGATCGACCCAAGGACAACGCCGGGAATGACGTAGAAATTGATAAGCTCAAGAAAACCCATGTCTAATCCTGACCCGCCCTCATCCACCGAGGAACATCTCGGCGACCTCGCGGTCGGCAAGGAGATCTGCGCCTGTACCATCATGCCGGTTCTGACCGGATGCGAGGACATAGCCGCGATCGGCGAAGGCCAGCGCCTGCTTTGCATGCTGCTCGACCAGCAAGATGGCGACGCCCGTGCTGCGCACATCCCGGCAGATCTGGAAAATCTGTTCCATATAACGCGGCGACAAACCAGCCGTCGGCTCATCAAGAAGCAAAAGCTTGGGATCGAGCATCAGAGCCCGGCCCATGGCCACCATCTGACGCTGTCCGCCTGACAGACTACCGGCGAGTGTTTTTCTGCGTTCCTTCAGATCCGGGAACAGCTCATAAACGCAGTCATAGGCAGCGGAAAGGTCACCCGTTTTCAAAAAGGCTCCCATTTCCAGGTTTTCTTGGATCGACATCTCCCGGAAGATATTGTCGACCTGCGGCACATAGCAGATGCCGCGCTGAACAATGCGGTTCGGCGCCCACTTGGTGATGTTGTCACCGTCAAAGACAATTGATCCGCCGCGTACGTTCAAGAGCCCAAAGACCGCCTTCATGGCCGTGGATTTGCCCGCACCGTTCGGGCCGACAATGACGACAATTTCCTCAGCATCCACATGCATGGACACCTCTTGAAGGATATTCGTATCGCCATACCCGCCGGTCACGGCATCCAGGGTCAGAAGCGCACTCATGCCACTTCTCCTGCAGTCTCGCCGAGATAGGCCTCCAGAACGCGCGCATCGGACCGCACGGTCTGGAAGTCCCCCTGGATCAGCACCGCGCCTTCGGCCATGCAGATGACCGGATCGCAGAGCTTCTCGATCATTTCCATGTCGTGTTCAATCAGGATGAACGTGTAGCCACGCTCCTTGTTGAGGATCTGGATCTTTTCCTCCAGCTTCCTGAGAAGTGTTCTGTTGACCCCGGCGGCGGGTTCATCGAGCAGCACCAGCTTCGCGTCAGTCATCATCGTGCGGCCGAGTTCGAGCAGTTTCTTCTGCCCCCCGGACAAATTGCCCGCGCGCTGGTGCGCTACATGGGTCAGTTCCAGGAACTCAAGCGTGTCATAGGCCTTTTGCTCGACCTCGGCCTCGCTTGCCCTGACCTTGCCCCAGGACAGCCAGTTGGCAAACAATCCTTCGCCAATCTGGGCGGGTGGCACCATCATCAGGTTTTCGAGCGCGGTCAGACGGTGAAACTCGTGAGGAATTTGAAAGGTTCTGACCAGGCCCTTGTGAAACAGTGCGTCGCTGGACAGGCCGGTGACATCCTCGCCCAGAAAGCGGATCGTGCCACTGGTGGGCACGAGAGCGCCCGCGATCAGATTAAAGAGCGTCGTCTTGCCCGCGCCATTTGGCCCGATCAGCGCAGTGATACTGCCCTCGTCGACCCGGAAGGAACATCCATTCACGGCCCTGAAGCCGCTGAAGTCCATCACGAGCTGGTCCAGTTCCAGCATTTAGGCTCCTCGTCGCCGACGTTCCCCGTTTCCGGATGCAGCGATCTTGTTTTTGCCCCAAGGCCGGCAACAGCCAGCCTCCCTTTGGTATCAGCTTTCGCCGAGATTTCGATTTGACCTCAGCACCGCCCGCACCGGCGCTGCATCGAGACCTTCTAGCTTCATCGGCAGCGCAATCAACTCATAATCCCCAGGTTCGACCTCGGAAAGCGCCAAATTCTCCAGAATTCTCAGATCTCTGCTACGCGCGACCTGATGAGAGGGAAGATCCTTCGATGTGTCCGGATCCACAGACGGCACATCGACACCCACGAGCCTCACCCCAGACTCAGCCAGAAGCTGCATTGTCTCAGGCGCCAGAGTGCGGAAACCAGCAGGCCAAACCATCGGATCGATGCAATCCTGAAGGCGCAAAAGCACGCGGGCAGGAACACCATCCATCTGGCCGGCAATCTCATCCGGCTGGCATAAAGGTCCGTTGCCGCGGGCATCGATCACGCGCGCAGGACCAACGAAATCGTCCAGATCCAACTCATCGATCGCCTTGCCATCAGCATCATAGTGCAGCGGTGCGTCCGCATGGGCGCCGCAATGGGTGGAGATGGAAATCTCAGTCACATTTACAGGACACTGGGGACCGATGGCGAAGGTCTGCTCGACCTTGCACGGCGCATCGCCCGGAAACACCGCCATGCCGGCACGAACCGGAGGTGTGATGTCAATCAACTTGCTCAATGGATATCCCTCAAGTCCCACAATCGCCGACAGAGAAGCACATCCGGCATCTGACGCAAACAGATTGCTCGGCGGTGGCTCGAGGACAGGATCACCCCGGTTTCTCTCAAGTCACTTTCCGCCGCATCCTGAATTCATCCATGTCCCACATGCGTGTGGTCAGAATTTTCTCCAGAACATCGACGGCGCGCGCGACATCGGCGTGGGAAAGATACAGCGGTGTGAAGCCAAACCGCACTGTGTCCGGTGCGCGGAAATCGCCGATGACACCATTTGCGATCAGCGCCTGCATCAGCGCATAGCCTTCTGCGAACCGGAAGGAGACCTGACTGCCGCGAACCTCTGCGTCTCGCGGGCTGACCAGTTCCATCTCGGGACAACGGTCCTCAACCTGAGCGATGAAATACTCGCAGAGGGAGATGGATTTTTGGCGGATGACCTCCATGTCGACGTCCTCAAAGACGTCGAGGGCGGCATCAAGCGCAGTCAGGGACAGGACGGGCGGAGTTCCCACGCGCATCCGGTTGATCCCTTCCGCCGGCCGGTAATCAAGATCGAATGCAAACGGCGCGACATGCCCCATCCAGCCGGTCAGCGCGGGCCGAATATCGTTCTGATGGCGGGGCGCGACATAAACAAATGCCGGCGCTCCTGGTCCACCGTTCAAATACTTGTAGCCGCAGCCAATGGCGAAATCCGCGTTCGATCCGCTCAGATCGACCGGGAACGCACCTGCCGAATGGGCGAGATCCCAGATGGCGAGCGCGCCGACGGCATGGGCCTTTTCGGTCAAGGCCTTCATGTCATGGCGGCGGCCGGTCTTGTAGTCGACCTCCGTCAACATCAGCACGGCCAGGTCGTCGGTGATGGCATCGGCCACATCCTCCGGGGACACGATGCGAAGCTCATGATCTTTCGCCAGAAGGTCAGCGAGGCCCTGGGCCATATAGAGGTCTGTCGGAAAGTTGCCGTTGTCAGACAGGATCACCTTCCGACCCGGCCGAAGCGCGAGCGCTGCGGACACGACCTTGAAGACGTTGATCGTTGTGCTGTCGCAGGCAACGACGGCTTCCTGCTCCGCACCGACCAGTCGGCCAATGCGATTTCCCACCTTCTGAGGAAGATCGATCCAGTTATGTTCGTTCCAGCCCCGGATGAGGCTCTCGCCCCATTGCTTTTCGACCACATGCTGCATGCGTTCGGGCACATGTGCCGGCAGAACGCCGAGTGAATTGCCGTCGAGATAGATCACGCCATTTGGAAGACAAAAGGCATCACGTTTGGCCGCAAGAGGATCGTTTTCATCGAGCGGGTGCAGATGAGACATCTTGTTTTCCAGCTTTCTTGATTTCGTCGCAAGGCTATCAGGGACATCCACCAAAACGGTAACAAGGCGCGTGACGAAGCTCAAGCAATTATATATAATCTATCAAATCTGATATTTTATAGCGCACAGGCCATGTCCCAGACAAACGATGCCTACGCCATCTTGCGCCGCGCCATTCTTGATTGCGAGTTTGCGCCGGACAGCCCGCTGGTCATCTCCAGTCTCAAGGCCCGGTTTGGCCTTGGCTGGACGCCTTTGCGCGAGGCCTTGCCACGATTGGAAGCGGAACAGCTTGTGCGTTTCGAGCCCAACAAAGGCTACCGCGTCGCTCCCGCGACCATCACCGGACTGAAGGACTTGCAAGTGGCGCGAACGACCGTCGAGACGGCACTGTTTGTGCGGTCGATTGAGCGCGGCGGCGACAGCTGGGAAGCGGAACTGGTCGGCGCTCATCATCTCCTGGCCCATACAGCAGCACCAACTGCCGGTGCAGTCACACCAGAAAGCCTTGCGTGGGAAACCCGGCACAAGGGTTTTCACACGGCGCTGTTGTCGGCAGCGGACGCGCCCTGGCTTGAGCGCCTGGCGCGACAGACGATGGACCAGCTTCACCGTCACCACCGATTTATGCTGAATGGACCGGATGTGGTCGCGCGCTTCAAGGGCGCCTCCGGCCAGAATCTGCGGGAGACTTTTGCCCGCACTCTCGGCCTGTCACATCACACGCAGCTTATGGACGCCGCAATTGCGCGGGACATCTCGGCTGCAGTGGCCCTCCTTGAAGAGCATGTCGGTTTTTCACTCGCAGTCTATGAGATGCTTTGGCCCGAGATGGACAACGACCACAGGCAAGCCATCTAGCCGCGGCATTCCGAAATAACCTGCGACGGCAAGGCTCTCAGAAACGACATTTGCGAAATATTGAACGTCGCATGGATGACGCCAGCCCAAATCCACGCCATGATGAGATAAATGGCACGGCACGTGCTGCTTCAAACGTTCAAACTGCCAGTTAGAGCATAATGTTCATCAGCGTTTTCGATATCTTCAAAATCGGCATCGGCCCCTCAAGCTCGCATACCGTCGGACCGATGGTTGCCGTCTCCAAGTATCTGGATCGCCTGAAAGGCATCCCCGGATTGAGTGGCCGTGAAGACCTCCGCATCTCCGTCACGCTGCATGGCTCCCTCGCCTTCACCGGAAAGGGCCACGCGACCGACCAGGCCGTCTGCCTTGGGTTGTTGGGCGCGCGTCCGGACACCCTAGACCCGGATGCGGTCGACACCATGATGACGTCGTTGAGACAGGAGAAATCTCTCTCGCCGGATGGCCTGCCGGACATGGCTTTTGATCCGGAAAATGATGTCATCTTCGACTATGGGCCACCGCTGCCGCTTCACTCCAATGCAATGACCTTCAAGCTGCAAGACAGCGATGGAAAGGCCGTCGATCAGTTCGTCTATTACTCGATCGGCGGCGGCTTTGTCGTCACCGAAGCAGAGCTGAGCAACACGCGAAACACGCGGGATGAACTGAAGACGCAAGATGTGCCTTATCCGTTCGCCTCTGCCACCCAAATGTTGGAAATGGGCCGGAAAGAGGAACGCAGCATCGCCGAGATGAAGCTCGCCAATGAATGCGTCGAACTCTCCCAGGCAGAAGTGGAAGCACGGATCGACGGCATCTGGTCGGCGATGGATTCCTGCATCAACCGCGGCATCAATGGTGGCGGGATCCTGCCTGGCGGACTGAAGGTGAAGCGCCGCGCCGGTGAGATTTATCAAAAGCTCATCCGCGAAGGACGCAGCAACCCGCCTTTCGAACACACGGTGATGGATTGGCTGGGCGTCTACGCCATGGCGGTGAACGAGGAAAACGCCGGCGGCGGCCGCGTTGTCACAGCGCCGACGAATGGGGCTGCAGGCGTCATTCCAGCGGTTACACGATACTATCTCGATCACTGCCCTGATGCGAATGACGAAGGTATCCGCACCTTCCTGCTCACGGCCGCCGCCATCGGCGGTATCATCAAGACCAATGCCTCGATCTCTGGCGCTGAAGTTGGCTGTCAGGGTGAAGTCGGATCCGCCTCGGCCATGGCTGCCGCGGGCCTGTGCGCTGCGCTTGGCGGCACGAATGAGCAGGTGGAGAATGCAGCGGAGATCGCCCTCGAGCATCACCTCGGTATGACCTGCGACCCCATTGCCGGCCTCGTTCAGGTACCCTGTATCGAGCGCAACGCCCTCGGCGCGGTCAAGGCGGTCACGGCCGCCTCCCTTGCACTACGCGGAGACGGCAGCCATTTCGTTCCCCTCGATGGCTGCATTGAAACCATGCGCCAGACCGGACTCGACATGAGTGATCAATATAAGGAAACTTCCACGGGAGGCCTTGCGGTCAATATCGTGGAGTGTTGAAGGCTCATGCCGATTGAAATCACGCCGATCTACGCTGGCATCCTCGCGCTGTTTTATGTGTTCTTGAGCGCAAGGGTCATCGGGCTGCGTCGACGGCTCTGGATCAGTGTCGGGGACAAGGGCAACCAGCAGCTCTTGCGCCGCCAGAGAGTGCATGGCAACTTCTCCGAATACGCACCCATGTGCCTCATTCTCATGATCGGCCTTGAGCTGATGCTCGCGCCAGTCTGGCTCGTACACGGCTTGGGTGTGATGCTGCTCGTCGGCCGGGTTCTGCACGCATATGGCATCGGGCGTGAGCCGGAGTCCCTGACCCTGCGCACCATCGGCATGGTGCTGACCTTTGCGGTCCTCATCATTGGCGGCCTCGCCAGTATCATCCAGGCGATCCTGATGGCTGATTTCGCCGGATAATCAAGCAGAGACAGAACCGTCAAACCTGCTGCAGGCGGGTCTTGTGGGCGTGGGAAATGTGCTGTCTTGCAGCGGTGTCAGCCGCCTTGCTGTCGCCCGCTGCAATCGCGTCGACAATGGCAGAATGCTCCTCAACTGCGATTTCCCGACGCTCGGGCGTGTCCAGTGTGGTGCCAGCCATGAGGATGAGCGACAGGCGCAGATGATCGATCTGATCAACGAGATAGCGATTATGCGAGGCAAGACACAAACGTCGATGAAATTCCCGGTTTGACCGCACGAGGCTGTCTTCGTCGGCAATGCGTTGACGGTCGGCTGCTACGAGATCCTGCAGAATTTCGATTTCGGGCTTCGAGGCGTGTTTCGCTGCGAGGCCGGCAGCCGTTCCCTCAAGAACTTCACGCATGAAATAGACTTCGTTGATCTGGCTATGGTCGAGCGTCGGGATGACCATGCCGCGGTTCGGCTCATGGACGGCAAGACCCTGCGCTTCCAGGCGCTTCAGACCCTCGCGGATCGGCGTGCGGGAGACGCCGAACTCTTCGGCCAGATCGGCTTCGCGAAGACGATCGCCGGGCTTGAGCACCCGCTCCTCGATCAGACTGATCAGCCGTTGATAGATTTCCGAACCATTCATGGCCAAAGGTCATAGCCCATTTTCAGCGACTTATCAGCTCTTTATCCAAGGGGTCGCCACCTAGTGCAGACGCACGCCCTGACGGCGAAGCTCCTGCTGAAGCAGGCCGATGTCCATTTGCTCCAGGTCCAGACCGTGTTTGACCGAGAGCGCGGCGGCAACGCCTGCGCCCTGCCCCGTAACCGTGCAGCACATCATGTTGCGCGTCGCCGCATGGCTGACCTTGTCACCACCCGTCGCCCGCCCCGCGACCAGGAGATTGCGGACGCCCTTTGGCAACATGGTGCGATAAGGGACCTGAAAATAACGGCCCGTGGTGGGCAGAATGAGGATGCCGTAGCCATCGATGAATTCGGGGAAGATGCCAACACTGTCGTCGAACCTGCCTTGTTCACGCACATCAGTTTCCGTCATGTCATAGGCCGCGACGATCTTGCGTGTGTCGCGGATGCCGATGGTCATGCCGAAGTTGCGCAGCTTGGCTGTGTCGCAGCCCGGATGGAAACGCTTCAGCGCCTCGACCGCGAGCATTGCCTGGCGCCGACCCTCGATCTCGTTTTTCGTCATGGAGTCCGGATCTGTGCCGTCGCATTCCGGCAGGTGCACAAGATTCAAATAAGTGAGATCGCCGCTGTCGTAGACCGCGCCCCACGTCCCTGAAATGGTCGCAAGCCGGGCTGGAATGATGCCCGCGTCAATGGCCTGTTTGAATGGCTTCTTCAGGAACGGCGAGAACATCTTGTCTTCCTTGCCGGTGGTTTCGACTGTCCATTCGCCGCTCTCCCAATCCTTGTAGGTATGCGGGTCGGCCTTGACCGCCTCCATGAATTTCCGTTTGTCGACACCATTCATGGAGAACATGACGGAGGCCGCCTGCATCTCCTCCACCGGTGTCTTGTGGGTCTGGGCTCCCGCCCGATAAGCGATGTCCGCATCTCCAGTGGCATCGATCACCCGCTTCGCCAGGATTGCCTCGCGGCCTGCCTTGCTCTCAGTGATGATCCCTCGGATTTCATCACCTTCCATGATCGGTCCGGCAAAAGCCCGGTGCATCATGGAGTGGATCCCGGCTTCTTCCGCCAGATTGTCCGCCACCAGTTTGAAGCCTTCGGCGTCGATCGCATAGCTGTCGGACTGGGGCTCGGGTGTTGCAGCGCCTGCCTCGCGCGCCCGATCCTCGAACTCGCGGCCCACTCCTTCGGTATCGATGGTTTTCTCATGCCGGTACCAGGCAAAGCCCTCGACGCCGACGGCGGTCAGATTGCCGCCAAGACAGCCGAAACGCTCCACAAGCGTAACATTGACCCCAGCTCTTGCCGCACCAAGCGCAGCCGAAAGGCCGCCGGGGCCGGACCCAACCACCAGCACATCTGTCTCGTGGATCACGTCAATCTGACGGGCGGGTTCAGTGATGCTCTTCATGGACGCCATCGTTTTTCAAGGAATGATATTTAAATGCGCTCAGCGCAGGGGCAGATAGAGCCGGCCGCCGACAACCGGCGCACAGGCACCTGTCGTCTCCGGGAAACTCGTCGGCAGGCCAGCCTTGAGCCGAGCACCCAGGAAAGCCATCGCTTGTGCTTCCAGTGCGTCGCCGTCAAAGCCATGCTCTTCCGTCGGAACGACCTTACCGTCCAGATGCTCCGCCAACATCTTCATAAGCGTCACATTGTGTCGCCCACCGCCGCACACCAACCAAAGCAGCGGCTTCATCGGGCAGAGTTTTTCGGCGCGCGCGACCGCCGCCACGGTAAAACCCGCAAGACTGGCTGCGCCGTCTTCCAGTGAAATTCCTTCTGGCAGATCAGGTGCGAACGCATTCCTGTCGAGTGATTTGGGACCTGGTTTGGCGAAAAACGGATGTTCCAGCGCCTTGGCAAGCCATGGGCTGTTCACCGCGCCTTTCGCAGAGATCTCGCCACCCGGATCAAAGTCTCCAGCCTGATGCTGCCGAACCCAGTCATCGAGCAGGGCGTTGCCTGGCCCGATATCGAAAGCGAGGATCTCACCACCGTCCACATAGGTCAGGTTGGAAACGCCGCCGATGTTCAAAAAACAAAGGGGGTGGGGAAGGCCCAGAGACAGAGCCTGATGATAGACCGGCACCAAAGGAGCACCCTCGCCCCCGGCTGCCATATCCGCCAGACGCAAGTCACCGACAACCGCAGTGCCCAGCTCAGTGGCCAGAGCTTGCGGATCGCCCAACTGGACGGTTTCGCCATGTTCAGGATCGTGCCAGACGGTCTGCCCGTGAAAGGTGACCAGATCAGGGACCAGCTTCTGCTCTGCACAAAATGCGCCGATGGTCTCACCATGATCCCGCGTCACCAGCCGCGCGACTTCCGGCCAGGCGGAACGGTCTACCGGTCCCCTCGCGATGGCGTCCAGCACCGCCGCACGGGTTTCATAGGCATAGGGAACCGTTGCTGCGGGCCCGAAATGGCTGACCGCGCGGCCGTCGGTCCCGATCTCGGCCATGTCGATGCCATCAGCGGATGTTCCGCTGATGGTGCCGACAACAGACCACATGGTCAGAGTGCCTTCGAGATTGTCTCTATGCCTGCTTCCGCGATATCAAACATGTCGTTGACCTCTTTCTCGGAGATGATCAGCGGCGGGCAGAAGGCCATGGAATCCCCCATGTTGCGGGAAATCAGGCCGCCTTCGTGGAAGGCCATGTTCGTGCGGGCACCCAGAACGCCCGGTGTTTTCGACATCTCGTCATGATGAAGCTCGACGGCACCGATCAGGCCGATGCCGCGGCTTTCAACGGCCAGCGGATGTTCTGAAAGCGCATGCAAGCGCTTCAGGAACGTCGGGCTGATGTCACGCACATGACCCACCAGATCGCGTTCCTCAATGATCTTGAGGTTTTCCAGCGCGACGGCTGCGGCAACCGGATGCCCACTTGCTGTATAGCCGTGGCCCCAGACGCCGATCTTGTGACTTTCGTCGGCCACTGGACCGTAGACCTTCTCATTCACCAACAATGCCGACATCGGCAGGTAAGAAGAGGACAGGGCCTTGGACAGGGTCATGATGTCCGGCTCAAGCTTGAAGGTCTCCGTGCCAAACATGTTGCCGGTTCGGCCAAAGCCGCAGATGACTTCGTCGGCCACGAAAAGAATATCGTATTTCTTCAGGATTGGCTGAACCGCTTCCCAATAGCCCTCAGGCGGGACGACGACACCGCCGGCGCCCATGACCGGCTCAGCGAAAAACGCTGCGATTGTCTCGGGGCCCTCGGCCAGGATCATGTCTTCCAGATCCTGGGCACAGCGTTTGGCGAAGTCCTGCTCGCTCTCGCCATCCTTCTTCATCGAGCGATAATGCGGGCTGGAGGTGTGCAGGATGTTTTCGATCGGCAGATCAAAGGACCGGTGGTTGTTAGGCAGGCCGGTCAGGCTGGCTGAAGCGATGGTCACACCATGGTAGCCGCGAACGCGGGAGATGATCTTCTTGCGCTCAGGCTTGCCCAGCGCATTGGAGCGATACCAGATCAGCTTGATGGCCGTGTCATTCGCCTCGGAGCCGGAATTGGTGAAATAGGCTTTGGACATGGGCACGGGTGCCATCGCCACCAGCTTTTCAGCCAGTTCGACCGAAGGACCGTGGGTCTTTCCCGTAAACGTATGATAATAAGGCAGCTTTTCCATCTGGCGAGCAGCAGCTTCCACCAAACGCTTTTCGCCGAACCCGACAGCAACGCTCCAGAGGCCAGCCATGCCTTCGATGTAGCGCTTGCCGTTGTTGTCTTCGACGAAGATGCCGTCGCCCTTCTCGATCACCAGCGGGCCATTTTCCTCGTGCTTGCGTGCATCCATGTAAGAATGAAGCTGAAAGGCTACATCGCGCGCTTCAATGGAGTTCGGCAGCTGGTTCATAGTACACCTCAAAAACAGGAATGTGCCGGCAGGATCGCCGGGCATGACAGAAGGTCCAAGGCCGGTGAGGCTCGCGATTGAAATCCTGGCGAGGGTCACGTCTGACGCTTGGCGATCGACAAATCAGAAATGAGCCTACGCTTCCTTTTTCGATTTTTCACGCTGAAAAACAAAGAAAATTTGCCACAGGGCCCGAAACACAAGTCCCGTGTGATGATCATGATATAGACAGACCGTAAAATGACGTTTTTTGCGGCATCATGGATTTTGGGAGACAGGGATCATGGCGGGCACACCACCTGTATGCAATTTCGGCTGGGAAGCTCCAGGCTTCACCTTGCCGGCAACCGATGGCCGGACCTTGAGCCTTGCCGACATCAAGGGCGAGCTGGGAACGCTGGTGATGTTCATCTGCAATCACTGTCCCTATGTGATCGGAATTCGCGACCGCATTATTCGCGATGCCGGAGACCTGTTGAAACAGGGTGTTGGGGTGGTCGCCATCAGCTCAAACGATACAACGGCCTACCCGGCCGACAGCTTCGACAAGATGCGCGCGCTGGCCGAGGCCGAGAACTTCCCCTTTCCCTACCTTTATGACGAAGACCAGTCGGTGGCACGCGCCTATGGCGCTGTCTGCACACCCGACTTTTTCGGCTTCAATGCCGATCTTGGCCTTCAATATCGTGGACGCCTTGATGCCGCACGCATGGGCCAGGATCCGACGGGCGGGTCTCGTGACCTTTTCAACGCCATGGTGCAGATCGCCGAGACAGGCAACGGACCAAAGGACCAGGTCCCATCCATGGGCTGCAGCATCAAATGGAAAGACAAGAATTGACCTCCGCAATAGAACAGGCAGATCGTTGGCCCCGCGCCATTCTCTTCGATCTCGATGGAACGCTTATCGACTCCGTTCCCGACATTGCCACGTCGGTGAATCTCTTGCTGGCCAGCGAGAGCCTCGCTCCCCTGACGGTGGATGAGGTCAGGAGCATGATCGGCCACGGCATCGCCAAACTCGTCGAGCGAGCGTTCAAGGCGCGGGACATTGCGCTGGAGGGAGCGCCCCATGTTGCGATGACCGAGAGGATGATGGACATCTACAAGAACCATTTGACGGAGCAGACCGTCCTTCTCTCCGGCACGGAAGACATTCTTCGCCGCTATCATGGCGCCGGATGCCACCTTGCCGTTGTCACCAACAAGCCTGAAGGTTTCTCGCGTGAGATCCTCGATCACTTCGGTCTGAATGCGGTGATCGAATGCGTTGTCGGCGGAGACACCGGACCGGCACGCAAACCTGCCCCGGACATGCTTCTACATGCCCTCAAGCAGATAAAAGTCCCAGCATCAGATGCCCTGATGGTGGGGGACAGCCCTGCTGATATCGACGCTGCCAAGGCCGCGGGTGTGAAATCGGTCGCAGTCCACGGTGGTTACACGCCGGTTCCTGCAAACGAGCTGGGTGCTGACATCACGATCGATGGCCTGAATGAACTGCCAGACGCAATTGCGCAGCTGACACCCTGAGGGCCTCAGCACTAGATGCTGCAGGAAACCCGCGCCGTCCGTTGCGAACGGCGCGGACCTGGGTCAAATTGTGATGCCGCCGTCGATGCTGAGCGCCTGACCGGTGATCAGGGCGCTTTCATCCGCGGCGAGATAGGCGCACAGGCTGGCGATCTCTTCCACCTTGCCGAAACGACCCGTAGGCTGCCGGCTGATGAAGAACTCCATAGCCGCTTCGTGTCCGCCCAGTTCATCTGCCAGGTCCTCAATGCGCTGACGCAAGGAAGGACTGTCGACGGTTCCCGGACAGACAGAATTGCAGCGAATGTTGTGCTTCACATAGTCGGCGGCCACTGCCTTGGTCAGTCCGATAAGACCGCCCTTCGCGGCGCCATAAGCGGCGCGCCGGGGCAGACCCTTGACGGAACTGGCGACGGACCCGATCGTCACGATGCTGCCGCCGGCCGTTTTCATTTTCGGGATTGCCGCGCGCAGAACCCGGTAGGCGCTCGACAGCGTGATGTCGCAAGAACGGCTCCAGTCCTCCTCCTCGCACTCTTCAATGGTGCCCTGATGGACATATCCCACGCAGTGCACCAACACATCGACACGATCAAACTGATCGAAATAAGCGCCAACCGCCTTCGGATCAGTCGCGTCGAGCTGCGCGGTTTTGGCCTCCTTGAGATCACTCAGAAGAGCCGTGTTCAAGTCACTTGCGTAGACCTCGGCGCCATCTTCAATCAGCCGTTCAGCAACAGCCCGGCCGATGCCTTGACCGGCGGCCGTGACGACCGCCGTTTTTCCTGCCAATTTTCCTCCCATTCGGTCCTCCCTAGAGCTTGATGACGTTTTGTGTCTGACTGCCCATGCCCTCGATGCCGAGCGAGACGGTGTCACCAACCTTCAACCAGACAGGCGGCTTCATGCCCAGGCCGACGCCCGGAGGGGTGCCCGTGCAGATCAGGTCGCCCGGCTCGAGACGCATGAATTCGCTCAGGTAGCTGACGATGGTTGCCGGGTCGAAGACCATGGTGTTGGTGTTGCCGGTCTGCATCCGCTGACCATTGACGTCGAGCCACATGGGCAAAGACTTGGCGTCGCCCAATTCATCGCCGGTTACAATCCAGGGCCCGGTCGGGCAGAAATTCGGAAAGCTCTTGCCCTTGGCCCATTGGCCGCCACGATCGATTTGCCAGGCACGCTCGGACACGTCATTCACGACGGTGTAGCCGAGAATGTGGTCCAGGGCCTCGTCCTTGCTGATGTTCAATGCAGGCTTGCCGATGACGACGCCAAGTTCCACTTCCCAATCGAGCTTGGTCATCTTGTCCGAATAGAAGATCGGATCGAAAGGCGCGCAATAAGTTGCCGCTGCCTTATTGAAGAGGATCGGCTCTTCAGGCACCGGCAAACCGGATTCCTTGGCGTGGTCGATGTAGTTCAGGCCGATGCAGTAGATATTGCGCGGCTGACTGACCGGAGCCCCGATCCGGACGCCTTCCTGCTCGACGACCGGCAAAGTGGAGAGGTCAACACTTTTCAAGGCGTCCGTCAGGCCGGGAATGGTCTCCGGCGTAATATCAGCCACCACGGAAGATATATCCCGGGCCGTACCGCTTGCGTCCAGCACGCAGGGTTTTTCCTGTCCGGCCTCACCAAGTCGCAAAAATTTCATCTCACGGTCCTCACCTTGTTTGTTGCCAGCTGCCGTCCTGCGATCACTGCCGCAATTTCAAAGGCAACTGCATCCTCCCGAAGCTGAAGGCTTTGCTTCAAACTACGACCGAGCTGGGCGTTCAAAAATGTCTCGCAAGGGCGTCGGGCCTTTTGAACATCGCGATCGCGACAGCCCACCTATCCAGCTTGTCCGTGATGCTTGTTCAATTTGCCGAGCTTCTGCAAGCACATTTCAAGGAAATCCGGCCTTGCCATCGCTGAAAATAATGGCATGCGCAGTGTGTGAAATCCCGCCTGGCGAGCTCCTCCCTCTAGATCGCGTGTCTGTGGGACCTGGGCGTCTGTCCAAATTCCGCACGATAGGCTCTCGTCATAGCGCTTGCATCCTGGTAGCCGCAGCGACCAGAGATTTCGGCGACTGACAGGTTGGTGAGTTCCACCAGGCGCCGTGCTTCACGCAAGCGAATGGACTTATAGACAGCCCTTGGCGTCAACTGCAGCTCGCGCTGGAAAATGCTCTCCAGCTCCCGTTGATCGATCTTGAGCCGCGCCGCCAGCTCACCAATGGACAAAGGCGTCTCGATTGTCCGGCGCATGAGGGCTGTGGCACTACCTACCAGAACATCCAGAGACATTCGTTTGTAGGGGTCCTGCAGGTCGCATTTGTCACCATGCATGAACAAGGCAGCCACTTCCGACGCGAAGAGTGCACCATGATCCTGCTTGATCAGCCCCAGCGCCAACTCAATTGCCGTCGAAGCGCCGCCGCAAGTCGCAAGGTCCGCTTCCAGCACGACGCGGTCTTCTCTCGTTTCGACATCGGGGAACCTCTCGGCAAAACGGACAAATTCGTCCCAGTGGATGGTGGCTTTCCGGCGCTCAAGCAAGCCAGCATCCGCCAGCAACCAGGCACCTGTGTCGAGACCAACGAGTGTCTTGAAACGCCCCCGCGCCGCCCGAAGTGCACGCCCCGCCGAGGATGTCGTGTAGTCCTCAAATCCATAACTCGGCATGATGAACAGGAAGTCCCCACCGGGACGCGCCTCAAACCAGGCGCCGGTCTCGACTGGCAACCCGCTGGAAGAGGTGATGGTCCCGCCGGAGAAACTCCAGAACGACCAGTCATAGAGCGGTCTCCGGGCGATCGTGTTCGCCGCCCGAAACGGTTCGACGGCATTGGCCAGGCAGTGGTTCGAGAAATGCTCAAACAGGATCACTGCGATTTTCTTTGACACTAGACTAATTTTTGAATTCTGCATGAAATTTTACAAAAACCGCATGATCTCTCTGCCCGTTTTGTCTCACTGTTTTCGCAGGCACGCAACAGGAGAAGCGCGATGCACTTTGGGCTGAGCGAGGAACAGCAACTCATCGTTTCGACGGTCAGGTCTTTCGTGGAAAACGAGATATATCCACACGAGGACCTGGTCGAAAAATCCGGGAACGTGCCGCAGGAGCTTGGCGAAGAGATCAAACAGAAATGCATCGACCTTGGTTTCTATGCCTGCAATTTCCCCGAGGAGGTCGGCGGCGTCGGTCTCAGTCACATGGACTTCACCCTTGTGGAGCGGGAGCTTGGCCGCGGCTCCATGGCGCTCAACCATTTCTTCGGGCGCCCGCAGAACATCCTGATGGCCTGTCAGGGCGAACAACGCGAGCGCTATCTGTTGCCGGCTGTTCGCGGAGAAAGAATGGATGCACTTGCCATCACCGAGCCGGACGCGGGGTCTGACGTTCGGGGAATGAGCTGTCAGGCCGTGCGCGATGGAGGTGACTGGGTCCTCTCTGGATCCAAGCACTTCATCTCCGGCGCGGAACATGCCGACTTTTTCATTGTCTTTGTCGCAACCGGCGTCGACGAAACGCCTAAAGGTCCAAAGAAACAAATCACCTGCTTCCTCGTCGACAGAGGCACCCCGGGTTTTGAAGTGCGTGACGGCTACAAGTCGGTCAGCCACCGGGGCTACAAGAACTACATCCTCTATTTCGACAAGTGCCGGCTGCCCGATGCGCAAGTGCTTGGCAAAGTCGGTGGCGGCTTCGATGTCATGAACGAATGGCTCTATGCAACCCGGCTCACGGTTGCGGCCATGAGCGTCGGCCGGGCACGCCGTTGCTTCGACTATGCGGTCAACTATGCCGCCGAGCGCAAACAATTTGGCCAACCCGTCGCCAAATTCCAGGGGATCGGCTTCCAGGTCGCCGACATGATCACCGAAATCGACGCGGCCGACTGGCTTACTCTGGCCGGTGCCTGGCGGCTGGATCAGGGCCTTCCTGCCAACCGCGAAATCGCGAGTGCAAAACTCTATGCGACGGAGATGCTGGCGCGGGTGACCGATACGACGCTTCAGATCTTCGGCGGCATGGGGCTGATGGATGACTTTCCGATTGAACGCTTCTGGCGAGACGCACGCGTCGAACGGATATGGGACGGCACGAGCGAAATCCAGCGTCACATCATCAGCCGCGACCTGTTTCGGCCCCTGGGAGCATAAGCGGGATGGCCGCGCTTGAAAGGCTGCTGGCCCCGAAGTCGATTGCCGTGATCGGCGGGGGCATATGGTGCACGAATGTCATCGGACAGTGCCGCAAAAGTGGATACGATGGTGCGCTATGGGCGGTACACCCGAGCAAAACCGAGATTGGCGGATGCGCTGCAGTGAGATCACTTGCCGACCTGCCCGAACCACCAGATGCGGCCTTCGTCGGCGTCAATCGCCACCTGACCATCGACATCGTCCGCGAATTGTCGGCGGCTGGCGCGGGCGGTGCGGTTTGCTTTGCCTCCGGCTTCAGCGAGGCTGCTGAAGAGCTTGCCGATGGCTCGGACCTTCAGTCTGAACTTCTGATCGCAGCAGGCCACATGCCGATACTTGGGCCGAACTGCTACGGCTTCATCAACGCCCTGGACGGCGCTGCTCTTTGGCCCGATCAACATGGGCTGGTCAAGGTGCCACGTGGCGTCGCGATTATCGCGCAATCGTCCAACATTGCCCTGAACCTGACAATGCAGGCGCGCGGCCTGCCGATTGCCTATTTGGTAACGGTCGGAAACCAGGCGCAAGTCGGCCTCTCCAATGTAGGGCAGGCCCTCCTGGACGATCCACGCGTGACCGCCATCGGCCTGCATATTGAAGGCATCGATGATCTGGCCGCCTTTGAAGCTTTCGCCCTAAAAGCACAAGCGTGCGGCAAGCCAATCGTGGCGCTAAAAATCGGCAGGTCTGCCCAGGCAATGGCCGCCACGATCTCCCATACGGCGTCTCTGGCTGGAAGCATGGCAGGGGCATCTGCATTGCTGAAGAGAACAGGCGTCGCGCAAGCGAACAGCCTTCCAGAACTGCTGGAAACGTTGAAGATCGTGCACACCGTTGGCCGGCTGTCTTCGGCCAAGGTTGCCTCCATGTCCTGTTCGGGCGGTGAGGCCAGCCTTATTGCTGATACGGCGACAGGCAGTGCAGTCACCTTCCCTGCCCTGACCGGCGACCAGAAGAGCAAGCTTATGGACGCTCTCGGTTCCAAGGTCGCGCTGGCCAATCCACTGGATTACCACACCTACATCTGGGGTGATATTGATGCGATGAGCCGTACCTTTGCCGCCATGATGGCGGGAGATGTGGCGCTCGGCATTGTTGTTCTGGATATTCCAAGGACCGACCGCTGCGCACCGGACGAATGGCTGAAGGTGATTGATGCCATCGAGAAGGCCATGACAATCAGCGGCAAGCCGATGGCCATTCTCAGCACGCTGGCGGAAAACATGCCAGAGCATGTCGCGAGTGATCTCATCGCCCGGAACATCGTTCCCCTCAGCGGACTGGACGAAGCAATTGCTGCTATTTCCGCAGTGAGCAAAATGGGGACCAGCTGTCGGGCGCCAATCCACATTCCTCTGCCTGTCCGAGATCCCGTACTCCTCAGTGAACACGATGCGAAGGAAACGTTGAAACATCACGGTCTGAGGCTCCCGAAGAACACATTGGCCGCTGGCAGCTTCGAGGCGGCAAGTGTCGCAAGTGACATTGGCTTTCCAGTCGTCCTTAAGGGCAACGGCATCGCCCACAAAACGGAAGCCAATGCCGTTGCCTTGAACCTTCAAAGTCCCGAGGGTGTGGAAACGGCCGCAGAAAAAATACCAGTCGACAGTTTCCTTGTTGAGGAAATGGTCACCCACGTTCTCGCCGAACTGCTTGTTGGCGTTGTGCTGGATCCCGCGCATGGCCTGGTTCTGACGTTAGCCGCCGGCGGCATTTTGACCGAGCTGCTACAGGATCGGGTCTCGCTGCTGCTGCCTGTCTCGCGTGAAGACGTAGCGTCGGCTCTTGGCCGCTTGAAATACGCGCGCGTGCTTCAAGGCTATCGCGGCAGCGCTTCGTGTGATCTGGAGGCTATTGTGGATGCGGTGATGGCCGTTCAATCCTATGCACTGTCGGGCCCGGTTGCCGAAGTTGAAATCAATCCCCTCCTATGCGGCGCGGACTTTGCCATTGCCGCCGACGCGCTGATCAAATGCGGAGCTCCCCAATGACCGATAGTCCTATCAAGACCAAGCGGGAAGGTTTCATTCTCGAAGTGACGCTGGATCGTCCAAAGGCGAATGCAATCGATCTGGCGACCAGTCAGATCATGGGCGACGTCTTTACCGAATTTCGCGACGATCCGGATCTGCGCGTGGCGATTGTGACCGGTGCTGGCGAAAAATTCTTCTGTCCCGGCTGGGACCTCAAAGCCGCAGCTGGAGGAGATGCGGTTGACGGCGACTATGGCAAGGGCGGTTTTGGCGGGCTGCAGGAACTTCGCGGTCTGAACAAGCCTGTGATCGCGGCGGTCAATGGCATCTGCTGCGGCGGGGGCCTCGAGCTCGCCCTGTCTGCCGATATCATTCTGGCCGCCGACCATGCCACATTTGCTCTCCCGGAGATCCGGTCTGGAACCGTCGCCGACGCTGCCAGCATCAAATTACCGAAGCGCATTCCTCATCACATCGCGATGGAAATGCTGTTCACCGGCCGCTGGCTGGAGGTCGAAGAGGCTGCGCGCTGGGGAATGGTCAATCATATCTATCCGGCCTCCAACCTAATGGCAGAAGCCTGGAAGCTCGCCGAGTTGCTGGCGTCCGGCCCTCCGCTCGTCTACGCGGCCATCAAGGAGATCGTGCGCGAGGCAGAAGACATGAAATTCCAGGATGCCATGAACCGCATCACGAAGAGCCAGTTTGCGACCGTGGAAACGCTCTACCGGTCCGAGGACGAAAAGGAAGGCGCCCGCGCCTTTGCCGAAAAGCGCGATCCGGTCTGGAAGGGCCGCTGAAGGAGATAAAGATGCCTTTGCAGATGAACCGAGAGGTTTTTATCACGTGTGCGGTGACCGGCTCCGGCGCGACACAGGACAAGTCCCCCCACGTTCCGCGCAGCCCGCAACAAATCGCCGACAGCGCCATTGACGCCGCCAAGGCCGGAGCCGCGGTTGTGCATTGTCATGTACGCGATCCAGAAACTGGAGCCCCCTCGCGTAGTCTCGACCTTTATCGAGAGGTGACAGATTTGATCCGGGCTGCTGATGTCGACGTGGTGTTGAACCTGACAGCTGGCATGGGCGGCGATATTGTCTTCGGCTCCACCGAAGCGCCCTTCCCGGTCAACAAGATGGCCACTGACATGATCGGCGCCACGGAGCGCATGGCGCATATCCGCGAATGCCTTCCGGAGATCTGCACGCTGGATTGCGGCACCATGAACTTCGCCGAGGCCGACTACGTCATGACCAACACCCCGGGCATGCTGAGAGCCATGGGGTCGATGATGACAGAGCTTGGCGTAAAGCCGGAAATCGAAGCCTTCGACACAGGCCACCTCTGGCTGGCCAAACAGCTCGTGAGTGAAGGCACGTTGGCCTCACCCGCCCTCGTCCAGTTGTGCATGGGCGTTCCGTGGGGCGCGCCAAACGACCTCAATACGCTTATGGCCATGGTCAATGCGATCCCGGAAGACTGGACCTGGTCCGCTTTCAGTCTCGGCCGGGACCAGATGCCCTACGCCGCGGCCTCAGTTCTCGCGGGCGGGAACGTCCGCGTTGGGCTGGAAGACAATCTGTTTCTTGAAAAGGGCGTGCTGGCAACGAACGCGCAGCTCGTCGAAAAGGCAGTCAATGTGATTGAAGGTATGGGCGCCAGGATAGCTGGCCCGGAAGCTGTACGGCAAAAGCTCGGATTGACCAAACGCGCTCCAGTGGTTCGTTGAGTCATAACATGAGCAAACGCATCGTTATCACGGGAGGCGCGGCTGGAATTGGCCGTGCGATCGCAGAACGGTTTTTACAGGACGAGAACAGGGTCGCGATTTGTGACGCTGATCCCTCCGCTGTTGCCGCGTTTCAAACGCTGTATCCTCAAGCCATTGCCAAGGTGGCTGACGTGACCAGCGAAGCCGGGATGGAAACGTTTTTCAACGACGTTGAAACAGCCTGGCAGGGCGTCGATATTGTCTGCGCCAATGCGGGAATAGGCGGCCCAGCGGGCGGTATCGAAACCCTGCAGTATGACGACTGGCAGCGTTGTATCGCAACCAATGTACATGGTTCTTTCCTGACCTGCCGGTGGGCCGCAAAGCTTATGAAAGAGCAAGGATCAGGGGCAATCGTCTTGACGTCCTCGACAGCCGGTATCATGGGATACCCTCTGCGGTCGCCCTATGCAGCGGCGAAATGGGCTGTCGTCGGGATGACCAAGACGCTTGCTATGGAGCTGGGACCTCATGGTATCCGTGTGAATGCGGTCTGTCCCGGCGCTGTTGAAGGCCCGCGCATGGATCGGATCGTTGCCAATGAAGCCGCAGCGCGCGGTGTAACCGAAGGGGAGATCCGCGCCTCCTATGTGACCGGCGTGTCCATGAAGACCTGGGTCACGGCCCAGGACGTGGCAAACACGGTCCACTTTCTGGCTTCGCAAGCTGGCAACAAAATTTCAGGGCAGGTTCTGTCCATTGATGGCAACACGGAGACATTGGCACCATGACACAAAAAGCAGCGATCATCGGTGGCGGTGTCATTGGCGGCGGATGGGCCGCACGGTTTCTCCTGAACGGCTGGGATGTGGCGGTCTTCGACACCGATCCGGAGGCACAACGCAAGATTGGCGAGGTCATTGCCAACGCCCGTCGCAGCTTGCCAGCGCTCTATGACAAGGCCCTACCTGGCGAAGGAACGCTCAGCTTTCATGATGACCTGACCTCTGCCGTCGCCAATGCAGACTGGGTACAGGAGAGCATTCCGGAAAGGCTGGGCCTGAAACACAAGGTGCTAGGCGGCCTTTCCGAGTTGGCCCCCGGAAAGGCGATCATCGGATCCTCGACCTCCGGCTTCAAGCCTTCCGAGCTCAACGAAAAAGGTGCGCGCGCGATCGTCGCCCACCCGTTCAATCCGGTCTACCTGCTGCCGCTGGTCGAGTTGGTCGGGGATCCGGTCGCGACGCAGCCGGCTGCCGACATTCTGCGCGACATCGGCATGTTTCCTCTGGTGCTGCGCAAGGAGATCGATGCGCATATTGCGGACCGCCTTCTGGAGGCTGTCTGGCGGGAAAGCCTCTGGCTGGTGAAGGACGGCGTCGCAACGACGGAGGAAATCGACGAGGCCATCCGCATGGCCTTCGGCATTCGCTGGGCGCAAATGGGCTTGTTCGAGACCTATCGCATCGCAGGCGGTGAAGCCGGAATGAAGCACTTCATGGCCCAGTTCGGCCCGGCGTTGAAATGGCCCTGGACCAAATTGATGGATGTTCCAGAGTTCACAGACGAGCTCGTCGACCTTATCGCTGGACAGTCCGATGCTCAATCAGGACACCTGTCCATTCGCGAGCTGGAACGTCTGCGCGACGACAATCTGGTTGGCATGATCCGGGCGCTGAAAAAAACCGGGTCAGGCGCTGGCGATGTGATCGCCACACACGAGGCCGCGCTTGAACATCCGTCTGCGCCAGACTTGCCCGTCACAGCAAAGCGGCAGATCCCGCAAAGCTGGACAGACTACAATGGCCATATGAATGAAGCTCATTACCTGGAAGCAGCTGCCGCGGCGACGGATCGCTTCATGGAGATGATCGGCGCGGACGCGGACTATATCGCGTCCGGAAAAAGCTACTTCACGACCGAGAACCACATCCGGTATCTAGACGAGATGCTGGCCGGAGAACAGCTGACCATCACCACGCAGGTACTGAAGGGTGAAGGCAAAAAGCTGCACCTTTTTCACATGCTTCATGGTGACAAGGGAACCATCACGGCCACCGCCGAGACCTTCCTGCTGCACGTGGATCTGAACACACGGTCCAGCTGCATGCCGACGGATGAGGTTCTTGAAAAACTGACGGCCTTTGCCGAGAAACATGCCGGTCTGCCGATGCCGGAGGGCGCGGGGCGCTACGTCGGACAACGGTCCTAGCACTAGACGATTTGCACCACAGCAGGCCCGACACGCTGTCTGAAACGGACTTCGGGTTGGGGCTGGTTTCGTGCGACTAGATTCACTATATAGTTTACATGATCGCCACGAACCTGGCATCAGCATCGTGCTTGTGCGCACGACGCTGTTCGATCTGGCCTCCCTGGATGGACCGGGTTCAGTGATCTGATCAAATGCCTCGCCGTCTCCAACTTCCGGTTGGACTTCTAACAACACCCACGACTGTCCTATTTGATGGGATGGACTTTCCTATTTCTTGGTGGTGGTTTCATGCCACAGCCAGCTTACCTGTCAGCCCGAAACATGGAATGCAGCCCGATCCGCCTGGCCCCTCCCTCGATGGCCAGAGCAGGACGCAGCAAACCATGGGGTAGCACCGTTTTGGTGCTCATTGTTCACACAGGGATCGGCCGGATCTTCACTTGGTTTGCCAGCTGAGCGATCCGTCGACCGATCCGGTTCAAGTTTCGCTGTTGTATCGGATGCCTAGGCGCCTGCCCTTTTGATTGGCATCCGCTGGAGAATTGAAAATGCTTGGTAGAAAGAACGTCATTCTGGCGTGCGCCTTGGCTATTGCGGCCGCTTCATCGACCGCCGCCTTTTCTCAGCAGAAAGGTCCTCCGCCTACCGTCACAGTGGTGACCATGCAGGCCGAAGACGTCACGCTTCGTGCCAACATGCCTGGCCGGGTTGTGGCCTATGGCGTCGCAGAAGTTCGCCCGCAGGTTTCCGGCATCATCGTCGAACGCTTGTTCAAGGAAGGCGCGACGGTCGAAAAAGGCGATCCGATGTATCTGATCGACAAGGCCGTTTATGCCGCGACCGTTGCGCAAGCCCGGGCCAGCGTTGCGCAGGCGCAAGCCACGCTGACGTCTTCCGAAAAAGAACTGAAACGTGCCAATGAGCTTTATCAGCGGAACGTTGTGAGCCAACAGTCCGTGGATGACGCAACGGCCTCGCGGGACGCTGCGCAAGCCGGGCTACTGCTCGCGCAGGCACAGCTCCTTTCGGCCGAGATCGACTTGGAGCACACCACGATCAGTGCGCCCCTTTCCGGAATTGTGGGCCGCACGCTCACGACGCAGGGTGCACTCGTAACCGCGCAGCAGTCCGAACCTCTTGCCGTCATCCGGCAGATCGACAAGGTCTATGTGGACGTGGCAGCCTCAACGGCAGACATCTTGCGCTACAACCGCTCCAAGCTGAACGGGTCGCTGGCGCAAGAAGCAAGCGGCCTTGATCCGGAAGTTACCCTGACACTCGCAGATGGTCTGACCTATGATCATACGGGGACCATGCGCGCTGCAGAGCCCCAGGTTGATCCGCAAACCGGTGTTTCGGTCATGCGGCTCGAATTCCCCAATCCCGAACAACTCCTGCTGCCCGGCCTCTACGTGAAGGCCCGTCTACCGGTGGAGATAGCCAAGAACGTGGTTCTGGCGCCGCAGGAAGGCATCAGCCGGGATCGCCGGGGCCAGCCGACTGCCCTGATCGTCAACGGCGAGAATGTGGTCGAGCAGAAGACCCTCGAAGTTTTGGGCACGCGAGACGGCAACTGGATCGTCACCGATGGCCTGAAAGCCGGTGATCGGTTGATTGTCGCGGGCCTGCAAAAAATCGCGCCCGGCGTGACGGTGAGCGCCGAAGAACGCCCTGCAAAAAACACTCTGGCGCAAAACTGAGACAAACCGGCCTAGCTTGCCGCACCAAAAAGGTTTCCTATGGCTCGTTTCTTTACCGACCGCCCGGTTTTTGCGTGGGTGATCTCCATCTTCCTCATGGGGATCGGGGTCCTCGCGATCACAATTCTGCCGGTCGCACAGTATCCCCAGATCGCTCCTCCCACAGTCGACGTCAGCGCCACCTACTCGGGGGCCTCGGCACAAACGGTCAACAATACGGTCACACAAGTGATCGAAGAGCAGATGACCGGGCTCGACGGGCTCCGCTACATCGAATCTTCGTCGACATCGACGGGCGCATCATCCGTTACCCTGACCTTCGAGACCGGCACGGATCCGGACATTGCTCAGGTGCAGGTGCAGAACAAGTTGAGCCAGGCAACACCATTGCTGCCTGAGACAGTGCAGCGGCAGGGTGTCACCGTTCAAAAATCCTCGGCCGGCTTTTTGATGGTGGCAGCACTTGTGTCCACCGACGGCGGGCTCAACGCGGTTGACCTGTCTGACTACCTCGTCTCCAACATGGTGGATCAGTTCAGCCGACTGCAGGGCGTCGGCAACATTCAGGTTTTCGGCGCGCAATATGCCATGCGCATTTGGCTGAATCCGGATCAGCTTGCCGCCTTCGAGCTCACGCCGAGCGACATCGTTCAGGCCGTCTCCGAGGAAAACGCACAGGTTTCAGCCGGGTCTTTCGGCTCGCTTCCCGCCGTCGAAGGACAGGCCCTGAACGCGACGATCACAGCCCAGTCACTGCTGTCGACCCCTGCCGATTTCGAGCAGATCGTCGTGCGTGCCGAAACCGATGGTGGCCTGGTTCTGCTTCGCGATGTCGCCCGTGTTGAAATCGGTGCGGAGAGCTACACGACGGCTGCGCGCTTTAACGGCAACCCGACGGCAGGCATGGCCATTCAGCTTGCGTCCGGTGCCAATGCGCTTGATACGGCCGAACGGGTCAAGGCGAAACTCGAAGAGGTCTCGGCCTTCTTCCCCGAGGGCGTGGAATATGTCGTTCCCTACGACACCACACCTTTCGTGAAAATCTCGATCGAAGAAGTTGTCAGCACGTTGGTCGAGGCGATCGTGCTCGTCTTCCTGGTCATGTTCCTGTTCCTGCAGAACCTCCGGGCAACGCTGATCCCGACCCTTGCGGTTCCCGTCGTGCTCCTGGGCACCTTCGGGATCATCGCCCTGTTTGGCTTCTCCATCAACACCTTGACGATGCTTGCGATGGTCCTGGCCATCGGCCTGCTGGTGGACGACGCGATCGTTGTGGTCGAGAATGTCGAGCGCATCATGGAGGAGGAAGACCTGTCTCCCTATGAGGCGACCAGGAAGTCGATGGGGCAAATTACAGGAGCTTTGATCGGCATTGCCCTCGTGCTCTCCGCCGTGTTCATTCCGATGGCTTTTTTCCCCGGCTCGACGGGCGTCATCTATCAGCAGTTCTCGATCACCATCGTCTCGGCGATGATGCTGTCGGTTGTCGTCGCCTTGACCCTGACACCGGCCCTGTGTGCCACACTCCTGCGCAAACCCAAACATGGTGCGCGCGATCGCGGCCTGAGCGGGCTGTTCAACCGCAACTTTGATCGGCTGACACACGGGTATTCCTCTTCCGTAGGCTACATCATTCGGCGGCCCCTGCGCATCGGCATCGTCTATCTCCTGATCGGGGCGGGCATGGTGGTCCTGTTTGAGCGCACCCCCACCGGCTTCCTGCCCGAAGAGGATCAGGGCATCCTCTTCACCATCGTTCAGGGCCCGACGGGCGCGACCGCAGATGTCACCGAAGGTGTCTTGAAACAGATCGAGCGCCACTATCTGGAGAACGAGGAAGAGAACATTGCGTCCGTCTTCACGGTGCGCGGTTTCAGCTTCGCCGGACAAGGCCAGAATATGGGGCTGGCTTTTGTCAGCCTGAAGGACTGGGACGAGCGCACCACGCCAGAGCGAAGCGTCCAGGCGATCGCCGGGCGTGCCTTTGGCGCCTTCTCCCAGATCCGCGAAGCTCTCGTCTTTCCGATCGTTCCCCCTGCGGTGATCGAACTCGGCAACGTCTCCGGCTTCGATTTCTACCTGCAGGCTCGCGATGGCCAGAGCCACGAAGAGCTGATCGCGGCGCGCAACCAGCTGATGGGCCTTGCGGCTCAAAGCAGTGTCATCGGCCAGATCAGGCCCAACGGGCTTGAGGACGCGACCCAGTTCAATCTCGATCTAGACTGGAGCGCGGCCGGCGCAATGGGGCTCTCGGCAACGGACGTGGGAGACATGCTGTCCATCGCCTGGGCGGGAAGTTACGTGAACGACTTCCTCGATCGCGGCCGCATCAAGCGGGTCTATGTCCAAGGCGATGCACCCTACCGGATGGTGCCGGAAGACATTGAGCAATGGCGTGTGCGGAACGACACCGGCAGTCTTGTGCCTCTGTCGAACTTCTCCTCTGCCAGCTGGAAATTCGGACCTCAGGGCCTCTATCGCTACAATGGCGTTTCTGCGGCCCAGCTTCAGGGGAGCCCGGCTGCCGGCGTCACCACCGGTGAAGCCATGGCCGAGATCGAAGCCCTCGTTGCGCAATTGCCGCCAGGCTATCAGATTGCCTGGACGGGACTTTCCCTGGAAGAACGGGAATCAGGCGATCAGGCCGGCCTGCTCTATCTCTTGTCACTCGCCGCGGTCTTCCTGTGCCTGGCAGCACTTTACGAGAGCTGGTCGATCCCCTTCTCCGTCATGCTGGCCATGCCGATCGGCCTTGCCGGGGCGCTGGCAGGCGCCTGGGTTGGCGGATTTGAAAACGGCGTCTACTTCCAGGTGGCGCTTTTGACGGTCATTGGTCTTACCGGCAAGAACGCAATCCTGATTGTAGAATTCGCCCGTGAGAAAATGGATGCCGGGGAAACTCTCTTTGAAGGTGTCGTCGATGCCTCCAAGCAGCGCTTCCGGCCGATCCTGATGACCTCCATGGCCTTCACACTTGGTGTGCTTCCCCTGGTGCTGTCCTCAGGGGCTGGCGCCGGCGGACGCACCGCCATGGGATCAGGCGTCATGGGCGGTGTCCTTTCCGCCACCTTCCTCGGCGTGCTGTTCGTTCCGCTCTTCTTCGTCGTCATTTACCGACTGACGAAGGGGTGGCGAAAGACACGCATGTCTGAAGACAGCTGAAGCCCGAAAGCACAGCTGGTCTCCTATCCAGGACCGCATCGCCAGACAACTGACGATGCGGTCCTGGCTTGTTTTGGGGCTTCAGCCCCCCACGCATGACCTCTCAAATGCACTGGCGCCCAGATGCGTCATCCTCAGCGCGGCAAGCGCCGCGGAGCATGTCTCGCTCGGGCACGACTTCGAATGCCAGGTTCAGGTGCTCATCAAACCCGCACATTCCAATCATCGCATTTTCCTAGATGGCAACGGTATTCGTCTTTGAGCCTCGACTAGGCACTATTTAGGCGAACGAATGGGATGCTGCATGAGAGTAAGACTGTACTTCTTGATGCTTCATCTAGCTTACCTTTTTGCGATTTCAGTCGATAGAAGAGCTCTAGCTAAGGTTTGAGCCACGCTGCTTCTGCCAGCGTCAAAGCCCCCCTCCCCTTCTCCCCCCTCCCAAATGCAAAAACCCCCGTCGGATTTCCGAGCGGGGGTTTTTGCATTTGGGAGGGGGGGCCTGATCACACCGAGACTTGTGCTTTTAGAACAATTCGGACTGGAAACTGGCGTAGTCGCCCAGAGTTGCCCGGCACTCAGAATTTGGTACCAGTGACTTGGCCACCGCGTTAAGGCGTTCACATAGTTTGCCAATAATACGCGCGACACTGGGCCCTGGGCAGAGCGCATATAGAACAGCATAAGTTCATTTCTTAAGCAAAATGTTAGACCACTTCAAAGGGGGATAGATCGCCTATTGGAGCGGCAGATTCATCTGGTCGCCGCAACAAACTCAGCGAGTTTTCGCAGGGTTTTTATTTTACAAAGTCTTGCTGTGCAAATTTTTGCTGAGGCAGCTCGATTGCCAACGGAGCAACGCGGCTGAAAGGCTAGACGTTGACGCTGCGTCACCGTTCTCGCCGGCTCGGGCGTCGATTAGCCTCCGTCTGCCGTAAACCCGGTGGCCTCAATTGCTGCGATTGCGCAGGTCTCGTCATTGTCGGACGAGTCACCAGTTATTCCAACCGCCCCAAGGACTTGGCCATCCTCTCTGATTAGAACGCCACCAGGAACTGGCACCAGCGATCCTTCGGCAATGCTGTTCATTGCTTGAATAAAATAGGGCTGTGACTTTGCCCGTTCAAACAGCGCACGCGAGCCGAGACCCATACCGATAGCCCCCCGCGCCTTGCCCTGCGCAATGTCAGGGCGCAGATTGCTGGTGCCATCTTCGCGGGCCAGCGCGATTAAGAATCCACCGCTGTCAAGAACCGCGATTGTGATGGGTTTCATCCCATAGCTGCGCCGCCAGTCCAATGCAGCCAAGACAATTTGCTGCGCTGTATCTAATGCAAGTTTCACTCCGTCCCCCGATCTGCGTGTACGCCTTGGCCCTTTGGGAGACTACGCCGAAATGACGGCCCCGGTTACTATAAGGCTCGCGAAATTTCTTGATTATAGCCAAGCTGTTCCGACACCTCCCGGCTATGTTGGCCCAACACAGGCGCTACTTTTCCTACTTTGACAGGTGTTTTGATGAATTTGACCTGATGTCCAATGGTTTTGACATCGCCTGCGATCGTATGATTGATCTCGTCGGTCATCGATAGAAATACTCAACGAGGAACATCGGCACAGTTGGCACATAAGTGCAGAGCATCAGCACCGCCAAGAGCACAGAGACAAACCAGATATTCACCTTGGACACCGCCCAGATATTCGCCCGCGCCACGGAGCAGGACGTGATCAGAACAGATGCGACCGGCGGTGTCTGTTGGCCAATTGCCAAGTTAAGTGTGACGACAAGACCAAAGTGCACGGGATCAATACCCGCCGCGGAGATCAGTGGGATCACAATTGGTACAACCAGAATGATCGCGGCTGCCGAGTGCAGGAAGAACCCGATGATCAGGAAAAAGAAATTCAGGATTAGCAATATCGCCCATTGCTGCGCTGTAACAGACAAAATGCCTTCCGCCAGTTGCTGAGGGATCTGCGCGCGGGTCAAAAAGCCGCCCATGAGAACCGATGCGGCAACCAAAAGCATAACGACAGCTGTTTGAATGCCGCCGTCAAGCATAGCGCGGCGCAAATGGGCTAAGTTTAGGTTGCGATACCAAGCAGAGACAACAAGTGCGGCAAACACAGCCAGGCCTGCGGCCTCTGTTGCAGTGACAAATCCGCCGAAAATCCCACCCAGAATGATCACTGGTAACGCAAAGGCTGGCATTGCATCCTTGAACGTCTCGCGGATGCGCGGAAGGTTGAATGCCTCTTCCACCGGATAGTCATAGCGTTTGGCAAAAGCATAGGCGACGCCCATCAACCCGGCAGCACCCAAGAGTCCCGGCACAACACCAGCCACAAACAATTGCTCGACTGAGGTGTTCGCAGAGGCAGCATAAAGGATCATAGGGATCGACGGCGGAATGATGATCGCCAGAGAGGCAGAGGACGACGTGACAGCGGCGGAAAACTCCTTTGAGTACCCGCGTTTTTTCATTTGTGGAATCAGGATCGAGCCCATTGCAGCGACATCGGCTACAGCCGATCCTGAGATCTCTGCAAAGAACAGCGACACGCCAATGTTGACCATCGCCAGACCGCCGCGGATGAAGCCGATGATAGCAGACACAAAATTGATCAGCCGATCCGTGATCCCGCCTGCATTCATAATGGCACCGGCCAATACAAACATCGGAATCGCGATCAATGAAAACTTGGTGGATCCATCATACATGTCCAAGGCAATGGTGACGAGACTGCCTGCGCCCTCCGTCACCAAGAGTCCAATCACGCCGCACATGGCCAGCGAAACTGCAATTGGTACGTTGATGCAAATCATCGCCAGCAGGGCGCAGAAGATTGCGGCAATCAGCATCAGGTACGATCCTTGTTCTTGATCATCTCCGCCTCAACCTCTTCCTCGATCTCCGCGTGTTCCAAGGAAACGCCGTCGGCGGTAGTTTCCCAGTAACTCGGTAAGCTAAGCAGCTGACATAGGATGAACAGGATCGCGCCGATCGGGATAATTGATTGGGTGAATTGAACCGGAACCCAGGTCAGCGAGATCAGTGTGTCACCCGCGAGCACTTCGAGAACTTGAAGCCCGGCTCGTGCCATCAGCAAAAAGAAGATCAACACGATTGCCTCGCCCACCAGCAAGGCAGCCAGACGTGCCTTGATCGGCATCGCCAAAAGCACTGTGTCAAACCCGATGTGACGACGGTGAAGCGCCGCAAGCGCCGAGCCATAGTAAGTTATCCAGGCGAGCATGATCGCGGCAACTTCATCGTACCACGAGAAACTCTGACCCGAGAGCCGTGCAATCACCGCCGAAATCACGACGACCGTTAGCAACACCATCAGCGAGATCGTGATCCATTCCAGCACTTTGCCGAGGGTCGTGACAATCCGAGGTAGGAGTGAGGATGAAAGCTGGTTCACTTCGGGCCTTGTCTTCGGTAGGAGCCAAAGGGACGCGCGCGCTGATCTGAACGACCGCAAGAGGAACAGGGCAGCGGATCGTCCGCTGCCCGTTACAAGCGCTAGTTTGAGTTCGCCAAGCCAAGCACCTGGTCGATCATGCCCTGCCCGCCTTCGACCTCGTCGGCGAATGCATTGTAGATCGGTGCAGAGGCCTCGACGAATGCATCCTTGTCAGCCTCATTCACCTCGACACCAGCAGCCTTGATGACTTCCAGCAATTCTGTTTCCAACTGAGCCGCTTTTTCGTAGGTGAAGTCCTGCGTAGACGCCGCACAGGCTGTCAGACCGGTCTGCACATCCTCTGGCAATTTCGCAAATCCTTTCTGCGAAGCGAGGATATAGGCAGGTGTGTAAACATGCCCTGTTATAGACAGGTACTTTTGGACTTCCTGAAACTTGGCTGATGCAATCTGCGCATAGGGATTTTCCTGGCCATCCATCACACCAGTTTGCAACGCGGTAAACACGTCCGAGAATGCCATTGGTGTCGGGTTTGCACCGTATTCCGTGAACATCTTGACACGCCAAACGCCATTGGGCGTACGAAGTTTGATGCCTTCGAGGTCACTCGGCACATTGATAGCGCGCGTGTTATTGGTGATGTGGCGGAAGCCGTTCTCCGCCAAACCAACGATGTGATATCCGCCACCATTTGCAGCCGCCTGAAACTTGTCCATCATCGCGTCTTGAACACGGCGCATGTGATCGCGGTCACGGATGATGTAGGGCATCTCAAAAATACCGAACGCATCGTCGACCGAAGACATAACGGACGAGGGAAGCGCGAAGTCGACCTGCCCCAGTTTCAGCTTTTGCAAAAGCTCCTTGTCCTTGCCCAACTGCGAAGAGCCGAAAGTCTGCACCTCGACTTTGCCGCCCATCGACGAATTCACACATTCTGCGAAATTGTCGACGCTTGCTTCAAACAGCGAACCTGGGTTGCCGACATGGCCAAACTTTAGCGTGATGTCAGCAGCAAACGCACTGCTTGCTCCGCCAATTGCAGCAGTCGCCGCAACAAGAATTGCCTTGATGGTCATGAGTGATTCCTCCCTAGGAAATGTGACTGTTTTCGTCACTCTGCCGCGATCTGCGTACTCTCCAGCAACGCCATCGCAGCCCCAACTCCCCCAGCGTTGTGGGGAATTTTGGCCTTTGTCAGACCCATTTCAACGCCTGCCAGTGTTGCGACCAACATGAGGTCGTTGAAGTCACCAAGATGGCCAATTCGAAATACTTTATCGGCAACCTTCGACAGGCCGTTACCCAAAGAAATGTCGTAGTGTTCCAAAGTCGTTGCTCGGAACCTATCTGCGCTATGGCCTTCTGGGACCATAACAGCCGTCAGCACGCCACTTTCCTGCCCCTGCTTGTTGCAAAGA
Source organism: Roseibium polysiphoniae (assembly GCF_014842925.1). Taxonomy (GTDB): domain Bacteria; phylum Pseudomonadota; class Alphaproteobacteria; order Rhizobiales; family Stappiaceae; genus Roseibium; species Roseibium polysiphoniae. The sequence goes on from NZ_JACYXJ010000006.1 coordinate 535,453, forward strand.
ACTTCCAAGCCCCAGGCGCGGACAGCGGCGCGCGCAGCCATTCCGTGACGCGCGTGTCGAGCAAAGACATTTTCCAGCCCTTCTTCGTGCAACATTTCAATGGCGACATTCAGTCCGTAAAGAAGGTTCGTAGCGGGCGTATACGGGAAATATCCCGTCTTGTTTGGGCCAACCATATCCGCCCAATCCCAATATGATCGCTGCAACGTAGCCGAAGCGTTCGCCGCCATGGCCTTGGCACTTATCGCGTTGAACGAAAGACCCGGCGGCAGCATGAGTCCCTTTTGCGATCCCGATACGGTGACATCAACACCCCATTCGTCGTGCTGATAGTCTATCGACGCGAGACCCGAGATTGTGTCGACCATGAACAATGCGGGATGTCCGGCGTTGTCAATCGCCTTTCGGACAGCAGCGATCGGCGAGACGCCCCCCGTAGATGTCTCGTTGTGAACAACGCAAACTGCTTTGATCTCATGATTTTTATCTTCAGCAAGGTATGCCTCGATCTGGTCCGGATCGGCACCGCCGCGCCAGTCGCCTTCAATGAACTCGGGCTTCAAGCCCAGTTTCTCGGCAATCTTTTTCCACAAAGTCGCAAAATGTCCGGTTTCAAACATCAGCACCCGGTCGCCCGGCGACAACACATTGACAAGCGCCGCCTCCCATCCGCCGGTACCTGACGACGGATAGATCACGACATTCTGCTGGGTCTTGAAGATGGTTTTGATCCCTTCCAGGGCCTGTGCACCAACTTTGCCGAATGCTGGTCCTCTGTGATCAATCACCTGACCAGAGATCGCGCGCAATATGCGATCGGGGACCGAACTTGGGCCGGGAATTTGCAGAAAATGGCGACCAGCTTGTCTCATAAATCGAACCTTGTGGGACGTGCGTTTCAACTTGCATCACAGAATGACATTGACGTTGTGAATATACAATTTTTAATTCATAATTCAATTTAAGATTTTCCAGATCAAGGACCCCACCGTTGAACGATATTGCTCGTGAGCTTTCTAAAAGAGTGTCGGGCGATCTGATGTTCGATCCGTTTTCGCGCGGTCGCTACGCAACGGACGCATCGATTTATCAGATGATGCCTGTGGGCGTGTTGGCGCCGAAATCAGAAAACGACATATTGGCAGCGATTGACTGCGCACGCGATCAAGGTGTGCCGATCCTGCCACGCGGAGGCGGCACATCACAGTGTGGCCAGACCGTCAACGAAGCGCTGGTTCTGGATAACACTCAGTATTTCAATGAAATACTCGAGCTTGATGTCGCCAACAGGCGCTGTGTCGTGCGCCCGGGCGTCGTGCTCGATGAACTGAATCGGGTGCTCAAACCGCATGGGCTTTGGTTCCCGGTCGATGTCTCAACTGCTTCGCGCGCAACCCTTGGCGGGATGACGGGGAACAACTCCTGCGGCGGGAAATCCATTAGATACGGCATGATGCGGGACAATGTGCTGTCGATTGACGCGATCTTGGCCGATGGCAGCAAACACCGATTCGGTTTGGGTCTTACCGACCAGAACGCAGCTTACAACGCGCTCTCCCGAGATCTTGCGGCGGTCGGCCAAAGAGAAACAGCTGAAATCGCTACCCGTTTCCCCAATGTGATGCGACGTGTGGGTGGCTACAACATCGACGCACTGACTTCGGGATTGAACACCCAAAACCTGGCTCATCTTCTTGTTGGCTCGGAAGGTACGCTTGCCTACACAACCGCGATTGAGTTGAAACTCTCCCCCATTCAGGGCGGCAAGGCCTTGGGAGTGTGTCACTTCCCGACCTTTCATCAGGCAATGGACGCCACACAACATCTGGTGACGCTCGATCCCGAGGGCGTTGAGCTGGTCGATCATACGATGATCGCGCTGGCCCGGGACATTCCGCTTTTTGCCAAGACAATCGAAAATTTTGTGACAGGCGCGCCTGAGGCTTTGCTGCTGGTGGAATTCACGCAAGCCAACGGAGCGCAAAAGTTAAAAGACCTAGACCAGATGATGGGCGATCTCGGGTTTTCATGGACCGGGACCGGCAAGGCCTGGGGCGGTGTCACTGCGGTGACAGATGCAGGTCTACAGGGACAGATCGCTGAACTGCGCAAATCTGGCCTCAACATTATGATGTCTATGAAGACCGCCGGGAAGCCCGTCTCGTTTGTCGAGGATTGTGCGGTCGAACTGCCTGACCTTGCCGCCTACACAGCTGGGCTTACGGAGGTTTTTGAACGCCATGGCACCAGAGGCACATGGTACGCACATGCGTCGGTCGGGTGTCTGCATGTGCGCCCGGTGTTGAACCTGAAGCTGGACAATGACGTCGCCACAATGCGCGCGATTGCCGAGGAATGTTTCGACCTTGTCACCCGCTACAAGGGTTCCCATTCAGGCGAACATGGTGACGGCATTGTCCGCTCGGAATTTCATGAAAAGATGTTTGGCTCTCGGATGGTCGCGACCTTTAAGGAGGTGAAAGATCGTTTCGATCCGACCGGCGTGTTCAACCCTGGAAAAATCGTCAATGCCCCAAAGATGGATGACCGTAGCCTTTTCCGCTATGGGCCAGAATATAAGACCTCACACCTGAAAACCGAACTGGATTGGTCCGAGTGGTCCGGAAAAGATGGAGGATTTCAGGGCGCCGTTGAAATGTGCAACAACAATGGAGCCTGCCGTAAACTGAAGGGTGGCGTCATGTGCCCCTCATTTCGGGTAACGCGAAAAGAACGAGACCTGACCCGCGGCCGCGCCAACACCCTTCGTCTTGCGATATCCGGACAGCTTGGGCCTGATGCACTGGTCTCCGAAGAGATGGCAGATGCGATGAAGCTTTGCGTGTCCTGCAAGGGCTGCAAGCGCGAGTGCCCGACAGGCGTGGATATGGCGCGGATGAAGATTGAGGTGCTCTCTGCGCGCGCCAAGAAACATGGCCTGAGCATTCATGATCGGCTTGTTGGATATCTGCCGCGATACGCTCCCTGGGCGGCAAAATTGCCTTTTCTGCTGAACCTGCGGGACAAGGTGCCTGGTTTGGCCAAAACAACAGAACGATTGACGGGTTTCACTGCAAAACGACCCTTGCCGAAATGGGTCGCCAACCCGTTCAAAGATACCGAAGTCAGCGCAACCTCAACACCAGACGCCGCACTGTTTGTTGACAGTTTCAACCGCTATTTCGAGCCTGAAAACCTGCGCGCGGCAGTCAGAGTTTTGAACGCGACTGGCTGTTCGGTCGATGTGGTAAAACCTACAGACAATAGCCGTCCATTGTGTTGTGGCCGTACGTTTCTGTCGGTCGGATTGGTTGATCAAGCGCGGCAAGAGGCCAAACGGCTGGTCGATGCTCTTTTGCCTTATGCAGAACTTGGCGTTCCCATCATCGGCCTGGAACCAAGCTGCCTACTGACCCTTCGCGACGAGATACCGGTGCTGTTACCCGGAGAAGATAGCGCAAAGATCGCCAAACTGGCGCTGATGTTCGAGGAATTCATTGCCGATCAGAGGGAAAATCCGCAGTTCATTTCTCGCCTTCGATCTCCGGCGCCTGAGGTCAAATTGCACGGGCACTGCCACCAAAAAGCAATGGGGGTTATGCCGGCAATCGAACATACGCTGGCACTCTTGCCGGACACTAATGTCACCAAAATCGAAAGCAGCTGCTGTGGCATGGCAGGCGCATTCGGCTACGGTGTGGACACATATGACACGTCGATAAAGATGGCCGAACTGGACGTTCTTCCAGCCGCGCGCGCCGCATCTAGTGATGCAATTATCGTGGCCGATGGCACGTCTTGTCGCCACCAAATCGCAGACAACACCAATTGCAATCCGATGCACATAGCCCAACTTCTCGACTTGGCACTGAAACGAGTGTAAACGCTGCGAAATGACTGATTTATCCGCAAACATGATAATCGAACGAAAGTCACTTCACCTTGAATTGGTGGAGCGTCTGCGTCCCTTGATCATTGAAGGCCAAATGGCCCCGGACAAAAAAGTCCCCGAAAAGGCCCTTTGCGAACAATTCAGTGTATCACGGACCCCATTGCGCGAAGCATTGAAGGTTTTGGCCGCCGAGGGGTTGGTCCGATTGGAACCAAATCGCGGAGCATGGGTCACTGCGATCACAATAGAAGAGGTCGAAGAGGTCTTTCCGGTGCTCGCCGTTCTTGAGGGCCTGTCGGGGGAGTTGGCCTGCGAAAAGATCTCTGATGAGGAAATTACAAGTATCCGCTCGCTTCACGACGAAATGATACAAAGCTATCATGACAGGGATTTGGCCACGTATTTTAAGCTTAACCAAGAAATCCACTTAGGCATACTTTCTGCAGCAAGAAACGAGACCTTGGCCAACTCCAGTATGTCATTGTCGGCACGTATGCTGCGCGCAAGATATGCGGCCAATATGTCTGACGAACGCTGGAGCGAAGCCGTGGACGAACACAATGAAATAATTCGAACGCTGGAAGCGCGCGATGGCAAGAAGCTTGCCTCAATCTTGATTGTTCACATGAAAAACAAGAAAAGTTCGGTGCTACGCTGGTTACAGAACCCACCAGACGTTGAAGCCGTTTAAGGCACATTGGCCTCAGTGTGCATTTGACTTGGCGCTGTCAGAACAACTTTGCTTGAGTGGGCTGGGTGACGACATAGCGTTTGGGAATGCCAAAGGCCGCCTCTTTCAAATACTCTACAACAAGACCTAAAATTGCCGACTTTCCAGCGATGCAGGGCAGCGTCCCGGCAGACGTGTTCTCAGCCTTTTGCTTGTTCGTCAGGAAACGGAGCTGGGAGTCCGCAATCAGCGGCAAGCACATTCAGATCGCGCCGCAGAGCGGGGTTAAGAGCGAGGCCGTCGGTCCGGCGTGCATCAGCTGCCGCGGTCTTGCCATCACCAGGCAACCGCACAGGATTATGACCCGGAAGCGGTTCCGAGGCACGCATCTCGTCAAAGACCCGACTGGCGGTGCTCGCAAAGTCGTCTCCAATTCCAAAGGCAACTGGATCAAGCGCCACGACAAACAGCCCAGTATTAGTGGAAGAGGTCGTGTCGTTCGTGAAGTCGACGACGTCTGATCCGAAGGCAGCCCCATTGAGGGCACCTGCCATAAGCCCGATTGCAACCGACAAACCAAACCCCTTCGCGCCGCCGATCGGCAGGAGGAAGCCCTCTGATTTCCGGGCTGGATCCGTGAGCGGTTCACCGTCCCGTCCAACCATCCAGCCTTCCGGCATTTCCTTGCCCTGTTGCAGAAGCGTCTTGATCTTTCCCATCGCCGCAACGGTGGTGGCCATGTCGAATACGAAAGGATCGGCACCGACGGCAGGCGCCGAAAACGCAATCGGGTTGGTACCAAGAAGAAGGTCGGTGCCGCCGTAGGGAGGAACGTGGTTCGCGCTTCCTACTGCCGCCGCCATGCCAAGCAGACCAACCTCGGCTTGTGGCCTCACATAGAGTGCCAAGGGCCCGGCATGATTGCCGCGGCGAACGCCAACCCAGCCAATACCGGCGGTACGTGCCTTTTCGATGGCCAGATCACGCGCAGCGGACATTGCAAGGTGACCCAGTCCGTCGTCCCCATCAATCACGCCTGTGGCAATTGTTTCATGCGCCACAGTCACCGAGGGGGTCGGGTTGCAGCCGCCGCCGTCCAAACGCGCCAGGTACTGCCGCAGGCGAAAAACACCGTGTGTGCCATACCCAAAGATATCCGCTTCGACCATGAGCGTGGCAACTTTGACGGCATCATCATGCGGGACACCTTTCGACTGCAGCGCCGCCGAAACGAAATCGCGCAGGGTATGCACCGGAATGGTGGATGCTTCAGTGATCGTGTGCACCTACGGATTCCTTCTGCCAGAACACGACCTTGCGCTGCGTCCATTGTACGATCAGGTACAGCGCCAGCCCGACTAGGCTCAGATACAAGATCAAGGAGAACACGCGCGGCGTATTGAGCTGGGATGCAGCGACCCGGATCAATTCGCCAAAACCTTTGCCGCCGCCCAAGAATTCGCCCGTGATCGCGCCAGCCATCACGCCAACGGCGCCGATCTTGAGCCCTGTGAAGATCTGCGGAAGCCCGGTTGGAAGCTTCATCTTGATCAATGTCTGCATCCGGCTCGCACCCATGGTCTTAAAGAGCATGCGGGCATTTTCGTCGGCAGAGTGAAGGCCCGCTGCCGTTCCAACTACGATCGGGAAGGTGGCGATAAACGCCGCCAGCGACACTTTGGATTCGATGCCAAAGCCCAGCCAGGCAACAAAGAGGGGCGCAAAGGCGACCTTCGGCATCGTATCGATGGCCACCAGATAGGGCATTACAGCTTTTTCCCCAAACACCGTTTCGCCGACGAGAACGCCAAGCGAGAAGCCAATGGCGATGGCAAGCGCGAAGCCGTAGATTACCTCTTGGATCGTGATCCAAAGAGCGCGGAGCATATAGCCGCCGCTAAGAAGATTACTTCCAACAAAAATCATATCGTCGAAGGTTTCCCACGGCGTGGGCAAAATGATCGGCGAAACGAGCTCGAGACGTGTAACCACATCCCATGTGCCGATGAAAACCACGAACACAAATGTCATGGCGATCCAACGGGGTATGGCGTCGATGAAAGCGACTTCCTGAACCCAGACAGTATCGTCCGCAGCCTCGGTTTCCAGCTGCTGATTGATTGGCGCATCAGTCACATGCCTTCTCCCTTGTCCAACATGCTGCGAATATGATCCACGATTTCGCCAAATCTCGGTGTCGTCATTAAGTCGAGCGTGCGCGGCCGAGGCAGATCAACCTTGACGATCTCCGCAATTCGGCCCGGGCGTGGTTTCATTACGACGATCTCATCCGACAGGATTACCGCTTCTTGAATGGAATGGGTGACCAGAAAGGCCGTCGCGTCCTGCTCACGGCAAATTCTTTGCAGTTCCATATTCATCATGTCGCGAGACAGCTCGTCGAGCGCGCTGAACGGCTCATCCAAAAGCAGAACTGCCGGTTCAGTAATCAGCATCCGGCAAATAGAGGCTCGTTGCGCCATGCCGCCAGACAATTCGTTGGGGTAAACGCTCTCAAACCCCTTCAACCCGACCATGTCGAGAAGATCATGCGCCTTTTCCATCGCTTTCTTGGCAGCCGCTTTTCCATCCCGGATCTCAATCGGCAGCACGATGTTTTCAACCGCAGTCTTCCATGGGAAGAGCGTGGCCTGCTGGAACATCATTCCGATGTCCCGCCGCGGGCCGGTAACAGGCTTATCCTGAAGGACCACACGACCTCTTGTTGGAGGAATGAGACCCGCCATGATCTTCAACAGGGTCGATTTCCCGCAGCCGCTTGATCCGATGATCGACGTGAAGCTACCGTAGCGCAAGGTGAGATCCACGTTCTCCAACGCGACCACCGAATTGCGCGCGTAGGTTTTACTGACGTTGCTCAACTCATAAACCGGCGCATCAGATGATGCGCCGGTGTATTCATATGCCAATGGGGCGTTCATTTGCCGACAGCCGAGTTGCCGAGTTCAGCGAACTCATTAGTCCAAATCGCGCTCAGATCGTCGAGAGGCCCTGAGATTTCATTGCCAGCTACAAGAGCATCCTGCCACTCTTCCCACACTTGCGCCGGATACCAGCCGAGATGCGGGCTGTCGCCAGCAGCAATCGTCTTTGAGCGTACCGCGTCGAAGAGTGCCGCCTGGAACTCCTTATCTTCACCTTCCTGCGGGTTGCCTGCAGCAAGGTGGGCAAGGACAGCATCGCGATTGGCATCGTCCAGTGCAAAGGCATGGCCCTTGGCAAAGGCCCGGCTCCACCCCTCGACAAGCTCACGATCGTTTGCGACCGTATCGGCCATCGTGGCAATACCGTTGCCGAAGAAACGGCCGAACTCGGCGGGCGTGATGTCGCGCACCTTCATGCCGCGTTGGTTAAGAACGGCGGTATCTGCGGTAGATGCAGAGTAGGCGTCAATCTCGCCGTTCAAGAACGCGGCGGTTGCCGGGCCGCCGTCACCAACAGTGAGGAACTCAAAGTCAGTTCCTTCGACCATTCCCGCACTCGACAGCACGTTGCGGGCAAAGCCCACTTCGGCACCGTCCGCTGTACCGGTCCCAATAACTTTGCCGCGCAGGTCCTCGATCGACTGGTGGTCGGATCCTTCTTGAACCGCGATTCCAAAGTTGCTCCGTGCAGCCACGTTGTAGATATGCACTGCGTTCACGCCGCGCGTGCGCGCTGCGATCAGCGGGCCGGGGCCCGGACGGCCAAAGTGCGCTTGCCCGGCCGACAATGCCTGCAAAACCGCGCCCGAACCGTTGATGGCTTCGACCGTAACGTTCAGACCTTCGTCTTCAAAATAACCTTCGCCGATGGCGACAAAGACCGGAAATGAGTTAATGGCAGATGGGCTCGGCTGAACGAAAGTGATATCGCGCAGGCTTTGCGCAAAGGCCCCCCCTCCTAACAGTCCCGATACCAGCACCGCCGACAGCAACGACATAATTGTTCTACGGTTCATCATACGCTTAGTCCTCCCTTAGCGTTCTTTCCAATCTTCCGTGTCCTTAGTGGCTTCTTTGGAAGATCGCTTATACGGCGCGCACAGAGTTCGTGAGCGTGCCGATCCCTGAAATTTTACAAACGACGGTATCTCCGTCTTTTAAGAAATTTGGTGGGTCCATGGCGTATCCCACGCCCGACGGCGTGCCGGTCGCGATGATGTCACCGGGCTCTAAAGTCATCCCCTCCGACAACGAGGCGATGAGTGTCTCGATGTCGAAAATCATGTCCACGGTATTGCCGTCCTGCCGGGTCTCACCATTCACGGTAAGTGAAATCGGCAGCGCATGCGGATCATCAATGACGTCCGCGGTCACAATCCACGGGCCCATGGGGCACGAGCCATCAAAGGCCTTCCCCTTGAAATTCTGCCCACCATGACGGCGCTGTACGTCGCGGGCGGAGATGTCATTCAAGATGGTGTAGCCGAAGACGTGTTTCATTGCGTCCGCCTTGGCGATATTGCGCCCCGGCGTGCCGATAATCACAGCCAATTCAACTTCGTAGTCAGTTTGTTTTGAGACGCTTGGAAAAGTTAGGACATCGCCCCCGGGGCCAACGATAGACGTCGGTGGTTTGGTGAAAAAAACTGGATATTCGGTTACGCCGACATCTTGCTTTTGTGCCCGGTCCCCTTCGGCGATGTGTTCAGTGTAGTTGCGCCCTACACAAAGAACATTCTTGCGAATGACTGGAATTGGCGCTAGCAACTCTGCCCCTTCGGCAATAATCGCTGCGTCAAGAGCACCGGCTTCAGCGTTTTTCACAAGGTTACGTGCAACATCGAGCGTCTCTCGCTGCCCTTCAATCAGAAGGAGCATCGAATTTGCCTTCAATGCCTCGGCGGCAGGTCCCGTCAGATGGTGCGCGGCTTTGGACAGGCTCAAAAGGCGGTCATCACTCAGAACAGCCGCACACATTTGCTCTCCACCCGCTAACACTGTGGCTAGTCGCACGATATTTTCCTCCCGACATTGTCTCTTTATTTGCCGCAGAGTGTCGCAATATTCTGCGGCCTCTTGCTTATCTTTGAGATAAGAGTTGATTGACTCTCGCTCTAATTCAATCAACCAATGAGTAAATTGGGTGGCGATATGAATGAGACAACCGAGTTATCACAAAGACTGCGTGACTTGATCGATAGTGCCGGATATCGGTTGAATGACCGCATCTTGCCTGAGCGCGAACTGTGTAGACGTCTGGACACAACACGTAATCAACTGCGCAAGGCCCTTGCCGATCTGGAGGCGCAAGGGTTGATCTGGCGGCATGTCGGACGCGGCACTTTTGTTGGCTCACGGCCCGTCCTGAACCTTCAGGATGTTACCTACCTTCGTGACCAGATAAAGCCCGAAATGGTGATCACGGTCCGATACAGCATTGAGCCAGAACTCGCTCGGCTTGCAGCCAAATACGCAAGCAAATCCGACTGTGAACAAATGAAAATATGCGCTGAGAAGTGTCGCGAAGCAAAGGATTGGCGCGCTTACGAAGCTTGGGACAACAAGTTGCACCACGTAATCGCACGAGGCACACGCAATCAGCTTTACCTGTACTTTTTCGAAACGCTGAACTCGGTGCGCCGCTCAATTGTCTGGGGCCAACCGCGCGATACCCGCAAGCCCGTACCCGGCTATAGCAGCTTTGTCGAACACGACGCGATTGTTCGCGCGATCACTGCCAGAAACGGGGAGCTGGCCATGCAAATGATGCAGCAACATCTTCGTTCAGTTTATTCGCGAATGATGCCAGAAATCGTTTTGGGTGAGGGCTGAGGCCCGACCAATCCACGAAATGGCTGACCTCAACTCGTTGCCAACGAGTTTATTTCTCGCGTATTTGGTCCAAATCATAGAACAGGTGATCCTAATTTTGGATCGCGAGCCCGTAGGCCTAACAAACAACCGACTGGAGGCGAGTATAGCGATGTCTGAGCATGTTATCGAAACACCAAAGGTACACGCAATTCCCACCAGCAACGGAGGGTCTTTTCCGGTCCGCCGTGTCTACTGCATTGGTCGGAACTTTGCGGCACATGCTGTTGAAATGGGACACGATCCAGATCGAGAACCTCCTTTCTTTTTTCAAAAGAACCCAAATAATCTAGATCCTTCGGGGGAATTTCCCTACCCCCCGCACACATCTGATGTACACCACGAGGTCGAGCTCTTGGTTGGCCTTAAAAGCGGCGGCACCAACATCGCCCTGTCAGATGCGCTTGACCACGTGTGGGGTTACGGCGTGTCCCTAGACATGACACGCAGAGACTTGCAGGGTGAAATGAAGAAGATGGGACGCCCATGGGAAATTGGCAAAGCCTTCGAGCGATCCGGACCGGTGGGGCCTTTGCATCCGGTGTCCGATGTTGGCCACCCTGATCATGGTCGGATTACACTGACAGTCAACGATGACTTGCGACAAGAAGGTGATCTGAACCAGATGATCTGGAAGGTGCCGGAAATGATCTCCTATCTCTCAGAATACTTCGAACTATCTGCAGGAGATGTGATCATGGCCGGCACTCCTTCGGGAGTAAACGCGGTGGAGCGAGGTGACATTATGAAAGCGAGCATCGACTCCATTGGAGTATTGACCGTCAAGGTCGTCTAAAGCCAGAAGCGAGGCCGGCTCGTTCGGGTTGGCGTTACTCAGAACAGCTAATCGCTTGATGATGTCACTCTCGTTCTCCAAGCGCAACAAAGGCCCGAGAAGTCCAATTTTCAACCCAATGGTTTTCGGGAATGATTACCAAGTCATTTCAAAATCGACGCCCTCTCCCCAACGCAAGAAAACCCCCGTCGGATTTCCGATCGGGGGTTTTTTGCTGATTTGGTTGCGTGGTCAGGATTTGCCCTCCTTGATGGGGCCCGGTCATGTCAAAATCCGCGACCGGGCAC
>NZ_JACYXJ010000007.1 GCF_014842925.1 Roseibium polysiphoniae
CCGTCCGCCAGCGACGTTGCCGCCGTCGATGAACGTGGTTATAGGACCACACCCCAAAACCGTCAACGACAAACTCCAAAAAAAACAAACTAAATAAAAATACAAAACTACAACTGTGGACAAAGAGGAAGGAAAGGAGAGGAAAACCTAATTATTTCAATAACTTACGCAGAAGCTACGTCCTCACCTCATAGAGCTACACGTTCATCCGAGGCGGGTCAGAACAGCCTCTACGGCTTTGCCACAGGCTAGTAGCGCGGCGTCATTGTTCCTGGCCCCGATCAGCATTGCGCTGAGGGTCAGGTCATTGTGCCCGAAAGGCATGGCGAGGCTGCAGCCATCCGCGCAGTTGGCGAGAGATGGATTGCGCAGCGCGAGCAGATTGGCACGTCCAAATTCCGCGTCGTCCGAAAGGTCCGACACTTTTGGTGGCAACAAAGGTGTCGTCGGCAGCAACAGAAAGTCCCCGCCAAGCTCAGCTGCAAAAGCCTCGGCAAAGGCATTCCTGTTGTTCAGGGCCTGACGGTAGCTGACCGCATCGAGTTCATCTGCGCGGGACATTCTGGAATGAACGCGAGGATCGAAATCTTCGGCACGACCTTGAAAGAGGTCCTCATAATGAGCGCGCGATTCAACCGAGGTCATCTGCCAGGGGGCAAATTTCCCATACAGATCGATACAGCCGAGATCTCTCTCGAGAATTTTGAAGCCCGCGTCACCCAAGGCGGAAAGGATTGCTTCGAACCCCTCCGCGATCACGGGATCCAACTCGTCGAACCCGAAATTTCGAGCGACGACAAGGCGCCCCACTTCGGGAGCTTCGGGCACGGCCGGCAGACCAGCCATGACCTGCCAGGCAAGTTCGCAGTCGGCAACGGAGCGCGCCATCGGACCAAAGCTGTCGAGCGTATCCGAGAGTGGCTTGCCCCCTGCGAGAGGAACAGTCGCCTGCGTCGGCTTGAAGCCGGTGATGCCGGTGAACGCGGCTGGAATGCGAAGTGAGCCGCCCGTGTCGCTACCGATCGCGATGTCACACAATCCAAGGGCAACCGAAACAGCGCCGCCACTGGTCGAGCCGCCGGGCGCACAGCCTGGATAGGCCGGGTTGTCCGGCGTCCCGTAGTGAGGGTTAAGACCAATACCGGAATAGGCAAACTCGGACATGTTGGTCAGACCCAGGAAGACCGCACCGGCCTCGCGGAGCCTTGCGATCGCAGGTGCGTCCCGTTCCGCAGGCGGTTCGCCCTGCAAAACCTTGGTACCGGCTGTTGTCGTTTCACCGGCAACATCAAACAAGGCCTTGATGCTGGTGATCGCGCCGGCAAGTGGCGAGGCAATGGACGGCGCCAGCGCTGCCTGCTCGCGTGCGAGGGGACCCAGATCCCTGGTAAAGACCGACGCAGCCGCGGGGTCCTCGGCCAGTCCCGTCAATGCGCGTTCTGTCCGTTCCGAAGCGATCTCAGCACTCCAAGCAAGGTCGGTCCTGGCACTCATCGTCATCTTCTTTCCAAAGTTTCCGCGGTCAATGGCCCGATGTTTCTCGAAGTTCCAGCAATATTACAAGCCGCTGTCCGCCCCAGACGGTACGCCTGAGGTGCCCGTTTCCCTATGAAACAGCGGAGAGACAACGGGTTCGGTACTGCCACTCGATCTTCGCGCCGGAAACCGGATCGCTCAAAGACATCTTGAAATCATCAGCCGCCCTTACGCCGCCAATGGCGGGCAAGGTTCCGCAAAGCATGGCGGTCCCTTCCGACATCTCGATCCCATCCATCAGACTGGCCAGAGGTAAAATCGATGCCAGAGTTCCGTCCTGATAGGGCTTCCAAGAGCCGCCTTCCAAAATCCAGGATCGCAGCTCGAGCTGATCAAGACGATCTGAAACGTCGTCAAGCTTCCAGAGATCGGGAGCGACCGGCTTGGCGCAGATTTGCTTGGAGTGCGCAACGGAATAGGTTTCGAGTGCCCGGTCCGTATGGTCTGACGCAAGCCCCAGCCAGAGCGTACCGCCTGATTTCAGCAGAAATGGCTCGGCCTCACCAGAACTCTCCGTGCCCAGAACCTGAACCACACTATCTTGCGTCAAAAGTGCGGGAGCGCATTGATAGTAAAGAGGCACGGTTGACGGGGCCGGAACACCAATGGCCGCCAGCTCTTCAATATGATGATCGACCGCAGCCCTGTCTCGTCCGGTCCATCCGGCGACGATCAAAGTGTGCGGCGTGCATTCGAGCACACCAGCCGGTGTCTGAAATTCCATAATAGGAGCCTTTTACAAGCTGGATGGGAGGAAGAGAGCAAGCTGCGGCGCCAGGATAAGAAGACCGACCATCAGCAGCATTGCGAAGGCATAGGGAATGCAGCCCAGCATGACATCTTTGAATGGCGCCCTGCCCCGGGCGGACTGAACCACGTAGAGGTTCAATCCAACCGGCGGTGTGATCAAAGCCATTTCGACCAGAATGATCATCAAGATCCCGAACCAGATCTTGTCGTAACCCAGGTGCACAATGATCGGCACAACAATGGGGATCGTCGCCACCATGAGAGACAAGGTCTCGATGAAAAAGCCGAGGACGATGTACATCAGCACAATCACGAGGAGGGTCGCGAGCGGCCCCAGACCGAGCCCATTAAGCAAGTCTTGCAACGCACGGCTGACGCCGGCAGCCGTCAGGACGAAATTCAACACATAGGCACCAATGACCACCAGCATGATCATGGCCGACGTGCGGACTGCGCCACGCAACGCCTTGGACAGCATATCAAGGCTGAACGCCCTTTGTTGAACAGCGATTGCCAGCGCAATGCCAACCCCGATGGCCGCAGCTTCAGTGGGCGTCGCCCAGCCAGCATAAATCGAGCCGACGATCGCGGCGAAAAGACCGAAGATCGGGATCAGGTCAAGGAGCCCGACGAACCTCTCGCGCCAGGCGCTTGGGCGCCGAGGACCGCCGAGAGACGGCCACAGCACGCAAAGGATCACCGTGAAGATCATGAAGAGCAGCGCCATCAATAGACCCGGCAACAGCCCGGCCAGAAACAGCTGCGGGATCGAGCTTTCGGTCAGGAACCCATAGACAATTAGGTTGATTGAAGGCGGAATGATAATACCGAGTGTACCGCCAGCGGCGATTGCGCCGGAAAACAGCTTCTCGTTATAGCCCAGCGCCCGCGCCTGAGGCATCGCAACCGTTGCGACTGTCGCGGCAGTCGCGACCGACGAGCCGGACGTTGCAGAGAACATGGTCGATGTGGCGATATTCGCATGGATCAGACCACCGGGCAGCCAGGACACCCATTTGTCGAGCGCGGTGTAAGTCCTGCTTGCCACACCGCTGCGGACCAGAATTTCTCCCAGCAGCACGAACAACGGAATGGCGATCAAGGTTGCACTGTTGGAGGACGACCAGACCACCTGGCCAAGGCCGCGCATCAACGGGAACGGACTGAAGAAAAAGTCGATCCCGAAGGCGAGCAGAAACAGAACAATCCCGACCGGGATGGAAAGGGCAAGAAGGCCGAGAAGACCGAAGGCTGTAAAGGGGATCATTCGCTTCCCCCCATACCAACGGCTTCTTCAATAGCGTCCTCGTCGCTGACGAACAGCTTTAGCATGACATAGACAACCAAAAGAACGGCCGAGATCGCAAACCAGAGCCAGCCGGACCACCACAGCAATTGCGGAATCCACAAGGGTGTTTCCAGCGGCGTGTTGGCCCTTGCACCTGTCGAAAGCGTCTTGGCGACGACCGACCAGCCGCGCCAGGCGACAACCAGTGCAGTCGCTGCAAGGCTCATGATGGCAATCGCGTCGAGGAGCGCCCGACCTTTCGACACAAGGCGCTCGCGTACGAGGTCGATACGCACATGCGCTCTCTCGGTCAGGGCGTAGCTCACGCCCCAACTTGATGTGATTGCCATTACGTAGCCGGAAATCTCGTCGACTCCGCCCAAGGATCCGCCAAGTTGGCGGGTCAGAATTTCAACGAGTGTATAAAGGACACAGACCATCAGCATTGCGCCGACGGCAATTGCCACCCGGTCGTTGATTTTCTTCAAGAGATAGATGAGCGGAGTCACGAGTTTCCAGCCTTAGTTCAGGGTCAGTTCAACGCCGGTGACCTTGCCGACGCTGTCGTTCCAACGCTTGGCCCACTCAGGCCCGGCGCGTTCAGCCCATTCGGGCAGAACCTCGGAGATCAGGACCTCCTTCGCCTTGGCTAGGTCTTCGTCGTTTGCGGCGACAAGGGTCATGTCATGTGCATCACCGTAGGTGCATTCGCCGGTTCCGGTCAGGCAGGCAATATCGTTTGCAAGTGCACCCTGAGCCGACTGCCAAGCGGGAGCCTCGAACTTTTCCTTGATCGCGCTTTCGAGAGTGCTCTTTTGAGCATCGCTGAGCGAGTTCCACTTGTCGAGGTTAATCGCGGTGACAACGGGATCCCAGCCACCGAGCGGCAGCGTGATCAAATGGCTCGAAACTTCCCACCAACCCGCGTTGTAGCCCGAGCCTGCTCCGGTGACGGCGCAATCGACAACGCCGCGCTGCAGGGCGCCTGGCACTTCGCCAAAGCCGATATTGACGCCTTCTGCACCCAGGGCTTCCAGGAACTTCGCGGTCATGCGGCCCGAAGCACGCACTTTCTTGCCTTTCAGGCCTTCCAAATTGCTGACTTCCCCGTTGCAGAAAACGACCTGCGGCGGATAGGGCGCAATCGCCAAGACCTTGGCGTTGAAGACGTCCTTGTAGATGTCGTCGACCATCGGGCGTGCCGCTTCAACGGCCTTCTGAGCAGTGGCAGCATCCGTGGCGATCAGGGGCACATCCAGACCTTCGAGCGCCGCGCTGTCGGCGACCGCATAGTCGCCCACGGTCATTCCCACGTCAAAGACGCCCTGGGACAGCATCCGGAACACATCTCCGCCAGCAATGCCCATCTGGTCGTGCGTAGTCATTGTGGCCGTCAGGTCGCCTCCGGAGACTTCCGAAAGGGTCTCGGTCCAGAACGGCATTTCATACTGCTTGTAAAGTGGCAGGCTGCTCCAGCTGCCGACGACGGACAGCTCTTCCGCCTGAACAGCACTTGCTGCGGTGAGCGCGGCAAGAGAGAGCGTGGATAGTGCGAGAAGTTTTTTCATGTTGTTCTCCATTCCGGGAAGGTTCAGAAAGTCGGTTTTTTATTATCGTTGCAGGGGTAGATCGGCGCGCATTGTTCGCTGACATCAGCGATGAGCATGGCACCAGGGGCGTGTGTGATCGAAAGAGCGGACTTGGCTTGCATGATCGCAACCTGCGGAGTGACACCGCAGGCCCAAAAGAGAGGAACTTCGCCCTCCGCTATTTCGACCGCATTGCCCCAATCCGGTTTGCCGACATCCGCAATGCCAATTTCCTCTGGCGATCCGATGTGGAGCGGCGCGCCATGGGCAAGAGGATAAGATCTGCAGATTTCAAAGACTTCGTCGATCCGGTCTTCATGGATCGGGCGCATGGACACAACCGTATCGCCGCCAAAAGGTCCGCACGGAACAGTCTTGATGGACGAGCGGTACATTGGAACCGTTACGTCCATCTCAATGTGGCGCATGGAAATGCCTGCACGCAGCAGAGCGTTTTCGAAGGTGAATGAGCAACCGATGGCAAAAGCCACAAAATCGGGCTGCCACACATCGATCAAATCCGGCACCTGCTCGGCCAATACGCCATCGCGGTAGATGTTGTATCGTGCTGCGTCGGTGCGGATGTCTACGGTTTCACCGAGCCGCTCCACCTGCGGATTGCCAGGCTCGGACACGCCAGCAAGCGGACAGGACTTCGGGTTTAGTCGACAGAATTGGTGAAAGTCATCCGCCAGATCACCGGAGACAATTGCGAGATTACATTGCAGGTGCCCCTTGGCGAGACCTGCCGTGTGGCCCGTGTACAGACCGGACCGGATTGCACTGCGGACCGCAGCGAAATCGCGCTCGACAAGTTCTGAATAATTGACGGTCTGGACCATACGCACCCCTTCACTCTGGAAAAGGCTGAAGCTGACGGCGTATAAAGTCAAATTGCTATTTCTTGTTCAAAGTGATCCAATTTCCTGATCACCAGATAGGACCCACGACATGACGCTTGAGCAGTTGAGAACTTTCCTTTGGGTTGCACGCCTTGGTGGCGTCCGCCGTGCCGCCGAGCAGATGAACATTTCCCAACCTGCGGTCTCCTCGCGCATCGCAAGCCTGGAAGCCTTTCTTGGCGCAGAGCTGTTTACGCGTAGTTCGACCGGCGTGTTTCTGACGAAACAGGGTGTCCTGCTGCGTGCCCACGCGGAACAGATCGCCGCGCTTGTCGAGCGGATCAAGGCAGACATCATGCCGGCCGA
The DNA here is from genome assembly GCF_014842925.1 of Roseibium polysiphoniae. Taxonomy (GTDB): domain Bacteria; phylum Pseudomonadota; class Alphaproteobacteria; order Rhizobiales; family Stappiaceae; genus Roseibium; species Roseibium polysiphoniae. Next base: position 6,372 of record NZ_JACYXJ010000007.1, read on the forward strand.
CAGCGTGAGCAGTCTTCTCAGGCTTGGCGTTGCTGAAACGGTGGCCCAGACATGCCTGCCAGATTTCCTGACACGGCTCCACCAAACCTTCCCGAAATTGAAGATCGAAGTCTCGGTCGATATCTCACTCAACTTGCGCGAAATGCTGCTTGAACGATCCCTGGATCTGGCGATCCTGATGGGACCTATCTCGGAATATACGGTCGACAATGTCGATCTGCCGCCGTTCCAGCTGAACTGGTATCGCCCACTGAACATGGAGGAGCCAGACCTCAGGGTGACGCCCGTGATTACCTATAACCGGAACTCCAGGCCTCACCGTGAACTGACCCGCGAGCTTCGCGAACGCTATGGAAGCACAGCACAGATCTTTCCCACCAATTCGCTGTCCACCGGCTTTGAAATGGTCGCATCCGGACTGGGCGTTGGCATCCTGCCCCATGCCCTCGGACGCAGATTTGTCGGCGAAAACAAGATCGCCACATTTGATCCAGGCTGGTTGCCCAATCCACTCCAGTTCACAGCCACCTATATCGGGGAACCACGCGACGAACTGGTTGCCGAAGCCGCCCGGATCCTTCAGGAGGTCGCTGTCGACTATCATCGCCGCATCGCGGATATCGATTGGCAGACCTCGCAGGGCTAGATAATGACAACAACACCAGCAAATCACTGAATAATTACAATATATTTTCTACGCCTACTAATAATATTTAATCATACAAGAACTAAAATCACCAATAAAACTGCTGATATCAAGGTCAATACTTACTGTTTCCAGCCTTCATTTTACCAAAACGACATATTTCCATCACTACCAGGTTAAGTAGGGATGGTATTTGAGGTCGGGTTTTGCATATCCCCGCCAGCTTACGCAGCTCGCGTCCACCAGGGAGATCCTGAAATGAAGTTTTTGAAAACCGCAGCCCTCGCGGCTGCTACCCTTGCGCTGTCCGTTACGACGTCTTTTGCAGACAATTTCAAACTGGCTGTGACCGATGTTGAAGGCCTTGAGCGCCTTCAGCTCGAGTGGGGTCCGTTCAAGGGCGCGCTTGAGACCGCGACTGGCCATACTTTTGAGTTTTTCCCGGTCACCAGCCGCACAGCAGCTGCTGAAGCGCTGCGCGCCAAGCGCGTCGACTTCGTTGTCACCGGCCCGGCTGAATACATCGTCATCAACAAGCTGACGGAAGCCACGCCTCTGATCGGTCTCGGCCGCCCTGACTATTTCTGCGCAATCGTTGTTCGCGCCGACAGCGGCATCGTTCGCCCGGCTGAACTTGAGGGCCAGAAGGTTGCTTTCGGCGACATTGGCTCGACATCGAACATGCTCTGCCCAATGCAGCTGATGGCTGACTACGGCATCGATCCTGCCAAGGACGTCGATCGTCTGCACACTTCCCGCAACATTGCTCATGAAGCTCTGAAGAAGGGCGACGTTGCAGCCATCGGAACCAACCACAACTCTTGGATCAGCGTTCGCAACAAGGACGACAGCGTTCCGAACGGTTTCTTCCGCATCATCGCACGTTCCGGCGACCTGCCGAACGACATGCTGATGGCCGCCGCACATGTTGACCCCGAGACTGCCCAGGCTGTTCGCCAGGCGATCCTCGACAACAAGGAAAGCATCATCAGCGGCATCCTCGCTCATGAAGAGAACGACAAGTACTCCGGCATGGACCTGGTCGCGATCGAAGACGGCGCTTACGACATCGTCCGTTCGATGTACACGACCGCTGGCTTCCCGCAGTACGACAACTTCATCGGCGAATAATGCAGACCGCAGCTTTGACCACCGGCGCGCAAGCGCCGGCGGTCCCTCCCCCGTCGCCGACGTCTCCCGCCAAACCGGATTTGGCAATCCGCGGGCTGTGCAAGTCATTCGAGGCCAATCGCGCGATCCTGACTGATGTTTCCTTTTCCATTGCCAACAAGGAAGCGGTCGCCCTGATCGGATCAAATGGCGCCGGCAAGTCGACGGCCTTGAGATGTGCCATGCGTCTGATCGAACCCGACAGCGGTGAAGCGGTGCTCTTTGGCACGGAGCTGCGTTCGGCCAAGGCTCGTCAATTGCGGAAAATCCGCAGCGACGTCGGTTTCGTCTTTCAGAAACACAATCTCGTCCCGCGCGTCTCGGCACTGACCAACGTCGTACATGGCAATCTGGGCCGAGCGAGCGGAGTACGCGGCTGGAGCCAGGCTTTCTCAGGACGCCAGATCAGAGAACGCGCCTATGCCTGCCTCGAAAGGGTCGGGCTGTCCGAACAGGCGATGAAACGGGCGGACCAACTTTCGGGTGGTCAATCACAGCGCGTCGCCATTGCCCGCGCCCTGATGCAGCAACCCAAAATGATCGTCGCTGATGAGCCGGTCGCCAGCCTGGACCCGGTCGCCGGCCAGGAAGTCATGGATCTGTTTCATCATCTGGCAAAGGAAGAGGGTATCACCCTGCTCTTCACGACGCACAATGTCGCTCATGCGCTTGCCTATTCGGATCGTGTTGTCGCTCTTCGCGGCGGCAAGGTGGAACTCGATCAGACCAGCGCCGTCCTTTCCTCCTCCGACCTGAACGAATTCTATGGTTGAGACCTCACAAACCCGGTCGGAGCGCCGGTCGATACCAACACGACTCGAGCGGCAAAATCCGCTGACCTTCGTCGCCTACGTCGCGTTGCTCGCTTTTGTTCTTTGGTCATTTCAGGGTGCAGGCTGGTCGTTTTCGGCTCTTGTCTCGGGTGGTCCGTCGATGGTGGATTTCCTGTCCCGGGCATGGCCTCCGACAACAGAGCGCCTGCCGCAGCTGTCGACCGCCCTGCTCGAAACCTTTCAAATGGCGCTGGCCGGCACAGTGATCGGCGTCATCTTGAGTGTTCCGCTTGCCATGATGGCAACCAGGGGTCTGACACGGCCAACCGTTCTTGGCCGGGCATTTGGCGCAAGCGCCCGGCTTCTGATCGCGTTTTTCCGAACAGTTCCGGACCTTGTCTGGGCTCTGGTCTTCGTTATCTCGGTTGGTCTTGGTCCATTCGCAGGAACGCTCGCCATCGCGGTCGATACCATCGGCTTTTGCGGCCGCTTCTTTGCCGAGTCCATGGAAGACGTTGAAAAGGGGCCTGGCGAGGCATTGACAGCCGCCGGCGCAAGCCGATTGGACACGATCTTTTGCGCAGTCATTCCCGCTGCCATGCCGTCCTTCATCACCACGTCTCTTTTCGCGCTTGAAAAGGCGACGCGCTCGTCCGTGGTTTTGGGCCTTGTCGGCGCCGGAGGCATCGGCATCGAGCTCAAGGTCGCCATGGACTTTTTCGACTACCAGCTCGCGATGACCATCATCCTCATGATTTTCGCACTCGTGCTTGTTGTTGAGCGCCTGGGCTCGATCGCGCGCCGCAACATTCTGGAAGGAAACTCGCAATGAGTGAACTAAACTCTCTCGAACAAACCGATACAGCCCATCTTGAATGGCAAAAACGCTGGCAGACAGAAGACGGTCGCGCCGACTGGCTGGTCGCAGAACCCGATGTCGCCGCGCTCGTAGAAGAGATGGCCAAAGATGGCCCGAAGACGGCACTGGATCTCGGCTGTGGCGTCGGTCGTCATGCTCTCGCCTTTGCCCGCGCTGGTTTCAAGACGCAAGCTCTTGATCTCGCCGATGCAGGTTTGGCAGAACTGAGCGCCAGCGCGAAGGCCGAAGGCCTCGATGTTGAGACGCATCTTGGGCCGATGAACGCGCTGCCGTTTGACGATAACAGCTTCGACTACGTTCTATCATTCAACGTGATCTATCACGGTGATCCCGACATCGTGCGTCAGTGCATCTCCGAAATCATGCGGATCCTGAAGCCCGGCGGCGTTTACCAGGGCACCATGCTGTCCAAGCGCAACGTCAATTGCGGCAAGGGCCGGGAGATTGCCCCCGATACGTGGGTCAACGATGGCGATGACGACAAGGCGCACCCGCACTTCTACTGTAACGCCAAAGAGCTGGTCGCACTCTACGATGGTTTTGAGCTTCGGTCTCTGGAAGACAAGTTGCACAAGAAACCGGGCTCGTGGCATTGGCACCTGATCGCGGACCTGACTGCCAAATGAGACCCATCCTAATACGCAATGGGCGTGTGCTCATTGCCGATACATTGGAAGATGCCGACCTGTTGGTTCAGGATGGCATCATCCAGCCGTTTGGAACGGCGGTACCGGCCGACGCTCTCCAGCTGGATGCCCGCGACCGGCTGGTATTGCCCGGCATCGTCGATGTTCATGGCGATGCCTTTGAACGCCAGATCATGCCCCGTCCGAAGGTCTCCTTCGACCTTCCGCTAGCACTCGCCGAAACCGACCGGCAGCTCGCCGCCAATGGGATCACCACGGCGTATCATGGGCTGACCCTCTCCTGGGAACCGAGCCTGCGCTCGATCGAAGCAGGAAGCGCCTTTCTGGAAACACTGGATCGCGTGAGAAAGGACTTCTCCGTCGATCACCGCGTGCAGATCCGCTGGGAAACCTTTGCGTTTGAGGCCATCGACCTGATTTCAGACTGGCTGAAGCGCCCTCTCGACCTTGCCATCGCCTTCAACGATCACACGAGCTCGACGCATCGAAAAATCGAAGCTGGAAATCACAGCAAGCTGTCCGATTGGGCAAGCCGTGCAGGCCTTTCGAATGAGGACTATCTGGCCCTCTTTGGACAGGTGTGGGATCGGCGTGCCGCAGTTGGCGATGCGATTGACCGCGTCGCGACGATGACGAGAGCATCTGGCGTGCCGATGCTCTCGCATGACGATCTCACGCTGTCAGACCGGACCGCATTTCGCAGCCTTGGATCACACATTGCCGAGTTTCCACTGGCTGAAGAAATTGCTGCCAACGCCCGGGCACATGGCGAGCATTGCGTCTTTGGCGCGCCCAATGTCGTGCGGGGCGGCAGCCATACAAATGCGCCTACCGCTGCCGACATGATCACCCGTGATCTGGGAACGATCCTCGCCTCGGACTACTACTATCCAGCCATGTTCTCGGCTGCGCAAAGACTGATCAGAGACCATTTGATGCCGCTTGAAAAGGCATGGGCACAGGTTTCGACCAATCCAGCGCAAGCCATGAGGCTTTCCGACCGTGGCAGGATCGAGCCAGGTCTTCGCGGTGATATCGTCATTGCCCAGGACCTGGCGCAAGACAACGCCAGGATAGAGGCCACACTTTCAAAGGGCACGATCGCCTTTCTGGCAAACGGAGCCCTCCTCTGCTGAGAGCCGCTTAGGTCAGTCAGTGACTGATCATCCAGGGGCGTTTCGACGGAAACACCTTGGCGCCATCTGCCGTGAAAACAGCACTGGAGCGCGCTGTCGATCCGCCAGAGCAACAGGCGCACCCTATCGGGTGCCTCCTCTTGCGGCTGTCCAGAGCATCGGATTCGCGGCTGTCTCTTGTGGAGACTTGCGGAGCGTGTTGGGACTTTTCATTGCGTTCGAACGCCGAGCGTCGGTCTGAGCTCAGGCCCGACATATGCGGTGCTTGAAGGAAAGCACGTGGAGCTTCCTGCTTGCAGGCCGGGCAACAAATCGGATCGGCATGGGCTGACATGGGCCGAAGAGCGGTGATTGGGCCGCAGCTTTCGCAGATGTAATCATAGACTGGCATGGGAACTCCGATTGGACGATCGAAAGAGTGTGGCGGCCAGCCGCAACGCAATTGCTGGAGCGTGGCGACTGGCCTTGCTGCGGTCTCGAGACTTAGAGGTCCGGTGCGAGCGGAACGTCAATGGAGCCGTCGAGGTACTTCGTCGGCCCATCTGCGCCCGGCATCATGTCGAACTCGAACACGTCCGTCGGCAACCAGAGCGTTGCGCAGGCATTTGGAATGTCGACGACACCCGAGATATGCCCCTGAACAGGCGCGGTTCCGAGAATCGCGTAAGCCTGCGCGCCGGTGTAGCCAAACTTCTTCAGGTATTCGATGGCGTTGAGACAGGCCTGGCGGTAGGCGATGTGCACGTCGAGATAGTGCTGGGTGCCGGCTTCATCGACTGAAATGCCCTCGAAAATGAGGAAGTCGTCATATTTCGGCTGGATTGGCGAGGGACGGAAGATCGGGTTTTTGACGCCGTATTTTTCCATTCCGCCTTTGATCAGGCTGACCTTGATATGAAGCCAACCCGCCATCTCGATGGCGCCACAGAAGGTGATTTCACCATCACCTTGGCTGAAATGAAGGTCGCCCATCGAAAGGCCTGCGCCGTCCACATAGACCGGGAAATAGACCTTAGAACCGCGAGACAAATCCTTGATGTCGCAGTTGCCGCCATGTTCGCGTGGCGGAACCGTGCGAGCCCCTTCGGCAGCCGCGGCATCGCGCGCCTCGCCCTTCATCTGCCCCATATGCGCTGACTGGGTCGTCGGCAAAGCAGCCAACTGCGGCACGCGATCCGGCTCAGTGTCGAAGAGTGCCTTTTCGCGGGTGTTCCACATGTCCAGCATATCTCGGCTCGGGAGACAGCCGATCAATCCGGGGTGAATCATACCTGCATATCGCACACCGGGAACATGCCGCGACTTGGTGAACATTCCCTCGATGTCCCAGATCGACTTCTGAGCTTCCGGGAAATGCTCGGTCAGGAAGCCGCCGCCATTCTGCTTGGAGAAGAAGCCGTTGAAGCCCCAGAGCATTTCTTCCTTAGCGCCAATATCAAGAATGTCGACCACCAGGAGATCGCCAGGTTCGGCGCCCTTCACGCCGATCGGACCAGAAAGGTAATGCACCTGTTCCAGCTCGACATCGCGCACGTCGGCCGCGTCATCGTCGTTCTTGATCTGACCGCCGGTCCAGTCATAGGTCTCGATCCTGAAGTCGTCGCCGGGCTCCACCCAAACCGCCATGGGAATGTCGGGATGCCAGCGATTGTGAACCTTTTCGTTGGTATGAGGGGACTCGCTCAAGTCCACCGAAATCAGTGTATCAGCCATGGTTTTCTCCTCGGTTGGGCGTGCCTCTTTCGGACGCTATGAATGGATTGGAAATCAGACGGAGAGGAATCCGGCGACCTTTGCCTCGTCGACGCTGGAACGGGGTTCGTCATGAACCAGGCGGCCGTTTTCAAGGACCAGGATCCGATCAGCGACATCGAGGGCGAAAGACAGCACCTGTTCCGAAACGATGATCGACAGTCCCCGTTCATCCCTGATGCGCTTCAGAACTCGCGCCATTTCTCTAATGATCGATGGCTGGATGCCCTCGGTCGGCTCATCCAGCAGAAGCACTTTCGGATTGGTGGCCAAGGCACGTGCAATGGCGAGCTGTTGCTGCTGCCCGCCAGACAAATTGCCGCCTCGCCTGCTCTTCATGTCCAAGAGCACCGGAAACAGCTCGTAAATCCCGTCTGGCACCTTGGTGCTTCCAGAAGTGGTCAGGCCGGTCTCGATGTTTTCCTGAACCGTCATTGTTGGGAAGATCATGCGTCCCTGCGGCACATAGGCGATGCCTCGTGACACACGCTCGAAACTCTTCAACGCCGTGACGTCAATGCCGTCAACCTGCGCGGAGCCCTGACTTGTCGGGACGATGCCCATCAGAGACTTCATCAGGGTTGTCTTGCCCATGCCGTTACGGCCCATAATCGCGACGATTTCTCCCGGCGCGACTGTGAAATCCAGGCCGTGAAGCACTTCGCTCTGACCATAGGCAACGTGATAATGATCGATTTGCAGCATGGTTGCCCCCTAGTGACCCAGATAGACGTCGATGACTTTGGGATCGGCCTGAACCTTGGCCATAGAGCCCTCTGACAGGATTTTCCCCTGATGCAGGACCGTGACCCGGTGGGCGATGTCCTCGACAAATTTCATGTCGTGCTCGACCACCAGAACCGACCGGCCCTTGGTGATCTCGTTGAGGAGTTTCGCGGTTTGCTTGCGTTCTGAAACGCTCATGCCAGCTACGGGCTCGTCGAGCATCAGAAGCTCAGGATCCTGAATCAGCAGCATGCCGATCTCGAGCCACTGCTTTTGGCCATGGCTCAAGAGGGCTGCCTGCGTATCGAGAAGTTCATCGAGAAACACCATTTCGGCGATCTCGTTGACGCGCGCGATAACCTCATCGTCCCGTTTGAACGTCAGCGCACCAAACACATTGCGTCCGCGGGGAAAGGAGATCTCCAGGTTCTCGAAAACCGACAGATCCTCGTAGATCGATGGGTTCTGAAACTTGCGTCCCACGCCCTCGCGGACGATTTCATGCTCCTTCATCTCTGTCAGCTCCTTGTTCCGGAACTTTATGGAGCCGTCAGTTGTCCTGGTGCGGCCGCAAATCAGATCGAGCACAGTGGTCTTGCCCGCCCCGTTGGGGCCGATGATCACGTGGATCTCGTTTTCATCGACATAGAGATTGAGATCATTGACCGCCTTGAAGCCGTCGAAGGAAACCGAGAGGTTCTCGATCGACAGAAGGAAATCGGTGTTGTTACCGAGAGTGTTCATGTGTCCGAACTCCAGTTGCAGCGGCTATTCGGCGGCCTGAGGGTCTTCGAGAGGCGGTTTCGCCGAGGTGCTGGAACGTCCGAGCCAGCGATCGACAGCTGGTGCAACATTGGTGCGATAGAGACCGGAAAGTCCGTTGGGGAATACCAGAACAACCGCGATGAACAGGGCGCCCAGACCAAAGAGCCAAAGCTCCGGGAAAGTCTCGGAGAACGTTGTCTTCGCCCAATTGACCAGAAGCGTTCCGTAGACCGCACCGAAGATGGACAGCCGGCCGCCAACCGCGCAGTAGATCACCATCTCGATGGAGGGCACGATGCCGACGAAGGAGGGCGACATGAACCCCACCTGCAGGGTGAACATCGCACCGCCGATGGCAGACAGAACAGCGGCAAAGCAGAAGACGAATATCTTGAAGTTGGCAACGTCATAGCCCGAGAACCGCACGCGATCCTCTTTGTCCCGCACGGCGACGAGAAGTCGGCCGAGCTTGCTCTTCAGCACGAACTGGCAAGCGATCAACACGCCAATCAGCAAAGCGCCATTGAGGAAATAAAGGACGTACTTTGCACTGTCAGTCCGGATGTCCCATCCCAGGAGAGTTCTCAGATCCGTGATGCCGTTGACGCCGCCGGTATATCCCTGCTGACCGATGATCAGGATTGTCAGAATGGCGGCAATCGCCTGGGTAATGATCGCAAAGTACACACCGCCTACCCGCCGCTTGAACATGGCTGCGCCGATGATGAAGGCGAAGAAAGCCGGCAACACAAAGATCGCGATCAATGTGAACGCAAGGCTGTTGAAGGGCACCCAAAACCAAGGCAACTCCGTGATCTGGTTCCAGTCCATGAAGTCAGGAATGCCTGGCGTCGACTGTATCTTTGTTGCCTCGGGCGTTGAAGATTCAAGCTTCAGGAACATCGCCATGCAGTAGCCGCCGATGCCGAAGAAAACGCCCTGACCTAGGCTGAGAATGCCACCCATGCCCCAGCAGAGAACCAGGCCGATCGCGACAAACGCATAGGTCAGATATTTGCCGATCAGATTCAGGCGAAAGATATCAATTGAGGCAGGCAGGACGATGAAGATCAGGGCCGCCAGGATCGCGAGACCTAAAAGCTCCTGTCGTCCGAGAAAGAATTTTCCATTTGTCATGGTGCGCTCCCTCAGCGGCGGATCTTGTGTGAGAAAAGACCTTCGGGTCGCAGCATCAGGATGCCGACAACGGTCAGAAGTGTGAGAACCTTCGCCATCGACCCGGAGAGAAAGAACTCCATGGTCGACTGTGCCTGGCTGATGGCAAAGGAAGAGGCGATTGTTCCGAGCAGACTGGCGGCGCCGCCGAAAACGACGATCAGGAAGGTGTCGACAATATAAAGCTGACCAGCGGTCGGACCTGTCGAGCCGATCATTGTGAAGGCACTGCCGGCAATGCCGGCTATGCCGCATCCAAGTGCATAGGTCTTACGATCGACCCATTCAGTGTTGATGCCAACAGCTCCCGCCATGACACGGTTCTGAACGACGGCGCGGGTCTGCATACCCATGCGCGACTTGAACATGAGGAAATAGACGCCGACAGCGATCACCAGAGTGAGCGCCATGACGAAAAGGCCGTTGATCGGGATCTCGATGATGTCTGTGAGCGCGATCGACCCCAGCAGCCAATCCGGAAGCGTAACGCCAACTTCGCGCGCCCCGAAAATGGAGCGGTAGGCCTGCTGCATAATAAGGCTGAGGCCCCAGGTCGCCAGAAGCGTATCGAGCGGTCGCTTGTAGAGATGACGTATCAGAGCCCATTCGACGAAAGCGCCAAGAGCGCCGGCAGCAACGAAGGCCAAGGCCATTGCAATAAAGAAGTAGATGCTGAAAAGCCCTGGCAAAAAGGCCTGAAAGAAATTGGAACAGAGATAGGTGACGTAGGCGCCCAGGATCATGAATTCGCCGTGGGCCATGTTAATGACGCCCATCTGACCAAAAATGATGGCAAGGCCAAGTGCCATAAGGACGAAGACCGAGAAGAGGATCAGTCCGGCGAAGCCTTGCATGGCAAAGATGGAACCAAGTTCCGTCCAGGTGTAGTCGGCGAACATGCGCGCGTCTCCATGCGGGGGGCAGTACAAGCCCCGGGGAAAAAGCGAAGTTTGGGAGATTGATTTTGGGCGCCACACCGGCTGCATTGGCGCAGCGCCCATTTTTTTGCCTAGCTGGCTTCCGGTCCCAAGCAATCAGCCAAGAGACCGAAAGTCGTCAAAGGCTTATTGGTAACCTTCCGGGAAGGGATCCGGCTCCATCAAGTCAGCGGTCTCATAGACCAACTCATACTGGCCATCCGGCTTGGCAAGACCGACACGGGTCTTGGACCAAAGGTGATGGTTTTCGTGAACCCGGACGTAGCCTTCAGGCGCCGTCGTCAGCTCGATGCCAGGAGAGGCGAGACGAACCTTGTCGATGTCAAAGCTACCAGCCTTTTCGACAGCGGCCTTCCACAACCAAGGGCCAAGATAGGCGGCCTGTGTCACATCGCCGATGACAATATCATCGCCCCAACGCTCTTTGAATGCCTTCACGAAGGCTTCGTTGTTCGGGTTGTCGAGGGACTGGAAGTACTTCATCGCAGCGTAAGCGCCCGTGATGTTCTCGCCGCCGATGCCGCGGATTTCGTCCTCGGTCACAGAAATTGTGAGAAGAACCGGCTTCTCCTTGGTCATGTCGATACCAGCAGCTTTGAGCTGCTTGTAGAATGCGACGTTTGAGCCGCCCACGACGATTGCGTAGATCACATCAGGCTTCTTCAGCTTGATCTTGTTGATCACCGAGTTGAACTGAGTGTGGCCAAGCGGATAGTACTCTTCGCCGACAACCTTAAGGCCAAGCTTTTCGATGTGCTTACGCGCGATCTTGTTGGACGTACGTGGCCAGATGTAGTCAGAGCCGAGGAGATAGAAGCTCTTCGCCCCTTTTTCCTTTGCGACCCAGTCGATTCCCGCGATGATCTGCTGCGTGGCTTCCTGGCCGGTGTAGATCACGTTCGGGGACTGCTCCAGGCCTTCATAGAAGGTCGGATAGTAGAGCATGCCATTGTACTGTTCGAAGACCGGCAGAACCGCTTTACGCGATGCAGATGTCCAGCAACCAAAAACGGCGGCAACCTTGTCGTTGACGAGGAGCTTCTTGGCTTTTTCCGCGAAGGTGGGCCAATCAGAAGCCCCATCTTCCTGCGTGTATTCGATCTGACGCCCAAGGACCCCGCCCATCGCGTTGATCTGCTCGATGGCGAGCTTTTCAGCCTGCACCGAACCGGTTTCGGAGATCGCCATCGTGCCGGTTACCGAGTGAAGGATACCGACCTTCACGGTATCTTCGGTGACTGCCAACCCGGTCGTATTGACGTCATCCGCATGGGCTGCTGACGGAAAGCCGATCTGGGAGAAGGCAGACAGCGCAAACGCTGTTGCCGTTCCAAGGATCAGGCCGCGCCGCGATGCGGTCGGGCCCTTTAGTTCGCTCTTGTTGTTCATGACTATTGCCACCTCCTGTCTGTGGTGCAGGTGCGGGGCCTGTTTGGCGCTCCGCATGACAGGAGGCTCGCTGGAAATTGTGCGATGCCGCAATGCGTCAGTTGCTGTGGGTTAATTGACTTATTTCACATAAATTCGATTTCTGAGATGATTTAGATTTTCTTCCAAATTACGAGTACTCAATTAACTTTACTAAAAACATCAGATCTCCTCCGCTCCCGAAGGAGAAAAAATAGAAACAACAAATAATATTCACCAAATCAAAACGGCACGAATATTGCTGATCAATTTGCCACAATGGTGATTTTTCAAAAATATCATCGTTTCGCATTTCAGATGCGCAAATTGGCATCATTTTTCTCTGCACCGCACAATAAAGGTGCGCCTGCGAGAGAAAAGGCAAGGCTGGGAACAGATGGCGGGTCATCAGCGGGTTGTGCGCCTGCGCCGAACATACAACCAGTGGGTGGCGAACCAGACCCTGGAAGACTACGCGCTCCGTTTCACCGCGAAAGGCGCAAGACGCTGGTCGGCTGCTCGGGTCGCCAACACCGCGCTTGGCGCCATCTCCTTCCTTGCTCTGGAAGCCATCGGAGCAGCGATCACGCTCAATTACGGCTTCACGAATTCGGTCACGGCGATCATGGTCGTGGGTCTTCTTATCTTCATCACCGGCCTTCCGATCTCTTTCTACGCCGTCAAATATGGTGTCGACATTGACTTGCTGACCCGCGGCGCGGGCTTTGGCTACATTGGCTCGACGGTCACCTCACTGATCTACGCGAGCTTCACCTTCATCTTTTTCGCCCTTGAAGCGGCCATCATGGCGACCGCTCTGGAACTTTTCCTCGGCATTCCACTCAATATTGGCTACCTGCTTTGCACGCTCGTGATAATTCCGATGGTGATCTACGGCATCACTCTGATCAGCCGCCTGCAAGTCTACACCCAGCCACTCTGGATCTTCCTGCAGATCCTCCCGTTTGTGTTCATCGCCTGGCAAGGCGTCGCCCCGTTCGACGAGTGGCGTTCCTTTTCCGGTCGCCTGGGCGCCGAAAACGGCCAATTCGACCTATTGCTTTTCGGTGCTGCCAGTGCCGTCGTCTTTTCCCTCATCGCCCAGATCGGCGAGCAGGTGGATTTCCTGCGCTTCCTGCCGCGTGAACGGCGAGGCCGGCGTACCCAATGGTGGCTATCCCTTCTAGCCGCAGGGCCGGGCTGGATCATCATCGGAGCGATCAAGCTGTTGATGGGGTCGTTTCTAGTGGTTCTTGCCATCGGAAACGGAATGGCGCCTGAATTCGCGGTCGAACCGACCCACCTGTACCTGATGGCATTTCAACATGTGGCCAGCCCGGAAGTGGCAATCGCCTTGACCGGCATTTTTGTCATCGTCTGTCAGATCAAGATCAATGTGACGAATTCCTATGCCGGCTCGATCGCCTGGTCGAATTTCTTTTCGCGTCTGACCCACAGCCATCCAGGCCGGGTCGTCTGGCTGGTCTTCAACGTTGCCATCGCTCTCGCGCTGATGGAACTGGGCGTCTACAAGGCGCTGGAGCGAACCCTTGGACTCTACTCGATCGTCGCCGTGGCTTGGATCGGCGCCTTGTTTGCAGATCTGGTGATCAACAAGCCGCTCGGACTTAGTCCGAAACACATCGAGTTCAAACGCGCTCACCTTTACGACGTGAACCCGGTCGGCCTCGGCTCCATGGGGCTTGCCAGCCTTTTGGCCCTTGCCGCCTACTCCGGCGTGTTTGGCGAAACGGGCAGAGCCCTGGCCAGCTATATCGCCCTCTTCACCGCGGTGATCCTGGCTCCTGTTATCGCCTACCTGACAAAGGGGCGCTATTACATTGCTCGTAAGGCGGACAGCTTTGTCGCCGACGACGGCACGAAGCCTGCAAGCATGGACTGCTGTATCTGCGAACATAACTTCGAGATCGAGGACATGGCGCGCTGTCCTGTCTACTCGGGCCCAATCTGCTCACTCTGCTGCTCTCTCGATGCAAGATGCGAGGATGATTGCAAGGAAGAGGCACGGATCGGGGATCAGATCAGTTCATTTCTTCATTCGATCCTTCCAGAGCAGGTTGTCGGCAAGATCGGCGCTCGGCTCGGGCTTTATATCGGCGTCATGCTCGTGGTCAGCCTATCGCTGGGCGGGATCTTGTCGTTTGTCTATTTTCACCTGGATGTGGCAGCAGAGATCGGCGCAAAGGCAGGCATTGAACAGGCGCTGACCCAGGTTTTTGTGATCCTGCTGATGATCTCAGGGGTGATGGCATGGCTTTACGTGCTTGTGCATGAAAGCCGCAAGTTCGCGAAGGAAGAAACCCGGCGCCAAACCAGCCTCCTGATGCAGGAGATCCGCGCGCACAGCAGGACAGACAAGAAGCTGCAAAAGGCCAAGGAAGTTGCGGAATCCGCCAATGAGGCCAAGAGCCGCTATGTTATCGGCATCAGCCATGAACTCCGCTCGCCGCTGAACGCCATTGCCGGATATGCCCAGTTGATGCAGCGCGACCCAGCCATTCCTGTTCACAGGCGCGACGCGGTCAAGGTCATCCAGAACTCGGCCGACCATCTCTCTGGCTTGATCGAGGGGTTGCTCGACATCTCCAAGATCGAAGCCGGCCATCTGACAATCTACCGGGAACGTTTCAACCTTCATGAGTTCCTGACCCAGATAGTTGATATGTTCCGGCTTCAAGCTGATGCGAAAGCCCTTCGCTTCGTCTTTGCCCCTGCCGACAATCTGCCTGTCTACGTCTTTGGTGACGAAAAGCGCCTCCGGCAGATCCTGATCAATCTCCTCTCCAACGCGATCAAAGCGACCCGCTGCGGGGAAATCACTTTGAAGGTAGAATACCACAGCCAAGTGGCCGAGTTCTTCGTTTCGGATACGGGAACAGGTATCGACCAGAAAGATCTGGAACGTATTTTCATACCTTTTGAAAGACTTGAGGGAGACGCCGCCTCGACACCCGGGACGGGATTGGGTCTCACCATCACAAAGCTCCTCAGCGAGATCATGGGCGGCGACATCCAGGTGGAAAGCACACTTGGACGGGGAAGCACATTCAACGTCCGCCTGCTTTTGTCCTCTGCCCAGGCTCCCTCAAGCAAAACCGCTGTCGAAAAGCAGATCCTCGGTTACGAAGGCCCAACGCAGACGATCATTGTCGTTGACGACGACGCAGCCCAGCGTAGCCTGATGAGTGATTTCCTCGTGCCGCTTGGCTTCAGGGTCATCGCAGTTCCCAATGCGAATGCCTGTCTTGAAGTCGTCGACACAAATCAGCCTGATGCCTTTCTGCTTGATATCAGCATGCCCGGGATGAATGGCTGGGAGCTCGCCAGGGTTTTGCGTCAGTCCGGCCATGGAGCGGCGGTCATGATCATGATTTCGGCAAACGCAGATGAGCGCGGACGCGACCCGGTCCATCGGATCTATCATGACGACTACCTTGTCAAACCGTTCCGGCTTTCAGAGTTGCTGGAGCGGCTCGAGAGGCACTTGAAGCTTGTCTGGCGCACCGAGGAAAGTGCGCCGATCGATCAAAGCGCTTCGGTTCATCCCTCTTTCGACAAAGCCGCCATTCCCTCAACGGAAAGCCTGCAGATGCTGCGCCAGCTCAGTCAAATGGGCTATGTGCGCGGCATAAGGGCCAAACTCGACGATATCGAGTTACAGGAGCCGCAAGCCACCGCATTTGTAACCCACATGCGAGAGCTCGTGACAGATTTCGATATCAAACGCTACGAACAGCTATTGGAGGCAGTTGAGCATGATGATGGTCGTTCCTAGCCCTGGTGACACAATCCTCGTGGTTGATGACACCCCCTCTTCCCTGGGCATGCTGACCAGTGCCCTGGAAGAATCCGGCTACACGGTGCTGGTCGCTCCGGACGGTCAAAAAGCGTTAGACATTGCCTCACGGTTTACACCCAACGCCATCCTCATGGATGCCGTGATGCCAAAT
Organism: Roseibium polysiphoniae; assembly: GCF_014842925.1. Lineage (GTDB taxonomy): Bacteria > Pseudomonadota > Alphaproteobacteria > Rhizobiales > Stappiaceae > Roseibium > Roseibium polysiphoniae. Next base: position 22,359 of record NZ_JACYXJ010000007.1, read on the forward strand.
CTCGATGGCTTCGAGACCAGCAAGAGACTGAAGAAAATGTGCGGTCTTGAGGATGTTCCCGTGCTCTTCATGACCGGGCTCAGCGACACTGAAAACATCGTCAAGGGTCTGGAAGTCGGCGGGGTGGACTACATCACAAAACCGGTGAACCCGGCGGAGTTGCTGGCGCGGCTCAAAGTCCACATCGCCAATGCGCGCAGCAGCAAGAGCGCACATCTTGCCCTCGACGTCTCGGGGCGCTTCCTGCTTTCCATCGATCTTGCCGGCAGGGTCTGCTGGGCGACGCCCCAGGCCAGAATGCTTCTCGGCCTCGACAGTTCTGACGCTGCGGAGAAAGTCGAAGCCCAGGTAATGACAAATGCGCTTCCAACAGCCGTCGTCGACTGGCTGCGTCAAATGACCGGAATGTCCGGGCAGCCCTCCCCCTCCGCACGAGAGGATCTGTTTCTCTCGCTGGAGGCCGGTGAAATGCGCTTTGCCTACGTCGGCGCCATCAATTCCGGCGAGCATCTGCTGCGCGTCACGGAAGGGGGCAGCAAGGACGGCAACGAAGCCCTTCGGGCGGAGTTCAATCTGACCGAACGGGAAGCTGAGGTTCTGACGTGGATCACAAACGGCAAATCCAACAAGGAAATCGCCGCGATCCTGGACATGAGTCCACGAACCGTCAACAAGCACCTTGATCGCATTTTCGGAAAACTGGGCGTCGAAAACCGAACCGCCGCAGCCGTCCTGTCGCTCAAGAAGCTGCAGGACTAGATTTCCACTTTTCGTCGACCACATCTTTGGCATCACCCTCGCCCGCCTCTTTCAAAGATCCGCAGAACGAAAGCCAAACTGTATCGCTCCGATCTCCCGGCCCTTCGGCAAATCGGAGCGAATGCAGCCTTATGGGGGATCGACCCCATGGGATGAAAGCTGGCTGAGCGGCATTCTCCTCACATCGGAAACGCGGTGACACACCGCTCACAGATGAGGGGAATTTGAGATGCTTGCACTGTCCATTTTGAAGAAAGCCGCCAAGACGATCACCATGGTCATGGTCGCCGCCGCAATGTCCTACGGCGCCGTTGAAACCTTTGATCCGTCCATCGCGGAGGCGGGCGCGAAGAAGAAGGTCCAGTTCGTGTCCAAGGGGATCGGCAAGGTCGGCGGCTTCCTGGAAAAAGCGGGCCGCAAGGCCCAGGCAAAACGCGGCATCGGCAAACATGTCGGCGGCATTTTGAAGAACACCGGCAAGGGCTTCAAGAAGACCAGCAAGGGCGTCAACAAGGGCATGGGCAAAGTCTCCCGTGGCACGAACAAGTTCCTCGGCAAATCCAAGGTTGGTCGCGGCCTCAAGAAAGGTTGGCGTAATGTGAAGCAGCGTCAGGATCAGACCATCAACCGGGCCTTCGGCAACTGCGGCGGCCGGTTCTGCAAAGGCGCACGTGAAGGGGTCCGGTTGTTCGCCCCGATGTAAGGAACAAGGGTGATCACCCAAAATCGGCCGGATGAGAATCCGGCCGATTTTCTTTTGTCGAAGAGCATTCACCGTGCAGATGGGGGATCCACCCCATGGGGGGGCAAGGAAAGCCCCGGTATCTTTTCACCATGGAAACAGGAAAGGACAGACCGATGAGGAAATTCATTTTTGCAGCCGGCGCATTGCTCGCCTCAATGGGACCAGGGTTCGCATCGGGCGCTATGGCCGGAGAGGGCCTCGATTTGTCCGGTTACAAGCCAATACCGACAGCCATCCATCTTGATTGGACGCCCGAAAAGTCGATGGCCGTCCTTCGATTTTCAACCGGTTGCCTATCGACGCAAACCGGACACATGGTCGCGGAGGATCTGTCGGTTGAACTGGATCGTGAAACTGGCCGTCTTGAAATCAACGGGAGTTATCTCCAACAACCTCCGGAGAACCCGAGAATGATTGGCTCGGCGGATTGTATGGGTTCAAGAGTGAAAACAGTCGAAATTCCGCATTTGACAGGTGGCAACTATGAAGTGCTCAGGAATGGCAAATTGCTTTGGAACGTTGAGCTGGCTGACAAGCCTCTCGAGATGACCTTGGGCCTGGACGAGGCGAAGGCAGGTCAACTGATCAAGCGCAAAACGTTCAAACCGTCATCGAAGGCGTGGATGAGACACGAGGGTGTCAATGCATCAAGAGGCGCGCTCAGGGCAACAGGCTCGGTGCGGGTTTCCAAAGGAACTCTGGTCTCTGAGAAGAGACAGACACACTCTTCGATGGGACCGGGTAAAACGGAAAACCGGCCATGGCGCTTTTGCTACTGCATGCCAAGGAGCATTGGCGGTAACTGACAGACATGAGAGGATATCGTGGGCGGCGGTGTTGCTACTTGCTCTTCCTGAAATCCTCATCGGCGTTGCGCATTTCAAGCGGAGTTACAATGCCGTCCTTGTTCTTGTCGATGACATTGAAGGCATACCCATAGGCTCCGAAGAACCTGATTTTGCGCGCGGTCGATTGCCCGAAATCGGCCATCGCGCGAACAAACGTCCTGAATTCCTTGCGCGTGAGAACCCGATCCTTGTTCACGTCAGCCTTCAGGAAAGCGGCGATTTCGGATTTCTTCGGTTTCAAGTTAGCGGTCGCGAGCGACGATTGCGGTGTCCAGCCACTGAGACCAAGTGCCAGCGATGCGATCAAGATGATCCGATTTCTCATGAGCTCCACTCCCTCACCCTACGGAATTTATCTCAGGCTGAGGGAATTGCAAAAAGCCAAATGCGGCCAATACTGGAGAATTCTGAGGCCTAGCCAGTCGCGTTCAAGCCGCAAGCGGGATTTTCAGGACAAACTGCGTCCCGCGGCCTTGTTCTGACCTGCACTCCAGATCCATGCCGTTGCCTTTGGAAAGCTCAAAGCAGACTGAAAGCCCAAGTCCATGGCCCTCTGAATTCTCGCCTTTATTGTAGGCTTGCGAGAAGGCCGCGATTTCGCTGTCGTCCATGCCCGGTCCTGTGTCCAGGACGTTCAGCTCAATCTCGTCTCCGGCGCGCCTTACACCCAAGAGCACCGCACCGGTTTGGGTGTATTTCACTGCATTGGATACAAGGTTGCTGACAATGCGCATGAGGATAAGCGGCGGAACCGCAATTTTTTGCGAGGACGACACTCGTCGCAAGCGCAAGCCCTTGGAGATGGCTTCTTCATTAAACATCTGCTGTACGGTGTCGATCACGAGCGAGATTTCATAGGGCTCCTGCTCATCTTCGCTTGAGGTCGCATTGTTCCTGGGCTCACCCGTCGGCGGCAGGGCTTCCCGAACGTTCGACCCGGCGTCGTCATCGTGGGCCCGGTTGGGCGTTGTCTCCTTCAGATAGTCGTTGGACAGGGCCTCCATGTAGTCGAAGGCTTCGGTTAGGCGTTGTTTGACCTGCGGATCGAGATGCTCCGACAGGCTGTCGACGTTCATTCTGAGGGAGGTGATGGGCTGCTTCAGGTCATGAGAGGCCGTCGCCAGTTGCCTTTGGCGCAGGCTCGCCAGTTCCCTGGCTCTGGTGTAGTTGCGCTCTGTCTCCAGCAGTTCCCGGCTTCTTTTGGCTTCCGCATCGAGAGCTGCCAATTCTGCCTGAACGGCCGATGCATGTTTCTTGCGTAGATTGATGATGTGGCCAGTCAGGCCGGTCATTGTGGTGATCAGTAGAACAGTGAAGATGCCTTTGACCGAGGTGGACACAGGAATGATTTCGGCCTGACTGCCAATCACCATCACGGCTATCAAAACAACGACCATCAGGACACCAAGGCCTGAAATGATCATGCTTGTCAGATGGATCTCGCCCTGATCGCGTCGCCAACGACTTCCCGCCAGGAAAACAGAGGCAAACATCAGCGCAAGCAGTACGTAGCCGACAAAGGCTGCATAGGTGCCTGGCGAAAGAAGTGAGACAATGAAGCCTATGACCGAGAGCCCAGCGAGCGACGTGAGCGCCAGGGAAAAGAACGTTTCCCGCCCGTCGATCGTGGTCGAGCGACCGGAAATTAGAAAGCCGGTGCCCGACAGTGCATAGAGAAAGAAGAACCCGACAGGAGACTGCAAATCCGGAGTGTCGGGGAAAAAGAACCGAAACCACAGTCCGTCGATATAGGCGATAAAACCCAGTCCGACACTAAACTGTGCTGCGTAAAGGATGCCGATCCAGTTCTTCATCGCCACGTGAAAGCCGAAGAAGAACACAAGACAGGAAATGGCGAAGGCATAAAAAGCTGTGTGGGAAATTCCGGATGAAAAGGCTGAGGCTTCCAGTTCAACGGGTGTTTCCAACGCCATATCGAAGGATTGAAAGGGACCAAACTTGAAGTTCACCAGGAGAGTGATCTCTTCTTGCGGTGCGATCTCGAAAACGGGCGTCCTTAGCCGGGTAACCGAGTGATCTTCGGGTATGAAGGGCTCGAAGATCGAATAATTCAACAGGCTTTCAGTGAAGCCGCTGTCCCGCACCACATAGGCATCGACCTCGCTTACAAGCGGAAGATCAAGCACCAGAACAAAGGGATCGGGTGCGCGGCCGTCATCCAGTGTGGCATTCAAAATGCGGACTGCGGCCCAGGCTTCGGGCGCGTAGTTCGTATCGAGCGCGGAGGCCTCAAGCACTGCCTGGAACTCACCGGCGCGGAAGCTTTTCAGGATTTGCCCGAGGGAAGAGGATGGGTCCGAGAGATAGGTCAGACTGTGCTTGAGGTCCGCAATACCTCTGCCGGGCTGCAGCTCCACGCTGCCTGCCCAGGCCGTTCCCGCGAACTGAAGAACGAAAAACATCCATGCCAAAAATCTCAGGGTTCTGGTCATTTCCTCTAGGGCATGTCAGTTTCGCGCGGATGTCACCGGATGGATAGTGAGCCGTGAACGAGCAAAAATACAATGCAATTATTGCAGACGATCACGCAATTGTACGGGCAGGGCTGAAAGACGCTTTGGAAAAACCCGGATTGATCGAGCCGGATGGCATCAAGGTAGTAGCCGAAGCAGGAGATGGGCTGACGGCGATTGCAGAAATCCGGAAACATCGGCCACACCTTCTCCTGCTGGATGTGTCCATGCCGATGGCCGGCGGTGTGGAAGTTCTTGTCGAAGCCCGCCGATGGTCCCGGGAAACAAAGGTGGTCGTGTTGACCGGCGTCTCCGCCGTTGGGCTTGTCTCTGACCTGATCGAGGCCGGGGTGGACGGGCTTTTCTCCAAGGCGTCGGACAATACCGAATTCTACCAAAAGCTTCCGGGCATCCTTCGCGGCCAAAGGCATATCTCGGAGCACTTCCTGAGCATTCTCGAGGAAACGCCGAAGTTGCCTATGCTGACTGACAGGGAGCGCCAGACACTCAACATGATCCTCGCCGGTCGATCCAACAAGGAAATCGCCGAAGGGCTGGGGATCAGTATCAAGACGGTCGACAAACACCGCACCAGCTTGATGCAAAAATTGAATGTGCGCTCTGTGCCGCAGCTGATGGCGCGCGCATTGAAGGAAGGAATGATCGATCCTTCCAAGGAGTTGTAGCCGTTTCACCTAAAGGGAGGGCGCGAAAACGTCGGAAAATGGGGGATCCACCCCATGCCATTGAACTTCGGCAGGCGTAAATTGGACGCCTAGACATGGAAAGGGAACGTCATGCTCAAGAGCCTTAAGTTCATCGGCAAACTCGCATTTTGCATCACTGCTGTCTTAGTGGCTGCCGTCATCACTTTCGACGCGCAGGCCCAAACCAGCGAAACGTCCCTTGAGGGCTTCCGCGAGCTGAAGGTTGCTCCCGGACTTGCCGTTGGCGACGACGTCATCGACGTGTTGATGCCATTTCTGCGTGGCCACCCCGAAAGCGAGGAAGGCAAACCCGGTCTTGAGGTGAAACTTCGAAAGGCTGACTACGGCTTTCAGGTCGATATCATCCAGACAGGTTTCCTGGATGACTCCGTTTCAGGCCACCACTTCCGCGGCGGCGTTATCCGCACGAGCAATGGGCAGTGGGAACTGCTTAACATGCATCTCAGGCCGATCTGCGCCCGGGGCCAAAACGTCGACGGCTATTGCAAAACCATCGCAAAGCCGGCTCCCCCTGCAATGTTCATTATGCCCGGTGCCAATTCGGCAGGTGCGCTCCATTGCGTAGATGTTGCTGCCGAGGACGTGCTGAATGTGCGCGAAGGGCCGGGCTCGAGATTTGCAACTGTTGGCGCTCTGGCGCACGACAACTGTAATGTTGCCGTATCAAATGCGTGTGAAGGCAAATGGTGCAAAGTTCGCTCCGGCGATCTTTCTGGCTGGGCACACACCGGCTATCTTTATGCTGCAAACTAGGTACAGCGAGAGTGCTGCCCAGGAGAGGAAATGGATGTTTTGCATCCAAGGAAGATTGTGAAAGACCGAATGCTCAATTTCCAAATGCAAGGGTCAGTTTGTGGCAGGTTCTGTTTGGGTATGGCGACAGCCTTGACCGTCTGGGCGTTGTCAGAGGCTGCTCTGGCTGGTGACGGCCCAAGGCCGACCTATTTGGAAAGCGGCAGTAATGATCTAATCCAGTTTCAAAAAGGCGGCGTTCCAACGCCAGAGATCACGGCGTTGGCCCAATCGTCTGCTGCACGAGAGGCAAAGCAGATGACCAACGCAGCGCGGGTGCAAAAAAGCCCAAACACTAGAAGCCTGGGCATTGCACGTTCTGACAATCCGACGCCGGGTGCAGGGCTCCTGCAGTCTGCACCGCCCGAGTTGCCTGAGGCGTCCTCTGACGCTGCCGTCGCCTCTTCGGCAGCACCGCAGGCGGAGATGGTGCAGAAGAAGCAGCGAGCCAGGGTCGGGGTCCGCAGTCTGCCTTCTGCAGCTAGCCCGGAGGCGCAGCAGGCCCCTCTTGAGGAGGATATCGATCTGCGCCTCGTCACCATATGTCTGACCAATCCGAAACACGCGCAGGGCGCAAAGGGCTTTGACATTCGCCGTGACGGCCTGCCCCGCTACGTCGCAGAAGTCGGTGAGATGGCTTGTGCTCGGTTCGAGCCGACCCGTCAGATGCTCTATTTCTGGAAGGCTGACGGATCAGGTGAGCTGACCCCTACGCTCTCCAGCCGTTTGGACCTTAATGACTCTGACGGCACGCTGGTCACGCTCGAATGGTTGCGAGATCACTAAATCATACCTGAAGGTGCCGTCCGAATGGGGTCTTGGCCCCATGCCGATATGTCTGTGGGACCGATACCTTTGCTCATCGAACCTGAGCAAAGGACAAAACCATGAAAATCTCCGCAAAATCTACCACAGCCGCACTGTCGTTGGCCGCTCTTGTCATGAGCTCCGGCGCCGCCACTGCTTTTGGGCTCAGAGACGCATTCGTAAAATTCGAGGGTTATACCTTTCTGACATTGGACTCCGATCCTTCTTTGACCCCCGGTATCGTCGCCAAGAACGAGCAGCAGAAAGGCCGTTGGTTTAAACGAAAGCCGAAGGTGTCTTCCCGGTGGTCTCCTGAAAAACAAACCCTGATATTGATCATCTCATCGGGGTGCCTGCAATCCAGCGCAGGAGACCCGGGGGACCTCGTGAAGGTCTCGCTCGACCGTGAAAATCGACGCATCGTAGTGACCGGGGCCTTCTGGTACCAAGTTTCCTCAAAGAAACAGACGCGGGATTGTATGCGGACACAAACCTATGAACGGGTCTTTCGGGATCTGGACTATGGAGCCTACACATTGCAGGTCGGCGATGAGCCTGAAACACGCTTGATGCTTGGGAATCCTAAATTCCATGATCCCGTTTGAGCTGTCCGAACGGACACGATGAAACCGGCGGGTGGGCTGCCCGCCGGTTTTCTTGTGTTTCGTGGATAAGGCTACTGTTTTGCGGTCTGTGCGAGCCGCAAGATTGTCAGAAACTCCGAGCGGTATCCGAAGCGGTCGACGCCCTTGTTTTCCCTGGCGAGCTTTTCGCTGTCTTCGTAACTCCAGTTACCCAGGTAGTCCGTGCCTTTAAGCAACTGGCCGAAGCTGGCGACGGAGGCGGCGAAGAGGGTTTCGGAAACGGGGATATTCTGATCTGTCTCTCTTACCGGCGTTTCGATCAACTTGCTTTCGTCTTCGCCGGGCGCCTTGTAGCGAAGTTTCACGAAAGCCAATTCACTGGAGTATGCGTCGTCGACACTTGTTGGTGTTTCTTCTGAAGGGCTGTAGCGGCCGTCGGGGAACTTGATTGCAGGAGAACCAACGGGCGTGATTTCGTAGAGCGCGGTGACATTGTGGCCGGCACCGATGTCACCGGCGTCCACCTTGTCGTTCTTGAAGTCCTCCGTCTTCAAGGCACGTGTCTCATAGCCGATCAGCCGGTATTCCGTGACGGTCTGTGGATTAAACTCGACCTGGATCTTCACATCCTGCGCGATCATAGAGATTGAGCTGACAACCTGATCTACGAGCACTTTCCGAGCCTCGGAAACCGTATCGATATAGGCGGCAACACCCTGACCGTTTTGCGCAAGCGTCTGCATGAGTTCGTCGTTGTAGTTGCCGTGCCCGAAGCCCAAGACAGAGAGCCCGGTGCCCTGTTCCCTTTTGCCCGAGACGAAGCGTTTCAGGCTGTCAGGATCGGAAATCCCAACATTGAAGTCACCATCAGTCGCCAGAATGACGCGGGTTTGTTCACCTTCGCCCGTCATTTTTTCTGCAAGCGCATAAGCCCCCTTTAAGCCGTCATGACCCGCGGTCGACCCACCGGACGTCAGCGCGTTGATCTTGTCGAGTATCTTGTCCCTGTCTGTCACTCGGGTGGGTTCGAGCAGAACACCCGCCTCTCCGGCATAGGTGACAATCGCAACCTCATCCTCGTCGCGCAGGGAGGTGAGAAGGAGCCTGAAGGATTGTTGCAATAGGGGCAACTTTGTCTCGTGCTTCATCGACCCGGAAGTATCGATCAGAAACACAAGGTTTTGCGGCGGCAGCTCGGCCAGGGGAATTTTGTGTCCTTGGATGCCGACTTGCATCAGTTTCGTGTGCTTGTTCCAAGGCGTTTGCACCACGGACACATTGGTCGAGAAGGGTGCCCCCCCTGCCTCAGGGACCTGGTAGTCGTAGTCGAAATAGTTGAGCATCTCCTCGACGCGAACCGCGTCCGATTTTGGAAGGCGCCCATTGGTAAGGGATCGGCGTACATAGGAGTAGGATGCCGTGTCAACATCAATGGAAAACGTCGAAACCGGATCATCACTGACGTTTTTCAAAGGGTTTGCTTCCACCGAGGCAAATTGATCGCCTTCAGGGGAAAGAAATTGCGGAGGAGGCACATCTGCGCGACGGATCGCGCCTCCGTGTTCTGGGCCTTTCAGAGCGGTCCCTCTTCCTTGCGGTGAAGAGAGGTTGAGGACGCCACCGCCGCTCGCGCTTGGGGTGCTAGTCTCCGGCGTCGGCGCACGAAGGGTCTTGGTGAAGTTGGACATAGGCGAAGGGGCGGTTTGCGCGTCTTTTGCCGCGGCGTGTTCATCTTGAGCGAGCTGCACGGCGACTGGTTGTTGGGGCGGGTTTTCCTCCTTGGTCGGCCAGTTGATAGACTGGACGGCGATGGCCACAAAGGCAAGCGTGAGGATGGAGGCTGAGCTGATGAGGATGGCTCTCGGTATGTGATTGCCGATCATGGGGGATCCTTTCCCGACGCGACACACGAGCGCTTATACGCAAGCGTTGACGACGAAATTGGGTTTCAGGGATGTGACGAGGGAGCCACCGTCCTGGTGTCAGGCGGTGGCTCGGCTGGGTGAATGGATCAGCGGAAACTGATCCGGAATGTCTTGCCCTTGGTACAGGTGACCGTATTGGAATTGGCGTACCAGGTTTTCAGGCGATCCCACTTGCCGTTGGACGTCAGCTTGCGAAACTGAACCCGAATGTAAGTCTTCGCATTGTTCACGCCTTCGAGGTTGCGCTTCCACTTGTAGCTGCCGCCGTGGCTTATCACCCGGTTGGAGATGTTTTCCGAACGCCAGCGATTGGACCCCAAGTCGCGGTAGTCGAGATCGTAGACCTGGATCGGGGCACCGGTATTGTTCTGGACTGAGATATTGACGTTCTTGCAGCGATCGAAGGCGGCGGCGGCCTGGTTCATCGGAGCAACGGAGGCAATGCCTGCAATGGCGAACACGGCGGCGGCAGCGGCGGTTGCGAAGAGTTTCATGGGTCTATTCCTTTCCTGATATGTCTGCTCGTTCAGAGCGGATGTCATCGGTTTGTCGATGAAGGAAAGGTGCCCGACGGCGCGCTTTGACTGTATGGGGTCAACACCCCAATCATGCTGCCAGCCGAACCGCGCGAATGAGTTGAAGACATGAAACGAATGGGAAATCTTAGAACAGCTTCGCCTGTCTGACGGGTCGTGCGTGTCAGTTGGTTCGACGAAGGCGTTAGAGACCGTTTAAATCGGACGCCACGCAAACTTGCGCTACGCAATGTCTGAATTCTGAGATCCTACCACTAGCTGTCAGCACTCGTTTCCAATGGCAGCCGCAAAATTCCTGGCTGCCTCGATGGTCATCCTCGCGCTATGGCGGAAATGATTTTCTTTCAGCTCAATGACGATCGCCGTTCCGGGTAAAACTGTGAGTTGACGCGCCATTTCTGCAAAGTCGATCACACCGAAACCCGGTGGGGCATGCATATCCCCGATCCCGAAAAACAGACGTTCGCCGTCGTTGTCCCATTGTATTGTTGAGGGCAGACCGGTTGAATCTGAAAAGTGGATATGACCGACATAGGGTGCCAGCTTCGCGATCTGATCATAGAGGTCATAGCCTTGGAGCACCCTGCCCTGTTGGGCATGGTTGACATCGAGGCAGGCAACCAAAGCCGGATGGTCGACGGCTGCGATCTGATCGGCCAAAGCAATCAGATCAAGCGCGTATGAAGTCTCGGTACCCGCGATGATGCGACGGTTTGGGCTCATATTTTCATAGGCAATGCGGACACCAAGGGTGTCAGCCCGGTCGGCAAGGCGCGACAACGTTTCTTGTTCGCGTTTGAGCAGACCGCGAAATTTGTCTGCCCATTGTACGGGATGAACACGGCCGGGATGGAATACGACAACATCTGCGGAACACTCTGCCGCAAGCTCAAGGCTCGCTTCCGCCGCACGGATCTGAAGAGCAAGATGCGCTTCATCCATCAAATTCACTGCGATGGGCGCATGCAGCGTGTAGCGGATCTGGTGGCTGGAAAGGACGGTCTTCAGCCTGCCCATGCGCTCCGGCAAGAGCTGGCAGGCGGCAACAACGTCCAGGCGGACAGCCGCTAGCTCGCAAACTTCTGCGCCCAACTCCGTCAGCTCGGCAATTCTCCGATCAAGGGCGCTCAAATCACCCTGCGGTCCAAAATGGCCCGCATTAAAGCCGGTATAGGTATGATGCTGGTCCATCATTTCTTCTCCGGCGATCTAACGGCCGTGAGCGCACCCGCCAGCGGCAGGTCATCATTCCAATAATCCATGAAAGCCTTGGCCGTCGCAGCGACTTGGTCTTCAACCGCCCGATAGCGGCCGCGCAGCTCGATCATGGCATAGGTGTTCTTTCGGAATTTCATCGCCGGCAAGACGCTGGTCCAGTCGATCGAACCCCACCCCATAGGCAAGTGTAAATCGCCAATACCCAGCGATACCCGCGAGCCTTCATCGGCGTACCCCTTCAAGTCCGGGCGACCAAAATTGTCATGCAGGTGAAGATGCCAAACCTGTTCGGAGAACGTTTTAATCGCTTCCAGGAAATCAAAGTTCTCGACCGGCGCGGACAGAAAGGCATGACCGAAATCCAGACAGCCACCGATCGCCGGGTGATCGGCCTTGGCAAGCTGCTCCGCCAATCGTCGTGGGTCCGCGCCCGAAACAACCTTGTTGCCCAGCGGATCGGCGATCAGATTCTCAACCGCAATCTGCACGCCTGCTTCTGCCGCCAGATCTCCCAGGCGCTTCAATGATTCTCGCTCAAACTCGAGAAGTTGATCGCGTGAATCCAACCAAACGCTCACCGGTACATTGCCAGAATGCATCACCATCGATGTCATGCCATAACGCCGGCACAATTCGACTGAGGCCTCTGCAAGAGCCCAATGCACATCAAAATTCGGCAGGTCCATGAAGTTGATCGCGTGGTCGGCATGGAGAACATACTTCAGCGCATGGGCCTCCAAAACGACCTGCATCACGCCGGCACGCTCTTCTATGATCCGGCCGCCGACGATCACGTCCAACCTGCGCGCCGTGATTTCGACATGGCTTTGATCATAGGTCTTGTACTGGCCCAGGAGAGCATCCAGGCCGGCCGCATCACCGGCGGCTAGGAAATTGGTGTTGAGGCCGGAGCCGATGCAAATCTTGTCGGTCATTCGTCAGTCCTGAAGTGAGGGATCAAAACGGGTGCGCAGCCAATCGCCGAAAATCGACATGGACAGTGTGGTCAAGAAAATGACGGTGCCCGGCACGACCGCCAGCCACCAGGCGGTAATCATGTAATCCCGACCGTCGCCTAGCATCTGGCCGAGCGAGGTCATCGGCGGACGGATACCGAGACCGAGAAAGGACAGGGAGGTTTCAAACAGTATGGTCTCGGGGAAATTGATCGTTAGCTGCACAATCAGCGGTGAGAGAATGTTCGGGAGAACATGGCGCAGATAGATCGTTGCCGGTTTACCACCAAGGGCGTGAACCGCACGGGCATAGCCTTCCTCACGGGCAGCCAACACCAGCCCCCGCGTGATCCTGGCATAGCGCTCCCATCCGTAGAGGCCCATCAGGAACAAGAAGACGATCATGGAGTTACCCATGAACGCGAGCACCGCCAGCGCGATGATAAACCAGGGCATGGCCGCCTGAAAATCGACCAGGGTCGAAATAGCCTCATCGACCCACTTGCCGAAGTGCGCGGCAACAAAGCCCAACACCGTGCCCAACACCGCCCCGAACAAGGTTCCGAGCAATGCCAATAGCATCGATGTTTGCGTGGCAATCAACAGCCTCGAAAACACATCACGACCGAGCTTGTCCGTGCCGAGCGGGTGGATCCATGTCGAGCCCTCAAGCGGCAGTGGCGGCGCCAACCGAGCACGCAAATCCATCTGGTCAAACTCGAACGGCAGGATGAAACGCGCAAAGATCGTCACAAAGGCAACCGTCAACAGAACGGCTACCGCCATCAAGACGCTCCACGGCATTGCTCGAAAAGCTTTCACCAAGCGCGTGACCAGTCCACGTGCCGCGGGTGTAGCGCCGGCCTCGGGGACAAAGCTCATCGGTTTGCCCCCTCTCGATTTCCGACCCGAACCCGCGGGTCCATCCAGCCATAAAGAAGGTCCACCGCAAGATTGGACAACACCATGGTCAGGGCGATCATCATCAAAATGCACTGCACGACGGCCAGATCCCGCATGGCCACGGCAGAAGTCAAGAGACGACCGATGCCGGGCCAGGCAAAGACGTTTTCGGTAATCACAGCTGAGCCGATCAACTCGCCAACCTTCAAGCCCACAATCGTCACCACCGGAATGGCAGCGTTGGGAAGTGCATGCAGATAGAGGCGCCGACTGGTCTCTGCCCCTTTCGCATCGGCCGTGCGCATGTAGGGCCGGTTCAAAACATCAATCATGGACGAGCGCGTGTAACGAGCGACCTGCGCTCCAAACGAGGTCCCCAGCGTAAAGACAGGCATGATCATGTGCAGCCAGGTTTCCGAGCCCGACGATGGCAACATCCTCAATTGCAACGAGAACCCGAGGATCAGCAAAATCCCGAGAAAGAAATTCGGCATCGAAAAGCCGAACACCGCCAAGCCCATGACAAACCGGTCAAAGGCCGTGTTCTTTTTCAAAGCTGCCAGGACGCCAAAAGGAATGCCGAACAACAGCGCAAACCCCAACGCAGTCAGGCCCAAAAGCGCAGTCTTCGGCAACCGGGCAAGGACCAATTGCAAGGCATCTTGATTGTCACGAAACGAAACCCCGAAATCGCCCTGGAACAACGCCAGAAAGTAGTTCCAATACTGGACAAAAATCGTCTGATCGAGCCCCCAAAGCTTGCGGTAGTAATCGATCGTTACCTGGTCAACATCATCTGGCAAAAGCTGTGCAACGGGATCGCCAGTTAGGCGCAAGATGAAAAACACAAACGTCACGACCAGCCACATGGTGACAACCGCGCGCAGAAGCTTCCAGCCAAGATAAGTCAGGGTCATCGCGGTTCCTCTGAAAAATGGCAGCGAACCTCATGGTCGCCGTTGGCAACCAACTGCGGCTCCCGTTGGGCACAGAGCGGCTGGACCTTCAGGCAGCGGGTCCGGAACCGGCATCCGGATGGCGGTGTTTGCGGGCTTGGCGGGTCACCTGCGAGAAGATGTTTTTCACGCTTGGCCGCCGGATCGGGAACCGGAACCGCAGACAGCAAAGCCTTGGCGTAGGGATGGCGAGGGGCGGAAAACACCTGATCCAACGGGCCACATTCAACGATCTGACCAAGATACATAACCGCAACGCGGTCCGCGATCTGACGGACCACCGCAAGATCGTGGGATATGAACAAAAGCGTCAGCCCCATCTGCGTGCGAATATCCATCAAAAGCGCGATGATTTGCGCCTGGATCGACACATCTAGGGCGGACACCGGTTCATCGCAAATCAGCAAATCAGGTTCCAGGATCAACGCTCTGGCGATGACGACCCGCTGCTGCTGACCACCGGAGAGTTCACTTGGAACCGCGGCCCACAAATGGCGGCCAAGCTGTACCGCCTCCAGCATGGCTGCGGCCCGAAGGCTTCGTTCTGAGGGAGACCCGACACCATGCAGATCCAGCGGTTCGCGAACCTGGATTTCAACCGGGAGACGCGGATCCAACGACCCCGCAGCATCCTGGAAGATAACCTGAACGCGCTTCCGGCTGCTGCGCCAGTCAGTGTGGCTGAGGCTGGCAAAATCTGTTCCGTTAAAAACCGCGCGCCCCTCGCTCGGGTCCATCAAGCCGGCGACGAGGCGGCCAAGTGTCGACTTGCCGCAGCCCGATTCACCCACCACTGCCAGCGTTTCGCCGCGCTGAAGGTCTAGGGAGACAGTATCGACCGCTTTAAAGCTCAAGGCCTGACGCATCAGGGTCGCTTTGCGATAGACAAAGGACCGGGAGACGGAAAGCACCCGCGCAATCGGATCGCTGCTCTCAGATGCCTGATTGGCAGCGGATTGTTGGCCCAGGCTCACACTCATAACGGGGTCCCCGTGAGTGGATGATGACAGGCCAGCGCGCCTCCTGATGCGAGTACCAAGTTTGGTGAGGTCGTCCGGCACTCGTCTGTCGCAAGTCCACATCTGGGGCCAAAAGCACAGCCAGATGGCATGGCATTGATCGGCGGAACCTGGCCCTCAATGACCTGAATGGTCTCACGCCGACGGTCCACACGCGGCAAGGAGTTCAAAAGCCCGGCGGTATAGGGGTGCTTTGGCGCCGCATAAAGCTCCGCTACCGGCGCTCGCTCGACAACCCGGCCAGCGTACATCACCGCAACGGCGTCTGCCATCTCGGCGACTAGTCCGAGATCATGGGTGACGAAAATCACGGCCATCCCAAATTCACGCTGCAGATCAGCGATAAGGGCCAGAATTTGCGCCTGGATGGTCACGTCGAGTGCGGTAGTCGCCTCGTCGGCAATCAGCAGCTTTGGCTGTCCCGCAACAGCCAAGGCGATCATTGCCCGCTGGTTCATGCCACCAGACAACTGGTGTGGAAACTCACGCACCCGGGTCTTGGGATCTGGCATGCCAACACGGTCTAGTAGATCCAGTGCGCGCGATTTGGCTCTATGCCAGGAAACGTCTTCCCGCAATGCAACAGCTTCGGCAATTTGCCAGCCGATGGTTTTAACGGGGTTGAGGCCATTGACGGCATCCTGGAATACGAAAGCAATCTGCTTACGCCGAATGTTGCGCATGGCTTTTGGATTCTGATCCGCCAGATCCAGGCCATCCAGCACAACACGACCGTGACTGATCGCACCACGTTTGGGTAAGAGCCCCGAAATGGCAAGGCAGGTCATCGACTTTCCGCAACCAGACTCACCTACAAGCGCAAGCGTCTGGCCCCGTTCCAGTGCAAAGCTCGCGCTGCGCACCGGGTAAACGACGTCGCCTCCACGCGCCTTGATAGACACGACCAGGCTGTCGACAGCTAACAATGAGGATGTGGACATGGAGACTCTCAGGTCAAAACCTGCCCGCACCTCCCGAGGTTTCCGGCAAGGGCGTCGGCTGGGTCATATCGAGTGAAAGAGAGAGATCAGATCGCAACCCTGGAAAAACCGCGACCGGAGACCGGTCGCGGCACTCACGATCGGATTATTCAGCAGCGCCGAATTTCAAGTTGTCGGGACGGAAGTCCATGTAATAGAGCGACACCGGCCGCCACTGGATATCCTTTTTCAAGGCATATGTTTCCAGCGGGTTGTAGAGCATGGTGCCCGGTGCTTCGTCGTTCCAGATTTCCAGAGCTTCGCGATAGGCCTGCTGCCGCACTTCCATATCCGTGCCTGCAACGATGACATCATGAAGTTCGTTGAATTTTTCTGGAGCTTTCCACGAACGGGATGCCAATTGCTTGTTGTTCTGAACCGAGGAGTCCTTACCCCATTGCGGCACAAAAGAGCCGAGCGGATCCGGCATACGGTGAGTGTTTGACCAAGGGCGTATATGCACCGTGGAATCCTTGTCATTCACCTGTGTCCAGTTTTCAACTGGCTCCAGCTTGACGTTCAGACCCACATCTTTCCACATCTGTTGCATTGCCTGAGCAGCTTCAAGCGAAAGCAGATAGTAGTTGAGTGGCAGTTTGTAGACGATTTCCTCACCGTCATAGCCAGCTTCACTCAGCAGCTCACGGGCCTTTTCCGGACTGTATTCAAACTCCGGGAAGTCCTTGATGTGCATCACATACGAGGGCAACTGATGGCCATTCGGCGTGTAGTTCTTGTCTTCCCAAAGGGCTTCACGCAGCAAGGCGCGATCGATGGACTTTGAAAGCGCCTGGCGAACCAGTTTGCTCTCAAGCGGACCTTCGTTGAAAAACACCAGCATGTGAGTGTTGTCGAGCACCACTGACTCAACTTTGACGTCGTCGTAGCCATTCAGAACCGGAACCTGATCTGGTGGAACATTGACGATGATGTCGTATTCACCAGACACCAGACCGGCGATCCGCGCGGAAACTTCGGGCACGACTTTGAAGGTGATCGACTTGGCTGTCGGCATACCGCCAAAATAATTGTCATGGGCCGCCAGACGGATGTATTCGCCCTCAACCCATTCATCCATCTTGTAGGGACCCGTTCCGACCGGGTTGCGCGCAAAGGCGTCCTTGCCTTTCAGCATGTATTCGCGGGCGTTGACGATCCACATCGCATAGCCAGCAAGGCGCTGATCAAGAAGCACGTCCGGCTCTTTGGAGACGATCCGTACTGTGTATTTGTCGACTGGCTCGACGTGGGACAAGGTCAGCATGAACCGACGCGCAGCACCAACCAAAGGGTTGTAACCATGCCCCCGGCCCGCTGACAGCGAGAACACAACATCGTCAGATGTTAGCTCATCGCCATTGTGAAACTTCACGCCTTCACGCAACTTGAGTTCCATTGTGCGGTTGTCGATCTGCGTCCAGCTTTCGGCCAGACCTGGAACCAATTTGGACGATGCACCCGTGTCATCGGCCAGGAAATCGCGGCGGATCAAACTGTCGAACATGGAATAGGTAATGCGGACAGCCACATTCCCCATTTCCTCGATGGATTCCAGGCTGCCTGGAAGATTGTTTACGGCGACAACTAATTCAGGTCGATCATCAGCGATTGCTGGCGCAGTAAAGCCAAATGCCAAAACTGCAGCCGCAAGCGCCTTTTTAAAAATGCGCATGAGAAGCCCCTGTTCAGTATGAAGAACAATAAACTTCTAACATCATGCTTTATTTCTATTTTGAATGAGCTGTGAATATTCGATGAATTTACTTAATTCTCAAAGCATACGTATAGATTCAATTTGCCAACAAAGAAATAAAATACCCTATTGCCAAAGGTATCGGCGTTGCCAGCACCATGCGAAACAGCACAAAGCGGGTGCCCATTATGGGGATTTCCCAGACCAAAGTCCGATTTGATGACAGTAACAACCAGCCAAGTATAAAAGATACCACCTGTCCATGTCCGGCACCTGCCTCCAGCGCTGCCGCGCCGACCGCAAATGCAACGACCGGCCCTCCCGGCAGGATCATTCCAGCAACGGAGGCCCCAGCCAGTCCGACGATACCTGACCCCGCTCCCAGATAGGCGCTGACAAGGTCGGCAGGCAAGAGTGCGGCAACAAAACCAGCGCCCAGAATGCCGATACACAGGCGCGGCGCGATAAAAACAGCTTCGCGCGCAGCGTCCCGCAGGCCGCGGGCAAATGTGCCGTCGCTCCGTCGAAAGGCAATAGCACCAAGCGTGGCTGTCGCGGTCCAGAGCAAGATTGTGAATAGAACTAGGGCCATCTGGTTATCCTGGCCAACAGACCCGGGCAACGACGCTCGAAAACCTGCGCTCCCCATCCGAACAAAAACGGCACCGGCAGACACAGGCCATATCTGAGACCAACCAGGGAATAGTCGAAAAATGCCATTTTCCAGACGATGGTGCGATTGGCCCCCAGCAGCAGCCAGCTCGATACGAATGCGACCAGGACTCCGAAACCCGCTCCAGCCTCGTAGAAGGCAACAGCCAGCGGAAAGGCGGTCATTGGCCCACCCGGCAATATGACCCCGACCAGCACGGCCAGCGACATGCCCTTCAAGCCTTGATGTCCGCCAAAATGTTTGCTGATCTTGTCCTTGGGCAGCAGGAGCCGCAGCCAAGCGGCTAGAAGTACGGCGGCCAGCACCTTGGGACCAATACTGGTGATCAAATCGACGCCAGAGCCCAGAATTTCGAGAACGCGCCCTGCCCCATCGCGATGAAATACTGCGAGACCGGAGGCAAACGTCACACCCAAAACCAAGAAAAATCCAACATCGAAAAAACGTCTCTTAGGCGCGCTCGGACGGCGCGCTGTTCCCATATCGGGGATCAATTGCCCTTGGGGTGATGGACGATGCTGTGGGGACGTCATGAGGCCGCTCGTGTTTCAGGTACTCTATTACACCATCCGCAACTGGTGTCACCGAATTCGAGCAGGACAAACTTGGATAGGGTCAGGTTAGGATTTATACGGCGATATCCTGGTGTTCAAGACGATCATCCAACAGCCGCCGCCTTGCCGGATCAGGGCTTGGCACCGCAGCCAGAAGCTTTTGTGTATAGGCGTGCTTGGGATGACGTAAGACATCCTCCCATGACCCGGTCTCCACGATCTTGCCCTTGTACATGACCGCTATCCGGTGGCTAACCCGTTCAACCACTGCAATATCATGCGAAATGAACAGGAATGACAGGCCGTCGCGTTGTTGCAGGTCGAGCATCAGGTCCGTGATCTGACAGGCAATGGAGACATCCAGTGCGGAGACCGCCTCATCCGCAATGATCAGCTTTGGAGAAACCGATAGTGCCCTGGCAATACATAGACGTTGCCGCTGGCCGCCAGAAAACTGATGCGGAAAACGATCAATCGCGTCTTCCTCCAATCCGACACGGCTGACCAATGACGCAGCCAGATCCCTAATTTCTCTGGCCTGCACCATGCCATGAATGCGCGCTGGCTCGGTGATAAGGGCCTTGATCGACAGCCGCGGATTCAGACTTGCGTAAGGGTCCTGAAACACCATCTGGACATTCTTGCGCGAGGCTCTCAATTGCCTTGGCGGCAGACCCGTCAGCAGCTGCCCAGAAACCTCGACACGGCCGCTCTCAGGTTCGATCAACCGCAATATCGACCGGGCCAAGGTCGACTTGCCGCAACCGCTTTCTCCAACAAGCCCGAGCGTTTCGCCTTTGCGAACTGTCAGCGAAACACCATCAACGGCCAGCGTTCCGGCATCTGCCTTGCGAAACAATGATTTGCTCTTCGCGAAACGGGTGGACAGATTGTCGACGGACAGCACCGTTTCGAGACCTGCCTCGCGTGTCGTCGACCCTTCACCCAACTTGGGCGTGGCAGCCATCAATCGCTGTGTATAGGGCGCTTGCGGCCTTGCAAACAGATCTTCGACCGGGGCTTCTTCAACCTTTTCGCCGTGCCGCAGCACCACCACCCGGTCGGCGATCTCCGCCACCACCCCCATATCATGGGTGATGAACAGCACCCCCATTCCGATTTCATCTTGCAGCGATTTGATCAGCCGCAGGATCTCCGCCTGGGTCGTCACATCGAGCGCGGTGGTCGGTTCATCGGCGATCAGCACCTTGGGACGGCAGGCAAGGGCCATGGCAATCATGACCCGTTGGCGCAAACCGCCGGAAAGCTCATGCGGATACTGGGACAACCGCCTAGCCGGCTCGGGAATCCGAACCTCGTCTAGACCCTGTTTCGCGGCTGCAAGGGCATCCCGCTTGCTCATGCCCCGGTGCCGGATGAAGACCTCGGACACCTGATCACCGATCTTCAAAACCGGATTGAGTGACGTCATGGGCTCCTGGAACACCATGGAGATCTGGTTGCCGCGAACACCGGTCAGCGCGTCCTCACGCAGGTGCCTCAGGTCTGTCTTCCCGCCGTCATTCTCCAGCAAGACCGCTCCGCTAGTGATCCTCCCGCCTTCCCGTTCAATCAACCGTAAAATGGATAGGGCCGTTGCCGACTTTCCCGAGCCGGATTCTCCGACAAGCGCCAGCGTTTCGCGTGCACCCAACTCGAACGACACTCCCTTGACGGCTTCAAAGCCGCCAAACGAAACCCTGAGGTCTTCGACCTTTAGCACCGGACCGATCATTTCAGCCGTCCTTCCCGGCGCGCGGCAAACTCAGGATGTTCGGAAAAAACCGGCAGCGGCGGCGACCAGCGCGCAACAGCCGGGCGGAAGGAGTACGTTACGGGATCGCGGCCCTCCACCGTCCAATTGACGGTGTCATCGAGTTCCAGGATGCCGAAAGCACCGGCCGGGTCGCCTTGGGTCGTGAAACTCTCGGTCAGCGACTGCTGGGTCAGATGCGTGATGCCGTCGATGGTCGTGATGGTGTTCCAGTGAACATGTCCGGCCAGACAAACAACAGGGACGCTAGCCTGGGCGAGCGCAGCACGCGCGCGCTCAGCCATCGGATAGGTCGAAGCGCCCGGATTATTCTGAAAATAGTAATTGCCGACCTGGGAATGGCCGGAGACCGGCACATGACTGACCACAAGAAGCGGCCTGTCAGCATTTTGAACCGTCCTGAGCAACCATAGAAGATCCGCCTCCTGGAGGACGAAGCCGCTGTGCTCGGGTCCGCGCAGGATCTTGCTATCGGCCCGCCACAAGGCAATTCGCCAATCTCCTGCATCAAACGCCATATGCTGCAGAGATTGGCCGAGGATTTCCTCATTGTCGGAAACATCCAGATGGTCCCGGTCGTGATTGCCGTTGAGGTGATGGACCGGCGCTTCGACCTTCTTGAAGGCCTCCGCCACCTCCTGCTCCAGAACCAGATCCGTCTCGCGGTTTTCATCTGAAATCCGGTCGCCAAGGTCGATGACAAAATCGGGCCGGGCGTCATTGGAGAAGCGTGCAAATTTGTCCATCAGGTCGAGAGCGGTATCGCCTCTTTTTGTAGCGGACGGCTTTCCATGGTGAATGTCGGCGACAACTGCAATTCGAACAGGCACTGCGATGTTCCTCAATCAATAATACACAAGAGGAAGCGCCGCCGGAGTTCCGGCGGCGCTTCTGGATGTTAGTTGAAAGAGATAGAGCCTGCGCGGAAATCCAGCACGTAAGGGATGTGACCTTTTTTCGGCGCCCAGTTGACGTTGGACTTCATGGCCCAGCTTTCAAACGGACGGTAGAGCGGCAGAACAGGCGGGTCCTGCTTGATACGGTCCATCAGCTCTGCATATGCCGCATTGCGCAGCTCAACGTCACCGTTGAAGCGGAAACGCTCCCACATCTCGGCATATTCTTCGTCGGTGTTGAACCGGCCAGCACCTTCCGACGGACCGTCCGGAGCCCACATCACGCCGAAGGAACCGAACGGATCGGCGAAATACATCGGGTTGGACCAGCTGCGCGCCATCATTTCCGGATCGTTACCGGTCCACTTTTCAGTGACGTTCAGCTTGCCGTTGATGCCGGCTTCCGCCCACATTTCCATAATCGCCTGCGCGGCCAGAACACCATTGGTGTAGTAGACCGGGAAGGCATCAAAGACGATTTCCTCGCCGTTGTAGGAGCTTTCGGCCAGAAGGGACTTGGCCTTCTCCATGTCGTATTCGAAAGTAACCAGATCCGGTTGGTGCAGCTGGCCCATTTCTTCCATGGTGTGGGAGGATGGGACAACCGCCTTGCCGAGCCAAAGCGCTTCGTTGAGAAGATCACGATCGATCGACAGGGACATGGCCTGGCGGATTTTCGGATCCTTCAGATGCGGGTGGTTCACGTTCATGATCATGACGTGGAATAGGGCCGTTGCGGAGCCTTCGGTTTTCAGGTTCGGATCGGCGTTGATCAGCTCAAGCTGGTCCGGAGCAATGTTGGTGACAATGTCCGCTTCGCCAGTCTTCAGAGCCGTGATGCGCGACGCGGTTTCCGGCATGCGGATGACGGTTGCCTTTTCGAGAGGAGCCTGTTCGCCCCAGAAGCCGTCGAACCGCTCATAGACCACTTTCTGACCCGGCTGGAATTCCGCTACCTTGTAGGGGCCGGTGCCGACCGGTGTCAGGGAGAAAGCCTCAAAGTCGCTGTCTTCGGCAACTTTCGGGTCGCCGGTCAGGCCCTTGGTGTACTCTTCAGGAATGATCATGACCTGCTGCAGGTTCAAGAGCGTTTCCCAGAGCGGCTCTTCCCGCTCGACGCGGACCTGAACAGTGTAGTCGTCAATCTTGATGGCTTCGGCGAAGTTGCTGAGGCGATCCTTGGACCGGACAACGTATGGAGGGAAAGTCGCCTGGTACATGCGGTTCAGGGAGAAGACAACATCGTCAGCGGTCAGGTCTTCGCCGTTGTGGAACTTCACGCCTTCGCGCAATTTCAGTTCCATCAGGGTCGGCTCGATGAGTTTCCACTCGCTCGCGAGCGCCGGCACCCATTCCATCTCCAATCGGTCGTGGTTCTTTCCGACCAGAGTGTCAAAAGCGTTGTAGTAAAACTGCGAACCAACGTTGGAGTGGTCACGGCCCGGATCGAGATAATCGGAAACGTTGGCGGCACCAACGGTGACTTCAGCGGCAATTGCGCCAGTTGCCAATAGCGAAGCAAGCGCGGTCGTTCCAAGTAGTTTCATCATTTCAACAGCCTCCAAGGCAGCAGGGTTTGTCACTTGGCCGTTTGGGCTTCTGGTTTTTGAAAGGATCATCTCGATCTCAACCGCACATCAGCGTGGTCGCGGAGCCAGTCGCCGAGGATCTGGACGGCAAAGGTGAGAAGGAGAATTGTCAGCGCAGGTGCAAGGACGATCCAGGGTGCGGTCGGCAGGTAATCGCGTCCGGTCCCAACCATGGAACCCAGTGTTGCCGTGGGCGGCTGGACGCCCAAACCAAGGAAGGAAAGTGTCGATTCCCAGATGACAATGTTGGAAAAATTCAATGTGAATTGAACGACAATCGGTGACACCACATTGGGAAGAACGTGGACAAACGCGATGCGGAGCGGCGGCGCACCGGCCGCCTGTGCCGCTTCGACGAATGGCATCTGCCTTAGTTTTTTGACTTCCGCCCGAATGATCCGGGCAAATTGCTCCCAGCCATAGATCCCGAGCACCAGGATCATAATGTCGATGGAAGAGCCAAAAACCGACAGGGTCAGAAGCGCAATCAACGTCATCGGAATGGCGATCTGCGCATCCACCAGGCCCATGATGAGATCATCCAGATGCCCACCGGCAAGGCCCGCAACGAGGCCAAGCGTTCCGCCGATCAAAAGGCTTATGCAAGCTCCGGCGAGGGCAAGTGCAAACGTCAGTCGCAGGCCGAAGGTGCAGCGAGACAGGATATCCCGGCCCAGTTCATCGGTGCCGAGAAAAAAGCCGTCTTTGTAGCGATCAAAACCCAATGGCGGCCGAAGCCGCGAAATCAGGCTCTGGTCGTTTGGATCAAACGGTGCGACCAGCGGGGCTGCGACAGAAAGAACAACGAGGGCCAGGCCAACGAGCGTCGCAATCCGAACGATCCAGTTCGCTTGTTTCCACAAACCGATGCCCGGGAGCCGGATGGCCTTCAGCGTGAACGAATGGGAAATGTCGGTCATTCAGGTCCCCTTTGCCAGGCGAATGCGTGGATCGGCGTAGGCATAGGCAATGTCGACAGCCGCGTTGATCAAGATCACTGCGACCGCAACCGACAGGACACCGAACTGCAGCACCGGGTAGTCGCGCTGGATCGCCGAGCGCACGAGCATTTCGCCGATGCCCGGCCAGGAAAAGATCGACTCAACGACCACGGACCCGGCGGCGATCCATCCGGCAATTTGGAGCCCCATTACCGACAAAAGCGTGATGGATGCGTTGCGCAGACCGTGTTTCAGGATGACCACACGCTCAGGCATGCCTTTGGCCCGCGCTGTGCGCATATAGTCCTGGCTGAGAACGTCCAGCATGGCATTGCGCGTAAATCGGGTCAGCGCGGCCACCCACATCCCCGACATGGCGATGGTTGGCATGATGTAGTGGGAAAATGTGCTGTTTCCGACCACAGGCAGCCAGTTGAGCCAGTAGGAGAAGACCATGATCATGACGATGGCCAGCACGAACGCTGGAACCGCATAGCCGAGAAAGGCAATAATCATGATTGCGCTTCCGGCCAGTCGGTCGCGATAGATTGCTGCTGCTATTCCGAGAGGTATCGACACACAAAAAGTGAACACCATCGTGCCGAAAATCAGCTTCAGCGATGGGCCGATCCGCTCGGCGACAATGGCTGATACCGGTCGCCGCTCCAAAAAGGAAAGGCCAAACTCGCCGGACAGAATGGACCCCAGATAGTGCCAGTATTGCGTCCAAATGGACCCGTCCAGGCCGTAGTATTTGATGAGGAGCTGCTTGTCGTCTTCCGTGATTCCTACGCCGAGGACAAAATCAACCGGATTGCCGGAAAGACGGGTCGCGAAAAACACCAGACTGACAATCACGAAAAGCGTGACCGCCATCTTGATCAACGTCCTGAGGGTGTATCCGATCATATCGTCCTCATTGCCAGCGGCTTGTTGCCCGCGGCAACCAAGAATGGCGGCGCAGACGTGCGGTTGATTTCCGTAAAATCCTTCCCCATCAACCGTGCGGCCTCGCCATCCGTCTCGGGATTGTCACCGACGAAAACGCTGCGTTCGGGAAGTGTGCCCGACCTTTGAATTGCGGCGCTCAGGAGGTGCGTTGACGGTTTTCCGAAACACTCATAGGTGAGCCCCGGCAAACAGGCTTCCAGAGCGGCGAGCCAAGCGCCGGTTTCCGGAACCGGATTGCCGTCTTGGTCCGGATGCGTCTTGTCGATGTTGGCGACCAACAGGCGCGCGCCTTCGTTGAGATCAGCAATGACCTGTTCAAGGCAGTGGAGATTGAACGACGCCATCCGGTCGAGCAGCACATATTTGGCTCGTTTGGGCGAAAGGTTGAAACCCAGGAGCTCCGCCATCTGGCGCACGGGCGCATCTGTCAGACAACGAAGGCCAACTTTTGGGCTCACCTCGTTCAAATGGACTACCGCCTGTTCTCCAGCCCGCAGGATGCGGTCTTCGGAGACGGAAATCCCGAGGTCAGACAACCTGTTCGAGAGCGAGCGGGCAGTATCAGAAGAATTGTTGGAGACAATCCAGAGCCTTTCACCTACCACCGCGGTAAATTCCCGGGCACCCGGCAAGGCTGCACCGCCCACGATCAGGCAGCCATCCAGGTCGCATAGAACCGCTGCATAGCCGACGACCTTGTCGACTTCCAATCCGGAACAAATCCGATGCCCAGCCATAAAACTCCGTCCAGCCTTGGACAGTTCCGGAGATCCCGGAACCGCTGATTTCTATCGAATTGCAAGAGCCCAAGGGAGCCGGATGGCGATCCACTCCACTCGTTCCGACACCAAAGTTTCGTTTCGCTGTGACGCCCGCGTTACAGACCAAAGCTATGGTTTCATCAAAGCAAACAAGACGTCTTATCAGTGTGCTTCTCTCCTCTGGAGCGTTTGGATGTCAGTCACCTTGTCGAAAATCCGGGCCCTCAACGCCGTTGCCGAAGCGGGCTCCTATGCTGCCGCTGCCAGACAATTGCGTGTCAGCCAACCGGCCGTTTCACGACAGGTCCGCGATCTGGAAACCGAATACGCGGTCCGCTTGTTCGACAGGAAGAATGGCCAACTCAAACCCACGCCCCTGTGCACCGAACTGTGCGACATCGCTGAGCGCATGGCCGAAGCCGAGCGGAACGCTGAGCGACTTCTTAGCCGGAACAATACGTTGGTCAACGGGAGGCTATCGATCGGCTTGGGGAACTCTATGCCAGGCATGGCGCTGATCGCCGCCTTTCACAAGAAGCACCCCGGCGTCGAGATTTCCGTCGAAACCGGCTCGT
Source organism: Roseibium polysiphoniae (assembly GCF_014842925.1). GTDB lineage: Bacteria > Pseudomonadota > Alphaproteobacteria > Rhizobiales > Stappiaceae > Roseibium > Roseibium polysiphoniae. Next base: position 48,996 of record NZ_JACYXJ010000007.1, read on the forward strand.
TCGAGAACATCATCAGTGCAGTCATCACCCGGGAAGTCGATGTCGGCGTGCTTCCGGATGTCCCGGGCGACGGACGTTTCCGCCGGGAGCTCCTGATCCGTCAGAGCGTGGTGGCGATCGTCCATCCGGATCATCCGGCAACAGAGATCGGCCACCTCACGTGCAGAAGTCTGATGCAGGCGCCCCTCATCTTCCGGACAAAGGGTTCCTCGACCCAACGGGTGGTGGACCGGGCCTTTCGATCCTCGGACCTTATGCCGACGCCCCTCCTGACCCTGGACACGCGCGACGCGGTTTACGAAGCGGTGGTCAATGGCATGGGTATCGGCTTCATGTGGCGCAATGGCACCGGTCGGAACGACATTGTTCAGCGTGTTCCCGTGCAGGAAATGCAACGAGCCTATGAAGAGGTCGCCTTCGCACTCACAAGTGAAAAAAGCCTGCTTCTTGAAGCGTTTTTCATGGCCGTGAAGAACTTCCGGAATGGAAAGTTAGCGAACCCGATCACTCAAGTGTAACCCACTGCTGTAGCGCGCATCGCAGGGGGCAATGCAATCACAAGGTTTGAGAACGCTCTCGAAACAGTCTTTTAAAAACGGTTTAGGGGAAAATCATTCTAGGTGATGGTGCACCGGGGAGGATTCGAACCCCCGACCCCCAGATTCGTAGTCTGGTGCTCTATCCAGCTGAGCTACCGGTGCGTAGGCGTATGATCCGTTGTGAGGCTTCGTCGTTTTCGAGCTTCAAGCCGGATCCAGCGCATTGTCCGTATTGGTGCGACGATGGCGTCGCCCCCGGACTGGAGGGACTTCTACTTTGCCCGCCGACGCTTTGCAAGCGCCGTTTTTGTTTTTTTTGAACCACCTGGCAGCCGGTGATTAAAACGAGCAAACCTGCCGTTTTCGCCTGTGAAAAACTTCCACGGCAAATTTCCAAGTCTCGTTTTTGCTCTATCACTTTTCCACGTCATGATGGCGCGCGCAGTGCTCTCAGCGCCGATCGGGCATCTGGATCCTGAAGCATGTGCCCTGCCTCGCATCGTCCAGAGAGATTTCCCCGCCGTGTGCCTTGAGAAGCTCTGCGGCGATGGCAAGCCCCAGCCCGACCCCGCCCGCCTTGGACCCGCTGTGGAAGGCCTTGAACAGGGCCTTCTTGATATTTGCAGGGATGCCCGGGCCGGTATCAGAGACAAGGATATGGACACAATCGCCGCGGCGCTCCGCCTCGAGCACGATCCGTCTGACAAGCGTCTCATCACGCTCAGCCTCCAAGGCTTGAACAGCGTTTCGACACAGGTTCAAAAGGACACGAAAGATCTGCTCAGGATCTGCGTCGACCTCCACGCTGCCGTCGACCCGGTTTTCAAATGCAATCGTCGCATGGTCTGGCAGGCCGAGCACCTCGGCAACATCATCACACACACGCGTCAAGGCAATCAGCCGACGCTTAGGCGCTTCTTCCTGGGCCTTGCCATAAGACATGACCGCCTGAGTGTAAGAAACCGCACGGTCGAGGGTTGCCAGGATCTTCGGCGCGAGGCGGTTCACAGTCGGGTCAGGTACATGTTCCAGCCGCTCCAGGAACAATTGGGCCGAAGCAAGCAAGTTGCGCAAATCATGATTGATCTTTGAAACCGCCAGTCCCAGATCCGCAAGTCTCTGCTTTTGTTGCAAGGCACGGGAGAGCGCCTGCTGCATTGCAGCCAGGCGGACTTCAGCGTCCCCGAGCTCATCGTTCCGACCGGATGGCGCCGTGATGCGCGAAGCGTCTTCGGGCGCTTCGGCGAAGAAGTCCATCGACCGGGTAAGCCGTAGCAATGGCCTCACGAAAAGTGCACGCAGGCTGACATAAACCAGTGCTGCCGTGATGATGGATATCACAAGCGACAGCGCCAGAATGCGGCCTGAAAACGCCAGCATGTCCTGCTGAAGGAGACTGATGGGCAAGACGATATCAACGTGCTCGACCAGGCCCATCTGCCCTGCCCCGACGACGCGCATCAGCCCGTCGCCGCTATAAAAAAGGGTTCGGAAACTCTCCACAATCGCCCGCAGGGGCGTCATCTGTGCAAGATCGACGACAAACTCGACCTCAAATGGTGCGTTGCTCATTGCGATCAGGCTGCGACTGCTGCCCAAGTCCAACGAAATGGCAACAGCGCCAGTGGTTCGCAAAAGCTCTTCCTGAAGGCGTGGTGCAATCGTGTTGGTTTCACTCAGAACCGCGGCTGCCACACCAGCGGTCGTCAGACGATCCGTCAGCCATGTATTGCGAAAATTCGCGACCGAAGGCACATAGATGAAAATCTCCGCCAACATCACGAAGACAATCGTCAGCACCAGAAGCTTGCCGGAGAGCCCGCCGAGTTGATAGCGGGATCTTGCGAGCTGATCCCCTGCCGCCGCAAGGTCGGATGCGTCGTTCCCCACGGAAGGCGCGATTTCGCCCTTGGGAAGACCTTCGTGCTTCATTCAGGTCACTTTCACCGCTGTTTCATGCAAGGCAGCAAATCATAAGGGCGAGATCAAGGCACCCTTGCCATCGTCTCACCCAAACTGTGTCAGAAATCGCACAAGACGACGCACCCAGGGATTAGAAGGGGCGTCGGCATAATAGGAGGTCGCCGCGCGGCGTACCAACTCTCCCAATGTCGGGTAAGGCGCAACGAAGCCCGTCAGGTCCTTCATGGTCATTTTCTTGGAGATCGCCAGGGACAGAAGGTTGATCACCTCGCCAGCTTGGGCGCCGACGATGTCTGCGCCCAAAAGTTTGCCTCTCGGACCTGCAATAAGTTTCAAGCGCCCGATTGTGGCGCCTTCCGCCTGGGCCCGGTCATTCGCAGCATAGTCTGCAGTCAGGATCTTGACCTTGTCGCCATGCTGCTTCCTTGCCTGCGCTTCGTTCATTCCAACATGGCCAAGCTCAGGGGACGTATAGGTGACCCAAGGCATGTTGACCCGATCTTCGCGGACAGGAAGGCGGAAGAGGATAGAGCGAATGGCCAAGCCGCCATGATAGCCCGCCGCGTGAGTGAACTGCAGGCCGCCGATCACGTCGCCAATCGCGTAGATCTTCCGGTTCGAAGTCCGCAGACCCTTGTCCACCTTTATGCCGCCGCGTTCGACGTCAACTCCAGCGGCCTCGAGGCCAAGCCCGTCGAGGTTGGGCTTGCGGCCCGTCGCGACCAAGAGATGGCTGCCTTTGACGGAAACAGCGCCATGAGAGCTTTCGGCATCCACCTGGATCAGGCCGTCCACGGCTGAGACCGACTTGACGGCCGTGCCTTCCAGAATTTCGACGCCGTCCTTCTTCACGGCACTCAAGACGATGGCCGCGAGTTCCGGATCGTCCTTGCCCAGAGCCTTTTGAGCCTCGACAACTGTGACCCTTGATCCCAATCGTATGTGCGCCTGCGCCATTTCCAGCCCGATCGGCCCACCCCCGATGATGATGAGGTGTTCGGGAGCCTGGCGAAGCTCGAACAGGCTCTCATTTGTCAGATAATCAACATCCGACAGACCGGGGATCGGCGGCACCGCCGGGGATGACCCGGTGGCGACCACAAAGCGCCTGGCTCGAATTTCGGTTTCTCCCGCCATAACCGTATCAGGGGATGCGAACCTGGCTGCCGCCTTAATGACATTGACACCCAGCCCTTCGAAACGCTCGACCGAGTCGTGCGGTGCTATGGCAGCTATTACAGACCGCACATGATCATTCGCGCTGGCAAAGTTGGCCCCTGAAAATCCCGCCTCTACGCCAATCTTGGGATCCGGGCCATGAGCCTTGGCCGATTTCGCCGCGGACAGGAGTGCTTTCGATGGAACGCAGCCATAGTTGAGACAGTCACCGCCCATTAGACCCTTTTCTACAAGCACTACATCGACGCCAAAGGCAGCAGCTGCCGCGGCGACGGTCAGGCCGCCAGACCCGGCACCAATCACGCAAATATCGGGAGTCAAAATATCAGGCATTTGTTCTCGCTTTCGCGTTGTTATTCGTTCGAGGCATCTGTCATTGGTAGACGTCTAGCTTCCCGCTCCGCGATTGCGGATTTTCTTCAGCGCGACCGGGACCAGGGAGGCGATTCCCAAGGCGAAAAACGCCGCCAATAGTTCCGGCGTCACCAAAGCTCCAAGATCGACATGACAGGTCCCGGCTGCCGCACAACCCGGATTGGCGGCTTCCTGAGCTGCAATCACGCTGTCGAGCCCCGCTCCTATGAAGGCAAATGCATATGTCCCGGGAACGATCCCGATCAATGTGGCACCAACATAGGTTGCCAGCGGCACATGGAAGATCGCGGGTGCGATATTGACCAGCCAAAATGGGAAAACCGGTGTCAGGCGGAGAAAAAGGAGGTAGCTGAAAGCGTTCTCGCGGAAGCCTGAGGCCAGTCTTTCGACGAAGGGACCGGCCCGCCGCGTAAAGACCGAACCAAGCGACGAGCGCGCTGCCAGGTAGATGACCGTCGCACCCAGTGTCGCGGCGGCAACTGTCGCCGTTCCGCTGATCAACCAACCGAAGAGAAAGCCGCCAGCAATGGTAAGGAGCGATGCACCAGGAAAGGAGAGCGCAACTGCGACTGCGTAAAGAAGAATATATGCCAGAACAGCGGCAACCAAATTCTCGCTGACATAGCTTGCCAGGTCCTGGCGATTGCGGATCAGTTCTGAAAGCGTGAGGTGTTCATGCAATCCCATGAACCAGGCAACCGCCATTGCTACCAAGATGCACAACACCGGGAGCCAGCGACGGATCACATTGCTAGCACCCGCAGGCACTTGTGCATCCTCACTGTCTTCTGCCGCCTGTTTCGACATATTTCTTGCCCCACTGAAATTGGATCTTGGCACCGTCAAGTTCATCCTCAATCTGTTCGACGCGCCTGCTTGCAGACAGGTGTAGTCGAAAAGTGCAAATGAGAACTGTACTTCACCGACAATTGAGAGATGGTTGAACCAATCCGCTCTTAATTCACTCAATTGCGTTCTTTGCCCCGCAACAAATGCGGATCCTTTTTCGCTGGTTCTGTGCAAGATATTTGGTGTCTGACGCGTTGACTTGAGGCCTCGTCCCCCGTATAAGCGCGCTCGACCGGGACATGCACTCGGATCACAGCCTTTGGTATGGGCGCGCCGATAAGGCGCTTCGAGTGCTTCCTCCAAGAATTTCGAAAAACAAGGGCCGCGCTCATCTGCGCGGATAAGAACAATGAAGCGTACGTATCAACCGAGCCGTCTTGTCCGCAAGCGCCGTCACGGCTTCCGTTCGCGCATGGCTACGGCAAATGGCCGTCAGGTTCTCGCGCGCCGCCGGGCAAAAGGCCGCAAGCGTCTGAGCGCCTGATCGGCCTCACGCACGCGGCGTTGCCGGTGATGACTGTACCAGACACACAGCCTGCGCCGCCGATGAAAACACTTAAAAAGCGCTCCGAATTCCTAGCTGTCGCCAAAGGCGGACGGGTGGGTCGGCGCGCTTTTGTGCTTCAAGGCCTCAAGCGCGACTGTGATGATGCCCCCCGCATCGGGTATACAGTGACCAAGAAGACCGGGAACTCGGCAGCAAGAAGCCGGATCAAACGCCGTCTGCGCGCAGCTGTCGCAGCCTTGGATGCGAATGATATTCCACAGCATGCCGATTTCGTCCTGGTCGGACGCGAATCTGCGCTCTCCCTTCCCTTTCAAAATCTGGTATCGGACCTTAAGTCCGGAATGCCGCTTGCACTCGACCCAAAGTCGGGACAGCGTCGCAGAAAACCGCGCTCGTCAAATGGCAAGCCCGGGCCAGAGACAGTGCCGAGCAGAAAACAGGGGTAAATCCAGTTGTTCTCCGAAAATAGAAATACGATTCTAGCAATCGTGCTATCCCTGATCGTGCTTTTGGGTTGGCAATATTTTGTCGCCCAGCCGCAACTGGAGCAGCAGCAGGCGGAGCTGCAGGCACAGCAAGCAGCAGAACAAGCGCAGGCCGAACTTAACGGCGACCCGACCAAGCCGACACCGAATGCGGTGCCCGGGCAAGCGAGTGCTCCGACCAGCGGCGCCACAGTCATAAGCCTCACACGAGACCAAGCGATCGCCAGCTCACAGCGCGTCAAGATCGAGACACCGAAGCTCTCGGGATCGATCAACCTGACCGGCGCGCGCCTCGATGACCTGCGCCTCAAGGATTATCACGAGACCGTCGACAAGAGCAGCCCGACCATCGTGCTGCTGTCGCCCAAAGGCGGCCCGACACCCTACTACGCCGACTATGGCTGGGTTGCGGATCCAGGGTCAGATGTCGCCCTGCCAGAGGCTGATACCCTTTGGACGGTCGAAGACAATGACCAGCTAACGCCGTCGACGCCTGTCACACTGAGCTTTGACAATGGTTCCGGCCTGGTTTTCAAGCGCACATACTCGCTCGATGAAAACTACATGTTCACAATCGAACAGTCGGTTCAAAACAACACCGACGCTGCGGTGAACCTCTACCCCTATGGCTTGATTGCCAGGAATGGTCAGCCTGAAACTGCGGGATTTTATATTCTTCACGAGGGCCTGCTCGGCGTATTCGGCGAGGAAGGCCTGCGCGAGATCGACTATTCCGATCTTGAGGAAGAGAACCAGATCCGCCCTGAAGAAGTCGATCAAGGCTGGCTTGGCATCACTGACAAGTACTGGGCGACAACGCTCATTCCAACGCCAGGTGAGACCTTCCAGCCTAGCTTCAGCTATTCCACTGTCTCTAAGAACTTCCAGGCAGACTTTCTTGGCCAGGGCGTCAGCGTTCCTGCCGGGGGCGAAGACGGAACGAGCTCATATCTCTTTGCAGGGGCCAAACAGAAGCGCCTTCTGGACGCCTACGAAGAAAGCATCGGCGTTGCAAAATTCAACCTCCTGATCGACTGGGGCTGGTTCTATTTCCTGACCAAACCGATGTTCTTTGCCATTGACTGGCTGTTCCATCTGGTCGGCAACTTCGGTGTGGCGATCCTGCTCGTAACCGTGGGTGTGAAGCTCGTGTTCTTCCCACTGGCAAACAAGTCCTACGTCTCCATGAGCAAAATGAAGCTCGTGCAGCCGCAAATGACCGAAATTCGCGAGCGCTACTCGGATGACAAGGCCAAGCAGCAACAGGCGCTGATGGAGCTGTACAAGAAGGAAAAGATCAATCCACTTGCAGGGTGTTTGCCCGTGCTGATCCAGATCCCAGTCTTCTTCTCGCTCTACAAGGTGCTTTTCGTCACGATCGAAATGCGGCATGCTCCCTTCTTCGGCTGGATCCAGGATCTGTCAGCTCCTGATCCAACGACGCTCTTCAACCTCTTCGGGCTGATCCCCTGGGATCCCCCGCAGATGCTGATGCTCGGCGTTTGGCCGTTGATCATGGGCGTCACCATGTTCGTCCAGATGAAGATGAACCCGGCTCCGCCCGATCCGACTCAGCAGATGATCTTCACCTGGATGCCAGTGATCTTTACCTTCATGCTGGCCTCATTCCCGGCCGGGCTGGTGATCTATTGGGCCTGGAACAACACACTCTCTGTGGCGCAGCAGTGGCTGATCATGAGCCGGCAGGGTGTAAAGGTGGAGCTGTTCGACAATCTGAAGTCGACCTTCAAACGGAAGAAAGCAGAAGTCGAAGACAAGAGCTGACGGTTCTTTGAAATCCTGCTAAAGCACAAGGGCTCCGCATCGCGGGGCCCTTTTTATTGATCTCGATACGAACCCGCCGCCCCGGAGTACCGCGCCAATGATCTCCTAGGTCCAGACCCGTTCTGCAAGGTCTTCACCGACCACCGGGTCAACTGCAGCATCAGCTGCATTCTTTCCTTGCGCAACATCTGACACTTACGGAGGCCCCATGCACGGTCCGGATCCGCAGGCCCGTTTCCCATTTTCGGGCGCACAACACACCGTCTTTATCAAAAACGTCATTTCCGGCAGCAATATCGAGGCCGGTGACTACAGCTATTACAATGACCCATTCGAAGCGGAGCGCTTCCAGGAAAAATGCGTTCGCTATCACTTTGATTTTCTCGGAGACCGCCTGGTCATTGGTAAGTTCTGCGCCCTGGCGACAGGCGTCGAGTTTATCATGAACGGCGCGAACCATGCCTTCGACGGACTATCAACCTACCCTTTCCATATCTTTCAGGAAGGCTGGGAAACGGGTTACGACACTTCCGTTTTCCCAAAGCAGTCTCGCGGCGACACGATCATCGGAAACGATGTCTGGATCGGGACGGGTGCAACCATCATGCCCGGCGTTTGTATCGGCGACGGCGCAATCATTGGCGCCAAGGCCGTCGTCGCCCGCGATGTCCCTCCCTACTGCGTGGCGGTTGGCAATCCGGCCATGATCGTGAGGCAACGCTTTTTCGACGACATTATCTCCCAGATGCTGGAAATAGCCTGGTGGGACTGGCCGATCGCCAAGATCACGGAAAACCTATCTGCGATACGCGGAGCCGATCCAGCTGAATTGCGCAAGGTTGACCGCTAACATCAGGCAAGACAGGGCGTCCTGCATCGTCTACTCGACGCGGGGCGCAATGCCAGCTAGAAGACCAAACATGAGCGAAGAAGAAAAATTCACCGAAGACCAGATCGAAGCCGGCCGCCTGCTTTTCGCCAAGCGCTGGGACTTTCTGACCAGTGTCACCGACATGGCAAACCTCCCCGACATTGGCGACACCGAGATTGCCTTTGCCGGACGCTCCAACGTTGGCAAATCCAGCCTCATCAACGCGTTGACCGGACGCAAGGGACTGGCCAGAACTTCGAGCACGCCAGGTCGAACCCAAATGCTGAACTTCTTTTCAGCAGACGAGGCGCCGCTGACCATCGTCGACATGCCGGGGTATGGATATGCCCAGGCGCCGAAGGAGCTGGTCGAGGCCTGGACAAATCTGGTGTTTGCCTATCTGCGCGGACGGCCGACCCTGCGCCGCGTCTTCCTGTTGATCGACAGCCGGCATGGCATCAAACCAATCGACCTGCAGGCGATGGCCCTGCTCGACAAGGCGGCCGTCATCTATCAGGTTGTCTTGACCAAGTCGGACAAGATCAAACCTCCAGCCCTGACACGCCTCAAGGAAGAGACGCTTGCCAACCTGTCAAAGCGGCCAGCTGCCTTTCCGGCAATCATCGCAACATCCTCGGAAAAGGTGAACGGCATCGAGGAGCTGCGCGCAGAAATCAATCATCTGGTTCTGAACTGAGTTCAGGCCTTCTGATTGAGACGCGAAACGAAAAAAGCTATCAAGCCACGCACAAGACGTGAATCCAAAGTGAGACCACCCGCCCAATGACTTCCTCGGATCAGCATAGCCGCGCCCATGTCATCGCTCAGGCCCTGCCGTACATGCAGCGCTATGATGACCGAACGGTTGTGGTCAAATACGGTGGCCACGCAATGGGCGACCCGGAGCTTGGCAAGGCCTTCGCTCGCGACATCACCCTGCTGCGGCAGTCCGGCGTCCATCCCGTTGTTGTCCACGGTGGCGGACCCCAGATCGGAAAGATGCTCACACGCCTCGGAATCGTGAGTGAGTTCAAGGCAGGGCTGCGTGTAACAGACAAGGCGACGGTCGAGATCGTCGAAATGGTTCTGGCCGGATCGATCAACAAGGAAATCGTCCAATCGATCAACGCAGAAGGTGGCCGGGCGGTCGGCCTTTGCGGCAAGGACGGCAACATGGTCACGGCCGAGAAACTGCGTCGCACCGTTGTCGATCCGGATTCAAACATCGAGAACGTCGTTGATCTGGGTTTTGTGGGCGAGCCGGCGGATGTCAATCCAACGGTCCTGAAGCTGGTGCTCAAGGAAGACCTCATCCCGGTTGTTGCGCCGGTCGCTCCGGGGCCCGAAGGCGAGACCTACAATATCAACGCCGACACGTTTGCCGGGGCTGTTGCCGGATCTCTCAATGCAAAACGTCTGCTGTTTCTTACCGACGTTCCCGGCGTTCTCGACGGCGAAGGCAACCTGATCAAGCAGCTGACCGTTGCCAAGGCACGTGAGCTTATTGCGGATGGCACGATTTCAGGAGGCATGATCCCGAAGGTGGAAACATGTATCGAGGCTCTGGACCAGGGCGTTGAAGGTGTCGTCATCCTGGACGGAAAAGTGCCTCACGCCGTGCTGCTGGAACTCTTTACCGATCGCGGCGTCGGGACGTTGATCCGCCCGTGACCGGCAAGAAAATCATTTCACGCGAGGGTTCCCATGCCCATGCGCAGGACCTCAGGGTCTTCAAAGGGGTCGAAGCCTGGATCTTCGATCTCGACAATACTCTGTATCCTGCAGAGACTGATCTCTTCAGCCAGATCAATGATCAGATCGCAAGCTATGTCGCCCGCCTGCTCAACCTGGGCAAGGACGAGGCAATGGCGCAGCAGAAGGCCTACTATCATCAATATGGCACCACGCTGCGCGGCCTGATGATGGAACACGACATCGACCCTGACGATTTCCTCAGACACGCTCATGACATTGACTATTCAAACATAGCACCCGACCCAGCCCTTGGCTCGGCGATTGCTGACCTGCCCGGGCGCAAATTCATTTTTACAAATGGCGACAGGCCCCATGCCGAGCGAACCGCGACAGCTTTGGGGATCACCGACCATTTTGAAGACATCTTCGACATAGTGGCCGCCGACCTGATGCCGAAACCGAACCGGGAAACCTACGACATTTTCCTGCAGCAAACTGGTGTCAGTCCAGCGCGCGCAGCAATGTTCGAAGACCTTCAGAAAAATCTCGATGTCCCGCACCGGCTCGGCATGCGCACTGTTCTGATCGTGCCTTCGGGAACGAGAGACGTGTTTCGTGAAGGGTGGGACCTGGAAGGCGAGGACCAAAGTCCCGTCGACTTCGTTACCGATCATCTCGCCGGCTTCCTGACCGCTGTGAAAGGCGCACTCTAGGGCACGACTTTAGAACTCTGGCTCTGGGCTTCTGCCTGTCGTATATTGAGCTAATCTCAAACGATAGGTCGGTCGAGCCATGGCGTCCTTGCGCGCTCTTCATGCATTTTCTCTTCTGGCACGCCATGGCCGGGCAGCACAAGCAGCTGAAGAACTTGGCGTCTCGCCGTCCGCACTTTCCCATTTGATGCGCAAGCTGGAGAGTGAGCTTGGTGCAACGCTTGTTCTCAGAGATGGGCGCGGGCTCACGCTCACAGAAGAAGGCCAGCGTCTTGCTCTTGGCATAGGCGACGCCTTCGACCGAATTGAAGGTGCCGTCGACAGTTTCAAGCGGCGTGGGCGCACCGAACTCAGAATCAGCACGGTCTCCACATTCGCAACGCGCTGGCTCATTCCGCGCCTTCCCGATTTTCAAGCGATTCAGCCCGACGTTGAGATCCTGCTGTCTGCCTCGACCCGTGTCATCGACCTCGAACGAGAGAATTACGACTGCGCCATTCGCCTGGGTAAAGGCAACTGGCAGGCCATCGACAGCACCTTGCTCTGGCAAGAGCATCTCGCCGTTGCCATGGCGCCTTCTCTGCTTCCCGGCGAAGGCGGCAAGCCCGGTGAGATACTCTCCAAGCTGCGCTTGCTGCACAGTGCAAGCCGCCGCAATGATTGGTCTCTGTGGCTGAACGAAGCTGGCCTCGAGCATAGCGAGGCAACATCCGGAACGCTTCTTGAAAGCCGTGATCTGGCAATTCAGGCAGCGATTGCCGGCATGGGCGCAGTCGTTATCGACCGACGATTTGTCGAGCAGGAAATCGCCGCCGGTCACCTGGTTATGCCCGATTGGCCTGTTCTCGAATTGGATACCGGCTACTGGTTTGTCCGCTCCCCCAACCGGCCCTTGTCACGCCCCGTCTCCGCCTTCAGAGACTGGCTCCTCAAGGCCGCGGGTTAAGGTTCGCGTAGTGGGCGTGTGCCCATGAGCAACACTGACGGTGCTAGATGAAATCCTTTGATTATCCTTTGGCGCTGGACAATTCGGATCCAACCCGGCGCTTGTCAGGCCGCCTCCCCGCCGCCACTTGAACAACCGCGGCTGTTCACGCCATACTGAAATCGGGGTTAGATGCAGAGTTAAACCTGCATTCTCAAGTAATTGGGGGAGTATTAATGTTGAAGAGATTGAGCCTCCGGCTCTTGCTGGTTTTGTGCAGCCTACCTTTCATCCTTATTTTGGACGCTTCGCAGCAGGTCCGAGCGGAAAGCTTGACCTGGGAGTTCCGCAGCGAACATCCGAAGATCGTTGATGTTGAGCTTTATTCGGACACCCGGCGCGGGCATGTTTGGCCGGGCAACAATAAGGTTTACGTACTGGACGACTACAGCAACAAGACCATTCGCATCTCCTGCCGCTACGGGGAGAAAGTCTGTTATGGAGCCTGGGTCCGAAACCGCAACAACAGTTACTGGGGCGTCGGCTATAACAACCGAAACAGATGCCGAAGCTGCTGCTACACCTGCGACGGCGGCAGCACAAAGGTAATTGTTCTCAACCAGTAAGCCGTCGGGAGCAATTGCCAAGATCAAGCCATGCTGGCCGTCATGAAGACAGAATGATTCCGATGACGGCCAGCATGATCAGACTACATCCCAACAGCTCATTGCGTGAAATCGCTTCGCGGAACACAAGCCATGATACGGCAAACGTGAAGACCAGCTCGATCTGCGCCAGTGCTCGCACATAGGCCGCAGGCTGAAGTGTCATCGCTGTGAACCAGCCGAGCGAACCGAGTATTCCAGCCAATCCCACCAGCGTGGATATACGCCAATGGCGTAGTGTAAGGCTCAACTGATGTGGCGTTCGGAAAAACATCCAGCTCGCCATGAGTGCTGATTGGAACAATTTCACACAGGCCAGTGAGAAGCCCGCCTGCATCAGAAACCCTGGCCCGCCCAGCGACAATGAGGCGGACCGGTAGAAGGCAGCAGAGGCACCAAACAGAGCTGCCGACGCCAGTCCGATCAGTGCGGATTTTCCGATGAGTGAGCTGGTAATTGCCTGCGCACTGAGCTGCGTGCGCGCCAGTGAAATCATGACAACGCCTGCGATGCCAAGAACGATACACATCATGACCGGTAGCGACAGCGTCTCGCCAAGCAGAACAAATCCGAACAGGGCTGCCTGGATCGGCTCCGTCTTGGAATAAGCTGTCCCGACGGCGAAATTTCGATAGGAGAAGAGATGGATCAGCAAGAAGGTCGCGCCGATTTGCGCCAGACCTCCCAGCGCGCCAGACACCAGGAATGCGCTATTGATCCGGGGCAATGGCATCCCGGCGAAGACATGCAGGATGCCAACGTAAAGAAGCGCGAATGGAAAACCATAGCCAAAGCGGACGAAAGTGGCTGCAGTCGTGCCGAAGCTGTCCTTGAGGTGGCGCTGAAGCGCTGAACGGAGATTCTGGCAAAAGGCCGCAAAGACAGTAATCGGGATCCACAGTTCCATATGCCGTCCTTTTCTGTTGGCCTGCGCCGCCCAGCGACTGTCTCCTTTGATCAGGATCTATGTCCCCTGGCCCTCAATACAATTGACTTGTGCTCAAGCGAGATGACGGCACCGAGGTTCAGATCACCAAATGCCCGAATGACGGGGGTAAGATCAAATCGCCGATGTGCTGCGGCCCGGAGATGATCTGTGTAGCGACCTGGATCTGACCGACGAGGCGATCGGGTTCACTTGAACCGTCGACGCGCAATGCCCAGCCAGCAGCAGCGGCCGCTTTTCTCATTTTTGCCAAGGCGTCAAAGCCGATTTTGCCGCACCTGCGCTTGACACGCCCGCGCAGCGCGGCTTAGGTCCGCCACACTATTTAACCCGCTTCCTGCCGGAGATATTGAGACTGATGACCCACGATCTCGTCAAACTCGCCGCGACCGTCGATGCAGCGTTTGAAGACCGCGCAAACATCGACACCCATACCACCGGCGATGTGCGTGATGCTGTCGAGAAGACACTCAATCTGCTCGATCGCGGTGAGCTGCGCGTCGCAGAGAAGAAAGACGGCGAGTGGAGCGTAAACCAATGGACCAAGAAAGCAGTTCTCCTGTCTTTCCGGCTGAACGCGATGGAAGTCATCAAGGGCGGCCCTGGGGACGCCACTTGGTGGGACAAGGTTCCGTCCAAGTTCGACGGCTGGCGCGGCGTTGATTTCCAGGAAGCCGGCTTCCGCGCGGTTCCAAATTGCACGGTGCGTCGCTCTGCATTCATCGGCAAAGGCGTTGTGCTGATGCCGTCTTTCGTCAATCTCGGCGCCTATGTCGATGAAGGAACGATGGTCGATACATGGGCGACCGTGGGTTCGTGTGCCCAGATCGGCAAGAACGTTCATCTGTCGGGCGGCGTCGGCATCGGCGGCGTTTTGGAGCCCCTTCAGGCCGGTCCGGTGATCATCGAAGACAATTGCTTTATCGGTGCTCGTTCGGAAGTCGTTGAAGGCGTTGTCGTGCGCGAGGGTGCCGTGCTTTCGATGGGCGTCTTTATCAGTGCCTCGACAAAGATCATCGACCGCAACACGGGTGAGATCTTCATCGGTGAAGTCCCTGCCTACTCGGTCGTCGTTCCCGGCAACATGCCTGGCAAACCGCTTCCGGACGGGACGCAGGGCCCGAGCCTCTATTGCGCGGTCATTGTAAAGCGTGTCGATGAACAGACGCGCTCCAAAACTTCCATCAACGACCTTCTGCGCGACTAACGCTCAAACAGACGGCACGACGACACCCGCGCGGCAACGCTTCGCGGGTGTTTTCATATCGCGCAGACGTTGGGCAACACTGTTGCGAAAAGGTCGGCGATGGAGGCCATCGCAGCGTCATGCACCGCATAGCCCGGCAACGAGCCTCCGGTTGGCAGCGGCAGAGGCCGGCTTGCGCAAGCGCTAGCGACCACTGCGCCGCGAAATCCATGTTCAAAACCGCCGCGGATCGTATTTGACACGCACAGGTGGGACATAAAACCGCCAACGATTATGTTCTTGACGCCATCCCGTTGAAGCTGTTCTGCGAGTCCCGTGTCTGCAAAAGCATTTGGTTTGGTTTTCGAAATGACCCGTTCACCTGGTCGCGGAGTTCCTTCAGAACAAAACATACCGCTGGCAGCGGGCTCGAAGAGATCACCAAGCCCTCCGTCATTGAACGCATGCACGACAGGAATTCCAAGTTCCGAGGCCCGGGCTCGAAGTTGTACAATTTCGCTCAGAGCCTCATCCACACCGCTGAGCCGCAGGCGTCCCGATTTGTACTCTTCCTGAACTGCAACAAGGATTAAGACCGTTTCCTCTGGTACAGGCCGCTCCCACTCAGACGCTCCACCCGTTAGCTCTAAAAGAGTTTGAGGGCGCTTCGCCCCAGCTGGCTTCATGCAGTTTCTCCATACGTTTTACGAAGGAAACTATGCTCGCATACGCGGCAATTAAACACTCGATACTGCAGGAAGCACATGCAAATATGCAGGAATGCTCGACTGGAATTCCTATCATCTACTGCTCCTGATTTCCCGTAAAGGCACATTGACCGCGGCCGCCGCCGAGTCCGATGTCAACGAGACGACAGTTGCCCGCCGTTTGACCGCTGCTGAAGCGGTCGTTGGCATGCCCATATTCAAGCGCGCGGGCGGCAAACTTGTTCCAACTGCGACCGGGACCTCCCTCCTGTCGGCAGCACAGGCAATGGAAAAAGCCTTGACCCAATTGCCTCTGCCAAACAGCGGCGTCCAGACACTTCGGGTCAGTGCACTACCGATGGTCATCGACCAGCTCATCGCGCCGCGCATCGGTGAATTCTCGCGCAGGCATCCTCATATCGTGCTTGAGGTCGTCGCCTCGACGGCAACACACAGCCTTGCCCGCCGAGACGCTGAAATTGCTCTTCGACTTAACCGGCCGAACGAAGGAATGCTGATCATACGCAAGGCACGCGACATTCGCTTTCGCCCTGTTGCAGCACGCTCCGCCGTTCCGGTCGGGAAACACGCTTTGCCGTATTTTGCCTATGAACGCGAATATGACGATCTGCCGGAAATCGCCGCCATGAAGTCCCGGCATGGGAGCGAACCCTCTGCACGGTTTTCAAGCCTTTCGGCGATACTGGCAGCGGTGAAAGCAGGGGCAGGCTCTGCCATGTTGCCTGATCTGCTCTTCGAAGATGAACCGGATCTAGAGGTGCTCGACCACGATGTCGTCGTCAGCAGGCCGCTCTGGATCGTTTTCCATGAAAACGTCAGGCAAAAAGAAACGGTTCGGTTGGCTGCCGACTGGTTTGCCGAGGTCCTATCCGATACGCAAAAACGGCAGGACCGACAGGACCCCGGGAGATCACAATCCCCAAATCCGTCCCGCGAGCTCCCCAATCAATAAGGACAGAATGATGTCGAGAATGACGACACCGATCGTCATGCTCATGCTTGCTTGCAAGGCGACGCGCGCAATGATGAAGCGGTACCAGATGACCACAATCAAGGTCACAAGGGACAGCAAAACCATGATGCCAGGCGCGATCAGTCCTGCCAGATAGAGAAGGCCGACAAACACATACGGCAGGGCTGCCAGGAGGCTTGTCCAGTTGCGCGCGACGATGAATGGGACATAGCCTGCAGAAATGCCGAGAGGCTTTGCGAGTCCCGCGAGCAATAGAGGTAAGGCCACCCAGTCCAGTCCAAGACTGGTAAATTGGGCAAGCCAGAAGGCACCCGCGGGAAGGAAATCCGTCTCGTCCAAAAGGAGCTTTCGCTCAGCCAATGAACTGACGACAAAAAGCGGCACAAGCAGGAAGACCACCGCAAACGAGCGCCAGAACCCCTCAATCGACAGATCGAAGCCACGCATGCCTTCGGGACGATTGCGCAAGAGCATCCAGCTTCCCTGAAGGGCACGCGCAATTTCCTGTCCGCTCAGCATAGATCAACCACCTTTGGCTTCTTGGAAGTAGTCGTCGAGGAATTTCCGGTAGATGGCCGTGAGACCATCGACGTCGGCCAACGCAACACATTCGTCGACCTTGTGCATGGTTTGGCCGACGAGGCCGAATTCGACGACAGGGCAATAATTCTTCACAAACCTTGCGTCAGAAGTGCCGCCGCCGGTCGTCAGCGCGGGCGTTCTACCTGTTATGGCTTCGACCGAATTGCTCAGCGCCTTGATGAGCGTTTCGTCACGGGTCAAAAAAGACTCGCTGGCGTCACGCCGGAACACGACCGACCATTCTAGATCATCACTCGCTGCGTCCGACAGAATACCTTCGATTTTGGCTTTCAGAGTGTCCAGGGACCAAGTGTCATTGAACCGGATGTTGAAGCGCGCTTCCGCCTTTGCCGGTATGACATTGAACGCCGGATTGCCCACATCAAACGTTACAATCTCCAGATTGCTCGGCTGAAAACGATCATTGCCACCATCGAAGGCCACCTCATCCAGCGCACTCATCAGGCGCATGAGACCAGGGATCGGGTTGTTTGCATTTTCGGGATAGGCCGCGTGACCTTGAACGCCGGTCACGACAACGGTCCCCGACAAGGATCCACGACGACCGACCTTTATGGCATCGCCGAGCTCATTCGGATTGGTTGGCTCTCCGACGATACAGGCGTCAAAACGATGACCCTGCTCTTCCGCCCATTGGAGAAGCTTTACGGTCCCGTTCACGGCCGGCCCTTCTTCATCGCCGGTGATCAGGAACGAGATTTTCCCGCCAAATTCCGGGCCATTTGCCTCCAGGAAATCCAGTGCCGCTGCAGCGAAGCAAGCGACACCACCTTTCATGTCAACCGCACCCCGACCGAAAAGCGTGCCCCCGACGATGTCTCCAGCGAAAGGTGCGTGGCTCCAATCAGCTTCGTCGCCAGGCGGGACCACGTCTGTGTGCCCAGCGAAGACGAAATGAGGGCTTCCTGATCCAATCGAAGCGAATAGGTTCTCAACGTTCGGGGTGTCACTGTCTGTGAATGTGACACGATCTATCTTGAGGCCGGCGCCGCCCAGAAGTTTTTCGAGGTAATCCAGCGCCCCGCCCTCAGCTGGCGTCACCGACGGGCAACGGATCAGATTTCGGGCAAATTGAACTGCGGGAGAATGCTGGGCGGACATGGAACCTCTGGATCTGCGCGGTCACGATCTGAATTGAGAACCCTGAAGCAATCAGGACTTGCGGCGATAATAGCTGTTTGGAAACGGACCAAAACGGTTGGGCATCTGCTGGCTCGGAATAAAGCCAAGCACGAGCACCACAAGAATATTCACCCCGGGAACAAAAATCAAAAGCGCCGTAAAGCCGGTAATGCCAATGTCTTGGCACCGCTTGATGACCAGCGCCAATTCAACCCACTGAAGGACAAAAAACAGAACTGGAAACAAGGGGTTCGATTCAACGAACCCCTGAAGCGTAAGATTTTCGATCGAGACATCCTCATCGATTGAACCGAACCACATGTTGATCGCAATGCCGATGACAATCCAGACCAGGAACAGAACCAGCCAATAAGGCTCACGGCCCAGCCGCCCAATGGGGCTGGCAAGCAGCCAAGCCAATCCGGGTGTCGCGTTTACCTGGCTGTCGTTCGAAGACATTTAAAATCCGCTCGCGGCTCAGAATTGCAAATACTGTCCTGCAGTTAGTCGCAAGCTGCCGCTGGATCAAGCAAAGATCCGGTTTTGCAGTCAGCGAGCTGCGCCAAAAGCGCATTCTTCCCATGGCTTCCGTACGAAATTCAATGCGCATACCGAAAAGTACGATTGGCGTTCGACTTTCCGCTGGTCATGATGGTCAGGTCGTTTCGGGAGCGACGCGGGAGGAAAATGATGACAGACAGCACGGACAAGACCGATACGGATACAGCGTCGCCTCTTCGAAAGGCACCGGTGGTTCGGCAGATCTCGATCTCCGACGTAATCGATGCGCTCGGTGACGGCATGCGGGACTTCCACAGAGCTCCGATCTATGGTCTGGCCTTCGGCGCCTTCTTCACCATCGGCGGCCTGCTTATCGTGCTGACTGCGGCGGCGTTCGACATGAGCTACCTGAGCTACCCTCTTGCTGCCGGTTTTGCATTGATTGGCCCATTCGCAGCGGTCGGTCTCTATGAGGTTAGCCGCAGATTGAGCCGAAATGAACCGCTGAGCTGGTCGGCGATCCTTGGCACCATGTGGGCCCAGAAAAGCCGCGAACTTTCCTGGATGGCGTTTGTCGTCTTATTCGTTCAGATCATGTGGATGTACCAGGTCCGCCTTCTGCTTGCGCTTTTCCTCGGCTTCAGGTCCTTCGCTTCCTTTGGCGAATTCCTGTCCGAGATCGTCAACACACCAGAAGGCCTCATGTTTCTCGCCATAGGGCATGTTGTCGGCGCAATCCTGTCCCTCATCCTGTTTTCGCTGACGGTGGTCTC
Organism: Roseibium polysiphoniae; assembly: GCF_014842925.1. GTDB lineage: Bacteria > Pseudomonadota > Alphaproteobacteria > Rhizobiales > Stappiaceae > Roseibium > Roseibium polysiphoniae. The sequence goes on from NZ_JACYXJ010000007.1 coordinate 68,340, forward strand.
CTTTCCTCTCCTTATGGAAGAGGACCGAGACTTCATCACTGCAATGATTACGAGCGTGAAGGCTGTTGCCATGTCGCCCGTCCCCATGATCGGCTGGGCCATCGTGGTCACGATTAGTCTGATTGTGTCGATCGCACCGGCCTTCGCCGGGCTCGTCATCACACTACCAATCCTCGGCCACACGACCTGGCACCTCTACAAGAAGTGTGTCGAACCGGAGGTTCCGAGCTAGCGCTGGCTTTCTTCCAATTTCTTGGCCTTCGCCTTGGCGATATCCTTGTCCTTGGATCGGTAGTCGACGCCTGTCAGATACAGACCATCAGCCGGCGCCACGGGCCCGCAGGCTTTCCTGTCCCGGGCCGCAAGGGCAGCTCGCACATCCTGCGCCGTCCATTTGCCCTCACCAACCAGCTTGAGTGTCCCTACCATCGACCTCACCTGATTGTGCAGAAATGAACGCGAAGAGCATTCAGCAATCACGAACAGCCCTTCACGCCTCACTGAGAAAGTCTCGAGTGTTTTCTCCGGGCTTTTGGCCTGACATTTTGCGTGACGGAACGTCGTGAAGTCGTGATGACCGACAAACTCCTGCGCGGCGTCATTCATCGCATCTGCATCAAGCTCTGCCTTCACATGCCAGGCAAGGCCTCGTTCAAACGTGAGACGCGCAGAGCGATTGAAGATCCGGTAGCGGTAGGATCGGCGAATGGCTGAAAACCGAGAGTCGAACCCCTCATGCATCTCTGCACAGTCGAGCAGAACAACTGGGTCGGGCTGAATATGAAAATTGATCGCACGCAGAACTGTCGCCGCAGGCCATGCTTTTTCAAGGTCCACATGAGCCACCTGACCAGTGGCATGAACACCTGCATCGGTTCTGCCTGCGCCACCAATGGTCACCTCTTCACCGCTGAACGCCTTGATGGCACGCTCGAGAGCTGCCTGAACAGACGGGCCGTTCGCCTGACGCTGCCAACCGCAATAGGGCCGGCCATCATATTCAACAGTGAAGCTGTAACGCGGCATTCCGTATCTTACTCGAATTCCTGAAAGGGTGTGGCAAAGGCAACTTCAATGGGCAGGTCGGCTTCAACGGCATCTGTCAGCGCAACTGCCTGGAAGGCATCACCCGCATAGGGCGCGCGGACCTTTCGCGCCAAGGCAGGGTCGAAGCCGAACCGTGGAAAATAAGCTGGAGGACCGAGCACCAGAACAAGGTCTTCCCCCAGGTCCTTGAGTTGATCCAGTCCGGCGCGAATGACCCGTGAACCAATGCCCTGACGCTGAAACTCCGGCCAGACAGAGACTGGCGCGAGGCAGCTAATCTTCAGCTCCTGGCCCGCGCCAATGTTGGTTGGCGTCACACGACTGAACGCAACATGACCGAGGATCCTTCCTCGGTCCGTGACTGCGACAAGCTCGAGAACCAATGCGCCGCAGTGTCTGAGTTTATGAACCAGGCCCGCTTCTGTTGACTGATCAAAGGCAGCGGTCACAAGCTCCCTTACACCAAGCTCATCAGCGGGTTCGACCGCTCGAACGATCAGTTTTTCCGGCTCGAAGTGATCGCTCATTTTGCGGTCCTTCTCCTATTTGCACTGGTGCTGGCTACGCCGACCTCAAGACAGCGTTTCGCCCACCGATAGTGTCGCCCCGCGCAGAAAGTCTTCGCCCGAAACTGCTTTCTTGCCCGCGCGCTGTACCTGAACGAGCCTGACAGCGCCAGCACCGCATCCCACCACTGGACCATTGCCGTCCAACGCCAAGACCTCGCCGGCCGAGCCAGTGCCTTCCGCAAGCTGACTGCGGAGGACTTTAACCCGCTCAGACTTATCCGCGAGCATCATTTCGCACCAGGCACCTGGAAACGGCGAAAGCCCGCGAATGTGGTCATGTACGACCTTCGCGCCGAGCGCCCAGTCAATCCGGGTCTCATCTTTCGAGAGTTTACGGGCATAGGTGACGCCAGTCTCCGTCTGCGGCATCTGGTTCAAAGCACCGCGAGACAATGCCGCGAGTGCGCGCACCATCAGGTCACCGCCGAGTCCCGACAGTTGGTCATGCAGTTCTCCAGCGGTCGTATTGTCGCCGATCGCAACAGTCTCGGACATGCACACAGGGCCGGTGTCGAGACCTTCCTCCATCCGCATGACCTGCACCGCTGTCTCTACATCGCCGGCCATGATTGCGCGATTGATCGGCGCCGCCCCGCGCCAACGCGGCAACAGCGAAGCATGGAGATTGAGGCATCCCTCGCGTGGCGCTTCCAGAACAGCCTTGGGCAGCAGCAAGCCATAAGCAACGACAACCGCAACATCCGCATCGAGATCAGCGAATTTTTGCTGCTCTTCAGAGTCCTTCAAGGATGCGGGTGTGAAAACCGGAATGCCGAAAGATTCCGCAGCTTCATGGACCGGAGACTTCTTGAGCTCCATGCCTCGGCCCGCAGGCCGTGGCGGCTGCGAGTAGCAGGCTACGACATCATGGCCATGGCCAACGATTTCCATCAGTGTCGGAACGGAGAATTCAGGCGTTCCCATGAAAATGATGCGAAGTGTCATATCGTTTCCGGCTGCTTGAGTGATCGCGCCCTTATTGCGCGATCAGGCCAGTCCCGGCAACAGGGCTTTGAGACTGGACACCATCATTTCCATCGCAATTGCCGCAAGGATCATTCCCATCAGGCGGCTCATGACGCTTGTCGCGGTCTGGCCGAGCAGCTTTTCCAAAAAAGGAGCCGCCAGGAAAGTCACACCCAATAACACAACCGAAGCTGCCGCAGCCGCGCCATATGCGACTTCCTGAGCAAGTCCGTCAGCCTGCCCACGAAAGATAATGAGGGTCGAAATTGTCCCCGGACCCAAAAGGATCGGCACCGTCAGTGGATAAATTGCAGGGTTTTCCTGAGAAGCGTGATGCTCCTGTTCCTTTTCGGTCCCATGATGCGCCTTGCTCTGCTCACCCGAGATCAGGTTCAGCGCGATCAAAAGGATCAGAAAACCACCTGCCAGACGGAAGGCGTCCAGAGAGATCCCGAACACGGCAAGGATTTCATTGCCAGCAAGAGCGATGATGCAGCAACCAACGACAAGAGCGACAATCAAGGTGATCGCGACTGCCCGTTGTCCCGCAGGTGTCTTGTCCGCAGTGAGCGACAGGAACACAGGAAGGTTGGCGATCGGGTTCATAATCGCGAACAATGCGGCGAACATCTTCAGGAAGAATGCATAATCCATCGATTGTTTCTTCCGTTTCAGCCGGCGAAGGTCAGACCTTACCGAACTGCTTGGCCTGTTTCGCGAATTTTTTCATCACACGGTCACGCTTCAATTTCGACAGATAGTCGATGAAGAGTGTTCCATTGAGGTGATCCAATTCGTGCTGGATGCAGGTTGACAGAAGGCCATCGGCCTCGATTTCCTGCTCGGCTCCCTCCCGATTGAGAAACTGCACCTTCACCGAGGCTGGACGTTCGACTTCTTCATAGAATTCCGGAATCGAAAGACAACCTTCCTGATAGACGGAAAGCTCGTCGCTTTTCCAAACGATTTCCGGATTGATGAAGACCATCGGCTCCTTGGGCGCATCTTCCTGGGCAACATCAAGCACAAAAACGCGCTTCAAGACGCCAATCTGACTCGCGGCAAGGCCTATCCCCGGCGCGTCATACATTGTCTCAAGCATATCATCGGCCAGAGCGCGCACGTCGTCGTCGACGGAAGTTATGGGCTCACATACTTCGCGCAGGACCTGATCGGGAATAATTATGATGTCACGTTTCGTCATGGGACTGACATAGGCAAAGCCGTGCCAAGGGTCAACGTGAAAGGGGGGCACATATCCCCGTTTCGCGCGCAGTTTGGCCATTAATTCCCGTCCAGCAAAGCTTGATCACACGTCCAGCGACAATGGTTGTCCTTGGAAGACGCTCAACATGCGGACTGCAAGTGCGAGCGAATCGTTCTATGTTTGTTTCATGCAAACTGTTCTTTTTGTCCTGAGTGGCTATCCTGTGACTGCGCTGGAGGCTTCTGTCGCTGGCGGCCTTTTCCTGTTGTTGCTTATCGCGTGGCTGGTTTTGGGGTCGCGGCGGCAGCTGCGAATTCGCGCCGAAGCCGAAACAGCCGCCACCGAGCGTATTCACGAGCTGGAGAGCCACCTTGCGACACTTTTGAAATCGCAGGGGGAAATGACAGGCCGTATGCAGACGATGGCCGAGGTGTTCGGATCGCGGCAATCCGACATGATGCGCGCGGTAAACGACCGTCTCGACGGGATGGGCCACAAACTCGGCATATCGATGGCCGACACGACCAAACAGACGCACGAGGGACTGCGCCAGCTGCATGAACGCCTGGCCGTGATCGACCGCGCCCAACGCACCATCACCGATTTGTCAGGGCAGGTCGTGGAGCTGCAAACCATCCTTTCCAACAAGCAAACGCGAGGCGCTTTTGGCCAAGGAAGAATGGAAGCCATTATCCAGGATCAGTTGCCGCCAAGCGGGTACAGTTTCCAGGCAACGCTTTCGACCGGGTCTCGTCCGGACTGCCTGGTTCACATGCCCAACGGGGCGCCATCCCTCGCAATCGACGCGAAGTTCCCACTCGAAGCCTTTAACCTCCTCAGGCATGCCAAGAGCGACGATCAGCTCAAACAGGCGCAGGCTCAGTTTCGTCGCGACTTTACCAAGCACATTCAGGACATTCGGGAAAAATACCTTCTGCCGGGCGAGACCCAAGACACGGCTTTCCTGTTCGTGCCGTCAGAAAGCGTCTTTGCCGAGCTGAATGAAGGTTTCGAGGACCAGGTGCAAAAAGCCCATAGGTCGCGGGTCGTGATCGTTTCGCCATCGCTATTGATGCTATCTATCCAGGTGATTCAGGCTGTTCTTCGTGATGCCAGGATGCGCGAACAGGCGCATCTCATTCAGGCCGAAGTCGCACATCTGACTGCCGATGTCGGGCGCCTCAATGATCGAGTTTTGAAGCTGCAATCCCATTTCGGACAAGCCAACAAGGATATCGATCAGATCCTGATTTCGACGGACAAGATCGCCAAGCGCAGCCAGAAGATCGAAGATCTGGATCTAGGCGAGATTCCTGGCGAAGCTGCCACCGCAGAGGCACTCCCCTCGGAGCATTGAACGCGGAGTTTTAGCTCATTCACAAACGCCGGAGAGTGGTGACCGCACCCCACTCATTTTTTGAAATCCGCTCCACGGCCTTATCGAGAGGCTCACTCGAAACAATCATTGTGTGGCCACTCGCATGCAGCAGTCGGTTCTTCTCCTGAATGATCCCGACATGTCCCTTCCAGAACACCAGGTCCCCGCGTTGAAGGTCAGACAGTCCGACATCGGAGAGCAGCACACCTGCGTCTTTCTCCTGCATATCACTGTCGCGCAGCAGCGTGTGCCCGGCAAAGCTGGCAGACAGCTGGACCAGCGCTGAACAATCCAGGCCGAGGCTCGTGCGACCACCCCAACGGTAAGGCGTGCCGATGAACTGTTCTGCAACGCCAACCCAATCCACCAGCGTCTCTCCCAATGGCATGAGGTGGCGCGCAACAACAGCCGATCCATCGCTCAAGATCGCATAATCCAGACCGCGCGTCGTCTTGCGGCCGACGACAGAAACATGCGCCCCGATAGAAATGAGTCCAAGGGGTGGAAATTTAAGATCGGCGACTGGATAGCGATAGGTCCGCAGGGACGACACTTGGTGCGTCGATGAGTGGTGTGCACCCAGGCCCTCCGACAAGATCCAGCCGACATACCCATCTGTCTCGAGCTGGCCCCAAGACCAACCGTCGTCCGTCTCCTCGAAAACGGTCACGACTTCGCCATGGAGTGCTTGGCTGTCGATTGGTTTCTGAAGTTCGGGCGCAGGCCTCATATCCAGATAGTCAGCGGTCACGATCTTGATTGCGCCCGGCACAAATCTTTCGGCCACGACACGATCCTCATAGCCACTAGCGGCGAGGTCGGAACGGACCGGATGAAGACGACGATCGAGGTCAATTGGCATTCAAAAATCTCCGAAACCACCATGGACGAGAAAAGTCCCTAACGGGGTAGCTCACGCGCCTTTTCAACGACGATATCGCCAAGTTGCTCGAGGTAAAGCGCACCCTCAACCGTTCTCGTAATGATTACGTTCCGCCGATCGGCTTCATCCCTTTTCCTGGATAGCAGCCTCATACCTCCAAGTGTATCCAGTGCCCGCGTGATCGCTGGCTTTGTGACATTCAACTTGGCAGCCAGCCCCCTTACCGTGTGGGGCGGCGGCTCAAGATAGACCGTCATAAGGATCGTGATTTGGCGCGCCGAAAGATCCTGCTCCTGGTCTCTCACGAGCGCCAGATTTACCTCATGCAAAAGCTTCAGCGCCTGGGAGGCGCGTATCTCAACTGCCATGTCGGAGGTGCATCCTTTTCGATTTCACATCCGATCATTCAAGCATGGAACCGTTTCGGAGCCGTTATCTTCAGGAAGAATATTTCTCACTGATTAAATCGAAGAGGCATCGAATGCCCTGCGCCTCCCCTCCAGACGGTTTGCCGGGCTTGTCAATCGGCGTCCAGCCATAGATATCGAAATGAACCCAAGCAGTGGTATTTTCGACAAAACGGGACAAAAACAGGGCCGCGGTGATCGAGCCGGCGAAACCAACCCCTGATGTATTGATATGGTTGATATCTGCAATCTTGCTGTCGAGGTACTTCATGTAGGGTTGCCAGAGCGGCAAACGCCACAGTGGATCCGCGCTCGCCTCAGATAAAATGGCGACCTCCTCTGCCAGCTCATCATCTTCAGTGTAAAAGGGTGGCAGATCCGGCCCGAGTGCGACCCGTGCAGCTCCGGTCAACGTCGCCATATCGATCAGAAGATCCGGCGTTTCCTCGTCAGCAAGTGCGAGTGCATCTGCGAGCACCAAGCGGCCTTCCGCATCCGTGTTCCCAATTTCGACGGTAAGGCCCTTGCGGCTTGGCAAGACGTCACCGGGCCGGAAAGCATTTCCCGAGATGGCGTTCTCGACGCAGGGTACGATGACCCGAAGGCGAACAGGCAGTTTCGCAGCCATGATCATGGATGCGAGGCCAAGAACGTTGGCCGCTCCCCCCATGTCTTTCTTCATCAAAGTCATCGCACTGGCGGGTTTGATGTCGAGCCCGCCCGTATCAAAGATCACACCCTTGCCGACAAGCGTAACTTTGGGCGCCTTCTCGTCTCCCCAGGTGAAGTCGGCCAGCCGCGGCGCGTTGGCACTCGCTCGCCCAACGGCATGGACCATGGGGAAACCCCGTTCCAATAGGTCCTCGCCGACGATGACTTCACCTTTTCCGCCATGCTCTTCAAAGAGTTTGGTGATCGCGGCGGCTAGCTCCTCCGGACCAAGATCATTGGCTGGTGTGTTGATCAAATCACGGGCGAGCTCTACGCCATCCAGCACCGTATACAAGCGTTCGAGATCGACGTCATCTGGGACCACAAGTCGCGGGAGGTCTCCGCCGGATTTTCGATATCGGTTGAAGCGGTAGGACGAGAGGGCGAACCCCAAGAGACCCAATTCAATGTCTGGCAATGGGGTTTCGAAAACATAGTCCCCGGATGGCAGCGCGGTTACCAGCGATCCTAAAGCAAAGGTTGAGGAGAGCCCCACCTCATCAGTGCCGTAAAGAACCGCAACCTGTGAGCCTTCTGCTGCTGGGACCACCAATGTGCGACCCGGCTCACCCTTATATCCGTGACGTGAGACCCAGTTCCCGGCAGCTAGTCCGAGCTGGCCGACGACACTGTCGACACTTGCCTCGTTGACTGCGTAGATCGGCGTCGGATCCAACGCTTCGCTTTTACGGATAAGGGAGTGGCGCAAGACTGGCTCCTTGAGGATGGATGGAGGGTTTCGATCCTAAAAACTGTTACGCGCCCCTCCCCTGATTGGCAAGCTGAGGAGCCCGAGCTTTCCAAAGCGAGGCCTCGCATCTCACATGCAAAATGCGACGTTTAACAAAGCATTAGGGTTAACAGGTTATTTCAAAGGTAGTCCGTAACCTTGCGTCCTCTTGCCAGGAAGTCAGCTATGCCTTCTCAAACCAACAATCTGCAGCGTCGTCGTTCGCGCCTGGTTCCCATTGCCGCAGCAATGAGTGTTCTCATGTTGGCAGCAGGTTGCTCGGCGACGAAGCGCGGCAGCATCGGCACTCATGCCTCTGCCACCAGTCAGCCCTATGCGGCACCGGGTTCAGCTCAGGCTCGGCGCGCCGTTTCAAGCTGGGGCGCACAGTACGAGAGAAATCGTCAGGACAAAACCGCCACTGTTGGCTATGCGAACGCATTGCGGCAAAACGGGCAGATCACGCAATCTATGGCCGTTCTGCGCAGTGCCGTGATTGCCCATCCCAAGGATCGCGAGATCGCCTCAGCGTATGGCAAGATCCTGGCGATGAATGGCAAGTTTGGCGAAGCCCTTAACGTTCTGCAGCGCGCTCAATCCCCGCAGATGCCTGACTGGAAGCTCATGTCGGCAGAAGCGGCTGTGCACGATCAGATGGGAAATCATGAGCGCGCGCGTGCTCTCTACAATCAGGCGCTCAAGATCCAGCCAAACGATCCCAGCCTTCTGAACAACCTTGGCCTGTCTCACCTCTTATCCAACCAGTTGCCCGAAGCAGAATACACGCTGCGCAAGGCTTCGGCACTTCCTGGCGCTGACAGCAGGGTGCGTCAGAATCTTGCGCTCGTCCTTGGGGTACAAGGCAAATTTTCCGAAGCTGAACAAGTTGCACGCGCCGAGCTGGATCCGCGGCAGGCGGAGGCAAACATCGCGTACCTCAGGCAGATGCTCTCAAACAACGGCTGATTTATTAAATTCGACCAAGGGCCTTGAGCTTACTTTTGACGAGTAAAGCTCAGCTTATTTGGGTGGTCCAAATGTATCCAGGACCTGCATAACGGCCGGGCCCAAAATAACAAAAAACAAGACTGGCAGGAAAAAGACAATCATCGGAACCGTCAGTTTGGGCGGCAGGGATGCTGCCTTCTTCTCGGCTTCCTGCATACGTTGCTCACGATTGTCGTCCGACATTACGCGGATCGCATTTCCGACAGGCGTTCCGTATCGTTCGGCCTGAATGAGAGCCATCATGACATTCTTCACGCCATCAACGCCGGTTCGCGTGGCGAGGTTTTCGTAAGCCAGCCTGCGTTCCCCGAGATACGACAACTCCGCATTCGTAAGCGTCAATTCTTCGGCTAGCGGAATTGACTGCACACCGATCTCTTCTGCGACCCGCCCAAAGGCTGCTTCAATCGACATTCCGGACTCAACGCAAATCAGCATCAAATCCAGGGCATCGGGCCAAGCCCTGCGGATGGAAAGCTGACGATTGGTAATCCGATTTTGCACGTAAAGGTTAGGTATGAAAACGCCCAAGCCCGCAACAAAGATACAACCTGCGACCCGCGTCATAAGCGGAAAAGCATCAACGAGAATTACAAAGGCATAAAATGCCGCGACAATCAGCAGAATCCCGGGCAGCGCAACACGCGCAAAGAGGAAAGTGTATAGTGGGCCGGTGCCTCGATAGCCTGCCATTCTCAGCTTGTTCTTGGTCTCCTCATCAGACAACATCGCCATCAAATTCAACCGATCAACGATATTCTTGACCTGCTCTTTGGGTTTGGCGCGTAACGCGGTGCGTGGATCGTTCTTCTCGGCCGCCAGACGTGATCTTTCCCGTGCGCGCATCTTGTCGCGCTCAAGCGCGACCGACTTCATGCGTGACTTCAGACCGTCCCGCTCAAAAAAGGGAACGACGAGTGTATAGAGCGTTCCAGCGACCGCGACGGCGGCCAAGACAGCGATCAGGAATTGACTGTTGGCAATTGCTTCCAGGTCCATTTCTTCTCTTTCCTAGAAGTCGAAATTGATCATCTTGCGCATCACCATGATGCCGCAGAACATCCAAAACAAGCCACAGGCGATGATGATGTGGCCAGCAGTTCGCGTAAACAAAAGCATGATGTAGTCAGGAGCAATCATATACATAGCCCCCGTCACCAGGAATGGCAGCGCACCAATGATACCCGCAGAAGATTTTGCCTCAGAGCTGAGAGCCTGAATTTTACGTTTCATTGTCTTGCGGCCCCGCAAAACTTTGGACAGGTTGCCCAAAGCCTCAGACAGGCCGCCGCCAGCCCTTTGCTGAATCGCGACCACGATCGCAAAGAAATTTGCCTCAGCAACCGGGACACGCTCGGGAAGTCGCGCGACAGAGTCCGTCAGCGATATGCCCATAACCTGCGTCTCTACGATTTTTTGAAATTCACTTGCGACCGGCTCAGCCGCTTCATTGGCAACGATCCGGATGCAGTCTCCCAATGGCAAACCTGCCTTCACACCACGAACGATAATGTCCACGGCATTCGGCAGCTCATTTAGAAAAGCATCAAAACGCCGACGACGCTTTGCATTGATGAACCATCTGGGAAAGCCAAGCCCGCCCGCGAATCCGAGCGCCAGAGCGATCAGAAGGCTCTTGCTGAAGACAAGACCGAGCAACAGAAAAACTAGGGCGCAAGCTATGCTGAAAAAAATGAAGTGCTTTCGCTCCCAGTTCAAGCCCGCCTGCTCCATACGCGCGGTCAGGGAGATATTGGATTGCTTGTTCAGCTTCTTTTTCTGCCGTTCCTCGAATTCCTTGAGCTGATCCTGAACGGACTTTCTGCGCTTGTCGCCATCTCTTACTTGCGAACGGACGTCAACAGATTGGGATCGAGTCGCAATCACGTTGATGCGTTCGTCTCGGCGCTTCGTTCCAGACAGAGCAGGCTGAAACAGCGCGTAGATCACGCCACCGATGCTCACCGCGACCAAGATCGCGACACCCAGCGTGGTGAGGCCGGGACCAAGCAAAGACTGAAGGTCAGGCATGGGCGCGCTCACTCATTGACGTATTCCGGTTGTTCAGAAGCATCCAAAGCGGCGGCGAGACGATGCTCTTCGCCAAAGTAACGCGCGCGTTCCCAGAACCTGGGACGGCCAATACCCGTAGACCGGTGGCGTCCAAGAATGCGCCCGCTCGGATCCTCGCCAATCATGTCATAGAGGAAGACGTCTTGAGTGATAATGACGTCGCCCTCCATGCCCATGACTTCGGTCACGTGGGTAATTCGTCGCGAGCCATCGCGAAGACGCGCAGCCTGTACAACCACGTCGATGGACGAGACGATCATTTCCCGGAGGGTCCGAGAGGGCAAAGAGAACCCACCCATGGTGATCATTGATTCCAGCCGCGACAGCGCCTCACGAGGAGAGTTCGCATGCAGGGTGCCCATGGACCCATCGTGGCCGGTGTTCATGGCCTGCAACAAATCAAATGCTTCCGGCCCGCGAACCTCACCAACGATAATGCGTTCAGGCCGCATGCGAAGGCAGTTCTTGACCAGGTCTCGCATGGTGATTTCGCCTTCACCCTCGAGGTTTGGAGGCCGAGTCTCCAAGCGCACCACATGAGGCTGTTGTAGCTGAAGTTCCGCTGAATCCTCGCAGGTGATAATGCGTTCGGTGCTCTCGATATAGGCCGTAAGGCAGTTGAGAAGAGTCGTCTTGCCCGAACCCGTACCACCAGAAATGAGCACGTTGCATCGAGATTTGCCGATGATTTGCAGGATTGTGGCGCCTTCCGGCGTGATCGATCCATATTTGACGAGCTGATCGAGTGTGAGCTTGTCTCGCTTGAACTTACGAATTGTGAGCGCGGGTCCATCGATCGCGAGTGGCGGTGCGATGACGTTGACACGAGACCCATCGGGAAGACGCGCATCACATATCGGGCTGGAATCGTCGACGCGGCGTCCGACCTGACTTACGATCCGCTGGCAAATGTTCATAAGTTGCGCATTGTCGCGGAAGTGGACGCCAGTCTGCTGCATTTTGCCCTCGGTCTCGATGTAGACCGTGTGGGCACCATTGACCATAATATCAGCGATATCGTCACGCGCGAGAAGAGGCTCCAACGGGCCATAGCCAAGAACGTCGTTACAGATGTCCTCGAGCAGGTCCTCCTGCTCAGAAATCGACATCACGACATTTTTGAGCGCAATGATATCGTTGACGACGTCCCGAATTTCATCACGGGCATCTTCTGGGCCAAGGCGGCTCAGCTGCGAAAGGTCAATTGCTTCAACGAGGGCGCTAAAGATCTGCCCCTTGGTCTCATAGTACTCGCCGGACTTCCGGCTCTTCCTATCATTCGGCTCTGGTTTTGGTTGCGGTGCCTCTGCCTGCGAACCCTCTGGAGTTGCCGCATCGCTCTTGACTGCAACTTCTTCGATAGGCGCGGCCAAAGGAGATGCTTCCGCCGCGTCTGGCCGGAAGGGCCTCCCTGGCGCCGCTCCTGAAGGCGATGTACCACGTCTACCGAACATCGTTGTCTATTTCTCCGCTACGCTGATGACGCTAAGCCGTCTTGCCGATCAATTTCGAAAGCAGTGAATTCAGCCCGGTCCGCTTGGACTTGTTGGTGTCGCTGCGCCCGGACACCTGCTGTGCAAGTTCTGAAAACAGGGCACTTACACTGTGCTTTGCGTCCAACTCGGCGATCATCTGCCCGTTGTTGGCAGCTGTTCCGAAGAGCTGTGGGTCGAACGGTATGATCAGCGGTGCGGGCAGACCGAGTGCAGACGCGAATTCATCCGGCTTGATCTCAGGTCGTTTCGGTACATTGACCCGGTTCATAACGAGCTGCGGTAACCTGTCGTTCGGACGTAGTTGCTTCAAAGTATCGACGACGTTTTTCGCATTACGAAGATTGGCGAGATCCGGTTCAGCAACGATGACAACCTCATCTGCGCTGACCAGAACATTTTTGGTCCAGCCGTTCCACACATGCGGCACATCCAGCACAATTGTCGGCGTGCAACTGCGCATGGTGTCGATGAGACCATCAAAAGCGCTCTCACCATAATCGTAGGTCCGCTCAAGAGACGCAGGAGAGGCCAGTAAACTCAGGTGCTCGCTGCACTTGGACAAAATGCGATCCAAGAACGTTTCATCGAGGCGCTCAGGGGAAGACACTGCCTCCAATACGCCTTGCAGCGGATCCTGATTAAAATCCAGTCCGGCTGTCCCGAAGGGCAAGTCGAAATCCGCAACTGAAACTTCATTCTCAAAGTTGCGAGCGAGCGCCCAAGCACTGTTGTGCGCGACCGTAGAAGATCCGCAGCCGCCCTTTACGCCGAAAAATGCAATCGTGCGACCTAGCGGTTCTGTATCAGGATCACCGTATAGCTCACCGATCGAACCAATGAGCTGATACACGTCAATCGGTGCAACCAGATACTCGCTGACGCCTTGATGAATGAGATCTCGATAGAGAGAGACATCATTGATCCCGCCGATAACGATAACCTTGGTGCCTGCATCGCAATATTCTGCTAGCCGCTCTAGATCAGCGACAAGCGCCGATCGCTCGTTGCCAGCCTCCACGATGATAAGATTTGGCGTCGGGGCTTGCGCATAGAATTCAATTGCCGCCGGAATACCGCCCATGTGAACCTTCACATGGGCTTTCGCCATCCGGCGGTCCTCCGCCGCGATCTCAATCGTGCGGCTCGTGTTGTCACTCAGACAAAAGCCTTGAACCGAGATCCTTGGAATTGGCCTCATATCGATGCCTGCATTTGGCGCGGTCGATTGAGGTTCGTAAACGGTGTGCGGATCCAGATCTGCGCCCGTATCGGACAATTTAAGCTCGGTGCTCATTGACATCATCACTCCGAAACGGTGGCGCCGTCGCCTTCTTTGTACTCGCTTGCCGTCACTTCACCGGCCCTGAATTTTTCGTAGACGACCGCTCTGCGCATCTGATCCGAAGGCGTGCTTGCGCGCGGCGTAATCAGATCAGCCGGGTTGCTGACCATTGCAGCGAGGTTAGCCTGATGAGCACAGCCGAAATTGTAGTAGTCGTTGTTCTGATTGACGCTGCCGCCGATATCTTTGGGCCATTCGCCACAAGGCCCAGCAGTCGCCATGACTCTGGCATACGACAAGCGGATAGGCGCCTCGGCCGAGGCGTCCTCCACCCGATAACTGCGTGTCGCTGTCTGACGCCCGGAAACTCCACCGCGTTTCAAAGCCGCTCGAATAGACGGGACAACCGCATGGACGGCGGCTTCATTGCCAGACCCGGAGGGCACCAGGATCTCAACTTTGCCATCACCGTTGGCCTTTGACTGACTCGCGAAAGCAGCAACGCTGTCCGACAAATGCCTGTTCAGACCCCTGGTGTTGAAACCAATCGGCAGGTCAAGAGTCTCTGGCTGCTCAGTGATGATAATCGGATGTCTCAACTGATAGTCATTTGCCGCAAGCATCGCAGACTGGTTTTCCACCGACTGTGTTTGGCACCCGGCAAGCAACCCTGTCCCCAGCAGACAAACAGCCAAGGATCTGACTTTCGGGAACATTGCAACGGAAGATAAGCTCATCGTCTGTTCCTCACTTATAAATAAAGCCGACTTGGCCGTGATAGGTGCCCTCGGCAACCTTCCCGGGACTGCGGAAAATCTTGTTAAGACGGTTCAAAAAGATCGTCTCTGCGTCCGACGGCGGAAGAAGGTTCTTATCTGGACGGGTGATCTTGCTTCGTGCGACAGGAGACACCGCGTAAGGTGTCACAAAAACAACGAGCTCGGTCTGTTCGCGCAGAAAATCGCGGCTCTTGAACAAGGCACCCAAGATCGGCAGCTGCATCAAACCAGGAATGCCATTGATTGACTGGCTATAGGTCTCTTTCAGGAGACCTGCCATGACCAACGTGCCTCCTGACGGAAGTTCCAAAGTCGATTCTGCGCGTCGCACCTTCAAGGCGGAGATTGTAATGTCTCCCGTTGTCACGGCGCCGTCGGTTGTGAGTTCGCTGACCTCAGTCTTGACGCGAAGGCTAATGCGCCCACCGGACAGAACAACAGGCGTGAAGTCCAAGCCAACACCGAATTTCTTGAATTCGACCGAAACCGTGTTGTCATCTTGAGCAACGGGGATGGGGAATTCTCCGCCAGCTAGAAAACTCGCGTTTTCGCCAGAGATCGCAGTCAGCGTCGGTTCAGCGAGTGTTCTGATGACACCATCACGCTGCAATGCCTCTACGTTGGCATTGACCGATGAACCACCAGCAAGGAACGTCGTTCCCACGCTGGATTGGTTAACGATACTCGAATTGACATTGAAGGACGTTGGATTGTTGAACGTCGTCGAATAATTCCCGATACCAATCGTGCCACCGAGTTCGACACCGAGCTGCTTGATGATGGAACGCTCAACCTCGGCAACCGTCACCTTCAGATGCACCTGGTCTTTGCCATCGACGGCAATCATATTCAACACTTGGGCAGCCGTAACTCCCTCACCTGCAAATCGGGCGGCAAGATCTCCGGCGCGTTGCGCGTCGCCGGTGCTCTTGGCCGTTCCCGTGAGCAGGATATTCCCGTTCAGGGCTTCCGCGTTGATGCTCGAGCCTGGGACGACCCGGCGGATAAGCGCTGTCAGGTCAGTCGTATCCGGCTCGACACGTAGATTGAAGCTCGCAAGTTCGCGACCTGACCGGCTGAAGAGGACAAGATTGGCCTGCCCTGCCTTGTTTCCAAGCACAAAAACCCTGTGCTGCGTGCGCACCACTGCGTCAGCGATCTCCGGATTCGACACCAGAACATCTGCGACCGGCTCGGCAAGATTGATAATAATCGAGCGGCCGATCCCAACGTTGAGTATCCGCGACTTCACGCGCTCACCCGAGGCGACATGCACCTGGGTAGGAAAATCCGTTCCTGCAGAAGCCGCCGTCGAATAAGCGCATACCGCGAGAAACAGGCTGCACAGAAGGAACGACAGGCCGAACCTTCTCCCTAAACGGTCTTCAAAAGGCCTGGCATGAATACGCTTGCTGAAGGAAATTATCATCGTGTCGGTGCCTGACTTGAAACGCCATATTTCACAAAACTCACTCCTCCGCGTTTACGCACGACATCAACTTCGTCATCAGACGAATCTTGAGCACTGCGCAAAGCGAGAGATATCGTTCCTACCTGTTGGGACTGCGCAACGATCTCGGCTTGATCGAGAGTGAGTTCCAAAGTTGCTGTACGTTTTGGGGAGAGACTTTTCTTGTCCTGCTCGCCCGCCGTCGTCTCATCAATCGCCAGCACTCGTACATTTTCGAGTATGGTTTCGCTGACCGCCGAGTTTCCTTCCCCCGTTTGCGTCAAGATGAGATCAATCTTGTCGCCGGGAAGTATGAAGCCTCCGGCTGTTGTTTCTGCCTCGACGCTCACGGCAATGGCGCGCATGCCCTTGGGAAGCATCGCAGCCATAAAGCCTTTTTCCGTATCTATGAGGCGCTGAGCTCGAATGGGCTCGCCGTCGTAGATCGGCGCTTTCGCGATCTGCCCGGTATAAATTGAGCGAGCCTCTGGGTCAGATGACTTCAGAATTGCGCCCTTGGGTACAGCGTCTTGCGGCCAATCCGTCCATTCAAGATCTTTAGGAGACAATTTGGATCCCAGAACGATATCGCGCGATGCGACCAACACCTCTTCGCTCTGGCCGGTGTCTGCTTGGGTAACGACAACCTGCGGCTCGGGAGATTTGCTATTCATCACCATGCGAGCTGCCAGAAGACCTGCCCCCAGCGCCACTCCAAGAACCACCAATCGTGCGTACTTCATAGAAAAATCCACCGGCCTGGACGGCAGAAGAAGCGCCGTCTGCTTTCAATATCGCTCGCAATTCGTCAAAACATGGTTAATCCATAATGACGAAACTTGGTTAAATTTGATTAATGTTTTCTTTTCGGAAATTTACTCTTTGTTTACTTCACAACGACCCTGAAAATGCTCGAACAGAAGAGTCAGGGTGCTCAGCTGAGAAGATCGAACCATGCAGAAGAAGAGTATGTGTGCAGAGCGGCTGCCGATATCGCAATGCCGTAGGGAATTCCCGTTTGCTTGTCGTGAAGCTTCAAAAGCCACCCCTGCCCCAAGCAAAAACCGGGCAGCACCGGAATAAGCCTAAATGCCAAAATACCTAACGTCAGTGCCATGCCATAAATTGTCGTTAGCAGCAGAAATTGAGTCAAGCTGGCACCGAAGCCAAACCAGAGGGCAATTGCACTCGCGACCTTCGCGTCACCGCCGCCCATCCAGCCCAAAAAGAACATAATAAAGCACGGTAAGAAGACGGCCGCGCCGCCGAGCAAGTGAATGCCCCACTCTTGAACCGAAAAGCCGGCCAGGACACCCATCAATCCAAACGCCAGGATCAGCAGAATGGAAACCCGATTGGGAATGGTCATAGTGAGGAGATCGGATGCTCCCGCAAAGACGACGAGCACTGGAAATATCGAAAATATTGCTGCATTTTCCATGTCGGTTGCCGTTATTCGTTATGACCTGGATGCAAACTATCTGTTGCTGGTGGCCAAACGGTTAACCAACGCAAAAACGGGCGAAAGTCGCCCGTTTGCTTTTCAGAGCGGCCGGCTCGCAAATCGCCCGACCGCTCCAAATTTCTTTAAACTCGAGCTATCTCTTAGGAAGCAGAGGAAAGCGCGTTAGAGATGCTTGTGAAAAGACCGTTCAGGTTTGTCGACATCGTGCCGAGAACCGTGATCAGGGCAACGGCGATAAGACCAGCGATAAGGCCGTATTCGATTGCGGTTGCGCCAGATTCGTCCTTAGCAAAACGTGCGAAAAGATTTTTCATGAGTTTACTCCAATGTACCACTTGTTTTGACAGCTTCTGCGTTCGTCGTGCCTGTTGGTCGACCGTTCGAACATGAGGGCAATGTAGCCGCCGCCCGTTTCCAAGGAGTTAAAATTACCAAGTATGCGCGGTTTTTTACGCAGCATCTTCTTTATAGTTAATAGTATATTTCTTAGTTTTCTAAATTTTTCCCCAATTCTCACAACTCTACTCTCTTATAATTATCAAATTTTTCTATTTAATCATCATCACAACTCCTAATTCATTCAAATTATTTTAAAAATCGAATTTATGTCAGTTAATTTTTATATAATTTTGGCATTTTTACTTGACACATTGACGAGATCAACATTCTAGAATTCTGTCATCGAGCTTCTTCCTATTTCCTATTCAAACGCTCTATTTGCCATCCAGCGTGGCGCCACAAAATACACCGCGCGTTAGGGCTTCCTTCACCTTGTTCTTGGTAAACATTCGTAAACCTCATCAGATCTGAGGTAGGTCATGACGATGGATTTTTCTATGCTCAAAAGAATGTGCATTTGCGCCGTCCTCACGCTTTCCGGACAGGCGGCAACCTCCGAAGAGGCTGTTGTTTCGGTAATTGTAGATCGCGCGAAGGTATTCCGGATCGACGAGCCCGCGAGCACCGTTATCGTCGGAAATCCATTTATCGCAGACGTCTCCATGCATGATCGCTACACAGTCGTTGTCACCGGAAAAGCTTACGGCAGTACCAACCTGGTTATTCTGGATGACGCCAACAAACCGATTATAGATGAAGTCATCATCGTAAAGGCGTCTGGCGAGAATACCGTATCGGTTACAAGAAACTCCGCCCGGACAACCTATTCATGCGCACCTGTTTGTGAACCAACCTTGCGCATGGGAGATAGTGAAGAAGCTTTTGCGTCTGCAGCACAGCAGTCAACAACGCGCAACGACCTGGCAGTCCAAGCTGCTGGCGGTTCAAACTAGAGCGCTCCATGATGAAGTCGGCAAACAAGAATTGCGGACCGACCCGTTCCAGCCGTCGCTTTTCCTGCGTGACAAGTCTCCTCGGACATATGCTGCGGCGATACACGAGGGACCGGAACGGTGTGACAGCAATCGAGTTTGCGGCTGTTGGCCTTCCCTTTCTCATGTTGGTCTTTGGACTTTTCGAATTCGGCCTAGCATTCTTCGTGAATAGGGTTCTCGATAATGCGACGCTAGAATCCGCGCGATTAATCAGAACCGGCCAGGCACATCAAGGGAGCTTTGACGCAGCTGCCTTTAAGACCGAAGTCTGCACAAACATGACAGGCGTTCTTTGCCAGATGTCCAGGCTGACCATCGATGTTCAGACCTATAGCGATTTCGCAGGCCTTGATGACCTGACGCCACTTCTGGATGAAGACGGAGAGCTTGAAGAAGATACGGACTTCGAGATCGGTTCGGCGAGTGACATTGTCGTGGCGCGGGTCGTTTATAGATGGCCAATGTTTACCTCGATGCTTCGCACAGATGCAGGCGACACAGGAAATATGGAGCGGCTGCTGTTTTCGACCGTGATCTTCAGGAATGAGCCTTTCCCATGGTAGCTGCGCGAGAACGAAATCGGCGAAGAGAGACAGCGTCGCAGTTTACCGCTGATCGGTCCGGTGTGGCTGCGGTCGAGTTCGCTCTCATCTTGCCGTTCCTTCTCTTGCTGCTCATCGGGATGGCCGAGACGACCAGTGCTTTGAACCAAGATCGAAAAGTCAGCCAGATTGCGAGCTCTGTCGCCGATCTCGTCGCCCAAAGCGAGTCCATTTCGACGTCAGAAGCAGCTGACATCATGCTTGCGGCGTCCGCAATCATGAGCCCTTACGAGAGCTCAAGGTTGTCTGTCACGATCGCAAGTGTCAGCTTCGATGGTAACGGCAATGCTGAAGTCGACTGGAGCGTCGATCAAGACGGAGGCACGCCTTGGCCTACCGGGTCAGAACCACCGATCGATATCCCTGACACGGTTGCAAAAGCCGGAACGTCACTCGTGGTAGGACAATCAAACTACACATATATCCCGATGTTCGCGAGCCTGGCGCAGAACCTGTTTCCCAGCGCTGCGACCATTCCGATGGGTGACGTCTACTTTTTAAGACCCAGATTGTCGACCTCAGTCACCTTCAACTGAGCCCTCGCATAGCCATTTGCCCGTATTTGATCCGTCGTAAAAGACGGCTAGTGTCTTCGCATCTACGTTGCGTTGCAGCAAATTGATGTGCGGATTGGAGCGCCGCTCCACGCAGATGGACGAGGGCAAGAATGGCGACGAATAAAACATTTGACCAGATTGTGGTCGGTGATTGTGCGGAAATCACCCGCGTATGCTCAACCAACGATCTGCTCATCTTCGCGCATGCGTCCGGGAACCGGAACCCCCTCAATCTGCCGGATACCGATTGGACAGGTGATGGTGTCGTCGACACGCCTCTGGCCCCATCCATGTGGGTCGGCGCCTTGATATCCGCGGTGTTGGGAAACATCCTGCCCGGGCCTGGAACCGTCTACAGGACGCAAACCCTGACGTTTCACCGCCGAGTTGCGGTGGGTGACAGTCTGACGGTTCGGGTCAAAGTGACCGCCAAAAAGCCCAATGAAATGCTCGACCTCGAAACCACCGTCAGCACTGAAGCTGGAGACCTTGTGGCGTCGGGCATGGCCGAGGTTGTCGCACCCAAACAACAGATCGAATTTGACGCGTCGGAGCTCCCTGCGCTCCTGATTGAGCGACACCGGCATTTTAACCGCCTGATCACGCTCGCGAAAACACTACCGGCTCTCCCAACGGCGGTCGTTGCGCCCGATGACGCAAGTTCACTGGAAGGTGCAATTCTTGCAGCAAGAGAGGGCTTGATCGAGCCTATTTTGATCGGCGCGCGCGATCGCATCGAGGCTGCAGCCAAAGATATCGGGGAGGACCTCTCTCCGTTTTCCCTCATCGATATCGAAGATGAATCAGAGGCTGCGGCAAAAGCCGTCGCAATGGTTCACGAGGGCAAAGTCAAAGCTGTCATGAAAGGACATCTGCACACAGATGACCTGCTGCGGCATATCGTTAAGCGCGACGGTGGCCTTCGCACAAAGCGGCGGATCAGCCATGTTTTTGTCATGGACATTCCAGGCCGCGCGACACCCGTGGTGATCTCGGACGCAGCCATCAACATTGCTCCTGATCTCAACACCAAAGTCGACATCACTCAAAATGCGATCGACGCTGCTCTATCGCTTGGCCTGCCCTTGCCGAAGGTCGGTATTTTATCCGCGATCGAAACCGTCAACCCAGCGATTCCGTCCAGCCTCGACGCAGCGATCCTTTCCAAAATGGCGGAGCGAAATCAGATCAGGGGTGGCATCGTCGATGGACCGCTTGCGATGGACAATGCGATCGACGTCCAGGCCGCACGCACAAAAGGTATCACCTCTCTCGTTGCCGGGCGAGCAGAAGTGCTCATCGTACCCAATCTGGAATCGGGCAATATGCTTGCAAAGGAGCTGACCTTCATCGCCCACGCGGAGGCAGCGGGCCTTGTCATTGGCGCCAAGGTGCCGATCATGCTCACCAGTCGGGCGGACGACAGCAGAGCACGGCTCGCATCTTGCGCCTTGGCCCTGTTGTTCAACCATTGGAAGGCGACAGGCAATCCTGTTGAAACTCTTGAGCCGATCGAGGGCTGAGCAGATGAGCGATCCAACTATCCTCGTGCTGAACTCAGGCTCTTCGTCGATCAAATTCGACCTCTACGATGGAGACAACGAGACGGTTAAGGGCCAGGTCACGGGGCTCGGAGCCAAGCCCTGGATCTTCATCAAGAACTGTGCTGATGAAACCTGCAGGGACGAGGCGCTATCGTCAGATACTGGCCAATCGCACAAGACAGCGCTCGGTGCGCTTCTGTCCTATCTCAAAGATCTCACCGGTCTTGCCCGGATAGACGCCGTTGGCCACAGGGTCGTTCATGGTGGCCACCTTCATTCGCGGCCGCGCGTCATTGATGACGCCCTGCTCGAAGAACTCGAAACCCTGATCCCGCTGGCGCCACTGCACCAACCACATAATCTAGCCGGTGTCACCGCTGCCAAGTCGGCGTTCCCCCAGGCCATACAGGTCGCGTGTTTCGACACCGCGTTCCATCGGCACCATCCGTGGGTCAACGACACATTCGCGCTACCTGGTTGTTACTATGATGAAGGGATCCGTCGCTACGGATTTCACGGCCTTTCCTACGAGTACATCTGTCAGCACCTCAAAGAAAGCCTCCCTTCCGCACACAATGGTCGTCTGGTTGTCGCTCACCTGGGCAACGGGGCCTCGATGTGCGCGATCAAGAATGGACAGAGCATCGGCTCGACGATGGGCTTCACCGCGCTCGATGGTCTGCCAATGGGCACCCGCTGCGGCCAGCTGGATCCCGGAGTTGTCCTCTACCTCATGACGACCAAAGGCATGAGCCCTGAGGACGTCTCCGACCTTCTTTACAAAGAATCCGGACTGAAGGGTCTTTCAGGCATCAGCCAGGACATGCGGGCGCTCAGCGAAAGCACATCATCAGAAGCCGCCAAGGCGATCGACTATTTCGTTTTTCGCATACGCCGCGAACTTGGCGCGATGGCAGCCATCTTGAACGGTCTCGATACCCTGGTCTTCACCGGCGGCATTGGGGAGAACGCGACTACAATCAGGGAGCGCGTTTGCGAAAAACTGGACTGGCTGGGATTGAAAATTGACCCGGACAAGAATGATGCAGGAGAGACTGACATTTCCAGCACAGATTCTCGCGTAAGCGTGCTCGTCATTCCGACAAATGAGGAAGCCATGATCCGCCGGCACACAGCCCGGTTCCTCTAGGGTTTGACCGTGAGCACTTCCTGAAATTCCGGAGCATACGACCTGAGCATGGCGCGGTAGTCAGCGTGAACAACAGGCTCCAGTCCCCCTGGAAAATCAGGCTCGATCGAAAAATAGGCCGCGGGAGATGCATCCCGCAGTTCGAGCAAGGCACCACGAAGCGCACGCTTTCGCTCATCAGGAAGATCCGTTCGAACCGCATGCGCGTTGTAGGGGATGGCGGGCGAGCGCCAGACAATCTGCAACTTGTCCAGCCCGGCTGCCCCGCTCGTGAAAAGCTCGTTGAGGGTCCCGGCCGTGTAACCTGTCTCCGTCTTTCCAGACAGTGTCGACCAGCCCAAGCTCGCGTCAACTCTCTCTTCAAGCACGGCCTGCAAACCTTCGACCGGGTCCTTGACCCTGACGCTGGTCCGAAAATGCTGGCGCACATCAATGCCTTCAGCAAATAAGTTCGAAAGCGGCACCCTATAGCTGGAGATGGAATTTGGCTGTCCAACGCCCAGCCGGCCGCCCTTCAGATCTGAAAGTGTCGCGCTTTGATCTGTCGATTTGACAATCAGTACGGAATAGAAGCGGGCTGGAAAATGATCCGGGCGCGCGGTCGCCAGTGGCTCGACGCACGCACATTGGGTAAAGGCGGCGGCATAGGACGCCGGCGAGAGGCGTGCATAGTCAATGTCCCCTTTAACAAGAGCTTCCGAAAGTTCGCCGAGCGTATCGATCAGGAACAAATCAACGGGTATATCAAGCTCGTCTTCCAGATAGAGACGAAATGGCTCAATGCGTTCTCGCATCGCTTCATCTGCACCAACCGCAACCCCCAATCGCAGTCTCTGCAGTCCTTGCTGCTGAGCCCAGCTTGACGTGGCAGGCAAGAGGATCAGTGCAGTCAGCGCGAGAAAGAGAGAAACTCTGATTTTCATAATTTTGCCATCGGTTAGTACCTAGCTTCGAAGCACGCATCGATGCTTAAAGATTTAATCGCCATCTCAATAGCAAATTCAGGAGTTTTCATGACCACCGCCATTTCAACAGTCGTTTTTGATGTCGGAAATGTTCTGGTTGAATGGGACCCTGAGCACCTCTACCGAGATCTGATCCCGGACGAGGCAGCCCGGCATTTCTTTCTATCTGAGATCTGCTCGATGGATTGGAATCTCCAGCAGGACTTGGGACGAAGCTGGAACGAGGCCGTTTCATCACTTAGTTCCCAACACCCCGAACACGCCGAACTTATCGAAGCTTACTCTTCACGTTGGCACGATATGGTTCCAGGTGCGATACAAGGGTCTGTCGACATTCTCGAGGCTTTGAAGAAGGCAGATGTTCCGCTTTATGCGATCACCAATTTCTCACAGGAGAAGTTTGCCGAAGCTCAGGACCGCTTTCCCTTTCTCAAGACCTCCTTCAGGGACATCATCGTCTCGGCCGAGGAGAGACTTCTAAAACCCGACCTCCGCATCTATGAAGCTCTCTTTGCGAGAAATACCATCACTCCATCGGAATGCGTCTTCATCGACGATTCAGAGAAAAACGTCGCAGGTGCCCGCGAAGCCGGGATGGCGGCTCTGCATTTCACCGGTGCCGATAAACTCCGGCAGGACCTCCGAGAGATGGGGCTGCCGGTCTGAGCGCCCCTGGATCAACCGCGCTCGAAACCTTCCAGAACATTCACGCAATTGGTGCCGAGAGCATCGACGGCATAGCCACCTTCCATGAGGAAAATCGTTGGAAGACCGAGGAGAGCAAGCCGCCGCCCAAGCTTGGTAAAGTCATCGCTTTCGAACTTGAACCCTGAGATCGGGTCCTTTTCGAAGCAGTCGAGTCCAAGCGAGACGATTAGGTAGTCAGGTTTGTAGACCAGAAGCCAACGACAGGCGTCATCAAGCGCTTCTTCATAAGCTCGCCAGTTGGTGCCAAGCGGCATCGGCCAGTTGCGAGTATAACCCTTGCCGGCATTCTCGCCTGCTTCATCCTCATGGCCCAGGAAATATGGATATTCCACTTTCGGATCGGCGTGCAGGGAGAGGAAGAGCACATCGGATCGATCGTAAAAGATCGACTGAGTGCCGTTGCCGTGATGGTAGTCCACATCGAGGATGGCAACCCGGTCAGCGCCATGATCTCTGAGCCATTGCGCGGAAATGGCCGCATTGTTCAAAAAACAGTAGCCCCCGAAAAAATCGTGCCCCGCATGATGTCCGGGCGGGCGGCAAAGACCAAATGCGGCTCTTTCACCCTGCTGCACCATTTCTGCTGCTGTAAGCGCGGTGTTGGCTGCAGCTTTCGCGGCCTCAAAAGTGTGCGGGCCAATCGGCGTGCCTGCATCCATGGAGTATCGACCCAAAAGGCCATCGATGTGGTCAGGCGCCGGGTCTTCACGCAAGGACCGTATCGGCCACACAAAGGGAAATGCTTCAGAACTCCGTCCGGTCGCAGTCCATCGCTCCCAGAAGCTCTCCATAAACGCGAGGTAGTCTGGCGAATGAACACGGGCGAGCGGTCTCTCGCCAAAATCCTTTGGCTCGACCACTTCCCCCAGTTCACGGCTTTGAACAGTGCGCAAGACAATTTCAGCCCGCTCAGGTATCTCGACGGCCGGCTTTAACTGACCATCAGAAATTTCATGTTCAGGAGCATGCTTGAGCTGGTTCTGAGAAAAGATTGTTTTCAAGGAGACGGTTCCTTCCAATCAAAACCGCTCAGGAAAAACGGAATTCGGTGATGTGGTTGTAAGTCTCATCCGGATGCAAAAGCACTCCAGTGAAATTGTCATGATTGACGCTGTCTGGCCAACGTTGCGTTTCCAAGCAAAGCCCGGCACAGGCACCGTAGTCCGCCCCATGCAAACCGGGAGAGGTCGTCTCAATCTTATAGCCATCGTAAAGCTGAATACCGGGCTCGGTGGTCCAGACTTCCATGCGGCAGTCGCCTTCCGGGTCCTCGAGGGCAGCAGCAAAAGCAACCTGATCAAGCGGCTCATCGCTCAGACAGAAATTGTGATCAAAGATCACATCCGTCTCGGATGCCTTCCTCCTCAACTTCCGGCCTTCGCGGAAATCATAGGGAGTCCACTCAACGTTGCGGATCTCACCTGAGGGAACGAATTCATCCGTAACAGGCAGATACCGATCGGCCGCAATCTCAAGCGTATGGTCCAGGATGTCGGGCGTGCCCGCAAGATTGAAATAGCTGTGCTGGGTCACATTGACGATCGTTGTCTTGTCGGTGGTTGCGGTGAATTTTACCCGCAACGCGCCGGTGCCTGTGAGGGTGTAGCGGCACAAGACTTCAACACGCCCTGGATAGCCTTCATCTCCGTCTTCGGAGACAAGTTTCAGCAGGACGCTTGCCTTGTCATGCTGCTCCAATGACCAGACACGGTTGGCGAAGCCAACATCGCCACCATGGAGGTGATGCTTGCCCTCAATGTTCTGCACCAACTGATAGGCATGACCGTCAATCTCGAACCGGCCATTCGAGATCCGGTTTGCGCACCGGCCCGCCACGGCGCCGAAGAATGCGTCGTGCTGCAGGTAGCTTTCCAGATCCTCAAACCCCAGGACAACTGTCTTGCCGTTAAAGGCCAGGTCCCGGATTATAGCGCCGTAGGTCAAGACCTTGGCTTCAAGTGGCCCTTTTTTCAGACTGACTTCCTGAACCGCAGTTCCATCTGGAAGTCTCCCGAAGTCCCGGATCGTCGCCATTGCATTCCTGATTTTCTTAAAAGACGCCTGCCCGCAGACCGACGCGAAAGGAGTAGAGGGCTGGCCCTCCACTCCGCTAACCTCACGCTGCTTTAGAGCGTCTGATTGTACTCGCCCACTTCCGGATTCTCGCGCAGGACCGTATCCACCGCCTTGAACATCGCATGGAGCCGCTCTTCGGAAGCAGGGCTTTCAACAACAACGACCAGTTCCGGCTTGTTGGAAGATGCCCGAACGAGACCCCAGGTACCATCATCGGTGACAACTCGGACGCCGTTCACAGTGATCAGATCCGTGATTGGGCTTCCGGCAACCTTCTCGCCTTTCGCCTGCATGTCCTTAAACCGTGCAACGACGCGGTCGACGACCTCATATTTGATTTCGTCTTCGCAATGCGGAGCCATCGTCGGTGAGCCCCAGGTCTTGGGAAGGTCGCGGCGGAGATCCGCCATTGTCTTGTCCGGATTCCTGTCGAGCATGTCGAGAATCGCGATCGCCGACACCAGACCATCGTCATAACCGCGGCCGATGGGTGCATTGAAGAAGTAGTGTCCCGACTTCTCAAACCCGACGATAGCGCCAAGCTCCGTCACCCGGCGCTTGATGTAGGAATGGCCGGTCTTGTGGTAGTCGGTCTTGGCGCCATTGGCTTTCAAGACTGGATCGGTATTGAAGAGACCGGTCGATTTCACGTCGACAACGAACTGAGAATTGGGGTGCAGAGCGGAAATGTCGCGCGCCAGCATAACGCCCACCTTGTCGGCGAAGATTTCTTCGCCTTCATTATCGACAACGCCGCACCGATCGCCATCGCCGTCAAAGCCAAGGCCGACCTCGGCTTCGGTTTCGAGCACCTTGTCGCGGATGGCATGAAGCATCTTCATGTCTTCCGGGTTTGGATTGTAGCGCGGGAAGCTATGGTCGAGTTCGGTGTCGAGAGGGATCACTTCCGCACCAATGGCCTCCAGAATTCGCGGCGCGAAGGCACCAGCCGTGCCGTTGCCACAAGCCGCGACGATCTTGATCGGGCGCTTCAGCTTTGGCCGGTCGGTAAGATCCTTGATGTAGATCTCGGCAAAGTCTTCAACATAGCGATAGCTACCACCACCCTTTGCGTCGAATGCCGCTTCAAGCACGATGTCCTTCAGACGTCCCATTTCGTCCGGGCCGAAGGTCAGCGGACGATTGATGCCCATTTTGACACCGGTCCAGCCATTGTCATTGTGGGATGCGGTGATCATCGCGACCGCGGGCACATCCAATGCGAACTGTGCGAAATACGCCATTGGCGACATCGCGAGACCGATGTCATGAACATTGATGCCAGCAGCCAGCAATCCGTTGATCACAGCCATCTTGATCGCGGAGGAATAGCTGCGAAAGTCATGCCCGACGACGATATCCGGCCGCACGCCGCGCTCGTGCATGAGTGTGCCAATGCCCATGCCAAGAGCCTGCATGCCCATCAGGTTGATCTCTTTTTCGAACAACCAACGCGCATCGTATTCGCGGAAGCCCGTTGGCTTGACCATCGGCAAGGATTCGTAGGCATAGGTATTCGGTTGAAGAATGGGCTGCGGCTTGGGAAACATTACTCACCTCTTAGGGGTAAAACGGGTCAAATCCATTGCTGGGAAAGGGCATGTTTAAGGAATGACGGGACCTTACTGAACAAGGATCATGGTGTCATTCGAAATGTCAAAACCCTTGAGACGCCCTAAGGCGGACATTCCCAACAGCGGGACAGACAGGGCCTCATCTTTCAGAACAATCACGTCGATGTTTTTCAAGCGGATTGGACCCAACTTCAGTTCACGGACAACAGAGTGCGCACCATGCGTGGCACCATTCGCAGTCTGGACAGGGACGTTATAATCGGAAGGTTGCAGAAATATGCCAATCTTCTTGGCCTGACGTTCGGGCAACACAACCGCGGAAGCGCCGGTATCGACCAGCATATCGAGAAACCGCCCATTGAGCCGCGCCTCGGTCATATATTGTCCATTGTCGCCCGCCTGGATTTTATGTGTCCTTCCTGAACCTGTTTTATCGGTGTCATCTGCCGAAGAAACTTCCTGCCCGCCCTTGGCCATCTCGATAAGGCCCAGGATGTCATCACCATCCACTAAACGCGGGACGATCAGAGCGGTTGCAGCAACAATCAAAATTATAAGCGAGACAGGCCACATTGGTCGGTAAGCTTCTCTGTGAACCGGATTTTCCAATCGAACCGCGAACCTAACAAAGACCCCTTAGCACGACGTGAAGGCGGCTCAATTTTAGAGCTCGGCGGCAAGTTTCTGGATATCACTTTGGCTGGGCGCGCTTGATTGAGCGCCCGTCACAGTACACGCCAGGCTGCCTGCAGCCACTGCCTGTTTCAATGCAGCTTCGGTTTGATCTCCTCGGTCAATGGCAGCGGCCAGCGCGCCACAGAAAGCATCACCGGCTCCCGTCGTATCTTGAACGTCGACCGCCGGGGCCTTGATCCGAAAACGCTGTGACCCCTTGCCCGCATAGATCCCGTTCGCTCCCATCGTCACCACGACCAGCACATCGTTTTGGGAGAATGCGCTGGCGAATGCCTCCGGCTCGGATGGCAGTCCCAGCAACGCCGCCAATTCTTCCGCCTCGCCCCGATTGACGACAAGAACGTCAACATCACCGGCCAAAGCTGCACACTTTTGACTTGGTACGGGCGCTGGGTTCCAAATGAGCGTTGCATCGGCAGCGCGCCCAAACTCAATCGCCGAGATGAGTTCAGCTTCCGGAAGCTCGCCTTGCATTAGCAAGATGTCTTCAGGTGTCAGCGTCGCCTGCAACCAGTCTGCTGACACGCGCGTATTCACACCACTGGCAACAATGATCTGATTTTCACCGCTCGCCTCGACACCGATGAAGGCAAGACCTGTCGCGCCCTCCAGCCGCCGAACCGTATCCAGCTTGACCCCAGCGTCATCCAGACCGGTCAAAGCAGGGGCCGCGAATGCATCTTGACCAACCGCGCCCACCATTTGCACCA
Source organism: Roseibium polysiphoniae (assembly GCF_014842925.1). Classification (GTDB taxonomy): domain Bacteria; phylum Pseudomonadota; class Alphaproteobacteria; order Rhizobiales; family Stappiaceae; genus Roseibium; species Roseibium polysiphoniae. The sequence continues at coordinate 97,707 of NZ_JACYXJ010000007.1, forward strand.
CAGCTCCAGCACGCCGAGCAGCCAAAGCCTGATTTGCGCCTTTTCCGCCAGGAAAGGCCTGATGGTCGGGCCCGATGACCGTTTCACCGCGTTCGGGAAGCCTTGGCACTGCAACGACCAGATCCAGATTGATTGATCCAAATACGGTGATCATTGTCGCCCCTCCCCTCCGAACCATCATTCACACGATACGAACCAACACGGTGCCAGCACAAACAGAAAAGGCGCCCGGACGGATCCGAGCGCCTCAACTCGATAGCTTGAGCGACTTACTTGGTGCCGTACATCCGGTCGCCCGCATCGCCAAGACCCGGCACGATGTAGCCGTGATCGTTCAGCTTCTCGTCGATAGAGGCGGTAAACACCGGAACATCCGGGTGCGCATCGATGAACTTGGCGACACCTTCCGGCGCTGCAAGGAGGCACAAGAAACGTATATTGTTGGCACCGCGCTGCTTCAGCTTTTCAACAGCGGCAATGGCCGAATTGGCCGTCGCAAGCATCGGATCGACCACGATCACCAGGCGCTCGTTCAGGTCTTCGGGTGCCTTGAAATAGTATTCAACCGGCTGCAGCGTGTCGGGGTCACGATAAAGTCCGATATGCGCCACGCGCGCGGACGGCACCAGATCCAGCATACCTTCAAGCAGGCCATTGCCTGCCCGCAGGACGGACGCAAAGACCAGCTTTTTACCGGCGAGCGTCGGTGCCTGCATTTCACAAATCGGCGTCTCGATCGTCTGGTTCACCACCGGCAGGTCGCGTGTCACCTCATAGCACAGCAGAAGCGATATCTCGCGCAGCAGACGGCGGAAGCCCTGTGTGGAGGTTCCCTTGTCACGCATGATTGTCAGCTTGTGCTGGACCAGCGGATGATCGACGATTGTGGCTCCGGACATGTTTGCCTCTTTGGTTTGGGGGCCCAAGATGATGGGCCTGTGCCGTTCAGAACAGTTTGAAGTGCTATGCCCTGAAAGGTAGCCAAAAAACACCCCCGCCGCCGAGGATTTTTGACGCTCTGCGCCATGCGTCGGGATTTTCCCGTGCAATTGCCCTTCCGGCGGGAAGCGTCCCACCTTCCTGAACGCAGGTCAGTGGCAACGATGTTTCATCCGCATCCAGCTCGGACCGCAGTCTTTTGGCAAGCTCGCACAAGAGGCCGAGGGTTATTGCCCGCAGCTCCACTGCCTGCTTCTCCGAAGTCTCGGGCGTATCAGTTTCGAACTCAATCGCACCGCACGCCAGGAGCAGGGCAGCGTGCTCAAGATTGGCTAGACCCGGTATCGCTTCGAGATCGTCAACGGAGAGGCTGACCCAGGCCAAGGGTTCGATGAAACTGTAAAAGATTGCCAAAGCTGGCAGATGAAACGGCACCAAATCCGACGCAACCATGGCCTTCACCGAACTTGTGTGCCGCCACGTGTCGCCGAGGATGACCTCATCCAACATTGCACCGCCCTGCCAAAGGGGTGACAAACCATCGAGCAAGCCATCGACGATGTCTGGTGCATGCAGAACGCCGTCAGTCGACTGGGTGCTCAGACTTTGCAGCAAGCAGCCGGGGCGAACTTCATCGTTCAATTCAAACAGATCAGGACGCAGCCCGATTGTCTCACCAAGCCGCCGCAACAATGCCGTCAGCTGAGAAATTTCACTGCTATCGTCTAACTCACTCAGCTGAAGGCCGGCAGCAATCTCTGCTTCTTCGAGACGGATCATCGCATGTGCATCGACACGCAATGGATCATCCGGCTCTGCAGAAAATGTCCCCGCGGCGAACATTGTCAGGGCGGCCAGTGCACGCCCCAACGCGCCGTCAAAGGCATGACCTGAGATCGGCTCGACAAATGTCCATCCCGGTCGCAGCGCAACATCCATGACAGCCGACAGGACTGCCAGGTCGCCGGCTGATCTCAGCATTTCCTCAGCGGATTGAAAGCCTCGGGCTCCAGCGAGCATACCCCACCGGTCCATCGCCCCCGCCTCGAACTGGCGCCAACATCCGAGCGGCGGAATCTGGTGATCCGGATGGTTTTTTTCGATCTCGGCAGAAGCCCAGTCAACGGCGGTCTGCAGGCGCTCAGGGCAAATGCGCAATCCGCTGATCTCGCCATCGTATGCCGCCTGTAAAATCTGCTGTGTTCGAACACCTATTGTTTCAACACTCAATATTGAAACAGCCGCAGAGACCGCGTTGCTATCATTCATAAATCAATCAACTTTCACGAACTCTGTTTTGATGCCGCTGACCACGCGATCGATTTGCGGATTCGCCAAATGCACCGGTAGCTATGGAACTTTTCTTATTCCAGCGGCTTAAACAACAATATGATGGTTTTGGCTGATACTCCAAAGGATCGGAGCGCTCAATTGCGGCAGTTATTTATTCTCTGGTGTTTTTGATTGCGAGAGTTTAATGCGCGCCATCTTGCCTACGCCGGTCTAAGTCGACCGCCAACTTGTTGAGACACGATGTCGACAGTCTTTTCGATCGCAGCCCTTCTGACCGGTTCCGCATTGCTGTTGCTTGCGGGCGGGCTGCATGGCCTATTGCTGCCGGTTCGCGGCCTTGCAGAAGGGTTTTCAGATTCATCGCTCGGCTTGCTCGGCGCAGGATGGGCCCTTGGGTATATGGCCGGGTGCCTTTGCGTTCCACTGATCGTCCAGCGTGTCGGACATATTCGGACGTTTGGCGTCCTGGCTTCTCTTGCAGGTATCACCCTGCTTCTCAACCTGTTGCTGCTCCATCCATTTACCTGGGTGCTTCTCCGCTCATTGTCCGGCTTCTGTTTCGCAGGCGCTGCAATGATCGTTGAGAGCTGGCTGAATGAGCGTGCCACCAATGAAACGCGTGGCAAGATCTTCGGCATTTACACCATGATCAACCTCGGCGCGACCACGATCGGCCAGATGCTCCTGACGCTCGGCGATCCAAACGGCTACCTGTTCTTTGTGCTCGGCTCCATCATCTATTCCCTAGCCCTTCTGCCCACCGCGCTTTCGACCGCGATGACACCAGCACCGCTGACCCAGGCAAGGCTTGATCTAAAACTGCTTTGGAAAAATTCCCCGATCGCGGTCGTCGCGATTTTCCTTGTCGGCATATCAAACGGCGCCTTCGGAACGCTTGGGGCCGTCTATGGCCGCCGTATCGGCCTCGAGGTGTCGGACATCGCGATCATGATGTCCTTGGCGCTCTTGATTGGAGCCATTATCCAGATTCCGATCGGATATGTTTCGGATCGCCTCGATCGACGGATCGTGCTCGTCTCCGTGGCCTTGATGGCCATGGGTATCGGTACGAGCCTGTCTCTCTTCGGTGACTACGACACGGGGCTGACCATCGCCTTGGTCGCTGCGTTTGGCGGGACAATCTATTCCATGTACCCGGTGATCGTTGCGCATGCGAGTGACCATGCGGACCCGGGAGACTTCCTCAAAACCAGCGGCGGTCTGTTGTTGATTTTCGGCACGGGCACCATGATTGGACCACTTGCGGCCGCCGGGCTGATGACAGCAACCTACCCAGGAGCCCTCTTTCAGGTCACCGCTGCTGCACACCTCAGCATGATCCTCTTTGCGATCTGGCGCATGACGCAGCGCGCGACTCTGGATACAGATGAGAAGACCGATTTTGTCCCCGTCGTCTCGACTGGGCGTTTGAGCACACCGGAGACGTCTCTGCTCGATCCTCGGACAGATCAGGACGAGCTGGAAGATCGCGCCGACGAGGAAGACCTCGAGACAAAGCCGAGCAATTAACGATCCGCCCGTCGATCAGGAGACGGCCGCGCTGTCCAACCTGACCAGAAGACGTTGCTTCGTCGCGTGATCACAAAACGCTGCTGCGATAGCGTTTCTGGTGATCTCCATCTGGTCTTCGAAGCTCCAGCCAAATGTCTTGGAGACGCTCGCATATTCCTTGCCGAGCGTGGTGTGAAAGAACGGAGGGTCGTCGGAGTTCAACGTCACGCGGACACCTGCCCGGCGCAGCAGGTTGATCGGGTGAAACCTGAGCACCGAGTAGACACCGAGCGCGAGGTTTGAGCCTGGGCAGACCTCTAGAACCACGCTTTCATCAACAAGGCGCTTGACCAGTTCCTTGTCCTCGATTGCCCGCACGCCGTGTCCCAAACGCTTGACCCGCAAGAACTCGAGCGCGGCGACGATGCTGTTCGGGCCTCCAAATTCGCCGGCGTGTGCCGTCAAACCGAGACCGGCCTCTCCGGCCATTCTGAACGCCTTGGCAAAATTCGCCGGATGCCCCTCACGCTCATCGCCCGCCAGCCCAAATCCCGTGACCATCGGATGAGGATTGCCGATCACTTCCTTGGCGACACGCTCGACAGACGCAGCACCGAAGTGTCGAACACCGATTGCGATCATTCGGCCTTCGATCCCGGTTTCCTCTTTGGCCCGCCCGATTCCGGCAGCGAGGCCTTCGACGTAAGAGCGATAGGAAAGACCTGCGGCCTGCGCATGATCGGGAGAAATAAAGATCTCGCCGTAAATCGCGCCTTCCGCTGACAACATGCGGAAATAGGTTTCACTCAAGAGAGCATAGTCTGCCGGCGTCTTGAAAACAGAACTTGCAAGATCATAGGCTTGAAGGAAGCTGGTGAAATCCGACCAGACGTATTTGCCATTGCCGTTGATGATCGACGAAACGTCGACCTGATATTTGTCGGCTAGGCGCACCACCAGAGACGGCGGCGCTGCACCCTCTATGTGGCAATGCAATTCAGCCTTGGGCACCGACATCTTGTTGATCATGTTCTCGCTGTCGCCAGTTCGTTGACCGCCTGCATCCATGATCCATGAATTTCCCGGCCGAGAAACCACATGCTGTCATGAATTTCGATTCGACGTCAGCTCGGATTTTACCGGGATTGTCGAAGTTCAGAGAAAACTCGTGCCGTGAGCGCCAGGCGCAATGCCCAGATGCAGGGCAATGCTCTCGCCGATATCAGCGAAGGTCGAACGCACCCCGATCGACCGACCCTCGATACCCGGCCCCGTTCCGATCACCGGGATATGCTCGCGCGTATGATCCGTGCCCTGCCAGGTTGGATCGCAACCATGATCAGCGGTCAGGATCAAGAGATCACCTTCCCGTAATTGCGCAATCATTTCAGGCAAACGCTGGTCAAAATGCTCAAGGGCCGCTGCATACCCTGGCACGTCGCGCCGGTGGCCATAGAGAGAATCGAAGTCGATGAAATTGGAAAAGACGAGATCGCCATCTTTCGCCAAGGCCATCGCTTCCAAGGTCTTGTCAAAAAGTTCGTCGTTGCCGGCGCCCTTCAGGACCTTGCTGACACCCTGATGGGCGAAAATATCGGATATCTTGCCGACGCCGAACACGCTGCGCCCCTGATCAGCGAGGCGATCCAGAAGCGTTGGCTCTGGCGGCAGCACGGAATAATCCCGGCGATTGGGTGTGCGAACGAAGTCCTGCGCGGAGGTGCCTACGAATGGCCGGGCGATCACGCGGCCAATATTGTAGGGATCCAAAATCTCACGGGTCAGTTCGCACAGGGCATATAGCCGCTCCAGCCCGAAGTGTTCTTCGTGGGCTGCAATCTGGATGACGGAATCGGCGGAGGTATAGAAGATCGGCTTGCCGGTCCGAAGATGCTCCTCACCCAATTCCTGAATGATCACCGTGCCAGACGCGTGTTTATTGCCCAAAACACCGGGTATCTCGCCGCGTTCAATCACTTCGCTGATCAAGGCCTCAGGGAAGGTTGGAACAGTGTCTGAAAAATACCCCCAGTCAAAGCGCACCGGCACGCCCGCGATTTCCCAGTGTCCTGATGGCGTATCCTTGCCGTTGGAGACCTCCGCCGCGCAGCCCCAGATGCCATCGGGCTCGCCCGCAAAGTCGAGGCCGGGCGCGGCAATTCCGTTGGACAGCTTAGAAGCACGACCAAGGCCGAGCCTGTCCAGATTCGGTAGATGGAGTGACCCCTCGCGCAAGCCCTCACGATCGCCTTCACCTCTGGCGCAGGCTTCCGCGATATGGCCGAGCGTGTCAGAACCGGCGTCGCCGAAGCGTTCAGCGTCTGGCGCGCCACCGATCCCGAAACTGTCCAGGACACACAGTATCGCACGTGACATGCGGGTTCCCTCTTCTTTGCAGTTGCTTCAGGCAACCTTGTTCTTGGCCATTTCAGGCCTGTCATTCGACCGTTGCCGGTCACCACTACGCCTGGCGTCTTTAGGGCGCGATGCGATCGACGACACTTGGGCGGTCGGGAACCTCCATTGCGTCTCCGATGCGATAGGCGTTCCGGAGTGCGATTGCGGCCCGTTCCGCTGCACCCTCATCAGATGCGTGAACAAGTGCAATCGGTGCGTCCGCGTCAACGCGATGTCCGACACCGGCCAGATCAGTGAGCCCGACCGCCGGGTCGATGATGTCCGCGGCAGCCTTGCGACCACCCCCAAGCTCGACCACCGCGACACCGACCGCTCTCGCATCGATATGAGTGACGACGCCATCTTGTGATGGATAGACAGGAGCCGTGACCGGGGCCTTGGGAAGGTAGATTTCGGATTTCTCCATAAAGTCGTTCGGACCACCCAGGGCAGATACCATTTTGGCAAAAACCTCTGCGGCCCGACCGCTCTCGAAGGCTTCTCGCATCAGATCCGAGCCGGTCTCAGCCGTTTGCGCCAACCCGCCGGTCGCCAGAAGCTCGCCACCCTGAGCAACCGTCACGTCCCACAGACGGTTGTCTATCGCTGTGCCCTTCAGGAAGTCCACCGCATTTTGGACCTCAACCGCATTGCCAGCCGCGGATGCAAGTGGTTCGTTCATATCGGTCAGAAGCGCCGTGGTCTTCAGCCCTGCGCCATTGGCGACAAGGACGAGGCTTTCCGCCAGAGCCCTTGCCTCGTCGAGCGTCGCCATAAAGGCACCCGTCCCCCATTTCACGTCGAGGACCAAGCCCTGCAGACCAGCAGCCAGTTTCTTGGAGAGAATGGACGCGGTGATGAGGTCCAGGCTTTCGACCGTGCCGGTGACATCGCGGATGGCATAGAAGCGCTTGTCGGCGGGTGCGAGATTACCGGTCTGGCCAATGACGGCGCAGCCGACTTCCTTGACAACCTTGTGAAAAAGCTCGTTGTCCGGCTGCGTCTGATAGCCGGGGATGGTATCGAACTTATCGAGCGTTCCGCCCGTGTGCCCAAGACCTCGGCCCGAAATCATGGGCACTGCCGCGCCGCAGGCGGCAAGCGCTGGCGCAAGCATGAGGGAGACGTTGTCACCAACGCCGCCTGTCGAATGCTTGTCGAGAACCGGCGCCTGAATATCCGACCAATCCATGACGTCACCGCTGTCCCGCATGCCAAGGGTCAGTGCAACACGTTCGTCGACGCTCATCCTTTGAAAGAAGACCGCCATCGCAAGCGCAGCTACCTGACCTTCGGTCACGCTGCCATCGGCGAGTCCGCGCACGAAAAAGGAAATTTCCTCAGGGCTCAGCTCACCCCCATCACGTTTTTTCCGGATGATTTCCTGCGGCAGCATGATCAGTACCCTTCTCCTGCAGCAGCATCAGATCCATTGATGGCACCGAGCAGCGCATCCAGAAGGCCACTTGCGCCAAAGCGGAAAGTTGCGGCAGACGGCCAGTTCGAACCAAGGATTCTGTCCGCGAGGGCCAGATAAGCAGCTGCGTCATCGACGGTACGAATGCCGCCGGCAGGTTTGAAGCCTACGTCCTTCAGCACGTCGCGTCGTGTTTCCTCAATCACGGTGAGCATGACTTCGGCGGCTTCCAGCGTCGCGTTGACCGGAACCTTGCCGGTTGACGTCTTGATAAAGTCCGCTCCCGCAATGATCGCAATTTCGGAGGCCATGTGAATCAGGAGGGGGTCCTTGATCTCACCGGTTTCGAGAATAACCTTGAGGATCGCGGGGGCCGGGATCGCGGCCTTGACGCGAATGATCTGCTCTTCCGCAAATCCTTTTCGCCCATCCATAAACGCCTTGTAGGGCATCACCAGGTCGATCTCGTCGGCGCCGTCGCGAATAGCCTGCTCGGTTTCAGCGACAACGCTTGATGTTTCAACACCACCATCAGGGAAGTTGACGACGGTGGCGACCTTGACGCCTGTGCCCGTCAGCTCGGCAACACCCTGCTCGACAAAACGCGGCCAGATACAGATCGCAGCCACATGGCCATAATCCGTGACCGCTCGCTTGCAGAGGGCAGTGATATCCGCTGCAGTGCAATCGTCGTTGAGATTGGTCAGGTCAACCAACCCCAAAGCTCGCTTGGCAGTCGCTACCTTGAGCGCATCAGTCATTTCCGATTTCCTTCACGAAGGCGCGAACCAGCTGTTTCATCCGGTCCATGCCCTTGAGCGCGACACTCTTCGTTTCGTCATGGGACAAGGCGTGCGCCTGCAGTCCCGCACCGTAGTTGGTGATGATTGACATCGCGGCAACCCGCATGCCGAGAAACCGCGCGATGATAACTTCTGGCACGGTTGACATGCCGACCGCATCAGCGCCGAGGGTCTTCGCCATTCTGATCTCTGCGGGCGTCTCGAAAGACGGACCAGAGAACCACATGTACACCCCGTCCGGCACCGCAGAGCCCGTCGCCTCGGCGACTTTCGCCATTGCGGCGCGCAGATCCGGATCATAAGCGGAGCTCATGTCGAGGAAACGCTTCTCATCCTCTTCCCCGATCAGCGGATTTTTTCCAGACCAGTTGATGTGATCGGAAATCAGCATCGGGCTACCAGGAGCAACTTCCTCCCGCAGAGATCCGGCCGCATTTGTTGCCAGCAAGATCTCGCATCCCAACTCCTTGAGAGTTTCAACCGGGGTGCGCATCACTGTCGGATCGCCGCCTTCATAGTAGTGCGCACGCCCCGACAGAATTACGACTGGAACGCCAGCCAACGTCCCGGCGACCAATTCGCTTGAATGCGATGTCACCGTGGAAATCGGGAATTCCGTCAGGTGGGAATAGGGGATGCGAACCGCATCCTCCACTTCGTCGGCCAGAGATCCCAGGCCAGAGCCGAGGATCATGCCAATGCGATAGGAACCCGGACGGGCGGCGCGGACGATGTCGGCGCATTCACGACCATAACCACTCATGGGTTGTCAGTCCTTTTCCTCAAGTTGAAACCCGGCAGGCAACAGTCCATCCATTGTGAAGCTTTGCTTGATCTCATTGAGATCAGCCACGTGGATGGTCATGCCCTGACCTTCAAATTCTTTCAATTTCTGACGGCACCCACCGCATGGTGTGCAAAGCGCAGCGTCAGCGATGACGACAACCTCGGAAATTTGGCTGCCTCCACCCAACACCATGGCGCTGATCGCGCCGGCTTCCGCGCAAACGCCTTCAGGAAAAGCCGCATTTTCGACATTGCAGCCAGAGAAGATCAAGCCATCTTCCGTGCGTAGTGCCGCCCCAACCTTAAACTTGGAATAAGGCGCATAAGCGTTCTCGCGCGCTGCTTTCGCAGCGTCGAACAGATCTTGAATCTGCGTCATGTCCGTTCCTTCAGATAGGGCACGCCCGAGGCCTTGGGCGGAATGGCCTTGCCGATGAAACCCGCGAGAAGGATCACTGTCAGGATGTAGGGCAGAGCCTGGAAGAACTGAACAGGCACATCGCCAATACCGGGAATTTCCTGCCCCTGCAGCCGGATCGCAACAGCATCAAGGAAGCCGAAGAGCAGGCAAGCCAACATTGCATTTCCAGGCTTCCACTTCGCAAAGATGAGAGCGGCAAGGGCGATGAAGCCACGTCCCGCCGTCATGTCCTTGATAAACCCTGAGGATTGGGCGATCGAAAGGTAGCTGCCAGCAACTCCGCACAAAATACCGCAGGCGATCACGGCGCGATAGCGCAGCCAGACGACCGAAATCCCTGCCGTATCAACCGCTGCCGGATTTTCGCCTACAGCTCTCAGCCTCAGACCGAAACGTGTTCTGAAAAGGATCCACCAAGTCAGGGGAACTGCCGCGAAGGCCAGATACACCAATATATTGTGACCTGAGAGGAGCTCAGAATAGATCGGGCCGATGACAGGGACCGTTTCAACCTGTTCGGCAAAAGGAAGTTCAATGTCCTGAAACCGGCCTTCTTTGGGCAGAGGAGGTGTCCGGCCACCCTGACGAAACCACGATTGACCCAGGAGAGCCGTCAGCCCCGCCGCCAGAAAATTGATCGCAACGCCCGAGACAATCTGGTTGCCTCGATTGGTGATGGAGGCAAAGCCGTGCAGCAGGGCCAGAAAGATCGATACACCAATGCCTGCCAGCAGTCCGAGCCAAGCGTTTCCTGTCATGTACCCGACTGCGCCAGCTCCGAAGGCAGCGCCCAGCATCTTGCCCTCAAGTCCGATGTCAACGATGCCTGAGCGCTCTGAATAGAGCCCCGCGAGACAAGCCAGAAGCAATGGCGTCGACAGCCGGACGGTAGAGTCCAGGATCAGGATCATTGTATGGAGATAAGTCTCGAACATGGCTTTCTCCTAATCCGCCTGGCCAGCAGGAGCCCCGGCGAAGCTGAAAAGCTGCACAAGGGCCGGCCGGAACATGTACTCAAGGGCGCCGGCGAAGAGGATCACCAGCCCCTGGATCACGATGATCATATCGCGCGTGATGGCGGGTTTTTCGAAAGAAAGCTCCGCCCCGCCCTGGTACAGCATGCCGAACAAAATCGCTGCCAGCACAATCCCGACCGGATGAGCGCGCCCCATCAGCGCAACCGCGATGCCCACGAAACCGTACCCCGCAACAAATTCAATCAGCAGCCGGTGCTGAGCACCCATGATTTCGTTGATCGCCATAAGCCCGGCCATGGCGCCGGAAATCAGCATGGTGACGATCGTGATGCGCACCGGGGAGATGCCTGCATAGACGGCGGCAGTGGGATTTGCGCCGAACGTCCGGATTTCATAGCCTAGCCGAGTCCGCCAGATCAGAGCCCAAACCAGGAAACAACAGATCAGGGCGATGACAAGCGACAAGTTCACCTGTGATGTCCCGAAAAAATCTCCGGGTATCAGGTTGTCCAGCAAAGGCAGGCGCCCTCCATCCTCGAAGGTGCGGGTTTCGGGTTGCATCGACCCTGGTTTGGCGATCACATCAACGAGCAGATAGCCCATCAAGGCTGCGCCGATGAAATTGAACATGATGGTGGTGATGACGATGTGGCTTCCACGCGTCGCTTGCAGCCATGCTGGAATCAACGCCCAAGCCGCTCCGAAGAGCGCGCCGCCGGCCACAGCAAATGGTAATGTGACCCACCAGGGGACGTAGCGATCAAGCGCCAGACAGGCAAAGGCGACACCGAGACCGCCAACATAGGCCTGCCCCTCACCGCCGATGTTGAAGAGCCCTGCGTGAAACGCCACCGCGACCGCCAACCCCGTGAAGATAAAGCTCGTCGCATTGAAGAGCGTAAAGCCAATGCCCTCGCCATATCCGAGCGAACCCCAAAGCAGAATTTCAACGGCCTCCAAAGGGTTCTCGCCGATCAGAAGCACCACCAGCCCGGACACAAAAAAGGCCGCAATTAGATTAAGGGCCGGTATTAAGCCGAAATCGACCCAACGTGGCAGTTGTCCGGCGCTCATTTCGCTTCTCCGTGTACACCGGCCATCAGCAGGCCCAGCTCGCTTTCGTCTGCATCTGGTGCGCGTTCCCCCACAATGGAGCCATCGAACATGACAAGCACCCGATCAGCCAGCGCCCTGATTTCATCGAGTTCGACAGAGACCAGCAGAATGCCCTTTCCGGCGTCCCGCAACTCAATCAACCGCTTGTGGATGAATTCGATCGCCCCAATGTCGACGCCCCGCGTCGGCTGACCGACGAGAAGCACGGTCGGATCGCGTTCGATCTCACGGGCGAGAACAATCTTCTGCTGATTGCCACCTGAAAAATTGGCCGTTTTGAGCAATGGATTTGGCGGCCGAATATCGTATTTTTCGATCTCCATTCGTGCCGTTTCCTTGATCCCCGCGACGTCAAGCAACATGCCGTTCGAGTATCGAGGATCGTTGTGATGGCCGAGAATGGCATTCTCGTATTCGGCGAAGGAGGTCACAAGACCCATTCGGTGACGATCTTCCGGAACGTGGCCCATGTTTTTCTGACGCATGGATGCCGCGTTGACGTCCCGCTTCTCTAAATCGATCAGCTCACCATCTATCCAGACCGTCCCCTTGCTGGCGCTGCGAATGCCCGCAAGGGTTTCCAGCAGTTCGGACTGGCCGTTGCCTGAGACGCCTGCGATCCCAACGATCTCACCGGCACGGACATCAAAGGAAACGTTTTTGACGACCTTAACGCCGCGGCTGTCCACGACGTTCAGCCCGTCCACCACAAGAACCTTTTCCTTGGGCTGCGCCGGCTTTTTGTCGACCTGGAGCAATACGCGGCGGCCGACCATCAGTTCGGCCAAGTCTTCCATCGAGGTTTCGGCCGTCTTGCGTGTCGCAACCATCTCACCGCGGCGCATGACAGACACCGTATCGGTGATCGCCATGATTTCACGCAGCTTGTGGGTGATCAAAAGGACCGTTTTGCCCTCATCCCTCAGAACTTCGAGGATCTTAAAGAGGTGATCTGCTTCCGCCGGTGTCAGGACACCTGTCGGCTCGTCGAGGATCAGGATCTCCGCACCTCTGAAAAGCGCCTTCAAGATCTCGACCCTTTGCTGCAACCCAACGGGAAGATCGCCGATCAGGGCATCCGGATCGACGCGGAGTTCATAGTCGTCCTCCAGACGCTTGAGCTCTTTGCGTGCCTTGGACAGTCCACCAGCCAGTCTCGCACTGCCCTCAGCGCCAAGAACGACGTTTTCAAGAACGCTGAAGTTATCGACCAGCATGAAATGCTGATGCACCATTCCAATACCGAGCGAGATCGCTGTTTTGGAATCGGCGATCGAAACCTCTTCTCCGGATATGAGAATGTCGCCGCGGTCAGCCTGGTAAAACCCGTAGAGGATCGACATCAACGTCGATTTCCCGGCTCCATTTTCGCCAATGATGCCGTGGATCGACCCCTTTTCCACGACAAGGTCAATTTCCTTGTTGGCGTGGACAGGGCCGAAGCTCTTGTTGATCTTCCGAAGTTCGATTGCCGGCGTCATGTCTCAGCCCTCGTCCAGGAAACCGGGTCCCGTTGTGTCATGTTTTCAGATCACATGCTCTTCAGCTGTCGGCCCTTTCCGGGCAACAGCAATCTTGAGTACGCCGGACCGTCAGCACCCAACGCAAAATCAAAATCCCCGCACCAGCCATTGCGACCGATGCGGGGAGATCAAAGGCCTTAGAACGGGCAGTTCTGATCGGCCATGTAGTCGTGAACCGTGATCGTTCCGGAGACGATGCCGGCGCGCGCCTTGTCGACAGCGGCTTTCATTTCCGGGGTGATCAGCTTCTCGTTGTTTTCGTCGAGCGCCCAATCAACGCCACCTTCGGCGAGACCGAGAACGGAAAAGCCCGATGTCCAGGCATCGTTCTTGGCATCTTCGAATGCGCTGTAGACGGCAACGTCAACGCGCTTGAGCATGGATGACAGGACAGATCCGGGATGCAGAGCATTCTGGTTGCTGTCGACGCCGATGCCGAGCTTGCCAGCATCCGCAGCTGCCTGAAGCACACCAATGCCCGTGCCGCCGGCTGCGTGATAAACAACGTCGGCACCACGGTCGAACTGGGACTTGGCCAATTCGCCGCCCTTCACCGGATCGTTCCAGGCTGCGCCGGTCGTGCCCGTCATGTTCTCAAAGACTTCCGCATCCGCGTTGACGGCCAATGCGCCCTGCTTGTAGCCGCAGGCGAATTTACGGATCAGCGGAATGTCCATCCCGCCGATGAAACCAACCTTGCCGGTTTCAGAGGCCATCGCGGCAAGCATGCCTACGATGTAGGAGCCTTCGTGTTCCTTGAAGACGATCGAGCGAACGTTCGGTAGGTCGACGACCATGTCGACGATTGCGAACTGAGTGTCCGGAAATTCCTTGGCGACCTTCTCAACAGCGTTGGCCTGAGAGAAGCCAATCGCCACAATCGGGCTCTGACCGCGCTTGGCGAAATTGCGCAGCGCCTGTTCACGCTGGCTGTCGTTCTGAATTTCGAAATCGCGGTAGGCGACGCCGGTGTCCGCAGTGAACTTTTCGGCACCGGTGTAGGCAGCCTCGTTGAACGACTTGTCGAACTTTCCGCCAAGATCGTAAAGGACTGCGGGCTTGATGTCTGCGGCCATAGCGGCCGTCGAAAACGCGACGCCTGCAAGAGCCACGCTAATCGTCAGGAGCTTCTTCACTTGTATGTCCTCCGACACTTTGAGCCGCCCAGCGGGGCGGTTCCTCATTACTTCCCCTCTTGACGCATCCGCTTTAGGCGGATTGCGCCAGCTTTAATCCGATCCGATCACGCAAAGCCCTCGCAAGGGTTTCATCTGCAATCAGGTCGGTAATGACACCGGCGCGCAGTGCAGCAAGGGTCGCATCGACCTTGGTCTCACCGCCCACCAGTGCAATAAGTCGACTGCCTTTGACTTCATTGAAATGAAGGCCGACAGCACAATCTCCTATGCGGACTGGCGCAACTTCGCCGTCCAGTGTCAAGAACCTGCCCATGAGGTCGCTCGCTGCGCCACTCTGGTCCAGTTCTTCCTGCTCCTGGGCCGTGATCATCCCTCTTTGGATGAGATGCCCTTCTTCTTCAACGGAGCCGATGCCGACAACAAACACGTCAGCCTTGCGCGCCCGACCGAGCAGATCCTGAACACTGCGCTGCCCAAGGAACATCTCCTTTTCCTCGAGCGTTTCCGCGAAATAAGGCACCGGCAGGTAGTAGCCCTCGCCGCCGGTCCGGTCCTGAAGCAATTGCACGACATCATAGGGATTGGCAGCAAGCGTGCGCGTCAGAGATCCGCAGATCGACATAACCGCGAGGTCCGGCCGCGCAAGCCGCGGCATTTCCTCAACGGCGGCCTTGAGCGTGCGACCCATGCCCACGCCGACTTTCTTGACGTCTGGTGAGCCCAGAATTCCAGCAAGAACATGAGCCCCTGCGGATGCCACTGCGCGAATTGCGCTCTCCTGATCCCCCGCACCTAGATCCGGCGCAATGATACAGGTCCTCAGGTTGAACTGATCTGCGAGAAGTTCTTCAAGCTCCAGACACTCGAGCGGCCGTCCTTCAACGTGAAACTTGACGTATCCGGCCTTTTGGGCGTGAGCGATCAGGCGATGCACCTTCGCTGGCGAGATGCCAAGTTGAGACGCGATCTCGCCTTGCGTTCGCCCACCGACGAAGGACAGCCATGCGGCTCTGATCGCAAGATAATTCGTCCAATCGTCGTCGCGCGCCTGCATGGGCGTGTCACCACCTCTACTAAGAGCCTCATCAGATCTGAGGCCTTGTTCGCAGTTGCCGTAGCAAATACGATGTCAGAACAACCGAGAAGAAGGCTCCCGCAGCCCTGCCCTCAACTCTCGTGGCCCGAAAAAATCTTCACCGACTGAGAATTTATTCGGATGTTTGCCCGGGCAGCCCCATGCCGTCAAGCGTCTTGCCGGTAAAAAGTCCCAGATTCGCAATCCTTTTCGAAGTTTAGAGCAAGGCTGCTTACGCCGCAGGCTGAGCGCCTAAGATAAGTGCAGGCGCCGCGCGAATTGCGCCCTTTCCGCGATCAAAAGCCCTCTCGCTCGACTGATTCTCGACCTCTCACCACTCTTCCTGTGGAATATATGCACTACGTGCGCTTTTTCGCTTTGCCAGTTAAGCGAAATCAAGCAGTATTCATAGGTTGACTATCAAGCAACGTAGTTTTGACAGCTAAGGAAGGTTCCAGATAATCCGCGATTTTCACGAGGAACGAAGCGCTAAGAAATTCGGCCTCTAATAGAAAAGGGGGAGACGTGACTAATCAACCTTCGGGTCAGAATAGGAGCACAAGTCATGCGTCTCGACACATACAAGAAAACGGTTTGCGTTGCCGGTGCGTCCCTGCTTGCCGGCCTTGTCTCAGGCATATTTACAGTCCCATCCCATGCCCGCGATTTCACCATGCCGGTCAAATACGGCTATACCTTCAACTATGATCCTGCCAATGAAGTCGACGTCGAGCTCGTCCTTGCGGTCGACATTTCGCAGTCAATGGACACGGAAGAACAGGAAGTCCAAAGGGCAGGCTATGTTGCAGCCCTAACATCTGATGAGGTACTGGAAGCCGTCAAATACGGTCCAATAGGACGTATTGCCGTTGCCTACATGGAGTGGGGCGGCGTTGACGAACACTTCATGGTCGCCGAATGGATGGTCATACAGGACAAGGCGTCTGCCTCTGCCTTCGCATCCCATATCGCTGAGGCCCCGCTACGGCAGGTTCAGCGAACGTCTATCGCCTCGGCGCTTTCCAAGTCAGTCGAGCTCGTGCAGGCGAACAAGTACAATGGCCTTCGGCGCGTCATCGACATCTCCGGCGATGGTCCGAACAATCAGGGCGGCTCCGTCACCCAGATACGTGACAAGTTGCTTTCATCAGGCGTGACGATCAATGGCCTTCCCTTGATGATGAAAGCCAATGCCAATTCCTGGCAGGCAATGCTGAATCTCGATCACTACTATGAAGACTGTGTCATAGGCGGGCCCGGGTCTTTTGCAATCCCCGTCAGATCGAAGGAAGGCTTTGAGGATGCAATCCGGATGAAACTCGTCATGGAGATTGCCGGCCTCAGTTTTGAAGAACCGCTCGTGCGTAAAGTCTCTGCGCGCAAGCCGGTTCGCTGTTCAATGTTTGACTAGATGATGCGCTCGGGGCAAACGCTCCGAGCCATAGAAACTTTCTAGAATATACGCCGGGGGCGACCTTATCCGCCGCTCCACGTGGGATCTTTTCGCCTTATCCTTTACCCCTGCCGGGAAATCCCTGTACATCTGTCTTGGCTTGCCAAATCAGTTGCAGAGGATGACGCATGAACACCCGGCCTATGCTTGCCCTTGTCGCCCACGACGCGAAGAAAGACGCTATGGTCGACTTCGCAGTCAGAAATGAAGAGAAGCTGCTGCCCTTCACTTTGGTCGCGACCGGCACGACTGGCGGACGGATCGAGGAAGGCTGTAGCCGTCTGAATATTACCCGCCTGAAGAGCGGCCCGCTCGGCGGCGACCAGCAGATTGGCGCCCTCATCGCCGAGGGGCGACTGAACGGCCTGATCTTTTTCGTCGATCCCCTGAGCCCGATGCCGCACGACGTGGACGTCAAGGCACTGATGCGATTGGCTCTGGTTTACGACCTCCCGATGGCGCTGAATTTGGCAACGGCTGAAATTCTTCTTCGCTCTGCACGTTTAACCGGTTTAAAAACAACCTCTACAACACCTGAAATCAGCGTATCGGCCATATGAGTCTTCCCAATCAGTTCCTTGCCACCTTCGCCTATCCAATTCTTGTCGCGGACATTGGCGGCACGAATGCGCGTTTTGCTCTGGTGCATGGACCTGACACAGAGACTGAATTCTGCGTGCCGACTGCAACGGCCGATCATTCGGATATTTCCGGCGCCATACGGGCAACTCTCGACAAGGCGAGCGGCGCGCAACCGCGCACAGCCATCATTGCCGTGGCAGGTCCAGTAACGGGCAACAAGATCCCATTGACAAATGCCGACTGGGTCATCGAACCCCTGAAGCTGATCGAAGACCTGTCCCTCGACGATGTCATTATCGTCAACGACTTCGAAGCGCAGGCGCTTGCGTTGCCAAATCTTGAGGGTTCGGACATCGAGCAGGTTGGACGGGGCGCCCCTCGCCCGGCATCGACCAAGTTTGTCCTTGGGCCAGGAACCGGCCTTGGTGCCGCTGCGATGATCCATGCCGCGGACACCTGGATCCCGGTTCCCGGCGAAGGAGGTCATGTCGAGATCGGCCCGGTCACGGAAGAAGACTTTCCGATTTTCGAAAAGATTGAACGTGTTGGCGGACGGCTTGGCGCGGAACAGATCCTCAGTGGCTCAGGCCTGCCGCGACTTGCCCGTGGTGTAAGCCTCTCAATGAATTTGGAGCGATCTTTCGAGACCGCAGCCGATATCACTCAAGCGGCAGAGGCGAACGACGCGGTCGCAACAAAGACACTCGAGACCTTTGCGCGCGCGCTGGGTCGTGTTGCCGGGGATTTCGCACTCTCGCTTCTCGCGCGCGGCGGCGTCTACCTGACTGGTGGTGTGACACCACGGATCGATCGCTTTCTGACCGATGGTCAATTCCGTCGCTCGTTTGAGGCGAAGGCCCCGCATCAATCACTAATGAGCGCCATACCCACCTATATTGTTCGTCATGGCAATCCGGCACTCGAAGGCCTTGTGGCCTTCGCACGATCTCCCGACCGCTTCGTCGTCGAACTTAAAGGGCGCCGCTGGAGCCGCGAGACAGTCGTGTCGAACGCCACCGGCTAGGCCTCATGTCCACGAGCGCCTCTTCAACGCCACTTCCGATCGATGCCGTTCTTGGCAAGCTGACATCCACTCTTGAAGAGACGTCGAACGCCGTTCTGGTTGCAGATCCTGGCGCCGGCAAGACCACGCGTGTGCCGCTTGCTCTGCTCGACGCGCCTTGGCGTGGGGACAGGCGCATTCTTGTGCTTGAGCCCAGACGCCTTGCCGCGCGTGCCGCAGCCCAACGCATGGCCTCGGAACTGGGGGAAGCCGTCGGTGAACGCGTAGGATACCGCGTTCGCATGGACACGAGGGTCGGCCCGAAAACGCGGATCGAGGTCATCACCGAGGGCATTTTCACCCGCATGATCCTTGATGATCCCGAACTTGCCGGGATCGCAGCCGTCTTGTTCGATGAATTTCATGAAAGATCTCTGGACGGCGATCTTGGCCTCGCCCTGGCGCTGGACGTCCAGGGAGCGCTTCGCGAAGATCTACGGCTCTTACCGATGTCCTCCACGATCGATGCCGCAACCGTCTCCCGCCTGATGGGCGAGTGCGAGGTTATCGAAAGCAAGGGGCGCAGCTTTCCCGTTCAGACGCATTACCTCGGCCGACGAACGCAAGATCGGCTGGAGCCTCAAATCGCAAAAGCTGTTCGCAAGGCACTTGATGAGGAGAGTGGATCGGTTCTGGTGTTTCTTCCGGGGCAGGCTGAGATCAAGCGAACTGCCGATCTGCTCGCCGACACCCTCCCACAAAACTGCGTGCTCGCTCCGCTCTATGGTGCATTGGACGGCAGAGCCCAGGATCTTGCAATTCGCCCTGCCGAGCCTGGCACAAGGAAAATCGTCCTGGCGACCGCCATCGCCCAGACATCGCTGACAATTGAAGGCGTGCGAGTGGTCATCGACAGCGGACTTTCCAGAGTTCCAAAATACGAACCTCAAACCGGGTTGAACCGGCTTGAGACGGTTCGGGTTTCGCTCGCCACAGCAGATCAACGGCGAGGGCGAGCGGGCCGAACCGAGCCTGGTGTTTGCTACCGCCTTTGGGATGAAGCCCAGACAGCTGCTCTCGTTGCTCATGAAACGCCCGAAATTCTCGAGACAGACCTCTCCGCTCTGGCGCTGGACCTGGCATCCTGGGGTACGCTGGATCCAAGTCAGCTGGCGTTTCTCGACCCGCCGCCCGCGGGGGCGTGGGCAGAAGCGCTGTCTCTTCTGCGCTCGCTTGGCGCTCTCGACGCCAATCAGCAGCTGACCTCTCAAGGCAAGGCTCTCGGCAGACTGCCACTCTCCCCTCGCCTTGCCCATATGCTGAATGAAGGACAACGCGAGGGAGCAGGGCGCACCGCCGCTTATCTCGCGGTGCTGCTTTCAGAGCCAGGACTTGGTGGCCGAGATCCGGATCTGCGCGAACAGCTGCGGCAACTGCGCGATACAAGTTCAAAACGAGCCCAGGCTTCCCGTTCCATGGCAGAGCGTTGGCTCGCGCTGCTCAACAAGAGCGAGGGCAGACGGAAGGATAGCGGGTCCATAGACCTTGAAGACGCTGGCTGGTTGCTTGCTCTTGCGTATCCCGACAGGATTGCCGATGCGCGTGGGCCTCGTGGACGATTTCGCCTTTCAAATGGCCGGGGCGCGGCGTTACCGGAAGAACACGCACTGGCTGTAGCGCCTTTCTTGGTCGTCGCAGACATTCAAGGACGTGCAGCCAACGGTAGAATCATGACCTGCGCTCCCATCACCAAGAGTGAAATCGAGCACCACTTCGGACACGACATCGTGGAAGAAGACAAGGTTCGCCTTGAAAAGGGCGGGAGCATCAGCGCGCGGCGTATTCGTCGTTTTGGCGCGGTAGAACTGGAATCGCGACAGATCTCTTCGCCAGACCCTGCCGCTGTTGAAGAGGCAATGGTTGAGGAACTCGGAAAACGGGGTTCGGCAAGGTTGTCCTGGAGCAAGGAGCAACTGCGCCTTCGCGGCCGCATCAGTTACCTTCGCCAAAACGGGCAAGCCGATCTGCCCGATCTTTCCGACGAAAGCCTCACAAGAAGCCTGAAGGACTGGCTTGGGCCTTTCCTAGCAGGCCTGAGGTCAATCGACGATATCGACGCTGCGTGTCTGGGTGATGCCCTCAGCAGCCTGCTTCCTCATGATGTACAGGCCAAGCTGGATCGGCTCGCGCCCACACATTTCATCGCGCCGACCGGCACCAGGGCGCCCATCGACTATGGTGCGGAAAGCGGTCCAAGCATCTCGATCCGTGTCCAGGAACTTTTCGGACAATCCGTGCATCCCTACGTGTGCGGCGGCAAAATCCCGTTGACGCTGGCACTGCTTTCTCCGGCTCATCGCCCCATCCAGGTGACACGTGACCTGCCCGGGTTCTGGGCGGGGTCCTGGGCCGACGTAAAGGCAGAGATGAAGGGGCGCTATCCAAAGCACCCGTGGCCGGATGACCCGCTGAACGCGGAGGCGACGAGCCGGGTGAAACCCAGGAAAAAAACGTAGACGATCCTGGTTGAAGGTTGCGTATGCTACACTGCGATGTGAGGATCGTGACATGAACCGACAGGACATTGTTGCAGGGCTGGCAGAACGCGACGACCTACCATGGCCAACGCTTTCGTTTTGCCTCGAAACACCTGCCGCCTGCGTGCCGACTTTTCTTCTGTTGCTCGAACGCGAAACCCGGGGACTGCCGGTGAGCGCCGAGGAACACGATGCATTGTTCTTTGGCATTCATCTGCTCGCCGCGCTCAGGATAGAAGAAGCCTTCAAACCCCTTAGCGCGATCCTTTGCAGCGACAGCCAAAAAGCAGCAGCACTTGTACACGACTCCGTCGGTGACACCATTCCTCGTGCGCTGATGGCTCTCGGAGCCGACCAGGCAGATGCCTGCTGGGACATTGTCGCCTCACCGAGAACGGATTGGCTGGTTCGCGAAGCCTTTCTGCGTTGCTGGACCTTTAACGTCCTTGACGGACACCTGCCGTTGGACGTCGCCGCAGAAAAGCTGAGGCAGTTTCCAACAACCGTCGCCCCGGAGCCGGATAATCTGCTTTGGATTGCGTGGATGACCGCAATCGCGGACCTTGGGCTGACGTCCTTGTCTCCCCTTGTGCAACTAACTTTCGAAAGCGGACAGATCGAGCAGAATGCGCTCGGCGTTCTTCCAAGTGACATGAAAGTTTTCCGGGACGACCTCGAAGATGCTCTCCACGCTCGCGCCGACGACGACACTGGCACCTATGCACATTGGCTAGAGCACAAGGCCTATACGCCGTTCAGCGGAACGCTCCAGGACTTCATCCAGGCCGGCAAGCACGTGCTCAAGGACGGCGGGCTCTCCGAGGACCGGTTGCCAAGCGACGCAAGGCTCCTCGTTGCCGCAGACTCGACCAACCCTTTCGACGGCCATTCCCGAGGCTAAGCTACAACAGCGCCGCCAAGCCGTCTGCTGACACTAGCAGACGGGATAGCACCTCAATCGTCGGAAGCTGCAACAAGGCTGGCGTTTCCGCCGGCCGCGGCTGTGTTGATCGAGACAACCTGCTCCAGGGCAAAGCGTTGAAGGTAAGCGGGGCCGCCCGCCTTTGGACCGGTACCAGAGAGACCAGACCCGCCAAAAGGTTGAGTGCCGACAACAGCGCCAATCGTGTTGCGGTTGATGTAGACATTGCCCACGGACAGCCTATCGACAACCTTTTTGACCGTGGCATCTATTCGGCTGTGAACGCCGAGGGTCAGGCCATAACCGCTGGCAGCGATCGTCTCCAGCACCTTGTCGATGTCCTTGGCCTGATAGCGAACCACATGCAGAACGGGGCCGAACACCTCCTTGGTCAGTGCTTCTGCTCGATCAAGTTCGACGATGTGCGGAGCGACCCAAGAGCCGTCCGAGAGAGCGCCTTGCGGGGTTTTGCCCTGATATCGAAGTGTCTGCGTATCCTGCATGTATTCAACATGCGCCAGAATGCCGTCCCGCGCCTCTACATCAATCACCGGACCAATGTCCGTGGCGGGCGACCTTGGATCTCCCAAGGCAAGCTCATCAGCAGCGCCTTCGAGCATTTGGAGCAGATCGTCAGCGACATCAGCCTGCGCAAACAGTAAGCGAAGAGCCGAGCAGCGCTGTCCAGCCGATCTGAAAGCCGACATCATGACGTCATCGCAGACCTGTTCCAGCAGCGCCGTGGCGTCAACGAGCATCGCATTGATGCCGCCGGTTTCGGCAATCAAGGGCACAATCGGCCCCCGCTTTTCTGCGAGCGAGCGATTGATGGCCCAAGCGGTTTCGGTGGACCCGGTAAAGGCGACGCCTGCGACCCGCGGATCCGAAGTCAGAGCCGCTCCGACAGCACCATCGCCCGGCAGGAAGCACAAGACATCCATCGGGACACCGGCTTCGTGGAAAAGGCGAACCGCTTCATAGGCTATCAGCGGGGTCTGCTCCGCCGCTTTGGCCACAACCGCATTGCCTGCGACGAGCGCCGCGCTTACTTGCCCGAGGAAGATGGCCAACGGGAAATTCCAAGGCGAAATACAAACAAAAACTCCGCGGCCCCGCAATCGATACCTGTTTTCCTCACCCGTTGGTCCCGGCATGAGCATGCCTTCGCCGAACAGTGCGTTCGCCTGATCCGCATAATACCGGCAAAAGTCCACCGCTTCGCGAATCTCGGCGATGCCGTCGGGCAGTGTCTTGCCTGCCTCCAGGCTCAGCAAGGCCATCAACCGATCTCTGTTCTGCTCCAGCAGATCGGCCATTTTCGAAAGTGCTTCAGCCCGCTCTTCAACAGGTCGACGAGACCAGGTTTCGAACCCCTGGCTTGCGACATCCATAGCCGTTTTTGCAAGCTCACTGGTTGCATTGACGACGGTTCCGACAACAGTCTGTCCGTCGGCGGGCGAAAGCACCTGTTCCGCCTTACCTGAGACATCCCGGTCCCCAACAAGCGGCTTTGCATCCGTGGTCGGAGCAACGGTCTTAGCCATGCCATCGACCAGCTCATGACGCTCGGCAGCGCACCCGAATTCGATACCATCGGAGTTCTGACGGCTGGAGCCATAGAGATCTGAAGGCAGTGGGATAGATCTGTTGGAGGCATGTTTGCCCGCCTCCAGAATCTCTGACGCCGGGCGAAGCAGGGCCTCAACGGGTACGGAGCTGTCCCCCACGATTGTCACGAATGAGGAATTGGCGCCGTTCTCGAGGAGCCTGCGCACCAGGTAGGCCAACAGATCCTTGTGGCCGCCGACGGGAGCGTAAATTCTACAAGCATAGCCGTCGCGTTCGCACACAGACTTGTAGAGACTTTCTCCCATGCCATGAAGGCGTTGGAATTCGTAGCCTTCGTTGTTGCCTGCGATCTCCGCGATCTGGGCGACGGTCAGTGCATTGTGTGTGGCGAACTGCGGGTAAAGAACATCCCTAGCGGCAAGCATGCGTTTGGCGCAGGCAAGATAGGACAGATCCGTGGCCGCCTTGCGAGTAAAGACAGGGTAGCCGGCCGCGCCCTGCTCCTGAGCATGTTTGATCTCTGTATCCCAGTATGCGCCCTTCACGAGCCGCACCATCAAACGCCGATCGTGATGACGCGCAGCGGCGATCAGCCAATCAATCACCTCACAGCCACGCTTTTGATAAGCTTGGACAGCAAGGCCGAAACCATCCCAGCCTTTTGTGACCGGATCCGCCAGCACGGCTGCGATGATATCCAGCGACAGTTCAAGACGATCTGCCTCTTCCGCATCGACGGTGAAATTAAGATCGTACGACCGCGCCATCTCGGCCAACTTGATCAGGCGAGGCACCACCTCGTCTCGAACCCGCTCACCGTTGACCGCTTCATACCTTGGGTGAAGCGCCGAGAGCTTGACCGAGATGCCGGGCCGGTTCGGCAGTTTCTCCAAGCCGGCCGCCTTACCAATAGCGTCAATCGCATCCGCGTAAGACTTGAAATAGCGCTCCGCGTCCCTTGCCGTCCGGGCTCCTTCGCCCAGCATGTCGTAGGAGTAGCGATAGCCCTTGGCTTCCTGTGTCTTTGCGCGGTCGAGAGCGCGAGCGATGGTTTCGCCAAGCACAAATTGGTGGCCGAGCAATCTCATCGCCTTCTTGGTTGCCGTGCGAACCGCCGGCATGCCCATTCGCTTGACCAGTGAGCCAAGGATGCTCTGCGGCGTATCGCCGGGATGCAGAAGACGGGAGGTAACGCCCAGCGCCCAGGATGACGCAGACACAAGCCAGGTATCCGATTTTGGTCCGCTTGGGTCATCGAAACGAGCCGCTGCCAGCTTGTCTTCAATCAAGCGATCCGCAGTCGCTGCGTCGGGTACGCGCAGAAGTGCCTCGGCGAGAACCATCATCGCCAGGCCTTCTCTAGTCGTCAGGCCGAATTCCCGCATGAAGTCCTCGACGCCGCCGAGGCCAACTGCCGTCGACCGCATGTCGTTGATATAGCCCTCGGCGCGCGCATTGATTTTTGCCTCGATCTCCGGAGCCAGCGCTGTCTCTGCGAGAAGGCGGCGCACCAATGGTTGGTCATCGGGCGCGTAGGCAGCGCGAAATGGCTCGACGCCGAGTTGATCCATGCCTTCCTGGAAAACAGCCATATCAGCACTCATGACAAGAACTCCCTAGCGGCGGCAGCCGAACGCCCGCGCGACAACGTTGATTTCTCAGTTTGTGTTATATTTTGAATTTATATCCTCTGATTTTTGCCCTATATTTGGAGAAATTTTTATAGAACTGAGGCTTTGGTGGTGAATTTCACGGATCTGGATCGAACTGATCGGAAAATCCTGTCAGAACTTCAAAAGGACTCCCGGGTCACCAACACGGAACTGTCCGAGCGCATCAGTATGTCGGCCACCGCGACCGCTGAGCGAACCAAACGTCTGATCCGAGACGGCTTCATCGAAAGCTTTGCAGCCAAGCTCGCTCCGTCGAAGGTCGGGCGTGGGCTTCTCGTCTTTGTCGAAATAAAACTCGACCGCACATCTCCCGAGATCTTCGACGCCTTCAAATACGCCGTGGAACGGTCGCCAGACATTCTCGAATGCCACATGGTGGCGGGTGGATTTGATTACCTTGTGAAGAGCAGGGTTCTCGACATGGAGGCCTATCGCCGGTTTCTGTCTGATGTCATCCTGACCCTGCCCGGTGTTCGTGAAACTCACACCTACGCCGTCATGGAGGAAATCAAGGACACGCACGTCCTGCCTGTCTGAGCTTGCGATCACCGAGCTTCACAAAGCATTGTCTTGACCGGTAACACCCAGGCACGTCAGAGAAAGGCAACAAGTTGAAGGGGCAAGCGATGCGCATCAAAGATCTTCACACTCATCTGGGAAAGTTGCTTTTCGCCACCGCCTTCGCCGGCGCCCTGGCTTTGCCTGCCGCAGCCGCGGATGATGACTGGGCTGAGACCCTGGAGGCAGCGAAAGGACAAACCGTCTACTTTCACGCCTGGGGCGGTGAGCCGCGCATCAACGATTACATCGCATGGGCGGCTTCGGAACTCGAAAAACGCCATGACGTGACGGTCAACCATGTGAAGGTGGCCGATACGGCAGGCGTCGTAACCCAGATCATCGCCGAAAAAACGGCGGGACGTGAGACAGTCGGAAGTGTTGACCTGGTCTGGATCAACGGCGAGAACTTTCGCACCCTCAAGGCCCAGCAGCTGCTCGCAGCTCCAGGATGGGCCCAATCCTTGCCGAACTGGACATATGTGGATGTCATCGGCAAGCCGACCGTGCTCTCGGATTTCACAGTAGCGACAGATGGCCAGGAAAGCCCGTGGGGCATGGCCAAGCTGGTGTTCATACATGACCAGGCCCGGCTTCCCAAGCCGCCCAGGAGCCTCGCGGCCCTTGCCGCTCATGCTGCCGAAAACCCCGGCCGGATCAGCTATCCTCAGCCGCCCAACTTTCACGGCTCGACATTTCTCAAGCAGGTCCTGATTTCGACAATCGACGACCCGGCAAAGCTCTCAAAGCCCGTGGTTGCCGATCGCTTTGACAAGGACGTCGCACCACTCTTTGCCTATCTCGACGAACTGCACCCAAACATGTGGCGCAAGGCACAGGCCTTTCCGCAAAATGCGGCCCAGATGCGTCAGCTGCTGGCCGATGGAGAACTCGACGTTGCGATCACCTTCAATCCGGGGGATGCATCCAGCGCGATCGCGAATGATGAGCTGCCAGCAAGCGCACGCAGTTTCGTTTTTGACGGCGGCACCATTGGCAACACCCACTTTGTAGCGATCCCCTTCAACAGCTCCGCCAAAGAAGGTGCGATGGCTCTGGCCAACTTCCTGCTTTCACCGGAGGCCCAGGCGCGCAAGCAGAACCCTGCAGTTTGGGGCGACCCCACGGTTCTTGATGTGGCAAAGCTGCCTGATGCCGACAAGGCAACCTTTGCAGCAATCGACCTTGGTCCTGCAACACTGAGACCTGATGACCTCGGCGCGACACTTCCTGAACCCCACCCGAGCTGGGTGGCAGCTTTGGAAAAAGCCTGGGCTGCGCGCTACGGTGGTTCGTGAGCCTTTGACGGCCTGGTATGACCTCGGCGGGACAGATTGATGATGAGCCGCCTGCCGACTGCGTTGGTGGTCCTACTGCTCGTCGGGCCACTCTTGGCCGGCCTTGCAGGGACGCTCCTCCCCGCCTTCGGCTACCTGCCGGCACTTGGCGGGCAGGAACTGTCTCTTAGGCCCTTGAGGGACCTTTTCGCGACTCCCGGCATATTCCGTTCCATCGGCCTGAGCCTCGGCACCGGGCTCGCGGCGACAGTGCTTTCACTCGCCATTACCATGCTCTTTGTTGCGGGCTGGATGGGCACGCCAGCATTCAAGCTCGTGCGGCGCCTATTATCCCCGCTCCTTGCCGTGCCGCATGCAGCCGCCGCCTTTGGCCTCGCGTTCCTGATCGCGCCGAGCGGCTTCCTTGTGCGTCTGCTGTCGCCATGGGCAACCGGCTTTGATCGACCGCCAGACCTGCTCATTCTCAACGACCCCTTTGGCGTGGCCATGACCCTCGGCCTCATCATGAAGGAAGTGCCGTTCCTGTTCCTGATGACACTCGCAGTGCTGCCGCAGACAGATAGCTTTCGGAAGATGAAGGTGACGGCCACACTTGGATATGGCCGAACGGCCGGTTTCCTGAAGGCATGTCTGCCAGAGGTCTACAGCCGTATCCGCCTGCCCGTCTTGGCGGTGCTTGTCTACTCGACTTCCGTTGTCGACATGGCACAGATTCTGGGGCCCACGACACCGGCTCCTCTTGCCCCACGGATTATGGGCTGGATGGCGGACCCGGATCCAGCGATCCGCTTTCAGGCCTCCGCGGCGGCCCTCTTGCAACTTGCCCTGTCTGGACTTGCTTTGTTGATCTGGTTTTTGCTCGAGCGAATTGCCAGAAGACTTGGGCACAGCGCCTCTGGCAAGAGACACCGACGCGATAGACCGTTCAACCTTTCAGTCCTTGCGGGTATGTCGATCGTCGTCGGCGGCATGGTCGCCGGCATTTTATTGCTGCCGATTTGGTCGGTCACGAAAAGCTGGTGGTTCCCGGACAGTTTACCCGCTGCCCTCACCGCGAAACTCTGGACTGGACTGGGAGAGGTCGCAGGTGCGCCTTTGCTCACAACCCTGGCCATCGGCATTCCAGCGTCGCTGATCGCCGGTATACTCGTTCTCTGGCACCTTGAGGCCAAAACGCGGGCACGTGGCGTTTCGAGCGCTGAAAAAGCGGCTTTCGATGGTTTCGTCTTTCTGCCCCTGCTTGTTCCGCAAGTGTCATTCCTTTTCGGCTTGCAGGTGCTTTTCGCCAGACTTCATCTGGACGGAACCATGTTCGCCGTTGGCCTCGGCCATCTCATCTTTGTACTGCCCTACGTCTATCTTTCCCTGAAAGACCCATGGAACGAACTCGACCCGCGCTTCGCCAAGATCGCTTCCAGTCTTGGGTCCTCTGCAAACCGCATTTTCCTGATGGTTCGGCTACCTCTGCTGCTTCGCCCCTTGCTTGTTGCTCTTGCAGTCGGTCTGGCCGTTTCCGTCGGTCAATATCTTCCGACGCTGATGATCGGAGCCGGCCGTGTCGTGACCATCACCACCGAAAGTCTCGCCCTTTCGAGCGGTGGCAACCGGCCCCTGATTGCCCTCTATGGGACATTGCAGTTACTGGTACCTCTGATCGGATTTAGCGTAGCCGCCGCTATCCCGGCCCTGCTGTTTCGGAACCGAGCCGCCATGAAAGTGATCAGATGACCCTTGGGCTCATGCTCAAAGATGTGAAGATATCGCTCGGCGGCCGTACTCTGCTCAGTTTGTCCAAGACCGTTGCACCGGGGGACGTCCTGACAGTGATGGGCGACAGCGGGGCGGGCAAATCGACGCTTCTTGAATATGTGGGTGGTTTTCTGCGACCGCCCTTCGAGGCGACCGGCAGGCTCATTCTGAACAACCGCGACATAACCACCCTCTCCCCCCAGGACAGGCATGTCGGTTTTATGTTTCAGTCACCTCTGCTGTTTCCACATATGTCCGTTCGCGACAATCTTCTTTTCGGCCTGCCAAATGGCGGCATGACCAAACACGAAAGAGCGACTGCAGTAGAGGCTTCTCTTTGCGATATCGGCATGGACGATTTTGCAGATCGCGATCCCGCAACGTTGTCGGGCGGCCAGCAAACGCGAATAGCTCTGATGAGGCTGCTGCTGGCGGAACCCGAAGCCTTGCTTCTGGACGAGCCGTTCTCAAGCCTGGACCAGTCTCGCCGCGCCGATCTGCGCGATCTCGTTTTCAGACTCGCGCGGGAACGGGGTCTGCCCGTCTTGCTGGTCACTCACGACAAGGAAGACGCAGATGCAGCTGGCGGTGATCTGGTAGAGCTTTGATGAACAGAGCCAGTGGCGCTCTCGCAAATGGCCTGACTTAGGTACTGACGTCGGCAGACGTAGACTGAAGCAACCCGTAACGGTCGATGCCAATGCGCTCGATCAGCTCGAGCTGGGTCTCCAGAAAGTCGATGTGCCCCTCCTCATCTCCCAGCAGCGCTTCGAAGAGTTTCATGGACACGTAATCTTCTGCCTCGTGGCACACCATGCGTGCCTCGTGATACAGAGCCCGTGCGGCATATTCGCCCGCAAGATCGCCTTCCAGGCAGTCCTTCAAGGTTGTCCCGATGCGCATTGGGTCGAGTACCTGGAGATTTGGATAGCCTTCCAAAAACAAGATCCGTTCAATGATCTGGTCCGCGTGACCGCGCTCTTCCAGCGTCTCCTCGGCCTCTTTGTTGGCGAGTTTGGTGAAACCCCAGTTCCGAAGAAGGCGAGAGTGCAGCCAGTACTGGTTGACCGCAGTCAACTCGTGACGCAAGGCCTTGTTGAGATACTCGATGACCTGCGTGTTGCCCTTCATCGAGCGTTCTCCCTGCTGGTTATCTGCCTGTGGCCGTCTTGAGCCGGCTATAGCCGTCACTGGCGGCTGCCGTCTCTTCTGATCCCTTTTCGTGGATCAAGTCAATGACCGAGGGAAAACAGCTGCCACACCTTGGACGACACCCCAGATGACGAAACACGGCGCCGGGGGTGGGAACTTTTCCGTTTGGATCCGCACGCATTTCTTCTGCCGCCTTGCGGAGCTGCTTGTCTGACAACACATTACACGAACAGATGATCATCCCGGGACCCACAACGTTTCGTTTTTTCGATCTATTCTGTCATAGATGGGTTCCTGCGCTTAAACTAAAGTGAACCCAAAAAGTCAACTTTCCCGTAGCAATACGAAAATATGAGATCAAGGCAATCTGGATGACCGACGAGAACTCGATTGATGAAAGACGCACGATTGTCTTGACAGGCGCCAGCCGCGGCATCGGCCATGCGACCGTCAAGCGGTTCTCGGCAGCTGGATGGCGTGTCATCACCTGTTCGCGCCATGCGTTTTCCGACAAGTGTCCTTGGCCGATGGGTCCGGAGGATCATATTCAGGTCGATCTTTCCGATCCGGAGAACCTCGGCTATGCGGTGCAGGAAATGCGCAAGCGGCTGGAGCCGCACGGATCCAAGTTGCATGCCCTCGTCAACAATGCCGGCATCAGCCCAAAGGGCGACGACGGGCAGCGGCTCGACTCGATCACCACTCCGATGCACAACTGGCGCCATGTCTTTCAGGTCAATTTCTTTGCGCCAATCATGCTCGGCCGCGGTCTCTTCAGCGAGCTCAAGAATGCGGGCGGTTCCATCGTGAATGTGACCTCCATCGCAGGCTCAAGAGTCCACCCATTTGCCGGCACCGCCTACGCGACTTCCAAAGCCGCTCTGTCTTCTCTGACACGGGAAATGGCGGCCGACTTTGGACCTCATGGCATCCGCGTCAACGCTATTGCGCCGGGCGAAATCGACACGTCCATTCTTTCACCGGGTACGGAAAAAATGATCGACGATATTCCGCTGCGCCGGCTGGGCCGCCCGGATGAGGTGGCCGATACAATCCACTTCCTCTGCACCAATCCGTCATCATATGTCACCGGCTCTGAGATCCACATCAACGGCGGTCAGCACGTTTGATACAGGTGGTGAAGGAAAACAAAGCTCGTACATTCAATGGGTTGACTCTCACGACTGCGATTACATTCCCTTTGGGAAGATATACTATCACAAGACCGAAACGTTAGGTCCTCTTGACCGGAACCAGCCGGTCAAGAAGTCCAAAATCAGGAAAATCAGCGCCGATATATAGAAGTTTTTCATTTACCCGGAATTTATACTTAGAATCTATTCTGATCTCAGATGGGACAGAATAATTGGTCATAAAGACCTGGGTGGGAACTTCCAATGTCAAAAATACTTAGTATTTTCAACAACATTCGGATCGGACTTAAGCTTGGGGGCGGATTTGGTTCCGTGCTCTTGCTAACGGGGATCGTGGGTGCTGTCGGTGCAATCTCGGTGAACGGCCTCGCGAACCGGTTTCAGAGCGCCGATCAAGCGATGCAGGTCATGTCACAACTTCAGGATGTGACCGCGCAACGGACTGCCTACCTGGACAATCTCGAGCCGACCGCCGCCACAGCGACAGTCGCCTCCATTGATCAACTCTCAGGGAATCTAGAGCAGCTTAACGGCACACTCGATGGAGACCCGGATGCTCAGCTAGGTGTGACGGAGGCCCTTGAGGCCGTCGAGGGTTTGAAAACCACCTTTGTTGATCTGACGACAGTTCTGGGTCAGCGCGAATCCTACCAAAACGAGGTCAACGACGCGATCACCGAACTTGGCACCGTGGCGATGGCCATCGATGCCCAAGCGGCCAAAGTTCGTGGTGAAGCGTCCGAAGCAGCGCGTCTCGCCAGCGAAACGCAAGCGAACGCAGGCAAGGTCGGCAAGACAGCCGCCCTTCTCGAAGAGGGCGCCCTGATTATCCAAAACCTCTACAATGAAGCCGGCACGTCTCTCACAGGCGATAAAATGCAAGCCGCAAAGGCGAAAGCGGAAGAGCTCGCGCCCAAGGCAGCAGCGCTAAAGGATGCCAAGATCGAGGGCATTTCCGGAGAAGACTTCGGCGTGTTGTCTGCGGCGGCGACAGACCTTTCGGAAAAGCTCGTAAAGCTGATGTCGACGACTGACTTCATGGCCGTTTACACGCTCAAGCTTGAGGTGAAGGATGCCATCACGGCGCTGGCCGTCGCTTCGAACGAAATACGCGGCAAGACAACGGCAGCGGTCGAGAAAGTTCAAACCATGGCATCAACTGCCACGGAACGCCTTCAGAAGATTGACGCAATCTCCCGCAACTCGGCCGCACTCAATGCAGGCGCGTTGACCGTAAAGGCATCAACACTCGAGTTTCTGTCTTCAAGCGAAATCACCGACGGAACGGAAGTTCTGGCGCAACTCGAGACGGTTATCGCGTCCGAGAAAAATCTGGCGGGCGGCACGAAAGAATTTCCGTCCATCAAAGGTCAGCTCGCTGCGGCCGAAGAAGCCATTGCGGCCTTCCAGGAAGGCTTTGCGGGGATCGTTGAAGCCAAGTCGGCAGCCACCCGCCAGACGGATATCCTGAACACGCTTTCTGATGACGTCAGCAGCATGATCGGCAAGATTGCGGCAGGCCAGTCGGCCCAGGCAACCTCCTCCAGCCAGCAGGCCATGGTCGTTATCGGCCTCACTCTGCTTGCGGCGATCGCTGTGGGTGTCTGTCTTGCTGTTGCGCTCAATTTTGCAGTGACCAAGCCGATCCAGAGAACCACAAGCGTCATGTCCGAACTTGCTGAAGGCAATACGGATGTCGACATTCTGGGCGCAGACCGCGGCGATGAGATTGGCGACATGAACCGGACGGTCCAGATCTTCCGCGACAATGCGGTTGAGCGCACCCGCCTGCAGGCGGAAAGCGCCAGCGAGGAAGAAGGACGTCTCGCGCGCCAGCAAAAGATCGAAGAGCTGATCACCGGCTTCCGTGCGGCTGCAACCGAGGTTCTGACCTCCGTCGGAGAAACCGCCGAAGGGCTGGACCGTACGGCTCAGGGCCTGACCGAAATTGCCCGCGAGAGCTCCGGCCATGCGACGCAAACACTCGGTGCGGCGGA
Source organism: Roseibium polysiphoniae (assembly GCF_014842925.1). GTDB lineage: Bacteria > Pseudomonadota > Alphaproteobacteria > Rhizobiales > Stappiaceae > Roseibium > Roseibium polysiphoniae. The sequence continues at coordinate 130,752 of NZ_JACYXJ010000007.1, forward strand.
CGACGCTACGCAGAATGTGCAGACGGTCGCAAGCGCGGCGGAAGAGCTGGCAGCTTCGATCGGTGAGATTTCACGCCAAGTCTCCCAGACGACGGAAGTTGTCGGCAAAGCCACAATCGGCACACGCTCGACCAACGAAAAGGTTGAAGGGCTTGCAGCCTCGGCAGCCAAGATCGGCGAAGTCATCACCCTGATTCAGGCCATCGCCGAGCAAACAAACCTTCTTGCTTTGAATGCAACGATCGAGGCAGCGCGCGCCGGAGAAGCCGGCAAGGGATTTGCCGTGGTCGCGTCGGAAGTGAAGGAATTGGCAACCCAGACCTCCAAGGCGACCGAAGAAATCTCAAGCCAGATTTCCGCAATCCAGAGCGCCACCCGAGATTCCGCCGAGGCGATTGCCGAGATCACCGAGATCATGGAAGAGGTCGACAGCTATACGTCCACGATCTCCGCTGCGGTCGAGCAGCAGGGGTCGGCTACGACCGAAATTTCTCAGAATGTTCAGCGTGCGGCCCAAGGCACCACGCGGGTGTCGTCAAACATGTCGGAACTGTCTCAGGCCGTCGATCAGACTACACAATCCGCCGATATGGTTCTGACCGCTTCTGGTGAGCTGTCTTCCAAGACAGAAACCTTGAAGGCGCAGGTCGAACGTTTTCTCGACGAGGTCGCCGCGGCCTGATCCTGGCGAAACCGCAGACAACAAAAAGGGCGGCTCTTACGAGCCGCCCTTTCTTTATTCTAGGACCTTGCTAATCAGATCAACCGGCGGCGGCAACCGCACGCTTGGCCATCACGGTGACCAGGTTGGCGCGGTATTCTGCTGAGCCATGAATGTCGGCAAGCAAATCACCAGCATCCACCGAGACGCCAGCAACCGCCTCGGCTGACCAATTGCTCGAGAGCGCAGTTTCCATCTCAGCAACCCGGAAGACGCCGTCCTGGCCAGCACCAGTGACGGCGACCCGGACATCTCCGCCGGACATCTTGGCCACAAAGACACCTGCCATGGCGTAGCGTGACGCCGGGTTTGGATACTTGGCATAAGCGCTTTGGGACGGCTTCGGAAAGCTCACAGACGTGACGATCTCGTCTTCTTCGAGGGCTGTTTCGAACATGCCGACAAAGAATTCGTCCGCCGAGAGGCTCCGCTTGCTGGTCGTCACCGTGGCACCAAGAGCAACCAAAGCGGCTGGATAATCAGCCGCCGGGTCATTGTTCGAGATTGATCCACCAAGTGTTCCCATGTGACGGACCGCCGGATCGCCAATACCTGCAGCAAGCGACGCGAGACCGGGGATCCCTTCACTCACAACAGGCGAGGTAGCGACCTCATGATGGGTGGTCGCGGCACCGATCTTGATGGCGCTGCCCTCGTCCGAAATTCCCGTCATCTCGGCAATGCCCATGAGATCGACCAGATCGGACGGAGCTGCCAAACGCTGCTTCATGGTTGGAATCAGCGTCTGGCCACCTGAGAGAAATTTCCCGTCTTCGGCTTTCGCCATCAGCGCCGCAGCATCGGCAACCGACCCGGCACGATGATAAGATGTTTCATACATATCTCTCGGTCTCCCTTATTCGGCTGCCTGCTGCAAGCCAGCCCGGCTTGCCTGCCAAACGCGCTCCGGCGTTGCCGGCATGGACAGGTCGTTGTTGTTGATGGCATCGGTGATCGCATTGATGACGGCCGGTGGCGATCCGATGGCCCCGGCTTCCCCGCAACCTTTCATGCCGAGCGGGTTGCCCGGACAGATCGTTTCCGTGGTCAGCAGCTGGTAGGATGGCACATCATCCGCCCTTGGCATGGTGTAATCCATATAGGATCCCGTCACGAGTTGACCGCTTTCATCATAGGCCGCGTTTTCAAGAAGCGCCTGCCCAATGCCTTGCGTCAGTCCGCCATGGACCTGGCCTTCAACGATCATCGGGTTGATGATCTTGCCAAAATCATCCGCCGCAACAAAGTTGACGATCTCGGTCTTGCCGGTATCTGGATCGATCTCCACCTCGCAAGCATATGTGCCCGCCGGGAACGTGAAGTTGGTCGGATCATAGAAGGCCCCTTCCTTCAAACCCGGCTCCATGCCTTCGGGAAGGTTATGGGCCGTGTAGGCAGCAAGGGCGACCTCTGTGAAGCTCAGCTTCTTGTCCGTACCGGCGACTTTCAGTTCACCGCCTTCAATCTGGATGTCGCCTTCTGCAGCTTCCATCAGATGGGCAGCGATTTTCTTGGCCTTGGCTTCAACCTTGTCGAGCGCCTTGACGATAGCTGACATGCCAACAGCACCCGAACGTGAACCGTAGGTTCCCATCCCGAACTGAACCTTGTCGGTGTCGCCGTGAACGATATTGACGCTGTCCGTGTCGAGGCCAAAGCGTTCTGAGATGAGCTGCGCGAACGTCGTCTCATGTCCCTGACCATGGCTGTGGGATCCGGTCAGCACCTCGATGCTGCCGACAGGGTTCACCCGAACTTCGGCCGATTCCCAAAGGCCGACACCTGCTCCCAGAGACCCGACCGCTGCCGAAGGGGCAATGCCGCAGGCTTCAATGTAACAACTGAGACCCATGCCACGCAGTTTGCCGCGGCTCGCCGCTTCCGCCTTGCGCGCCGGGAAGCCGTCATGGTCGATTGCCTTCAAGGCAGCGTCCAGCGTGGCATCATAGTCGCCAGCGTCGTAGCACATGATCACCGGTGTTTGATGCGGGAAGGAACGAACGAAGTTTTTCCTGCGGAATTCTGCCGGGGAAAGCCCAACCTCACGCGCAGCGGTTTCCATCATTCGCTCGACCAGGAAAGTCGCTTCAGGCCGCCCCGCCCCGCGATAGGCATCTACCGGGGTGGTGTTGGTATAGACCGCCTTCACATTCGCATGGATGGCCGGGATGTCATACTGACCCGACAGAAGCGTCGCATAGAGATATGTCGGGACCGAGGATGAGAACAACGACATATACGCACCAAGATTAGCGACTGTCTGGACCCTGAAGCCGATGATCTTGTTGTCGGCATCGAGAGCCAGTTCGGCGTGCGATTTGTGATCCCGCCCGTGTGCGTCCGTCAGGAAAGCCTCGGTCCGATCAGACACCCATTTGACTGGACGGCCAACACGTTTGGATGCCCAGAGCGCTACGATCTCTTCCGGATAAATGAAGATCTTGGATCCAAATCCACCGCCAACGTCCGGCGCAATGACGCGAAGCTTGTTTTCAGGAGCGACGTTGTAGAAGGCTGAGAGAACAAGGCGCGCGACATGCGGGTTCTGGGACGTCGTGTAGAGCGTGTAGTGCTCTTCTGCGTCATTGTAATCGGCAACCGCCGCCCGCGGTTCCATCGGGTTCGGAACCAGGCGATTGTTATGGATGTCCATGCGTGTGACATGGGCCGCCTGCTCGAACGCAGCGTTCGTCGCCGCCTCATCACCGATTTCCCAATCATAGATCAGGTTATTGGACGCTTCGGGATGCAGTTGAGGCGCTCCTGCCTCCATGGCTGCAACCGCATCGACGATCGCAGGCAGTTCGTCGTAGTCGACGATCACCGCGTCGGCGGCGTCACGCGCCTGTGCCTGGGTGTCCGCGATGACCACTGCAACAGCCTGGCCAACATGGCGCACGATTTCAGGCTCCAAGGCGCGCCAAGCGCCCATGTTCATGGGCGACCCGTCCTTGGAATGAACCATCCAGCCGCAAATCAGGTTGCCGATGCCATCGCCAACGAGTTGTTCGCCGGTCAAAACGGCATCAACCCCAGGCATCGCCAGTGCGGCGGAGGCGTCGATGCCTGTTACTTTGGCATGAGCATGCGGCGAGCGAACAAAAGCCGCATAGGCCATCCGCGGCAACACCATATCATCGGTGTAGCGGCCCTTGCCGGTGATGAAACGCTTGTCTTCCTTACGCAGGGCACGTGCCCCAATACCGTCAACTCCCATGGCGTGTCTCCCAAGACAGCAGATGTTCCCAAAAAATGTACTCTTGTGGCCGTTTGATGCGCCGCTTATTCAGCTGCGGTCTTCATCGCAGCCATCTGATCGGATGCGGCCAAGATCGCCTTGACGATGTTCTGATAGCCCGTGCAGCGGCAGATGTTGCCCTCGAGCTCGTGCCTTACAGTCTTTTCATCGAGGCTGGCGCCATGCCGCTCAATCATATCGACGGCGGTCATGATCATGCCCGGCGTGCAGAAACCGCATTGCAGACCGTGATGCTCGCGAAAGGCCGCCTGAACCGGATGAAGCTCGGCTCCATTTGCCAGGCCTTCAACCGTCGTGACATCAGCGTCACCGGCCTGAACCGCCAACATGGTGCAGGATTTTACCGCCTTGCCGTTGACGTGGACAACACAGGCGCCGCACTGGGACGTGTCACAGCCGACGTGGGTTCCAGTGAGACCTTGCGCTTCTCGGATATAATGGACAAGCAAGGTTCTGTCTTCGACGGGCGCCGAAACCTTCTTGCCGTTCAATGTCATGGACACTGTCGTCATTTCTCTCTCCCTCAATTTCAGCCCGGCCCCTCCTATCGGAGCAGCCAGACCAAACCGTTGTCGGCGAACCTGAACCTCAGTTCAGAATTGCCAAAATCGCGATCACCGCGCCAAGCGCGATTAATCCCCAGACAAAGGGACCGCCCAAAAGCCCTTTTGCTGCGGCAACCTCTACCCTTTCCTCAGCATCATTAACCCGCTCTTCGATCGCGTGTTCAACCTCTTCAATTGCTTCAACTACATGACCAGGAGCGTCTTCCGCCGCGATTGATTTGGCTTCTTCAACCAAACCTGGGTCGAGCTCGTCGTCAGTAATCCCGCCGTTAGCCTGGCCGCCCACCATCTCAGAAAACTTGCCAAAGAAGTCGTCAGCCATTTTGCGCGCGGTAGAGTCAATCAGACGGCTGCCCAGCTGCGCCAGCTTGCCGCCCACCTGCGCCTTTGCCGTGTAGGTCAAGATCGTGTCGCCGCCATCTTCGGCCAAATGCACATCCGCACCGCCCTTGGCAAATCCGGCGACACCACCCTTTCCCTCACCAACAATGGTGTAGCTCTCAGGCGCATTGACGGTTTCAAATTTGACGGAGCCTTTGAACTTGGCCTTGACCGGTCCGATCTTGGAGGTGACCGCTGCGGTCATCTCCGTATCGCTGATCATGTCCAGCTCTTCGCAACCTGGAATGCATTCCTTCAAGACGGCCGGATCGTTCAGCGCCTTCCAGACAGCCTCACGTGGGGCTGCAATTCTGTACTCACCGCTCATATCCATGTTGTAGGCACCTTTCCTTCGAGCCGCAGATCGCTGGAGAGACGTCGTCCAGCTGTTGAACCAAGACTGAACACTCTGGCCGAACAAGGCAAGCGCCTACACACGGAGATGCTGCAGAAACGAAACAACGACAATGACTTGAGAACGATAGGTCTGAACTGCAAACATAGGGCCGACCGGCGCAACGTCGGTTTCGCTGTCCAAATGCGCCTCGACCTCGGAATTGCCTGCGTCATCGACCTCACTCAGTTCCTCCCAAAGCCCTGAAATCACGAAATCTGCAATACAATGAGCTTGCATCAGACCGCGAGCGGACGCAAAGCGGCAATCGATCAAAGGCGCATATGTGTCTCACACGTGAGACAACGCGCAGTCAGCGCTCAGACAGCAGACCGTGCTGGTTCATCCGCCGATACATAGTCGCCCTGCTGATGCCCAGGTCGCGGGCCGCGGCAGCGACATTGCCCTTGCAATGCGCGAGGGCACGGCGAATTTCGGTCTTTTCTGCACGGGCAAGGTCGCGCGCGGCAGTAACACGCCCTCCGACCAAGTCGCCAAGACTCGGCATCTCGGCCAAGGTCCGGGACGTGATCCCAAGGTTGCGCCGCGCAAGGCGGGTTGCGCCGATGAGCAGGTCGTCCTCGTCTACGGCGAGGAGAGATACTCCCGATGCGCCATGCCCTTCCGCCACAACGATGCGTGCCTGCGGAAAAGCGGAGCGAAACAGATCGCTTTCCACGGCGCGCGCGCTATCCGTCACAACTGAACCAAGAACCTGTGCGAAGGAATGCGTCAGGTCAGTTCGGCAACTTGAAATATCAAGAACCGCAGTGATCTCACCTGACGGATCGTAGATCGGAGCGCCCATGCAGCTCATGGCCGTGTTTTGCGCGCGAAAATGCTGGTTCTGGAAAATGATGACCGGACGGTTTTCGGCAAGACAGGTCCCGATACCGTTTGTGCCTTCGTTCGCTTCGTTCCAGAGCGCGCCTTCTGTCAGGCCCCACTCCTCGAAGTTTCTCCGATCGGCCTCTGTGCTGTTGGCCTCCAAGATCAGGCCATCAGCATTGGTCAGCGCGACACAACAGCCAGCCTTGCCCGCAGTTTGAAACAGTCTTTGCAGATTTGGCCGCGCGATCTCCAGGAGAGATCCATTTTCCTCGCGCGCCAAAGCGAGCTCATGGTGCGTGGTCCGATTTGCCGCCGAACGCCGGGCCGGATCGAGACCGTAGTAAACCATCGACCGACGCCAAGACGCCGCGACGACCGACGTCGTCGCATTGACGCTATTGTGCACGGTCGATGCCACCGCCTCCACATGGGATGCGGTAGTGCTTGCTATCGCCATCAGCCGTTCTCCTCCCTCAGCGACAGACGGCCTCCCGTCGCGGGATCAAGTCCAGCAAACAAAGACTGCCTTGTCAAAGTATTTAGGCGGTGCGGCTGAAAACCGGTCAGCGGCGTCTGTAGGTGAGAACAAGTGCAGCGATCATTTTTATGGCTGCTTCTGGAAGCGGCTTGGCCAGAGGGAACAGGGCCCCTCGACGCCCGTCCAGTTCACACTCTTTCGGCACAAACTGATCTATTTGCTCTGATACGTTCGTTCCGCAATGGAAGAACAGACCAACAAAATCCGGCTTCTTCTTTTTCCAAGCAATGCGCAGTGTCGTGCCGCCAGACTTGGCTGTTGGTACAAAGGCAATCTCGCCCCACTTGAGCGTTTCGATTGGTTGGGAAATAGCCGGATCATCTTCCACGGTTTGGAGGATCACCTGCCGCAGTCTTTCGAGCGAACCGGCAGCTTGCGGAGGGAGCGCATCCAAACACGCACGTGTTGTTTCAGGCATCTGGCTCCCGCTCTCTTGCATTTGTCTCTACAATCCCCTGAAGCACGCCATATGTTTGGTTCACGATTGACCCGCGCAGCTATCAAGACTAAGGCCTCGCAAGAGATGAAACAACAAACCTCCGAGTTGACACCTTGACGGAAACTGCCTTGCCCCGCCCCGGCCAGCCTCCCAAACAGACTTGGCCGGTCATCCTGGAAACGCATGGTTGGAAAGACTACCGCCTGCTGGACATGGGGCATGGCCGCAAGCTGGAGCGTTATGGTCAGTACACGATCATCCGGCCGGAACCCCAGGCTATGGGCACTCCAAAGCTGAAGTCGTCGGCCTGGGATCGCGCCAATGCGGTCTTCACGGGTGACACCGACGAGGAAGGACCCGGGCGCTGGAAGTTTTCCGGCAACGTGGCCGAAACCTGGAACATGTCCTACGGGCCCGTCAGCTACGTGGGGCGCTTCATGTCGTTCCGACATGTTGGCGTCTTCCCCGAGCAGGCCGCCCACTGGGACTGGGTTACGGAAAAGATCCGCGCTGAGAAACGCCGTGCGCCGGAAAAACAGCCAAAAATTCTCAACCTCTTTGGCTACACCGGACTGGCATCGCTTCTGCCTGCAACGGAGGGCGCACATGTGACCCATGTTGACGCGTCCAAGAAGGCGATCACCTATGCAAGGGAGAACCAGAGTCTTTCCGGCATTGAGGACCTTCCGATCCGCTGGATCTGCGAAGATGCATCCAAGTTTGTCGCCCGAGAAGTCCGGCGCGGCAACACCTACGACGGCATCATTCTCGATCCGCCGAAGTATGGGCGCGGACCCAAAGGCGAAGTCTGGGACATTTACACCAGCCTTCCTGGCATGTTGGAACAATTGCAGCAGCTACTTTCCAAAGACGCGCTCTTCATGATCCTCACCGCCTATGCCATCCGGTCGAGCTTCGTTTCCATTCACGAACTCATGGCTGAAACACTGTCCAAACAGGGTGGCTTGCTGGAGTCGGGCGAACTGGTGATCCGGGAAGAAAACAGCGCGCGCGCGCTGTCGACCTCACTGTTTTCGAGGTGGAGCAGCCAATGAGCGACAAGCCAAAGCGTATCGGCGCGGTGAAACAGATCACCAGCCACTCCAACCCTCTCGTCAAGGAAATCAAGGGGCTGGTGTCCCAGCGCAAGCACCGAACACAATCCGGGTTGTTCGTAGCCGAGGGTCTCAAACTGGTGACGGACGCGCTCGAAGCCGGGTGGGTTGTCCGCTATCTCGCCCTGGGTCCAGAGGCGCGCGAGAACCCGATCGCCCAGAAAGCGGCCGCCACAGCGAAAGCTCAGGGCGCGTTGATCCTTGAAGTCAATACGGCCGTCATGTCCGCGATGACCCGCAAAGACAATCCGCAGATGGTCGTCGGTGTCTATGAGCAAAAGCTTCATCAGCTTGAGGACATTGATCCCGGGACGTCTTCCGTCTGGATCGCGCTCGACCGGGTGCGTGATCCGGGCAATCTCGGCACTATCATTCGAACTGCTGATGCAGTCGGCGCGAGTGGCGTGATCCTGATCGACGACTGCACAGATCCGTTTGCGGTCGAAACCGTGCGCGCAACAATGGGATCCCTGTTCCACGTACCCGTCGTCAAGACTGGCGCCACTCAGTTCAAGGGGTTGCTCAAAAGATGGCCTGGAACCGTGGCCGGAACGCATCTCGAGGGTTCCGTCGACTACCGCGAGCCGGAATATGGCGAACCCGTCCTTCTTGTGATGGGGAATGAGCAGCAGGGGCTGAGCGACGAAATGGCGGCAGCTTGCAAGACGCTGATCCGGATCCCGCAAGCCGGCCAGGCAGACAGCCTGAATCTTGCCGTGGCCACGGGCATCTGCCTTTACGAAATACGCCGCCCGCACCTGAAACTTTGAGGCTGAATTGATGCGCTTATTCGTCTTTGGCGTCGGCTATTCATCACAGGCTTTTATCGAGCGGGTGAAAGACCGCTTTGATTGGATCGGCGGAACCACGCGGTCGGCCGAGAAGGCAGAACGCCTGAACAGCGAAGGCATTGTGCCGTTTCTATTTGACGGGCAAGAGCCGACGGAGGCCATCGCCGCGGCTCTCAGGACGGCAACTCATGTCCTGATCTCAATCGGGCCTGATGAGACCGGTGACCGCGTCTTGCACCATCATAGCGATGACATTGCCGCAGGACACCCGCAATGGATCGGCTACCTTTCGACTGTCGGCGTCTATGGCAATCACGATGGGGGCTGGGTCGATGAAGACACCCCCTGCAAGCCTGTGTCGAAGCGCTCAGTTCAGCGTGTTGCAGCAGAAAACGCCTGGCTGAATTTTTCTGAGACCTATGGGCTTCCCGTCCAGATCTTCCGACTGTCTGGCATCTATGGCCCTGGGCGGAACGTGTTTGAGAACTTCAAGAAAGGCAAGGCGCGCCGGCTGATCAAGCCGGGGCAGGTGTTTAACCGCATCCATGTGGATGATATTGCGGGAGCCCTCGAAGCTGCCATGCAGCAGCCGAAAACGCGCATCTACAACGTGACGGACGACGAGCCCGCGCCGCCTCAGGATGTGGTGACCTATGCCGCAAAATTGCTCGGTGTTGCGCCACCCGCAGAGGTTCCCTTCGAGACTGCGGATCTGACGCCCATGGCCCGCTCGTTCTACGGAGAAAACAAAAGGGTCTCAAATGCGCGCGTAAAGGCAGAACTGAATTACAACTTCAAATTCTCGAATTACAAGAATGCACTTAGTAGTATTATTGGTAAATTTGACAATTAGAGCCCAAAACAAGAAATCGATCAGCATTTACATTCTATTTTCTGCGTCAGAAACCCACTTTTTACAGTGTTAATTCCCGAATATAGTCAAATTGCACTGCACAAAAATCAGTCGTTAATCATTTAAGACGTATGATCGTCCTGAAAACATCAAAGGGTGTTCAGGATGACGCATTTTAAAACAACTTCAGCCTTGGCGCTTTTCGCGGCCTTTGCCCCAAATCAGGTCCTGGCCCAGCCGCCAGCTCCAGACCCGGAGAGCCTGATCAATCCAGCTTTCATCGAAAGCGTTCGCGCATGGCTAGGCAACCCGATTGTCGCTCTCTCCATCGAAAGCCAGAATGATCTCAGGGGCTCGCTTCAGCAAAATGAGATCGACGCTCTCGACGGCCAATGGCGGGCGGAACGCGAAAACGATGACAAGCCGCTGATTTCGGCAACGCTCAGCGCGCCGCTGTCGATTTACCTACTTCGCGTTCAGGCCGAAAGTGTCGGGCTGTTTACCGAACTGTTTGTCATGGACGCCAATGGCCTGAACGTCGGACAGAGCGCCATTACCGGCGACTACTGGCAAGGCGACGAAGCGAAATTCCAGAAGACATTCGACGTCAGCCCCGACGCGATTTTTATCGATGAAGCAGAATGGGACGAAGATCGCATGATCTGGCGCGCCCAGCTGAACCTCGCGCTGGCCAACGAAGCCAAGACGAAAGCGATCGGTTCTGCGACCGTCGAAGTCAACCTCACCGAGCTGCAACGCCGCAGCATGCCGGCAAGCTGACAAGAAGAGAGACCCCATCATGCTCGGAAACATCTCCGTCACCAAAAAAGGCGCAGCCGCTTTTTCGATTCTGGCGTTGATCGGCGCCATTGCCGGTGGCCTGACCTACTTCAAAACCGTTTCGGCACTCGACCAGGTGCATGCGGCATCGACAGTCAGCTCGGTGACCACACAGTCACTTGAACTCAAGAGCGAGATTTACGACCAGGCGCTGGCAGTGAAGACCTTTCTGCTCACTGGTGACCGCGACTGGCGTGACCGCTCGGCCAACCTGTCTTCAGATATTGCAGGTCGTTTTGACAGCCTGAAGTCTGACATTCAGAGCACCATTCCCCAAGAGGCTGCCCTACTCGATGAAATGCGGACCGCATGGTCGACCTGGTACGGCACGTTTGTGCAAAAGCAGGTCGGCTACATGCGCACGCCCGAAACGGTTGATCTGGCCCGCGCACTGGAGCTGACGCCAGAAAGTCGTGCCTTGATGCAAAACATCGAGACGACCTCGGTACGCCTGACTGAAGCGCTGGAGACGAGCAAAAGCAACTTCCTTGGCGCCCAGGATGCGCAACTTCAGCTCGTAAAGAGCATCGCACTGACAAGTGCCCTTCTTATCGTCGCGTTTGCGGTCATTCTCGGCTTCATCAACAACACTTTGGTGTCGCGCCCGCTCAGCAAACTCAATCGTATCGTTGACAGTCTGGCCAAGGGTGACACCACCCAGGAGATTGACTTCGGCAATCGGTCCGACGAGATCGGAACCATGGCAGGTGCTCTTGGCATCTTCCGCATGAACTTGATCAAGAACCGTGACCTAGAAGCTGATTCAGCCCGCCAGCGCGAAAATGCCGACGTCGAAAAACAGGCTGAGATGGATCGTGTTGCCGCCGAATTCGAGGCAACGGTGATGGGGGCCAGCGAAGAGATCATTCAGTCTCTGGGCAGCTTGAATGAGAAGTCGGAAACACTCTTCAACATTGCAAACGGCACGACCCAGCAAGCCATGTCTGTTTCGGCCGCTGCCGAGCAGGCAACAGGCAACGTGAACACAGTCGCTGGCGCGACCGAGGAACTCTCGGCGTCCATTCGCGAAATCAACGAACAGGTTCGGGCGTCTTCGAAACTCGCTGATGACGCATCGACAGAGGTTGAACGCTCCAATCAGGCCGTGGCAACCCTTCAGCAGGTGGTCGCAAAGATCGGTGATGTGACCAGCTTGATCACTGACATCGCTGAGCAGACCAACCTGCTGGCGCTGAACGCGACGATCGAGGCGGCTCGTGCCGGTGACGCAGGCAAGGGCTTCGCGGTCGTCGCCTCAGAGGTCAAGGCGCTCGCTGAGCAAACGTCAAAGGCAACTGAAGAAATCGACCGTCAGATTTCCGAAATGCGTGAAGCGGCCGACGACAGCATTTCAGCGACCGCAAGCGTTGCCGACATGGTTCGCTCGATTGCTGAACGCACGTCGCAGATGGCTGTGTCGACGGAACAACAAGATGCGGCAACGAGTGAGATTGCGAGCAACGTGACAGAAGCAGCCGATGGAACCCTCGGCGTTTCTCAGTCGATCACTGAGGTGAGTTCTTCCGCCAGCAAGACCGGAGATCTCAGCTCGGACATGCGCAGCTCTGTAGAACAATTGCATGAGCGGAGCACCCATCTTCGCGATGCAATGCACCAGTTCCTGTCTCAGGTTCGCGCTGCCTAAAACCACAGGCAGACGCTCTTTCCGAGTGAAACACCCGCGGCCTGCCGCGGGTGTTTTTGTCTTTACATCAGAAATCTATTTCGGCATCGGCACGATGCGCAGATAAGGCTTCAAGGTTTTCCAGCCCTCTGGGTACTTCTCCTTGGCCTCATCATCACTCACAGCTGGAACGATGATTACGTCTTCACCGGATTTCCAGTTCGCCGGAGTGGCAACCTTGTGCTTTGCGGTGAGCTGCAAGGAGTCGATGACCCGCATCACTTCGTCAAAGTTGCGGCCGGTCGACGCCGGATACTCGATCTTGAGCTTGATCTTCTTGTCCGGACCAATGACGAAAAGCGACCTGACGGTCAGCGTGTCGTTGGCATTTGGATGGATCATGCCGTATTTCGTCGCCACTTCGCGTTTCGGGTCGGCGATCAACGGGAAATTCAGCGCAACACCCTGCGTTTCCTGGATGTCACCGATCCAAGCGCGATGATCGTCGATCGGATCAACCGACACACCGAACACTTTTACGCCGCGCGCGTCGAAGTCATCCTTCAGTTTTGCAGTCATGCCCAGTTCCGTCGTGCAGACGGGCGTGAAATCTTTGGGGTGGGAGAAGAGAACGGCCCAGGAGCCTTCGATCACTTCATGGAAGCGAATGACGCCATCCGTGGTGTCGACCTCGAAATCGGGGGCTTCATCGCCAATCAAAAGCGCTGACATAGACTAAATCCTTCAGTTCTGAAATGTGACCAACGGCGGGAAAGCAGCGCCATTCGCGAACAATGATTTTGCCCGCGAGATGCTGCCAGAAGACAGGTAAATACCTGCCGCACAACCCACAAGCGGTTTCTCAGCTCAAATCGTCGCAACTCTTTGTCTGACCAACGATGACACCGCCATACCGGCCTGTGCAACTATGTTGACAGACACGCAAGATCACCTGCAGCCTGCCGTCTCCAAATACAAGGCCTTTGAAGGGATACGGAAATGTCGAATTGGTCTGTCTATCTGTCAGGCGAGATCCATACTGATTGGCGTGAGCAAATCAAAGAGGGCACGGAAGCTCTCAATCTGCCCGTGACATTCAGTGCTCCAGTCACTGACCACAGCGCCAGCGATGACTGCGGCGCGCGCATTCTTGGCGATGAGGAAAAGAAGTTCTGGTACGATAACAAAGGCGCGAAAGTGAATGCTATCCGCACGCGCACGCTTATAGAGAAAGCTGATATTGTCGTCGTTCGCTTCGGTGACAAATACAAGCAATGGAATGCCGCATTTGATGCCGGCTATGCGGCGGCTCTTGGGAAATCCCTCATAATCCTTCACGATCCCGCACTGACGCATCCTTTGAAAGAGGTGGATGCAGCCGCGCTTGCTGTTGCCGAAACGTCATCCCAAGTGGTCGATCTTCTTCGCTACGTCATCCGCGGCGAGCTCGCCGGTTAGAAACTAGCCTCCTCCCAAGACATTTGAAATCGTTCGCGTGGGCCTGATATTTAAACGCAAGGCCCGCGCAAGACTGACTCTTGTATTCTCCGGAAGACTACTTATCTAGAGATTGTTCAGGAGGTAGATTCCGATATCGAGACATTTCTCCTGTTTTCAACCGACGACCTGCATATCAATAACTCTACGTTAAACTATATGCGAAACGCTGGTTAAAGCTGCTTCTGCCATTCGGGCAAGCGCATTTATTACAATAATATCTGTCATCAAGACGTCGAAAATTTGGAGTAACCCTCCAGCGTTCAAGATGAGTTGAGTTTGAATTTGGAAAGTTGAAGTCCATGCAACATGGCAATGTAAAATGGTTCGATATACGCCGCGGTGTCGGTACGATCGAACCGGAAGACGGGGAAGATATCCTTGTCGATATATCGGCGCTTCGCCGGTCTGGAATTGACACCTTGAGCGAAGGCCAACTCGTGGCCTACGATCTTGAGTGGCGCCGAGGCCGAGCAATGGCCGAAGACCTGAAAGTCCTGTAAAGTTAGATTACTTTACACATCCGGAAGGGCGGCTTGGCCGCCCTTTTATTTTGCCCTGATGTCAGGTTTTCCTTTTTCCACCCACATTTTTGAGTAGGCTATCTTTAAACGGTCTTTTTTTGTTCCTTTTTTGCCTTCGGGAGAAATCATGACGACCGCTGCTTGCAATGTTCTGCTCGTTTACCCGCGCTTCAATGCCGGTTCTTTTTGGAACTACGGCGCCACCTGCGAGATGGTCGGGGCAAAATATCCTGCCCCCCCGTTGGGTCTCATTACGGTTGCCGCCATGTTGCCAGAAACCTGGAACGTCCGGCTCGTCGATCGAAACACAGAGGACTTTTCGGACGAAGATCTGGATTGGGCCGATATGGTCATGACCGGCGGTATGTTGCCCCAACAGGCAGACTCGCTCGCCATGATCCGCACGTGCAAGGCCAAAGGCATTCCCGTCGTTATCGGCGGCCCTGATGCGACCTCGAGCCCGGAAATCTACGTTGACGCTGACTTTCGCGTTCTGGGAGAAGCGGAGGGCATTCTCGATGCATTCATCGCGGCCTGGGAGGCTGGCGAACGTGAGGGGTGTTTTACCGCAGAGAAATTCAAGGCAGATGTTACCTCGAGCCCGATTCCACGCTTCGACCTTCTGACGTTCAAGAACTACGTGCAGATCGGCGTGCAATATTCGCGTGGATGCCCCTTCACTTGCGAATTCTGCGACATCATCGAATTGTACGGACGGCGCCCGCGCACCAAAACCAATGCACAAATGCTGGCAGAGCTCGATCGGCTCTATGAACTCGGATATCGTGGACATGTCGATTTTGTTGATGACAATCTGATCGGAAACAAGAAGGCCGTGAAAGGCTTCCTTCCCGACCTCGTCGCTTGGCAAAAGGCCAAGAACTATCCCTTTGAAATGTCTACCGAAGCATCGCTCAATCTGGCCGATGACAAGGAGTTGTTGTCGCTGCTTCAGGCTGCAAGCTTCTTCTCCATCTTTATCGGCATTGAGAGCCCGGACCCAGAGGTCCTTGTCGCGACCCGCAAAAAGCAGAACACCCGTCGCGATATCGCCAAAAGCGTTCACCAGATCTACGACGCTGGCATTTTCGTGCTGGCTGGGTTCATCGTCGGTTTCGACGAAGAAAGCGATCAGGTTGCAACAGAGATTTCAGAACTGATCGAGGAAGCCGCTATACCTGTCGCCATGACGGGTCTGCTCTATGCACTTCCCAATACACAGCTCACCCGCAGACTGGCATCAGAAGGGCGGCTGCACGCGGATTTTGCGACCGATGACCCTGACACAGAGGCTGGTGACCAGTGTACCGCCGGACTGAACTTTGAAACGCGCCGCGATCGAGCCGCGATCCTGCGTGATTTCAAAACCGTGATTGATCGGGTTTATGGTCCAGAGGCTTATTTCGGACGCGTTCGCAACGTGGCAAAGATGCTGAACATGAAGGGCGCAAACGGATCACTTTTCGGCGCGGGTCTCTTTCACGATCTGCGGTTGTTCGGCCGTCTGGTCTGGGCGATGACCTTCACAAACACGACCTACCGCGGACCCTTCTGGCGCACGTTGATCGCAACGGCTTTCACCAACTTCCGCGCAATCAAGCCAGTGATGATGATGCTCGCTCTATATGTTCATTTGGGGCCCTTCTCGCGCTTCGTCATCAAAGAGATCGACAAACAAATCGAGGAGATCGAAAGTGGTGCCTGGAATGCACCCACTCTCGTAGCGGCCGAATAGATCGCAGTTTCTTGATCCAAGTTGAAAGTTCATGACGCCAGTCGCATTGAATGGACCGCGCCTATCTCCCGCTTCGGGAAAGCCGGCACGGCAGCTCGTGATCATCCTGCATGGATACGGCGCCGATGGCGCGGACCTGATTGATCTCGGCCGCGCCTGGTCGGCGGTTCTGCCAGACGCCGCCTTTGTAGCGCCGGACGCGCCAGAGCGCCTCCCGTCCGATATGGTTGGTGGGCGTCAATGGTTTGCCCTGCAGGAACGCGATTTACGAGAGTATCGCATCGGCGCAGAGGCCTCCGCCCCGCTGCTCAATGCCTTCATTGATGCGGAGCTCAACGCGCTCGGTCTCAGTGACAACGAGCTTGCGATCGTTGGCTTCAGCCAGGGGGCGATGCTGACACTTCAAGTTGGCCTCCGCCGTCGGCATCCTCCCGCCGCCCTGATCGCTTACTCAGGCCTTCTGCCCGGCGCGGACCGGCTTACTGACATTCAAAACCAAGCGCCCGTCCTCCTGATCCATGGTCAGGACGATGACGTCGTTGCCCCTCATCACCTTGATGCCGCATCAAAAGCGTTGCTCGGGGCAAATATCCCGGTCGAGAGCCACCTTCTCGACGACCTGGGTCACACCATAGACGAGCGCGGGATGGTCATCGCAGGCCGGTTTCTGGCGAAAGCGCTCGGCGGTCTGCCGCCGAAGGAGTTAACAAGTTCTTAAGCATTTGAGCGGAGGCTGACGTTTAGAGAGATCTATCCCTTTGCCCGAGGCTCGCATGCAGCTTTCCATCGAAACGACGACCCAAAGCACCAGCATCCTCACGGCCTCCTTCCAGGCAGGATCGGGAAAGGCCCAGCTTGGCTCGGATCAGGAAAACAACGCCGCTCCCGCTTTAACTGCTCTTGAAGCTGCTTCCAAAAAGGCGGAAGAGGATGCCTCCGTCATTGCCGCTCTGCAGACTGCTGTGGAGATGGGCAGAGGTGAGAACGACGAGGACAGCGAAAGAAATGCGCTGGCCAAGATCGAAGACTATCAAAAGACAGCTGGCCGTCTGAAATCCGCGCTCGGCATGGAGGAAGGCGCGACATCCAGCTCTTCGACCTCCTACGAGAGCGCCACAGTTTCAACGACCACGATCGAAGCCGAGATTGGCGGTAACACGATCTCAGCCGAATTCGTTTCCTACGAGCGTGTGTCTTATGACAGCGCGACAGGTCTTTCAGTTCGTTCCGCAAGTGCGTCGAACATCGAGGCCGACTTCGGCAACGTGAGTGCCAGCTATCAGAGCGCCTCTGTCAGCTCCGCTTATGCAGGGACCGGCGACCAGGTCGGAAACGTGCTCGCCGGTATCGCTTGATAAATCAGGCCTTTTTCAGATAAGCCGCGAGGATATCGCAGGCGGCCTTGAGGTCGTCGCGGTGGATCATTTCCGTCACGGTGTGGATGTACCTTGTCCCGACAACGATCCCGACGGCCTTTGCGCCCGCAGCGGCCTGCTGCGCCGCAGCTCCATCCTGACCTCCAGCCTTGAGCATCGTGCGCTGGAACGGGATTTTTGCCTTAACAGCCAGCGCCTCGACTTCCTTGACCAGATCCCGATCGGCAATGAAGCTCGAATCCTTGACGTGAAGACCAAAGCCTTTGCCCTGAACTGTGGTCCGATCCTGCTCCGGCACACCAGGCGTGTCGCAGGCAAGCGTCGTGTCGACGCCAAAGCCGATGTCCGGCTTGATCGCGAATGCAGCGGTCCGAGCACCGCGCAAACCAACCTCCTCCTGACAAGTGAACGCCACATGGATTTCGCAGGCGTGCTTTGAGTTACCAAGCGCCCTAACGGCCTCGATACCGAGCCAGCACGCAATGCGGTTGTCCAATGCCTTGGAAACGATCTTGTCGCCCATTTCGATCAGCGGCTCATCCATGGTCACCATGTCGCCAATGCTGATTTTTTCCTGGGCTTCTTCTCCCATCCCCAAGTCCACGACGAAATCTGCCGGCTCTGGGATCTTCTTTCGTTCTTCAGGGGAGGAAATATGAATTGGCCGGCCACCTGGATTCATCACACCCTTGTAGTCACCGTCGTCAGTTGAGACGAGAACGCGCCTTGAAAAAAGGTTCCTCGGATCGAAGCCACCGACCGGCTGCACATGGAGGAACCCCTTTTCGGTCACGTGGGACACCAGAAAACCGATCTCATCCATATGACAGAGCAGCATGACCTTCTTGGGCGGCTCTTTTTTCTTGGTGGTTTTGCGTGGGTTTCGCTTGCACAAGAGCGACCCCATCGGATCCACAGTAACCTCGTCAAAGAGGCCCTCGATTTCGGACAGGATCAGTTCGCGTACGCGATGTTCGTGACCTGGAACTCCAGGCGTCTCGCAAAGTCGGCGCAGTAGGTCGATGTTCATGGGGGCCCTGTATTGTTGTGTGGGACGGTATGCTACCCTATCGAGAAGCTGATCGTGTTGGAAGTGGCGGCATAAAACCTGACCGAAGTGAAGTACCTTTAAAACATCGTGGCCCGCTTTTACCGCTTCTTTTCCAACGCCGAAATTTGTGCAGACACATGCCGGATCGCCATGGCAGTGTCGCAATTGCGAAAGAGGATTTTGCGACGTTAGAGAAGCGCAGCTCAAGCGCCTGAATTTCCATTCACTGTGTTGAAGAGAGTGGCATGGCCCGAGAAAAATACTTTATTTTGTCAATTGATGGTGGCGGGGTACGCGGACTTATTCCGATCCGCATTTTGGAAAGCCTTGAAAGCCGCATGGCGCACAAGGGTATCCAGCTCGCGATGCACCAGTGTTTCGACCTCATTTGCGGTACATCGACCGGCGGCTTGATCGCGGCGGGGCTTTCTGCCCCAAAACCCGGCGGGGCGAAGGGCGAAGCAGCTGCAACGCTTGGCACACTCAGAGAGTTCTATGAGCGAGATGCACGCGATATCTTCACCCATTCCCTCGGCAAGAGACTTGGACGCTTCGTGACCAATCCCTTAGGATTGTTTGACGAAAGCTATGATGCGCGGCCACTGGAGAGCATTTTGAAGGAGCGTTTTGGCTGGACCTCCATGGCAAGCGCGCTCACCAATCTCGTGCTCACCGCATATGATATCGAGAAACGCAAAGCGGTTTTCATGACAAATGGCCGTCAGCACGACGGCAGCAAGCCTGACGACTATTATCTTTGGCAGGCCGTGCGCGCGACGACAGCCGCGCCATCCTTTTTCGAGCCCGCCAAGGTCGAGAACCTGACCCGTGGCGGCGAAGATGTGCTGATCGATGGCGCCGTCTTCATGAACGATCCGGCAATCGCCGCCTACATCGAAGCGCGCAAGATGGGCTGGGCCGCAGAGGACATCACACTCATATCGCTTGGCACCGGCCATGCTCCAGAGCGTTCTTTCAACTATCGCGAAGCGTCAGGCTGGGGAGCGCTTGGCTGGATGCTGCCTTCAAACGGCGTTCCAATCCTCTCAATCTTTACCGACGGCCAATCGCAAACCGCGAGTTATCAAGCCGATTGCCTTTTCACCGATCTTGGCGAAACGCGGTATATTCGCATAGATGGCGATATCCCGGCCGAAGCCGAAGCGATGGACAACGCACGGCCTGGCAATATCCTACAGCTGAATGGGGCTGCCGACCGCATTATTCGGGATGAGACCCTTGTCCTTGATGAGATCGCCGAGCTTCTCATTTCGGCCAAGACGGGCTGATCCTGGCGCTCCCGGCCGCCAGTGCCGGGCAAGCCTGTTTCCGCAGCATAACAAGGGATCAAAAATTGGCGCGAGTGTTCTTACAATTGGTTCGCCAACATCTCATCTGGCCCATCACACTGATTGCCGCATTCCCCGTTGCGACAGGCGCCATCCCATTGCCATCCGAAAAGCCTGCAACTGAGATTCTGGCCGTACCGGTCCCTACCCAAAAAGCGACACCATCAAAAAACAACGTAAGTTCGCATAAGAAGCAGCAGTTGGTTCTGCGTGACGACGAGCCCGCGAAGCTCTACTTCGGGGCGATGACCGATTCAGCACCGTTGGCGGCACGTGCAATCGGGTCCTATGCGAAGGGTTGCCTTGCCGGCGGCGAAGCTCTGCCGACGGACGGTGCAAATTGGCAGGTCATGCGCCTGTCGCGGAACCGAAATTGGGGGCATCCGGAGCTGGTGCAATTCCTCAAGGACTTGTCAAACGACGCGCCGTCTCTCGGCTGGCGTGGGCTTCTGGTCGGAGATCTGGCGCAGCCACGCGGCGGTCCGATGCTTTCAGGCCATGCAAGTCACCAGATCGGCCTTGATGCAGACATTTGGCTGACCGAGATGCCTGATCGCCGTTTGACGGCAAAAGAGCGGGAAGAGATCTCTGCGATCTCGATGCTGAAGGGTCCGCTTGACGTCAAAGATGCGGACCGCAGCGTCGATCCGAGAAAATGGACAGATTCGCGTGCCCGACTGATCCGGCGAGCAGCTTCAGACAAGCGGGTCGCCCGAATTTTCGTTAGCCCGACCATCAAGAAGGCGCTCTGCGAGTTTGAAACCGGCAAGGACAGGTCCTGGCTGAGAACAGTGCGGCCCTGGTGGGGACACCACTATCACTTTCACGTGCGCCTCACCTGCCCGAAGGACAGCAGCGGATGCAAGAATCAGAACCCTCCACCTCCCGGCGATGGGTGCGGAAAAGAACTGACTTACTGGCTGTCCGATGAGCCATGGGTGCCAAAAAAGCCGGAGGATCCGAACAAGAAGCCTAAGGTCGTCAAGAAGAGACCAATGGCACTCAGCGCACTGCCGAAAAGCTGCAAAACTGTGCTGGCTGCGCAGTAGCTTTAACCGCTTTTCTTAGTCTTGCGGTGGCCGTACTCGGTCATCCAGGACGAGAGACATCAATACCAAATCAAGCCACTCACCAAATTTTACGCCGATCTGGGGAATGCGCCCCACGGATTTAAAACCAAACTTTAAGTGTAGTGCAATGGAACCGGCATTCTCACCATCAACCGCTGCCAACATCACATGATATCCTTGGCCCCGAGCAACTTCGATCAACTTCTCAAGCAACAGACCGCCTGCGCCTTTGCCTCTTGCCTGAGGTAAAATGTAGATCGAATGCTCAACCGTTAGACGATACCCCTCCTTTGGTCGATACGGACCTAAAGAACCGAATCCGATCACATCACCCGCTTCATTCTCCACCACAAAAACAGGATAGCCCGCCTGTGTTCTCTCCTCAAACCAGGTCGTTCTATCCTCCAGCGTGTCCAACTTATCGGTCCAGATCGCCTTCAATGTCTTTACTGCGTTGTTGTGGATATCAAGAAGACCGGGAAGGTCTTCAGGAACAGCATGTCGGAGAAGCATGAGTTACCCGTTTCAAATTAGTTTTATTCATCATAGTATATAAAATAACAAAAGAAATTATCTCTGACATTAGAAATACTAATGGATATAGATCAGCTTCGCACCTTCGATCGCGTTGTTCGCGATGGCAGCTTCACCAAGGCCTCGGCACGACTAAATGTTACACAGGCAACCGTTTCTATGCGCATGCAGGCGCTTGAAACCGCCTTGGGCGTCCAACTTTTCAAACGGGGCCGACAGATCCAATTGACGGATCAGGGAATTGGCTTCCTTCCTTACTGCAGACGCATGCTCGGCGTGCTTCAGGAGGCGCGTGAGACCTTACGACGAGCAGAACGAGGTCGACTTTCAGTTGGGTCTCTATCAACCATGATCATGCCCCTGATTAGCGAAGCTTTGCTCCGCTTTCAGCGGCGCAACCCTATCATTGACGTCGTGGTCCGGGAGGGCCGGCACAATCAAATCGCCACTATGCTTCATGAGCAAGAGGTCGAGCTGGCGATCATGTGTTGGCCAAACCTTGATCCGATTTTAACCAGTGCAGAGCCTTTACTGATCGTCCGCGAGGATGCCCCGCTTGTCGCTGCGCCGACGCTCGCGAGGAAACTTGGCTCATCGCCGTCAATGACAGAGATCCTGGAGAAGGCCCCGCGCTACCTTCACCTTGCCTGGTGGCAAATTGCCCCACCGACCGCGATGTCTTTTGCATTGAATGCTCCTGTCCAGGTCGAGCTTCCGACAAATCCGGGAAAAAGCCTCGTTGAAGCAGGAGAAGGGATTGGTTTCTTCGCGCGCTCCGCCGTTTCGTCATCGCTTGAGACTGGCCAGCTCGTGGAAATCAAACCACGGGACCTGGAACCGCTTCATCGTGATATCGCTCTCGTTGTGCGAAACATGGCGACTTTGGAGGAAACGCACATGAAAGAGTTCGCCAGCGAAGTTGCACGAGAATGCCGCACACTTGGCAAGATTTTGACGGACAATTTGTCGGGCTAATGGGAATGGCAGAGAGCTTCTGAAGAGATGACGGTGTGAAGCAGCTTCCAAGAAGCCACCCAACAACAACGCACGATCACCGAAAATCCGCATATAGAGCCGAATTCCACCGCCAAATTCCTTTGCGATCCGGCTTCTCAGTGCTAAACGGTCGCCATGACGACGAAGACACTTTCCAACATCCGCAATTTCTCCATCGTGGCTCATATCGACCACGGCAAGTCTACGCTTGCCGATCGTCTGATCCAGATGACAGGAACAATGACCGACCGCGAGATGACATCTCAGGTTCTCGATTCGATGGATATCGAACGCGAACGCGGCATCACGATCAAGGCGCAAACCGTGCGACTGATCTACAATGCCAAGGACGGACAGCAGTATGTTTTGAACCTGATCGACACACCAGGTCACGTCGACTTTGCCTATGAGGTTTCCCGATCCCTAGCAGCCTGCGAGGGCTCCCTGCTCGTGGTTGATGCCAGTCAGGGCGTTGAAGCCCAGACCCTCGCGAACGTCTACCAGGCAATTGAGAACGACCACGAAATCGTTACCGTGCTCAACAAGATCGACCTGCCGGCTGCTGAGCCTGACCGGATCAAGGAGCAGATCGAGGACGTCATCGGCATCGACGCGTCAGAAGCCTGCATGATTTCTGCCAAGACGGGCCTCGGCGTTGATGACGTGCTGGAAGCCATTGTTGCAAAGCTGCCGGCTCCTGAGGGCGATCCGGATGAGACACTCAAGGCGATGCTGGTCGATAGCTGGTATGACACCTATCTGGGTGTGATGGTCCTTGTCCGCATCATCGATGGATCCCTGAAAAAGGGCCAGAAGATCAAGATGATGGGCACGGGCGCTGCCTATGATATCGACCGCGTTGGTGTCATGACGCCCAAGTTCCTGCAGGTCGAGGAATTGAAGACGGGCGAGATCGGCGTCTTCACCGGCTCCATCAAGGAAGTGGCCGATACGCGCGTGGGTGACACGATCACGCTCGACAAGAAGCCCTGTGCAGAAGCCCTGCCTGGCTTCAAACCGGCTCAGCCGGTGGTTTTCTGCGGTTTGTTCCCCGTGGACGCCAACGACTTTGAAGATCTGCGCGCCGCCATGGGCAAGCTCCGCCTGAACGATGCAAGCTTCTCCTATGAGATGGAAACCTCTGCGGCACTCGGATTTGGCTTCCGCTGTGGCTTCCTCGGCCTGCTCCATCTGGAGATCGTGCAGGAGCGTCTCGAGCGGGAATTCAACCTTGATCTGATCGCGACGGCTCCCTCCGTTGTCTATCAGATGACGTTGACAGACGAGACCGAAGTCGAGCTGCACAACCCGGCTGACATGCCCGATGTGGTGAAAATCAACGAGATCCGTGAACCTTGGATCCGCGCCACGATCATGACGCCGGATGACTATCTCGGTGGCATCCTGAAGCTCTGCCAGGAGCGCCGCGGGATCCAGGTCGACCTGAACTACGTCGGCAGCCGGGCGATGTTGACCTACGACCTCCCGCTCAATGAAGTGGTGTTCGACTTCTATGACCGCCTGAAGTCGATCTCCAAGGGCTACGCGTCGTTCGATTACATGATCTCTGAATACCGGGAGGGCGATCTTGTCCGCATGTCGATCCTGGTCAACGAAGAACCAGTCGACGCCCTCTCCGTTCTTGTTCACCGCAGCCAGGCAGAGCGCCGTGGCCGTGCGATGGTGGAAAAGCTGAAGGAGCTGATTCCCCGTCACATGTTCAAGATTCCGATCCAGGCAGCGATCGGTGGCCGCGTGATTGCGCGTGAAACGCTGTCTGCTCTCCGCAAGGACGTGACCGCAAAGTGCTACGGTGGCGATGCCACCCGTAAACGCAAGCTGCTGGAAAAGCAGAAGGCCGGTAAAAAGAAGATGCGTCAATTCGGCAAGGTCGAAATTCCTCAGGAAGCCTTTATTCAGGCTCTGAAGATGGACGACTGAGCAGACTTCAGCGCCGCGCAGCGGCGTCGTCTTATTATTCATTCAACACCGCCGGCTCTGCCGGCGTTGTCATTTTTATAGAGAGTTGATCAATGAGCCTGGAAACCGAACTGCGCTTGCGCGCCGGAAACGTCTGCGAGATTTGCGGAAATGCAGACGGGTTGTTGCCTGTGGATGTGGACGGTGGAACCGGCAATCAAATCGAACGGGCAGTTCTAGCCTGTGAAACCTGCACCAAACAAATCCGGAGAGAGAAGCCACTTGATCCAAAGCATTTGCTTTGCCTCAACGACAGCGCATGGAGCCAAGAGCCCGCCGTTCAGGTCACCGCCTGGCGGCTGCTAAACCAGCTGCCTGAAGAGACGTGGGCGAGAGACCTCTTGGATATGCTCTACCTGGATGACGAGACATTGGCCTGGGCAAAGGCCTGGGTGACGAAGTCAGCAGACGATGATGACGCCGCCATTGTCCATAAGGACACCCACGGGGCCGTGCTCAACAGCGGCGACACAGTGACCTTGATCAAGGATCTCAAGGTCAAAGGAGCAGGCTTTACCGCAAAGCGCGGCACTGCAGTGCGCAACATTTCACTTGTCCATGACAACGCAGAGCAAATTGAGGGGCGTGTCAACGACCAACGCATCGTGATCCTGACGGAATTCGTCAAGAAATCATGACCGGCGGTGATTGATGGCCGTCGCTAGAGTTTGACCAGGACCTTCTTAGTTCAGATACACCTGCTTAGCGGATGAAACTTCTGGACTTATTGTAAAGTGCCCCGTGGCATCGGCGGTCTTTTTTCGCTAAAAGAGCCGTCGACCTCATTTTCGACCGAAGAGCGCGCAAGCGCTGTACGACACATCGAGCACCCATGTCTGACTTGAACACCCTAGAAACCGAACTTCTGGCCGCCGTCGAAAGCGCCGCAAGCGAAGCTGAACTTGAAGAGATCCGTGTTTCGGCCCTCGGCAAGAAAGGCAAGATCTCCGAGCAGATGAAAACGCTCGGAAAGATGAGCCCTGAAGAGCGTCAGACCATGGGTCCTGCCCTGAACGGGCTCAAGGCGCGGGTTACCGAGGCCATCGCTACGCGCAAGACGGTTCTCGCGGAAGCGGCTCTCGAAGCCCGCCTCGCCAGCGAAAGCGTCGACGTTACCTTGCCACTGCGCCCAGGCCCGATTGAAAGCGGCCGTATTCACCCTGTCAGTCAGGTCACCGATGAGTTGACCGCAATCTTCGCCGACATGGGCTTTGCGATTGCCGAAGGACCGGATATCGAGACCGACGAGCTCAACTTCACTGCCCTGAATTTCCCTGAAGGGCACCCGGCCCGCGAAATGCACGACACATTCTTCTTTAATGAGAAAGAAGATGGTGAGCGCCTGCTGCTTCGCACACACACGTCCCCGGTTCAGATCCGCACGATGCGGAACCAGGAACCGCCGATCCGTGTCATTATCCCTGGCAGAACCTATCGCTGCGACAGTGACCAGACCCATACGCCGATGTTCCACCAGGTCGAAGGCCTGGTCATCGACAAGGCCAGCCACATCGGTCATCTCAAAGGAACCCTGGAGGAATTTCTCAAGGCGTTCTTCGAGGTCGACAATGTGACGCTCCGGTTCCGGCCCAGCTTCTTTCCTTTCACCGAGCCGTCCATGGAAGTGGACGTCCAGTGCGACCGCTCGGGCGGCGAGGTAAAGATCGGCGAAGGCAGCGACTGGATGGAAATCTTGGGCTGCGGCATGGTTCATCCAAATGTCCTGCGCAACTGCGGCCTCGATCCGGACGTCTATCAGGGCTTTGCCTGGGGCATCGGCATCGACCGTCTTGCCATGCTGAAGTACGGCATGCCGGACCTGCGTGCCTTCTTCGACGCCGATGTTCGCTGGATTCAGCACTACGGCTTTCGCCCGCTCGACCTGCCGACTCTTTTCGGCGGTCTTTCATCCTAGTCGGCGGATGCCGCTCACTCTCGAACCGTAGAGGCTCTGGATCAAAAATGCCGATGATCAGCCGCCTGATTGCTACCCTTCTTGCCGCAGCTTTCATTGGGCTCGCCGCAGTTCCGAATGTCTATGCGCAGACCAAGGAAAACACCGAGCGCGTCGCAAGCCCCAGTTCCTTTCTGGAAGCCTGCGCCGAGAAGATCGAGGCGCGTGGGCGGCTTCGGTTCTGCGGTGAATATTTTCGAGAGAAGCTCGGTCCTCAGGCCGACGCGCTGCTGTATCTAAGGGACCGCATCACCGGCCTGAGAGCATCACATGAAGAAGCCAGCGCCGAGAAGTATGAAAGCTTTCTGTCCGCCATCTACATCGTCGCCTTCCTGACCATCGTCTCCATTGTCCTGGTCGCGAGCGATCGCCGGATCAAGGGCACCGCCAAATGGGCGAGCCTGACTACTTCGGTCGCCCTTCTGATCGTCATCGGCGTGATGGCGATTGGCTGGCTCGGCAAGTACCGCGCAGAATATGCCGCTCAAGTTGAGTTGGGCATTTTGCGCGACCGGATCGAAGCGGAGGCCGCCCAGGTCATTTCCACCGGCAAAGACATCACACCTGAGATGGTTATTGCCTGGTCGACCGAATTGTCCTCCATCGGCCGGCGCTTTGCCGAGAATTACAGTGATGCATCGCCGCTGCCAGAACTTGAGCGTTTTCACACGCAATAGAGATTGGCGCGCGACCTAGATCTTGAATTTTCCGGTGTCATGCACGTGGCACCGGCCCAAAACAAAAGAGCAGAACCATGAAGTTCACCCTGTCCTGGTTGAAGGAACACCTTGAAACCGACGCGAGCCTCGAAGAAATCGTCGAGAAGCTCACCATGATCGGGCTCGAGGTCGAGGAGGTCACGGATCGCGCGGCCAAGCTTTCTCATTTCAAGATTGCGAAAGTGCTCGACGCCGAACAGCATCCGAATGCCGACCGGTTGCGCGTCCTGAAGGTTGATACGGGCGAAGGTGAGCCGCTGCAGATTGTCTGCGGCGCTCCCAATGCAAGAACCGGTCTTGTTGGTGTTCTGGGCCGCCCAGGAGATTACGTTCCAGGTCTTGATGTAACCTTGTCCGTCGGCAAAATCCGTGATGTCGAGAGCTTCGGCATGATGTGTTCGGAGCGCGAACTTGAGCTCTCCGAAGAGCATGACGGCATCATTGACCTTCCCGAAGATGCACCGGTCGGCGTCAGCTATGCAGAATGGGCAGGCTTGAGCGACCCGATCATTGAGATCGGTCTGACACCGAACCGGCCAGATTGTACGGGCGTCTATGGCATTGCGCGCGATCTGGCGGCTGCCGGCGTTGGCCGACTTAAGGAACGAAGCCATGATCAGGTCCGCGGCGCGTTCCCCTGCCCAACCGGCGTCAAACTCGACTTTGGCGAGACAAAGCCGCTGTGCAAGGCGTTCGGCCTGCGTTTGGTCAAAGGCATCAAAAACGGTCCTTCTCCAAAGTGGATGCAGGATCGGCTTCTGGCCATCGGCCTGCGCCCGATCAACACACTGGTCGACATCACGAACTACATGACGTTCGACCAGGGACGCCCGCTGCATGTCTTTGATGCGGCCAAGGTAAAGGGCGACCTCGTTGTCCGCCGGGGCGCCAAGGGTGAGACCATCGAAGGGCTCAATGGCAAATCCTATGAGGTGGATGACAGCATTTGCGTCATCTCCGACGACAACGGTCTGGAAAGCATCGGCGGCATCCTGGGCGGGGAGATTTCCGGCTGCACGGAAGAAACCACCGACGTGCTGATCGAATCTGCTCTATGGGATGAAGACACGATCGCCGCGACAGGCCGTAAACTCGGCGTCAACACCGATGCTCGCTATCGCTTTGAGCGCGGCGTCGATCCGGACTACATGCTGCCCGGACTTGAAGCCGCGACCAAACTGGTGCTCGATCTGTGTGGCGGTGAGGCATCGGACGTGGTCGTCTCTGGCAGAGTTCCGGACGACACAAACATCATCGAGTTTCCCCTTTCCGAGGTCAAACGTCTTTCCGGCATCGATGCCAGCGTCGCGGAAATCAACGTTGTGTTGAAGGCACTGGGTTTCTGGATTTCCGGTTCTGGCGCGACGATCAAGGTTGCAGCGCCCAACTGGCGTCCAGACATCGAGGGCAAGGCGGACCTCGTTGAGGAAGTGGTTCGGATCATCGGTCTCGACAGGGTTCCATCAACGCCGCTGCCTCGCACTGGAAACGTTGGAGCCAAGGTCCTGACGCCTGGACAAATTCGGCGCAGCAGGGCCCGCCGCTCGCTTGCCTCAAGAGGCTTGAACGAAGCTGTCACCTGGTCGTTCATCGCCAAGGTGGAAGCCGAGGCATTCGGTGGTGGAAAGCCCGAGCTGACCCTCGCCAATCCGATTTCCTCGGACATGTCCGAAATGCGTCCCAGCCTGTTGCCGGGCCTTCTTACAGCTGCTCAAAGAAATGCCGATCGAGGCTTTCCGGACGTGGGACTGTTCGAAGTCGGACAGATCTTTGAAGGCGACGCACCAAATGACCAGAAGATGGTCGCCGCCGGAATCCGCCGAGGCACTGCAGTGCTTGAAGGTCAGGGGCGCCATTGGTCCGCGCCAACCCGGACAGTGAGCGTGTTTGATGCAAAGGCCGACGCCCTGGCTGCGCTCGCGGCGGCTGGAGCACCCGTCGACAAGTTGCAGGTCTATGTTGATGCACCGGATTACTTCCACCCCGGACGCTCCGGCGCGCTCAAGCTCGGACCAAAAAACACCCTTGCCGTCTTTGGCGAAATTCATCCGCGCACGCTCGGTGTGCTGGACATCGAGGGCCCGCTTGTAGGTTTCGAAATCTACCTCGACAATTTGCCCGTTCCGAAAGGCAAGGCAAGTCGGTCAAAGGGTGCGCTCAACGCCTCTGATCTCATGCCTGTCCGCCGTGACTTTGCATTTGTTGTTGGGCAGGAAGTGCCGGCTGAAACGCTTCTGAAGGCCGCGCGCGGCGCTGAGAAGACCCTGATTTCCGACGTGACGCTCTTCGACGTCTACGAAGGCAAGGGCATCCCGGAAGATCACAAGTCCCTCGCCATCGACGTCACGCTGCAGCCGAAGCAAAAGACGCTAACCGATGAAGAGATCGAGGCCATCGGCCAGAAGATCATTGCGTCAGTTCAAAAGGCCACGGGCGGCACCCTTCGGGGCTGACCGTCGGCATTTACCAAGCAAAACCAAAGCGCTCTGGACAACCCAGAGCGCTTTTTTAATTGCGATAGTTACGCTGCTGACGACAACGCTTTCCAACGTCGCATTTCTGGTTGTCTTTCGTCGGTGCGAAAGCCGGTGCCGTTAGTGGTGTCCGCGAGTAGCAAAATCGCGCATCCGCGATGAACCGCTCGAAAGTGTTCGGCCCGGTGGTCATAACTACCTCACCGCGCTGTGTCACAAGGGCCTGAGCCTGAGCGCATGTCATGGTGCGCGTATCGGGTCGCGCCTGCGCGTAGACCTCACTCGCCAATGGCAAAACACCCATGATTGCGACGACGACGGTCGATGATATCACCTTGACCATTTGCAGAACTGATTTGCTGTCCCTCATGACACTTTCCTCTCAACAAGACACCCCCGCCATAGATGACCCGGGCTTTTTGAGGGGTCAATCTACGGCGCAGTGTTCGTTAGGCGCATTGATCTATTCCAGCGTGTCAAGAATCGCGTAACGTTGGGTTCTTCGGATTTGCGAGTCCAACAATGCCCCTCACTGCTAACGCCACAAGATTTGACCGCGACTACCTTGGCGATTGCTATCGTTCCTCGGAGGATGAACGCCGGGCTGCTCTAGAAGACATCGTGAGAGCGACGCCCGACATCATGGCGATCCTAACCTCCATCAAGCGCCTCAGGTTGCCTGACGGATGGCTTGTTTCCGGCGGTGTCTACCAGACGGTCTGGAATGCCCTCACCGGACGCCCGGCAGACCATGGCATCAAGGACTACGACATCATCTATTTCGATGGTACCGACTTGTCCTATGAGGGCGAGGACGCTGTGATCAACGCTGTCGAAACGGATCTGCCTCTGCTCGCCGAGCGATTGGAAACCAAAAACCAGGCTCGGGTGCACCTTTGGTACGAGAAGAGGTTCGGAAGGCCCTATCCGCCTTTGAGTTGCTCCATGGAGT
Organism: Roseibium polysiphoniae; assembly: GCF_014842925.1. Taxonomy (GTDB): domain Bacteria; phylum Pseudomonadota; class Alphaproteobacteria; order Rhizobiales; family Stappiaceae; genus Roseibium; species Roseibium polysiphoniae. The sequence continues at coordinate 161,315 of NZ_JACYXJ010000007.1, forward strand.
CTCTGACCTTTTATGCCGCCAAAACGCACGCAGTGGCGGTTCGGCTGAAAAATGATGGCCAGCTCGACATTCACGCGCCCTTTGGTCTGTCCAATATATTCGGCATGCGCTTGGCGCCCAACCACAGCTTCGACAACCGACAAACATATTTGGAGAAAGGCGCAAGGATGAAAGCACAGTGGCCCGAACTCGAGCTTGTGCCGTGGCGCGCCGAGGCCGACTAAGACTGCTTCGCGTCGATCAATCGGACGGGAACAAGTCCGCGTACGGAATTTCCAACATAGATTTCGTCGGCGCACTGGAGATCTTCGAGGGCCAGGTCGGCTTCCGCAGCCAAGCCGCGTTCAAGCAAGCCCGCGCGCAGCGTTCCAGGCAAAAGGCCATGCTCGATTGCCGGCGTGAGCAGCTTGCCATCTCTCTTCAAGAAAAGATTGGTGAAACTGCCCTCTGTAAAAAAGCCGTTTTCATTCAGGAACAAAACTTCCTGACAGCCTGTCTCGTCGGCATATGCAGTGCGGGTCTCATCATAGAAGCTACGGTTTGTGGTCTTATGATAGAGGAATGCATCCGATGAGTGGCAAGCTTCAGAGGCCACCGCGACGTCCCACACCTCGTCTCTGGTGACGGCAACAAGGGGTGTGTGCGAGATCGTTATCTCACCCAGTTCAGATAACTGTATTTTCAGCCGCGTTGGGCCGATAAGATCCGCAGCCATATCTTGCAATGCGTCCCTGACAGCCCCCTCGTCGTACTGAAAGCCGAAGTAGGTCGAGGAGTTGGACAGACGCGCCAGATGTCGTTCAAGCAGCAGAAAACCGTCCGCAGGCTTAAAAGCTATGGTCTCAAAGAGATGGAATGACGACGTCTCGCTTGAAAGGAATTTCAACTTCAGCTGGCACTCGTCGTACTCTGGCGTAGCTCCGGAATCGAAAACAACACCTGAACCGGTGCCAACCTCCCCCTGCCCGTTCGATTTCAGAACCAACGTTCTGATGGCGACATTGAAATTGAAGTCACCGCTTGGTTCGATAAAGCCTATGGAGCCGGTGTAGACGCCTCTAGGTGAGCTTTCGAGCCGATCGGCAATCATCATCGCGCTGAGTTTTGGCGCGCCGGTAATCGAGCCGCAGGGAAAGAGCCTTTCGATGATTTTGGAGAACCGCACATCCTTCCCAACCCTTGCCTCAACAGTCGACGTCATCTGATGAAGGCTCTTGTAGCGCTCGACCTCACAGAGTGCTGTCACCTTGACTGAGCCGGGCTCCGCGATGCGCGACAGGTCATTGCGCATGAGATCGACGATCATCGTGTTCTCAGCGCGCTGCTTCGGGTCCGCCGAGAGTTGACGGGAAATGCGCTCATCCTCCCGGGTGGTCCGCCCTCGGGGCGCGGTCCCCTTCATCGGCCGGGTGCGCAAGCAATCACCTTGCCGTTCCAAAAACAGTTCAGGCGACAGGGAGAGGACCGTTCTGTCTTCCAATTGCAGATAGGCAGCGTGCGCCACGGGTTGTTTGCGCAGCAGATCGAGCAGCAAGGCTTCCGGAGGTCCTTTGTGCTCGAACCGCGCCCGTAACGTCAGATTGACCTGATAGATATCGCCTTGAGCGAGGTGTTCTTGAACCTCATGGAAAGCCGCACCGTATTCGTCTGCCGACCAGTCGAACTCGGGCGTCCCCAGGGACGCGGTCTCCCCGCCAGCCGTGCGTGCGAGCAGGTCGCGGCATGCTTCAAGATCGAGAATCTGCGGCGCCTCGCGGTAGATACCGAACCAGGCCAGCAGCTCTCCTGTGTCCTTAAGGGACCCTCTTAGCTTCTCTTCAAAGGCATATCCGAGTTCATAGCCAAGAAAGCCGGCGACGTGAAAGCCGCTGGCCACTGCCTCGTCCACGGCGTTCAGTGTGGTGGCGACGTCGTCGAGCGCCCGACAGGTCAGAACCTGCTGTGGCTGTGAGAAAAGACGCCCGCGCTTTTCCCGAAGGCAATCGAGGAGAAGGACAGAACCATTTTCAAGAACGCGGGATGCCATGAAGATTTCTGAAACTGCCAGCTTGGTGCCCGATCCTCACCCATGAGTCTCTGTCGGCTGTTCTGCCTTGGCTCTTGGCACTCCAGACCGCAGGGGTCAAGCGCGGCGGCTCATGCGCAAAAGGAAACGGCCGCCCCGTTGCCAGGGCGGCCGTGTCACAGATCCAGTTGCCGAAAATCTTAGGCAGCAACATCCTTGAGGAAGGCATCGACCGAAGCGCGCATCAGCTCTGCTTCGCGCTCCAGCTCTTCAGCAGACTGAGCAACGGTAGAAGCCGACGCCGTCGTGCGCTCGGCCGCTTCGCTCAGGCCGCCAATGTTGGTCGCGACCAGCCCCGTGCCATTTGCCGCTTCCGCGACGTTGCGAGAGATCTCGTCGGTTGCAGAGCCTTGCTCCTCGACGGCTGCAGCAATGGCAGAGGTGTAGTTGTTGACTTCATCCATTGTCGCAGCGATCGCGCCGATGGCCTCAACCGCGTCCTTGGTTTCGTTCTGGATCGCCGAAATCTGAGCGCCGATCTCTTCCGTCGCCTTGGACGTCTGATTGGCGAGTTCCTTGACTTCAGCGGCGACGACGGCGAAGCCCTTGCCAGCCTCACCTGCGCGTGCAGCCTCAATGGTGGCGTTGAGCGCCAGAAGGTTGGTCTGCTCGGCAATCGCCTGAATGAGGGTCACAACCTCACCAATGCGATTTGCCGCCTCTGCAAGACCTGCCACTTTCTGATTACTCGTCTGCGCGCCTTCCGTTGCCTGGGCAACGATGCCGGTGGTCTGCTCAACCTGGCGGGAGATCTCTCCGATTGAGGACGACAGCTCTTCCGCCGCAGAAGCAACGGTCTGCACGTTTGAAGACGCAGTATCAGATGCATCCGCCGCGACTGCCGCACGGCTGGATGTGTCTTCGGCGACCGAACCAAGGTCCTGGGACGCGCTGCGCATGGCGCGAACCTGTTCCGTAACGGCAGACAGCTTGATTTCAATTTCCTGCCGGAACTCTGAAATCCGCTCGCCTACTCGACCCTGGCGCTCGCGTTCTTCGTTCATGCGGGCATCTTCCGCCTTCTGCATGGAAGAAGCCTGAATTTGCGCCGCTTCAGCATCGCTGCGCGCCTTGTCGGACAGGAAGAATGCTTTCTCAAGCTGAGCTACCGTCCACCAGAGAACGGCGACCTCAGCTACGACAATGACCGCGTGAAAGACAACGCGTGCGAAGTCGGCACCATTGGGGAACACAGCCCAGGGAAGTGCGAAATTCAAAACGAGGTGGTGAACGGCCACGACGCCCGCGTAGGCAACCAGGGCACGCCAGTCTACCCATCCAGCCAATATCGCCAACATGGCGAAGAAGTACATATGTGCGTCGAGCTGATAGGACGTAGTCGGGTCGGCACTGGCCATGCCGGCGACAAAAAGGGCGACAAGTGCAGCGAGTGAAATAGACGTTGCAATTCTTGTCTCGGCGCCGTTCTTAAATTTCAGCCATGTTGCGGTGGCCCCCGCTCCAAGCAACAACGCGGCCCCTGAAATCACGACCAGCGGCGCTGTGCCATTCCATGCCGTAGCGACCATTACCAGAATGACATTCGCCCAGATGAAAAAAATGATGTACTTCGCGAATGAAGTACGAAGGGCATCCAGACCCGAACTCTGCGTCACATTCTCACTCATATTTCACTCTCCCCAGCCCATCTCGTCAGTCCGGCACAGGCTTGCGCGACAATCGATGACGCCACAAAAACTGCTCCAGAAGAATACAGCCGGCCCACCAGACCCTCATCCTCCGCTACCGAGACAGCAATCCACCCAGAGGAATCGGTCGAAACGATCCTGCCGCCGGCGCGTGCAACAATATCAGGCGCTGTGTTGCTCCAAGGGCTAGCAAACACTGCAATTTTTCCGGAATCTCCGGGTTGCAGTGATGCCAGCAACATCAAGCTACAAGCGGCCAAAAAGTAAATCGCAACAAATCGCTTGGACATTTTCTGCAGCCGCTCGCCAAATTTCTGACCGAGATTTCAACTCTCTCGATGGCGCGACATTGACAGATATACCTTTAATTTTTTCTAACGTTATCTTTCGCTTTTCAACTCAGAAGCGAAAAAACCGCCTCGCTAGAACTTCAATTTTTAATTGCATTCAATCCAACACGCCTTACCGAGGAGGCTGCTGCGGCACATCAAAAAGCTTGCTCCAACAAGGATCAAGCCAGGATAATTCTATTGATTATGAATAATCCGCTGACTTTCCATTGTCACAATTACTGATTGCGCACCAAATGGGCCGATTAGCCAACGCAGGAGACGCCTGTCCCCTTCAGTCCGCAGTACCCTGAGGGGTTCTTTGCCAAATACTGCTGGTGATAGTCTTCCGCATAGTAAAACGCGTCAAGCATCGAAACTTCCGTAGTGATAGCAGCAGCGCGCCCTGCATCCTTCAAAGCCTGCTGAAAGGAAGCACGCGAGTGTTCGGCCACGCTCAGATCATCGGCGGCCGAAACATAAATCGCCGAGCGGTACTGCGTTCCCGTGTCATTGCCCTGACGCATGCCCTGTGTCGGGTCGTGATTTTCCCAAAAGACTTTGAGCAGGGCATTGAGCGTGACTTTACTTGGGTCATAGACAACCAGAACGACTTCCGTGTGGCCGGTTCGGCCCGTGCAGGTCTCGTTGTAGGTCGGATTGGGCGTATGGCCGCCTGCATATCCAACAGCGCTCACCCATACGCCATCTGTCTCCCAAAACAGGCGCTCTGCGCCCCAAAAACATCCCATCCCGAGAACGACCGTCTTGTAACCCTCCGGAAATGGCCCGGTCAGGGATCTTCCAGAGACGAAGTGCGCGTTTTCCGGAACGATCGGTTCATCCCGCCCCGGCAATGCCTCCTCGGCACTTGGCAACGCAAATTTTTTGGTCAGCATCGTCATGAAAGACATGGGTGGCTCCTTCTGGCGCGAACCAATGATTGTTCAGCGCGTCGCGACTCTGCCCTAAAGATGGCATTCCCACCGCGCTTGGCAAGGCTAGTCTGGTGACGAATGTACATACACACAGAGCCCTATTGGGCTTGGAAATGGCGCCTGTGCGCAAGCACGGAGAACACGACCCTGCCTCTCGGCGACGCTGAGACGTCGGCAAATATCAAGTCGCCGCCGCTCACCGTTGACCTGTGCAGCCTGCATCAGCCCAGACGCATCGAAGGATTTGATCCCTAGAACGCAATCGCAGTCGTATCTCGTGATCTCGTGCGCCCGATCCAGAGGCAAAGGATACCCAAGATCGAACAGCCGACCCAGACCGGCCAACTCAGGATCGTTTTCAGGACCGGATCCCAAAGAAACGGAGCACCGCTTGCCTCAAGACCAGCGCGAACCTCTGCGAGGCTGTCGGCTGAAAGGCTCGCCCAGAAATCAAACGATGACAGTAAGATCACCTCAGATTGGGCGATCGTGCGACTGCCATCCGAAATCATCGCCACGAGGGCTGCCGCCAACAGAAACGAGCCGAGGACTCTCAGCAAGAAACGCAAAACTATAAACATTACACAAAGTCCACTTCTCTCCCATAAGCCCGTTTGGGCTTTTATTTTTTAATCTTTCCCGTCTCGAAAACCGCCAACCCGCTCTATCGGTGCCATCGAAGGCTCAGGCTTCAGTGCATAAAAAAATTAATTCAAAAGCATTCTATCCCAGCTTTCTGCCGAGACGCAATTTTCAATGTATGCACTCTTTCGTGATGCTGTTCTGTGATGCGCAACACAGACAATCCACAGGCTGAGGGACGTTCGGAAAAAACTGCCATTGCTGCTTGCGCTTCCGTTTTTCGTCAGTATATTGCGCGACTTGCAGGCGGGCGTTCCCGCTGCAAATGGACAGGTGGCCGAGTGGCTTAAGGCGCACGCTTGGAAAGCGTGTGAGCGTGCAAGCGTTCCGAGGGTTCGAATCCCTCTCTGTCCGCCATTTTATTTGCGCTTCGCCGCCAGGCGATTCAAAGCGCAACAATTTCCGGTTTGGGCTTTACCTGCTCTCCCCCAACATTTTTGTGCAAGTTTCTGAACAAACACGGGAAATCCCTTAGGGTCTCCTGCGTATTGTCAAAATCGACAGCAGACGAGACTATTCCCGCGCTTACATTGCAAATTTGCGGGAAATTCCATGTCCAATGAAATGAAAGCAGCTGTCGTACGTGCCTTTGGCGCGCCACTCGATATCTCGTCGGTCAAACGGCCCGAAGCGAAACCGGGCAAGATCGTGGTGAAGATAGAAGCCTGCGGCGTCTGTCACACAGATCTTCACGCGGTCGAAGGCGATTGGCCAGTCAAGCCCGCACCACCTTTCATTCCGGGACACGAAGGTGTCGGTTTCGTTTGCGAAGTCGGCGCAGGCGTCACCACCGTGAAGGAAGGAGACCGCGTTGGCGTGCCGTGGCTCCACACGGCCTGTGGTCATTGCCGTCACTGCGTCGGCGGTTGGGAGACGCTTTGCCCCGACCAGCAAAACACCGGCTACAGCGTCAACGGCGGTTTCGCTGAATACGTTCTGGCCGATCCGGAGTATGTCGGACACCTGCCCGATCGACTTGACTTCGCGCCTGCAGCGCCGATCCTCTGCGCCGGCGTTACCGTCTATAAAGGCTTGAAGGAGACCGATACGAAGCCGGGCGATACGGTTGTCATTGTTGGCGTGGGCGGCCTTGGCCATCTTGCCGTGCAATACGCCAAGGCCATGGGACGGCATGTGGTCGCTGTCGACATCTCGGATAGCAAGCTTGCCCTAGCAAAAAAACTCGGCGCCGACACGGTGATCAATGCTGCGAACACTGACCCGGTCAAGGAGCTTCAGAGCGGCGGCGGGGCAGAGGGGGTTCTGGTCACCGCCGTTTCCAACAGCTCCTTCTCTCAAGGGGTCGGCATGCTTGGCCGCGGCGGCACGATGAGCTTGGTCGGTCTGCCGCCAGGTGACTTCCCCCTGCCGATCTTCGAGACCGTTCTGATGCGCAAGACCATTCGTGGCTCCATCGTCGGAACACGAAATGACCTTGTGGAGTCCCTGGAGTTTGCCGCAGAGGGCAAGGTAGCGTCCCACTACACCGAGGACTCGCTCGACAACATCAACGCGATTTTTGACAAGATGCGCGCTGGTGGCATCGATGGTCGTGTGGTGATGACGCTTTAAAGTCAACTCAGGGAACGGCAGCCCTTTGGGGTGAGACCGCACTGGGCTGCCGTTCCCTATTTTGAAAGCGCAAGGTGACCTTTGCGCAGCAGTTGAAGTGTGGCTTGCATCATGCGCCCGCGCAAAGGCTCCGTTGCAGCCCACGTCCCGGCGCCCATGTTGGTCGCATTCAAACTGCGGTCGGGCGACGGCTCATCTTTGATGTCTTCACGTTCCTGGCGGCGTTGGAGCCATTCAGGTTGGAAAGACCGGTCATCCCGAGCACTGTGTCCCGCTGGTTCTTCAGGATAGGTCGGAACCTGGCCTGAACTTTCTGCGCCGGTTTCTTTGTCTTTTGGGGCACCTCTTCTGAAAGCCTCCCCGGTCGCCCCATTTGCACACTCGCCAAGTGCCCAAAGCTCATGAGGCCACGCAGGCTCAGTATCAGGCGTCAGGGCTTCCCCAGTTTGAAAGAGAACCGGCAGACGACTGACCTGCCAGTCGAAGATCTTCACTGGCAAACAGGCACGTTGCTCAACAACCTCTATCGGCGGGAGTGGCCCTTCCAGATGATCAAGCAGGCCCAGCGCCCACAAGACAGCTGTGAACGCTCCCAGGCCGACGTCCTGATCTCCGTTCTCGACCGCCCGAACGGTCTCCTCACGAAGGAAGAGGCATGCGGCGCAGGACGACTGGCTCAGGCCCATCTCCTGACGCGCAGCTGCAATATCGCGTCCCCATCCCTGCAAGAGCTCGTTGACAGCTCCCGCAGAAGACACAGGGGCACATGTGGTGTTGGCCATGAGGTGTCAGTGTCCCGAATTTCCACACCAAACGCGTGGTAAGGCAAAACGCTAACACCAGCTTTTCAGCCGGAAAAACACCGGATGGGACTTATAAACATTTGCGGCAAGGTTCGGCTCTCAAAGCCCTGACAGAATCTGCAGCACTGCATTTTGCTTCAAGATTTGGCCGTTTCGTCAATCCGGTTTCAATCAATCAAGTTGATATCTGCCATCATATCAGCTGCGGTTTCCTGAAGTGCCTCGCCCAATTCCCCTGGCCCAAGGCCATCAGGAAGTCTCAAGTCAGCCGACGCCTTAAACAGCTTCTCACCTGACATGGAACCTTGCACGACTGCCGTCTCCAGATGCTCGATACTCACGTTGTGCTCGTTGAGAACCTTAGTGATCTGCCTGAGAATTCCCGGGTGGTCCTGTGACACCAGATCGAGGTGAGCCGCGTATCCGCTTGGCGCCTCTGCGCGCGCAGCATCAGAGCGCAGTGTGATCGCTATGCCATCAGTGAGCAGCGCGTCAAATCTCTCGTGCAGGTCCCCAAGAGAGTCAGGGTCAATATCAACGCTGACGATCCCGGCGAATTCACCGCCAAGCCGCGCCATCGAACTTTCGACCCAGTTCCCGCCAGAAACCGCGATTGCTTCTGCCAAGCGATCTACAAGGCCGGGGCGGTCCTGCGCGATCACGGTAAAAACCAGATGGCTGGTCACATTGAAACTCCTCGGTTCTTTCCTAAGGACCACAGTAGTTCAGGCTTGTGACAATCGGCAATCCAGATAAGCGCGCCTGTCGAAACCGCATTCCCCTGTCCGGGGGTTGCCTTGAGCCTCCCTGGCAGCTAAGAAGCCCGCCCTTCCCAGTGTCCGAAATTCTGCAGGGTCGGATGTGCCCCTCTGCAGGCAAAGCCTCAAGGTATTCCCATGCCCAAAGCCTATGGTCTTGACTTTGGAACGTCCAATACCGTGCTCGCTGCCTGCGACAGTGGCGCAGGGGCCACGCAATTGACCTTCGGGACAGACACGGAGATCCGGTCTGGCATTGCGACACTCCTTAGCTTTCTGGACAGAAGTCCCGGTGGCTTGCCCCTTCCAGCTGTCGGCCCCTGGGCCATCCAGCAATTTCTGGAGTATATGGGCGATGTTCGTTTCATCCAGTCGCTGAAAACATTCGTTGCGAGCAAGCAGTTCAAGGGCACCGGCGTCTTCGGCAACCCGTATGATTTTGAAAGCCTCATGAGAACCTTCGTGCATGGGGCGTTCGCACATTTGAGTGCGCCAATGAATGCAGATGGTGCGCGCCTCGTCGTCGGCCGACCTGTGATCTTTGCGGGAAACGCGCCCGACGAAGAACTCGCCATGGCGCGCTACCGAAAGGCGCTTGCCTCGTTTGGATTTGACGACATCCTGTTTGTCTTCGAGCCGGTTGCGGCCGCATTTTCTTTTGCCCAGCGCCTGGAGCAGGATGCACTGGTTCTCGTCGCCGACTTTGGCGGCGGCACAAGCGATTACTCGTTGATGCGGTTTTCGCGCAAAGGAGGTGTTTTGAAAGCGACGCCTCTTGGACGAGGCGGTGTCGGCGTCGCCGGTGACACATTTGACTACCGGATCATCGACAATGTCATCCTGCCGGAGCTGGGCAAGGGCAGTCACTACAAGAGCATGGGCAAGGTCCTTGAGGTGCCGCCCAACTTGTTTTCCAATTTTGCCCGCTGGCACCTTCTCTCTGTCTTCAAGACCTCAGACGACTACAAGGAGATGAAGAAACTGCTGCGCTGGTGCGTCGAGCCGGACAAGATTGAGCTCTTCATTGATCTGGTAGATGAGGATCAGGGTTATCCTCTCTACAAGGCCGTTTCTGACGCCAAGGCGAAGCTCTCCAGCCAGGAGAGCGTGGAATTGCGCTTCGAGCCTCTGGGCAGGGATTTCGAAGTGACGGTAACACGATCTGAATTTGACAGCTGGATTGCCGAAGACCTTGGTCGCATGGACAAGGCTCTGGACCAAACACTGACCGCAGCCGGTGTCGCCGACGCAGACGTGGATCAGGTTTTCCTGACAGGTGGAACGTCGTTCGTTCCAGCGCTCAGATCCATGTTTCAAACAAGATTTGGGGCATCGAAACTGGCCAGTGGCGAAGAACTCTCCTCCATTGCCACCGGCCTTGCGCTTATCGGCGCCCGCGAAGACGCTGATGACTGGGCGCTCGCCTAGAAGCGCCCAGTCTCATCAGGCAAAGGCGCTGCGCAGCGCCGGAATGCGGGACAGCACTAGAATATCGAGGGCAAGCGCTACGATCAGCGCCAGTCCCGCCAGCGGGAATGCCAGCGACACAATCAGCATGGCCAGCATGGCCCCGCGCCAGTGCGGGCGATTTTCAGGTACACGTGGCGCAAAGAGACGAATAGCGCTCTTCGTCGGCCGGCGCATCCACCACATGACCACACCGCTGACCGACAGAAATATCACGGAGAGGCAGACGAATGTGTTCAAGACAAGGTTCCAAAGCCCCATAAGGCCCATATGGAACGGCGTTCCGACAGCCATTGCCTTGCCCGCCAGCGAGTAATCGGCAAAGGCGACGTTTGCCAGCACATTGCCGGTGTAGCGATCAATGTGAACCGTTCTGTCGGAAAAGGGATCCTCGGCATCTGCGCTCATCGTATCCTGGTTGATCGTCCAGACGCCGTTCTCTCCACTGGGATAGGAAACCCGATAGCGGGCGGTGAAGCCCAGCTCGTGTGCGAGAGCAGCAACGCTGTCGACAGTTACAGGCGCACCGCTCGCGATACTCGCAGTGCCCGCGTCTGAACCGGATGCCGGCATAGGCGTCTGCTCCAGCGCCCAGGGCACGCCGGTGCGTGGCGCGTGGTTCATCGATGCATGGGTATCGTCCGAGAGAGGAATGTTGTCCCATTTCTCGGCCGGGAAAGTGCTCCAAGCCTGCATGATCTTGCTACCCCAGACACCCGTCCAGGACATGCCGGTGATCAGGAAGAGCAGGAGGAAGACCGAGACATAGACCCCGATGAAAGTGTGCAGGCTCAGCCAAAGCGCGCGCCCCGAGGTCTTCAAATTCGGCACAAAGGCATGCAGGAATGAACCGTCTCGCGGCCACCAGAGATAGAGACCCGTGATGATCATCACGATGCTCAGGCCAGCGGCGATTTCAAGAAAGCGGTCCCCGGTGGTTCCCATCATCAGATCGCTGTGGATGCCATCTGCAAAGTCGTACCAGCCACTGCGCCGAGGCCATGTATCGACCACTTCGCCCGTATATGGATTGACTGCGACCATACTCTGCGCGCCGTTGTCCGCCTTGACGCGAAAGACCGACGGGTTTTCAGGCCCCCTCGCCTTAAGCCATTCGACCATTTTGCTTCCAGGGATGGCAGAGAGCGCGTTGTCAGCCTGCTCCGAGACACTGAGCACAATTGCGTTCTGCTGAACCGGGATCTTGAGATAGCCGCCATCCCGGCCATCAAAATTACCGATGTACATCATCGTCAGACCAGTGATGGCCAGGATCGTCAGAAAGGGAATGACGAACAGGCCAGCATAAAAATGCCAGCGCCAGGCCGCCAGATAGAATGGAGATTTTATCGCCGCCGACGTCGCGGCTCTGACGGCCCCGACATCGTTTGGGTTTGAAGTAGACATGTTGCTTTCCTCTCCCTGCATGCGTGGCAATGCCGCCACATGCTGGATTGACATCAAATTTCAAGTTTTGAATGGAATGTCAGATGGAAAGCGGGGGCGCTCGCGCGCCAACGCAGGGAACCGCAGCGGGATAGCAAACCGCCCTTTGGCCAGCAGGCCAAAAAATGCGTTCTGCGGCAAAAGAACTTTGAACAGAGAACCGCTCGACGGCCGCGATGTTCTGGCCGAGGGCAGAAAACGGGCACAGGCCAGAGACCTGCTCCGTATCGTCGCCGTCTTCATCCGGAACGATTGCACCGTTCTCGTCAAGGGCCACTGATTGCAGTCCATCGGCGGTACAAATGACGACCGTGAACTGCCCGTCGCTTGTAACCTCGGGCATAAAGCCAGAGGGGATCAGCAAGCCGAGCAGAAGCGGGAGCAGCGCCAAAATCTTGACGGCTGATTTCAACTCCCTCAGCACTTCTTGCAAACCCGACCGCATCAACGACGTTCCCCAGTTGGTCTCCGGTTAGCCGAAGACCTCCAAGACTTCAATATCAAACAACGCCGCAGGTATTCAGCCGCCGTCACGCAGACAGCGGCCTCATACTTTTTCCTGTCGGATTCGAGGTTGATCCCCAGGAGCGGGTCCACTAGCTTGGCGCGACTAGACGGCGTCCATTTAAGGACTGAAAGCGATTCTGGTGACGGTTGACCCATTTCGGGGACCCAGTCCAGAGCTGTCGACGCAGAGTGTTCGCTCGACCTCCAAATGGAAGCCGGGCGTTCGTATCTTGCGCCGCTTTCTCTCCCTTCGCGGCGCGATGAGTAAAAACGCAAAGTGGTGATACACCCCTGCGCGACAATGAAAGAGGGAGACGCCTTTCATGACGATGACTTCGATACGCCGGTCGGCTGCCTTTGTCTTGGGTACAACAATCGCCGGCGCGCCTAGTCTGGCGTTCGCGCATGTCGGGCATCTGGGCGAGCTTGCCGGGCACTCCCATTGGGTGGGCGTTGCCGCACTTGCCGGCGCGGCACTGGTCGCAGGCGTTGCGGCCCTCAAAGGCCGACGGAAATCAGACGAAAGCGCTGACCAGCACCCGCAACCGGACAGTGATGGCGAAGCAGAGGCTGCACAATGACCGAAAAACTTGGCCTGATGATTTGCGGCCACGGCAGCCGCAACAAGGGCGCAGTCAGACAGTTTGCCCAGCTCGCAGAGGGGCTCAAGCAACGCTTTCCAAACTGGCCAGTTGAATATGGCTACCTGGAATTTGCCAATCCGGTCATCCACGACGGGCTCAACAATCTTCGCGAGGCTGGTTGCACACACGTGCTGGCTGTCCCGGGAATGCTGTTTGCAGCCGGTCACGCAAAAAATGACATTCCCTCGGTCTTGAACACCTATCAGGCCCAGCATCCTGATATGAAAGTCACCTATGGGCGGGAGCTGGCTGTCGATGTCCGCATGATCCAGGCTGCAGGCGCCAGAATCAAAGAGGCTCTCGACGCCGCCGAAAGCGACGTTCCCATGCACGAGACGATGCTGATGGTCGTGGGACGCGGTGCCTCGGACCCGGATGCTAACTCTAACGTCACCAAGATCACGCGACTGCTCTGGGAAGGTATGGGATTTGGCTGGGCAGAGACCTGCTATTCGGGTGTCACCTTTCCGCTCGTCGCGCCTGGCCTCGAACATGCAGCCAAGCTCGGATACAAGCGCATCGTCGTATTTCCGTATTTCCTCTTTACCGGCGTTTTGGTGCAGCGAATTTATTCGAACACAGACGAAGTTGCGGCGAACCACCCAGACATCGAATTCCTGAAAGCCGGCTACCTGAATGATCATCCGCAAGTGATCAATACAATGGCCGACCGTGTGCAGGAAATCCTGCAAGGCGCCAATCTGATGAACTGCCAGATGTGCAAGTACCGGGAACAGGTGCTCGGCTTCGAAGCCGAGGTTGGTCTGGCCCAGGAAAGCCATCATCATCATGTTGAAGGCCTTGGCGCAGAAGCCGAGTGCAAGCTATGTGACGAACTTTGTACCGGCGCCTGCGAAGAAAAGGTGCGCGCTGCCGCTCACCATCATCATGACCATGCTCATCACGACCACGAGCACTCGCATGATCATGCCCATTCTCACGATCATGAACACGACCACCACCATCACCCTTATCCGCACGCGGACCACCCTCTCGGTCCCAAGTCCATGGACAAAAAGGGGTGAGCGAACTTTCGACTAACGGCCCGCGCTATTGTTATGAGCACGATCCTTCAGCGATCTATCGGCAATCCTTTGCAACAGTGCGTGCAGAGGCTGCACTCTACCGTCTGCCAAAACAAATAGAACCGGTCGCAATCCGTTTGATCCACGCTTGTGGGATGACGGATATTGTCGATGATCTGATGTTTTCCGAAGATGCCGTCGAGGCGGGACAAGCTGCGCTGTCGGACGGCGCACCGATCCTGACAGACGTGGAAATGGTCACGCATGGCATCATCCGATCCAGATTGACAGCCGGCAATGAGGTCCTTTGTAGGCTGAATGACACCCGCGTCTCAGCTCTTGCCGGCGAATTGGCGACCACACGGTCTGCCGCCGCCGTTGAACTTTGGCGTGACACGCTGGAGGGTGCTGTCGTCGCAATTGGCAATGCTCCGACAGCCCTGTTCCATCTGCTTGAAACAATTGCCGACGGAGGACCTAGGCCAGCGTTGATCCTCGGCTTTCCTGTCGGGTTCGTAGGCGCTGCCGAATCCAAGGACGCGCTTGCTGAAAATCCGTTTTCCTTGCCTTATCTGGCAATCAAGGGCCGGCGCGGCGGATCCGCCATGGCAGCCGCGGCGGTGAATGCACTTGCGGCCGGTCTGCCGGAGGAAACCGTCCATGGTTGAGGCCCCCAAGAAGCCCGGACGTCTTTCGACCGGCCGCAACAAGGCCCTGCGATCTCGCGGGTTTTTATCTCATGGCAGCTCGGCATCTCAACAGGACGCAAAGCCCAAACGCTCAAGCGGAACGCTGCGCCACGGTGAAGTGAACGACGCCTCGCCACGCGAACTGGACGCGCCCAAGCCGCGCCGCCCGTATTCGTTGGACGAAAAATGACTGCTCCCTGGCTTTCCCTGATCGGAATTGGCGAAGATGGCAACCTGTCCGAGGCGGCAAGAGGTCTTCTGGCAAATGCGAAGGTTGTCTATGGCAGCGAGCGTCACTTTGCACTTGGAGGCGTTTTCGACGGCGAGAAAAGAACCTGGCCAAACCCCTTTTCAAACGTCTACGACGAGCTCAAAGCCCTTGCCGGGATACCCGTTGTGATTCTGGCGACCGGAGATCCGCAATGGTACGGCATCGGCTCGACCCTTGTTCGCCGCTTTGCCCGCGAAGAAATGCAGATCTTTACGGTCCCGTCTGCGTTCCAGCTCGCCGCCTCCCGAATGCATTGGCCAGTGCAAGATGTTGACTGCATTTCGCTACACGGGCGGCCCGTCGAAAACCTGCGCTGCTTTCTCTATCCCGGCGCACGCATCCTCGCCCTGACAAGCAACGCAGAAACGCCGCAACGCGTCGCCGACATCCTGGCTGACGCGGGTTTCGGTCGGACACGGATGACCGTTCTCGAACATCTGGGTGGCACGGAAGAACGAATCGTTTCTTCGACAGCGGAAAATTGGCAAGCAGACGTCACCGACTTCCATACGCTTGCGCTGGAGGTGACAGCCGATCAGGGAACGCGTTTTCTGCCGCGCACGCCTGGGCTCCCTGATGACGCTTTTCGCCACGACGGCAAGATGACCAAACGCGAGGTGAGGGCGACGACACTCGCGGCCCTGATGCCGCATCCCGGCGCGCTTCTTTGGGACATCGGCGCCGGCTGTGGCTCGATCGGAATTGAATGGATGCGCGCGGCACGAAACGCCAAGGCAATCGGCCTCGAACCGCATGCGGAGCGGCGGGCGATGGCATTGGGGAACGCTCTCGCACTAGGTGTCGCCGGGCTGGAAATAAGAGACGCCTGCGCTCCGGAAGCGCTTGATGACCTTCCTCAACCCGACGCAATCTTCATCGGCGGCGGGCTGACAACAGACGGTATCATTGACGTCTGCCATAACGCGCTCCAACCCGGAGGGCGGCTGGTGGCAAATGCTGTGACGCTCGAAGGCGAAGCCTTTTTGCTGCGCGCGCGGCAACATTTCGGCGGGGAACTCAGCCGCATATCAATCCAGCGCGCAAGCCCTGTCGGTGACCTGACCGGATGGCGACCATTGATGCCAGTAACCCAATGGGCCTTGGTGAAAGGGAGCCAGACATCCTTATGAGCGGAACCCTCTATGGCATCGGCCTTGGTCCAGGTGATCCCGAGTTGATGACCCTGAAAGCCCACCGACTGATCACGGCGGCGCAAGTCATCGCTTATCCGGCGCCTGACACCGGGCCCAGCTTTGCGCGATCCATCGCTGCGGAGTTCATTCCGCAGAATGTGCGCGAGATCCCCATCGTGGTGCCGATGCGGGTTGACCGCTTCCCGGCTCAACAGATCTACGACAAGGCAGCGCTTGAGATCGCTCAAGTGCTTGAGGGTGGCACGGACGTCGTGGTTCTTTGTGAGGGAGATCCGTTCTTCTACGGCTCATTCATGTATCTGTTCGAACGGCTGTCAGGTCGCTTTGTGTGTGAAGTGGTGCCGGGAGTAACCTCACTGACGGCTTGCGCTGCCCAACTGCAGCGTCCCCTGACAAGCCGTACAGATGTCTTGACCGTGATACCTGGGCCTCTCTCTGACGAAGACATCCGGTGCCGTATCGAAGACGCCCAGGCGGTCGCGATCATGAAGGTCGGACGACACCTGCCCCGGCTCAAAGCGCTGCTCGAGGAGCTTGGTCTTCTTGAGCAAGCCGGTTATGTCGAGCGCGCCAGCCTGCCGGAGCAAAAGGTCTCCCGGCTGGCGGATCTCGACTGCGAAACTGCCCCCTATTTCTCCATGATCCTCATCTACAAGGGAGACGAAGCGTGGACGCTTCCCCCATCGTTCTCGTCCTGAACTCCGTCGGCCTCGAGACCGCGCAGCGAATAGAAGCCAGTCTTCCAGGTGCCGCAATTCACGGATTGGCCGGTCGGATCCGTGCCGCGGATACGCTATTCAGTGAAACTGTCGATCACATCAGAATGCTGTTCAGCGCCGGACATCCCATTATTGGCGTTTGCGCCAGCGGTATTCTGATCAGGGCTCTTGCTCCGCTTCTGTCGGACAAACGCAGTGAACCTCCTGTCCTCGCCATTTCCGAAGACGGGGCCAGCGTTGTTCCGCTGCTTGGTGGCCATAGAGGCGCGAATGATCTTGCGCGGCAGCTTGCTGTCGCCCTTTCTGGTCATGCCGCAGTGACGACAGCCGGAGACACGGCGCTTGGGGTCGCCCTGGATACGCCGCCATCCGGATGGACATTGAGCAATCCGAAAGACGCCAAGCCTGTCATGGCGGAGCTGCTCTCCGGCGCTTCCGTTCGCATAGAAGGAACGGCTCCATGGCTTGAAGCCGCAGATCTTCCGCAGTCTCCTACTGCACCGATCACCCTTGTCTCGACAGAAGCTCCGGATGCCGGCTCGCCGACCCGCCTCGTGTACCATCCCAAAACCCACGTCATCGGCGTGGGGTGCGCCCGAGGCTGTGAACCGGCTGAACTGATTGAGCTGGTCACAACGGCGCTCGAAGCTGCGGGGATTGCAAGAGGCAGCATCGCCTGCGTCGCCAGTCTGGATCTCAAGGCAGATGAGCCGGCAATGAACGCGCTTGCCGCATCCCTTGACGTGCCGTTCCGGGTCTTTCCGGCCGATCGGCTCGACGCTGAAACGCCCAGGCTGAAAAACCCCTCCGATGTCGTCTTCAAAGAGGTCGGATGTCATGGCGTCAGCGAAGGTGCCGCTCTTGCCAGCGTTGGGCCCGAAGGCGTTCTGGTGGTCGAAAAGCAAAAGACCGAAAATGCAACCGTTGCCATCGCCCGCGCACCCTCCCCGGTCGACCCAGCAGACACGGGCCGGCCACGCGGCCATTTGTCGGTCATTGGTATCGGCCCGGGGGCAGATGACTGGCGAACGCCCGAAGCGACGCGGCTTCTGGCAGAGGCACAAGATGTGGTCGGCTACTCGCTCTACCTTGAAATCGTGGCCGCTCACATCACCGGCAAAACCCATCACAACTTTCCGCTAGGTGCAGAACAGGACCGGGTCCGGTTCGCTCTTGAGCGCGCGGGTGAGGGTCACAACGTCGCCCTGGTGTGTTCCGGCGACTCCGGCATTTATGCCATGGGTGCCCTCGTCTATGAACTTCTGGACCGGGGTATTGAAAACGGCGGCGTATCTGATGCCGCACGACGTGTCTCCATCATCAACGCTCCTGGCATATCCGCACTTCAGGCCGCCGCCGCGCGCATTGGCGCGCCGCTCGGGCACGACTTCTGCGCAATCTCGCTTTCCGATTTGCTCACACCGTGGGAATCGATCGAAAAGCGCCTGAAAGCGGCGGCAGAAGGCGATTTCGTGATCGCTTTCTACAATCCCGTTTCCAAGCGGCGGCGTACCCAGCTGGCGGCAGCGCGGGAAATTTTGTTGAAGCACCGCCCCGCAGATACACCAGTTGTGCTCGGCTTCAATCTCGGGCGACCAGAAGAAACAGTCCGTGTCACAACCTTAGAAGCACTCACCGTGGACGAAGTTGACATGTTGACCACAGTGCTCGTCGGTTCATCCAACAGCCGCGCTGTTGTGCGTGGTGACGGCAAACCATTTGTCTACACGCCGCGCGGCTACGCCAAGCGGATCGATGCGCCCAGCGAAGCGACAGGAGAGGTTGCATGACCGTTCATTTCATTGGCGCCGGCCCAGGCGACCCGGACTTGATCACTGTTCGCGGACTGAAGCTGATTCAGTCTTGCCACGTCTGTCTCTATGCAGGTTCTCTTGTTCCGGAACAAATTGTCGCTGCTGCGCCCGAAGACGCGCGCGTGATTGATACCGCGCCAATGCATCTCGACGAGATCATCGCCGAAATCAAGGGCGCGCACGACAAGGGATTTGATGTCGCTCGGGTCCATTCCGGCGACCCGTCGATCTACGGCGCAACCGCAGAACAGATGCGACGGCTCGATGCCCTCGGGATCGACTACGAAGTCACACCCGGGGTCCCTGCCTTTGCCGCAGCGGCAGCTGCGCTGAAGACCGAACTTACGATTCCTGAGGTCGCTCAGACGGTCATCGTCACCCGAACGACCATGCAAAGCTCGGCCATGCCGAACAACGAGGACCTCGAAACCCTCGGCAAGAGTGGCGCGACTTTGGCAATCCACCTTTCGATCCGCAATCTGCGTGAGATCGAGAGGCAGCTGACGCCGCTTTATGGTGCCGATTGCCCAGTCATCGTCGCCTACCGTGTCGGCTGGCCTGATCAGGACTTCATTCACGGAACATTGTCGGACATCGCGGACAAAGTCCGAAAGTCCAAAATCACAAGGACCGCCTTGATCTTTGTTGGACACGCCTTGAAGCCGGCTCACGACTTTCGAGATTCGGCGCTCTACGACGCCGACCACGTCCATGTCCTCAGGCCGAAAAAGAAGGCCAAGGCTTAGGTGTCATGGCAGCGCGCGATCTTCGGATCGCGCGGCAATCACATGGGCGAAGGATCCCATGACCGAGCCGATACGAAGGCCCAGGTCGGCAAGCTGCGCGCCTTCGGCGTCCATGGCCGAAAATAGTCTTTCTGCCCGGCCTTCCCGAACGGTGCTTGCGTAATGGAACTCATGGGCTGACAGGGTCTGCGTCCAGGGAAGTCTGCCCAGCGGGGTCAGGACCCGATAGCCAAGATGCCGTTTTCGATCGGCGAAGCTGGTTTCAAGCGGCAGCAGTCCGAGCATCTCATGTCGCTTGCCCTTGGCATCGACAAGCCCATCACCGAGGGTCATGTAGCCGCCACACTCGCCATAGATCAACGTGCCTCGCTCAGCGCTTTGCTGCATGGCCGTCTTGAAGATGCTGGCCGCCGACAGTTTTCCAGCATGGAGCTCGGGATACCCCCCGGGCAGGTAGATAGCATCCGCATCACTTTGGGGAGGCTGGTCTTCAAGAGGCGAAAAGAAACTGAGTTCGGCGCCAGCTTTTTTCCATCCATCCAGCAAATGCGGATAGGCAAAGGAAAAAGCCACATCTCGTGCGATCGCTATGCGCTGGCCAAATGGTGGCAGAGTATCCCGGTCTGTTGTAGCGTGATGAGCAATCGAACCTGCAGCTTGTTGCAGGCCATCGAGATCAATCTGATTTGCACAAAGATCGGCGGCTTCGTCCAGAAACTGCTCGAGTTCGTCATGCTCTCCTGCCTGCACCAACCCGAGATGCCGTTCTGGCACGGCGAGCCGGTCATCGCGAGGCAGTGCTCCGAGAACCGGAATTGCGAGTGGCTCAAGGGCGCGCCTCAACATCGCCTCATGCCTTGCACTGCCGACCCGGTTGAGGATCAATCCGGCGATAGACAGGTCCTTGTGAAAGTGCTGAAAGCCGGAAACCAAAGCTGCGACGGACTGCGCTTGCTTGGCGCAGTCAATTACCATCACCACGGGTATTCCGAGCGCGGCAGCAAGGTCTGCCGCAGAGCCTCGGCCATTGGCGGCCCCGTCGAAGAGGCCCATGGCCCCTTCGATCACAAGGAGCTTAGCACCATCGGCTTGATCGCATGCCAGTGTTCGGATCTGGCTGACCGGCATAGCCCAAGCGTCGAGGTTGATACAGGGAGACCCGCTCGCAGCTTCATGAAACTTCGGATCGATGTAATCCGGTCCCGACTTGGCCGAGGCAACAGCTGTTCCCCGGTTCCGAAGCGCCCTGAGAAGTGCAAGGGTCACTGTTGTTTTTCCGGCACCGGACTGGGGCGCGGCAATCAAAACGCCTTTGGGCACTGTACTGATCATCCAACGTCAGTCGAACGTGCTGCATTGAGGCCGAGCGGGTCAGAATTCAGCAAGCGACCGGATAAGGCACCCATCCAGTCAAGCCCGGAGCGCAGGCGAACCACCTCGCCAACACAGACGATGGCGGGTGGGGCAATACCGGCAGTGGCCGCATCAACGGCGCAGTTTCCAAGCGTCGTCTCGAGAACCTCTTGCGCGGCTAAGGAAGCGTTGCACACAATGCCCACAGGTTCGTCCACAGACCTTCCACCGGTAATCAGTTTGCCGGCTATCGCTTCCAGGTGCTTCATCGCCATATACATGACGATGACCGGAGAGCCTTTTGCGATTCCATCCCAATTGATCGCGTCCGGGGTAAGTCCGGTCTGATCATGGCCAGTCAGGAAGGTCACCGCCTGATTGGTGTCCCGATGAGTCGCCGGAATGCCGGCATAGGCCAGACCACCGATCCCTGCGGTGATACCGGGTATGATCCGGAACGGAACGCCCGCACCGACGAGGCCGAGCGCCTCCTCGCCGCCGCGCCCGAAGACAAATGGATCTCCGCCTTTCAGGCGCAACACCTTCTTGCCTGCCTTAGCATATTCGATCAATTTCAGCGTAATGTCGCGCTGTTTCGGGCTCGGCTTTCCGCCGCGCTTGCCGGCATAATCAGTGATCGCATCAGCTTTCGCCCACGACAGGATACTCTGGTCAACCAGAGCGTCATAAACAACCACATCCGCCTGCCGAAGACCGTTCAGAGCATGCAGCGTCAGCAGCCCAGGATCCCCGGGGCCTGCACCTGCGAGCCACACCCAACCCGCTTCGAAAATGGGAAGGCCTTCGGGAACCTTCATCTGTTCTGCGTTGATCGACATGGATCTTTTCTATCTGGCCCGGGGGGCAACGCCAAGCGCTGATACGAAGAGAAATTCCGCCGCTCCGACATATGCCGCCAAAGCACGGATACATGGTTTGAAATTATAGCTATAAAGGCCTCATGAGCGGGACAAAGCCGACAGAACTGAGACGTGGGTGGACCACCGGAGCCTGCGCCACAGGCGCCGCCAAGGCTGCGTTTCAAGCCCTTGCGACCGGCACGTTCCCCGATCCGGTGGAAATTGCGCTCCCTCGCGGTGGAACAACGTCATTTGCTTTGGCCGGACACACCTTGGAAAAGGGGCGTGCATACGCTGCAATCATCAAGGATGCAGGCGACGATCCGGATGTCACTCACGGCGCCTTGGTCAGGGTTGATGTTCGCCGGCTGCAACCTGGCAGTGGCGTCGTGTTCAAGGCTGGAGAGGGCGTTGGAACGGCAACCCGGCCCGGTCTTCCAATTCCTCCGGGAGAACCAGCCATCAACCCGGTCCCACGCCAAATGATCAGTCAAGCGATTGCGGACGTCGCGATGTCAACCGGAGAGCCTGGCGACGTAGAGGTCACTGTCTCAATCGAAGACGGTGAAGCCCTTGCCGAAAAGACACTCAATGGCCGGCTTGGTATCATCGGAGGCCTTTCGATACTTGGTACGACCGGCATTGTTCGCCCGTTCTCCTGCGCGGCCTGGATTGCGTCCATCCACCGCGGCATTGATGTTGCCCGCGCGACGGGCCTCTCCCACGTGGTCGCTGCGACAGGCTCAACCTCAGAAGATGCGGTGCGCGCCCGCTATGATCTCGATGACGCCGCTTATCTGGACATGGGCGATTTTGCCGGCGGCCTTTTGAAGTATCTCCGAGCCCACCCAGTGCCCAAGCTGACCTTGTCGGGTGGCTTTGCCAAATTCACCAAACTCGCCCAAGGCGCATTGGATCTTCACTCCGCGCGCAGCCAGGTCGATTTTGCGTTTCTGGCGGAGCTTCTTGAAAAGGCGCATGCACCGGCGGACTTGATCCGAAGGAGCCTTGAGGCCAATACCGCCAAGGAAGTTCTGGATGAAGCGACTGTGCAAGGCATCGATATCAGTCTCCCTCTCGCACAAGAAACCAAGGCAGCAGTCAGAGGCATTTTGCGAGATGCTCCAGTCGACATTCAGGTTCTGATCGTCGATCGATCGGGCAACGTCACCGGAGAGGCGGGGTGGGATGAGTAGCAGGCCCGAGATCTTGCTGCTCGCCGGGACGCAGGAGGCGCGACAGCTTGCTCCTATGCTCAGCAAACAAATCCCGCATGCTCATGTCACCGCATCCTTCGCCGGCGTCGTGCGTGACTTGCCTGACCTTGGTGTCGAGACACGTGTTGGCGGATTTGGTGGTGCCGAAGGTCTTCTCGATTACCTCAGGCAAACCAACACATCGCTCGTGATTGACGCGACGCATCCGTATGCCGCACAGATGAGCTGGAATGCAGCCAAGGCGGTGATGGCCGCTGGCGTGGCCCTGTTGAGGCTCGACCGACCTCTCTGGCAACCAATTCAAGGCGATAACTGGATCAATGCGGGAGATCTGCGAGCAGCAAATCAGCTGCTGCCCAGCGGGTCCAGGGCCTTTCTTTCCGTCGGGCGCAAGGAGGTCTCAGTCTTTTTTGGCAGATCCGATCTATGGGCTCTGGCGAGGATGATCGAGCCTCCGCCTGTTCCCCTGCCCGCGACCTGGCATCTTGAACTGGCCCGCCCGGGGAAAAGCGCAGAGGAAGAAATACGGCTCCTTCAGAGGCACAAAATTACGCACGTCGTCTCAAAAAACAGCGGCGGCGAACGGTCCCACGCCAAGATTGAAGCGG
The DNA here is from genome assembly GCF_014842925.1 of Roseibium polysiphoniae. Lineage (GTDB taxonomy): Bacteria > Pseudomonadota > Alphaproteobacteria > Rhizobiales > Stappiaceae > Roseibium > Roseibium polysiphoniae. Next base: position 184,591 of record NZ_JACYXJ010000007.1, read on the forward strand.
CGCGATCGCTAGGATTGCCGGTTATCATGGTCGCGCGCCCGCGGTTACCCGAGGCGGAGAGCGCACCAGTTGTAGAACGAGTTTTGCTCATGGCTGAAGAAATTTTGGGGGAAGGCGAACTGGCTAAGTCTTGGATCTCAGGCGATTGATCGCCAGTAAAAAGCGCGGGATTCCGACCACGTAACGCTTCCAAAGCCGCGTGGGCTCCTGAAGCAGGCGAAAAAGCCATTCAAGCCCAAGCGCCTGTACAGCCTTTGGCGCGCGAACGACACTCCCCGACATAAAATCAAAAAGCGCGCCCACGCCTATACAAACTGTTGCGTCAATCCGATCACGATTCTCGACGATAAACCGTTCCTGAGCCGGGTTCCCCATCGCAACCAAGAGCAGGTCTGGATTGACTGAGGAAATCTGAGCACAAACGGCTTCGTTTTCCTCTGGCGGGAAATATCCGTTCCGGCACCCGACCACCTGGTGTTGCGGATAGTCTTGCTCGATGGCCTGCCGCGTCCTCTGCAGCACCTCTTCGCGAGCACCTAAAAGGAAGACGCGCATCGGAACTTGGATAGACTTGAGCAAGCTTGGAATGAGATCCGTCCCGTTCAAATTGTCTGGAAAGGCCTGGCCATGCAAAACCAGACTGGCCAAATTGGCTCCTGTGCCGTCATTCAAAAGCGTCATTTGCTGAAGAATGTCAGCAAAGCTCGGGTCGTCAAAAGCCGTCAAGATCGTATGGGCATTGCAAATCGCAATCGCCGTTTTATGCCTGCCGAGGACTGATGTCTGGACGAGGTCAACCGCAGCCGATCGATCAAGCCTCATGATTTCCAAGGGACCAATTTCGACTGCCTTGCAGTCTTTCCGCAGTCCCAAATCCATCTGTGGCGCAAGCATCGAAATGACCTAATTGAACTAAGATTTTGTTTTTTCTCATGTCGCTTCATGAGGTTTTTGACAGGTCTAAAGTAGGTATGAATCCAAAATTCCGAGTTAAAGACGGCAGAGACTTCAGACGATGGTTAATAGCTTGATAAAAACAGCCGGAAATTTCGTGGTTTTATTTCAGATATCGGCTACGTCAGTCACGAAACGAGAAATATGAGCGCATCACAGGATGACGGGAAATACGTCTTAATATCGCGACGGCAAGGCCGAGCCCAAAACCTAAAATAGCTCCACCGAATGCGCCGGCAACAATCAAAACGCTCTTACCAGGTCCATCTGCGGTTAGCGGAGAAAACACTCAGGTCATCGCGGCGCAGCTTCTAGCCAGCCCCGTGGGGGTATATCCCGACGAGTAAACTTCTGCCGTGATTTTATTTCACGGAGTGGGTTACCCGCATAAACCCGCCATGGCTCAAGATCCTTCAACGCAACTGAATGCGTCCCAAGCACCGTTCCCTCTCCAACCGTCACTCCTGGCCCGACAAATGCGTCAGCTGTGATCCAAGCGTATTCGCCAATGACAACAGGTGAGGTGACCAAAGGGAAAAACTCACTATTGATGTCATGAGTTCCGGTGCAGATATGGGCCCGCTTTGAAATCACAGCGTACTTACCGATCGAGATCGGAGCCATACAATAGATGTCTGCATAGTCCGCAACAGCAGCGAAATCACCTAGAGCGAGGTTAGCAGGATACCAAATACGAGCCGTCGGCGCGACATAGACACCGCGGCCAACTTTTGCTCCGAAAAGACGAAGCAGAAACCGCCTCCAGCCGTGGAACGGTTGCGTCCACGAAGCTAACAACAGCCAAACAACTCCCCATACAAGCCGCACAAGCCTATGCCGCCAACCAAATCGGGGCGTGTTTTTCAAGGTCTTTGTTGTTGGTAATTCCATCCGCGCGCCGCGACCCTCCCGTCACCACCAAGATATCAGCGTACACCATCAACGCTGACTGCCCCTTTCTGAGGCAGAAAAGTGGATCTTGAGTGAACGTTTTGCAGCCAACTGTCATTCCTAGGATTACCAATAGAATTTTATAGCTTTACCAAGAGGTTAAAATCCGTCGATCGGTCGCGCAAACAGATCTAGCCAACTTCACACAAAGCTCTGGCATAGGGCCGGTCAGCATCAATGCCAAAGGTTTACTCCGGTGTGAACCCAGCTCTTCTCGCGGCTTTTCGGCGCAGAACCTACTACGTCGCGTAGCGATGTCGCCAAGGCGACATTGCGCAAGCGTATATAACGGGCATTAACTTATATCTGTTACACACTTGCATAAATTTAAATATGTCGGCTCCCACGGAAGGGAGCAGTTCCCAAGGTATTCATCACCAGTTCATCCAATTTACGACGTTTTGCAAAATTCGAAACCACCACGGTTCAAGCACACCCGAGCCTATGCCGCCTCCCAAAGGGAAAGGAAGTCGATGAGTGATATTACTCGGATTGAGGAACGTGCGATCTTCCGCGTACTTCACATTAGCGCGGACTATCCAAATCCTTACCGGGACCGCACTACTACGGCCATTGAGCGCCTTGTGTTGGGGGCAGCCAAAGATGCCGAGGGTGATTTTGGCGAGCATATTGTTGTATCACTTAAACGAACAAGTCTTCCCTGGAACACATCGTTTGTAGACTGCGGCATTACCGGCGGTGTGCGTCTGTTCTCATATCGCTACTTCGGCTTGCCAATGGGACTTGGTCTTGCCAGGGCAATGCGCAGAGTTGCGCGTAAAATCGCCCAGACGCTAGAGATGGAAGACTGGGAACCCGATCTAATCCACGCTCATAAATTTGCCTTTGAAGGGATCGCTGGCCTTTGGCTCGCAGAGCATTATGGCGCTTCGACAGGCTTCTTTGTTTCAGTTCGGGGGGAATCAGAACGCAACGTCCTGATCTATAAGCCGTACTACCGTTGGCTAATGCGCAGGATCGCGTTCCGCGCAGACAAGATTTATCATGTCTCAGCTTGGTTCAAACCAGCCTTCAACAAACAAGTTTCTCTACAAGCGGCCAAGGAGCGTCTCCTGCCGAACATTGTAGGCAATACCGCCCCAGATCTGCCAGCAGTGCCGGCCAATGATCGCTTTGTCACAGTATTTCATCTAAACTTACGGAAGCGAAAAGGCCTATCAGGTCTGCTAGAGGGATTTGCCAAATTTCATAAGTCTCACCCTGAAATTGGTTTAGATATCATTGGCCCTGGCGACGAAAAAGCCATTTCAGCAGTCAATGACGAGATCGAGCGTTTTGGTCTAACAGGAACCGTGCGACTTCTCGGAGGCATGAATGGCAAGACGCTTTTTGAGCATTTACCGCATTATCTCGCCCTGACCATGCCAAGTCTGCAAGAAACATTTGGCATGGTTTACCTTGAAGCACTTTTTGCAGGCATACCAATCCTTTACAGTCGGCATACAGGTATCGACGGGTATCTCGATGAAATCGAAGCAGGGTTTGCTGTAGAGCCAGGCAATGCAGCGGAAATCTTAGCCGCACTTGAAGCCCTTTATCAAAAAAATACCTTCTATCGAAGAGCGATCTCTTCCTCAAGCAAGTTGCTTCACGATCGTTTCGATCCAGCCAGAATCATTTCTGGGTATCAGTACGACCTTGAGCAGGTTTGTCGTAAATATAGTTTAGGGAACACTGGTTCATGAGCAAGCGCCTGGTTTTGAGCTTTGCACTTACAGCTGCCCTTATCTTTCTAGCACTTACCATAACGCTGGTCGCTCAGCGTATGCCGGCGCCGGACCAGAAAAACGATGATATCGCAGAACAAGCAAAAGCCATTCCCGAGTTTCGGCGAGGAATCAACCTAGCCCGGTTACAAAGCTTTGCATATCGCGACCCCAACCAAAAGGGTCGCTATCTTTGGCCCCCTTTCCAAGGGGAAATGAGCCGCTTTTCCGACTTAGAGCTTATGCAGCTAACAACTCTCGGCTTCGACTTCATACGCTTACCTGTAGACGCGGGGCCATTCCTCGCAGCGTCGGATCCTGATCGGAGGCTGCTTCTTGATGACCTGCGCGCGTGGGTCTTAAGATTGTTGGAAAACAACCTCACAGTGATGGTCGACATGCACCCGGCAAACTACGCTTCTGTCTGGCGACCCGCAGATATTTTGAAGGAAGCCGACAGCGAAGCCTTTACCGCATACAGAGATCTGTTGCGCGAGGTTGCCCGCCGTATTCGCGACCTTCCTCCTACTCAAGTTGCGCTCGAATTGATGAATGAGCCACAACCAACGTGCAAACGGAGCGTCGGAGAAGACTGGACGACGTCTCAATTCAAGCTCTTCAACGCCGTGCGTGAGGTCGCGCCAAATCTGCCTATTGTCTTGACAGGAGGCTGCTGGTCTTCAATCGACGGTCTAACCCGTCTCAATCCTGCAAACTACGATGAGCAGACACTTTTCGATATTCACTTTTACGAGCCACATTTTTTTACTCATCAGAGCCTTGCCTGGGCCTCTGCCCCCGCCCGTTATCTCGCTGGTCTGAGCTACCCTTGGACGAATGGGTCGATTGAACGTTCCAATAGGCTGTCCCGCGTACACCAAGATGTCCTTGAAAAGGCAGGACAAAAGCAACCTGAAAACGCACCTGATGAAGTCGCGCGTGAAGTACGATCCTACTATCAACAAAAACGACCAGACAAAGCCTTCATGGAAAAACGCTTCAAGGTAATTTCTGACTGGGCGTTGAACAACGGCATTACACCAAACAGAATTGTAATTGGGGAGTTCGGAACCACAAGATTACCGGACTATATCCCAGATGACGGTAGTCGGGTCGCTTGGTATCGCGACCTCCGCTTAACGGCCGAAGACTACAACTTTGGATGGGCCGTGTGGGATGATCACGTGGGTTTTGGAATACTAAAGGGACGCGGAAACAGCGAGATCGACCTAGAAGTCTCGGAAGCCCTGGGCTTGGCCGTGAACCGTTTGAAACGGTGACCTCCAAGCGAACGAACAAGTGACCAAGCCGTGCTATGCTCAGTGAATGATTCGTGACTTTGGGTCCAAGCGTAGTTTAGCGCCCGGGAGGCTTGGGTGACAGATCAAAGAATATCGTTTGAGCAGCCTAATACCGAACCAAAAAGCGATTTCGGTGGCAAGTTTCTAAGTTGGCTCCCAGCGCTGATTTTCGCCTACGCGGTTCTCATAGCACCTTTAATGATGAGGACTTCCGGAGGCCCGGATGATGGTGACATCAACATTGCGGCGTCAAAGTCGAACTTTTTCAATCAGCTTTTTTGGCTATGCCTTTTGAGCTTAGCCCTCTTGGCGTCGCTTAAGCGCCTGCATAAGCTTCCAGCCGTGCTACTCCACCCAGTAGTATTAGCAATCTTTGCATACTTGGCGATTTCTGCGTTCAGCGTTGTCTGGTCTCCGGTGCCCGGAATCGCATTTCGCCGACTTGTTCTTCAGTCGATACTTGTGATCTGCTTTGTACTTTCGATCGGACTAGGTGACAGTCGAGAAGCGATGTTGAATCGCATGCTGGTTTTGATTGTCCTATCTGTAGCGATTAACTGCATTGCGGTATTGGTAATTCCGCCAACCCCAATCGGCTACGCAGGTATATATCCGCAAAAGAACGGCCTTGGCGCGGTGATGGCCTTTGCAGTCTTGTTCACAATCTATGGCGTAAGCGTCAAGACAGGACTAATCCGTGCCCTACTCATTTTGGTCCTAGCATTAGCTTTGGCTCTTCTTTTTATCAGCCAGTCTAAAACATCTTTGGGCTTGACGTTGGTGATCCCATTCGTCGTGTACATCTTCGTTGCACTGGCGTTTCATTTACAAATAAACGCTTACGCACTCATACTGCTGTTGACATCGACAGGACTGTTACTGGCGGCCTTCGTGTCGGCGGTTTCTGGCTTTGGTTTCGATGAGCTCTCAATGGCACTCTTCGAGGACACAACGTTCACAGGCAGAACTGTGATATGGAGCTTCGTACTCGACGTGATTTCAAGATCTTGGCTTGTTGGCCAAGGATATTCTTCATTCTGGGGCGTTGGTGTAGACTCAATCGTTTTCCGAGAAGCTCCAAGTTTCGTCTCCCTATTGCTGCAGGCGCACAACGGCTATCTCGACGTTCTTGTCGAGACGGGCGCTGTCGGCTTAAGCATCCTGCTTGTTTTGATATTGATTGCGTTGAGGTCAGCGACCAAGCTCGTCCAAAGAGATCCGCAACTCGCGAGGCTTTGCCTGATGCTTGTCTTGTTCGTGGGCTGCCACAATTTTTTAGAAAGTAGCTGGTTTCGTAGCTTCTCACCCATTTGGATGCTCTTCATCGTGGCTGCGCTTCTACCTATCCTTCCGTCAGCTGCCGATAAAGCAATGAAGTCTAGTGTCTCATAGCCGCCCCTAGAAACGGCATTAGGGGTTCCCTAACCATAAACGCGTATGAAATAGCTTTAACAAATGGCGTAAAGCAGGGCCCAATTCGTGAATAACCCGCCTGAGACAGCTAGGGTCAACACCCAGAACCTCCTCGATTTTCTGGCCATTTTGAGAGTCCTAAGGGCGCGCACGAGATTCATTTTTCTAACGGCGTTGCTATTCACTCTCATAAGTATCGCAATCACGTTGATGCTAACGCCTGTTTTCACTGCGACGACCGCCGTTCTTATTGATCCCACAATCAAGCAACCTCTCGACCTCAATCAACAGTCGCGTAGTGCTTTGACCGAAAGTATTCGCATTGATAGTCAAGTTGCGATGCTGCGCTCGGATACGATCCTCCGTCCTGTCGTTCGCTCGGAGAAACTTATTGATGACACGGAATTCGGGTCTGGCGTGTCCTCTGGGCTAGCCGGCCTGCTACTAGAGGTACTGAGACCGACAACCTCTTCAAGGGAGAGCTCCCAACAAGACGCAGAGAACAAAGCACTGAAAGCGCTCGCAGATGCGACAACAGTCAAACGCGACGGCCAAACCTTCATCCTTTCCATTTCCGTAGATTCCAAAAATCCGTCGAAGGCGGCCCGTCTGTCTGTCGCAATCGCAAACAGTTTTCTAAGCGATCAAAAGCGCCAACTCGAGCAAGCCTCAAATCAAGTAACATCTCAAATCGAAGATCGACTTATCGGACTGCGTGAGCGGCTGCGGCTTGCCGAGGACAGTGTTCAGGAATTCCGAGCTGAGAATAACTTGCAGGTTGGAGCAGAGGGCGGGCTCATCACCGAGCAAGCTTTAGCAGGTATCAACAGCAGTCTGATTGAAGCCCGAGGTGCACTAGCGGCGGCGGAGGCAAAGAACACAGAGATACAACGTCTTCTGCGCCAGGGCGCAGACGCAGAGTCCATCAGCGATGCAATAAACTCTCCAACCATCACGCAATTGCGCGAACAACACTCCGAAGCTGCCAGAAATGTAGCGAACCTTTCTGCAGCCCTTCTACCATCGCACCCATCTCTGATTATGGCGCGATCGCAGCTTGCCGAAGTTCAACAACTTATTCGGGATGAAGTCGTCAGGATTGGGGATTCCTCCAAGATATCGCTTAAGGTTGCCCGCGATCGCGTCAACAATCTCGAGGCAGATTTAGAAAGTGCTAGGTCGCTCAACAATGTCGATTCAACGGCGAGGATTCGCCTACGCGAGCTAGAGACAGAAGCCATCGCAACCCGCACACTTTATGAAAATGCACTTGCTAAGGCCAAACAGATCTCCGCATTGGACCAAGTCGTCGTGCCTGATGCACGTGTCATTTCTCCTGCCGTGGCGCCGGAAAGCCCGACATGGCCGAAGAAGAAATTGATCGTTGCGCTTGCTGCTGTTTTAGGCGTCCTGGTTGGCTGTTGCGCCGCTATTGGTGGAACAGCACTACGTCTCTTGAAAGCGAGGCTAACGAACAAATATGAGGTGCTGGCGTACAACAGCGCCTTGTCCACTCGGATGGCTACGAGCGAGAGACAACTTGGCTTGGCAAATGAACAGGCCGGCGCCGAACCAACCCGAAGAGTTGCGAAGCACATTGACCGGCGGCTTACTACTGCAGCACCTTTATCGATCCTCGGTCGGATTCCCCGCATGATTGACCCGGAAGCTTTGCGAAGCGGTGTCGCGCGTCAAAGCGAAGAGGTCGACAATGTCCGACATGCTCTAGATCTTTTCTACTATGAAGAGGTTGACGGCCAAGACGCTGAATTCGGTCGCGCAATCGAGAAAATCCAAGAACGAATTGATCAACTCGCCGAAGAAACAGATGCTCGCGTTGCGCTGATCACAGCCCCAGACACAAACCAGGGTCAAACTATGCTCGCTTTCGCGGTTGCCTTCTCTGGAGCCTGCCGCGGCTTAAAGGTGTTGCTTGTAGACGCCGATCCCCTTCAGAAGGGATTGACGCGAGATCTGGATGGTGTGGCCGCTCGTCGAAGACAAACATTACAAGAGCGTGTCCGCGAAGACCCAGAACTCGGGATTTCCTTTGTTTCCCTTATTGCCGGTCAGTCACGCTACAAGCCCTTTGAATTAAGCGGGAAGGCCACACGAGAGCTGGCCCATATCACTCGGAATTACGATCTCACTGTCATCGACGGCCCGCTCTTACATGATCTTTCCAGCGACGCTCCTTTACTTGCAGTCTCTGATCTATTGCTGGTCGCACTGGCAGAAGAGAGTGAACGTGCGGCATCATCGCAAGAATTGGCCGCGCGGCTCAACAAGCTCGCAGGCGACCGTCCTCATGCGCTTTTGATGACAGGCTCCTGATCAAAAAAACCTCTACTTCAGCGGCGTTCAAGGCGTCGGGCGAATTCAAGGAGTTTGGCGGTGACCTCCACCCTGGCCGGAAGTGGACTGAGATTATGGTCAGCATTAGGAACACTGGATAAGTTCACGTTTGGATAGTTCGACAAACCAGCCGTGCCCGGCCCAAACCAGCTGGACACCTCAAGCAAACCCCGATCACCGTCGCTGTAGACCAATTCGACCGGCGCCCCGCGTGCTCTAAGTGCCTCCAGTCTGGCATGAAGGATGCGATCTAGCCGATGATGCTTTGAAAAATTTCGAAGTACTGGCGCAAGCTTTTGGTCTGCAACTTTACCCAACGCTTGAGCAAGTCTTTTTATCGCTCTTGAAATAGGAAGTTCACCAGAAAGCAAACGCTTTAGCTGTCTGGGACTAGCTATTTTGTTTCGATAGGTGCTGAGAGTTTGAATAGGTTCTCGAATCGCCTCATCCACGTCTTCGTCTGGATCCCAAACCAGTCTGCGCGCATTGATCAGGAATGCTCCATCGATACGCATATCAAGTTCCGCTGATACGAATGCCTGATATGCTCCACTACATCGTCCGATGATGATGATATTCTCGTAGCATCTTTCAGCTTTCATCCAGTCAACCGCGCACTTCACATCGTCATTCTGGCGCTCTGAGTAGAGAACTTGCTCCTGCTGCCCAGGCCAAAGAGGCGTCTCACCGATACCTGCCATGTCCATTCGCAGTACAGCAAAGCCATCCGTTGCCATTTCTCGAGCAAGGTCGACGGTATAGCGGCCCCACCCACACGAATGATCATACCCCGCGTTCAGAACGATCAATCCCGTTCTGGCTTGACTCTCCACGGGCTCACTAAGAACTCCGAAGAACATGGCACCCGGCCCGAACCGGCAAAAGGTTTCTTGAAATCCCTCTCCCTGGACTTCTACCTTTGACGGAAATGACTGGCTACGTTCACTAGGCGAGCTATTGGAGGGAAAATGCGTCTTTACCCAAGACAGCATAGATCCAACTGTCTGTTCAGGCAGACGCGATAACGTAGGATTGGAAATGTAATCGACGTAGCCGTGGAAAGGAATGCGGTCGACCGAGGCACCACTTGAAATCAAATGCTCGGCGAATCTTACATCAGCAGGGTTTTCCGGCCGCTCAACGACAAGACTTCGCGATACCATGGGTGCGTCGCCTTTTAAAAGGCTCAGTCCCTTAATCTCACTTGCGGTGGAGGCAGACAGGACGAAGCCGCCCGCCATAATCCCTCCCTCCGGGCCGTCCGATGCCCCAACAAGAAAAGTCGGCTTCGTCATCGCCGTCCAAGCGGAAATTTCCCTAAGGTGCGTGCGCCCCTGTGACACCGCGCCGAGGTAAATGATGCCTGCAACATCACGTTTACGCGCGAGGTCTCCCGCGATGAGGCCTCCGATCCCCTGACCCAAGAGAATGACGCGGGATGGCGCGCAGAGTTCAATGAGCTGATCCAGAGCAGCTTCAGCAGCGTTGCGCCATGCAAATGGATCATCAATTGCGTCGCTCGCGATCGCAGAATGGCAAGTTCCCGGGAAGTCAAATCGCAGACACGGATACCCATTTTCCGCAAATTGGTCTGCCATGGTTCTGAAAGCCTTGCGAGAACACAACTCCTCATAAGCCCAAGGACTTAGCATGAGTATTGCTGTAGAGCCCTCAGCGGCATGAAACATCCCGGCGAGACCATCGAAGAACACGGGTGAGGCAACAAACAAAGCGGCTTCCCAGGCTAGTGATCGAGATCCAATTCAGCGACTATGGCAATAGCTTGTCGCGTCTTAAGAAACTTCAAAAATGCGACTTGCAGAGCTTGTAGATCAAACAACCGCAATTTTCCTATCCTTCCTTTAACGCCGCATCAAAGGTCCAAGCACATATTGGGAATACGTAGAACAGGCGCAATAAAATCCGGAGTGATAGCCCTTGGGACACATCACGATTGCAATCGCTAGCGTTGGACGAGAGACTCTCGCGGAAACCTTGATATCCCTTTCAAAGATTGCGTGCCTTCCCGGTAAGAACTTAACCGTTTTGGTCGCGGATGATTCGAAGGATCAAGCGGCGGCCCGACTAATTGCTAGGCTCCGTCTGGAAGACCTAGACATAAAATGTATTCCAGTTGCTTCAGGCAATATATCCATTGCTCGAAATGCACTCCTTGATCAGACAGAGGGCGAGTGGATTGTTTTCGTAGACGACGACGAATGGGTGGAAAGAGATTGGCTAATTCGGTTGTTTGAATGTCAAAATGACTACAACGCCGACGTTGTCATTGGACCGGTGTATCCGGTTTATCCAAACGATGCACCGGGTTGGCTCGTAAGAGCAAATCCGCTCTATGCTGACTGGGGACATCGCGGCAAGCGACTGACCACTGGACGAGGCGGCAATACACTCGCAAGGATGTGGTTTATCCGACAGCACGCCTTGCGTTTCGATCCAGCTCTCGGGAGGTCCGGCGGTGAAGACACTGCCTTCTTCGCAAACGCTGCGGCTCGAGGGGCGGTGATTGTGGCGACAGATGATGCAATCGCGCGTGAGCATGTGCCACCGGAACGGCTTGAACCTGACTACATCCTTCGTAGAGGCATCCGTTCCGGCCAGTCATATGCCAATTCCCGAAAATTGAAGAATCCAGGCCTGCTATGGCAATTTCAGTTCGGAGGTGATGCCGTTGCCAAATGCACTATCGCTGCCATCCTAGCTTTGGCATTAAGGCCCGTTGATCGCGCCCGCTCCTTCCGGATGAAACAGAAGCTGGCATTGAACCTCGGCAAATTGAGAGCCTTGTTCAATTTGCCGTTGGCGCAGCTCTATGCCGCAAATAATCAGACAAAATAGCGCAATCTTCGCAATTGTGCATACGCTGTGCCTTTCCAGATCTGCTTGACACTTAAACGTTGAGGCAAGTCGAGCTTCGGATCGAAATTCTGCTTTACCGACCATCGCGGCCGGAACCATGCATTGTCGTAACAAAGACCGGCAGTGCTTGTGGATACTTTCCCATATCCGCCTTCTTTCAATGCAGCCAGAACACGTCGATCAAACAGGCCAAAGGGAATAGCCGCCTCGGTGACACCAATTCCCGCGACATCCTCGATCTTGCGTCGCGCGTCGTATAGCTCCTGTTTTCGGCCCGCATGGTCGAGCTTTCTCCAATCCACATGATTCCAACCATGACTGCCAATTGTCATGCCAGAAGCGACCATATCGCGAATGTGCTTCCCCCTTAGGTAACCCTGCTGCCCAATTCGGCCTGCCAAGACAAAAAAATGCCCAGTCCGCCCAACATCCAGCAAAGCCGGTACGCCCACCTGATAGTCCGATAAATTACCATCGTCGAAAGTAATGCAAATCTGATTTCCAGAGTTACCTTCAAGTTCCTCAAGCGCATAAATCGTGCGCCGATAAGTATCAACAGTTACAAAATAACCCTCCTCGCCTTCACTTAACTTAGTGACAGGCTCACCAATGCCATGAAATGTTAGGAAAAGGGTTCTAGCCAACATATTTTGCGCCACCATATCTGTAATAAAATCATCTTTACTAGATGCTTAAGCCAGGGAATTAACAAATCAAAGTCAGAACGCTAACAAGGAAGATTCCGACTTGCTCTCCGGAAGCAGATTAACCTAGCTGGAAGATCCCTATGATAGGTTTACAATTCTCTTCCTTTCAAACCGCGTAGCCCTCCTCACTTCAGACACTTACCAACTGGAAAACTCATGTGCCCGACCACATCCGGGAAACTTGCTTCCAAAATAGGAACCGTCATCAACCAGGCCCGCCAGTCCAGCCTGGTTGCCAATACGCTTTCCTACACAGTGAATTTCGGGCTACAGCTCGTCATCCAATTAGGTTTCTTCATGCTTGTTTCCCGTACCCTCGGCGCCGAGGGCTACGGCATTTTTGTAAGCATCACTAGCGTTTCGATTATTTCCGGAATCATTATCGGTGTTGGCAGCGAATACCTTTTGGTTCAAAGAACCGCGGTCGATCCCAGTGCGTTTCCGCGGTACTTCGGCCACGCGCTGATCATGATGACCCTCACACTGCCACTTGTTGCGATTCCGACGATCACCTTCCTGCATTATCTCGTTGGGGACGCAGTTGGGCTTGTCCCCCTCACCATCATTTCCCTCACAGATCTAATCTTCACAAGGTTTATTGTTCTGGCTGGTCAGGCCTACATGGCATTCGACAAAGCTAACAAACAGCTCTTGATCAACATCCTGATGGCAGCTTCAAAGCTGATTTTCTTAGCGATCGCCGCGTCTTTGATCAAAGATCTGACAATTACCGACTGGGCTTGGTGGTTTTTTGCGTCAGGCGTCCTCTCAGCGACCTTCGCGGCAGCGATGGTCCTGCGCGATCTTGGACGTCCGATCTTTGGAATTTTAAAGAACGAACTGAAACTTGGCGGCCTCTATTGTATTGAATTTCTTGCAATAGGCGGCATGAAGGATCTGGATAAACCTGTGGTCGTCCACGCGCTTGGTCCAGAATTAGGCGGCCAGTATGCTGCCGGTTTTCGGATTATTGATGCGGCCTCGGCCCCCGTCCGCGCATTTCTTTACGCGACCTATACCCGACATTTCCGGCATGCCACAGCGGGACGAGAGAACAGCTATGCCTTCGGGTTGAAGCTTTTGCCTCCGGCGGTCGGACTTGCGCTTCCTGTCGCGATCGGTCTCTTTTTAATTGCTGACTATATTCCACTCGTGCTTGGCGACGATTTCGCCGGAACATCGGGAGTAGTCAAATGCCTAGCCTTTTACCCTCTTTTAATGGGGCTATCAGGTATCGGTGCCGACCTACTTCGCGCAATTGGTAGCCAAAAAACCCGCATGGCTTTGCTGATAGCCAGCAGCATTGCGCTGATTCCGATGGTCTGGTTCGGATCGAAAATGGGAGGGCTCGTTGGCGCGGCGCTGCTGCGCTTCGCACTACAGACCCTGCTAAGCTTTTTGACTTGGGGGGCCATCTTGGTCACAAAGAAACGAGGTTCCTGATCACGACGTTTGGCGAAGCCCCTTGCAGACTCCACTATGATTTGACGATGACGGCGTTTCCAGCTGAAATCGCTTTTATCACGCCAGCAGGACAGCCGCGATCGCCTTGAAGCCTCACTTTCTTCAAAGCACCTGGAGCCAGATGAAACCAGTCGTCAGACGGAACGAAACCATCAAGTTCCAGATGAACGAAGCGTGCCGTCTGAGTTGAACCGAGGCTCAATGTCCAGATCCCATCTCTTTCTTCTGAGAGTCCTGCTTCAATGTCCAACGGCCATTGAAGCGTCTCAAATCCGCCAGGAAAATGAAACGCCTCGGCAACGATCTCCTCGCTCTCGGGATCGGTTAGGCGCGCGACTGTGACGTCATGGGCTGGTGGCCCGAAACGGTAGGCGTAGGTGGTGTCGAAAAACGCTCCGAAGAGGTCGGTTGCTGCAAGTTCCTGATTGCTGTGAGCGGGAAGCGTCATCTCGCGCTGACCCGACACCACAGGCGTTGCTCCGTCGCGAAGACAGGTCAGGGTCAAAACAAGATCGCGGGATCGACCCGTGTCGTTGATCACATGGACTGCCAGTCCATTTGTGCCTTCGTCGGTCAGGTTGACGGTGACAGGTCGGAATGCTCGTTTCAGGGCATAATACGCCGGCTTCGGTACGCCAGTTGAGTCGACAAGACCCCATCCCGCGCCTGGCATCAGATCCTGATAGGTCCAGACAAGTGCCCCCTTGCAGGTGGATCGCGCACGGCGCCACTCCGCAAATGTCGTTTCCATGATCTCGCCGGTCAATGCACGCGACAGGTCCAAGTACCTCTCCGGATCGCAATAGCGCAGCTCCGCCGGGTCGATGCCATAGTGCGCCTTGAGGTAATGATCGCGCACATCCTCAAAGTCCCAACCGGCACCGCGGTCACGGGGTATGCGTTCTTTCCAGCGAGGGTCATGCCCCGGTTTGACAGGCAAGTGCCTCTCGAGTGTCGCAGCCTCCGGTACATTCGAAAAGGCTAGGCACTCAGCCGCAAAACGCACTTCTGCGCGACGTGCATCTTCAAGTGGCCGCTGATAGGCGCCGACACCGTAATAGTGGGCAATGCCCTCATTCGCCGAGAACGGCAGAGCGCCTTGGCAAGGCGAGTTCTCGACATAGGGCACATCCGCACGAAACTCAGCAGCGACATTCGCAAGGATCTCCGTACACAGGGGCCCCTTCCAGCGTTCTTCCGGCAGTCCCATCATGGCGCCTTGCTGGTAAATCTCGCTGCCCCCGCACAGTACCCCGAGGGACGGGCATCCCTGCGACCGCAAAAGCTGCTGCCGAGCCTCGGTGCGGACGCTTTCGACAAATGCCTCGTCCTTGACGGGATAGTCGTAGTTGGCGAATTGAAAATCCTTCCAGACCAGAATGCCAAGTTCATCACAGAGTTCAAAAAAGGCGCGAGACTCATAGACCATGGTGCCGCCGATGCGGAGCATGTTCATGCCTGCATCGCGGGCGAGTTCCAGCAGGTGACGGTAGCTTTCTATGTCCCCCGACAAGTTCAGGAGATCCGCTGACGTCCAAACTGCACCGCGACAAAATACAGACACACCGTTGACAACAAGGCCGAAGCCTTTGCCGTCGTCGCCACGATCCACCGCGATGGTCCGGAATCCTGTCTTCCCGAGATCGATCTTCTCGCCACCGACGTCAATATAGACTGCATGTAGCGTCGGCTCACCATGGGTATGCGGCATCCAGGGAGCGATGTCTGGCAAAAGCAACTCGCCGTGATATCGATCGCTGGAGGTACGTGTCAGACGCGCTTTTTTTCCGGCGCATTGCAAGTAAACCTCGCTTGCAGTGCCTGCCAATGCCAGGTCGACTTCCAGAACGCCACAGCCTGCCTCATACAGGCCAGCCGTCATGCGGAGACCTTCGGCTCGAAGATTGCTTGGTTCGATCAGGCTAATCGGCCTCCAGGGACCGACTGCATGGATCTTGGGACACCAGCCCGGCATATGGCCCAGCAGCGTCGTCCTGACCAAACGCAGTCCTTGAGAGGTCGCCAGTTGAGGACGCCAGCGGGCGCGAGGCCCTTTGTGCTCAAGATGAGGTGCCAAGGCGCGGAAGCAGATCGCGAGCTCATGCTTCCCCGATAGATCGACTTCGACCGCCTGCCGCAAAAACATGTTGTCCGAATATGCGATGTGAACGCCATCCAGATAGATCTCGGCAAGCGTCGCAAGGCCATCGAAAACAAGCTCACGCTTGCCCGGCGTCTCAACCGGCAGCGGCACGACGTACCAGGCATCCTTATCGTGCAGCGGAGACGGTTTTTCAGGATCATAGAGACCAGCGGCGGCCAAGGTTCCAGCAACCGTTCCAGGAACGCTGGCCTCAACCCAACCTGATGCGCCCGAAAGATCTGGCGGTTCCGGAAAGGCATTTGCGTCCGTCAACAGGAGGCGCCAACCCTCGGTAAGTTCGGTGACCCGGTCACCGGATACAGACAAGGCGAGAGACATCTTCAGGCTGCTTCGCAGCTGGGCTTGGCAAAACGATCGTCAAGGGAAGAGGTCAACTCGTCCCATGCCGTTATGGCAGGCTCAAGTGCGGGCTGAAGCTTGTCGAATTTCTTGCGCATGACAGCACGCGCCAACTGGAATTGAACTGTCTTACAGGTCGTAGAGATGCGACGCGCTGCGTCTGCAGGCGCATCCAGTCTCACAACGCCGTTGCGACCGAGCCAATCAAGGTGAGCAGAGAAAAGCTCAAAATTGGCTCCGAGCTGGCGCAGCGTGTTGAACGCATACAGATGGAAAAACTCGAACGGACGCTCGGCGACCTCCTCCACCTGGCAAGGGAAGACCTCAGCAAAGGCAGCAACCGGATTGTGCTCGGGACGCTTTGCCAGATAGGCCGCGAGCAGCGCTTGCGAGCGTTCAACCAGCTCTGACGCGCCGATGTTTGCCTCAGGCAGCTTGACGAACTCGGTGTAGGGCAAAAACGGCAGGTCGCGTGCATGGGCATCGCGCTGGAAGACGCCGTCAAAGTCGTCACCCTCGAGGTGATGAAGTCCAAGACCGTGGAAGTAGTCCATCGTCCGGTTTTCGATGTCGAGCCGGTTGATCGCTATCGTCGTCTTGCCGTGAGACTGATGGTATCCGACGCCTTGCGTATCGGGGAGGAAATAGCTGTCGACTTCCACGAGTGACAGGCGGCCACGGCGGATCTGCTCCAATACGTGGATCTCGACCCGATCGTAGATAGCAAGTTCGGTGACTTTGAGACCATAAAGGCTTTCCAGGTCTTCGAGCGGCACTTTGAAAAAAGTGAACTGATCGCCCTCGAAATCCTGCATGACGGAATAGGCCAGACAAGCTTCCGGCGGCAGGCCGAGCGCTGGCAGAACCTCAAGCCATACGTCGAGGTAACAATTTGTCTCCGGCCAATCCCGCTCAGCAGAATGCAGCGCATGTCGAACATAGGAGGCCGGATCCAGACCCGGAAAGATCTTATCTGCCATAGTGTCCCCTCACCACTCAGCCCCAAAGGGCGGAGCGAACGCTATTTGGCCATGCATTCACATCGAAACCGTGGTGGCGGAAAAGCGCCAGTGCAAGGCGCTCAAGCCCGAAGCCCACACAGGCTGTATGGGCTGGTGAGCCGTCAGCTTGCTGGATGTTCCAGGCCTTGCCGAAGTTATCCATGTGATAGTTGAAACTCATGCAGGCAGTCGGGTTTGCGCCTGAGTTGACAGGGATCACGAGTTCAAACTTCAACTCCTGCTCGCGTTGGCTCGCGCCCATCATCCGGCCAACACGGCCGAAAAACGGATCGTTCGCGACCTCGACCTCATGAGGGAGCTCCAGAATCCTCATCATCTCCTGGCCGCGCTGCTTCCAGGTTTCCCGGAACTCAATCGTCTGTTCTTCGGTGCCGACACGAACATATTCGCGCTGGCGGAACATCTGCATCCGCGTCGGTTCCTTGGACGGCTCATTGCGGAAGCAGTAGGACTGAAGAGCAACGTAGGCTCCAGCTTCCGGCAGACGTCCTCGGCGGGCGAGGATCGGATAAAGCGGATAACAGGCAGCCGGCGTCAGGGCGACATCGGTCTTTTTCTGACTTTCTGACCAGTCCTCGCCAGCTGCCATGCATTGGATCAGACCCATGTGGTCATGGTCGCTGCCGCAAAAGGCATGAACTGTGCCCGCCAACTGCGGGAAATTCTTCATATAGCCACTGGTTTCAAAATCGGTAAGCGGCATTCCCGGCGGAAAGACCATCGCCTCGGAAATCTCATCCTGACCGAAGCTCAGCGCGAACTCTTCAAATCGCGAAATGACATCTTCGAAGGCCGCACTGCGCGCATAAAGGCCATCAACACCGCTGTCGTGCAGAATACCCTGATTGAAAAGCTGATCGAGAAACGAAACCTGAGCGTCCATCTGATCTATCCTAAAAGGCTGGTATCTTGTTTGTTGACCAAGAGCATTGTTGACGTATTGCCGAGAATGCGGTCGTTCGAAATCATCAGCTGCGCAGAATGTGCGTCGCGCAGATGACGGCCGAGACTGAAGGGTGTTCCGTTCTTATAGGCGGCAATTCCGCAAATCAGCATGCAATGATTGATGATCGTCAGGATCATTTGGGAGGTACCGACCTTGATGTTGTTCATGGCGACAGAGAAGCTCATCGCATTCAACGCATCGGCATCGCCCTTGGCGGCTTCGAACTGCTTCAGGCCCGCGACCACATTGGCCTTGACCTGCTGCAAGAGGTTCGACGCTTCTGCCAGTCGCAGTGCGCCTGGAGGTGTCTGGCCGGGGGACTTGCGGGCAGCCGCCTTGACGAATGCCTGAGACCGCGCGAGCGCATCAGCTGCGATGCCATACCAGAGTGCGCCCCACAGCAGGTGCGAGACCGCAAGCATGGATTGCGCGGCGATTTCCGCAAACGGCTTCGGCAGGATTTGCTCCGCAGGGGCTTCTGCCTTGAAGATGTAACCGTCTGAACATGTTCCGCGCATGCCGAGCGTGTCCCAGACGGAGGTACGCTCAAGTGAGTATTGCTCCTTCAAGAACAGCGTTGCGATCTGATCGGAGTGTGGCGCATCGGCATTTCGCCGAGAGGTCACGATGATAGCGTCTGCCATCGCTCCGTAGGAGATAACGGTCGCATTCTTTTCAAGCCGCGCCGTTTCACCGTCGAGATCCATGGCACAGATGGAATTGCGAAGGTTCCCTCCGATCCCAGCCTCACTGGTCGCCGACGCGATCAGAAGCTGTTCATCACAGATCCGCTTTAGAAATGCCTCATGCCATGCGCTGCCAACAGCGTAGTCAGCGAGACTTGCAATCTGGATCTGATGCATGGCGTAGGTCATCGCGGTCGAAGCGCAGGCTTGGCCAAGGATCGCACATAGATCGGCGATCTCGGTCATGCTGGCAGCTTCGCCGCCAAGCTCCGGACGGATCATGACACCCATGAGACGCTCAGCCTTCAGAGCGTCCATGCCTTCACGCGGAAAGCGGCCCTCGGCATCAACGCGGTCCGCAAATTCTGCGGCCACCTTCGCCGCGCGACGAGCGCGCTCCGCGAGGGTCATGGCCGAAACCGGGCCTGCAATATTCATCTCAAGCGACCTGGCGATCTTCAGTGATTTGGGAAAGCGCATCGGCGATGGATGCAATCGAAGAGAATGACTTCCGATTGAGAAGGTTCTCGGGGAACTCGACGTCAAACTCTTCCTCAAGCGCAAGCATCAGCTGCACCGATGCAAAGGAAGACAGCCCCGCTTCATAGAGATCATCGGCATCGGCCAGCTTGTCCACTGTGATAGGAAGACCGCCGTGTTTGGACAGCAATTCGCGGATCGTAGAATTCATGATGCTATTCCCTGTCATTTGACCTCCCCGCAATTGAGAGGCCGTTCTTGTTCCCTAGGGAGAACTTACTATGACAGAATAGATAAACTCAGCTTAAAGCGCTTGGTTAATATTTCTATAAATTTGAACTTCAATTCTTTTACATTAACAAAAACTGAAGAATACTTACTACAATTGCAATTCAACGAGCCATCCCAGTCAACTAGCCCCGTTAACAACCAGGATCTCGTAATCCTGGCCAAACGAGTCTGCCACCGGTTTCACAGCATTCTCTGAAGAACACCGTCCCGCTTGATCAATCCGTGGAACAAGGCGGCCCCGATGTGCACCGTGACGACAGCTACAAAGGCAAGTCCGAGAACTTCGTGTATCGGGAAAAGTTGATCCGCCAGGGCACGATCCTTTGCCACCAGGGCAGGCAGCGTGAACAGGCCGAAGACCTCGATCGCTGCGCCGTAGGCAGATGTCGCCACCCAGCCAACCAGCGGGTTTAGAATCAGAAAGATATAGAGAAAAGCATGGGTCGCTCTTGCTGCCATACGCTGCCAAAGCGGGATAGCCTCCGGCAGCGGCGCCGGATGGGATCCAAAACGAAAAACCAGCCGGACCAACGTTAATACGAGAAGTACAAAACCAACTGAGCGGTGATAGTCAAACAAGGTGTTCTGCAAAGATCCGCCATCAATACGGATCATCACGATGCCTGCAGGCACCATGGTCAGAACGAGCACGACCGTCAGCCAATGAAATAGCCTCGCCAGCGCACTGTAGCGCGTATCACTTCTAGCCATCCGACTTCCTCTCCAACGCCAACCTAGAGCTGGCTATGGCCTCTCTCCAGAAACGAGGTGCCGCCCCTACCCTACCCTACCCTACCCTACCCTACGCCCGAGGCGGCAAAGCAACCAAGTCTTGATGGCCAACGATGACAGAGAGGTGTCCATCTTCAATTTCGCCCAGGCGGCGCGTTTGCCAGCGGGCAAGTTGCTCGGGATCCATCCCCACCTCAGAAGCCGCTTCGATCCACCCTGCCAACAATGCCATTTGGAAGGCGGCGCTGTCACGATCGGCAATCCAGTCTGAGGCTCCGGTTGTGACCTTGTAACCGGCTTGCCTGAACAGATTGGCCGCAGCGTTCCAGGCGAATGGACCGAGCGCAGCGCCAAAGCCTTTGTCCGTCCTTTGATGCGTGTTCATGGCCTGACGAATTGCATCATCAAGCGGATCGACCGGGTCGCAAGATGCTCTGCCATCATAAGACAGGCTGGCGAGGAACGGCTTTGAGGAAGCGGTGACCGTTTCGACAAGCGTCCCGAGGAACTCCTCCGTCACAAGGTCCAGGAAGGCCGACGTCGTAACCGCATCCACGGTACCCCACGGCAAATCATCAAGATCACGCGAGAGATCCGCGATCTCGACCTGAATGTTCACACCGGGCGTTTCCGACAAGCGCTCTGCCGCAACGTCGAGAAGACGTGGGTCGTTGTCCACCAGGGTCCAGTTCTGGGAGCCGGAAAGCTTTTCAGACATAGCCGCGACGGTTGATCCAGCGCCACTGCCAAGGTCCAGAATGTGAACTGTACGATCGGTGGGCAAGGCAGCACAGAAAGCATCTTCAATCTTCTGGTTGCGAGCCTTCAGGTCAAAGGGCTCGCGGAGAGCAAGCCAATCGGGGGAGAAGCCGCTCATGAGTCGAGCTCCAAGATCCTGGCGAACGCCATTGCTGCGTCGTCCCATGTCGGCAGGGTCTTGCTGCTGGCCCAGGCCGCCATGCCTAACTTCTTTCGTTCGTTGGAGCACTTCAGCAGTTTCTCCAATGCGCCTCGAAGCTGGCCGACATCCTCGACCCCGCAATAAATCGCCCCATCTCTCGCAAGAGTTTCCCCGACAGCTCCCGCACCGCTTCCAAGGACGGGCAACCCATGGGACAGAGCCTCTGTGAACGCCATGCCGTAGCCCTCATAGCGGCTCGCGAGGACAAACACATCGGCAGCAGCGTAAAACCCCGACAGCTTGGCGGCGTCAACGGCGCCGTGAAAACGCACGCGATCGGAGAGTGAGAGTTCGCGGAGTTGCGCCGACAGTTGTGAAAAGCAGTTCTTGTCGCGACTTGTATCTCCGACAATGCCCAGGTGCCAATCGTACGCTTTGAGGTCCGAAAGTGCCTCAAAAAGGAGGTCGTAACCCTTTCGCTGAACGATCGTGCCGACGGACAACAGGCAAACCGGTCCTTCATCTCGATACGCGTTCTCCTGCGCGCGGTCGGTCCCTGGCTCGACCACGTGCAACCGATCCTCGGAAACCTCGAAGAGATCGCGGACCTGATCTCCTGTCGCGGAGCTCGTTACGATGACGCGGCGGGCGAATTGCAAAGCTGTTTTTTCGCCCTCCTCAAGAGCCTTGGCCGTTGCTGCGTCGATGCCATTTTCCTTACACAGAGGATGGTGAACCAATGCGATCAGCTCGACATTGTCCGCCGCGCTGGCAACAGCTTTCGCGAGCACGCCAAACGCCAACCCGTCAACGATGACGCGCGAGCCCTCCGGCAGGCTGTTCAGACGCCGACTGGCCTGATCGAGTGTTTCACGTGTTGGAAACGGGAAGCCCTCGCCGAGCTCCAGCAGCTCAACGTCCCAGCCAGCATCGCGCAGGCCAGAAATGATCCGGCGATCGTATCCATATCCACCAGTCGGCGTGTCCAAATCACCCGGATAGGCGAAATAGACCAGCTGGCGTTGCCTGTCAGGTTCTAGCATCAGGCGATAGACGCTTCATACCAGGCGCGGGCGACGTGAGACTCAGAAATGGTGACTCTCAAGCTGTCTAACTCGGTGCCAACACGTCCCAGACGGTCTTCCCGCGCCGCTTTGGCAAGGTGGTCGTGAATATGCTTGGTCAGGAACTCGGTTGTCGTGTTGATGCCTTCAAATTCGGGCACGTCATCGAGATTCTTGTAGTTCAGCGGCTCAAGAACTTCCTTCAAGGCCTCGTGTGCGCGTCCGATATCGATGACAACGCCATTGCTGTCGAGTTCTTTCGACATGAAGGCTGCATCAATCACAAAAGTGGCGCCATGCAGTGCCTGCGCTGGTCCGAAAAGCTCACCCTTGAAGGAATGAGCGATCATGACGTGATCTCTAACTTCGACTGCAAACATTGGCTCTGAATTTCCTTGGTTTTGGCTCACGAGTAGACCAGCACTGGCGCAAGCGCATCTAACTGACCAGTCAATATTTCGGGAAGACGGTGTGGTGCTTCTTCAAATGGTATGCGGTGACTTACTAGGAGATCTAGCGCGGGATCCCTTAGAAGCGAGAGGGCAACGCCAAGACGGCGGCGGTAGTTCCATCTCGCCTGCCGAGCAACGGGAATGGTCCCGACTTGGCTGGACTTCAGGCTCAGTCTGCGCGCATGAAAGTCGGCGCCAAGTGGCACGGACACGGATGTTGCCCCGTACCAGCTCATCTCGACAACCGTCGCTCCGTCTCCGGCTGCTTTCAACGCCGTCTCCAATCCCGCTGCCTGCGCACTCGTATGAAAAACCAAATCCTGATCCGCAGGTGCGCCTTCGGGTTTGGCGAAGTCGAAACCCAGTGTCTCTGCAAGGACAGCACGCGCGTCGTTGACGTCCACCAACGTCACGTTTGTGGCTGGAATCCTTGCCGCGAGATAGGCCGTCAGCAGGCCGACTACGCCGCCCCCGACCACGCAGATGTGATCCCCAGGTGAAGGCAATCCATCCCATAAAGCATTGAGAGCAGTCTCCATATTGGCTGCGAGGACTGCCCGTTCTGCCGGAACCCCGTCAGGCAGAATGTGCAATTCGTTCAGTGAGGCATTGAAGTGCGTTTGATGTGGAAACAGACCAAAGACGAATTCGCCAATGTGCTGATGGGGCCCGGTCTCGACCTGGCCGACACAAGCGTATCCATACTTGACCGGAAACGGGAACTCTCCATCTTGATGCGGCGCGCGCATACGATGCCACTCGCTCTCGGGCACGCTTCCCCGGAAAACCAGTCCCTCTGTTCCCCGGCTAACCGCGCTGTTGATCGTGCGAACGCGGAGCTGTCCGGTCGCAAGTTGCGGCAAATCCTGATCACGAATTTCGCAGATTTCCTTCGCGCTGTACCAAAGTGCTCTAGCCATACTGTTTCTTTTTTCGGTCATGAAATCACCGCAGGGTTGAACTACGTCACTGGACGATCCGTAAGCACCGTTGACAATTGCACTATTGCGAAGCAATCCGGTTTTGAAAGTCACATTTATGCGTGATGTATCTGAAATGCAGCTTCAGAACTCAAGAGTATTGCCCATGACCCGTCGGCGGATCATTTTTGCAGGGCTGGTTATCGTCAGCTTCCTCGGTCTTTCTGGCCTGATGGCTCTGACCCTCGCGACAGGCGACGTCGGAGTTCTCAAGGGCATTATGTTCACATGCTTCCTGTTGACCCTTCCCTGGACCATCATCGGTTTCTGGAACGCCGTCATTGGCTTGCTCACCATGCGCCTGGCAAAGGACCCAGCAGCCTATGTCTGCCCGATTGCCGCCGGTGAAAAGGATGCAGCACTGACGTCGCAGACAGCGATCCTGTCCTGCATTCGTGATGAAGACGTTGAACTGCTTGAGACCCGTCTCAACGCAATGCTTGCCAGCTTGCTCCGCTCCGGTGAAGCCAAGTCCTTTTCGCTTTTCGTCCTCAGCGACACCTCGCGTGATGACATCGCCATGCAAGAGCAGGCAATGGTAGCTCGCCTTACAAGCAACTGGGGCGCGGATATCCCCGTAGCCTATCGCAGACGGACAGAGAATACCGGCTTCAAGGCCGGCAATATCGAAGATTTCTGCGAGAGATGGGGTGTCGACTACGACTTCGCTCTGGTTCTGGATGCCGACAGTTACATGTCCGCAGATGCAATCCTCGGTCTTGTCAGGCGTATGGAATTGAACCCGCGCCTTGGCATCTTGCAGAGTTTGGTCGTTGGCCTTCCCACCGAAAGCGCCTTTGCGCGCGTGTTTCAGTTTGGCATGCGCCTTGGCATGCGGTCCTACACGATCGGCAGCGCCTGGTGGCAAGGCGATTGCGGCCCCTACTGGGGGCATAATGCGCTCTTGCGTATCAAGCCCTTCATCGAAAACTGCAAGCTGCCGACATTGCCAGGCAATGGACCACTCAGTGGCGCTATTCTGTCCCACGACCAAGTCGAAGCGGTTCTGATGCGTCGCGCCGGTTATGAGGTTCGCGTATTGCCGCAAGAAGGTGGAAGCTACGAGGAGAATCCACCACACCTGCTTGAATTTATCCGGCGTGACCTACGTTGGTGCCAAGGCAATTTCCAGTATCGGCGCTTGCTGACCATGCCGCGCCTTCTGCCGGTCAGCCGAGTTCAGCTCTTCCTCGCGATGCTGATGTTCATCGGGTCTCCGGCCTGGATCGGCTTTATGGTCAGCGCCGCTCTCGCTGGTGTCACGGCGGCTGACGCCCCGCTGTTTCGAGCTGAAACCGGCTATGCGCTCTTTATCACCATCATGACGATGGTGTTTGCGCCCAAGCTTGCCACGGTCACCGACATTCTCGCACAAAAAGATCTCCGCAGAGGCTTTGGCGGCACCTTCCGTGTCCTCGCGAGTGCCCTGACAGAAATCGTCTATTCCTCAATGCTCGCCCCGATCATGGCAATGGCGCATACGCTGTTCATCGGTGGTCTGGCTCTTGGAAAAACCATCGGCTGGGGTGCCCAGGGCCGTGAAGTCGAACAGCTTCCGCTTGGGCTCACGGCATCAAAACTCTGGCCACAGACCCTGTTTGGAGTGCTGGCGATCTCCTGGATCGCGACACAGCCACTTGTTGCGGTATGGCCTGTGATCCCGATCGCCTTGGGGCCTCTGCTTGCCGTTCCATTTGCGGTGTTATCCTCCAGCCCTTCTATCGGCCTGATGGCAATCAAGTCGACATTCTGGCGAATTCCGGAAGAAACGACACCCCAAGCGGAGCTGTCACCACTTTCTCTCCGGGCCCTTCTGGAAGGACCGCAAACGCTCTCTGCCGATGCCAACGGTACGCACCTGCCGCCTCAAAGAGAGCCCGTCCGCGTGAAAGCGTAAGTGCGGCAAAAACGAAAAAACCGGCTCAAGGCCGGTTTTTCAGGTCATCTCAAACAGCTCAGACCATCAAGCAGCGTTGGAAGACGCAATCGACTGGGTGAGCAGAGCATAGATCTCTTCAGGGTCACTTGAGCTTCGGATGGCTTTTGTGACCGCCGCGTCCCGAAGCTGTCTCGCGATCCGGGCAAGCGCCTTGAGATGATCAGCTCCAGCCCCCTCAGGCGCCAGGAGCAAAAACACCAGATCGACCGGCTCGTCATCCAATGCATCAAAGTCTACAGGCTTGTCGAGCCGCGCAAACAAACCAACAAGACGGTCTAGGCGAGTCAGCTTGCCATGCGGGATCGCAATGCCATTGCCGACACCGGTCGACCCGAGACGTTCGCGCTGAAGCAGCGTATCGAACACCTCTCGCTCGGAGAGCCCAGTCAGCTCAGCTGCTTTCGCAGACATTTCCTGAATAGCCTGCTTTTTGCTTTTGGCTTTCAGTCCGGCGATTACCGCCTCTTTTGTCAGAAGATCACCAAGATCCATTTCAAATGCCTACAAGTGCGTCAGCGCCAGCTCTGGAGGAGTAGCCGGCGCCAACTCATTATAATTTTATTCGGCAGCCTGCTGGGCCACCAAGGCCGGATCTATCCAGCCAATATTGCCGTCTGAACGACGATAGACGACATTTACGCCGCCGTTTGCTGCATTTTTGAACAGAACGACTGGCGTTTCCGTCAGATCCAGTTCCATCACAGCCATGCCAACGGTCATCGTTTTGACCTTCGCCGAGGTCTCGGCAATTACCAGCGGATTGAAATCTGCCGGCAACTCTTCCTCGTCCTCGGTCGAGGCAAGTACATAGGAAGCCGCCTCGAAAGCTTCGCGGCCATTGCCGTTATGACCATGATGGTCCTTCAGCTTCCGCTTGTACCGCCGCAGCCTCTTTTCAATCTTGTCCGCCGCCTGATCAAAGCTCTGCCGCGGCTCCTGGTCCTGAGCCGACACCTGCAGAACAGTGCCAGTATCCAAATGCAAAGTGCATTCCGACTTGAACCCAGTACCTTCCCGGCTCAACGTCACATGTCCGTTGTAGCCGCCAGCAAAATACTTGGTAAGCGCATCCTCAATTCGGTCTGTGACATGGGTCCGCAGCGCGTCTCCAACATCAACATTTTTTCCCGAAATCCGCAAAGCCATGGGGACCTCTTATTCTCGTTTGGACCAAAAGGCCGTCAGCTAAAAGCCGACGCTTGAAACGGGTCACGTTTCAAGCCTACAGAATGGACCAGTCAGCGCGGAAGCGCCATCCCCTCGTCACTTAACACTTGCGGCGCGTCGTATACGCACCTGCATCGCCGCTGTCAATCGCGCTCGGTGTGAAATTACACGCGGCAGTGTCGCAAAATCCCACGGCATTACCTCGCAAAAACAGAACATTGAAAAGAGCGGAGAGAATTTGACTTTTAATTTAGATAGTTAGCTCCGCGCGCGTTTCTCGCGCCGCCTTTGAACCGACGACGGGATCTTCATCGCCTCACGGTATTTGGCAACGGTCCGCCGCGCGATATCCACGCCGTCGTGCTTTAAGTTTTTAACAATCGTATCGTCAGAAAGAATAGCGGACGGCGATTCCGCGTCGATCATCTGCCTGATTTTATGCCGTACAGACTCGGCGGAATGAGCGTCGCCTCCAACTGTAGCGGAGATGGCGGATGAGAAGAAATACTTCAGCTCATAGATACCACGGGGTGTCGCCATGTACTTGTTGGATGTGACCCGGCTGATGGTGGACTCATGCATTCCAATTGCGTCCGCGATGGTTTTCAGGTTCAGCGGCCGCAGATGTTCAATGCCGTAGGTCAGGAAACCGTCTTGCTGTCGAACAATCTCAGTCGACACCTTGAGCACCGTTTTCGCGCGTTGGTCCAGGCTTTTGACGAGCCAGTTCGCCGTCTGCAGGCAATCCGTCAGGTATTCCTTCTCAACCTCGTTCCGGGCGTTGCGCGTGATCGTTGCGTAATAGGTCTGATTGACCAAGACCTTCGGCAAGGTGTCCGTGTTCAGCTCCACTGACCAGGTTCCATCAGGCGAGCGCCGGATCAGGACATCGGGAACCATCGGTTGAACCAGTGATGAGCCGAAGACGCTGCCGGGCTTTGGGTCCAGCGCCTTGATCTCCGTAATCATCTCGGCCAGGTCTTCATCATCCACGCTGCAAACGCGCCGCAGAGCCGCGTAGTCATGCTTGGCGAGAAGCTCAATATTATCAATCAAGGCTTCCATCGCGGGATCGAACCGATTGCGCTCGACCAGCTGCAATTTCAGGCATTCGGCCAGACCTCTGGCAAAGACGCCGGCGGGTTCGAACGTTTGCAGAATGGCAAGTGTGCTTTCCACTCT
Organism: Roseibium polysiphoniae; assembly: GCF_014842925.1. GTDB lineage: Bacteria > Pseudomonadota > Alphaproteobacteria > Rhizobiales > Stappiaceae > Roseibium > Roseibium polysiphoniae. The sequence goes on from NZ_JACYXJ010000007.1 coordinate 212,685, forward strand.
CTCGAGCGAGACACCCAGCTGCAGGGCCGTCTCTTCAAGATCAAGAAAAAGATATCCATTCTCGTCGAGAGAATTGATCAGATGACCTGCGATCAACTTGTCTGCCGGCTCCGAAAAAACCAAGTGCATCTGGTCTTCCAGCGAGGAAACAAGCGACTCCTCCTCCGCAACAAACGCCTCAAGATTATAGTCTTCACCCGCCGAGCTACTGGAGGTGTTCTTATAACTGTCGCCGCCTTTTAGTGCGGCGGGGTCCGGTGAGGACGGTACGCCTGGCTCATCTGGAAATACATTGCCGAGATCCGTATCGAGGCGTGTCGCAATTGCTTCGGATCCGGTTTCCAACTGGCTTTCCATCCAGTCGCCAGCCTGGGGCTCATCGCCGGTCGAGACTAGCTCGCCTTGTACCGGCCGATCATCGGATGCCGGGGCGTCTCCAATCTCGCCGGCTCCACCGGGCTCGCTCTCTCCCTTTTCAAGGAGCGGATTTCTCTCAAGTTCCGCATCGACATAGGCGACCAGGTCAAGGTTCGACATTTGCAACAGCTTGATCGCCTGCATCAGCTGCGGCGTCATGATCAGCGACTGGCTTTGCCGCATCTCCAGCTTTGTTGTAATTGCCATCTAGTCCGGGGTCTTCTCTAAGCGTGGTTGGTCCGCTTCTTGCTATACCCTATCCCCGGTGTTGTCATCAAAGTGTAAATTGCTCACCCAGATACAAACGGCGCACGTCCGGATTGGCCACAATATCGTTCGGCAGGCCTTCGGTGAGAACTTCACCTGCAGCAATGATATAGGCCCTGTCGATGAGGCCCAGGGTTTCCCTGACGTTGTGGTCGGTAATCAGAACACCGATCCCCCGCTCGGTCAGATGACGAACGAGTTGCTGGATGTCGCCAACGGCAATCGGATCAATGCCCGCGAAAGGTTCATCTAGCAGCATGAAAGAGGGTCGGCTGGCCAGCGCCCGGGCAATCTCGACGCGCCGCCGCTCACCGCCAGACAAAGCAATAGAGGGGGATTTGCGCAAGTGAGTCAGGCCGAATTCGGCCAGCAACTCATCGAGATCTTCATTGCGCTTGCGCCGATCAGGTTCGATAATCTCCAGCACGGCGCGGATGTTCTCTTCGACCGTCAACCCGCGGAAAATTGACGCTTCCTGGGGCAGATATCCGATGCCCAGTCGAGCACGCCGATACATGGGCAAACGCGTGATATCGAAGCCATTCAGTGCGATCGCGCCCTGGTCCGGGCGGATCAGGCCCGTAATCATATAGAAAGTGGTGGTTTTGCCCGCACCATTGGGCCCTAGCAGACCGACAGCCTCGCCCGGCTTGACCTCAAGGCTCACATATTTGACCACCTGGCGGCGGCCATAGGTCTTACCAATGCCATCGACGACGAGCGAGCCAGTTTCCTGGGCGCTTGCATCACCGGATTGGAGTTTACCTGAAGAGGTAAAGGGGAAGAGTTTCACCAATTGAATTCCATTATTGGCTATTTCCGGCGAGATCCCGCAACCTCAACGGCAAGCTGTCTGTGGCCCCTAGGAGGCGGCTGCTAGTTATTGTCGAGGCTGTTAGGCTGAATAAGCACCTTAACACGGCCTGATTTTTGAGCCTGAAGGTCCGCCTTACCCGTCTTGAGATTGACGGTCAGACGATTGCCGACGACAACGTTTGGTCCCTGACTGAGCACGACTTCATCACCCGTCATGACCATGACTTCACGTTTCATGTCGAAGCTTGCCTCATCGCCAGTCGCGGTCTGGTCCTTCGCGGAGATATAAACGCGACCGGCCGCCTCCAACCGTGAAATTTTTTGCTGTGTGGTGCCAGAGGCAGAGCCATCGTAAAAAACCCGCAGCTTTTGTGTCTTGAGTTGGGTCTCACCCTGGGTCACGACGACATCGCCCTTAAAGGTGGCGCTGTTGGTCTTGTCCTCGACCTCGAGTTCCTCTGCCTCGATCTGAATCGGCTCCTTGTCGTTGGACCCAAAGCCCGCGAATGCGTCAGAAAAGGTTTGCGCCGCGGAGTAGCCGGTCAATGCACAAAGGGAAAAGACGCCGATCACGGCAACCTGTAGAAATTTCATCATCGGTTATTCCTCTTGGGCGCCCGGGGTCAGCACCATCCTGATGCCGTCGGTAAACCGGACGATCCCCTTGTCCTGATCATAGGTCAATTGTCCAGCGCGAATGTTGCCATTTTCCGATCGGATCGAGAACGGCTCGGTCGTTTTCAAAGCCCCGGATTTCAAATCAATGGTCACCTCAGCGAGGTCAACGATGTAGCCTTCACTCCACTCCACCTGAAGACCATCATAGAGCGCGAGCGTTTCAGCGCCATTGTCATATGTTCCCTTCAGAGCCGAGACCTTCGCACTTTGAGTCGGATCTAACACAATATCGGCCCGGATGTTCTCAAGATCGATGATCCGGGGATCGCTCAGCCGCTGGATGGCCCTGACTGCGGACACTTTGTACGATCGTTCTCCGTCATGGCCAGAAAGCTCCGGACGATCCATCACAAGGCCATCACTGCTCAAACTTACATTTCCAATGCCGAGCCCGGTCAGAATGTTGAACACGACGACCAGCGCCGTCATCCCCGCCAGAATCAGCACGCCAGTAAGCGGCAGCAAGATGCGCAGAACTTTGACCATCCGGCTGTGACGGCGCGCAGAGCGCTGGGCACGGCTTTCGGTTGGCCGCGCGGTCACTCCAGTCGTATCGGCTACTGCCATCGTCATTGCAGCCTAGGTCCTATCATGCTCATGAGTGAGCGAAAATGTCGTTTTCGTCCCAACCCTTGAGATCGAGCTCGGCGCGAACCGGTAGAAACTCGAAACAGGCCTTGGCGATATGTGCGCGCTCTTCGCGTTCAAGCATGGCTTCCAGACGCGTCTTGAGCTTGTGTAAGTGCAACACATCAGATGCCGCATAGGCCAGCTGTGCGTCCGAGAGCTTTTCGGCGGCCCAATCGGAGCTCTGCTGCTGCTTCGACAACTCGACACCGACGAGCTCGCGAGTGATATCCTTGAGACCATGGCGGTCCGTATAGGTCCGGACAAGCTTGGAGGCGATCTTGGTGCACCACACCGGGGTTACCGCGATATCCAGATACCGCTTCAGAACGGCGACATCGAATCTTGCAAAATGAAAGATCTTCGGCTTGGAAGGATCAGTCAGAAGCCTGGCAAGGTTCGGCGCCTCGGTTTGGCCCCGTGCAATCTGCACGACATCGGCACTCCCGTCGCCCGCAGACAGCTGGACTACACATAGACGATCACGGTGAGGGTTGAGCCCGAGGGTCTCAGTGTCAACCGCCACAGCCTCTGCATTTTCATAGGCAGAGAGATCGGGAAGATCGTGCTTGTGGCTGCGGATCGTCATGAGTGTGACTGGCTCCTCAAACTGTCCCTGCGGCCTGCGGAGGAACTCAGGTAAATCGGGGCCAAGATGCCCGTTTGAACTCTTGTGTCAGGTAGAACATGAAAGGCCGTCGCGCAAGGTTTCCCCAGCGCAATTCCTCTCTTTCGGCCGCCAACCGGGCAAAGCGGGGCAACTCCACCTACTTCAGGATGCAACGGCGATAGATAGCAGTCTTCAGGAAACAGAGGCATTCGGTAGACGGATCAGAATACGGGTCTGAGACTCTCCGATCTCCCGCTCGATCGTGCCCGAGAGCTCCAGTTTGATGTTCATATCAATCAAACGGGTGCCAAAGCCTGGTTTTTTATCGGCCTGAATGGCAATCGGCGCGCGCTTTTCAACCCATTCGATCAAAAGGCTGCGTTGGCGGCCACGCCCATCGATCCGCCAGGAAACAGACAAGACACCCTCGGCATCCGTCACGGCGCCGTATTTCAGCGCGTTGGTCGCAAGCTCATGGAAGACCAGTCCCAATGCCTGGGTTGCCTTTTCGTTCAACTCCACCGCGTCGCCAGACAAGGCTTCATCGGCAACGTCATCGCCAAGGACTTGAGACACTTCCGAATAAAGCAGCTCTCTCAAATCCGCCCGCGACCACTGCGAGCGGGTCAGCATATCTTGAGCATTCGCCATCGAGATCATTCTAGATTGGAAGGATTGCGAGAACTCCTCGAGGTCCTCGGAGTTGCTGGCGGTTTGGCGCGCAATTGCCGCGATCCGGGCGATCGCGTTTTTCAAGCGATGCTTCATTTCCTGAAGCATCAGCTCCTTTTCCTCGAGACCTTGCCTATTTGCAGTTGCCAACGCCCTTGCGGTCATCCCTGCACGGAACTGAGCATGCGACAACGCTGCCGCAAAAAAGGCGATCAGAAGCACTCCGACGCCGAGCCCATAGACCGGATAATAGTCTGATGGATCGCGGAATTGTCTGGTCGGATAGATGTTGAATTCCCAATTCCTGCCGGCAACTTCAGCAGAAACGATCACTTTCGGTCCGCTGTCCGCGACACGGCTCTCGAAACCGCCAGACTTGTAAAGCTGGATAGGCTCGTTGCCGCTAACGTCGAATGTCTCGACCAGAACCGGCAATTGCGCCCCAGGTTCCAATGCCGCGCGATGAAGATCGCCGGCACGAAAGGGAGCGTAGATAAATCCGTCGAGCGGATTTTCGTCCGCCTCTTCACTCTCGTCAGCGCCAGGCGCATACCAGGGAAGATAGACCAGGAAGCCAGCTTGTTTGTCCTCGGTGATTTCCTGAACCAACTCGACCGGCCCGGACGCGACTGCATCTTTGAGCTCAACAGCACTCTGCATGGCCGTGCGACGAACCGGATCGCTGTACATGTCATAGCCAAGGGCTGCAATATTTCGCGGATTGGATGGCTCGAGCAGAAGGATCGCGGTCCTGAGATCCTCTGACGACTCCGGCCAGACCTCGCGATCCAGATTGTAGTTCCTCTTAAGATCGGCCGCGATGTCTGGTTCTGCATCCGGCTGAATGACCTTGGCAAATCCGATCCCTTGAACGCCGCTATACTCGCCGCTCAGATCCAGTCCTGAAACAAAGGCCGAAAACGCCTGCTCACTCACCTCGCCCTTGTTGGCAGAATAAAGCGCACGCGTTGCGTGAAGCAGGGAGATGTGGTTGCCCACCCGCGAAACAATGCTGTTGCTAGCCTGCTCCGCCAAAGAGGTGAAACGGCTTGTCTCGGCGAGCTTGACCGCCTCATGATAGGAAACCGTCGCGCTCAGGCCGACTGCGGTCACCAGTAGAAACACCGAGGGAGAGATCAGGCGATACATTTAGGCTCCTGAAGAACAGTAACGCATCTTATTTGCTTTTGAGAGGGCAACAACAGATTTTTGGAGCCACAGCATTGCCAACAGAAACAAGAACGCCACTTAACATAGTCAAGTTGTCGTCCTTGTTGCATCCAAAAGCATCAAAGGCCGGCTCAAGAAACGAAAAAAGGCCCGGGAACCGGACCTTTTTCGGAAATTTCGGATCTTGGCAGTCTATCCGAAAGAATTTTTGGTGCCCAGGAGAGGACTCGAACCTCCACGCCCTTGCGAGCGCTAGCACCTGAAGCTAGTGCGTCTACCAATTCCGCCACCTGGGCTGTGAGAGGGGCTTTTAAGGACGGGTCGGGATCTTGTCAATCACAGAAGTGAAAACAATTAAACTCATTCACAAGCAGAAAACGCTAGCCCCTTCACAGGGTGACGGCAAAGGTCTAAGAGACTGAGGAACGTTTGGTTCTTGAAAGAACTGCAACATCATTTGGACGCGACAGGGGGCAACCGGCATGTCCATGGCTCTCAATGGAAAACTCGTAACAGTCTTCGGAGCATCCGGCTTCCTCGGACGCCATATCGTGCAGGCACTTGCCCGCCGTGGCTACCGGGTCCGCGCTGCGGTGCGCCGCCCGGATCTTGCCGAACACCTCCAGCCTCTTGGAGCGCCGGGACAGATCATGCCCGTACAGGCCAATCTGCGTTATCGCTGGTCGGTCGATCGTGCCGTGCAAGGCGCAGATGCCGTCGTGAACGCTGTCGGGATCCTGTTTCCTTCGGGCAAGCAAAGCTTTGACGCGGTGCAGTCCTTTGGGCCGCGCGCGATCGCCGAAGCAGCACGTGCCGCTGGTCTTTCCGGGATCACGCACATCTCCGCGGTTGGTGCTGACGAGAACTCCGCTTCCGACTATGCGCGGTCCAAGGCCGAAGGCGAGCAAGGCGCCCTTGAGACCCTGCCGGGCAGCGTCATTCTGCGTCCCTCGATCGTGTTTGGCCCGGAAGATGATTTCTTCAACAAGTTCGCTTCCATGTCGCGGATTGCCCCCGCACTGCCACTGATTGGTGGCGGCGAAACGAAATTTCAGCCTGTCTACGTCTGTGACGTGGCTGAAGCGGTGGCAAAGTCGGTTGACGGAGAGCTGACCGCCGGCGCCACGTATGAGCTCGGTGGACCGGAAGTCGTCAGCTTCAAGGAATGTCTGGAGCTCATGCTCCACGTGACCCGTCGCAAGCGCACGCTTCTACCAATTCCGTTTGACGTTGCAAGTGCTCTTGGCCGCGTGATGCAGATCCTGCCGAAGCCACTGCTTACGGCAGATCAGGTGGAGCTTCTGAGAAGCGACAATATTGTTTCGGAAGCGGCGGCCAAGGAAGAACGAACCCTTGAAGGTATCGGTATCAAGCCGGCGACGCTGGCCGCAATCCTACCGACCTATCTGGACCGCTTTCGTGAGCACGGACAGTTCGACGCGCATCGCGCCGCCTGATCGAACGACTGAAGATTGATTTTTGAACGGGCGGCCCAGGCCGCCCGTTTTGCTTTCGTCGCGCATCGCTCAGCGTCACCGCTGTCGGCGCAGCTCGTCCGGCATCATTTCAAATCCCATGGCGGTACGGGTCACGCCGATATCGCGCAGACTACGATCATCGAGTCTTTGAAGCGCTCGAATGGTTCTACGGTACTCGAGCACTTCCCGTATCCGCCTGCCAAGCAAGACAAGCAGCGTGAGAGGAAGAGCCCGGCTCGCCGCCTTTTGGCGGTAGATTCTATCGGTTGCCATGGTCATGAGTTCAACTCCCTTTTCTGATGGCCGCGGGTGAAGTCCGTCCGGCGATAAAAAGAGAATGCCTGGTCAATCCTGACAGCAGGGAGTCAGGTATATTCTTGTTATGTTCCTTTTTCTGAAAATCTGTCAGAATTGGCCGAACGGGAGAGGACGCAGATGAACCCGATAGAACGCGCATTGGGCATCTTGCTGCTCCTGACTGGCGGAAAACTCGTGACAGCAACGACGCTTTCGGAGCGCTTCGAGGTCTCGCTAAGGACAATCTACCGAGATGTGGACCGTCTGCTTGCGCTCGGCATTCCGATTGAAGCCGAGCGCGGCGCAGAGGGCGGTTACCGTCTGGAGAAAGGTTTTCTCCAACCGCCTGTCGCCTTGACCCGCAGGGAGACTGCAGCACTTCTTACCGCCCTTGCCCTTGTGCGCGGCATTCGGACCATACCTCTGGTGGAAGAGCTCGTCGCCGCTGAAAGCAAGCTAGTGGCGTCGCTGCCAAAGTCGGTGCAACCACTCTTGAGCGAAGCTGACCGCATTATCGGTATCGAACCTGTCCCCGCAGACATTTTCCACGCAGGCACACATCTCGAACCGAATGCCGATTGGCAGAGAGCACTCGACGGCTTCATGACCGGTCTCCTGGAGAGCCGGCGTGTTCGCTTCGATCACCTCAACCCGGCGCGACCTCAACCGCGCGCGCATGACGTAGAGCCCTATGGCGTCTTGTTCGACCGCGATCTTTGGTACCTTGTCGGCCGATCAGTCGGCGCTGACAGCCTGAAGATCTATCGCGCCGACCGCGTTCGCAATATTGAAGTCAGCGGTTTCAGGTTTCAGCCGGAGAAGGCTTTTTCCATACGGCAATTCCTTGGAGGAGCCTGGCTGTCTCAGGCCATGCGCCGCTGGGAAACAGAAAGACCAAGTGCTCTGATACGCGTCACCGCGCACCATGCCGCCAAACTCATGTCCGACTGGTACTATCGACATGCTGTCTTCACACCCGGATCTGACGGCAATGTTTTGATCAGCCTTCCCGATGTCAGTCGAAGCCGCCTTTTTCCCTTGATCCGCTGGCTCGGCCCGGGCGCAGAACTCATCGAGCCCGCAGATCTGAGAGAGCCACTTGCAGCTGAACTGGAAGAACTTGCGAGTGCGCACAGAGTGCAAGTGACCTGACGCCGATCAACCGAGGTAATAGAGCCCCATAAAGCCGAGCAGGCCAACAATGATGCGCCACCAGGCAAAGGGCGCGAAACCATGGCGGGTGACGAAATTGAGGAGCCCTTTCACAACGAAGACGCCAGCAACAAAGGACGCTATGAAGCCGATCGTAATGATCACGGCATCATTCATCGAAAGAACATCGCGGTTCTTATAGAGATCATAGGCAAACGCGCCCGCCATTGTTGGCATGGCCAGAAAAAAAGAAAACTCAGCCGCAGAACGCTTGTCGGTTCCCATTAGCAAGGAGCCTGCAATTGTCGAGCCGGACCGGGAAACACCTGGAACCATGGCAAGACATTGAAACAGGCCAATCTTGAAACAGAGGCTCAGGGGATAGTCCATCACGTCGGTGTAGCGCGGCTTAAGAGGCAGCCTGTCGACCCAGAGCAGAATGATACCGCCTACCAGCAGGGTGGTGCAGATCAGAGCGGGGGATTCGAACAGCACGGTCTTGATAAAGCCATGCGCCATGACCCCGATGACGGCGGCTGGCAGAAAAGCCAAGAAGATGCCGAAAACAAACCGCCTCGACTTTCCATCGCTCGGCAGCGCCATGGCCAGGTTCCAAAGCCGCGCGGCATAGACGGTCAGGATCGCGAGGATGGCGCCAAGCTGAATCAAGACCTCGAAGGTCTTGCCCGTGCTCTCGAAGTCCAGAAAATGCCCCAAGAGCAGGATGTGGCCGGTCGAAGACACCGGAATGAACTCTGTAAGACCCTCAACAATCCCCAGAATCAGTGCGTTGATGATCGTTTGTTCTTCCATCAATAAAGTCTCCAAATGATCTAAAAATCAGCTTTGCCGGATCCCACAAAAATCGACACACAATTTCCAGCAAATTCGGTTGGCGTCAAACCCTTGATAACCACCCTTAGGACATAATTGACAGCTATCGGCACGCGATCAGGTGCCATAGATAAACCGTCTCCAACAGGCTGTTCCAACCTCTTTCATGCTCACGCTCTATCATCATCCGTTCTCGCCGTCGTCCCGCTTCGTTCGTTTGATGTTGAAGGAGTATGGAGCCGAGTATCAGGAACGGACCATAAATCCCTGGGAGCGTCCCGCGGAGCTGCTCGACCTCAACCCGGCCGGCACCGTGCCCGTTCTCGTTGAGAACGATGGTCCACCGATTTGCGGCGCCTCGCCTATCATGGAATATCTTGATGAGACCCGTGGCTACGCGGTCGCGGACAGGCGTTTGATGCCGGATCACCCAGATGCGCGCGCAGAGTGTCGCCGTCTGGTCGATTGGTCGCTCAGCAAGTTTGACCTCGAAGTCGTCGGCCATCTTGTCCGGGAGCGCATCTACAAGCAGACAATGCCGAAGTCTGCGGGCGGCGGCGAGCCTGATTCTGCCGCGCTGCGGGTCGCGCGCGCAAACATCCACCACCATCTGCGATATTTCGGCTATCTTGTGGCTTCGCGCAGGTGGATCGCAGGGGATCGGCTGTCATTCGCCGATTTCGCGCTCGCAGCCGAGCTCTCCTGCGCTGACTATCTGGGTGAAGTGCCATGGGCGGCGGAAGACAACGTGAAGAGCTGGTACGCTCGGGTCAAATCACGGCCGAGCATGCGTCCACTTCTGGGCGAGAAGATCCTGGGCATGCCGGCGGCGGCGACCTACGCGGATCTGGACTTCTGAGCAATACGGCAGGCAAACCCGGCAAGACCGAAAAGCTGATCAAGGCGCTCGAAGACAAAGCCTCAAGCCTCGGGTTCGACGGGCTGAGGATCACTTCCGCGACCAGCATTCCACAAGCACCTGAGCGACTGCGCCAGTTTCTGGACGCGGGTCATCACGGCAGCATGGGCTGGATGCAAGAGACCGCTGAACGCCGGGGAGACCCTCGCAAGCTTTGGCCAGAAGTCAGATCAGTGATCATGCTCGCGATGAACTATGGGCCCGAGGATGCCCCGCTCGCCCATCTGGAAGACCCGCGCAGCGCCGGCATATCGGTCTATGCCCGGCACCGGGATTACCATGATGTCATCAAGGGGCGACTGAAGGAGCTTGCCAATTTCCTCGGCTCGCGCGCAGGAGGCGACGTTAAAGTCTTCGTCGACACTGCACCCGTCATGGAAAAGCCCCTTGCGGAGGCGGCAGGGCTTGGTTGGCAGGGCAAGCATACAAATCTTGTGTCGCGAGAACTCGGATCCTGGTTCTTTCTGGGATCGATCTTCACCACACTGGAACTGCCACCTTCAGGCGGAGAGATCGATCATTGTGGATCCTGCCGGGCCTGCCTTGAAAACTGCCCGACTGACGCTTTCCCGGCCCCCTATCAGATCGACGCCAGGCGCTGCATCTCCTATCTGACGATCGAGCACGCAGGGCCAATCCCGACAGAGTTGCGAAAACCAATGGGCAACAGGATCTACGGCTGTGACGACTGCCTGGCAGCCTGCCCCTGGAACAAATTCGCCTCGACGGCCAGCGAGGCGAAGTTGATCGCGCGGGATGATCTGAAATCACCCCAGCTCGGCGATCTTCTCGCGCTTGACGATGCCGCATTTCGAAAGCTCTTTTCCGGCTCGCCTATCAAACGGATCGGACGAAACAGGTTTCTTCGAAACGTGTTGATCGCGGCCGGAAATTCCAGGGAGCCTGAGTTCCTGGCGAAAGTGCGAGCCCTGTTGGATGACTACGCCCCTGTTGTCAGAGGCGCCGCGGCCTGGGCCTTTCGGCAACTCGCGCCAGAAGACGAGCGCTCAGCCGAGCTCGCGCGGCGCCTCGAAAGCGAAACTGATCCGGACGTTCGCGAAGAGTGGGCGGCCTAGGCCCTACTCCGCAGCCTCGAGCATCGCTGGTGCTATCCTCGCAGCACAGTACTTGAACTCCGGAATTTTGCCGAAAGGATCCAACTGCGGATTTGTCAGGAAATTCGCTGGGGCTTCCTGGAAACAGAACGGAATGAAAAGCATTCCTGTTGAAACGTCGCGATCAGCGCGAAGCGTCAATGTGATCGTCCCGCGGCGGGTCTCGACCCTCACCTGCTGTCCGACTTCCAATCCAGCCTTGCGAATTTCCTTTGGATGCATGGAGACAACGGGCTCTGGCTCAATCGCATCCAGCACAGTTGCACGGCGGGTCATTGCCCCGGTGTGCCAATGCTCCAGCATGCGACCTGTTGTCAGGACGAGCGGGAAATCAGCGTCAGGCAGCTCGGCTGGCGGCACAAGATCTGTCGGAACAATCCTGGCGCGCCCGTCACTGGTGGGGAAGGATTGGCCGAAGAGGATTTCATTGCCGGGTGCATGGTCATCGTCAGCCGGATAGGTCACCGTTCCATCGCGTTCCAGCCGATCCCAGGAAATGTGCTCCAGCGAACGCATGTGCGAGCGCATTTCCTCATAGACCTCCGGCACCCCCGAGTAGTCCCAATTCAGACCAACCCGATTTGCGAGCTCGATGATCAGATCCAGATCCGGTCGCGCCTCACCTGGCGCGGAAACGCAGGGGCGTCCGATCTGAACCTGACGGTTGGTGTTGGTGAAGGTGCCGAGCTTTTCGGCGTGAGCCGTAGCCGGCAAGATCACATCGGCATGCCAGGCCGTCTCTGTCAGGAAGATATCCTGCACGACAAGGTGCTTCAGGCTTGTCAGGGCCTTGCGCGCATGATGCTGGTCCGGGTCTGACATGGCCGGGTTCTCACCCATGACATACATGGCTTCAATGCCACCGGCGAGAATGTCATCCATGATTTCAACGACGGTCAGTCCACGTTGCGGATCGAGCGTCCTTCCCCAGGCGTCTTCAAATTCCGCGAGTATCGCCGGGTCTTCAACCGAGCGATAATCCGGAAACACTTGCGGAATGAGCCCTGCGTCCGAGGCACCCTGCACGTTGTTTTGACCGCGGAGCGGATGGAGGCCAGTCCCGGGCCGCCCGATGTGTCCGGTCGTCAGTGCCATGGCAATCAGGCAGCGGACGTTGTCCGTTCCGTGCACGTGCTGCGAAACGCCCATGCCCCAGAAGATGATCGACTTGCCGCTCTTGGCATACAGGCGAGCGACTTCACGCAAGGTTTCGGCATCAATACCGCAGACCGGTTCCATTGCCTCCGGCGTGAAATCCGCAATCTTTTCCTTCAGTGCCTCAAAGCCATCCACATGAGCTGCAATGTACTGGCTGTCGTAAAGCCCCTCGGTGATAATGACATTCAGAATTGCGTTCAGCATCGCAACGTCGGAGCCGGGCTTGAACACCAGCGCATAATCGGCGAAACGCATCAGACCCTGGTGACGCGGGTCCATGACGACAAGCTTGGCACCGCGTTGAGCCGCCTGCTTCAGATATGTTGCCGCAACGGGGTGGTTCTGCTCAGGCCTCGCGCCGATGACAATGATACAATCCGCATCAAGTGCCGAACTGAAGGGCGCCGTGACCGCGCCAGAGCCGATACCTTCCATTAGTGCGGCAACCGAAGAGGCGTGGCACAGACGCGTGCAATGATCGACGTTGTTGGTGCCAAATCCCTGGCGGATGAATTTCTGGAACAGATAGGCTTCTTCATTTGAGCCTTTGGCGGATCCGAAGCCGGCAAGGCCTGCTCCGCCCTTTGCGCCATAGCTCTCTTTCAAGCCATCCGCGGCACGGTGGAGCGCTTCCTCCCAGGACGCCTCCCGGAACACCGTCAAATAGTTGGACGGGTTCAGTTTCAACTCGGGGTCTTTGGGTGCATCCTCCCGCCGTACCAGCGGCTTCGTCAAACGTTCAGGACTTGAGACATAATCAAAACCAAACCGGCCTTTGACGCATAGCCGGTTTTCGTTGGCAGGTCCGTCGCGCCCTTCGACCTTTACGATCTTGCCGTCGCTGACCGACACGGACGTCAGACAGCCAACGCCACAGAATGGACAGACACTGTCGACAGTTTCGTCCGGATAGACCGTTCGCGTTGCCGCCGTCTCATCCATCAAGCTCTTTTCGAAGAGTGCACCTGTAGGACAGGCCGACACGCATTCGCCGCAAGCGACACAGCTTGAAAGGCCCATCGGATCGGCGAGGTCGAAGACTGGCGCTGCGTGGCTGCCACGCCACCCCATCCCGATCACGTCATTGACCTGGACCTCACGACAGGCGCGTTCACAAAGGTTACAGGCAATGCAAGCCTCCAGATTGACGGCGATTGCCGGATGCGAAACGTCCTGCGCGGGCCTTTCGCAGGGAGCATATCGGCTCGCTGTCACACCAATATTGTCGGACCAGCGCCAAAAGTCGCTTTCCGGGTCAGGGTGCGCATGCCGATCTGGCTGATCGGCCATCAGCAGTTCAAAAACCATCTCGCGGGCCTTGGTTGCCCGCTCCGTCTCCGTGTTGACGACCATGCCTTCCGCAGGATGACGGATGCAGGAGGCGGTTAGGGTGCGCTCACCCTCAATATCGACCATACAGGCACGACAATTGCCGTCCGAGCGATAGCCCGGCGCATCCTTGTGACACAAATGCGGGATGCCAACGCCTTCCCTCTTTGCCACTTGCCAGATGGTTTCATCTTCGGAAGCGGTGACGGACTTTCCATCAAGTGTGAAGGTGACGACCTCACTCATTGGTCGAACTCCTCGGGGAAGAATTTGAGGACGGAGGCCACTGGGTTTGGAGCCGCTTGCCCCAGACCGCAGATAGACGCCGAGCGCATGACCTCATCCAGATCCGCGATTTTGTCACGATCCCAAGTCTTTTCCGTCAGCAGCGAGACCATCTTTTCGGTGCCTGAGCGGCAAGGCGTGCACTGGCCGCAGCTTTCATGCTTGAAGAACCGCATGAGATTGAGTGCGACGTCACGCATGTTGTCACGATCCGAAAAGACCAACACGGCATGGCTTCCGATAAAACAGCCGTGTTTTTCCAATGTGCCGAAATCGAGAGGTTCATCGCCAAGCAAGGCTGGCAGGATGCCACCAGAAGCTCCTCCGGGAAGATAGGCCTTGAAGGTATGGCCGTCCTCCATGCCACCACAGAACTCTTCGATCAGTTCATTCATGGTGACGCCGGCCGGAGCCTCTTTGACGCCAGGGTTCTTCACGCGGCCGGAAACTGAGAAAGAGCGAAAACCCTTGTGGCCGCGGCGTCCCTGCGCGGCAAACCAGTCCGAGCCTTTTTCGATGATGTCACGGAGCCAGAACAGGGTCTCAACGTTGTGATTGAGTGTCGGCCGGCCAAACAGTCCCACCTGCGCAATGTAAGGCGGCCTGTGGCGCGGCAGTCCCCGCTTGCCTTCGATGGATTCGATCATCGCGCTTTCCTCGCCGCAGATATAGGCGCCTGCGCCGCGCCGAAGCTCGATATCGATCGTCGTGATGACACCACACTCTCTCAGGAGCGCGATTTCTGCTTTCAGGATGGCGAGAACGGCCGGATACTCATCGCGCATGTAGAGGTAAATGCGCTCCGCACCAATCGCATGTGCAGCAATGAGGGCGCCTTCGAGCATGCGATGCGGGTCCCGTTCAAGATGGTAACGATCCTTGAAGGTGCCGGGCTCTCCCTCATCCCCATTCACTGTCAGATATTTCGGACCGGGAAGGTCGTGAACGATCTTCCACTTCGTACCGGTCGGGAACCCTGCCCCGCCGAGACCGCGAAGGCCAGCTGCCAATGCATGGTCTGCGATGTCGACAGCGTCCAGACTTCCGGCCCTGACCTTTTGCAGAACCTCATAGCCGCCAGCCGCAAGATAGGCTTTCAACCCTACAAATTCTGGCAGAAGCGGGAGCTGATCTCCAGCATAGATCGCCGAGTGAACCGCGAGTTCATTCGCGCCATCGATGGCCTTCTTGCCGACCTGGACCGCAGGCGCGCCAGCGCATCTCCCTATGCAAGGAACCTTTTGAACCCTGATCTTCGCGGGATCCAAACCTGTCTGAAGAGAAGCAGCTAATGCTTCGCTTCCCTTAAGTGAACAGGCGATGCTGTCGCAGACCCTCACTGTCAGTGGAGCAGGCGCCGCTTCGCCTTCCCGAATGATATCGAAGTGATGATAGAAGCTCGCAACTTCGAAAATCTCGGCCTGAGACAAGCGCATCTCTTCGGCTAGCGCCTTCAGATGCCGAGCATGCAGACAACCGAATTTATCCTGGATCTTGTGGAGATGCTCAATCAGGAAGTCGCGCTGCCGGGTCTCATTTCCCAAGAGACTGCGTACATCTTCAAGAGCTGTTTCTTCGAGCTGGCGGCCCTTGGGCTGGGACGGCTTTCTGGAAAGCCCCTTGCCGAATGTCATGTCATCTGTTCCCGCTGGCTATAATAGCCTGAGGAAACGTCCTTCCAAATGCAATGGCAAGTCATCAATGCGGATCATTTGATAATCTGAAATTATCAATTTTCAGGCAATATCCGGTATCGCTGCAACTAAAGCTGATGTCACGGGCAGCGCCGGTTCACGCTGGGGCACGAGGATGCCGAGCTTCGCCCGCGCGTCAGGGTCGACGAGATCGAGGACCTGCAGGCCCTCGCTCAGTCCTGCATCCACCTGAAGGCGTGGCAAGATGGTCGCAAAGCCGCCGTCTCGGACAAGTGCAAGTATCGCGTTGAAGCTGTTCGATTCAAATGGCGTCTCGGGCGTCTTGCCCGCCTGTGCGAACGCGGCCTCTATGATCCGGCGGTTCTGCATGTCAGGCGTCAACAAACAAAGAGGCAGCTCAGCCGCCTGAGACCAGGTCATCTTCGTTGCGTTAGTCGCTTTCAGATCGACATTTTGCGCTGCGACGAGACAGTAGGTTTCCTCGTAGATCGGAAATGCTTTGCAATCCGCCGGAGTGCCTTCAGCCAGATAGGTGAGCCCTGCATCGAGACTAAAGTCCGCCAGTCCAGCCTCGATCGCAGATGATGACAGGGATAGGACCCGGAAGGTTATGCGGGGATGGATCCGTGCGAGGCGACCGCAAAGCCGACCCGCATAGGGCGCGGCAGATGGCACAACACCGAGCCGCAAGACCCCAGACGGGCTGCCTGAAACGGCAACGTCCTGCACCAAGCCGCCGCAGTCAGACAAAATGCGTCTTGCCCAGACGAGGATCCGCTCTCCCTCGGGTGTAAAACCTTCGAACCGTTTGCCCCGAAAAATCAATGGCGTCGCGAGAGCCGCCTCCAGACGCCGTATTCTTGCAGACAGGGCGGGTTGCGACAGGCCACATGCAGCAGCAGCCCGAGCGAAGTGCCGGTGTTCAGACATGGCGAGAAGAAGGCGAAGGTCAATCAGATCGAACGGAGGAAGACGATCCATCATGTCGGCTTAGGCCGTCAGATGAGAAAAAGCGGACACAACCACTTCGTAGACGCCCCGCTTGAAGGGGACGATCAGTCCGGGGAGCGTCTGAGCGTCCACCCATTTCCATTCGCAAAACTCAGGCTTATGGCCATCAGGCGGTGAGAGGACGTTGATCTCATCAACCGGGCCGGTGAAGCGCACAGCATACCATTTCTGCGCCTGTCCCCGGTATTTCTTGCGCCGTGACACGGCGATGACTTCCGCAGGATAGTCGTAGGTCAGCCAGTCCGCAGTCTCGCCGACAACCGAGACAGAATGGATCGAGGTTTCTTCGTAAAGCTCTCTCAGCGCGGCCACCTTCGGGTCCTCGCTGGTATCGATCCCGCCCTGTGGCATTTGCCAGGCGAACTCGTACTCGGAAGCGCCCTTGCCGTCGTCTCGCTTACCGACCCAGACCTTGCCAGCCTCATTCAACACCATGATTCCGACACAGGGGCGGTATGGCAATCCGTCTGAAACAACAGGAAAGCCCGGGTCCGTTCTCTCTTTAGGCACGGAAATCACTCATCGATCAATCGTTGCGCTTACAGGCACGAGCAAAAGGCCCCGCTCTTCAAGGTCGCGAGACCAGACCTCGAGTTGGCGGACCGTGACCGGCAGAGCCGAACCGGAGGCCACGGCGACACCGCGCGCTCTGGCGACGCCCTCCAACTGAAGCAGTTTCGCGTTGATCTGGTCTTCCCGCGGAACGGCATCCAGCACAACATCGACCGCACTGAAGGGTGCTTTAACCTCGGCAGCGACTTCGGCGGACATGCTGCGCGAAGATGCTCCGTTGTCGACGAACATCAGGCCGCGGCCGGTGAGCTTTTCCAACAGATACTGCATGGAAGGCCGCGTCGACGTATAGCGCGCACCCATTTCATTGATCACGCCAACATAGTTTGTGACCCGCGTCATCAACCATGCCAAACGATCCATCATCTCGGCAGGACGCAGACTGATGAGCAAAGTGTGCGGACCGGGGTCATTGTCAGGAAAGTCAAAAGGCTCAAGCGGCAACTGGAGCAGAAGTTCGTGCCCCTTGGTGCGTGCGCTCTGCATCCAGCGGTCCATGTTGGAGCCATAGGGTGCCATGGCAAAGGTCACGTCGGCCGGCAGACTGTCGATGGCGTTCTGCGTCCCGGTCTCGCTCAACCCAAGCCCACCGATGATCACTGCGATCTTTGGAATGGATGCGAATTCGCTCGAAAACGGTCGCGCATAGGCGTCCAGAGGCCGGACGCCATCCGAGCTGATACGCGGCAAGAATCCGTAGTCGGATCTCTCGCTGACGCGCGGGTCAGGGTTGATCAGAAGTCCCGCGGACGGACCATCGCCCCCTTCTGACGCTTGAAGGTTATAGCGAGGTCCCAGGTTCGCATTGTTCTGCTCACGCCTCAGATTGGGGCCTAGATCGCCTTCAAGTGAGGGGCGAATTTCGACGACTTCGATATCGCGAGAGGAGAGGCCCTTGACGGAGTTTTCCAGTGGCACCACAGCGACCGGTTCGCCGCCGAAGGGATCGTTCACAACCCCCATCCAGATCGCCGCAGTCGTCGCCACAACGCTCAAGATCCCCACCCCCATCAATCCAAAGGGGAGACGAAGGATTCGGCGTTTTCCAAGTCCTAAGGGTGCAGAGAGATCTTCACTCGCCATGGGGTCCGTCGGGCATCCTTTGTTTCGGCTCGAGCAGAAGAGTGGTGGCCGCGCTTCTGTATCAAAGCGCGGCCACCAGCTTTATCAATTTGGCGCCGAAGCGGAGTCGCCGGTCGGCGGGAACGCGCTGTTCACCTGTTCGCCGCGCAAGAGATCAAGCGCCAGCTTCAATTGCGTATCTTCAGCCGGGTCGGCAGGTACATAGGCCTGGCTGCCAGACTGCTCTTTTTCGCCCTCTTCGCCTTCAGCCTCTAGGTGACCGCGCAACCCGGCCTCGCCCTTGGTTTCAGCGCGTCCCTTGAGCTCATCCGGCAAGTCCTGCAGGGACTCGATGTCAGGGGCGATGCCCTTCGCCTGGATAGAGACACCGGACGGCGTGTAGTAGCGTGCCGTCGTCAGACGAATAGCACCATTTGCACCCAGCGGAATGATGGTCTGGACCGAGCCCTTACCGAACGAACGCGTTCCAAGGATCGTCGCCCGGCGATGATCCTGCAGAGCACCAGCAACGATCTCCGACGCGGAGGCAGAGCCACCGTTGACCAGAATGATCACCGGCTTGCCTTCAGTCAGATCGCCACTGCGGGCGTTGTAGCGCTGGGTCTCATCAGAGTTCCTGCCGCGCGTCGAGACAATCTCGCCGCGTTCGAGGAAAGCATCAGAGACTGCAATCGCCTGGTCAAGAAGACCACCCGGGTTGTTGCGAAGGTCAATGACGAAGCCCTTGATATTGTCTTCGCCGATGTTGTTCGCCGTCTCTTCGATGCCCTTCTTCAGGCCATCGAATGTCTGCTCATTGAACTGGGTGATGCGGACATAGCCAACATCGCCTTCTTCACGCCAGCGCACCGAGCGAATGCGGATGATGTCGCGCGTGATGGTGATATCGAGCGGCTCGCCCGCACCCTCGCGCCGAATTGTCACGATGATGTCGGTCTTGACCGGGCCACGCATCTTTTCGACCGCCTCATTCAGGGTCAATCCCTGAACTTGCTCGCCGTCGATATGGGTGATCAAATCGCCCGCCAGCACACCGGCCTTGTAGGCTGGCGTATCATCGATCGGGGAGACGACCTTAACGAGACCATCTTCCATGGTGACCTCGATACCAAGTCCACCGAATTCGCCGCGGGTCTGCACCTGCATGTCGCGGAAGCTCTTGGGGGACATATAGCTGGAATGCGGGTCCAGCGAGGTCAGCATGCCGTTGATCGCGCTTTCAATCAGCTGCGCATCATCTGGCATCTCGACGTAATCGGAGCGCACGCGCTCGAAGACATCACCAAAGAGATTGAGTTGGCGATAGGTGTCAGACGCAGCGGCATTGGCCGCGTCACTGACCCGGAAGGGTATCTGGGTCAGCGTGGTGACTGCAGCAGCCCCCATCAGCGCACCAACGAGTAGCAGTGAAGCTTTCCGAATCATCCGCGAGCCTTTTCTTCTTCAACGCGCACCCACCAGGGTGTGGGATCGATCGCACTTCCGTCTTTGCGAAATTCAACATACAGGATCGGCTGGGAAGAACCCAAACCAATCGTGGAGGCACTTGCCCATTTGGTTGTGCCCATAACGCCTACAGGTTCCCCTGCAAGCACGAATTGCCCCAATTCAGCGTCGATTCGGTCCATGCCGGCAAGAAGTACATGGTAACCGCCGCCTGTGTTCAGGATCAAGAGCTGGCCGAACGAACGAAAGGGTCCAGCATAGACAACCCAGCCATCAGAGGGCGAGGTAACACGTGATCCTGCTCGAGTTGTGATCGACTGCCCTTGTGTGAGGCTACCGAACTCATCTTCCTGACCGAAGTCCCGCACCATCTCACCGGAAACCGGCCGGGGCAAGCGGCCTTTTGTATCCTCAAAGGCAACAGCAGGCGCGAGCCGACCCGGATCAGAAAAGGGATCCTGACGCTCGCTCTGGTCAAGACGGGCCTGTCTCTCGGCCTCACGAGACTTTGCTGCCGCGGTTCTGGCGCTCTCGATTTCGCGTTCAAGATCGGCGATCAATTCCTTGAGAGTGCCCGCCTTTGCGGCCAATTCCTGCGACCTTGCCTTTTCCTGGGCAAGCTCTGCCGCCGTCTTGTCGCGCTCCTGACGCTTGGCGCTTAGGAGCAGCTCAAGGCGGGATTTTTCTTCCGCAAGACGCATGGCATCGCCGCGCAGACTCTTCTTCTCTTCGGCGATTACAGACTTCAGACGGCTGAGTTCCGCCAAATCGGCGGCGAGCGCTTCGGTTTCCACTCTCAGTTCAGGCATGACGGCGTTGAGCAGGATTGCGCTTCGTACCGCTGCCAGTGCGTCACTAGGGCGCACCGCCAAGGCCGGTGGCGGACGCCGGCCAATACGCTGAAGGGCAGCCAAAACCTCAGCGAGGACACCCCGGCGCCCTCTCAAGGACATGCGGACCGTGTCTTCGTTTTCCGCGAGGCGAAGAAGCCGCCTTTCGGTGTCGGTCAGTTTGGTCTCGAGTGATTTGATGGTATCGGCGGCGGTCAGGATCTTGCTGTTCAGCGTGTCTCTGTCCCGGTCGATCAGCTGGATTTCCCGTTCGATTTCCGACTGTCTTTGATCCGAGACTTCCATGTCGCGCCCCAGTGCCAAGAGTTCCTGCTCTCGCACCTGTTTTTGAAGAGCTGCTTGATCGATTTCCGGAGCGGTTGACGCCGTCTCAGGCGCTTCAACAGTTTCAGTGGATATTGCCGGATCGATTGCGATCAACAGCAAAAGTCCCGATGCCACAATCGACGAGATAACGCCCAGCGAGTGGCGTCTCTGCTCATGCGGGCAGAGCCTCGAAGGTCTCGCGTGCCATCTGCCGATCAATCGGTCCGTCATGAGGAGTCGATACCCAATGCATCGTTAAGGAACCGTTCACCAGATCCTGCTGCGGGCCGCCACTGGCAAGATTACAACCTAGCGGCTGATTAAGGCGACAACCGGGCATCTCGCGAAACCGCGACTGCAATCCAAGTCTTGGCGACGCCCTAGCGCAGATTACTCGCGATGATAGGGATGGCCCGCCTGAATCGTCAGGGCTCTGTAAATCTGCTCTGCCAGGAGAATACGAACGATCTGGTGCGGCCAAGTCATCGCCCCAAAGGCAATCTTCAGGTCAGCCCGGGCCAATATGCGATCGCCGTGACCATCAGCGCCGCCAATGGCGAAGGAGACATCGGGAACACCCTCATCTTTCCAGGCTTCCAGCTTCGAACTGAAATCAGAGCTGCTCAGGGATTTTCCGTGCTCGTCCAGGACAACGAGTTTTCCACCCGCAGGCAACGCTGCCTCCAGGGAAGCAGCCTCTTCTGCCTTGCGGTCAGCCCCCCGTTGGGCGCGGCTCTCCGTGATCTCCCTGACAGAGATGTCCGCCAAGCCGAGACCGCGTCCGGTTTTTCTAGCGCGGTCAATATAGCGGTCGAACAAATCCTTGTCGGACCCGGATTTCATGCGCCCGACACAGGTTATATTAAACCGCATAGCATCCCTTGCAGGGCCGATGGCCCCGCACTCTTACTCTCTCAGACCAGCCAGCTTGCTAGCCGACGTACTGCGGTGCGTCGTCCGGCTCAGGGGCCCACATTTTCTCGAGGTTGTAGAAACCTCGCACTTCAGGACGGAAAATGTGGACGATGACGTCACCGACATCGATCAGAACCCAATCGCAGGTCGTCAGACCTTCAATGTTGGCGTTACCGGCACCCGCGTCCTTGACGTCGCGCAGAAGGTGATCAGCAATCGCACCCACATGACGATGCGAGCGACCCGAGGCGATCACCATTTGATCCGCCAATGAGCTTTTACCGGAGATTTGGAGAGTCACAATGTCCTCTGCCTTGGAGTCTTCAAGACTGGCGAGAACCGTATCGATCAGCTCACCCGAAAGTTCAGCGCTTGCGGGAGACTGTTTCGGAGCGGACTGGATGGCCCCCTCACTTTCAAAGGTCATGGTCAGGTTTTGTGCCTTTCGCCTTGTTGCCCCCGCACATCATGTCGGGGGACGGTTTGACCGTACCTCGGACGCCATATCGGCGCCCTCCTATAGGATAAGCCCTTCAAGTTTGCATTTTCAAGACATGCAACAAATCCAGGGGCTTCACTTTCCGTTACGGAATCTTCTTCTGCCTCAAACCAGTTGAGGACGTGTTGTCGAGTGCGGAGTGAAGAAATGTCCAAGCAGGCGGCTTCAGATCTGCCAGCAAGGAAGCGTCTTCCTCTGCAACTCTTTGGCGCTCATAGGCTTTCGCCAGTGGTGCGCCGAGGGTCGCCAATGACGAGCCCGGTCGGTCGATGATCGCGATCGGAACGGTTTGAACAATCGACCGCCAATCCTGCCAATGATGAAATCCGGCGAGATTGTCGGCCCCCATAATCCAAACAAAGTTCAACGCAGGACGTTTTCGCTTCAGCAACTGGATCGTCTTTGCCGTGTAGGGCGATCCGAGAATCACTTCGTGAGCGCAAACCCTCATCTTTGGATGGTTGGCCAGCGCACTGGTCATATGGACCCGCATTTCGAGCGGCGCAAGTTCTGCGTGATCCTTGAGAGGGTTTCCAGGGGTAACCAGCCACCAAACCTGATCAAGATCGAGACGCTTCAAGGCTGTCTCCGCGACCAGCAGATGTCCACTGTGTGCCGGATTGAACGAGCCACCGAATATGCCGATGCGATTGCCGCGCTCCGCGTGGGGCAACTTCAACCATTCAGGAACCAGCTTTTCTTGACCGGAACATGCCGTCATGAACGGATCTGTCCCTCGCCGCGAACACGATACTTGAAGCTTGTCAGTTGCTCCACACCAACAGGGCCGCGCGCGTGCATACGCCCTGTCGCAATGCCGATTTCTGCCCCCATACCGAATTCACCGCCGTCAGCGAACTGCGTAGACGCATTATGCAAAACGATGGCTGAATCGACGCGCTGGAAGAAGGCTTCTGCCGCGTCAATGTCTTCCGTGACGATACAATCGGTATGATTGGAGCTATAGGCTGAGATGTGTTCAATGGCTTCATCGAGGCCAGAGACGACTCTCACCGCCAGGATCTCATCAAGATATTCAGTGCTCCAGTCGGCTTCGCTCGCAGGCACCACGTTTTCGCAAAGCTCGCGCGTGCGTGCATCGCCGCGCACTTCACAGCCTGCGTCTTGCAGTGCCTTCACGATCGCAGGCAGATGGCTGTGGGCCACGGCCTCATCAAACATCAAGGTTTCCAGTGCTCCGCAAATACCGGTGCGCCGCATCTTGGAATTGACGACGATGTCGAGAGCCTTGTTCAGATCAGCCTGTCTGTCGACAAAGATATGTACGAGGCCTTCCAGATGAGCAAAGACCGGCACCCGGGCTTCGTCCTGGACTCGCGCCACGAGGCTCTTGCCACCGCGTGGGACGATCACATCCAGATTGCCGCCGAGCCCCTTCAGCATCTCGCCAACGGCCGCGCGATCGGTGACCGGCACCATCTGAATGGCGTCTTCTGGCAAGCCGGCTGCCTTAAGACCAGCCTGCAGAGCCGCATGTATGGCCTTGTTGGAATGGATCGTATCCGAGCCGCCGCGCAGAACCACCGCATTGCCCGCCTTCAGACAGAGCGCGCCAGCATCTGCGGTCACGTTCGGACGGCTCTCGTAAATCACGCCGATGACGCCTAGCGGAGTTCGAACACGTTCGATCTTAAGACCGTTAGGTCGCTCCCAGGCCGAAATCACGCTGCCGACCGGGTCATCCAGCGCAACAATATCTTCCAGCGCCTGAGCAACAGCCTCGATGCGCTCTTCGGTCAACGTTCCGCGATCGAGAAACGATGCGCTTTGACCGTTCGCGCGCATCAACTCAAGGTCCTTGGCGTTGCCCTGAAGGATATCCGGCATGGCTGCGCGCACGGCTTTGGCCATTTCTTTAAGCGCGCTGTCCTTGGTTTCGGTTGGAGCCACGGCAAGTATTCGGCTTGCCGCGCGAGCGCGCTGACCGATTTCTGCCATGAGAGCCTGAACGTTGACGGACTCAACCTTTTCCAACATTTTTCTCGTTCCGCTTCATCGTCTGCGATTGCAGACCCAAATCTCTGACCCCGGCTTTCTTACCGGTTTCAGCCTGAAATTGCATCGTCCAGCACGAGATCATCGCGATGGATCATTTCGGCCCGCCCCGGATAGCCAACGATCGCCTCGATTTCTCGGCTGTTTCGCCCCGCGATCATGACCGCTTCATCGAGGTCATAGGCTATCAAGCCGCGACCAATGTCCCGACCTTCCGGATCAAGTATCCGAACCGCATCACCACGGGAGAACTCTCCAGAAACGCGTGTCACGCCCGCCGGCAGAAGGCTTTTTCCGTCTTGAAGCGCTTTGACTGCGCCCGGGTCGAGCTGGATCTCTCCACGCGGCTCCAGGTGACCTCCAATCCAGGCCTTGCGGGCTGTCGCCGGCGTTGCCAGAGCCGGAAACCAGGTTCCACGAGCGCCTTCATTCAAACGCTTGAGAGGATTGAGAGCCTTTCCAGACGTGATCACCATTGATGTTCCGGCCGCAGTTGCGATCTTGCCGGCATCGATCTTGGTTTTCATGCCGCCGCGGGACAGCTCGGACCCTGCACTTCCCGCCATGGCTTCAATTTCCGGCGTAATGCGAGGCACTTCAGGCAAAAAGACCGCATCCGGGTTCGTCAGGGGTGGTGCAGTGTAGAGACCATCAATGTCGGACAGAAGAACGAGACAATCCGCGCTGGCCATGGTCGCCACACGGGCGGCCAACCTGTCGTTGTCCCCATATCGAATTTCGGAGGTCGCAACTGAGTCATTTTCGTTGATGATCGGCACCGCTCCGAGCTTCAGCAGCGTCCCGATCGTGGCGCGGGCGTTCAGATAGCGCCGACGCTCCTCCGTATCACCCAATGTCAAAAGGATCTGCCCGGCCTGAATGCCGAACCGGTCCAAACTCTCCGCATAGGCCTTGGCAAGCGCAATCTGACCCGCCGCAGCTGCGGCCTGGCTTTCCTCCAATTTCAAAGGTCCCGCTGGCAAAGCCAAGATGCCGCGCCCCAGAGCAATCGATCCGGAAGAAACCACAATGACCTCGGAGCCGGCCTTCACCAGCGACACAAGATCCTCGATCATCGCATCCAGCCAGTCGCGCTTTAGCTCCCCTCTTTCCACGAGAAGGGCAGAGCCAATCTTCACGACGATGCGGCCGTGCTGTGACAGGGGACGCAGGCTGGCCATCAGGGATGCCAGCCTTCCTGCTCCTTGGACGGCACTTCATTCGCTGAGTCCTGCTTGTCCTTGTCGATCGCGCGCATGATCATGCGCAGCGCCCGATCCACGTTGTGGCCACTGGCGGAGGACAGGATCAGTGGCTTCTGACCACAAGCCGCTTCGAGAGAGGCTGATTGCTCCTCGATCAGTTCATCCGTCAGAGCATCGCATTTCGACAGGGCGACGATCTCCGGCTTCTCGGCCAGACCATGACCATAGGCCTCCAGCTCTCCGCGCACCACGCGGTAGGCTTCGCCCGGGTCCTCGACGCTTGAACCATCGACCAGATGAAGAAGGACCCTGGTGCGTTCGACATGGCCGAGGAACCGATCGCCCAAGCCTGTGCCTTCATGTGCCCCCTCAATCAATCCGGGAATATCGGCCATGGCAAAGCTGTTGCCATCAATCTGGACAATGCCGAGGTTGGGATGAAGCGTCGTGAATGGATAGTCTGCAATCTTCGGCTTTGCTGCCGACACGGTTGCGAGAAACGTCGACTTGCCGGCGTTGGGAAGTCCAACGAGGCCCGCGTCCGCAATCAGTTTGAGCCGAAGCCAAATCCATTTTTCTTCGCCGACGAGGCCAGGGTTCGCACGGCGCGGCGCCTGATTGACCGATGATTTGAAATGCGCGTTGCCAAAACCGCCGTTGCCGCCCTTGAGCAAAAGCACTTTCTGCCCGACCTCGGTCAAATCAGCGACGACGGTCTCATTGTCTTCTTCGAGAACCTGCGTTCCCACGGGCACCTTGAGCGTCACGTCGCCACCATCGGCGCCGGTTCGGTTCTTGCCCATGCCGTGAATGCCGGTCTCGGCCTTGAAGTGCTGCTGATAGCGGTAGTCAATCAGCGTGTTGAGTCCGTCTACGCACTCAACCCAAACGTCACCGCCACGGCCACCATCGCCGCCATCCGGCCCGCCGTATTCGATGTATTTTTCTCGCCGAAACGATACACAGCCCGCACCACCATTTCCGGAGCGCATAAAGATCTTGGCCTGATCGAGGAATTTCATTGTTTTCTTCTTTCTGTCCTGTCGGTCAGGTTACTCATTTGCTCACGAAAGCCGTGCCTACTGCGCCTACGGCCTCACTCATATACTCTTTAGAACCACTCGGCGCGGCCCTGCCAATACCTCAAAGTAGACCGTTCCGGCAACTAGAGTGGCGAAACACCGTCAATCAAGTCGACGATACAGTCCAAATCAGCCGCAAACGACGGACGCAGCGCCCGCCGCTCGATGGTAGTAACATGCTTCACGCCGCTACCCGCCGGGCCTCGAAGTCATCCCGTTCCAGGCGAACAACGACGCATGAGACCTTCCGGTCCAAGGGCTTGGCAAACCGCTCTGTCATTCCGACAGGCCGAAACCCCTGTTTTCTGAGAAGTGCACGGGACGCCGTATTCTCCTCATAGGCCCTTGCCGCAATAGCCTGGCAGTCATATGCGGCAAAGGCCCAATCCAGAACAGCTTTCGCTGCCTCACTGGTGTAGCCAAAGCCTTGAAAGCTTCGCCCGATCCAATAGCCCAAGGTCGGACAGTCAGGCTCCTGTTCAAGATCTCCCGGCGCCTCGATCGCGATCATGCCGATAAAGATACCGCCAAGCGTCATCGCGAAAGCCGCTTCGCGCTCCAACGGGTTCCCAGCCATCACATCGGCAACAAAGGTTTCAGCATCGCCTTCGTTGTATGGCCAGGAACAACCTGTCAGCCACCTTGCAACCTCGAAGTCCTTGCCGCCCAGGGCTGCGATGGCTTCCGCGTCGCTCGATTGGATCGGTCGCAAAACCAATCTCTTCGTTGTCAGGGTCGGAAGCATCACCGGCGCCCTCCCCACGTCTTCAAAGATGACCAAACGGCCCTTTCCAGATTGAACCGTTCAATCGGAACATTCCCGCCCGCACCAAGCGAATGGATCATCGACTGGTCGCGATACTGGAAACCGGACTTGATCAGAACCCGGCGGGACCCAGGATTGGTAACCCGACAAGCGCCGGTAAGTTCCCTCATGTCGCCATAGGTAAAGGCATGATCGACGAGGGAATGCAGCGCCTCGGTTGCAAGTCCCTGTCCCCAGAACGCTTCGCCAAGCCAATAGCCGACGTGAACCGGACTGCCGGCTTCGAGTTCGGCATAGCGGGCGACGCCAATGAAGCGGCCGGTTACCGTCAGCCTGATCGCGAAGACGGCGCTATTGCCTCTCGCCGCTTCGGCTTTCGCAACAAGCATCTTTGCGTCGGCAAGGCCGAAAGGATGCGGCATGGTCGCCAGGTTTGCTGCGATACGATGGTTATTGGCCAGATATACGATATCGGCCAGATCGTCCGTTCGCGGCAAATCAAGACGCACCCGGACGGCTTCCTGCGGCAAGGGGGCCGCACCACGACAGCTTTCGTCTAAGAGACCATCACTCTCAACAACCATGTTTCCAACTCCAGTCAAAATTCAAAGAAAAAGGGGAGATGGCGCCCCATCTCCCCTTGAACTTTGACCGGTTCATCTTGAACCGCCGGGGCTATGAGGCGCCGGCGGTTTTCGATAACACGTCGGCTTTACTCCGCTGCTTCCGCCACTGGAAGCACGTTAATGAAGGTTCGCTTGTTGGCTTTGGCCTGGAATTCCACCTTGCCTTCGACCGTTGCGAAGATTGTGTGGTCCTTGCCCATGCCAACGCCCGTGCCCGGATGCCACTGCGTGCCACGCTGGCGCGCAATGATGTTGCCCGGGATTACGGCTTCGCCGCCATACTTCTTGATGCCGAGACGGCGACCAGCGGAATCGCGACCGTTGCGTGACGAACCGCCTGCCTTTTTATGTGCCAT
The DNA here is from genome assembly GCF_014842925.1 of Roseibium polysiphoniae. Taxonomy (GTDB): domain Bacteria; phylum Pseudomonadota; class Alphaproteobacteria; order Rhizobiales; family Stappiaceae; genus Roseibium; species Roseibium polysiphoniae. Next base: position 240,899 of record NZ_JACYXJ010000007.1, read on the forward strand.
GAGGGTGCTCCTCGTTCCTAAAAGTGTTGTTCAGACCGGATGGCAGCGATTATTCGCCAGCCAGTTCCTTGGCCTGCTCAAGCCAGTTGTCGCGCTCGATGCGGCCCTTGAAGCTCAAGGCATCGTCGACGCGGGCGATATCGTCGGCGGAGAAAGCAGCGACCTGCGCATAGGTGGTGATGCCCAGCGCGTTCAGCTTCTTCTCCAGAACCGGTCCAACGCCGGAGATCTTCTTCAGATCGTCGGCCTTGCCTTCCGGCGCGGTGAACAGCGGCGTTACAGCGTCATCGCTTGCAGCTGCCGGCTCTTCTTTCTTGGCTTCAGCCTTCTTCGGCGCAGCCTTTTTCGCCGGCTTTGCACCAGCGGCCAGAATGTCGGTCACTTTCACCATGGTGAAGGACTGACGATGGCCATTGCGACGACGGGAGTTCTGACGCCGACGCTTTTTGAAAATGATAATCTTGCGGTTACGGCCCTGCTCAACGACTTCAGCAACAACGCTGGCGCCTTCAACAAGCGGCGCGCCGACTGTCGTGTCGGTGCCGTTGCCGAGCATGAGCACTTCGTCAAAGGTAACGGTGCTGCCAGCTTCGGCATCGAGCTTTTCGATCTTCAGAAGATCGTCTGCGGCGACGGTGTACTGTTTACCGCCGGTCTTGATCACTGCGAACATGTCTCGCACGTCCTTCTTTTCGTTTTTACTACGCTCTGCCATTTTGACGGCAGATGCGGTCCGTTGCTGTTCGTTGGCGCCCGGAAACAACTTGTCTGTTGGGACAGTCAGGGTCTTTGCGGCAGGAACTGCGGATGTTACCGCTGATGCCTGCCAGGCCTTCGAACAAGGCGAAAGAGCGGAATCGTTGCCAATCCCGCCTCTTCAAGCTCGCGCACTATATGCATGGCGCCTCACAAGTCAACGCTTAACTGCCAGTTTCGGGCCGATCAACCAGCGACGCGCCAGGACACTATCGCTTTGCCGTAATGCGCTTTCTCGTTGTCGGGCACGTGGTCTTACCGATTGCCTGGCCCTTGCAGTCGTCGCCCCCTTTCCCGCCTGCGATAAAAAACGCGAAAACCGCTCAACAGGCTCTTGCGGCTCAGAAAAGCCTTGTCTATGTTCCGCGCCACTTGAGACTCGTTTATCTTAAGTGCCGCGGAGAGGTGCCGGAGTGGTTGAACGGGGCGGTCTCGAAAACCGTTGAGCGCGCAAGCGTTCCGAGGGTTCGAATCCCTCTCTCTCCGCCATTTTGATCAATTTCGCCGGCAAGGCGGAAAAACGCCCCCCGAAGTTCGGCGGGCTTTGGAACTGACTGCGTGCTCGGGTCCTACGTGTAGGTTTGAGCCGCAGATGGGAAGGAGCGGTCCTTGACCTCGTCCGCGTAGGACTTGACCGCATTTTCGATCTGGTTGCCGAGGTCGCCATAGACTTTGACGAACTTCGGTGGTTTCGGGTTCAGGCCGAGCATGTCCTCGAGCACCAGGATCTGACCGTCGCAATCTGCCGACGCACCAATGCCGATGGTCGGGATGGCAATCTGCTTGGTGATCTTCGCTGCGAGCGGTTCGACCATTCCTTCAAGCACGATGGCAAAGGCGCCAGCCTCGGACACCGCCTTGGCGTCTTCCTCATGCATCGGCCAGCTGTCTTCATCGCGCCCCTGGGTCTTGAAGCCCCCCATGACGTGGCTCGACTGCGGCGTCAGACCTGTATGTGCCATGACGGGAATGCCCCGCTCGGTGAGAAAGTGAATGGTCTCGGCCATGCGCTTGCCGCCTTCGAGCTTGACCGCACCACACCCCGTTTCCTTCATGATCCGCGCAGCATTGCGGAATGCGACGGCTGGGCTTTCCTCGTAGGTGCCAAAGGGCATATCAACCACGATCAAGGCGCGCTGGGTGCCACGTACCACTGCCTTGCCATGCATGATCATCAGATCAAGCGGCACACCGACCGTGGACTCCATGCCATGCATCACCATGCCCAGGCTGTCGCCGACGAGGATGAAATCCGCGTATTTATCGACGATGGCCGCCGTATGCGCGTGATAAGAGGTGAGTGACACGATCGGGTCACCTCCCTTTCTCGCTGCAATCTGGGGCACCGTGACACGGCGGATCGGTTTTTGCGTGCTCATCGAGCATCCTTTCAAAGAAGCGTCGTCGCGCTGGATTTAAGCCCTGAAGCGAGCCAGTGCAATTACCCTTTGGTCCCTGGATGAATGACCTTTTGGTCAATCAGAAGAACCTTTCCGAAACGCACGGCAAGGAGCAGGACCGCTGGCCTGGTCAGCACGCCCTCTAGCTCTTCAAGGGTCTCGGCGTCTCGAATATCAACGCTTTCGACCTTGCCGAGACTTGCCTCAGAGAGGACCGTCCTGACGGCCAGATCCATGTCGGCGACCGTCCCGCCGGCGCGTGCGACGTCATTGGCCGCCAGAAGCGAACGGTTCAACGCCGGGGCCTCCGCCCTTTGATCTGGCTCCAAGCGGACATTGCGTGACGACATCGCAAGACCATCGGCTTCGCGCACCGTCGGATGACCGATGATCTTGAGCGGCATGTCCAGATCGCGAACCATTTGCCGGATCAGCGCCAGTTGCTGGTAGTCTTTTTCGCCAAAAACGGCGACGTCCGGCCCGACAATGTTGAACAATTTGGTCACAACCGTCGCGACTCCGCGAAAATGCCCAGGCCGAAGAGCGCCCTGCAAAATGCCCGAAAGGCCTGGCACCTCGACAAATGTGTCGCCGGAGACGCCGTACATTTCGTCAACATCGGGCATGAAGACCGCCGCAACGCCCTCGTCTTGCAAAAGCTTCAAGTCACGCTCGGGATCGCGCGGATAGGAGCTCAAATCTTCATTCGGGCCAAACTGGGTCGGATTGACAAAGATGGAGACAACAACACGGTCGGCCTGCGATGCTGCCTCCCGGACCAGCGACAGATGCCCCTCATGCAGGAACCCCATCGTCGGCACGAGTGCGACGCTCAAACCCTTGCGTCTCGTCTCGCGAACCTCCTCACGGATCGCCTTTTTTGTCGCGCAGATTTTCATTCTCTCTCCCGAACCTTCTGGGTGAGCCGTGTGGCTGTCATTTGACCCTTTGTTGGAAGGGAGGAATAGGCCAAGGCCGCCAGCGGGTCCAGATCGCAATCAGCTGCGACATGGCCCCAGGAGGCAATTTTTCGGCGCGAAACGACAGGACACAGAAAACTAAGCCACCATCATAATCCCGTCGTGTTAAATGAGCTAAGCGATCAGGATCGCACCGTCCTATTTGGCAAGATTCCTGCATTGCCAGGCTCACCTCATTGCGTCCCTCTTTGGTGGAGACTTCATGAAACCAAGCAGTTACGACCTCGCTGTTGTCGGAGCCGGTATTGTCGGCCTCGCGCACGCACTTGCCGCTGCAAATCGAGGCAAAAGGGTCATTGTGATCGACCGGGACGCCGCAGCGAACGGGGCCTCAATCCGCAACTTCGGATTCGTCACGATCACCGGGCAACAAGCCGGAGACTGCTGGCAAAAGGCAATGCGCAGCCGCACGGTCTGGGGCAAGGTTGCCGAAAGCGCTGGCATTCCAATCCTGCATCGCGGCCTCACCATGACCGCGCGCAGGCCCGAGGCGGAGGCCGTTATTGACGCATTTCTCCGGACCGAAATGGGGGCCGAGTGCCAACGGCTCACACCTGCTCAAGCGCTGGAAAAAGCGCCTCGCCTACGCGTGGGCGGTATATCGGCTGCGCTTTATTCGCCTTTTGAGCTGCGTGTAGAGTCCAAAGATGCCCTGCCACGCATTGCTTCCTGGCTCGAGGCCGAGAAGGGCGTCGACTTTCTTTGGCAAACAAGCATCACCTCGGTCGAGACTCCGAAGCTCGTGACCTCCCGTGGCGACGTCCACGCAGAATCCGTGATTGTCTGTCCTGGCGATGATGGAACCAGCCTGTTTGCCGACCGCATCGCGCCTTATGGTGTGACCCGGTGCAAATTGCAGATGCTGCGCGTGAAGCCAGAAAAACCAGCGCCATTGGGCACCGCCGTCATGTCTGATCTCGGTCTGGCGCGCTATCTCGGCTATGCGGATCTGCCCGAAGCGGCTCCCCTCAAGCAGCTCCTCGACAAGGAGCAGGCAGCCTGCCGGCAAAATGGCATTCACCTGATTGTCGTCCAGTCCGCCGACGGAAGCCTCGTTGTGGGAGACAGCCATCACTATGGCCCTACACCTGATCCGTTCATCGACAATGGCGTCAACGATCTCATCTTAGAAGAAATGGATGCCGTTCTCGATCTCGGCCCTTATGAGGTCAGCGAGGCCTGGATCGGAACATATGCGTCTGCAGCAGACCGCTGGCGCTTTACCGATGCACCGGATGACGCGACCCGGATCGTTGTGGTGACAGCCGGCTGCGGCGCATCAACTGCTTTCGCCATTGGCGAGGAAACCATTCAAGAGCTTTTCGGATAGGACCCCCTCATGACAAAATTCAAGGCTGTCGTCTTCGACTGGGCCGGCACGATGATTGATTTCGGCTCCTTTGCGCCGATGGGCGTTTTCGTCAAGGCCTTCGAAAAATTCGGCATTACGGCGACGATCGAGCAGGCGCGTGCGCCCATGGGTGCGCCAAAGTGGGATCATATCCGCTCAATGATGGACGATCCCGACATTGCCGCCCAATGGACCGACAAGCACGGGGCAGCACCGACGGATGCGGATGTTGATGCGGTCTACAAGATCTTCGTACCCATGAATGAGGAGGTTGTGGCCGACTTCGCAACCCTAGTCCCGGGCGCGAAGGAAGTCGTCACCTGGCTCAGAGCGCGCAGCATGAAGATTGGCTCGACCACCGGCTACACCCGCTCGATCATGAAGCGTGTGCTGCCAGTTGCCGCCGCACAAGGATATGAGCCGGACAATCTGATCTGTGCGGACGACCTCCCCGAGGGGCGACCAGGGCCGATCGGCATGTACCAGTGTTTTGTTGATCTGGTGGTCTATCCGCCGGAGCTCGTGATCAAGGTGGATGATACCGAGCCGGGGATCGCGGAGGGTGTCGCAGCAGGCTGCGTAACGGTGGGTCTGGCGCTTTCCGGGAATTATGCCGGCAAAACACCTGAAGAACTCGCCGCACTGCCCGAGTCGGAAGTCGACGCCCTGCGTCAGCTCGCGACCGAAAAGCTCACTGCAGCCGGGGCCGACCACGTCATTGATACGGTGGCAGACCTTCCTGCCTTGATTGAAAGGCTAGAGCAGGCATGACGCGCACCCGCCCCAACATTCTTCTCATCACTGCAGATCAATGGCGGGGCGACTGCCTTGGCGCGGCGGGACATCCGTCCGTCAAGACACCGGCACTCGATGAACTTGCCGCGGATGGGACGTTCTTCGAAAATCACTATGCTGCCACTGCGCCGTGTTCGCCGGCGCGTGCGTCGCTCTATACCGGGCTGTACCAGATGAACCACAGGGTGATCTGGAATGGCGCGCCGCTGGATGATCGGTTCGACAACATTGCCCGTGCCGCGCGCCGGGCGGGATATCTGCCTTCTCTTTTTGGCTATACCGACACGTCCCCGGACCCCAGAACGCTAGCGCCTGCCGATCCAAACTTACAGAGTTACGAGGGAACGCTTCCCGGTTTTGAAGTGAGGCAATCTCTCCCGGAGGATGATAAACCCTGGCTCTCGTGGCTTGCCTCGCGCGATTACGATCGCCGGAGCCTGGATACAATTCATCACGTTGAGCCTGAGGCGGGTGAAAGGATTTCACTCGCACCGACACGTTATGGCGCCAACGAAACACAGACAGCTTTTCTCACCGATGCCTTTCTGAATTGGCACGATGAACAAGAACCGCAAGAACCTTGGTTCGCGCATGTCTCGTTTCTCCGGCCGCATCCGCCGATCTGCGTGCCAGAGCCCTACAACACGATGTACGACCCGGAAGATGATGCAAGCTTTGCCGGGTCAGCGTCTATTGACCTTGAGGCAGCGGTTCATCCGTTGGCGGCGGCGCTTCAAGCCAGCCAAAAGCTCTCGCACATTCCCGGCGCCAAAGGACTTGCGCGGGATTTGAGCCAGCGCGATCTCAGACGTTTGAGGGCGCTTTATTTTGGAATGATTTCCGAAGTCGATGCCCAGATCGGTCGTATACTCGAGCGGCTCAAGACCTCCGGCGATTTCAAAAACACGCTGATTATCTTCACCTCCGACCACGCAGAGATGATGGGCGATCACGGCATGCTCGGAAAAGGTGGCTTCTACCGCGAGAGCTATCATATCCCACTGATCATCAAGCCACCTGCGGCCCAAGAGGCCGTCAGGGTGCCGTCTTTCACATCCGCGGTCGACATTTTCCCGACACTGCTGGACCTGCTCAATATTGAACCGAACCATGCGCCCGACGGCGGTTCCCTGGTGCCCTTTGTCGAGGGAAAAGCGCCAGATCGGTGGCGTTCGACGGCCATATGGGAGTACGATTATCGCTGGCTCGCGACCGTTCCTGAAGGCCTTTCACTGAGCACTGACGGACGGGATCGCTCCCTGATATCGAGGTATGACGGGACCTGGCAGTATGTGCATTTTGAAAAACTGCCCGCTTTGCTGCTGAAGCCGAACGAAACGCAATCGACGACGAATTTTGCGGTTCAAGCCGAGACATACAGCGTGCAAATGGAGGCCATGTCGGACCTTCTGAGCTTGCGCATGCGCCATAACGAAGAGACGTTGGCCCGAAGGCTCGTTTGGGATTTTTACCCGGCCGAAGGCTAGGCAGAATTACACGGCTCAGCCTTTGACAACTCAACAACCGCTTCGACGATGTTGCCCTTTCCCCGATAGGTCAGGCCGTCGAAAGACAACTTCTGCGCAATCGCGATGCCTCGGCCATTGGGCGCGTCCAGTCTTGCCTCGCCGTCCAGATAAGTCTGAAAGTCAAAACCTTCGCCTTCATCGGCAATCTTGAGCTTGATCTGGCTGTCGGATTTCTCGAATTCAACCTGAACCCGGCGATCGCGAAAGACCGGCAGGGAAAGCCTCAACTCGATCTCACTGTCCAACTCATTTGCCAGCAGAAGTTCTGTTTTTTCGTCATGGCGTATGGCCAGATTGCCGTGTTCGATCGCGTTGGCCAACAACTCCCATATTCCCGTACTAACCGCATCCGGCTCCGGATATTGCGCTGCCAGTTCCTTGGTGAGTTCCTCGGCATCCTGCATGGTCCGAATGACGAAAGTGTCCTGGGAAACCACAGCGCTTGCCACCGGCTCATCAGCCTTTTCACTAACGAGGTGTATCTGGCTGCAATCTCCCTGCTCATCGCGTACGCGCTTGACCTTCACATGCTCGAGGAAAACCAAGGTCAGATCATCGTCCAGCCCCTCCGGCGCCACGGCAGCAAGATCGCCGACGAGCGCGAGCGGGCGCTTTGACAACTTCACGTCGGTGAGCTCGTCAAGCCGGTCGATCAGGGGATCCATGTCGTAAAGCGGGGTCTCAGCCGAAGGTGTTTCGGTCAGGGCATCACTGTAGGCAAACAGGCAACTTCCAACGGGAAATGGCAGCCGGATCTGGTCGAAAACGACGCCCTCGGAGATGCCCAAGGGTATCCCACCAATGGAGGCCACTTCATTGCGCCCATCCGTTTCAAGGATTGGCTGTGGTGCTCCAGCCGAGGCAAGATCGATCGTACTTTCGCGAAAATCAACATCGCAGCACAGCATGGTTGCGAACTGCCCAACGGGAAGCACCTCGCACAGGAAATCATTGACGGTCGCAAGCCAATCACCAGGACCTCGACGATCATCCTTCAAGGAGGTCCGCAGAAATGTGTTGAGCCGGAAGGTGTTCAGCGCCGACTTGACGCCGTGGCCCGTGAAGTCCGCATTCCATATTCTGATGCGGTGATCATCGAGCCTCTCTGCCCCCCAGATATCGCCTGCAAGCCCCTGACAAGGCTGGCTGTGCCAGGCAAATTTCACCGGAAATTCCTGCTCCATTGCATCGATCGTCTGGTCGGCCGGCAGAAGCTCCATCTGCATCGCCTTGGCCGAGTTCAATTCCTCATGCATTTGGCGGCGATAGGTCTTGAGGCTTTCAATCAGCCGGAGACGTTCCAGATGCACGCGTATCCGGCTCAGAAGTTCGCGCGCATTGATTGGCTTGTTGATCAGATCCGAAGCACCCGCTTCAAAAACATCGCCGCGCAACGCCGGGGTGTCGGACGACGTCTGAACAATGATCGGCGTTTCCTGAAAGGCCGCGTCCTCACGTAGCTCCCGGCACAGATCGAAGCCTGTTTTCACCGGCATGAAAAGGTCAGTAATAATGACCTCGGGCAGCCACTCGCGTGCAACGCGAAGCCCTTCTTCGCCGTCTGTTGCCAACTTGACGTTGGTAAATCCATGATTGGCCAGGATGGCGTTGATGGTCTTGCGGGCAAAGCGGCTGTCGTCGATCAACAGGAGACGCGCGCTTGCCAGCGTCCCCAATTCCAGAAGTCCGCTTCCCGGAGCGGGACCAGGATCTGTAAAGTCAGAGCTTGTCAGAGCCGTTCCGACCATCGTCCTCCCTCCCTACTCCCAAAGCCTAGTCAGTGATCGTCATCAGCTGGTCGAAGCGAGAGAGCTCCAGAATTTTGCGAACCTGCCCCTTGGCGCCGCTCAAGGTCAGCGCCCATCCATTTTTCTTGCCAGCGTCGGACGCGATAACAAGCATTCCAAGCCCGGCGGAATCGATGGATGTGAGGTCGGACAGTTCAAAAACGCAGTTCTTGACGTTGGCCTCAGTCATGTCATCGACCAATGTGCGGAAGGCACCATTGTCCTGATACTGCAACTGACCGCTGATAAAGGCCGTGTATTGCGTTCCATTGCATTCGGTTCTCAAATTCATTGGGATCTCCTAAAACAATTCGATGTCGTCATCATCAGATCCGGATGCATCGTCAGCTGTGGCACTTGCAGTTTCGGCGGACACAATGCCGAATTCTGCCTCATACGCGGACTTCAACGTTCCCAGTTTGAAGATGTTTGCGATTTCGCTCGCGAGGGCCTGTCGAAACTCAAGGCTCGTACCTTCAAGCGAGACGGCCGTTCCCGGCAGGGTTTCCCCTGAAACCGCCAGCATCTTCAATATGGCGTCGCATACGCCTTCGAGCCGTTGTTTGGCTCGATCCTGAAACTGCAGCTCGACAATAGACGCGCCGATCTCCATTTCCATTTTCTGACTTGCTTCGGCGCTCCGCTTAAGAGTACCAGCGAGTTGGGCATTCTTGTCAACAAAGCCCTTGGTCATGACCTTCAAGCGTTCATGCGCCGCTATATTGTCTTCTGACATATCAACGGTCGCGATTTCCTTAATGATGGAATAGCCACCATCAAGGCCTGCGGTGACCCGGCTGGTCTGATCCCGCAGATCCGAAGACAGATCGTTGACCGACGTCGCGAGGCTGCGCACCTCTTCGGCCACCACGGCGAAGCCCTTGCCCGCCTCACCGGCCCGCGCGGCTTCGATCTTGGCATTCAGGGCAAGCAGGTTGGTCTGACGGTTGATCCGCTCGATCTCGTTGATGCTCTCCTGCATGTTTTCAAGAACCTTGAAGATGTCATCGAGCGTGTAGGACATCTTCACGCCACGCGAGGACAGGAAGACCACCTTCTTGAAGAAGTCCTCCATCGTGTCAGAGAGGTCTTTTGCCAACTCGCTGATCGGAACATCGTTCTCTTCGACCGCGATGTGCTGGACGTCGTAAGCCATGGTGTCGACGACACCGCTCTGCTCTCGCGAGGCAACCGCCATGCTCCGGAAACGCTCCGTCAGAGACGAGGTGTTCTCCTCGACATACTCGGAGACACTGCCGATTTCCTTGATCAAGAATTCCAGCGTCTGCTGCTGGACCGACCGTTGATCCTCAAGCCGGCCCAACACCTCGCTCTCGCCCAACTCAAGAGAGAAGGCATGCAACTGCTCGCCGCCCGTCGAAGCGATCTCCGACCTCGGCTCGTGCGTCTCCCCCTCGAAGAGGTCTCCATCCACGTCCTCAATTGATGCGACGTCTTCGGCCTTTTCACTCGCTACCATGGCGGCCTCCATTCTCGGGTCTTTCCAAATCGGCTTGAACACAGGATCAGATACGAACTGCCTGCCTGCCGTCCTTTGCACATTCATTCAAAAGAGTTTCCGCGACTTCGCCGAGGGGGACCTGGCGCTCGACGGCACCCAGCTCCTGCGCAGCGCGCGGCATGCCATAGACAATGCAAGTCGCCTCGTCCTGACCTATGGTGTTGCCGCCGGCATCTCGAATTGCCTTTAGTCCTTCGGCACCATCCCGGCCCATGCCTGTCAGCAACACACCGACTGCATTCACGCCGATGTTTTCTGCTGCGGACCGGAAGAGAACGTCGACGGAGGGGCAGTGACCACTGACAAGCGTGTTGCCGTCAACCTTGCAGACGTAGTTGGCGCCGGAGCGCTGGATGCTCAAATGCGTCCCACCCGGTGCCAGATAGGCATGTCCGGGAAGCATTCTCTCGCCGCCGTGCGCCTCGGCAATCCTGATGGCGCACATGCGGTTGAGCCTGGCCGCGAACTTCGGCGTGAAGCTTTGTGGCATGTGCTGGGTGATCGCAATTGCCGGCGCGTCGCCCGGAAGGCTGCGCAGAACCTGTGCAAGCGCTTCAACACCTCCGGTGGAGGCCCCGATGCAGACCACCCGCTCTGTGGTCTTGTAGTGCGATGAGACCGGGCGCGCCGTCTGCGGAGGCGTATGGCTTCGACGAGCCCTGACGCGCGCCGATGCAGCGGCTTTGACCTTGGCGGTAATCTCGCTGCGAAGGTGCTGAAATGAATCTTTCAGATCAAGTGTCGGTTTCCCGACGATATCTACAGCGCCCAGTTCCAGAGCCCGGAAAGCTGCATCTGCACCCTTTTGGGTCAACGACGACACCATCACAACGGGCATGGGGCGCAAGGTCATGATCTTTTCAAGAAAGTGAAGACCGTCCATGCGCGGCATCTCCACATCCAGCGTCACAACATCCGGATTAAGCTCCTTGATCAATTTCCGCGCGAAGATCGGGTCGGAAGCCGTTCCCACAACATTTATTGCCGGGTCGGACGACAGCATTTCCGTCAGCATCTGGCGAACCAGCGCGCTGTCATCGACTATCAGAACCTTTATCTCTCGGGACATGGTCATGACCTGCTTCAAAAGAGTTCGATCGAACCGGACGCGGTTTCGGTCTTCAGGGTTTCGGCGTAGTTCAGTTCTTCACTCGCAACACGTGCTTCCTGATTGGTGCGGATATAAAGCTGGCGAACGACGCCCGTGGACGGGCGGTAGTAGATCCTCCGGCCGTGATTTCCACCAACATCCGATGCCGACACGGCTAGCCCTTCCGTGCGCAGATACTGCCTCACGAAGTCGACATTCTTGGTTCCGACACGGGCCGAATGAAATCCGAGGTTCGCGCCACCAAAGATCTTGATCTCGAGTTCCTGCCGGGAGCAGCCGCTCTTCAGGACCATGTTGATCAGAGCTTCCATCGCGAAATTGCCGTATCGCAGGGCAGCGCTTGCTCCGTTCCATTGGCCGGTATCACTTTGAGGCAGCATGAAGTGGTTCATGCCGCCAAAGCCGGTTCTCGGATTTCGGATGCAAGCCGAAATGCAAGAGCCGAGAATTGTCACAAGCGTTTGCTCCGGCTCAGAGACCGTTCTTGTGTCCCCTGGAAGGACCCGGACCTTGTGGTAAAGCGCGGTCTGTTCGATCTGAGCATCAGCTGGAAAACGCTGGCCAGAGCGCGCGAGGGACGCCGCTGTTCTCACCGGAGGGCCTTTCGATAGATGGTTTTGCCCATCGGGATCAGCTGGTCCCGTTGCTCCAGAATCGTTTCCGAGTGCCCGATATAAAGCCATCCTCCCGGCGCCAGGCAGCTGTGAAACCGGTTCAGCAAACGGTCCTTCGTGGGGCCATCGAAGTAGATCATCACATTCCGGCAGAAGATCGCGTCGAATTTCCCCTTCATCGGCCAGTCGTGAAGGAGGTTGAGTTGCTTGAAAGTTATCAGATCCCGCAGTCCCTGCTTGATGGTCATCTCATTCCTGCTGCGATCCTGAATTGTCCATTTCGCAAGCCGAGCCTTGGAAAGACCTTCCGCGTCTCGAAGCCTGTAACGTCCAGCTGTTGCATTGGCGACCATGGAGGTATCCAGATCGGTCGCCAAAATTCGGAAGTTATAGGCCGAAAGCCGTGTGAGGCTCTCTGCCATGGTCATTGCGACGGAGTACGGCTCTTCACCTGATGAACATCCGGCTGACCAGATCCTGATGCGCGAGGCGGTTGGAGCGTTTCCAAACTGCTCCGACATTTTTTCCGCCAGATGATCGAAGTGATGGGGCTCGCGAAAGAAGCGGGTCAAATTGGTGGTGATTGCATTGATGAACATGCCCATTTCATCCTCGGAGTCTCCGCTCTCGAGAAAACTGCAATAGGCTTCAAAGCTCTCAAGACGCAACGCTCTCAGGCGCCGGGCCAGGCGCGAGTAGACCATGTTCTTCTTATGATCAGCGAGAACGATCCCAGTCTTCGTCTTGACCAGGTCCGCAATGTAGCGGAATTCCTGCTCGTTGAAGCTGAACTCTCTATCGGCGTCTTGGGCAGCGGCGGCTAACATGATCAATCACTCGCAATCCTGCGGCGGGCGCATTGCACCCGCCGCGGCGTGAAGAGGGCCTAGAACTCTTTCCAGTCGTCATCCGCGTTGATCGCGACCGCGAGATTTTCCTGGAGGGCAACCGCTCCCGCTCGCGCGGGCCGGCCATATGCGGCGGCGCTTCCGCCAAGCGTGGCGACATTGCCGCCGGCTGACGCAACCTGAGGCGCCGCGTTGAGCATGGCGGCATCCGTCTTGAAGAACGCCATGCGCTGGCTCATGTTCTCGGCTTGGCTTTGAAGCATGCGGCAGGCCGCTGCATTTTCCTCGACCAAGGAGGAGTTCTGCTGGGTCATTTCATCCATCTGGCTCACCGCCTTGTTGATTTCCTCAACGCCGGTCGCCTGCTCGCGACTGGCCGCGGCAATTTCCGAGACGATATCCGCCACCTTCTTCACCGACGTAACGATCTCACTGAGCGTTTCGCCAGTGTTGTTCACCAGATCAACGCCATCGGTCACCTGTCCGCCGCTTTCGACGATCAGGTCCTTGATGTCCTTCGCCGCTTCCGAAGAGCGCTGTGCGAGAGAGCGAACCTCGGAGGCCACGACCGCAAAGCCCTTGCCGGCATCGCCCGCACGCGCTGCCTCTACCGCGGCGTTCAAGGCAAGCAGGTTGGTCTGGAAGGCGATTTCATCAATCACGCCAATGATGTCGGAGATCTTCTGCGAGGACGATTCAATCCGGCTCATCGCATCGACCGCTTTGGTGACAACATCACCGCCGTGCGTTGCCACCTGGTTCGCAGTTGCAACGAGTTGATCAGCCTGCTGCGCGTTTTCCGCGTTCTGACGGATCGTCGCGGCCATTTCTTCCATGGAGGCCGATGTTTCCTCCAGATTGGACGCTTGCTGCTCGGTCCGCTCCGAAAGGTCTGTCGTCCCCGACGTGATTTCGGCCGAAGCGTTGCTGACTTCACCAGCCCCCGTTGCAACTTCCGAAACGATCTCCGCCAAACGGATTGCCGTGTCGTTCAGATTGTTTTTCAGCTCGTCGAACATGCCAGAATATGGCGTGGTCACGCGGGTGGTGAGATCACCTTGTGACAGAAGCCGAAGCTTGCCATTCACGTCATCGAGCGCATTTGCAGTTGTCTCGCACAGTTCGTTGATCGAGGTGCTCAGGCGAAGCATAAAGTCTTGCTTGCCCTCGAGCGGCAGCTTCTCGCGGAAGTTTCCGTTGGCCGCCGCATCAACCACCGTGGAAATCTCACTCTCAACGCGACGCTCTTCGGTGACATCGGTCCACTCGACAACCGCACCCAGACGATTTCCATTCGCATCCAGGACAGGGTTGGCAATCAGGCCGAAATCGCGACTGCCGACCTTGATTTCAGTCTCAAGCGTCTGATTAAGCGAAGCCAGGATGTTGCGTTGATGTGCCGGGTTCTTGTGGAAGATGTCGATATTGGTTCCAACCAGCTCGTCTGCTGCAAAACCTGGGAACACCTCGCGCAAGTCTTTTTCGGCATTGCGCATCATCTTCGAGACTGACTTGTTCAGATAGGCGATGTTGCCATCCATATCGGCCAGCATGATGTTGGTCGTACAATTGTCCAGCGCGACCTTGATCCGGGTATTCACGCCGAGAAGCAGTTCGGAATCGTTGGCTGCCTTGCGGAAATTCTCCAGTTCACGTGCCAGCTGGCCGACTTCATCAGAGCGATCCTGATACGCCACGTCCAGATCAAGCGCGCCATTGGAAAGCTCGACCATCTGATCGCTCAGATCCGTGAGCGGCTTGACGATGCCGCGAATGACCAGGCGGGCGAAAAGCACACACATCACGAGGGCAAGCACCGACGAACCTGCGTTGATCAGGAAGGTCGTGAAGGTCGAGGTTTCGACGCCGTGAGCGATTTGTTTTTCTTCGTCGCTCAACGCGGACATGATGTTTTCGAAGTCTTCTTCGATGTGTCCCGCCGTCGACACCATGTCGTTCTCAATCAGCGCGTGAAGCTCTTCTGCGAGTTGAACGATCTTGGTAAGCGTCTCGGAATATGCGGCCGCCTTGCCCGAAATCTCCGCGGCCCGCGACGACACGCCCGGGATTGAGGAATTGGCAAGCGAGGCGATCAAAACTTCGCTCTTGGCAAGCGATTGTTCCGCCTTTTCGACGCCGTCGCTTTTGCCGGATGAAATCACCTGGTTTGCAATCAGGCGCCCTTTCATCAACTGCTCCATGAGCGCCGCCGATTGGGAGATCGCATTGGAGTTTGTGCTCCGGATCGCGGCTGTCTCGACGTCGTGAATGACTTTCTCAAGCTCTTCGCCAAGCGGTTTCAGAGTCTCCAGGAACAACACCTGCTCTTCTTGCTTGAGATGGCTTGCCTTCTCATAGAGCTCATGAAATTCGAGCGTGTCGGTTTCGACTTTGGCCAGTCCCTCGTGATGGCGCGCGCTCACATGACCCTTGGTTTCGCCAAGCTGTTTTTCAAATACGACAAGCTTTTCAGGCACCGGGGAGGAGCTGCCATCCAATGCGCCCAGGAGATACTCGCGTGCGTCGGCTTTCAGAACCAGGAAGTTCTGGAGCAAATGCGCCATCTCGTATTCGGCGGCAAATGCCTTCTCGACCTCTGCGAAGGACTGATTTGTCCGAGAGTAAGACAGGAATGACAGGCCAGCGATCAACAGGATCGTGACAGTCAAGATGCTCGAAAAGATCAGAACTTTCTTTTTGACCGAAAAGCCACCGCTGCGTTGCGGGGCAATTTGGGCCGTCTCATCGGTGGTCTGCATTTTTCTCTCCTGGAAAGCTTCAGAACCGGTCTGGCGTCGGTTGCTATAATGGGATTGCATCAGCGGAAGAGTTCCTGAAGGCCAAGAACCACCACCATTCCATGGTCGGCGTTGATGATCCCGGACAGATAGTCCTCGCCCTCGGAACGGTCAGCATCGGGTACGGTTTTGATCTCTTCGGGTTCCACCGTGAGGATGTCTGAGACAGCATCGACAAGGATGCCGAAGGTGCGTTCGGCAACGTTGGCGATGATGACCACATGCATGGGCGTGGCCTCTGTCAGCCCCTGTCCAAATCGGCTGCGAAGATCGAGGATAGGTACGATCGCGCCACGAAGGTTCAGAACGCCGAGAACGTGCGGCGGCTGGTTTGGCAGGGGCGTGGCATCGGTCCATCCCTTGATCTCGCGGACCGCCATGATGTCGATCGCATATTCATCTTCGCCGAGGCGAAAACTGATGAACTGGCAAGAGGTCGGCGACGCAACAATTTCACTTGCTGCCGTCTCTGACCCTTTGACAGCCGGATTTGAATCCTGTGCCTGAAGCATGTTTGCTTGCATGATTTCGTCCCCCATCCTCATTCGGCCGCCACAATCGCGACGGGAGTATCGACCTCTTTCGGACCGTCCCCGTCGTGCGGCAAAGGCACCGTCGCTTTCATGCCGGCCAACTGTTCGATATCCAGAATCAACGCCACCTTGCCGTTGCCGAGAATTGTCGCTCCGGAGATGCCGGGAACCGGATCGAAATTGTCGTTCAGGCTCTTGATCACGATCTGCTGCTGACCAATGAGCTCATCAACGGTGATGCCGATTTTCCCGCCGCCCGCGACTTCCGTCAGAACGACCAGACCCTGCGTTGGGTCGTGGGTTGCATTTTCGACATTGAAGAGGTCGCAAAGGCGAACGATACGAATGAATTCGCCCCTGATCTGGACAACCTGTGTCCAATCATCCAGGCGCCGCATCTGGGACGGGCTCGGCCTGAAACTCTCGACAATGCTTGTAATCGGAAGAATGTAGCGCTGGTTTCCGACCGCCACGATCATGCCATCGAGCACCGCGAGGGTTAGCGGGATCAGCATGTTGAGCCGTGTGCCATGCCCCGGTTGCGACTGAATCTGAATACGGCCACCAAGACTGACGATGTTTCGTCTCACGACATCCATGCCAACGCCGCGGCCGGAGATGTCGGTGACCTCCTCGGCGGTCGAGAAGCCGGGTGCGAAGATAAGCTCGTCGATTTCCTGATCGGTGAGATGAGCGTCGGGCAGAACAATGCCCTTGTCAATCGCGATCGCAAGAACCCGTTCGCGGTTGATCCCCGCACCGTCGTCGCTGATGCTTATCACGATGTTGCCGCCCACATGCGCAGCCGACAAGTCGATTGTTCCCTCTTCCGGTTTGCCCGCTGCGACACGCTCGTCCGGTGTTTCCAGTCCATGATCGATGGAGTTGCGGATCATGTGGGTCAGCGGGTCGGCGAGCTCTTCGATGATCGTCTTGTCGACCTCGGTATGCTCGCCAGACATGCGCAGGTATATTTTCTTGCCCAGCTTCCCGGACAAATCCCGTACCAGGCGCGGCATACGCGCAAAAACCGACTTCACCGGCTGCATGCGGATCGCCATGACACATTCCTGCAGCTCCCTCGTGAGATTGGCGAGCTGTTCCTGCCCTGCGATGGGCTGTCTTTCGTTGTCCGCGGTCAGGTCGGCCAGCTCCTGAGCGAGCATTGCCTGGGTGATCACAAGCTCGCCGACCGTGTTCACAAGGCGGTCAATCCGGCCAAGCTCCACACGAATGGAGGACGCCGCAGCAGCCTTGGCCTTGTTGCCGGCCGGCGCTGCTTCTTTCGCCGCAACGCTTTTAGCAGGCAGACTTACTTCTGGCTGAACCTCTGTACCTTCTGGCGGCACTTCAGCGGTTTCGGCGTCTTCCTCTGACGAGACCGCGCGCTCGATCGCGATTTCGCAGGTGTCGTCAACGAATTCGAAGACTTCCTCGATGTCCGCACTTGAGCACTCAGACTCCAGATCGAACGTCCACGAGAAATAGGCCAGCTCAGGATCCAGCTTGCGCAATGGTGGCAACTGGCTGCGGTCGCACTGGATCTTGAGCGATCCCAACTCGCGCAGCTCCCGGATCAGGAGCAGCGGTTCCGTAGCGTTCTTGAAGAGATCTGCATTGGGTGTCAGCCTAATAGTCCAAATGCCCATCCCGCTGCTGACCGTCGCCTGTTGAGCATCGGCATCCGACGAAACCTCTGTCGGCTTTTGACCACTGCCCAACAGATCGTTGACCTGTTCGAGCACATCGGCGCCGAAGTCCGGCCCTGCGGACCGGTTTTCCTGGGCTGCCGAGACGAGTTCTGCGAGTACATCACCGCCACGGACGAGAAGGTCTGCGACCTGAGGTGTCTGATCGATCTCGCCGTCGCGCATCTTGTCGAGCAACGCCTCGAAGGAATGCGTGAAGTTGACAAGATCGGTAAAGCCGAAGGCACCTGCGCCCGCCTTGATGGAATGAGCCGCCCTGAAAACCGCATTCAGGCCCTCATTGTCGAGAGCTTCTTCCTGCAGCTGCGTCAGATGAACTTCCAGATCGGCCAGGATCTCGTTGCACTCTTCGAAAAACGTAATTCGGAAGCGCTCGAAATCTGATCCGGATGTGCCGTCATTGCTCATAAACGTGACCTGTCGGTGCGAAACTTCATCTCAGTGCGGATAGGGTCAGGGACAGACCTTGTTGACCACGGACAGCAGCTTGTCCGGGGCAAAGGGCTTGACGATCCAGCCGGTTGCGCCGGCGGCCTTGCCGCTGGCCTTCTTGTCATCCCCACCCTCGGTGGTCAGGATCAAGATGGGTGTCGACTTGAACTCGGCCTTTGCCCGGAGTTCGCGGACGAGCGTCACCCCATCCATGTTCGGCATGTTGATATCCGTGATGACGACATCGACCTTCTGCCCCTTCACCACCGAAAGGGCATGAACGCCGTCTTCCGCTTCAAGGACATCAAAACCGGCTCCCTTCAGGGTGAAAGCCACCATGTCCCGCATGGTTTTGCTGTCATCAACGGTTAGTGCGCGTTTCGCCATGATGCGATTACTCCCAGCTACACAGGCAATCTCCGAGACCAAGGTCCTGCAGAGACATTTTGAATTGTTCAGACATGGATGAAATGACGAGCCGGTTGCCTTGGCCCTCGAGATCGATCGAAGCGGCCAGCAGAATTTGCGCAACGGCCGTGCCGCAGCGTTCCACCCTGCCTGCGTCGATCAGGAGATCGGAACTCTCACCGCGGTCACACATCGCCGCGTGGACCTTCGAAGCGGCCGCCAGATCACAAATCTGAGGAAGCTCGAAATACTCGCGAGTATCGTCATTTTTATCGGTGACAATATTTTCAGTATTCATTTTTCTAAATCCACAATTGCAAAGGGCCGCGGCAGCAATTCGGCAACTAACACTTGTGGAGATGAGAGATCGAAACGGTTAATGAAAAATTAAACCGACAAAGATGACGTATATTTACTTATTAAGATACTAAGTATTATTTGATTCTATAGGTGTTGCTTTTTACTAAAATGATAATAAATCAAGAATAATATAACTATATCTTATACAATTGCTTTACATCATGATAAATTTACATTAAAATCATAATATCTACATCGAATTCCCGATATAGGGGTGGTTTCTATTTATACCCTCATATCTTCAATCGAGGGGAAACATCGATCAATAAATCATAAATTTAGTATTTTTATCGATGATATTCGCTTGAGACATATCGAGCTACATTGCGTGTTTTGCGCATTTTTCAACGTAAAGTCGCCGAAACGTATTCGCCCAATAGTGGCAAGAATAATGAATGCGTTAAATTAGGCTGGAATGCTTGCTTTCCAGGGCATTACGACGCCCCTCGAACCCTCCACACGATGCAAATCAGAGTTTACCGTCATAGGCGCGATTTGAGATTCGGCACGCAATAATTGTAAATCCAGGTCTATGCAACGCACCCTCAATCTCGTTCGCCAGCCCGTCAACCGCTTCGACCCAAGTCCCGTGGCCGCCGTAGGCGCGCGCGATTTCCGGGAAATCGGTCTCGCCAAAATCGACGCCAACATTTGCACGCTGGCTGGCCCTTTGCTTCAGTTCGATCAGCGACAAGGACCGGTCCACAAGGACACAAATGATCACTGGCAGGCCCAGATCACGAAGCGTCGAGAGTTCTCCCAGACACATCTCAAGTCCCGCATCACCAACGAAAGCAACGACAGGCGCCTCAGTGTCATCAATCAGTCGATGTCCGATCGCCAGTGGAACCGCACATCCCATCGTGCATAGAGCCGAGGACTGGAGCATCCCTCTCGGCTGTCTGCATTTCCAGATCTGGCTGACAAGAATCCGATGCGCACCGCTGTCGGCCGTTACGACGGTTTCATCCGGCGTCAGCTTGCGAAGGGTATGGAAGACAGTCGCGGGGCCCCAGCCATCTGTTTCAGGAGCGAATGCACTCTCCAGGTCCGCCCTGGCCCTGGCAGGCTCTCCGGCGGGCCAGGCCGGCGCATCAGCCGTCCTGCTTTTGGAAAACACGGACAACGCGGATTTTACTGAACTGCGCAGCTCAAAACGCGCCTTGTGCATCCCATGGGCTCTCAGCACAGGCGACACATCAATGACAGGGGCGTCATCGGGCCAGGGATTGCGCCAGTTTGCCCGCATCTCGATCGGATCGTATCCAAGAAGCAGGACGCAATCGCTCTGGTTGATCAACGGAAGGAAAATGTTGTCCGCTTTGGGAGAAAGGCCTGCGCCGCCCAGCGCCAGAGCATCCATTTCATCAAGCAGGCCCTTGCCCTTGTAGCTGGTGATCAAGGGGATCGAGAATTGCCTGCAGAAAGCCGCCAGCTCGGGTCCTGCACCTTCATTCATCGCATCGACACCGGCGATAGCGATCGGCCGCTTCGCCTTTGCAAATAGCTCCAGGGCCTCCGTCAGATGTGGGCCATCGGCGACCGCCAGCTGCGGCAGCGAGGGACCCCGGTTCGGATTCCAGGGTTCTTGCGTCAACGCCTCGGCGACCTTGATCGGCACGTCGATATGGACCGGTCCCGGCTGTCCCTCAAGGGCAATCGCAATCGCCTTGACCATCATGACGTCAAGAGCATCCAGGCGGGCGGAGAAGCTGGCCTTCACGATCGGCCGCAGCAGCTGCTGATGGTCGAACACCTGATGCGTGTAGCTTTCCGCCTCTGCAGCATCGACACAACCGGTGAGAAAGACCAGGGGCACGCGATCCTGCCAGGCATTTGCAACCACATTAATGGCGTTGGCAACGCCAGGCCCGAGTGTTGCGAGCAGAACGCCAGGTGCTCCATCGGCATGCCACCCACCCTCTGCCATGAAGCCACCTGCATTCTCATGCTTGACCAGTACAAAGCGTATGCCTGCACGGTCGATACTGTCCATCAGGGCGAGAACTTCGCCGCCAGGGATGCCAAAGGCGTGGCGACACCCGGCAGCATGCAGCTTGCCCGCAATAATATCGGCTCCGGTGGTCATTCAGGTTCTTCCCTAGATTGTCTTGTCTGGATGGAGCCGCTCGCTGACAGCTGCCGAATGTCGTCGTCTGTCAGGCCCAGCAGGGATGTCAGGACGTCCTCGGTTCCTTCGCCCAGCGTTGGCGGCGAACGACGGTAGGCGACAGGCGTCTTGCTCATGCGAATGGGCGATCCGATCAGGTCGACCGATCCACTCAGTTCGTGCGGCATTGAAATCTTCATATTGCGGGCAAGCACCTGTGGGTCTGTGAAGACCGACCCAAGGTCGTTCACGGGGCCACAGGGCACGCCCTCGCGTTCAAGAAGCTCAATCCACTCAACCGCTGTTTTTTCAATCGTCAGTCGGCGGATCAGCGGCACAAGGTCCTTGCGATTTCGTACGCGATCCGCATTGGCGGCAAATCGTGGGTCGTCTGCCAAGGCAGGAGCGCCAGCCGCCACGCAGAATTTCTTGAACTGACTGTCATTCCCAACAGCCAGGATGAACGACATGTCACTCGCAGGAAAAGTCTCATAGGGCACAATGGTTGGATGACCATTTCCGAGACGCCCCGGAATCTCTCCTGAAACCAGATGAGCAACACCCTGGTTGATCAACCAGGAGACCTGGCTGTCGAAAAGAGAAATATCGAGATACTGCCCTTCACCAGTCTTGTTCCGATGGTTCAATGCAGCAAGGATCGACACAGTTGCGTACATACCGCACATGACATCGGCGATGCCGACACCCACCTTGGTTTCCGTGCCGCCTTCATCGTCGGGAAGTCCAGTCAATGACATGATCCCGCCCATCCCCTGGATCAGAAAGTCGTAGCCTGCCCTTGAGGAATAGGGTCCTGTTTGCCCGAAGCCGGAGATCGAGCAATAGATCAGGCCAGGGTTGACAGCTTTCAAGCTGTCAAAATCCAGGCCCCGGCGCTTCAGGTCGCCGACCTTGAAGTTCTCGACGAGAACATCCGCTTTAATGGCCAAATCCCTGACCAGCTTCTGTCCGGCCTCCGATGCCAGGTTGATCGCAACAGATCGCTTGTTGCGATTGGACGACAGGTAATAGGCGCTTTCCTGCGTTTCGCGGCCTGCGGCATCCTTCAGGAAGGGCGGGCCCCAACCACGCGTATCGTCGCCTTTCTCCGGCCGCTCGATCTTGATGACCTCGGCTCCCAGGTCTCCGAGGATCTGGGTGCACGTCGGACCGGCGAGAATCCTCGACAGGTCAAGAACAACAAGGCCAGACAGGGCGCCGGCGGGAGAGGAAGACACTGACAAGGGCTCACCAAGAGAATTGCGTTGCGCCCAATGAGCCGACTGAATTCTCTCCCGTCAACTGCTCCGCGCCCGGCAGAGCAGCAAATTCGCTCAAGTGTTCGTCAAATGCCGTGATCAGGACCAGCCCTTCAGCTTGCCAAGTTCATGCCATGCACGCTCCATCCACTCGGCGCGCACATTGTGCCCACCATCATGAAGGCAAAGCTCAAGCAGCCCCGTTTCAGGCGACCAGCGCTCACAGCTCAGGCTGCCGTCGTCATAGGTCATGGGTTTGTCGTCAGTCAGTCCAAGCTGCTGAAGCCAGACATCAAAACTCTTGAAGACATCTCCCTGGTGATACTTTCCACCACCAAGCGGACGCCCCTCAAGCGGCACGACCGTGTCCGACGTTCCATGAACGTGGAACAGATAGGGAGCCTCAGTCGGGCATTCTTCAGGCAGGGGCTTCCAGAAGGCACCGGCGATCGGAGCGTATCCTGCAAACCGGTCCGCATCGTCACAAGCCAGATACCAGGTCATGAAGCCGCCAGATGAAAAGCCGGTGAGAAGGGTCTTTTCACGATCGATGTGAAACCGGTCTTCGACATCGTCGAGAACTGCGTCAAAAAACGCGTTTTCATCGCGCAGACTTCGCGGACCGGTGGGAAATGACCACGTGCCATCGATCCCCTGAACTGCAACAAAGACAACATTCAGATCGTTCGCAAGTTTCTTGAACGAGGCATTCCGAACCGCGTTCAGTGCTTTCCCGCGATGCCCATGAAGATAAAACACTGCGCCAACAGGCGGCACCGTTTCAGCATCATCGGGCAAGAGAGCATAATAAGTACCCTCTTCAAGCTCACAGGGCACTTCACCGCCGCAGGCATCTGCAGCCACAGCTGGCTGCAAGGCAAGGGCCCACCAGAATGAGATTGCAAGCACGGACTTCTTCGAGGGCATGGACGCTCCTTTAGGTCGACGTCGACAATCGGTCATCAGACGTTGTCATCATCTGCCAGCGATCCCAAGAGCCTGCCAATCACAGTGACGCGATCAGGTGGAAAAGAAGATATCTTCCGCGCCTATCCCCACTCACCCTCGGTCGGAATGTTCAAGACCCGTCCACAGTGCTTGCAGTGAACGGCATCCGTATCATGACGGCTCAAGCCGCAATCCGGGCATTTGTAGTGGACCTTGACCGGCCGGAAGATCGTCTGGACAAGACGCAGGAACAACGCCACGCCAAAGATCATGATGGCGACCGTGAGCAACCGTCCCGCGCTGTCGCTCATGGTGATGTCGCCGAACCCGGTTGTGGTCAGCGTCGTGACGGTGAAATACAGGGCATCCAGATAGTTGTTGATCGCCGGATTGCGATCGTCCTCCACGACGTAAACCAGGGCCGTCACGATGAAGATGAACACGACGAGGTTCACGCCCGAGTGGATGATTTCCTCGTTGCGTTTGAACCAGCGAGAGGAGTCTCGCAGCTCCTTGAGCACATGATAGGAGCGCAGCAGACGCAGCATGCGGATCACGCGCAGGAAAGCCAGGTTTTCGAAGAAGGCCGGTGCGATCAGGGATGCGATGACAACCACATCCGCCATGGCTGTAAAGCTGATCACATAGCGCCCGGGCTGCGCGGAAGCCATCAATCTCCCGAGGTAGTCGAGCAGCAAGACACCCGCGATCAGGTAGTCGATTTCATGATGGATCCGGCCGGGATCCAGCATCGAAGAGACGATAAAATACCCAATCGTCAACACGTCGAACGTCAACAGCACATAGCGCCAGATGCGGGCAGCTGATGATTGACCGAAATAGAGATGCCGAAGGCGCTCACGCAAAGCTTGATAGGAAAAAGTCATAGCCGGAGAATGACGCAAGCGGCCTGAAAGGCAAGTCGCACAACCGCACCTCTGGCATCTCAAGCAATTTGTTCCTAGATGGTGGCTTCCAAACAACGAACGACTGGGGGACCAAATGCCTGACTTGAATGGAAAAGCTGCTCTTGTGACAGGTGCAAGCCGAGGCATCGGAGAGGCCACTGCCCGTATCCTGGCGAAGCATGGCGCTGCGGTTGTTCTCGCAGCGCGCAGCACGTCGGACATCGAACGGATTGCTTCCGAGATCCGCGCCGAAGGTGGCCAGGCGGAAGCGATTGCCTGCGACGTGTCCGACTACAAGGCTGTTGCAGATGCCGTTGCCCTTTGCACCCAAAAGTTCGGCAGCCTGGACATCCTGGTGAACAATGCAGGACTGATCGACCCGATCAACCGGATCGAGGATTCCGATCCAGAAGCCTGGGGAAAGGTCATCGATGTCAACGTCAAGGGTGTCTACTACGGCCTTCACGAAGCGTTGCCGGTTATGGCTGCGCAAGGAAGCGGGACAGTGATCAACATCAGCTCTGGTGCAGCGACCGGCGCACTTGAGGGCTGGAGCCATTATTGCTCATCAAAGGCCGCCGTTCTGTCCCTGACGAAATGCGCTGACAAGGAGTTTGGCGACAAAGGCGTGCGCGTCCTCGGCCTGAGCCCCGGTACGGTTGCCACCGAAATGCAGGTCGCGATCAAGGCATCCGGCATCAACCCGGTCAGCCAGCTCGACCCGGGCGTCCACATTCCCCCGGAGTGGGTCGGCGAGGCAATCGCCTGGCTCGCAACGGATGCCGGAGACGCCTACAAAGGTATGGATTGCTCGCTTCGCGACGAAGATGTTCGCAAGGCCATCGGATTGGTCTGAGCAACAGGTCCTGGTTCAACACAGAGCACGGCGGTCGAGTGACCGCCGTGCTCTGCTCGGTGTTTGCCAGGTTATTCAGCGTCCGGCTGGTTGGCTGGCGCAGCTTGCTGAAACTCGTGCCGTTCCATACAGGCGTCGTAGATGCGGCGAATGGTCGGATAGGGGCTCATGTCGACCTGAAAACGCTGGTTGTTCGCAACCTGCGCGACGAGGCAGATATCCGCGAGGCCCGGGTTGTCGCCGTGGCAAAAGGTTCCCGTATCCGGGCTGCCAAACAGCAGCGCCTCAAGCGGACCAAAGGTTTCCACGACCCAGTGCCTGAACCAGTCAGCAACCGCATCGTCGTCAGCCCCGAAGCTTTGCCGGAGCTCGTTGAGCACACGCAAATTGTTCACCGGATGGATTTCACAGGCAATCATCTGCGCCAGTGCCCGCACGCGTGCGCGTCCTATCGGGTCAGCCGGCAGCAGGGGCGGTTCAGGGATCGTCTCTTCAAGATACTCGATGATTGGCAGGGACTGGATGAGAACAACACTCTCGTCCGGCAGCTCCAGTGAAGGCACAAGCCCTTGCGGGTTGAGCTTAAGGTAACTTTCGAAACGCTGCGCACCGGTTCTCAGATGATGCGCAATGTAGTCTGTCTCCACGCCCTTCAGATTGAGAGCAATGCGCAGTCGATAGGATGTCGAACTGCGGAAGTAGGAATGAAGTCTTGGTCTGGTCACATGTCCCTCCCTGACGGTTGACCCGAACCGATATTAGTTACAAATGAAACAAAATTCCAAGACTATCACTCTGGAAAGACGCACGACCTGTGAAACGCAAAGAGGCCCGCAAAGCGGGCCTCCCATGAGATCGAACTGACCTTTTTGTCCGGACTAGATCCCGGCGAAACCTGTTGTTGCCAGAGGCTGCTCCGGCACCGACACATTCCGCCCAGACTTAAGGGCCAAATTCAGGGTCTCACTAGACATGGGCACACCTCCTTTCAGGTTGTTAAACATGAGATCAAAGGTAGTGCCCCAAACGCTTCTTGCAAGCCTGTTCCTTGTGCGCCGCTGCCAAAAGGAAAGGCAAAAGTCTCAGCGGGCACCTTGCCCCCGGCGCCCGGAAACGCAAAAAGTATCAAGATGGAACACAGACGCCATGCCCCGGATTGCAACCCGCCGCTAGACGGGCTCGACTATTCCAGCCCGCGCCCCTTCTCGATGTGGAAGAGCGGGCATCTGGACACATTGATCGGAGGATGGCTTCAGCTCCAGCCACCCTGCCTTGAGCTGGCGACGCTCGCTCTGGAGGAACTGACGATCAGGCGTGAAGATCTGCAGGCCCGAATGAAATTCGCCAACGCGGACCTGGAGCCGATTGTCTGGCTGGCCGATGCAAGGCGCTCGGTCAGAGACGTTCTTCTGCCGGACATTCAGGAGACCGCGCCCAAGTCATCAGCAAGGGGAAAGGTCTATGTCATCCTGAGAGGTGGCTATACGGAGACCAATCTCTGGTATGGCGCGTACGTGGGTTCGACCACGCGCCCGATCGGCAAGCGTTTTGCCGAACACCGTGCCGGAGGACCTCGTTCCGCCAGAGGTCTGCCAACGCACGGTATCGAACCGCTTTATTCACTTTTTGCCCCGCTCAATCCAGTTGCATCTTCGCGGGGCAAACTGCGCGAATGGGAAACCCGGCTTCATGAGTGCCTCGCGCCCATCGTGCCGAAGGTGACCGGCGATGTCGCCTTTTAGAGCCTGGCGCTACTCGATGGTGGCACGCTTGGCGATCGCTTCAAAGACACCGTCGAGCTCTGCTGCCATGACTTTCAGGTCATCGCCGCCTTCGGCCATATAAGGTTCAAAAACCTCGCTGGGTGTCTTCCAGGAAAGCGTCGCGGACTTGTCGTGGTTCTCGGTGACGTAGAAGCGGATGGGCGCTTCGATGCCAGCAGCGATGGAGGTCTTGAGCATCCGGCGGGCGTAATCATTGCGATAGACACCGAGTACCTGGTTTCCCGGGATGACAATCCCTTGGCCCTTTGCTCCCGCAGACGCACTCGCCTGTGTGACAAGACCCATCTTCTCGGCCTTCACCGCAGCCTTTACCCGATCCACGAGTTCAGAAAATGCGTGCGGCGTATCGATGATCCGCCAGCCATCACGGGGTTGCAGGCCACTGGCCAACCCTTGGGCCGAAAACCAAACCAGCACCAGCGTGGACGCAAGGATCGAGCGAAACAAAGTCATGTCATTCTCCTTCATGGATGGGAGGGGAGAATGAAACGCAACAGACGCCGATTTGAAGGCGCCGGACTGTAAAAGCGCTCACGTGCTGATCACAATCGAGTGCTCAGGCGCAGGCGCCTCAACCCATTCCGAGCTTGAGGCGAAGACGCGTGCCGAGCAAACTTCCGGCAAAGGCAAAGACCAGCCACAGCCAGCCGTGCATGGATCCGGAGACAATCCCGCCAAGATAGGCGCCGATGTTACAGCCATAGGCCAGCCGCGCCCCGTAGCCCATCAACAGGCCACCAACGATCGCGGTCAGCAGATCTCTGGCGGACAGATGCCAAACCGGCGCAAACTTGCCGGCAAGCGCAGCAGCCGCCAGCGCACCGAAAATGATGCCGAAATTCATGACCGAGGTGCTGTCCGAAAGGACGCTCGCTTCAAGCGCCTTGGTCTGCCACTGCCAATAGGGCCAGGTTTCGACCGGGATGCCGATTGCCGCGAAAACCTTCGCACCCCAGAGAGCAAAACCCGAGGTGATGCCCCAGGGCCGACCAACGACGATGAAGGTGAGAATGCCGACCACGGCAAGCATTACAGCACCGAGCATGGGAGACCAGGGACCTGTCGTAAGGGAGGCGGTCTTTCGCGCTTCGAGAACCCGACCATGCGCCTTTTTCTCGATCTTGATCGTTGCAACGGCAATTGCGCCCAACACCACCGCAGTGATCGCAAAGGCGGCGAGCGGGCCGAAATTGCTCACCAGAGAATAGGCCGGCAGCTTGGGCAGCTGTCCCCAAAGATGCATGTGGGCTGTCGCGAGGACCGATCCAAGGATGAAGGCCGCAAGGGTGACCATCATCCGTGTTGACCCTCCGCCTGCGGTGAAGAGCGTGCCGGATGCGCAGCCTCCACCGAGCTGCATGCCAAGACCGAACATGAATGCGCCAACGGCTGCCGCATAGCCGAAAGGAAAGACAAAGCCGCCGGTCGGCATGCCGAAATCACCGCCCCAGGCGATCAGGGGAAAGGCAACAGCGGATGTCAGAAGGATGAGGACGAACTGAGCACGCAGGCCCGTTCCGCGCTTCTCGGTCACAATATGACGCCAGGCGGCGGTGAAGCCGAAACTGGCGTGATAGAGGGAAAGACCAGCGAGGCCGCCAATCAGGGCGGCTCCCGCCTGGCGCGCTCCGCCGAGCGAGTAGGCGCCAAGCGCGACGATCACCAAAGCTGCAACAGCAAAGGCGAGTATGGGCTTCTGAGAACCCTCATTCGGAGGTGTTACGGTCGTGACTGTCATGGAACCCATCTAAGCATTTCCCATTGATCCAACAAGAAATACCATCCGCTATCGAACTGCCTATGGAGAAAGAGATTCCATTTTGAGGCAGCATTACGGCCAACTCAACACAGAGCTAACACCTTTTTGTGTGTTGCAGTTCAGAAGCCGCCTGCCCTCTTGTTGCAATGCGAGGATGTGATTTTGCAGCTGATTAGGCCCCGCCTTTTCTGTCGCACACATTCCGGAAATGCCAGCAATACGGTCAAAGGGCTTGCCATGCGCTATACAGATCAGTTCGGCTATGACGTCACAGTCTCAAGCCAGCAAGCCGTCGTTCATTGGAATGCGGCCGTAAATGCCTTCCTCGCACATGGCAAAGAGACTGCAGTCCACCTGGAACAGGCGCTGGAGCTGGCTCCCGATTTCGCCATGGCACATGCGACGCGCGGTATCTTCTGCCTGCTAATGGGCCGCTCGGAGCTCGTGGCGACGGCCAAGGACTGCCTGAGCACGACCCAAAAGATCAGCAAAACGGCGGACCTCACCGAGCGGGAAAAAGCGCTCATGGGCGCGCTGGCTGACTGGCTTGACGGGTGGCCATCACATGCGGCCGAACGCCTGGACCGTGTGCTCACGTCGGCTCCCCGGGACGCCTTGATCGTGAAGCTGGTGCACGCCATTCGATTTGTTCTGGGCGATTCAAAGGGCATGCGTGCGT
The DNA here is from genome assembly GCF_014842925.1 of Roseibium polysiphoniae. GTDB lineage: Bacteria > Pseudomonadota > Alphaproteobacteria > Rhizobiales > Stappiaceae > Roseibium > Roseibium polysiphoniae. The sequence goes on from NZ_JACYXJ010000007.1 coordinate 270,135, forward strand.
CGATCGACAGTGTTTTTGGAGCCTATGACAGCAAGCATCCGTCTTATGGTTATATTCTTGGCTGCCGCGCCTTTGCGCTCGAGGAAACCGGAGACTACCGGGACGCGGAGCTGCTTGGCCGCAAGGGCCTCCAGCATGCCACGGACGACGCGTGGGGGCTCCATGCGGTCGCCCATGTCCACGACATGACCGGCCGGGCGGACGAAGGTATTACCTGGCTTGAGCATCGACCTGAAGGCTGGGCGCATTGCAACAACTTCGGCTACCATGTCTGGTGGCACCTTGCGCTGATGTATCTGGAGCGCGGCGAGATCGACAAGGTGTTGTCGCTTTACGACGAAGAGATCCGCCGCGACCGGACGGATGATTTCCGCGATATTTCCAACGCCACTTCCCTGCTCTCACGCCTTGAGATTGAAGGCGTCAATGTGGGCGCACGCTGGGAAGAACTTGCGCTGCTTTCGGACAAACGCGCGGAGGACGGCTGCAACGTGTTTGCGGATCTGCATTACCTGCTGGCGCTGCTGAATGGCGGGCGCCGCATGGGAGCCGAGCGCCTGTTGGGAGACCTGCAGTCGCGCTCACGTCAAACAGGAGACATTGCTCGCATTTCCGCAAAAGCCGGTGTGCCAGTCGGCCTGGGCCTCGAGCAGTATCGCAAAGGCAATTACGCTTCGGCCTTCCACATGCTCTCGTCCGCGAGAGATGAGCTTCCGACCATTGGCGGCTCCCACGCTCAAAGGGATGTCTTCGAACGCATCACCATCGACGCCGCCCTTCGAGCCGGTTTTGCTGAAGATGCCGAAAGGGTCCTGAAGGACCGCACCCGCAAACGTGGCGCGGTAGATCACTTTGCCGAGCAAAGGTTCGAAACCTGCGAGAAAATGCGCAGCGCTTCCAAGATCATGCTAGACGAACGGCTGCGCGCAGCTCACGCCTGACTTGAGCTGAAAACCGACATTGCCCTTGGCGGCCGATAAGCTGGACCGCCCAGCCCATGGACTGATTTCTGACGTGAACGCTCAATCAAGCCCGACCAAATTCCGCGACCCTCGCCTCGACTTCTTTCGCGGCATAGGCATGTTCATCATCTATATCGCCCATCTTCCGGGAAACTGGTGGACGCTTTGGATCCCGGCCCGCTTCGGGTTTTCAGATGCCACGGAGATCTTCGTCTTCTGTTCGGGCATGGCCTCCGCGCTCGCCTTCGGCAAGGTGTTTGACGTTCACGGCGCAGGAATGGGAATTGCGCGAGTGGCGCAGCGGATGTGGCAGGTCTACTGGGCGCATATCTGCCAGTTCCTTGTCATTGCGGCAGGCCTTGTCGCGATCCACGAAAGCGGCTTTCTCACGCAATGCTGCGATCTGACCCAGAATTATGTCGGATCGCTGAACCTCTGGCCGTTCTTTGACAATACGCCCCTGAATTTGCCAGGGCTGCTGACGCTGACCTATGTGCCGAATTACTTCGACATCCTGCCGATGTACATTGTGATCCTAGCCTTGATACCCGTCATCATGATCGCATCGCGGATCTCGGTCTGGGCCGCCTTCGTACTCTCCATCGGGCTCTGGCTTGCTGCCAATTTCCAACTGCTGAACCTGCCCGCAGAGCCGTGGTCTGACCGCTCCTGGTACTTCAATCCTTTCGCGTGGCAGCTGGTGTTCTTTACCGGCTTTGCCTTCATGCGAGGCTGGATTCCGGCACCGCCGGTGGATGAGCGCCTGATTGCGCTCGCGATCGCTGTGCTGCTTCTTTCCCTGCCCTTCGCCTACTTCCGGATCCATCTCAACGTCGAGTTTGCACAGATCGTCAGGGACATGTTGAAACCACTCTGGATCAAGAGTGAGCTCGGCTTCCTGCGGTACGTGCACTTCCTGGCGCTGGCTTACCTTGCCTGGGTCGCAGCAGGCGACAAAGGCTTTCGACTCTTCGGGCATGGCCGCATCTGGGGTGGCTTCGTCCGCATCGTTCAGAAAGTCGGCCAACAATCCCTTGCGGTTTTCATGGCGAGCCTGGTCATCGCTCAAGCTGCCGGCATTCTCCGCGACATGGTCTGGGGGCGCGGCGAATGGCTACCTCAGACCTTGTCCAACCTGCTCGGCTTTGCGGCTCTGATTGCAGTTGCCTATGTGGTGGCCTGGTTCAAGGGACAGCCCTGGCGAAAATCGCCAAAACCGCAAACTTCACGGCTGTCAGAAGAAGTGTCATCACCTCGATCCAAAGTGGCGGAAACCACCAATTAGAGCATAAAAAAACACCGGCGCGATCGCTCGCACCGGTGTTTTGTAATGTCGTCCATTCCAGACGATCAGTGAACGCTGACCATTTCAAGGTCGTGCTCGAAGGCATTGGCCAGAGCTGCTTCGCGACTGTCCGCTAGAAGGATCGGTGTGCCGTCTGCATTGAGCAGCGCCCAAAGCGTTGTGCTGTCCTGAATCGGCGGCACTTCCGGGAAGAGCGCGGCCATATCCTTGGCCTGGAGCTTTCGGATATACGCCATGCTGCCGATACCGAGGTCCGCCAGGACCTCTTCGCTCATGGCAATCAGCTCCGCTTCTCGCGCCAGCGCTGCAGCATCATTGGTGTTACGCGTCATGGTCTCTCCAAGGTTTTTTCCGGCGGGGGAGTGTCAGTCGCCGCTGGAGATTTCGATCTTCCGGATCACACGTTCAGGCTCCGGACGCGCAAGATCGATAGACAATAGGCCATCCTTCAGGTCCGCACCAAGGATTTCGATCCCTTCTGCCAGCACAAATGCGCGCTGGAACTGGCGGGCAGCGATCCCGCGGTGCAAATACTGCCGGGTCTTGTCGTCAATCTGACGACCCCGAATGACAAGCTGGCTCTCTTCAACGGACACATCGAGCTGGTCCCGGGTGAAGCCGGCAACCGCAAGAGTGATCCGAATGACGTCGCCCTGTTCGTCCGTTTTCGGCAGACGCTCAATATTGTAGGGCGGGTAGCCGTCATTGGCAGCCTTGGAAACCCTATCAAGCACGCGCTCGATATCATCGAACCCGAGCATGAACGGGCTTGAAAACGCTGACATGCGTGTCATCGCCAAAGTCCTTTTAAAGCGACCTTGCGTCCGGACCCATTTTGAGCGGCATCCGAACAGGAGTGTCCTTCACTCCGTTTCGTTATCGAATATGGCGACAGTCGGCGGATCTTTCAAGCTAAGGGCCGCCAGATGACCACAGCCAACACAGCTATGGTTACCTGACGACCCGATTTCAGAGAGAGTGTTTCAGAGCGTTCTGCTCGGGCCGACTTATTGCGGGATCAACCGCTGTCCATGGGGATTGTCGATCACCATCTTCCAACTCCCGTCCGTCTGCTTGCGCAGGACCGCAACCGATAGCCCACTCATGCTCAATGGCTTGCCATCAGGCCCGGTACCGGTCATATCCCATGGCGCGAGATGGACTGCGATATCTCCTTCAACGATCACCTCGTGGCCCGCGTAGGTGAAGACAGGTTTCATGGTGCCGAAAACCTCGAAACCCTGGCGAACATGTTGAGGATCAGAGACTGGTTTGCCCGGTTCGAAAACGACGGACGCCTGAGATTCATAGGCGTTCATTACCTTATCGTAGTCAGCCTTCTGAAAGTCCGACGTCATGGTTTCGATGGCCTTCATGACCTGTTTCTGCTCTTCATTCATCTCATATGTCTCCGTTGCAAAGGTCGGGTTCAGCGTCGTGGCGACAAGGCCGGCGACCGCCGCGGTGGTCTTGAGTATTGTTTTCCAAGTCATCGTTTCTCCTTTCTTGGAGGGGGAAGGGACCGGACAAAGAGGGAGCGTTCCCGCCAAATCCGGCCGGTTGAAAACTCGTCCATGAACAGTGTTCAGGCGATCAAGGTCAGTGCGGTAGCGAGACGATGCCTGCTATCTGCGCCAACAGGTTTTGTGGAAATGCGGGCTCTGGAACGCTGCGCTGAAGCTTCAGGGTCTTGAGATCCCCGACCATTGTTTCAACGTCGGCGACCACCTCTTGATAGCTCGGCTGCCGAGCATCTGCATGGGCAAGATCGTCCCGCCTTACGCGGCCTGCGGCAATCGCAGCAGGCAAGCGGCTCCGGCAATTGCATTTGGCGGTCTTGGAAACCACGCCGCAGGATGTGGACGTAAAGGCAATCACGTCCTTTCTGGCCCGTGACAAACGCTTGCGATAATTGTCTGAAGTTATTTCCAGGATCGCCGCTGCTTCCACGTGGTCGAATTCGAGAATATCGCCGAGCACATAAGCAAGGCGATGATTGAAATCGAGACAGAGCAACATCGCCATTGTGCAGGAGATCCGAAGCTCGTTGAGCATAAGAGCCTCGTCTGGCGCGGCGGGCGGATCGGCGACAAGCCCGGTTTCGAGATCCGCTTTGAAGAGATCAAACGTCAGACCTGGATCCCGGTCTCGCAGTTTTTTCGCGCCCAGAAGGTGATTGCTTGCGACCCGATAGGCCCAAGTGGAGAAAGCGCTCTCTCCCCGGAAGGTGGAGAGTTTCGTCAGGATCAAGATCAGGATCTCCTGTGTCGCCTCCAGTGCATCGTCTGGGTTGGCCAGAACCCGCATTGATAGGTGATACATCTTGTCCTGAATTCCGATGAGCACCGCCTCCAGCGCGCTCTGGTCACCGGCCTGTGCCGCCGCTATCAGCTCGTTCGAAATTGCCTTCATCTCACCAAGTCCCTTTTGGTTCCTTTGGTAAGTTAGAGGACCGCCGGCCGGCAGGTGTGACACATTGTATTGAATTGGCTGCGCCATGAGCTGCCTTGCTCTCAGGGGCAAAAGCTGAAAACTTCGCGGGACTTCTCTTTCATGGCAGGCAATCCCTTGACCCGAGACGAATTCAACAGCTTCTGCGCAGGCCTTCCTGCGTCGACCAATGTCGTCCAATGGGGCAACGCCTCGGTCTGGAAGGTCGGTGGCAAGATCTTCGCCATCTGCTCCTCATGGGGCAGCGAAGGCGAGCAGCGGGTTAATTTCAAATGTTCGGATATGGCCTATTCGATGCTGATCCAGGAAGAAGGCATTGTTCCAGCACCTTATCTGGCAAGAGCCAAGTGGGTGCGCGTCGAGGACCCTGATGCACTGAGCAAGGAAGATTGCTGCGCCTATATCAAGGCGGCCCACGCAATCATCACGGCCAAACTCACTCGCAAACAGCGGCAGGACCTCGGATTGGCGCAAACGTCATGAATCCTCAGAACAAGCTGGCCAAGCCGGTCTCGCTGGCACTCTTGATGCTTGCGGAGATCGCAGGCATGAGCCTTTGGTTCATGTCCGCGGCAATCCTTCCCGACATGGTAGCGGAAACCGCTATCTCGGAGTTCCGGCAAGCGGCCCTTTCGAGTGCCGTTCAAGCCGGCTTCGTTGTCGGCGCAGTCGCATCCGCGGTTTCCGGGCTGCCCGACCGTATGGATCCAAGGCGCCTGTTTGCACTGTGTGCAATTGCTGCCGCGCTCGCCAATGCGTCGCTTCTCGTCGTCACTCCAGGCGGCAACCTGGCGATCCTCGCGCGCTTTGTTACGGGCGCTCTTCTGGCCGGTGTCTATCCTGTCGGGCTGAAGATTGCCGTCGGCTGGGGACAGAAGGACCGCGGTTTTCTGGTTGGAGCTCTCGTAGGTGCCCTGACCTTTGGATCGGCAGCACCCCATCTCTTGGCGCTTGCCGGAGGCGCCGACTGGCGTTGGAGCGTTTCAATCGCCTCTCTTGCTTCGGTTGCCGGAGCATTCTTGTGCCTGGCCGCGGCGCTCGGACCGTTCCATGCAGCAGCTGGCCGCTTTGACATCCGCACCATCGGAGCGGCCTGGACCAATCGAAAAGTGCGCCTCGCCTATGCCGGATACCTCGGCCATATGTGGGAGCTCTATGCGATGTGGGCCTGGATCGGCCTCGCGGCCACGGTGTCCTTTGCAATGTCGATGCCCGAGGCGGAGGCCATCGCCCTCGGCCGCCTGCTCGCCTTTGGCGCAATAGCAGCCGGCGGTGTTGCCTGTGTCGTCGGCGGGCTTTTTGCAGACCGCTTTGGCAAGGAAAACATAGCAATCGTCGCCCTTGTTGTGAGCGGTTGCGGCGCAGTTGCCAGCGCGATCACCTTCGGCGGGCCTGCATGGCTGACGATCCTCTGTGTTCTGATCTGGGGCGCCGCCATCCTGCCCGATTCAGCCCAGTTCTCTGCGCTTGTTGCCGATCACTCCCCGCCGGACCAGACCGGCAGCCTGATGACATTCCAGACGGCGCTGGGCTTCGCCCTGACATTCGCCACAGTCCAGCTGACACCGGTTCTGGCGCTCGCGATTGGCTGGCAAGCAGTCTTCATCATCATGGCACTTGGCCCGGCTTTCGGGATCGCCGCAATGCTTCGTCTCAAACAGCTCACCCGATAGAGAATTCTGCAGCAATTAAAAAGCCGCCCCGGTTGCCCGGAGCGGCTTTTCCTTGAAAGGCAGCGCCCTCGTAGGCTGCCCTTCAAATCCGATCAGGACTCAATGCGAGCGCCCGTTTCTGCATCGAAGAAGTGCACGTCCTTTGGCTCGGCACGCAGGAATAGCGTCTGGCCAGGCTCATAGGTGGAGTGACTCTCGACACGGACAACGATTTCCTCACCGCTTTCGGCAAACTCGCCATAGATGTAGCTTTCAGCTCCGACCGGCTCGAGAACGTTGACCTTGATCTCCAGATCCACGCCTGAGTTTCCGTCGCCCTTTGGCGCTTCCACAACGCTCATGTGCTCGGGCCGAATACCAAGCGTATAGGCGGACTTGCCGAACGCATTCGCACCCGACAGACCCTTGCCACTCACCAGAGAAAGGCCGTTTTCGTCGCCCTTCACTTTGAGCAAGTTCATGGCGGGCGAGCCGATAAAGCTCGCGACAAAGGTCGACGCTGGCTTGTCGTAGACGTCGATCGGTGCACCGATCTGCTCGATGTTGCCGCCATTGAGGACGACAAGACGATCCGCCAGGGTCATGGCTTCGAGCTGATCGTGAGTGACATAGACGCTCGTCGTGCCCAGGCCCTTCTGCAGGCGCTTGATTTCGACGCGCATCTGAACGCGCAGCTTGGCATCGAGGTTGGACAGCGGCTCATCAAACAGGAAAGCGGCCGGCTCACGCACGATGGCGCGCCCCATGGCGACACGCTGGCGCTGGCCGCCGGACAAGGCGCGCGGCTTGCGATCGAGATAGTCGCCAATTTCCAGAATGCGGGCAGCTTCCTTCACACGGCGGTCGATTTCCGCCTTGTCCATGTTCCTGTTCTTCAGGCCATAGGCGAGGTTGTTATAGACCGACATATGCGGGTAGAGCGCATAGTTCTGGAACACCATCGCGATGTCGCGATCTGCAGGATCAACCTTGTTGACCACGCGGTCGCCGATGCTGATTTCACCGGTGGTGATATCCTCAAGCCCTGCAATCATGCGCAGCAGCGTGGACTTGCCGCAGCCGGACGGGCCGACCAGAACAATGAACTCGCCGTCGGCGATATCGATGGAAACACCTTTGACTGCTTCCACATCTCCGGCATAGACCTTGCGGACTGTATCGAGAGTAATCGTAGACATTTAGAACCTCACTTGTCGCTCTCGACGAGCCCTTTGACAAACCAGCTTTGGAAGATCACCACAACGATGACAGGCGGCAGCATCGCGAGGATCGCCATGGCCATGATCTGATCGTAGTCAGGGATCTGTGCTCCGACCCATACCTGAAGGATCTGCTTGATCCCGCGCACCAGGGTAAAGAACGATTCATCGGTCGTGATCAGCGTTGGCCAGAGATACTGGTTCCAGCCATAGACGAACATGATGATGAAGATCGCGGCCATCATCGTTTTCGACAATGGAACCAGGATATCGATGAAGAACTTCCACGGACCCGCACCGTCGATGCGGGCTGCCTCTGTCAGTTCGTCAGGAACCGACATGAAAAACTGGCGGAAGAAGAATGTGCCAGTCGCCGATGCGATCAATGGGACGATCAGCCCCTGGTAGGTGTTGACCATGCCGAGCTGTTGAACGATTTCGTAGGACGGCAGGATCCTAACTTCCAGCGGCAGCAGGAGCGTGGAGAAGATGATCCAGAAGCAGAAGGTCGCCATCGGAAACCGGAAGTAGACGATGGCGTAGGCGGCCAGCATCGAGATCACGATCTTGCCGATGGCAAAGCCAAGGCCAAGGATCAGCGAATTCTTCAGCATGACCAGGCCGTTGACTTCCTTGGTGAAGCCGCCAGCCCGGAACAGGACGTCCTCATAGGCTTGCAGCCCCTGGTCGCCAAATCCGAATTGGAGGCCTGACCTGTATATGGTCACCGCGTCGTGTGTTGACGTGATGAAGGCCAGCACGACGGGCGCAACCATGAAGAAGACGCCGGAAAGCAGGATCACATGATCCCAGATTTGCAAACGTTTCATCCCCGCCTCCTCAGGTGTAGTGAACGCGCCGCTCGATAAGGCGGAACTGGATGATTGTCAGGATGAACACCAGGGCCATCAGAATGACGGATTGTGCGGAGGAACCGCCAAGGTCATTGCCGCGGAACCCGTCCAGGTAAACCTTGTAGACCAGGGTCACCGGGTTGTTGCCCGGCTCGGTCTTGAGGATCACGTCGATGATGCCGAAGGTGTCGAAGAAGGCGTAGGTGATGTTGATGATCAACAAGAAGAAACCGGTCGGCGCGAGCAGTGGGAATGTGACCGTCCAAAAGCGGCGGAAGCCCGACCGGCAGTCAATGCTGGCAGCCTCCTGGACCGATTTGGAAATCCCCTGAAGACCTGACAGGAAGAAGATGAAGTTGACCGGGACCTGCTTCCAGACCGCTGCAACGACCATTGCGATCGCAGTGTCGGAGTAACTGACGCCCACCTGCATTTCCCAGCCGAACATCGCCACCAGATCCACGATCGGCCCGACATGCTGGTCGAACAGCAAAATGCCGATAAGGCCGGCGACCGGGGGCGCAACGGCATAGACCCACATCAACAGGGTCTTGTAGCTCGATGCACCGCGCAGAACCTTGTCGGCCTTAACGGCCAGCAACAACGCAATGCCCAGGGAAAGGGCTGTTACGAAGAATGTGAAAACGCCCGTGAACCGGGCCACGCGCCCGTAGTCCGTCGAAGTGACCGTATCGATGAAATTGTCGAAACCGACAAAGGTCGAGCCAAAGCCGAACGGATCTTCCAGGTAAAAGGAAGAGCGCACCGCCTCTGCTGCCGGCCAAAGGAAAAAGACCCCGACAATCCCGAGCTGCGGTAACAGCAGGAGATAGGGGATCAGACGTGATTGGAACTGGACTTTTTTCATCGTCTCACCGCGAACGAACGCGGCGGGTCATGGTTGTGACACCATCGCACCCGCCCGCTTCATGGGAATGGGGGCGCTCAACGCGCCCCCATCGGATCTCAAGCTCGGAAATTAGTTTCCGGTGGTCTTGGCAAAACGCTCAAGAAGCTTGTCGCCGTCGGCCTTGATAACGTCGAATGCGTTGTCAACGTCGGTTTCGCCGGACATGACCTTGCCGAGTTCACGGTTCATGACGTCACGAACCTGAACGTAGAAGCCCATGCGGTAGCCCTTGGTCCACTCGCCGCCTTCCAGAGAAAGCTGCTGAATGCCAACTTCGGCTGCCGGTGTGCGGTCGTAGTGACCGTCTTTCTTGGCCAGTTCGTAAGCAGCTTCGGTGATCGGCACATAGCCGGTCTCTTTGTGCCACATGTACTGGACTTCAGGAGACGTCAGGTACTCGAAGAAGGAAGCGGTACACTTGTTTTCTTCAGCCGACTTGCCGGACATTGCGAAGAGAGCAGCACCACCGATGAAGGAAGCCTTGTTCGCGCCTTCAACAGCATCCCAGTAAGGCAGGAACGTTGCAGAGAACGGGAATTCAACGGTCTTGGAGATGCCACCGAAGGACCCGGAAGAACCGATCCACAGAGCAACCTTGCCTTCGTTGAACGGAGCCTGGTTGTCGCCCCAGCCGGTGCCGTAATAGCCGAACAGGTCAGCATCGAGCCACTTCTTGACAGCCTTGAAGTGGTTGCGGATTGGCTCACCGAAGATCAACTCAGTGCCTTCTGCACCGTCGTAACCGTTGTTGTTCGTTGCGAACTGAAGGTCATGACGGGACTTGAAGTTTTCGACGAATTCCCAAGGAAGGTGGGACTGAACGAGCGGCACGTAGCCAGCTTCTTTCAGCTTCGGAGCAATTGCTTCGAACTCTTCGTAGGTCTTCGGAGCTTCAACGCCAGCTTTTTTCATGGCGTCTTCGTTCACGTAGAGGATCGGAGCGGAGGAGTTGAACGGCATGCCGATCATCTTGCCTTCGCCGTCAGCGTAGAAATAGCGAACACCGGCAATGTAGTCTTCGATGTTGAACTCAACGCCGTTGTCGTTCAGCAGGTCTTCAACCGGTACAACAGCGCCCGGAGCGCCGATGATGGTTGCGGAACCGGCATCAAAAACCTGCAGGATGTTCGGCTGTTCGCCAGCGCGGAACGCAGCGATACCAGCGGTCAGAGCGTCTTCGTAGCCGCCCTTGAAGACCGGTGTCAGGTTACACGCATCCTGGGAGGCGTTGTAGCCAGTGGAGATTTCGTTGACGACTTCGCCGAGGCGGCCGCCCATTGCGTGCCACCAGGTGAATTCGGTTGCAGCATAAGAAACAGAAGAAGTGCCGAGCATAGCGGCCGCAGCGACGATGCTGGCGACAGTCTTACGGTAAGCCATTATGTTTGCTCCCATCAATTGAGGCGAATGCCTCGGTCAGCAGTTGAGTATCCAGGCTGCCAAAATGGCTTGCTCGACAGCCTGTGTGATAACGCCTGCGTTTCGTATTGTTTTCATATGAACGCTATATGTCGCTCATATGAACATTAAACGACAGTCAAAACGAACATGGAAGACCAGCCATCGATATAAATTTCGGAGCGGTCTTTCTGTCGATTTCAGCAGCAGAAATACCGCAGCGAAACCGTCGTTTTTCCCGAGCTCCAGCCATCAATGACCGGATAGCAAACCGCGCATCGGCGTCACGGTCAGAACCCTATGGCGTTCGGATGACTGCCACGCTTCGTTCATATGAACATTGCGTGACGCACTTTTGCGACGCGCGCGCTCCTGCCGGCGGACGAATGTGACACCTCAAAACTGGCTCATTCCCTGAAGCATTTCGCCTTGGCGGCAAAATGGCTTGCAAAGAGGGTGCAGATTCCGCAATTGTGGTTCGATGGTTCCGCCAATCAAACGGTGCGGCGGATTAAAAGGGAACACGGTGAGGCGTACCCAAAAGGGACCGAAACCGTGGCTGCCCCCGCAACTGTGAGCGGCAAGTCCATTCCAAAAGCCACTGGCGTGCTCGGCTGAGCGCGCCGGGAAGGCGGAACGGGCGTTGAGCTGCAAGCCAGGAGACCTGCCATACAAACTCCGGCCTCGCGGCCGGGCCTCTAGCAACCCTTCCCACGGTGGGTGTGGACAGGAGAAAAAAATGCATATCGAACCGGGTATCGTCGACGGTGCCAAACTCACTCTCAGCTACGCAACAGCGATCGCGTCCCTTGGTTATGCGGCCAAGATGGCCATCACCAATCGCCAGGACAATGGCGGAATTACCGGCCTTCTCAACCGCAGCGTTCTAACAACCGCGCTTGTTTTCAGCTTCTTTCAGATTCTGCCGCATTATCCGGTTGGCGTTTCCGAGGTGCACTTCATTCTCGGCTCGACCCTGTTCCTGCTGTTCGGCGCAGGTCCCGCAGCGCTAGGCCTTGCCGGCGGCTTGCTCTTGCAGGGCGTGTTCTTCGCCCCCGCCGACCTGCCGCAGTACGGCATGAACGTCACGACGCTTCTGGTGCCGCTTTTCGCAGTCGCCATGCTGGCCAAAAAGGTCATTCCGGCGAAAACCGCCTATGTCGACCTGAGCTATGGACAGGCGCTTGCCCTCTCGACCGCCTATCAGGGCGGTGTGGTTGCCTGGGTGGCCTTCTGGGCCTTCTACGGTCAGGGCTTTGGCGCTGCGAACCTTGCTTCAGTCAGCACATTCGGTGCGACCTACATGCTGGTCGTTCTCATGGAGCCGCTCGTGGATCTCGCGATCCTCGCGGGCGCAAAGACGGTTTCCGGCCTCAAGGGCCACCAGATCGTTCAGGCGCGTCTGCATACGGCCGCAGCTGCCTAAGACCATTTCGACAGACTGCTGAAAAGCCCGGGCAATGCCCGGGCTTTTTTGCGTCCGTGGCCTAGAAAATTCCCAGCGTGATCGCGGCGACAATCAGATAGCGCACGGTCTTGGCGATGGCGACGAGAGCCAGAAATGACCAGAACGGCTCACGCAGTACTCCGGCGGCAAGCGTGAGCGGGTCTCCTATGACTGGCGCCCAGCTCATCAACAGGCTCCATTTTCCGTAGCCGCGATACCAGTTGGATGCCCGGTCAAGCTGCTGCGGCGTCACTGGAAACCAGCGGCGGGACGAAAACCGGTCGACGCCGCGGCCAAGCAACCAGTTCACGACAGACCCCAAGGTGTTACCGAGGCTCGCGACCGCGATCAACAGCCAGACCGGAGCAAGATCAGCCGCGATCAATCCCGCAAGGCCAAGCTCCGACTGCGCAGGCAAGATCGTAGCTGCCAGAAAAGAGAGGAGGAACAGGCCGGTGAGACTGCCAATCCCGCTCACGCGGGAATCCGTGCGCGAAGCATCAGAAAGAGTGAGCACAGTTGGGGAGTATTGGAACGCTGCAAGGCCCTGCCCGTCGTTTGGATCGATGAGCGACAGTGTTTCCGATTTGCAGTACATCGCAAGAGGCAAAGCCTGCTCGCGGTTCAGATCTCAAATCGGAGGAAAAGTAATATGAAGAGAATGGTGGAGCCAAGCGGGATCGAACCGCTGACCTCCTCGCTGCCAGCGAGGCGCTCTCCCAGCTGAGCTATGGCCCCAATCTCAAAAGCCGGCTTGGGTCCCCGGCGTTGATGTGGGCGGAACATAGTCGCGCCGCCCGCATCGATCAAGAGGAATTTCAAACGAAATGAAATTCGCTCTGTGGATAAATTCAAAGGCTGAAAAAGCCTTTGAATCCGGTCACTTAACGATCAGCGTCGTCATCGATTTCCACGCGAATGCCCGGAACAGCTTCGTCATCTTCATCTTCTTCCTCGATGAAAACGTCGTCGGCCTCTTCGTCGTCTTCTTCCAGCTCGACGTCGGCGCCGTCGATATCCGGCACATCGTCATCGCCACCTTCCGCTTCCGCGTCGGCTTCTTCCAGCGTTACGATTTCCGGCGCTGCCTCATCTTCCTCTTCCTCTTCCTCCACAGGCTTTTCCTTAGCCTTTGCCGCTTTCGCAGCACGTGAGGTCATGACCGCTTCAAAGATCGTGCCGCATTTGGGGCAGGTGATCGGATCACGGTTGAGGTCGTAGTACTTCGCGCCGCAGCTCGTGCACAGCCGCTTTGTGCCAAGTTCAGGTTTTGCCACTGTGCTAACCCTTCGTCTTCTCTGTTTGGTGGCGCCCCATACCCTTGGAACCGCCCCCCTGTCAAAGCCAAATCAATGAAAAAGTTTGTTCACGGCAAACTTCTGCACGCCACGCACAGAAATTCAAGGATTGGGGCAGATGACGAACGGTGATCCACATGATAGCAAGGGGCACTTTTTGTTGAGTAGAATGACCGGAACCGAACCGCATGTCCCATGGCTCCTCGCCCAAACCGCTTACAACCCGCGCCGCCGGCCCTCTGACCGGCACAATCCGGGTTCCCGGCGACAAGTCGATTTCCCACCGCGCGCTGATGTTCGGCGCCCTGGCCGTCGGCAGGACAACCGTGACCGGCCTGCTGGAATCGGAAGACGTTTTGGCCACTGCGGCCGCCATGCGTGCGGTTGGTGCCAAGATCGAACGGCAGGATGACGGTCTTTACGTCGTCGACGGTATCGGGCTTGGCAGCCTGTTGGAGCCGGAAAGCGTGATCGACTTCGGCAATGCGGGCACGGGCGTTCGTTTGACGATGGGGATCTTTGGCACCCACGACATCGCCGCAACCTTTGTTGGCGACGGCTCGCTGTCCAAGCGCCCGATGGGACGCGTTCTGGATCCGCTCCGGGAAATGGGCACCAATGTGATTGCCCGATCCGGCGACCGTCTTCCGGCTTCGATCCGCGGCGCAAAACAGCCCCTGCCAATGACCTACCGGGTGCCTATGGCGTCTGCGCAGGTGAAGTCCGCTGTGCTGCTCGCAGGCCTCAACTGCCCTGGCGAAACCACCGTGATTGAACCGATTGCTACGCGGGATCACACTGAAAAGATGCTTGCCGGATTTGGCGCGGAAATTTCGGTGACGCTCAACGATGCCGGAGAGCGGGTGATCAAGCTGAAGGGCCAGCCGGAACTCAAGCCTCAGGACCTGGAAGTCCCGGGAGACCCGTCCTCCGCCGGTTTCCCGATTGTTGCCGCGCTGATCGTCCCCGGCTCCGACGTGACCATCGAGAACATCCTCTTGAACGAACATCGGACCGGCCTGATAACGACGCTGATCGAAATGGGCGGAGATATCGAGATCGTCAACCGCCGCCATTCCGGTGGGGAAGAAATCGGAGACATCAAAGTCAAGGCAAGCCAGCTCAAAGGCATCACCGTACCTGCGAAACGTGCACCTTCGATGATTGACGAGTATCCGGTTCTGGCCGTTGCCGCCGCGTTTGCAAGCGGCGAGACACACATGCCGGGTCTTGATGAACTGCGGGTCAAAGAATCAGACCGCCTGGCGGCTGTGGCCAGGGGCCTTGAGGCAAATGGCATCCCATGCGTTGAAGGTGAGGACTTCCTGACTGTCACGGGCGGTGCAAACAATATTGGTGGCGGCACGGTCGTCACCCATCTCGACCACCGCATTGCCATGTCATTTCTCGTTCTGGGCATGGCCTCCCACAAGCCGGTCACCGCAGATGATGGCGCCGTCATTGCGACAAGCTTCCCGACATTCACTTCCCTCTTCAGCGAATTGGGCGCGAAAGTCCAAGAAACGCCAAGTGAAGCAGCATGATTGTCGCAATCGATGGACCTGCCGCCTCAGGCAAGGGAACCCTGGCGCGTCGGCTCGCAGAACATTTCGAGCTACGCCATCTGGACACGGGCCTGACCTACCGCGCCGTGGCAGCGGCTCTGCTGGCCAAAGGTCTGCCGCTCGGAGATGAAGGCGTTGCGATCGAGATCGCGCAAAATCTCGACCTGGCCCATGTGGACAAGACCGTCTTGTCAGCGCATGAGATCGGCGAAGCCGCTTCCCGTATCGCGGTTCTTGGTGGCCTGCGTGAAGAGCTTGTCCGCCTGCAAAAAGACTTTGCCGCAGCACCTCCGGGCGCAGTTCTTGATGGCCGCGATATCGGGACCGTCGTGTGCCCTGATGCCACTGTGAAGCTGTTCGTCACCGCCTCTCCAGAGGCACGTGCCGAGCGGCGGACGGCAGAAATGGTGTCCAAGGGTCAGGAGGCCGAATATGCCTCTGTCCTCGAGGATCTGAAACGCCGCGACGAACGCGACAGTCAGAGAACCGTGGCTCCGATGAAACAAGCAGACGATGCACACTTGCTTGACACGACGGAAATGGATATAGAGACGGCGTTCCAGGCAGCTGTGGATATTGTTTCCCAAGCCTGCAACGCGTAAGGCCTTCACGGGCACTTGGGGTTCGCCATGTTTGGTGTGCCCCCTTTCGTGTTTTGGATCGTCATTCGGCTTACCGGATATGTCTGATCCTTCGGAGCACATGGAATTACTCGGCAAGACATCTGTTAAGGCGTCTTGATGACGAGACAGGATCCTCCGTCTCTCGCCCCGCCGGCCCATCCTCGAAGAGGGTGGCAGGATGCGCGCATCGCGTATCCCGGGAGATTTAAGGATCCTCAATGCAACACAAACCCGTCGGCGGCCTGCCAGGAAGGCACCAGGAGTTTCAATGTCTGAACTTAATCCCTCTACCGAGGATTTTGCAGCTCTTCTCGAAGAGTCATTTACCCAGAACGATCTGTATGAAGGTGCGGTCGTTAAGGGCACTGTTGTCGCAATCGAAAAAGACCTCGCCGTCATCGACGTCGGCCTGAAGGTCGAAGGCCGCGTGCCGCTGAAGGAATTCGGCGCCAAGGGCCGCGACGGCGAAATGAGCGTCGGCGACGAAGTCGAAGTTTACCTTGAGCGCGTTGAAAATGCGCTCGGTGAAGCCGTGCTGTCGCGCGAAAAAGCTCGCCGCGAAGAAAGCTGGGTTCGCCTGGAAGTTGCTTTCGAAGCAAACGAAAAGGTCACCGGCCAGATCTTCAACCAGGTCAAGGGTGGTTTCACCGTCGATCTGGATGGCGCCGTTGCGTTCCTGCCGCGTTCGCAGGTCGACATCCGTCCGGTACGCGATGTAACGCCGCTGATGCACACGCCGCAGCCGTTCCAGATCCTCAAGATGGACAAGCGTCGCGGCAACATCGTTGTCTCACGCCGTGTCGTTCTGGAAGAAACCCGTGCCGAACAGCGTTCGGAACTGGTCCAGAGCCTGGAAGAAGGTCAGACCGTCGAAGGCGTCGTCAAGAACATCACCGATTACGGTGCGTTCGTCGACCTGGGCGGTATCGATGGCCTGCTGCACGTCACCGACATCGCGTGGCGCCGCATCAACCATCCTTCGGAAGTTCTCACCATCGGCCAGACCGTCAAGGTGCAGATCATCCGCGTCAACCAGGACACGCATCGCATCAGCCTCGGCATGAAGCAGCTTGAAACTGATCCGTGGGATGGCATCGAAGCCAAGTACCCGGTCGAAGCCAAGTTCACCGGCCGCGTGACCAACATCACCGACTACGGCGCATTCGTCGAACTGGAGCCGGGCATCGAAGGCCTGATCCACGTTTCCGAAATGTCCTGGACCAAGAAGAACGTCCATCCGGGCAAGATCGTTTCCACTTCCCAGGAAGTCGAAGTGATGATCCTGGAAGTCGACCCGGTCAAGCGCCGCATCTCCCTGGGCCTCAAGCAGACCCTGCAGAACCCATGGGATGCATTCGCTGAACAGTTCCCGCAGGGCACTGAAGTCGAAGGCGAAGTCAAGAACAAGACCGAATTCGGCCTGTTCATCGGCCTCGACGGCGACGTGGACGGCATGGTTCACCTCTCCGACCTCGACTGGAACCGTCCGGGCGAACAGGTCATCGAAGAGTACAAGAAGGGCGACATGGTCAAGGCCGTGGTGCTCGATGTGGACGTCGACAAGGAGCGTATCTCCCTCGGCATCAAGCAGCTTGGTGGCGATCCGATGGAATCGGGCGCAGCTGGCGAAATCCGCAAGAACTCGATCGTGACCTGTGAAGTGATCGAAGTCACCGACGGTGGCCTCAACGTCAAGATCGCAGACAGCGACATGACCGCCTTCATCCGCCGTGCAGATCTGTCCCGTGAACGCGCTGATCAGCGTCCTGAGCGTTTCGCCGTTGGTGAAAAGTTCGATGCGCGTATCACGCAGTTCGACAAGAAGACCCGCCGCGTGACCGCGTCCATCAAGGCGCTGGAAATCGCAGAAGAGAAGGAAGCTGTCGCACAGTACGGTTCTTCCGACTCCGGAGCGTCTCTCGGCGACATTCTCGCTGCTGCCATGAACAAGGCTGGCGACGACGAGTAAGACCTGTTTCGCTGAACCTTTTTCAGCCAAACACGAAAAGCCCGGCGGCAACGCCGGGCTTTTTTTGCATTTTGCAGCTTCCAATCCATGGTGATCGGCGTCTTTGACATTTCGACGCCAGACGCTAGGTTTGGGCACACTCGAGAGCACTTGCCGCAGGCTTGGCCTCGCACATTCACTCGATTTCCAGAAATCGCCAGACAGCATCGAGAGACACGCTCATGACCGAAGTCAAAGCGGGCGACAGCGTTGCCATCCACTACAAGGGCACACTTTCCGACGGCACAGTTTTCGACAGTTCCGAAGGCCGTGATCCGCTCCAGTTCACCGTCTGCTCAGGCCAGATCATTCCGGGCCTGGACAAAGCCTTGCCAGGCATGACAGTCGGTGAGGAAAAGACCGTCAACATTCCTTCCGAGGAAGCTTATGGCGCCAAGGATCCCAATGCGACGCAGCCTGTCCCGCGCGATCAACTTCCAACCGACATTCCACTTGAAGTGGGAACGCAGCTGCAGGTTCAGACGCCGGATGGCCAGCTGATGACGGTTTCCATCGTTGAAGTCGGTGAAGAGAATGTCGTCCTCGACGCGAACCATCCCCTTGCAGGTAAGGATCTGACGTTCGAGTTTTCTCTCGTCTCGATCGGTTAAAGCTGTCCAACAGCAAAAACCTTGTCAAAAATGGCTGAGACTCCCTAACGTTATCAGGTGGAATACCAATAACGTTGGGGGTGAGTGAAATGCGCGGTATAGCATTCTGGTTTTATTTTACGGGCGTGATCTATGTGATCGCCGGCATGGCCTTTGGGATTCACCTCTCGGCCACACATGATTACACACTGGCCCCTGTTCATGCTCACCTGAACCTGATTGGCTGGGTGACCATGGGGCTCTTCGGCCTCTATTATCACGCGGTCCCGGCGGCTGCGGACGGCATTCTGGCGAAAATTCATTTTGGTGTTGCGACCGTCGGTCTGTGGCTGATCACTCCCGGGATTGCCTTCGCGATTTAGGAAAAAGGCGAGACGCTCGCCAAGCTGGGGTCCATCGTCTCATTGGCCTCGGCGGTCATTTTCCTGATCGTGGTGTTCCGCTCAAGACAACGAGCCGCAGCATAGGGTCGTGTGCTCGAAAGGCGGCGCATGTTTTTTGGTGCAACCATGCCGCTCGCCCGGATGAGGAATTGCATTTCGCGGCTGTTCCACCCTATCTATGGGCGAGCGGTCTAAACGTTTCCGGGAGTAGCGGACAATATGAGCCTTGATGCAGACGTCCTGGTGGACAGACGCAAGATGCGTCGGAAACTGACATTCTGGCGGGTCGCGACCTTTCTTATTGTCACGGTTGGGCTGATCGGTGCAATCATCGCGGCGACGGACCTGGGCTCAATGTCCAAACGCAGTTCCCATATTGCCCGGCTCGCCATCGACGGAGTCATCCTGGAAGACCGCAAGCAACTCAAGCTGATCGAAAAAATCGGCGAGTCCAACGCGGTCAAGGGCGTGATTGTCTCGATCAATTCTCCTGGCGGCAGCACGACCGGCGGCGAGGCGCTCTATGAGGCTCTGCGTGAGCTCGCCGACAAGAAACCCGTCGTTGCGGAGATCAGAACGGTCGGCGCGTCGGCCGGATACATGATCGCCCTAGCCTCAGACCATATCGTTGCCCGGTACAATTCGATCACCGGCTCCATCGGTGTTCTCTTCCAATACGGCAATATCGCCAAATTGATGGATATGGTTGGCGTCGAGATGGATGCAGTCAAAAGCTCACCGCTCAAGGCCGAACCAGATTTTTATTCCGAAACATCGCCGGAAGCGAAGGAAGTGCTCAACGCCCTCGTCATGGACAGCTATGACTGGTTCGTCGGCCTTGTTGCCGAACGGCGCGACCTCTCTCCTGCAAAGGCCCGTGCGCTTGCGAACGGCAGCATTTATTCGGGACATGCAGCCCAGGAAAATGGCCTGATTGACGCCATTGGCGGGGAGAAATCGGCGATTTCCTGGCTCGAGACCGAAAAGTCGGTGGCCGAGGATTTGCCTATCCTGAATTGGTCGGTTCAGGCCGACGACGACGGACTTCCGCTGTCCGTCAAAATGACCCAAGGGCTCGGCAACGGCATCGCGAATGGACTAATTGATGAGCTGGACCTCGCTAAATGGCTGATTTCTCCGGCTATTACGCTTGACGGTCTCGTATCCGTTTGGCAGGCTCCCGGTGCGGCGAAAGAAAATTCAGCAGTTCGAGGGGGCGGCCAATGATTAAGTCGGAATTGGTTCAACATATTGCCGAGCAAAATCCGCATCTATACCAGCGCGATGTCGAGAATATCGTCAACGCAATACTGGATGAAATAACGGAAGCACTTATGCGCGGCGATCGCGTTGAGCTGAGAGGCTTTGGCGCTTTTTCGGTCAAGAACCGTCCTGCTCGTGTCGGTCGCAATCCACGGACCGGCCAGAAGGTTGAAGTCGAGGAGAAATTTGTTCCCTTCTTCAAGACCGGCAAGGAAATGCGTGTGCGACTGAATGACGGAGTAGACCACGGGGACGACTAGGGTCTAAACAAGGTTCGGAAGACTTCGAAATTTTCCTGTCGTTGTCGGAACAGCGCGGCTGGCATTCATGTCAGACCGTGCGAAGAGCTTCAGGCCAGTCCTTGGGAGACACATGTGACCCGTTTCATCAAATATGCGATCCTCATCGCAGTTGCGATCATTCTGGTTCCCCTGTCGGTTGCCAACCGGCATCCAGTCTCACTCTCGCTCAATCCATTCGATCCGCAGGATCCGAGATTCACGATTCCTGACATTCCGTTGTTTTGGGTGGTTTTCGCAAGCCTCGGGCTCGGGATTGTCCTTGGCGGCATCGGAGCCTGGGCCAAGCAGGGAAGATGGCGCAAGGAAGCCCGCGTGAAGCGACGGGAAGCCAACAAGTGGCACCGCGAAGCGGATGAGTTGCGCGAGTTCAAGGAACAGGTCGAAACGAAGCCTGGACTGCCTGGACCGAGCGGCCGCAACGCCGCCTGATCGCGTTGCAGGGGGTGTCACGACCCCTTCTTGGACTTCGGATAGCTGGGCAGTGACCAGCCAAATTCGATCGCACCGCCTCTCAGGCAAAGTGCGAGAAGCGCAGCGATGCCTGCCGCATACCAATTTCCCAGGCCAACGTAATTCAATACGACGTAGCTGCCTGCGCCGGCGAAGGCCGCACTGACGTAGACCTCCTGTTTGACGATGGCCGAGGGTTCGCCGGCAACGACGTCGCGCAGGACGCCGCCAAAGGTCGCCGTTGCCACGCCCATCGCCACGGCCACAAAAGCCGTATCACCGATGCTGAGCGCCTTTGCGGCCCCCATGACCGAGTAGGCGGCCATGCCGATGGCATCCGCCCAGCGCAGGGGCTTTCTGAAACCTTCGACGATATGGGCAAAAAACCACATCAGGATGCTGACAGCCAGGCAGACCATGAGATAGCCGTCCGACTTGATCCAGAACACAGGCACGCCGAGCAAGAGGTCTCTCAGCGTCCCTCCGCCGATACCGGTGAGCGTGGCGAAAAACAGGAACGCGATAAAGTCGAGGCCCTTTCTCGATGCGACGATGCTGCCGGCAACGGCGAAAACGCCCACGCCCAGATAATCGAGAAGCTGCAACAGCATGGTCACCCCCTTGAAGAAAAAGCCGCCCCTCGACGTGCGAGGAGCGGCTTCCGGCACTCATTATGAATTTATGGTGTCAGGCGCTCTTGTCGACCGTCTGACCGGCTTCCGCAGCCGCATCAGCGGCCGGGGCTTCTTTCGGCCCGCCCTTGGAAACACCGACCATGGCGGGACGCAAGACCCGATCACCAATCTGATACCCGGCCTGAACGACCTGGACCACCGTGTTGTTCGGGACTTCCGTATTCGGAACCTCGAACATCGCCTGGTGAAAGTTCGGGTCAAACTTCTGACCTTCCGGCTCAAGCTTCTTGACGCCATTTTTATCAAGCTGGTTCAGAAGATCGCGTTCGGTCATCTCGACGCCCTCGATCAGGGCGGCAAGACCGGCGTCTGCGGACTGGCGCGCTTCCTCAGGAAGCGAGTCCAGCGCGCGGCGCAGGTTGTCGGAAACGGAGAGAAGGTCGCGTGCAAAGCCGGTTACAGCATACTGACGCGCATCCTTGATTTCCTTCTCGGTGCGGCGGCGCAGGTTTTCCATTTCAGCCATGGTCCGCAGCGCCCGGTCCTTGAGCTCTGCGTTTTCAGCCATCAAGGCTTCAACCGGATCAACTGCCATCTCGTCGGCGGCAGCGGTGTCTGCTTCAGCTGCGGGTTTGCCAGCGTCCGTTGCAAGCTCAGGCTCCTGATCGGCAGGGGTCTTGTTCTCGTCGCTCATTTTTGGTCCGTTGGAATGCTGGTTTCACATAAAATTCGGGCGGACATGCTCTCAGCACACCCGCTCCGAACCGTCAAGTTTTTGCAGGCCAGTTCTGACGTTTTCAGACAGAACCGACCTGTATTTCGTCGAAGATCAGAGTGCGCTCTTGATCCAGTCGGCAAGCTTGCCCTTTGGAGCGGCGCCCACTTGGGTTGCCATCGGCTCACCGTCCTTGAAGAGGATCAGCATCGGGATGGAGCGAACGCCATACTTCATGGCTGCGTCCTGGTTCTCATCGATGTTGATCTTGGTGATTTTCACCTGACCTGCCATCTCTTCGGAGATTTCCTCAAGCGCCGGCGCAATCATCTTACAAGGGCCGCACCATTCCGCCCAAAAGTCCACAACGACCGGCTCGGAAGAGTTCAGCACGTCGTTTTCAAAGGTGGCATCGGTGATCGTGTTGGTAGCCATGATATTTCTCTTTCATAATTCAGTCCGGTGCAGACAGAATCCACAAAAGCACCGTGACGCGTTGGACCGAACGTAGGTAGCGAACCCCCGTCCGTCAAGCGCTGCCCACCTCGCTCGCGAGCCCCTTTAACGTATCGTCGAGAAGCGCTTCCGGAATCAACATCATGGACGGTGTCGCGGTCCAGAGCAGCGCAGCCTCGATCTTCCTGCCCGGATAGATGCTCAGCAACAAACCGCGATATACGCTGAGCTGGACCAGGTACTCCAGGGGGACGGCAGCAGAGGATTCGGGAGGCACGAGATTGGTCTTGTAGTCGACGATCAGAACCCTGTCCGGCTCCACCACAAGCCTGTCGATCTGTCCTGACACCGCAACTGCCTTGCCGTCGACAGCCGTCAGAGAGCCGACAACAGACACCTCCGCGCGCGCGTTGACGCCAAACAAGGGGGCAAACTCGGCGCCGTTAAGGATCGCGTGAACGTCTTTGAGGAGCGCATCCTTGTAGTGCTGAAATTCAGCCACAAGGGATTGAGCGACGAAACGCTCGGCAGCCCCCTCGCGTTCAGCGGCTGGCAGATCAGGCAGGACTTCGAGAAGCCTGTGCACCAGGCGCCCGCGTTCCAGCGGCCAGGCTGCCGGCTGCCGTCGCGCCTCCAGCCGGGAAGACCCGGAAACCTGTACCACGCCGTCTTTGGCCTCCATTTCCTCGAAGGCTTTGGAAGGCTGCATGCGTCGCTTGCGCACATAGGCCGCAGCGCGTTGGTTCAGCCAGTCCGGCATCACGGGAGCCGAGGCTGCCTGAGCTTCAGTCTGGCCAGGGCCGGCGGTTGGCGCGTGAGCGCTTGCTTCCGCCGCATTTGATTTCTGCCAACGCCAGGCAACAACGCCCCCCGTTTCGTCCGTCAGTTCCCGCGCTCCGGGCTTGAGCGCCGCAGATACCAGATTGTACCAGCAAGCTTCATGGGCGCCGCGCTTGGGTTCCCAGCCACAGACGATCAACCGGTCCTCGGCGCGGGTCAAAGCCACATAGAGCAGCCGACGATATTCTTCCTCCTGCCCTTCCCTGAGACTATCGATCGCCTCACCATGCCAGGGCGTGCGGTCGTTCTTGGTCGGCAGCCAGACCAAAGCTGGCGGCAGCAGGGGATTGCTTTGCCGTGCACGCGGAAGGAAAGACGGATCGTGAATGGCGCTGACCGGAGCCCCGCCTGGATCAACCAGAATGACGATCTTCGCCTCGAGCCCCTTGGATCCATGGACGGTCATGATGCGGACCATGCCCTTGGCGTTGGTCAGTTCCCGCTTGATCTCGGTGGGGGCCGCCGCCATCCAGGCCAGAAACCCTTCAAGGCCAGGTGTTCCGGCTTGTTCGTAGGTCATCGTCAGGGCGAGGAACTCGTCGAGAACGTCGTCAACCTCGACACCCAACCGGCTTCGGAACCGCTGGCGCCCGCCATCGCCTGCCAGCAGTCTGGCGTAGAACTCATAAGGTGGCATGAAGTCCGCGCGGGATCGCCAAAGCTCGAGTTGCTCCCGAGCCTGTTTCCATTTCGGGTTCGTGTCCGACTTCTTCACCAGAGACTGCCAAAGCGTGCCGTCGCGCGGGCGCTCCAACCTCTCACGGTCGACAAGCCTGATCAGGTCATCGTCGTCCAGATCGATCAGCGGGCTTTTCAATACGCAGGCCAGGGAGAGATCATCCTCGGGCAGCAACATGAACCGTCCAAGCGCTGCGAGATCCTTGACCGCGATATGATCGGTCAGGATGAGACGGTCACTGCCGGCAGCCGGAACGCCAAGGGATTTCATTTCCCGGTTCAAGGCTTCGACGAAGGGGCCACGTTTGCGCACGAGGACGAGCACATCGCCAGGCCCCGCCGCTCCGTCACGCATCCACGCCGCGATGGTTTCGGCAATGCGACGCGCGACCCGCAGCATTGGTCTACCGGAACCGACCCGGTCGAGAGGTATGCGCCAGTCTTCAGGCTCTTCAACCTCAGCTTCCTGTTCAAGCGGCCAAAGGTCGACGATGCCGGGGTCGCGGCGAATGGCTTCATGAACAGGAGCTTTGAGTTCCCGCGAAAGCCCCTTGTGGGCATCGGCCGTGGCAAAGACCGTATCAACCGCGCCAAGGACATCCGGCGTTGAGCGAAACGACAGCTGAAGATCGACCGAATGAAATTCGCGTTCAGCTTCGGCAGAGCGCCTCTCGAAGGTTCTGCGCATCTCATCGAAATAGGCAGGCACCGCGCCCTGAAATGAATAGATCGACTGCTTTTCATCGCCCACGGCAAAAATGGTCCGGACCTGACCACGTGCGCCCTCACCGGAGAAAAACTCCTCCGCCAGCGAGCGCACCACCTGCCATTGGCGCGGGCTTGTATCCTGGGCCTCATCGACGAGGATATGATCCAGGCCCTGGTCCAGCTTGTACTGAACCCACTGCGCGGCATCAGATCTGGACAGAAGATTGGCAGTTCGCACAACGAGATCTTCGAAATCCAGAAAGCCTTTGCGTGCCTTTGCTTTCTCATAGCGCTCGATGACCGCGTAAGCGAGGCGCAGCAACGCGCGCGTGCCTTCAAAGGTCACAAAGGACGCGCGCCGGTCCAGAAGCGCCAGCAGACGTGTCTGTTCAGCCTCCAGCTGCTCGACCACATTCGGGAACGCTTCCGCGATCTTCTTGGTCGCGAGAGATTTACGCGCTTCCAGCTTTGCGGTCAGGAAGACCGGGAGCCAGGCGTCCTTGAAGGCGACCGCATCTCGCATCGACCAGGCAGCGACCAGATCATTTGCACGGCCCACGTCGGTTTTCGTGCCGCTGGAAAGAGCTTCGGCATAGGACTTGGCCGCGTTTTCATCGATCAGGCAGTCGGTACGAAACCTTTCGTCGAGGTCCGACAGGCTTTCGCCAGCCGGCACTCCCAGATCGGCAGCCAGGTTTGCCAGCGCTGCGTCCAGGCTGCCTTCGTCATCGATCCAACGGCGAAAAGCGTCACGGTTGCGGATGAGCTCATCGAGTGCTTTTTCGGCCGTGGCATCCGGCATGAGCGAAATCAACATCGCGAGCGCCTGCCCGAAGTCGCTGTCTGGATCGTTCTCCGCCTTCTGCAGCACGGACGCCCGCGCCTCAGACATCAATTCGCCCGCGATCCGGTCGTCCAGAACGGTGAAGTGACCTGCGACATTTGCCTCCAGTGGAAACTGATGCAGCAGCGCCTCGCAGAAACCGTGAATGGTCTGGATCTTCAGACCACCCGGGGTTTCCAGCGCGCGCGCGAAGAGCCGTCTGGCCAGTGCCAGGCGGGCCCTGTCGGGCATGCGTCCCTCGATGCTCTCAATCTCTGCGGCGAGCTTTTCATCGCTCATGGTCACCCAGTCGCCGAGGATCTTGTAGACACGGGTCGCCATTTCAGCCGCTGCAGCCTTGGTGAAGGTCAGACAAAGCAGGCGAGAGGGATCCGTGCCATCGAGCAGCAGGCGCACCACCCGGCGGGACAGGACAAAGGTCTTGCCGGACCCCGCGTTGGCGCTGACCCAGGCGGAAGCGGTCGGCCTCGACGCGCGGTCCTGTCTCTGACGGGTGACTTCCGGGATCTGAAAGCTCATTCCTCTCCCTCCCCGCCGACAGACCATTCCTGCACGCGCGCAAGGTGATCATAGGGTCCGTCCGTACGGCCCTCCATCATCACGCGCGCCCGGGAGAGATATCCGTTATCTTCGTCGCCATAGTGGGCGATGAGCTGTTCCAGGCGCTGCCAGGCGTCCTCAGCAAGGTCTCCCAGCTCCGTGTCCTTCGGATTGCGCGGCTGCGGGATTACGGGCTCGCTTCCGCCCTTGAGCTGAACATAGAGAAGGTCGGAGACCGGCAGAGTTGCCGGGACGTCCTGGAAGCCCAGGCGCTTGATCATTGCAGCTTCCAGCGGCATCTGCGGCGCCAGAAGCGCTTCAACCTGTTTCAGCGAGGGCACCTGACCGGTCTTGTAGTCAATGACCGCAATGGTGCCGTCTGTCATCTGATCGATGCGGTCGGCCCGCCCTTTTAGCCGGAACTCGAGACCGGGCAAGACAAGCTCGACGCCACCAGAGATTTCCAGAAAACGCTTCTCGACCTTCTCGGCACGCGCTGCCTCGAACGCAACAAAGCCTCGGGCGATGCGCTTGAACCGTGGCCACCACAGGGCGCGGACCGCCGGAAAGGCGTCCAGTGACGCAAAGTGTTTCTCGCCAACCTCAATCAGCTGCGCCACGGCTGCATCGTGATAGGGCCCGGTCCAGCCTTCCAGGAACTCAGCCAGTGCGTCATGAATGATATTGCCCTTGTCCGCCGCGCCTGGAACGCCGCCGATGGGGTCAACCGGCTGCAAGTCGAGAACGTGACGCGCAAAGATCGAATAGGGATCACGCACCAGGCGCTCGATTTCCGTGATCGACAAAGACCTAGGACGCGCCGGAACCGGTGGCTTTGGCTCGGGACGGACGACAGAGCGCACAGCTCCCTCGGTGCGATCCAGCATACCGGCCAAGCTTCGATAGTGATCGCCTCTTTTGCCCATCTCGTCAGCGATATCCCGACCGGCCAACGTCAAGAGCCGTTGCAGCCATCTGGAAGCCACCGTCGGTGCGCCATCGGCGCGCGCTGTTCGCGACAGAAGCACACGACCGGCGCCAAGGCCCTGCGCAAAATCATGCGCGGCAGCGCCGATCCGGCGTTCCGGCGGATCCAGTCCCAGATCCGCCTTCATCGGTCGGTTGAGCCAGGGATCGTTGCGGGTTCGCTGAGGCCAGACACCCTCGTTCAGTCCGCCGAGAATGATCAGATCCGGCGACTGCAGCCGTGCTTCCATGGGGCCCAGGATCTGGATACGCGGATCACCCGGCAGCTTTCGCCGCACGGACGAACCTGACATCAAGGCGGCAAACACCGAAGGCCATTCACCAGGCGTCACGGCAAAACCGCTGGCATCCGCCTCCAGCAGCCCCGTGAGAAAGAGCGCCAGCGCGTCGCCGGTCTCACCAGAATAAAGCTCCGCATCGGAACCGCTCTCGTCAACGCCGATCCGGTGCAGCACATCAGCATGTGCCTTGACCAGCTCGGCGACAGGCACCTCCTCGGTGCTCTCTGACAGCGTCTCAAGCGGCTCAAGAGCGTGCGACAGGCGATCGACCAGATCGAGAATGGCATCCCAGTCGGCCTCATGGACCTTCTTCCACCGTGGTGGTGTCCGGCCGGTTTCCGCTGCTTCACGGCTTGCCAGCACGGCCTCGCGAAGTCCGCCCGTGCCGTGACGCGCCCTAGGGCCCCTGAGGACCCCACGCTCGAGCGCGCGGGCCGTCGCGCGAATGTCTTTCACCTTCAGACCAAGGCGCGCCAGCGGGTGTTTCAGCAGTGACAGAAGATCAATCGGATCACAGCCATCAAGCGCAAGACTTGCCGCGAGGCTCGCCAGGATCGCGGGCGGGGTCTGATCCAGCGGCCGGCCAGCGCTGTCATCGGCCTCGATGTGCCAGCGCGCCAGCTCGTTGGCGACACGCCGTGCCAGCAGTCGGTCCGGAGACACCAACGCTGCTGTTTCCCCGCGCTCCAGTGCTTCGCGCAAGGCAACCGCGACAGCAAGGGCCTCCTCGGCTTCATTCGCAGCCGTAATCAGGCCGACGTCTTCTAGCGCTGCGGCCCGCCGGGGTTGTTCAAATGTCTCCAGAAAGCCCATCCAGCCGTCGGATGTATCTGCGGGTCGCAGGGCTTCTGAAACAATACGTTCGCGGTCTGCCAGCGCATCCGAGGAAGCGGCTTCGAGCTTCCGAACGTCGCCGCGCACAATCTTCAGGTCCTCAAGCAGGCGCTTCAGGCCGTATTGCGGATGCCCGGGAACCGTCTGCGCCGCGTTCCAGGGTCCTGCAGCCGGTTTGACAGGTTTGGCATCCCGCCCACCGAGCGCGACCCAGGAGCGTTCATCCATCCCCAGATCCAGTCCGGGAAGAACGATGATACCCCGTTCAAGGTTCGCCACCACCTTCAAAAGAGCTGCCGTGGCTGGAACAGAGCCGGTGGTGCCCGCCACGATCACAGGTCCCTTGGGCGGCTGTGCTGCGAGGCGTTCTGCCTCGCGGTGGATCAGAAGAGATCGCCGTTCCTTGGGATCGATCTTGCCCTGCTCTGCCAGATGAGCCGGCCAAGCCTGCTGAACGATCTTGAGGAAATCCAGCGTTATCTGCCAATAGCGCGCATGATCGGCGGGCACAAGGCCTTCAAGCTCGGTCCAGTCTGCTTCCTCCGTCTCGATCTCATCCATAAGGGTCAGCAGATCACCTGCGAGCCAGGCGGCATCCGCAGCAGACGCAGGGACCCCTAGCGGCTCATCGAGACGAAGATGAAGGACCTCATGGCGCAGAGCTGCTTTCCAGGCCATGACCAGCCGGGTCATGGCTAGGTGCCGCTCCAGAAGCGGCATGGCCGGCGGCAAGGGCTCCGCATCGATCTGGGAGCGTAGCAGCTGGTCGTCTTCGTCGACATCACCAACCGGGCGGATGGTCGGCAGCAGGACCGGACGACCGCCAAAGAGCTCCTGAAAGATGTCCGGTAGGAGACGGGCGGCGCGCCGTGTCGGAAGATAGAGAGTTGCAGTGGACAGCAGCAGCGGATCATCGAGCGGGCGAAACCCTGGGCACAGGGTTCCATCTACGAGGTGGCGCGCCAGCGTTTTGAGAAACGGCACCGAAGGTGGAACCGTATAGATGTTGCCGGGACGCCCTGCCGCCTCCATCGATCAGGCTGCGCTTTCGCGAACGGCGTATTCCGCCGCACCGATCGCGTCCGGCGTCCCGATGTGGAGCCAGATGCCTTCCATCTGAACCCCGAAGAGACGGCCGTCCTCGATCGCCTTGTCGAACAGCCGGTTCATGGAGAATGCACCTTCCGGCGCGCCCTCAAACAGTCGTGGATGCAGAATGGCAGCCCCCGCATAGGCGAAAGGCGTGACGCCTCTCTCCTGTCTCCGCTGGAGTGACCCATCCTTGCCGAGCTCGAAATCGCCTCGTCCACCGTAGCCGACGGCCTTGACCGTCTCGGCGATGAGCAGGAGCGCATCCATCCGGGTGTCGTCCCAGGCGTCAATCATGTGCTCAAGATTGGGCTTCACACCTTCAATCCAGTAGGATGTGTCGGCGTTCAGCTGGAAAAACGGCGCGTCGCCCAGCAGCGGGAGCGCCTTCTTGATGCCGCCGCCGGTCTCCAGAAGTTCATCCCTCTCATCTGAAATCAGGATGTCGAGATCGCTCCGCCGGCGTGCATGAACCTCCACGAGGTCCGCCAAATAATGAACATTCACCACGCAGGTCTTCACGCCGGCTTGTACGAGCTTGTCCATGCCATGGTCCATCAGCGCCTGGCCGTTCACCTCGATCAACGGCTTGGGCGTTGTCGCCGTGATCGGACGCATGCGCTTGCCGATTCCCGCAGCCAGAATCATTGCCTTTTCAGGACGGAAGGTCGTCGCGGTCATTACCTGTTCCGAATCTTGTCGCCCCGAGAATTCAAGGCCTGTTTCTGTCATACCAAAGCTTGAGATCAGACAGAACCGGGTGATCGAGCGCTCGATCAAGATAGGCATTCATGCGTGGCAAATGTGCAAGATACACCGGCTTGTGATCCCGCCGCGCCAAGCGCACGAAAATCCCGAGAATCTTCGTCACCCTCTGGGCGGCCATCACCGCATATGCCGCCTTGAAGGCGACCTCGTCAAACTCCAGGTTCTGCTGTCTCCTCGCCTCTACATAGGTCTCGAACAGAGCAGCTTCCAGATCCTCCGGAACCTCGACACGCGCATCCAGCAGTAACGACGCAACGTCATAGGCAACCGGGCCGATCACCGCGTCCTGGAAATCAATCAGAGCAAGGCGGTCGAGGCCCTGGCGTTCCGCGCGCCAGAGAAGGTTCGGCGAATGATAGTCGCGCAGCACCCAGCCTTTCTGGGCGTCGGCAATGTCGTCCAGTGCCGCCGACCAGAGCCGATGAAACTCCCGTCTCAACTCCTCCGGGGCCGCAGTTCCGGTCATCTCGGGCACATACCAGTCCAGAAAAAGGTCTGCCTCGGCCAACATCGCGGCGCGCGAGAAATCAGGGACCTGGTAGGTCGATCCGTCACCAAGCGGGATCTCGCGTGGCCAGCTCTCACCATGCATCCTGGCAAGAAGCTCCGTTGCCGCTTCGTAGCGACCGGGGTGCGGCCTGCCATCGGCAAGGACGCCCTCATCACCGAGGTCCTCAATCAGCAACAATCCCTGACCCGTCTCCGAAGCGTAGATTTCAGGAGCGCCATAGCCGCGCCGGTGGAGTTCGGAGCCAATGGCGACGAAAGGCTTCACATCCTGCGCCAGATGAACGATCTGGCTGTAGCTCAGCTCAGCGCCAAGCTCCTGTTCGGAGTAAAGCGCCGGCGAATTCATCAAAATGGCAGTGCGTCCGTCCTTCCCGACCCGCTCATAGCTGCGCGCGGACGCATCGCCCTTCAAATGACGGCGCTCGCAACCGGACCAACCTGCGTCATTCAGGAATTTGCGGATCTCGCGTGAGCGTTCCAGCCGCGCACCAAAGTCCGTATCCTCAAAACAGAACACGGCCTTTCGGCCTTCTTCCTCTTCGCCATCGAGCCGCAACCAGACGCGGCTTGATGGCAGAAGCTCACCACCGAGTTCAGGCCACTCGACGAGCGCAGCGCCCGTTTCCAGGAGCTCGTCGAGACCCAGTTCGTCCAGTTCTTCAGGGTCTTCCAGGCGATAGAGGTCGAAATGCGAGACCGCGAACCTTGCAAGCTCATAAGTCTGAACGAGCGTGAACGTCGGGCTTGGGACCTCCAGATCAGGGTCGTCGGCCAGTGCTCGCAGAAGTGCCCGCGCCAAGGTCGACTTACCGGCTCCCAAATCACCGGAGAGGCAGATCAGATCACCGGGCTGCAATACGGCGGCGAGATCTTCCGCCAGGCCGATCGTTGCCGCCTCGCTGGCGAGTTCGATGCTCAAGTCAGGATGGGGAATCGGGCGCAGGTCCTTGGCGGACATCGCAGCTCCAGTTTCTATTCAGCGGCAATGCGGCCGGTCGCCTTGGGTGAGGCCGGAAATGTACAGGTAACGATCGTACCGCGGCCCTCGGACGATTCAATCTCGACCTTGCCACCGTGGAGCTCCACGAAACTCTTGACGATCGCGAGACCCAGCCCTGCGCCCTGGCGGCGCGAACCGGCGTCGTGACCAACGAAGCGATTGAATACCTGGGTAATCACATCGGCTGGAATGCCGCATCCGTTGTCCTCGACAACGAAGACGACCTTTTCATCTTCGCGGCTGCAGCTGACACTGATCGTGCCCTCTTCATCGGAGTAGCGCACCGCGTTCGAGATAAGGTTGAACAGGATCTGGCGAAGCCGCTTCTCGTCGGCGAACATTGTCCCGATATCGGCAGGCACATCTGTCTGGAGCGAAATCCGTGCCTCGGCAATGCGATCCTTCAGGCCCTCGATGGCCGCATCCACCGTAGCAGCGACGTTCACCTCGGAAATGTCGAGCTGCATGATGCCCGCATCGAGGGTCGCAAGATCCAGAATATCGTCAATAATCAGGAGAAGTTCGGCGGAAGAGGAACGGATGTAGGCGGCGTACTCGCCCTGTTTCGCGGAGAGTTCGCCAAACTTCGGATTGGACAGGAGTTGCGCGAAGCCGATGATGTTGGTCAGTGGCGAACGCAGCTCGTAAGACACATGCTGAATGAAGGCGTTCTTCAGCTGATCGGTTTGCTCGAGCGCTTCATTCTTCTCGACCAGTGCCCGTTCCACGTTGACGCTGTCCGTGACGTCGACAAATGTCACCAGCGTGCCGCCGTCAGGCAGCGGCACCGTGGCATAGTCCAGAACCGTGCCGTCATGCCGCTCCATGCGGCTGGCTGCCTGCATGCGGTTGTCAACGAGGCCCGTAACGCTGCCCGAAAGCTGCTCCCATGCTACGCGCTCATCTTCGACAAGGGCGCAGGCTTCGACGACATCATTGACGTGTGGCACACCTTCAAGCTGGTCTTCGCGCAGGCCCCAGATGCGGCCAAAGGCCGGGTTCCAGAGGCGCAGACGGCCATCGGAGCCGAACACGGCAACTGCCTCGGAGAGATTGTCGAGGGTTTCACCCTGAACGCGGGCGAGCGCGTTGTAACGGCTCTCCAGATCCAGCTGCTCGGTGACATTCTCGTAGATATAAGTGACGCCGCCGTGGGGATGCGGGTTGGCAATGACCCGCAGGGTGCGCCCATCGGGCAGATGCCACCAGCTTTCGCGCGCCTCGAGAGACTGGTAGCTCTCCTGCATCTTCTTGCGCCAGCCACGATAGTCGGCCTGCTCGGGAATTTTGCGCGCCGCACGAAGGGCATCCAGAAGTGCACCGTCCTCGGGATGACTTTCAAGAAAGCTCGGATCGAGATCCCAGAGCTGTCGGAAGGCGGCATTGTAGAATTGAAGCTTGCGTTCGCCGCTGAAGATCGCGACCGCGGTTTGAAGCTGGTCAAGCGTCCTGCCGTGAAACTCCTCGGCGCGGTCGAGTTCCTTGCGGACTTGCTCCAACTCGCTGCTGTCGACGGCAACGCCCGCGCTGCCGACATTCGAGGAGACATCGGTGACTTCGAAAATCCGCCGCTCGCCGGCGGCCACGATCGGCATGCGTGAGCGAAAGCAGCCATCCTCATCGCGATCACGCATCATCGCGTCGCTTGCCGCGGCGTCGAGGAATGCGGCACCATCGCGAATGGCGGACGCAGCATCAGCAGCCTCAACCGCTTGGGCATAGGCCTTGTTGGCCCAGATTACCGCGCCTTCTGCGTCCCGCTGCCAGGCCGGTGCCGGCATGGCGTTCAACAGGGCATGCAGCATGTGCAGTTCGCCAGAAATACGTGCGTTGCGCGCAGCCAGCTCGGCCTGCATCTGACGTTCACCGGTGAGATCGCGCAGACGCAAGACAACGGCGCCACCTGTGGTGCGCCCTGCCGCCTCGACGTAAGAGCCGATCCCAGTCTTCAGCGTGGTCGAGAAGGCTTCGCCGGTCTTGAAAAGCGTATCCAGGCTGCGTTCCAGGTCCGCTGCGCATTTGGCCGAGAGCCATGAACCGAAGGCGAGCAGTTGCGCCGGTGCACGTGGTACGCCGGACGCTTCAGATAGAACACCCCAAACCTGAGGCACCGCGCCATTTCCAGTCCAGACGATGACACGTTGCTCGTCCGTGTTGAGCATCGTCTCCAGGCGATCAAGTTTCAGATTGAGGTCGCCATTTTCGCGCGTCAGGCGATCGGCAATGCGTGCGGACTGTCGCTGCTGACGAACAAAGGCGATTGCGGCTGTCACGGCAAACGCGCAGACGCCACCCAGGGCGCCCAGCCAGACCATGCTGTCAGGGTTGATGCCCTGCTCGGAAATCTCGAGAAGTTCGGCAGATTTGGATGGGACCCTGCTGATCATCAAGGCGGCAAAGCTGACGCTGGTCAGCTTGACTGTCGCCCGAATCCTTTCTCGCCACGTCGCACCATTACGCGCGCCGTCAAAGCCGATAACCGGCATTTCATGATCCCCTTACGCCGCCTGCATCCCCGGGTGCCCGGTTCAAATCAGAAGCTTGAGCCTCTTGGCTACTGATTCGCTAAAACCATAACCTTTTTGGGAATCGCGAAGAAGAGTCTCTTGATGAAAAGTTAACGGGATCCCTCGAATTGAAGAATCCCGTTAACACTTTTCGCAGGGACGTTTTCCGCTCCGAT
This sequence comes from Roseibium polysiphoniae, assembly GCF_014842925.1. Lineage (GTDB taxonomy): Bacteria > Pseudomonadota > Alphaproteobacteria > Rhizobiales > Stappiaceae > Roseibium > Roseibium polysiphoniae. Next base: position 304,406 of record NZ_JACYXJ010000007.1, read on the forward strand.
TCTACATGTAGTAGATCGAGCTGGAAAAAATCAGTATTTGTAGTGTTCAGCCTTGAATGGACCTGTCTTGTTAATCCCCAGATATTGGGACTGCTCATCAGACAGCTCAGTCAGGGTGACATTAAGCTTCTCGAGGTGCAGGCGCGCGACCTTTTCGTCGAGGTGCTTGGGCAGAACGTAAACTTCGTTCTGGTACTGCTCGCCCTTGGACCAGAGTTCGATCTGCGCCAGAACCTGGTTGGTGAAGCTGGCGGACATGACGAAGCTCGGGTGCCCGGTCGCGTTGCCGAGGTTCACCAGACGACCCTGGGAGAGCAGGATCATGCGCTTGCCATCCGGGAACTCATACATGTCGACCTGGTCCTTGACCGGACGGCATTTGGTGTTCTTGAGGGCCGCGACCTGAATCTCATTGTCGAAGTGGCCGATGTTGCAGACGATCGCCATGTCCTTCATGCCACGCATGTGGTCGAAGGTGATGATGTCCTTGTTACCGGTCGCTGTGACGTAGATATCGCCTTCAGGCAGGGCCTGTTCGATTGTCTTGACCTCATAGCCGTCCATGGACGCCTGCAAGGCACAGATCGGATCGATTTCGGTGACGATCACACGCGCGCCGGCACCGGCCAGAGACTGCGCAGAGCCCTTGCCGACATCGCCGTAACCACAGACAACGGCAACCTTGCCAGACATCATGACGTCGGTACCACGGCGGATGCCGTCGACCAGGGATTCACGGCAGCCGTAGCGGTTGTCGAATTTCGACTTGGTGACGCTGTCGTTGACGTTGATCGCCGGGAACGGCAGTTGGCCGCCCTTCTGCATTTCGTAAAGACGCAGAACGCCGGTGGTGGTCTCTTCGGAAACGCCCTTGATGAGGCTCTTCTGCTTTGTGAACCAGCCCGGGTTTGCTGCCATGCGCTTCTTGATCTGGGCGAAGAGAACTTCTTCTTCTTCAGATCCCGGATTGTCGAGAAGGCCGGTTTCACCGGCTTCAACGCGTGCACCGATGAGGATGTACATGGTGGCATCGCCGCCATCATCCAGGATCATGTTGGCGCCGTCGTCGAAGTCAAAAATCTTGTCAGCGTAGTCCCAGTATTCTTCCAGGGTTTCGCCCTTGACGGCAAAAACCGGAACACCGGAAGCCGCGATGGCAGCAGCGGCCTGATCCTGTGTCGAATAGATGTTGCAGGACGCCCAGCGCACTTCTGCCCCGAGAGCGACAAGCGTCTCGATCAGAACGGCAGTCTGGATCGTCATATGCAGGGAACCGGCGATACGAGCGCCCTTCAGCGGCTTGCTCTCGCCGAATTCCTCGCGGCAGGCCATCAGGCCCGGCATTTCGTGTTCGGCGATTTCGATTTCGGTCCGGCCCCAATCGGCGAGCCCGATGTCCTTGACGATATAGTCGTTCATGAAAACGTCCTGAGTGCTTCGCCTTGCACCTCGCAAGGCCAGATGATGGGGATACGCTCACAAGGATCGCAGCCGCCTCTTGGAGACAGCGCGCCTCCCATTCGTAACAGCGCGTGTTATAGCGCGCGGTCGCGACTCTATCAATGAAAGATATAAAGATTTCTTTATATCAATTCTTCAATTTTCAGACATCCGCTGGCCAAACCCTCCGGGTCAGCTTTTCCGCTCACTTCAGCAAGGCCGCCGGAAACAGTCCGAAGCCGACGGACTGATCATAGAGGAGCAGCGCAACCGAGGTCGCGACCGCCCAAAGAACACTGGCAAGCGAGCCAATCAGGAAATACTCGGCGTTCAACTTGGTATCCAGTTCCTGATACCGCGCAACCGTCTTGAGCGCGATGACCGCCACCAGGACCTCCCACTTGCCCAACACGAGACCAGTCACGATGAGCAGACGCTCCAGAACGCCAATGACGCGCCCCGCCTTGAGCTCGCGCATTTCTGCGTCCGCTCTTCCACCCTGCACTTGGTGTTGATCCGAGGGAATTGCGGCAACCGGCGTGACAGATGTCTCACCTTCCTGAGTAGCAGGCAGCGCCGTCTTCGGTGTTGGCACAAGTTCATCAACCGCGCGGTCGATGACCCATTTGGTGAAGAGGTTTCCAATGATCCAGATCAGTGGAACGAAGAGGGCATATCCAACACCGATCAAGACCGCGTCTGATGTGCTCATGAACTTTGCCTCTCTGTGGCCGACCCACCTTCCACTTTGAGGAATGCCCTTATCGCTTCAGTTTGACGGTCGTATAAATTGAAGCGCGCCAGCACCAGCACGTTATAGACCGTTCGCGCACTGACATTATGGCGCGCAGCGATGTCTTTTACGCTTTCTCCGTCAAGAACCCGGGGGATCAGATAGGCACGCTGCGTTGACGTCCAGCCTTCCTCGATATCGGTCAGGGACGCGCCGATCGCCTCCAGGAGCGGAGCACAGCGCTGATCTTCCAGGAAAGAAAATCGATAGGCGTTTGGGTCTGCCTTGTCCTCAAGGCGCGCGCGCGCCTCCGCCAGACCATCGGCCATCATGTTCCAGGCCCGATCCGGATTGACCGGCGTTTGCAGGTCGACCTGCCCAACAACGAACCGGCAGAAGACGTCCTGCTTCAAGAGTGTCAGGCGCATGTCATGCGCGATCTCGAAAGCTGATGAAAAATCCGCCGCGAGCCCCTGAAACTCGTCTCCCAGAGTGATGGTCAGCGGAGAGCGCAGCTGGTTTTTGTATTTTGCGTTGATCGCATCGACCGCCGCATTGAAGCGACGGTGTAACTCTTGGCGAGATTCAGCCTCTTCGCTTGCGACCAAGTCCCCCATGACGACGATCAAGGGATGCTCAAAATGTGCTTCACTCATGATCGGCGTCCCCGTGCACGACACGCCGACAAGAGTTCAGCGTACCGAAATAGATTCATTTTCTTAAAATGAACCTATAGAGATTCAATTTCAATTGCTGCATCAAATACGATTCAATTTTATGATTTGATTGAAAAGCGATTCACAGCGCTCATCGCGCGGACTTCAATCTCTTTCGCCGAACCCGTCTTCGACCAGCTCTGTGATTGCTGTCATGGCATTGTCTGCGTCTGCTCCGGTCACTGCCACATGGATGCAGCATCCCGGGCTCGCGGCCAGCATCATCAGACCCATGATCGAGGTTCCGCCGACCGTCTGGCCGTCCTTGGAAACCTTCACGTCCGCCTCAAAGGTTTCGACCAGTTTTACGAGTTTCGCGGAGGCACGTGCATGCAGCCCGCGCTGATTGACGATGGTCAGATCTTTTTCCAGCGACGCCGTCGTCATCTTCTCAGTCTGCCCTTCAATTCTGACCGGACAGAACCTGGCTTGCGACCGAGATATACTTCTGACCTGCCTGCCGCGCTTCGTCGACAGCTTCCGCGAGGGAGCGATCGGAGCGTACGCTGGCCAGCTTGATCAGCATGGGGAGATTGACACCCGCGACAACCTCGACCGACTTTCCGTCCATGACAGAGATCGCAAGGTTGGAAGGTGTGCCGCCGAACATGTCCGTCAACAGAACCACACCATCGCCTGAGTTGGCAGACTCAACGGCCGACAGAATGTCTTGCCGACGCTGCTCCATATCGTCATCCGGACCGATGCAAATCGTTTCAACGTGATCTTGCGGGCCAACCACATGTTCCAGGGCTGACTTGAACTCCTCCGCGAGGCGTCCATGGGTTACGAGTACAAGTCCAATCATGAGCTGCTCGACCTGAATGCCTTTCCGGGATCACTTTCGCGACCGTTACACGTTCGCTGCACTCTCGACAACCACTCCGCCAGTTGCAAGTAAAATTCCACGCAAAGCCTCACAGGTAGTCCGGCCCGTTGGGGAAAAGCTGCCTCAAGGCCCACCGCACACGGCTGAGGGCCGCTACAGTGTTGTCGCTGGCCACTTGCAAAGCCGGAACAGAAATTCCCTCAAGAACCACATCGGCCAGCGGCTGAACGGGCAAGCGCTCTATCTCTTTTTCAGGCAGCAGATCGATCACCATGCGCACGACCGCTTCCGGCTCAAAAGGCGCCGACTGAAGGCCGAGACCGCGCACTTCGATCAGGCCTTGCAGAGGCTCAGGTGCAGAGGCAACGACCTGGGCCCCGCGATCTTCCAGGCAGGAGCGGTCATCACTGACCAGCGCCGAGAAGCTACCCCGCATTCTTGCCGCCTCGATCATGGCATCGGCGAGGGCCGACTTGCCGCTGCCGGAAAGGCCCCGGATCAGAACACCATGCGGGCCGATCACAACACAGCCGGCGTGAACCGTCGCAGTGCTCATTGCGCGTTGCTCGCCGGGAACTCAATCTTGAAGCGCGCGCCAACCACTCTGGTTTCGCCGCTTTCCGCATCGGTCTCCTGGCGGTTCTCCGCCTGGATCTGACCGCCATGGGCCTCGATGATTTGCCGGGAAATCGACAAGCCAAGGCCGGAGTTGTTGCCGAAGCCCTCGCCGTCCGGGCGATCGGTGTAGAAGCGCTCAAAAATCCGGTCGGTGTTCTCGGCCCGAATGCCCGGCCCGTCATCATCGACAACAATCAATATGTCCTTGCCCTGACGCGAAAGGCCAATCCGCACCGCCCCGTCCTCAGCAGAGAATGAACGGGCATTGTCGAGGAGGTTGCTGAACACCTGGCCCAGGCGAATGTCGTGTCCAAGCACCTGGTAGGTCTTGTTGCCCGGAGCATCGGAAATCGTCAGCAGAATTTCCGCGCTGTCATCGTCCGCTCGCTGGTTGGCCTCTTCTGCGATGTTGCGCAGAAGGACGGCCAGATCGATGGGCTCGGCCTGGGCACGCGCCAGTTCCGCATCAAGTCTAGAAGCATCCGAAATATCGGAGATCAGACGATCAAGACGCCGGACGTCATGCTGGATCACCTCCAGAAGCCGCTCGCGCGACCGCTCATTCTTTGCCAAGGGCAAGGTTTCAACAGCACTTCTGAGCGATGTCAGAGGGTTTTTCAGCTCATGAGCAACATCGGCTGCAAATTGCTCGATTGCGTCGATCTTGTTGTAAAGCGCGTTGGTCATGTCGCGGAAGGCGCGGGCAAGGTGGCCGATCTCATCCTGGCGATCGGCAAATTCGGGGATTTCCTGCCGCGACGTGGACCCTTTCCGCACCCGCTCGGCCGCTGCGGCCAGCCGGCGAACCGGTCCGGCAATGGTTCCGGCAAGCAGGATCGACAAGAGCGTGGTGACGGTCGCTGCCACAAGAAAGACGCGCACGATGGCGATGCGCTCGGCGCGCACAATGGCATCGATATCGCCGCCCTGGGTGGAGAGCAGCAGCGTGCCAAGCACCGCCCTGAAGCGCTGAATCGGCACAGCGACGGAAACGATCAGCTCGCCGCGCTGGGACACGCGCACCACACTGGCCGGCGAACCGGCAAGGGCAGCCTCCACTTCTGGATAGGCGCGGCCATCTCCGCCGCCAAGCTCCTGATAGACCGGCAGATCGCCGCGCCGCAGCCAGAGCTTCATCGACTGCCAGAGGGTGTTCAGCATGCCCTCTTCTTCAGCCGTGGGCGGCGGCAGATCGAACCGGAGTATCTGTGCGCTCGAATAAAGGTGCCGGGAGTCGAGGATCAGGATCCCTTCAGGATCATAAATCCGGGCCCGGGTCTTCGTGGGAGAAATCAGCCGCCTAAGAACAGGTCCGACCCGCTCCGGATTGACCGGAAAGTCCAGGGTGTCCAGATCATCGCCGCCGGGTGCAATGCTCTCGCCCGCCTGCAATTGCAGCAGACGCTCCGGATCCACGGTGATCGCCCCGGTGTCGACGGTCGCGGAGGCGGCAATGGCGCCGGAGATGATTTCCCCCTGTGTCAGAAGACTCTGGACACGGGCATCGATCAGCCCGGCACGAAACTGGTTCAAATAGAGAATGCCGATGACCAGCGCGACAAGACCGACGAGATTGATCGCAACGATCCGCCGGGTCAGCGACGACAGGAAATAGGTGCCGAAGATCTTGCCGAACCGGGCAAGCAAACGGCGCCGGAGACGCTTGTTGCCCAGCCGGCGCAATTGCGAGCGCTCGGGCACGCCGGTCTGTCCGGGCTCCAACCCTTCTGCCATCTCGCGGTCATTTGTCATGCGGCAGGTCTTCAGACCTCCCTGAATCTGTATCCAACACCATAGAGGGTTTCGATCATGTCGAAGTCGTCGTCAACAACCTTGAACTTCTTGCGCAGTCTTTTGATGTGGCTGTCGATGGTTCGGTCATCTACATAGACCTGGTCGTCATAGGCTGCATCCATGAGCGCGTTGCGGCTCTTGACGACGCCCGGGCGTTGCGCCAGGGCAGACAGAATGAGGAACTCCGTGACCGTCAGCGTGACCGGCTTGTTGTTCCAGGTGCAGGTGTGGCGCTCCTGATCCATCAGCAACTGGCCACGTTCGAGCAGCTTGTCGGCGTCTTCACGTGGCGCTGACGCATCCTTGGGCTGAGCACGGCGCAGAACGGCTCTTACCCGCTCCACAAGAAGGCGTTGAGAGAAAGGTTTGCGGATAAAGTCGTCGGCGCCCATCTTGAGCCCGAACAACTCATCGATCTCGTCATCCTTCGAGGTGAGGAAAATCACCGGGATATCACTGGTCTGACGGAGACGGCGCAACAACTCCATGCCATCCATACGCGGCATCTTGATATCGAAGATTGCCAGTTCAGGCGGATCGCTCTGAAGCCCATCCAGCGCCGACGTGCCGTCGGTATAGGTCTGTACTCGATAGCCTTCCGATTCCAGCGCAATAGAAACCGAAGTCAGAATGTTACGGTCGTCGTCGACCAACGCAATAGTCGGCATGAGCGGGTCCAGGTTCCTTTGTAAATCTGCCCGTCGGTCTGCATGACAGGCAGTGTTCTTAATTGCTGATCTTAGCCTATGCCTCGGAAAATGCGCGGAAATTAAGGCGCTGTCCATGTGGCGTCCCCCGCAGGTGGGCACTTTGCCGCCAAGGTTCCAGTCATGCCGACAGATTTAGCAGGCAATGCGACGGCAATCCGGCTTCGAATGGTTTTGGAACTGCCAGTCTACTCACAGGGAGCCGGTTTCACTTCTTTCGTTTTGAGGGCTCATTCGAAATTTATGGAAGATTTATCGAAATACTTAACGCGCAACGGCTGAGGCCTCGCAGCATTCGACGCCGCTCATTGAATAGAAGCTCTAGCAACCTCATTAATTTGACATCCGAATTAATTAACAAATCGACGCAATCTCTATTTAATCGATTGAATATTGAAATCGATCCTTTGTCTGGCTTGTTGGAATTACCTTGATCTACTAGGTTCCGACCTCCAACGGATACCGCAGCGTGACATTACGCCGTATCAGTGTTTGGGACCCTCAAGATCACAAGGACCGCGGGATCATGAAAGAAGTAGGTGTTAGGAACGCCGCCAACGGTGTCGAGACTTTCGGACTGACAGGTCTGACGTCCGTCTATTGGAACCAGAGCGAACCTGCACTTTACGAGTATGCGATCTCTCGAGGCGAGGCGGAGATCGCCGCCAATGGTCCATTGGTCGCCGACACGGGCATCCACACTGGCCGCTCACCGAAAGACAAGTTCGTTGTCCGCGACGCCCAGACCTCCGACACGGTCTGGTGGGACAACAATGCCGAGATGAGCCCGGAGCATTTCGAAGTGCTCCTGTCGGACTTTCGCAAGCACGCCGAAGGCATGGATCTCTTCGCGCAAGACCTTTATGGCGGCGCCGAAAAAGCCTATCAGCTGCCAGTGCGCGTCTTCACTGAATACGCTTGGCACTCCTTGTTCATCCGCAACATGCTGCTGCGTCCGGGCGCCGACGAATTGGCGACCTTCTCTCCAGACATGACCATCATCGACCTGCCGAGCTTCAAGGCGGATCCAGCCCGCCACGGCTGCCGCAGCGAGACAGTGATTGCCTGCGACCTGAGCCGCAAGATCGTTCTGATCGGCGGTACTTCCTACGCAGGCGAGATGAAAAAATCGGTCTTCACTTTCCTGAACTACCTGCTGCCGCCGCAGGGCGTTATGTCGATGCATTGCTCCGCGAATGTCGGCGATGCTGGCGACACGGCGGTCTTCTTCGGCCTGTCTGGCACAGGCAAGACCACCCTTTCGGCAGATCCCTCGCGCACACTGATCGGTGATGACGAGCATGGTTGGGGCAAGACGGGCATCTTCAACTTCGAAGGTGGCTGCTACGCCAAGACGATCAAGTTGTCGGCCGAGGCAGAGCCCGAGATTTTCTCGACAACGCAAAGGTTCGGAACCGTTCTGGAAAATGTCGTTCTCGACGACAACCGGGTTCCCGATTTCAATGACGGCTCGAAGACGGAAAACACCCGCGCAGCCTACCCGATCCACTTCATCTCCAACGCCAGCGACACAGGAACGGCACCGAAGCCGCAGACGATCATCATGCTGACGGCTGATGCATTCGGGGTCATGCCTCCGATTGCCAAGCTGACGCCAGCCGAAGCGATGTACCACTTCCTGTCTGGCTATACGGCCAAAGTTGCTGGAACCGAAAAGGGTGTAACCGAACCGCAAGCGACATTCTCGACCTGCTTCGGCGCGCCGTTCATTCCCCGGCATCCGTCAGAATATGGCAATCTGCTGCGTGACCTGATCGCGGAGCACAATGTCGACTGCTGGCTGGTCAACACAGGCTGGACCGGTGGTGCTTATGGCGTCGGCGAGCGTATGCCCATCAAGGCGACCCGCTCGTTGTTGCGCGCCGCTCTCGACGGGTCTCTGAAGTCCGCCGAATTCCGCACGGATGCAAACTTCGGTTTCGCCGTTCCCATGAGCGTCGAGGGTGTCGACAGTGCGATCCTCGATCCGCGCAGCACATGGGCGGACAAGAACGCCTATGACGTTCAGGCCGCAAAACTCGTGCAGATGTTTATCGACAACTTCGAAACCTTCGAAGAGCATGTCGACGGCTCTGTTCTGGCGGCTGCCCCTGCCCTGCGTGCTGCCGCCGAATAGACCAGTGACATAACGCTTTGCCGTCTCAAATGGCGCGCCAGCACCGGGCGCGCCATTTTAATTTGTGCGCGGATGTCTTCCTTGCCCGTCAGTTCTGCTTATATTCATCAGGCAATGGAGAGGAGGCCACGCATGACTTCTGACAGCACGACGACGCCACTGGATATTCTGGCGACAGCAGAAGACTGGAAGGCCTCCGGGCGGAATGTCGCCTTGGCAACCGTTGTTGAAACCTGGGGCTCGGCGCCAAGGCCCGTCGGCTCCCACCTCGTGATCGACGATCAGGGAAACTTCGAGGGATCCGTATCCGGCGGCTGCGTTGAGGGTGCTGTTGTTTCCGAAGCCATCGACGTCATCGATAGCGGAAAGCCGACAGTGCTTGAATTTGGGGTCGCAGATGAAACCGCCTGGCAGGTGGGCCTGTCCTGCGGAGGGCGCATCCGCGTCTATGTCGAACCGGTCGGACCTTCCGCCGCCTGAAATTGCCGTCTGCATGAAGGTCTTCTGATGGATTTTTCCCTTCTCACCGCCCTCAACAAGGAACGTTCCGAGCGGCGGGCCGCCGTCCTGGTGACCGACATCGGCACAGGTGCCCAACGCCTGATCCTGCGGAGCGCTGATACTTCTGCCGATCCGTTGCACGAAGAGCTCCAGCGCCGTTTTCGCTCCGGCAAATCAGGAATGGTTGAGTTGGATGACGGCACTTCGGCCTTTCTGACCGTCAATGTTCCGCCGCCACGGCTTGTGATCATCGGCGCCGTTCATATTTCCCAGGCACTGGTGCCCATGGCGGAAATCGCCGGGTTTGATGTAACCGTTGTCGATCCGCGCACCGCCTTTGCCACGGAAGAGCGTTTTCCCGGCGGAACCCTCAAGGCCGAATGGCCGGAGGATGTTCTCAAGAGCACACCACTTGACCCCTATACCGCGGTCGCCGCCGTCACCCATGACCCGAAGATCGACGACATTCCCCTGATCGAGGCACTGAAATCCGAGTGTTTCTATGTCGGCGCCCTTGGCAGCTGGAAGACCCACGGCAAACGCGTCGAACGGTTCAAGGCAGCTGGTCTCAGCGATGCGCAGATCGGCCGCATCGACGCTCCGATTGGCCTTGATATCGGTGCGGCGTCTCCGGCGGAAATTGCGGTTGCCGTTCTGGCCAACATCATCTTCGCGTTGCGCAAGGAGGCAGGTGGCCTCCAATGATCTTTGGGCCCGTCCCGACGCGCGATGCCATCGGCTGCATTCTCGCACATAGCACCAAACTGCCGTCGGCGACCTACAAGAAGGGGCGTGTGCTGGATGCTCAGGACGTTGCCGCGCTGACAGCTGCCGGCGTTGAGGAGATCGTTGTCGCGCAGCTTTCGCCTGACGATGTCGGTGAGGATGTAGCCGCCGCGCGCATCGCCGCGGCCTGTAACGGCGGCCACCTGTCGAGTGACACGCCCTTCACCGGCCGGGTCAATCTTCATGCGGAGGCGAGCGGGCTCCTGATCGTCGACGCATCTGCGATCAATCAGATGAACCGGATCGACCCGGCCATCACCATCGCCACGCTCCCGGCCTATGAGAAGGTCGCTGAGGGCCGCATGGTCGCCACTGCAAAGATCATCCCCTTCGCAGTGCCAGGCGATCTCATTGCGCAGGCGGAGGCAACCATCCGCGGCGGGCTGCGAATAGCTCCCTTCGGGAGCCGGAAGATCGGGCTGGTTGCGACCAAACTGGACCACCTGAAGCCCGCAACCATGGATAAAACCCGACGGGTCCTGGAGCACCGGCTAAGTGCGAGCAACAGCCAGATTATTGGCGAGGAACGGGTTGCGCACACTGCCGAGGCCGTCGCCGAGGCCATGAACCGTCTGCAGGCAAGTGGTGCGGATCTGCTCGTTCTCTTCGGTGCGTCCGCGGTTGTGGACCGGCAGGACGTCCTTCCGCGGGCCATCGAGGAGGCCGGAGGAAGCGTGACCTATTTCGGAATGCCGGTAGATCCGGGCAATCTGCTGCTCCTTGGGGACTATCAGGGCGTGCCGGTGATCGGGGCTCCCGGGTGCGCGCGCAGCCCGAAGGAAAACGGTTTCGACTGGATCCTCGATCGGCTTCTTGCGGGGATCGTGGTTCGCCCAGAAGACATTTCCGGGCTTGGCGTTGGAGGTTTGCTGATGGAAATCGGATCACGTCCCCAGCCACGGGAGAAGACGGAACACAGCAAGAGCCCGAAAGTTGGCGCGATTGTTCTTGCTGCGGGCAAATCAAGCCGCATGGGACCGCGCAACAAGCTCCTTGAGACCGTCAACGGATTGCCGCTGGTGGCTCATGCGGCGGGAGCGGCGTCCCGGGCGGGCATTGACCAAACGGTTGTGATTACGGGCCACATGGCGCACGCGATTGCCAAATGCCTCGACGAAATGGACGTCACACTCACGCATAATCCCGATTATGCAGACGGGATGGCCGGATCCATCCGGGCTGGTGTCGCGGCGCTCGCGCCGGACATCGATGCCGCCATCATTCTCCTTGGCGACATGCCTGGTATCGATTCCCAGATTATCCAGAACATGATCGCGGCCTATACTGATGATCCATCGACTTTGATTGTGGCCGCGAGTGCCAGTGGGAAAAGGGGCAATCCCGTCCTGTGGGACAAACGTTTCTTCCCGGATCTCATGAAACTGCACGGCGATATCGGCGCGCGGCATATCATTGCCGAGAACAACCACCTGCTCCGCGAGATCGACATCGGCGACGCTGCACGGATTGATTTGGACACACCGGAAGCACTTGCTTCGTATCGCCAGGCTCCCGATCCTGTAAACAAATCGTAAATACGATTGAAAAATAACAAGAATAAAGACAAATCAGCGCAGTTGTGGGAGCGCATCTTAACTACCCAAGTAGTTATGCGCAATTTGCAGGCCTCCCATGTGCGGTTTCGTATTGCATTTTTGTGACGCCGGACTTATCTATCTCCTGCGTTTGCTCTCAGGGCTCTTAGAGTCCGGTCATTCATTGTCCCGAGCAGGGCGTACATCCGTTAAACGACACTCGCTGTTCGGATCCAGGTTCTGGATGCTCGAGCGCCTTTGTCGCGTCTATAGAACTATAAAAGAGGAAAATCCAATGAGTGACTTGAGCCTCCCGCGTCCAGGATGCTGCAAATGGGCAGAAGGCGATTCCGGTAGCTATACGTTTCCGTGCTCCAACCGTGTCGAGCCGGGCGTTTCCTATTGCGATGACCACCGTTCGATCGTCTACATTCCGCCGGAAGAGCGCCGCCGGAACCGTGGTGGTGGCATGAACACCTCGTTCAAGCGCATCGCTGCCTGATCAGTTGCGGCAGACGCAGCTCCGACATTTCAAACCCGGCTCCGGCCGGGTTTTTTCTTGCCCGGCGCGCCATAAAAAAACGCGACCCGAGGGCCGCGTTTTCAAGTCCCTCAAGAGGGAGGAATTTGTCAGCCGGATCAGGCGGCCTTGAGAGCCTCGGCAACGTCACGCAGGTGAGAGAGCGCCTGCTCTGCCTTCTGCTTCGCATCGTCACCCTTGGCGTCGGCAACGTCTTCTTCAGCGTTCTTGATCTGGGTTGCCAGATCATCGGCACTGATTTCGGACACTGGCGTTGCCTGTTCGGCAAGGATGGTCAGACCCGTGTTCGCAACATCGGCAAACCCGCCGCGTACGAAATACTCGTCCAACGTGCCACCTTCCTTGCGGACTTTCAGGATGCCCGGCTTGATGGTGGACATGAACGGGCTGTGGTTCTTCAGAACGCCAAACTCGCCTTCGGTTCCCGGCACGATGACCTCAAGAACCTGTTCGGACAGGAGCTGGCGCTCCGGCGAGACCAACTCGAACTGGAATAAGTCAGCCATTTGGCGTCTTCCTTGTCAGTCTTGTTTAGTCGACAGCCAAAATGGCCATCAAAGCGGCTGAACCGGGCACAGTGTCTGCGCCCGGTCCGAAAGAACGTTAGGCAGCTTCCGCAGCCAGCTTCTGAGCCTTTTCGATCGCTTCGTCCATAGAGCCGACCATGTAGAAGGCAGCTTCTGGAAGATGATCGTACTCGCCGTCGACGAGGCCCTTGAAGCCCTTGATGGTGTCTTCCAGAGCAACGAGCTTGCCCGGAGAACCAGTGAAGACTTCAGCAACGAAGAACGGTTGGGACAGGAAGCGCTCGATCTTACGAGCACGTGCCACGGTCAGCTTATCTTCTTCGGACAGCTCGTCCATGCCGAGGATGGCGATGATGTCCTGGAGCGCCTTGTAACGCTGCAGGGTCACCTGAACCGCACGGGCCGTATTGTAGTGTTCTTCGCCGATGATGTTGGCGCTGAGCATACGGGACGTGGAGTCGAGCGGATCCACAGCCGGGTAGATGCCCTTTTCCGCGATCGAGCGGTTCAGAACCGTCGTTGCATCCAAGTGAGCAAAGGTCGAAGCAGGCGCCGGATCGGTCAAGTCATCGGCAGGCACGTAAACGGCCTGAACAGACGTGATCGAACCCTTGTGCGTGGTCGTGATCCGCTCCTGCATGGCGCCCATGTCGGTGGCCAGTGTCGGCTGATAGCCCACAGCAGACGGGATACGGCCGAGAAGTGCGGACACTTCGGAACCAGCCTGGGTAAAGCGGAAGATGTTGTCCACGAAGAACAGAACGTCCTGGCCCTTGTCGCGGAAATCTTCAGCGATGGTCAGACCGGTCAGCGCAACACGGGCACGGGCTCCGGGAGGCTCGTTCATCTGGCCGTAAACCAGGGCTGCCTTGGAGCCTTCTCCGCCGCCTTCCTTGTTCACGCCGGATTCGATCATTTCCCAGTAAAGATCGTTACCTTCACGGGTCCGCTCACCAACACCGGCGAAAACGGAGTAACCGCCGTGCGCCTTAGCGATGTTGTTGATCAGTTCCATGATCAGAACGGTCTTGCCAACGCCGGCGCCGCCGAACAGGCCGATCTTACCACCCTTTGCATAAGGCGCGAGAAGGTCAACGACCTTGATGCCCGTCACAAGGATTTCAGCTTCGGTGGACTGCTCGATGAATTCCGGAGCTTCCTGGTGGATCGCACGCTTGGCGTCGTGCTTGATCTCTCCGCCTTCATCAACCGGCTCGCCGATCACGTTCATGATCCGGCCCAGGGTGCCATCGCCAACGGGAACCTCAATAGCTGAGCCCGTGTCGACAACTTCCTGGCCGCGAACCAGACCCTCGGTGGAGTCCATCGCGATGGTGCGTACCGTGTTTTCGCCCAGGTGCTGAGCAACTTCGAGCACAAGACGGGTGCCCTGGTTGTCTGCTTCAAGAGCGTTCAGGATCAGCGGCAGGTGGTCATCGAACTTGACGTCGACAACGGCGCCGATGACCTGGGTGATCCGTCCGACCTTTTTGTCAGCCATATCCCTAATCCTCGATCCGATCAGAGCGCTTCAGCGCCCGAGATAATTTCAATCAATTCCGTCGTGATCTGTGCCTGGCGCTGACGGTTATAGCTGATCGTCAATTTGTCGATCATATCGCCAGCGTTGCGTGTCGCGTTGTCCATCGCGGACATACGGGCACCCTGCTCCGAAGCTGCGTTTTCAAGCAGCGCCCGGAAGACCTGAACGGAGATGTTGCGCGGAAGCAGATCCTCAAGGATCTCTGCCTCATCCGGCTCATACTCATAGACAGCTGCTGCTCCGCCTTCGCCGCCAGCAGCATCAGTCGGCAGGTCTGCCGGGATCAGCTGCTGAGCAGTCGGAACCTGCGCAATCACAGATTCGAACTTGGAGTAGAACAGTGTGCAGATATCGAATTCGCCGTCGGCATACATCGACAGCAACTCGGCGCCGATCTCGTCCGCATTGGAGAATGCAACATTCTTCATACCGCGCAGCTCAATCGTCTTGATGACGTATTGGCCAAGCTCGCGCTTGATGGCATCGAAGCCCTTCTTGCCGACGCAAAGGATTTTCACCGTCTTGCCTTCAGCAATGAGGCTGCGCGCCTTGTCGCGTGCGAGCTTTGCAATGTTCGAGTTGAAGCCGCCGCAAAGACCGCGTTCCGCCGTGGCAACAACCAGGAGATGGACCTGATCCTTGCCTGTACCGGACATCAGCTTCGGGGCGTCATCGCGGCCTTCAAAAGCAACCGCCAGATTGGCAAGCACCTGCTCCATGCGTTCCGCATAGGGCCGTGCAGCCTCCGCAGCTTCCTGAGCACGACGCAGTTTCGCCGCGGCCACCATTTGCATGGCCTTGGTGATTTTCTGCGTCGCCTTCACGGAAGCGATGCGGTTTCGTAAGTCCTTCAGGCTCGGCATGGCCGCCCCTGCTCCTTATCCCGGTTGCGTGATCAGGCGAAGTTCTTGGCGAACGCGTCGAGCGCAGCCTTGAGCTTTTCCGTCAGATCAGCGTCAAGCGCCTTCTTTTCCCAGATCGCGTCCAGGAGTTCCTTGTGCTCGCCGCGCATGAAGAGCAGCAGGCCTTCTTCGAAGTCACCGACACGATCAACCGCAATGTTGTCGAGGTAGCCGTTCACGCCAGCGTAAATGACCGCGACCTGTTCTTCCGTCTTGAGCGGCGAGAACTGAGGCTGCTTCAGCAGCTCGGTCAGACGCGCACCACGGTTCAGCAGGCGCTGGGTCGTGGCATCAAGGTCGGAACCGAACTGGGCGAAAGCGGCCATTTCACGATACTGGGCAAGTTCACCCTTAATCGGACCAGCAACCTGCTTCATCGCCTTGATCTGAGCGGAAGAGCCCACGCGGGAAACCGAGAGACCAACGTTCACGGCCGGGCGGATGCCCTGGTAGAACAGATCGGTTTCAAGGAAGATCTGACCATCGGTGATCGAGATCACGTTGGTCGGAATGAACGCGGAAACGTCGTTGCCCTGGGTTTCGATGACCGGCAGAGCGGTCAGGGAACCGGAACCGTTGTCTTCGTTCAGCTTCGCTGCACGCTCGAGCAGACGGGAGTGAAGGTAGAAAACGTCACCAGGGAAAGCTTCACGTCCTGGCGGACGACGAAGCAGCAGGGACATCTGACGGTAGGCCACGGCCTGCTTGGTCAGATCGTCATAACCGATCACGGCATGCATGGAGTTGTCGCGGAAGAATTCGCCCATCGCACAGCCGGCAAACGGCGCCAGGAACTGCAGCGGTGCTGCGTCCGATGCGGTTGCGGCGATGACGATGGAGTATTCCAGCGCGCCAGCGTCTTCCAGGGTCTTCACGAACTGAGCGACCGTGGAGCGCTTCTGACCGACAGCAACGTAGATGCAGTACAGCTTTGCATCTTCGTCGTCGCCTGCATGCAGAGGCTTCTGGTTCAGGAAGGTGTCGAGGATGATCGCGGTCTTACCGGTCTGACGGTCACCAATGACAAGCTCACGCTGTCCACGACCAACCGGGATCAGCGCATCAATTGCCTTGAGGCCGGTCTGCATCGGCTCGTGAACAGACTTACGCGGCAGAATGCCGGGAGCCTTGACGTCCACGCGGCGCTTTTCGGTTGCCTCGATCGGGCCCTTGCCGTCCAGCGGGTTGCCGAGCGGATCGACGACGCGGCCAAGCAGAGCCTTGCCGACCGGAACTTCAACGATGGCGCCGGTCCGCTTGACCGTGTCACCTTCTTTGATGCCGCGGTCAGAACCGAAGATAACGACACCAACGTTGTCGCTTTCCAGGTTCAGAGCCATGCCCCGGACGCCGCCCGGGAACTCGACCATTTCACCAGCCTGAACCTTGTCCAGACCATACACACGAGCAATACCGTCACCGACGGACAGCACCTGACCAACTTCAGAAACTTCGGCTTCCTGGCCGAAGCTCTTGATCTGGTCCTTGAGGATAGCGGAAATTTCCGCGGCCCGAATATCCATCAGCCGACCTCTTTCATCGCGAACTTGAGGGAATTGAGTTTGGTACGCAGCGACGTATCGATCATGCGGGAACCGACCTTGACCACAAGGCCACCGATCAGAGCAGGATCAACCTTCGCCGAGATATTTACGGACTTGCCCGAAGACGCCGAGAGCGCTTCTTTCAGGGCAGTAACCTGATCATCAGACAGCTCAGCTGCCGAGACGACCTCAGCCGTTTCCTCGCCGCGCTTTTCAGCCAGCAGGACCCGGAAGGCCTTGATCATGTCAGGGAGCACGAAGAGGCGCCGGTTGCGGGCCGCCAGCTTCACGAAGTTGCCGGCAAGGCCAGAGATCTGGGCCTTGTCGAGAAGTGCCGTGAGCGCATTAAGCTGCTCTTCAGCACTGAAAGCGGGGCTTTTCACGAGGCGGTCGAGATCAGAGCTTTCTGCGAGGAAGCCCTCGAAGTTGCCAAGATCGCGCTCCACATCGGCGGTCACACCAGTTTCCTCGGCCAAGTCGAGGAGGGCGGACGCATAACGCTTAGCCACGCCGGATACGAGAGATACGTTGTCAGTCACCAGGTCCGAGCTCTCTGACGCATTCCGAAGCCCTGCAAACCAGTATTGGAAGCAAGTCTTTGGAATAATTAGTGAATTCAGGGTCACAAGGTGATACGGCAGAACCGTTCCCCCTAAGCCGCGCCTCAATTAGCACAGGGTTTCGGCGTGTGCAACTTCGCCAAAAGGCGGTTCTTGCGGATTCCGTGGTGTTTTTTGCCAATGGCACCCGAAAACCCAGATCATTCAACGTTTAACCGGCTATGCCTTCTTTCGTATCGGTCAGCCGCCGGCAGCCGGAATTGCCGGTCTTGAAATGCGTAAGGCCGATGGAAGAAAGAGCACTTTCAAAGCCTCAACCTATTCCCCTGACGCCAAGCCTTATGTGCAGGAGGGAAACCGAATGGATCTAGCGGTCACAGAAAATGCTGCGGATCGATGTCGACCTGGACCCTCAGTCCCTTGGTGGCCTTGGGCACATTGGCCAGCCAGTGTCTGATATAGCCCTGGAGATCGAACTGGCGGGGCGCGATCAGAAGCAGGCGGAAGCGATAGCGGCCGCGCACCATTGCCAGCGCAGCCTCTGCCGGGCCCAGAAGCGTGACCGCCCCCTCGTTGGGCGCGGCCCGGACCAGCGCGCGGGCATATCCTTCCGCTGCCATCTTTTCAGGCCCTGAGATGACAAGCGCTGCAAGACGGCCGAAGGGCGGCAGGCCGGCAGCCCTGCGTGCTTCAATTTCTGCTGTGTAGAAGGCGTCCCGATCCTGGGACATCAAGGCCTTCAGCACCGGGTGATCCGGCGAATAGGTCTGCAGGAAGCCACGCCCTCCGCCGGTGACGCGCCCAGCGCGCCCCGTAACCTGCGCTAGGAGCTGGAAGGTCTTTTCCGCTGCACGAGGATCGCCATGGGCGAGCCCCAGATCCGCATCGATCACCCCGACCAGTTTCATTTTCGGGAAGTTGTGCCCCTTGGCGACAAGCTGTGTGCCAATGACAATATCTGCCCCTCCCTCTTCAACGACCTTCATCTCCCGGCGCAAACGCTCCGGTCCCCCCGGCAGGTCCGACGACAGGATGAGGGTGCGCGCCTGAGGGAAAAGGCTTTCGACCTCTTCGGCGATTCTTTCCACACCCGGCCCACAGGCCACGAGAGAATCGGTCGCATTGCATGACGGACAGGTCTTGGGAACCGTTTCCGAGTGACCGCAATGATGGCAGACCAGACGGTTCTGGAAGCGGTGCTCGACCAACCAGGCACTGCAGTGAGGACACTGAAACCGATGCCCGCAGGTCCGGCACAGCGTCAGGGGTGCATATCCACGTCGGTTCAAGAAGAGAAGCGACTGCCCACCATCGGCAAAGGTCTCTTTCATGGCCTCCAGCAGCTCAGGCGCGATCCAACGCCCCCTGTCCGGACCATTGTTGCGCATGTCGATGGCGCGAAGCTCGGGCAGAGCTGCGCCGGATGCCCGCTCGGGCAGCTCGAACCGGGTGTAGCGTCCAAGGTCCGCATTGACGCGGCTCTCCACTGAGGGCGTCGCGGAGGCCAGCACCACGGGAAAGCGGGACAGATGGCCGCGAACCACGGCCATATCGCGCGCATTGTAGGGAACCCTGTCGTCCTGCTTGAAAGCACCATCGTGCTCTTCATCGACGATGATTAGACCGAGATCGACGAACGGCAGAAACAGGGCCGAGCGCGCGCCTATCACGACGCGGACGTCCCCATTCGCGACGCCGCGCCAGGTCCTGCCCCGCTTTTTCGTCGTGATCTCCGAATGCCATTCGGCAGGATAGGTTCCGAAGCGTTGCTCGAAACGGCGCAAGAACTGTTCTGTCAGTGCGATCTCGGGCAGAAGAACCAGCGCCTGCTTGCCGCGTCTCAATGCTTCTGCGATGGCCTCAAAATAAACCTCCGTTTTGCCCGACCCGGTTACCCCATCGATCAGCGAGACAGCCGACCCCTGGTCGAAACTTGCGACCAGCCCGTCAGCGGCCACCTGCTGGGCGGGCATGAGCTTCGTCTCGGCAAAATCAACCTGAGGCATGGGCGGCGGCGGCGCGGCGGGCAGTGACACCACCTCCAGCACGTCCTGCTGCAACAAGCCGTCAATCACCGAAGCGCTGACACCGGCCGCATGGGCAAGGCCACTCTTGGTCCAGGCAAGACCTTCCTGCATGGTTTCCAGAACACGCTGGCGGGCAGGCGTCATCCTCTCGGGGGCCCGGCCCTCCAATTTCCGCACGCCCGGGACCGGCGGTTCTTCCTGAAGCGCCTCTTCCGACCTCAGGACCATGCGCAACACCATGCCCGGCGGCGAAAGCGTCCAGTTCGCCACCCAATCGACAAACCGGCGCAGCTCGTCATCAAGCGGCCTTGCCTTTTCAAACACGTGGCTGATGAGTTTCAGTTTTTTGGGATTGATCGCGGCGTCCGGCTCGCCATCCCAGACAGCGCCGAGCACTTCTCTGGGCCCGAGCGGCACCTTGACGATCGACCCGGGCACAACTGTGACCCCTTGCGGAACCCGATAGGTGTAAGCCCCGGGCACGGCCACCGGCACCAACACGCTCGCAATCGTTTCCTTCATCGCCGGATCGTCTTCAAACAGCACGCGCGTCTTCTTTCCAATGCCGGTTGCGGTGTCGCACAGAGTGGTCTTCCTCGGTCCCGGTCCGGCGAAACCGCTGATTTCCCGGACAGTCGACCTCCGAATGAGGTACGTACCCCAAAAAGAATCCCGTCAAATCGAATCAGGGGTTCTTCTGGACCTCATCCTACGGTAAAGAGACCGGGATCAGAGACTCAATCGCCGTCCGGTTCAACAATTGAAATACGGTCGGCGGCCCGTGCCTTTAACGGGCACACACCAGGGAGCACAAGCCCATGAAGTTTTTCGTCGACACCGCAGAGACCGCCGAGATCCAGGAACTGGCCGCCACCGGCCTGCTTGACGGCGTGACCACCAACCCGTCACTGATCGCCAAATCCGGCCGCGATTTCAAGGAAGTCATCGCCGAGATCTGCAAGATCACAGATGGCGATGTCTCCGCAGAGGTCGCTGCAACCGACTATGACGGGATGATGAGCGAAGCCGCCGAACTGGTGAAGATCGCCGACAATGTCGTCATCAAGCTGCCGCTTACCCTTGAAGGCCTCAAGGCCTGTAAAGCGCTGACGGAAAAGGGCCACAAGACAAATGTGACCCTCTGCTTCTCCGCCAACCAGGCGCTTCTGGCCGCCAAGGCCGGCGCCACCTACGTCTCGCCGTTCATCGGCCGTCTGGACGATATCAACGTCGACGGCATGGAGCTGATCCGCGAAATCCGCGTGATCTTCGACAACTACGGCTTCGACACCGAAATCCTCGCCGCCTCCATCCGCACAGCGAATCACGTCAAGGAATGTGCGCTGATCGGCGCAGATGTCGCGACTGTTCCGCCGGCAACACTCAAGGGTCTGGTCAAGCACCCGCTGACCGAGAAGGGCCTTGAAGCCTTCCTGTCAGATTGGGCGAAGACCGGCCAGAAGATCGTCTAAAGATCTTCTCGCAAACGAGACCAGCGGCCCGGCATTTGTCGGGCCGTTTTGTTTTGCTCACCGATTAACCGATCGATGACTTGCGCGCAGTAGAGTGGCTGCATGTCCTCATCTGCCGCAGCCACCTCCCTCCTTGTCATCGCCGCGCCTGATCTCAATGCGCGGGTCAGGCAATGGCTGGACCATCTTTCTGACGAGAGACGGCTGGCTGACAAAACCCTGATCGCCTACGAGCGCGACATTCGTCAGTTCCTGCGCTTCCTCACCGATCATCTGGGAGCTCCTCCGCGCCTTGCCGATCTGCGCGACCTGAAGCCAGCCGACTTCAGAGGCTTTATGGCCCGGCGCCGGCGCGATGGTGCCCAAAGCCGGTCCTTGGCGCGTGGCATGGCCGGCATCCGGTCCTTTCTCAAGTTTCTGGAAAAGCGCGGCGAAGTAAACGCGGCCGCTTCAGATGCAATTCGCCCGCCGCGCCAGGCCCGATCCCTGCCCAAGCCGGTCGCCGTGCGCGATGCGGCTGATGTCATCAGCGGCGACCTTGCCATGGAAACAGAAGCCTGGGTCGAAGCGCGCAACGCGGCTGTACTAACGCTTCTGTATGGTTGTGGCCTGCGCATCAGCGAAGCCTTGTCCCTGACCGGCCGCACGGCGCCGAAAAAGGGCGCAAAAAGCATGCGGATCATCGGCAAGGGCGGCAAGGAGAGGATCGTGCCGATCCTGCCAGTCGTTACCGAAGCGATCGAGACTTATCTAAAGCTCTGTCCTCACGCGGTCACAGCGAACAGTCCGCTTTTTCGGGGCGTGCGTGGCGGGCCGCTCAATCCGAGGGCCGTTCAACTCGCGATGGAGAAGCTCCGCGGCGTCCTCGGCCTGCCCGACAGCGCCACGCCGCACGCGCTGCGCCATTCCTTCGCAACCCACTTGCTTGCCGGCGGTGGCGACCTTCGTACGATCCAGGAGCTTCTGGGCCACGCCAGCCTCTCAAGCACCCAGGTCTATACAGAAATCGACGCAACGCGCCTGCTTGAAGCCTACGACAAGGCCCACCCTCGCAGATAGATGCAAAGCCGGGCAAAAAAACGCACAGAGGGCACCTTTTCTGCGCTTTGGGGGGGTGCATTCTGCGAAAATGTTGATAGGGTCGCGCCTTCCTGGCACGCCCCTCGCGCGCCGTGCCCTTAGCTGCTGCCCTTTGTCTATGGCCTCGATGCCATTTTCATAGAGCGGCCAAGAACAGACAAAGGAGACAACTTGCAAGTCCTCGTACGAGACAACAATGTCGACCAAGCCCTTCGCGTTCTGAAGAAGAAGCTCCAGCGTGAAGGCGTCTTCCGTGAAATGAAGACACGCCGTGCCTACGAAAAGCCATCCGAAAAGCGTGCCCGCGAAAAGGGCGAAGCTGTCCGCCGCGCCCGCAAGGCTGCGCGCAAGCTCGCTCAGCGCGAAGGTTTGGTCCCGGGCGCACGCGCCAAGCGCTAAGGTGCCCCGACTGGCCCAGCGCCTGTTGTGAGACATTCGATCGGGTTCCACGCTAGAGGCAAGCGCCTTCGTGGAACCGGTCGCACCCTCCCCAAGCAGCATCACTCTAGCAGCATCGTCCAGGCGTTAACGTTTCCCTAACGCTTTGAGAACAGGCTCTCCGCCAAGGAGATGCGATCGTGCGCTTGCTGGCTGTTCTTCTGCCTTTCATTTCCGCTTTTTTCCTGTTCGGCGCTTCCGCTGAAGCCCGGATCTATTGCCCGTTGCCGGAACATGGCATCTGGGTCAATCCCGACGCTGCAGCCAAAGAACTGATCCGCCTCGAAGTCGAGACGAAATGCCAGGATGACCAGGTGTTCGCGCGCATTCGGGCTTTCACGAAATGCACGCCCCGCGATTGCAAGTGGGGCTGGACCAAGGCAGAGCTTCGCGATGGAGGTGGGCTCCGGGTCCTGCTCATCGGTTTTCTCAGCAGCAAGATCATTGATGTCCGGAAGATTGGCGAGAACCTCGACGCTTTCGTCACCAACATCACGAATGACGGCTCCCAGCCCGAGCGGCTCAAGTCCTATTCCCTGAAACGGCTCTGAGGACCGTCACCCTGCAGTGACCACCTGCCTGGTTTGCGCCTCAGTCGCTGCCGGTCGCAATTGACTTTGCTTGATGTCGCAGCCAGCCTCGCATGGAAGACGGAAAAGCGACACGCTGACTGGCGTGCCCGACCAACCTGACTGCCTTTTCAAGCTATCTTGCCGAACCATTGGGGACCGTGACTTTTGAGCAATCCAGCAGATGGCAGTCGCCATAATCCGCTTTTTGACCCATTGACGCTGCCGTGCGGCCTGACCTTGAAGAACCGGATTGCAAAGTCCGCGATGTCGGATTCCCTCGGCGACGGAACCGGACATCCAACCAGCGCCCAGGCGCGGCTTTACAAACGCTGGGCCGAAGGTGGCGTCGGGCTCTCCATTATCGGCGAGGTTCAAGTCGATCCCGGCTTTGCCGAAAAACCGGGAAATCTTGTTCTCGACAGCAACGCCAAGCTTGAACGATTTGCCGAGTTGGCGGAGCACGGCGCAGGCGACGGGATGCAGCTCTGGCCACAGTTGGGCCAGGCCGGCGCCATGGCCTATCCCCCGATCAGTCAGCCAAAGGGGCCGAGCGGCCTGAACCTGCCCGGTCTCACCTGCGCTGAACTGAGTCTTGAGGAAATCAGGGCTTTGCCAGCGCAATATGCTGCGACTGCGCGCCTGGCTCAGAAGGCGAATTTCGGCGGCGTCCAGATCCATGCCGCTCATGGGTTCCTGCTCAGCCAGTTTCTATCCCCGCTCTTCAACCGGCGAACGGATGACTATGGTGGCGCTGTCTCTCACCGCATGAAGCTTCTGCTGGAGTGTATCGACGCTGTCCGGACTGCCGTCGGACCTGGTTTTCCGGTCGCCGTGAAGCTCAACTCGTCCGATCAGCTGGAAGGCGGATTTCAGGAGGCGGACGCCCTGGCTGTCGTCAGAGCCCTCGAGAAGACCAGCATCGATCTGATCGACATCAGCGGCGGGACCTATTTTCCGGGCGCAAAATCAGCCTCCGACAGTGGCGGCAAGGGGCCGTATTTTATCGATTTTGCGCGCGCTGCCCGCAAGGAAACCACCAAGCCACTGATGCTCACAGGCGGTTTCAAAACCCTCGCGCAGGCCGAAGAAGCTGTTTCAAGCGGAACCGTCGATGTTGTAGGCCTCGCCCGCGCCTTGATTGTTGATCCTGACTTGCCGAATACCTGGAAGGGCGACAAGGCACGGGATCCTCAATTTCCGCGGTTCTCAAATCCGCCAGAAGGCGGCGTAACGGCCTGGTACACAATGCGTTTGACCCAGATCGCAAATGACGAAGCCATGTCTGAAGGCGGGGATCTGGATGAGGCGTTGCGGTCTTACGACCAGCGGGACAGGGAACGCACGGCCGCCTGGCTGCAGCATTTTCAGTAGGCCGCCTTCAAGCAAGAAGGACCGCGAGACCGTCTTCCCCTTGCACTTTTCAGCGTTTCGCCTAACCTCACGTTAGCCGCACTACGGTGTGCGGTGCTCACTCGATGGAGGTGACCCATGCGTGGCCTTAAAACAAGTGTTGCAGCTCTCGCCCTTACCGCATTCGCCGTTTCTCCGGCGCTGGCCTGTGAGTGGTCGAAGTCCGCCAAAGCCAAGACCAAAATGACCGTTGCCCAGACGACCGAAGTTCCCGAGGTTGCCATCGCGACCAACGATCTGCCGGTTGAGGTCACACGCAACATAACGGTCATTCCGAAGCTGAAGAGCGGCGCCGCCAAGTAGCGGAACGCCTGCGTGGTTCGGACCTGTTTGCTTCGGGTTTGCTTGCTTCTACTGAGCTTTCTTCAAGGCGCCGGTTTGGCCTTCACGCGATCAGTCTGGCCCTCATGCCGGTACTCGCTTAGTCCCTGACGCAATATCTGCGCGGCTGAGCTGACGAACAATGTTGCCATGAGCGCTGCGACGATCAGGTCAGGCCATGCGGTCGAGGTCGCCCAGACCGCGAGGGCTGCCAGCATCACGGCGACATTTCCGATGGCATCGTTGCGCGAGCAGAGCCAGACGGAGCGGACATTCGCATCGCCATCCTTGTATTTCATCAACAGCAGCACGCTGGCGATGTTGGCTGCCAGCGCCAGAAAACCGATCGCGCCCATCACGCCTGCTTCGGGCACGCCGAGGACGAGCAGCTGGTAGAGCGTCGATCCTGCGACCCACAGCCCCATGAGCAAAAGGCTGAAGCCCTTGGCGAGAGCTGCCGTAGCCCGGACCTTCAAGGATGCGCCGATGACGGCCAGCGAAATGCCATAGGTGACGGCATCGCCGAAAAAATCGAGCGCATCGGCCTGCAAGGCCTTCGACCCGGCAGCATGGCCGGCGATCATCTCCACCACAAACATGCCCCCGTTCAGGGCGATCACAATCCAGAGGCGGCGCTTGTAGTCCGTCGACAGGCCATCGAACGTCGCCTTATTGTCACAACAGGAACCCATCAGGTTCTCCTCAAGATCTCGAAATTGCGGCTTCGATACCTTATGTACTTCCTCTAGTGACTGGAGGTTCAAGAGGCAGCATGACTTTTTCTATCGGAGATTTGTCCCGGCAAGCCGGCGTGAAGGTCACCACCATTCGCTACTACGAGCAGGAAGGCCTGATTTCCGCCCCCCTTCGCACCGACGGCAACCAGCGCCGTTTCGGCGAGAAAGATCTCAAAAGGCTGCGTTTTATCAAACATGGCCGAGATCTCGGTTTGCCCATGAGCGCCATACGCGAACTTTTGGACCTAAGCGGCCATCCGGATCAGCCTTGCGACCAGGCCGACAGAATTGCGCGAGACCAGCTGCTATCGGTGCGCGACCGGATTTCCCAGCTGCGCCGACTGGAGGCGGAACTTGAACGCATTGCCAACAGTTGCAGCGGCGACCACACGGTCGCCGACTGCGACGTCCTGAAGGCCTTCGGGGATCATGGTCAGTGCAAGGGAGAGCATTGAGCATGCGCCCGGCCGTCATTCAGTCCTCTTCCAGAATGAACTCCAGCAGCAGCCTCACCAGGCTGCTGCGGCGGCTGGAGGCAGGCCAGACGGCGTAGATGTTGAAAGTCGGCAGCGTCCAGTCCGGCAGGACCTTGACCAGTCTGCCGGCCGCCAGATCCTCCTCAATTTCACTCAAGGGCAATTTCTGAATGCCCAGTCCGGCGAGCACGGCCGACCGGGCTCCGCCGACGGAATTGACCACAACACGCGATTGCTCTGGCTGCACGGTGATTTCTTCCGCTCCCCTTTTGAGAAGAAACTTCTCCGGCAGCATGTCCATCAGCACAAAATTGCAATGGGCAAGATCCTCGGGCGTGACCGGTTTCTTGATGGTCTCGAGGTAAGACGGCGCTGCGACCAGGGTGCGCTCGAAGGTTCCGATCTTGCGGCTTCTCAGGCTGCTGTTGGACATAAGGCCGAGGCGGATCGCCATATCGTAGCCTTCGGCGACCAGGTTGACCTGCTTGTCGTTGCCGTGAAGGGTCACCGCAACATTCGGGTGGCGACGCGCAAAGCGCCAAACTGCCGCTTCCTGCGGACTTCCCACCAGAAAGGCGGGAGCCGTCAACCGAAGCGCGCCCGTCGGCCCGCCGCTCACGTCAGCGATGGCGTCCAGTCCTTCTTCGGCCGCCGCCACCATGCGGTTGGCCGATGCCAGCAGCCTCTCGCCATCGCCGGTCAGGGACAGGGCCCGGGTCGAGCGGTGAAACAACGAGACGCCATGGCGGGTCTCCAGGCCTTTCACATGATGGCTGACCACCGAGGTCGACAATCGAAGCGCCCGGCTCGCTGCGCTGAAGCTGCCAGCCTCAGCAACCTTGGCAAAGATGGCGAGCGCGCGAAGGTCGTCGATCATGGAAGTCATCTTTCGATCTGATGAGATGGATTTTCCAATTTATCCCATCAAGGCAAACAATCAAAACATCCTTATCTTAGGCAGCAGGAAGAGACTTCCGGAGGCAAGAGAGAACTATGCTGAAATCGCTGCTCAACTCGCCCTACAGCTTCTGGGCGCTTCTTGCCCTGCCCTCCATTGCCATGATCAACGGCGCCTTGTCCGGCGGCGACCTGGAGCCGCTGCTTCACCCGACCGGTGAATTCGCCGCCCGTTTCATGATCATTGCGATGATGCTCACGCCCCTGCGGATGCTGTTTCCGAAGTCCGCTTTGGTCCTGTGGCTGATGCGGCGGCGGCGCTATCTCGGCGTGGCCGCCTTCGGATATGCCGCCTTGCATACGCTTTATTATGTGATCGACTTGGGATCCTTGTCCGCCGTCATGGCCGATATGGTCAAGTTCGGCATCTGGACCGGCTGGGTGGCCTTCATCATCTTCGTGCCCCTGGCGAT
The DNA here is from genome assembly GCF_014842925.1 of Roseibium polysiphoniae. Classification (GTDB taxonomy): domain Bacteria; phylum Pseudomonadota; class Alphaproteobacteria; order Rhizobiales; family Stappiaceae; genus Roseibium; species Roseibium polysiphoniae. Next base: position 331,722 of record NZ_JACYXJ010000007.1, read on the forward strand.
CACCTCCAATGATGCCTCCGTCCGATTGCTGCGCCGTTCCTGGAAAACGCTGCAGCGTTTTGTCTATCCTGCGGCGGTCGCGACCCTTCTTCACTGGCTCTTCGTTCACTCCAATTTCGGTCCCGCACTGGTGCATTTCGTGCCGTTGGCGGGCCTGGAGATCTATCGCATCTGGAAAACAACCAGCGCCACCAGCCCGGCATCCGCCGAAGGCAATGCCGCGCCCTGAGCCTGGACCCAAAGGAAAACAGCAATGGCAACCATCGCCGTTACGGCCGCCAGCGGCCACCTGGGACGCGCCATCGTCGAGGCCCTGATTGCCAGGGATGGCGCTGACGAGGTCATCGCGCTGGCTCGAACGCCAGAGAAAGCCAGCGATCTTGGCGTGGTGGTGCGCAAGGGCGACTATGAGGACCGCGCCGGTCTGGAACAGGCCTTGCCAGGGGTCGATACCGTTCTGCTGGTCTCCGGCATGGATGAGCCGAGCAAGCGCATCGGCCAGCATCGCAATGTCATCGAAGCGGCCAAGGCGGCTGGTGTTTCCAAGATCGTCTACACCAGTGTGCAGGGACCGGACGAGGGCACCAGCTTTTCGCCAGTGGTCCAGAGCAACCGGCAGACGGAAAAGGATGTGCGCGAGAGCGGGCTGAACTGGATCGTCGGGCGCAACGGCATCTATATCGAACCGGACATCGACTACATCGGCTCCTATCAGGCAGCCGGCGAAATCGCCAACTGCGCCGGCGATGGCCGCTGTGGCTACACCAGCCGCGCCGAGCTGGGCGCTGCCTATGCGCAGCTGCTGACCAGCGACGTGCACAACGGGCAGGTCTTCAACCTCCACGGCGCGCCACTGACCCAGGCGGACCTGACCGATCGCATCAACGCGGCCTTCGGCACCTCTCTCGTCTATCGCCCCATGAGCGTCGAAGAATTCAAACAGGACCGAACCGCCGAACTCGGCGAATTCCTCGGAACGGTCATCACCGGCATTTACGCGGGCATCCGCGCCGGAGCCTTTGACAACCCGAGCCAATTTGCCGAAGCCGCAGGACGGCCTCACCAGTCCTGGGACGCCTATTTCGCGGCGCTCAAGGCCACCAGTTAACGCCCGTCCGGCCCGGAGGGGAAAAGCGTTCAAGAATACCTTTGGAGGAAACTGACATGAACCGCAGAACATTGATGAAGACATCGCTGGGCACCGCCCTGGCTCTTACACTCGTCCAATCGGCCGGCGCGCAGGAGATGGACGCGGAGAGCAAGGCTTCGCTCGACACTGTCATGGCCTTCATGAGCGCCATGGGTGCCGGCGACATGGACAAGATGTCCGCCCTGATGGCCGACGACATGGTCTGGCACAATGAAGGCGACACGAGCCTGCCGTGGATTGGCGAGTCCAAGGGCAAAGAGGCGATTTTCAAGTTTCTCGGTATCTTCTCGTCAAACCTGAAGACCACGCTTTGGGAAAACACTGATGCCTTTGCCTCCGGCAGCACGGTTGCCGTCTTTGGTAGAATGAACGCCATAGCGACCAAAACTGGCAAGGAGACCGGCGAATTCACCTTCGCTCTGCGTGCCAAGGTCCGCGACGGGCAGGTCGTCCTCTGGCATTGGTTCGAAGACAGCTTCGCCGTCAGCCAAGCCTACCACGGCTAAAAACAGGGGAGACACGTCACGTGGGGAGGGGTCTTGAGAATGTTCGCCGACTTTATCTTGAGGGCATTGCCGGCGGTAACGCCCGGGAGGCGGTGACCAAATACACCGGGCACAGATACACGCAGCACTCAACGGGGGTCGGCGATGGAACCGAGGGATTTCTCGCGTTCTTCGAGCCTTTCGTCGAGCGCAATCCCGTCCGCGACATCGAGATCGTTCGTATTCTGGAAGACGGACCCTGGGTGTTTTGCAGTGCCTATCAGTCGCTCAACAAGGGCGCGGCGGAATGGGTCACGATGGATCTCTTCTACACCGATCCGGAGGGCCTGGTGCTGGAGCATTGGGACACGATTGCCCCTTTCGTCGCCGAGACCCGCTCCGGCGCCCATATGGTCGGCGGCACCACGGAGATTGATCATGGGGCGGCCCATGAGACCAACAAGTCACTGGTGCAGGAATACACCAAGCAGGTTCTGCAGGAAGGGCGGCACGACAAGCTGCATCATTTCGTTGCCGAGGACGCGATCCAGCATGCGGCGACGGTCGGCACCGGCCGCGAAGGTCTCGCCCAGTGGCTGGCCCTGGAAGAAACCGGCAGGTACGAAATGCTCATGCAGCTCGTGGGACAGGGCGACTTCGTCGTCACCTATGGCAAGCGGCACGCCCTGGGCAAAGACATCGCCGTCTTCAATGTCTACCGGGTGGAAGGCGGCAAGATTGTTGAACTCTGGATGAACGAAGAAGAGATCGGCCCGCGCGAAACCTGGGGCAACTCCGGCAAGTTCTAGCCTCCGCCGCAGCGCTTCCAACACAAAAGCCGGGCAATGCCCGGCTTTTTCTATTCAGAACGGCAAGCCCGCTTACGAGTGGATCGGCTTGCCCGCGGTGGCAAACACTTCAGGACATCTGAATGGCCAGTTTACTGTCTAAAGACGAAAGATATCCAACCATTCACTCTGTAGCTTTGCCGGAATTTTCTCTGGCTCACGCAGCCCACCAAATGAATCAAACCGAGTACCAATTGATTTCCGCCAAGAAGGGAGATGCTCTGCGCCGTCTATTTCGTCCGGAATGGAACAATACATCATCGTAATCAACCAAGTGGTCATCTGACGGTCAAAATGCTCGTTACTATTCTGACCAATCTTTTCTGTCGTCTTTATTTTTGCAGCGCCGATGAACGTTTCAATATCTTCCATTTTCGCGTTTTCATTAGCGTATTTACTATGAAAAATAGGATCAACGATAGAGCTAACCAACAAAATACACAACGTATCTATGTACCCAATATGGTATTCATTCTCAAATAGTTCCGATGGCAACAATGCCATTTTTGAGAGTATTTTTCCTACATCCCTTAAAGAAACTTGGTTGGATCGCGCTACGAGCCGTAGGAGTTCAAGAGACCTATTAAGCACCTGCGCGGGTAGCTGCATCTCAGCACCCTTCTTTGCAGCATATACGGCGACTACATTGTCTGCACCGCGCTCCCCCACAAAACGTGGAAGAGAAAAAGAGAGATTAATGAATTTCTTCAGATAGTTATGTGCATCTACTTCCGCACCATATCTAGCGCGAACACTGTTTTCCAAGGCCTTCCCATTCACTCCCAATATAAAATGAACCCTTGGGACTGAAAACAAGTGCTTAATTACTTCCAGAACTGAAAGTGCATAGTCTGGACGACACCGGTCTAATTCATCAACGACAATAACAATTGGACGCAACTCCTTGACTGTTAGGTCAATTAGCAATTTTTTGAACGCATCAAGAGCTTCTAACTTTTGTCTCTCGCGCTGCCACAGACCCTCTGAACTATCTTTTGCTTCGGTGCTAACCGCATCAACGAGGGCATCTCCTATGTCCTCTAAATGTTGTTTCGCTCCAAAAGTGGCCATCGATAAAGCAACGCCGAATGCAGGTTTGGCCAATCTTGCGCCGATCGCCATCCATTTCTGAAGTGCTTCCTGACTATCGTCGGGAATACGCGCACGAATTGCGAGCATGAGAGAGGACAGGGGATCAGATAGATAGTCACTCTCGAAGGCATCGTAGTAGACCGCAATGGCTTTCCCGCCGTTAACGGCCCCATGATCATGTACCCAACGCTTGAGGAAGTATGTTTTTCCGGAGCCCCAAGTGTCATCTAGAGCCAAGACTAGTGGATCGCTAATTTTCTCAACTAACTCGGATAGTTGACTAGATATTTTTTTCCGACCGAGAAGATCGTCTGAAAATCCGGTTTGGTACAAAATGACTTCGTCGTCTTGTGGGAATAAATTCATGCTGGACCTCGATTATGAGCTCCAACATGAATACAATCAAAAAGCGTTTCAACTAACTAAATGTACTTGTGGTGGCGTAATTCTGCCATTTTATCCCAATCGCAAAAAAGCCGGGCAATGCCCGGCTTTTTCAGTTCAGCACGGCAAGACCCGCTTACGAGTGGATCGGCTTGCCGGCGGTGGCCATGGCGGCTTCCTTGACGGCTTCCGACATGGTCGGATGCGCGTGGCAGGTGCGGCCCAGATCTTCAGACGAACCACCGAATTCCATCAGCACGGCGGCCTCGTGGATCATTTCGCCAGCGCCGAAGCTGACGATGTGAACGCCCAGAACCCGGTCGGTTTCCGCGTCGGCCAGAACCTTGGCAAACCCTTCGGTCTGGTTCATGGCGCGGGCGCGGCCGTTTGCCATGAAGGGGAACTTGCCGACGTTGTACTTGACGCCGGCAGCCTTCAGCTCTTCCTCGGTCTTGCCGACGGAAGCGACTTCCGGCTGGGTGTAAACAACGCCCGGGATGATGTCGTAGTTCACATGCGGCTTCTGGCCAACGAGCGTCTCGGCGAGAGCAACGCCCTCGTCTTCCGCCTTGTGGGCCAGCATCGGACCGGCGATGACGTCACCGATGGCATAGATGCCCGGCACGTTGGTGGCGAAATGGCCATTGGTCTGAACGCGGCCACGCTCATCGAGCGCAACGCCAGCGTCTTCCAGACCCAGGCCTTCTGTGTAGGGTTTGCGTCCGATGGCAACCAGAACGATGTCGGCTGCGATGGTTTCCGCATCGCCGCCGGCTGCCGGCTCCACGGTGACTTCCAGGCCCTTGCCCTTCTTGGTCACGCCGGTGACCTTGGACGAGAGCTTGAACTCCATGCCCTGCTTCTTCAGCATGCGCTGGAAGTTCTTGGAGACGTCGCCATCCATGGGGCCGAGGATCTTCGGCATGAATTCGACCACGGTGACGTCGGCGCCAAGACGGGCCCAGACCGAGCCAAGCTCCAGGCCGATGACACCACCGCCAACGACGACCAGCTTGCCCGGCACCTTTTCCAGCTCCAGAGCGCCGGTAGAGGACACGATCTGCTTCTCGTCGATCTCGACGCCCGGCAGAGGCATGACATCCGAGCCGGTGGCAATGACGATGTTCTTGGTTTCGAGAACAGACTTGGAGCCGTCTTCGGCAGTGACTTCGACCTTGCCGGCAGACAGGATCTTGCCGGTGCCGTGATGGGCGTCGACCTTGTTTTTCTTCAGTAGGAAACCAACGCCGTTCACATTGGCGTCGATGACATCCTGCTTGTGCGTCATCATGGTCGGCAGGTCGAGCTTCGGCTTGGATACCTTGATGCCGAGCTTTTCAAAGCCGTGGCCGGCTTCGGCGAACATTTCCGACGCATGAAGCAAGGCTTTGGAGGGAATGCAGCCGACGTTCAGACAGGTGCCGCCATGGGTGGCACGCTTTTCAACAACGGCGACCTTCTGGCCGAGTTGAGCCGCCTTGATAGCGCATACATAGCCACCAGGGCCGGTTCCGATGACGACAAGATCATATTGGGACATTTCGGTCGCCTTTTGCCTTTTTTCAGTCGATCCCGAACGGGATCAGGGGAGTGTCGCGCGGCCACCGGAAACATCCAGGATCGCGCCGGTCGTGTAGCTGGCGTCTTCGGAAAGAAGCCAGATGATTGCATTCGCCACTTCGTCGGCTGTTCCGGCGCGCTTCATGGGAAGCGTCGGCGCCAGGTCGCCCACCCGTTCGGGCAGACCGCCAGAGGCGTGAATTTCGGTATCGATGATGCCGGGACGCACCGCATTCACGCGGATGCCTTCATCGGCAACTTCCTTCGCAAGACCCACGGTCATGGTGTCGATCGCGCCCTTTGCAGCGGCGTAGTCGACATATTGGCCCGGTGAGCCGAGCTTGGAGGCTGCAGAGCCCAGATTGACAATGCCGCCGCCCTTGCCGCCGTGGCGGGTCGACATGCGGCGGACAGCCTCGCGGGCACAGAGGAACGAGCCGATCACGTTGATCGAGAACATCCGCGTCAGCCGTTCCAGAGACATCTCGTCGAGCCGCTGCGACTGATCCACAACACCTGCGTTGTTCACCAGCCCGACAAGCGTGCCGAGACTGTCGGCGACATCAAACATCTTCAGCACATCGGCTTCGTTCTGAACGTCACCCTGAACAGCACGGGCAATGCCGCCCGCGGAGGTCATCTCTGCAACGAGCGCGTCAGCGGCGTCCCGGTTGGCAGCATAGTTCACGACCACCGCGCAACCGTCTTTCGCCAGACGACGGCAGACTGCAGCGCCAATGCCGCGACTTCCGCCTGTGACCAGGACCACTTCGGTCATTGCGATCGTGTCTCCTTGCCGCCCATCGGGCTATTTGATCCGGACCAGTCGTTCGGATGCCTTGCCACCGGACCATGTGCCGTCGAGCGTGCCGTCCGCATTGACTTGGTAGATCACCGGCTGGCTTTCACCCCAGTCGATGGTCAGAACGGCACCTGCCATGCTCCCCTGACCGTGAAATGTCTGACCGCTGATTTCCCAGCGGAAGAAGGCAACGCCGTTTTTGGCGGTGATATGGACCCGGCCCTTGTAAGGGGAGCCGTTGGGATTGCGGCCGTCTACCGAATAGGTGCCTTCCAGCTGTTCGACGCCGCCGGGGCTGATCACAGCCTTGAAGCCGGCCTGCGCGGACATGCCACCAGGGATGATCAGCGCGGTGCCAACAGCCATCGAGATGGCAACGACGGCAGAGGCCGCAAGGCGGTTCAGCGTGCCTGCGTTCAGGAAATGCAACATCGAACCTCTCCTTTCTACCGGTCGGCCAGCGCCAGTCTCAGTCCGAAACCGGCGAATGTGATCGCGATTGTCCGGCGCATCCAGGTCAGGACGGTCTCGCTGCGCAGGACGTGCTCTCCAACCAGCGAGGCAAAGGCGCCATAGACGACGAAGACGGCAAAGGTCATGGCCATGAAGACCCCGCCCATGGCCAGCATGTCAGCCGTTGGCGACATCGCGCCTGCCGGAATGAATTGCGGCAGAAAGGCAAGGAAGAAGACTGTCAGTTTCGGATTGAGGATGTTGATCAGGAAGCCGGTCCAGGCGATCGCCAGGGATCCCTTTCCCTGACCTGCAGCCTCATTGCTCAGCGACAGGGCCCCGCGATCGTGGAGTGTCATCCAGGCAAGATAGAGGAGATAGGCGACACCGGCGTACTTCAGCAGCTGAAACACCAGCGCACTTGTGTGCATGAGCGCAGAAAGGCCGAGAACGGACGCCAGGATCGCGGGTAAGATCCCCATGGTGCAGCCGAAGGCCGCCGCGACGCTTGGCAGGCGGCCTCTACCAAGGCCGACTGCAACTGTGTAGACGACGCCGGTGCCCGGGACCAGAACGACCACGAGGGCCGTTATCAGGAATTCAAGACTCATGCTCGGGCTCCCGACGTCACTCCGTTTGCTTACAGATCCAGCACGAGACGCTGTGGATCTTCCAGGCTTTCCTTGACGCGGACGAGGAAGGTCACAGCTTCCTTGCCGTCGACAACCCGGTGATCATAGGACAGAGCCAGATACATCATCGGACGGATGACAACCTGGCCGTTGACCGCCATCGGGCGTTCCTGAATTTTGTGCATGCCCAGAATACCGGACTGCGGCGCATTCAGGATCGGTGAGGACATGAGCGAGCCATAAACACCACCGTTGGAGATGGTGAAGGTGCCACCGGTCATGTCGGCCATGCCGAGCTTGCCGTCACGAGCCTTGCGGCCAAGGTTGCCGATTTCCTGTTCGATCTCGGCAATGCTCATCTGGTCCGCATCACGAACGACAGGAACAACAAGACCCTTGTCCGTGCCAACGGCGACGCCGACGTGGCAGAAGTTCTTGTAGATCAGATCGGTGCCGTCAATCTCGGAATTGACTGCAGGAATTTCCTTCAGCGCATGGCAAACTGCCTTGGTGAAGAAACCCATGAAGCCAAGCTTCACGCCATGCTTCTTCTCGAACAGGTCCTTGTACTGCTTGCGCAGTTCCATGACCGGGCCCATGTCCACTTCGTTGTAAGTGGTCAGCATGGCCGCCGTGTTCTGGGCGTCCTTCAGGCGGCGCGCGATGGTCTGGCGCAGCTTGGTCATGCGGACGCGTTCTTCACGCACTTCATCATCAGCAGAAACCGGACCGCGCGGTGCGGTGGAAGCTGCAGCGGGAGCTGCGGTCACGCCAGCCGCAGCGGCCGCGATCACGTCACCCTTGAGCACCTGGCCACGTTTGCCGGACCCGGCAACCTGATCAGCAGAGATGTTCTTTTCGGCCATCATCTTGGCTGCAGACGGTGCCGGCGGCATGGAAGAGCCACCTGAGGCCGGAGCCGCTGCCGGAGCAGACGCTTCTGCGGCCGGTGCAGCAGCAGCCGAAGCACCGGAGCTGTCGATCTGGCACAGGAGTTTGCCCGGCTCGACGGTATCGCCGGTGTTGGCTGCGATCTTGACGATGGTACCGCCAACGGGGGCAGGAACTTCCTGGGCCGCCTTGTCGGTTTCAAGTTCGACGAGCGTGTCGTCGGCCTTGACCACATCACCGACCTTGACGCTCCATTCGCCAACTTCAGCTTCGGTGACGCTTTCGCCCGCACTCGGGGTGACAACGTCAACGATCGTTGCGGCGGAAGCTGCAGCCGGTGCGGCCTCTTCCTTCTTGGCGGCGGGAGCCGGAGCTGCCGCGCCTGCGCCATCGGCGATCTGGCCAAGAAGAGCGCCAACCTCGACGGTGTCGCCCTCGTTGACCACGATGCTCTCCAGGGTTCCGGAGGCCGGAGCCGGCACTTCGACGGTTACCTTGTCGGTTTCCAGTTCCACCAGCGGCTCGTCAGCCTTGATGGCATCACCCGGCTTCTTGAACCACTGGGCGATCGTTGCTTCTGATACGGATTCACCCAGCGTGGGCACGCGAATTTCGGTTGCCATGGTCGCCTTCTCTTAAGTTTGCCTGGCCATTTCCGGTCATGACGGGGGCCGCAAGCGGCCCCCTACACAATTACTTTCCAAATGCCTCGTCGAGGAACGCCTGAAGCTGCGCTAGATGCGCAGACATCAGACCTGTCGCCGTTGAAGCCATAGCGCTGCGGCCTGCATAGACAGGGCGCTTCACCTTGGCGCCGATCTGCTCCAGAACCCATTCGATGTAAGGTTCCACGAAGAACCAGGAGCCCATGTTCTTGGGCTCTTCCTGACACCAGACCATATCGGCGTTCTTGAAGCGGTTAAGCTCCTGCGCCAGGGCCTTCTTCGGGAACGGATAGAGCTGTTCGACGCGCAGCAGGTAGACGTCATCGATGCCGCGCTTTTCACGTTCATCAAGCAGATCGAAGTAGACCTTGCCCGAACACATGACCACACGGCGGATCTTGTCGTCCGCCACCAGCTTGGTTTCCGAGCTGCCCATTTCGGCATCATCCCACAGCAGGCGGTGGAATGAGCTGTCCTGGTCCATCTCGCTCAGCTTGGAGACGGCCCGCTTGTTGCGCAGAAGCGACTTCGGCGTCATCAGGATCAGCGGCTTGCGGATATCCCGGCGGATCTGACGGCGCAGGATATGGAAGTAGTTTGCCGGCGTCGTACAATTCGCCACCTGCATGTTGTCTTCCGCGCAGAGCTGGAGGAAACGCTCCAGACGTGCGGAGGAGTGTTCCGGCCCCTGCCCCTCGTAGCCGTGCGGCAGGAGACAGACGAGGCCGGACATGCGCAGCCACTTGCGTTCGCCCGAGGAGATGAACTGGTCGAACAGGACCTGCGCACCATTGGCGAAATCACCGAACTGTGCTTCCCAAAGGGTCAGCGCATTCGGCTCGGCCAGCGAATAACCGTATTCGAAGCCAAGCACCGCTTCCTCGGAGAGCATCGAGTTGATGACCTCATAGCGCGCCTGATCTTTGGAAATGTTGTTCAGCGGGATATAGCGGCTTTCGTCTTCCTGATCATAAAGAACCGAATGACGCTGGGAGAATGTCCCACGCTCACAGTCCTGGCCGGACAGACGAACCGCATGGCCTTCGTGCAGGAGGCCTGCAAAAGCCAGCGCTTCTGCTGTCGCCCAATCGACGCCTTCGCCGCTGTCGAACATCTTTTTGCGATTGTTCAGGAAGCGGGCGATCGTGCGATGCACGTTGAAGCCGTCAGGAACTGTGGTCAGCGCCTTGCCGATTGTCTCCAGATCCCCGTCCGACAGACCGGTGGAGCCACGACGCGGATCTTCCTCGTCATCAGCACGCTTCATGCCGGACCACTTGCCGTCGAGCCAATCTGCCTTGTTCGGCTTGAACGCATTGCCAGCTTCGAATTCGCCATCGAGATGCGCCCGCCAATCGGACTTCATCTTTTCGACTTCGTCGGCGCTCAAGACGCCTTCCTTGACCAAGCGCTCGGAATAGATCTGCAGCGTTGTCGCGTGCTTACGGATCTTCCGGTACATGATCGGCTGGGTGAACGCCGGCTCGTCGCCTTCGTTGTGGCCGAAGCGGCGGTAACAGATCATGTCGATCACTACCGGACGACCAAAGGTCTGGCGGTACTCAATCGCGATCTTGGCCGCAAAGGTTACGGCTTCGGGATCATCCGCATTGACGTGGAAGATCGGCGCTTCGATTACCTTGGCCATATCGGACGGATACGGAGACGAGCGCGAGAAGCGCGGGTTCGTCGTAAAGCCGATCTGGTTGTTGATGATAACATGGAGCGAGCCACCTGTGCGGTGGCCGCGAAGTGCGGAAAGACCGAAACATTCGGCAACCACGCCCTGCCCGGCAAAAGCCGCATCGCCATGCAGGAGAAGCGGCAGAACCTTCGAGCGGTCAACCTCGGTGGTGTCGACCCAATGGCCATCCACTGCCGACAGCTGATCCTGCTTTGCGCGGGACTTGCCCAGAACGACCGGGTTGACGATTTCAAGGTGAGACGGGTTCGCTGTCAGCGACAGGTGAACATCGTTGCCGTCGAACGAGCGGTCGGAAGAGGCACCGAGGTGATACTTTACATCGCCCGAGCCTTCGACATCATCGGGAGCAGCGGAGCCGCCCTTGAACTCGTGGAAGACAGCACGGTGCGGCTTGCCCATGACCTGTGTCAGAACGTTCAGGCGACCACGGTGGGCCATGCCGAAAACAATGTCCTTCAGCCCGAGCTGGCCGCCGCGCTTGATGATCTGTTCCAGCGCCGGGATCAGCGCTTCGCCGCCATCAAGGCCGAAGCGCTTGGTGCCGGTGTATTTCACGTCCAGGAACTTTTCGAAGCCTTCGGCCTCGACCAGCTTGTTCAGGATCGCTTTCTTGCCTTCCTTGGTGAAGGCAACATGCTTGTCCGGACCTTCGATGCGCTCCTGAAGCCAGGCCTTGGCGGCCGGATCGGAGATGTGCATGAATTCGACACCGAGCGTCGAACAGTAGGTCCGCTTCAGGATGTCCATCATTTCGCGCAGCGTGGCGTATTCAAGGCCGAGCACGTTGTCGATGAAAATCCTGCGATCCCAGTCGGCATCCACGAAGCCATAGGACGAGGGATGCAGCTCCTCGTGGTCGCCTGGAGGCGAAAGCTTCAGAGGGTCGAGATCCGCATGGAGGTGACCGCGCATGCGATAGGCGCGGATCATCATCAGGGCACGGACGGAGTCCCGCGTCGCCTGATGGACCTCGGCGTCGGACATCGGTGCGCCCTTGGCCTCGGATTTCTTCTTGAGCTTGTCACCGAGCTTCTGCTCGATGGGAGCCCAGTTGCCATCGAATGCGTTGACCAGATCGCCGTTGGCCGCAATCGGCCAATCCTTGCGTTTCCACGGCGCACCGCGTGCTTCCTTAAGGACGTCTTCCTTGGCGTCCTGGAAGCTCGCGAAAAACTCCTGCCACTCGGCATCAACCGAGCTCGGGTCTTCCTTGTACTGAGCGTAGAGGTCTTCGATATAGGCTGCGTTGGCGCCGTAAAGCAACGACGTCAGTGCGAATACGTTGTTCGCTTCCTGCCGTGCCATGTCCATCCAGCGGAGGGGTGCCCCGCCCTTGTTCTTTCAGGTGGACCCGGATGAGCCCGTCCTGGGTTCCTTTTCAGGCCGATGTAAACACCGACCCCCTCATGAAATGCGGTCAAGGCACCAGGGGCGTCTCGACCGCGTCGCGTCACTATGCCTACCAAAACGTAAACAATTTACGCCTCGGCACCAGCATAATTATACTTTAGCCCTTCAAGACTTCGAGAAGGGTCTCGCCAAGCTTGGCCGGAGACGGAGAAACCTTGATACCGGCCTCTTCCATCGCGGCGATCTTGTCTTCCGCGCCGCCCTTGCCGCCAGAGATCACGGCACCTGCGTGACCCATGGTGCGGCCTGGAGGCGCCGTACGGCCCGCAATGAAGCCGGCCATCGGCTTGGAGCGGCCCTTCTTGGCCTCGTCCTTCAGGAACTGAGCGGCTTCTTCTTCAGCAGAACCACCGATTTCACCGATCATGATGATCGACTTGGTCTCATCATCCGCCAGGAACATTTCCAGGACGTCGATGAATTCGGTGCCCTTGACCGGGTCGCCGCCGATGCCGACAGCTGTGGTCTGGCCGAGGCCTGCGTTCGAGGTCTGGAAGACCGCTTCGTAGGTCAGCGTGCCGGAGCGGGAAACAACGCCGACAGAGCCCTTCTTGAAGATGGAGCCCGGCATGATGCCGATCTTGCACTCTTCAGGGGTCAGGATGCCGGGGCAGTTCGGGCCGAGCAGGCGGGAGTTGGACTTTTCCAACCGGCGCTTGACCTTGACCATGTCGGCAACCGGGATGCCCTCGGTGATGCAGACGATGAACGGAACTTCCGCATCGATTGCTTCGATGATGGCTGCACCTGCACCTGCTGGCGGAACATAGATCACCGACGCGTCTGCACCGGTGGCTTCCTTGGCTTCACCAACAGTCGCGAAGATCGGCAGCTTGGCATCAGCGTCGAGGCTGGACGTCCAGCTTTCGCCGCCCTTCTTCGGATGCACGCCACCAACCATCTGGGTGCCGTAATACTGCAGCGCCTGTTCCGTGTGGAACGTGCCGGTCTTGCCGGTCAGGCCCTGAACGATGATTTTCGTGTCTTTATTGACGAGGATCGACATTTACGCGCCCCCCTTGACGGCTTTCACGATTTTCTGGGCGGCGTCGTCGAGATCGTCAGCGGCAATGACGTTCATTCCGCTATCGGAAATGATCTTCTTGCCGAGCTCGACGTTGGTGCCTTCGAGGCGCACAACGAGCGGAACCTGAAGTCCAACTTCAGTCACGGCGGCCAAAACGCCTTCCGCGATGATGTCACAGCGCATGATGCCGCCGAAGATGTTGACCAGGATGCCTTTGACGTTCGGATCGGAGGTAATGATCTTGAACGCAGCCGTCACCTTCTCCTTGGTCGCACCACCACCAACATCAAGGAAGTTGGCAGGTTCAGCGCCGTAGAGCTTGATGATGTCCATGGTCGCCATGGCGAGACCGGCACCGTTGACCATGCAGCCGATGTCGCCGTCGAGGGCAACGTAGGCCAGGTCGTATTTGGACGCCTCGATTTCCTTGGCGTCTTCTTCAGTCTCATCGCGCAGGGCCATGATGTCGTCGTGGCGGAAGAGCGCGTTGCCGTCGAAGGAGACCTTGGCGTCAAGAACACGCAGGCGGCCGTCTTTCATAACGATCAGCGGGTTGACTTCCAGAAGCGCCATGTCCTTTTCCACGAAGGCCGTGTAGAGGATCGGGAAGAGCTTCATGCCGTCTTCGCGGGCAACACCGGTCAGCTCAAGAGCGTCGCAGAGTGCGGCAGCATCGGCTTCGGTGACGCCTGTATCCGGATCAACCGCAACATTGTGGATCTTTTCCGGGGTGTCGTGCGCAACCGCCTCAATGTCCATGCCGCCTTCGGTGGAAACCACGAAAGCCGGGCGACCGACGGTGCGGTCAACCAGGATGGAGAGGTAGAGTTCGCGCTCGATGTCGGCGCCATCTTCGATGTAGAGACGGTTGACGACTTTGCCCGCGTCACCGGTCTGAGCGGTGACCAGGGTGTTGCCGAGCATGTCTTTCGCGTGGGATGTCACTTCATCCAGCGAGAATGCGAGGCGAACACCGCCCTTTGCATCTGCAGGCAGTTCCTTGAACTTGCCCTTGCCGCGTCCACCAGCGTGGATCTGCGACTTCACGACCCAGAGCGGTCCGGGAAGCTTCTTGGCAGCAGCTTCTGCCTCGTCGGCGGAGAAGATGGCGACACCTTCTGCAACCGGCGCGCCGTATTCCTTCAGAACCGCTTTGGCCTGATATTCATGGATGTTCATCAGTTTCCCCCGTTGTCGGAGGACCGCCACCGAGGATCAGTGGCGGCCATCTTTACATTCGGCAGACGCTTAAGCGAGCGCCGGCTGGATCTTCTTACAAGCTTCGACCAGGCCATCGACGGATGCGATGGACTTGTCGAACATGGCCTTCTCGTCGGAAGCCATGTCGATCTCGATGACGCGCTCGACGCCTTCGGCGCCGATGACAACCGGAACGCCGACGTAGGTGTCCTTGAGGCCGTACTGGCCGTCGAGGGCAGCTGCGCAAGGCAGAACGCGCTTCTTGTCCTTGAGGTAGCTTTCCGCCATGGCGATTGCGGAGGATGCAGGCGCGTAGAAGGCCGAACCGGTCTTCAGCAGGCCAACGATCTCTGCGCCGCCATCACGGGTGCGCTGGACGATTTCTTCCAGGCGCTCGGCCGTGCACCAGCCCATCTTGACCAGGTCGGTGAGCGGAATGCCGGCAACGGTGGAGTAGCGGGTCAGCGGCACCATGGTGTCGCCGTGGCCGCCAAGAACGAACGCGGTGACGTCTTCAACCGAAACGTTGAATTCCTCGGCGAGGAAATAGCGGAACCGTGCGCTGTCGAGAACGCCAGCCATGCCGACGACCTTGTTCTTCGGCAGGCCGGAGAACTTCTGCAGAGCCCAGACCATCGCGTCGAGCGGGTTGGTGATGCAGATGACAAAAGCGTTGGGAGCGTATTTGGCGATGCCGGCACCGACCTGCTCCATAACCTTCAGGTTGATCTCGAGAAGATCGTCGCGGCTCATGCCCGGCTTGCGCGGGACGCCTGCGGTGACGATGACAACGTCGGAGCCTTCGATGGCTGCGTAGTCATTTGCACCGGCGAGCTTGGCATCAAATCCGTCGACCGGGGAAGATTCAGCCAGGTCGAGGGCCTTGCCCTGCGGTGTGCCTTCCGCGATGTCGAAGAGAACGATGTCTCCCAGTTCTTTCAAGCCAGCAAGATGAGCGAGCGTACCGCCGATCTGACCAGAGCCGATCAAAGCAATCTTGTTCCGCGCCATATCCGAAAGTTTCCCTTTACGTAAGATGGAACCTTATGCCATCCGCTGATGACTGCGGATGGCACTACTCCCTTTGTTCGTTCCGTGCAAGCTAACCAAAAGAATATTGCGAACGGAACGGAAATATTTGACTGCCTTCCCGTCTTTATAGGTGACGTATTGGGAACGCATACTTATGCGCGCAAGCGCGTTTGGTCTCCCGCAAGATAAGCTTCAGACCGCATTTCGATCAAACGAGACACGGTCCTGTCGAATTCAAATGCCTCTGTGCCGTCGCCCGATACATAGAGCCCCGTGGGCTCGGCCTCCGCGGACACGACGAGTTTGACACCATTGTCATAGAGCGTATCGATGAGATTGATGAAGCGCTTGGCCTCGTTGCGCCGCTGCTTGCTCATCACGGGCACGCCTTCCAGGAAGACGGTTCCATAGGCATGGGCAATGCGCAGGTAGTCAGCCGCCCCAAGAGGCTGCATGCACAAGTCATCGAAGGAGAAGCGCGCGGCACCTGCTGCAGCGACCCGAACCGGAATCTTGCGGCCCTTGTGCTCCAGTTCCTCTGCATGAGGCGTCACGCCGTGGGTCAGCTTGCGCCAGAGAGCGTCCATTCCGCTCTCGGCTTCCGCTCCGAGCGGCGTCAGGTAGATCGGCGCACCTGCCAGCTTCTCCAGCCTGTAGTCCGTCGGACTGTCGAGCATGACCACATCGACATGCTCCTGAAGCAGCGCCACGAAGGGCAGAAACAGCTGTCGGTTTAGGCCGTCGCGGTAAAGATCCTTAGGGTCCACGTTCGACGTGGCGACCACGACAACGCCGCGGGCAAAGAGCTGGGTGAACAAACGGCCGAGGATCATCGCATCGGCAATGTCGGTTACCGAGAATTCATCGAAGCACAGAAGACGCGTCTCATCGGCGATTTGCTCTGCCACCGGCGGAATCGGGTCATCGCCCTTTACCTCACCGCACTTCAACGCCTGACGATAGGCATGAATGCGCTCGTGCACGTCCGCCATGAATTCGTGAAAATGTGCGCGGCGCTTGCGCTTGACCACGGCCACTTCCATGAAGAGGTCCATGAGCATCGTCTTGCCGCGGCCAACGCCGCCCCAGACATAAAGTCCCTTGGTGCTGCGTTCGTTCTTCTTGTTGCGGCCAAAGAGCCAGCCGAGGGAGCTTTTCTTGGAGGCAAGGCGGAGATTGGAGAGCTCGGTGTTCAGGAGATCAAGCTGGCGCACAATACCCAACTGGATCGGATCCTCGCTGATCTCTCCCGAGGATACCAATGCCTCATATCGGTTCTGAAGAGCCCGACTGACCGGCAGTTCCACTTTCACCTTGGCGCTCCGTTCCTGACATTTCGTCCGCGCGCCCAAGACCTCAGGCTGCGCCAAACTGTCGCCCTGCCTGCTCGCATAAGGTCAAACCGAACAAGATGCAAGCGCATCTCCTGTGCACAGCTTCTGGAAACCCCAGTCGAATCCATTTAAATCACCGTTGGACCACTTTTGTTTGACGATTTTTCCATGCTCACCGCTCGCATCGGAAACGCAACAATGCCTATCGAACTCGGCGCTTATACGCCGCTCCGGGACCAGCAGGCCGATGCGCTGATGGCGCTAGTGAGGCTCGTTCTGGAAGATTTGATCGCACGCATCCATCACGTCGGCAGCACCGCTGTCAAAGACCTGCCGGCCAAGCCGAAGTTTCATCTTGATGTCATCCTGGACGATGCGAATCATCTGGGCGAGGCTGTTTCCCGGCTGGAGGCAGCCGAGTACGCGCCTCTGGGCTTTTTGTATGAGCGCGATGTCTTTCATCTGACACGCGCCAGCACAAACATGCCCGAAGAGAACGGCGTGTGCGTGCTCCAACCCGCTCACCGGGTCTGCCTCTGTTTCCCGAACGCTCTGGCGCCCCGCAGGCGCGCGGCCTTTCGCGATGCACTGACCACAGACAGCAACCTTCGCCATGACTATGAAGCCTTGAAGCGCAGACTGATCGCGCAAGACAATCAGGATTGGGATGCCTATTCGGCAGGGAAGACGCAGTTCATTGAGACCGCTCTACGCAACCTGAACCGCGCAGACCTCGGCTTCACCGATAGCCTGTAAAACCATCCGTTCTCTGGTCAGAGCCTGACGAAGCTGGTCGGAATGCCGGCCTGGCGCTCCTGAAGCACAAGCAACTGCGCGACAAGTCCCCGTTCCTCATCGACCTCAAGATCCGCCTTGCGGCCGCGCCCATCCGTAAGGAGCCAGGCATTGCCGGCACGGATCAGATCGAATTCCATCGGATCCGACACATTGAGTCCGAGACGATCCCAGAGCGCACACTGAGCTTGTTCCTGCCCACCCTCTGATGCGGCTTTCAGTTCAAGACGCAATGCTCGGTAGAATGGCTGAATGTTCGTCGTTTCAATGATCACCGAACGGGGCTGATCGCCATCGAGATAGACGATCCGCGCCACACCGGCACCTGCAGGAATTGCGGCCGTCGAGCACGGCACCTTGTGAACAGCGCCCAGCGCAGTCCATTCAACGCGAAGGGTCACCGTCACCGGCTGCCGCAGGGCCGGCATTTCCTTGGCGAGCCGTCTTTCGCGTAAATTGCCCCCGTCGGCCAGCTTGGCGGCATTGGTCCGGGACGAGACTGCAAGCGAGGTGCCGGCGATCCTGCGGCGCCGGAACACAACCACATCGCGTGGAAGGTCCGTTCTCTCGACGCGCCAACCTGCATCGAGCCACGCGTTCTGGTGAACCAGGCTTCCGCCAGAATTTGCCCACCAGGTTCTGTGTTCACGCGCGCTTTTGGGCAGGCCGGAGCCAAGAATTGATTCCAGGTCGCCCAGCTTTGCAGCCCAGACCACATCATCCAGTCGGGCCAGGTGTTCTCTCAAAGGATCATATTTGGACATGCGAACCGCCTCCTCGGATAACCGAGTTTTGCAGCTAACGCGCGAAACGTCCAGATATTTTTACCTAGGGTTGTTAACGGTACAGCGAGATCGGCACGCCGGTTGACGTCTGACCGTTAAACTGCTCCGCCGAAGTGGCGTAAAGCTGGGCCACAATACTGCCGCTGCCGTCCTTGAGCACGACTTGCTTGTCGTTCAGATCCCACGCGGAGATGCCCGAAAGCGCCGGTGAGGAGCAGCCCCTGGTGTTGGCGCGATACCCGCCGGACCAGGTGGTCAGCGCCATGAAGGCCATGCAGTTGTCGCCTGCAGAGGCGATCTTCCAGCCGCCGGCCATATCGCTGCGGCCGATTTCGAGCGCGCCGGCCGGTGCAACGACAGGTGCAGCGGCAACATCGGTACCGGGCACGCCCGTGTCGACGGTCCCCGGCGCCGGCGCCAGCGGATCAAGAGGTTGCAGATCTCCCTGCCCGACCGGCGTGGTCGGCGTTGCAGGCAAGGGCGCCGCATAATTTCGGCTGCCGGAAAAGCGCTGACACCCCGTCACAACCACCGCACAGGTCAACGCCAGTGCAATTGCCACATTCCGTTTCATATCGAATCAATCCCCGTTCCGCCGCGAACACTGTCCACCGTTTTACCGCACCACCTCGCCAGATGGCAAAACTCGACTCAAGTAGTAGACCAAAGCTTATTGAAACAAGACCAATACGACTGATATATGTTCATAAGCGTTTGGAGGAGCGCAGGGAGGACAGTGTTGTCATCAGGAGCGCTCCATGCAGCTGTCTGTCTACATTCGATCCCTGCTGAGCCGGCTGTTCCCAGCCGAGCAGCCCCGACGCGTCCCCGAACTCTTCGCGGGCGGTGAGATCCGTTTGCTGGACGCCTCCGAGAAACACCTGTTTCGCGACCACTTGCTTCGGCTTGACGGCGACACCCGCCGTAGCCGTTTCGCAATGCATGCGACTGATGCTTTCCTGCGTTCCTATGTCGAAACCTCCTTCACGCTCGATACGGTGATCTACGCCTATCTCGAGAACGGGATCGTGCGCGGAACTGCCGAACTGCGCTCCCTTGGCAACGCCGACACCGCCGAAGCCGCCTTTTGCGTCGAGCAAGACTGGCGCCGCCTGGGCATCGGCACCCGGTTGATGGATCTCCTGCTTCAGGAAGCCAGGGCGCGCGAAACACGGCATATCTACATCAATTGCCTTGCCACGAACCGCAAGATGCAGGCGCTTGCGCGCAAATTCTCCGCAGACATGAGCTTTGAGGCCGGCGATGTCATCGGGCATATCTCGCCGCCCGAAGCAGCACCGACGGACCGGCTGCGCCAATGGGTTCTGCGGCAGATGCCGAAGGCACAGGCGACGCTCTCCCGCTGGAGCTAGACAAATTCCTCGGGCGACCGTCACGCAGCGGGAATAGTCGCCATTGCAGGTGCGACGGCGTCATCAATCGCCTGCCGGATGCGCCTGAAGTATTCTACTGACGCTGCGAATGAAGCCGGAAACGGCGGCTTGCCCGCCACGGCCCAGGCATGTTCGCGGACACTCTCTTGCCAATCATCCGGAAGCTCGGGCTTCTCCATGTCGGCCAGATAGATCATCCGGTCCGGTTTGGGCGCATGCGGCATCAGAAAGATGTCGAGGCTCTTGGGCTCCAGCCCCTCGGCGGACAGTGCCCGCGAAGACAAGAGCTTGGCCACAGAGGGATGCAGCTCGGACCGGGGCTTCAGCCCTGCGGAGAAGGCTCTCACCAGGCCTGCTCCTTGGGCGTTGAGATATGCCTCGGCAAGCGGCCCCAACAGGGCATTGTCGGGACACACGAACAGAACCGTTGTCTTGCGCAGGTCGGATCTCCGTTTCGGCAAACGTGATTCGGTGTGGTTCGCCCTTCATCTACCGCTGCGTTCATGAGCCTTTGTGACAAATTGCGAAATGACTGAAATTTATGCGAGAAGCAGACAATCACATCCGCAGTACTGCGGATTGTCGGCAGGTCGGAGAGCACGGCACTCTCGCTGCGATCACGCAAATGGAGGCTCAAAGCATGTCGGAAACAGAAGCAGTCAGCGGCGGCACGCTGACAACCCTGACCGTCGACGAAGTGAAATCTCTCTATGAGAAGAACGAAGTCGTTCTGATCGATGTCAGAACACCGGCCGAATATGCCTTTGAGCACATCGGCGGCGCGTTGCTCGCGCCCATGTCCGGATTTGATCCCGCTCGCCTGCCAACCCCGACCGAGGAACGGCCGATCGTTCTTTATTGCGGGTCCGGCATGCGCTCGCGGAAAATGTCCGAGAAATACCTTGCAGCCGGCTTCGCCAAAATCGCCCATATGGCCGGCGGCTTCGGTGCATGGAAACAGGCCGGCAATGGATTCCTTGGCACCGACCCGGCGACTGGCGCCAACGTCCCGCGGCCCTGACAACCTCGCCGCCAGGCTTTTGGCCAGTCTTGCGGTCAGTCTTTGGCGCTAAAAGCGTCGAAGGCTGCGAGCGCCTCGGCACCGTAGATCATCGACGGACCACCGCCCATATAGACCGCGACGCCGATGGTCTCCATGACCTCCTCGCGGCTTGCGCCGTATTTGGCAGCGGCCTTGGAATGATAGGCCAGACAGCCGTCGCAGCGCGCCGTGATACCGATCGCCAGGGCAATGAGTTCCTTTGTCTTGGAATCCAGCGCACCTTCCTGGATCGCAGACCGGGCGACCTCGTGAAATCCCTTGGTGACACCAGGGATGCCGCCCCTGAGCTCACCCATACGCTGGTCTGTCTGGGAAATGAAAGCTTGCCAGTCGCTGACGGCCATCGGATCTTCTCCTGTATGCATCGGTGCAATCAATTGCTTTTCCGAGTTAGAGCCGATGGGAACAAAGAACGTTGATTTCACTCAAAACGTCCTCATTTTAACAGGGTCGCCGTGTCGTTCCCGGCGCGCCGACTTGAAGAGCTGAGCCAGGAAACAATTATGCCTCTTGCCATCTGGTGCATTCTGATTGCCGCCATTCTCCCGATCGCCACCGTATTCCCGGCTAAGCTCAGCAAGGATTTCGACAACGCGAATCCGCGCAACCCGGACTACTGGCGCGAAGGCTTCCGGGCACGTGCCAACGCGGCCCAGGCCAATGGCTTCGAGGCCCTGCCGTTCTTCGCGGTCGCCGTCATCATCGGGCTGTGGCAGGGCGGTTCACCGGACTGGATCGACCGGCTGTCGGTGCTCTTCATCGGCCTCAGAATGATCTACATCTTCTGTTACTACATGGATCGGTCCGGGCCGCGGTCCCTGGCCTGGGCGGCCTCTTTCCTGGCCACAATCGCGATCTTCACGAGCCCGATCTGGAGCGTGTGAGACAAAGTTCCACCATGACGTTTCGATGAAAGTTTGCGATCGTAAGACGGCTTCCATTGCTTGATCCTTACAGCTTCGTTAACAATCCGGTGTTCATCGAACGCACTAAGCAGATTAGGAATACCCAGTGGCCTACCCGCACCAGACGACCCTGGCGCTCTCGAAAGAGGGAGAGACTTCCGTTGGTCGTGGGCACCAGCACATCGTCGACACCTTGATTGACGAACGCGGCCGGCAGGTCATGGCAGCCCCTTGGTGGCCGCTCTTGCGGCCCATCGCCTTTCGCATTCTGCGGTATCGCCAGGCGCTGGAGATGGCCAATGCCATTGCCCCCCTGCCCGCCGAGGATGTTTTCGACCATCTGAGCGAATTGTTGCAGCTCAACGTCGAGGTGGCCGGTCTGGAAAATGTTCCCGCCAACGGCCCGATCGTGCTGGTCTCCAACCATCCGACCGGCATCGCAGATGGCGTCGTGCTCTATGACGCCATCGGCTCCCGGCGCAAGGATCTGTCGATCTTCGCCAACCGCGATGCCATTCGCATCAATCCCCGCCTTGCCGAAATGATCGTTCCGGTGGAGTGGCGGCCCGACTTCAAGAACCGCGAAAAAACACGGGAAACCCTGAAACTCGCCGCAGATGCCTTCGCGCAGAACCGCGCCATCGTCCTGTTTCCCTCCGGCCGGCTGGCCTATTGGAACGAGGGACGATTGACCGAGCGGCCGTGGATGACATCCGCGCTTGCCCTTGCCCGGCGCAACAAGGTTCCCGTCATCCCGGTTCACATGGGAGGGCGGAATTCAGGCCTGTTCTATTTCCTGGCGCGCGTCTCAACCGAACTGCGGGACATGACGGTGTTCAACGAACTTCTGAACAAGAAGAAGGCCTCCTTCAAGGTGCACTTCGGCCAGCCAATCGACCCGAAGATGCTGGAAGGCGATCTGAACAGCCTGACGGAACGGATGAGAACCCATTGCGCGGAAACGCTCGGTCAGAACCCCAAGGCGGTGTTCGAAGAAGGCTGAGCGCGGGACAAAATCATCCACAGGCCGAGATTGCCGAACCCTTGCGAATAAGGGAGACTGCGGCAAATCAGGGAATCAGCCGCACATGCTTGCATCGCAGCCGTTACCGGCCAGCGCACAGGACCAGAGTCACTCCATAGCGCCCCATGGCGCTGATCCGCGTGACGTTCTGCGCGATGTCTTCGGCTATCCGGACTTTCGCGGCCGTCAGGCGGAGGTGGTCGACACGCTGGTTCAAGGCAAGGACGCGGTGGTTCTGTTTCCGACCGGCGCCGGCAAGTCGCTCTGTTTCCAGATCCCGGCTCTTTGCCGGTCCGGCATCGGCATCGTGATCTCGCCCTTGATTGCCCTGATGAAGGATCAGGTCGGCGCACTTACAGGTGCTGGCGTTTCTGCCGCGGCGCTGAATTCCTCGCTGTCACCGGACGAACAGGACGCGGTTCGCGACAAGGCGCGGTCCGGCGAACTGAAGCTGCTTTACGTGACGCCGGAGCGGCTGGCGAGCGAGAGCTTTCGCCGGTTCCTCGACACGCTGGAGATTTCACTTTTCGCCATTGACGAGGCCCATTGCGTCAGCCAGTGGGGCCACGACTTCAGGCCGGAATATCTGTCTCTGGCCGCGCTCGGCCATCGTTATCCGGGTGTGCCGCGTGTGGCGCTGACCGCGACCGCCGATCCTCACACCCGTGAGGACATCATTGCGCGGCTGCAGCTGGACACTGCGGAAGTCTTTTCCACCAGCTTTGACCGGCCCAACATCCGCTACGAGATCGTTGAGCGCACCAACCAGCGCCAACAGCTTCTGGATTTCCTCAAGCGACACAAGGACGAGAGCGGCATCGTCTACTGCCTGTCCCGCGCCAAGGTGGAGGACATTGCCGAATGGCTGAACTCCAAGGGCGTGCGCGCCCTGCCCTACCACGCCGGACTGCCGGCCGAGACCCGCGCATCCAATCAGGATGCGTTTCTGCTTGAAGAGGGATTGTGCCTCGTCGCCACGGTCGCCTTTGGTATGGGCATCGACAAGCCGGACGTGCGGTTTGTCGCCCATCTGGACCTGCCGTCTTCGGTCGAGGCCTATTATCAGGAGACGGGCCGGGCCGGACGTGATGGTGCGCCCTCGGAGGCGTGGATGGCTTACGGCATGGCCGACATGGTGCAACGCCGGCGCATGATTGCCGAGGGCGACGCCCCGGACGAGATCAAGCGCGCGGAAAACGGCAAGCTGAACGCCCTTCTCGGCATCTGCGAAACCTCCGGCTGCCGCCGTCAGGCGCTGCTGGCCCATTTCGGCGAGACCTATCCCGAGCCCTGTGGCAATTGCGACACCTGCCTGTCCCCGGTCGAGACCTGGGACGGCACGGAAGCGGCGCAGAAATTCCTGTCGGCGGTGTATCGGACCGAGCAGCGCTTTGGCACCGGGCATGTCATCGACGTGCTCTTGGGCAAGGAAACCGACAAGACCACGCGGTTCGGCCACGGCACCCTGTCCGTCTACGGCATTGGCCAGGAACACAATGCCAAAGTCTGGCAATCGGTTGCGCGTCAGCTGGTCGCGGCCGGTCTCATTGACGTCGACCACGCCAATTTCGGGGCGCTGGTGCTGACCGAAGAGGCCCGCGCCGTGTTCCGGGGCGAACGGAAAGTTCCGCTGCGCAAGGACCGCGCCGCTTCAAGCTTGAAGAAAACGCGCGGCGCTCGGTCCGCCAGCCTTGCCGATGATCTGGATCCGGATGACCGGCTTCTGTTCGAACGCCTCAGACGGCTCAGAACCCAACTGGCCCGTGACGCGGAAGTCCCGCCTTATGTGGTCTTTCCAGATGCCACGCTCGCCGGCATCGCCAAGGCACGGCCTGGGACCTACACGTCTCTTCTTGAAGTTTCCGGCGTCGGCCAGAGCAAGCTGGAAAAATACGGTCGCGAGTTCATCGAAGTCGTCGAAGCCTTTGAGGCGGGCGTGTAGCCGCTCTTTTCCCCTTTGAAGCATTTGCTCAATTCGGTGTGCAGCACAGGTCGAAAATCTCGACCAGATCCTGCAGACGTTCCTCGGACGGATCATTGAACCATTCGCTGATGCTTTGATGCAGGAAGCGGTGCATTTTCTTGTGCTCGCGCAAGCGACGGTAGGAGGCCCCGAGCCGGTAGATATCGGCAATCTCGTCGGTCGTGAAAAGCTCCAGAGCCGAGGCCGCCAGAACGACGCCCAGATCAGCCAGAGTTCGCCGCCCGAGCTCGTGGGCGATGAGGAATGCGAAAAGGCCAACGACAAAACGCTGTTCAAAGCTGAGATGGCTTCGTCTGCGGCCAGAACAGACAATAATCAGTTCGACCGTTTCGACCGTGGCCGCAACAGCAAACTCGGTCGGCGAGCCGACCTCCGGCAGCTCGCGGTCGTGGGCCGCGAGAACCGCGCTGATGTTTCGCCTCAAGCGGTCTTCCACCTCGGCGAGCTTCAACTCGGAAACAAAGTCCGGTTCCTGAGGCAGGCCTGAACTCTTGCCCGAATTAAACAATCCATTTGAAAACAAACTGCCCATGCGACCATCTCCCTATAACCGGAGACCCACGGAATAATTGTTCTATGGTAACTTTCTTTTTCTCACCTGGCAAATAGGCCGATCGCACAAGTTTTTCGCACCGTAATGCAAATCATTACATCACTATCTAAGAAGATGACTTTGCGGCATCGGCGACGAATATACGCCGACACCTTTCCGCAGTTCCTCTCGCCTTACATCAAGACCCGTGAGCGCCCTTCGGCACACCTTTGTAGGCTTCCTTGCCCCAGACCTTTTTGACGGTCACATCCCGGCCGCAAGCACCTCGGTACCCCTTGTAGGCGGTGGCGCGGGTGACATACCCGAAGCGGGTCAGGGTTCGCTGGCCGCTCTTGTAGTAGCCCTGATGATAGTCCTCGGCAGGCCAGAACAGCACGGCACCTTCCACCGGCGTCACGATCTCGCGCCCGAGAGCCGCTTCACCCTCCGCGACAGCGGCGCGCGCGGCTTTGGCCTGTGCCGCGTTCAAAGGATGAAGCGCAGAGGAATAGGTGTGGCCGCGATCGCAGAATTGCCCGCCGGCATCGGTGACGTCGATGGTGCGCAGAAAGATACCGACAAGATCACGGTAGCTGAGCTTGGTTTCATCGAAATCGACTTTCACCACCTCCCGGTGGCCACCTTTCCTGTATGTTTTGTAGGTCGGGTTTTCGGTGCTTCCGCCGCCGTAGCCCGAGACCACATCGCGCACGCCGGGCACTGCCTCCAGATCAGACTCGACACACCAGAAACACCCGCCAGCAAAAACGGCGGTCTCAGCCTTTGCAGGCGCTGCGAGGGCGCCGCTGGCGATGAGGGCGAGGGCAAGAAATTTGATCATGATGTTCGCTCCACTGTTTATCTGATAGCTAGACCATGGGTGGGAAAAGGCAATTCAACCTGAAACACGAAACCGACACTCCGCGGTGAGGACATCGATCATGAGCTATGAAGCGGCAGGCCCCAAGGCCAGGCGTGTCTGCATCTGCGGCTCCATGGCGTTCATCGAAGACATGGAAGCCTTGGCAGCGCGATTGTCCGCCATCGGATTTCTGGTCTCAACACCGGAACGGGAGGAGAGCGACCTTCATTGGGAGACGCTTTCACTCGAAGCTGCCGTGGCCCGCAAGGCTGATTTTCTGAATGATTATTTTGACGAGATCCGCCGCAGCGACATCGTCCTGATCGCCAATTTCGAAAAACACGGCATCCCGGGATACATCGGTGCAAACTCCCTGATGGAAGCGGCCTGCGCCCATGCGCTCGGGAAGCCGGTTGTCTATCTCTTTCCCGTCGGCGAGCAATCTTGCCGGCTCGAGGCCCTGGCCATCTCGGCCGGCGTTCTGCATGGCGACACCGCGCGTTTGGGCGGGCTGATCGGCTAAGATGTCTGTTGACTGCATATGTTATGGCGCGAGCACCCAAGCAGGCACGGTTTGAAGGTGGGTCCTTTGGATGCGGCTGAGGGTTTGCTTACGCCTTGCCGATCGTTCCGCCCTGCAATGGGCGGGGGTATGGCAGATCTATTAGCACTCCACGAACCACCGGCGGTCATCCCCGCCTTGTCCGGGGATCCAGTCCTCATTGCGGCAGGCCGGACGGGTGTTAGGGGGGTGAGACTGGCCGCAGGCGTCCTGCTTTCGTCGCCGCGCTTCGGGAGCCAATTGGTCCCCGCACAAGGCGGGGATGACGGCTGAGAGAATGGCGCGAGACCCCATCATCCTATCCGCTGAAAACACCCCCTCCTTCGTCATTGTCGGGCTTGTCCCGGCAATCCAAATAGCACCACGGAAAAAGACTGGAGGAGTGGATCCTCGGGACGAGCCCGAGGATGACGCCAGTTGCTATGGTGGGCCTTGCCACAAACTCCGCGCCTTCCCGGACGAGCAACGCGCAGATCCGGGATCCAGTACACCGGAACCTCACGGTTCATGCGGCACCGCCAGCGATTACTGGATCCCTGCCTGCGCAGGGAAGGCAACGAGAGGGTTGAACAGACCTTATCCCTCATTCGGGTGGGGATAGGCACCTCTCAAACTATTGAAAACACACCCACTGGCTTTGAATAGCTGAAACTTATCCTCCCTCGCCGGACCTAGCGTATCATTGATCTCGTTCCTGCCATCACGGGGCCGCTTATGGACCGTCCGTTCGCGGTGGCTGGGACCGGGTTTCGAGGATGGGGTCTGGTATAACGGACCAGCCCCTATCCGATGACTGGCAGCTTGGACCTGCAGCGGGGAGTGACGCCGCAGATTTCAGGCGCGTTTCGTATCTGGCAAACCGGAGGACGCTCTACCTCCGGCGCGCAGAAAAGAGAAAGACGCACGTTAGTCATATGGGACACGGAACCTGGGCAGGCGTAACGGCCTTGTCACCTCCCATATTCCCAACCACCGCCGGGCAAGTCCGGAGCGCCTGCCATCCCGTCTCTCACGGGAAACTGAGACCAGCCAAAACGCCGGGGAGAGATCCTGCGGCGGATCTGGTGTTGTGTGTAAGGCTTGGTGCCAGGAACCGCCGTGCTGTCGCCGCGATGAGCTTGATGCCTCGTGTGCCAATAGATCCCCGCACAAGGCGGGGATGACGGCAGAGGTGGAGGCAAGGCGTTTCTGCTCACGCCCTCCACAAGACGATGGCGGGTGCATCATGCATGAGAAGTTTATCTATAGTTGTAATTTATTGTTATTCTCGCCTTGATACACATTTCCGAGCC
Organism: Roseibium polysiphoniae; assembly: GCF_014842925.1. Classification (GTDB taxonomy): domain Bacteria; phylum Pseudomonadota; class Alphaproteobacteria; order Rhizobiales; family Stappiaceae; genus Roseibium; species Roseibium polysiphoniae. The sequence continues at coordinate 359,590 of NZ_JACYXJ010000007.1, forward strand.
ACCATCGGCTGAACTCGGAGGAAATGCCATGACCACCACTGCAGCGTTGACAATCCTTTTGACAAACTCTTCCTCACAGAACCTGACCTTAAAGTCATGCAAAGTGATCGGCTCCAGCAGTGCAAGCACGCTCAAACTTCCCGAAACGCTTACCAGGGGAACCTACGGCGGCCTTGGATTGCCGAGCTCAGAAACGCCCTATAGCGCCGAGTGGGTTTATACTCCGGATGATGGAAACACACTTTTGAGCTTCACCACCAGTCTCAACGGACCGACTGGCTTGACCATCATTCCAGCCGAAACCGGCCACGACGCACGTTTTTGGCAACTTGGCGAAGGCCCGGATCTGACCAACGAAGGCTGGATCGTCCGCTATTACTACGCCGCGAAACCCTAACCCTTGCATCCATGAGCGGCGGGCGAGCTAGCCCGCCGCTTTGCAATTTCTGGATCTGCACTCTCTGGCCCTAAGGCCGGGCTGCCCCTGCTCAGTCGTTCCAGACGTTGGCGTTTTCTGCAAAGTCCGGGCGCTGGGGAGAAACGACACAGAAACGGTGACCGCTGGGGGCCTGCATGACCACCCAGCCCTTGCAGGCGCCGACCTCTTCTGCGCCAAGCGCTTTCAGGCGCGCGACTTCGGCGGGAATGTTGTCGGTCTCGATGTCCAGGTGGACACGGGGCGCGTGGTCGACGGACTGAAGCAGCACCCGCAGCTCGGACGGCGGACCTTTCAGGTCGCGGTACTTCGGATCCTTGGAGCCGGCCTCCCGTTCGCGGCCCAGCACACCGGCCCAGAAAGTCTCGTGAGAATTCAGGTCATCGGCCTCACAGTCGATCACCATGACGCCCAGACGGCTCTTGTGCATGACAGGCTCCTTATGCGCTATTCGGGCAGGTGACAGACGGCTTCGATGTTGTGACCATCCGGATCGTGCACAAAGGCGCCGTAGTAATGCTCATGGTAGTGCGGACGAAGACCCGGCGCGCCATTGTCCTTGCCGCCAGCAGCGATCGCGGCCTCGTAGAAGGCGTCGACGACGGCACGGGTCGGGGCTGCGAAGGCGACATGCAGGGTACCGCCCATCGCGTTTGCACCGCCAATCCAGAATTCCGGCTTGTCCGTGCCATAGCCGCAAAAGGAAATGCTGCCGGTCTGCTCCGGGCCGACTTCCATCAGCATGGTGATCCCGAGTGGCGCCAGTGCCATGTCGTAAAACGCCCTGGCGGCGGCGTAGTCGGACACGTCAAAGCCAATGTGATCGATGATGGCCAAGGATTGCTCCTACATGAAGGTCATAAGCAAGAACAATACAAGAACATTTAAGCGCTTTTGACAAGCCCTTAATGATCTTTCGCCGCACCCGATTTGCCACGCACCAGCGTCCAGAGCGGCTCAATGAGCTTGGTTACGACCGGAACCAGGATCATGCCGAGAGCAAGCCCGAGAATGCCGTCCATGGTCGCCGTGGCGAACCAGGCGAGAAAACCTTCAGCGGTGCCGATGGACTGCGCAAAGCCATGAGCCAGATCATGGATGGTGTCGTAGAGGCTCTTCACCCCCAGGTCCTTCAGCCCGTGAATGACGATGGAACCGCCGACCCAGAGCATCGCGGCCGTGCCGACAACCATGAGGAGTTTCATCAACCAGGGCATGGCCTTGACGATGCCGTGGCCCAGGCCGCGAACAATCGACAGCGCGCCCTTTTGCGCCATCATCAGGCCCATGTCGTCTGCCTTGACGATCAGCGCCACGGAGCCATAGACCATGACCGTGATGCCGACAGCGACCACGGCAAGGGTCGCTGCTTCCATCCAGATGCTGCCGTCCGGGATCTCGGACAGGGCGATGGTCATGATCTCCGCCGAGAGGATGAAATCGGTCTTGATCGCGCCGGCGACTTTCTGCTCTTCGAGATGGGTCGGATCCTGAACGAGATCCTTCGGCTGGTCCGCGTCGACGTGATGCGGACTGAAGATGTGGATGATCTTCTCCGCGCCCTCGAAACACAGATAGCTGCCACCAATCATCAGCAAAGGCGTGATGATCCCCGGCAAGAAGGCATTGAGCAGCAGGCCGATCGGCAACAGGAAAATCAGCTTGTTCTTGAGCGATCCCTTGGCGATGCGCCAGACGATCGGAAGCTCCCGGGCCGGATGAAAGCCGGCGACATATTTGGGCGTGACGGCCGCATCATCGATCACCGCGCCAGCGGCCTTGGACCCGGCCTTGGCGGCCTGACCGATCACATCATCGACGGAGGCCGCCGCCACCTTGGCAATGCCGGCGACATCATCGAGAAGGGCAAGTAGTCCGCTCATGCGTGCTCCAGAATCATCTTCATGCTTTCGGGGAACTTAGCCTGATTTTGCGACAAGCCAAATGCGGAAAGATCCGGCACCCGGTCCAGCCGGAATTTTCCCTCTGGCCAACTGCCGCCCCACCTTCCATTGTGCCGATCAACACACGCCAAAGCCGGAGACATCGTCATGAAAATCCTTGTGTTCCTGGGATCCGTGCGCGACAGCACGCCGCCGCGTCCGGCCAGACTAGGAGAGCGGGTCGCGCGCGCCTGTGTAGACCAGTGGGCGAGGCAGGGTCACGCGGTGGAGCTGGTCGATCCGCTGGAGCTTGAGCTCGATGCCGTCTTCAAGCCGCACTTCTCCTATGCGGCGGGCAAGGCACCGGAGGCTCTGGACAGGCTCGCGCAGAAGATCGAAGCAGCAGACGGCTATGTCATGGTGAGCCCGGAATACAATCACTCCATGAGCCCGGCGCTCGCCAATCTGCTAAACCATTTCGGCGCCTCGTTGTTTGCCTTCAAGCCAAGCGCCATCGCGACCTATTCCGCCGGCCAATGGGGCGGCGCACGGGCGGCGGTCAACATGCGCACGTTTCTGAGCGAACTTGGTTGCCTGCCGGTGTCGGCCATGATCCATGTGCCGAAAGCCCAGGAGGTCTTCACCGAAGACGGCGACTATGCCGAGGATGTCGAAGCCGGCCGGTGGCAAACCTATCTCGCGCGCACCTTCGACCAGCTTGTCTGGTGGGGCGAGGCTGCCGCGCGGCAGCGCCAGCAAGCGGCCGGAACCGGAGCCTTTGCCAAGGACCCGTCCCAGCGCAACGCGCCGTAGAGCGGCGTCGCGGCCGCTCCTCCGTACGGGCCTAACAACCATAAGTATTTGGTCCGGCTCACAAACTACGTATCCCTCATTCTGAGGAACTTCGGTTTGCAAGGTCTCATTACTTCTTATAAGGACGGGAAGAGACTGCTGTTATAGCGACCGCTTAACAATAGGCTTCCATAACCCGCAAGGAATCATGCATATTTAATTGTATGGCCATTGTTAAACACCCTCAGGTAGGGACAATTCTTCGAGTTGATTTGAATGAGGGCTTTCGTACACCAGAAATGCGAAAACGCCGTCCTTGCGTAGTTATATCTCCTGAACTGCAGGACAGACAGCAACTTTGTACGATTGTTCCACTTAGCACTACGGCACCACGCCGCATGCAGCCATTTAACTGTATCATTGAACTCGATCCACCTTTGCCCTTTCCGTATGACTCTCAACGTATGTGGGTAAAGGCCGATATGGTCATGTGCGTCGCATTTCATCGTCTGAAGCTATTGCACGCAGGCAAAGATGGCGATGGACAGCGTATTTATGACATACGAGTGTTAGATGACGACAAAATTGTAGAAATTAAAGAATGCATTAAGCACTCGCTTGGTATGTGAGGTTGACTTAGATAGAGAATAAGCCCATCTATCTAGGTGGCCCCAGAGATATCTGGGATTTAAGTCCCGAAAGGGCCGCTGTCCACGGCCATGACAAGCTGTCCTCAGTGTCAGAAAAAAGCTCCGCAACAGCGGGGCTTTTTTCAATTTCCCGCAGCCAATATGATTTACAATTCCGAATAGTCGTATGGTCCACGCGCACTACACGCCGGTTCGCCACTGCTCTTGCAGCACTGGTGCTCAAACCCTGTGGAATGACCAGCCACTAGTGAGGGTAGTTCTCCTACACGCGGCGATGCTGACCTCAAACAAAAACGGTCATCCCCGCCTTGTGCGGGAATCCAATCCACGGTGCGGCGAATCCGAATCCCAACAAAAAAGCCGCCCCGAGGGGCGGCCTTTCGAAATGCGGGCTGCGGCTGAAGATCAGACGCGGCGTTCGACCATCATCTTCTTGATCTCGGCGATGGCCTTGGCCGGATTGAGGCCTTTCGGGCATGCCTGAGAGCAGTTCATGATGGTGTGGCAGCGGTAGAGGCGGAAGGGGTCTTCCAGGTTGTCCAGACGCTCTCCGGTGGCTTCGTCGCGGCTGTCGATGAGCCAGCGGTAGGCCTGCAGCAGAACGGCCGGGCCGAGGTAGCGATCGCCGTTCCACCAGTAGCTCGGGCAAGAGGTCGAGCAGCAGGCGCAGAGAATGCACTCATAGAGACCATCCAGCTTGGCGCGGTCTTCGTGGGACTGACGCCATTCCTTCTCCGGGGCCGGCGAGACCGTCTGCAGCCAGGGCTCGATGGAGCGGTGCTGGGCGTAGAAGTTGGTGAGATCAGGCACCAGATCCTTGACCACCGGCATATGCGGCAACGGGTAGATCTTCACCACATCGCCGGCGACTTCATCCGTACCCTTGGTGCAGGCCAAGGTGTTGGTGCCGTCGATGTTCATGGCGCAGGAGCCACAAATGCCTTCGCGGCAGGACCGGCGGAAGGTCAAGGTCGGGTCGATCTTGTTCTTGATGTAGATAAGACCGTCCAGAACCATCGGACCGCAATCGTCGGCGTTGACGAAATAGGTGTCGACCCGCGGGTTGCGGCCATCATCCGGATTCCAGCGGTAGATGCGGTACTCACGCAGGTTTGTCGCGCCGGCAGGCTTGTCCCAAACCTTGCCTTCCGTCACCTGTGAGTTCCGGGGAAGCGTCAGCTGAACCATTTTTCATCGCTCCGCGTTTGGGCCCTGGTTTCGCGTCCGGGCCGCTTAAGTCACCGATCTCTAGCTTGCGAGCTCAAAGACCGTATTGTCATGTGTCGATCCGGCTGCGCGGTATCCGAGGGCTTCCAGTTCGGAAGTGCAGTCCTCAGCCCAATGCGGCCGGCAGTTTGTTTCAAGCATGATGACACGGGGCCAAAGCGCCCGGTCCGAGGTGCGCAGAAAGGGAAGAACCACACGGTCCTCGAAACCTTCCACGTCCACTTTCAGGACATCGATCCGGCTCAGGCCCTTGTCGGCAACCACATCGGCCAACGGACGCACGGCCACGTCCTTCGGCGACCAGTCGCCAGCCCATTCACCGGTGGTCAGATCTTCCACCAGCGTTGCAAAGCCGCAGTTGGTTGGCTCGGACCACAGAGACAGGGTGCCGGCCTTGTCGCCGATGGCAACTTCCGCCAACTGCACCTTGCCAAGGCCGTTGGCCGTCAGGTTGAAGCGCAGCTTCGCGGCCGTTTCCGGATTGGCTTCCACGGCCAGAACCTCGGCGCCGCAATGGGCGGCGAAAAGCGCATAGCTGCCAATGTTGGCACCAACGTCGACGAAGACAGAACCAGGGGCCAGATAAGGCTTGAGCAGCTTGTGCTCGGCCCGCTCCGGGAGGCGCCCCTTGGCCAGGATCTTGCGGTCGTCGTAGTTCTGACCCGGATAGATCCGGAACTTCAGACCATCGGCTTCCGTGTCATAGGGACCCTTGAACAGATGTGCGACCAGGGCACGGATGCGCTTGCGCAGGGAGGCCGACAGATCGTGATGATCCGCCAGCTTCCAGGCGTAGCGGACCAGCCCTTCGACCTTGTAGGTGCCGAAGGGGCTGACCGTGTCCGTGAGGGTCGCCTGTGCGCTCAAGGGTTCCGCCGCTCCTTAGTAGACTCGCGCTTTCGGCGCGATCTTCTTGGGGTCGATGCCGCCGTCCTCGAGCTTGGTCAAGGGTTCGGTGACAACTGCGCGGTAGTCGAGCTTGACGTTGCCGGCTTCATCCACCCACGAGAGGGTGTGCTTGCGCCATTCATCGTCATTACGACCGCCAAGCGGACCGTCCTTGTAGTCCTCGCGGGCATGGGCGCCACGGGATTCCTTGCGGGCCTCCGCGCCGTAAACCGTGGTGATGGCGTTGGCCATCAGGTTTTCCAGCTCGAGGGTTTCGACAAGGTCCGAGTTCCAGATCATGGAGCGATCGGAGACCTTGAGGTCCTTCATCTCGCCCCAGATCGCACTCATGCGCTTGCAACCCTGCTCCAGGCTTTCCTGTGTCCGGAAGACGGCTGCGTCCTCCTGCATGGTCCGCTGCATCTTGTCGCGAAGGTCTGCCGTCGCGATCGAGCCGCTGGCGTTGCGCAGACCATCGAAGCGATCCATGATTTTCTCACAGGAGGCTTCACTCGGGGTCGGCACAGCTTCCTTGGGATCAACCACTTCAGCGGCCCGGATCGCGGCCGCACGGCCGAAGACCACAAGGTCGATGAGGGAGTTGGAGCCCAGACGGTTGGCACCGTGAACGGAGGCACAGCCGGCTTCACCCACCGCCATCAGGCCCGGCTGGATGCGGTCCGGATTGTCAGCGTTCGCGTTCAGCACCTCGCCCCAGTAGTTGGTCGGGATGCCGCCCATGTTGTAGTGAACCGTCGGCAGGACCGGGATCGGCTCTTTGGTCACATCGACGCCTGCAAAGATACGCGCGCTTTCCGAAATGCCCGGGAGGCGTTCGGCCAGCATGGCCGGATCCAGGTGATCCAGATGCAGGAAGATGTGATCCTTGTCCTTGCCGACACCACGTCCTTCGCGGATCTCCATGGTCATGCAGCGCGAGACAACGTCACGAGAGGCAAGGTCTTTGGCGGAAGGCGCATAGCGTTCCATGAAACGCTCGCCTTCGGAGTTGACCAGATAGCCACCCTCGCCGCGGGCCCCTTCGGTGATCAGACAGCCCGAACCATAGATACCGGTCGGGTGAAACTGAACGAACTCCATATCCTGCATCGGCAGGCCCGCACGGGCCACCATGCCGCCACCATCACCGGTACAGGTGTGGGCGGAGGTTGCCGAGAAATAGGCACGGCCGTAGCCGCCGGTGGCCAGAACGACCATCTTGGCGGAGAAGCGGTGGATGGTGCCGTCATCGAGGTTCCAGGCGATCACACCCTGGCAGACGCCGTCTTCCGACATGATCAGGTCGAGCGCAAAATACTCGATGTAGAATTCGGCATTGTGGCGCAGGGACTGACCATAAAGCGTGTGCAGGATGGCGTGACCGGTCCGGTCGGCCGCGGCACAGGTGCGCTGCACGGGCGGGCCGTCGCCGTAGTTCTGCATGTGGCCGCCGAAGGGACGCTGATAGATGCGGCCGTCCTCGGTGCGCGAGAAGGGAACGCCGTAGTGCTCCAGCTCGTAAACCGCCTTGGGCGCTTCGCGAGCAAGATACTCCATGGCGTCGGTGTCACCGAGCCAGTCGGAGCCCTTCACCGTGTCGTACATGTGCCATTCCCAGCTGTCCGGCGTCATGTTCTTGAGCGAGGCAGCGATGCCGCCCTGTGCCGCAACAGTATGGGAACGGGTCGGGAAAACCTTGGTGATACAGGCCGTTCTCAGGCCCTGCTCGGCCATGCCGAGGGTGGCGCGAAGACCTGCGCCGCCGGCGCCGACCACAACCACGTCATGGGTGTGTTCGACGAATTCATATGTCTTGGCCATTCGGGTCAGCCTCCAAAGCCAATCTTGAGCACGGCGAAGATCGCGCCGAATCCGATGAGGGCACAGAAGAAGATGTTGCCGATCAGGCAGAGCACCTTGGCGCCCTCGCCATGAACGTAATCCTCGATAATCACCTGCATGCCCAGCTTCATGTGGACGACGCCGGAGAGGATCACCAGCAGCATCAGGATCGCGACAAGCGGATTTCCGAGCGCCTTGACCGTTTCCTCATAGCCAGCCCCTTGCAGGGAAATGACGAGGATGACGAAGAAGGAAATCAGGAAAACGTTGGCGACAGCCGTCAGACGCTGCTTCCAGAAGTGGTCCGTGCCCTCCTTGGCAGAGCCAAGGCCGCGGACCTTGTTGAGGGGCGTGCGCATATCAGTCATGTCAGTCTCCCTCAGCGAACGATGTAGCCGATGATCCAAAGGACCACGGTCAGAGCGACAGAACCGATGATCGTGGCCCGCGCCATCCACTCTCTTGCCTCGGCACCGAAACCGGCGCCCATGTCCCAGACGAAGTGGCGCAAACCACCAAGCATGTGGTGCACGAGGGCCCAGGTGAAGCCGAACAGGATCAGCCGGCCGATAATCGAGCCGAAGACCTCGCTGACGAATTCGAAATAGGCCGGGCCGGCAGCGGCGGCAACAAGCCACCAGACCATCAGGATCGTCCCGAAATAAAGGGCCGCACCGGTGATGCGGTGCAGGATCGACATGACCATCGTCAGGATCGGCTTATAGATCTGAAGATGGGGCGACAGAGGGCGATTGCCCTTCAGGTCGGCATTCGACATGGAATATCTCTCCCGTACGACGCCATCTTACGTTCACGTAAGCGTAAGCAATTCAAGGCGTTGTCTAGAAGGGTTCTAGCGCCAACACCTCATCTCGTCAAAGCATCCTAAGGGTGAATGTTAAACGAGTTCTGCGCTTTCTCGGGAAATTTGACGGTGCATGAGACGGTTTTCGCTGATTTTTCAGACTTCAACCGTTTCAGTTTTGCCAAAGGTTTTTGTGCGGCCGGTGATTTTTGAGGTGAAAACGTCAGCGTTTTGTCGCCAAAGCCCGTCAAACACCGTCACATTTTGCGATGTTGAGCGGTATCTGCGTCAGATGGGCGCATTCGCCTGCACGCGCTTGAACAGATGCATCATGAAAATTGTCGCAAAAATCGGTGTCACCAGATTGAGGATCGGCACCGCAAGAACCCCTGCGATCACCAGCCCGCCCATGAAGACCGTGCCACTTTTCGCCCGGCGCAGTCGCTTGGCGTCCTCAACCGGCATGAACCTGGTCGCCGCGAACTCAAAGAACTCACGGCCAAGCAGATAGCCGTTGACCACGAAGAACGCGACCAGATTGATCCCCGGGATCAACAGCAGGAACAGGGCAAAGAGATTGCCCAGGAGAACGATGCCGGTGAACTTCAGCGCCAGAATAATGGACGGGATCACCGCCATGGCCTTGCCTGGCGCGTCCTGCGGATAGTCCCGTGTCTCGACAATATCGGCGATCTCATCCTGAAAGAGGCCGGCGAAGAGCGCCGAGACCGGTGCAATCAGAAAGCCGAGGCCGATGACGGCGCCTATGCCGGTCAGTATCGAAAGCACCGTCTCCAGCCAGGGATAGGGCAGCTCGACGAAGCCGGCGACCAGCCCCTGAAGCGCAATCCATATCACCAAGAGAACGGCCAGCGTGAACCCGAGCATCTTCAGGAAGATCTTGCGAAACTGCGGCTCGAAGACCTGGGACATGGCACGGGAGGCAGCTGCGAACATGGGCACTTTCAACGGTTTGTCATCAGTGCCCTCGACATAGGGGGAATGGCGGGTAGGTGCAAGGGGACGCTGCAGAATTGAATCGAAAATATACTATAATAACTCTTAAAAATAAGAACATATTCATAGATTATACTAACGAAAATAATAAATTTATTCACCCCTACCGTATCGCGTTCCAAAATTCAAAACCAAGCGGCGTCAAAACTACCAAATTTAGGTCGTTTGCTACTCGAACTGTGATTTCTTGAATTCGTGGGTCGGAACGGTGAAATTTGTCGGGTACGATTGTATGTAGTTTTGCAGTTGAATTTGAAGGTCGTATTAGGCCCAAGCGCGCCAAATTGGTAACAGAGATCATTTGCTCTGGGAATGGAGGCCCTTCTGCGGATTGAACCACCGAAACCACACAATTCTCGGTCCTAATCGTATCCAGGTTATGCGGTAAAGAAACGAATTTTTCTTCGTTCCACGCAATCGCAATCCTATGAAAAGTTGCTGCGTCTTCACTAGAAAAGTCTTTCAAAATGGAAACGAAAGAACGCTCCACTTTGGCGCCCTTCGGGTTCAGCGCGGCAGCAAGAAGATTTGACCACAAGTCATGGAGTTTTTCGTCTTCCTCCATAGCGGCATTTTGCAGAATTGGCAGACCAATCTTCGGCGATACTGCGCGAATGTCTACCACTCCCGCGTCGTTCATCTTTCTCTGGACTTTTTCACTTAACCGAATTGCTCTTTGGATCTCTAGATAGCGCAATTCTTGGGAAGCTAAACCAACCCCACTTTCAACGGCATCGCCGAATATTCGATCAAGCCATCGGCCAAATGAACTCGCGGCATCAATTAACTTCCCCGCCGTCTTTGCCGCCTCCGCAACTGCGTCCGCCGATTTGCCTACAACCTTGATCTCTTCTTCCATAAATTCCTTCTCCCAAAGAACCTATTAGAAATGATTTCTTCTCGAGCAAAATTTACTCGCCTCTTCGAAGAACAGGCGACGACTTCGTACATAGCCACGCGCCAGCTTCGAAGGTCAGTCCCTGATCCAGTGACGTCCGAGGTACTCGTGGAACATAGGAACCGTGAATGCAATATCTCCATGTGCTGGGCTGTAAATCATTCCCTTTGCAATTATCTGCGCGCGCCGAGGTCCTAGCGTCGTGAGTTTTTCGCCCAGCATTTCGGCTACATCCGACGACCGATAAGGCCCAGACCCCAGACGCGCCATGGCGATCACGTATTCTTTTTCTTTAGGGGTTAGCCTATCTATTCGAACTTTGAAAAAGCCTTCGTCAAGCCTTCGAAGGGCTTCCTTCCCAGCAACTTCAATACAGCTCATTTCGATTGGGGATTGGGCCGAGGAATTCCAGACTTGGTAACCCCATTCTTGCAGAAAATAGGGATATCCCATCGTCAACGCGATAATCTCGTCAAGTACCTCCCCGTCTATGGTTTCCCCTTCTTCTTCGATTGGCTGACGGATTGCGTTCGCAGCATCGGCGTTTTCGAGAGCATCCACCCGAGGGAAGATGAAAAGCCTTTCTGCGTAGGATTTGGCATCTCCAGACAAGGCCGCAATTGCGGGAAGTCCGGCCCCAAACAAAAGTACGGGCAATGCTTTCTGGTTAATCCGGTGGATCGCAACGATTAGCGCTCCGAGCTCTTCAGGCGAGAGGTATTGCACTTCATCGATCAGAAGTACCCAGCCCCTCCCAGCCGCTTTCGCGGCATCCCCAACTTTAAGAAATAGCTCAGTTATATCGTATTCTAGATTGCCACTATCAGCGACACCCGGTTCTGGATCGACGGATACCTCAAAGTCGCCCATGTTAACTTTGAATGCACTTGCAAAGCTGCGAAGTGCTCGCAAGGCTGCATGCGCGGTGTTCTTCGCAGACTCGATAAGAGACAGCTTCCGGACGACTTGATGAATTTTCGGATAGAGCAGGTCGACAAGTTTGCGGTCTTCTGGCGCTTCTATGAAAGAAGTCAGATAGCCGTGTTTTTCTGCGATCTGCTCTATTTTGTTGAGAAGAACGGTTTTTCCAACGCCACGCAGACCCAGGAGCATTTGCGACTGGGCCGGGCGCCCAATTAGAATACGTTGAAGCGCGGTGTCAGCGGCGGCAATGATTTCCTCCCGACCCGCCAATTCCGGCGGTTGAGAGCCTGCTCCAGGCGCAAACGGATTTCGAACTGGATCCATATTTATCTCTTTAGGCGATAGTATACTCTTGTTACCTTATACTTATGAATAAATCCGTAAACGTCAATTCTTCTGAGCTGTCGTGCGCCCTTTATCCCTTCCCTCAACGACGCGCTCCCCAAAAGGCAAGTTCACGGCATGGATGCCATGATCAAGTCATGGCATGACGTCGGAATTTGTGGCAGCGCGGGTAGGTGCAAGGACGCGACCTTTGCTCCACCGTCATTGCCGGACTTGATCCGGCAATGACGGTGGAATTTGGAGCCACGCATTAGGCCGTGAGCCATTGCTCCAGCTTCGAGGCCACGGGCAGGCCGCCCGCATGTACGAGTTTGCCGTCCACCGAGATGCCCGGCGTCGACATGACACCGGCCATTGCGATGGATTTGGCGTCCGTGACCTTTTCCAGATCAAGATCGATACCGAGCCTGGTCGCGGCCTCTTTCACCATCGCCTCGGTCTCCGCACAGCGTTTGCAACCTGGTCCGTAAATCTTGACGGATTTCATGGAATGTCCTTTCGAAAAATGCTGCCGGCCAGGAGCCCACGGAAGACGGGATCGGCGGTCACAGCAGAAAATTGAAGAGGTAACCAGTGGCGAGGATGCCGGTCGACACAACTGCGATGAAAATTGCGATCAGCCGAAGCGTCAAAACCTGCTTGAGGATGATCATTTCCGGAAGTGACAGGGCAATCACCGACATCATGAAGGCCAGTGTGGTTCCAAGGGCTGCCCCCTTGCCCAGCAGGGCCTCGACGATTGGGATAACGCCGGCGGCGTTGGTGTACATCGGCACACCGATAACAACGGCAGAGGGCACCGACCACCAGGCTTCACCGCCCATGATCTTCAACATCATGGCTTCGGGAACATAACCGTGGATCGCAGCTCCGATGCCGATGCCGGCCAGCACCCAGATCCAGACCTTGCCGACAATCTCACGCACTTGCTCGAGGCCGATCTTCAGCCTGTCGGCGAGTGTCAGGCTCTCCTCTGGCAGATCTCCTACCGGGCCGGCGTTCAGGTCCCGGACCCAGTCCTGCAGGTAACGTTCCAGACCCATCCGGCCCATGACGTAACCTGCGGTCGTGGCAATGGAGAACCCGAAGACAAGATAGATCGTGGCGATCTTCCAGCCGACCAGGCCATAGAGCAGCCCGAGGCCGACCGGGCCGACCATCGGCCCCGCAATCAGAAAGGAAAAGGTCACGCCAAGCGGGATGCCCGCCGAGACGAAGCCGATGAAGAGTGGCACCGAAGAACAGGAGCAAAATGGCGTCAAAACGCCCAGAAAGGCTGCCAACGGATACCCCCAGATCTGGCGCTTGCCAGCCAGAATGGCGCGGGTTTTCTCCGGGCTGAACCAGCTGCGCAGCACGCCAGTGACAAAGACGATGCCGGTCAACAGCATCAGCACCTTGGGCACGTCGTAGACGAAAAAGGCGATGGCCTCGCCGGTATGGCTGTCGCGGGCAACCGGGAACAGCGACGTCACCCATTCGGAAAACGCAGACAATTGTCCGTAGACCAGCCACCACAGGATAGCTGCGACGACCACACCCAGATACCATCCCCAGTCCGGCATCTCGCGGTGATAGGCACTGCCTTGAATTTCGGTGCTCATGCGATTTCCAGTTCGAGTAATTTTTCCGCTTTCAATATGGCCGTGATGATCGCCACGATCTCCGGCGCAAGACCGGGGTTGCGCCGGAAGCGCACCCACTGCGCATCGCGTCGGTCGACGACAATGCAAGCCTCACGCAGCACCTTCATATGGCGGGACATCCGGCTCTGGCTTGCATCAAGCCGTTCCATCAGTTCGCAAACGCAGTGCTCGCCGCCGTCCCAGACGATGGCCAGAGCCGCACGGCGGGTGGGGTCACAAAGGGCGGTCAAAATATCCTGCATGGATCTTTCTTATGCGCCTTAGCGCATATGCGCTTTGACCCATATCAATAGACCCATAGCCATCAGCGATATTAGCCGTGACGCAAATCTGATATACGCATTTCCACGGACATAAATTGGGGGTTTCTGTGGCGATTGCAGATTTCGAATCTCACGCGCGGTCTTTGAAGCGTTTTGCCGGTGCGGGTATGATGGCGGCGTTGGCACTGTTGCTGGCCGCGTGCCAAAGCGTGCCCAGCACGCCGCAGTCAAGCTATCTGAATGAGGTCAGCCTCGCGCAGGTGGACGTCGATTTTTCCAGCGCGGAACGGCCGCTTCTTGTCTCAGATCTGGATGGTGAAATCAGCGAGAGCGTTTCCGGCGGGTCGACGCTCGGCGCACTTGGCACACGTTTCGGCCTGACCAATCAGCAAGGACGACAAGCGGCCCTGGAAACGGCCATTGCCGCCAACGTCAAACCGCACGTGGAGGACTCGCTCAAGCCACTGATGACCGGCACACGCCCGGTTCGCGCCGTCGTGACTGTCAAATCCGTGTTCATCCGCAGCCGCTTCGGTCTGCAGCAGCTCACCGGCACCCAGGTTTTCGTCAATGGCAAGCAACGGCCAGACAACCCGCAGTTCGTAGCCGGATTGACACTCTATGATATGGACACCGGCCTGCCGTTTCGAGAGGTTGAACCGATCAGCCGCATCGATGACGGGGCGATCACACTGGCCGGCGGCCCAGAGAAGGGACCGACCTACGGAAAGTCCAATCGCCTCAATCAGCTCATCTTCGAATATGCCCAGGCAGCGGCCCATGCACTGCAACGCAACGCGGCAAGTTCGGAATTCAGCATTCCGGCCAGTGAAGGCGATACGAAAACGCTTTGGGAAAGCAATTAGACAACGACCTACAGACCGTTCGGAAACCGGCTAAAACCGTGTGCGGGCCTTGAGGGCCTGGGCGAGGGTGCCCTCGTCGAGATAATCCAGTTCGCCGCCGACCGGCACACCATGGGCCAGCCGCGTGATGCTGACATCAAGGCCGGTAAGCTGATCGGTGATGTAATGGGCGGTGGTCTGCCCCTCGACCGTGGCGTTGATCGCAAGGATAACCTCGCTGATCGCTTCCACCCGGCAGCGCTCGACCAGACCCGTGATGTTGAGATCGTCCGGACCGATGCCGTCGAGCGGCGAAAGCGTACCGCCCAGCACATGGTAGCGCGCATTGATGGCTGCGGCCCGCTCCAGCGCCCAGAGATCGGCGACATCTTCCACCACGACCAGCGTGGCCTGATCCCGGCGCGGATCGGCGCAAATGGCGCAAGGGTCTGACGTGTCGACGGTGCCGCACGTTGAACAGACGCCGATCCTGTCGACGGCAACACCCATGGCTTCTGCCAATGGAACCAGAAGCTGGTCTTTCTTCTTGATCAGATGCAGGGCCGCGCGGCGGGCCGATCGCGGGCCGAGGCCCGGCAATTTCGCCAGGAGCTTGATCAGCTGCTCAATCTCGGGGCCTGCAACCTTGTTCTGCGACATATGCCTTCAACGTTTGTGCGATTTCGAAAGAAGCGCTTACGCCCCTGTACGCCGGTCCCGGACCAAGCCCGGGACGACGACCATAAGGATTGAGGCGCAGCCAGATCTTTCACCCGCCTAGAACGGCAGTTTCATGCCGGCTGGAAGACCGAGGCCGCCCATGAGTTCCTGGGTCTTTTCCTGCATCATGGCTTCCGCCTTGATACGCGCCTCATTGTGGGCTGCGATGATCAGGTCTTCCAGGATCTCGACATCGTCTTCCTTGAACAGGGACGGGTCGATCTTCAGGCTGCGGATTTCGCCCTTGCCGGCAATCTTGATGGTGACGAGGCCGCCACCGGAAGTGCCTTCGGTTTCAATCTCGGAAAAGGCTTCCTGCAAGGAGCCCATCTGCTCCTGCATCTGCTTTGCCTGCTTCATCATCTTGAGGAAATCCATTGCCCTCACGCTCCGTGTCTGTTGTGCCAAAACCGCGCGCTGCGGCATTTATTGCTTGATATGGGCCTTAATCGGGCTGCCGGTAAGAGGCAAACTAAATCTCGTCCGGGTCATCATCGCCCAGCGCTTCAGCGAGTAGCGGATCGGCCAGTTCCAGATCCTCTTCCTCGCTCTCCTGAACGCGCACATCGATGACCTTGGCACCGGGAAAGCTGCTCAAGAGCGCGGAAACCGTCGGGTGAGACCGCGCATCGGACAGCAACTGCTCCTGGTTGGCGACCTCTTCCTCATGGATCGTCGGCCGGCCCTGGGTGCGGCTGACGCTCACGATCCAGCGCGTTCCGGTCCATTCGGTCAGCTTGCGGCCGAATTCACCGGCGATGTCCGCCGACGCATCTTCGGTCGGCTGGATCTCGATCCGGCCCGGCTCGAACTTCACCAGACGCATCTGGCGCATGATCGCGACCTTCATGGGGATGTCGCGCTTTTCAGAGGCGAGCGCCACACAGTCACGCAGATTGGCGAGCACCACCTTGGCGACGGCCGGTTCAGGCTCCGCCTGCGGTTCCGGACGGATGATCCGCTGCGGGGCCGCTTGCGCAGCTGCCTGGCCAGCACCTCCTGCGATCGCTTCCAGCCGCGGACGGCCGAGCGATGTGGTCATGATCGCACCCGGACCGCCATTGCCGCCCGGTGCATGTCCAGATTGGGCAGGTCCCGACTGAGCCTGCGCTGAAGGTCCTTGGCCTGAGGGGCCGCCCTGGCCAGCGGGCGCACCGCCTCCAGCAGGCACAAGACCGCCGCTGCGCAAAAGCGCCAGGGCATCGCCCGGATCCGGCAGATCAGCTGCGTAGGCCAGACGGACCAGAACCATATCGGCAGCAGCCAGAGGTTTTGGCGCGCTCTGAACTTCGTGCACGCCCTTCAGAAGGATTTGCCAGGCCCGCGACAACAGCCGCATGGAGAGCTTTTCGGCAAACTCATGGCCGCGCACCCGCTCGGTTTCGGTGAAAGAGACATCGTCCCCGGCCTTGGGCACGACCTTCAAGCGCGTGACCAGATGGGTGAAATCGGCAAGATCGGTCAGAACCACGGCCGGGTCCGCGCCAACGGCATATTGGGCAGCGAGCTCTTCCATGGCCGCGGCGATGTTGCCGCTCATGACGTGTTCAAACAGGTCGATGACCCTGGCCCGGTCTGCAAGACCCAGCATCGAGCGCACATCCGGCGCCTCAATCGCGCCAGCGCCATGGGCCATGGCCTGATCCAAGAGAGACAGGGAATCACGCGCTGAACCTTCACCCGCGCGGGCAATCAGTGTCAGGGCCTCATCGGTGATCTGGATGTTTTCCGCGTCAGAGATCCTGCGCAGCAGGCCAACCAGCTTGGGCTGATCGATCCGGCGCAGATCAAAGCGCTGACAACGGGACAGTACCGTAACCGGCACCTTGCGGATTTCCGTGGTCGCGAAGATGAATTTCACATGCTCCGGCGGCTCTTCCAGGGTCTTCAAAAGACCATTGAAAGCCGCGTTCGACAGCATGTGGACCTCATCGATGATGTAGACCTTGTAGCGCGCCGTGGCCGGACGATAGCGGGCCGCGTCGGTGATCTCGCGAATGTCGTTGATGCCGGTGTGGGAGGCGGCATCCATCTCGATCACATCGACATGGCGGCCTTCCATGATCGCCTTGCAGTGACTGCCTTCCTGCTCGAGGCGCACCGTCGGCTTGTCGGCCACGCCGGGCACTTCATAATTCAGGCCGCGGGCGAGAATACGCGCGGTGGTCGTCTTGCCGACACCGCGAACGCCGGTGAGCATCCAGGCCTGAGCAATCCGGCCAGTGTCAAACGCATTTTCCAGGGTCTGAACCATGGGTTCCTGACCGACCAGATCCTCAAAGGTCTGGGGCCGGTACTTGCGGGCCAGAACGCGGTAGGCGCTGTCTTTGGAAGCCGGGGCACCTGCCCCCTCTCCCGCTGTCGGAAAGGCGATATCATCCATGGGCGCACCTTACCGTCTTTTGCGCGGAGCTGTCGCGGCTTGGCATCAACTTTTTTGTGCAATGCTCTACCAGATTCCACCGGCCGCAGCGTCACGCACCGATCGGCCCATGCGCACGCCAAGTCAATGCATGGCACACGCTGGCGATTCATTCGAAAAATGATGGCGAAAGATGAAAGGGAGTAGGTGGAAGGCTGGCACGATGACCCGTGCCGGATCTCGTTAGGGCTGCTTCCTTCCGGACCTGACCCAGTTGGCGAGTGGCTCGTCCACCACCAACCTTCCGAGGCCCTTATATCAGGAGAAGGGTGGCTCTTGGCAAGAGGCAAGACAAAGTTTGTTTGCCAGACGACCGGATTGGGTATTTTATCTCATTCCTTCCGCGGGCCTGACGGCCTTCCCCGCCAGATTTTCTTTTGACTGAAAAGCCCTTCATGACACGCGACCTGCTTGCCCTCGACGACCTATCGCCGGACTTGCTCCTGTCCCTCGCCCAACGCGCCGAGGTTCTCGGGCAAGCCTGGGCGGACCGGCAGATGCCGCAATCGCTTTCAGGCAAGCGCGTCGGCCTGATCGTCGATGACAGCGGTTGGCGCAACACATCGGCGCTGGACCTCGGCATCCAGGTCATGGGCGGCCATTGCGTCAAGCTGCCGATTTCCTTCGCCGGTGGCGAAACGCTGGAAGACCTTTCGGCATATCTGAACAACTGGGTCGATCTTGTGGCTGTTCGCACACCCTTGCTGCGCCGACTGCGCGCGTTCGCCGAGGCTGCCCCGTTCCCGGTCATGAACCTGAGAACCAAGGTCAATCACCCTTGCGAAACCCTCGGTGACCTGAGCTACCTGCATGCCCAGCGCGGGTCACTGGACGGTCTGACCGTTGTCGCCGTTGCACCCATCGGCAACATCCTGCAGTCCTGGGTCGAGGCCGCGCGGGTTCTGCCGATCCGTCTTGTTCAGCTCTATGACACCAATTACCTCATGAACGAGGATGAGGCGACGGGTGGCTCGATCGAGACAACCGATAGCATGTCCGCCATCCGCGAAGCCGATGTGGTCATCACGGATTGCTGGCCCAAGAACACCAACGACGCGCTCCTGCGCCGCTATCAGGTCGAGGCAGCGCATCTGGACACGATCCGCCCGGGCGGGCATTTCATCCCTTGCCCGCCGGTCAGCCGTAGCCGCGAGGTCTCGGCAGACGCCATGCTTCACCCGACGTTTGCAGCCACGGCAGCAAAAGCCTATCTGATGCATGCTCAAAACGCCTATCTGGAGTGGGCGCTGAACAACGCGTGATCTTGTTTTGCGCGGGCGTGATTTCAGCGGCATTTTCCTGCCAAGGCCCTATACTCCATCTGCAAGTGGGCTCTCATGAAAACGGACCGAGCCAGCATGATTGCCTTCGACCTGAACCCGCGCCTTGAAGGCGACAGCCATCCTGTCATTGACCTTGAGCTTTGCGCGGTCCGGCTGATGAAGGACGCCAATTATCCTTGGCTGCTCCTCATTCCACGTCGCAAGGACCTGATCGAAATCATCGACCTGGACCCCACCGAGCGGGCCAAGTTGATGGAGGAGATCGGCACGGTCAGCGAAGCCCTCAAGACCGCGACGAATTGCGAAAAGCTGAATGTGGCAGCCATCGGCAATGTCGTTTCTCAGCTTCATGTCCATGTTGTTGCGCGGTTCCGCGAGGATCCGGCCTGGCCAGCCCCTGTCTGGGGTGCGGTCCCGCCCGTGCCTTATGAAGGCAGCAAGGCCAATGACCTGATTTCCGCCCTACAAGAGGCACTCTCCGAATAGCCCCCAAGCGCAGTTCAACCGCCCCATCCCAGCAAGCCCGCAATCCGGCACGTCTGCCGGCTTCAGCAAGTCAAGGACCCCGACCGCATGACGGCCAACGATCGCACCCCGCGCCCACCCATGAGTTTTGTCGACAACACGATCGATCGTCAGTCGACCAAACGGACAGATGCGGCCTGGATCGAAAGTCGTCTTCAGGCCCCGGATGCCGGGATTGTTCTGTCCACGGCAACGCAGCTCATCTTGGATACCTCCGGACCTGCAAACATGCGCCACAATCTGGAAAAAGCGCTGGAGCTTGGCGCTTTGCGCGAGGAGATGGTCTTTCTCGGGCAAAAGCCCGACGGCAGTGATCCGCTTTTTGCCACCTGCATCGAAAAGAGCGATGAGGAGATCGAAGCGCTCGATGACCTGACGCTGATTGATCTCAGGACCCTTGCGATTCAAGGCGATCTTTCTGCTGAAGACACCAGTGTGCTCGCTCAGGCCCGGGCGATGATCCACTGGCACCGGACGCACAAGTTCTGCTCGCGGTGTGGACATCCGTCGAACCTCGCCGATGCCGGCTATCGCCGCGAATGCCCGTCTTGTGGCGGTCAGCATTTCCCACGTACGGACGCCTGCGTGATCATGCTGATCATCGACGAAAACGATCGCGCCCTTCTTGGCCGGCCACCAAGGCTCCCGGAAGGGATCTTCACGACGCTGGCCGGCTTCATGGAGCCGGGCGAGACCGTTGAACAGGCGGTTCGGCGCGAGACCATGGAGGAAGCGGGCATTTCCGTTGGAGACGTCTGGATCAGGTCGAACCAGCCCTGGCCATTTCCCTCCAACCTGATGCTCGGCTGCTACGGCAAGGCCACGTCCAGCGAGATTTTCCTGGAGGATGATGAACTTGAAGCCTGCCGCTGGTGCGACCGGGCCGAGGTGCAACAGATGATCGAAGGCACGCACCCCAATGGCGACAAGATTCCGCCCTCCATTTCCATCGCCTACCAGCTGATCACAGACTGGATGGACGAACGCATTTCTTGATACCAGTAGGACACCATGACCTTTTGCATTTACCTGACCCATCCGCAGGTTCAGATCGACCCTGAGGTTCCCGTACCGGACTGGGGGCTTTCCGAGATTGGCCGCCAGCGCGCCGAAGCGGCAGTGCAGCTGCCCTGGGCTGCATCGATCCGGCATGTGATCTCGAGCGCCGAGCGCAAGGCCATTGAAACCGGAGAGATCTTTGCCCGGGCCTTCGGCTTGCCGGTCACCCCGATCGAGGTCCTTCACGAAAATGACCGGTCTGCGACCGGCTTTCTACCTCCCGACGAATTCGAGCAGGTGGCGGACCAGTTTTTCGCACATCCGGGTCAGAGCGTGCGCGGCTGGGAAACAGCCCAAGGCGCGCAAGAACGGATCGTTTCGGGGATTTCAGCCCGTCTGGCAGATATCGAGGAAACCGAACCGGTGCTCTTCACCGGGCATGGCGGCGTCGGCACCTTGTTGAAGTGCCACTTGATGAACGTGCCGATCTCTCGGAGCCATGACCAATCCGGCGGCGGCGGGTGCTGGTACCGGTTCCAAAAATCGGACCTCTTGCAGCAAACGGCGACGGACCTTTCCTGGGAACGGTTATCTACCGAATAAATCAGGCGGAGGTTCAGCGGTTCACCTGGTCCATGTTAGGATCTGGCACCTTGATGCCTCGTCCCGGAGCCTTTTCGTGAGCCGATTTTTCCTGACAATTGCCACCCTCTCCTGCCTTTTTGTCTCTCCTGCGCAAGCCGGAAAGCATGACGCAGAGTTCAGGCACTTTCTAGAGGCCGAGGTCAAACCCGCTGCCCAGGCGGCAGGGGTCAAGGGGGCGACGCTCTCGCGGGAGCTTCAGGGGCTGACACCGGACACCTCCTTGCCCGGCCTTGTGGGCCCCGGCGGCAAGGGGAGCCCGCCGAAGGTCAATTTTCAGGCCGAGTTCCGCGCCCCGGCCAATTACTTCAAAGACAGCCAGTTCAATGCGCTGGTGCCGGGCGGCCGACGGCTGATGAAAAAGCACGCAAGGTCCCTTGCTGCCATCGAGAAGCGCTACGGCGTGCCCAAACGCATCATTCTGGCGATCTGGGCCCGGGAATCTGGCTATGGCGGCGCGAAGATCCCCCATGACGCGATCCGCGTTCTGGCGACCCGGGCCTTCATGGGCCAGCGGCGGGACTTCTTCAAAGACGAGCTGATCGCCGCCCTGAAGATCCTGCAAAACGGCGACGTCTCGCGCAAGGCAATGAAAAGCTCCTGGGGCGGTGCGATGGGCCAGCCGCAGTTCATGCCCTCGAGTTATCTTAAATACGCTGTCGATTTCGATGGCGACAATCACCCGAATATCTGGGGATCCGAGGTCGACACGATGGCCTCCATCGCCAATTATCTGGCCAAGCATGGCTGGGTCAAAGGCCGCGACTGGGGCTATGAGGTCGTCATTCCGGACAGCATCTCCTGCGCCCTCGAAGGGCCGGACAATCGAACGTCCATCTCCAAATGGGCAGCCGCCGGTGTCAAGCGTGTCAGCGGCCGTCCGTTCCCGGACCATGAGCTTGCTCGTCCCGGCAATATCCTCATGCCCGCCGGGCGCTATGGACCGGCGTTCATTGCGACCGAAAACTTCTACGTCATCAAGGAATACAACGAGAGCGACACCTATGCGCTCTTTGTCGGCCATCTTGCGGACCGCTATGGCAGCAACAAGGGCTTTGCCGCGGCCTGGAAACCCACCAAGAAGACCACCCGGGGTGCCGTCAGAACGCTGCAGCTGGCGCTGGAAGCCAAGGGCCATGACGTCGGCGGCGCTGATGGGCTCATCGGGTTCAAGACGCGCCGCTCTATCGGCAAGGATCAGGAAGCCGGTGGCTATTTCCCAACCTGCTGGGTGGGCTAGTCAGTCTTCACCACTTTCCGCATCGCGATCCGGCAAATCCCGCATCATGAGCCAGACGAGAAATCCTATGAAGGCGAAGGTGCCAAGGTTGAGCACCGTGTCGAGCAGATCACCGACGATCATGACGTTTTCTCCTCTGCCAAGGTTTTTTCCTCCGCCAAAGCCCGTAGCAGGCAGACCATCAGCACCACGGTGATGAAGACAAACGGCAGGGCGCCGAGCGCGATCAGTTTTTTGACCGCGTCCATGGAACCGGACAGGATCATCGCATAGCCAAGCACGCCAAGGAGGATGCCCCAGATCAATCGAATGCGGGGCTTGGGGTCAGGGTCTCCACCCGTCGAGAAAGTGCCGAGGACGAAGGCGGCGCTGACGACACTGGTGACGATGAACAAGAACGCCGCGATGATGGTGATGATCGTGGTTATCACCGGGAATGGCATCCGCTCCAGCAGCGCGAAGGTCGCGCGCTCGGCATTCGCGGCCGCCTGACGCGCCAACTCGCCGGTGCCTTGCAGGGTCTCATAAAGTCCGATGCCGCCGAACGCGCCAAACCAGATCACCGAAAAAATCGTCGGCCCGATGAGGACGCCGAGCACGAATTCGCGGATCGTGCGGCCCTTGGAAATCCGCGCGACGAAAACGCCGACGAACGGGCCCCAGGCAATCCACCAAACCATGTAGGTCAGCGTCCAGCTGTTGAACTGCTGGGTGACATCATCGTCAAAGAAGGTGAAGGTCTCAAAGCCGCGCGGAATGAAGTTCGTGAGATACTGTCCGAAGGTGCCCAGGATTGAATTGAGCAAATATTCCGTCGGCCCAAAGATCACGACGAAGACCACAAGACCGATGGCAAGCAGCATGGCCAGGTTGGACAGACGGGACATGCCGCTGCCCAGATCGATCATCAGCGGCGGAATATAGCTTGCGACCATGACTGCGAAGACGATGCCGACCAGCCAGGGCCCCGCGCCTGAGCCACCGACAAGCACATCCACGCCATCGGCCACCTGAAAGACACCCATGGCGATGGAGCCGCCAACGCCGATCGCGATGGCGACAATCGCCATGAAGTCGGCGAGCCAACCCAGAAGACTGGCCCAGCGCTCGCGCGGAAAAAGATAGGTCACCGGAGCGCTGACGAGCATCGGCGTCCCACGCCGAAAGCTGAAATAGGCAATGACCAGGGCGGTCGCACCATAGATGCCCCACGCGTGAATGCCCCAGTGAAAGACGGTGGTCACAAGCGCCTGTTCTGCCGCGACCGGATCGATCGTGAATTCCTTGGCAAAATCAAAATGGGTCAGCGGTTCTGCGACGGCCCAAAACAGCAGCCCCACGCCCATGCCCGCGGCAAACAGCATGGCAATCCAGGACGCCGTGGAGAACTCCGGCCGATCGTCATCGGCGCCCAGCCGAATGTCGCCGTAGCGCGAAAAGGCCAGGCCGACACAAAAGAACAGCATGCCGGTGACCGTCAGCATCAGGAACCAGCCACGACTGCGGAAATACTCATCGACAATGACGGAGGCGACGGAGACAAGCCCCGGTGCATCGACGACGCCCCAGATCGCAATAGCCGCAATCACGACCAGAGAAACAACCAGCAATGCGCGCGCGGCAATCATGTGATGTCTTTCGTTAGTGAAGCTGTGCAGTCAGCTACCTAGTGTAGCACCGTTATTCCTCATTCGCTCACCACGCCTTCAGGAGCGGTTTCCAGGTTGAAGGCGGCGGCCATGAGGGCCTTGGTGTAGGCGGTGCGGGGCCGATCGAAAATCTCATCCGAGACACCGGACTCGACCACCTTGCCGTTGCGCATGACGACGACTTCATTGGCCAGGGCGCGAACGACTTTCAGGTCATGCGAAATGAACAGATAGGCGAGATCGTGTTTGCGCTGCAGGTCGCGCAAGAGGTCGACGACCTGCGCCTGAACGCTCATGTCCAGGGCTGAGGTCGGCTCGTCCAGCATGACAAACTTGGGTTCAAGCACCATGGCCCTCGCGATGGAGATGCGCTGGCGCTGACCGCCGGAGAACTCATGCGGGTAGCGAAAGCGGGTGGAGGCATCGAGCCCGACCTCCTCCAGGGCCCTAGCGACCTTGCGGTCCCGTTCCTCAGCACTCAGATCCGGGAAATGGACCAGCAGGCCTTCGCCGACAATATCAGACACGGACATGCGCGGGCTCAAGGCGCCAAAGGGGTCCTGAAACACGATCTGCATGTCACGGCGCAGGGGCCGCATTTCCTTCCAAGAATTTTCCTGAATGTCAGCGCCGTTGAAGGAGATCCGTCCCGTGGACGAAATCATCCGTAGGATCGCAAGTCCGAGGGTTGTCTTGCCCGACCCGCTCTCACCCACAATGCCAAGGGTCTGACCCTTGCGGACCTTGATGTCGATGCCGTCGACGGCCTTCACATGATCGACGGTCTTGCGCAAAAACCCGCGCTTGATCGAGAACCAGACCTTCAGGTCATCGGCCTGGACCACAACAGGTCTGCTGTCATTTTGGACCGGTGGCATGCCCTTCGGCTCGGCGGCCAGGAGATGGCGCGTGTAAGGATGCTGCGGGTTGTCGAAAATCTCGGCGACCGGTCCCTGTTCGACGATCTCACCGCCCGTCATCACGCAGACCCGATCGGCGAATTTGCGGACTATGCCCAGGTCGTGGGTGATAAAAAGCATGGCCATGCCGCGCGCGGCCTGAAGCTCCTTCAGAAGTTTCAGAATCTGGGCCTGAACCGTGACGTCAAGCGCTGTGGTCGGTTCGTCCGCAATCAGGAGGTCCGGCTCATTGGCGAGGGTCATGGCAATCATGACGCGCTGGCGCTGGCCGCCGGAAAGTTGATGCGGATAGGAGTTCAGGCGGGTTTCCGGGTCGCGAATACCGACCTGTGTCAAAAGCTCCAGAACGCGTTGACGCGCCTTGGTGTCGCTCATGCCCTGGTGGATCTTGAGAACTTCCGCGACCTGCTTTTCAACACTATGCAGCGGGTTGAGCGACGTCATCGGCTCCTGGAAGATCATGGAGATCTCATTGCCGCGCACCTTGCGCATGGTCTTTTCATCCGCATGCAGCAGGTCTGTTCCATTGAACAACACCTTGCCTGAGGGATGAGAGGCCGACGGATAGGGCAGCAGTTTCAAGACCGAGAGTGCCGAAACGGATTTTCCCGATCCGCTCTCGCCGACCAGCGCAACCGTCTCGCCCTTGTTGACGGAGAAGGAGATCCGTTTGACCGCGAGGTTCTGCTTGTCGCCCTGACCGAAGGCGACAGAGAGATCTTCAACAGACAGAAGAGGAGTGTTTGCTTGTATGTTCATGGCCGCTCTCCTCAGGCGAAGCTCTTGCGCGGATCAAAGGCGTCGCGAACGGCTTCGCCAATGAAGATCAACAAGCTCAGCATGAGCGAGATGACGATGAAGCCGGTGATGCCGAGCCAGGGCGCCTGAAGGTTGTTCTTGCCCTGCGCCAGAAGTTCCCCCAGAGAGGCAGATCCCGGAGGCAGGCCAAAGCCGAGGAAATCGAGCGCGGTCAGTGTGGAGATCGATCCATTCAGGATGAAGGGCATGAAGGTGAGCGTGGCGACCATGGCGTTGGGCAGGAGATGCCGCCACATGATTGTGCGGTTGGAAACGCCCAGCGCGCGAGCCGCCGCGATGTATTCAAAATTCCGGCCCCGCAAGAACTCCGCGCGCACCACACCAACGAGCGCCACCCAGGAGAAAGCAAGCAGGATCGTGAACAGCGTCCAGAACCCCGGTATGAGCACCGAAGACACGATCAGGATCAAATAGAGCGTCGGGATTGCCGTCCAGATCTCGATGAAGCGCTGGAAAATCAGATCGACCCATCCGCCGTAGTAGCCCTGCACCGCGCCGGCGGCGATGCCGATGACCGACGATGCGAGCGTCAGTGCCAGACCGAACAGGACCGAAATGCGGAAGCCGTAGACCAGCCGCGCAAGCACGTCGCGTCCCTGATCGTCCGTGCCCAGCCAGTTCCAGTTGCCGATCACGCAGTTTGGATCCTCGGCGCCCTCAGCATAGCGTACGCAGCGGGTTTCCTTGTCGAGCATCCAGGACGGGGGCGCCGGGGCCGGCACAGGAATTTCGTTGTTCACAGTCCGATAGGAGTAGCGAACCAACGGCCACATCATCCAGCCGTTGGCGTTGATCTCCTCCTGGATGAAGGGATCGCGGTAGTCGGTCACAGCCAGAAAACCGCCGAATTTCTCTTCCGGATAGTTGACGAAGGTCGGGACCAGGAGCTCGCCCTTGTAGGACACGAGGATCGGCCGGTCGTTGGTCAGGAACTCCGCCCCCATCGCCAGAACGAAGAGGACGAGGAAGATCCAGAGGGACCACAACCCCCGGCGGTTTGCCTTGAAGTTCGCCAGACGGCGCTGGTTGATCGGCGACAATCGCCGCTTGCGCTCGTCTTGCGTGCCGGTCATCGCACCTTGAACCATGGTTTCCATTGCTCAGACCTCCCGCGTTTCAAAATCGATGCGCGGATCGATCCAGGTGTAGGTCAGATCGGATATCAGGTTCACAAGCAGGCCCATGAGCGAGAAAATATAAAGCGTCGCGAAGACCACCGCGTAGTCCCTGTTGATCACCGATTCAAAGCCGAGCAGCCCAAGGCCGTCGAGCGAGAAGATCGTTTCGATGAGGAGAGACCCGGCGAAGAAGGACGAGATGAAAGCCCCCGGAAATCCGGCAACGACGATCAACATGGCATTGCGGAAAACGTGCCCGTAAAGCACCTGACGCTCGTTCAGGCCCTTGGACCGGGCCGTGACCACATATTGTTTGCGGATCTCGTCGAGGAAGGAGTTCTTGGTCAGCAATGTGGTCGTGGCAAAGGCCGAGAGCACCATCGCAGTCAACGGCAGGGCCAGGTGCCAGAAGTAGTCCAGAATGCGCGCCGGCCAGGACATGGCCTCCCAGTTCTCGGAAGTCAGCCCGCGCAAGGGGAAGAGATCCAGAAAGGACCCACCGGCAAACAGGACGATCAAGAGGACCGCGAAAAGGAAGCCCGGTATGGCATAGGCAACGACAATCACACCTGAAGTCCACACGTCAAAGCGCGACCCATCGGACACAGCCTTGCGGATCCCAAGCGGGATCGACACCGCGTAGGATAGAAGCGTCATCCAGAGCCCGAGCGAAATCGAGACCGGCATTTTTTCCGCGATCAGATCGATGATCTTGATGTCACGGAAATAGCTCTCGCCGAAATCGAACCTGGCGTAGTCCCAGAGCATCGTCAGGAACCGCTCAAGCGGAGGCTTGTCGAAACCGAATTGCGCTTCGAGCTCCTTGATGAAATCAGGGTCGAGCCCTTGCGCGCCGCGGTACTTGGAGCTGACGCTCTCTCCGGCAGCGCTGCCGCCCACTGCGTCGCCACCGCCGCCGCCCATGTCCGATCCGCCGCCACTGATGCGGGCGGTCGCGGAGACGTCGGTGCCCGAGAGCTGCGCAATCACACGCTCCACGGGCCCGCCGGGCGCGAACTGGATGATAAAGAAGTTGATCGCCATGATGCCGACAAGGGTCGGGATCATCAGCAGGAGCCG
This sequence comes from Roseibium polysiphoniae, assembly GCF_014842925.1. Lineage (GTDB taxonomy): Bacteria > Pseudomonadota > Alphaproteobacteria > Rhizobiales > Stappiaceae > Roseibium > Roseibium polysiphoniae. The sequence goes on from NZ_JACYXJ010000007.1 coordinate 387,468, forward strand.
TCGAAGGATATAGGCGCCCATGTTCTTGTTCTATCGCCTCGTGTTGTGCGCCTAGCCGGCCTTGCCGATCTTCTTTGCCTTTTCCAGATCCAGCCACCAGGTGGTCTCGACCGGGAAATCGTAAAATGGCGGCTTTTCCGGATAGCCGAACATGTCCCATAGGGCCACTGTATGGACCGGCTTGGTCCATTGAGGCACCCAGTAATGACCCGGTCTGAGGGCACGGTCGAGGGCGCGGGCCGCCACCGTCATTTCCTCACGGCTTTTGGCCGACAATGCCGTTTCCATCAAGGCGTCGACCACCGGATCGGCAATTCCCGCTAGATTGTAGCTGCCCTTGATTCCGGCAGCTTTTGAGCCCCAGAACTGACGAATGCTGTCACTCAGTGTCGCCGTCAGCGAGAACCGGCGGCTGGCCACTTCAAAGTCGAAGTCATTCAGCCGTGCCTGATACTGGGCAGGGTCTACCAATCGGAAGTTCGCCTTGATCCCGAGCCGTTCAAGGTTCTTGATGTAAGGCAGGACGATGCGCTCGTATCCGGGGGAATTGTTGAGGAACTCGATTGTGAGCGGCTCGCCGGTCGGCCCCACCAACACAGAGCCGTCACGAGTGTAGCCCGCCTCAGTCAACAAGCGCGAGGCTTCGCGAAGCATGGACCTATCAAAGCCCGATCCGTTCGAGACCGGCTGGACATAGAGCTCGCCAAAGACCTCATCCGACACCTGACCACGGAAGGGTTCAAGCAAGGCAAGCTCTTCCGGAGAAGGCATGCCCTGAGCCATCATGTCCGAATTCTGGAAGAAGGACTGGGTGCGGGTGTAGAGCCCGTAAAACAGCGACTTGTTCGACCATTCGAAGTCAAACGCATAGCCAATGGCCCGGCGCACGCGAGGGTCGGAGAATTTGTCCAGTCTGGTGTTGAAGAACCAGCCTTGCGCACCTGCAGGCCTGTTGTCCGGAAACTCCTTGCGGATTACCCGGCCGTCCTCGACCGCCGGGAAATTGTATTCCGTCGCCCAGATCTTCGAGCTGAACTCCTCCTGAAAGGTCACGTTGCCCTTCTTGAAGGCTTCGAAAGCGACTTGATACTCGCGGAAGAATTCAAGGCGCAGCACGTTGAAATTCGAATGACCGACGGAAACCGGCAAGTCCTTGCCCCAATAGTCCTCGACCTTGTGATACTCGAGGTAGCGGCCGACGGCATGTTTGCCGACCTTGTAAGGGCCTGAAGACAGCGGCGGCGTCAGGGTCGTCTGCTTGAAGTCGTAGGCGGTGTAGTACCGCTTGGAAAAGATCGGCAGTTCCGCAACCACCAGCGGCAGCTGCCGTGTCTGTTTGCCCGTGAAGCGAACGGCGACCCTGTGGGTCTCCAGAACTTCGGCATCGAGAAGTTCGCCCAGAACCTGACTGATCTGAGGATGACCATCGGCCTTGAGCAGGATCAGCGAGAAGGCAACATCTTCGGCCGTGAGCTTCGACCCGTCATGAAAACGGGCCTCGGGACGCAGGTTGAAGATGTAGGTGTTGCCGTCCTCCTCGATCTCGACGCTTTCCGCAATGAGCCCGTAGAGCGCGTCCGGTTCATCCAGAGCGCGCGCCATCAAGCTGTCAAAGCAGAGCTCCATGCGTGGAGGCGCATCGCCTTTCAGGATGAAGGAGTTGAGCGTGTTGAAGGTGCGCGGATTTTGATTGTAAGACCAGCTCGGCGCCCGGAAGACGAAGGTGCCGCCCTTCGGCGCATCCGGATTGATGTAGTCGAAATGCTGGAAATCCGCCGGATACTTCAGGTCACCAAAGACAGACAGTCCGTGGCGCCTGTCGCTGGCGAAAGCGCTCTCCAGGCCGAGCGGCAGGCTGGCAGCCAGGGCACCGGCACCGGTCAGCTTCAGAAACCGCCGGCGATTTGTCTCCAGGGGCGCCGTCATTTCGCGACCCCTGTCTTGGCGGCCTTCGCCTCGTCGTACCACCAGATCGTCGGGAAGCCGTTGGAATATTCGGGAATGTTCTCCGGATGGCCAAAGCGGTTCCAGCGGGCGGTGCGGTCGACGTCGAGATACCATTGCGGAATGACATAGTGGTGGTGCATCAGCACCCGGTCGAGCGCACGCGTCGCGGCGACGAGCTCCTCGCGGTCCTCTGCGAAGATCACCTTTTCAATCAGAGCGTCGACGCCCGGATCCTTGATGCCTGCATAATTGTAGGACTGCTGCTTGTCCGCGCTTTCAGAGCCCCAGTAGTCGCGCTGTTCATTGCCCGGTGACAGGGATTGGGCCCAGAGCAGGGTCGCCATGTCGAAGTCACGGCTGCGAATGCGATTGATATATTGCGGGGTATCGAGGACGCGGATGGTCAGATCGATGCCGATCAGCTTGAGATTGTTGGCAAAGGGCAGAACATATCGCTCAGCACTTGGGTCCTGGGCAATAAACTCGATCGTGAAGGGTTCGCCGGTGTCGGCGTTGACGAGCTTGCGCCCTTCAAGCTTGTAACCTGCGGCCTTCATCAAGGTCAGGGCCTCGCGCAGGTTCTGACGCTGCTGCTGTGGTCCGCCGCCAACCGGGTTCTTGTATTCCTCGGTGAAGACCGAGGCCGGAACCAGGTCGCGGACGCTTTCCAAGATTTCAAGTTCCCGTCCTTCCGGAAGACCCGTCTGCGCCAACTCGGTCCCCGCGAAAAAGGACGAAATGCGCTTGTACTGATCGAAGAAAGACGTGCGGTTGATGCTCTCGAAATCAAAAGCGTAGTTCAGTGCCTCGCGCACCCGCTCGTCCTGGAATTTCTCCCTACGCAGGTTGGGAATGAACGCCTGCATGATGCCGGAGCCGTGGTCGGGGAATGTTTCCAGAACGACCTTGCCGTCTTTCACTGCCGGAAAATCATAGGCCGTCGCCCAGTTCTTGGCGATGTTCTCCCGGCGCCAATCATATTGGTCTCCCTTGAAAGCCTCCAGCAGAACTGCGCTGTCCCGATAGGAATCATAGCGAATTTCATCGAAGTTGTTGGTCCCGACCTTTACCGCCAGATCCTCGGCCCAATAATCCTTGACGCGCTCATAGGTGACGCGGCGATTGAAGGAGAAATCCTTGACCTTGTAGGGACCGGAGCCCAGCGGGGCTTCCTGCAGGCCGCTGGCGATGTCGCGCGGCTTGCCGCTGGCGTTGGTGCCTTCCCACCAATGCTTTGGCAAGATCAGCAGCTGGCCCATGATGTGGGGCAATTCGCGGTTGTTTTTCGTATCGAATTCAAAGCGAATGACGCCGCCGGGACGCTCCTCGGCGCTGGTGACATTCTTGTAGTAGAATTTCTGCCGCGGGCTTAATTCCGTGGCCTTCTCGAACGACCAGATGACGTCGGCTGCGGTGATCGGCTCGCCATCGTGCCAACGGGCTTTCGGGTTCAGGCGATATTCGACCCAGGAAAAGTCTTCCGGGTAGCGGAGCGCTTCTGCGATGAGCCCGTATTGCGCGCTGATATTGAGCTCGTCCAGAGAACTCTCCATCAAGGTCTCATAGACAAGGCCGACGCCGGGCGCCGGATTCCCCTTGGGCAGAATTGGATTGAAGGTATCAAAGCCACCGGACGTGGACAGACGTACAAGGCCGCCCTTGGGTGCGTCCGGGTTCACATAGTCGAAATGGGATGCGTCAGCGCCATACTTCGGTTCGCCGGTCAGCGCCGTTGCCTGATGCCACTCCGGTTCGGATGCAAGAGCCGGTGCTGTGGCGCCTGCCACCGACAGCCCAAGCAGAACGCCTGTCAGAAGGCTCTTCAACGCCCCAGATCGCCGTGTGTGGCCTGTCATCCAATTCCTCCGTCTTCGCCCATGGGCTGCGGCTCAATCTCGAACCGGCATCGAATACATCTCTTATTGCGATACTAGGGGAGACAATAGGGCGCCGTCACCTGTTCCGGCGACACATGACAGAAATTTAAGGCAATGCACAAAAAGGCCTGTCGCTTTTCACGAGGCCGGAGCGTGTGGTTTGATCTCAATGCCCCCACCTGTGACCTCATGATCACGACCGCATCCAGATAGCAAAAAGGCTGCGCCTTATGGCGCAGCCTTTCAATTCAACAGGGTCATGCCCTGGAAGCTCCAGCCTTACTCGGCAGCTGGCAGCGGAACCGGATCGCTGGCCTGCTCGCGCAGATAGGCAATCATGTTGGCGCGATCTTCAGGCTTGCGCAGACCTGCAAAGCCCATGGACGTGCCCGGGATGTGATCCTTCGGCTTGATCAGGAAGGCTTCGAGTTCTTCGAACGTCCAGGCCGGATGCGTTTCGGCATAAGCGGTCATAGCGGACGAATAGGCAAAGCCTTCGTGAGAGGCCGGCGCGCGGCCGACGACGCCCCAGAGCGCAGGACCAACCTTGTTGGCGCCACCTTCATCGAAGGAGTGGCAGGCAGCGCACTTCTTGGCGACCTTCGAACCGTCATCAGCGGTTGCCGAAGCAAGGCGGATGGCGATTGGCTCGACCTCTTCGACATCGGGCGCCGCGCCTGCGGCCTGCGAGTCAGCGCTCGCAACCACGATTTCATACCCAGGTTTGCCCGGAATCGTCGGTTCAAAGATGATGTCCGATACAATTCCGACACCCATGGTCAGAAGAAGCACCATCAAGACCGCGCCTGCGGCCTTATTCAGCGTGAAGGAATCCATTCTCTCCGGCTCCAAGCTAATACGCGTCCGGGTCCGCGACTTGCATCACGGACCCATTAAGCTTTTCGATTTGGGCGGACCCTACAAATTTTTTGACGCCGCTGTCCATAGGTATAAAAGAACTCGCAGTACGACATTCGGACGCGGCTATGCGCGCCGCAGTGTCCCGCACGTTGTTTTTGAACCGGAGTCCCTCGTGACCAGCGCCCTTGTCGTCATTCCCGCCCGCCTCAATGCCACCCGTCTCCCGCGCAAGCCCTTGGCAGATATCTGCGGAAAACCAATGATTGTCCGGGTTCTGGAACAGGCTCAAAACGCGGACATCGGTCCCGTTGTCGTTGCCTGTGACGATGAGAGCATTGCACAGGCTGTGCGCGATCATGGCGGCAAGGCTGTCATGACCCGTGCAGATCATGAATCAGGCTCTGACCGGATTCAGGAAGCAGCCGACGCAATCGACCCTGCCAGAAACCACGATGTGGTCCTCAATCTGCAAGGCGATGTGCCGTTGATTGCCCCTGAAGCGATTCGGGCCGCCTTTGCTCCCCTGGCTGACGCAAGCGTTGATATCGGCACGATCATGACGGAAATTCGCGAGGAGCAATTCCGCGACGATCCGAGTTTCGTCAAAGCCGTCGTCACGCCATTGGGTTCTACAGCCTATCGGGCGCTCTATTTTACCAGAGCCACGGCCCCCACGGGCGACGGTCCGCTCTTTCAGCACATTGGTGTCTATGCGTATCGCAGGGCAGCCCTCGACCGGTTCGTCGCGCTGCCGGCCTCTCCTTTGGAGGTTCGCGAGAAGCTGGAACAGCTGCGTGCCCTTGAAAACGGCATGCGCATTGATGTCTCGCTGATCGACACGGCGCCCATGGATGTGAACACCCCTGACGACCTGGAACGGGCCCGAGCCGCTGTTTCCGCGCAATGATTGCCATTCTCTGGTATGTATCGCCAAACTTGATCGAGGAATGAAGAGTACCGATGTCTGACCGCAAGAAGATCGTCTTTCAGGGCGAAACCGGCGCCAACTCACATATGGCATGCAGCGACGCCTACCCTGACTTTGAAGCCATCCCTTGCGCGACTTTCGAGGATTGTTTTTCGGCTCTGGAACATGGAGATGCGGAACTGGGCATGATCCCGGTCGAGAACTCGGTCGCCGGGCGCGTGGCCGACATTCATCACCTTCTGCCCAAGTCCAGCCTGCACATCATCGGCGAATACTTCATGCCGATCCGCTTTCAGCTGATGGCGCCCAAGGGAGCCCCGCTTGAGGGCCTGAAGAGCGTGCAGAGCCACGTCATGGCCCTTGGACAATGCCGCAACATCATCCGCGAACTCGGTCTTAACGCCGTCGTCGGCGCGGACACCGCGGGATCTGCACGTCAGATCGCCGAACGCAATGACCCGACGGCCTCAGCTCTTGCACCACGCATGGCGGCCGACGTCTATGGCCTCGATATCCTGCGCGAGGATGTGGAGGACGCTGCCCACAACACCACACGGTTCCTGATCCTGTCCCGGGACGATCGCAAGGCGGCCAATTCCGGGCAACCGATCATCACAACCTTCATCTTCCGCGTCCGCAACGTGCCCGCTGCGCTTTACAAGGCGCTTGGCGGCTTCGCGACCAATGGCGTTAACATGACCAAGCTGGAATCCTACCAGCTTGAAGGCCAGTTCTTTGCCTCGATGTTCTATGCGGACATCGAGGGCCATCCGGACGACCCCTCCGTTAGCCTCGCCCTCGAGGAGCTGCGTTTCTACTGCGCCGAGTTCAAGATGCTTGGCGTTTACAACGCCAGCCCGTTCCGCGAGAAGATCAGGGAACCTGAAGCCAACCGGGCCCTGCGCCCGACGCCTGAAATTTAATGAAGTCGACCATCAGGAAATCTATATGACCGAAATCAAGTATGATGCCCTGTGCATCGGCAATGCCATCTGTGACGTCTTCGCCCATGTGGAAGAAGACTTCCTGCTTCAGGAAAGTCTTGTCAAAGGCTCCATGCGCCTGATCGACACCGAAGAGGCCGTTCGCCTTTACGACAAGATGGGACAGACGGTGCGCATTTCCGGTGGCAGCGCCGGCAATACGGCCGCAGGCATCGCTTCTCTTGGCGGGAAACCGGCGTTTTTCGGCAAGGTGGCCGAGGATGAACTGGGCGACAGCTATGCCCACGACATGAAGGGCACTGGAGTTCACTTCGAAACGCCTCGTCTTGTCGACAGTGACCCCACCGCCCGCTCCATGATCCTGATCACTCCGGACGGTGAGCGGACCATGAACACCTATTTGGGTGCCTGCACCCGGTTTGGCCCAGCCGACGTCGATCCGGAAATCGTCAAGGCTTCCGCGATCACCTATATGGAAGGCTATCTGTGGGATCCTGAAGAGGCGAAGAAGGCGTTCCTGGAAGCCGCCAAGATCGCCCACGCGAATGACCGCAAGGTCGGCATTACCCTGTCGGATTCCTTCTGCGTTGACCGGTACCGGTCCGAGTTCCTCGGCCTCTTGAAGGACGGCGTGGTCGACGTCATGTTCGCCAACGAGCATGAACTGAAAGCCCTCTACGAGACAGCTGATCTGGACACGGCCATTGGCGCAGCCCGCGACTGCGGCGCCCTGACAGCTCTGACCCTCGGCGAAGAAGGCGCGATGGCAATCACCTCAACCGAGATCGTCAAGGCCAAGGCCAAGGTTGTCGATGAAGTGGTCGATCTCACTGGCGCCGGAGACCTTTTCGCCTCCGGCTTCCTATTTGGCCTGGCGCGGGATTACGACCTGAAGTCCTCAACGGAATTGGGCTGCCTGTGCGCCTCGAACGTGATCGGACATGTGGGCGCACGCCCCGAAAAACCGCTGAAGACGATCGCGGAGCAGGGCGGCTTCGAAGTCTGAGCCCTTTGCAATCAAGCAAAACAAAAAAGGCGGCCGAGTGGCCGCCTTTTTCATACTCAGAGAGAATGCACTATCAGTCAGCGAGGTCTTCCACGCTGATGACCTTGCCATCCTCATCCAGCCGGTAGATGACTGGCGCGCCCGTGCCCAGTTCACGCTTCAGGATCTCTTCAGGCGACAGGCCTTCCAGTTCCATGATCAAGGCGCGAAGGGAGTTGCCGTGGGCAGCGACGATCGTCCGCTTGCCTGACAGCACCTGGGGAAGGATCTCCGTGCGGTAGTAAGGCAGAACGCGTTCGGCCGTCATCTTGAGGCTTTCGCCGCCCGGGGGCGGAATGTCGAAGGAACGGCGCCAGATGTGTACCTGCTCTTCGCCAAACTGCTGGCGCGCCTCGTCCTTGTTCATGCCGGTGATGTCACCGTAGTCACGCTCGTTCAGAGCCTGGTCCTTGATCGTTTCCAGGCCTTGCTGGCCGAGCTCTTCAAGGATGAGGGTCAGCGTCTTCTGGGCGCGCTGCAGAACAGACGTATATGCGATATCGAACTGCAGCTTCATGTCGTGCAATTGCACGCCTGCATTCTTGGCTTCGGCGACACCCTGCTCCGTGAGGTCAGGATCCTTCCAGCCGGTGAACAGGTTCTTCAGGTTCCACTCGCTTTGACCGTGGCGGACAAGCACCAAGAGGCGTTCCATAACCGATCTCCCAATTTCTCAACAAATGTCAGTCGTTCAGGCCGAGAACGTCGGCCATCGAATAAAATCCGGGCTTCTTGTCGAAGGCCCAAAGCGCAGCCTTTACTGCACCCTTCGCAAACAGCTGACGATCTTCGGCACGATGGGTCAGCTCTATCCGCTCCCCCTCGCCGGCGAAAATCACCGAGTGCTCACCAATCACCGAGCCACCACGAAGCGTGGCAAAACCAATGTCGCCGCTCTTGCGGGCGCCCGTGATCCCGTCCCGGGAGCGCACGGAGTGCTCGGCCAGAGGGATTTGACGCCCCTCGGCTGCCGCCTCGCCAAGCAGCAGTGCGGTTCCCGAAGGTGCATCAACCTTATGTTTGTGATGCATCTCGAGAACTTCGATATCAAAGTCTGCATCAAGGGCCTGGGCGGCTTTTTTCACCAGCGCGGCCAGGAGATTGACGCCAAGGCTCATATTGCCCGACTTTACGATTCGCGCATGACGAGCGGCCGCAAAAAGCGGTTTATCCTCATCTTCCGCCCAACCGGTCGTGCCAATCACGTGGACGATGCGCGCCTGAGCGGCAAGCTCGGCAAATTCGAGCGAGGCAACCGGCGCAGTGAAATCAAGAACACCGTCAGCAGCGGCGAATGCGGACAGCGCATCGTCGGTGACGGCAACTCCGAGCGTCCCGACGCCCGCCAGTTCACCAATATCCTGACCGAGGAATTCGGAGCCGCTGCGCTCGATCGCGGCACAAACGCGCGCACCTTCGATTTCGGCAACGGCGCGCACAAGTGCGCGGCCCATCCGGCCGGCCGCGCCAACGACTACAAGGCGCATTTCACTCATGCCCATCCCCATCTTGAAACAAGTGGATGCGGTATAGCAGCTTCGAAGGACTTCGCAAATCGTCCAAAGACCGCCAACCACAAACGAAAACAGGGCGGAACCGAGAACCGGATCCGCCCTGTTTCAAATCATTCAATTCGAAAACTTAGCCTTCTTCGGCTTCTTTTTCGATTTCCTTGCCTGTCTCCTGGTCAACGACCTTCATGGAGAGGCGAACCTTGCCACGCTCATCGAAGCCCATGAGCTTGACCCAGACCTTGTCGCCTTCCTTGATCACGTCGGTGACCTTGGCCACCTTGCGCGGAGCAAGCTGGGAAATGTGAACGAGGCCGTCCTTCGCGCCGAAGAAGTTCACGAATGCGCCGAAGTCAACGCATTTCACGACCGTACCTTCATAGATCACGCCAACTTCCGGCTCAGCTGCGATGGAGTTGATCCAGTTCACAGCAGCCTGGATGGCCTTGCCATCTGAAGATGCGATCTTGACGGTGCCGTCGTCTTCGATGTTGACCTTGGCACCGGTCTTCTCGACAATTTCACGGATGACCTTGCCGCCCGAACCGATGACTTCACGGATCTTGTCGACCGGGATCTTCATCACTTCGATGCGCGGCGCATGTTCGCCGAGCTCGGCGCGGCCTTCGGTGATGGCATTCGCCATTTCGCCGAGGATGTGGACGCGGCCGTCTTTCGCCTGCGCGAGCGCAACCTTCATGATCTCTTCGGTGATGCCCTGGATCTTGATGTCCATCTGCAGCGCAGTGATGCCGTTTTCGGAACCTGCAACCTTGAAGTCCATGTCGCCGAGGTGATCTTCATCGCCGAGGATGTCGGACAGGACTGCGAAACGCTCGCCTTCCTTGATCAGACCCATTGCGATGCCTGCCACAGGCGCCTTGAGCGGAACACCGGCGTCCATGAGAGCCAGGGACGTACCACAAACGGTCGCCATGGAGGACGAACCGTTCGATTCTGTGATCTCGGACACCACGCGAAGGGTGTAAGGGAACTCATGATGCGCAGGAAGCATTGGGTTCACAGCGCGCCATGCGAGCTTGCCGTGACCGATCTCACGACGTCCCGGGGAGCCCATGCGGCCTGTTTCGCCGACCGAGTAGGGCGGGAAGTTGTAGTGCAGCATGAAATGGGACTTGTAGGTGCCTTCCAGGGCGTCGATGAACTGCTCATCTTCGCCGGTACCGAGCGTCGCTACGACAAGGCCCTGGGTCTCACCACGGGTGAAGAGCGAGGAACCATGGGCACGCGGCAGGATACCAACTTCCGACGTGATCGCACGGACGGTGGACAGGTCGCGGCCATCGATGCGCGATCCGGTGTCGAGAATGGCACCGCGAACGATCTCGGCTTCGAGATGCTTGAATTCACCGCCAAGAACGGTTGCTTCAGGAGCGTCTTCGCCGCCGTTGTCGATCAGCGCTTCGACAACCTTTGCCTTTGCGGCATCAATTGCATTCTTGCGTTCGGTCTTGGCGGTGATTGCATAGGCGGCCTTGAGCTCGTCTGCAGCCAGGCCCTTGATCTGCTCGTAAAGGGCAGAATGGTCAGGCATGGAGAATTCGCGCGGCTCTTTAGCAGCGGTTTCAGCCAGCTTGATGATCGCATCGATCACCGGCTGGAAGCCCTTGTGACCGAACATCACGGCGCTGAGCATTGTGTCTTCGTCGAGTTCCTTGGCTTCGGACTCAACCATCAGGACAGCGTCCTGCGTGCCCGCAACGACGAGATCAAGCGCAGATTCGGCCATGTCGTCGATCAGCGGGTTCAAAACGAACTCGCCGTTGATCATGCCGACGCGTGCGCCGCCGATCGGGCCCATGAAAGGAACGCCGGAGATCGTCAGAGCTGCAGAGGCCGCAACCATTGCCAGCATGTCCGGAGCATTTTCCATGTCGTGCGACAGAACGGTGATCACCACCTGGGTGTCGTTCTTGTAGCCGTCAGCGAACAGCGGGCGAATCGGACGGTCGATCAGACGCGAGGTGAGCGTCTCATGCTCGGACGGACGGCCTTCACGCTTGAAAAAGCCACCAGGAATCTTACCGGCAGCATATGCCTTTTCCTGGTAGTTCACGGTCAGCGGGAAAAAATCCTGGCCAGGCTTCGGCGACTTCGCGGAAACAACAGTGGCGAGGACCTTGGTATCACCATAGGTCGCCATCACGGCGCCGTCGGCCTGACGGGCAACTTTGCCCGTTTCGAATACGAGCGGACGACCGCCCCATTCGACTTCTACACGATGAACATCAAACATCATGATTCCTTACAGCTTCGTCCCGAGCTGCGGTCTTCGAACCGCGCATCTGTTCGGGACATTTATCGGTCGACCCCGTATGGGCCGGTTACCGATATGACAAGCCACGGGCAAGACGACAAGCGGCTTCCGTTTTGATCCGAAAGCGGCCGGCAATCCTGCCCCATGACCGTCACGTGTCTTCCTATAGTAAAACGCGGCGGGCAAATCCACCCACCGCGTTTATTTGACCAGACCTGTTAGCGGCGAATGCCCAGGCGTTCGATCAGGGTCTTGTAACGCTCTTCGTTCTTGCCGCGGACGTAGTCCAGCAGCGAACGGCGCGTCGCAACCATTTTCAAGAGGCCGCGGCGGGAGTGGTTGTCCTTGCCGTGATCCTTGAAGTGACCCGTGAGGTTGTTGATCCGCTCGGTCAGGATTGCGACCTGGACTTCCGGAGAACCCGTGTCGCCTTCCTTGATGGCGTATTCTTTCATCAACTCAGCTTTGCGCTCAGTGGTAATCGACATCGCTCTTTCCTTTCGAAGATGCAGCCGGGCAAACCCGGCTTTAGATGGTGCCGGAAACCCGGCCTGATCCGCACCGTCACCAGAGCCGAGATGTCGGTCAGCAAAGGTTGGTACGGACGAATTGAGCCAATAGGCCCAATGGCGGCGGAATATGGCGGAAAACCTTCGCCATTTCCAGTGAATTCTTGGGGAACCGCGAAGCGTGGCCTAGCCAAGGTTAAAGACGCGCGCCGGCTGGAAGCGGCCCTTGTCGATGGCGCCAATGGCGACGGGCTCGCCGGCGTGGCTGGCGAAGGCGGTTTCGCAGTTCAAAGGCGCCTCCCGGCCACGCAGTAAAATCGCCATTCCCTGGCGAATTTTCCCGGCATCCTCGAGAGAAACCGGGAGCTCGAGAAGATTGTCCATCGCTTCGCGAACCGGACGAATAAACTCATCGACCAGAGCCTCGACACCCTCGCCTTCTTCGCGCTCATCGGCGGCTTCCAGAAGATTTTCAAGCGTGACCATGTCCTCTTCGCCAAACGGCCCGACAAGAAGACGCCTCAGTTCCGTGACGTGGCCCCGCGTGCCGAGACGCCGGCCAAGATCGCGCGCAAGCGCGCGCACATAGGTGCCCTTGCCGCATTCAGCCTCTATCACCGCCCGGTTTTCATCCGGACATTCGACGAGGTGAAGGCGGTGAACGTCGATCGGCCGGGCTTCGAGTTCGATGTCAGCACCGTCGCGTGCAAGATCATAGGCGCGTTCGCCATCGACCTTGATCGCGGAAAAGATCGGCGGCACCTGCATGATCGTGCCGACGAATTCCGGCAGGACAGCCTCGATATCAGCAGCCTGCGGCCGGACGTCCGAGGTCGCGGCCACTTCGCCTTCAGTGTCATCAGTGGTGGTTTCCGCACCCCAGGTCACTTCAAAACGATAGACCTTGCGCCCGTCCATGACGAAAGAGACCGTCTTGGTCGCCTCGCCAAAGGCCAGGGGCAGACAGCCTGATGCCCGCGGATCTAGTGTGCCGGCATGGCCGACCTTTTGCGGTGAGAGTATCCGCTTGATCTTGCCGAGTGCGTCGTTGGACGTGATGCCATAGGGCTTGTCGAGCACCAGCCAGCCGTTGATCGCGTTGCGTTTTCTTTTGACTTGTTTTTGACGCGCCATGAAGGGTCCGATTGTGTCTTAGAGCCGGTCGCCGCGAGGAGCTTTGCCCCGCACCAATTGTAACCGCGCCGGAATGCCTGAGCCTCAGTCCTGCCCGTCGTCGCCGTCAGTGTCCGTTTCCAGATCCCTGGAAACGCCCGGCGAATGCAGCAGGCTTTCGATCCGGTCATCGTCGTCGAAGCGTGTATCGAGAACAAAGCGCAGATCTGGCGAATACTTCATGGTCATACGCCGAGACACCAGGCCACGCAGATATTTCGCGCAGCGGTTCAGCGCCTTTTCGATCTTCTCGCCGTCACCACCGCCAAGCGGCATGAACAAGCAAGATGCAAGGCGCAAATCAGGTGTCATGCGAACTTCCGGGATGGTCACGATGATGCCGTCGAGTTCAGGATCGGCGATTTCACCGCGGGTCAGAATGTCCGACAGTTCCTTGCGCACAAGTTCACCGACGCGCAACTGACGCTGCGAAGGGCCTTTGGCGCCCTGTCCGTGTTGTCGTGTCATGATTTCAATCCATTTCCGGCGCTGGCAGACCGGCGCCAAATGCAAGACGCCGGCGCGGCTGAAAATGCGGCGCCGGCGTATTTGATTTTACAGAACCCTGACTATCAGAGCGAACGAGCGAGATGCTCAACGCGGAAACATTCGATGATGTCGCCTGCGCGCATGTCCTGATAGCTGACGAAGTTCATGCCGCATTCCTGGCCGGATTCGACAGACTTGACCTCGTCCTTGAAGCGCTTGAGCGTGCCCAGCTTGCCTTCGTGGATAACGACGTCGTCGCGAATGAGGCGGACTTCCGCGCCACGCTCGACCATGCCTTCGGTGACCAGACAACCTGCGACCTTGCCGACCTTGGAAATGTGGAAGATTTCCTTGATCTCCGCGTTGCCGAGGAAGGTCTCGCGACGCTCTGGCGACAGCAGGCCGGACATGGCCGCTTTGATGTCATCCACGAGATCGTAGATGATGTTGTAGTAGCGGATCTCGATGCCGTCACTGCGCGCAGCTTCGCGGGCCTGCTTGTTGGCACGCACGTTGAAGCCGATGATCGGAGCCTTGGAAGCAGATGCCAGTGTGACATCACTTTCCGTGATCCCGCCAACGCCGGACATCAAGATGCGTGCACCGACTTCGTCCGTGCCGAGTTCGTTCAGCGCATGAACGATGGCTTCAACGGAGCCCTGAACGTCGCCCTTGAGGACCAGCGGGAATTCCTTTTTCCCGGTTTCCTGCAGACGGTTCATCATCTGCTCAAGCGAGCCACGGGCACCAGAGGCAACCACGGAAGCCTTCTCGCGGATCTGACGCTGACGATAGTCAACGATCTCACGAGCGCGGGCTTCGTTCTCGACAACGGCGACCATGTCACCGGCTGCCGGCGTACCCTGGAAACCGAGAACTTCGACCGGCTTGGAAGGACCAGCCTCTTTCACCTGATCGCCATTCTCGTCGAGCATTGCGCGAACACGGCCCCACTCGGCACCTGCGACAATGATGTCGCCCGGGCGCAGAGTGCCCTTCTGGACGAGAACGGTCGCAACCGGACCACGGCCACGGTCAAGCTGAGCTTCAACGACAATACCTTCTGCCGTGCGATCTGGATTGGCCTGAAGTTCGAGAACTTCCGACTGAAGCAGGATCATTTCCAGCAGCTTGTCGAGATTCGTGCCGTCCTTGGCCGAGACTTCAACGTCAATGACGTCACCACCCATGCCTTCGACAACAATCGAGTCCTGAAGCAGCTCGGTGCGCACACGGTTCGGATCGGCGCCCGGCTTGTCGATCTTGTTGATTGCAACGATGATCGGAACATCGGCTGCCTGAGCATGCGCGATGGCTTCCTTGGTCTGCGGCATGACACCGTCATCAGCAGCAACGACCAGGATCACGATATCGGTCGACTTCGCACCACGAGCACGCATCTGAGAGAAGGCGGCGTGGCCCGGCGTATCGATGAAGGTGACCTTGTTGCCATCCTGTTCGACCTGGTACGCCCCGATATGCTGGGTGATGCCGCCGGCTTCGCCGGTCACAACCTTTGAGTTGCGGATGGCATCGAGCAAGGACGTCTTACCGTGGTCGACGTGTCCCATGATGGTCACGACAGGCGGACGCGGCTGCATAGTGCCGCCATCGTCCTCGGTGGAGAACAGGCCTTCTTCAACATCCGCTTCGGAGACGCGCTTGACCGTATGGCCCATTTCAACGGCGATGAGTTCAGCGGTATCCGCGTCGATCACATCGTTGATCTTGAGCATCTGGCCCTGCTTCATCAGAAGCTTGATCACGTCCACGGACCGCTCGGTCATGCGGTTTGCGAGTTCCTGAATGGTAATAGCTTCCGGCAGGATGACCTCACGCAGGACCTTTTCACGCACAACCTGCTGACCGCCGCGCTTTTCCTTCTCGCGGCGGCGGCGCAGCGATGCCAGTGAACGCGAACGCTGTTCGTCGTTGCCACCGGTCGCAGCGGAAATCGTCAGCTTCGAGCGACGGCGATCGTCGCCGGTGCGCGGGCGTGTCGTTGTCGGGGCAGGAGCTGCCTTCTGACGCTTGACGGGACGAAGTGCCTGTTTGCGGCTGTCGTCTTCGGCAGGCTTTTCGTCGCGGCCAGCAGCCGGACGTGCAGCTGCACCAGCCGACTTTTCAGCGCGGGCACCACCTTGCGCAGGCTTGGCTGCTGCTGGAGCCGGTTTGGCGGGAGCCGCGGCCGCAGCCTTTGCGTCTTCCTCGGCCTTCAGCGCAGCCTGCTTGGCTTCTTCAGCTTCGCGAATCTTGCGGGCTTCTTCTTCAGCTTTCAGTCGAGCTTCTTCCTCGACCTTGCGGATCGCCTCTTCTTCGGCGCGCCGCTTGGCATCGATCTCGGCCTGCTTGCGCTCTTCGACTTCGCGAACCTGCGCCATCTTGAGCGCTGCACTACGTGCTGCCGCTTCTTCCTTGGTCAGCGTCCGCAGAACGTTGCCGCCCTTTTGCTGCCGTTGCCCAGAAGCACCTGCAGCACGACGTGCTGCCTGCTGTGCGTCCGGCTGCGGCTTGCGCGGAGCTACCTCGGCAGGCTTTTCAAGCCGCTGCGTCTGAAGCGCGGGCTGTTCAGCCTTGGGCTCCTGACCCGGCACGACGACACGACGCTTCTTTTTTTCCACGACGACGGCTTTGGACCGGCCGTGCGAGAAGGACTGGCGAACAGTCCCCTGGTCACCACCACCCCTTTTGATGCCGAGCGTTTTCCGCTCAACACTGATTGTCTTGTCGCCTGGGTTTTTCGTATCGCTCATATTGCCTTCAGTCCTGCGCAACTGCACCAGCTGCGTTGCCTATATCTTTTGTGGCGGAATTCGACCGGAAAACCTCGAGTTCGCGTCCCCGCGACAGGAAGTTTTCGCTCGCCTGACCCGCAAGCAGTGCAGCATGTATCACATTTGACCGACCCAATGCCAAATTCAATTGAGTCGAATCGAACAAACGGACGATCTGCGGCCCGTTTGTGGTCTCACTTCGGCTTGCGGCCACCGCCGCCAGCTTTCGAATCCCATCCTCGGCTGCATCCGAAGCGTGGATCAGCCCCACGACAGAGTCCCGTCGAAGGGCAGCTTCAACTTTCGAAAACCCGGTTACGAGCTCCCCAGCCTTGCGGCTGATGGAAAGCGCAGACAAGGCCGCTTTTTCCAGAAGCACATCAACGCGCTCCGCTAGCCCTGGCTCGACAATGGCTTCACACTTGAAGCCACGGCCGAACACCCGTTTCCTATCTTTCTCAGCGAGCCGGACCGTTTCGTCCGCTGCTGTAACCCATACGCCGCGCCCCGGGAGAACCCGTTTGAGATCCGGAACGACCTTTCCCTCTGGGTCCAGGACGAAGCGGATCATGCGATCTACCGGCTGAACCTCCCGCGTTACGGCACATTGCCGCTCGGTCGGCTCACTCTTTCTTGGCACCTGCCACCTCCGTTAGACCGCCTTCCGGCAGCGATTTCAGCCCTTCAGGATCGCGCCCGCAGCCGCTTCCTCAGCTTCTTCCTCAACCGCTTCAGCATCGTCAGCGACTTCGCCGTCTTCCTGCTGAGCGTTCAGTTCCTCTTCGGTCACCCAGCCAGCACTCACGCGGGCCGACATGATCATCGCTTCCGCATCAGTCCGGGACACGTCAAATGCGCTCAGAGCACCTTCGAAACGCTTCGTCTCGCCGTCCTTGCGCTCGGTCCAGCCAACCAGATCGTCGGTGGCACACCCAGCCAGGTCTTCGACCGACTTGACGTCATCCTTGCCAAGCGCAACCAGCATCGCCGTTGTCAGGCCATCAATGGTGCGCAGATCGTCGGAAACTCCGAGATCGCGACGCTCCTGATCAAGCCGGGTTTCCAGCTCTTCCAGATAGTCACGCGCACGCGCCTGAATTTCTTCTGCGGTGTCGTTGTCGAAGCCCTCGATCATCGAGATCTCGTCAAGCTCGACATATGCGACTTCCTCAACGGAGGTAAAGCCTTCTGTCGCCAAAAGCTGTCCGACCATTTCGTCGACGTTGAGAGCTTCCATGAACAGGTTGGACCGTTCCTGGAATTCCTTTTGACGACGCTCGGACTCTTCGTTCTCGGTCATGATGTCGATGGCCCAGCCGGTGAGCTGAGAAGCCAGACGCACGTTCTGACCACGACGACCAATCGCAAGACTTAGTTGTTCATCCGGAACGACAACTTCAATACGCTCGGCGTCTTCATCGAGCACAACCTTGGCAACTTCCGCCGGCTGCAGGGCATTGACGATGAAGGTTGCAGGCTCATCATTCCACGGAATGATGTCGATTTTTTCACCCTGAAGTTCACCAACAACCGCCTGAACACGGCTACCGCGCATACCGACACAGGCACCAACAGGATCGATCGAGCTGTCCTTCGAGATGACCGCGATCTTGGCGCGTGAGCCAGGGTCACGGGCTACCGACCGGATCTCAATGACACCATCATAGATTTCCGGGACTTCCTGAGCAAACAGTTTCGCCATGAACTGCGGATGCGTGCGCGACAGGAAGATCTGCGGGCCACGCTGTTCGCGGCGGACATCGTAGATGTAAGCGCGAATACGGTCGCCGGTTCGGAAAGCTTCGCGCGGGATCAACTCATCGCGGCGAACGATACCTTCGCCACGGCCGAGGTCGACGATAACGTTGCCGTATTCGGCACGCTTGACGACACCGTTGACGACTTCGCCGACGCGATCCTTGAATTCATCAAATTGACGGTCACGCTCAGCTTCGCGGACCTTCTGCACGATCACCTGTTTGGCGGACTGTGCAGCAATACGGCCGAAGTCGAGCGGCGGCAACGGCTCGGCGATGAAGTCGCCCAGGCTTGCTTCCGGGTTGCGGGCAAGTGCCTCGTCCAGCGAGATTTCAGTCGAAACATTTTCGACGGTCTCGACAACCTGAAGCAGCCGCTGAAGGCGGATTTCACCGGTCTTGGAATTGATCTCGGCACGCACCTCGGTTTCGGTGCCGTAGCGGGACCGAGCTGCCTTCTGGATCGCATCTTCCATTGCCGTGATGACGATGTTGCGGTCGATCGACTTTTCCCGGGCAACCGCGTCAGCGATTTGCAGCAGTTCCAGCCGGTTCGCGCTGATAGCCATTCAATCCACTCCTCTCGCGCCCTCATCTTCAGGTATTTCCTGGCGCGTTTCGTTCATGCCCTGCGGATGTCCGCTCAGTTGGGCTTGTTGTCCTCTGTCGCCTGCCCATCGGCGCGAGCGGCAAGCGCCGCCTTTTCCGCCTTGAGAGCAGCCGTAATCAAATCATCGGTCAAGACGAGCTTTGCCTCGCCCATGTCGGCGAGGGGCAGTTCGACCGTGTCAGCTTCGCCTTCGCGCGCATCCGGCAGACGGACCACCGCGGCGTCACCGCTAAGACCTGTCAGAAGTCCGCGGAAACGCTTGCGGCCTTCCTGCATCACCGCCATCTCGACCTTCAGCTCATGGCCGGCCCAGCGCTCAAAATCGCCCGGACGCACCAGAGGCCGATCGATGCCTGGAGAGGAAACCTCCAGATGATAGGCCCGGTTGATCGGGTCATCGACATCAAGTGCCGGCGATACGGCGCGGCTGATCGCTTCACAGTCTTCCACGGTCATCGTGCCGTCGGGACGCTCGGCCATGATCTGCAGCGTGCACCCATTGGCCGCGCTGATCTTGGTGCGCACAAGCCGATAGCCAAGGTCTTCAATGACCGGCTCGACAATGGCAGCAACCCGGGCGTCCAGCCCTTGCTCCGTAACAATGCGATCTTCGTGTGCGCTCACACTCAACTCCTGTGCGACGGCGAAATCTCTTGATCAGCCGCCTGTCTGCAAATCTCGTGGCTGGTGTAAGCAAGAACGGAGCGGGTCCCGGCGGGGCCCACCCTCATACCGCTCATATAAGCCGTGTGAGATGAAACACGGGCTGTATAACGCCAAACCAGTCCCAAAGGCAATAGCGGTGCCTTGATTGGATCGAAACTCCTTGCACAGCTACGCCATATCCAGGCGTGAGAACGTTCTTACGGCCTTCTTGCGACCGACGTGCAGCGGCGTTAGCCTTACCACCATGAGTAATGCTGACGCCTCAGATATTCACAGCAGACTGAGACAAGCGCGCATAAACGCGGGCTATCGATCCGCTGCAGCGGCTGCCGACGCGATCGGGGTTACGCTAAGCACATACACCTCCCACGAGAACGGCAATCGAGCGTATAGCTCTGATACCGCCACCTGCTACGCGAAGGGGCTGGGAGTGTCACCAAACTGGCTTCTTTTCGGAGAAGGCGCCGAACACACGGCAGACAAAATCGATAACAGCCAAAAGATCAAGCGGGCCGTCTATGGTGCTTTTGCCGCGGTCGAGGCCATGGGTCATCCCGTCAACGCCGAGAACATCAGCGAAGCGGCAGCACGTCTTTATGATCTGGAAGGCCGGTAGCCACTTCAGCAAGTTCGTACCTTGCCTCGGCGAAAACCACCCGAAGAGATCAAACCCTTAAAAAGGTAAGATACCGGCCGATACGGCCTTCCCGAATGGCCTTCGCCTCGTAGCGCGTGCCCGGCCAATTGTCCCAGGGGGTTTTCCAGTCCGAGGCGCATTGTGCAGTCCACTCGAACGCAGCGTGATCGCGGCAATGACGCAAGGTCCAGTCGACATAAGTGTCGATGTCACTTGCAAAGCGGAACTGGTGGCCAGGTTTCAGCACCCGGGCGTAGCGATCCAGGTTCTGCTGATTGATAAAGCGCCGCTTCCAGTGCCGCTTCTTCGGCCAGGGATCAGGATAGAGCTGATAGGCCAGATCAATTGAGGCTTCCGGCAACCAATCGAGCAGATTGATCGCGTCATCGTCGTAAAGACGGATGTTCTTGATGTCCTCGGCCACAACGGTTGTGACGACCTTGGCCATGCTGCCGACAAAAGGCTCAACACCGATGAACCCGGTTGTCGGGTTCTCACGCGCACGGTGGAGAAGATGTTCGCCGCCGCCGAAACCCACCTCGAGGCAGACGTCCTCAACATCGGCGTCAAAAAGCCCCGTCAGATCTGCCGGCACCGGTGAGCCGAGGTCCAGAGCGAGACGCGGCATCGCGTCTTCGACCAGCTTGGTTCGACTGGGGCTGAGCGGCTTGCCCTTTCGGCGTCCATAGAAGGAGCCTTCGTATCGGTCAGTCATGTTTCAAATCAAGCCGCCGGCCACATGGGCCGGCGGCAAGGTCCTGTTGTTCAAGGATATAAGGCGCGCCTTATTCCGCGATTGTGCGCAGCGCGTCAACCAGATCCGTCTTTTCCCAGGTGAAGCCACCATCAGCATCCGGCTCGCGGCCGAAGTGACCATAAGCGGCAGTGCGCTCATAAATGGGGTTGTTCAGCTTCAGGTGCTCACGAATGCCACGCGGGCTGAGGCCCATGACTTCGCGCAGGCCCTTTTCCAGCTTGGCCTCGTCGCATTTTCCAGTGCCATGAAGATCGACATAGACCGACAGAGGATCGGCCACGCCAATGGCATAAGACAGCTGGATGGTGCATCGATCGGCAAGATCCGCCGCAACAACATTCTTTGCGAGGTAACGCGCCGCATAGGCTGCAGAGCGGTCAACCTTGGTCGGATCCTTACCGGAGAAGGCGCCGCCGCCGTGGGGTGCAGCACCGCCATAGGTATCCACGATGATCTTGCGGCCGGTCAGGCCGGCATCGCCGTCAGGTCCACCAATTACGAAGGTGCCGGTCGGATTCACATGCCAGACAGTTTCGTCGCTCAGCCAGCCTTCAGGCAGGGAGGAGCGAATGTAGGGCTCAACCATCGCGCGGACATCATCGGAGGACAGCGTCTCGTCCAGGTGCTGGGTGGAGAGCACCAGGGAGGTCACGCCAACCGGCTTGCCGCCAACGTAGCGAACAGTCACCTGGCTCTTTGCATCCGGGCCAAGTGTCGGCTCTGCGCCGGACTTACGTGCTTCTGCAAGGTTTTTGAGAATACGGTGAGAATAAAGGATCGGCGCCGGCATCAGTTCCGGCGTCTCGCGGCAGGCATAACCAAACATGATGCCCTGGTCACCAGCGCCCTCATCCTTGTTGTTGCTGGCGTCCACACCCTGGGCAATATGAGCCGACTGGGCATGCAGGTGAACGGCGATATCGCAGTTCTCCCAATGGAAGCCGTCCTGCTCGTAGCCGATGTCTTTGACGGCCAACCGCGCCAAATGCGCGATGTAGTCCTTCGTCACGGTTGCCGGACCGCGGGTTTCCCCGGCGATGACAATGCGATTCGTGGTGGCGAGCGTTTCGCAAGCCACACGTGCATCGGGCATGGCACCGAGGTAGGCATCAACGACAGCATCCGAGATGCGGTCACAAACCTTGTCGGGGTGCCCTTCCGAGACGGATTCAGAGGTAAAGAGATAATCTTGACGAGCCATTGGCGAGCGTCCTTCTGGGAATGAATACAACAGGAGCGGTGACCGTGATCACCGCTCCCTAACAACATCAATCCAAAATGAATTTCGCCACGTCAAGCACGCATTTGTGTTTATTGATCGTCGCCGGCCAAAGAACGCACCAGATCCACGATCCGGCGGCGGACTTTCGGGTCCTCGATCCGCACGAAAGCCTTGTTCAGGGACAGGCCTTCCGAAGAGGAGAGGAAGTCGACGACATATGAGGTCGGCTGCGTCTCGCCGAAGCCTTCTGCTTCTTCCGGTGTGCCTGGTGCATCTTCAAAGAAGAAGGCAACTGGCACTTTCAGGATCGTTGCAATGTGCTGCAGACGGCTGGCGCCGATCCGGTTGGTACCTTTTTCGTACTTCTGGATCTGCTGGAAGGTGATGCCAAGAGCTTCTCCGAGCTTTTCCTGGCTCATGCCGAGCATCATGCGACGAAGGCGCACGCGACTACCGACATGAATATCGATGGGGTTGGGAGCCTTTTTACTGGGCATCTGGCGTGTGTCTTTCTTTGTTCTTGCGGCAATACACCACAGTTTCATTCGCTGAAACGGCGGACAAAGACCCTGGTCCAGTCAGCCCACGAGCACACCCATTCACTCGAAAACCGTTTCTTCTCATTCGCTTACTGGAAGCGATCGTGGGTTTGTACCACAGGTTGCCCACATACCCAAGGCGAAAAATCAATTTTGACGCGAAGTGCGGTTGTATCGCAAAAACAAGATTAAAATCAGTATCAGGAATTGCATCGTCAAAAAGATTTTATCTCCATACTTGCTGTAATTTGTTTCCGATAGTTTTCCGGGCAGCTGGCCCGAGAGAATACCACGAATATTAACGGAAAGTATCCCGGTCGCCCGCCCCTTGGCGTCGAAGATTGCCGACACGCCGGTGTTTGCGGCTCTGACCAGAGGCAAGCCCTGCTCTATCGCGCGCATCGCCGATTGCGACACGTGTTGATAGGGACCGGCCGTGTCTCCGAACCAGGCGTCATTCGTCACGTTCAAGAGGAAGTCCGGCCTTGGCCCCTCGGCTGACGCCAGCGCCGGAAAGATCGCCTCGTAACAGACAAGTGGCAGAAACGACGTTCCGGAAGCGAGGGTCAAAGGCCTGCCGCGAAAGCCCGGTTGAAAGGCACCGGGCGCAGTGACGAGCGCACGCAAGCCAAGACTGGTGAGCAGATCCTCGAGAGGCAAATACTCGCCAAAGGGAACAAGGTGAACCTTGTCGTAGGCATCGCGCACCGTGCCATCGCTGCCGAAAAGATAGACGCTGTTGAAGTAGTCGGTTTGACCACCAGCCTCTTCCGCCCGGATTGCGCCGGTGACAAAGGAACTTCTGCCTTCCACGACGCCGGCGATGCGCACCATTGCCTCAGGCGAGGCCGTCAAAAGAAAGGGCACGGCCGACTCCGGCCAGATCAGCAGGCGCTCAACGCCATCCCGTTCGTCGCCTTCGAGAGCCTGCTCGCTCAAGGAAATGTAGCGCTCGAAAATGCTGTCCCGGTTTTCGGTCAGCCATTTTTCGGCTTGAGGGATTGCCGGTTGCACGATCCTCAATTCGGTTGCGGTGTCCTGCGGGTCCTCCAACACAATCAGACGGATCGCACCGAAGAGCACGGTGCCGACCAGGCAGAACGAGCTCAGCCCGATGATCATCACCTTCTGAACCCGGGCGTTGGTGTCAAAAGCAACGGCAGGGGCTGCCAAGATCAGGATGACCAGCAGGCCAAGTCCGTAGACTCCAACAACACTCGCCACCTGGGCGAGGATCAGCGTGTCCGAGAATGCGTAGCCAAAGATATTCCAGGGGAACCCCGTCAGCACATGTCCGCGAACATAGTCGGCGCCCGACAGAACCAATGAGAGCACCAGGACACGGGCAGGACCTTCCGGCCAGAAGCGGGCTGCGATCGCGAGGGCCAAGGCTGGAAAAAGCGCAAGGCCGACGGGCATTGCGAGCACGGCGAAGGGCATCATCCAGGCGAAGCGGTCACCATCGACCAGAAACGCGCTTCCGATCCACCAGAGGCCAGCCAGGAAATAGCCGAAGCCAAACCACCAGCCGATGGAGAAACCGGCGACCCAGCGCCGCCTGGTCCCCTGGTTTCCCTGCTCGACCGCGCCATCGAGGAGCCAGACGAGAGCCGGTAAGGTCAAGGCCAAAACAAACCAGATGCCATAGGGCGGCATCGCGAGGGCAGACAGCAGTCCGGCGCCGAGTGCGAGGCCGCGGCGCCGCCACCCCCAAGCCAGAAGGCAAGTGTTCGGCAGAACCTGCAAGGCAGCCATCATCCGGTGCATATCGACCCGCGACTCAAATTGAAAAAATCACCCCGGAGCTTTGCCAATTGGCCGCATGGGGGTCAAGCATTGCCATGCTATTCGCTGGACTGCGCTTCACCGTCAACCGGCTGCACGTCCTCGCGCTTCACACGGCGACGCTGTTCGGTTATCCGGACCTCGGGGCGACGACGGCGAATGCGCAGTCGCTTGATCCTGCGTGGATCGGCGTCGAGAATTTCAAATTCATATCCAGGCACGTCCGGGACAAGCAGGAGCTCACCGCGCACCGGCACACGCCCGATCGAAACGTAGAGAAGGCCGCCGAGCGTATCCACGTCTTCGCTGGCCTCGCTTGTCTCGAAGTCGGTCCCGAGTTCGGCACCCAGGTCCTCGAGCGGCATACGCGGATCTGCAATCCACATGCCTTCGCCTGCCGCCTGGAGCATAGCCTCTTCATCTTCGTCATGTTCGTCTTCGATGTCCCCGACAACCTCTTCAACGAGGTCCTCAAGGGAGACCAGACCGTCCGTGCCGCCGTATTCATCGATCACAAGCGCCATCTGAATCCGGTCAGCCTGCATCTTTGCCATCAAGTCCGTTGCCGGCATCGACGGGGGAACAAACAGCAGCTGGCGAACGAGGCCTGCATCCCTCAAGGCAAGGGAAAGATCCACCTTAGAGAGATCGACCTCAGCGGAGTTGTGCCCTACACCTTCGGCCGCCTCTTCGACTGACTCATCGTCACCGGAAGCATCAGCGGTGTCCTCATCCTTCGCGTTGGCGACCATCAAGGCCATAAGGTCCTTGATGTGAACCATGCCGCGGGGATCATCGAGCGTATCCTCATAGACCGGCATGCGCGAATGACCAGAGTCCTGAAAGAGTTCCATCAGGCGGCCAAGCGTGATGCCCGCATCCACCGCCTCAATGTCAGCTCTCGGGATCATGACGTCGTCGACGCGTAGCTCTCGCAAGCGCAGGATGTTGCCGAGCAGGAGCCGTTCCTCAGGGGAAAACGCCGTGTCGCCACCGGTTTCGCGCGCCAGCTCGTCCTGCAGGTTCTCACGCAGGCTGCCCGCACCTCTGCGGCCGGTAAACAGGCCGGACAGCTTCCGCCAGATGACCGCTCCTTGCTGCGGCTCGCGCTGCTGTGGGTCCTCGCCCGCCGGGGCATTGCCTTCGGCCTGTACGGCAGCCGGGGCGTCACTACTTCGTGGCTCTGAGCCTGTCATCGTCATCAATCGCCAAATCGCCCTTTTGATACAGGGCCCTCAATCGTCATCAGCAAGCAGCGGCTTGTCCGCATATGGGTCAGAAATCCCGAGCCCGGCCAGAATTTGCCGTTCGAGACCTTCCATCAATTCCGCTTCGTCATTTTCCTGATGATCATAATCAAAAAGATGAAGCATTCCGTGAACAACAAGATGGGAAAGGTGGTGGGAAAATTCAATTCCCAACTCATCTGTCTCGCGGCTGATGGTCTCCTGAGCCATCACAATATCACCCATCAGCGGGCCGTATAGATCACCATCGGGCTCGCTGCCAGGAAAGGAAAGAACATTCGTCGGCTTGCCCTTGCCGCGCCAGCGTTTGTTCAACTCTTGAACCGCAGCATCGTCGGTAAAAACCAGCGACACTTCCGAGCCGGCAAGTGCTTCGACGGGCGCGACCTTGAAGACCGCATCGATCGCGGCATGACACAGGCTGGCGAGTTCATTCTCATCAGGCCAGCTGCCTGCCGCAACCGCTATGTCGATCTGGAAGTCATCAGGCAGCGCACCTTGCCCCGCCTGCGGCTTGTCATCCATCGTCAGCTATCATCCGCATCATTGGCTGCTCTCGCGGCCTCGCGCGCGTCGTTGCGACGCTCCTTCGCCTGCGCGGCTTCACGCGACGCGTTGTCATAAGCCGTGACGATCCGTGCAACCAGCTCATGGCGAACGACATCCGCCTCTGTGAACTGCACATGGGCCACGCCCTCGACCCCGGCCAAGAGCGACAAGGATTCACGCAAGCCGGACGTCTGGCCCGGTGGCAAATCCACCTGGCTAGGATCGCCCGTCACGATCATCTTGGAGCCTTCACCCAGACGCGTCAGGAACATTTTCATCTGCATCGATGTGGTGTTCTGAGCCTCATCGAGAAGCACGACCGCATTGGAGAGCGTTCGTCCACGCATAAAGGCCAGCGGCGCGACCTCGATCATGCCTGACTGCAAGCCACGGTCGACCTTTTCGGGCGGCATCATCTCGTAGAGAGCGTCATAGAGCGGGCGAAGGTAGGGATCCACCTTCTCCTTCATGTCGCCGGGCAGGAAGCCGAGGCGTTCGCCAGCTTCAACCGCAGGACGGGAGAGGATCAACCGGGTCGCATCACCGCGTTCGATCAGCGCCGCAGCATAGGCAACCGCCAAAAAGGTTTTGCCGGTTCCTGCAGGTCCGGTCCCGAACACCAGATCCGCACGGTCCATCGACCGGATATAAGCGTCCTGTGTCGGCGTGCGGGCCACGATGGTCTTGCGCCGGGTCGAGACCTGGGCAAAAGCCAATCTGGATTTGGGCTCCAGCGTAGGAAGTGGCAGTTGAGCATCCGCAGCCGCGGCCATGCGCAAGGCACCATCGACATCGCCTGGATGGATGTCATGTCCCTGCTGCAGACGCTGGTAGAGCGCTTCCAGCGCGTTGCGCGCCTGGGCACAGCCAGCCTGCGAGCCCTTCAGGGTGACCTGATTGCCTCTGGCGATGGCGTCAACGCCCAGCTTTTGCTCGATGAGTGCGAGGTTCTGGTCAAATTGACCAAAGAGATCGCCGATCAGCCTGTTGTCTTCAAACGCTAGAACGATGTGCGTCATGTCCGAGGCCGTAGCCGCTGCCTGTTCCGGACCCTTGCGAGCCGAAGATTGGCTGTCACGCGTCAAATGCCGCCTCCTTGATGGCGTCGTGGGAAGACCCATTGGAAGCATGATGCCCTGCAACAAGCCGCCCGAACAGCGAATTGCTTCCGATCTCGACGATTTCCACCGCTTGTATCGTTCCGATCAGCGCCTCGGGCGCATCAACCGGCACGGGCTGTAGCCATGGCGACTTGCCGACGAGCTGCCCGGGGTTCCGACCCTTGCGTTCAAACAAGACATCACAAGTCATGCCCAGACGCGATGCGTTGAAGGCTGTCTGCTGGCTGGCGACAAGGGCCTGAAGTTCTGCAAGTCTCGCGCCTTTGACTTCCTCGGGCACCTGATCAGCCATGGTTGCTCCGGGGGTGCCCGGCCGTTGGCTGTATTTGAACGAGAAGGCCGAGCCGTATTCCACCCGGCGGATCAGATCCATCGTGTCCTCGAAATCCTGATCCGTCTCTCCCGGGAAGCCGACGATGAAATCGCAGGACATGGCGATATCCGGACTTGCCTCGCGGATCCGGTCGATCAGGCGAAAGTACTCGTCCCGCGTATGCTTGCGGTTCATGGCAGCGAGGATCTTGTCGGATCCGGACTGAACCGGCAGATGCAGATAGGGCATCAGCGTCTTGAGGTCCCGGTGCGCATCAATCAGCTCGTCATCCATGTCGCGGGGATGGCTAGTGGTGTAGCGCAGGCGGTCCAGACCATCGATTTCCGACAGACGTCTGAGAAGTCTGCCAAGCCCCCAGGTCTTTCCATCCGGGGCTTCGCCGTGCCAACCATTGACGTTCTGGCCGAGCAGCGTGATCTCGCGCACGCCGCCAGCCGCCATCTGCTCCGCTTCGGCAACGATCTGCGCGACCGACCGGGAGACTTCCGCGCCACGGGTATACGGCACGACACAGAAGGTGCAAAACTTGTCGCAACCCTCCTGAACCGTCAGGAAGGCCGCCGGTGGGCGTTTTTGAACAGGGCGAGCAGCCCTTTCGGACAGGTGCTCGAACTTGGCATCGATGTCGAACTCGGTTTCGACAACCTTTTTGCCCGACGCAGCCTCTTCAAGAAGTTTGGGCAGGCGATGATAGCTCTGAGGGCCGAAAACCATGTCGACGATCGGTGCGCGGCGGGAAATCTCCTCGCCTTCGGCCTGCGCAACGCAGCCGGCGACCCCGACCATCATATCCTTGCCCGCCAGGGCACGCTCTTCCTTCACCTTCCGGATCCGGCCTAGTTCGGAATAGACCTTCTCAGCCGCCTTTTCTCGGATGTGGCAGGTGTTGAGAATAACCAGATCCGCGTCGGCCAGGTCTTCGGTCACTGAATAGCCTTGCGGCGCCAGCACATCGTTCATGCGCTCGCTGTCATAGACGTTCATCTGGCAGCCATATGTGCGCGTAAAAACCTTGCGCTTGGGCGGGTCGGCTTTCGCGTTGGCGGCGCCGGCGGCATCCGCCACTTCAATATCCAGACGATCGGTCATTCATTCCTCAGCACCGGTTCCACGAGCCGACATGGGCTCGCGGTCAGCGGTAAAATTCAATGGAGTGGCGGCAACGGTCTCAACTGGCATATGCGCTCTAAGCGTGCCGAAACAAGTCCGGACTGGCACCACTGTCTTCAGCCGCCAGCTTTAGCGGGTTTTGGGTCGCTTGAGAATAGCGCAGAGTCAGAGATATCGGACGTTTTGAGAAGATCTACCGCGCCCCGGCGCAGGGATGCGACCGTCATTGCGCGAACTTGTTCTTCCAATTGCCGCGTGAGAGCCTTCCGGTCCGTCGTGGACGTGACAAGAACAGGCTCTCCCCATGTCACCACAACATCAAGCGCGCCCTCGGTGAAAACACCCCAGAGGTGACCAGCCAGCTCCATATCCCCATACCAGGCGACATGAGGCCGGAATTGCCGTCCCATCGGCAGGCCGTGAAGGGAATGATAGGCAACAGACAGGGGCTGAACCCAGACCTCGCCATCCTCATCCAGCGCTCGCGTCGCAGCTCCCAGCAGCGCCGAACGAAATGGCAGCACGCCATTGCCATCATTTGAGGTGCCTTCAGCGAAGAGAACCATCGCGTCGCCCTGTGCCATGCGTTCTGCAATGGCGTCGGCGACCTTTCCCGTATCAGTGCGGCGGGTGCGGTTGACGAAAACTGTCCGCTGCAATTTTGCGAAAAGCCCGAAAATCGGCCAGCCAGCGACTTCGGACTTGGCGATGAAGGACAGGGGCATGAGTGAGCCAACGACGGTGATATCAACCCATGACGCATGGTTCGCGGTGACCAGCAAGGGACGGCTGCGTTCGGGTGCACCGACCTGCTGCACCCTTATTCCGACCAGGCGTGTTGCAACGCGGTGCCAGAGATGCGGCAACTTGCGCTGAAGGGGATGGCCCAACCTGACCGCCAGCCATTGCGGCGGGATCAATGCAACGGAGACGACCGTGAGGGCGAAAATCGCCCAGATTGCCTTAATCCGAGCCATCACCCTTGTCCGGCCCCTCTGATTTCAGCGGAACGCCATAAAGCTCAAGTCTGTGATCGACGAGTTTGTATCCCAGCTTTTGGGCAATGAACTCCTGCAGGGCCTCGATGTCCTCATTGCGGAACTCGATGACTTGGCCCGACCTCAGATCGATCAGATGGTCGTGATGCTCGTCCGGCACTGTTTCATATCTGGACCGCCCGTCGCGGAAATCATGCCTTTCGATCATACCCGCATCTTCGAAGAGCTTGACCGTCCGATAGACCGTGGAAATCGAAATACGCGAGTCTATGGCGACTGCCCGGCGATACAATTCCTCAACGTCAGGATGCTCGTTGGAGGCGTCCTCAATGACGGAGGCAATCACGCGGCGTTGCTCTGTCATGCGCATGCCCTTGGCCACGCATTGTTCCGCAAGCGTCGATTGCTGCTCTTCCGTCATACTCACCCGAAACCCGATCACCAATTAGAGAACAGGTCAGCGATTAAAGAAGATCGACGCGCATGACAAGCGCGGTTCCATCTCCGTCACCAGACCGGTAGTAGCCTTTGCGTTCCCCCACTTTGCGGAAACCGCGGCCCTTGTAAAGCCGCAAGGCCGCCTCATTGGCGGCATCGACTTCCAGGAACAGGCACTCACAACGGTCTCCGTAGAGCCGGAACATCGCCTGGTGCAAGAGAGACCCGGCGAGACCTCGACCGCGGCACTTCGGGTCAACAGCGATGGTCAGTATCTCGGCTTCCCCGGCAACAGAACGAATGAGAATGAAGCCCATTGGCTTGCGTGTTCCGAAGGGATTGGCACGCCGGATCACCAGCGCAAAAACACCACTTTGACCGAGAAGCCGCGCCAGTTCCTCTTCACCCCAGCCATGACCAAAAGAGGCGCTGTGTATCTCGGCAAGCTGCGGCAGATCTTCGTCCACCACCTCTTCCACGACAGGAGGTTCAGGTCTGGACCACCAGTAGCTCATTTGCGCTCGATCCTGCCCTTTTTCTGAGGTGTGGCGTCTGGCGGACGGAGGTAGAGCGGCGCAGCAGTGGCCGATTTCGGATCCGTCACCATTCCAAGACGCGCGACCTCGGCAATATCGGGGTAGGCCATCTCATTCTCGATGATGTCGTCTCCCCGGCGCAGGGCCTCCGCAACCTTGCGCGCGGCCGATCCCGCCAGCCGCAGCTCGCCCGGCAGAGCTTCCTGCAGGTCCGTGAGTGTCTGGACACCCGCTTCGCCTGCAATGTTACCCGACGCATCAAAAAGCTGGCAATAAACCTCATCCCCCTTGCCATCGAGCGCCACGAGCAGTGACGATGCCACCTTGGTTTCGCACGGCACGCGCGACCGCGCGATGGCTGCAAGGGTCGTGACGCCAACGACAGGTTTTTCGAGAACAAGCCCAAAACCCTTGGCGACAGACAGCCCGACCCGCAGGCCGGTAAAACTCCCGGGACCCGTCGTCACGATCACACGGTCAAGGTCAGTGAAGGCGGTGGATGATTCAGCCATGACCTCGCCGATCATGCTCATGAGACGCTCGGCGTGGCCTCTGCCGATCTCTTCGGCACGCTGGATCTGGCAGGGGTTCTCGTCGCTGTCGTCAAGGACGGCAACGGCACAATTGGCAAGAGCGGTATCGATAGCTAGTACGCGCATGATGGCTCCGGCTTAGCTGCCACGAGGCGTTCTGTCGAGCTGCGCTTTGGACTTACCCCAAAGGTTGGGCTTGCAGCCCGCTGCCTGGCAGCGCCTCCAAAACGACAAAAGCCCGGCGCAACGGCCGGGCTTTCAAATGTCGGTCTGCGAACGATCAGATCGGGCGTACTTCTTCAACTTCCGGCACGAAATGCTTCAGAAGATTCTGAATGCCATGCTGGAGTGTTGCCGTCGAGGACGGGCAGCCCGCACAGGCGCCGCGCATGGAAAGGTAGACAATGCCTTCCTTGAAGCCCTTGAAGGTTATGTCACCGCCATCCTGGGCAACGGCAGGACGAACGCGGGTTTCAAGCAAATCCTTGATAACCGTGACCGTTTCCTCGTCACCGTCGTCGAAGAATTCACCTTCTTCGGTATCTTCGCTCTGCCCCGAAGCCATCACCGGCTGTCCGGACATGAACTGTTCCATAATCGCACCGAGAATCGCCGGCTTCATGTGCTGCCAGTCGGTTTCGTCCTTCGTCACCGTGATGAAGTCGTGGCCAAAGAAAATCGCGCTCACACCAGGGATCTGAAACAGCTTCTCGGCGAGCGGCGAAGCGCCGGCGTCTGCCGCGGAGCGGAAATCATAAGTCCCTTCAGCCAGCACGACACGGCCCGGAAGGAATTTCAGCGTTGCCGGATTCGGCGTTGCTTCGGTCTGAATAAACATCTTGGGATCCCACGAGCGTCGAAGCGCTGTCAGAGCGCCGCCACGCAGTTCTTATCGGTTTTCTACGATGGGATATTACTGCATACCACCGTAGTTTGGAACTCTTAAAATGTAGATGGCGTCGCCTGGCGTGAATTCAAGGCTTGGCGGCAAGTCCCTTCGCACCCGACCTTAGGCCAGAGCGGCGATTGAGTCATCGTCCAAGTTGCCCGGAACGATCGTGACCGGGATCGGGAAACTGCCTGCAGCCTTGCCGGCCATCGACGCCACAAGCGGCCCAGGCCCTTCCTTGCTCAACCCGGCAGCCAGGACGAGAATCGCAATATCGGCATCAGATTCGATCAGATCAACAATCGCTTCCGAGGTATTGCCTTCCTTCACAACTGTTTCAGGCTCGGCTCTTGCGACAGACCGGACCCGTTCAGCGGCCTTGGCCAGCGTCTGGTCGGCTTTTTCCATCGCCTCCGCCCGCATGATGTCCTCGACGCCGAGCCAATGCTGAAAGTCTCCGGGCGCCACAACGAACAAAAGCGTTACAACTCCGCTGGTCCGCGCGGCTCGCTTGGCTGCATAGACGATAGCGCGATCGCACTCCGGTGTGTCATCGACCACGACCAGAAACTTTCTGCGATGGCCCTCTTCATTGCTTTTTCTGATTGCTACCATGGGTGCATGCTGCCATCGGCTACGCCATTCCGCAAGCGGAAGGCTTTGTCAGGTCCAGCGGCAGAGCAGCGCATGTTCAACTGAGCTCCTCCACCACCGAAAACACGTCAGAGGATGAACTTCGACAGGTCGACGTTCTTGGCCAGCTCACCAATGTTCTCGCGCACGTAATCCGCAGTGATCTCGATGGTCTCGCCGGGACGATCAGGCGCGGTGAAGGACACATCGTCCAGTATCCGCTCCATCACCGTCTGCAGTCGCCGCGCACCGATGTTCTCAACCGAAGCATTGAGATCGACCGCAACCGAGGCGATCTCGTCAATCGCATCTTCGGAAAACGCCAGGTCGACGTCCTCGGTCTTCATCAAGGCAATGTACTGCTTGATAAGGCTCGCCTCGGGCTCGGTGAGGATGGCGCGGAAATCGTCGCGGGTCAGGGGACGCAACTCGACGCGGATCGGAAGACGCCCCTGCAACTCCGGCAACAGATCCGACGGCTTGGCCACGTGGAATGCGCCAGAAGCGATGAAGAGAATATGGTCGGTCTTGACCGGGCCGTGTTTGGTCGACACGACCGTGCCTTCGATCAGCGGCAGAAGATCCCGCTGCACACCTTCGCGGGAGACATCGCCGCCACTTCGGCCTTCCCGGGCGCAGATCTTGTCGATTTCATCCAGAAAGACGATCCCGGAGTTCTCGACGAGGGAAATGGCCTCCAGGACGATCTTGTCCTCATCCAGAAGCTTGTCGGATTCTTCGTTGATCAGGAGTTCATAGGACTCGCTCACCGTGGTGCGCTTCGTCTTGGTCTGCCCACCGAAGGCCTTGCCGAGCAAATCGCCGACATTCATCACGCCGACGCTCGCCCCTGGCATGCCGGGCATGTCGAAGCTTGGCATCTGCGCCTGGGCGCGCACCTCAACCTCGATTTCCTTCTCGTCCATCTCGCCTTCGCGCAGCTTCTTGCGAAAGCTGTCCCTTGTCGCAGGGCTGGCGTTCTTGCCGACCAACGCGTCAAGAACCCGGTCTTCTGCCAGGACATGCGCCTTTGCTTTCACGGCTTCGCGTTTGGCGTCGCGGACCAGACCTATGCCTGCTTCGACAAGATCGCGAATGATCTGTTCGACGTCACGGCCGACATAGCCGACTTCCGTGAACTTGGTGGCCTCGACCTTTGCAAAGGGCGCATTGGCGAGTTTGGCGAGCCGGCGGGCAATCTCGGTCTTGCCGACCCCGGTCGGGCCGATCATGAGAATGTTCTTCGGCAGAACTTCTTCGCGCATCTGGCCCTGAAGTTGCTGACGGCGCCAACGATTGCGCAGAGCGATTGCGACCGCGCGTTTGGCGTCTTTCTGACCGACAATGTAGCGGTCCAGTTCGGATACGATTTCGCGAGGCGAAAA
Source organism: Roseibium polysiphoniae (assembly GCF_014842925.1). Lineage (GTDB taxonomy): Bacteria > Pseudomonadota > Alphaproteobacteria > Rhizobiales > Stappiaceae > Roseibium > Roseibium polysiphoniae. Next base: position 421,550 of record NZ_JACYXJ010000007.1, read on the forward strand.
GTCAGTCATGTCTTTTCTTTCACACAAAGGGTCAGTCTATGGCGGGAACGAAGCTCATCACCGCCGTATCGGAGAGCGGCTTGACGACCAGCCGGCGGACGGCCCGCCAGGCTGAGCCGAGAAGCAGAATGAAACAACCAAGCAGCACGAGGGTCATGGCCAGCGTAATGTCTTCCGAGACCTCGGCTTTGGTCATGAGCGTTGCGATGGCAAATCCAAAGTAGCCCAGGCCCGATACGAGGAGCGCACGCCGGTCCACCAGGATCGCAACGAACGCAAGGCCCAGGAAAAGTCCGATCACGATGAGAGCATAGAAGGTGCTTTGGGCCTCGCCCTCTCCCATCACCAGCATCAAGGCCGAATGAACGATCAAGGGCGCCGCCATCAAATGCAGCCAGAAAGCCTTGTCGCTGTTGACGGTCACACGCTCAATATCACGGCTGTCGAACATCATCGCGAGTGCAAAACAGACGAGACCTGCCACCAGAGTGAACCAGGTCACATGATCGACGACAAAACCCGGAACAACACTTTCGATCAACACCGCAACGAGCAACAACACGCCTCCAGCGATGCCGGTCACACCAACAGGCACCTTGAACCGCAGATAGTGCAGAACCGCCCCCGCGATGGCGATCAGCGTCGGCAAAATCAGGAGATAGGCGCCATCCAGATCGACCGGTTCTCCAGCGCGGGCACCTTCAAAAACACTGATGCTGTCTCCACCGGCGATCAAGCCGATGCAGGTCATGAGGAACAGTGGTGTGAACGCCAGACTAAGAAGAAACGACGGCAGTGCGAGCCGCATGCGACGCGCGAAGATTTCTGAAAGGATCCAGACCGAACCCGCAGCGATCCCAGCAATCACTCCCATCGAACCAAGATCCTGCAGCCCATATGTCAGGCCAAACAGGAAGATCACGATGCCGATCGCGATGAAGACATCGTGGAAGCCGCGCACAAAGCGGACTTCTTCCGCGTCGACACGCGATATGGGCGCATCACTGTCTTCCAGGCGCTCCTGTCGGACCCAGAACTCGGCCAGACGATCAGCCTGTTCCTTTGAGAGGATCCCTCTGGCGACGGCCGCGTCCAGTCTTTTGCCCGAGAGACCCACAGTGGCGTCAGCCTGCTCGCCCAGCATGCTCACGTTTCGCTCTCCAGGCTTTCAACCAGGACATTGGAGTTGGTGTAGACACAGATATCAGCCGCAATGGCCATGGCCTTCCGGGCAACGGTTTCGGCGTCATGTTCCGTGTCGACCAGTGCACGACCGGCCGCAAGCGCATAGTTTCCGCCCGAACCGATGCCCATGACGCCGCCTTCCGGCTCCAGCACATCTCCGGTTCCAGTCAGCACCAGCGACACTTGCTTGTCCGCGACCAGCATCATGGCCTCGAGCTTGCGCAGATAGCGGTCTGTTCTCCAGTCCTTCGCGAGCTCGACACAGGCGCGCATCAACTGACCGGGATATTGCTCGAGCTTTGATTCAAGACGTTCGAACAAGGTGAACGCATCGGCGGTGGCCCCGGCAAATCCGGCGATGACCTCGCCCTTGGACAAGGGACGCACCTTACGGGCCGTGTTCTTGATCACGGTCTGACCGAGGGAGACCTGACCGTCGCCGGCGATGACAACCTTGCCACCCTTGCGTACCATCAAGATCGTGGTTCCGTGCCAGATTGCCGGTTCGCGGGTCTCGCTCATAAATGCCTCTCAGTGGTGTCGTGATGAACTGGCAGCGCCAAAACAGGCCGCCATCCTTGTGCCCTATGTAAGCCGCCGCAGGCTGAATTCCAAGCGCAGCTGCTGTCTTGTCAAACGCCTATCGCCCCATTGATTGAAGACGGCTCTGGTGGTTAAGCGCCTGAACAACGCCGCTCAGGATATTCGCAGACCTTTCGTCCGCCAGGTCGCCCTTGGCCGTGAAGGCGTTTGCCGCGGAAGACACGGTGATCATCTGGGGCAACACGGTTGCGCCCAGTCCGACCTCGAGAATTGTCCGCATCCCGATCAAGCCGCGCATGCCGCCGAAACCACCGGGCGACGCAGCGCCAAGCGCAAAGACCCGGTTCTTGAACGCCGCAGAAGGCGGCTCGCCCGGACCAGAGAGCCGGCTGATCCAATCAATTGCGTTCTTGAGAATGGGCGTGACGCCGGCATTGTATTCGGGACAGGCGATGAAGACGCCATCCTGTCGGCAAAACAGCTCCTTGAGCGTTTGAGCATTCTGCGGAACGCCCCGATTGGTTTCCAGATCGCCGTCGTAAAGCGGCAGCGGATAGTCGGCCAGCGAGATACGGGTGACTTCGGCATCAGCCAGCGCCAGCTGCTTGGTCACCAGTGCCGCCAGTTTGGTGTTGAAAGATCCTGATCGCGTCGAGCCGGAAAAAACCAGAATTCGATTTTGCTGCATGTTCACTCCCATGGGGAAAAGAATTGGTTGAACAAGGCGATATCAACCCGAGGGGCTACGGCCCTCAACAGGCACCAACTGATCGTAGGCCCAATTGAAGACAAAGGCATAGACCATGTAGAAAAACGTGAATGAGAGATCCACCATCAAGGCCTCGAGAAGCGTGATCTCAAGGTAGACCGCAATGATTGGCATCAAGACGACAAGCAAGCCCGCTTCGAAGCACACGGCGTGCACAACACGGGTCAGGAGTCCCTTGTTCGTTTTGCCCGACCACTTCATGAGAACGCGGTCGAAGAGGCGATTGTAGAAATAGGTCCATCCGGACGCCACGGTGGCACAGATTATCCCGATGATCCCTATGTCAGCAAAAGGTTTGTCGAGCGCCCATGCGCCAATGGGCGTGACGATCAGCAGCCCTATGAGTTCGAAGCAGATTGCGTGCCGTATCTGATCTGATGTCGTACGCACTTGATTTCCCCAAATCGTGAGCCGGGTCGTCCCAGCGGAAGTTCCAAGATTGGGGAGGCCGTCCTCTTATCCGATCCGTTTGACGCTGTCAGGTCAGTGCACCCGTCGGTAGACCCAGACGCGTGCTGGTGGCAGGTTTTTCCAGATCCATTCGGATTTGGTCAAGGAGAACATGCCCGCACGCGGTTTCACCGGCGGCACAAGCGCATAAGAGAACTGAACCAGCGGGGCACCCGGCTTCAAGAGCTTCAAGGCGTCTAGCACAAAGCACTCACGCGCCTCTTCCGACCGCGAGAAAAGCGGCAGGCTCGACACGATGCCATCCAGCCCATCCTTCGCGAAATCCGATCCGTCGCCCTCCGAAAAGATCGTGCCCAAGGCGTATGCGTCGCCCTGGATGACGTTCAAGTCGGGAAACCGCTTCCTCAAAAGACGGTAGAAGTCATCGCTGTATTCGATCGAAACGAGGTTTTGAGGCGGCACGCCACGGTCAAGAATCGCTTTGGTCACGACCCCTGTGCCGGGACCCAGCTCGACGAAATGCGCGCCAGGCTCGGGTGTGATGAAGGAGGCCATTTTCTCGGCAAGAAGCGGGCCCGAAGGACTCACTGCGCCGGTCTTGAGCGGGCTTTCCACCCAGGTCCGCAAAAACCGAACCTCATCAAGCGCCTTGGTCTTCAGTTCCTTGACCTTACGCAGCTTGGAGAGAACGGCATCGCCATGGGTGCCGGGCAGATCCATCATTGAGTGCATTCCTCCTGCAACGAATACCAATGTAGGTGCCGTTGCGAGATGATTTCAAGATGGATAGCTGGCTCAAGCACTCAGGTTGTCGATGAAGTCCTTGACTTTAGTGAAGAAACCGGCGGATTCTGGGTGATTTTCACCGGAGGATTCCTGCTCGAATTCTGCAAGAAGTTCGCGCTGGCGCTTGGTCAGATTGGTCGGGGTCTCGACAGTGACCTGCACATACATGTCGCCATGCTGAGTCGCCCGCATGATTGGCATGCCCTTTCCGCGCAGACGGAACTGCTTGCCCGTCTGGGTTCCTTCGGGAACCTTTACGCGGCTGGTCGCACCATCAAGGGTCGGCACATCGAACTGACCGCCAAGCGTCGCTGTCGACATGGAAATCGGCACGCGGCAGTAAAGGTCCGCGCCATCACGCTGAAAGATCTCGTGAGGCTTCAACGACAGGAAGATGTAGAGATCCCCTGCCGGGCCACCACGCAGGCCCGCTTCCCCCTCACCTGCGAGACGGATGCGTGTCCCGTCCTCGATACCGGCCGGGATGTTGACTGATAGCGTCCGCTCCTGGGTTGTCCGGCCAACGCCGCCACAGCTATCGCAAGGATCGGAAATGACCTGGCCCTTGCCCTGACAGGTCGGGCAGGCGCGCTCGAGCGTAAAGAAGCCCTGTGCAGCGCGAACCCGACCAGCGCCACCGCAGGTGCGGCAGGTGGTCGGGCTGGTGCCAGGCTTCGCGCCGGACCCCGAACAGGCGTCGCAGGTCACGCTGGTCGGCACTTCGATTTCAACGGTCTTGCCGTTGAACGCGTCTTCCAGGGAAATATCGAGATTGTAACGAAGGTCGGCGCCGCGCTCACGGCCGCCGGAACGGCGCTGACCGCCCATTCCGAAGAACTCTTCGAATATGTCGGACATGGTCGAGGAGAAGTCAGCACCATGCGGACCACCGCCGCCACCTCCGCCGAAACCGCCATTTTCAAAGGCGGCATGACCGAAGCGGTCGTAGGCTGCGCGCTTCTGCGGGTCTTTCAGCGTGTCGTAGGCTTCATTCGCTTCCTTGAAGCTGGCTTCTGCTTCAGCATCTCCCGGATTGCGATCCGGATGATACTTCATTGCCATCTTGCGGTAGGCACTCTTCAGCGTCTTTTCATCCGCTTCGACTGTCACGCCCAGAACTTCGTAGAAATCGCGTTTGGCCATTCGTGGTCACTCGTTTCTTTTGGCCGACGGCGCTTGGTTCATTGACCAGACGCCTCGCTTAAGGCCTTTTGCCGACGATGCCTTCTCTCCGCAACATTCAGCCAAATGTGGACGGGTCACAGTTCGTGTCCAGTTCCAGAAATGCTCTGACATCTTCAGGAGTGCGGCAGAAGCCTGTCGGCTTGATGACAGCGGCCCGCGGAATTTCCGCAGGCCGCTGATTACGTCGGTCAGGCAGACTTCTTGTCGTCGTCCTTGACTTCTTCGAAGTCTGCATCGACGACATCATCGTCAGCGGCAGCGGCTTCTTCACCTTCGGCACCCTCTTCGCCTGCAGCTTCCGCTTCAGCCTGGGACGCCTGGTAGATGGCTTCGCCGAGCTTCATGGAAGCTTCCGCGAGCGCCTGGGTCTTGGCCTGGATGCCTTCCAGGTCTTCGCCTTCAAGAGCCGTTTTCAGATCTTCAAGAGCAGCCTCGATGGCAGCCTTGTCTTCTTCGCTGACCTTGTCACCGTGATCCTTGACGGATTTCTCGGTGGAGTGAACAAGTGCTTCGCCCTGGTTTCTGGCTTCCACCAGTTCCTTGCGCTTCTTGTCCTCGTCCGCGTGGGATTCGGCGTCCTTGATCATCTGATCAATATCGGCGTCGGAAAGACCACCAGATGCCTGGATGCGGATCTGCTGTTCCTTACCGGTGCCCTTGTCCTTCGCGGAGACATTCACGATGCCGTTGGCATCAATGTCGAAGGTCACTTCGATCTGCGGAACACCGCGCGGTGCCGGCGGCAGACCAACCAGGTCGAACTGGCCGAGAACCTTGTTGTCGACAGCCATTTCACGCTCGCCCTGGAAGACGCGGATGGTCACAGCCGTCTGATTGTCTTCAGCGGTGGAGAACACCTGGCTCTTCTTCGTCGGGATCGTCGTGTTGCGGTCGATCAGACGAGTGAAGACACCACCAAGGGTCTCGATGCCGAGTGACAGCGGGGTCACATCGAGAAGCAGAACATCCTTGACGTCGCCCTGCAGAACGCCGGCCTGAATGGCGGCACCCATGGCAACAACTTCATCCGGGTTAACACCCTTGTGAGGCTCTTTGCCGAAGAAGGTCTTCACGGTTTCCTGGATCTTGGGCATGCGGGTCATGCCGCCAACCAGAACCACTTCATCGATCTGACCGGCGACGAGGCCTGCGTCCTTAAGAGCTGCCTTCATAGGCTCGATCGTGCGCTTGACGAGATCGTCAACGAGCGATTCGAACTTGGCGCGGGTGAGCTTCAAGGTCAGGTGCTTGGGACCAGACGCATCCGCCGTGATGAACGGCAGGTTGATTTCGGTCTGGGCAGAAGACGACAGTTCGATCTTGGCCTTTTCAGCACCTTCCTTGAGGCGCTGGAGTGCCAGCTTGTCGTTCTTCAGATCAATGCCCTGTTCCTTCTTGAACTCGGAAGCAAGGTAGTCGACCAGAACCATGTCGAAGTCTTCACCACCGAGGAACGTGTCACCGTTGGTGGACTTCACTTCAAAGACGCCGTCGCCGATTTCAAGAACCGACACGTCGAAGGTACCGCCGCCAAGGTCATAGACAGCGATGGTCTTGCCGTCGTTCTTGTCTAGGCCATAAGCCAGGGCAGCCGCGGTCGGCTCGTTGATGATGCGCAGAACTTCAAGGCCGGCGATCTTGCCTGCATCCTTGGTTGCCTGACGCTGTGCATCGTTGAAGTATGCGGGAACGGTAATAACCGCCTGGGTCACAGTCTCGCCGAGATAACTCTCTGCGGTTTCCTTCATCTTCTGAAGAATGAAGGCAGACACCTGAGACGGGGAATACTTGTCGCCGTTGGCTTCAACCCAAGCATCGCCGTTGTCGCCCTTGACGATCTCGAACGGAACGAGCTTCTTGTCCTTGGCGACGGTCGGGTCGTCGAACCGGCGGCCGATCAGACGCTTGACGGCGAAAAGAGTATTGGTCGGGTTGGTGACAGCCTGACGCTTGGCAGGCTGGCCAACAAGGCGCTCACCATCATCAGAAAAAGCCACCATTGACGGCGTGGTGCGTGCACCTTCCGCATTTTCAATAACTTTGGGATCTTTACCGTCCATGACGGCGACGCACGAGTTTGTCGTGCCGAGGTCGATACCGATGACCTTTGCCATATTAGCCTCTCTTTCCAGCAAACCGGAATGACCCGTAACGGCATCCTTCCGGTTCCTCTTCACAAATATCCGGGACAGCACCCGGTCGTTGCACCTTGGCGCAACGCTCGAACGCTATATAGGAGGATGAAACTGCCCCTGCAAGACACCTGAAGCAAGGCATTTGCAGGCATGGCCTGTATTCTCGATAATTCTTCCAAGTTCGTTACCACCGCCACCGCATCACCCGGTTATCCAAGGTAAAGACCATGACCAAAGGTCACCCGCCGCCCGCCGGCTTTCGTTTGCTGCCTGAGTATTTCGACCGTGAGGCCCAGGAAGCCCTGGTCGATGAGCTCAGGCTTGTTCTGGCGAAGGCGCCTTTGTTCCAGCCCAAAATGCCGAAAACCGGCAAGGCCTTCTCGGTTCGGATGAGCAATTGTGGCTCGCTTGGCTGGGTCGCAGACATCAACGGCTATCGCTACCAGCCAACACATCCGACCACCGGCGAAAAATGGCCGGAGATGCCCTCAGCCCTTCGCAAGCTTTGGAAAGCTGTCGCCGCCGATGCGCCAGAACCGGAGGCCTGCCTGATCAACTACTATGCGACCACTGCGAAAATGGGCCTGCACCAGGACAAGGATGAAGACATGTTCAGCTCGCCGGTTGTCTCGGTCTCACTCGGCGATACAGCAACTTTCCGCATTGGCGGCACGACGCGAAAGGCCCCGACCAGCTCCATGCGGCTGACATCTGGCGATGTTGTAGTTCTCGGAGGAGAGTCGCGCCTTGCCTACCACGGCATCGACAGGGTCTTGCCCGGCAGCTCAACACTTTTAAAGAATGGTGGCCGGATCAATCTGACTTTGAGACGGGTGACGCCGGATCAGTGACGCGCGGCCAGATAGGATGCCGGATCGGGATTGGCGATCATCATGGTATCACGCCAGAACACTTGCTCTGCGTTGATCAGCTCAAGCTCCCAAACGCAACCAATCACGGGCCGCTCTGTCGAACTCAACGGCTCTCGTGCGCCATAAAGTGTCCGCCGGATGTGTTGGCACAGGACACAGCCCTGAACCCACCAGTAGAATGAATGTGTGATACCGGTCTCGCCCAGATGCAAGAGCGCAAAACCAAGCCCATTGTCTTGCCCTTCCGCCGACACCCGCGGAGGCAATTCAGCTTCGGCAATCGCCTTGGCCTCGGCTATGTTCTCTTGGGAAACGATCTTCCCAGAGGCTGCGATTCCATAGACCTTCAGCTGAAGGGGCTTGACCAACCACAGTCCGAGATCAGCGACAGCGCGAGGATGATAGATTTCCGCTTCAGCTGCCATCGCCTCATCTCTCTCTTATGGTGTTTGCCGGGACCGTCAGAACAGATCGCGTGCAACAATGCCAATAAGCGCCGCTGCGATCACCCACAGGGCAATGCGGCCCGACCTGGTGTGACGGGCTTCCGCCTTGCCGATGGCTTCTGCCGTGTCCTTGTCGAAACGCAGGCCCTTGGACGTCATCTTCTCGAATTCTTCCGACATCCTGCCGACACGGTCTGCGAACAGCGGCAGATCATTGGCAATGCGGCCCATGGCGCCGATCGCCTCGCCAGCATCTCGCAGTTTGCCAACCGGGCCAAGATTGTCGCGTATCCAGGAGCCGACGACTGGCTCTGCCGTATGCCACATATCCAGATGCGGATTCAGCGTGCGCGCCACGCCCTCAACCACGACCATGGTCTTTTGCAGCATGATCAACTGTGTCTGCGTGCGCATCTCAAAGAGTTCGGTAACCTCGAACAGCTGGGTCAGGAGCCGCGCCATGGAAATCTCGCTAGCGTCGTGACCATGGATCGGCTCCCCGATCGCGCGGATCGCCTGGGCGAACATGTCGACATCCTGATGCGCCGGCACATAGCCAGCCTCAAAATGAACCTCAGCGACGCGGCGATAGTTCCGGGTGATAAAGCCAAACAGGATTTCTGCCAGGAACCGGCGCTCCTGCTTGCTCAAACGGCCGGTGATACCAAAATCGACTGCAATCAGCGTACCGTCAGGCTCAACGAAGAGATTGCCCTGGTGCATGTCCGCATGGAAGAAACCGTCACGCAGCGTGTGACGCAGGAAGCTCTGAATGACATTGGCGCCCAGCGCCTCGAGATCCAGACCGTCCTCTCTAAGGCCCTCGACGTCCGACATTTTGCGGCCGTCGACCCATTCCATGGTCAAAACGCCCTTGGCCGTGCGAAGCCAATCAACCTCGGGCACGCGGAAACCGGGATCTTCCGATGTATTTTCAGCCATCTCCGACAGACCTGCCGCTTCAAGACGGAAGTCCATTTCCATGGCCACAGACTTGGCAAGAGTGTCAACCACCGCGACCGGACGCAACCGGCGTGACGGCGGATGGAACCTCTCGGCGAGACGTGCAACGAGATAGAAGCTTTCGAGATCGCGCTGGAACCGCCTCTGAACCCCGGGACGCAGAACCTTGACCGCGACCTTCCGGACCTCGCCATCCTTGCCGCGAAGCATTGCCGGATGAACCTGTGCGATGGAAGCTGCAGCCACGGCTTCGCCGAACTCGACAAATATCTCGTCGACCGACTGGCCGAGTTGCTCGGCGACCGCCTTGCAAGCGGCCTCGTGCCCAAAGGCGGGGAGTCGGTCCTGCAAGGCCGACAACTCCAGAGCTGCCTCCTTGCCCACAACATCAGCACGGGTCGCGAGGAACTGTCCCAGTTTGACGTAAGACGGCCCGAGCCGGTTCATCGCATCAGAAAGACGGAGTTCGGCGCTCTTGTTCTTGACCGAGCGCCTTTCCAGCAACCGCGCGCAGGCGATCGCGATGCGTGGAGCAGCAGGCAAGTCAGGCAGATACGCAAGCCCAAAGACCCCTTCGCGGGCCATGACAAAACCGGCCTTGGCCAGACGGAAAAGCGGCGCGACGGCAAACCCCATGGATCAGAGCTTCCAGCCGGAATGCAGTGCGGCGATGCCACCGGAGTAGTTGCGGTAGGTCACACGCTCGAAACCCGCCTCGCGGATCATCTCTGCGAAGCGCTCCTGGCTCGGGAACTTGCGGATTGATTCCACCAAATAGCGATAGGGTTCGCCGTCGCCGGTCACCATCTTCCCCATCGCCGGGATCGCATTGAACGAGAACCCATCGTAGATCTTGTCGAGAACAGGAACGTCGACCTCCGAGAATTCAAGGCAGAGAAAACGTCCGCCGCGTTTCAGGATACGGCGCGCTTCGCGAAGGGCCTTGGGAATATTGGGCACATTCCGAATGCCAAACGCGATCGTATAGGCATCAAAACTCCTGTCGGGAAACGGAAGTTCCTCGGCGTTGCCTTGCGAGAAGGTGATCAGATCAGAGAGGCCGGCCTTTTCCGCGCGATCACGGCCAACAGACAGCATCGAACCGTTGATGTCGCAGACCACTGCCTTTGCCGTGTCATTTGATCGACGCACGACGCGTGTTGCGATGTCACCGGTTCCGCCCGCCACATCCAGCAGGCGCCATCCGCGCGCTGACGACTTTGGCGGCGCAAGAACAGACACCATCGCATCCTTCCACACACGGTGCAGTCCGCCGGACATCATGTCGTTCATGACGTCATAGCGCTCGGCGACCTTGTGGAACACGTCATCGACGAGCGCCTGTTTTTGACCTTCCCCGACCGTGGTGAAGCCAAAACTTGTCGGCATGTCTTCCGGTGTACGGGCCGAGACCCGTTGGGATGAAGAAGCGTCCTGCGCCATAGTCATGTCTCCTGACCGACACGGCGGACGGCTGAAACAGCCGTCTGATCGTCATGTCGCATATCAAGCTGCTTTTCCAACGGATGCGCTTGAATGGCAAGCACATCACTCCAATTTGGAGCGGAACATAGTACATGGCCATGGCAAGCGCTATGTTCCCGCCCGTCAAAACCAATATGCCGCGTCCCTCACCGGCATCGAATAACGGAAGACCCCATGCCTGAACTGCCCGAAGTCGAGACTGTCAAGCGCGGCCTTGCGCCGACCTTCGAAGGTGCCTTGATCGAAAAGCTTGACCAGAACCGGGCGGATTTGCGGTTTCCCTTTCCAGAGAATTTTCGCGCGCGGCTCACTGGTCGGCGTGTCATCGCGCTTTCACGGCGTTCTAAATATCTGCTTGCTGACCTGGATAGCGGCGACGTTCTGGTCATGCATCTGGGAATGTCCGGGTCGTTCCGGATCGAAGTCGACGAGGACGTTTCAACGCCCGGCGACTTTACCCACGCAAAATCCAAGAACGAAAAACATGATCACGTGGTTTTTCATCTGGCGACCAGCGCCGGCGGAGCGGCGCGCATCCATTATAATGATCCTCGCCGCTTTGGTTTCATGACGCTTGTTCCGCGACCGGATCTTGGCGAACACGCCCTCTTTCGCAACATCGGGATCGAGCCTCTGGGCAATGAACTCGACGGCGCGCGGATCTCCGCCCTGTTCGCAGGCAAGAAGGCTCCCCTCAAATCAGCACTTCTGGACCAGAAGCTGATCGCCGGACTGGGTAACATCTATGTCTGCGAAGCCCTCTGGCGCACCGGACTTGACCCCAGACGTGCCGCTGGAACGATTGCCGGAAAGAACGGCAGGGCAACCAAACGCACGTTTGCGCTTGCCGCCCATATTCGCGATACGCTGACTGAAGCGATTGAGGCGGGCGGATCGAGCCTGCGCGATCACACTCAGGCAGACGGTACGCTCGGCTATTTCCAGCACCGCTTCGCCGTCTATGACCGGGAAGGTGAGCCTTGCCGGACACCGGGCTGCACATCATCCATCGAGAGAATTGTTCAATCAAACAGGTCGACATTCTACTGCCCCACCTGCCAGCGGTGATTTCTTCGCGGGTCGTCTCGACCTGCACACCTCCGATTTCATAGCTCAGCGGTTGCCAGCGCGTGTAAAGGTCGGCTACGCCTTTCAACCAGATGATTTGAACTTGGTTTGGGAGTGAACCAGATGGGATATGAAAACATTCGCGTCGAAACACGCGGCAAGGTCGGGCTGATCACACTGGATCGCCCCAGCGCCCTGAATGCGCTCAACTCGGCCCTGATTGACGAGCTGAACACCGCCCTGTCCGGTTTCGAAACAGATGAGCGCATTGGCTGCACAGTGATCACGGGCTCGGAAAAGGCATTTGCCGCTGGCGCCGACATCAAGGAGATGGGCAGCCTCGACTATATGGAAGCCTATCTGAGCGATTTCATCACGTCCTGGGAACAGGTTTCACGCACGCGCAAGCCGGTCATTGCGGCGGTTGCCGGCTATGCGCTCGGCGGCGGCTGCGAGCTGGCCATGATGTGCGACTTTATCATTGCGGCCGACACTGCGAAATTTGGCCAGCCCGAGATCACGCTTGGTGTCATGCCGGGCGCCGGAGGAACACAGCGGCTAACGCGCTTCGTCGGCAAGTCCAAAGCCATGGACATGTGCCTGACCGGACGCATGATGGAAGCTGAAGAGGCTGAGCGGTGCGGCCTTGTCAGCCGCGTTGTGCCGGCGGACGAGCTTCTGGAGGAAGCTCTCAAGGCCGCAGAGAAGATTGCAGATTTCTCGCTTCCCATTGCGATGATGACCAAGGAAAGCGTCAACCGGGCCTACGAGACAACTATGTCGGAAGGCATCCGTTTCGAGCGCAGGGTCTTTCACAGCATGTTCGCGACGGAAGACCAGAAGGAAGGGATGAGCGCCTTTGCCGAAAAGCGCAAACCTCAATTCAATAACAAATAAAAGCCGCGAAAGAATCTCGCACGGACGCGCCGATCACCATTGACGCGGCCGCGCGGCACGATTATAAGCTGCCCGCAACCGGTGGCGGGACCTCTCGCCGCCGTCGTTTTTTGATCGGGTACCCTTATCGCCCTGGCGTATGGCTTTCCCGATTGTAACCGGACTTAGTTCCACCACGGATCAGGATTGAGCCCATGGCCAATACACCCTCGGCCAAGAAGGCGGCCCGTAAGATTGCCCGCCGGACGGCCACGAATAAAGCTCGTCGGAGCCGCGTGCGGACCTACCTGCGTCAAGTCGAAGAAGCAATTGCTTCCGGCGACCAGGCAGCCGCCAGTGACGCTCTGAAAGCTGCTCAGCCCGAGATCATGCGCGCTGCGACGAAGGGCGTTCTTCACGCCAACACCGCATCTCGCAAGGTTTCTCGCTTGAATGCACGCGTTAAGGCCCTCAGCGCCTAAATCTACGCCACTTTGACGTTAAAAAACCCGGTCCTCGCGGCCGGGTTTTTTTTAGCCGTGCAAAAATGCGTCAACACACGCCGGCTAAGGAAATTTTTGCCATCGGGAGTTTTCGCTATAGAGCGCCTTGGCAATTTTTTCTCATTATTTCCAAGCACTTATCGACACGTGATCCGAACAGAGCCTGCTCAAACCGGATTCGACGTGTGTCAAGAGTAAACATGATTCATTTTTTTGATGCCCCCAACTTACCCCCCAACCAGGTGCCTTGATCAGGAAAAATCCAAGCGGCGAAAAGCATTTGGCTCATAGCCCGGACGGGACGGTCAAAGAGTGACGCTGCGGAGCTTTGCGCCTTGCTTACGATTTGTTCATCAGAGGCTGTTGCCGGGCCGAAACGGGCTGTATATGTTTAGATCAACAGGCGGACGAAGATCCGTACTAAAACGAAACAAAAAAGTGGTCTGGGCAAGTCATGAAAATTCGAAGCATTGAAATAAAGATTTTCCCACTCAGTCATTTTTACAATGAATACACAGCAGTATTTAATCTGCGCTAGTCCTTCTCTTCGAAGTCACTAATCTCTCAAAAAATCGCTAGAAGAAACGCAGCAACAATGGCTTCGCCATTGTAAAAGGGGGCTGTTGTGCAAAACTCCATCCAATATGCAGGCGACGTAGACGCGAAAACCGCGCATGACGCCATTGCGGAACAAGACGGCGCCGTCCTGGTCGATGTGCGCACACAAGCAGAGTGGACTTTCGTCGGCGTGCCAGATTTGCGTGCGCTTGGCGGCGAGCCTTTGTTCGTGGAATGGCAGAGCCTTCCGCCTGCGCAGCCAGTCAAGGATTTTGTTGGCGATTTGGCCAAAAAAATCTCTGCGAAAGGACTTGACCAGAGCGCCCAGATCTACTTTCTGTGCCGCTCCGGCGTAAGGAGCCAATCTGCAGCCATCGCGATGACGCAGGCAGGCTACGCCCATTGCTATAACATTGCTGGTGGTTTTGAAGGCCCTCTTGATCAAGACGGTCATCGGGGAACTCAGTCTGGCTGGAAGGCCGCCGGACTGCCCTGGATCCAGAATTAACTCACCTGCCTGGAGCAGGCTAAGGCGGTAGCGATCGTTGCCGTCAACCTAACAATCGTCCCAATCGGGATATAAAAAAGCTGCTTGAGCAGCATCAACCAGGACGGCTGTGGCGGATCGTCCTTAAACAGGAGGCGGAAGTAATGCAGGTTCAGGAGGCAAGTGGCTCTGAACACTGGAACCGTGTTAAAAAGCGGCTCCGCGCCGAGCTTGGAGATGACGTTTTCTCCAGCTGGTTCGCACGAGTGGATCTTGAAGAACATAACGACGGAACGGTGCGGTTATCTGTGCCCACACGGTTCTTGAAGCAGTGGATTCAATCTCACTACAATGAGCGGCTGATGGGCCTTTGGAAGGGTGAGTGCGATAATGTGCACAAGATCGAGCTCACCGTCCGCGGCGCCATGCGCCCGCGCCAGGTCGCAGCTCCGATTGCGCCGGGCCTTGCCGGTCCCAAGCGTCCGAAGGCGTCGCCTGCATCCGACCAGCGTCTGGACGGCTTTTGCGACACCAACCAGGTTGCCGCGGCACAGGCCGTAACAGCTGCACTGGGTCGTGGTGACGCGTCAAATGATGTCACCCGTGACGTTCTTCAAGGCGCAGCTCTCGACCCTAAATACACGTTCGAGACGTTTGTCGAGGGCGACTCCAACGGCTTGGCACTCGCAGCTGCTCGTCAGGTCGCTTCCGGCGGCGCCGTGACCTTCAACCCGCTCTATCTGCATGCTTCGGTTGGCCTTGGTAAGACCCATCTGATGCAGGCTGTCGCGGCGAAGGTTCGCGCCTCGGGCCGAAAGGTTCTGTACCTGACGGCAGAACACTTCATGTATCGCTTCGTTTCTGCGCTGAAGGCCCAGTCGGCTCTCGCGTTCAAGGAGACCCTGCGCACCATCGATCTCCTCCTGATCGATGACATGCAGTTTCTTCACGGCAAGCAGGTGCAGCAGGAGTTCTGTCACACGCTGAACGCTCTCATTGACGGCGCACGGCAGGTGATTGTCGCAGCCGACCGGGCACCATCGGAACTCGACACACTCGACGACCGGGTTCGGTCACGTCTGTCGGGCGGCCTCGTCGTCGGCATTCAGGAACCTGATTTCTCTCTGCGTCGCAACATCCTGACCACTCGCGTGAGCCAGGCCCAACGCAGCTATCCAAACTTCGAAGTTCCAGATCCTGTACTCGACTATGTCGCCAAGCACGTCGCATCTTCCGGACGGGACCTTGAAGGCGCCCTGAACCGGCTGGTCGCACACAATCAGCTGACCAACCAGCCGATCACGCAGGAAATGGCGGAATTGACCCTTCGGGATCTTATCCGCTCGAGCGAGCCGCGACGGGTCAAGATCGAAGATATTCAGCGCGTCGTGTCGAAGCATTACAATGTGACAAAGGCAGATCTTCTGTCGGCGCGCCGTACACGGACAATCGTCCGGCCCCGGCAGATTGCCATGTACCTTGCAAAAGTCATGACTCCGCGGTCTCTTCCCGAGATCGGCCGCCGCTTTGGCAACCGGGACCACACGACAGTTTTGCATGCGGTTCGCAAGATTGAAGAACTGGCCCGTGGCGACCACGGACTGGCGCAGGAGCTGGAACTGCTGAAGCGCATGCTCGACGCCTGACAATATTACAAAATAATCATCAAAATCAGGGGCGTCCAAGCGGGCGCCCCTCTTGCATTTACCTGCAGTTGAGGGCAGTGTCTTCCCCCCGCTCCCACCATGGGGAGCGTCAGATTTCCTTGGCCGAGGACACCTCTTCGGCGCCTTAAAAGTACGGACCTTGCGTATGAAAGCGACCCTCGAGCGGACCGACCTCCTCAAGTCCCTGACCCATGTTCATCGGGTTGTCGAGCGCCGTAACACCATTCCGATCCTGTCCAACGTCCTGCTCCGCGCCGAAGATGGCGCGTTGAAGCTCAAGGCGACCGATCTGGATCTGGAAATTCTGGAAACGGTTCCGGCAATGATCGAAATGCCCGGTGCGACGACCGTTCCGGCACACATGATCTATGACATCGTGCGAAAGCTGCCGGATGGTTCACAAGTCGTTCTGGAAACCACCAGCGACAATGCAACGCTCGAAATTCGTGCAGGACGTTCGAAGTTTGCGCTTCAAATGCTGCCGGAGACAGATTTCCCGGATCTCACAGCGGGCGATTTCACGCATGGTTTCACATTGAGCGCGGGCGATATTCGCAAGCTGATCGATGCGACGCAATTCGCCATCTCCACGGAAGAGACCCGGTATTACCTAAACGGCATCTATATGCATGCCGTCGATACGCCGGAAGGCTCGCGATTCAGGGCTGTCGCAACCGATGGCCACCGCCTGGCGCAGGCCGAAGTTCCGGCGCCGTCCGGATCTGCCGGGATGCCGGGCATCATCGTACCGCGCAAGACCGTCGGCGAGATTCAAAAGCTTCTCGAAGAGCCGGGAGCAGATGTCCAGATCGAGCTGTCTGACACGAAAATTCGCGTCACGACGGCTTCGGTTGTCCTCACATCGAAACTGATCGATGGTACATTCCCGGACTATGGCCGCGTCATTCCGCAAGGCAACGACAAGGAAATGCGCGTCGATCGGGATGAATTCAAGGAAGCTGTCGACCGCGTGTCGACGATTTCCTCCGAGCGCGGGCGCGCGGTCAAGCTGTCGCTCAGCGAGGGCCGACTGGTTCTGGCGGTGAACAATCCGGATTCTGGCAGTGCGACGGAAGAACTTGCCGTTGAATATGATGACGATCCGCTCGAAATCGGCTTCAACTCTCGCTACCTGCTCGACATCGCCAATCAGCTGAACAGCGACACCGCGCTCTTCCGTTTGGCGGACAGCGGATCTCCAACGCTGGTGCAGGACAATACGATCGAGGATTGCCTGTTCGTTCTGATGCCGATGCGCGTCTAGGTGCCAAGCGAAAAGCTTGCGGGATGAGGTTCCATGGCTGACAGAAGGTCGGCGGCGCTCAGCAGCCTGACTCTGACCAACTTCCGGAACTATGAGCACCTCGATCTTGCCTTCTCCAAGCCCTTGATCGCGTTCGTCGGCGACAATGGCATCGGCAAGACCAATATTCTGGAAGCAATCTCCTTCCTGACGGCCGGCCGCGGGCTTCGCCGCGCGCCCTTTGCCGATGTTGGCCGCATGCGCGGACCTGGCAGCTGGAGTGTGTCGACGATCCTGAACCAAAACGACGACGAAACCCGCATTGGCACCGGATTGACCAATGGCGAAGCTGGTCGACGCGTTCGGATTGATGGCGAGGATGTCCGGTCCTCCGAGGCCCTGCTCGACTACATGCGTGTGCTTTGGCTCGTCCCGTCGATGGACGGGCTGTTCACCGGTCCTGGGTCTGACCGGCGCAGGTTTCTGGACCGATTGACCTTGGCCATAGATCCCACGCATGGGCGACGTGTCAGCAATTTCGAGAAAGCGCTCCGGCAACGGAACAAACTTCTGGACCACGGCGGCTCTTCAGACTTCCTTTCGGCCATTGAGACACAGGTTGCCGAACTGGGCACAGCGGTCTCATTGGCACGAAGTGAAACGGTCACTCTCCTTGGCGAGACCGTGAAGGCCCAGGCTGAGACAGGCCTTCCTTTTCCCCTTGCAACGCTGACGCTCGATGGCGCCTTTGAAATGGCGACGCGCGGCATGAGCGCGTCTGACAGGGAGGACCACTACAGGGACTTGCTGTCAGAAGGGCGCGGGCGCGATCGCGCCGTGGGCAGAACGCTTATGGGTCCGCATCTGTCGGACCTCATTGTGCGGCACGCCGCCAAGGACATGCCCGCGGCTCAGTCTTCGACCGGTGAACAAAAGGCGCTCCTGATCGGCCTAGTCCTTGCTCACGCTGAACTTACCGCCTCGATCACGGGAATGACGCCGGTCCTACTGCTTGATGAGATCGCAGCTCATCTCGACCCAAATCGCAGAAAGGCCCTGTTCACGCGCTTGCTGGACCTGGGCGGTCAGGTGTTCATGACAGGCACCGATGCATCGCTTTTCGAGGCACTTCCTCAAGAAGGTGAGGTCTTTGAGATCTCGCCCGATGGCGCGGCGCTGGTCGAGCGGTAAAGGCTGCTCCAAAATCGCCGGAATTCCATTGTTTTCCACCGCTATGGGCGCCACATCCGTGGTATGGCTTAGCTTTGGTTGAACGGCCTGCCGAACCCCTTATAACAGGGGATTAAATCTAAAAATGACTGGTGACTGATTCGCATGAGCGACACTTCCGATCCCGAAACTGTTCCGACGCCCGAAGCTGAGGTATCTGCCGAATACGGCGCAGATTCCATCAAGGTCCTGAAGGGGCTCGACGCTGTGCGAAAGCGACCGGGAATGTACATCGGTGACACCGATGACGGATCCGGCCTCCATCACATGGTCTACGAAGTCGTCGACAACGCAATCGATGAAGCCCTGGCCGGTCATGCCGATCATGTGACCGTGGCGCTGAATGCCGATGGATCCGTTACCGTCTCAGACAACGGGCGCGGCATTCCGACCGACATGCATTCGGAAGAGGGTGTATCCGCGGCCGAGGTCATCATGACCCAGCTGCACGCGGGCGGAAAATTTGACCAGAACTCCTACAAGGTATCGGGTGGTCTTCACGGCGTCGGCGTCTCTGTGGTGAACGCGCTTTCCACCAAGCTGGAACTGCGCATCTGGCGCAACGACCAAGAGCATTACATGTGCTTTGCCCATGGTGATGCGGTGAGCCCGCTGGAAGTCGTTGGACCAGCCAGCGGCAAGAAGGGCACCGAGGTCACATTCCTTCCTTCGCCGGAAACTTTCACCAGGATCGAGTTTGATTTCGCAACGCTCGAGCACCGGCTTCGCGAACTCGCCTTCCTCAATTCCGGTGTCCGTATCATCCTGACCGACAAGCGCGGCGTAGAGCCCGTTGTGGAAGAGCTTTTCTACGAGGGTGGCCTCGAGGCTTTCGTCCGCTATCTGGACCGGGCCAAACATCCGCTGATCGAAGAGCCAATTACGGTCAGTTCCGAAAAGGACGGCATCACTGTCGAAGCCTCCATGTGGTGGAACGACAGCTACCATGAACACGTTCTGTGCTTCACCAACAACATTCCTCAGCGTGACGGCGGCACCCACCTTGCAGGTTTTCGTGCGGCCCTGACCCGTCAGCTCACCGGATATGCCGAAAGCACCGGCCTGATGAAAAAGGAAAAGGTCTCCCTTTCCGGCGACGATTGCCGTGAAGGCCTGACCTGCGTTCTGTCCGTGAAGGTCCCGGATCCGAAGTTCTCCTCGCAGACCAAGGACAAATTGGTGTCCTCCGAGGTGCGGCCTGTGGTCGAGAACCTTATTTCCGGCGCACTCTCGGAGTGGCTGGAAGAAAACCCGACACCTGCCAAGTCGATCGTTTCCAAAGTGGTGGAAGCTGCCTCCGCACGCGAAGCTGCGCGAAAGGCGCGCGAGCTGACACGCCGCAAGGGAGCGCTCGACATAGCATCCCTGCCAGGCAAGCTTGCCGATTGTCAGGAGCGCGATGCGTCCAAAGCCGAACTGTTCCTGGTGGAGGGCGACTCAGCTGGTGGCTCTGCCAAACAGGGCCGGCATCGTGAAAATCAGGCCGTACTGCCGCTGCGAGGCAAGATCCTCAATGTGGAACGTGCCCGTTTCGACAAGATGCTGTCTTCCAATGAAATCGGTACGCTGATCACGGCCCTGGGCACCGGGATCGGAAAAGAGGAATTCAACCTGGAAAAGCTGCGCTATCACAAGATCATCATCATGACCGATGCTGATGTCGATGGTGCCCACATCAGAACCCTGCTTCTGACCTTCTTCTTCCGTCAGATGCCAGAGCTAATCGAGAACGGTTATATCTACATCGCCCAACCGCCGCTCTACAAAGTGAAGCGCGGGCAATCTGAGCAATATCTGAAGGACCAGCAGGCCCTTGAAGACTATCTGATCTCGTCCGGGCTTGAAGATACTTCGCTGACCCTTGCCAATGGCGAAGTCCGGACCAGCGAAGATCTACGCGCAGTCGTTGAAAAAGCCCGCGCGATTGCGGGTATTTTCGACGGCCTGCACTCTCGGTACAACCGCGATGTCGTTGAACAAGCGGCGATCGCCGGCGCGCTCACCGAAGACACGCTGAACGACAGCGCAAAGGCGGCCGAAGCCGCGTCCTATATCGCGCGGCGGCTCGACATTCTCGCAGATGAGTTCGAACGCGGCTGGGAGGGCGAGGCCCGGGATGATGGCAGCCTTGTCTTCAAGCGTATGGTCCGCGGTGTTGAGGAAGTGGCCATCATTGATGCTGCCCTGCTTGGTTCAGCAGATGCCCGCCGCTTGAATGCTGATGCCGGCCACCTGCAAGAGATCTACGGCAAGGCGGCGACGCTGCGCCGGAAGGACACCCCCCACGAGATCCGTGGTCCGCGGGCCCTTCTGCAGCAGATCTTTGGATTCGGACAGAAGGGCATCTCGCTGCAACGCTATAAAGGCCTTGGCGAAATGAACCCCGGTCAGCTCTGGGAAACGACACTCGACCCCAACGTGCGGTCACTGCTTCAGGTCAAGATCCGCGAAGCGGACGATGCGGACGACATCTTCACCAAGCTAATGGGAGATGAAGTGGAGCCGCGCCGCGAATTCATTCAGGATAACGCGCTGAACGTCGCCAATCTGGACGTCTGACCAGGCCACTGTCATCTTCTTCTAACAACGCACTTAAACGGAGCAGCTTTCTGCTCCGTTTTTGTTTCTACAGCTGTCAAAGGTTGCCTTCGGGCCATGGCTCCGGGCGGCCGACGTAGAAGCCCTGGGCCGCATCAACGTTTAGCTGCTGCCAAAACGCCAGCTCTGGCTCGGCTTCCACATTCTTCGCAATCACGCGGATGCCAAGGTCATGAGCTGCGGCAATCATTCGCTTGAGGAGCATGCGTTTTCGGTCATGCGCTGAAGCAAAGGTGCTGAGGGTCGGGTCGAGCTTTATCCAGTCGACCTTCAGCTCGGTCAGCCGCTCGAGCACGGGCCAGTGCCCCGCGAAGTCGTCGATTGCAGTCTGACAACCAAGTTCAGAGACAAAGCGAAGGAAATCCTCGCAAAGATCCGGCTGCCGCAAGTAGTCTTTCTCCGAGATTTCCAGGCACAGGCGTCCCGCCAAAAGCGGCTCGGATGACAAGCGGCTTTTCAGGAGATCTTTCAGATAGTCGTCGGCAAGCGCGCCCATGGACAGGTTCACCGCAAACCAGCGCCGCTGTTGAGAGATCGAGATGGCGTCCAGCACCTGATCCAGTGTCCAGCGGTCCACCTGAGACATGAATCCGGACCGTTCAGCAGAGGCGATCAGCGCGCGTGGTGTGCAGACAAGTTCTTTTTCCCCCTTAAGACGAAGAAGGATCTCCGAGCCCAGAATTGCCTTGCTGGCGAGCGCAATGATTGGCATCGCATGAAGGAAAAGATCCTTCATGCGAAGGTCTTCCGGTTGCCAGGTCGGGAGCTCCAGTGAACGCGCTTCCTCTTCCAGATCAAAGGCCTGGACATTGACCGCGCTCCCACCCTCTGCCTTGCCCCGCAGACATGCCTTGTCTGCCTGATGCAGGATATGGATGGGTTTCACGCGCGCCTGCGCAATGAAATCCTGTTTGAGGTAACATATCCCGATCGAGCCCTTGATGGTGAAAAACCGACTGCCGGATTTCAGACCAAGTCGCTTCATCCTCACCTGAAGTCTGTTTGCAATTTCCAGCGCTTCAGCCTCGGTTGGAACCTGCATCAGGCCGACGAATTCATCGCCGCCAAGTCTCGCGGCCAATCCGTTCTCCGCAAAGACAGCCTTCAGACAATCGGCGACGAGGCACAGCATCTCGTCTCCCGCGGCATGACCTGCGAGGTCATTGACCTTCTTGAAGTCATCGAGATCCAGGTAGAAAATCGACAGGCCATCATGCGGGCCGTCGCGCATCAAGTCGACGTGGCGCTCAAGCTCTTTGAAAAGGGCACGACGATTGGCCAGGCCTGTCAAATCATCGACGTGAGCAAGCTGGCGGATCTCTTCGATCTCCACCGATTGATCCTGAACGGTCTCTTCAGTGTCAGCGAACCTCAGCAGAAATGCGTCTTCGGATGCCATCCCGAACGCGACGCGGGCAATTGACAGCGCTGGAGCAATCACGTGGCCAGAGCGGTCAAGCAGAACACCTTGGAGATCCATATGCGCAGACGCCGTCGCCGCCAGGCATGCCCTCTGCCAACGCTTCCAGCTTTCTTGAGAAAGAAGTTCCGACAAATACCGGCCGTCCGCGCGACCGTCCGTTTCCGGAAACCGTTTTGCAAAATGCGAATTTACGGCGAGACACCGACCATTCCGATTCACAAGCGCTGAACGTTCAGGCAAAACGTCAAGCAAGGACATGCAAGCATTTATCCAACGCTCTTCAACCTTATCAACGCTAACACGCGATTTATCTGGTATTAATCTCCAGCCATTTTGCAAGAGATCTTCCTTTCGAAAAACATATTTTCGAAAGCCGATACCAAATACTATAGACGGCTGTTCGATACTGATTTTACAGATAACATGACCGACCCTTCAATCTTGGCCCCGTGATTATTACCCACAGCTCAAGCAAGCATATTGGTTAATACTTGGTAAATCTATTCAGCTGAATTTTAGCGTTTGGACGTGAATGAATGCCTCTTCGGGCACCTCATTTTGGTCATTTGCGAGAGTTACACTGACGGCATAGATCCAATGCGCCTGACGCCCAACCTGCGCGGAGACCGCCTCATGAAACACCGGTGTTTGTTTCAGATGCTCCAACTTGTCTTTTTGAGTGCGATCGCTCTTCCAATCGTTGCCCCCATAGGCCCCGGCGCGTCAGCAAAGGCCATGGAGCATTGCGGAAAAGCCTCCTGGTATGCTTTGACAAGCCGCACGGCCAGCGGCGAGATGGCCGATCCATCCTCTCTCAGCGCTGCGCACCGAAGCCTGCCTTTTGGAACCATGGTTCAGGTGAAAAACCTCAAAAACGGCAAAACAGTTGTTGTCCGGATCAATGATCGCGGCCCCTTTGTGAAGGGGCGGATCATCGACGTCACCCGCGCAGCAGCGGTTGAGCTGGGGTTTCTGTCGCGCGGAGTGACCAAAGTCGAGGTTCGTCTTGCATCGGAGTCCGCGCCTTTGAAATTCAGCAAAACACCCGTTTGCGGCGACTAAATTCCAACCAGGGCCTGATGATAAGGTTTCAGTATCAATTAAGCATCAAAACTGATCGATCCAGACATTCTAAATCAATTATTTAAATGCATATCGGTAATGACAAACCATTTAGACCTTTGTAGGATTGCCGCCGTGGTCGATGGGGCCATGTGCACAGTAACTTTTTTCGCGCGGTCCTTCGGGAACCGCGCGTTTTTTTTGAATAACTCAAGACATTGATAAGTTTGGAGAGTTCACAGCCAGCTGCTTGAGCGCCACAGCTTCTGGTTTTACAGCTCAGCCGTTCAACCTGGCTTTTCCTACCCCATGCAGCAGATCACTCCTGGCTTGCCGGGTATGCGGACCGTCATCGGCGACGGGCGCCGGAACGATCAATCGTCTCCCTTTCTCAGCCCAAGCGATCTGCAACTTTCACCCAGCTTCTGGCTGAAGGCCCATCCAGCCTGTCCAAAATCAAAAGAAAGCAATTGAAGCCCGTTGGCCAATCGGCTATCAAAACCGTCTATCCGCCCGGCTCAGCCGGAAGCCGGTTCCGCACCCGTAGCTCAGCTGGATAGAGCGCTGCCCTCCGAAGGCAGAGGTCACAGGTTCGAATCCTGTCGGGTGCACCAATTTCGTTCAAAGCGCCGAACATCTGCCAAAGCTTTTTGCTGGCCCGAGATGGCGTTGTCAATCGCCGCCTTGCGGACCGTGTCCCGCTGATCGGAAAATCGTTTCTTTGGCGTCGGTATGCTCCTCGCCCGACCTGATATACATCTAAAAATTCTCCAACAATTCGGACAAGTTCTAATGGCCAGGACCAACGGCACTAGGCTTTGATGCGGCAGCTTGTTTAAAAAGGCGACGCGCGGAGTCAGCTGCCTTGCAAATTAAGAATGGATGTTGGATACATAATACACAACCTCTTTGAGCAACGTCTTTTCGGTACGGGTCATTCCTCCACCAAGGCAGACCTTAGCCGCGCCAATCACGCTCAACGGTGGCTCCGGTTATATGTTGCATAACCAGCAATCCGGATCAGTTGTGAGCGGACCAAATATCGAGGAAACAAAGATGCCCAATATCTTCACCGGCACGATGCCTGCGCTGATGACCCCCTGCAAAGAAGATCGCAGTCCCGACTTTGATGCGCTGGTGAAAAAGGGCAAGGAGATGATCGCGGCAGGCATGTCCGCCGTTGTCTATTGTGGATCGATGGGCGATTGGCCGTTGTTGAGCGACGAACAGCGGATGGACGGCGTTGAGAGGCTCGTGAAAGCCGGTGTTCCAGTTGTTGTGGGGACAGGAGCGGTCAATTCAAAGTCAGCAACAGCGCTGGCTGCTCACGCGCAAAAGGTCGGCGCGGCTGGCCTGATGGTCATCCCACGCGTCTTGTCACGCGGGACCTCTGCCATCGCACAGAAGAACCACTTCAAATCCATTCTCCACGCAGCTCCCGATGTGCCGGCTATCATCTACAATAGCCCAGTCTATGGCTTTGCGACGCGTGCCGATTTGTTCTTTGCTCTGCGAGCCGAGCATCCAAACCTTGTTGGCTTCAAGGAGTTTGGCGGCAAGGATGACCTTCGTTATGCCGCCGAGCACATCACCTCCCAGGACGACCAGGTGACCTTGATGGTCGGCGTCGACACTGAAGTTTTCCATGGCATTGTCAATTGCGGGGCAACCGGTTCGATCACCGGAATCGGCACGGCATTACCGAAAGAGGCTTTGCTTCTAGCCACGCTGTCGCAAAAAGCGGCCACCGGAAGCTCGGAGGCTCGCAAACGCGCCTTGGAACTGGAAGAAGCGATGTACGTCCTGTCCAGCTTTGATGAAGGCACTGATCTGGTTCTTTATTACAAGCACCTTCTGGTCCTCAACGGCGAGGAAGAATACCGTCTGCACATCAATGAAACAGACGCTCTGACGGACGCTCAGCGCAACTATTGCGAACAACAGTATGCGCTTTTCCGTAACTGGTTTGCTGACTGGGCAAAGCAAGGCGGGGTCATTGCCGAGTGTATGTAACCAGTCCCCAAAGAGACGCGAAATTGACGCCTACAGCCCTCAACAGAGCCCCGACATCCTTGGGTCGGGCCTGTAATTAGGCATGAAGGCTCTTTCAATCGTTGGCGCTTGGCCGATGAGGCCAATTCGCATCATCTGGGGTAGAGCAGCACAGTGCTTTTTAGTCCGGCTTTGCGGCGAGAACCAACAGCCTGAAGCCTTTCAGATCAAGGCAGTAAAGCTTGCAGGTCCTCATAGAGACCCACAGAAATCTCGACATATCCTCGTTCCAGATTGCGCGCACGGGCAGCGAAGCGGCGCTGTGAAGGCAAGCGAGCGCCCTGCTCTGTAATATCCGCGAACAATCGTTCAGCGCGCGCATCATTTCTTGCAAGCTCACCATTGGAAAACTGCCCCAGATCAAACGCGAGCAGGATTTGCCCATGGTAGGGCGCCCCGGATTTTCCTTCAGCAAATTCCATGCTTTCCAGGCTGGTCAAGTCATCAATCAATGGACCGGCCAGCAGTTCAATCATGATGGACAGCGCTGATCCCTTGTAGCTGCCAAAGGTCAGCATAGCGCCTTCCATTGCCGCATCAGGATCATTCGTTGGCTTGCCATACTTGTCGATTGCGACACCATCGGGCAATGGCTTTCCAGCTCTTTTGTAGAGTTCAATTTCACCGCGCGCGAATGCACTTGTGGCAAAATCGAATGTGAACGGAGCACCGCCTTGACGCGGCCAGCTAAAGGCCAGGGGATTGGTGCCCAGAGTTCCCCGTGTCCCACCCGCCGGAGCAACCCATGAATGACTGGGGACCATGGTCATCGCCGCAAAGCCTTCCTGCGAAAGGCGTTCCACTTCAGGCCAAAGCGCCGAGAAATGAAAGCAATGATTGATCGCAACTGCGGCAATCCCGAATTCTCGCGTCTTTTCAATCAACAGCGGGACAGCTTTTTCCATCGCCAGCAAGGACATTCCGCCCCTTGCATCAGCCTTTACAATTGCTTTGCCTGCGTCAGAGATGACCGGTGTGATCTGCCCGTCAATCTTGCCGGCCTTTATGGTCTCAATGCACATCAGCAAGCGAAAAAGACCGTGCGACTGGCAGTCGTCCAATTGGCAGGTATAGAGCATTTGGGCAATGGAACTGGCGTGAGCACTGTCGTAGCCAGCATGCGTCAATACGTTGTTTGCGAGCGTTAATACATCATCCAACTCAATTTCGACGGTTTTCTGCATCTGCTTGAATTTTCCAATCTAATCTTACGCGGATTTTGGATACAATATTTGTGCGCCGCCGCATATTGTTTTCTACCATGAATGGAACGCGGTATTCTGTTGGAATTTCAGCCTGAAGGAGATAATTGTATCCAAAATTCGAAACAGAATGAGAACTTCAAAGTGTCCAGCAAACGCGCGATCGTCCGCCAAAGTCTCCCAGACGCTATAGCAAGTGATATTCGAGAACGTATCCTGAATGGCGAGTTGGAAGAAGGCCTCACAATACGGCAAGAGGCGCTGGCGGAAGAATATAATGTCTCGCGCATGCCTGTCAGAGAAGCCCTCAAACGGCTTGACGCTGAAGGTCTGGTGCAACTCACCAACAATTTGGGTGCCACCGTTACCAAACACTCCCTGGATGAAATAGGCGAGATCTTCGACCTACGCATTTTGATTGAAGTGGATCTATTTCGGCGCGCTATCCCGGCCATGACGCCCCCCCACCTTCAGAAATGTGAAGAAATTCTGGAAGCAATGGAGAGCTCCTATGATGCTGACGACGTCGGCAAATGGGGTGCGCTCAACTACGACTACCATTCTGCTCTCTATGCAGCTGCCAACCGCAGCCTAACAAACGACGTGCTGCATCGGATCAACCTTCAATCCGACCGTTATGTGCGCATGCATCTCAGTGTGATGCAGCAACGCGATCCTGCTGCCAAAGAACACCGCGAACTGCTTGAGTTTGCCCGCGCAGGGAAAGCTGACGAGGCATGTGACGTGCTCACGCGTCATATTGCGCAAACCAAGAAAAACCTACTGAGGTTGATGATCGACAAGCGCGCGGACGAAGACAGCTAGAGGGCAGCACCGCCTCTTGAGGCGTTCAAGACGCCAGTCGGATCTATTTGTAGCGCGGCCACGTATCAGACAAGCGGTAGCCCTCGGGCCATGGATCCTCTGGGTCCAGCATGTGCTGATGTGTCCCGGTGATCCAGCCGCGCCCGCTGATCTGTGGACGTATTGCCGGAACGGTACCGACCTCGGTCAACCCAAGAATCTCCCCCTCGAATTCCGAACCGATGATCGAGACGGCGGTCATCCTGTCCCCGACCTTCATCTCGCCCCTGGCCTGCAACAAGGCCATGCGCGCCGATACGGCTGTGCCGGTTGGGGAGCGATCAAGTTTGCCGGGTTGGATGGAGACAACCGACTTCGCGCGCAGGCCTGATGCGTCACGCTGCAGCTCGCCCGCAAAAAGACAGAAGGAATGATGCCGCCATTCCGGCTGCAATGGATGATTGAATTCCAGCTGTTCATTCGCCGCGTTGGTGATCTTGACGCCAAGCTGGGCGATTGCCTGTGCCTCATCGACCACAAGCGCGATCCCTAGTGTCTGTGGATCGACGACGACAAAGCTATCGCCGCCAAAGGCCGTATCAACATGGATCGTGCCGATGCCTTCGATCTCCAGCGGCACATTCAGAAAGCCGGTAAAAGACGGCAGGTTTTCGACCTCGATCCTTTGCGCCTTTCCATTGGCGCAATGTGCCCGCACGTGCACAAGCCCGCCGGGCGCTTCAAGGACCATTTCGGTTACCGGTTCCTGCATCGCCACGATGCCGGTATCAAGAAGCACGGTGGACACACAGATGGAATTCGACCCGGACATCGGAGGCGTGTCTTCGGGTTCCATAATGATCCAGGCGGCATCCGCATCCGGGTGCTTCGGCGGCACCAACAGGTTCACATGACGGAAAACACCCCCACGCGGTTCGTTCAGAACAAAGTTGCGTAGCACCTCGTCTTGCGCAATCCAGTTTCGCTGTTCCCAGATCGTATCTCCGGGGGGCGGCGCAACCCCACCGACAATCACATCACCGACTTCACCCTCTGCGTGGCAGGACACGACGTGGATCACTTTGGTACTACGCATTGTCTCGTCTCACCGGATATTGGACAGAAATTTTTGTAAATGCTCTGACTTGGGTGAACCGAAGATTTCTGCGGGGGTATCGATCTCTTCAATAACGCCCTGATGAAAAAACGCGACGCGGTCGGAAACATCTCTCGCAAAGCTCATTTCATGCGTGACACAGATCATGGTCATGCCTTCTTCCGCCAACAATCGCATGGTGTCCAGAACCTCGCCCACCAACTCAGGGTCAAGCGCCGAAGTTGCTTCATCGAACAGCATGTACTCTGGCTCCATCGCCAAAGCCCTCGCAATCGCGAGGCGTTGTTGCTGCCCGCCGGACAAAGCACTTGGATAGACATCAAACTTGTCTCCCAAGCCGACATGCTCCAATTGCCTGGCCGCAATTTCCCGCGATTCAGCCTTGGATTTTCCTTTGACGATTTGAGGCGCCAAGGCAACATTTTGCAACGTGGTCAGATGCGGGAAACTGTTCCATTGCTGGAAGACCATCCCCAGCTTCTGGCGCAACGCGTTGATATCAGTGCCTTTTGCATGCACGTCAATGCCATCAACAACGACCGAACCCGCCTCGATCGCCTCAAGGGCGTTGATGCAATACAACAGGGTCGACTTGCCCGACCCTGATGCCCCGATAATCGACAGCACTTCGCCATTTGGCACATCAAGGTCTATGCCCTTAAGGACCTGCAACGATCCATAGAACTTCTCTAGTCCACGAATTTCAATCATGAGGCCCAACGTTTCTCAAGGCTCGCAGCGTAACGCGAAATTGGATAGGACAATGCGAAGTAAAACGCGCCCGCAATTGTTAGGATCAACAGAGGCTCCTGCGTACGGGTGATTAGAATTTGGCTTGCCTTCAATAATTCAACATACCCAAGGACAGACACCAGCGCGCTGTCCTTCATCACCCCAAGCGCCACCCCCACCCAGGACGGGAATACCGCTCGTGTACCGATGGGCAGCACGACATAGCGAAGATCCTGCCAGTAGCTCATCCCAAGAGAGCGGGCGGCACGGCGCATCGATGGACTAACGGCCTCCATTCCGCCCCGAGCAACATTGGCCACGAGAGCGGCGCAATAGATCGACAGAATGACCACACCGGAGAGGAATGGATCAAGGATCAGTCCAATGATGGGCGCAAAATTATAGAACAGCACGAGCTGAATGATCAGCGGTACGGATCGGAAGACATCCAACAACGGACCCAGAATCAGAACTGCGGCCCAACGCCCCTCGAAGAGCATCCAGCCGAAAACGACGCCCAGCGCCGTCCCGATTGTGATCGATAGAGTAGAGATCAGCAGCGTGCGCCATGCCGCCTCGGCCAGAAACCAGAGGTCGCTGATCCGGAAATCGAAGAAGAAGCTTGCCGTCGGTTCCATTGGCCCACCCTCAATATCTGAACAGGCGGGCGGCCAACAAACGTGAGGCACCCAGAATAATTTTGACGATGACGTAGTAGATAATGGCCGTCACGGCGAAGTATTCGAAAATACGGTAAGTTCGGCTCGCCAGAGCCTGCGTTTCGCCCGAGAGTTCCCGAAACCCCACCAACATTCCCAAAGAGGATATCAAGACAGCCCAAACCATTTGGTTGGTCAGCGGATGATAAACGATCCGAAACACCTGCGGGATAATGATCCGCGTATAGGTCTGCCATGCTGTCATACCCAGTGATCGCGCCGCACGTACTTGGGTAACTGGAATAGCCTGAAACCCGCCACGAAAATTTTCTGCCAGGTAGCCCGCACAGTTAAAGCTCAACGCCGCCAAAACAATTGCGTATGGCGACATGTGGATCCCCATTGCACCCAGACCAAAGCCGAAGAAAAACAACTGAAACAACGCTGGCGTGTTCCGGGCCAACTCAACCCAAGCAGTGGCGAACCACCTTACCGGGCCCTTCAAATACAGGCGGATCAACGCGAGGCCGAGGCCCACAACGATCCCGATGATCATGGCCAAGACGGCCACCTCAAGGGTCGTCAGTCCAGCCGCCAGCAGATCCGGCAGGTTTTTCAGAACCGGCCGCCAATGAAAGTGGTAATCAAACACGTCTGAGACCCCGCCCTGCGTAATCCCCGCCCATCCTGCTGATGGGCGGGGGACCTGACTTAGTACATTACGCCAGGAATGCGCAGTTCAGGTGCGTCTCCACCAACATATTTGCCCCAAAGCTCCTGATAACGACCGGAGCGAACCTGATGGGTTACAAACAAGTTCAGGTAATTCAGCCAAGTGACGTCCTTACGCTTGCCGACAACCGACGTGTAATCCGTGGTCCAGGGCATACGCGGGCCAGCGATGATGGTGTCATATTGCTTCGTGATCGGCAGGACGGCGGTGTTCGTCGTCAGACCGATGTCGGCCTTGCCCTGCGCAACAGCGAGGAACACTTCGTTTTCCGACTGATAGCCCTGATAGTTTGCTTCCTCACCCCATTCGGCGGCAATCTTGAGCCATTCTTGCTCGGGAACGGTGCCAATCGCTGCGGCAACACGCTTGCCACGGATATCTTCGAAAGTTGAGATTCCGCTGTCGGCGCCGACCACACCTTGCGCATAGTAGATTGCGTAAGGAATTGAGAAACCAACAGTTTTGGCGCGTGAGAGGCTGTCGGAAGTGCCGCCGAACACAACATCAGCACGTCCAGTAACGATGACCGGCAAACGCTCGGACCAAGTGAGAGGTAAAATCTCGTACTCGACTTCAAGCGCTGCAGCCAGATCTGCGCAATATTCAACATCGAACCCAGCCGGTTCGTTGTTCTCGTCACGATAACCAATTGGCGGAAAATCCAGAACGACGCCACAGCGGAGTGTGCCGCGATCTACCACATCGTCGAGCGTGTCAGCGACCGCGACGGTGCCAAAAACCGAGGTCAGAAACGCCGCTGCGGAGAGAGCGGCAAGCATGGTCTTTTTCATTTCAATTGCCTCTTGAAGGTGAGTTGCTGATTTCTTGTTTTTATATTGGATACAATATACAATAATCGGAAACCAGCCTCGAGACAAGAGGCGGAAGTCAGTGCCGAGAAATGCCTTGCCGCGCCGAAAAAGGCGAAACGGCATGGCCATTCGGCGGCAGTTTCCATCAAGATGAGCGCACACCTATAGAGGCGAAGCATGATCTCGGACGCCCCCCATGAGGCAACTCTATTCGTCGCGAGCGACGCAAAAGGGCAGGTTCTCACCTGCCAGGAAGGACTGAGTTTTTGGGGTGGTGTGGATCCAGAGACCGGCGTGATTATCGACGCTCACCACCCAAATCACGAAGCCTGTTTGGCTGGCCGCATTGTCTTGATGCCAACGTCACGAGGCTCCTGCAGTGGCAGCGGCGTCATGCTGCAGCTTGCTCGAAACGGCCAAGCCCCCGCAGCACTTGTCTTCCGTGAAGAAGAAGCAATTCTGACCTTGGGCTCCATAATCGCTGGACGGCTGTTTGACCGGCCTGTCGCAATCCTGCGGCTTTCCAACACTCTCTATGACGATTTGTCATCTGCCGACGAGGCGGAAATCAGCAATGGCAGACTTCAGTTCAATGGTCGGGCGATAGATCTGTGTTCACCTGACGCCCAAGAGCTAACCTTGAGTGCAACCGATCAATCAATGCTTGACGGAGAAGGTGGCAAGGCACAAAAAATCGCAATGGAAGTCCTATGCCTGATGGCCGTCGCACAGGGTGCAACGAGCCTGACAGACGTCTCGCGTGCGCATATTGACGGCTGTATTCTCGCCCATGACGCCAATCTCGATTTCGCTGAAAAAATGCATCAGATGGGGGCTCAAACCTGCATACCCACGACGATCAACGCGATCTCCGTCGACCGCGAGAATTGGCAATCGCAGGGCGTTGTTCAAGAGTTTGGCTCCAAAGCCAGCCGCCTTGCGGACGCGTATGTGAACATGGGAGCCAAGCCGACCTTCACCTGTGCGCCCTATCTGCTGGATGACGCGCCTGCCGAAAAAGAACCGATCGGCTGGTCAGAATCCAACGCAGTGATCTATGCAAATTCGGTCCTGGGCGCACGAACACAAAAGCATCCGGACTACCTTGATCTTTTTATTGCCATGACTGGCCGCGCACCAAAAACCGGCGTCTACCTCGACGAAAATCGCCGACCAGATTGTGAAGTGCACGTCGAACTGCCTGAAACGTTTGATGACGCCCTTTGGCCGATGTTGGGTTGGTTGGCCGGAGCAAAGTCTCCAAATGGCATTCCCGTGCTGACGGGACTTGAAGCGGCTTCGCCTACAGCTGACGATCTCAAGGCACTCTGCGCAGCCTTCGGCACAACATCCGCTGCGCCGATGTTGCATGTGCGCGGCCACACGCCTGAAGGCGCGCTGCCGCCGCAAGAGGGCGCTTCAAGGTTAGGCATCACCAAAGTCGATCTGGCGCGGCTTTGGCAGGACTTTAACACCGCTGGCGACAAGGTCGACTTGGTCGCGATCGGCAGCCCGCATGCCTCTTTGACCGAATGTCGAAACCTCGCAGACCTTCTTGAGGGGCAGAGATGTCATGATAACACCAAAACGATCGTGACAATTGGGCGCTCTGTTTTGGCGACTGCGAAAAAAGAGGGCATCATTGAGCGCCTCTGTAAGGCTGGTGTACAAGTCATCCCAGATATCTGCTGGTGCTCAATTACAGAACCAGTATTCCCAACGGCGGCCGCTACCTTGATGACCAATTCCGGAAAATACTCTCACTACGCCAAGGGCTTAACGGGCCGGTCTATCAGGTTCGGCAGCCTCAAAAACTGCGCTGAGGCCGCAACAAACGGTGTTGCTTCAAACCGACTGCCGGATTGGCTCATCTCCTGATCCCAGTTAGACCAATGGCTCCAGAAAAGCTGATTGCTTGAGGGGGCGGGGCTAGTACCGAATCTGCCGCGCAAACGTCCTGGCGCTTGACCTTCCCATCCCTTTGGCGCCTGATGCCTCGACCAAGGTGACTGTGCCCTGGGGCAAGTGAAGATGACCGCATGAGCTGGCTGAAGACGCGCATTCCACCACCTGTCTGGCTTTTGGCGAGCGGGTTTCTGATCTGGCTCGTGGCGTGGCAGTTTCCGGGGCAAAACCTTCATTTCGTGGGACAAACGCTGCTTTCGGCCTTGCTTGGCGCTGTCGGCATCGCGGTGGAATTGACATCTGTCGGCGTCTTCCTGAAACGCAAGACAACCGTAAACCCATTGTCACCGAACAAAGCCAAGGTCTTCATCAACCAGGGCCTTTATCGCTACAGCCGCAACCCGATGTATTTGGGGGTGAGCATGCTGCTTCTTGCATGGATCATTTTCCTCGGGGCAGTTCTGGGTCTGGTTATCCTGGCCGGTTTCATGTTCGTCTTGACCGAACTTCAGATCAAACCGGAAGAAAAGGCGCTGGAGGCCAAATTCGGAGAGGTCTATCGCACCTATCGAAAAAAGGTGCGGCGCTGGATCTAAAACCCCAGATCACAAGACTTCCTTTGCGATTGCCCCGTTATAGGACCATGCACATTCAAACATGGATTCCAGAATGCCTTTGTCAAAAGTGATTGCCGTTGTTCTTTGCCTCTTCTGTCTTTCGGGTTGCGCTGCCGTTGCAGTCGGAGGCGCCGTTGTCGGAGCAACCGGCACTGTTGTTGGTACGGCTGTCAGCGCAACGACGACCGTTGCCGGAACGGCTGTCGACGTGGTGGTGCCTGACGGCGATGACGACTGATCTGGACGTCCGGTTCCGCAGCCTTTAAGACGCGACGATCATCGTCCGATTGCATCGGGCGAGTTCTCAGCGTCCCAGGGACAGGCCACGAGTCACCATGAAGATTGCCGTCATTTTGCCGAGAGGCATGCGATTTTCTCCTCAAGGTGCGACGTCGATCGACATCGTTGCCCGGGACCTCATCCTGAAAAGCCGTTTTCGCGACACAACCTATGTGATCGGAGCCGCGGCGCCAGACCCTTTTGAGGATGTTGGTTTTCGGCCCGTGCATGCCACGAACCAGGCCTCACTGGTCCGTGAATTCCTGAAGCAGCTGCGCACGGATCTGCCTGATGTTGTCGTGGTGCACCAGCACCCGGAAACGGCCGCCAGGATCTCCAAGGCCCTACCCCAGACCCCGGTTCTGCTGCACCGCCACGGACTTTTAAAAGAAAGCCGAGGCTTCATTTCGAGATGGAAGAAGCGGCGTCAATTTTCGCCGCTCGCCGGGATTGTCTTTGTCAGTGGTTTCATCCGGGATCGTTTTCTGGCGCAATTCCCAACCTTTGAAGACCGCGCGACCGTCGTTTTCAACGGCGTCGACACCTCCGTCTGGGCGCCTGCACGATCCAAGCGACAAGATATCGTCTACGTCGGGCGCGCGCGGCAGGACAAGGGCATCCTTCCCCTCATAGGCGCCTATCAGGCACTTGCCCGCCAGGACTGGAGCCTCAAGTTGATCCTGGGTGTGCAGACCGAGGCGGAGACCGCTTTTGCCAACCAGATCCGTGAGACCTGCGCAGACTTGGCAAATATTGCCATCTTTCAGAACGAGCCATCGGCGGCAGTTCAAAAACACCTCTCCGAAGCGGCCATCGCCGCGCTACCCTCCATCGTTCGAGAGGGTTTTCCCCGCGCCGTCGTTGAAGCCATGGCATCGGGCTGCGCCGTCATCGCAACCCACCAGGGAGGGACGCCCGAAGCTGCGGGCGATGCGGCCCTTCTGCTCGAAGAACCTGGCGCTGATGACTTCGAAACGCGGCTCAAGGACAGCTTGGCCGAACTGATCGAGGATGCTCAACGGCGCGACCAGCTCGCAACTGCCGGCCGCCAACGTGTGGTAAACACTCTCGGCCTTGAAGCGGTCGCAAATCGCTACGATAGCCTTCTCGAAGAACTGAGCGGGCCCTGAGCGCGATCCAGTTCCTCGCCGGTTGACAGAAAATTACTTTGTCGCCATTGCTCCAAGCTGACTCAAACGCGGTAGGCAAACGTCATATGCAACGCATCGGCATCATGATCTGCACGGCACGCCGGCCTCAAATGCTGGAGAACTGCCTGCGTTCTCTAACGTCTCAAGAGGTCCCCGACAGCTGGCAAGTCGAGATCTGCGTCGTTGAAAATGACCAGGAGCCGCGGAGCCAGGAGCGTGTCGAGGCCGTCGCCGCGGCCACTCGCTTTCCCATCCACTACGCCCTTGAAGAGAGACGCGGGATCCCATTTGCCCGCAACCGCACGCTCCATGAAGCGATCGAGCGCAAATACGACTGGGTCGCTCTGATTGATGATGATGAAATTGCGCTTCCCGGATGGCTGGAAGCGCATATGCGCTTTATCCAGGAGCAAGGTGCGGATGTCAGCTACGGTGCCGTGACCAAGAACTTTGAAAAGCAGCCACCTGACTGGTGGTATCCGGAAATTCCCAGTTCGAACCCCGCTGGCATGGTGTTGCCGCGTGCTTCAACCAACAACGTCCTCTTCTCGGCAAAGCTGATCCAGCCGCCAGCGGAACTGCGCTTCAATCCTGCGTTCCTTTACGGCTACGAGGACCTCGATTTTTTCGAGGCTGCCACGGCCAAGGGTTTCAAGATTGTCTGGTCACCGGATGCGGTGGTTGAAGAATATGTGCCGGCAAGCCGCGTCGCACCGAAGAGACTGCTTGGCTGGTCAAGATCCAGCTCGGCAGCCCACGTGCAGGTCTCCGTTCTGCGCAAGGGCTATCTGAAGTCAGCTGTGAAGTTCAGCATCAAGGGCCTGCGGCGCTTGCTCGGTGGTGTTTTCGGATCGGCACTGTTTTATCTGCCGGCAAAACTCGGCAGCGAGCGTGCAGTCTATCGCTATTTCAAAAGTCGCATGCGGTTGGCGCGCGGCCTTGGAAACCTTCAGGGTGTCTTGCAAAAACCCTATCGCTACTACGAAGTCATCGATGGGCAGTGATTGAGACCCGAAATCAAACAAGGTCGAGCATGAAAAAGAACATTTTCGTTTTCTGGACCGGTGACAATGAAATGTCACCAGCACGCTCGGCTTGTCTCAAGACGCTGGCGAACAGCCAATGCGAGATCACGCTCGTGACGCCTGAAAACCTTGCGAGCTGGATGAAGGATGACGCACCGCTGCACCCGGCGTATCAGCATCTGTCAGCGGTTCACAGATCTGACTATCTGCGCCCCTATTTCATGCACCACTATGGCGGCGGTTATGCCGATATCAAGGAAACGCAAAGTTCCTGGCTTCCTGCCTTCGATGCGCTGGAGGCAGCTCCGGACGCGTTTGGCATCGGCTACCGTGAAAAATCGGCCAAGGGCGTGGCTAACATCCATCGGCACCGGATCGACGGGACAAGCTATCATCTGGACACACAGACAAGCGCGTTCGCGAACTACCTGCGCTATCGCTTTTACCGCGCGAACTGGCGTAAAATGATCGGAATGTGCGCCTATGTGTTCCGACCGGAAACAGACTTTACGGCACTTTGGCTGGCGCATGTCGAAAAGCGGCTGGACTTGTTGATGCCCAGGTTAAGCGCGAACCAGGCGCCAGACCCACGCGCAGCAGCCGATCCAACGGCGGACGGGGCCAGCGCCCCCTACCCGGTGCCCTGGTCGTTCCTTTGCGCGGATGTCATCCACCCTCTTGTCTACCGACACCGGGACCGCATTCTGCAGGGCCTTCCAATGCCGAATTTCAAAAATTACCTCTGACGTCCTTGATCACAGGTTCTGGAAAACCCGCTTAAGCCCGTCGAGATCGACTTCAGTGGATGCGGTGAAGGCACGACCCTGCGGATTGAGCGTCATCAGGCTCGCGTAGGCGAAGCCAAGCTCCTTCGCCAGCATGTAATAATGCGGGGATCCCATTGTCGGGCTGAAGAGCTCGATAATACGGCAGGGCAGGCGGCGTCGAAACAGGATGTTGGTGAGAGCAGCGCCGTGAGCACCGGTAACGACGGAAGCCTGGCTGAACAGGTCGATCTGTTCCTTAAGGGATAAATTCGACGGATCCACCAGCTCAAAACCGAAACTCTCCGCCAGGGCATTGACCTCATCCTGATTGCGAAAGGCTCGGCCATTGGCAGCATTCTGGCCCCGCATGACGAAAATCCGCCGGTTGCTCCCGGATGGGCCAGGCACATCAAGGCGGTCGCAAACCCAGTCGAAGTAGGGCTTGTGGCAGAAAAACGCCCGGATGACATAGGCCTGTTCAACCGCAATCGTTTCCTTCCGCCCCTGAATGACGACTGGCCGCGCACCGAAGACGCCAAGATCCATGGCCTGTTGGAAGAACCTCGTGTTGGCCGTCTTCTCAGGTACCAGGAATGGGATTTCGACAGGAAGGCCATGCCTTTCGGCCACGGCTGCCTTGCTCAGGACATAGAGAAAGAAATGGAAATAGTTGTCGCCATGAAAATGGTGCAGCAGGATGGCAGCGGGTAGGCTTCTCTTCGGCTTGGTCAGGTGAGAGAAGAAACGCGGATTGCGCTCACGGTCCGGAATGTCACTCGAGCCCCACATGACGCGGCCGTTCGAGAACAGGATTCCCATCTTGGGATCAACTGTGCAAGGCCGATCAACACGCAGGATCGCCTCGCGATCTGACACAGTCGACCAGTGCTCCAGAAATTCTCTTGCTTGAACGGGCAGGAACTCGGGCCCTGCGTCTCTGACGGGCGCGTGCTGCTGATCCGTGAGGGCTGTTGTCACATCAGCAAAATTGGCCCTCGGCCAAAGACCATCAAGCGTTCTGCCGACGGCCTTGCGCGCCCTATGAAATTCGTCTCGTAGCGGATAGCTCATCGACCCAAACCCTGTCAGCAGACCAAGTCTAGGCCGCTGTTCCTGACAACAGATCCCTTACCCTGCGGTCTTGAGTTCGGCCAGTGCTAATCCCGTCACGGCCGCCGGAAGGAAATGCGTCCCGGCAAAGTGGCGACCTCCAAGCGGGTGTCATGAACCGGCTCGCCATCAAGGTTGATCTGGAGCGGTTCTTTGGTTTCGATCAGGATGCCGCGGACCTTCCACAAGACCAGTTTCTCCTTCAGACCTTCCTGACCTTTTTCGAACAGCTGCGCGAGAACCTCGGGGACCTCGTCCGCCTCCGGATAGGGAATGACCGTCAGATCAAGCAGGCCATCATCGAGGATCGCCTCCGGACACAATTGAACCCCTCCACCGGCCTGTCGCCCGTTGCCAATCGCCAACGCCAGGAAGCGGCCTTCCCAGTGGTGATCGTCCGCGGTGATCCGCCCCTCGCAGGCGGATAGTTCGGAAAAACGATTGAGCCCGGTGAAGACATAGGCCGCGCCACCGAGCAAACGCTTCAAGGTCGGGTCCGTCTCTGCAGTCACCTTGGTTCCAAAACCGCCTGTCGCAACATTCACGAAAGCCCGGCCATTGACGACGCCAACATCCATGGCCCGTGCCGGGGTTTGCGCTGCCATGGTCAAGCAGCCGGTCAAATCACCCGGATCCAGGCCGATCCCATGCGCAAAGTCATTAGCTGTTCCCAACGGCAAAAGTCCAAAGGAAAAGGGTGCCGCCTGGCTTTCTGACAGCTCTGCCAATGCCTCTGAGACCACTTCATTCAAGGTGCCGTCGCCGCCGCCGGCAACCAGCGTGTCGATCTTCTCCGGCTTCGCTTCAAGAAGCGCCTCGCGCACCAGTCGTTGCGCGTCGCCGGCTTCCCAGGTGACCCGAACGGACACCTTGTGCCCCCGCTCGCGCACGGCGCCGACGGCGGCGCGAACGTCGTCACGGGCAGCCGCTTTGCCGTGAAGGATCAGGCGCATATGGGTGGCTTCTGCCATTTCAGCATCTCCGTTTGCTTGTCTGCTTTGCCGGACGTTATCCGGGCAGCATGGTTTCCCGGTCCATACGGGCAGAACGCGCCTCTTCGATGAGCCAATTTCGGAAGTTTGCCACAACCGGACGCATGGTGCGGTTTTCAGGGTAGACGAAATAATAGGCCGACTGCTGCGCGAGAGACATGTCAAAGAGGCGAACGAGCCTGCCCGACGCAAGTTCCTCCTGAACGAAAAAGCGTGGCACCAACGCCGCCCCGGCATTGTGCACGGCCGCCTCGGAGATCATGACAAATTGTTCGAAACGCGCGCCTTGAAAGGCCGCGTCTGTTTCCACGCCCGCCTGATCAAACCACTGTTTCCACGCGAGCGGCCTGGTCGCCAGCTGGAGGCGCGGCACATTTGCGAGATCTCCAGGCGTCCGGATGCCATGCCGATCCCTGAACGCACGTGAGGCGACGGGAATGACTTCCTCTGGAAACAACGGCTCGGCGATCGCTCCCGCCCAGACCGGATCGCCGTGATGGATGGCCCCATCAAAGGGTTCGGCCTCGAAATCGAAGGGCTGTAGCCGGACGCTCAGGTTCAGACCTGCACTTGGGTGCCTGCGTTGAAATTCAACAAGGCGCGGGGCCAGCCACCTGGTTCCGAAAGTCGGCAGAACCGCAACATTCAGAACATCCTCGCTGCCGGCATATGACATGACCTGGCGCGTCGCGGCCGTCATTTGATCAAGCGCACCGCGAATATCATGCAGATAAAGTCTGCCCGCATCCGTCAGCACAATTCTCTGACGCACGCGCCTGAAGAGTTCGACACCCAAACGATCCTCCAAGTGGCGGACCTGTTTGGAGACCGCGCCCTGGGTGAGATGCAACTCTTCCGCTGCACGGGTAAAGCTCGAGTGGCGGGCCGCGCATTCAAAGGCAATCAATGCATCAGCTGGCGGCACAAAGGCGCGTTTCATGTCAGGGTCCGTGAGATTTGTCGAGTTCATTCCATATTGGCATGATTAGAGGAGAAGAAATCTCTTTTTTGCAAGCAGATCTTTCTGCACTATCCGTCTCGAGCATTATTTTCATTCCATCCTGGTGCGGCGGCGAAGATCGTCCCCGGATGTGGAATCCAGCCTCACGGCGCAAGGGAGAGCCCCATGAACGCATCAGCGACCACAAAATCCGCCCCAGCCGGCGGCGGAACCTTTGACTGGCAGGACCCGTTTCAACTGCGTGAGCAGCTGGGCGAAGACGAAGCGCTGATCATGGACAGCGCCCGGTCCTATGCGCAGGAGAAGCTTCTGCCGCGGGTCATCGAGGCCTACCGTGAAGAGAAGACAGACCGCGAGATCTTCAACGAGATGGGTGAACTCGGGCTGCTTGGCGTCACCTTGCCGGAAGAATACGGCGGTGCCGGTGCCTCCTACGTCGCCTATGGGCTCGTAGCGCGTGAAGTTGAGCGCATCGATTCCGGCTACCGGTCCATGATGAGCGTTCAATCCTCACTGGTGATGTATCCGATCTATGCCTATGGATCCGAAGTGCAGCGCAAGAAGTATCTGCCGAAGCTCGCCACCGGTGAATTTGTCGGCTGCTTTGGCCTGACCGAACCCGATGCCGGATCGGACCCTGCCGGCATGCGCACCCGCGCCGAGAAAATCGACGGCGGTTACAAGCTGACCGGTTCCAAGATGTGGATCTCAAACTCGCCGCTTGCCGACGTTTTCGTCGTTTGGGCGAAGTCCGAAGCGCATGATGGTGCGATCCGGGGTTTCGTGCTGGAAAAAGGCATGAAGGGTCTGTCCGCACCGAAGATCGGCGGCAAACTGTCCCTGCGCGCGTCGATTACCGGCGAGATCGTCATGGACAACGTGGAAGTCGGTGAGGATGCGCTGCTGCCGAATGTTTCCGGCCTCAAGGGGCCGTTCGGCTGTCTCAACCGCGCCCGCTACGGCATTGCCTGGGGCTCCATGGGGGCTGCCGAAGACTGCTGGACACGTGCACGCCAATATGGCCTCGAGCGCGAACAGTTTGGCCGTCCATTGGCTCAGACCCAGTTGTTCCAAAAGAAGCTCGCGGACATGCAAACCGAGATCACCCTCGGCCTTCAGGCTGCCCTGCGGGTCGGGCAGCTGTTCGATGCCGGCAAAGTCGCACCGGAAATGATCTCGCTGATCAAGCGGAACAATTGCGGCAAGGCACTGGATATCGCCCGCGTCGCCCGCGACATGCACGGCGGCAACGGAATTTCCGAAGAATATCACGTGATGCGTCATGCCCAGAACCTGGAGACGGTTAACACTTACGAGGGCACGCATGATGTTCATGCGCTGATCCTCGGCCGCGCCCAGACCGGCCTTCAGGCCTTCTTTTAGGGCATGACGTTGCCGGAGGTCCCCCCGCCTCCGGCGCTTTTTCCAGGCGGTTGCGAATGAACACAAGATCTGCAGATGTTGTCATTGTCGGCGGCGCCGTCATGGGCTCCTCCATCGCCTGCCAGCTCGCCCAGCGCGACGACTTTACCGGACACATTGTCGTTCTGGAGGCAGATCCAACCTATCAGATCTGCGCCTCGGCTCGCTCGGCGGCCTCGATCCGCCAACAGTTCTCCAGCGCCATCAACATCGAGATTTCGCTTTTCGGCATCGCATACCTGCGGGCAATCGGAGAGAACCTTGAGGTGGATGGCGAACACCCCGTCATCGACCTTCATGAAGGCGGATATCTGTTTCTCGCGACCCCGGACAAGCGCGACCTGCTTCAACAAAACCACGCTCTGCAGTCAGAGCTCGGTGCAGATATCGGGTTGTTCGACACGGCCGGGCTGCAGCGTCGGTTTCCGTGGCTCAAGACGTCTGACCTCGCCGCTGGTTGCCACGGTCTGACCGGCGAAGGCTGGTTTGATGGCTACGGTTTGATGCAGGCATTTCGGAAGAAAGCCCGATCCCTTGGCGTGACCTACCTGCCCGCCAAGGCGGAACGCCTTTGCAAGGACGGCGATGGCTGGTCAATTAAACTCGGCACCGGCGAGACGATCTCTGCCGGTGTCGTCGTCAACGCGGCCGGCGCATCAGGTGGCTCGGAACTTTGCCGCCAGGCCGGTCTGGACGTGCCGATACATTCCAGGAAACGCTGTGTTTTCAGTTTCGATTGTCGCGAAGCGCTGCCCAACTTCCCGCTGCTGATTGACCCGAATGGTACCTACGTCCGGCCAGAGGGACAGGGCTACATTTGCGGCGTCTCACCCGCTGATCAAGACGACGTCGACAGTGACGACTTCAATGTCGACCATGCCCTGTTCGACGATCATATTTGGCCCACACTGGCCGAAAGGGTACCAGCATTCGAAGCCATCCGGCCGGGGAACGCCTGGGCCGGTCACTACGACATGAATCTCTTCGATCACAATGCTTTCGTCGGCGCGGTGTCCGGTCTTGATAACTTCTATCTGGCCCTAGGCTTTTCCGGCCACGGATTGCAACAATCACCCGCCGTCGGGCGAGGGCTAGCGGAACTGATCACAACAGGCGGATACGAAACGCTCGATCTTGCGCCACTTGGACTGGACCGCCTGGAACAAGGCAAGCCATTACTTGAACGCAATGTGGTTTGAAACCGGTCTGGTTTAGGCCCTACTCGGCGACAAGCGGATAAGGTGTCCACTTGGTGGTGTCGCTCGCTTGCGGAGATGCACCGTCGGCATCCGCCAAAGAAGCTTCACCAAGGGTCGGCTGTGTCACCTCATTCGAGTTCGCCAAATGGCTTTCAGATTTCGTCCAGTCGATGGCCCGCGAAAACCCATCAATCAAGGCAGTCTTCAGCCGTGCGATGCGCGCCTTGTCCGGTTCAAACGGTGGCGACTCGTGGCGCAGATACACGCGCTGCGCAATCACGAGGGTCAACGACTGCAGGCCATCGGCAGGAGCGCCGTATTTCTCGGTAATATAGCTGCCACCCAAAGCCTCGTCGACGGCCACTGAAAACCCGCTCAACCCGGCAAAAGACCCGACAAATGTGCTCTTTAGGCCTTCAGAGCAGGATTGACCGTGGGCCGTGCCGATGTTGATGACCGGCAGCTCGCCTTCGAGAAAACCGCGAATGCGAGAGCGCATCGACTGGCAATCAAACAGGACAACCTCATCGTGCTGGCGTCTGAGCCGGCCAATCTGCTCCTCGAGCGCCTTATGAAAGGGCTGATAGAACAGGAGTTTCCGCTGCTCGATCTCAATCGGCCCGGGCTCCTCATCCGCCTGGTAGATCCGTTTGAGGTCTAAGGTCGAGAGCGGGCATAAGCTTTCGCGCGGCGAGACGTCGGGATCTTCTGCTTGATCGGCTGGCCGATCCACATCAATCACATATCTTGAAATCGTCGACCGGATGATCGTTGCATCCAGTTCGCGGGCGATATCCAGGACCTGCTCCAGCCGCCACGATATATCCGCCTGGAGACGACCGGTCGCGCTGAATCGCTTCTCGACAGCAGGTGGAACGTCGACCCCAGTATGCGGCAAGCAAAGGATCAGCGGGCTTTCGCCTTTTTCGACTATGATCATCCGCCCAGGCCCAATGAATTTATCGCAGTATGCATGTAGTTTGTTTTCTTTACGGAGCGGAAACAAGCCTCTTTGGCGCACAAACGACCAAAAAGACCTTCAATAGTACCGCATGGGCACTTTACCGCCGATATTTGAAGTTGCGTTGACGCAGCTAGTCCCAGCCGGACACTTTGCAAGCCAGTGTCAATCGAACTATCGTGAGTATCTCACAATGCATACAGGCCCCAAGCCGACCTTTTCCGATACACACAATTATCTGTCGATCAAACCGGATCTGCCGCCGCGATTTCGCGCAACGCGGCAAAAGAAGCCGGACAAACGTTTGAGGAAACGTCATGAGTTACAGTCCAGCCACATCCCGCTACGACGCAATGACCTACAATCGCTGCGGCAGGAGCGGTCTCAAGCTGTCGGCCCTTTCACTGGGGCTCTGGCACAATTTTGGCGGTGATACGGCGCGTGAAACAGGGCGCGCCCTTTGTCGGACCGCTTTTGACCTGGGAATCACGCACTTCGACCTTGCAAACAACTACGGCCCGCCCCCCGGGTCCGCCGAAGAAGCCTTTGGCGATATTCTGCGCAATGATTTTCACGGCCTTCGGGATGAACTCGTCATCTCGACCAAGGCAGGCTACCGCATGTGGCCCGGTCCCTATGGTGAATGGGGCAGCCGCAAATATCTTCTCTCCAGCCTCGACCAGAGTCTCACCCGGATGGGCATCGACTATGTCGATATTTTCTACTCCCACCGGGTCGACCCTGACACGCCACTGGAAGAGACGATGGGTGCGCTCGACAGTGCAGTCCGGCAGGGCAAGGCGCTGTACGTCGGCATTTCCTCCTACAACTCGGCGCGCACCCGTGAAGCAGCCAGGATCTTGAAGGAACTGGGCACTCCCTGCATCATTCACCAGCCGAGCTATTCGATGATCAACCGGTGGGTTGAAGACGACGGCTTGCTCGACACGCTGGACGATGAAGGCATCGGTTCCATTGCCTTCACGCCCCTG
This sequence comes from Roseibium polysiphoniae, assembly GCF_014842925.1. Taxonomy (GTDB): domain Bacteria; phylum Pseudomonadota; class Alphaproteobacteria; order Rhizobiales; family Stappiaceae; genus Roseibium; species Roseibium polysiphoniae. Next base: position 466,537 of record NZ_JACYXJ010000007.1, read on the forward strand.
GCCCAGGGCATGCTGACGTCCAAATACCTGAGGGGAGTTCCGGAAGGCAGCCGCCTGACAGCCGGCAAGTCCCTCAAGCCAGACATGATCAGCGACGAGAAAGTGGAGCGTCTCAGGGGTCTCGCGGCCATCGCCGATGCGCGCGGCCAGACGCTTGCGCAAATGGCCATTGCCTGGGTTCTGCGCGGCGGCCGCGTGACCTCGGCGTTGATCGGCGCAAGCCGTCCCGACCAGATCGTCGACTGTGTCGGCTCGCTGGAGAACCTTGAATTTTCCAGTGACGAACTGGCGGAGATCGACCGGTTGTCGGCTGATTTCGATGTCAACCTTTGGGCGCTCAGCTCCAACTCCTGAACCACAAGCATGCGACCGTGGATTTAGAACTCGCGGTCGCACATCTGCCGCGAGCTTCGATCAATCTCGCTCATCCACTCATCAAGGATTGTGGCTTTATCCTCCCCAATGGCTGGCATAAGCTCGCCACCAACAGACACAATATCTCTGACGTTTCTTGGAAAGGCTGCCCATGACATTGCGAAACGGCAAGGAATTCCTGATGATTCCGGGTCCGACCAATGTGCCCGATGAAGTTCTTCGCGCCATGCACCGGCCGGCCGTCGACATCTACGAAGGTCCGTTGATTGAAACAACCGAGCTTTGCATGAGCGGCTTGCGCAAGCTTTTTCGCTCCGAGGGGCAACCCTACATCTATGCGGCCAACGGCCATGGCGCCTGGGACGCCGCGCTCAGCAACACCTTGAACGGGGGCGACAAGGTCCTTGTGCTGGAGTCTGGCCGCTTTGCGCTTGGCTGGGGTGAAGCTGGCGAAATCACTGGCCTGGAAATGGAAGTCTTGAAAGGCGATTGGCGCCTTCCCGTCAATCCTCAGGCCGTAGAAGACAGGTTGCGCGCCGATACGGACGGCGACATCAAGGCTGTTCTTGTCGTTCAGGTGGACACGGCATCCGGCGCCTGGAACGATATTGCCGCCATTCGGCAGGCCATGACCGCGGCCGGCCACGATGCACTGCTCATGGTGGACACAATTGCCTCGCTCGGCTGCATGCCCTTCGAGATGGATGAATGGGGCGTCGATATTGCTCTGACCGGCTCGCAAAAAGGCCTGATGACACCGCCAGGTCTGTCGTTCGTCTTGGCCGGTGAGCGGGCAATCAAGGCGCATGCAACAGCGGATTTGCGAACCAACTACATGGACTGGACCTTCCGCAATGGTCCGGAACACTATGAAAAATACTGCGGCACCCCTCCGGAGCACCTTCTGTTCGCCTTCCGGGCCGCACTCGAATTGATTGAGGCCGAAGGCCTCGAGCAGGTATGGCATCGCCATGCGCTTCTTGCGGAGGCGACGCGAAAAGCCATTGCGGTCTGGGCGGAAGGTGGCGTTCTCGACATGAACATCACTGATCCGAATGGCCGATCAGACAGCGTGACCGTCGTGCGCTTCAAGGGCGCGGACCCCGCTCCCTTGCGCGCTTTCACAAAGGAGGTCTGCGGGGTCACTGTCGGCGGCACCATCGGCGACCTCGCTGGTCAGGGCATCCGCATCGGCCACATGGGACATGTGAATGCGGTCATGGTGCTCGGCACCCTGTCCGCAATCGAGATGGGCCTTGCAAAGCTCGACATCCCGCATGGCAAAGGCGGCGTTCAGGCCGCGATAGACTATCTGGCCGGCGCTCTTTAGAGCTCGGTCTCAAGCCTGTCGCAGATCGTCTGCAGCACCTCGACGCGTGCATGGCGCTTGTCTTCCGAAGAGACGAGCGTCCATGGCGCAAAATGCGTTGATGTCCGGTCGACCATATCGCCCGCCGCAACGGCATATTGGTCCCATTTGAGACGGTTGCGCCAATCCTCATCGGTAATCTTGTGCTGCTTGTAGGCGATTTCCTCGCGCGCCTTGAAACGCCGCAGCTGCTCCTCGGCACTGATCGCCAGCCAAAATTTGCAGACGATGTAGTCCGAGTTTGTCAGTTCTTCCTCGAACTCGTTGATTTCATTGTAGGCCCTCAACCAGTCATCATGGCCGGCAAAGCCCTCGACCCGTTCGACCAAGACGCGTTCGTACCAGGATCGGTCGAAGATCGCGATATGGCCCTGGCGCGGAACACGCCGCCAAAAGCGCCATAGGTAGGGTCTGGCTTTTTCTTCGTCCGTGGGCGCCGAAATCGGATGCACCTTGTAGATCCGCGGATCCAAAGGGCGGATCACCCGCCGGATCGCACCACCTTTGCCCGCGGCATCATTGCCCTGGAAGACGAGGATGAGCCCCTTCTTCGAGAAGGCTTTCGTATCGGAAATAGAGGACAGCCGATCCTGAAGGTCCGTACGCTTCTTCTCATAGTCCGACTTTTTCAACTTCGCGGTCAGATCAATGGCGTCCACCGCAGTTTGCCGCGTCAACCCTCCAACAGCGGGAGGCGCGGCAACGGAGGCCGCCTCGCCGTCTTCCAACTTCAGCCGCATCGCAGCTGCAAGGGTCTGGGCAAGAGCTGCGTCACGAAACTCCGGATCCTGGGACGGGATAACGAACCAGGGCGCGTGCCCTCGGCTTGTCTCGACAATGATCTTCTCGCCGACTTCCGATGCCTTTTCGTGGTTTTTCAAGGCCGCCCAATCGGCCAGCACGTGGCGGGCTGCATGTTTCTTGTCGATTTTCTTCAGACGCCGTTCCTGATCCTCGCGCGGCAGCATGAACCAGAACTTCAGCAGCAAGACGCCCTCATTTGCCAGCATTTCCTCGAAACGCCGGATCTTGCCGAGCTCGTGCTCGAAGCTGTCATCATCAATCTTGTCATAGATGCGATCACGCAGGGCTTTTTGGTACCAGCTTCCAAAAACCACAGCTGTCTGGCCCTTGGCCGGCAGATCACGCCAGAACCGCCAGAGCCTCGGGCGCATGCGCGCTTCGTCCATCGGGTCGCCATAGGCGTTGCAGATCAGATGACGGGCGTCCATCCAGCCGTATAGGCGCGCAACGGCCTCGCCCTTACCGGCGCCATCAAGGCCATCTACCACAATGATCGTGGAAAACGGCTTCTTTTCAATGACTTCCAACTGAGCTGAGAGCAAGGCTTCACGGAGTTCAGGTTCAAGCTTTCGGAAGGTCTTCTTGTCCATCTTTTGAGGCAATCGTGCCGACTCAAACATCTCACCCACTCTCCATTATCCGCGCCTGTCTATTCTCAGATCACGCCGCACCCGCCAATGCAAACGGACATCCCCGGAAATGAAGCTTACGCACCGGAGGTTCCGATTATCAATTCATTCACCATAAGACTGCATTGATTTAGGCCATGGGAAGCTGCTCGAGACCGGTTCCGACACCGGGGCCGTGATTATTGCTCTGTTGAGCGGCGCCCGGGTTGCCTATATGAAGCGCAACAAAGGTTCACAATCGTTGTCCGATCGAGATCGTGTCGCCAGGCCTTCCAAAGAGAGACGAGCGCAAATCCGTTGACTGATCTTCTGGAACAACTCGTCAACTTCATCGGGAACAATCCCTCCCTGGCCGGGGTCATCTGCTTTGCAGCGGCCATGGGCGAAGCGCTTTTCATCATCGGCCTCGTGGTCCCCAGCACGGTTGTTCTCGTCGGTGCCGGGACATTCGTTGGCCTCGGCAAGCTCGACGGCTATTCGATCTTCATCTGGACGACCTGCGGAGCCATAGCGGGCGATGCGATCTCCTACTGGTTCGGATACTTTTACAAGGATCAGGTCAGAAAACTCTGGCCCCTTTCGCGCTACTCCAGCCTGATGGATCGGGGCGAGGCCTTTTTCAAGGAACATGGCGGCAAGAGCGTTTTCATCGGCCGCTTCGTGCCCGGGGTCAAATCCGTGGTTCCAGGCATCGCCGGCATGGTCGGCATGAATGCCACGCGCTTCACGATCATCAATGTGGTATCCGCCTTCGCATGGGCCATCGCTCATCTGGGGCCAGGCATCCTGGCCGGGACCGCTTTGAGTGCCATCGGCGAAGTCAGTGGACGGCTTGCTCTTGTTCTCGGCGGCCTGCTGCTGATCGCCTTCGTCACCATCATGCTTGGACGCTGGCTGATCCTGATTATCCTGCCGCTGTTTCCAAATGCTCACTCGGCCATCGTCGGCTGGTTTGCAAGGCGACCAGACCGGGTGTCGAAATGGATCGCGACGACCTTTGACCCGCAGCACCCACGCTCGGCGGGCATGCTGGTTTCGGCCCTGCTGTTGCTGGTGACCATGCCGCTCTTCTTCTGGTTCATGGGCGAGGTTGCGCCTGGCGAACCCATGGTTCGCGCCGATGTCGCGATCCTGAACATGTTCGAGAGCCTGCGCTCGTCCATCGGCGACCACATCATGGTGGCCATCACCACGCTCGGAGACGGCATCGTTGTCGCGCTGGTCACCATTGCCGTCGCGCTGTATCTGTTTGCGCGCAAGGCGTGGCGCAGGGCAACGGGTTTTGTCATTGCGATGAGCGGGACAGCGATTTTCGTTCCGGTCTTCAAGGCACTGCTGGAGCGCTCGCGTCCAATCGATCTCTATACGGGTGCGGATGCCTTCAGTTTCCCCAGCGGCCACGCAACCCTGAACACCGTGCTCTTCGGAATCTGTGCGGTTCTGATCGCCCATGATCGCAGCCGATGGGCCAAAGCCGGAATTTTCACGATCACAGCCACCTATGTGATCGCAATCGGCTTTTCCCGCGTCTACCTGGGTGCGCACTGGACGTCAGACGTCCTGGCGGGTTTTCTCTTCGGCACCGCCATGGTCGCGGCCTTCGCATTTGTCTTTGGTCCGATCCACAACGAAAAGGTCGGCCGCATGACGCTGGCAGCGATCGTCGTTGGATCCCTCGCGACCTTCGGGAGCTGGCATGCGGTGACAAACATCGACACTGCCATGGCAACCTATGAGCCGCGCAGCGACCGCCAACTGCTGACTTCCAATGAGTGGCTGGCCTTCGGCTGGGCACGCCTGCCGGAAAACCGCATTGAGCTGAACGGAGAGACCAAAGAACCTCTCGTGGTTCAATATGCGGGCGAAACGGCTGGGTTTGCGCAGGCCCTGGCGGAGGACGGCTGGAAGCCCGCACCGAAATGGTCACTCACGACGGCTTCGGGCTTTGTTGTCGGGCAAACACCTGCCGAGAAGCTGCCAGCCCTGCCGCGCACGCAAAACGGCCGGCAGCCTGCGCTGATCCTGATCAAGAACGATGACACGCAAGATCCTCAGAGCAGCCGCTGGATCCTGCGCCTCTGGCCAAGCCACTATCAGGTCCTGCACCAGGGCTCGCTGTTGCCGCTCTATACCGGCAGCGTCCTACACGAGGAAATCCTGCGCCCAATGGGCGAGTTTTCAGGACCCAAGATCGACCGTGAGGAGCCCGCCCTGGCTGACAATCCGGCGTTGCTGGTAGACGGCGCTGCTGCCAGAACCAGAACGGACGGGACAGAGGTCGTGCTTGCTCTCGAGCCTGCTACTGTCCCCGTCAGTAGCTCTGATAAGCCAAGGGCCAATTCTCGGGGGCGGTAGCATTGCCGTCGCAATCATATTTGTCCCGATACTCAAGAAGTTCGAACTCCAGAACTTCTCCAGGACCGTCCGTCAATCGGTGAACCTGATGGACACCGCAGTCCCCGGCACCGCGGCTTAAAGCGGTCATCTTGATGATGCCCTGTCCAGGCAGAACGTCTGCACTCATGGCGGCATAGTTCTGCTGCCCTTCCAGTCCCGGCGGGTTGGGCAGGGTTAGAAGCTCGGCCCAATCGCGCGCCGGGTTCTGGGTCACACCAAAAACGCTCGATCCCTGGTAGGCGCCCATCGTGCAGGGAACCTCCCAAAGCAAATAGTTCTCGTTGACGACATAGCGGGCGCCTGCCCAGGCAAATGAGCCGTCGACGTCGCAGTCGTCGCTGGCATAGTCCCGCATTATTTGGCGCAGAGCCGCCGGCACTTCCGACATGTCAGCCAGCATCCTGGGCGCACCAAAGGGAATTCCCGCCGGACCGGCCCATCCACCGGCCGGAACAGGGGACGGTGCGGGAGCTGCCGCGCTTTCCTCGTCCTCTGCGTTCAGACCAGCGCAGCCAAACGTGCCGCGCGCACGGGCCTGGAACGGAATCTTGCCGGATTGCACCACATAGACCGTGGCCTGATCAATCCGGGTGTGGTTGCCCACATCTTCAGCTTCAAGAACCTCGATGTGCACCCGCGTCTCGCGATCCCGCGTCGCGTAAAGTGAGTTTTTCGCCATGCCGGCGATCCACTCTCCGTCGCGCAGCAGCTCATCCAGCGCAAGGACGTTCTTGCCAACCTCGACCCGTGCGGGTTGAGAGGCGCCGTCAGAGTCAAAAGGCATGTAGAAAAGATAGGCGTATTTGTCGGCGCCCGGATCCCGGTTGTGCTGCCAAAGCGCATAGTGGCAGGAGGCCAAACCGCCCGCGATTTCAAACTCACCAAACAGCTTCAGTGGAATTTTGTAGGCATCATCGTCCGCCGCTGCTGGTGATGACGCACCAGAGGCATAGAGCAGCCCTGCAAAACCCAAAGCGCATGCGGCGCTCTTCCAAAACTCACCCATTTTATAATGTCCCCCTCTGGCCCATCAGAAGAATGTGCAAGTTGGCGCCAAAAATCCAGCCATTCTCGCATCAGCCGATCGAGCTGCCGGCGATCTGCGCATTCCTCCCGACTTTCCGCTACGGTGGGTGCGTGTTTTTATGCCTTGCGCGTTCTGGTCCAATTACTATATTCAATTTATTGAAACTAATGGACGGGTTGGAAAAAATGACCGAATTCACTCCGGTGATGTCGCTTCTGGGCGGCGTTCTCATCGGCATCGCGACGGTGGCCCTGATGGGAATTCATGGCCGGATTGCAGGCATCAACGGCATCGTTGGCGGTCTGCTGACCTCACCAGCCTCCAGTGACTGGTCGTGGCGCGCTGCCTTCATTCTGGGAATGATCGTCTCGCCGATCGCAATCAGCGCCGTAACAGGTGATCTGCCTCAGATCTCCGTTCCCGTTGAGCCCCTCATGCTTGCCGTTGGCGGGTTTCTCGTTGGTATCGGGACATCGCTCGGATCCGGCTGTACCAGCGGCCATGGGGTTTGCGGCATGGCGCGCCTCTCAGCCCGGTCAATCGTCGCCACCTTGACCTTCATGGCAACTGGCCTGTTGACCGTTTATCTCACACGTCATGTGATCGGAGGCTGATCGCCATGCTCAAGACACTCTCCGCATTCGCCATCGGGCTCGTCTTTGGCATCGGGATCATGCTCTCGGGCATGGCAAACCCGGCCAAGGTTCTGAACTTCTTTGACATCTTTGGGACTTGGGATCCCAGCTTGATGTTTGTCATGGGCGGCGCGCTCGTCGTGACCGCCATCGGCTACCGGCTGGTGTTCCGCATGGGCCATCCACTGCTCGCCGACGGCTTTTCGCTGCCAACCCGGAAAGATCTCGATGCGAAACTGATCGGCGGATCCTCCATCTTCGGCATAGGCTGGGGTCTCAGCGGCTTTTGCCCGGGCGGCCTGGTCCCTGCGCTTGGCCTTGGGCGCATGGAACCGGTCATCGCCGCGACAGCCATTGTCGCCGGCATGATCGCTTTCCGGATCGTCAACCGCCTACGCACTGACACTTCGGCAGCCTCCGCGAACCAGGCCTGAAAATGCTTCTTGAGGTCCTGACGACAAAGCCAGGACCTCGAACTATCCAAAACACCGAGACCACTCCGCCTCTCAAGTGCGCTGCTGGTCAGAAAAGGGAGATGACGAAATGACTGCAGCGACCTATCCCGTCGACATGTCCGTAACGCCGAACGTCAAGGCATTCTTCGATTCGGCCACCAATACTATCAGCTATGTGGTGAAGGACCCTGACTCCAAGGCCTGCGCGGTTGTCGACAGTGTCATGGACATCGACTATGCAGCTGGCCGGATCACCTATGATCACGCCGACGCCATAATCGACTACATCAAGCAAAACGGCTTGAAGCTCGAGTGGCTGATCGAAACCCATGTTCATGCTGATCACCTGTCAGCAGCGCCCTACATTCAGAGCAAGCTCGGCGGCAAACTCGGCATTGGCGACAAAATCACCGTCGTTCAGGACACCTTCGGCAAGGTGTTCAACGAAGGCACCGATTTCCAGCGGGACGGCAGCCAGTTCGACCGCCTCTTCCAGGACGGCGACACCTATGAGATTGGCGGCCTCAAGGCGTTCGCCATGTATACGCCTGGCCACACGCCAGCTTGCATGGTGCACGTGATCGGCGACGCGGCCTTTGTCGGCGATACCCTGTTCATGCCGGACGGTGGCTCCGCCCGCGCCGACTTCCCCGGCGGCGACGCTGCAACGCTTTACGATTCCATTCAGAAGGTGTTGAGCCTGCCGGACGGAATGCGCCTGTTCATGTGCCACGACTACGGCCCGAATGGACGTGACATCAAATGGGAAACGACGGTTGGTGAAGAGAAGGCGCACAACATTCATGTTGGCGGCGGCAAGACGAAAGAGGAGTTCGTCAAATTCCGCCAGGAGCGCGATGCCCAGCTCGACATGCCGAAGCTGATCATCCCGTCCCTTCAGGTCAACATGCGCGCGGGCAAACTTCCCAAGGAAGATGAAAGCGGCAAGCGCTTTTTGAAAGTCCCGGTCAACGGCCTCTAAGCGCGAAATAATAAAAGGCTTTCGGGAGGAACCGCATGGAAGCGAAACGGATCACCAAGCACCTTTCGGTCAGCCCGCAGATTGCGGCCACCGACCTGTGGGAAGTTGCCAGTCAGGGCTTCCGCTCTGTCATCTGTAACCGGCCAGACGGAGAAGGCGCCGACCAGCCGACGTTTGAGGAGATCGAGGCTGCCGCGAAGAAAGCCGGCCTTGAAATCCGCTATCTGCCGGTTGTTTCGGGCAAGGTGTCCGACGACGACGCCACCGCGTTCGGTGCGGCTCTGGAAGAACTGCCCAAGCCGGTCTTTGCCTATTGCCGCACCGGAACGCGGTCGGCAACGCTCTGGTCACTTGCACAGGCGGAAACGCGGCCTGTCGCCGACATCCTGGAACGAACGAAAGCAGCCGGATATGACATGGCAGGTGTCGTCAGGCGCATCGCCAATGGCGGCAGAACGCCAACAGAAACAGCCGAAGATGCGCGATTTGATGTGGTGATCGTTGGCGCTGGCGCCGGCGGCATCGCGGTCGCTTCCAGCTTGAAAGCGCGGAAATCAGACCTTGAAATCGCGATCATCGACCCGGCAGACATTCACTACTACCAACCCGGCTGGACCATGGTGGGTGGCGGCGTCTTCAAGGCTGCCGAAACCGCCAAGACAATGGGATCGCTGATACCGTCCGGCGTCCACTGGATCAAGTCGGCTGTCGCCGCATTCGAGCCAAAGGACAATGCGGTGGTCCTGGACGGTTGCCGCGTCGTCAAATACGGGCGCCTGGTCGTTTGCCCGGGCCTCAAGCTTGACTGGCACAAGGTCGAGGGACTGGTCGACACATTGGGCAAGAACGGCGTCACCTCAAACTACCGCTACGACCTTGCGCCCTATACCTGGCACCTGGTCAAAACGCTGAAGACCGGCCGCGCCCTCTTCACGCAACCACCGATGCCGATCAAATGCGCGGGCGCGCCTCAAAAGGCACTCTATCTTTCAGGTGATCACTGGAAGCGGTCGGGTGATCTCGACAAGATCAACATCGAGTTCATGAACGCAGGCGGAGTGCTCTTCGGCGTGAAGGACTATGTCCCTGCGCTGATGGACTACGTCAAACGCTATGATGCAAAGCTGAACTTCTTCCATAATCTCGTTGCCATAGATGGTCCTGCACGAACGGCGACGTTCGAGGTCAAGGAACCCGACCAGAAGGTGCGCCGGATCGACGTCGGTTTCGACATGATCCATGTGACGCCGCCGCAAGTCGCACCGGACTTCATTCGGGTCTCGCCGCTGGCAGATGCCGCTGGCTGGGTGGATGTGGACCAGGCCACGCTGCGCCACAAGAGCCATGACAATATCTGGTCGCTCGGCGATGTCATGAACGCGCCAAACGCCAAGACGGCTGCCGCAGCACGCAAACAGGCACCGGTCGTCGCAGAGAACCTGGTGGCCGACATCGAGGGCCGGAGCGCCCTTGCGCAATATGACGGCTATGGCTCCTGTCCCCTGACCGTGGAGCGCGGCAAGATCGTGCTCGCGGAATTCGGGTATGGCGGCAAACTTCTACCCAGTTTCCCATGCTGGCTGATCGACGGCACCAAGCCAAGCAAGGCTGCCTGGCTTTTGAAGGAGCGCCTGCTGCCGCCGATCTACTGGAAAGCCATGCTGCGCGGCAAGGAATGGATGGCAAAGCCAGAGAAAGTCACCGTCGGCTGACCGATTTCGACGCCACAGAAAGAAACACTTGCGGGCCGGACAACCGGCCCGCAATCATGAGAAAAGCCACACGCAGGGTCCGATGAACCATTTGAAGCGCTATTTTCCGATCCTGACCTGGGGCCGGACCTACGACAAGGAAGCGGCGACAAGCGACCTGGTCGCGGCGATCATCGTGACAATCATGCTCATCCCGCAGTCTCTGGCCTATGCGCTGCTCGCGGGTCTCCCGCCCGAAGTCGGTCTTTATGCCTCAATCCTGCCTCTGGTGGCCTATGCCGTCTTCGGAACCAGCCGGGCTCTGGCGGTCGGGCCCGTCGCCGTTGTCTCTCTCATGACGGCCTCTGCCGTCGGTGAGTTCACTCAGCAGGGAACACCAGAATACCTTGGTGCCGCCATTGTCCTGGCTTTCATTTCCGGTCTGATGCTGATGGCCATGGGCTTTTTCCGGCTAGGCTTTCTTGCAAATCTTCTCAGTCACCCGGTCATCTCGGGCTTCATCACGGCCTCCGGGCTGCTGATCGCCTCAAGCCAGCTGAAACATATCCTTGGCGTCCCTGCCTCCGGCCACAATCTCTACGACATCCTTCTGTCCATCGGTTCGAAGGTCGGCGAAACCAATCTTGTCACGCTTGCCATCGGAGTCACGGCAACCGTCTTCTTGTTCTGGGTCCGCAAGGGTCTGAAAAAGCTGCTCCTCAGTGTCGGCATCAAGCCGTTTCTCGCAGACATCCTGACCAAAGCCGGTCCGGTCGCCGCAGTCGCCGCGACCACTTTGGTCGCCGCCGCGTTTGATCTGGGTTCGAAAGGCGTGCGTCTCGTTGGTGATATTCCCTCCGGTCTGCCGATGCCGCACTTGCCAAGTTTCGACAGCGCGCTCTGGCTTCAGTTGGCGCCTGCCGCCCTTCTGATTTCGGTCATCGGGTTCGTTGAATCCGTTTCGGTGGCCCAAACCCTCGCAGCGAAAAAACGACAGCGCATCGAACCGGATCAGGAGCTGATCGGGCTCGGTGCATCCAATATCGCTTCTGCCATTTCTGGCGGCTATCCGGTTACCGGCGGCTTTGCCCGCTCGGTCGTCAACTTCGATGCAGGCGCTGCAACACCTGCCGCAGGCGCGTTCACCGCTGTCGGCATTGCCGTCGCAACCTTGTTTCTCACGCCGCTTCTGACCAACCTGCCGCAAGCGACCCTCGCCGCAACCATCATTGTTGCCGTGCTCTCTCTGGTGGATCTGGGAGCGATCAAACGCACCTATGCCTACTCCAAGAGCGATTTCGCCGCCATGGCCGCTACGATCCTGATCACGCTGTTCTTCGGCGTCGAGCAGGGTGTTGTGTCGGGCGTGGTGCTTTCGATCGCGCTTTACCTCTATCGCTCGAGCCGTCCGCATATGGCCGTGGTTGGTATTGTTCCTGGAACCGAGCATTTTAGAAATGTTGACCGCCACACCGTGGCGACGGGAGAAAGCGTTCTCACGCTGCGTGTCGACGAAAGCCTGTTCTTCGCAAACAGTCGCTATCTGGAAGACCGAATCTACGCGCTCGTGGCAGACAGGCCGGAAATCCAGCACGTGGTGCTGATGTGCCCTGCGGTCAATGAAATCGATGCAAGCGCGCTCGAGAGCCTTGAAGAGATCAATCATCGCCTGTCAGACAGCGGCGTTTCCTTTCACCTTTCCGAGGTCAAAGGCCCGGTCATGGACCGTCTGCAGAAGACGGATTTCCTCACGCACCTCACAGGCAAGGTGTTCCTCAGTCAGTATGAAGCCCTCTGCGAACTGGATCCGCTAACGGCCCACATCTCGGAATCGCATACACCCAAACGCAATGCGCAGTCTGGAATATGGTCCGGCCCGGAAATCTGAGCACAACGTGACACGCTGTTGAGTTTGACGGATCTTGCCTGCACTGTCTGCAGATGGACCATCCAACATCTGCTTCACGTCATGGGCGGCTCGACAGCCTTCTGAAGCATGGCGAGAGCAAGCTTCTCGTCATTGTGTTTTCCCAGGTGCGCGTGCCCGCCGGGAAATTCGGACTGGAGCGGCTCTTTGCCAAAACGCGTCACAACTGCCTGTTTCTGAATGACACCGGTAGCGACTGGTATCTCGGGCTTGAGCACGCCATCGATGCGGCCCTCTCAGCTGCGATGGGAGAAGTCAGTCCGGAGCGGATGATCTACTATGGTTCATCCATGGGCGGATATGGGGCGCTACTGACGGGTTTGAGACGTCAAGACGGCGATACTCACGCTTTTGGGCCGGAGCTCCGCCTTGGCCGGTCCGGCTATCAAAGCACCGCATATGAAATTGATGCGAACGATCAACGACTTGTTGATTTCAAAAGCCTCGCAGAAACGTATTCCCATGAGCTGAATTTGTACTTTGGCTGTTTCGATGCCGTGGATGCAGCTGGTGCAATTGCTGCGAACGAGCTGTTGCCAAAGGCGCGCCGCCACCTGCTGCGTTCAACCCACGCAAACCACGACCATCTCTATTCGCTCAACATCATCCGGCGCCTCATCCGCACCTTCGAACGTGACCCAGCTCGCGAGCTTGCATCCAAACAGTTGAATTGTGACATCACCGCGAACGACCTTCGCGCTTTTGGAGATCTTGGCGAAGCATTGGCATCGGATGCCGTGGTCGATCCAGCGGACATCACCGAACTTGAGGCGTTTCAGGCCAATCCAGGCCTTATGCGCCTCGCTGCAGAGACCTACGCTAGGGCCGGCGACCTAGATAAAGCGCTCGAAACGATGGAAAAGGCTGAGGCCCTGGTCGAGAGCGACCCGGTTCTTCAAGGTCTGCCAAAGCGATGGCGCAAGCAGCTGCCGCTTCAGCGGGTGAACTGGTTTTTCAAAGCCGGGCAGACTGAAATGGCGCGGCAGCTTCTCACTGAGACACTCGAGCGCTTTCCTGCCGACGAGGCCATGCTGACGCTTGCAAAGCAACTTAGTCTTGGCAGCACGGCAAGCAAATAACCGAGCGCTACTGACTTACCGATTGAGTGACGGGAACAATACCACGGCAGAAACGGAAATATTCCGGCGGCCTTTCGCCATCCTGAACCATTAGGCCCTGCGATCCGCGACGGCGAACAGTCAAAAGACCCAATGCATCACCGCCGGCGACAAGATCACAGTTCATCGCCGCGCGCTGCGCCTCCAGCGCGCCCTGCTCTGCTCCGTAGACAGTACAGATCCTGTCGGGGGTTTCCATCAGCCCTCTGAAGATGGCAACCGTAGAACCCGGCTGGCTGCGATCAATGGAGCGGAGATCCGAACAAGCTTCCTGATCGGTCGTCCAGATCCCTTGTGCGAAATCAGCGAAGCGCAGATCCAGCACTTTTCGCTCCAACAGCGGAAACCGCCGCTGCACAGAAACAACGCGGTCTCCTTTGCCAGCAAAAGCCTGGCCGGCAAGTTCAGAACTGAACGCCAACGCCAGAACACCAGCTGCCAAAACCCATTTCACGCCAAACTTCTCCCGCGCTGCTGCTGATCCCAATTGTCGCTAACCTATGGCCGGAAGGCCTGTCATCGCAACACTAATGCTTTGCCGGTATCGTCAAATCTGGATTTCCCTTGAACGCCAAGCATGCACCGGAAGGGCTTTAAACGACCATTTCCTTATGAAGACACTCGCATTTGAACCTATCTCATTAAAACTTGGACGCAAAATTCTTGAAAAACGCGAACATATATAGAACTAATCAAGAATGAGCCGCAAGACTACACCTTCGGGCCAGCGTGTGACGCTTGACGACCCGTTAACGGATGGCCGCCAGTCAGAGACCGCTCTCAAGATCTGGCGTGGCACCGCACGCATGCTCAGGGCGCTGAATTTTGCCTGTCTTCCCGAGATAACCCTTGCGTCCGGTCGCCGCGCGGACCTGATTGCCCTTGGGCCGAAACACGAACTCTGGATCATCGAGGTCAAATCATCTGTCGCTGACTTTCGCGCCGACACCAAATGGCCCGACTACCGGGAACACTGCGACCGGCTGTTCTTTGCAACCCACACGGATATGCCCAATGAGATATTCCCAGAGGATGCCGGGCTGATCATCTCTGACGGGTATGGCGCTGAAGTCCTGCGCGATGCGCCGGAACACAAGGTTGCAGCAGCCACCCGCAAGGCCGTCATGCTTCGATTTGCCAGACTGGCGGCGCACCGTCTTCACGATCTTTCCGACCCGGACGGACAGCACCTGTTCCGCGGTCTGTAAAATCCGGTTGCTTCCTCTTCGCGTAGATCAGCTGGAGCGGAGGAAGCCGACCACGATGAAAATGCGCAAGAAAGCCGACTTGCCCCAGAAGATTTGCCGGACATGCGGCCGACCCTTCTCCTGGCGCCGAAAGTGGAACCGCGACTGGGACACAGTCCTTTATTGCTCCCAGCGCTGCCGGAAAATGGCCTAGGCCTTCATAGAAGCCACATCATTCATGATCGATCTGGACCAGGCAATGGCGTCTTCCTCGCAAAGGCGGTCGAACATGATCTGCCAGCGATCCCGCCGCTCCTCCAGAGGCATCGTGATAGCAGACTGAAGACCCGCTGCCACCTCTTCGGCGGAATGCGGATTGACGATCACGGCTTCCTTCATGCCTTCTGCCGCGCCGGCAAATCGGGACAGAACCAACACACCAGGATCCTCTGCCCGTTGCGCCGCGATGTATTCCTTTGCGACCAGATTCATACCGTCGCGCAAAGGGGTCACAAGGCCAACGCGGCTGGCCCGGTAAATACCCGCAAGCGCCCGGCGTGGGAAAGACTTGGTCAGAAAACGGATCGGCGTCCAGTCGAGGTCAGCAAACCGGCCATTGACATGGCCCGTCATCTCGTCGAGCTCCCTGCGAATATCAATATAGGCATCAAGCTCGGCACGTGATGGCGGAGCCACCTGCATGAGCGACACGCGGCCCCGGTTTTCCGGATAATCCTCCAGCAATCGTTCGAAGGCTCGAAAGCGTTCCGGCAGGCCTTTTGAATAGTCGATGCGGTCAACGCCAATGATTTGTTGGCGGCCGCCCATCAACTTTTCGAGGCGCGACATATTCCGGCGCGCTTCCGGGGTCATTCCGAACTTCGAGAATGCCTCTGCGTCGATCCCGATGGGGTAGGCACGGACGATGACTTCTCGCCCGCCGGTGGAAATACGGCCATCGCCCAAATCGGTCGCATCCAGCTCCTCGATCACGAAACGGCGGAAATTGTCAGCATCCCGCCGGGTCTGGAAACCCACAAGATCATAGGCGAGCATGGCACGGACGATGGAGCCGGCGTTCGGAAGGGCTGCAAGGATTTCAGGTGCGGGAAACGGAATATGCAGGAAGAACGCGAGCGGATTGTTCACCTCCATCGCGCGCAGATTCGCGGCAAACGTCAGGAAGTGATAGTCGTGCACCCAGACGACATCGTCGTCCTGCAACAAGGGCCGGAGGCGGGTCGCAAACCGGTCATTAACGTGCCGATATCCCTGCTCGAAGCGCCGATCGAAGACCGCGAGATCGAGCCGGTAGTGCAAAATCGGCCACAGCGTGCGATTGGCATAGCCAGCATAAAACTCGTCGTAGTCGGCCTGCGTCAGGTCCATCTGGACCATCTGAACCTTGCGCGTCTTCTGGGTCTTGAGTTGCCCGAAAGAACCCTCTTCGGAGATCTCTCCGGACCAGCCGAACCATAGGCCTCCGGTCTGGGTCAATGCGTCGACCAGGGCCACTGCCAGCCCGCCAGCCCGTCCCGTATCCTTCAGTGGTCCCACTCGATTCGATACGACGACAAGCCGTCCCATTTGATGCTCTCCCATTTGTGTTTTTGAAGTCTCGAAGCTTCATTTTACGGCCCGCAGTCGAACCTTAGATGACTTTCTCCCATCCAGCGCTGAGGCGAACAGCCCCGTTGATGATGCCAACCATGGAATAGGTTTGGGGGAAGTTGCCCCAAAGCTCGCCGGTCGACGGCGTGGTGTCTTCCGACAGCAAGCCGACGTGATTGCGGCAAGACAGCATGGTCTCGTAGATTTCGCGCGCCTCTTCTTTCCGGCCGATCCGCGCAAGGGCGTCGATGTACCAGAAGGTGCAGATGTTAAACGCGTTTTCAGGCGCTCCAAAGTCATCGGCTGCGTGATAGCGGAACAGATGATTGCCGCGCCGGAGGGTCTCGCCGATCTTGTCGACCGTCGCGATAAAGCGTGGATCGTTCGGTGGCAAGAAGCCGACCTCCGCCATGAGGAGCAGGCTCGCATCCAGATCGTTGCCTTCGAAGCTTTCGACAAAGGCGCCTTTCTGCTCGTTCCAGCCTCTCTGGCAGATGACCGAATGGACCTGTTCGGCCCGCTCACGCCAAAAGGCCGTACGATCCGACAGGCCGAATTGATTGGCGATCTTGGCAAGGCGATCACAGGCAGCCCAGCACATCAGCGATGAGGATGTGTGAACCCTTGCCCGGGTCCGCAGCTCCCAGATGCCGGCATCAGGCTGATCATGCATGGCAAAGGCGCGTTCGCCAATCTGCTCGAGACGGCGGAAGTCATCCAGCCCCGGCTGATGCAGAAGCCGCTTGTCAAAATAGGCCTGGGACGCACCAAGAACGATCTGACCGTAAACATCGTGCTGGAAATGCTCATAGGCCTGATTGCCGACCCGAACCGGACCATTGCCTCGATACCCCGGCAGGTCGACCGTGGTCTCGACAAGCTTTTCTTCCATGCCGATGCCAAACAACGGCTGTACGTGCCCGCCCTGGGTAATCGCCGCGATGTTGTTGAGATATCGCAGATAGTTCTCCATCGTCTCCATTTCGGAGAGGGAGTTGAGCGCGCGCACCACGAAGAACGCGTCCCGGATCCAGCAATAGCGATAGTCCCAGTTGCGCTGGGTGCCAGCCGCTTCAGGGATTGATGTTGTGGCCGCTGCGATAATCGCACCGGTTTCCTCATAGGTGCAGAGCTTGAGCGTGATCGCTGCCCGGATCACTGCTTCCTGATATTCCAGAGGCAAGCCGAGCCGGCGCGTCCAGTGTTTCCAGTAAGTCTCTGTGTTTTCCTCAAAGTCCCGGCAAATCCGGTCCGGATGATCCGTCAGCGACTCGTCCGGTCCAAGGTAGAAGGACATGGGTCCGTCCAGTAGGAACGGGGTCTCGTCGCGGATGTAAGTGACGGATCCATTCGTCGTCATGCGCAGGGTTGTTCCATTGCCCACCCAGCGAATGTGATTGGAGCCGAACGTCACATCCGGAACGCGTTGACCCCAGGCAAAGCGTGGACGACAGCGAACCTTGATGCGCGGATGGCCAGACAGCGGGCGTACGCGCCGGACAATCCCGTTGGGCCGGAACATGCGGCCCTTCGTCGTGAACCGTGGTGCAAAGTCGGTAATCTCGATGGCGTTGCCCTGACCATCGAAGATCCGCGTCTTCACGATCGCCGTGTTCGGCACATATTCCTGTTCACTGCGCACGGCGCCGTTCAGGTCGATGTTGAACGCGCCATCGCCCTCGTTGCCCCGTGTTCCCAGAAGGGAATGAAAAACCGGGTCGCCATCAAACCGGGGCAGGCAGCACCAGACGAGCGAGCCCATCTTGTCTATCAACCCGGCAAAAGAGCAGTTGCCGATCATCGCCAGGTCCAGCGACGGGGACAGTTCAACAGGTGGCGTCCAAACCATGCTTCAGGTCTCCGATACAGTCGTCCTACCGGCCAGCCAGTCATGCACGGCGGCCACATCCTTCAAGCGGTGCAATGCGCCGGTGTTGCCGGCGCCCACCTTGATTCCAAAACCGCCAGCATCCTGAGCTGCGGCTATTCCGTCCTCATCGGTCACATCATCGCCGATAAAGACCGGACGCCGCCCTTTAAAGGGCGGCTGTTCGAGGAAAGCGCGAACCGCATAGCCCTTGTCGCTGGAAAACGGCTTGGCCTCGACCACCATCTTGCCATGGACAAGATGAAGTGCCGGCAGGCCCTTCAAAGCCTCTTTCATCAGGGCGACAACTTCAGCCTCCAGCTCAGGCGCGGCGCGGTAATGCATTGCGATGGCCGGGCCCTTGTCTTCAAGCGTTGCTCCTCGCTTCAAAAGATCGGCGTTTTTCAGCAGGCCTTTCAACGCACGAATGTCAGGGCTTGGCTCATCGCGCAGGACATCCCGGTCGGCAGCCATGCGGTGCTCAAGGCCATGAAGACCCGCAGCCGGCAAGTGAAGCGGCGCGAGGAAATCATCAATTTGCGCTATTGGACGGCCAGAAATGACCGCAACAGCTCCTTCGAGTCTGGTCTGAAGTTGCTGCAGGGAAGACACGACTTCGCCGGCGACCTGAACTTCTTCAGGGCGCGGAGCCAACTCGGTTAGCGTTCCGTCGAAATCGAGAAAAAGAGCCATGTCCGGCTCAAGCTGCGGCGCATCGTTCATGCCACATTCTTAGGTCTTGCCGAGGATGGATGAAAGACGACGCAGCGAAATTAATGGCCAGCAAGGGCACAAAATAACAGCAGAGTGTTTGCCGCGCGCCAGGATCGGCGCGCGGCGGCCTGTTTTAGACGTAGCGGTTGACCACGTTTTCCAGATATTCCTGACGTCCGGAGACCGGCTGCGGGTTGATTTCCTCCTTGAGGACGCGCTGCTCGATATCCTCGAGTGAGGATGTCGTCAGCATCGCCTTGGCCTCCTCGCTCTGCCAGCCAGCATAACGATCCTTGACGAAATCCGTCAGGACGCCATCCTCAAGCATGCGCCCGGCGGCCTTGAGACCACGAGCGCAGCAGTCCATTCCACCAATGTGGGCAATGAGAAGGTCCTGAGGATCCAGGGACTGGCGCCGCAGCTTGGCGTCGAAATTCGTTCCGCCAGAGATGAAGCCACCGCCCTTCAGGATCTCGTAATAGGCGAGCGCCATTTCCGGAACATTGTTGGGGAACTGATCCGTATCCCAACCGGATTGATAGTCGTTCCGGTTCATGTCGATGGACCCGAAGATTCCAAGAGCATTTGCCATCGCCAGCTCATGCTCGAAGGAATGGCCTGCCAGGATCGCGTGTCCCTGCTCGATATTGACCTTCACTTCGTTCTCGAGACCATGGCGCCTCAAAAATCCGTAGACCGTTGCGACATCATAATCGTACTGGTGCTTGGTCGGCTCCTGAGGCTTCGGCTCGATCAGGATCGCGCCCTTGAAACCGATCTTGTGCTTGTAATCGACCACCATGTTCAGCATGCGGCCGAGCTGCTGATCTTCCTGCTTCAGATCAGTGTTCAAAAGGGTCTCATAGCCTTCACGACCACCCCAAAGAACATAGTTCTCGCCGCCCAGCTTGAGGGTGGCATCCATGCAGGTTTTCACCGTCGCTGCGGAGAAGGCGAAGACATCGGGATCAGGATTGGTCGCAGCGCCCGACATGAAGCGGCTGTTCGAGAATAGATTCGCCGTGCCCCAGAGAAGCTTCAGGCCGGTCGCAGCCTGCTTTTCTTCAAAGTAGTCGACGATTTCGTTCAAGTTACGGGTGTTTTCGGCAAAACTCGCGCCTTCCGGACGGACATCCGCGTCATGAAAACAGTAGTAGGGAACGCCAAGCGCGGTGAACATTTCGAAGGCGACGTCCGCCTTCAGCTTGGCAAGCTCCATGCTGTCTGCCGGGAACCATGGGCGTTCGAAGGTCTGACCTCCGAACGGATCCCCGCCGGGCCAGGCGAAATTGTGCCAATAGCAAACCGCAAAACGCATGTGATCTTCCATGCGTTTTCCCATGAAGACCTCATCCGGGTCGTAGAAGCGAAAAGCCAGCGGATTGGTGCTGTCGGGCCCTTCAAACGGGATTTTGGTGATGTCGCCGAAAAATCCGGTGGTCATGAGCGTTCTCCTTAAAATCCGGCCTGCTTGAGGGCCGGGTACAATTTGCGCCAGCGGGAATAGGCTTCCGAATAGGCGCTTGTCAGTTCAGGGCGGGGCTCGATGCTGGTCCGCATCGGCGGAGGTGTGAAAATGCCCTCGGTGGTGCCTGCTGCGGCTGCCTGACCCAGGCGTGCGGCTCCCAAAGAGGCGCCGAAATCTCCATCGGCGGGGACATCCACCACCACATCAAGAAGGCTTGCGATGATCTCGAGCCAGGCTTTGGAGCGCGAGCCACCACCGACCGCGGTTACCCGTTCAACCGATGTCCCCGCCACGGCGAGGGCCTCCATGCAGTCCTTCAACGCGAATGCGACGCCGTCGAGGACCGCGTGGGTCAGTTCGCGGTTGTCGGTTTCGTGCGAGATGCCGTAGAAACCCGCGCGGATCGAAACATCGTTGTGCGGGGTGCGTTCGCCGCCCAAATACGGGAGGAACTGAACGTCTGAGGGACGCGAGATAACACCCACTCCTTCCGTCAGATCTGACGGCTTCGCACCCAAAGTCCCTGCCAGCCAGTTAAGGCTGTCGGTCGCCGAAAGGATCACACCCATCTGATGCCAGGTATCAGGCACGGCATGGCAGAACGCATGGACCGCACTTTCAACATTGGGCGAAAAGCGATCGTTGGTCACAAACAGCACCCCGGACGTGCCCAGCGATACAAAGGCAGATCCAGGGGTCGTCGCGCCGACGCCGCAAGCCGATGCCGCATTGTCACCGCCGCCACCGGCGACAACTGGCGCAGACGCCATGCCCCACCGCCTGCAGAGTTCCGGGCGAAGCTGACCGGAACTCTCGGCGCCCTCGACCAGTCTGGGCATGTGATCGCGTGTCAGTCCGGTTGCCGCCAGCAGGTCATCGGACCAATCGCGACGGGCCACATCGAGCCAGAGCGTCCCGGCGCTGTCAGACATGTCGCCAACGTGCTCGCCTGTCAGCTTGAGACGGACATAATCCTTCGGCAAGAGCACCTTGGCGGTCTTGTCGAAGATCTCCGGTTCATTTTCGCGAACCCACTGAAGCTTGGGAGCAGTGAAACCGGGCATGACGCGGTTTCCGCCAAGAGACAGGAACTTGGGTTCAGCCGCTTCAAGCTCGGCACATTGCTTGGCAGAGCGACCGTCGTTCCACAGAATGCAGGGGCGAAGCGGCTTGTCGCCCGCGCCCAGAAGGGTCGCACCGTGCATGTGCCCGGACAGGCCAATGCCCTTTACAGCGGCCATTTCACCAGCAGCTGTCCGGGCAAGCTCATCCATCGCCGTTTCGCAGGCCGTCCACCAGCTGTCCGGATCCTGTTCAGACCATGACGGATGTGGCCGCTGCACAGTCAGATCTGACGTCGCCGATGCGACCAGCTTCTGGTTTTCATCGAGCAAGATGGCCTTGACCGAACTTGTCCCGATGTCGAGACCGATAAACATGAGGTACGCCCCTCAAATAGATTCGAAAGAAAGTGCCGAAAGGTTGCCCTATCGGCACTTGCGGTTCTTCAGCCACTCTCAGGAACAAGTCAAGAGAGGGTGAAAACGACCGCCCGGAAAGCCAGGCGGTCATGATTTTCGCTATCCGAGTACGGTGTCGTCGTTCAGGGCGCCGGGACCAGGCGTCGCGCCCTCCGGACATTTGCCCAGAATGATCATGCCAAGCACATCATCATCGGTCACATCCGTTGTCTTGGCGCTGCCAACGAGCTGGCCGTTTTTCATCACCGCCACACGATCACACAGCTGGAAGACATCGTGGATGTCATGACTGATGAGGAAGATGCCCAGACCCTGCTTTTTCAGCTCCTGGATCAGCTCCGCAACCATCTGGGTTTCATGGACGCCCAGCGCTGCGGTCGGCTCATCCATGATCAGAATGCGCGCGTTGAAATAGACGGCACGTGCAATCGCGACAGACTGGCGTTGACCACCCGAAAGGGCTTTCACAGGCGCGTTGAACTTTTTGAAGTTCGGGTTGAGCTTGCCCATGATCTTGCGGGTTTCCGCTTCCATGGCATCGTCATCGACAAAGCCCATCGCCGAGGTCAGTTCCCGGCCAAGGAAGAGGTTGGAGGCCGCATCCAGATTATCTGCCAGAGCGAGTGTCTGATAGATGGTCTCGATGTTCTCGGCACGCGCATCACGCGGGCTGTTGATGGTCACCGGCTTGCCGTCAATCAGGATCTCGCCGCTGTCGGCCTTGTAGGCTCCCGACAGGATCTTGATCAAAGTGGACTTGCCGGCGCCATTGTGGCCCAGAAGGCCGACGACTTCACCTGGGTAAAGATCGACGGACACATGGTCGACAGCGTGCACTCCACCGAAGGAGATGCAGATGTCTTTCATTTCGACCAGGGGAGTTGTCATTGGATCAGTCTCCCGTGCGCTTGCGGTAGAGGATGTCGACGAAGACGGCAAAGACAAGAACGATACCGACGACAATGTTCTGAAGCGGTGCGTCCACACCGACCATGGCCATGCCTGACTGCAGCGACTGCATGATCAAGGCTCCGAGGATCGCGCCGTAAATCGTTCCAACGCCGCCAGACAAAGCGGTTCCGCCAATCACCGCAGCTGCGATAACACGCAGTTCATCAAGTGTGCCGATGTCATTGGTCGAGAAGCCAAGACGGGCGGCAGCGACCGCACCAGCCAGGGCACAGAGACCACCCATCAGTGCGAAGACCTTGACCGTCAGGAAGCGTGTGTTGATGCCCGAGAGCTCAGCCGCGTCCGGATTGCCTCCGGTTGCGAAGATATAACGGCCGAGGCGGGTCCGCTGTGCAACGATGGTCATGGCCACGGCCACGGCAATCAGAAGCAGAACCGAATAGGGAATGCCGTATCCCATGGTCAGGCCTTCGGGCATCGTTTCGCCGGCAGCTGCAAAAATCCGCTTCAACCGCGCAGCCGGAATGTCATAGGCATTCAGCGTTGCGACAAAACCGAGGATCGACGCAGCGATCAGACCGGAAATCGTGAGCTCTGCCCAGAGCGGCTTGATGGGAAAGCCATGGGAGCTCTTGCGCTTGCGCGACATGAACTGCAAGGCAAAGGCTGCGGCCACCGCAAGGACGCCGAAGATCCAGGACCAGGTCTCGCCCAACGTGCCGCCGATGCCACCGATTTTCGTGAACGTCTCGTCGAGCGGACCAATCGTCTGCCCGTCCGTGATGAACCAGGCAGCGTTCCGCCAAACCAGCAGGCCGCCAAGCGTCACGATGAATGCCGGGATGCCCAGATAGCCGACCATCCAGCCCTGGAACGCGCCGATGATCACACCAACCACCATGCCGGCGACGATCGACAGGATCCAGAGCATCGGGTGCCCCAGCTCAAGGCCCAGCGCATTCGGCAGAAAATCTGTCTGTGCCACCGCCATGACCGCGGCAACCGTCGCCAGAAGCGAGCCGACCGAGAGATCGATATGGCGGGTCACGATGATAAAGACCATGCCGGTTGCCATGATGGCGACAGAGACGGTCTGGATCGTCAGGTTGAAGACGTTGCGAGGCGTCAGAAACCGACCGTCTGTGAACACGTTGAAGACAAGACACAGCACAACGAATGCGCCGATCATGCCCAAAAGGCGCGTGTCCAGCTGCAAGGCGGAAAAGAAATTGCGAGCTGTCGGGGCTTTTGACCCAGACAGGGCGTCATCGGACATCGGGAAACTCCTGCTTGGAGACCAGTCGCACGCGCAACAATCCGGATGTTATCGCCGGATAACCGTCCTGTCCAAGCAATCAGCTATCAGGACCCGCGCATGTGACTGCCCCGGCCAGATGGCCGGAGCAGTTTTAGTGTGCTGACTATCAGTTACAAGGAGCCGGACCGTTGGATACGCCCTGGCAGAGCGCGTCCTTGGTGATCCAGCCAGCATCGACAACAGCTGTCAGGTTGTCCTTGGTGATCGGCATCGGCGCGAGGAAACGAGCCGTCATCTCGGTGCCGGACGGAGACGTCCAGGTACCTGCGCCATCGACAGCAGACATTTCGGTTCCGCCGGAAAGCGCAGCAGCGATTGCACCGGCAGCCTTGCCGAGTTCACGAGCGTCTTTCCAGACGGAGACAGTCTGAGTGCCCTTGGCAACACGGTTCAGAGCAGCGTGGTCGCCGTCCTGACCGGAAACCGGAATGCCTTCCATGCCCTGAGCGGTCAGGGCTGCAACAGCACCACCGGCTGTACCGTCGTTGGACGCAACAACAGCATCAACCTTGTTGTCCTGGGCTGTCAGGATCTGTTCCATGTTGCGCTGAGCGTTCGCCGGCAGCCAGCCATCTGTGTAGGCTTCAGCAACGATCTTGACCTTGCCACCGTCGATGGCGGCCTGGAGAACTTCCTGCTGACCACCGCGGAGGAAATCCGCATTCGGGTCGGTCGGGGAGCCCTTGATCATGACGTAGTTGCCTTCAGGCGCAGCTGCGAGAACAGCGCGAGCCTGCATGCGGCCAACTTCGACGTTGTCGAAGGTCAGGTAGAAGGCGCGCGGGTCTTCGATGAGACGGTCGTAAGCAACAACCGGGATGCCTTCATCGGCAGCAGCCTGAACAGCTGGGCCAATCGCCTGTGCGTCCTGCGCAAGGATGATCAGTGCAGTTGCGCCCTGCGCGATCAGCGCTTCAACGTCAGAAAGCTGCTTGGCAGAAGAGCTCTGCGCGTCAGCAGAAATGTAGGTTGCACCGGCAGCTTCGAGAGCGCCCTTAATGGCGGCTTCATCCGTCTTCCAGCGTTCTTCCTGGAAGTTGGACCAGCTTACGCCAACAACAACGTCATCTGCATGGGCAAGGTTTACGGCTGTGGCGGACATAAGGGCGCCAGCCAGTACGGAAGCGATTTTACGCATATGTGTTTCCTCCTGCAGACGTTTACCCACCTCCGGGGTCACGTCTCGTATTTTCATCCCAAGGGGCTGTTTGCCCCCACGTCGACATCCTTAGCATTATTTTTTTTGATGTCCGAAAAAAAGTTGCTCCAAAGCGTGGCTCCTGTCAACATGGTTTTACAAAACTGTCACCTGCGTCCATAAATCGGCAGGGATCAAACAAAACACTCCGGAAAACCGGAAGACGAGGAAACACCTTTGAGGAAGCTGCGAGAAGGATGACGAGGAAAGCGGATAGGGACCAGATACGGCGTCAAAATCGAAGCATCATTTTGCAGACCTTGCGCCGAAACGGTCCCCTCGCCCGAATAGATCTTGGCAAATTTACAAAGCTCAGTCCGGCAACCGTCACGGCGATTACGTCGGATTTGCTCGCACAAGGTCTGATTGAAGGGCTCGAAAGCGACGAACCAAAGGCCCCCTTGTCTCGAGGGCGGCCCCGGTCATTGTTGCGCCTGAATCCGGACGCCGCCTGCGTGATCGGTTTGCGGATTTCAGTGAACACGATCGACATGTCGCTGGCCAATTTCGCCGGCGAGACCTTTCTGACGAAACGCATATCGTTCGACAGCGCCGCCGCCGACCGTCACAATTTTCCGGACCTCCTGATCGAAGCCATCAAATCCTTCACAAAGGAAGCAGGCCTCGACCAAAACCAGATCAAGGAGATCGGGGTCGCGGCCCAGGGCGTCGTCGAGCTGAACGCGGGAATGGTCGTCTGGAGCCCCGCCTTCAAAGGCCGGGAAATCCCGATCGTTGATCCCCTTCAGTGCGCCTTTGACGCCCACTGCATCCTTTCAAACGACACAAACATGATCACAGAAGCGCTGCACTGGTCCGACCCGGCCAAATACAGCGGCACCTTCGCGGTCGTGATGGTGGATTACGGGGTTGGGATGGGCCTTTACCTCGACAATCAGCTGTTTGCAGGGGCAAGCGGCAAAGCCGCAGAATTCGGACATGCCAACCACATTCCTGGCGGCGCACTGTGCCGGTGTGGCAAGCGTGGCTGCATGGAAGCCTATCTTTCCGACTATGCCCTGGTTCGCTCTGCCTCGCATCTTCCCGACGATACCGACCCCAAAGACATATCTGCCGGGGCCGGAGCGCTCGAAGCTCTGATCGAAAAGGCGAAAATCGGCGACGAGAACGCGCTGCAGGCCTTTGCAGATGCCGGCAAGGTGCTCGGCTACGGACTTGCCAGGCTGCTCGCCATGATCGACCCGAAGCGGATCGTTCTGACCGGGGCTGGCATGCGTGCTTTCGACTATATGGAGGCGGGAATGCATGCCGGACTGGAAGAAGCGCTCGTCACAGACCTGAGGCAGAACTTTTCCATCGACGTGATGCCATGGAACGAAGACTTCATCCGCAGGGGACTGATCGCCCAGGCGATGGAAAGGCTGGACCAGGATTACAACGGTACCGGCACTCCGCGAGCGGTCGTTCAGCGTCAAGGCGGTGAGACTGAGGCGCTGGCATGATCAGCTCCAGCCGGTTTTCAGTGATGATCCCCGCGTTGGCGGGATCGTTGCTGATCGCGCAGCTCTTCGCCATGTCAGCCCGTGCCGATGAGGCGGTGTCGGACGCCACACCTCCTTGGAGCGAGCAGGTTCTCGGTGAGCCAATCGACTATGACATGTTTGCAGGAGAGCCGGAGCGTTCGCTGGAGCTTCTGATCGAGCATGGTGAGAGGCTGTTTGAAGGCAAATTCACCGCAGCCGATGGCGCAGGACGTCCGGAGGCCACTCAAGCCATCGTTCCAACGAAACGCCGCAGACCCTCGGCCTATGTTTTCCAGAGAATGGCGGGCCTCGATGCCAATTCCTGCGCCTCTTGTCACAACGTTCCTGTCTCGGGCGGGGCGGGCGATTTTACGGCCAATGTCTTTGTGTCCGAAGGCTTTGAAAGCGCCGATTTCGACACGATAGATCCGCAATTTTCTAACGAACGCGGCACCAACGCCCTTCAGGGCTCCGGGCTCATCGAGATGCTCGCCCGCGAAATGACGCGTGATCTCCGCGCCCAGCGCCGTGAGGCCTTGGCCAAGGCGCGCCACTCAGGCGAAACCGTCACGGTTACCCTTGCGACCAAGGGTGTTTCCTTCGGAAAGTTGAGCGCAAAGGCCGATGGAACGCTTGACGTGTCCGGCCTGGACGGGATTGATGCAGATCTCACACTTCGTCCCTTCGGGCAAAAGGGTGTTTTCGCGTCCCTACGCCAGTTCACAGTGAACGCTCTCAACCATCACCATGGCATTCAGGCCAGCGAGCGCTTTGGCGCACGGTGGACGGGCACGAATGACTTTGACGGCGATGACATGCCTGACGAAGTGGGTGCCGGTGAAGTCTCCGCTCTTGTCGCCTGGCAGGCAAGCTTGCCTGCCCCGACGCGAAAGAGCGACCTTCCGGAGGTCTGGCAATCGGCAGCCGCCGCCGGTGAAACGCTCTTTGCCGATCTTGGCTGCGCAGCGTGCCACATCCCGGCCCTGCCGCTCGAAAGTCTGATCTTTCAGGACCCTGGGCCCTATGACAACGCAGGGACCCTGCGGCCGACCGATGTGGATCTTCCGATAGAATTGGACTTCTCGCAGTTCGCCTGGGTTCAGGCTCTGCCCAAGGATGCCAAAGGGCGAACACTTGTGCCGCTTTTCGGAGACCTGAAACGCCACCGGATTGCGGACGCGGCCCGCGACACCTTGGGCAACGAACTCCTCAGCCAGCGTTTTGTCGCAAGAGACGTCTTCCTGACCGCCGAACTTTGGGGCGTTGGAAGCACCGCGCCCTATGGACATCGAGGCGACCTTACAAGCCTGCATGAAATCATCGAGGCGCATGGCGGCGAAGCAACCGACGCCCGGAAAGCCTATTCGGCGCTCGATGAAGCGGAACGGCAGAACATGATTGCGTTTTTGCGCAGCCTGGAGATCGCGCAATGACCGCTCTTTTCAAGCATCTGCCCTGCATCGTTGCGGCGATTGCGACCAGCGCATTTTCCGCTCTTGCCCAGGACGCAGAGCGAAAGCCATCGCTGGCTCCGGTGCCGAACTTTGTCGAAGAAGCGGCGGCTGCCGGCCTAGATCACACTTATGACGGTCCCTGGGAGTACTTCGTCGGCGGCGGTGTTGCGATTTTCGATTGCAACGGAGACCGGCGACCGGACCTGTTTGTGGCTGGCGGCAAGGGCCGCGCGAGCCTGTTTCAAAACAACAGCGCGACCGGTGGCGTATTGTCCTTCGAGAAGACGGAAACCGGCCTCGGCGAACGGCAGGATAGCAAGGTTCTCGGAGCCTACCCGCTCGATTTTGACAATGACGGCATCATGGACCTTGCGGTGCTCCGCCTGGGCGAGAACATGTTGCTCAGGGGTCTTGGCGAATGCCGGTTTGAAAGCGCCAACCGCGCACTTGGCTTCGACGGCGGGCGCGAGTGGACCACCGCCTTCTCCGCGATCTGGGAAAGGGACGCGGAGTTTCCGAGCCTCGCTTTCGGCAACTATGTTGACCGGTCTGCGCCCGGCGCGCCCTGGGGAGCTTGCCACGACAACTACCTGTTCCGCCCGCAAGGCGGCAACAGCCTCGACTATTCAAACCCAGAGCGCCTGAGCCCCGGCTATTGCAGCTTGTCGATCCTCTTTACCGACTGGAACCGGTCGGGGGAACATGCCTTGCGCGTCTCGAACGACCGGCATTATTACCGCGGCGGAGAGGAGCAGCTATGGGCCGTTCCTCCTGGGCGACCCGCACGCCTTTACCGGAGAGCCGACGGCTGGCGTCACCTCAAGATATGGGGCATGGGCATTGCCTCCATCGATCTCAATGTGGACGGCTATCCTGAATTCGCCCTGACCAGCATGGGCGACACGAAG
This sequence comes from Roseibium polysiphoniae, assembly GCF_014842925.1. Classification (GTDB taxonomy): domain Bacteria; phylum Pseudomonadota; class Alphaproteobacteria; order Rhizobiales; family Stappiaceae; genus Roseibium; species Roseibium polysiphoniae. The sequence goes on from NZ_JACYXJ010000007.1 coordinate 495,548, forward strand.
CTTCAAATGCTCGATGACGAAGCTGACGAAACGGTTCCGGTCTATCGCGACATTGCCTTCGACAAGGGCCTCACAGCCCACAGGCCATACACTGGCACCGACCTGCGTCCGTCGACGGGCTGGCACTCGGAATTTCAGGACGTCAACAACGACACGCTCTGGGATCTGTTCATAGCCAAGGGAAATGTCGAGGCCATGCCGGACTTCGCGGCCTACGACCCTGACAATCTGCTTCTGGGCCAGTGGGACGGCCAGTTCTCGGAAGTCGGGGATCATGCAGGCATTGCCTTGGACCGGCGTGGACGCGGCGCAGGGCTGGCCGATTTCAATATGGACGGCCTTCTGGATCTCGTGGTCGTCAACCGCTCGGCGCCTGTCAGCCTATTTCGTAATGTCGGAGCGGGCACATCGGAGACCCCGCGCCCACTCGGCAACTGGCTGAGTGTCGAGGTCAGGCAGCCCGGAAAACCCAACCGTATGGCTGTCGGCGCGAAGGTCAGCGTCAAGATTGGCAACAAGACAATTGTCCGCGATGTGCAGGTTGGAGCGGGACATGCGTCCGGACAGGCTGGCTTCCTGCATTTCGGCCTCGGCGTATCTGAGCGGGCGCAAGTGCGTATCCGCTGGCCCGACGGCGACTGGAGTCATGGCTACCGCGTCTTTGCCAACACCCATGTGCTGATCGATCGAGGCGCGGAAAACGCAGGACTCTGGCTTCCCGAATAACGTTTGCGGCGTGCAGCTGCTGGCAAAACAACCCTTTCATTGCTGACCCAATCCCGGCATGATATTGTTTGTTAACCAAGTTCACGCTATCCAGATGTGGATTGGAGATCGGGTCGCCATGCTTTTGTTTCTTATATTAGCTGCAACGCTTTATGGCGTGATTGCCTTGTTTTTCCTGATCTTTTCCACAGCCGAACTGATCGATCGCGGGAACAGCAGCAATCTTCGTTTGCTGTCCGCCGTCGTCACTTCTGCAGTGTGGCCGGTGACACTGATCGTCATGACAGCGGTCGTCTTCGGGGCTCAATGTGCCGCCAGGCTTAACTTTTCCACAGAGCCCCACAAAATGCGGCACGTGCCGGCCCAGGAGCCAAACGTGATTGCCATGCGCCGCGCCGACTAAGAGATCGACGCCTGCCAAAGCTCTCTCAATTTGCTGAAGAATTAAGCGATCAACCGTGATCGTCTTGTCGCATCATCGAGCGGTGCAGGACGGCCAAACAGGTAACCCTGCAAATAATCGCAGTTTGCCTTCCTAAGAAAGTCGCGCTGCTTTTCGGTTTCAACACCTTCCGCCACCACTTGCATGCCAAGCACATTGGCCAGACCGATCATGGTGTGGATGATCTGGCCCGCATCCGGGTCCGTCTCTATCCGTGACACGAAGCTGCGGTCGATCTTCATCTTTTGAAACCGATACTCATGGAGATAGCTGAGGCTCGAGAAGCCGGTGCCGAAGTCATCAATCGCCACAGCGATGCCGAGTTCGTTGAGGTCCGCAAAGACACCCCGAATTGTTTCTGAGCGCTCCATCATGACCGACTCCGTGATCTCCATAACCAGCCGCTCAGGCGGCAGGTCATATTCCGCCAACAGTTTCGAGACGTTGCCGACGAAGTTCTCTTCGACCAGCTGCGTCGCACAGACGTTCACGGTGACGCCGGCCGTTTGCCACAGGGAAGCATCCGCGATCGCGCGCCTCATGACCCAGTCACCAATGCGGTTGATGGTCCCGTCTTCCTGGGCCAGGGGGAGAAACACATCAGGGCCGAGCAACCCTCTTTGGGGATGCTGCCACCGGATCAGTGCCTCAGAGAAGGTCACCTCTTCGGTCTTTGCATCGACGAGCGGCTGATAGAAGAGAACAAACTCATCCTCCTCCAGTGCTGTCTTGAGCTCATCGCGCATCCGCTGATGTTCGCGCAGCGCATCATCCATGACGCGGTCAAACACCTTGTACCGGCCGCGCCCCTCGGACTTGCACCTTTGCAACGCCACATCTGCCGCTCTAATGAGCGCTGAAAGATCGTCGCCATGGTGAGGATAGAGCGCGACACCAAGGCTGCAGGAGGCCTGAAGGTGGTGGCCGTCCACGTCGAGTTGCCGGTTTGTTGCCTGGCTCAGCGCGCTAACATCCGCCACTAGCTCCTCTGGCGAAGCCCGATCGGTCAAAAGCAGCAGGAATTCGTCACCTCCGATCCGTCCGATTACGTCTGACGGACGGGTTCGCTCTTGAAGGAACGCAACGATCATCGTCAACAACCGGTCACCGACGACATGGCCATGGGCATCATTGGTCTGCTTGAGATAATCGACGTCCATATAGACAACCGCCGCGTAACCACCGGCTTCCGCCTGAGACGACAGAACGGCGCCGGCGTCCTCATAAAACAGGTCTCGTCTCGCCAAGCCGGTGAGAGCGTCATGCTTCGCGGCATGAATGGCTTCCTGCTCGCGCCTGGCCAGTTGGCGCGCTGCTTGAAAATTCTGCCAAAGGATCCAGAGGGTAATCGCCAGGATTGCAATCAAAGCCGCGCTCAGGATCGGCGCAGACGCCAGAATGATCCTGGAGGCCTGCGCCATCGGACGCCAGGCGAGGTAGGCGAGGACGTGATTGTCCGCGTTCTGGATCGGAATGCCGATCATGTCTGCGGGGATCGTTTCTTCGACCTCGAGATTCCCCAGAGAAAGAGCGGCGAGTATCTCCTGCAGATGGACCTCATGCAGGGGATAGACAGACAGGAGCACGAAAGGCCGGTCCCGGACCATGGTAATGCCGCCGGGGTCCGGTGCAATTGCATAGGCAGCCACCAGCGCAATTTGCCCGTCGAGATCGACATGCACGACGCCGGAGATATCCTTGAGCGAACCGGCAAAGACAATCTCTCCGGATTGGTCTGTTTCAAGGCCCAGGAGATAGGACTGGGCGATTTGTTCAACCAGCGTTTTGACTTCTCCCGTCACGATTTTATCTTCCACGGCAAGCGCGGAGCGGGAATCGCTGCTGTTGGTAAAAACCGGCTTTTTCTGGCGGTCGAGCAGTACGATCAGGTCGTGGCTGAAGTCGGCAGCCATGTCCCCACCGAAACGACTTTCGACCCAGGCCGTTGAATAGTTCGTGTCGATGTTGACGTAGGCTGCATTGGAGACCGCATAGCGCTCGATCTCCTGGAGAAGGCCTTTCTTGTGATTTTCAAAGACCCGGCTGACAGAACTGATCTCGCGCTTTTCCGCTTCTCTTTCGAAAATCACGACGGCAGACAAGACAAACAGGAACGCAGCCACAATTGCGGAAAACATGCCCAAGATGAGCAAGGCAAAAGTCAGATGCTTTCGGCCGGAAAAAATCCTCCTGCCGTTGCGTTCGCCATTCTCTGCCCGGAACATACTTCCCGGTTGGATGGCCTCATCTGACTGAAAAGCCATTGCTTTCCGACTCACTCTATTTCGTTATTGTCGACGCTAAGCTGCAACTTTTAATATTCCGTCTCCACGAACTCTTCGGTACGGTACGTCGCAGAGCTCTGCGGCGGCAAGCGCTTTCCAAAGAAAAAGGGCGCCCTTGCGAGCGCCCTCAATGCTTTTCATTCTCTGAAACTTATCAGAGACCGTCGGTCACGACCGTTGTGATTGCGCCTTCCGGCTCCTTGGTGATCACCGGATCGGAACCACCGGAAAGGAGTGACTTGACCGTCCGCTCGTAGGCAGCCATGTCGAGCTTGCCGTCTGAACCGTCAACCAGCTTGTTGATTTCACCGACCATGCGGACCTGATGCTTTTCGGTCTGTGCGCCTGTTGCATCATTTTCCAGGACGATTTCTGCAGCTTCCTCAGGGTTCTCGGCAGCGTAGGCCCAGCCCTTCATGGAAGCGCGGACAAAGCGGGTGTACTTGTCGACCATTGCTGCGTCATCCAGCGTGGATTCAAGCACGTAAAGGCCATCTTCGAGCGTTGCGACGCCCTGGTCTTCATATTTGAACACGATCAGCTCTTCAGCTGGAAGACCTGCGTCGATGACCTGCCAGTACTCGTTGTAGGTCATGGTGGAGACGCAGTCGGCCTGCTTCTGCAGCAGCGGGTCAACGTTGAAGCCCTGCTTGAGGACCGTTACGCCGTCCGCGCCACCTTCAGTCGGCAAGCCCAGCTGGCTCATCCAGGACAGGAACGGATATTCGTTGCCGAAGAACCATACTCCGAGGGTCTTGCCCTTGAAGTCGTCCGGCGACGTAATGCCGGTGTCCTTGCGGCAGGTCAGCATCATGCCCGACTTCTTGAAAGGCTGTGCAATGTTGACCAGCGGCACACCCTTTTCGCGTGACGCGAGCGCGGAGGGCATCCAGTCGATGATCACATCCGCGCCGCCACCAGCAATGACCTGTGGCGGAGCAATGTCCGGGCCGCCCGGCTTGATGGTTACATCGAGGTCTTCTTCCTCGTAAAAGCCCTTGTCCTTTGCAACGTAGTAGCCAGCAAACTGGCCCTGGGTCACCCATTTCAGCTGCAATGTGAGTTCATCGGCAGCCTCGGCGGCACCGGTTGCCAGACATGCCGCGAATACCGACGATGCTGCCAGTGCCTTCAATGCTTTAAACGCCATTCCCCTACTCCTCTGGTCGGCTGCCTCTGGGCAGCCTTAGTGATCTCGGACCCATGGCCCTGACCTTTCGGTCCGCGCCCGGCCCGACGCCTTGCAACAAGGACCGTCGGACACGGCGCCCAGGCTGGTCGGGTGAAGCCGGAACGTGCAGTTTAACGCCTTCTTCACGGCAAATCGCTCACCTGACCAATTGGTCAAGAAATCGTAGGGAACTGGCGCGGGAATGGTCAAGGTGATTTTTTAGCCAAATCCTTAATTTCTGAATTTGATACGCAACATAGACGGGGTGCATGCGCACCAAAGGCTCATCTACCCCTCGTAGAACCGGATTCCTCGCTCACATTTGAGTGATCACTCAAATTAATACTTGAGCAATCACTCAAAGCACCAATATCTGGCAGGTGTCCAACAGGGGCACGACATCGAACGATCGAGGACAACCTATGACCGATTTTACCCTGCACGATGAAAGCACTGCGCCCGAAGACAGCAAGCCGCTGCTTGCGAAATCGCAAGCCGCCTATGGCATGATCCCCGGCCTTCATGCCGTTATGGCCGAAGCTCCAGGCCTTCTGGAGGCCTATCAGCAGGTCCACGAACTGTTCGCCAATTCAAGCTTCAACAACGATGAGCTGACGGTTGTCTGGCAAACGGTGAATGTTGAAAACGAATGCCACTATTGCGTTCCCGCCCACACCGGCATTGCCAAGAGCATGGGTGTCGATGACGCCATCACCAACGCTCTGCGCGACCAGACGCCGCTTCCGAATGCACGATTGGAAGCTCTTCGTGAGTTCACCCTGAAACTGGTTCGTGATCGCGGCAACGTCGATGATAAAGCGGTACAAGCCTTCCTGGATGCGGGCTTCACGAAGCGCAATATCCTTGAGGTCGTCCTGGGCTACTCACAGAAGATCATGTCCAACTACACCAATCACCTGGCGCAAACGCCGATCGACAAGCCGTTCCAGAAATTCGAATGGGATGCTGCTGCCTGAGGAGATGGACTGGCCCGGCCCTGTGCCGGGCCACCACCTCTTTTCCAATGCTCTGGAGACATCATGACCAAACCAAATGCTCCCCTGCGTATCGACATTGCCTCGGACGTGATGTGTCCCTGGTGCATCATCGGCTATCTCCAACTGGCGCATGCGTTGGAAGCCACCGGCACCGCCCATGAAATTCATTGGCATCCTTTCGAGCTCAATCCGGAGATGCCGGCCGACGGCCAGAATATGCGCGAACACATCATCGAGAAATATGGCTCGACGCCCGAGCAATCAGAGGCAAGCCGCCGGCAGATGACCGAGGTCGGCAAAGGACTCGGGTTCGAGTTCAGCTTTGCCGACGACATGCGCATGCACAACACCTTCAATGTCCACCAACTCCTCCATTGGGCTGAACAGCAGGGCAGAATGCATGACCTGAAATTGGCGCTTTTCGAGGCGCATTTCACTCATCGACGCGACCTCTCGGACAACAATATCCTCGCGGAGGAAGCCGCCGGAATTGGGCTCGACAAGTCGGAAGCTTTGGCGATTCTTGAAGATCAGAGGTTCGCCGATGAGGTCCGCAGCGTAGAGCACTTCTGGCTTCAACAGGGCGTGCGCGGCGTTCCTGCCGTGGTGTTTGATCGCCAGCACCTCGTCACAGGTGCCCAGGGCGTCGACAACTACACACGGATTCTTGAACAACTGAATGAAATGTCGTCTTGAGCAATCACTCAAACTTTGATGTGATTAAGCGAGACGCTCGGGCACCATTGAGGCTCAACTGACATGAAACGCGCAGCCCCCTACAATCGTGATGCCGCATTGGATGCGGCAATGTCCCTGTTTTGGGGCAAGGGCTATCATGCGACTTCCCTCAAGGACCTTGAAACGACGCTCAACATGAAGCCGGGCAGCATCTATGCTGCTTTTTCCAGCAAGGAAGCGCTCTACCTTCTGACCTTGGAGCGTTACTTCGAGACCGCACGTCAGAAGTTTCGCGAGCAGATCGAGCAGGCAGCGACACCACTGACCGGCTTGATCGAGCATATCCGTTCCTATGCGAGACTTTCGCCTGATCATGCGGCTCGGCAGGCCTGCATGCTTATGAAAACGATGGTCGATACCCGCTCAACCGAGCCGGCCATTGCCGAGGCGTCTCGCACTTACATGGCAGAGATGCGCAAGGAATTTGCCTCCGTATTCGCTCGCGCAAAGGCGGCTGGTGAAATTCCTTCAGACCTTGATGAGGAGCGTCTTGCCCAGCGGTATCAGGCCAATGTCACAGCGCTTCGCTTTGAGCTCCATATGGGAGCACCCCAATCGCAGATCACAGCCTTGAGCGAAGACATCGCTCATGACCTCGAGACCCTGCGGAAAAAACAAACCTGACCGACCTCACTTGCCGCACTGACCTTTTTCCAGCGCGGCCTCTCTCCCTGAAGCATCACCCTATCGGCTGACCGGACCTTTCCGGTTCACCCTGACACGAGAAAGATCAGCGACATGTCTGAAGCGAATACCTACGTGCCACCAAAGGTCTGGACCTGGGACGCGGCCAATGGCGGCGAGTGGTCCAAGATCAATCGCCCGATTGCAGGTGCGTCCCACGAGAAGGAACTGCCCCGCGGCAAGCACCCCTTGCAGCTTTATTCTCTTGGAACGCCCAACGGCCAGAAGGTGACCATCCTGCTTGAAGAGCTGCTCGCTCTGGGCGAGGCAGGCGCCGAGTATGACGCGCACCTGATCAAGATCGGCGAAGGCGATCAGTTTTCGAGCGGCTTTGTCGACGTCAATCCGAACTCGAAGATCCCCGCGCTCTTCGATACCGAGACAGGCAGCCGCGTGTTTGAATCAGGTGCGATCCTGCTCTACCTCGCCGACAAGTTCGGCCGCTTTCTACCTGAAGACAAAGCGGCGCGCACAGAAGCCATGAACTGGCTGTTCTGGCTCCAGGGATCGGCCCCCTACCTCGGTGGTGGTTTCGGGCATTTCTATCACTACGCCCCCGCGAAATTCGAATATCCCATCGATCGCTTCACCATGGAGGTCAAGCGGCAGATGGATGTGCTGGACCGGCACCTGGCCGAAAACACCTTCCTTGGCGGTGACGAATACAGCATCGCCGACATGGCAACCTGGCCCTGGTACGGCACTCTTGCGCTCGGTCAGGCCTATGAGGCCGGCGAATTCCTCCAAGTCGAAAGCTACAAGAACCTGCAGCGCTGGACACACGAGATTTTGGAACGTCCAGCCGTCCAGCGCGGCCGAAAGGTCAACCGGACCTGGGGCCCGCTTTCAGATCAACTTCACGAACGTCATGACGCCTCTGACTTCGATCTTCGCACCGAAGACAAGCTGGGCGCCTAAACCAACCTCGGAAAAACGGATCCAATCATGTTGAAATTCTACTACCACCCGACTCCCAACTCGTCCAAGGTCGCGCTCTTCCTGGAAGAAGCAGGCCTGCCGTTCGAAATTGTCCCGGTCGACACGCTCAAGGGCGAGCAGCACGCGCCTGAATTTCGGAAGGTGAACCCGAACGGCAAACTTCCGGCGATCGACGATGACGGCACCCTTGTCTTCGATTCCAACGCCATTCTGCTCTATCTCGCGGAAAAAACAGGCAAGTACCTCGGTGAAGCTTCCGATCGCGGTGACCTCCTGTCCTGGCTGATGTTCATCGCATCAGGCCTTGGCCCTTATTCCGGCCAGTCGGTTCACTTTCGCCACGCAGCGCCCGAACAGCTGCCCTATGCCCAGAACCGCTATCTGCGCGAAACCGAGCGCCACTATTCGGTCCTGAACGAGCGCCTTAAGGGCCGCGACTTCATCGTCGGCGACAGCCTGACAATTGTCGACATGGCCGCCTGGGGTTGGGTCGACAAGGCCATGGTCACCCTGGGCGAAGGTGGACTTGCCGCTTATCCGGACGTGGAGCGCTGGTTCAAATCCATCGATGCACTGCCAGCCGCGGCGCGGGCACGGACCGTTGCCAAGGACATCGCGTTCAAGACTGAACGCGACGAGGAAGCCGCACGGGCGCTCTTCCCGAGTAACTACGCCGCAGCCTAAATCAACACTGAGACTTGCGCGGTTTCAGCTTGCATCTTGGCTCGCTTGCCAAGGACGCAGCCCCTAAGCAGAAACCCGCCAGCTTTTAAGCTGGCGGGTTTTCATTTCTATAGCCTGATACGCTGACTTTGGCGTATGAATCGAGGCATGTCGCCTCAAGATCCGCGCCTAGCCAGAGGAGACGGACAGGAAGCGGGTCATCTCTCCACGCAGGTGAAGCGCTGTCAGCGGACCGCCGCCCACCGCCTTGGTGTCGATCCCGATGCGCGCCGGACCCACACGAGGGGTCGGCGCCGGGCTATGGCCATGAACGACCAAGCGGTCAGATGCTGGCCTATCCACCAAGAACTCCTCACGGATACACATCAGATCATGGTCGTCCTGCTCTTCCATGGACACGCCGATCCGCATGCCCGCATGGACAAAATGGGCCTCCGGCACGGTCAGGGCGACAGGCAGTGCTTGAAGAAACAGAAAATGCGCTCTCGGGATGGCCTCGGTCAGCACCCGCGCGAGCTCCTCGTCGCTCGCTTGCCCGCCTAGTAGTTGATCGAGATCAACGCCATAAGACATGAGCGTTTCTCGTCCACCGAAGTCCAGCCAATCTGCGCTCAGACTTGGCGCGAGGAGGAACTCGAAAAACAGCTGGTCATGATTGCCGCAAAGGCTAAGCCGCTCGCAACCCTCTGGCAGAGGTGACAGGCAATGGTCGATCACAGCTTTGCTGTCCGGCCCGCGATCCACCAGATCACCAAGATAAAGGATCAGCTTGTTGCGGGGCTCATCGCTGCTCTCCGCCAGGATCAGCTGCTCCATCTTCTTCTGAAGTCCGGAGCAGCCGTGAACATCACCGATGGCATAGATGTCCGCGTTTGGAAGCTGCCTCTCCAAACGCTTTCGTCTTGCGCTCCTGGCATCGCGATCATCGAAATGCTGTGCGGCGGCTGAGGTCATGGGCTTTCCGGCAGGCTTGGCTTTGAAGAACGGCAACGGGCGCTTCTTTAAAGGCTGCTTTGCCATCGCACGGCAAGGTTTTTCTCAAACGCTCGATCAAGGTCCATTCAAGTGCGAGGCCGACGCTCTGGAGGGCCGGCTCCGAAAGACATGCGACTGTTACAATACTGTTATATTGCTGCCTTAGAGATCGCTTGGTTATTTATAAGCTCCTTTCAGGCCACGTTTTTTATGATTTCCAGCCCTTCAGCGCCTGCCCAAAGTCATGCCTTGGCAATCCGCTCTGTTTCCATGAGCTACGGCGCTGAAAACGTGCTGAATGACATCAGCGTGGATCTGGCTCCCGGACAAGTGCTCGGACTGCTCGGCCCCTCCGGCTGCGGCAAGACCACATTGTTGCGCCTCATCTCCGGATTGCTTCTGCCCGATGCGGGAGAGATCGAGATTGCCGGCGGCAAGGTGGCCGTCCCAGAGGCCGGCATTGCACTGCCTCCGGAAAAGCGCGGCCTTGGCATGGTGTTTCAGGACTACGCCTTGTGGCCCCATATGTCGGTGGCCAGGAATGTCGCCTTCCCACTTCAAATGAAACGTGTCGGCGCGGCCGAATGCAAGGAACGGGTCGCGAAGGCTCTGGACCGGGTCGGTCTGGGCGCAATGGCGGAGCGCCGCCCCTCGGACCTGTCCGGCGGTCAACAGCAGCGCGTGGCGATTGCGCGGGCGATTGTCGCAGAACCGCCGCTGGTTCTGTTTGATGAGCCTTTGTCCAATCTCGACCGTGAATTGCGCGAAACCATGGTTGAAGAGATCGCGGACCTGGTCGCCGAGCTCAACCTCAGCGCAGTTTATGTGACTCATGATCATTCTGAAGCGCTGACGCTGTCCGACCATGTCGCCGTGATGCGCGGTGGCAGGATCGAGCAGACCGCTTCACCTCATGACCTGGTCAATCATCCCGCAACTTCAGCGGTCGCCGATTTTCTCCGCCTTGGTTGCCTGATGCCAGTCGCTCGGGTGGCTGACGGCTGGACCATAGAGGGAACTGGTCTGGTCCTGCCTGAGGGCGCCTTCGAGGGGGCGCAAGCGCAGGTTCTGCTTCCTGAAAAGGCGCTGCGGCTCGGTGCATCAGGTCCCTCGACGCTGAAGACAACAGTCGTGCGGGCGCAGACCCGCAGCACCGGTCAGGCCCTCACCCTGCGCGTCACCGGCACACCCCATCTGATCCGCCTTTCAAGCTCAAGCCCCGTCAAAGCGGGCGACATGCTCGACCTTTCCTTTTCACCCGAAGACTTGCGTTGGTTCCCGATTTCCGACCAACCGACTTAATGGAGACTGTTATGAAACGCCTTTCTTTCGCCGCTCTTGCCCTCGGCCTTCTGGCCTCCACAGCCGCTCATGCGGATGTGACCGTCTATTCGGCTGGCCCCGGCGCCCTGATCAAGAACCTGGCTGCTGGCTTCACCGAGAAAACCGGCATCAAGGCCAACGTGTTCCAGGCCACCACCGGCAAGGTCATGGCGCGCCTGGAAGCTGAAGCGTCCAACCCTGTTGCTGACGTTGTGGTGTCTGCTTCCTGGGGCACGGCAACCGATTTTGCAGCCAAGGATCTGCTGCTTGCCTATGAAAGCCCGAATGCAGAGACAGTGCCTGACTTCCTGAAGATGGAAGGCGCTGTTGCGCAGGGCGTCGCCGGTCTCATCATCGCTTGGAACACTGAATCGGGCACGCCTAAGCCGGCTGACTGGTCCGACCTTGCAAAGCCTGAGTACAAGGACCTTGTAACCCTTCCGGATCCGGCAGCTTCCGGCGGCACCTACACGCTGGTTGAGGCCTTCATCGCCAATGACATGACCGACGTTCTGCAGGGCCTCAAGGACAATGGCGCTATTGTCGCCGGCGCCAACAAAGCTGCTCTGAACCCTGTCCTGCAGGGCGCCAAGGCTGCTGTCTTTGCTGGGGTCGACTACATCACCATGGGCGCAGCTGCCAAGGGCGAGACCATCGAAGCCATTTTCCCGGAAAGCGGCACTGTCGTGGCTCCACGCCCGATCATGATCCTCAAGTCTTCCCAGAACCAGGACGATGCGAAAAAGTTCATCGACTACGTTCTGTCCGAAGAAGGCCAGCAGGCCGTTGCAAAGGTCAACCTGATGCCGTCGCGCACGGACATCAAGGTGGATCGTCCGCTGATCGGTGATCTGAAGCTTCTGTCCAACGAAGGCGCGCCTGCACGTGACGACGTTCTGGCCGGCTTCAAGGCAATCTTCAACTAATGGCCAGAGGGGCCGTGGCGACAGGCGCTGAAGGCAGCGCCACTCTCAAGTGGATTGCCATCATCGGCTTGCTGCTTGTCGTCGCGATCCCCTGCCTGTTTATCGTCGTTCAGGCGATTTTTCCTGAATTCGGGAGCGGCTCATTTGCCGCTCCCTTTTCGGTGTTTTTCAAGACTCTTATCGATCCGGACCTTTTCGGACTTGCCGGCAACACCTTGTTGCTCGGGGTTGGAACGATGGTCTGCGCCGCTATCCTCGCTGTGCCACTCGCCGCCCTGAGAGCGCTGTTTCGGGTGCCAGGTGCCCTGATTTGGGATGCTTTGTTGCTTATCCCTTTCATGATACCGCCCTATATCGCAGCGCTCGGGTGGATCATGACGCTGCAGCCACGCGGTTATCTGGAACAGTTGACCGGCATTCACCTGGCCCCGCTGCTTTTTTCGGTGACCGGGATCATGCTGATCATGGGCCTCAACACCTTCTCCGTGGTCTATTTCGTTCTTTCACGCACGTTTGAAACCATTGGCGCACGGTATTCCGATGTCGGGCGAGTGTTCGGCGCCGGGCAATGGCGCTCGTTCTGGCGCATCACCCTTCCTCTTTCCATGCCAGGCCTTGCCGCAAGCCTCTTGCTCGTCTTTGCGATGTCCATCGAGGAATATGGAACGCCTGCCGCACTGGGCCGGCGCATCGGCTTTGAAGTGCTGGTCACCGGCATCGAGAACCGCATTTCCGAATGGCCGATCGACCTGCCTGGCTCAGCAACCCTGTCTCTCGTTCTGGTCAGCATGGCGCTTGTCGCCTTCATGCTACAGAGATGGCTGCTTACACGGCGCGATTACCGTATCGTCGGCGGCAAGCCACAGGCATTCGACAAGAAGGAGCTCGGCGTTTGGACCTTGCCGGTTTCCCTGCTGTTCGCGTTTGTCGCGTTCCTCGCAACGGGCCTGCCGATCCTCGCCATTCTCGCGACCGCGTTGTCCCGCACGATATCCGGCGGCCTTAAGCCCTCCAATCTCGGGCTTGACCATTTCAGCGAGCTTCTGGGAGCCGGCAGCGAAGGTTTGGTGGCACTCGGCAACTCGTTGGTTCTGGGCACGACAACAGCGCTTCTGGCTGGACTGCTCGGAGCGATCACGGCCTATTCGGTCGTGAAGGGGCGCGGGCGCTTCCGGATTGTGCTTGATGCCCTGTCCATCACGCCCAATTCACTGCCGGGCGTTGTTGTGGCTGTTGGTATCATTCTGGCCTGGAACCAGCCCTGGTTGCCGATAACGCCCTATAATACGCCGTTCATCCTGCTGCTGGCCTATATCTGCATTCTCTTGCCGCAGCCGGTTCGCTATGCCACGGCGTCCTTGCATCAGCTCGGAGACAATCTGGAGGCTTCAGCGCGGGTCTGCGGCTCCGGACCTCTGAAGGCCTTTGTCAGGATCGTCTTTCCGCTCATTCTGCCCAGCATGGTTACCGCCATGATCCTTGTGTTTGCGGTCGCCTCGCGGGAACTGGTTGCCTCGCTTCTTGTCGCGCCGGTCGGATTCCAGACCATAGCGGTCTTTATCTGGCAGCAATTCGATCAGGGATCTGCAGGGCTTGGCATGGCGATGGCCTTCTGCGCGGTCCTGATCACAACGCTTATCCCCCTGGCCCTGATCTCCCTCCTGAGATGGGCATCGAAGGGAACGGTTGCGGGGCTGAGGTAAGATGCCCGCTCCTTGCTGCATCCAAGAGAGATAATCTTTCGATGCCGAGTTTCCCGGCAAAGGTGCCGGCCTCGACTGGACTCGGATAGCTGCTGCCAAAAAAGAAAATCGCCAAGGCCTTGCGGGGCCTTGGCGACACACTTCTAAGTCAGGGCATGGGACCCAGTCAGCTAAACAGGGCCAACAACTTGTCCAGGCTGGCTTTTGCATCGCCGTAGTACATGCGGGTATTTTCCTTGTAGAACAGCGGATTTTCGATGCCCGAATAGCCGGTGCCCTGGCCGCGCTTTGACACGAAGACCTGCTTTGCCTTCCAGACCTCCAGAACCGGCATCCCCGCGATTGGCGAGTTCGGATCTTCCTGGGCTGCCGGATTGACGATGTCGTTGGAACCGATGACGATCACAACATCTGTCGAGGCAAAGTCCTCATTGATCTCGTCCATTTCCAGAACGATGTCATAAGGGACCTTTGCTTCCGCCAGCAGCACATTCATGTGTCCCGGCAGCCGGCCGGCGACGGGATGGATCGCGAAACGAACTTCCTTGCCCTTGGCTCTCAAACGGCGTGCGAGTTCAGCGACGTTTTGCTGCGCCTGAGCCACCGCCATGCCATAGCCCGGAACAATGATGATACTGTCCGCATCTTCAAGCGCGGCGAAAACGCCATCTGAATCGATGGCAATCTGCTCGCCTTCCACTTCCATGGCAGGGCCAGTCGTGTTGCCGAAACCTCCCAAGATGACGGAAATGAACGAGCGGTTCATCGCCTTACACATGATGTAGGAGAGGATTGCGCCGGAGGACCCAACCAACGCACCGACCACGATCAGGAGATCGTTGCCGAGCGAGAAGCCGATGGCCGCTGCTGCCCAGCCCGAATAGGAGTTCAACATCGACACCACCACCGGCATGTCGGCGCCGCCGATGCCCATGATCAGATGGTAGCCGATGAAGAAGGCAAGCAGGGTCATGAGGATCAGCGTCCAGATGCCGGCCCCGTTCAGGAACAGCAGCAGAAGAACGAGACTGAGCGCGGCAGCGCCTGCGTTCAGCATATGACCGCCCGGCAACTTCGTCGCCTTGGAGGTCAGCTTGCCCGCAAGCTTGCCGAAGGCAACAACCGAACCTGTGAAGGTCACCGCGCCAACGAAGACACCGAGGAAAACCTCAACCTTCAAAATGGCCTGCTCGACAGATGTCTTGTGCGCGAGAAGCGCCGCAAAGCCGTCCAAAGCCTCGCGCTCTTCGGCGCCCATCGCAAGGACACGTCCTAGCTCAAGGTAGGCGTTGAAGCCCACGAAAACAGCTGCCAGACCGACCAGCGAATGCATCGCCGCAACGAGTTGCGGCATCTCGGTCATCTGCACGCGCTGCGCCACGAAATACCCGATGATCCCGCCGGCCGCGATCAGGATGACCGACAGAAGCCAGAGACCTGAGCCCGGTCCGATAAGCGTCGCGACCACCGCGAGGCCCATGCCGACAATGCCGTACCAAACGGCACGTTTCGCGCTTTCCTGACCCGAGAGGCCACCCAAAGAAAGAATGAACAGAACAGCCGCGACAACATAAGCGGCGGTCGTGAAACCGAATTCCATCTCCTGGCCTCCTTAAGATTTCTGGAACATGGCGAGCATGCGCCGGGTGACAAGGAAACCGCCGAAGATGTTAATCCCGGCCATGAAGACGGAAAGCCCCGCCAGTAGAATGATCAGGATTGATCCGGAGCCGATCTGCATCAGGGCGCCCAGGATAATGATCGAGGAGATGGCGTTCGTCACAGCCATGAGCGGCGTGTGCAGCGAATGACTGACACCCCAGATGACCTGGAAACCGACGAAGACCGACAGCACGAAAACGATGAAATGCTGCATGAAGCTGGCTGGTGCAACCAGGCCGACCAGCAGCGTCAGAAGACCCCCGACGGCAATCAGCGTGACCTGCTGCTTGGTCTGCGCCTTGAATGCCGCAGTCTCCTGCGCCCGCTTTTCCTCGGCCGTTAGTTCCTTGGGCTTTTCCTTCGGCTTGGCAGCGATCGCCTGCACCTTGGGAGGTGGCGGCGGGAAGGTGATTTCTCCCTCAAACGCAACCGTCGCACCGCGGATGACATCATCTTCCATGTCATGCACGACCTGGCCGTTCTTCTCCGGTGTCAGGTCGCTCATCATGTGGCGAATGTTGGTGGCATAAAGCGTTGAGGACTGAGCCGCCATACGCGACGGGAAATCCGTATAGCCGATGATGGTAACGCCGTTTTCAGTCACGACCTTCTCATCGGCGACGGTGCCTTCCGCGTTGCCACCGCGCTCTGCCGCAAGATCGACGATCACCGAGCCGGGCTTCATGGCCTTGATCATGTCTTCAAGCCACAGCTTTGGAGCCGGGCGGTTGGGGATCAGCGCCGTGGTGATTACAATGTCGATGTCCGGAGCAAGCTCGCGAAACTTCGCCAGCTGCGCTTCACGGAATTCAGGCGACGACACACTGGCGTAACCACCGGACGCTGCCCCGTCCTGCTGCTCTTCCTTGAAGTCGAGATAGACAAATTCCGCGCCCATGGATTCGACCTGTTCCGCCACTTCCGGGCGCACGTCGAAGGCATAGGTCACGGCGCCCAATGAGGTCGATGTGCCGATGGCAGCAAGACCGGCAACGCCCGCGCCAACGACCAGAACCTTCGCCGGCGGGACCTTTCCCGCTGCCGTGATCTGGCCGGTGAAGAAACGGCCGAAGTTGTTGCCGGCCTCAATGACCGCCCGATAACCGGCGATGTTCGCCATCGACGAGAGTGCGTCCATTTTCTGGGCGCGTGAGATGCGCGGCACCATTTCCATGGCGATGACGTTCGCGCCGGACGCTTTCGCCTTGTCGAGTCCGTCCTGATTGTCGCCGGGATTGAAAAAGGAAATCAGTGTCTTGCCCTTGGCAAGGTATCCGAGTTCCTGATCCTCGGGCTGGCGAACCTTGGCAATGATATCGGCTTTGGCCCACAAGCTCTCCGCCGTGTCGACCAGCTCAACACCCGCGTCTCGATAGGCGGCGTCCGAGAAACCCGCAGCCGCGCCGGCGCCACTTTGAACGAGGCAATCATAGCCCAGTTTTTGCAATTGTTTTGCGGACTCCGGGGTCAACGCCACACGGGCCTCCCCGGGGAAAACCTCTTTAGGAACCCCTAAGTACATTATGCGTCCTTTGTTCATTCAAAGATCTACGGCCCTGCGATCTCAAGGCCCGCCCATCAGGCCGCCAAACTAGTCGTTTCTGCCAATGTCAGGCAAGCCCGGATGTCTTCGCATGAAGAGACGGGTCCTGCGCCAGTCGCAAAGTCGGCATCAACGCGCGTCTTCAATAGCTGTCCGGAGCCACCTGCCACATGTCCAAGGCGCGACGGCCGCCCGACTGCCCGGGTATTCTGACGGATAGATTGCCACGTGCCGCCTCCCAGCTCACCTTGAGGAGACAACGCTCCCTCGCATGCCCCTTTTACCCGATGCTATGCATCCACAAGAATGGCCAGGTATGCAAGGTCACCAATCGTCCAAAGCGTTGGCGCCATGGAATGGTTTTCTCTTTTTTGTTTTAGGTTCGAGCCACGCAGCTTTACTTTGTCCAGCGCCACGTCCGTTCTCTTCTCCTCTCCCCAACGCAAGAAAACCCCCGTCGGATTTCCGATCGGGGGTTTTTTGCTGATTTGGTTGCGTGGTCAGGATTTGCCCTCCTTGATGGGGCCCGGTCATGTCAAAATCCGCGACCGGGCACG
>NZ_JACYXJ010000008.1 GCF_014842925.1 Roseibium polysiphoniae
CGGCCCCCTCACCTCAAATTTAGGAAGGAAGGCGTTTACAAATCTAAGGCCTATTCAATCCAACGTCTACTGGTGATGAGGGGGCAACCAGCAGCAACAAGCGCACTTTCAAAAATTTAAGTTGTTCGGAAAGCTTTCTCGCATTCAGCAGGGCGATCAATTGTTAGCGAGACAGCGCACCAAAATACAAGTCACGATCGGCGTTAGATGCGCTCATCAGATACCGCTTCTCAAACTGTGCTTCAAAAATGTCTTGCGAAGTCAGTTGCTCAAAAAAGTCAAAGTCGCCGCCAATTTCTGACTTTGTTGTAGCCAAGAAAGGCAGCCCGTCCTCAGGGGAGATTAATGGTTCGAGTACTGGAGAAGTTGGGGCGAAACTGGACACTCGATTATAAACCCCGTTGATCGGACCGTTTCCTACGATGGACATCGTGGAAGCGCTTTCTAGCTTTAGATGCCCTTCGCCATCCACGGCCTGCCACCCGCCAGTGATGCCACATGAAACCGGACGATTTTGAGTCCCGTTGCGTGACGTCACACCAAGTGTTCCATTGAGCTCATGAGCCACAACATTTAGCTCCCAGCCAAAATGAAAAACCCATGTGCACCCTTGTGCGGAGGCCTTTACAGTTGCGCGGGCGAAGCCTGCCCGTCCTTTTGTCAACGAGTTTTGAATTACAAGGGTATTATCATATTCGACATATAATGGGCCCTGCTGTTGGGAGTACTGATTACGCCACTGACCTCGAAAGGCATCTGGCGTTGGATATTTTTCTGGATCAACAAAAAACCGGTCCTTCCAGCAGCTAGGTCCGGTGCCACTTGTTTCTACATGTAGATGCAGATGTATTCCTGTAATCCCAGTGTTGGGTGGGGCAGTGTCCCCCGTTGTTCCGAGAACGCTCCACGGGACCACTCTTTGCCCTGGCGAAACCGCGATAGAGCTACAGTGTAAATACTGAATTCGATCGCTCGGTGCATGCAATGGATGCACCGTTATTGTTCCCCAATCACCGGTCCCAGTTGGACGCCCGACCGTACCGAATACACCTGCGGTAAAAATCTGTTTCTGCTTCGAGCTTGTGATATCGATGCCTTTATGGGGGCAGCCATCGCGCATCTCACCAAACTTGGATGAAATTCGCTCGCCTTTCAGATCCACAGATACAGGTGAAAAGGGCATGGCAAATCATCCTTGTTTACAAATTAAAAACAAACAATCAATGATTGCAAGTAAATTGGCTTTTGCAAATTTTTTCAATCAAATCTTGGTAGAAATTTCGCCCCACCCCCGAATGCACTGAATAGCCCCTAGTTTTGTAGACGCCTTCTTTCCTCATTTTGAGGCAAGGAGACCGGGGGCCCATTTGCGTTGTGGGGCCCACTGAATGTCCGGACACTACGGTTCCCACCTAAGCTGCCACGCAGCCGTCTCCTCTTTTCTGCAAACCGTAGAAATTCCGAAAGAAATCCAAGGCGGGAACTTGCACCAGCAAGAGCTCTTACAGTTCCCTGGTCGGACTTTCGCGACTACTGATTTCAGGTGCTTTTTTCAAATGGCAGTTTAAGAAACGCCCTCGGTCCATCCTGTGCGTGCCAATTGAAGTTGCGCGGCCGTTTCTCCACGGCCCGCTAGGAGTGACCGATTATCGCCAATTATCGGAAAATCCCAGATGTTCCCGGAATTGCTCTTAGCGCCAACCGTTCTTGCGCGTTACATATTGCGCGCAACTTCGTTTGGCATTCAATTTGTTACTCACCTATCGCAAACAGTTCGATTTACCGGCATTTTGAACAACAATCGAAAGAAACATAAACGCTTACCCAATCCCACGCTAGACGATCACGTCGGCGGGTGGAGGGTGATAGAGCTGCTGCGCTGACCGCGTTCGGCGTGATCAAACTGAGGGTTCCGGCCGAAGTCGTTCCGGGTCTGGTTGAAGACTACATATTCCCGCCCCAACCGCTCAATCAGATCATCGAGCTTTAAGATCCGGCCTCTCCGCATTATGGATGGCAACAATGTCCGACTATACGATATCCCGGTGCTCCGAGTTCACTAAGTGTCGGCAGTGAGCTGGGATCCTTACAACCCATTTGACGCTCGGCTCGTGAGTTTTCCTATCGTTTTTGTTCGTCTGAAGCACCACTGTGAACCATGACGTTGATAACCTTTACTGGCTTTTCTGGGAGAACCGCGCCTTCTGTGCTCAGCAGTTGGAACCAAGCACAAACAGCAGCGACCACATCACCCATGAATTTGCTTTGGTTCCCCGCCGTTTGTCCCACCAAGACCTCTGGTCCACTATATTTGCCAACGCCGTATGCATCAAATCCAAAGCCCAGACCGACTGCTAAGACATCATCAGACGAATTGAGAGGTATTGTGGCGTCTTGCGCCTCGTCGTGTTTGTAAACACTCGCAACACCACGCACGCGGTCATGAGCCCCCTCCCTCAGATAACCGCCAACGCCGAAGTTACACAGGTTGCGCAACTCCTTTCTTATCTGGGTTTTACTTTTGTCTGATTCTCTAGTTGCCCGATCGGTCAATCCATCTATCGCGACGGCTGCGTTCGATGCCGATCGTATCGCTCCCGCCGCCTCGATCTGCCAATTCTGCGGATCATTCTTGTTTGTGGAAGCGTGGAAAGCTCGGCTCAGTGCCAATTCGGCATCAGCATACTCTTCAATCGCTGGAATGACATTATCCATGAGGTGATTGACTGTTCTCTGCATCTGTTACCGTCTGGAAGGATTGACCGTCGACAATCGTCATCGGCCAATCTTCCATATCGATTAACTACTGATCAACTGGCTCGCGAAAGCTGACTTGCCCCTTCACTAAAATAAGCTTACTTGAAAGTTCGCCACGCATAAGCTGGTGCAAGGGCGACAACCCTATACCGGTTGCCGTGTATCGCTCCAGCCGATCAGCCCGACCGAGAACTTTTAAAGCTGAGCCGCATCACAAATAGAAGCCGGCTGGCTCCATAGCGATTTGCAATTCAGACAACGCTTCACAGATCTGCGAGCACCTCGGGCATCCAGTGGGTGCTCTTGCGACTGGCCTTGAAGAAACAGCGGCCGTATTTCGCCAGGTTTGCTTGATCGATCTCGAAACCGAGGCCAGGCGTCTGCGGCATGTTGAAGCCACCATTTTCGTGCAGGAATGGCTGCGTGAAGATCAGGTCGCGGCCTTCCGGGATCCAGCCCGGCGGTGAAACCGGATACTCAAAGAGCGCCTCTGCGGCGAAGCCGCTTGCGGCGAAGACATGTGCGTTTGCAATGAAGCCAAAGCCATTTGACCAGCAATGAGGCGTGAACTTCAGTCCCTGCTCCCGGCAAAGAGCTGCGACCTTGAGGCTTTGTGAAATGCCGCCGGCCCACATGGCATCGGGCTGATAGATATTGTAGCAGCCCATTTTCAGCATGCGCGCCAGCTCCCGGTAGCCCATGACATGAAGCTCACCACCGGCGACGGGAACACGGGAATGCGTTGTCAGCTGGGCAATTTCCTCATGCCATTCCCCGAACAGCGGCTCTTCCACCCAGGCAAGTCCGACGTCGGCGGCCGCATCGACGAAGCGCTTGGCACGCTCGAGCGACCAGAGCGGCGCATCGCCGTTCTGGGTCAACCGGAAAGCCTGATTGCAGTCGACCGAGATCTTCATTCTTCCCTGCATATAGCTGGCTGCGTCGGAAATATGCTCGATATCAACGGCTTCATCAAAGTCATGAACACGCATTTTCATCGTGTCAAAACCCTCGGCCAGCCGCGCTTCGGCTTCCTCGCGACGTGCATGAGTGTCTCGCAGCTCTCCCGATGATGCATAGAGCTTGAGATGGTCGTCGGTTCCGCCGAGATATTTGTAGAGTGGAAGGCCTGCCGTCTTTGCCTTGATGTCCCAGAATGCTGGCTCGAGCCACCAGTTGAAATTGCCGCCTGCGGCCATGATCTGGATGCGCTCGGCGAGGTTGTCGATGTCGCCGGCATCCTGGCCGAGGAAAAGGCTCGCAAGCAGATCACCAAGTCCGGCACGTTCACGTCCGGCAGCCGGAAACCCGCTCCACCCTTCGACACCATCGTCGGTGATGAACCGGACGATATACATCGAGACATGGGTTCTGACCGTTCCTGGGATCCATGATGGCGTATGCGGTGCTGGCAAGGGCGTTTTCACCAGGTAGAGTTCGACTCGGTCCAGCACTTGCATATTCGGCCCTTTCAGAGATTTTCTGACAATTCGTGATCTCGCCGGGCACCTCAAGAACAGGCCCTGTTGGATGGAATGCTAGGAAGAAAATGGATTGGTCGATATATCCATTTTCGCATTTTTCACAGACCAATCATGTCGCCGCATTGGCGCGCTCACGACTTTCCAAGAATGTGCTGCCCGCGCCTGCTCTGCCTGAACCAGCCAGTTCAACTGGGTGATTTCAGGCGGTGCTGGGCACGGGCAGCTGGTCTCATGTGGGCTTAGTCGTTGATGTCCTGAATGCCGACGACCAGATCACTCCAGGCGCGCTGGTTGTTCATGTCGAATTGCGCGCCCTGCTCATCGGCCCATTTGAACCGCTTGAGCGCCGGCGTCTGGCTGGTGGCCTGGTAAAGCCAATAGGCTTCTGCCCGCAAAGCATCCTCGATCGGCGCGTCGATGGATTCATAGACCGCCTGTTTGCTGGCATTGATCGAGGCAGATGGCCAAAGCGCGATGCGCCTGGCGAGCTCTTCCACAAAGGGTCCAATCTCTTCAGGCTCAAATGCGCGATTGATCGTTCCGTAGAATTCGGCCTGATCGGCATCGAAATCACGGGCGGACAGAACGATTTCCAGGGCGCGGCCAAGACCGACCTGGCGCGCCATGCGCGATGCACCACCACCGCAGGGCAGAATGCCCATGGCGACTTCCATCTGCATGAACTTCGCCTTGCCGCGGGCGGCAAACCGCATGTCGCAGGCCAGAGCGAATTCATGACCTCCGCCGCGGGCAAAGCCTTCGATCTTGGCAATGGTTGCCTGCGGCAGGCGGCTGATGCGCTCAAGCACCACTTGCAAGTCCAGGAGCTTGACCTCGTCCCGTGCGACGGCCTTCCCGGACATGTCCTTCAGGAAATTGGTGTCCGCATGGGCGACGAATATTTCCGGGTTAGCGGACTGAAAGACCACCACCTTAATGGTGTCATCGGCTTCCAGCTTTTGAGCCAGAGTGTTCAGGTCGGCGAGCATGGGAAGGCCTTGGATGTTGACTTCCCCGTAATCGAAGGTCACCCAGGCAATGCCGCTATCAATCTTGACGTCAAATGTCGTGAAATTATCGTAGTCCATTGGAAGTCCTCACTCTCTGGATCCCGCGTCTGCGCCGTGATGGACAGAGGCCGGTGTCTTGTGGATGCGTGAAACCGCGGCCACCGCGTGTTTCACTGAGAGAGAAGCTATTTTTCTTCCTACACTAATAAAACTAACCGAATTTCGGTTCTGTATCCGTATTTTGGATATAATCAGAACATCCAGAGGACATTTTCCAACGCGCCAACCAGAAGAGCGCGAAGCGGTCCAGACTTTACCGCCCGTCGCTTCGCGCTCCCCTGATCAGTGCAGCAGGTCTGAACCTTAGAGCTCGATGACGACCTTGCCGATGGCCTTGCCGCTCAGCAGCCGCTCATAGGCAGCGCCGACCTCTTCGAGACCGAAAGACACTTCGTCCACAATCGGCTTCAGCGCGCCCTTGTCTGCGATCTCTGCGAGACGGGCGAGAATGGCGCCATGATCTTCACGCTTGTGGTCATAAAGCATGGGGATCAGCATGAAGATCACGTGCAGGGACAGGCCCTTGAAGTGCGCCGGCGTCAGATCCAGTTCCAGCAGGGACACCGTGGTGGCCACATTTGCGTTGAGCGCCGCAGCTTCAAAGGAATTGGTCAGGTTGGCTCCTCCGACAGAATCGAAGATCACTTCGAAACCGGCACCGCCTGTGTGTTTGCCAACATAGTCAGCGATCTTCTCGTTCATGAAATCGATGGCTGTGGCGCCAAAGCCCTCGATGGCCGAGATCTGCTTTTCACCGGTCCCGGTGGCATAGACGTCCGCGCCGAAGTGTTTGGCCAACTGAATGGCAATATGCCCGACGCCGCCAGCACCGCCCTGGACCAGGACTTTCTTGTCCGCAGCAATCCCCGCGCGCTGCAGGCCTTCAAAGGCCGTAATGCCGACCAACGGCAGAGCAGCGGCTTCCTTCATGGTGAGGGACTTCGGCTTATGCGCGATCAGGCGAGCGTCAGCAGGCATGTATTCGGCAAGCGCGCCCTGAAGGTCCGCCAGGCCACCTGCGCAGCCATAGACCTCATCGCCGACGGCAAAGCCAGTCACACCTTCACCGACTTCGGTGATGGTGCCGGCGAAATCCATGCCGAGGATCGCGGGAAGATCCGGTGACAGCGGCAGGTCCGAGCCCATCTGGCGGATCATCGTATCGACGGTGTTCACGCTTGTGGCGGCGATCCGCACGACCACATGACCTGGTTTCAAGGTTGGTTCGGCAACGTCTGCAACTTCAAACTTCGCATCGTCGCCATAGGAATTGAGGATCATCGATTTCATCGGACATCTCCGTGGGGTTTCGGTACCCCCTACCTAATTCACTGTCCGAACCGCCAAAAGCTGGCTCAAATTGGTTTCAGTATTCCGTTTTTCGATATAAATTCCGCAATAGAAGTCGAACGCTGCAGGCGAATAGAAAACACGGTTTCCAAAGGCCTATTGCTGCCCTTAAAATGAGTATGCCTTCCAACTCGCCGCCAACCCAGAAGCCGAAAGGATCTGAATTGACGTGAGTGGAAGGCAAAAGATCGGTTCGCGAGTGGGGTTCGAATGTTCTTGCAGGGCCCCACAGCCCGCGAGCGGCGTCGACCCGGTTAGCCTGGTTCAAGCCACCTTGCTGGTGAGCTCCTCGATGGCCGCCATGACGGATGCTGCGGTTTTTTCCTTCATCGCGCTCGGCTCCGGATTGGCGAAACGGCCTGAATCATTATCGAAATACTTGCCGGACACCTGCGCGAAATCTGGCGAGAGAGCCGCTTTTGAGAGGATCTCTGCGCCAATCCCAAGATCATTGCCAGCCATGCCGAAGCCCTCACGCACCATCTTTGACGCCAGCAAGGAGCCAGGATTGACGGCGATGAAAACAGGGCCTTCGGGCATTTCCTTGGCGATTTCCCGCGTCCAGATGGTGATGGCAAGCTTGCTTTGCGCATAGGCTTCCATATCGCTCAGCCGCTTTTGACCCTTCAGCGCGGCGATATCCACGGGCGCCTGAGCCGCTGAAGACAGGTTTACCACCCGGCTCTCAGGTGACATCGCGGTCAGCAGTCGGCGGGTGAGCACGTAGGGTGCGATGGTGTTGACGACAAACCGTGTGTCTAAGCCCTGATCCGTCTGGGGAGCCGGCGTCTTGTAAACGCCTGCATTGTTTATGACGACATCGATATGGTCATGCTTCGCCAGGATCTCGTCTGCCAGACGGTTTACATCCGCAAGCCGCGACATGTCGGCGAGATAGATTTCGGAGCGGCCACCGACCTTGTTTTGCGCCTGTTCAAGTTTGGCGGCATTTCGACCGTGGAGCAGAATGAGGTGGCCTTCTGCTGCCAGCACTTCTGCCGTCAAAAGGCCAATGCCGTCGGTCGCACCGGTAATCAATATGGTCTTGGTCATCAGTCTTGCCTTTGTCAGCTGGAGAAGTCGGGCAGGATTTCATCCGCCAGACGTTTCATGGTCGTTTCAATGTCAGCGGTGTTGAACCGCAGGTTCAGTGCAACGTGATTGACGCCGAGCGCCTGTATCTCGTTCAGATACTGGCGCAGAAAGCTCGTCCCGGACCGAAAGCCCAGGTGGATCGGACGCGGCGCGGCATCCGGGTCATCCACAAGATCGATATAAAGCGACTGCATGACCGGCTTGTCCTGCGGGCTGGAATCGGCGACCCGGCGCCGATAGTCCGCCACCACCTTGGCCTGTGACAGGGCATCGCGTGGATAGGTCATCCAGCCATCGCCATTTTGAGCCACCCAATCCGGCGCCTGCCGGCTGCCTCCGGTGATCAGCAGCGGCAACCGCGCTCCGGTGGGTTTGGGCAACATGTCGATGCCGCCAGACACAGATCCAAAGCTGTTTTCGAACTCCGGATAGCTCCTGCCGACTGCGCGGATGTAGTCAACCGCGTCGCGAAACCGCTTGCCTCGATCGTCAAAGCCCATGTCCAGGGCCGGATATTCCTCGGGGCGATCGCCGGAGGCAACGCCAAGCAAAAGACGACCACCCGAGATGGCATCGGCAGAGGCGGCCGCTTTGGCCACATGCGCAGGATGCCGAAGCGGCAGAACGATGCTGGCGACACCCAGCGCGATGGTCTGTGTGCTGGCGGCCAGAGCGCCGAGATAAACGAAGGGGTCATAGATCTGTCCCGCATCGCCAAAACTGGGCACGTTAAAGGGAACATCCCGCAACCAGAGCGCGCCAAACCCGAGGTCATCTGCAAGCTTTGCCCGCTCCAGATGTTGGTCCATGGTCGGG
This sequence comes from Roseibium polysiphoniae, assembly GCF_014842925.1. Taxonomy (GTDB): domain Bacteria; phylum Pseudomonadota; class Alphaproteobacteria; order Rhizobiales; family Stappiaceae; genus Roseibium; species Roseibium polysiphoniae. Next base: position 8,573 of record NZ_JACYXJ010000008.1, read on the forward strand.
ACGGCGCTTTGGTCATAGGTTTCAAGCGGCACGACAAGACCGACGGACAGCCGACCTGGCTGAAACACCGAATTATAGGCCTTGTTGATCTGCGCGAAGGTGCTCTCAGACGGATTGTCCAGCATCTCAAATCTCTCTGGTTAAAGCCACTGATCTAGAAGCGAACAAGGGTTCGGCTTTCCAGGCTCTTGCGAATGGTCTTGGTGTCCGGATCTTCGGTGACATCGATCGCGCTGTGACCGACGGAAGGCCGTCCGCGATTGTCGAATATGTTGAAATAGACAACTTCATCCGGGCGCATGCGCGAGCTGTAGATCCACTCGTGATGATCATTCGCCGCCAGTCCCATGATCTGACCCCGGCGGTTCGGATAAATCAGATCCAGAAGGATCCAGTCTCTTTCCGAGACAGACGACGGGCGCACGAAGCCAAGAGGCGCGCTGTTGATCGGATTTTCGAGCGGACGCCAGACATTGATGAAGGCGTAGTGCCCCCTGCTCCATTCAGCGGCCTTCTCGTCCCCCAGAATGTCGGCAAGCCTCTGTTCGGCTCCCTCCGGGCTGTAGTCACTGTGCACGTTGCGCGCAGGCTTGCGATCTGAACCGGGATCATCGACGCGAATGGTGTGGTCGAAAACCACGGCCTCCTTCGCGCCGATCTCCCGGTCGAGCAGGTCCTTGAGCTCGCGGTCGTAGACCTGCGCCCACTCCTTGCCCCCGGAAAATGACGTAACATTGGTCGGATAGCGCATGAAACCGACGCCATCCTGATCGAATGAGACGGTCGTTTCTTCAAGGCGAAGATCCTGGAGGGGAACTTCGGTCGCGACCAGCTCTGGCGCCACCATCTTGCCGGCAACACCACCGGCATCGATTTGAAACGCCTGACGTTCAGGCTTGTGAACGTGATAGTTTACAATTCCGGTGCGTGACATCTTTGGCCTCTTTCCACTGTGTCCTTTGGCGCGGCGGACGACAGAGCAAGGCTCGGTCACGCCGTATCAAGGTCTCAGCGCAAAGTTATTTATCGCAAAAGAAATGAAAACCGGACGATCTGGAAATCATAATTCGGCAATTGGATATAATGGAGCTACCGCCTTGCGCGACTTAATGAGCGCTCAGGTCTGGCGGGAGGCCTCTTCATCCTTCTGACCCGTCAGCACATGGGTGAAGTCGTCGAGGGCCGCAACGGTCGACAGCGCGGTGCGCCCGAACTTCGACGGCGTTGCCAGCAAGAGACTGTTTTCGGCCGCGGCCATGGCCGCTTTCTTGACCGCAATCTTGGACATGTCAAAATCCATGACCCTGCCGCGCTCATCGATGGCCGAACAAGCGATCAGCGCGAAATCCAGGGTCAGGCCGGTCAGCATCATGACGATTTCCTCGCCCACGAGAGATCCGTCCTTGCCAGCCATGCGCCCGCCGAGCACTGTGACCTCATGGCGGCCTGGATCAAAAGCAAGCGCCGCCCTCAGGCTGTTGGTGAAAACCTTCAATCCACTTCGGGCATTCAGCTGTTTTGCCGTGTACTCGATGGTGGTGCCGACATCCAGGTAAAGGCTAGCGCCATCCGGCACGCGCGCGCAGGCTTGGCGAGCGACCGCCAGCTTGCCGTCAATGGCGACACGTTCTTTCTGGCTGTGGTCCAGCCTAAGGGTTTCCGTTTCGCCAATCGCACCAGCGCCGCCATGAAACCGCTGCAGACGGCCGGCTTCGGCCAAAGCGATGATGTCTCTTCTGACTGTCTGAGCCGAAACCCCGAACTCGTCCGCAAGACGTTCGATGGTCACGAACCCTTGGCTTTCGGTCAGCGCGATAATTCGGCTCTGGCGCTCCGTAAAGGCCGGTAGCGATGGCAACTGGTTCATCAAACTGTCAGCTTCCAATGTCAATTTGTAAGTTATCTTACATAAAATGACGAAAGACGCCAATGGGCCCCTCAGACTATTTTTTCCATGACAATGCCATTTACAGCGCCAATGGCCGCCTGGATCCCTGGACCTGGAGCTGGATGCCAGAGGACGTCCCGGCTGCTGCTCCCGCGATCACACCACTCGACGGGCTATTGGCCCTGAAAGCTAACGGACACATGCGCCAGATCCCGATCGGTGTCATCGGTCCGCGTGAGGCAACCCTGGAACAACTGTCCATGGCAGAGGAAATTGGCGCCCGCCTGGGGCAATTGACTCTCACGATGATCTGCGGTGGCAAAGGCGGCGTCATGCAGGCTGCGGCCAAGGGATGCCTGGAAGCAGGTGGGCTAACTGTGGGCCTCTTGCCTGATCATGACTGGCATGAGGCCAACCCCTTCATCTCGCTGCCCATAGCAACCGGATTGAGCGAAGGCCGCAACATGATCATCGCCAAATCCTGCGAGGTCCTCATCGCGGTTGGTGGCTCTTACGGCACGATGACCGAAATTGCATATGGCCTTCATTTCAGCAAGCCGGTGATCGGCCTTAAGGGCGCGCCCCATGTCGACGGCCTCTTGCCCGTCGAGAGCGCGGACGAAGCCATGGAGACCATGGCCGAGAGGCTGTTCGCCCGCATCCCACTGTCACACTAGTTACATCGAACGCTCCTATTTGTAAGATCTCTTACATACGGCACATTTGACATGACCCGACAAGCTGCAATGGAATTGAAAGCCGTCACCCGGCGCTTCGATCAATCAATGGTCCTGGACGCGGTGGACGTCACAATTGTGGAAGGCAGCTTCACCGCTCTTCTTGGTGCATCGGGCTGCGGCAAGTCCACAACCTTGCGGATCATGTCCGGGCTAGACCGTCCGAGCGACGGCGAAGTGCTGTTGCGTGGGGTGGATGTTGCCGACAGAACCGCCTATGAGCGCAACGTCGCGATGGTGTTTCAGTCCTACGCGCTCTATCCGCATTTGACGGTGTTCCAGAACATCGCCCTGCCGCTGACCATGCGCCACCTCGGCGCACTCGGGCGCTTTCCTGTTGTCGGCCAGCTGGTCCCGGGAAGTGCGGAGGCGCGGCGCCTGATCCGGTCGACGGTGGAAACGACTGCAGAAAGCCTCGGTCTTTCCGAAGTGCTGAGCCGAAAGCCAAACAGTCTCTCCGGTGGGCAGAAGCAACGCGTTGCCCTTGGGCGCGCACTGGTGCGCGATCCGGTGCTGTTTCTGCTCGACGAGCCGCTTTCCAATCTTGATGCGCGGCTGCGGGTCAGAATGCGCGCCGAGCTGGTAGCGCTCCACAAGCGGACAGAAAAACCCTTCGTCTATGTCACCCATGATCAGGCCGAAGCCATGGCGATGGCCGACCAGATCATCGTCATGATCAAGGGCAAGGTGGCGCAGGCAGGAAGTCCCCGCGATCTTTATGACCGGCCAGCCACGATGGAGGTCGCAAGTTTCATCGGAGCCAATTCGATCAATTTCTTCCGCCCCGAGGACGGTTGGACCGGCTTGCGCGCACAGGCACCAAGCGCCGTTTCGGGCGTGCGGCCAGAGCATCTTGCACCGTCTTCGACAGGTCAATTCGGAGCGCACCTTGAGACCGTAGAGTTCCTTGGATCCGAAACAATCCTCGGGCTGCGCACGGCCAAAGGCAAGCAACTCACCGCAATCGCTGCAGGTGATTACGCCGCGCCGACGCCAGGAACGGAAATCAAACTCGAGGTGACGCCGAACCGCGTCCACCTTTTTGATCCGAACAGTGGCCAGAGACTTTGCGCGGAGGGCGCATGATGCGGCCGATTTCTCCCACTTTGCGCAGCACGTTGACCAATGCCTGGCTTGCCGGCCCGGCGACCCTGGCCCTGCTCGCCTTCATCTTCGTGCCGGTGACCATTGTCGCGGTCCTGTCCCTGACAGATTATCAATTCGGCGCCCGGAGTTTTGGCTGGGTCGGTCTCGACAATTACGGCAAGCTCTTCGGCTCGACGCTGGGCCGGCGCGCAATCACGAATACGCTGATCTACGCCGCCATCGTCATTCCCGTCTCTGTGGGCTTCGGCCTTCTGGTGGCCGTCGGCCTCTTCCGGATGTCGGACTGGGCCCCTCGCCTCTCGAATGTCCTGCGCTCGGTTTATTTTCTGCCCGTTGCAGCGACGCTCGTTGCCATGTCCGTGTCCTGGCAGATGATGCTTCACCCATCCCTGGGCGTCGTCAACCAGACGCTAATTGCGATCGGCGGAACGCCGCAGAACTGGCTCAGCGACCGTGGGCTTGTCCTTTACACGCTCGCGGTGATCGGTATCTGGCAGAGCATCGGTTACAATATGGTCCTGTTTCTGGCCGGTCTCGCAGCCATTCCGGCAGACCTTTATGATGCGGCAGAGATCGATGGTGCCGGAGGCAACTGGTCGCGGTTCTGGACCGTCACCTGGCCCCTGCTTGGTCCCACGACGCTCTTCGTGCTGGTGATCACGGCAACCAATGCCTTCAGGGTCTTCGAGACTGTGGCCACGCTTACCAAGGGCGGTCCGGCCTTTGCCTCCGACACATTGGTCTACGCGCTCTACAGAGAGGGCTTCATCTACTTCAAGGCCGGTTATGCCAGCGCCATCACCATGGTGTTCTTCGCGGTGCTCCTGACCCTCACGCTGATCCAGTTCCGCCTTGTCGAGCGGAGGGTGCACTACCGATGACCGCTTCGCGCGCACTTGGGCGATTGGCGTCGCTTGCACTCCTGCTCCTGGGGGCATTCGCCATCCTGCTGCCGTTCATCTGGATGCTCTCACTGTCTGTGAAGCCTCAGGACGAAATCTTCAGCGCGACGTTTCAACTGATCCCCTCACGCCTCGAATGGCAGAACTACGTCAAGGCACTGACCGAGACCGATGTCCCGCGGTATCTGCTGAACGGCGTGATCGTGACGGCCGGGATCCTCTTTTTTCAGATCCTCTTTGCGGTCCCCTGCGCCTTCGCCCTGACCCATCGCACCTTCAAGGGCCGAACAGCTCTCTTTGGGTTGATTCTGGCTGCGCTTCTGGTTCCATTCCATGTAACCGCCATTCCGGTTTTCCTCGGTTTTGCGCAGATCGGCATCCTCAACAGCTATTGGGCACTGATCCTGCCCTTTGTGCCAACGGCCTTCGGGATCTTCCTGTTCCGCCAGTTTCTGTCCCAGATCCCGGCCGATCTCTTCGACGCGGCCCGAGTCGACGGGCTCAGCGAGACCGCGATTGTCTGGCGCATCGCCTTTCCGCTCGCCATGCCCGCCGCGACCGCCTTTGCGATCTTTTCCGTCACGGCTCATTGGAACGACCTGTTCTGGCCGCTGATCGCCACCACCGATCCGGATCTGGCAACGCCGCCGCGCGGCATTCTTTTCTTTCGCGACGAGGAGTCCGGCGATGACGTCGGACCACTGATGGCCGCGGCCACATTGATCACCGCACCGCTCGTGATCGCCTTCCTTCTCGCTCAACGCAAATTCACCCAGGGTCTCGCCACCGGAGGCCTGAAGGGATGACCGCCATAACGCACCTGCACAAGCGCGGACCCAACCGTGCCTATGTTTCCAACATTCTTCGAGGCTTCAAAGATATGAAATCGATGTTTTATGCCGCTGCTTTGACCCTTGTGGCGACCGCCGCAAGCGCCGAGCAAACCGAAATCCGCGTTCACTACGCAATCCCGACCATCTGGGCAGAAACCCAGGACAAGCTGGCGGCTGCTTTCATGGAACAGCATCCAGACATCAAGATCACCCTTGATGGTCCAGCCGAGGGCTATGCCGATGGCGTCCAGCGTCTGCTGCGCGAAGCCGTTGCCGGCACTGCGCCTGATGTCGCCTACGTCGGCCTCAACCGCTGGCGCATTCTTGAAGATCGTGGCCTGACCCAGCCTCTGGACGGCTTCATCGGAGACAAGGCTGCGGAGATGGGTTACACACCTGCTCTGCTATCGCTCGGCTCCTACGAGGGCAAGCAGCACGCACTTGGCACATCTGCTTCCACGATGGTCATGTACGTCAACCCGAACCTGGTCGAACAGGCAGGCGGATCCATGGACGATTTCCCGTCCACATTTGACGGCGTTATTGAGCTGGCTGCCAAGATCGACGCGCTTGGTGACAATGTCGACGGTGTCTGGATTGGCCGCCACGACTGGCGTTTCCAGTCCCTGCTCGGAGCCCATGGTGGCCGTCCGATGACGGAAGACGAAAGCGACATCACCTTCGACAGCGAAGAAGGCATGAAGGCTGCCGGTCTCTACCAGCGTTTCGTCAAGGAAGCTGGCATGAAGCCATATGGCCAGAACGAAGCACGTCAGGCGCTGCCGGCGGGCACGCTCGGCATCATGTTCGAAAGCTCCTCGCTTCAAAAGCGTTTCGAGGAAGGCGCCGGCGATGCGTTTGAACTGACCGTGAACCCGACGCCGATTGTCGCGACCGACATGGAAAAGGTCTACTTCCCGACAGGTGGCTCGGCGATCACTCTTTTGACGGACGATGCGGAAAAGCAGAAAGCCGCCTGGGAATACATCAAGTATGTCACCAGCCCTGAAGGCCAGAAGATCATCGTTGAGAACACCGGCTATGCGCCGGCCAACGCCAAGGTGATCGAAGACAAGACCTATCTGGGCGCCTTCTACGAAGCCAGCCCGAACTCGCTTGCCGCACACACGCAGGTCGCCAATCACGCGGGCCCCTGGTACGCCTATCCGGGTGCCGAGGGCGTTGCTGCGACGGATCTGATCGCGGCCGCTCTTGTCGAAGTCGCCGAAGGTGCAGACACAGAGTCGACTGTCAAGGATCTGGCCGAAACACTGCGCATCCAGCTCGGCATGAAGTAATCTGTCTGACCTGTTTGAAAGCGAAGCATCCCTGTTCCGGCAGGGGTGCTTTTTTGTTTCAAGGCGGTGAGCCGCCCGAGCCTTAAATGACGTTTAGCCTCAGGCCGCAAAACCATTGTTTTCGCTTTCGCTGAAAAGCTGAAATCTAGACATTGAACTCAATCAAAACGTCAGAGTCCTGAGGGAATTAAGTCAATGAAGATAGGTTTTGTGGGGCTGGGCAACGTTGGTGGAAAACTCAGCGGCAGCCTTTTGCGCAATGGTGTGGATCTCACGGTCCACGATCTCAATCCGGCCCTGGTTCAGGAATTTGTCGGTCGAGGCGCCAAAGCGGCCGAAAATGCCGCCCAGCTGATGCGTGACTGTGACGCCGTGATCACATGCCTTCCCTCACCTGCCGCCTCCGACGCTGTCATGCAGGAAATGCTGCCGTTCGTCACCGAAGGCAAGATCTGGATGGAAATGTCCACCACGGACCAGGAAGAAGTCCAGCGCTTGGGTGCCTCGGTGATTGAGCGCGGCGGTGCGGCGGTTGATTGCCCTGTGTCGGGTGGCTGTCACCGTGCGGATACCGGCAACATCGCGATCTTCGCCGGTTGCGACCGGGCGACTTTCGAACAGATCCTGCCGACACTCACCCTGATGGGGCGGCGGATCCTGCACACCGGTGATCTTGGGACCGCGTCTGTCTTGAAGGTCGTGACCAACTATCTGGCCACCGCCCACCTGCTTGCCAGCTGTGAAGCCCTGATCACATGCAAGGCGGCCGGGATGGATCTCAACACCGCCTATGAGGCAATCCGTATTTCCTCGGGCAACAGCTTCTCTCACGAGACAGAGAGCCAGGTGATCCTGAACGGATCGCGCGACATCTCCTTCACCATGGATCTGGTGAAGAAGGACATCGGCCTGTTCCAGAGCGTTGCGGATCGCGCGGGTGTTGCCCTCGACATCAATCCCGTGATGATCGACATCTTCAACGACGGGATCGAGCGCTACGGCGAACGGGAACTGTCACCCAACATCATCCGCCGCCTTGAAGACGCGACCGGACTACAGGTCCTCGCACCGGGCTTCCCCGCGGAAATGACCGACGACGAGCCGGAAGAGCCTGGCTACGAAGTGGTTCCGAAGGGCCGCTGACGCGGCCCTTCTCAGCATCAATTCGCGAAGGGCGGGCGAACCTTGAGTTCCTGATAATCCTCGAGCCCGAAAAGACCGCCCTCGCGACCGTTTCCGGAGCGTTTGAAGCCACCAAACGGCGATCCATAGTCCGCATTGCGGCCATTGATGTGGATACCGCCTGCGCGCAGGCGGCGCACGACCCGCTCGGCCCGCTCCGGATCCCCAGTCTGAATATAGGCTGCCAGACCATATTCCGTGTCATTGGCCATGCGAATGGCGTCCTCTTCGTCATCGAAGGGCATGATCACCAGAACCGGGCCAAAGATCTCTTCACGGACAATGCGCATCTCCGGGGTCACATCGACGAAGATCGTCGGCTTGACGAACCAGCCATCCTCAAGCCCTTCCGGCTTGCCAAGACCGCCAACCAGCACGCGTGCGCCTTCGTCGATCCCGCTCTGGATCATGGCCTGAACCCGGTCGTACTGGATCTTGTCGAACAACGGACCGATGTGATCGCCTTCCTTAGACGGATCACCCACTTCCTGAGCCTTGCCCGCCGCTTCCGCAAGAGCGATCGCTTGATCGTAGCAAGAGCGTTCGACGAGCATGCGTGTCGGCGCATCACAAGACTGGCCGGTGTTGTAGAAGCAAGTCGCGACGCCTTCAGCAACGCGTGTGGGCAGGTCGCTGTCGGCAAAGACGAGATTCGGTGATTTTCCGCCCAACTCCAATGTGACGCGTTTCACGGTTGCCGCAGAATCCTTGCTGACCAACGCACCTGCGCGGGTCGAGCCGGTGAAGGACATCATGGTCAGGTCAGGATGCTGGGACATGGCCGCGCCGACCGTTGGGCCATCGCCGTGAACCAGGTTGAAGACGCCAGCAGGATAACCGGCTTCATGAACGATCTCAGCGTAAATGGTGGCCGAAAGCGGTGTGTGCTCCGACGGCTTGAGGACGCAGGTCGCGCCAGCTGCTAGAGCCGGGATGACTTTCAGGGCGATCTGGTTGATCGGCCAGTTCCAGGGCGTGATCAAACCACACGGACCAATCGGCTCTCGGGTCAGAATGTCGCCGTTGGGCAGGGTCTCGCGCTCTTCCTGGCTTTTCAAGGCCGCGATGAAACCTTCAAGGTGACCGGCGCCACAATCTGCCTGGGATTCGCGGGACATGGTGATTGGCGCCCCCATTTCAGATGTGATCGCCTGAGCCAGATCTTCCATACGCGCGCGCGTGGCCTCAAGCAGCCGCTCTAGCAGCTCAAGCCGTTCGGCCTTGCTGGTCAGCGAGAATGTCTCGAACGCACGCGTCGCGGCGGCAACAGCCCGTTCGACATCTTCCGCATTGCCGAGCGTCAGGGTGCCGATCTGGCTGTTTGTCGCCGGGTTCATGATCGGCATTGTCGCGGTTGAGGCCGGATCGACCCACGCGCCGTCAATGTAAAACTTGTTCAGAGTCTTCATGTCTTTTCCTTTTGAATCTCGTCTTAACGGCATCAAGGCACGACTTGTTCCTGTGCCATTCCGAGATGCAACTCAGTGCCTGTGTAGGGATTTGCGGCGATCACATCGTCGTTCAACTCAATGCCCAGACCGGGCTCCGTGGGCGGAATGATGTACCCGTCCTCCCACTGGATTTGTGAAGACAAGACGGACATGTAGGCGCCGTCGAAGGTTCCAATGCTTTCCAGAATCAGGAAGTTGGGGCTGCAGGTGGCAATCTGGATGTTGGCCGCCGCAACAACCGGTCCGCAATAAAGGTGCGGTGCGATCTGCGCCTGCCGGGTTTCAGCCATGGATGCGATCTTCTTGGCCTCCAGGATCCCGCCGACACGTCCCAGGTTCATCTGGAGGATAGACGCGGCTCCGACCTCAAGAACCCTTGCAAATTCATGCTTGGTGCAGAGGCGCTCGCCTGCCGCGATGGGGATCGCCGTATAGTGTGCGATCTCGGCCATATCGGCTGGGTTTTCAGGTGTCGTCGGCTCTTCGAACCAGAGCGGATCATATTTCTCCAGCCGCCGCGCCATGCGCTTTGCCCCGGAAACCGTGAACTGGCCATGGGTGCCGAACAGAAGATCTGCCTTAGTTCCGACCGCTTCCCGGATGCGTTTGCAAAATTGTTCGCTGAGCTCAAGATCTTCAAGACGCGGCTGATGACCGTCAAAAATTGAATATGGACCCGCAGGATCGAATTTGACCGCGGTAAAGCCCTTGCCGACCATCTCCACAGCAACCTCGGCGGCCAGGTCCGGGTCATTGTAGACATTGGGCTTGTCCGGATCCGGGTAAACATCCCCTTCCGGCGGATAGAGGTAGGTGTAGCTGCGCAGCTTGTCGTGGACCTTGCCGCCAAGAAGCTCATAGACGGGCTTGTTCGCGGCCTTGCCGACGATGTCCCAGCAGGCCATCTCGAGCCCGCTTAGGACCCCCATGACGGTTACATCTGGCCGCTGGGTAAATCCCGCCCCGTAGGTACGCCGCCAGAGCTTCTCGATGTGGTGCGGATCATTGCCCGCAAACTGGCGCTCGAAGACATCCACGGCCATGGCCGCACAAAGATCGGGTCCGAAGGTTGCGTTGTAAATCTCACCGACGCCGGAAATGCCGCAAGCCGTTGTCAGCCGGACGAAAATGAAATAGCGGCCTCCATGTCGTGGCGGCGGGTTGCCGACAACGAAGGTTTCGATTTTTTCCAGTTTCATGGCGTTTCCAGTTTGGGGTTGTCAGGCTTGGCGCGAGCGCGCTGCCTGATCTTCTAGAATAAGATCTGCGGCCCTCATGGCCAACATGATCGTAGGCGCATTGGTGTTGCCCGAGGTCACATTCGGGAACGCTGAAGCGTCGACAACGCGCAGGCCCTGCGTGCCATGGACCTTGAGCCGGGCATCAAGGACCGAATCCGCTGCGTCACGCCCTATCCGACAGGTGCATGTCGGATGAAAATTGGTCAGGGCAGTTTCGCGGAAATTCTCAAGCAGGGCGGCATCATCCATTCTCGAGATATCCGGTTCTTTCGCGGATTGCGTAACCTGCGCGATGGCTGGCGCTCGCGCCAGGCTCTGAAGCAGTCTGCCTGCGCGGATCGCATCCCAGCGATCAAATTCTGTCGAGAGCGAATTGGGCTGGATCCGTGGAGCAGCTCCCGGATCATTTGACCGAATGGAGACTTCTCCCCGGCTCGTTGGCCGGCATGGCTGGACGCATAGAACAAAGCCGGATGCCCGATCGACCTCCGGCACGCCCTTGGCGCGGGTCGAGCTCGTGACAGGATTGCAGTAGACCTGCATGTTGGGCGCAATCTGGGTTTCATCGGACCGAATGAAGCCCCCGACCTGATTGGTCGGGACGCTCAATGGCCCCTTTCGCGTCAAAAGATACTGCAAGCCAACCATCATCCGGCCGAACTGAGTCCCCAGTCGGTCGTTCAGGGTAGGCCTGTTTGCAGCAAAATGGTGGGTGATGGCCAAATGGTCCTGCATGCCCTTGCCGACCTGCCCGAGGTTTTGAACCACGTCGATCCCGTGTGCCTTCAGGAGATCGGCTGGTCCGAGGCCGGAGAGCTGCAGCAGCTGCGGCGAATTCACGGCGCCCGCACTGACGATCACCTCGCCCTTGCAGGTTGCGACATGTTGCTGACCTCCGACGCAGTACTGGACACCGGTTGCCCGGGTTCCGGAAAACGTCAGCTTCTCGACAAGTGCGTTTTTGATGAGCTGAACGTTCCCGCGTTTCAGCGCCGGCCGCAAAAAAGCGTCGGCTGCCGAGTGCCGGAAACCGTTGCGCACAGTGCTGCGGAAATAGGACAGGCCCTCACAGGTGTCTTCGTTCATGTCAGCTGGCGTTTTCCAGCCAAGATCGCGGGCAGCATTCAAAAACGTTTCGGAAAAGGGATGCATCTGAGCGCTGAGATCGGAAACGCGCAGCGGCCCATCGCCTCTGGCACTTCCGCCTTCCCAATGATGTTCGACACGCTCATAGGTCTGCCTGACGGTGTCCCAGCCCCAGCCGGTTGCTCCGGCGGTTTCCCAGTCATCGAAGTCATGCTTGAGACCGCGCACATAGGCCATCGCGTTGATCGAGCTGGACCCGCCGACGACCCTGCCCCTGGGCCAGTAAGCTTCGCGGCCGTTCACGCCCTCATCCGGCTCGGCCGTGTAGCACCAGTTCACTTTCGGGTCGGAGAAGGTGAAGCCATAGCCAAGCGGAACCTTGATCCAGAACCTGGCGTCCGAGCCGCCAGCCTCGATGACAAGCACTCTCGTCCCCGGCGATCTGCTGAGACGGTCTGCCAGAACGCATCCGGCTGAACCGGCACCTACGACGATGTAGTCGAATTCCATGATCGTCCCGCTGACACCGAGTTTCTGAAAACCTCTTGGCGGCAGAAGGCAAAATTCGACACCCAAACACAAACAATGCTTTTGACTACTGAGGCTATAAATATTTTAAAGCTAAAGCAGCACGGGTCGGGATGGCCCCATGAGGATGGATTGGCATGTCACAGCTTCCGCACGTCACCTGGCTCCGGGCCTTCGAGTCGGCCGCCCGCAACAGCAGTTTTTCGGCGGCGGCTGAGGAATTGAACCTGACGCCCGCTGCTGTCAGTCAACAGATCAAGCTGTTGGAGCAGCATCTCGGCGCGCCACTCTTCCGGCGTATGGCACGCGGTGTAGCCCTGACTGATATGGGACACGCCTATGCACAGCCGATCCGCAAGGCTTTTTCGGAAATGCAGGACGCGACCAGCGAATTGTTCACCTCAAACGCCAAGCGGACGGTGCATGTGCGCGCATCGATCAGCTATGCGGCGCTTGTCCTTGCCCCGCTCTTGAAGGGGTTTCAGGACACGCATCCTGACATCGACATCAGGCTTACGACCGCAGTCTGGACCGATCGAATCGAAGACGACGCCATCGATGTTGAAATCCGTTTCGGTCACGGAGATTGGGCCGAGCAGGACATTCGTCATCTCGGCCACCGTTTCGCACAGCTGGTCTGTCACCCGGATTTTGCTGCATCGTTTGCCGGCGATCTGTCCTTCGAGGCCCTCGCCGCGCACGCGGTTCAGATCATCGGTTCTGAAGCGGATTGGAGCCTGATGGCGAGACATTTCGGGTTCGAAGGCATGCCGGAGATCGGCGGTACGAAAGTGGATTCATCGGTGATCGCACTGCAGATGGTTGCGGCGGGTTCCGGAGCTGCAATCGTGTCAGAGAGTTTCATCGAGAACTACCTCGCCCAAGGCGTTCTCGTCGCCCCCTTCGACCACAGGATTCCGCTGTCGCGCAGCTTTTTCATGATCGTTGATGACAGTGCGCAAAAGCGCCGTGAAGTGCTTCAGTTCTGTGATTGGCTGGCCGAACAGCATCGTGAAAAAACCATCTGACGGCTCATCCACAACCTGACGGTCACATCACCACCTCACGCGTTCCATAGGTAGCTAATTGATGGCAGGAACGCGTATCAACGCGTTCCACGTCACATTTCAGAGATTAATAATTTTCAGATCAATGCAAGTATTTCTACTGATCAAATTTCCTTTAAGTCATTCGGACGTCATTTTCTCATAGTCATATTTGACACCGATCAATTTTCGAGATCCAGTACTGGGTAATTATGAAGTGCGGGATTTGATACCGACGAATTTAGACTGAAAAGAAACCCGCTAAGCGTCACCTGGGAGGGATGCTTTATGAGCAAGTTTCAATTTCCGACTGCCTTCACGATCCTTTTTGCATTGATCGTTCTCGTTGCCGCCGCCACATGGATCATTCCCGCCGGGGAATATGACCGGACCTTCAGTGAGAGCCTTGGACGCGATGTTCCGGTTCCTGGCACCTATCACACCGTGGAAGGCGACCAGCAGGGCGTCATCGACGTCTTCATGGCGCCGATTGCAGGCCTCTACAATCCGGAAACCGGCCAAGCAAACGCCATCGATGTTGCCGTCTTCGTTCTGATCATCGGCGGCTTTTTGATGGTGGTGACCCATACGGGCGCAATAGACGCGGGCATCGCGAAGGTGATGACCGCCCTAAAAGGCCGGGAAAAATGGATGATCCCGATCCTCATGGCCTTTTTTGCGGCAGGCGGCACAATCTACGGAATGGCAGAGGAATCCCTCGCCTTTTACGCCTTGATCATTCCGGTGATGATCCGTGCCGGCTACGACAGCCTTACAGGCGTCGCGATCATCATGCTCGGTGCCGGCATTGGCACACTTGGCTCCACCATCAACCCCTTTGCGACAGTCATTGCGGCCAATGCTGCGGACATCGCCTTCACCGACGGCATTGCCGCGCGCGCGATCATCCTTGTTCTGGGCTGGTTGACCTGCGTGTTCTGGGTGATGCGCTACGCGGAGGCGGTCAAGGCGGATCCGGCTCACTCCCTTGTCGCTGACATGCGCGAAAAGAACCGCGCCCATTTTCTCAAAAGCGGCGACGAGGACGGCCTGCTGGACTTCACAGCCACTCACAAGATCGTCCTGACGATCTTCGTGCTGAGCTTTGCGCTGCTGATCTACGGCGTTTCCGTGCTCGGCTGGTGGATGGGCGAGATGTCGGCCCTGTTCCTAGCGGCTGCGATCCTTGTCGGTTTCGTGGCACGCATGGGCGAGCATGAGTTTGTCGACACATTCATTGACGGTGCGAAAGACCTTCTGGGTGTCGCCCTGATCATCGGCGTGGCGCGCGGAATCGTGGTCGTGATGGATGCGGGCAAGATCACCGACACGATCCTTTTCTGGTCGGAACAGGCGGTCAGCGGCCTCGGGACCATTGCCTTCATCAATGTGATGTTCTGGCTTGAGGTTGCGCTCTCGTTCTTCGTGCCGTCGTCCTCCGGTCTCGCGGTCCTGACCATGCCCATCATGGCGCCGCTCGCGGATTTCTCAAATGTCGCTCGCGACGTGGTTGTGACAGCCTATCAATCGGCCAATGGCCTGGTGAACCTGGTCAACCCGACCTTTGCGGTCGTCATGGGCGGCCTTGCCATAGGGCGCGTGCCTTACGACAAATGGCTGCGTTTCACTTGGCCCCTGCTCGCGATCCTCGCGGTGATGATCATGATCGTTCTCAGCGTTAGCGCCTGAGAGTGCGCCCGAGAACACACCTGCCACTTGATCAAACACAATGGAAATTGAAATTCACGGGCAATCGATGAACCAGCCAATCGGCATGCAAACATCTGCAAGCAGCGACGAGACCGCACCCCGGCGGTCCGGTCAGCTTGGCTTGATCGCCTGCATTGCCTTGGTGGTCGGCAACATGATCGGCTCCGGCATCTTCCTGCTGCCGGCGGCGCTGGCACCTTTCGGTGCAATTTCCGTCGCAGGTTGGGTGGTGACCTCGTTCGGCGCGATTGCCCTCGCACTGATCTTTGGCCGCCTAGCACGGCTGACCAGCCGGCCCGGCGGTCCCTATGCCTACACACGGGAAGCTTTCGGCGACTTTGCCGGGTTCCTGATAGCCTGGGGCTACTGGATCGCGCTTTGGTCCGGAAATGCGGCCGTAGCCGTCGCTTTTGTCGGATACATCGGCTACGTGGTTCCGGCGGTCGGCGAGAACAACCTTTACGGGCTGGGCGTTGCCCTAACCGCAATCTGGTTCCTGACAATGATCAACATCCGGGGGATCGAGGGCGCCGGCTTCGTTCAGGTGCTGACAACGGTCCTGAAGGTCCTGCCGCTGCTGGCGCTTGGTATTCTGGGATGGGCCTGGCTGGACACAAGCCACTTCACGCCAGTCAACACCTCTGAACTGTCTGACTATGCCGCTGTTTCCGCGACAGCTGCCCTGACCCTTTGGGCCTACCTCGGCCTGGAATCAGCGACGGTGCCGTCCGCCAACGTCTACCGGCCCGAAGTCACGATCCCTCGGGCGACGATCATCGGCGTGCTGTTTGCCGCCGTGATCTATATCTCCGTCACGGTGGTCGCCATCGGCGTCCTTCCCAAGGACCTTCTGGCGACCTCCTCTGCACCGCTCGCCGATGTCGCTATGGCCATGTGGGGGCCGGTCGGCGGCGTGCTGATTGCGCTGGGCGCGATCATTTCGACCTTCGGCACCTTGAACGGCTTCACACTCTTGTCCGGCCAGGTGCCCTATGGCGCTGCCCTCGACCGGGTCTTTCCGGAAGAATTTGCCAGCGTCAGTGATCGCGGCACGCCCGCCAATGCACTCGTGGTGTCGAACCTTTTGGCAAGCGCGCTCGTGATCATGAATTTTTCCAAGGGACTGGTGGAAGCCTTCACCTTCATCATCCTGCTCGCGACCATGGCAAGTCTGGTTCCCTATGCGTTTTGCGCCGTCGCCGAGATCATGATCCGGGTCGTGCGCGGACACAGTCTGAACGATCCAGGGCTGGCCGGCATCGTCGGACTTGGCGCGGTCGGTTTTCTCTATTCCATCTGGGCGGTCTACGGCTCGGGCGCGGACGTCGTGTTTTTCGGCTTCCTGCTGCTCCTCGCCGGCGTCCCGGTCCACGCCCTGATCCGCTGGCGACAAGCGCGCAACGACGCGTCTTCCAGCTCGAACAATCCTGCCATTGGAGATTGATATGACGGCGCTCGGTGTACATTCGGAAATCGGCAAGCTCAGAAAGGTCATGGTCTCCCGGCCATCTCTGGCTCATGAACGCCTGACACCGGGAAACTGTCACGACCTGCTCTTCGATGATGTGCTCTGGGTCCACAAGGCGCGGGTCGATCACGACGATTTCCGCCTGAAGATGAAAGCCCATGATGTCGAGGTCTTCGACATCCAGGACCTTCTGGCCGAAATGCTCGACAAGGTTCCCGAAGGCAGGCGTTTCGTGCTGGACCGGCGGATCACCGACAATCTGGTCGGGCCCGGCTTTGCCCGTGGCATGCGCCCCTGGCTGGACGAGCTGCCCGGCGAAAAGCTGGCCCGCCTGCTGATGGGCGGCATCACCCTTTATGATCTGCCGCAGGAAATGCAGACGCCCCTGGCCAAGCAGGCGATCGCGTCTACAGAATTCCTCCTGGACCCGATCCCGAACGCCCTGTTTCAACGCGATTCATCGTGCTGGATGTATGGCGGAGTCACGGTCAATCCGATGTTCTGGCCCGCCCGCAAGCCCGAAACGCTCTATCAGCGCGCGGTCTACAAGTTCCATCCGATGTTCACGGACGAAGACTTCCAGATCTGGTGGGGCGACAGCGATGAGGACTTCGGCCATGCCAGCATGGAAGGCGGCGACGTCATGCCGATCGGCAAGGGTGTCGTCCTGATCGGCATGGGCGAGCGCACCACGCGCCAGGCCGTGCAACAGGTTGCCGAAAATCTCTTTGCCAAGAAAGGCGCTGAACGGGTGATTGCCTGTGCCATGCCCAAGAGCCGCGCGGCCATGCACCTCGATACGGTGTTCTCCTGCCTTGATCACGACAAGGTCACGGCGTTCCGCGAGGTGGTCGACGAGATCACCTGCTACAGCCTACGTCCCGGTGACGACAATCAGGCCGTCGATGTTCGGCGCGAGGAAGCACATCTGTTTGATGTCTACAAGGAAGCGCTGGGCCTTGATGACCTGCATGTGATCGGCACGGGCGGCAACGAGTTCCAGGCCGAACGCGAGCAGTGGGACGACGGCAACAATGTGGTGGCGCTCGCACCCGGTGTGGTCGTCGGCTACGACCGCAACACCCATACCAACACACTTTTGCGCAAGGCCGGCATAGAGGTCATCACGATCTCCGGTTCCGAGCTCGGCCGGGGCCGTGGCGGCGGACATTGCATGACCTGCCCCATCGCACGCGATCCCGCATATTGATTTTCAGACAGGGCTTTCAAAAAGCCAACGGAGGATAAAATGGCGTTCAATCTCAAAGGTCGCAGTTATCTCAAGATCCTCGATTTCTCCCAGCGGGAGATGCTTTACCTGCTTGATCTCGCAAGGGATCTGAAGCGGGCAAAATATTCAGGCTCCGAGCAGCCGGTTCTGAACGGCAAGAACATCTGCCTGATCTTTGAAAAAACCTCAACACGTACGCGCTGCGCCTTCGAGGTTGCAGCCCACGATCAGGGCGCGCACATCACCTATCTGGATCCATCGGGATCCCAGATTGGCCACAAGGAGTCCATGAAGGACACGGCCCGTGTCCTCGGTCGCATGTTCGACGGCATCGAGTTTCGCGGTTCCGGCCAGAAGATGGTCGAAGAACTGGCAGAATTCAGCGGTGTGCCGATCTACAACGGACTGACGGACGACTGGCATCCGACCCAGATGCTGGCCGACATGCTCACCATGGTCGAGCACGCGGACAAGCCGCGCACGCAGATTTCCTACGCCTACCTCGGCGATGCGCGCTCCAACATGGGGCACTCGCTGATGATGCTCGGCGCGATCATGGGTTGCGATGTACGTATCGTTGCGCCCAAGGAGAACTGGCCAACCGAGGACCTGATCAAGACCGCTCAGGAAACCGCCGACACATATGGCGCGCGGCTGACGATCACCGAGGACGTTGCCGAAGGCACCAAGGGCGTTGATTTCATCCACACGGATGTCTGGGTTTCCATGGGCGAGCCCGCCGATGTTTGGGAAACCCGGATCAAGCTGCTGACTCCCTATCAGGTCAACATGGACGTCATGAAAGGCACCGGCAACCCGAACGTCAAGTTCATGCACTGCCTGCCCGCTTTCCATAACCGGGACACGAAGGTCGGTGAGGACATCTTCCAGAAGTTCGGAATTTCCGAGATGGAAGTGACGGAGGAAGTGTTTGAATCGCACATGAATGTCGCGTTCGAGCAGGCTGAAAACCGCATGCACACGATCAAGGCCATTCTGGTCGCGACGCTGGGGAATTGACCATGAGGATCGTGGTCGCCCTTGGAGGCAACGCGCTTTTGCGCCGGGGTCAGGAGATGACCGCGGCCAACCAGCGTGAGAACGCGCGCACCGCCGCCGAAGCGCTTGCGCCCATCGGTGCGGCGGAAGAACTGGTGGTCACCCACGGCAACGGGCCCCAGGTCGGACTTCTGGCCCTTCAGGAAGCCGCCTACACGGAAGTCGAGGAATATCCGCTCGACGTTCTTGGCGCAGAGACCGAAGGCATGATCGGCTACATGATCGAGCAGGAGCTCGGCAATCTTCTGCCGATCGAAAAGCCTTTGGCAACGCTTTTGACCATGGTCGAGGTCGACCCGAAAGATTCCGCCTTTCAGGATCCGACCAAATTCATCGGCCCCGTCTACGACAAGGAAACCATCGACAAGATGGCCGCGGAAAAAGGCTGGAGCGTAAAGCCGGACGGCGACAAATGGCGCCGTGTGGTCCCCTCGCCCTTGCCCAAGCGGATTTTCCAGGTCCGCCCGATCCGCTGGCTGCTTTCGGAAGGCACGATCGTCATTGCCGCCGGCGGCGGCGGAATTCCGACCATGTATGGATCGGATGGCAAGCTGACCGGGGTTGAATGCGTGATCGACAAGGACCGCTGTTCGGCGCTCCTGGCAAAAGACATTGAAGCCGATGTCTTTGTCATGGCCACGGATGCGGATGCTGTCTATCTGGACTGGGGCACTGCAGATCAAAAGGCGATCCAGCGCGCAACGCCAGATGCCATGGATGCCTTTGATTTCCCGGCCGGTTCCATGGGGCCGAAGGTTGAGGCAGCACAGGATTTTGCGAGGGCCACCGGCGAGAAGTGCATCATCTGCGCCCTTGCAGATGTGGCGGATGCCATTGCCGGCACCAAGGGAACAACCATCGCCGTGGACGCTGGAGAGATCGCCTACCACGGCTGATTGCATTTCTGGCCCAAAGCGGGGCCAGATCGAGTTAAGCTACTCCTGAGGCTCGCGCCCATTGGGCATCAGCGAGCGCCGGAGAAAGAGGGGAAAGCGATGCTGGTATCCCATACCCGGATTGTCGATATTGTCGGCGACATCATCCGGATCAAGGTTTCTGCGGATCGGAAGGCCAGCGAGGGTCGGCCCTGTCTCGGCGATCTCGCCCTTGTGGAGACCGGGGACGGCTCAACGTCTCTTGCCCAGGTCATCAGCATCGACCGCGACATGGTCTCGCTTCAGGTCAACTCCGGCACCAAGGGACTGGCCAACAACGCGTCGGTCAGGTTCCTCGGAGAAGCAGCCAAGGTGACCTATTCCGACAATATTCTCGGCCGGGTCTTCGATGGCGCCGGCCAGCCGATCGACCGCGGCCCTGGTCTTTCCGGTGATCCAACAGTGCCAATTGGCGGGCCTTCGGCCAATCCGATGAAGCGTGTTCTAGCCTCGCGCATGATCCGCACCGATGTTCCCATGATCGATATCTTCAACTGTCTTGTTGAAAGCCAGAAGATCCCGATCTTCTCCGTTTCCGGGGAACCCTATAACGCCTTTCTCGCGCGGATCGGGATCCAGGCCGATGCCGACATTGTCATCTTCGGCGGGCTTGGGCTGATCTTCGACGACTACGCCTTCTTCCGAAAGCAGTTCGAGGACGCCGGCGTTTTCCCCAGAACCGTCATGTTCGTCAATCAGGCCTCCGATCCTGTGGTCGAACGCCTGCAGGTGCCGGACATGGCGCTGGCAGTGGCTGAAAAATTCGCGGTCGAGGAAGGCAAGCGCGTCCTTGTGTTGATGACCGACATGACCGCCTTTGCTGACGCCTTGAAGGAAGTCTCGATCGCCATGGAGCGGGTTCCCGCAAACCGCGGCTACCCCGGCGATCTCTATTCGCAGCTGGCACGCCGTTATGAAAAAGCCTGTGATTTCAGAGGCTCCGGTTCTGTGACGATCCTGACCGTCACGACCATGCCGGGCAACGATCTGACCCATCCGGTGCCCGACAACACCGGCTATATCACCGAGGGGCAGTTCTATCTGCACAGTGGCGTCCTGGATCCATTCGGGTCGCTCTCACGCCTCAAGCAGCATGTCATCGGCAAGGTCACCCGCGAAGACCACAATCAGATCATGAACACGATGATCCGCCTCTATTCCGGTGCCCGGGACGCCGAACAGAAGCAGTCGATGGCGTTTGAGCTGTCCGACTATGACCATCAGCTCCTGAAATTCGGTACCTTGTTCCGAGAGCGCTTCATGGATATTGACGTTTCGATGCCGCTGGAGGAAGCGCTCGACCTTTGCTGGCAAACACTGGCGGAGTGTTTCGAGCCGGGCCAGCTGCTAATGAAACAGGGTCTGATCGATACCTATTTCCCCAAGACGGGATCGCAAAAAACAGATCTCAAAACCACGGAACCGCCTGAGGAAGCAGCCTGATGGCAAAGCTTGCGCTCAACAAGTCCTCTTTGGCCCGCGAGACGTCGCAGCTCGCCGAGTTCCGGCGTTTTCTGCCGTCGCTTGAGCTCAAGCGGTTGCAGATGATGGCCGAGCGCGCGAAGGCAAAGGAGGCCGTTGCACGGCTCGACAAGGAATACTCTCAGCTCTTCAGCCAGATTGCCGACAGCATTCCCATGCTGGCCAATGAACAGGTTCCCCTCGATGGCCTGATTAGCCTCCAGAACGTGGAGCGCGGCAGTCAGAACCTGTCAGGCACGATCCTGCCAACGCTTGGTGAGGTTGAAATCGAGACAGCGCCTTACTCGCGCCTTGCACGGCCGCATTGGGTCGATCCAGTGGTCAAGGCCCTGAAGGACCTCGTCACCTTCAACTTGAAGCGCGACGTGGCGCGCGAGAGGCTGGACCTGCTGATCGAGGCGGAGGCGGTCATCTCGCGCAGGGTCAACCTGTTCGAGAAGGTCCTGATCCCCCAGGCTGAGAAGAACATCAAGAAAATCCGCATGGCCATGGCCGACGCGGAACGCGATGCCGTCGTGCGCGCCAAGATCTCGAAGCGCAAGACCGCCGCACGGGCCGCCGAAGAAAGGATGGCCGAGCTATGACCATCACGGCGCTTAAAAAGGTCAGCCTGATCGGCATCCTGGAGGACAAGGAGCAGGTTCTGGAGGCGACGCAGGCCTTTGGTCGCTTCCACCTTATTCCGCTGACGCCAGCACAGCGGGATCTGGAGGCGATTCCAAGCGGTACAGGCCGTGAAGCGGTTGAAGCGCTCCGGTGGCTTACTGACGCGCCGGCACAGCGCCGGCCAACCACTGATCCCGACGACTTCGACCTTCCTCAGATTGTCGAGCAAACGCTGCTCAACAAGTCCAATTTCAAGGCCTGCGAGGACAAGCGCGCGAAGCTGGTTCGCCGGATCAAGGACGTGCGGCCCTGGGGGCAGTTTGATTTCGCTGATTTGTCGGAAATCGGCGACTACCGGCTCTGGTTCTATGTGGTCCCGACCGCCAAGCTTAAGGCCATCGATCCGTCCGACAAGATCATGGAAATCGTTCATCAGGACAAGTACCGCGCCTATGTGGTGTTGCTGGATCCTGACGAGCCACCGCTTGATGCGATGCCCGTGCCGCGCGTTCATGTGGGCGAGGTGTCGCTTTTAGAGCTGGAACACCGGCTGGAGCAAACTGAAGTCCGCCTTGAAGGCCTGGAACTGGAACGCCATGCACTGACAAAATGGCGCGGCCTTTTGGATCAGCATCTGGCAGATGCCCGGGATCGGGCCGCACGCGGACGCGCGGCTCTGGAGACGGCAGACGACGAACGCATTTTTGTCCTGCAGGCCTGGGCTCCCTCAGCTGAAGAAGCCGACATCAGCTCGCTTTGTAAGCAACTTGGCATTGCCGCCCATATCGAGGACCCGGCGGAGGACGACTACCCGCCAACGCTTCTCGCAAACCCGCCCTCTCTCGCGGCAGGCGAAGATCTGGTCCAATTTTATCAGACGCCCGGCTACCGGGACTGGGACCCGTCGATCATCGTCTATCTGTCCTTCATCCTCTTCTTCGGCATGATCATGACCGACGCCGGCTACGGCTTGCTGCTGCTTGGCGCGCTCTATCTGTTTAAAAAGCGCTTCGGCACATCTCCTGGAGCTCTGCGGATGTGGACCATGTCCGTGTGGTTGATGGTCTCGACCACGGCGTTCGGCGTGCTCACCGGTAGCTATTTCGGCATTTCACCGCCGCCAGGCAGCCTGCTGGCGCAGCTGAAGGTCATGCAGCTGGACGATGTCGACACCATGATGAAGATCACGCTCACGATCGGCGTCGTTCACATCACGCTGGCCAATGTGGTGCGCGCCCTTCACGGCAGCAGCATGAGCGACCGCGCGGTTCCGATCGGATGGTCCCTTGTCGCCATCGGCGGCCTTTGCACATTCCTCGGAGCCGAAACGCTGTTCGCGACGCTCGGCCCGGTCATGATCGTTGCGGGCCTGCTTTGCGTCGGTTTTTTCGCAAGCGACCGCAAGGTGGACTCGATCAAGAGTGCGGGGCTTCGGCTGTTCGATGCCTTTGCCGGGCTGGCGAGAATCGTCAACATTTTCTCCGATGTGCTTAGCTACATGCGTCTTTTCGCACTCGGATTGGCGGCGGCTTCTTTGGCATCAACCATCAACGATCTCTCGGGTCAACTGCTGCACGCAGTGCCCGGCATCGGCCTCCTGATCGCGATCATGGTGCTGGCCGTTGGCCATGCCATCAACATAGGCCTCGGGCTGATTGCGGGCGTCGTCCATGGCCTGAGGCTGAATGTCATCGAATTTTTCAACTGGGGTTTGAAGGATGAGGGCACGCCCTTCCGTCCGTTCAAGAAAGAGGAGTCAGGCTTGTGAACGAATTCGTACTCGCCCTTGGATGGTTCGGGCTATACGCACCGGTCGCCCTGGGAGCCATCGGAAGCGCCTGGGGTTGTGCCCTGGGCGGCAGCGCCGCAATCGGTGCGATGCTCGATACGGATGGCGGCTATGGCCGGTTCATCGGCGTCTCGCTGATGCCGTCCTCGCAGGTGATCTACGGCATCGTCATCATGTTCACCCTGCAGCATGACGCCATGACGGCGGAAATCGGTGCAGCCACATTCGGCATCGGGATTCTCTCCGGCTTTGCCTTGCTTTTCACCGGCGTGCGCCAGGGCGAGGTTCTCGCCTCGGCCATTCACGCCTCCAAGGCCAAGCCCGAGATTTTCGGCGTTTCGCTTGCGCCGGCGGCAGTGCTGGAAGGCTTTTCAGTCTTCGCCTTGGTGTTCGCCCTGGTTCTTGCCGGATCCATACCCGGCTAGGAGGCCCTGATGACCCAGCAAGACAAGCTGACAGCCGCAGAAAATCCGGCAGGTGCCGGCGTCCAGGCCCTGATCGACCGCCTCAAGAGCGAGGGCATTTCGGCAGGCCAGGCCGAGGCGGACGCCCTTTTGGCCAACGCGGAAGCCAAGGCGCATGACATCGTCGCGCGCGCGGAAGCCGAAGCGAACGCAATCCTGACGAAGGCGCGGACCGAGGCGGAAAAGGAGCAGGCCGCCACCCGCGACAGTCTGCAGATCGCGGCACGCGATCTTGTGCTCAATCTACGCAATGAACTCGAAAGCCGAATACAGGACGAAGCAGGACGC
Source organism: Roseibium polysiphoniae (assembly GCF_014842925.1). Taxonomy (GTDB): domain Bacteria; phylum Pseudomonadota; class Alphaproteobacteria; order Rhizobiales; family Stappiaceae; genus Roseibium; species Roseibium polysiphoniae. The sequence continues at coordinate 32,904 of NZ_JACYXJ010000008.1, forward strand.
CTCGTATCCTCGACCCTCAGCGATGAGGCCTTTCTGCAAAAGCTCATTATCGCCATGGCCGGAAAGGCGCACGAAGCGGCGGCCATCGGCGCGCACGACAAGATCGAGATCAGCCTGCCTGATCGCATCGTGACGTTCGAGGAGCTGAAGCAGTCGCCAGAAGCGGTGGAGCCCGGCACCCTCACCCATTTCGCCATCGCGCTGGCCGGTGACGTGCTGCGCAAGGGCGTAACTTTTTCCAGCGCGCCCGGCTTTGACGGGATCAAGATCAAGGTTCAGGACCGGGACGTCAGCATCGATCTGACCACGGAAGCGATTGCCTCGCTTCTGACCCAGCACCTGCAACCGCGTCTGCGCGCGATCATGGAAGGGGTTCTTCGCTAAGCCCATGTCCGAGCGCTTCCGCTATATCACCCTCGCCACCAGCCTGCCGCACCTTGGGAGCCTGTTTTCCCAGGCAAAGGTGCCGCTGTCAGAGTTTCGTCTGAAGCAGCGCGTCAAGATGCTGTCGCCCGAACACCAACGCCTGCTCAACCGGGTGATCGAGGTGACGGCATGGTCGGGCGTTGCCCGCTTTGCAAATGACCAGGACGTCATTCGACTGGCGAGAGTGGTCATTGATGATCTGAAGGACAATCCGACACTTCAGGATCTTGTTCGCGCCCGGATGGAAACACGCACGGCGATCGCGGCACTTCGGCTCCGGCATGACGGGCAAGAGGATGCCGGAACGATATCCGAGTGGGGCTTTGGGCGCTGGTGCCGCCAGATTGAGACCCACTGGACAGACCCGGGTTTCGGCCTGTCGCATTTCATGCCCTGGATATCCGAGGCCAACCGGCTGATCCAGGCCGGCGAGCACATCGCCATGGAACGTCTCGTGCTTGGCGAAGTCTTTTCGCAACTGGACCACCATGGCGCCGGTCATGATTTCGATTTCGAGGCCATCGTCATCTACGTCCTGCGCTGGGTCATCGTCGAGCGTTGGTCGCGCTACAGCACCGACGCAGCGCGTGAACGTCTTGAAACCCTTGTCGGCGACATCCTGACGCCCCCAACAGCTGCAGATACCGCGCGCGAGAACCCGCGCCCCGAGGAGGTCCTTTCATGACCAGCCATGTGACGTTGCCAGACCCGAGCGCAGAGATCATCGCCGTCCAGGACGATCTGGTGACGCTTGCACCGCTCGCAGACCACCCTCTGATCAAGAACGAGGTGGTCTACATCATTCCCCACGGACCTGAACGTGAAGGCCGTCCAACGGAGTATCTGAAGGCCGAAGTGCTGCGTGTGCGCGGCAAGACGGCAGAAGCCCAGGTGTTTGAAAGCACAAGCGGTGTGCGGGTTGGCGACAAAGTCATCCAGACCGGCGAGATGCTGTCGGTCGCCCTCGGACCTGGCCTTCTGAGCACCGTCTTTGACGGCCTGCAAAACCCTCTTGCGGATATCGCCGCTCAGCACGGATTTTTCCTGCCGCGAGGCGTGTTGACCAATGCGCTCGACACAGCCCGCAAGTGGTCCTTCGAACCGGCGGTAAAATCCGGCGACCAGGTCCGGGCCGGCGATGTGCTTGGCAAGGTGCCTGAGGGGCGCTTTGAGCACCGGATCATGGTCCCCTTCTCGCTCAAGGGAAAATGGTCGGTCGAGCGTGTGCGCGAAGGCAGCTACACAATCGACGAGATCGTTGTGACGCTGAAGGATGATCGCGGTCAGACACGGGATTTGACCATGGTCCAGCACTGGCCGGTTCGCCGCGCCATACCGGACGCCATGGTCTCAGCCGGTCAGAGTGAACGGCTCTATCCCTCCGAGCCGCTGATCACCACCTTGCGCCTGATCGATACGTTCTTCCCGATTGCACGCGGCGGCATGGGCTGTATTCCCGGTCCATTCGGCGCCGGAAAGACAGTGTTGCAGTCGCTGATTTCGCGGTTTTCCGCGGTCAATATCGTGATCGTCGTGGCCTGCGGTGAACGTGCGGGTGAAGTCGTGGAGACGATCACCGAGTTTCCGCAACAGTCCGATCCATCCGGCGATGGCACGCTGATGGATCGAACGGTCATCATCTGTAACACCTCGTCCATGCCGGTGGCCGCGCGCGAGGCGTCGATCTACACGGGCATCACGCTCGGCGAATATTACAGGCAGATGGGTTTTGACGTGCTGTTGATTGCAGATAGTACCTCGCGCTGGGCGCAGGCCATGCGTGAAACCTCTGGCCGGCTTGAGGAAATTCCAGGCGAAGAAGCCTTCCCGGCCTATCTGGATTCGGCGATCAAGGGCATCTATGAGCGCGCCGGCGTCCTGACCAATGCCGAGGGCGAGACCGGCAGCCTGACCATGATCGGCACCGTTTCTCCTGCCGGCGGCAACTTCGAGGAACCCGTTACCCAGTCGACCCTTGGCACCGTCAAGACGTTCCTCGGTCTATCGGCCGAGCGGGCCTACAAGCGCTTTTACCCGGCCGTCGACCCACTTTTGTCCTGGTCCCGCTATCACGCACAGCTTGGCGACTGGTATCAGGAGAACATTGGCCCGGACTGGGTCGCACGTGTTGAGGAGATGATTGAACTGCTCGGACGAGGCGACGAAATCAGCCGAATGATGCAGGTCACAGGCGAAGAAGGCATTTCGACGGACGACTTTGTCGTTCAGCAAAAGGCCCTGTTCCTGGATATGGTCTACCTTCAGCAGGATGCATTCGACGATGTTGATGCGTCAGCGCCTCTTGCCCGTCAGCAGGAAACATTCGATCTGGTCTATCAGATCGCAACGCGGGATTTCGCGTTCAACGACAAGGATTCGGTGCGCAAGTCCTTCACCGAACTGACCTCCCTGTTCAAGAACCTCAATTATGCTGCAGACGGCTCCAAGGAACGCAATGGGCTGATTTCCCAGATCAAAACCCTTGTCGGCAACCTGCCGACTGCGCAATAAGTTTGCGGCACAGCTGAAAATCGGCGCCGGCGCGGTTCGGCACTTGCTCTCGGCGGTTTTACAAATGCTCCGTTTTCTGGTGCCCAAGGGTTTGTTTTAGAATGACAATTTTGATTACTGGCGGCGCTGGCTATATCGGGTCCCATTGCTGCGTCACCTTTCTGGAAGCCGGCCACGATGTCGTTGTCGTTGACAACCTGAGCAATTCCCGCTCAGAAAGCCTGAAACGCGTTGAGGCGATCACCGGGCAGACGGTCAAATACGAACTGGCGGACATTCGTGACCGTTCGGCCCTCGAAGACATCATGACCCGCTACAAATGCACCGCCGTCGTGCATTTTGCAGGCCTCAAGGCCGTCGGCGAATCCGTCGCCAAGCCGCTTGAGTACTATGAGAACAACGTCATTGGCACCCACAGCCTTTTGAGCGCCATGGAGACCGTTGGTGTTCACCGGCTGATTTTCTCTTCTTCCGCAACGGTTTACGGCGAACCCCAGTTTCTGCCTCTGACCGAAAGTCACCCGACTGGCCCGGTCAACCCATATGGGCGAACCAAGCTTATGGTCGAGGAAATGCTGCGCGATCTGGCGGCGAGCGACCCGAAGTGGCGGTTCACGATCCTGCGCTATTTCAACCCTGTCGGTGCCCATTCAAGCGGTCTGATCGGGGAAAACCCGCTCGGCATACCTAACAATCTCATGCCCTTTATCACCCAGGTGGCTGATGGCCGGCGCGAGCAGCTCTCTGTCTTTGGCGACGACTATGACACTGCCGACGGCACCGGTATTCGCGACTACATCCATGTGGTCGACCTGGTGGAAGGGCACCTGAAAGCCCACGAAGCGCTTGCCAATCTGACCGGTGCGGACAATTGCCTGACCGTCAATCTTGGCACGGGCAATGGTTATTCGGTGCTGCAGATGGTCAAGGCGTTTGAACGGTCTTCCAACAAGAGCATCCCCTACACGATCGCGCCGCGCCGTGAAGGCGATGTCGTCGAGTGTTATGCCGACACGAGCAAGGCGGATGAAAAGCTCTCCTGGACGGCGCAGAAAGATCTGGAAGCCATGTGTCACGACACCTGGAATTGGGTTTGCAAGAACCCCAAGGGGTATGAGTAGTGACCGCAATCGTCCTCCAGATCGACCAGAAATTACCCTCTGATCCAGGCGTCTTTTAAAGAGTCGTCGCGACGGAAAGACGCGCACGATTCGAATAATCTCCGCCTTGCGAACACCTGCCCGCGATGTTACTTAGTTACATGTTATGAAATAACGTGACATTCGTTGGAGAGTCCCTTGTCCGCTTCAAATCCCCGCTTCGCGAAGCTGCCCGGTAGAAAAGCCCTGGTCGCCGCAGGTCTGTTTGCCACCACACTTCTGGCCGGATCCTTTGCCCACGCCGAACCGCGTGTCGTGACGACCATCAAGCCAATACACTCCCTGGTATCAGGTGTGATGAAGGGCGTCGCAACGCCTGACATCCTGATCGATGGTGCCGCGTCACCGCATGGCTTCGCGCTGAAACCCTCACAAGCGACCCAGCTGCAGGATGCGGATCTCGTCTTCTGGGTCGGTGAAGGTCTGGAGACGGCCCTTGCCAAGGCCCTGACGTCCGTCGCGGGCAATGCAGAGGTCATCGAGCTCATGGAAGCGCCCGGACTGACACTCCTGCCCTATCGCACGAGCGGCGGCTTCGGCGCACATGACCATGACGATCATGAGGACGGCGAAGAAGATCATCACGATGATCATGACGATCATGATGAGCATGCGGATGACAAGCACGACGAGGACCATGATGATGATCATGCGCATGGTCACGATGATCATGACGACCATGGCGACGAGCACGAGGAGCATGCAGACGGTGATGAGCACGATCATGATGAACATGATGATCACGCCGAGGGTCATGACGACCATGACGAAGGGCACGACCATGCCGCGGGCCATGATGACCATGACCACGATGGGACGGATGCGCACATCTGGCTCGATCCAAACAATGCTCTGGCAATGATTGACGTCATCGCGGCAGAGCTTGCGGAAAACGATGCGGAAAACGCTGGTGCATATGCGGCGAACGCAGATGCGATGAAAAAGCGGATCACCGAGCTGACGGCGGAGATCGACAAGGAACTTGCCGGCGTTCGTGGGCGTCCCTTTGTCGTGTTCCATGATGCCTATCACTACTTTGAGGACCGTTTCTCGGTCCAGGCAGCGGGCGCCATCACGCTTAATCCGGAAACCCCTGCCGGCGCCGACCGGATTTCCGAGGTCCGTGAGACCATCAAGGACCTGGGTGTTGTCTGCGTCTTTTCCGAGCCTCAGTTCACACCCAAGCTCGTGGACGTCGTCCTGGAGGGATCCAACGCCAAGACCGCCATTCTTGATCCCCTCGGTACAGGCCTTGAAAATGGTCCGGGTCTCTACGAGGCCCTGCTGCGTAAAACGGCGGATTCGATGACCGATTGTCTGTCTTAAGACAGCATCCTGCCGAAGCCAGATAGGCATACCGCCACAAAAAAAGGCCGCGTCCGATTGGGACGCGGCCTTTCTCATTTTACGGGAACGTTCTTGTGGACTGCGGGCTTATCCGCGTGCCTTGTCCGTCGCCTCAAGTGCCTTGATCAGGAAACGATCGCGATCATAGACATCGGCGAAGTAATCAATCTCGCCGTCCATATTCGGCCAGGCCGTGAAATAGGAAACATAGACCGGAATATCGCCACCGACCTTTTCCTGAGCGTTCTGGCCCTGACCGATCCGCGTCGAGACATAATCCTTGGACTTGCCCAGAACAGCGGCCGCCATGGCCTTTGGATCATGCAGGCGGATGCAGCCATGGCTGAATGCCCGCATGTCCTTTTTGAACAGGCTCTTGGACGGTGTGTCGTGCATGTAGATGTGATGTCTGTTCGGGAAGAGGATCTTGACCTCACCAAGCGCATTGCTGCGCCCCGGATACTGGCGAACATTCACAGAAGATTTCTTGGCCGCCACCGAATACCAGTCAATGCTGGCCGAGGAGACCTTTTTGCCACTGACAGTCGTCACTTCGTATCCAGACCGGTCGAGATAGCTTGGATCCTTGGCCAGCTTCGGGATCATCTCATTGACGATGATCGAATAGGGAACGCCCCAATAAGGGTTGTATTCAACCACCTCGATCGTGTCGTAGAAGAAGTTGGTCTGATTGGACTTTTTGCCAACGACAACCCGCATGGACAGCGGATCTTCACCCGGAGCTGTATAAGTCGCGGTGAAAGCGGGCTGGTTGATAAAGACCTTGCGCGCGCCCAGCTCCTCAGGCAGCCAACGGCTGCGCTCCATGGCCAGTTCGACCTTGGAGATCTTGGCTTCATTGGTGACCCCAACCATGGCCCGAATGGAGTTCTTGCCGACGATCCCATCTGCGGACAGACCGTTTTCCTTCTGGAAGGACTTCACAAGAGCAACCAGTTCCGGCGTGTAGTCCTCGCCGTCCTGATAGGCATCGAGCGTTGCGGCGTGTTCCAGCTTCAGCCCATCACTGCCGTTCTTCTCAATGGCAGCGACAACATTCTTCATTTCCGGACTGGTCTTGCCCGGCTTAAGGAAGGTGCCCGGCGCAATCACGATCCGGTCTTCTTCCTGATCCTGGGCACGCAGTTCGGCCAGCTCCTCTTTCAGAGCCTTGAAGTGCGCGCTTTGGGGCTGATGGCCTTCGATAGACGCCTGCGCATTGGCGGCCGAAACGATCTGCTCCATTGCCGCGACCAAGTCTGGCTTGTGTCTTGGCAGGTCGTGATAGCCGGAAATCCGATTGGGATCGACACGGCCACGCTCGGCATCAAGAATGTAGGTCATGACCGCAGACGTCAGCTGCATTTCGAATGCCATGACTGAGGCATCCCGTTCGGCGCCTGCAAGACCCATGAGATCCGGCAATGCGACCTGGTAATCCGTGCTGTCGAGACCAAAATCCGCGGCGCTTGCAAGCGCCAGAAGCGCTTCCATCGCCTTGGGCGTCGGAGCACCGTCCTGGATCCAGACGAAATTGGGGTGCTCGCGGTAAAACGCCTTCAGGCCTTCCGCCACTTCCGGCAAAGCCTCGATCGACATGGACTTGAGAGCAGGACGCGCTTCATCGAACGGGGTCAGGACGATTGAGGCGCTGTCCAATTCGCTGACAGTCTCTTGCCCGGTGCCAGCATCCGTCGCCGGTGCCTCAACCGCAGCAGTGTTGACCTTGGACAGATCGGCCAGCGACACACTCTTCAGGCGATCGGGCTTGTAGGTGAAATATCTGGGCGCGGAGACGCGAACCTTGATCGCCTTCTTGCGCTCCAGCTCCTCTTTCGCCTTGAGTTCACGCAGGCGTGCACCTTCCGGATTGAAGAGGCGCTGGAAGAGGCCCTGGGCGTCTGCGTCGGAGACCGACAGGGGCAGCATAACACCCGAAACGCCAACGGACAGGACGCTGGCAAGCAAGGCAGAGGCGAGCCGGTTTCGGCGGCCAGCCTCGGGCGGCTCTCCATCTCGCACATTGTGGGCTTTTGTCAGGTCACATGGTGCCAAGCTGTTCATTTCGTTTCGCCTTGATCGAAAGGCCGTTTGCCGAGCCTGAAATGGCCGGCCAAAACGGCGTTCATCTAGAAATATTTGTCGCGCATCATGCCTGCCCCGACACGACCGCATTTCACTTTTTCAGTTTCGAACCGGAAACAGCCCACTCATTTCCGATCCTGCCGCAGCACGACGCCAAACGCATACGCAAGCTTCGACAACCAACTTCAACGTCTTTACTATACCAATGCACGTCAGTTGGTTAAGGGCGTTTATGACAACAAGCAGCCGGCTTCACGATGCTGTGACCCAAATGCCGCGGTCAGAGGCGCTTTCCAGCGATGAGTGGCAGCCGTCCAGATGCAAAAAAGCCGGACAGGCTAATGCCCATCCGGCCAATTCTTACCTGAATTGTCGAATCAGAACGGAATTTCATCATCCATAGGGCCGGCACCACCGCCCTGCGGGCCGCCATATCCGCCGCCAGAGGCGCCGCCTCCATAGCCACCACCGGATCCGCCGGCAGAACCACCACCGGATCCACCGCCATAGTCGCCACCGCCAGAGCCGCCACCATAGCCACCGCCTGATCCGCCGCCGTAGCCACCACCGCCTTCACCACCGCCCTCGCCGCGGCCATCAAGCATGGTCAGCGTCGAGTTGAAGCCCTGCAGCACGATCTCAGTCGAATATTTGTCCTGCCCGGACTGGTCTTGCCACTTGCGGGTCTGAAGCTGGCCCTCGAGGTAGACCTTGGACCCCTTGCGCAGATATTGCTCGGCGACCTTGCACAGACCTTCATTGAAGATAACGACCCGGTGCCATTCTGTCTTCTCCCGGCGCTCGCCGGTTCCGCGGTCGCGCCAGGTTTCAGACGTCGCGATGCGCAGGTTTGCAATCGGGCGCCCGTCCTGCGTGCGGCGGATTTCGGGATCAGCTCCCAGGTTTCCAACCAGAATGACCTTGTTGACGCTACCCGCCATGACGCAAACTCCTTCGTCCGTGATCGACCCTGCAGCTTGTGCGCACTGTCCGCAGAAGGCCAAACTTGGCCAACGTGCGGACGCGGCGGCGCTGCTTGCCGATCCTTCGCTCCTGTTATTCCCCCGAACCTAGACCGATCGGGCAGTCGTCGCGGGATGTTTTCCCGCACCAGACGTCCTTTTCCACAAGGTGCTGGGTATTTTGCAAGCCGACAAACAGATCCCTCAGGTCAGAACTGCCTCCCAGAGCCCCTGCCGCCGCCTGTCTCGAGAGACTTCGAACAGCAAGCGCCAAATTCAAAGGCACAATGTTCTTCTTTTGTTTTCTTTAGCAGGAATTGTCAGGAAGTGTAAGATGCAGAGCGTTTTCTGCTTGCACGGCCCGCTTCGTTCCACATATGTTCCCATTCGTAGGATGGTTTTTGTGCTGCGCCTGTTGGCTAACGGGGGATCGAAGCCATCTCATACGCGTATGCCATGGTGGCGCAGGCGATCTAAGTTGCTATATGCGTCGTAGGCAACGACGCGATCTGGTCGTCGTTAAATGACAGGATCGAACCTTTCTGCCCGTTTCCTAACGTGAGCAGACCCCACACATTTGAATTGACCGCGCCAAACATCGCCCGACCGGTCACATCAGGGACGTTTACCGCATGACCAAAAACGCCTCAGGAAGCCGCTCCGGCGCCACAGCATTTGACCCGACCCGGGTTATATCCGTGCGCGGGGCCCGCGAGCACAATCTGAAAGGCGTCGACCTGGACCTTCCGCGGGACAAACTGATCGTCATGACCGGCCTTTCGGGATCAGGCAAATCCTCGCTCGCTTTCGATACGATCTATGCCGAGGGTCAACGGCGCTACGTCGAAAGCCTTTCGGCCTACGCCAGGCAGTTCCTCGAGATGATGCAAAAGCCGGACGTCGACCAGATCGACGGCCTGTCTCCCGCCATCTCCATCGAGCAAAAGACGACCTCGCGCAATCCACGTTCGACTGTGGGCACGGTGACCGAGATCTACGACTACATGCGGCTGCTCTTCGCGCGCGTCGGCATCCCTTATTCGCCGGCGACAGGACTGCCAATCGAGAGCCAGACGGTGAGCCAGATGGTTGACCGGATCATGGAGCTTGAAGAAGGCACGCGGCTCTTCCTGCTGGCGCCGATCGTGCGCGGGCGCAAGGGCGAGTACCGCAAGGAACTCGCCGAGCTGATGAAGAAGGGCTTCCAGCGGGTCAAGATCGACGGCGCCTTCCACGAGATCTCCGAAGCACCTGCTCTGGACAAGAAATACAAGCACGACATTGATATAGTCGTGGACAGAATAGTCGTGCGCGATGATATCGCGGGACGTTTGGCAGACTCCATCGAAACCGCGCTTGGTTTGGCTGACGGAATCGCGATCGCCGAGTTTGCGGACAAGCCTCTGGAGGCACCCGCAAAAGGTGCTGTTTTGCAGAACCAGAACGAGACCCACGAGCGTCTGGTGTTTTCGGAAAAATTCGCCTGTCCGGTGTCCGGCTTCACAATTGAGGAAATCGAGCCGAGGCTGTTTTCCTTCAACAACCCTTTTGGCGCCTGCCCGACTTGCGATGGGCTGGGGACGAAATTGGCGTTCGAGGCCGATTTAGTCGTGCCCGATCAATCTTTATCCCTGCGTGAGGGTGCGATCCTGCCCTGGGCGAAAACCGGCTCGACATCCCCCTATTACAATCAGACACTTGAGGCCCTTTGCCACCATTTTGATATCTCCATGGCAACGCCCTGGAGAGACCTTCCAAAGGAAGCTCAGGACGGCATTTTGTTCGGCACGGGCAAGACGAAGATCGAATTCGTCTATGATGACGGCGTGCGCAGCTACCGCGCCGCCAAGGCCTTTGAAGGTGTCATTGGCAACATCGAGCGCCGCTGGCGCGAGACGGAATCAAACTGGGTGCGTGAGGAGCTTGCGCGGTTTCAGTCGGACCATGCCTGTCCGGCCTGTGGCGGCTACCGGCTCAAACCCGAGGCCCTGGCGGTCAAGATCGCCGACCGGCATATTGGCCAGGTAACCGAACTTTCCATCCGTGATGCAGCGCTCTGGTTCAATGAGCTGCCGGAAAAGTTAAGTCAAAAACAGGAAGAAATCGCCGGGCGGATCCTCAAGGAAATCCGCGACAGGCTGAAATTCCTCAATGATGTCGGGCTGGAATATCTGAGCATGTCCCGCTCTTCCGGCACGCTTTCAGGCGGGGAAAGTCAGCGTATTCGCCTTGCCTCCCAAATCGGCTCCGGATTGACGGGCGTTCTTTACGTTCTCGATGAGCCCTCGATCGGCCTGCACCAGCGGGACAATGCAAGACTGATCGAGACGCTCAAACATCTCAGAGACCTCGGCAACACGGTCATTGTCGTGGAACATGACGAGGACGCCGTGTTGACCGCAGACTATGTGGTGGATGTGGGCCCTGGCGCCGGCGTACACGGCGGCGAGATCATCGCGACCGGCACACCGGCTGATGTCATGGCCAATCCCAAGTCCCTGACCGGGCAGTATCTGTCCGGCGCCAAGATCATCCCGCAGCCGGACGAGCGACGGAAGATCAACAAGAAGCGCAAGCTGTCCGTGGTGGGTGCAAGGGGAAACAATCTCAAGGATGTGAGCGTTGATGTGCCGCTTGGCACTTTCACCTGTGTCACCGGTGTTTCCGGCGGCGGCAAATCGACGTTCCTGATTGATACGCTGTTCAAGTCGGCCGCGCGGCGTCTGAACGGTGCGCGCGAAAACCCTGCGCCACACGACCGGATCGACGGGCTGGAACATATGGACAAGGTCATCGACATTGACCAGTCCCCGATCGGGCGAACACCCCGCTCGAACCCGGCAACCTATACGGGCGCCTTCACCCCGATCCGTGAATGGTTTGCGGGCATGCCGGAGGCCAAGGCGCGCGGCTATCAGCCTGGACGGTTCTCCTTCAACGTGAAGGGTGGACGCTGCGAGGCCTGTCAGGGCGACGGCGTCATCAAGATCGAGATGCACTTCCTGCCAGACGTCTACGTGACGTGTGACGTCTGCAAGGGAAAGCGCTACAATCGCGAGACCCTTGAGGTCCAGTTCAAGGGCAAGTCGATTGCCGATGTGCTCGACATGACGGTTGAGGAAGCCGCCGGCTTTTTCTCGGCAGTCCCCTCTGTTCGCGACAAGATGGAAACCCTTGCGCGGGTCGGCCTCGGCTATATCAAGGTCGGACAGCAGGCAACGACGCTTTCCGGCGGTGAAGCGCAGCGGGTAAAGCTGGCGAAAGAGCTGTCACGGCGATCGACCGGACGCACCCTTTATATTCTGGATGAGCCGACCACAGGTCTTCATTTCCACGATGTGGCAAAGCTGCTGGATGTTCTCCATGAGCTGGTTGACCAGGGCAACAGCGTTCTGGTCATCGAGCACAATCTGGAGGTGATCAAGACAGCCGACTGGATCATCGACCTTGGCCCGGAGGGCGGGGATGGCGGCGGAACGATTGTCGCCACCGGCCGGCCGGAGGATGTCGCGCGCGTCGAAGCCAGCTACACAGGCAAGTTCCTTGCGGAGCTTCTCGACCGTCGGCCGCTAAAAGCCACCGATGCAGCCGAGTAATATCGCAATGCAGCAATTTGCGGTAGATACCTGTTTCTATTGCAAAATATTTGTTCAATTGCGCATTTTTGTGACAGTCTTATGTTGCATTGCACTGAGCGCATGACAGTCATGCGCTATTTGCGCTTCTTTTATTTCGACCCTCGAATTATATCTTCTTCATCAGATTGATGACGCGGCGCACAAATAAATGTTGCGACGCCGTATAAAGGATCAGTAAGATGTTGGACAACGTCGCTCGCAAGTACAGCAGCTGGGTCAAGTACCGTCGCACCGTCGATGAGCTTTCTCGCCTGTCACAGCGCGAACTGCGTGACCTTGGCATCAACCGCAACGAGATCAAATTCGTAGCGCGCCGTAACGCAGTCTAATAGAGATCGCGTCCCCAAGAGCCACCTCCTCCCAGGCTCCGGGACGTGTGACACCGGCGGGGCACCCTCCTCCCAGTCTCGCCAAGTCAAAACGTCGCCCACCAGCACCTCCTCCCGCTGGTGGGCGTTCGTTTTTCTAGGCCTCAGTTTCAATATTCAGCACTGAACCGATATCTCTTCGCAGTATTCGCGCAAATTCGAGACCGCCGCCTTGATTAAGGTTTGGCGGTATTTTTATGTCCGGACGCCTGTTGCTTTCACACCTGGATCTATTTTCACGTTCGGTATCCGGATTTTTATCTATGGCTCAAACATTAATACAATCGATGACCTGCGTTGGACGCAGAACAGATTTGCGTTTTGGCCTCTACCGCAATGCATCATGCTGGCCTATCTACCCCTCATAAGATTTGAACGGGCCAGACGCCGATCCGCGGAGCCATGGCCATAAAGATAGAAAGGCCACTTCGATGCTCGATACCGTTGTTCGCAAATACCAAAACTGGAAGCGTTTCCGGACCACCTATGATGAGCTGTCCCAGCTCTCCAACCGTGAACTCAATGACCTCGGCATTAGCCGTGCAGACATTGCCCGTCACGCGCGCGGTTCCATGCGCTAAAGACTCCCGTCGGTTCCGATCCTCCCACGGAACCGATTGGTGCGCTCCGCTTGCAGCGCGGAGCAGAACAACGCCTGCCGGATCCTCCCACCGGCAGGCGTTTTCTATTTAAGACCCTCAGTTGGCCTTGAGCCTCAGCCTGAACGCTGCGACATCCAGACGGAGAGTTCGGAAATTCTTGGCGGCTTTCCATTCGAATCGGGCCAGGAATCAACCGCGTAGACCTTGCCGCTTTTCTTTTCCCGAACGGTCGCTGTCGCATGCGGGTATCTGCCGTCCAGGAAAAAGCCCCGAGCAACTGGCGAACTCACCGTATGATGCTTGATATAGCCGTGCCGTTGCGCGACCAGCAGCAATGAGTTCGTGTTCGTCGATTCGTCGATACAATCCATCTGCCCACGGACGCCAGCATTTTGCATGTCAAGCCCGCCCACATCCTTGGCGGACCCAACCGTGCCGGCAACCCGCCGTTCCTGCCACTGCACCGCCTTTGCAATCGCCTTGCGTTCGCCTGCCGGTGACCGACGTCCTGATGCCAGGATAGAGCGCAAACGGGAAAGGTCCCGGGCCGAGAAATCGACCGGTGTCTTATAGGCGCAGCCAAAGCCATGGCAGACGTAGATGCGATTTGCCTTGGGTGCGAGGCCTTTGCTGCCATCATACCAGCCATTGGCGTCACCGTTGGCCTGCCCCGCGCAGCCTGCGAGCATCAGCCCGAGACACAGAAGCGCTGGCGCGATCCAAAATCTGCTGGAAAATATACGCATCCAGTTTTCCCCCGGCCCTCGCCGCTCTGCGCCCCGTCGCGCATACGGTCCATTCCCTTTGGTCATTTTGCACGATGGCATTGCCGCAGGCGAGCCAAGACTGTAATCAGGGCCATGAAAAAGCGCCGGCGAAGGCCGTTTCAAGCCTTGCTGACATGAGCAAGCTCGAAACCCCGCGGCCAATTACTCCCGAAGGACGAAAGAATGAACCCCATCCATGTGATAGGCGGCGGCCTCGCCGGTTCGGAAGCAGCCTGGCAAGTCGCGCGCCAGGGCATCCCGGTCGTGATCCACGAGATGCGACCCGTGCGCAAGACCGATGCGCACCAGGGAGAAGGTCTGGCAGAACTCGTCTGCTCCAATTCCTTCCGCTCTGACGACAGCGAGCAAAACGCTGTCGGCCTGCTTCATCACGAGTTGCGCAGGTCTGGCTCCCTGATCATGTCCTGCGCCGACGCGAACCAGGTTCCTGCAGGCAGCGCACTTGCGGTTGACCGCAATGGCTTTTCAGATGCTGTCACCAAGGCGCTGGAAGACCACCCCCTGATCACGGTCACACGCGAAGAGATCTCTGGCCTGCCCCCGGAAGATTGGGACAGTGTCATCGTCGCAACCGGCCCGCTCACCTCTCCAGCCCTGTCAGAAGCCGTGCTCGAGCGGTGCGGTGAAGATGCCCTGGCGTTCTTTGATGCCATCGCGCCGATCGTTCACTTCGAAAGCGTCGACCTGTCCAAGGCCTGGTTCCAATCCCGTTACGACAAGGTTGGACCAGGAGGCACCGGCAAGGATTATCTCAACTGTCCCATGGACAAGGAACAGTACGATGCCTTTATCGATGCGTTGATCGAAGGCGACACGACCGATTTCAAGGAATGGGAAGAAAACACGCCTTATTTCGACGGCTGTCTGCCGATCGAGGTGATGGCCGCGCGTGGCCGGGAAACACTGCGCCATGGCCCCATGAAGCCAATGGGCCTGACCAATGCACATAACCCTGATGTCAAAGCCTATGCTGTGGTTCAGCTTCGCCAGGACAATGCGCTCGGCACGCTCTACAACATGGTCGGTTTCCAGACCAAGCTGAAGTACGGCGCGCAGGGAGACATCTTCAAGATGATTCCCGGCCTAGAGAATGCCCAGTTTGCCCGCCTCGGCGGCCTGCACAGGAACACATTCCTGAACTCGCCGAAGGTTCTCGACGGCAGCCTGCGGCTTAAAGCTGAGCCGCGTTTGCGCTTCGCCGGACAAATCACCGGCTGCGAGGGCTATGTGGAATCGGCCAGCGTCGGATGCATGACCGGTCTGTTCGCTGCAAAAGAACGGCTCGGACAATCCTTCGAGAGCCCGCCGGAGACAACCGCCATGGGCGCTCTTCTTGGTCATATCACCGGGGGCCATATTGCCCGTGAGACGGAGCAAGGCTCGCCGCGGTCATTCCAGCCGATGAATGTCAATTTCGGCCTGTTTCCGCCGATCGAAGCTCCCAAAACCGATGCAGATGGCAAACGGCTGAAGGGCAAGGACAAGACACGCGCCAAGAAAGGCGCGATGACCCAGCGCGCGAAGCAGGATTTCGAAGGCTGGATTTTGGCATTCGAACCGCCGCAGGCTGCGGAATAAGTCAAACAAGCTTGATCGGGTCTCTTTCCTGTTGAATTGGTTTTGATCCTAAGCAGCTGTTTGACGATCTCCCGTAGCTGTATCCTGTTGCCGCTTTGGCGAAGCAGGTGGCCAAGACACCTCCTGCTCGCCATCCTGCGCCAGATAGGTCGTCGAAGAAGGAAACGCGAAATCTGCGCCACAACTGTGCACGATCTCCATGAACTTGAGCAGCATGCTTTCTTGCGTTGCTAAGAACGCATTCCTGTCGCTCGTTTTGATATAGGCGTAGATTTCAACATCGAGCGTATAGGCGGCCATGCCAACAAAATGTACACGCAAAGGCGCTTCGGCAACCATCTCGTGCGCTTCCAAATAGCTGCGTATCGCTTCAATGATCTGAGAGATCTGACTTTCAGATGTCTCATAACGAAGTCCGAGCGTGTGGCGCAGTAGAAATTGATCCCGACGGCTGTAATTGATGATCTTGCGCTTGGCCAGGTCCGCATTTGAGATCGTAATTATCGTACGATCCAGCGCCCGAATACGCGTTGAGCGTATCCCAATCGCCTCAACAGTTCCGGACAGGTCGTCGAATTCACAAAATTCTCCCACCCGCACCATTTTGTCAGCATACAGAATAATGCCGCCAATCAGATTTTCCAAAGTAGGCTGGGCTGCGAGTGCAACAGCCAGACCACCAACGCCCAAGCCAGCGATCACTCCATAAACAGGTATGCCAATACGGGTCGCCCCATATCCGGTGATGATCAAGGCAGCCGCAAGTCCCAACAGCCTCAAAGCCGTCAACAGAAGACTGGAATCCATAGGTTGGCCGACACCCACCGGAGTACGAATGATCCAGACGCTGGCGAGGTCGATTATGCGATAAACCAGCCACCCGAGACAGGTCCAGACAAGAGCCGTCGAGATGGCTCCCACCGCAACCATCGTGTTACCCGTGATATTGACCTGATCCTCGATCAAATATCGATAGGCCAGGATCGTTCCAATGATCAGAATCGGCAACTGAAGAGAGCGAAGGCGACGACGCGATTCCAGAACAGGAACTGCGCGCATCCGGCCCCAACGGGACAGAAAGACAGGTAGCGAGACAGCAATAACCGTCAGCAGTACCAATGCAATCCACTGCCAATAGGCCTGGGATAAGATATGACGACCGAGCCACGACGGGCCTGCGCTAATCATATTGTACCATTTGGGCGCAACCAGATTACCGGGCGTGTAGATATAATAGGCGTAAAGATCGTCACCATTGTCAGTGCGTGGCGCAAAAGCCTTGATCAATTCATAATCTTCGGGAATCTGCGCGACGGACTCTCGAGTCATCAAAAACCGGCTTCCTGCCCCCGGAACTCTAGTCCGCTCAAAGACAAGATCAGTCCCGGGAATTGTCCAACGCTCAGGCAACTCGGCAATAGCCTTGGAATTCAGAAACGATCCCGCGGCAGCTCCCGGAACATCCTCTATGTTCGGAAGATAGATCCGATCGAGTATCTCTTGAAACTGTAGTACGATTTCGAGGCTAGCACGATCTCGCGCAGTCTCGGGAATACCCGACAGATCAAAAACACCGCTAGCTTTGTCGAGCAAAGCCCGAACCTGCTGGAGTTTCAACTCCTCAGTATCACTCAGAAAGCGCTCATTGCGTTCGTAAAATTTTATCCTCACATCACGCCAGACAGTCTCCGCCTGGTTCATAAGCAAAATAAAGCTTTCCAGACTGGCACGCGGGCTGCTGGTATCCGGCGGCGCAAGAGGGTTTTCTCGAAGATAGGTTTTGAGATCGAAAGTTGTCTCGAGAACGATTTCATCATCGGTTGATTGATCGTCTTGGTCGTCTTTCGCGGCCGTCTCCTGGGCAAAAGCCAGATTGTCCGACTGCCAAGGAAACCATCCCGTCAGGAGGATTCCGAAAAAGAGAAATGCAGAGACTGCATTTCGAAAGCTGGAAGTGGGAGCAAGTGGACCCATGGATACCCTCAAGATTTGCGAGGAAGCTGACCACGCAGAAGACTCGAAGGTTACGCTTAACAGGAAGACCTAAAGCCAAGGTTACGGATAGTTTCCCTCCGCATCTTTCTGATCGTAATATCCTGCAAAATTAGACATGAAAACGCGACTTGCGCGCGGCGCGCCAGAGCGCCCACTGGCGGCGCAGTTGCGACAGCTCGACCGGCGTTTTGAGTGGGTCGTGGCCGGGCGCTTCCATCTTTTTCAGGAAAGGTTCAACGAGCGCCAGCGGCAGGAATGCGGGCGCAACATTGGCAGGGATTTGCGAAACCGATGCGCGGACACGGCCAAGATGATGCCGCACGTGGGACCGAAGCTCATTAAGCGCAGCCATCAGTTCCGGTGTTGTTTCACCCTTGAATACAGCCTGCGTTTCGACGCCATGGCGCGCAAGCAGGTCCGCTGGCAGATACATCTGACCGCGTGCGGCGTGCCAGGGCAAGGCGCGCATGAGACCACAGAGCGCATAGGCGACACCGGCATGACCGGCAATTTCCCCTGTGCCCGGGTCCGCGCCCTCGTTGAGAATGATCGCACCCAGCTGGATCAGCGCCGATGCGGTCTCGCCGCAATAGCCCTCCAGATCATTCAGGCTCGGCATCGGATCGTCATAGAGGTCGAAAACCCTCGCATCGATCATCGAGACAAGCGCGGTTTTGGGCAGCTGGTACCGTTCGACCGTCTCAGCAAGCGCCGCTGCCACGGGATTGGCGTTTGCGGCGCCGTGTTCCGTGCCTTGAAGAAAATCGCGCCACCACTGTAGCCGGACCTCGCCAGGAAGGGGATCGCTGACAAGATCGCGAACACGGGCAATCTCGGTGTTGAACGCATAAAGCGCCAAGAGCCCGGGACGCGTCGCCTCAGCCGCAAAAAGCGCCGCAAGATAGCGATCGCGATCCTGGCCATAAACCAGATCTCGCGCGTGATCGAAGTTACTGCTCATGGCTGTTCATATGGCGCTGGCGCCCTTTTAGTCCACGGCGAGAAGCGCCGCCGCAACGGCGCGCTCTTCCGACAACATCACGTTGAAGGTCCGGACCGCCGCGCCGGTCGACATGCTGTCGACCATCATCCCGGCATCCCGGAAGGCCTGTTTCAGATCTGCCGGCAACGGCCGAAGATCCTTACCGGTTCCAACGAGCACGACTTCGATATCTTGCTGCTCATCGAAAAACCGCTGAAAGGCAGTGATATCGAGATCTTCGAAGCCGGCCGCGTTCCACCCGTGAATTCCCGATGGAACGCAAAGAATGGATCCCAGATGAGACATCCCTGCGAAGCGGAAGCCGCCGCCGCCATAAGCGTCCAGCGGCGCCCGCCCCGGAAAATGCGCGTCCCGGATTTCCATAACGTTTCCTAGGCCGCAGCGGCCGGATCGGCGTCTGCCTCAGGTTCCGCGTCATCTCCATCCGGCGATTTTCCATCTCCACGCAGGTTGAGGAGAATCAGGAAGGGAGCTGCGAGGAAGATCGAGGAATAGGTGCCGATCACGATGCCGAAGATCATCGCAAGAGTGAACGAGCGGATCACTTCACCGCCGAAAATCCAGAGCGAAATCAGGGCAAGGAGCGTCGTCACAGACGTCAGGGTCGTTCGCGACAGGGTCTCGTTGATCGACCGGTCGAGAACATCTGTCAGCGACATCTTCTTGTAGCGTCTGAGATTCTCGCGGATGCGGTCATAGACAACAACCGTATCGTTCAGCGAGTAGCCGATGATCGTCAGGACCGCCGCGATGGACGACAGCGAGAAGTCCAGCTGCAGGATGACGAAAAGACCAATCGTGACAATGACGTCGTTCGCAGTGGTCAAGATCGCGCCGACAGCGAATTGCCATTCGAAGCGGAACCAGATGTAGAACAGGATCGCGATCAGGGACGCTGCGACGGCGATGGCGCCGGCGCGAGCCAACTCACTCGAAACACGCGGTCCGACGACCTCGACGCGGCGGAAGTCGATGTTGTCATCCTCGAAGGCCGCACGCACCTTGCCGACAACCGACTGCTGCGCAAGTTCGCCGCCGGGCTGTTCTTCGATGCGCACAAGCACTTCTTCGGGAGACCCGAATTCCTGCACCTGGACATCGCCCAGGTTCAACGTGCCCAGCTCGGAGCGGATGGCGCCGATGTCGGCCGGTCCTTCCGTCCTCATTTCGATCACGGTGCCGCCCTTGAAGTCGATACCGTAGTTCAGACCGATGGTCACGAAGACCGCGATCGAAGCTACCGCCAGCACGATGGAAAGGGGGAAGCTTATCTTGCGCCACCACATGAAGCGGTAGCTGGTTTCATCCGGAACAAGTCGGAGCAATGCCATTTCTTCTTCTCCGGATCAGATTGGGAGTTTCGACGGCCGGCGATGACGCACCCAGAGGGCGACCATCATACGGCTGAAGGTAAAGGCGGAAAACACTGTGGTGAAGATCCCGATGGCCAGCGTGACGGCAAAGCCGCGTACAGGACCCGAGCCCAGCTGGAACAGGATCAACGCCGCAATGAGCGTGGTCACATTCGCATCGACGATGGTTCCAAGCGCACGTTTGTAGCCCGCATCAATGGCCGATATGGCCGATCTGCCTGCCCTCGCCTCTTCTCGAATACGCTCGAAGATCAGCACGTTCGCATCAACGGCCATACCGATGGTCAGGACAATGCCCGCGATACCGGGCAAGGTCAGCGTTGCCTGCAAGATGGTCAGGGCACCGAAGATCAGGAAGATGTTGGCCGCGAGCGCAATGTCTGCAATCAGGCCGAACCGTCCATAGGACAGCAGCATGAAGATAACCACCGCTGCTCCGGCGATCGTCGAGGCAAGCTTGCCGGCCTCAATCGAATCTGCTCCAAGACCAGGACCGATGGACCGTTCCTCGATCACAGTCAGCTTGGCGGGAAGCGCGCCTGCGCGCAGGAGCACGGATAGGTCATTTGCACCGTCGACGGTGAAGTTGCCGGAAATCTGACCGGATCCACCCGTGATCGGCTCACGGATCACCGGTGCGGAGATCACCTCTTCATCCAGAACAATGGCAAAGGGACGGCCGACGTTCTGCTGCGTCACGACCGAGAACTTGCGCGCGCCGGAGGTGTTGAACCGGAAGTTTACGACCGGCTCGTTGTTGCGCTGATCGAAGGTGACCTGCGCATCGACGAGGTCTTCGCCGGTCAACAGAGGCGACTCTTCCAGCAAATAGGGAATGGGGGGATCATCTACCGACATCATCACCACAGTGCCCGCGGGCGGACGCGACTGCATCGCCTGATCGCCGGACATGGAGGTGTCTACCATGTGGAAGGTGAGCTGCGCGGTCTGACCGACCAGATCCTTCAAGCGTTCGGGATCATTTTCACCCGGGGCTTCCACGAGGATACGATCAGAGCCCTGCCGCTGGATATTCGGCTCGGTCGTGCCGAGTTCATCGACGCGGCGGCGAATGACCTCAATCGACTGTTCCACAATCGATTGCATCCGCTGGGAAAGGCCTTCATCCGTGTAGGTGAAGCGGACCAGGCCATCGTCGGTCATCTCGAAGTCAAACTCATTGACCTGCTGGCCGCCGAAGACTGACGACACAAGCGGATTGACCAACTCGGCGAGGCGCTCACGTGCATCCTCCAGGCGATCCAGATCCCGAATACGAACCTGTGCAGATTCGCCCTGAACACCGAGGCCGGTGTATCCGATCCGCGGCTGCTCGCGTAGCGAGGCACGGATCTCGCCCACCAATGTCTTGAAACGCTTCTGGATGTAGTCTGGCTGGTCGATCTCATAAAGGAGATAGGCGCCGCCTTGCAGATCCAGACCGAGAACCATCTGGCTCTTGGGCAGGAAATCGGGCCAGCTCTCAACGGTCTTGGCGGAGAAGAAGTT
The DNA here is from genome assembly GCF_014842925.1 of Roseibium polysiphoniae. Classification (GTDB taxonomy): domain Bacteria; phylum Pseudomonadota; class Alphaproteobacteria; order Rhizobiales; family Stappiaceae; genus Roseibium; species Roseibium polysiphoniae. The sequence goes on from NZ_JACYXJ010000008.1 coordinate 54,249, forward strand.
CGGCAGCGTGGCGAGGACACCAGCAGCGACCACAAGGGCGATCAACGCGATCTTCCAGCGGGCAAAATAAAGCATGACGAAAGCCTGTCTTGGGAAGCCAGGCCGGCGAACCGGCCCGGCGCAGGAGCATTTTTCCTGGCTTGGAAGGTAGCGTTATGCGCCTTCTTTAGCCGGCTCCGACTTGGACCGAACTTCCTGGACCATGGAGCGCACGATGCGAACCTTGACGCCCTCGGAAAGTTCAACCTGGAGCTCTGAATCGTCTACCACCTTGGCAACCTTGCCGATCAGACCGCCAGTGGTCACGATGGTGTCGCCGCGGCGCAGGTTCGCAATCAGCTCCTGATGCTGCTTCATGCGCTGACGCTGAGGCCGGATGATCAGGAAATACATGATCGCGAAGATCAGCACGAACGGCAGAAGCGACATCAGAAAGTCCGGGCTAAGCGGGCTTCCGGATTGCGCATAGGCTGGGGTGATAAACATCAAATTCTCCTCAAGGGCCAATCTCACCAGGCACCCCTTTTGGGCTCCCTTGCGAAAATCGCCAAATTCCAGTGGCCGGACTATACCGGCGGCGCTCCGGTTTTCAAGTAAAGCAGACGCTTTCAGGCGTACCGCTTTGCGAATAAGCGGCGTTTTCCAGATGCATTGCCCGTGCTACTCGTCATGAACGCCCTGTCAGACCCCAAAGTGGGTCGAAGAACAAAGGTTACAAGAGCAAATGTCCGAGCGTTCCGAGCTGACCTCTCTTAATGAAAAACTCGATTCCCTGATCGCGTTGATTTCGCGGGCTGTTCCCCAGGAGCCTTCCGCTCCGGACTTCACTGCCTCCGACGCGTTCGTTTGGACGGCAAACCCTGAAGAGCTGGTTCCCGTCGAGAAGGTGAACCGGGTCGACATTGCGTTACTGTGCTCGGTCTCACGTGTGCGTGACCTGCTCCTTGACAACACCCGCCGATTTGCCTCGGGCCTCCCAGCGAACAATGCGCTCTTGTGGGGCGCGCGGGGCATGGGGAAATCGTCACTCGTGAAAGCGGCACATGCCGCCATAAACGCCGAGTTGACGGACAATGCGCTCAAGCTGGTGGAGATCCACCGGGAGGATATCGAAAGCCTGCCGGCGCTGATGAAACAGATCCGGGACGCATCCCAGAGGTTCATCATATTTTGCGATGATCTCAGCTTTGATCACGACGACACATCTTACAAATCACTGAAGGCGGTGCTGGAAGGTGGGATCGAGGGCCGACCGGAGAACGTCCTCTTCTACGCCACGTCCAACCGGCGCCATCTTCTGCCACGCGACATGATGGAGAATGAGCGTTCCACGGCAATCAATCCGTCGGAGGCTGTGGAGGAGAAGGTCTCCCTGTCCGACCGCTTCGGGCTCTGGCTCGGGTTTCACAAATGCAGCCAGGACGATTATCTGGAGATGGTCAATGGCTATGCGGACCACTACGGCCTGAATCTGGACGCCGCGGACCTCAGGGCCCAGGGCCTCGAGTGGGCAACCACGCGGGGAAGCCGTTCAGGTCGTGTAGCCTATCAATTCATTCAGGACCTGGCCGGGCGGCTCGGACAAAAACTTGACTAGCCGCCACGCGCTTTGGACTGAAAATGAAAAAGGCCCCGGATTTTCCGGGGCCTTTTTTCTTGATATGAAGAAACAATCAGGTCTTCGGCATATAGCGCATCGGATCGACAGGCTTGTTGCCGCGCCGCAGCTCGAAGTGAACCTGGGGCTGGGACACAGAACCGGTCGCACCGGCCAGACCGATCACTTCACCGCGTGAAACCGAGTCGCCACGTTTGACGTTCAGCTTCGAATTGTGAGCATAGGCGGACACCCAGCCATCCTGGTGGCGCAGCAGTACCAGATTGCCATAGCCCTTGAGCTCATTGCCCGAGTAAATCACTGTTCCCGAATCTGCCGCCTTTACCGGGGTTCCCTCAGGAACGGCCAGATTGACGCCGTCATTGCGAGCGCCTCCCGGTTTGGTGCCGAACTCCGAGATGATCCGGCCACGAACCGGCCAGCGGAAATTCGGGCCGCTCTCGACCACTGGATCTACACTGGCGACCACCTGTGGGCGCTGGATCGGCGCAGTCGGCTTCACATCTTTCTGGACGACCGCTGGCGTTGTTGAGACCACGGCTGCGCTCGGCGTATTGGCCGAGCGACCAGGCATTGCTGCCGGTGTCGGCACGTTTCCGCTGACAGAAGAGACCTGTGCTGGCGCGCTGACACTGCCCGTGTGAACAACAGACGGTTTGGAGCGAGGAGCTGCACTTATGCGGATTGGCGCTGCATCGTTGGCGACCGTTCCACTCTTCACTTCGGCAAAGCTTGGCTGACGGAATGGCTTGCGATGAGGCGATGGCGCAGAGGCCGTGATGGTCTGCGCCGGACGAACAGACCCTGTCACGATCTGATCATCAGGAAGGTCACGCGTCGGGGCACGCTGAGGAAGACGTGTAATCTTGGTCGGTTTGATCGGCTTGTCGTCAGCTGTCGGCGCACTCGAAGAGCCATTGCGGTCAGAATAGACATAGGTCGGAATGACAATGGTCTGACCGGGACGGACCTGAGCGGGGTCTTCGATACCGTTAACGGCAACGATGGCCTTCACCGGGACGCCGTAACGACGCGAGAGGCTGGTGACCGTATCGCCCGAACGTACTGGAATGCGCGTCCCGCCTACAGAGCTCCAGCCACGCCATGTCGTTGGTGCACTGGCGGCAATTTCAGGAGCCGGAGCTGTCACGACCGGCGCACTGGCGACCGGTGCTTCGTAGGTCGGGGCCTGGTAAGTCGGGGCTTTGTAAACAGGTGGTGTATAGGTCGGAGCTTTCGCCACAGCAGGCAACGGAGCTGCCGCAACCGGCACACGGCTCGGGCTGTCAGGAATCGAACCCGTTGTCAGCGGCTGGCTGGATGCAGGCGGCAGACCTGCGGCCGTTCCGCCAGGACCATTGACTATGTCCTTGTAGGTCGGCTGCTGCTCACCATTGGCCAAGATAGACCGCTGATTGGTGGTGCCGCCGGTATAGATCGGAGCTTCGCCGAAGCGCTCTGTCGCGGCACTACACCCCGCAAGAACTCCTGCGGTCAGTGATACAAGAGCAACCCTTGAAATGAGGTCACTGCGGAGGGTGCGCTCCCGCTTGATCATCGCTCTACTCAAACCAATACTACTGTTTCCGTTATGGTTAAGAGTAGAAACCAGTAAGGTTTACAAAGAACTAAGAACGCAGGGAAAGTTGCTCGCGAGCGGCGCGAAACCACAGCTGAACCGCGGTAAAATCAAACGCGGAGCCAATGCGTATCAGGTAAGACAGTTGAGCCGTTACAGACGCTCTGCCGCGCCTTTGATGAGGCTGACCATTCGCACGATTTCCAAATCTTCGCTTTGGTCGCCGTCCTCACCTCGTGTGACACGTGTCATGATCTGAGGCTTTCCGGACAGACCGACAGGCGCCATCAGAATGCCGCCAGGGGCCAATTGGGACAGGAGCGCTTCCGGGATTTCTTCAACGGCACCCGTCAAAACGATTCGATCGAAGGGCGCTTTCTGCTTCAGGCCCTCCATGCCGTCGCCCACATGAATGCGGACATTCGAGAGCTTGAGAGCGGCGGTGCGTTGACCGGCAAGGCTCGCCAGCGTCGCGTATCGATCAATGCTGTCGACCTGTCCCGCCAAATGCGCCAGCACGGCTGCCTGATATCCGGAGCCGGTTCCGACCTCGAGAACGCGATGACCTGATTCAAGCTTCAGCGCCTGGGCCATGCGGGCCACAAAGGAAGGCGCGAGCACCACCTGACCGCATTCAATCGGCAGGGACGAATCCTCATAGGCAAGACTGTGGTGCACGGCTGCGAGGAACAGGCGCCGGGGTACTCGCTCGATGGCGGACAAGACTGCCCGGTCACCAACGCCGTGACCGCGCAGCGCCAAAACAAGCTGCGCGCGTGCCTGGACTTCGTCTGTTTCGACGCTGAGGGGATCTGAGGGGAGTTGCATCGGCGACAGATCAGTCATGATGGTTCATCCCCTTCCCTGTTCAGACCAGCGCACCGGCCAGTTGCTCGACCATATCATGTGCTGTCAGGTCGATTCGGAGCGGCGTGACAGAAATGTAGCCTTCACCGACGGCATGAAGATCGCTGTTGGCGAGAATCGATTTGCCGCGGTCCTGGAAACCGAGCCAGAAATAGGGATAACCGCGGCCATCGCGGCGCTCGTCGATCGTCAGGCCAGATTGCTCGTGATGTCCCTGAACCGTCACCTTCATGCCTTTGACGTCCTCGGCGGCGCAGGCCGGGAAGTTCACGTTCAGCAGCGTGTGGCGCGGCAATGGGAAATCAATCAGCTTCTTGAACAGCTCCGGCGCATGAGCCTCGGCGGTGGCATAGTTCGGCTCACTCCCCACGTCCCAGTCGTAGGCCTGGGACACGGCAATGGAACGAATGCCGAGGATGGAAGCTTCCATCGCCCCGGCCACCGTACCCGAGTAGGTCACGTCCTCGGCGAGATTCTGGCCGCGGTTGATCCCCGAAAGGACCAGATCCGGCATGCCCGGCAGCACCTTGCGCACGCCCATGATCACGCAATCGGTCGGCGTGCCGCGCAGGGCGAAATGCCGGTCCGAAATCTCGCGCAGGCGCAAGGGATCGCTCAAGGTCAAGGAATGGGCGACACCGCTCTGATCGGTTTCGGGCGCCACCACCCAGATATCGTCGGACAGGGTCCGGGCAATGCGTTCAAGCGCGGTCAGCCCGGGTGAATGGATGCCGTCGTCGTTGGTGATCAGGATGCGCATCAGCCGATCGTCTCCAGACCATTCATGTAGGGACGCAGCACGTCCGGCACGGTGATCGAGCCGTCAGCGTTCTGGTAATTCTCCAGCACGGCGATCAGCGCGCGGCCAACGGCAACACCTGAGCCGTTGAGCGTATGGACATGACCGAGCTGCTTCGAACCTTCCGGGCGATAGCGCGCGTTCATGCGCCGGGCCTGGAAGTCGCCGCAGACCGAACAGGACGAAATTTCGCGGTAAGTGTCCTGACCGGGCAGCCAGACCTCGATGTCATAGGTCTTGCGTGCTCCAAAGCCCATGTCGCCTGTGCAAAGCGTCATCACGCGGTAATGCAGGCCAAGCTTTTTTAGCACCGTTTCCGCACAACCGAGCATGCGTTCCAGTTCATTGAGAGACTCTTCCGGCTTGGTGACCGAAACCAGCTCACACTTCATGAACTGATGCTGACGCAACATGCCGCGTGTGTCGCGGCCCGCTGAGCCCGCTTCCGAACGGAAACAATAGGTCAGCGCAGTCACGCGCATCGGCAGGGCTTCTTCCGGCATAATTTCACCGGCTGCCATATTGGTCAGCGGAACTTCTGCAGTCGGAATGAGATAGTGATCGCCATTGGTCTTGAAGAGATCTTCTTCAAACTTCGGCAACTGGCCGGTTCCGAAGAGAGCGGTGTCATGCACGAGAAGCGGCGGCGACACTTCCATGTAGCCATGCTCCTGGGTGTGCAGGTCGATCATGAACTGGCCGATGGCCCGCTCAAGACGCGCGATCTGGCCCTTCAGGAGGACGAAACGCGAGCCGGCCAATTTGGCCGCCGTCGTAAAGTCCAGACCTGCTTCGGCGCCCGAGATCTCGAAGTGTTCCTTCGGCACGAAATCCAGCACCGGCTTTTCACCAACGATCCGCAGCTCGACGTTGTCCGCCTCGTCTTCGCCTTGGGGCACATCGTCAAGGGGAAGGTTCGGAATGACCGCCATGGCGGCTTCCAGAGCGGCATTAAGCTCGCGCTCAGTGGCTTCACCGTCCTGAATGAAGGATTTGATCCCGGCGACCTCATCCTTGAGGGCCTGAGCCTTCGCTTCATCCTTGGCGGCCATCGCCTTGCCGATTTCCTTGGAGGCAGCGTTGCGCCGCTCCTGGGCTTCCTGAAGCTTGGTCACATGAGATCGGCGGGCATCGTCCAGGGCGATCAGATTGCCGGCCGAGGCCTTATAGCCCCGACGTGCAAGTGCCTTGTCGAAGGCTTCGCTGTTATCCCTGATCCATTTGATATCGAACATCGTGCTTCCCGGGCGACGCTTGAGGTGATGGCCTGACAAGCGGCGCCGGTTGCATGGTCAGTGGCGAGATCAGGCCTCTTCGGCCTCCCTCGCCTCCTCGCGTGCGGCACGCTTGCGCTCGACAAGCCGAACGGAAATGATGGAGACTTCGTAGAGAAGCAGCGTCGGCAGTGCAAGACCGATCTGCGAGATCGGATCAGGCGGCGTCAAAATGGCAGCTGCGGCAAAGGCTGCCACGATCGCGTATTTGCGCTTGTCCTTCAAACCTTCCGAGGAAACCAGCCCGGTCCGGCCCAAAAGCGTCAGCACAACCGGCAGCTGAAAGACCAGGCCGAAGGCAAAGATCAAGACCATGATCAGGCCGAGATATTCACTGACCTTGGCCAGATGCTGGATCGCTACCTGCCCTTCGCCCCCCGTCTGTTCCATGGACAGGAAGAACCCCATCGCCATGGGCATGATCAGGAAATAGACGAGACAGGCGCCGATCGCGAAGAGGATTGGCGTTGCGACCAGAAACGGCAGAAACGCCCCTTTTTCTTCCTTGTAGAGGCCAGGTGCCACGAACATGTAGATCTGGCTGGCGACCACGGGGAACGCAAGGAAGAGCGCACCGAACAGTGCAAGCTTCAACTGCGTAAAAAACCATTCCTGCGGTGCCGTGAAAATCATCTGCACAGCCGTCGGATCCGGCGCGGCGCGCAGATACGGCACCGTGAGGATGTTGTAGATATCGGTGGCGAAATAGAAGCAGACGATGAACATCAGGATGATCGCGATCACCGACTTCATCAACCGCTGACGCAGCTCGACGAGATGTTCGATCAGGGGCGCCTTCGAGGCATCGATATCTTCGTCGCTCATGCCTTGCTATCTTCCGGTGCCTGCTTGGCCGCTTCGGCGGCCGGTGGCGTATCTGCTGCAGGCGCAGCAGGTGCGGTCTTTTCTGGAGACGCCGGTGCGGCCGTGGCTGACGGCGTCGGCGGGACGGGATCAGCCATGGGTTTTGCGACCGGCTTGTCGTCCTCGATGGACTTTTTCAAGTCTCCCAGAGGATTGAAATTGCCAACGTCCTCGACCTGCTTCTTCATGTCAGCGATGTCAGCCTGTTTCTCGGCCTCACGGATCGCGTCATTGAAAGTCGACTGAAATTCGCGCGACATGCGACGCACCTTGCCCATCGTCTGGCCAAGGGTTCGCAACATGCGCGGGAGGTCTTTCGGACCGACGACGATGATCGCCACACAGGCGATCACCATAAGCTCGGTCCATCCGATATCGAACATCTAGGGTCCAGACCCGTTCGTTACAGGGATGAAGCAGGTTTGCTCAAAGGCACAGCGAGATCAGCTCGCCTTTGACTGGTCTTCGGCCTTTTCGGCGGCGACGGGTTCGCCGGCCTGATGATCAATCGTCTTGGGAGCTTCAGGCGTGCTGGAAGCCGTGTCGTCTTCCGCCATACCCTTCTTGAAGCTTTTGATACCCTTGGCGACGTCGCCCATAAGATCGGAGATCTTGCCACGTCCAAAAAGCAGGATAACGATCACCGCGATGATCAAGATCTGCCAAACACTAATGCCCATACGCCAAACTCCCGGTTCGCATAGCCTTTCGGCCGAGCGCCACTATTACAAAAAAGGCCCACTCGCCGCAACATGGTCCCTTCTAAGACCATGTGGGTATGCGGGGCCAGCATTCAATTCATCTTTTTGCCTCAAAGACCAAGACATCTTGCGGATCTGTTGCCAGATCCACGTCCATGCCGACCTCAAAACCACTGCCCGGACGCACCCTTGAGTGCAGCGGACGGTCGTGACCTTCGATGATGATTGTCAAGAGATCCACCTCGCCGACGAATCTCTTCGTTGCGATTCGCCCGGTCACGCCGGTGCTTCCAGCCGCTTTGGGCAAGATCCCGTGTGGCCGAATGCAAACATCCATCTGTGTGCCGACCGCAGCGCCCCTGGCGGCAACGAGGCCGACCGGTGTCTCGATGCCACGCTCCGTGACGATCCCGGCCATCTCGTTGAGCTCAGAGAAGAACTTGGCTGCAAAAACATCCGCAGGAGTGCTGTAGAGCTCCGCTGAACTTCCATGCTGCACAAGACGCCCCTGCCGCATGAGCGCGATCTTGTCGCCCATCCTCATGGCCTCTTCAGGATCGTGGGTAACGATGATGCAAGTGGCCCGGGTTTCGCGCAGGATGGTCATTGTCTCCTCGCGCACATTGTCCCGCAGGCGCCGATCAAGCCCCGAGAAGGGTTCGTCCATCAACAGGACGCCGGGCCGGGGCGCGATGGCGCGGGCAAGTGCAACACGCTGCTGCTCGCCGCCCGAAAGCGCATGCGGATAATCATCCGCGTAGCCCTTGAGGCCGACACGCTCCAGTGACGCAAGTGCTTCCCGGTTTGCAGCCTCTCTCGGCAGATCGCTCAGGCCGAAGAGAACATTTTCCACGATGGTCATATGCGGAAACAGCGCATAGTCCTGAAACATCAACCCAACGCCGCGCTTTTCCGGCGGAACGAAGCTCTTGGGTCCGGAGACTTCACGTCCATTGATCAGGACGCGGCCCGCGGCCTGCTGCTCGACGCCAGCGGCAATGCGCATCAAGGTGGTCTTGCCACACCCGGAGTGGCCGAGGAGGCACATCACCTCACCGGGTGCGACCTCCAGCGACAGGTCGATAACCGAGGCATTGCCATCATAGGCATGGGAGATATTCTCGAAGACGAGCCCGGCTGCGATGGTCGCACGTGCGGTGCCCCGCGCACCCCACCTCGGATCATGGCTGCCGTGTGCCAGAGCGCCTCTTTCTGAGGTCTTGTCGGTCATGTCGGTCAGGATTCCAGATCCATTTCTTCGTCGTCGAACAGATCGCCTTCTTCGAGCGGATCCTCATCCTCGTCAAGTTCTGCCGTGTCGTTGGGCGTCGGCACCATGAATGACGCCGGGATCGCGCTGTCAAGCAATCCTGCGCCCTTCAGCTCTTCCAGTCCCGGCAGGTCCTTGATGCTGTCGAGGCCGAAATGCACCAGAAACAGCTCGGTCGTGCCGTAGGTCACAGGCCGCCCGGGCGTTCTTCTGCGACCCCGCATCCTGATCCAGGACGTTTCCAGCAGCACGTCAAGCGTGCCCTTTGAGGTCGAGACCCCGCGGATTTCCTCGATCTCCGCGCGGGTTACCGGCTGGTGATAGCCGATGATTGCCAGGGTCTCCAAGGCTGCGCGAGAGAGCTTGCGCTCCTCTTCCCGGTCACGGTGCATCAAAAACGAGAGATCTTCCGCCGTCCTGAACATCCATTTGCCTGCCAGGCGCACCAGATTGACGCCCCTGGCTTCGTAATGGGTCATAAGCTCGGCCAAAAGAGACGGAACGTCGCAGCCTTTGGGCAGGCGCTCAATCAACTCGGCTTCAGACAAAGGCTCGGCGGCTGCAAAAAGCAGGGCTTCGAGCATACGTAGACCGTCACGATCAATGACCTCTTCGGCCTCCTGCTCCTCATCCGCGTCGGTGAGACCCAGAAGATCACCGTCAATTTCCATGGTTTTCTCCGGTGCTGCGCGCCCGGATATAGACCGGCGCGAAGGGTTCGCTCTGGCGGATATCGACCTGGCCTTCCCGCACCATTTCCAGACTGGCCGAGAAAGTGCTGGCAATGATGGTCGCCCGGTCTTCGTCGTCGTAGAGATAGTCGGAAAGATAGCTCTCGATCGGGGCCCATTCGCCGATGCGCCCGACCAGCCTGAGAAGCAGCTCACGGGCCTCCTGCAAGGACCAGACATTGCGGCGCAGGACGCGAACCGATGTCACCGCATGACGTTGTCTCTGGGTCGCATAGGCGGACAGCAGTTCATAGACCGTTGCGGACCAGATACTCTTGCGTTCCACGGAAGTGGTTTCAGGCATACCACGCGCGTAGAAATCGCGTCCAAGCCGATCACGTGCCATCAATTTGGCGGAGGCCTCTCGCATGGCTTCCAGGCGTCGCAGTCGAAACGCGAGCGCTGCCGCCAGCTCCTCGCCGGTTGGCTCGTCCTCGTCCTTTTGCTCCGGCAAGAGAAGCCGCGACTTCAGGTACGCAAGCCAGGCGGCCATGACCAGGTAATCGGCTGCAAGCTCGAGACGCATTCGGCGCGCCTCATTGACGAAGATCAGATATTGCTCGACCAGAGCCAGAATGGAAATGCGCGCCAGATCGACCTTCTGAGTGCGCGCGAGAGACAAGAGGAGATCCAGCGGCCCTTCAAAGCCGTCGACGTCGACCACCAATTCGGGATCCGAGGACGCGCGATCGCTCTCCAGTGCCGAACTGAGCAGATCCTGGTCGTCTCCTGTTTCCATCCTCAGTTTCGTTCCCACTTGCCAGACTGATCAGGCATAGCCCTCACCGATCAGCACCTGAAGGCGCGCGCGCGCTGCCGTCTCATCAAACTCCGGATCCACCGGTTTCAACTCGGCCAAAGCCTTTGCACAGCGGACCTCCGCCAGGCCTGACAGCTTCGGCGCGACGTCGGCAACGGCCTCCATTTCCGCCAGTTCACCGTTACAATGAAGCACAAGATCACAGCCCGCGCCAAAGGTTGCTGCGCATCTTTCGCGCATATCCCCACCAAGCGCCTTCATGGAGATATCGTCGCTCATCAGACATCCCGAAAAGCCTATCTTGCCGCGAATGAGGGTTTCTATGACTGCAGCGCTCTGGGTCGCGGGCGCCTGAGGATCAACGTCCGGGAAAAGGATGTGCGCCGTCATCGCCAGCGGAAACCGATTCAGCGCCTTGAACGGCACGAAATCGACCGCCTGGAGCTCCTCGAGTGTCGCATCGACCCTCGGCATCTCAAGATGGCTGTCGACCACGGCCCGGCCATGACCCGGCAAGTGCTTGAGCACCGGGAGCACGCCTCCGGACAGCAATCCCGCACAAACCTGCTCGCCAAGGTCGGCGACCACTTTGGGATCGCTGGAAATTGAGCGATCCCCGATGGCATCCACCATGCCCTCAAAGGCAACGTCCAACAGGGGCAGACAGTCCACGGTGATCCCAAGCTTGCGAAGGTCGCAGGCGATAAGCCTTGCGCCAAGAGCCGCAGCTTCACGCCCGCGTTCCGGATCGGCCTGGTAGAGATCCCCAAAGAGTTTCTGGGGCGGATATTTCGACCAATACGGCGGGCGCAGTCGTTGGACGCGGCCTCCCTCCTGATCAATCAGCACCGGGGCATCCGCACGGGAAACTGAATCCCGGAACGAGCTCACCAGCTTGGTGATCTGATCAGGCGTCTCGCAATTGCGCCGGAACAGAATCAGCCCCCAGGGGTCATGTTCCCGGAAAAACGCGATTTCCGACGCCGTCAGGGCAGTCCCTGCGCATCCACTGATAAATGCCTTGGTCATGCCAAGGCCTTAGCTTTGCAGCCCGGGCGGGTCAAGTTCGCCACAAGATCCCGCGCCGCCCTCAAACGTTGGAGTGTCTTGCGCTTGCAGCGCTCACCGGACCATAAAGAGGCACCATCAGCTTTGCGGAGTTTCCATGCGCGCCCATCCAGACATTCCAGCCGGCACACTCCATCGCCTGACCATTGCCTCCAAGATCCTCCATAGGAACATGCTCGGCGATCCGGCAGCGCGCGAGGTCGTCGTCTACATCCCCAATGGTCACAAGGGAGAGGGCCTGCCGCTTTTGGTCGACCTCGTCGGCTATACCTCCGGTGGTCCGGCCCATGTGAACTGGAAGAATTTTGGCGAGAATGTTCCAGAACGCCTGGACCGCTTGATCCATGAAGGCGTCTTGCCGCCGGTCGCAGTCGCTTTTCCTGACTGCTTCACGCGGCTGGGAGGCAATCAATACATCGACAGCGCTGCGATGGGACCCTGGGCGACGTTCTTGACAACAGAGATGCTGGAGGCCGTCGAAAGCCAATTTGGCTGCGGAGGCGCAGGAAAACGCGCATGTTTTGGAAAATCCTCCGGCGGCTATGGTTCCATGGTCCATGCCATGTTGCATTCGGACGTCTGGTCCGCCGCGGCCTGCCTGTCAGGAGATATGGCGTTCGAGCTCTGCTACCTGCCGGAAATGCCGAGCGCCTTGCGCTCCCTTCAACGCAAGGGATCGATCGAGGCTTTTGTGCGCGATTTCGAGACGGGCCCAAAATACTCCGGTTCGGCCATGCATGATCTCATGACGTTTGCCATGGCGGCGACCTATGACCCCGATCCCGACGCCTTCTGCGGCATCCGGCTGCCTGTCACCTCTGACACGTGCGAGGTCATCGATGACCTTTGGGCCAACTGGTTGGCCTGGGATCCGGTCGTGATGGCGGACAAGCATTCCGATGCGCTGAAGTCCCTGAAGGGGCTCTGGATCGAGTGCGGCAACGTCGATCAGTACAATCTGGTCCACGGCGCGCGGCGACTGACAAGGAAGCTTCACGCCGCCGACGTGCCCCACGTCTATGAGGAATTCGACGACAACCACTCGTCCATCGACTATCGAATGGACAAGTGCCTTCCCTATCTGGCGAATGCCTTGCTCAGCTAAGCTGGCCAAGGTTGCGATACCAAAACGAAAAGGCCGGTGATTTGCTTCACCGGCCTTTTCAATTCAGTTTTGCGATATCGATCAGTTTCGCCGAACGAAACAGTCTCCGCCAGCTGCCTGAAGTGATTCACACAAGCTGAGCGCCTCGGCACGCGACCCCATCGGGATCCGTGCACGGTAGAATGTGCCTCGGTCCTGAATGGCGGCGGAGACGATCACAGCACTCTGCGCACCAAGGATCGACGGATAGCGCTGTTGAAGGCTTGAATAGGCATCTCGTGCGGCAGTCTCCGACCGCTGCGAGGTCACCTGAACCACATAGGTGCCCGCCGGGATCGAACCGCTGCTGGTCGAGACAGCTGGTGCTGTCGCTTGCGGCGCAGCTGCAACAGGCGCCTGCTGGCCAGCAGAACTGTTCAGATCAAGCGGACCACTCTGCGTGGTCGCCTGAGGTGCACTTGCCACCTGAACAGGAGCCGCAGGCTTCTTCTTGGGCAAGATCGTTGGAATATCAGCAGGCTGAACAGGCAGCGAAGTTTCGTCAGGCGTTGCGACGATCGCCGGCGTTCCCGGAACCGGGGTGTTCAGGTCCGGTGCCGCAACAGCGGGCTCCGGTGGCGTGACAGCCGCTGGTGTAGGCACAGCTGCCACCGGCGTGGTGACATCGGGCTGTGTGGTCGCCACAGGGGGGGTCGTTACCGGCGTGGTGGAAACGGTCCTGGGTGCTGGCGTATCCGGCGCTGAAACGATCGTTCCATCAGGCCGCACGACCAGCGTCCGCACCTTCTTGGGGGCTCCTGGAACAAGCGGGTCCGCCGTGGCGACGCCGTCTGGTGCCGGCGGCAATTCTGCAGGCCGTGTGTTTTCAGGCAGGACAAGACGCTCGCGCGACGTGTCCTCACCATTGCCCACACGATCATAGATCAGCTTGGACGTTTGGCTTTCCGCCTCCGGCTGCGCGTCCGGATAGACCTTGAGTGGTCCGTCGAGCCCGGCGATGACCGGTGGCGGACCGTCAGGCACGGTGACCGCAGACCCGTCCATAAACATGAAGACACCGCCACCAAGAACAGCGATCGCCAAAACGGCAGCAGCGGCATAGATGCCTTTACGAGAAGCTTCCTGCTGCGGCGCAGCGGCCTTTTCCGCCTTTGTATGTGGCGGCAAAACACCAGCGGAGCCGAGGGTCGGATCACTCTCCTGCATGGCCTTGGCGACCGCATCGAGATCATATCCTTCAGGCGGCGGAGGTGTCTCGTCCTCGTTCACATAGGTAGGAACGGCAGCGGCTGCAGCCGGCCAGGCCATGTCATCAATGTCGTCGGCAGCCGGCTCTGCAGCAGCTGCCATTTGAGACGGCGGCTGCAGGTCGGCAAAAAGATTGTCGAATGGATCAGCTGTGGCACCGTCCGCTTCAGCAGGCGCACCGACTGTTGCGACGGCACCAAGTTCGGCGAAGAGATCGTCTTCCGAAATCGGGCTCGTGCGGAGCGGCGTCTCGTCAAGGCTTCTCGCCGTCAGCGCATCTGCACTTTCCACGTTCTCAGCCGTCGTTTCGGGAACAGCTGTAACCTCAGCGGCAAGAGCAGCCTCATCCAGAGCAAAGCTGTTTTGGGCCGACAGGTTCTCATAAGAAGTCTGAGCAGGCTCAACATGAACCTCCGCAGAATAGGCTTCGGCGGGCGCGACAGGAGCGACATCGGGAGCCGGCGTTTCTGCAAAATGGTAGTCTGCAGGCTGTCCTCTGGACAGAGTGTCGTCAATCACAGGTTCGGCGAATGAAGGCTCAGCGGTCAGCTGAGGCGCTGCAACTGGAGAATCGAAGTTCTGCCTGAACGCCCCGATAAGCTCATCCTCGAGCTCAGCCGTCAGACTGTTTTCAAGATCCAGGGCAACGCCACTTTCAAGCGTGCTCTCTGGAATATCGAGACCCAGGTCATCCGCCGACTGAACGTCGACATCAAATGCTGGATTTGCGTTTGCATCATGTGCATCAAAGCGCACGTTGATGTCCGGCTGAGGCGCATAGTCGACATCCGCCTGCTTGGCCGAAAGAGGAGCCACTTCAGCGACCGTTTGCGCGGTGTGCGCCACGTCGTGCTGAGCAGGCGCGCCATAGTCGAATGTCGGCTCGACCCTGTCCCCAGACCTGTCGTTGGCCACTACAGACGGTGCAGCCGGCTCGCCCAGATCCTCCAGGCCAGCAAAATAGTCAGTCTGACCCACGCGGTCGCCGCCGACACCTGCGCCAGGCTGCCTGTTGCGGTTCACGATTCGCGCCAATTCAACCAGCGGGTCTTCCGCCGGCTGATCGTCGCCAGTCGCACCCACCGGCTCTACCGGCGGCACATCTGAGGTCGGATAGTTGTTGTCTTTTGCCATGGGCGTAATGCAATCCGGCCGATCTTCTTCGGTCCCAGCTTGTGGCTGGCAGACCTCCTGTCAATACTTCAGCGCATTTCCTCAGGTGCGTCCACACCCAGAATCGCGAGACCTGAAGCAAGCACCAAGGATACGGCACGGACCAGGGCAAGACGCGCTACGGTTAATTTGGTGTTGTCAGCGTTAATAAAACGTAATTGCGGCAATTCCTTGCCTCGATTCCAGTGTCCATGCAAGGAACTGGCGAGGTCATAAAGGTAGAACGCGACCCTGTGCGGTTCATGTGTTTCCGCGGATGCATCGACGATCTTAGGCCATTCGGCCATCTTCGCAATAAGATCGAGTTCTCCACTGTCATCGAGCAGCGAAAAGTCGGCTTTTGCCAGTTCTGAGTCGGATGCATCGAGATTCGGCAACTCTTCGCCTGCCTGCCTCAGCACGGAACAGCACCTTGCGTGGCCATACTGGACATAGAAAACGGGGTTGTCTTTCGACTGCTCCGTGACCTTCTGAAAGTCGAAGTCGAGCGGTGCGTCGTTTTTCCGATAAAGCATCATGAAGCGGACCGGATCGCGTCCCACCTCCTCAACCACATCCCGCAGAGTGACGAAGTCACCAGACCGCTTGGACATCTTGACCGGTTCACCGGCACGGAAGAGCTTCACGAGCTGACACAGGCGAACGATCACCTCGGACTTGCCGCCCGAAATGGCCTTGCCCACGGCCTGTAGCCGCTTGACATAGCCGCCGTGGTCCGCGCCGAGAATGTAGATCATCTCATCAAAGCCACGCAGGTACTTGTCGCGGAAATAGGCCACATCGGCGGCAAAATAAGTGTAGGAACCGTCCGACTTCTTCAGGGCACGGTCGGTGTCGTCGCCGAAGTCCGAGGCCCTGAACAGCGTTTGCTCACGATCTTCCCAGTCCTCGGGCATCTGCCCCTTGGGCGGCGGCAAGGTGCCTTCATAGATCAGGCCGTCACCGCGCAAAGCTTCGAGCATCTCGTCGATCTTCGACGGTGCGTTGCCCTCATGCGCATGAAGTGTCTTTTCTGAAAAGAAGACATCATGCTTGACGTTCAGTTGCAGAAGATCCTGGCGGATCAGATCCATCATGGCCGACACTGCATCCGCCTTGACGATCTCCATCCTCTCGACCTTCGGCATCGCCTTCAGAGCGTCCTTGTGGAGCTCTGCCAGTTTTTCGCCAACTGGCTTCAGATAGTCGCCGGGATAAAGGCCTGCAGGGATCTCGCCGATGTCTTCACCAAGCGCTTCGCGGTAGCGCAGGAAGGCGCTTTCGGCGAGCGTATCGATCTGCGAACCGGCGTCATTGATGTAATACTCACGGACCACAACGTAGCCAGAGTAGGCCAGAAGGTTTGCCAGAGCATCGCCGACGACGGCGCCGCGGGTATGCCCTACGTGCATCGGGCCGGTGGGATTTGCCGAAACATATTCGACATTCACCTTCTTGCCGTCGCCGCGTGACGAGCGGCCAAAGTCCAGCCCACTAGCGACAACTGATGCGAGAACACGCTGCCACGCGGACGGAGCGAGGCGCATATTGATGAAACCTGGGCCGGCAACGGAGACTTCCGTGATGTCCGCATCTTCGCGCAGCGCTTCGGCCAGCTTGTCGGCAAGATCGCGCGGCTTCATGCCGACCTGCTTCGCCAAGACCATGGCGGCATTGGTCGCCAAGTCGCCATGCGCAGGATCGCGCGGTGACTCCACGGTGACGCGAGAAAGGTCGGGCGATGTGCCTTCGGGCCCTTTCAGAGCGAGAGTGGAGACCACGGCTTTAACGCGCTCGGAGAATTCGGCGAAAATATTCATAACCATCCAACCGGCTGGAACAAGAAACACAACGGCCCCGCGCGCTGCGGGCTTTGATGCCCGGCGCTGCGAGGGCCGATCCGACGTGCGAACTAACCCAAATCGGGTGTATCGTCAAACAATCTGCGGTGTTCGTCTATGGCGAAGCGGTCGGTCATGCCCGCGATATAGTCGCATACCCTGCGTGCCACCTGCTCTTCCTTCAGCCCCTCAAGGCCGTCACACCAGGGCGTGGGCATGGCCTGTGGCTCGGCCCTGAACCGGCTGAAGAGATCGCGAACGACCCGAGAAACCTGCCTGCGCACCGCAAGGACATCCTCGTGACGATAGACCCGGGCAAAGAGGAACTTCTTCACCTCTTTTTCCGCGGCAGCCATATCTGGTGAAAAGTCAACAATGCAATGGCCGGCACTGCGGATGTCGTTCGTCGATTTTGGATCGAGTGCCTTGAGCCGTTTCAAAGCTTCGGCGATCACATCTTCGACCATGCGGGTGATCGACCGGCGCACGATCTCATGAATCCGCCTGCTTTCTTCAAGCCCCGGATATTTGCTGTCGACCTCATCCAGTATCGAGGCGAGATACGGTACGTCCCGCATTTCCTCAATGGCGAAGAGCCCTGCCCGCAGTCCATCGTCCAGATCATGGGCGTCATAAGCGATGTCGTCTGCGATGGCCGCGGCCTGCGCTTCAGCCGAAGGCCACGTGTCCAGCAGAAGGTCCTGCTTTTCGGCGTAAGCGCGAATGGCGAATGGCAGCTCACTGTCCTTGAACTTGCCCAGAGGCGCGCCCTCCTCTGACAGAAGTGGACCATTGTGCTTGACCAAGCCTTCAAGGGTTTCCCAGGCAAGGTTCAACCCGTCAAACTCTGCGTAGCGCTGTTCCAGCGACGTCACGACCCGTAGGGACTGGGCGTTGTGATCGAAGCCGCCATAGGGCGCCATGCATTCATGCATCACGTCTTCACCTTCATGACCGAAGGGCGTGTGACCAAGGTCATGGGCCAACGCCAGGCACTCGGCCAGATCCTCATCCAGCCGCAAGGCGCGCGCCAGGGATCGCGCGATCTGCGAGACCTCGATCGTGTGGGTCAGGCGGGTTCGGAAGTGATCGCCTTCATGATAGACAAACACCTGTGTCTTGTGCTTCAGGCGGCGAAATGCGGAGGAATGGATGATCCTGTCCCTGTCGCGCTGAAAGGGCGTGCGGGTTGGGCTTTCCGGCTCGGGACAAAGGCGTCCACGGCTCTCGAAGGGCGCCTGTGCAAAAATCGCGCGCGACTGAGCGCCAAACCCGAGATCGGCTTCCATTTCTTCTCCTGAACAAGTCACTTTTTCGCCCGCAACGCTGCTTCCCGTTTGCCGGTCATTGACGCAAGCCCTTCCAAACCATACCTATCGGTAGGAGACGATATGTTTTCGGCAGGCTCAGGTATTCCATTCGGCTTCGGCAAAGGAAGACTGCAGTTTGCAATGAGGCCCTTACTCGCACCATGGCTGCAAGATGACCGAAACACTTGAACATCCCGTAACAGTCAGCGACAGCGCTGCCAAGCGGATCGCCAAGATTATCGAAAGTGAACCCAAGGGCACTGCTCTGCGCGTCAGCGTCGAGGGTGGCGGCTGTTCTGGCCTGCAGTACAAGTACGATCTTGTCACTGACCGGGAGGACGACGACCTTGTCCTTGAGAAGAACGGCATCGAGGTGCTGATTGATTCGGTCTCCCTGCAATATATGTCCGGGTCGCAGATTGATTTCGTGGATGACCTCATCGGTCAGGCGTTTCAGATCAACAACCCCAACGCAGTCGCAGGCTGCGGATGTGGAACCAGCTTCACCATCTGACCCAACACATGTTGCCACTGGCTGTGGATTCGCTGCCGGAAAGCCGGATGGGCGCGACAACCACCTTTGTCAGATGCTAGACAAGGCCATTCACAAACAAGCTGGATGGGCTTTCGATGAAAATTGCCACCTGGAACATCAATGGCGTGAAGGCGCGCATCGACGTGGTGTTGGAATGGCTGAAGGAAGCCCAGCCCGACGTCGCGTGTTTTCAGGAAATAAAATCGATCGACGAGAACTTTCCTCGTCAGGCCATTGAGGACCTTGGCTACAACGTCGAAACACATGGCCAGAAGAGCTTCAACGGTGTCGCACTCCTGTCCAAACTGCCCCTTGAAGACGTACAGCGCGGGTTGCCCGGCGACGACAGCGACGAACAGGCGCGGTACGTCGAGGCCAGCGTCTCCAGCGAGAGCGGCGCGATCCGTTTTGGCTGCCTTTACCTCCCCAATGGCAATCCGCTTGGCACAGAGAAATTTCCTTACAAACTCGGCTGGATGGATCGTCTGATCGAACATGCCAAGCTTCGGCTTGCCGAAGAAACACCCTTTCTTCTGCTCGGTGACTACAACGTCATTCCTGATCCCGTCGATGCGGCGCGGCCGGAAGTCTGGGTGGACGACGCCCTGTTTCAGCCAGAAAGCCGCCAGAAATTCCGCACCCTGCTGAACCTTGGCATGACGGAGACCGTCCGTGCCTGCTCAGAGGCGCCGCAAACCTACACCTTCTGGGACTATCAGGCCGGCGCCTGGCAGAAGAACAACGGCATCCGCATTGACCATATCCTGCTGTCGCCGGAAGCCACAGACCGACTGAACGGCTGCGGGATCGACAAACATGTCCGCGGCTGGGAAAAACCGTCTGACCATGTGCCGGTTTGGGTTGATCTGGCCGCCTGAGGAAACTTCGCCTCCCGGGCAGCAAAAACCGGCTGACCCTGCCCCTTTCGGAGATACTGGATATGGATCTCGCCTCCCTGGCGCTTTTCGCCACCGCGCTTTTCCTCGCTGCCGGTTCTCCTGGCCCCAGCATCGCCGCGCTCGTTTCTCGCGTCATCACGCGAGGACATCGCGATGTCCTGCCTTTTCTCGCCGCCATGTGGATTGGGGAAGCAATCTGGCTCTCCTGCGCCGTCTGGGGCATGTCGGCCCTGATCGAGACCTTTCAACCTGCGTTCGTCGTGATCAAATGGCTTGGCGTCGCCTACCTTCTGTTTCTTGCCTGGAAGATGTGGACCTCGCCTGACCATATCGACTCTGGCGTCGAATTGCCGAAAACACCTCCGCTTCAGATGTTCCTTAGCGGGCTTGCCGTCACGCTCGGCAATCCCAAGATCATGCTGTTTTACGTGGCGCTGTTGCCCACCATCATCAGCCTGAAAGGGATGACCCTGGGAAGCTGGGGCAGCCTCGTGGCCGTCATGATTGCGGTCCTGCTCACGATCGATCTGATTTGGGTTTTCGCTGCGTCTCAGGCCCGGCGCCTTCTACGCAATGCAAAGGCAGTGCGACTCGCCCACAGGATCGGCGCAGGCATGATGACCGGAACAGCTGCTGCAATCGCAACGCGTTGAAGAAAGGTAGCAGGCCTTCTCTGCCCATGCGCTGCGTGCTATGTTTTTGAGGCAATGGGATAGTCAAACGGCGCTTGCTGCCCGCATTGGCGCAAATCGGGCACACTTCCAGCTTCAAGGTCCTGCTAGCAGCAACCTTTGGCAGCCTCTCGCTTTTGGCTGGTTCAGGAGCAAATGCGGCAGATTGCACCTGCCGCTATCTTGGACAGGACTACCAAGTGGGCGAACTGATCTGCCTGAAGAGCCCGTCAGGGAAACGCGTTGCAGTCTGCGGGATGATGTTGAACAACACGTCCTGGAAAATCACAGACACGCCCTGCCCCACTGCGCAACTCACACCGAGACCAAAGACGACGAAAAAGAAATCGAGCTAATCGTCGCCAATTGGTGGCAGCGTATAAATCCCGCTCGAACGATCACTCGGAAAAAAGGCACTTGGCCAAGATCTTCGATGTGATCTAGCCGGACAGGTTTACTGCGTGGTCTGTTGAGCCGCAGTCGTTGCCTGCATCAAATCAGGCCGGTTGGCGGACATCCACGTGTCGGTCATGGAGCTTGCCAGACGGCGTACAGGTTCGCTTGCATGGGCAAAATACTGCTCGTGGAGATCGCTAATCCAGGCGACCGCTGGTTCGCTATCTGCCTGAATGCGTGCAACGCTCATCCACATTAGCCCGCGCGCCTTGCGACTGTCGGACTGCCCCATTGTATAGAGCGTCTCTCCAAGGCGGGCCTGCGCGCCAATATGGCCCTTGATCGCCGCAAGGTTAAACCAGCGCACGGCCAGCCGGTTGCTGCTGGATTGGTAGATGCGGCCCAATTCGTACTGGGCGTCCGGATCACCGAAATAGGAGGCTGCGTGGGTGAAGATCTGTTTGGCGCGCGTCACATTGCGTGGAACGCCCTCGGTGATGCCGTTCAGATAGTAACTTCCCAGAGCCACGAAAGCACTGGCCACAAAAGGAGCATCGGGCGCGTCCGGGCGATCATCGCCATGCTCCCGCACAACCTGGCTGTAGTACTGGAAGGCCTTCATGTCGTCTTCCTGCACACCGTCGCCGGTCGCATACATCTTGCCGAGCTTCCACGCTGCCATCGGCTGACCGTTTTCGGCCGCGTATTGCAGGGAGCTCAAGGCACCAGTCTTGTCACCAGAATAATACTGCCGCGCACCGGTGCGCAGGGCCTCGGTCGGGCTAATGTCACTTGGGCCAATCGACTTGTTCGGCGTCGGCGTCCCGTCGAAGGCATGGGCCCCGGGAACAATTCCGACGGTCAATGCCGTCGCCAAGATAAGGTTCCGCAATGCGGACATGATCAAAAACTCTTTCAGCCTGTTTGTTTCCCTCGCCAGCCGAGAGAAACAGTAAGAGCTCTTTTCGGCCAGAGTGCGGCCCTTCCGGTCAGGATTGTGGCAAGAGCTAGGATTCATCCTGTCCATGCGGCTTGTCGAAAACCCTGACTGAATGGATCCGAAACGCAATTCCTGCTCCTGACGCTGCATCCTATCGGTCTTGCCGCCCCCATTTGGGCGCGGAACCGGACACGAGGTCCATGCCTTGACCGACGTCGATCGAAATGAAGGTGAAACATGGCCGAACCACGGCAGCAATCCCAAGAAGCCGCAACAGGTGCGACTCTGGTTTCGACTGTTGCCGGAAGGACACAAATCAGCCGAACAAGGCGATCAACGCAGCGCATGACATCAAAGCCAGCGCACAAAATAAATCGAGCTGAGACCGAATTTGAGATTGCCTGGACCGTGACATGTGACTTTTCCCCATCGCCGCCGCCGACCTTCGGCCGACGTCTTTTCCCTATTCTTGATCCAATCACAAACCGGTTGACATTCCCTTGCCACAATCGATGCAGCTTTAGCGAAGCTGTTAAAAACGGGGGCTTTTGGGGGGAACGCTTTGCTGTTCCGGCTTTGTCCTGAGACAATCAGGTTTGATTCGGCTATAGAGCCCGTCGAACCATTGAGATCAGCCCTCACCCTCAGGCTTTTCGGCAACACCAAGTGGACCAGTCAGCATGAGCGCAAAAAACGATCTGTTTGCAGGCAACGCAGCCGCGAAGTCCGTAGAAGATGCGCCTGACGCCACACCTGCTGCAGCGCCAAGCAAACAACCACCGCGCCCCGCTCCGGTTGCTGTCGCGCCCGTAAGCCAGGAAGATGGCGCCTATTCTGCCGCCGACATTGAGGTTCTTGAGGGGCTTGAGCCTGTTCGCCGCCGTCCCGGCATGTATATCGGTGGCACCGACGAAAAGGCCCTCCACCACCTCTTTGCCGAAGTCATCGATAACTCGATGGATGAGGCCGTGGCTGGACACGCGACCTGGATTGACGTCTCGCTTGGTGCCGACGGCTACCTGACTGTGACCGACAACGGACGCGGTATTCCTGTCGATCCACATCCGAAGTTCAAGGACAAATCTGCGCTTGAAGTCATCATGACGACGCTTCACGCCGGCGGAAAGTTCGACAGCAAGGTCTATGAGACCTCCGGCGGGTTGCACGGTGTCGGCGTTTCCGTGGTCAATGCGCTCTCCGAAGATCTGGTTGTCGAAGTCGCGCGCTCGCGCAAGCTTTATCGTCAGACCTTCCAGCGTGGCCATCCGCAAGGAGGACTTGAGCTGGTCGGAGACACACAGAACCGGCGGGGGACGCAGGTTCGTTTCAAGCCGGATCACCAGATTTTCGGCAAAGGCGCGAAGTTCAAGCCCGGACGCCTGCTGACGATGGCGCGCTCCAAGGCCTATCTCTTCGGCGGCGTCGAGATCCGCTGGCATTGCGATCCGGAACTCATCGGCGAAAAGGACACGACACCGGCTGAAGCGGTCTTTCATTTCCCTGGAGGTCTGCGCGACTTCCTGGCCGAGCGGCTTGAAAAAGAGCGGCGGGTGGTCGACGACATCTTCGCCGGGCGCACGGCCAAGACCGGTAGCCACGGAGCCGTTGAATGGGCAGTCACATGGTTCGCCGGGGACGGGTTCATCAATTCCTACTGTAACACGGTCCCGACCCCCGAGGGCGGCACCCATGAAGCCGGCCTGCGCTACGCATTGCTGCGCGGCCTGAAAGCCTATGGTGAGCTGACCAACAACAAGAAGGCGTCCCTGATTACCGGTGACGACGTTCTGACGTCGGCCGGTGGCATGCTGTCCGTGTTCATTCGCGAACCCGAGTTCGTCGGCCAGACCAAGGACAAGCTTGCGACCAATGAAGCGACCCGGATCGCGGAAACCGCGGTCCGGGATGCCTTCGACCATTGGCTGACCGCTTCGCCCAATCAGGCCAACAAGCTTCTTGAATGGGTCATTGACCGTGCAGAAGAGCGGCTACGGCGTCGGCAGGAAAAGGATGTTGCCCGCAAGACAGCGGTGCGCAAGCTTCGCCTTCCCGGCAAACTGGCCGATTGTTCCGCCAATCAGTCTGACGGGACAGAGCTGTTCATTGTCGAGGGTGATTCCGCTGGCGGCTCGGCCAAACAGGCGAGAAACCGGAAGAACCAGGCTGTTCTGCCTTTGCGCGGAAAGATCCTCAACGTAGCCAATGCCGGCCGTGACAAACTTGTCGCCAATCAGCAATTGGCGGACCTCACACAGGCGCTCGGCTGCGGATCAGGGTCGCAGTACAGGGATGCGGATCTGCGCTACGAGAAGGTCGTGATCATGACCGATGCGGACGTCGACGGCGCCCATATTGCCTCCCTGCTGATCACATTCTTCTATCGTGAAATGCCCAGTCTCATTCACAACGGGCATCTCTTCCTGGCTGTTCCGCCGCTTTACCGCCTCAGCCAAGGTGGCAAGACGCTCTACGCCCGAGATGACGCCCACAAGGACGAACTCTTGAGCACTGTCTTCAAGGGCAAATCGAAGGTGGAAATCGGACGCTTCAAAGGTCTTGGCGAGATGCTTCCGGCCCAGCTCAAGGAAACCACCATGGACCCGGCGAAGAGAACCATGCTCAAGGTGGCCGTCACGGGCGACACGGAAACCTTGACGAATGATACGGTTGAACAGCTGATGGGCAACAAGCCCGAGGCACGCTTCCGCTTCATTCAGGAAAACGCGGAGTTCGCTCAAGATCTCGACATCTAAGTCGTGTGAGATGGCATTTCCCGGATCGAAGACATGCTGAAACAATGTGTGAGCCGGTCTGAAGGTGACGTGGCTGTTTTGACGTTGTAAGGTCTGCTGGTTGCTCACTTAAGAATTGTCGTTTAGGTCGTTCAAATGTTGAACACTTTGTATTCCGTATATGATCGGCAACGGCGTCCGCTTCGCGATCATCATTTCATGGTTTTCCCGGACGTCGGACTTGCTTATGCGCGAATCCCTGGCGACCCTTATCGTGCTGTGACCGGGATCCTTAACCGCCTGGTCGCAGGATCGACGCCTGAGGGAACGAGTGACGACAGTGCACAAGGCATCGACAGCTGGGTGGGCGATATCGAAATTGTCACTGCGCGGCAACTGAAACGGCGCTTTCCTGACTTCTGCACGTTTGCGGTGGTTCAATCGCCGGCTGAGCGGATACTCTCGGCCTATCAGTGTCTCATTGAAGGCGACACGAGCCTGCCGACCTATTTTGACCTGAACCGGTTCGACAAGTCCATGAGCCTTTTGGATTTCGTCTCGCATGTTGCCGCGATCGGCGATATGGGCACCGATAACTTGCTGCGCAGTCAGTCTGCGATCCTCAGCCACCGGTCCAAGCTTGTACCCGATATTGTGGTTGATCTCGCGTCCCTCGCGCACACGCCTGGTGCCTTGCTCGACCAGCTCTCGGACCGGGCAACATCGCCAATCGATCTGACCAACGTGGAAATTGACGTGCCGGATCATGATCCCGAGAACTGGGAGATCATGCAGGGCCTGGCCGTTCGCGCAGCACTGAAGCAGCGCTACAAAAAAGACTACCGCATGTTCTTTGAAGAGCAGACCGAGATTTCCAGATCTCTCGCATCAAAAACGCGCGGCGCTGGTCTGGCCTTCCAATAGCGGCCGCGTTTATGCTGCTCTCCCCCCTACAAGGCCACCTGAAGCCTTCCGCGTTGAACGGCTGTTCTATTGTTCTGCCCAAGTCGAAATAAAATAGCCCGCGGCTTTTTTTAAAATGAGTAGAGCGCGAATATTTCACCTTGTTACGGGCGCGTTCGGTGTTTTTTTGGACCGCTGTTAACTGAAATCCTTCTCTTACATGAGCCAAGCGTCTATTTATCTGCTTTTCGGCGGACAGAACGTTGACACTTGGCCCAACAAATGTAGGGTGTGCCTCGAAACGCGCCGGAATTCCGCGCAAACCGTCATCCGTGCAATAACTTACGTGGGCTCTATCGCTCTATGTCATTTAATACTCTCGGCCTTAGCGAGAAGGTTCTCGCTGCAGTTGAAGCAGCTGGTTATTCTGAACCTACCGCAATCCAAGCTGGCGCCATTCCTCAAGTCCTGGAACGCAGGGACGTATTGGGCATCGCCCAAACCGGAACGGGCAAGACGGCAAGCTTCACACTGCCGATGCTCACGCTTCTGGAAAAGGGCCGCGCTCGTGCCCGTATGCCGAGAACGCTGATCCTTGAGCCGACCCGCGAACTGGCGGCACAGGTCGAAGAGAACTTCGAGAAATACGGTAAAAATCATCGACTTAACGTCGCCCTGCTGATCGGTGGTGTCTCCTTCGGCGAGCAGGACAAGAAGATTGATCGTGGCGCGGACGTCCTCATCGCGACACCGGGCCGTCTTCTTGACCACGTCGAACGCGGCAAGCTGATGCTTCAGGGCGTCGAGATCCTCGTCATCGACGAAGCCGATCGCATGCTGGACATGGGTTTCATCCCGGACATCGAGCGCATCTGCAAGCTGATCCCGTTCACCCGTCAGACCCTTTTCTTCTCGGCTACGATGCCGCCGGAAATCCAGCGCCTGACGGAAACATTCCTTCAGAACCCGGCACGGGTTGAAGTGGCGCGGACGTCGTCCACCTCGGACAACGTCACACAGCGCCTGAAGGCTTCCGAAAACAAAGATTTCGAGAAGCGCGCCGCGCTTCGTGAGATGCTCGAACAGGCTGAAGACCTCAAGAACGCGATTGTCTTCTGTAACCGCAAGCGTGACATCACGACCTTGTTCCGGTCGCTGGAGCGTCACGGCTACAACGTCGGCGCCCTGCATGGCGACATGGATCAGCGCACGCGGATGATGATGCTCGACAATTTCCGAAAGGGAAATGTCACTCTGCTCGTTGCCAGTGACGTTGCCGCGCGCGGCCTGGACATTCCAGACGTCAGCCACGTCTTCAACTACGATGTTCCAAACCACGCCGAAGATTACGTCCACCGGATCGGCCGGACAGGCCGGGCGGGCCGTTCTGGTGCCGCCTTCACGATCGTCACCCCCGACGATCAGAAGTACCTGTCGGCCATCGAAGGCCTGATCGAGCAAAACATCGAGTGGATCGGCGACGCTGTCGACTTCGAAGCTGCAGCCGCAGAGCGCAAAGCTCGCCGCCGCGGTGGCAAGAGCGCGCCCAAGACCGCCGATGCAGCGCCAATCGAACAGGACAATCAGGAAGCTCCGAAAAAAGCGCCTTCACGGCGCGGCCGCCGTCCAGCTGCTGAAGCAGCCGTTGAGCCCGTTCAAAGTGAAGAAGCGCCGGCTCCAAGGTCACGACGTCGTCCGGCAAAGTTCGAGACCAGTGATTCGGCTCCAGCCGCTGCGCCGAAGCCATCCCGCCGGGGCAAATCCGAAAAGAATGAACCGGCTTTCGGAGTTGGCGGCCACATTCCTGCATTCCTTTTGCGGGAACCCCGTCCGAAAAAAGCGTCCTAGCGTAAGTTGTTGCGGGTTACCGCCTAAGCTTAACTGGACCTTAAACCTTACTGTAGAAATTGACAGGTGTGAGCAAGTCGCCAGTTCTTGGCGGCTTTTCGGCTCTAACTGTGGGTTTTTACATGGCGGAAGAAGACGACCATAAGCGGACCATCGTATACGGTGAGTCCGCCCTTTCCTATATCAAGAGGAATACCCTTCCCGCATACCCGCGTGCGTACGAACTTTGGTACACATATTCAGCCGGTTACAACCACGGGTTAAACCGAGCTATCAACCAGGTCATCAAGACCAACGGCCGCGTCTCCACCGAGGAGATGCAATCCATATACGGCAAATTTCTTGCGCCGACCCGGCTTGGCGACCGCCTCAACGACGTGGGCTCGAAAGTTAATCAGGAAGTCGAGGGACTGGTCGATGCGCTGAAAATGAGCGCCGATGCGACCTCTGACTACGGCAGCTCGCTCGAGAAGGCAGGGACCAAACTCAAGTCCCTCAAAGACCCCGCGAAGCTGCAGCGTTTCGTCACCAACATGGTGCAGGCAACTCACAATGCGGTCGCCTCGAACAAACAGCTCGAAACGCAACTCCTCGAGTCCAAGCGCCAGATCGAGAGCCTTCAGGCCAATCTCGAAGCGATCAGATATGAATCGCTGACCGATGAGTTGACGACGCTGAACAACCGCAAGCATTTTGACAGTTCGATCGAGCGGACGGTCGCTCAGGCCAGGGACAGTTCCTCATCCTTCGCGCTGCTGCTGACCGATATCGACCACTTCAAGAAATTCAACGACACGTTCGGCCATCAGACCGGTGACCAGGTGCTCAGACTGGTTGCCCTGGCCGTCAAGCAAAACGTCAAGAGCCACGACACCGCCTGCCGCTATGGTGGCGAGGAATTCGCGATCATCCTGCCTCAGTCCTCACTGGCCGAAGCTGCCGAGATTTCGGAAAAGATCCGGGTGGCAGTGATGTCGAAGGAACTGGTCAAGCGCTCCACCGGCGAAAATCTCGGACGGATCACCATTTCCATCGGGATTTCAACGTTCAAGCCCGGAGACACCGCGCACAGTCTCATTGCACGTGCCGATGAGTCGCTCTACGCGGCAAAGCGCGGCGGACGCAACATGGTGAAGAGCGAAGAGGATCTGCCGAAAGAAGGCGGCTCAGAGGTCGCCTGACTGTCGCCTGCATGCTGTCCAGCAAGCTGTCGGAGCCGAAAGGCTCCAGACTTCAAGCCTTCAGTCCCATTTGCCAAAAATCAGCTTCAAGTCTGCTTGCCTGATTGAAGATCTCTGACAGTGCGGCGAAACGAGCCTCTGTCATGTAGATTTCTGCCGTTTGATCGGTCCAGCTCGAGAAATCCTGAGCAACCGACTGATAGTCGTTGCCACCGTACTCATCAAGCCAGCGACGATAGGCATCTGCAGCGGGGCCTGCCGGCTTTGCAAGGGCGTTTTCCCGAGCAATCTCACCATAGCCCAGAATACAAGGCGCTAATGCCACCTGAAGGTCGAGAAGGTCGCCACGTAATCCGGTTTCCAGAACGAACCGCGTATAGGCCATTGTCTCACTCGCTTCGGGCAAGGTCTCCAGCTCGTCGCGCGAGATGCCCCAGCCGGCGCACAGCTCAACGTGAAGATCCATCTCCACATCCATGATCGCCTTCAGCCCTTCCAGCGCATTGCGCATGTCGGACAGTCGCGGCGACTTGTAGACTGCCAGCGCATAGGCGCGCGAGAAGTGGATCAGAAAGAGATAGTCCTGCTGCAGGTAAGTGCGGAAGGCATGCTCGGGCAACTCACCCGTCGCCAGCTGCTTCACGAAACTGTGGCGCGTGTAGGCTTGCCAATCGTCAAGATTGTCGGCCTTCAGCCGCTCAAACAAGGACACTGATTAGGCCTGTGGCGCGGTGAAGTTCGGATCAGCTGCTTGGAGAGAAACAGACTCGCCGCAGCCGCATGCAGAAACTTCATTCGGGTTTTTGAAGATAAAACCGGACCGAAATTTCGTCACTTCGAAATCCATCTCGGTCCCCAGCAGGAAAAGAACGGCAGAAGGATCGACGTAGAGCTTCACACCCTTCTCGTCGATTACATCGTCGCCGGGCTTTGCTTCCTCGACCAGATCCATCGTGTATTCCATACCGGCGCAGCCGCCGGTCTTGATGCCGACCCTGAGGCCAAGCACATCTCGATCTGCGTTCTCGACGAGTTCCCGAACGCGATCCGCAGCTGCGTCGGTCAGGCTCATCACCTGAAATTTGCTACGTACGGTCATGACTTCCTCTTTCGCGCGTCCAAGTGGCTTGTCTCCCATATAGGATCAGGGAGACCAGTTAAAAAGACTACAGCATAAAGCTGCGTCTCAATACCAGTTGAGCGCGACCTTGGCTTCGTCCGACATGCGTTCTGGCGTCCAGGGCGGATCGAACACCATGTCGACATTGACCTGACCAATGCCGGGAACAGATTCCACTGCGTTTTGAACCCAGCCCGGCATTTCGCCTGCAACCGGACAACCAGGCGCGGTCAGTGTCATGTCGATATTGATGGACCGGTCGTCTTCAATGTCGACCTTGTAGATCAGCCCAAGCTCATAGATGTCACAGGGGATTTCCGGATCATAGACGGTCTTGAGAGCGCCAACGATATCCGTGGTCAGCCGGTCCAGCTCTTCCATGGGAATGGCTGAACCACCAGCGACGTCCGCGCGCAGCTCTTCACCAGCGGCGTTATGATCAATCGTTGTCGAGTTTTCCATGGTCATACATAATCCTCAGGCGAAAAAGGCCTGTGCCTTGATCAGGGCCTCGTACAACGCGTCAACTTCGTCGCGCGTGTTGTAGAGACCGAAGCTTGCCCGACATGTAGAGGTCACACCGTACTTTGCCAAGAGCGGCTGAGCGCAATGAGTGCCGGCCCGGACCGCGACGCCCGATCGATCGATGATCGTCGAGACATCGTGGGCATGCGCCCCCTTGATTTCAAAGGAGACAATGGCGCCCTTGCCCGGCGCTTCGCCGAAAATGCGAAGCGAGTTGATCTGCGACAGTTTCTCGTGAGCATAGGAGGCAAGATCCGCCTCATGAGCTGCTATTCGGTCCCGGCCGATCGCGTCCATGTAATCGAGGGCTGCACCCAGACCAATGGCCTGTACAATCGGCGGCGTGCCGGCCTCAAACCGATGCGGCGGTTCATTGTAGGTCACGATATCCTCTGTCACGTCGAGGATCATCTCGCCGCCGCCGTTAAACGGACGCATCTGCTTGAGCTTGTCCATCTTCGCCCAAAGGACGCCGATGCCCGAGGGACCGTAGACCTTGTGGCCGGTGAAGACATAATAGTCGCAGCCGAGATCCTGCACATCGACCGGAAGGTGGACCGCGGCCTGACTGCCGTCGACCAGAACGGGAATGCCGCGCTCATGTGCGATGGCGCAGACTTCCTTGATCGGAACGATCGTGCCCAACACGTTGGACATGTGGGTGATGGCGACCAGCTTCGTCCGGTCGCTCAGGCTGTCACGGAATGCATCGAGATCAAATGAGCCATCCTCCCGGACATAAACCCATTTCAGCTTCGCACCGTGCCGTTCACGGTGAAAATGCCAGGGCACTATGTTCGAGTGATGCTCCATGATCGACAGGACGATCTCGTCGCCCTCGCCGAAATATTCGCCGCCAAGCCCGTAAGAAACTAGATTGATTGCCTCGGTGGTGGACCGGGTAAAAACCACCTCATCCACCGTCGGCGCATTCAGAAACCGGCGCACCTTTTCGCGCACGGCCTCATAGTTGTCGGTCGCCGTGTTGGACAGGTAGTGGAGCCCGCGGTGAACGTTGGCATATTCCAGGGAATAGGCTTTCGTCACCGCGTCGATGACGGCTTGCGGCTTTTGCGCAGATGCACCGTTGTCCAGATAGACCAGCGGCTTGCCATAGACTTCCCGAGCCAGAATCGGGAAGTCCTTGCGGATCGCCTCGACGTCATAGGACGTTTCGGGCGACGTCATTTCAGCCGTTGCTGCCGACATTCGGGCGCTCCTCGTTTCTTAAGCTGCGAGCCAGGCGCGAACGCGGGCTCCCAATTCTTCCGTGACCGTGTCCTCATCGAACTCTTCAATGGCTTCCGAAAGGAAGGCAAGAACGAGCAATGTGCGTGCCTCGGCTTCCGGGATGCCGCGAGCACGCAGATAGAACAAAAGATCCGCATCCATCTCGCCGCAGGTGGCTCCATGAGCGCACAAGACGTCGTCGGCGAAGATCTCGAGCTCGGGCTTGTTCGCCATCTCGGCGCCTTCACCAAGCAGAAGAGCCTGGGTCATCATTTCGCCGTCGGTCTTCTGGGCATGAGGCGCGACGTTGATGCGGCCCTGATAAACGCCCCTCGCCTCGTCATCGAGGACAGTCTTGAAGAACTCGCGGCTGTTGCAGTGAGGTACAGCGTGATCGACAATCAGCGTCTGGTCGGCCAGATCCCGATCGCGCGCCATGGTCACGCCATAGATCTTCGCTTCGGAATTTTCACCGGTGAATGAGATGAACTGCTGATTGCGGGCGAAAGCCGGGCCGGCAAGAAAGCCGAGGGCCTTGAATTCCGCATCAGCACCGATCCGTGCCAGCGTGGTGAACAGCTTCGCGCCTTCGGCCTTGCCGGCCATCAAACGCGTGGCCGCCAGCTTCGCGCCATCGGCAACGTCATAGTCGAAGACAACGTTCGTTTCGCCTGCGCCTGTGTCACCGGCGAAGGTTTCCAGCAGCTTGAACGTCGCGCCCTTGGCGACAACGATCCGGTTACGGCTGACCTGGGCACCTTCTCCCACCGCCACCTGAACCAGCTCGACCGGCTTGGAAACGTCCGCGCCGTCCTTGACCGAAATCACAACACCACCCTGCACGAAGGCCGTATTGAGGGCAAGGGTTCCGTCCTGGCCAGCCATTTTCGGCGTTGCCAGAAGTTCAGAACCGTTTTCACCTGCCAGCCCGTCGTTGAAGTCCGTGACGGTGACGCCTTCTGCCGCCAGCGCGTCGACATCGCTCAGGTCGGCATTGAACGTGCCGTTGGCGATGACGATCCGGTAGCGATCGAGCGCGCCGTAGCTTTCAAAACCGTCGAGCACGCTCTTGGCCTCGGCAGAGGTAGCCGGCGCTGCGAGCGGTGCAGCCGATTTCATGAAGGCGCGCAGGTCAGTGTATTTATACTCTTCCACGCGGCGATGGGGCAGGCCCGTCGCCTTGATCTGTTCGGCCGCCGCGTCGCGCAATGCGGTCACGGCGATCGATCCGGCAAGGCTTGGCCGGACCGCATCAAAGCGCGCGACAAGCCCGGCTTCTGCCTGGGTGTGGTTGATCGGGGTAGGTGCGTTCATGGCTCTCTCCCCGGGGCTCAGGCGGCTTCGCCGACGTAATCGGCGTAACCGTTCTTTTCCAGCTCAAGCGCCAGTTCCTTGCCACCGGTCTTGACGATCTTGCCTTTGGACAAGACGTGGACAACATCGGGGACAATGTGGTCGAGCAAACGCTGGTAATGGGTGATGACAATCATCGCGCGTTCTGGCGAGCGCAGCTTGTTGACGCCTTCGGACACGATGCGCAGAGCATCGATGTCGAGCCCGGAGTCGGTCTCGTCCAGCACGCAAAGGCTTGGCTCGAGAAGAGACATCTGCAGGATTTCGGCGCGTTTCTTCTCACCACCGGAGAAACCAACGTTGAGCGGGCGCTTGAGCATGTCCATGGTGACGTTCAAGTCCGCAGCCTTGGCACGCACCAGCTTCATGAAATCGGGAATCGTCAGTTCTGCCTGACCGCGCGCCTTGCGCTGTGCGTTCATGGCGGTCTTCAGAAATTCCATCGTCGCAACACCCGGAATTTCGATCGGGTACTGGAAGGCCAGGAAGACACCTGCGGCCGCGCGCTCGTCCGGCTCCATGTCGAGCAGGTTCTCGCCGTGGAAGATGATTTCACCCTCGGTGACCTCATAGTCTTCCTTGCCCGCCAGAATATAGGACAGGGTCGACTTTCCCGAGCCATTCGGGCCCATGACCGCATGGACTTCGCCGGCGTTCACTTTCAGGTCGATGCCGCGCAGGATTTCGGTGCCGTCTTCGGCGATGCGGGCGTGCAGGTTTTTGATCTCAAGCATTGAGATGATCCTCGTGTCGTATAGCGGCTGCGTCTGGCAGCCCAAGTCTTTTCAATCGGTTGCTTGCGGCGGTCGTCGTCAACCCACGGAGCCTTCCAGGCTGATCGAGATCAGCTTCTGGGCCTCGACCGCAAATTCCATCGGCAGCTGCTGGATGACGTCCTTGACGAAGCCGTTGACGATCAGTGCGACCGCCTCTTCCTCATTCATGCCGCGCTGCAGGCAGTAGAACATCTGGTCGTCCGAAATCTTCGAGGTGGTTGCCTCATGCTCGAAAACGGCCGATGCGTTCTTGCTTTCGATGTAGGGCACCGTGTGGGCGCCACACTCCTGTCCGATCAGCAAGGAGTCGCACTGCGTGAAGTTGCGCGTGTGGGACGCCTTCTTGTGGGCCGACACCAGGCCGCGATAGGTGTTGGACGAACGGCCAGCGGAAATTCCCTTGGAGATGATGCGGCTGGACGTGTTCTTGCCCAGGTGGATCATCTTGGTGCCGCTGTCGATCTGCTGATAGCCGTTGGAAACGGCGATCGAGTAAAACTCACCCACGGAATTGTCGCCGCGCAGAATGCAGGACGGGTATTTCCAGGTGATGGCAGAGCCAGTCTCGACCTGGGTCCAGGCGATCTTGGAATTCTTGCCGCGGCAATCGCCACGCTTGGTGACGAAGTTGTAAATCCCGCCCTTGCCTTGAGAATCGCCCGGGAACCAGTTCTGAACGGTGGAGTATTTGATCTCCGCATCGTCCAGTGCAACCAGTTCAACCACAGCGGCATGGAGCTGATTTTCATCCCGCTGGGGCGCGGTGCAGCCTTCCAGATAGGACACATACGAGCCCTTGTCCGCGATGATCAGCGTGCGCTCGAACTGGCCGGTGTTCTGCTCATTGATGCGGAAATAGGTCGACAGTTCCATCGGGCAGCGAACGCCTTCCGGAATGTAGACGAATGATCCGTCGGAGAAGACGGCCGAATTCAGCGTCGCATAATAGTTGTCCGTCACCGGCACGACCGAGCCGAGGTACTTCTTCACCAGATCCGGATACTCACGGAGAGCTTCGGAGATCGAACAGAAGATAACACCGGCCTTCTTCAGCTCTTCCTTGAAGGTCGTGACGACGGACACGCTGTCGAAAACCGCATCGACGGCAACCCGGTTCTTCGGTTCGACGCCAGCAAGGATCTCCTGCTCGCGAAGCGGAATGCCGAGTTTCTCGTAGGTCGCCAGCAGCTCCGGGTCGACTTCGTCGAGGCTCTTGGGGCCTTCGACCGATTTCGGCGCGGCCCAATAATAAAGAGCATCGAAGTCGATTTTCGGATAATCAACGCGCGCCCAATCCGGCTCTTCCATCGTCCGGAAGCGGCGCAGGGCGTCGAGGCGCCATTCCGTCATCCACTCCGGCTCGTCCTTCTTGGCGGACAGGAAGCGAACGGTTTCCTCAGAGAGCCCCTTGGCGCCCTTTTCCGAATCGATGTCGGTCACGAAGCCGTATTTATACTGGTCAACATCGATCGCCTTGACTTGATCGATAGTCTCCTGCACAGCGGGCATATCATTAACTCCATTGCACGAGACCTTGTCAGTCCCGCAGTTTGTCGTTGGTCCATCCCGAAGACGACGCCGATATTGGGCGTCTTGCGGGGTGTTTGTTGCGGCGTCCGAAAACGCCGAATTCGTTAAGCGGCCCGATTGCGGGCCTCAGGGTTCAGCCGGTCCACGATGGATGGCCACAGCTCAAGAAAGCGGTCGACGTCTTTCGCGCCCGAATTCCAGCCGAGGCTTACGCGCAGCGCACAGCGTGCCTTTTCCTCATCAACGCCCATGGCGGTGAGCACGTGGGAAACCGACACCTTGCCGGAAGAGCAAGCCGATCCGGACGACAGGGATACGCTTTCCAGATCCAAAGCGATCAGTGCTGTTTCTGCGGGAACTCCCTCGACCGCAAAACAGGAGGTGTTCGCCAAGCGTGGCGCGCCCTCTCCAAAAACTGTCACCGATGGGCATATAAGGCGGATACCCGCCTCTAGCGAGTCCCTGAGGGCTGCAATTTGCGCAGGATTTTTGGCTTCTTTGGCCGCAAGCTCTGCTGCAACACCGAAACCGCAGATACCTGCGACGTTTTCCGTTCCTGCCCGGCGCCAGTTTTCCTGCCCGCCACCGGTCATCAATGAGCCCGGAACGCGCGCGGTGGACCGCACCACGACGGCGCCCATGCCCTGCGGACCGCCAAACTTGTGAGCCGACAGCGTGATGACATCAGCTTGCCAGGCATCCAGGTCGATAGGCATGCGGCCTGCGGCCTGCACTGCGTCCACATGAAGGAAACCGCCAGCTGCCGTCACCAGCGCGCCGATTTCAGCGAGCGGCTGGATCACACCGGTCTCATTGTTTGCAGCCATCACAGAAACCAGCGTGGCGTCATCTTCCGCCAAAAGCCGTTCCAACTCGTCGAGGCGTAGGATTCCGTTTTCATCAACAGGCAGGACGGTCTGCAAGGCGGGCGGAAAGCGCCCCCCGGAAGCGACAGACGGATGCTCACTTGCGCCGCGCAACAGACGGTCGAGATAGACTGGTGCGCCTTGATCTTGCCACTGGGGTGTCAGAGCGGTCATGTTTGCTTCAGTGCCGCCAGAAACAAAGGTGACCGCGCGCGTCCTGGCGCCGCACAGGTTAGCGACGGCCTCACGTGCAGCCTCAACCCGTCCCCGCGCCCTGCGGCCGTCACCGTGGACAGAGGAGGCATTGCCGGCATCCATCATGACCTCGACCATGCGATCACGAACCTCCGGACGCATGGGCGCGCCGGCGTTGTGATCGAGGTAAACATGAGGTCGCCTGGACGTCATTGTCTGAAACAGCCTGTGATTTGGTAACAGCAGATAGAAGTCAGATGCAGAATTACCGCCGCCCGGTCACGGAAAACTTGAAATTTTCCGAGTGGATGACGTAAACGTGCGTCAACTCGAAAAAACGAAGACCTCGATCTGTCCCGGTTTCGGGGCTCGAAAGGGGCCAAACGGACTTTCGAATAATTCTAAACAAGGTTTTAGAAACTCGGAACCTACGAGTCAAGTTTGGACTGCGGGGTTTCACGTATCTAGATCCGCCTCCGCCCGGTGCCGCTGTGGCTGCCGTGCGGACAAGAAAGGACAAAACGCTTCATGCCTGAGGTGATCTTTAACGGTCCCGCCGGCCGGCTCGAAGGCCGGTTCCATCCCGCAAAGAAGCGGAACGCGCCGATTGCGCTGGTTCTTCATCTGCATCCTCAGTTTGGTGGCACGATGAACAACCAGATCGTCTACCAGATGTATTATATGTTCGCGCAGCGCGGCTTTGCGGTTCTCCGCTTCAACTTCCGCGGCGTCGGCCGGTCTCAAGGCACGTTCGATCATGGCCAGGGCGAACTTTCCGATGCAGCTGCTGCGCTTGACTGGGTACAGACGGTGCATCCCGATGCGCGCGCCTGCTGGATTGCCGGATTTTCCTTTGGCGCCTGGATCGGCATGCAGCTTCTGATGCGCCGTCCAGAGGTGGAAGGCTTCATCTCTGTGGCTCCGCCTGCCAACCTGCACGACTTCTCCTTCCTTGCGCCCTGCCCGTCTTCCGGCCTGATCATTCATGGCGAAGAAGACAAGGTTGTGCCGCAGAAGGACGTTCAGACGCTTGTCGACAAGCTGAAGACCCAAAAGGGCATCGTGATCGACCATCAGGAACTGCCCGGCGCGAACCACTTCTTCGAAAACGACATGGACGACCTGATGGACCGTTGTGGTGGCTATCTGGATCGTCGGCTTGGGATCACGCCGCAGGATTACCTGCCTGTCGACTGACCCGGTGAAATGGTTCACTTTATGTGCGAAAGCCCGCTGTTTCGGCGGGCTTTTTCATGAGCGGCTGGAAAGGTGCGACCAACGATGAGCGATGAAACGACCAGGCTGGAGATCCGGCCGGCGGTCTCTCAGGACTACGAGGTTCTGCGCGACCTTTTCACTCACCTCATCCCCAACGACCTTGCCATGACCGACGACCGGGGCCGCGCCGCCCTGAACGGCATGTTGTCTCATCCGGGATTGACGACACTGATCGGGTTTCATGATGGCGTGGCCGCAGCCACCTGCACGTTGATCGTCATCCCCAATTTCACCCGGGGCGGCGCTCCTTACGCGGTGATCGAGAATGTGGTGACCCGCAAGGACTATCGAGGCAAAGGTTTGGGCGAGCAGCTCCTTCGACACGCCCAAGACCTGGCCTGGGCGTCCGGCTGCTACAAGGTCATGCTCTTGACGGGCGCCGACAATCACGGTGCGCAACGTTTCTATGAGAAGGTTGGGTTCAAGCAATCCAAGACCGGCTATCAGATCCGCGCGCCGGGATATCCCAAAAGAGCTATGAAGGAATAGAAGCCCGGCAGGACGGAACAACTCTTCTCAAAGTCAAAAAGGCCCGCATTAGCAGGCCTTTTGGGTAATTTTCAAATATTTCAGTTGAGCTGTCGGGCTACTGCCCAGGCGTCCAGGCCTGGTAGTCGCCGGTGACTTCCGGGCGCTTTTCCGGTGTCAGGATAGAGCCGTCCGGACGGTAGGCTTCAGCAGTACCGGTCTTGTTGGAACGATGCGGTTGCTGCCAGCTTTTGGCATAATAGGTTTCGTCGCTTGGCGGTGTATCGACCCGGTGGTGCATCCAGCCATGCCAGCCCGGAGGAATGCATGAGGCTTCGGCCAGGCCGTTGTAAATCACCCAGCGCTTCTTGCCGGCCCGCTCGCGGTAGTACTTGTTGCCGAACTCGTCTTCCCCGACGAATTCGCCTTTCCGCCAAGTGAAAAAGCGGGTCCCCATGGTCTGACCGTTCCACCATGTGAAGAGTTCAAGCAGGAGATTTTTCATCGCCGCGAAGCGTCCTTGTGGCTTTAAGCGCAGTCCCTGGTGCCAGATGCACGGTCCCGCAATTTCCGCTGCGGCCTCGACTGGTCATCTAGAAAGCGATGAGACGAGAGGCCGATTTGTGCGCGACTATGACGTCAAGCACGCTTTCTGTCCAGTGTCAGCCTTGCGCAAAAGCACCACTTTCAGGGGCTTTCGGGACGTCCGTGTTCGCGGCGACAGCGCTGGCTGCTAACGCTAATTGTTGCGGACGGCAGCAAAGCCCTGTCGGCGCGAAGATCGCGGCGAGCTGGCCAGAACCACCTTTTTCTTTTTGGGCACTGGCTCGGGAGCTGGCGCTGCATCTGCCTCGCTGTGCTCTTCTGCTCCGGCCTTGTTGAATTCCTTGTCGACCGTGCCTTGAACGGCAGCAAGGCGGCGAATCGCCTGCTCGTGATAGACGCGGGCGTTCTCGAGCGTCTCGAGTTTTTCGGCCTGCTGGTCGAGCGCTTCGTTGATTCCGAGAATGTTGTAGAAGCCCGAGTTTTCAAGCACCAGCGGCCGATCATCATTTACCAGCCAGCGCAACCGGTTATGGAGCGTCGATGGCGCGAGGGGCTTGACCAGAAGATGATGGGCACCAGCGCGAAGAGCCTTGTCCACCAGCGCGTGAGTGCCATGGGCCGTAACAAAGAGAATCGGAACGTAGCAGAGCGGCTCCATATGCCGGTGCCTGATCAGGCGCAGAAGCTGGTAGCCGGAGGTCGGTGCCATGCGCCAGTCCGTCAGAATCACATTCGGCGGTTCGGCCAGCATCGACTGCAGTGCCTCATCAACCGAATCGAACACGCGAACCCGTGCCACTTTGAAGCTCAGCAGAATCGACCGGATAATCGTCTGCATTGGCTTGCTGTCTTCGACGATCACCGCGTCAAGATCTTCCAGCCCAAGGCCGAATGCTGCGTGATTTTTCATAGTCTGATGCCACCCTTCCTGATCCCACAGGCTCAAGATGGACAGAAGCGCTTTAAACCGGCTGAAGTCCCTTCCCCGGTTTTTCTTCAAATTTTCATAGAATCGGTGTGCAATGGATTTAGGCGCACGAAAAGCAGGGCTTGAAGGCTGCAATCGGCAGTTTCGGCGAGTTCGGCGCCCCTCCCCGCTATCCACAGCCTCCCACCATATTTAGCGTTTGCCCACATATTGAACACTAGGACTTGTCGCTCGCGCCTTGACGTTAAGAACTCGTTTACACTAGTTTTCCTATCATTGCGGTGCGTATCCGAAACGGGTCCTTCCCGGTTTCGACTCCCCAGTTCCGAGTAACGAGTGCAAGCCCCTGAACGTGGTTCGTCCACCTTTCAGGAGCGCTCTATTCGTGCGTCTGGAGAGTGGGTTTCATCGTGACAAACCTGTTGATGAGCACTATATTTAGTGGCGTTAGCCAGGCGAGATACTAAATATCGGATCACCAAGATGGTCCGGTTTTCGAAAGACGGCTTTTAAGAAGCCCGCCGGGACCGTCAGATGACAAACCGGCACTTTGATGCGGACGAGCGATGCGGACCAGGCCGGGGCTGAGCCAGCCTACCTGGGCTTGATAGACAAGGGGACATGGAATGCGGATAGAGCGGCGATACACCAAAGAGGGGCAGTCACCCTACGCCGACGTGGAATTCCGGACAGCGACGAGTGAGATTCGCAATCCGGACGGATCTATTGTGTTCCGGCTCGAGGACATTCAGGTCCCGGCCCAGTTTTCGCAGGTCGCGTCTGACATCCTGGCGCAGAAGTACTTCCGCAAGGCTGGCGTTCCCGCCAAGCTGAAAGCGGTCGAGGAAAACACGGTTCCATCCTGGCTGTGGCGCCATGAAGCCGATGAAAAAGCGCTTGCCAAGCTCCCCGAAGAAGAGCGCTTCAACTCCGAGATCGACGGCCGTCAGGTGTTTGATCGTCTCGCCGGCACCTGGACTTACTGGGGCTGGAAGGGCGGCTATTTCGACAAGGAATCCGACGCACAGGCATTCTTTGATGAACTGCGGTTCATGCTGGCCACCCAGAAAGTTGCACCGAACTCGCCGCAGTGGTTCAACACCGGCCTGCACTGGGCTTACGGCATCGATGGCCCGAGCCAGGGCCACTACTATGTCGACTTCCAGACCGGCGAGCTGACCAAATCCGCAACCGCCTATGAGCATCCGCAGCCGCATGCCTGCTTCATCCAGTCGGTTGGCGATGACCTCGTCAATGAAGGCGGCATCATGGACCTCTGGGTCCGCGAAGCCCGCCTGTTCAAATATGGCTCGGGCACCGGTTCGAACTTCTCCCGTGTTCGCGGTGAAGGCGAAAAGCTGTCGGGCGGAGGCAAGTCCTCCGGCCTCATGAGCTTCCTGAAGATCGGCGACCGGGCAGCGGGCGCGATCAAGTCCGGCGGCACGACCCGACGTGCGGCCAAGATGGTCGTGGTCGACGTCGACCATCCGGACATCGAGGAATACATCAACTGGAAGGTCAAGGAAGAGCAGAAGGTCGCGGCCCTCGTAACCGGCTCCAAGATTTGCCAGAAGCACCTCAGCGCCATCATGAAGGCCTGCATCAACTGCGAGGCGGACAACGGCGAGTGCTTCGATCCGGCCAAGAACCCGGCGCTCAAGCGTGAAATCCGCGCCGCCAAGAAGATGATGGTTCCGGAGAACTACATCCAGCGCGTGATCCAGTTCGCGCGTCAGGGCTTCACCAAGATCGAATTCCCGACCTACAACACGGATTGGGATTCCGAAGCCTATCTGACCGTTTCCGGCCAGAACTCCAACAACTCCGTACGTGTCACCGACGGCTTCCTGAGCGCTGTTGTGGACGATGGCGACTGGGACCTGATGGGCCGGCGCACGGACGATGTGGTCAAGACCATCAAGGCAAAGGACCTGTGGGAACAAATCGGTTATGCCGCCTGGGCGTCCGCCGATCCCGGCATCCAGTACCACACGACCATCAACGACTGGCACACCTGCCCTGCCTCCGGTGAAATCCGCGCGTCCAATCCATGTTCGGAATACATGTTCCTGGATGACACGGCCTGTAACCTGGCGTCCTTGAACCTGATGCAGTTCCGCCACGAAGACGGTTCTGTCGATGTGGAGAGCTATGAGCATGCAGTTCGTCTTTGGACTGTTGTGCTGGAAGTCTCCGTTTTGATGGCTCAGTTCCCGTCCAAGGAAATTGCCGAACGCTCTTATCTCTATCGGACACTCGGCCTTGGCTTTGCCAACATCGGCGGCCTGCTGATGACCTCTGGCGTTTCCTACGACAGCGATGAAGGTCGTGCGCTTTGCGGCGCGCTGACCGCGATCATGACCGGCGTTTCCTATGCGACCTCGGCCGAAATGGCCGGAGAGCTTGGTCCGTTCCCGGGCTACAAGGACAATGCCGAACACATGCTGCGCGTCATGCGCAACCATCGCCGTGCCGCCCATGGCGAGGCAGAGGGCTATGAGGCGCTCAGCATTGCACCGGTTGCCCTCGACCATGCCTCCTGCCCTGACAAGACACTGATCGAACGGGCGAAAGGTGCCTGGGACCGGGCGCTCGAGCTTGGAGAGAAGAACGGCTATCGCAACGCCCAGTCCACGGTGATTGCCCCGACAGGCACCATCGGTCTGGTCATGGATTGCGACACCACGGGCATTGAGCCGGACTTCGCGCTGGTGAAGTTCAAGAAGCTCGCCGGTGGCGGCTACTTCAAGATCATCAACCGCGCTGTTCCCGAAGCCCTGCGCAAGCTTGGCTATTCGGAAAGCAAGATTGCCGAAATCGAGGCCTATGCCGTGGGCCATGGTTCGATCGATCAGGCACCGGCGATCAATCCGTCGTCCCTGAAGGCCAAGGGTTTCACCGACGAGAGCATCGCGAAGATCAAGAGCTCTCTTGGCTCTGCCTTCGACATCAAGTTCGTCTTCAACCGCTGGACTGTTGGCGACGAGCAGATGGCCGCGCTGATGGTTCCGGAAGAAAAGCTCTCCGATCCGGCGTTCGACCTTCTCACGCACCTTGGCTATTCCAAGGCCGAGATCGAAGCGGCCAACACCCACGTTTGCGGTGCCATGACCCTCGAAGGGGCGCCTTTCCTCAAGGAAGAGCATTATCCGATCTTCGATTGCGCCAACCCGTGTGGCCGCATCGGCAAGCGTTACCTGTCGGTGGAAAGCCACATCCGCATGATGGCCGCAGCCCAGCCCTTCATCTCCGGCGCGATCTCCAAGACGATCAACATGCCGAACGATGCAACGGTCGAGGACTGCAAGGAAGCCTACATGCTGTCCTGGCGCCTCGCCCTGAAGGCCAACGCGCTGTACCGCGATGGCTCGAAACTGTCTCAGCCGCTCAACGCCCAGCTTCTGGCCGATGAGGACGAGGATGAGGATGAAGTGGCCGAAACACTCGCCGCCAAGCCGCAGGCGGCACGGGCCGAGGTCGTCGCCGAACGGATTGTCGAGCGGATCGTCGAGCGCGTCGTTCGTGAACAGGAAAAGCTGCCGACCCGCCGGAAGGGCTACACCCAGAAGGCCAAGATCGGTGGACACACCATCTTCCTGCGCACCGGCGAATATGACGATGGCCGTCTTGGCGAGATCTTCCTCGACATGAACAAGGAGGGCTCCGCCCTTCGCGCCTTCATCAACAACTTCGCCATCTCGGTCTCGCTCGGCCTGCAGTATGGCGTGCCGCTCGAGGAATATGTCGACGCGTTCACCTTCACGAAGTTCGAACCTGCCGGCATGGTCCAGGGCAACGACGCGATCAAGAATGCCACGTCGATCCTCGACTACGTCTTCCGTGAACTCGCCGTGTCCTATCTCGGCCGCCACGACCTTGCCCATGTATCTCCGGACACCTTTGGCAGCTCACCTGCTGGCGGAGAGACGGCCGACGAGCGCAACAAGGAACATCAGGGCGTGGTGTCTCACGGCCTGATCCGCGGACAGACGGAGCGTTTCCGTCTGGTGTCGGATAGCGAACCGGCTGGCACACTCGTCGAGGCCCTGTCCGGTCAGGTGGCCAATTCACCGGCTGCCCAGACCTCTGCTGTTGCCACGGCATTTGCCCGCGGCTCCGAGGCTGTTGCCGCTGTGGAAGTGACGACAGCCCCTGCTCCGGCCAAGGCTTCAGCTGCCCAGCAGATCGCCCAGGCGCGGATGAAGGGCTATGAAGGCGAAAGCTGCGCCGAATGCGGCAACTTCACCATGGTCCGCAACGGCACTTGCCTCAAATGCGATACCTGCGGCTCGACGAGCGGCTGCAGCTAATACGGCCATGAAAAATGTGTCTCGAGTCGCATAGGATGGCCAAATTAGGCCAATAAACGGCTCAAATATGAAAACCGGGCGCCAACGGCGCCCGGGAGAACAAAAAAGAACAAAATAGCAACAAGTTATCCTGTGCACGTAACTCGATTGGGTCGAGGGAGGCAATCCAAAAGTCCAGATGAAAAGGAGTTTTTATGCCCCTCGACAAATCATCGCCAAACTTGGATGCGCTGCTACTCGCAACGCTACTGGAAATCGAACTGAGCGATCGGGATCGCCGGGTAGCAAAAAAGCGATATCACTACATCCCTGAACACTTGCAGAGACCGTCCAGTCCCTTGCGTATTTACGTGGACGACGCGGTCATATACGCGCAAGGATCGAGGGCGATCGGGGCAACGATTGTTCATGGCGCCGATGAAGATCGCTTCGATCTTGATGCTGTTCTTGAATTCCCACGGCCTATGGGCTGGTCGATCTCAAGAGTTCTGGACGAACTCCATGCGGCTTTTGAAGGCTTTCCGGACGTTCAGCATATAGAACGATGCACCCGGTGTGTTCAGCTCCAGTTTGCCTTCATGCATTTGGACGTCACCCCGATGGATCCGGCCACCGAACCGCGCATTGAGCGTGTTGGTGCGATCTATCATAGTCCCGACAACGGCAATGACGAACTGTTTGACGTAAATCCGTATGGATTTGCCACCTGGTTCAACGGCAGCGTTTCGCCGCCGACGCTTGCGTT
Organism: Roseibium polysiphoniae; assembly: GCF_014842925.1. Classification (GTDB taxonomy): domain Bacteria; phylum Pseudomonadota; class Alphaproteobacteria; order Rhizobiales; family Stappiaceae; genus Roseibium; species Roseibium polysiphoniae. Next base: position 98,411 of record NZ_JACYXJ010000008.1, read on the forward strand.
TCAAAAACAGCTGAAGGATATGCGCGAACAGATTGTGCAGAGGGATCGGTTCATTTCGACCACATTTCGTGCGGACGCGGAGATCGAGGACTTACCGGTCGAAACACATCCGTTGCGCGATGCTCCACAGGTAATTTCGCTTAAGCTCATGAAGAGGTTTCTCAATCTGCGCTATGCAAAGAGAAAAGAGAAACGTCCGATTTCCGTCTATCTTTCTAAGGTTGCGGCACAGGTTCCTTTGAATCTCAACGGCTTATGTTCTCAGTTGGAAGACCTCGCCGCCGCCCTTGCGCAGAGAATGGTGATTGCGATCGAAACCGGGTTATGGCCGGCAGAACGAAATCCGGCTCTGCTGACTGAAAATTTCAATGATCGTTGGCCAACGTCGATCCAGGAAATGGTCATGTTTCGGGATGACCTAGAGCATCTCGTTTATGAGTTGCAGCGCGCTCGGCGGTCAGAATTCGTCGAAATCCGCAAAATCTTTCGAGGGCTGTTCGGGGAGACAGTAACGGAAAGTGCTGTCCGCTCGTATTTAAGCCAAGCTTCCAACCCGACCGGTCAAAGCAGATTTCAGCCGGGAAAGGGATTTGTGGCTGCACCTGCATTAATATCGCCGGCTCGCACGGGCGCAGCGAATACTCCAAAAGCGGTACCGCACAGCTTCCACCCGGGAAGGCTAAAAAAAATGAAGCGCCGCGCGAAGCCCCGATCCCCCGAAGCACAGCTTTCCCGGATGGAAAGGCGTTGGCCTCTACTCAAGCCAAGAATGATGGGTGGAGGTCAATTCCTGCAATGGTTGGGACCTATCCGGGGCTTTCAGATGGAGTATCGTGTTTCAATCTGTTGGGATTGGCAGACGCCAGACTCGTTCCCGTTGGCCTTTGTTCTCAATCCTGAAATTCGGCCGCGACCAGGCGAAAGATATATCGACATCCCGCACCTAAGGTTTGACGGTCAAGCTCCCGAAAACTCGGCACTTTGTCTTTTTGACCCGGATACTGGGGAATGGGACCACAGCATGTGGATCGCAGACAGCACGGTTCCCTGGACGTCCGAGTGGCTGCATCACTACGAGCTTTGGCACGTGGACGGACAGTGGCGCGGAAAAAGTGCCCCCGGCCCGAACTGTGTTGGTGCAACCACCCCGCAGGATCTCGAGACGACAAATGCCTAAAAGCAGAGGAAATACGAGAGAAAAGACGAAGATGATCGTCTGGGGCCGTGCAGGCGGACGCTGCCAGTACAGAAACTGCAATACTCGGCTCGATGGCGACCTTATTTCCGGGAACCTCGACCGAAACGGTGGTTATATCGCGCATATCGTTGCTGCTGACCCCGGAGGAGAGCGCGGGCATCCGGAGCTCTCCCATGAGTTGGCGGATGATCCAGAGAACCTGATGCTGATGTGCGATGTCCATCATCGTGAAATCGACGATAAGGAAAAACTGGATATCTACACGGTCGAAGTACTGCGAGAAATGAAGCGCGAGCATGAGATGCGTGTGGATCAACTTCTCTCAATTCGAACGGCGAAAAAGTCGACAATTCTGCAAGTCAGCGCACCGATCGGTGAAAATGAAACGGCAATACCCTTCGATGATTGCGCTTTTGCTGTCGCCTCGGAGTCCATCCTTGCCGATCGCGTTCCGGTCGAAATCAAGATTCGCGGCATGCGCCATAAGGATATCGATCCGAACTACTACACTACTGAAATAAGCAATCTAAGATCTCGCTTTGAGCGAGCAATCCAGGGGCAGTATGAAGATGGAGTGATTGAACACATCTCGGTTTTTGGCTTGGCTCCGATCCCAATTCTTATGGAGTTGGGGCGCTTGATCTCGGATATTTCAGACGCGACCATTTTCATGCGGCACCGGGAACCGAAGCCTCAGTGGGCATGGCCCAACGACGGCCCTAGCCTGTCGTTTTCAAGATCCAAGGGATCGGCAGAAAGTAATAAGGTAGCGCTGAAGCTCTCGGTATCCGCTGAGATCAAGGATGAGCGTATCAAACAGGCACTCGGCGAAGATATTTCCATTTGGGAAATTCGAAGTGACCGTTTCGGTACGGGGGTACTGCGAAACCAAAGCGATTTGACCGGATACCGCCTACTCGTTGGTCGTGTATTTGATGAAATCCGGGAGCAACATGGGAAAGACGTCCAACTATCAGTTTTCCCGGCAGTACCGATAGCCTGCGCTATCGAATTTGGACGCGTTTGGCAACCAAAGGCGCATCCAGGTTTTCGAATTTTTGACGAAA
>NZ_JACYXJ010000009.1 GCF_014842925.1 Roseibium polysiphoniae
AATCGCCCGACCCGCTACGCGATCTGACAGCTCCGCGCGACGGGCGATTGCTCTACCTGCGTCGAATGGCGTAAGCACCAATCGGGCTCAAGTCGCAGCTGGATGAAAGTTCAGTGGCAGGTCACGGCGAGTTGCATTCGCTCCAGAGCCGCGCCCTAAGTTCTGACTTGCTAAACCCTTCAACATTAAACCGTTCTGAAATTTGAATTGGGACGCCTTCCTCGTCAAGTTCCTTTAGAATTTCGGGTCGAAACCAACTGGCGACACTTCCAAGGAAGAGGCTATAATCAGCGCTAGGCTCAATTTGACGAACGAACAGCTCTACAAGAGCAAAGTTCTGTGGCAATCCATACTCGCAGGCCCTTAAGAACTTGAAGATATTGTCTTGCTCTTCCGGCCTGCCGGGATAGCTTGCATCTTGGTCAAGCAAAAATCGTTTAAGCGACGTCGCATGCCTAAGTTTGTTGATTAGTGTTGCGAGTTGCCTTGTGTTGAATGCCCCGAATGAACCCACTTTCTGTGGCTCACAAAAAACCTCGCATACTTCATGTATCTCTGGCCATCGTGGCCAGTTGCTCCAAATCAGTAAGTCCTCTTGGCTCAGTGATCTGTGCACTGCTTCTTTGATCTGAATAGCTGTTTCGAGGCCGATCGAAGATGCAAGTTTCAGGTCATCTCCATCAAGCTCAAGACGGTCCCTATAGTGGCGGAAACGGTCGTCAGAACGACTTGACCTGTCTGGCTTATCAATGTGGATGATGTACTCATCAGGCAAGTCATCATCGTCAGCGAACATGGTAGGACTAACTTCCAGCTCGGTTTGTTCTGGCACATCATTGAACACCATCACCTGTCCCACATGATGTTCTCCCAGCCTGCCCGCACGTCCCCGTATGTTCGAGAATGTGAAAAAATCATAACTGTCGCGGTTAATGGTTTTATCAAAAATCATCACGGTTTTTGCGGCTGTGTTCACACCCTCAATAAGGGTTGACGTGCACAAGAGAACTGGAAGTTTCCGCTGGTTGAATAGTCGAACCATATGCGCTGCAATTGCGCGTGGGATACGGCCATGGTGAACTCCAAAACCATAGTCAACGGCCTCAGATAGGAAATTCTTGGGGCCGATGTTTTCCTTCAACCATTTCGAAAACTCGCTGCTAAATTCAGAAACTGCCATTTGCTCTGAAAGCTCGATGGCCAGTTTATTTGCTTTCCCCGGCGATGAAATGAAAACGAGTGCCGGCCAATTTCGATCTTCGCCAATCTCCTCAATCAGTCTTTCACGTTTGTTTTTGACCTTTTGGAGATCAAGCGTGTCTACTGCAACGGTCGAAAACCGCGTCCTGAGAAACTCGAAGTTCCATCTTGCATCAGGTGCGACGGAAACCTTATCGATGTTGGGGCCGAGGAAAAAGAACTGTTTCGAGCGTTTTAGCAAGCGATACACTGCCGCATTCAGGGTCACGCTGCGATCATCACGTCGGGCCGGATCAAGTTTATAAAACTCATCGACAACAGTTAGGTCCAATTGGCCAAAGTCTTCGCGGTAAATCAATCGCTCCTGCGTACCTAGGAATATCGTTGGACCATCTGTTGACGTCTCGCTTTGATGCATCACCACATTAAACTTGTCAGCAAAACGATCCCTGAAACGCCGCCGAAACTCATCGAGAAGTGCGATTGTAGGTAACACTACGGCAATACGGTTATATTTGTCTGTCGCAAGCAGAGCATCGACGAGCAGGCTTTTGCCAAAACTGGTCGGCGCACTCAGCACAAGATTTCGTCCCGCAAGTAGCGCGTCCAGTGCATTTATCTGCTCGCGATGAAAAGTGACGTCCCCAAGCTCATGTGCGGTTGCAGCCTCAGCTACGAAAGCGTCGCTTGCGTCGGCGCTTTCTATATCAATGTAATTCCACAAGCCAGTTGACCTTGCGAGTGAACTAACCAGCTGTTTGTACGCACCAAGTTCGTGTTGATGGAGGCTAACAAGCTCAGAGAGTCTCGGCACGGCTTCAAGTACAGATGGATCGTCAATGTCCGTGCTTTGAATGCAAAAAGCCGCCTGCTGAATAGCCTTGAAGGTGGCTCGCTTTAACTCCGCTCCTCGCAGTGCGTTTAGCGCACTCCAATCAATATCAAGTGTAGGCATGTTGTTCGCCTTAATTCTGAAGCCCTTTTAGGCGAGTATCGAACGCAGCGTTGAGTTTATCTTTGTCAGCAAGAGGCACATAAATCAGTCTCAGCTTGATCTTCTTAGTAAGCCCTGATGACGCTAGCCGGCCCCAAAGCGCATTCATCTCATCGGTTATGCTTTCCGCATATGCATCGCATGGCCTAGAATTGTTCACGGCTGCATCGCTGTTTGCCGCGATTATTACAGGGAAAACGGCATTTTCGATCAGAGCATCCAACGAGGTCTCTGAAGCGAGTAACGCCTTAATCCTATCGCTGTGTGGGATATCGTCTGAGATTTGCGGTCCAAGCAGCAGCTTCTCGTTTTTGAGAAATCCTGCGTTGACATGGCTTTCAATTGACGCGATGGCATCCTTAACGGCGGCATCACGGGACTTAAAAAACTTGGCCTCACCCAGCCAAAGTTCGAATTTGTCGCCCTCTAGATAGCGAACATGCACCAAGTCGAATGCTTTAACCGGATCGTTTGACGCACTTAGATAGTTGACCCGCGCAGCAACTGGCATCGTATCAAAGAAGGTTCGGCAAATTGCGTGGGCTGCAATCTCACCCACCTCACCGCGCCGTTTATAGTTTTCACTAATGTATACCCTTGAGGCGGCTTGCTGTAAGCGAACATAGATGTTTGCGTGGTTGGTGTTGCGCAACTCATCTGATTTAAGTGCGTAGTCAGTAATCCATTCCATGAGATTATCTGCGAGCCCATCACACCGCCATTCACTCAATTCAAAGCCAGCGCAGTAGCTTTCCGCGCTCTCATCTTTGTCTGTCACAAGAGATAAAATGCAGGCTGGCTTAGTCAGATAGGGGTGCATGCTGCTCTGTGTAGCTCATTCGAATTGCCCTTCAACTTAAGGCAAGCTCAATACAACCTAAATCATAATCACAAGTTTAATACAACTAAACCAGATCCCACTGATCGATAGTTGCCCTTGTCGTCATCGTTTTGTGGCAGATTGCCACGTTGCTGAAAAACGGAACGAGCTGTCGCTTACTCCCCCATTCCTCTACACCCCATCTTGAAGTTCCGCGCCGCTTGGGGCACCCTTGGCTCACCTTAACGTAAAAGGAAGAGGGTGGGCCTTTGCGCGTTCAGACTATGCCGGAGAAGATTGCCGACGGGACCATTCATGTGATCGGGATCTGTCTGGGGATTGCGGCCCTAATCACCCTTGTGGCCGTCTTGTGGAACACAGCCGATCTGGGCCGGCAGGTGTCGGTCTTCATCTATGCCGGCTGCCTGCTGGCCATGCTGATCTGCTCGGCGCTCTACAACATGCTGGCCAAGGACAACAAGACCGGCATCCTGCGCAAGCTGGACCATGCGGCGATCTTTCTCCTGATCGCCGGCACCTATACGCCGCTGGCCTCCATGATCATCGGCGGCTGGACCGGCGGCATCCTTCTGGCGGTGATCTGGACCGGCGCCCTGACCGGGGCGATCCTGAAGCTGACCCCGCTTCAGGGCATCGACAAGATCACCGTGCCGCTGTGTCTCGCGCTCGGCTGGGTGGTGGTCTTCGCCTTCAAGCCGCTGATGGACAATGCGTCGAATTTCGGCTTCTGGATGATCATCGCCGGCGGCCTGCTCTATACGGTCGGCACGGCGTTTTACGCCTGGAAGCGGCTGCCGTTCCAGAACGCCATCTGGCACGCCTTCGTTCTGGCCGCTGCCGTCTGCCACTTCTCGGCAGTGCTGAACGACGTGGCGCTGGGGCCGGTTTCAGGCAGCTGATTTTCAAAAGAAACGGGCGCCGCCCGGGCCCCTCGGTTCCTTGAGGGTCCAGGCAGCGCCCGCCGTGTTCGGTCTCTAAAACGGGCCTTCTCAGGCCTCGCTGTCTTCCTCGTCCTTCTGCAGCACGATGACCTTGGTTCTGAGCGGCACCCGCTCGAACAGGTCGATCACGTCCTGCTGCCACATGCGGATGCAGCCGGAGGAAACGCTCTTGCCGATGCTGCTGGGCTGGTTGGTGCCGTGGATGCGGTAGAGCGTGTCCACCGATCCCTGCCACAGGTCCATCGCCCGGGCACCGAGCGGGTTCTTCAGGCCCGCGGGATAGCCGTCTTTCCAGTAGCGTTCCAGGGACGGCTTGCGGGCGATCATTTCCCGTGGAGGGCGCCAGATGGGATGTTCGCGCTTGACCCGGATCAGCGCCTCTCCCGACCAGGCAAAGCCGGCCCGGCCGACGCCAATGCCATAGCGCAGGGCCTTTTTCGGGCTCAAGGTCCAGTAGAGAAAGTTGTTGTAGGGATCGACGATGATCGTGCCCGGCTTTTCGCGGGACTTGAAGTCGACCACCTGGCGCAGGAACTTGCGGTCGAAGGCCTTGTAGTTGATGGCCGGCCAGGTGAATTCGCCGTCGGGAAGTTCCGCATAGGCGGCGTCATAGTCGAAGGTTTCGTCCGGCAGGGGCGGCTGGCCCGGAAGGCCGACGGTGTAGCAGCCGGCCAGCGGCAGGGCGAGGCCCGCCAGACCGCCCAGCGTGAACAGGCGGCGCGACACATGAGACCCATCGCCTGACTGGGCGCCCAATGGGGACGGGTCGTTCAACTTCCTCGGCATGAAAACTCCGATGATTTTATAAAAAGATGCAGCAATGCCCCTGTCATGGGCCAGAAGGGCGCGTCTTGGCAAGGTGCTTTGTGCGGCAAGGCCCTGCCATACGGTCACATTTTCGATAACCAGGTCTTTCCAGCGCGCTCAAAAAGGGCCACCTTTAGGGTCCTTCCTGTTTTTGCCCGCCTCATTTTCCGGGCCTCCTCTTTTGCCGGATATCTCATGACTGCCACCTCCCCGTCTGCCTCAGCCCCCATTCCCGTTTTCGACGGCCACAATGACACGCTCCTGAAACGGGTGGTTGCCCGGGGCACGGACCGGGCGACCGATTTCTTTCAGCGCGCGGAGACCGGTCATCTGGATCTGCCAAGGGCCCGCGAAGGCGGTTTTGCCGGCGGGCTGTTTGCCATGTTCGTGCCCTCCAACATCCACCAGGATTTCTCCAAGCCCTACAATCCGAACGATCCGCAGAACTATGTCGAGATCGGTCAGGCCGAGGCGCTCGGCTTCACGATGAAGATGGCTGCGGAGGCTTACCGGCTCGAGCGCCAGTCCAACTGCCAGATCCGCGTCTGCCGGACCGTGCGCGAGATCCGGGACTGTATCGAGCGCGGCATTCTGGCGATTTCCCTTCACATCGAAGGCGCTGAGGCGATCGATACCGATTTCGACGCGCTGGAGGTTCTCCATGGGGTGGGCCTGCGCTCACTCGGGCCGGTCTGGAGCCGGAACAACGTGTTTGCCCATGGTGTGCCGATGCAGTTCCCCGCCTCCCCCGACATTGGCCCGGGCCTGACCGATGCGGGCAAGGCGCTGGTTGCCGCCTGCAATGACCTGCGCATCCTGATCGACCTGTCCCACCTCAACGAGAAGGGCTTTTGGGACGTGGCCGGTCTCAGCGACGCGCCGCTGGTCGCCAGTCACTCCAATGTCCATGCTCTGTGCCAGAATGCGCGCAACCTCACGGACAAGCAGCTGGATGCGATCGCCGAGAGCAAGGGATTGGTCGGGCTGAATTTCCACGTCGCCTTTCTGCGCGAGGACGGCGCCTACAAGCGCGATACGCCCGTGGAGGTCATGGTTCGCCATGTGGCCTATCTGGTGGAGAGGCTGGGTGAGGACGGCGTCGCGCTCGGCTCGGACTTCGACGGCTGCATGACACCCAGCGCGGTTTCCGACTCGGCCAAATTGCCGGCTCTGATCGAAGCGTTTCGCGCGGCCGGGTTCGGAGACGCACTTATTGTAAAAATTGCGTATAAAAATTGGCTCTCCGTGCTTGAGCGCACACAGAATTGATCGAAAACGCCTCTGCTCGCGCATTTGTGATCTTATACATTGTCAGTTTCGGAAAGTTTCGGAGGATTTTGGAACCACCTTTGTTACACTTTTGCGACAAACGCTAATCGGTGTGGTTGCATTTCAGTAGGTGAGAGCAGCCTGATCTCCGGGTCAAAACCGATTTTGGCGACCATAACGAAACACAACCTGCAGCAACGCCGGATGAAGATGTCGCACCTGAAAGGCCGAAACAGGCCGCTGCCGGGCACCAGCTGAAAAGCAACTTGCCCGTTTCAAGGATAAGACACGCAACCGGACGCGCGGCGGGCAGGAAAAAGGGACACGCACGACCCCATCGATAGCGCTGTTCCCATGGGGTGAGTCATTGGCTCAAACCATGGATAGAACGTTTGGGCACCTGCCTTTTGGGTAGGACGCTGGTGCCTGACATGCAAAGAGATGTGTCGTGCCGTTGCTGGGGGGGACAGCAGGCATATGACATTTACCGAGGTCGGGGCAGCCGAGGTTGGGACAAACCCGTTTTCAGGGCCGAAAGGCGCGCGAAAATCAAGCGTGGTCTACAGATCACTCAAACGGCAGATCCTGCTGGGCATTTTGACGCCTGACAGTCCGATTACCGAACAATCCCTTGCCGCCGAATTCGACTGTTCCCAGGGAACGGTCCGTGAGGCCCTGCTTTCGCTGCAGGAAAACGGCCTCGTCGACCGCCGCGGCTATCAAGGGACCTATGTGACCCGGACCACCGACGAGGAAGCCGCCGTTCTGGTCCGGATCCGCTTCAATCTGGAATGTGCCGGCATGGAAAGGGCCGTCGCCCGCTCCACCAACTGCGATTGCGAGCGGTTGCGCGAGCTGGCGACGCTCTATCTGACATGCCGGGCAGAGCGCGATGTCTTTGCCTGCACGGAGGTCGACCGGGCCTTTCACATGAGCATCTTCCAGATTGCCGATATGCCGATGCTTGAACCGATCCTGCAGCGCACGCTGATCCAGCTGCACCGCTTTGTGGTCTCCAGGCACCAGGGCGACATTCTCTGGGAAGAACTTCAGTCAGACCCTCACGGCGAGATTGTCGATGCGATGGCGCGGCGCGAGGCCGATTGCGCCCAACGTGTTTTGAGCGATCACATCGGCCTGTCCCTGGAGAAACTGGCGCCGGAAGTCCACAAGACCGTCTTCGCAGACGACGCAATGCCTCATCTGCCCGCCATAAGCGCCTGAAACGGCCTTGACGCTTCGCTCAGAAACGCCGATCGACGCGCGCTACCCCTCGGCCAGATGGCTCTGGGTCAACAGTGCTGCGCCGATCAGTTCCCGGGTGTAGGCGCTTTGCGGTGCCTCGAAGATATCTTCCGTCTGGCCGGCTTCAACCACCTTGCCACGCTGCATGACCATCACCGTGTCGGCAATTGCACGCACCACGGCGAGATCATGACTGATGAAGAGATAGGTCAGGCCATGAGCGGTCTGGAGATCGCGAAGAAGATCGACGATCTGCTTCTGAATGGTCCGGTCGAGGGCCGACGTCGGCTCGTCGAGCACCACAAGGTCGGGCTTCAGAACCATGGTGCGCGCGATGGCGATGCGCTGACGCTGCCCGCCGGAGAACTCATGCGGATAGCGGTTGCGCATGACCGGATCGAGAGCGACCTCTTCCAGCGCCTGACAGGCCCTTTCGTCCCGCTCCCTGGCCGACAGGGACGGCTCGTGCACCAACAGACCCTCAGAGATGATTTGACCGACGGTCAGACGTGGGCTGAGAGAGCCGAAAGGATCCTGGAACACCAGCTGCATGTTCCGGCGCAGGGCGCGCATGGAGGCCCGGTTCTTGCCGGAAATCAGCTCACCGTTGAAAACGACCCGGCCTGACGCCGGCAGCAGATTGAGGACGGCTCGGCCAAGGGTCGACTTGCCCGATCCACTCTCTCCGACGATGCCGAGCGTCTGGCCACGGCGCAGCGAGAAGGACACATCATCCACCGCCTTCAACACATGCGAAGGCGTCAGAAACCCGGCATCAAGGGCGAAGGCCACCTGGATCTTCTGCGCCTCCAAAAGGATTGGCGCTTTGGGGTCCACAACCGCCTTGGATCCGGTTGGTTCGGCGTCCAGCAGCATGCGGGTGTAAGGGTGGGCCGGCGTCTCGAAAATCGGCCTGGTCTCACCTGTCTCCACAACTTCACCGTCCTTCATTACATAGACACGGTCGGCGATCTTGCGGACGATACCGAGGTCGTGGGTGATGAAAATAACCGCCATGCCGAGGCGTTTTTGCAGATCCGCCAGCAGCTCCAGGATCTGGGCCTGCGTGGTGACATCAAGCGCGGTCGTTGGCTCGTCGGCAATCAGCACATCCGGGTCATTGGCCAACGCCATGGCAATCATCACACGCTGGCGTTGACCGCCCGACAGCTCGTAAGGATAGGCCTTTATCTTGCGCTCGGGCTCGGGAATGTTGACGAGCGCCAGCAGCTCGAGCGCTTTCGCCTGTGCCGCTTTCCAGGACAGTCCGCCGTGAACCACCATGGGCTCTGCCAGCTGGCGACCGATCGTGTAAAGCGGGTCCAGCGAGGTCATCGGCTCCTGAAAGATCATGGTGATCTTCTTGCCGCGCACCTGATTGAGTTCACGGACCGACATCCCGAGGATGTTCCGGTCCTGATAGGTCACTTCGCCCGACGTCCGGCCATTTGAGGCCAGCAGTCCCATTGCGGCCATCATGGTCTGGCTCTTGCCCGAACCACTCTCACCGACGATGGCAACGGTCTCACCGGCCCTGACGTTGATGTCTACACCACGCACAGCGTGAACGGGGCCCGTTGGGGTGTCGAAGTCCACGGTCAAACCGCTGATCGTGAGAACCGGATTGGTGTCTGTTTCGGTCATTATCTTCGCCTCACCTGTCCTTGGGATCCAGCGCATCGCGCAGACCATCACCGATGAAATTCAATGCAAACAGCGTTGAGGTCAGGAAGATCGATGGGAAGATCAACATCCAGGGCGCACCCTGAAGGTTCCGCGCGCCCTCGGAAATCAGAACACCCCAGCTGGTCATCGGTTCTTGGACACCAAGGCCGAGGAAGGACAGGAAACTCTCCAGGAGAATGACCTTTGGCACCAGCAGCGTCATGTACACAACGACCGGTCCGAGCGTGTTGGGAATGATATGCCGTTTCAGGATGCCGCCATCGCTGACGCCCATGGCTTCCGCCGCCTGAACATACTCCTGACGCTTGATGGTCAGCGTCTGGCCACGCACGATGCGGGCCATATCCAGCCATTCCACTGCGCCGACGGCGATGAACATCAGAATGAAATTCCGGCCGAAGAAGACCACCAGCATGATGACGAAGAAGATGAAGGGCAGCGAATAGAGCACATCAACGACCCGCATCATCATCTGGTCGATCCGGCCACCGAGATAGCCGGACGTAGCCCCATAAATGACGCCGATGGTGATCGCCACCACTGTCGCCAGAAGACCGATGGTCAGGGAGACACGCCCGGCAATGAAGGTTCGGGTCATCATGTCCCGGCCGTTTGCATCCGTGCCGAAATAGAAGTGCACGAAGTTGATGTCCGCCCTGAGGACCGCTGATTTCTTGTCCGCCGCAAAGCCTTCGAGCACGGCATTTTCGAACATGTCGCTGCGGTCGACGTAGCGGACAGTTCGCGGATCGATCTCGCGTTTGGAGGTGATGTCCACGACCACCTCATCGCCTTCGCGGGCATAGTCAACGATGGTGACCCGCGCGCGCTTCAGGAGGGTGCGAAACGCCGGCTCGATCTCGTCAGGCTTGGGATAGGCCGACAGGCTGGCCGGCACCTTGACATAGCCGCGATAGACCTTGTCGAAGGAGTGAGGCGACAGCATCGGGCCAAGGATGGAGATCAAGGTGATTGCCGAAAGAACAATCATGCTGGCGACAGCGGCCCGGTTAGCAAGCAGGCGGTCGCGGGCGTCATCCCAAAGTGAGCGTCCCTTGGCCGGGGTCTTGCCGGTCTCTAGTGAAGTTGGGGTCATGCCGGCTCTCCTCAATCGTAGCGCACACGCGGATCGAGCAGCGCATAGAGCAGATCCACGATGAGGTTGAACAGGATGACGAAACAGGCGACGACAACGACAGTCCCCATGACGAGCGTGTAGTCACGGTTGAGCGCGCCCTGAACGAAATAGCGGCCAATGCCGGGGATGCCGAAGATGGTTTCGACCACGACCGAGCCGGTCAGCAGGGCGGCGGCTGCGGGCCCCAGATAAGACACCACGGGCAGGACCGCGCCGCGCAGGGCGTGGACAACGATGACCATGTAGTTGGTCAGGCCATAAGCCCGCGCCGTGCGCACATGATTTGACCTCAAGGCCTCGATCATCGACCCCCGGGTCAGGCGCGCGACCACCGCCACCTGAGGCAGAGCCAATGTGACCACCGGCAGGATCACATTGAGGAATGCCCCGCCGTTCCAGCCGCCGACCGGAAGCCAGCCGAGCCAGACGCCCAGGGTGAGCGTCAAGATCGGGGCAATGACGAAATTGGGAATGGTCACGCCCAAGGTTGCTGCGGTCATGACCGTGTAGTCAGTGGCCTGGTTCTGACGCAGAGCTGCGATGATCCCAAGTACGCCGCCGATAAAAAGAGCGACGCACAGAGCAGTCAGTCCCAGCTGAATTGAGATCGGCAGGCTTTGGGCGAAGAGCTCGTTGATCGTGAAGTCGCGAAAATAAAAACTCGGGCCAAAATCGAGTGCAGCAATGCTCTTCAGATAGAGCAGATACTGGTTCCAGAGCGGCTGATCCAGATGGTAGATCCGATTGAGATTTTCCATCACCTTGGCTTCGAGTGGCCGCTCCAGATCGAAGGGGCCTCCAGGAGCTATGCGGATGAGGAAAAATGAAATCGTGACAATGAGAAAGAGGGTCGGGATCGCCCCCAACAGTCGTCCCAGCACATAGCGGTGCATGACCTGGCCCTTGATACTTTAGGTTCTTGTTGTTTTCGGTGGTCTGACGCCACCTTGCCTCAAAGCAGCCGGCACAAAAGCCGGCGGGATCACCCCACCGGCCTTCTATCATGCCTTACTCGGAAATGCTCATCCAGCGGCTCGGATGGATGTTGAGGAGATTGTCCTCAAAACCGGCGACCTTATCGGAGACCAGGTTCATGGAGCCGTAGTACATCAGCGGGATGAACGGCAGGTCGCGCATGAAGATCGCTTCGGCCTGCTTGAGCATGTCGGCGCGCTTTTCCAGATCAACGGTCGCCGCAGCATCATCCATCAGCTTGTCGTATTCCGGATTGTTGTAGCGGGCGTAGTTGAAGCCGTCGTTGTCGCTTTCGACCATGAACAGGAAGTTCTGCGGATCGGAATAGTCACCGATCCAGCCGGCGCGGGCGACATCAAAGTCTCCCCGGTCGCGAAGCATGGCGTAGTGGGTCTTGGTGTCGGTGTTGATCATCTCGACCTCGACCCCAAGCGGCTTCCACATGTCGGCAATGGCGACAGCCGTGTTCTTGTGGTTTTCGGACGTGTTGTAGTTGATCGTCAGGGTGATCGGATTGTCAGGACCGTAACCGGCCCTGGTCAGCAGCTCGATCGCCTTGTCTTCGCGATCGATGATGGACATGTCCTTGTAGTCGGCGAAAGCCGATTCGCCGTAGTTGCCGATGCCCGGCGGCACAAAGGAATAGCCGGCGACCATGGTGGAACCCCAGATCTCATCGGCCAGGAATTCACGGTCGATCGCCATGGAGAGCGCCTGACGCACATCCGGATTGGACAGCGCCTCATCCTCGTGGTTCAGGGCGTAATAATAGGTTCCCAGATAAGGCGCGACACGGAACTGATCGCCAAGCTCCTTGCGCATGAAGTCGACCTGTTCGGTCGGGGCATCATTGTTGGTGTGAAGCTCGCCGGCCTGGAAGCGGCGCAGAGCCGCGCCACGATCCTCGGTCGGATAGAAATAGACCGTGTCGATGGCCACATCCGCTGCACCGTGGAAGTTCGGATTCTTTTCCGCCTTCACATGGGCGTTGGGGATGAATTCGGTCAGCGTGTAGGCACCGTTGGTGACGATGTTTTCCGGCTTGACGAAATCCGTGCCGAATTTTTCGACAGTGGCCGGGTGCACCGGCAATCCGGTCTGGTGACCCAGAAGGTCGATGAAATAGGGCGTCGCGGAGGCCAGCTTGATCTCCAGCGTCGTGTCGTCGATCGCCTTGACGCCGAGCTCATCAACCGGCTTCTCGCCCTTGTTGATCGCCTCTGCATTGAGGATCGGGTAGAGCACCGTCGCGTATTTCGCGCCGGTTTCAGGCGACATGATCCGCTTCAGGGAATAGACGAAATCACCAGCGACGACCGGGTCGCCATTGGACCATTTGGCATCGTCTCGCAGGGTGAATGTGTAGGTCGTGCCGTCGTCGGAAACCGCCCAATCGGTGGCAACACCTGGAATGACCTTGCCATCGGCGCCATAGGCAACGAGACCCTCGTAGAGATCGCGCAGGATATGCGCCTCATAGACGGTTGAGGTCTTGTGCTGATCAAGTGTTTCCGGGTCCGCGGCGTTGCCGCGGTGATAGACGACTTCCGCCATGGCGGCGACGGATGTGGTGGCCATGAGAACCGCGGCCAATGCGGACATGCGCAAAGATTTCATCATTTCGATCTCCCCTCATTGTTTTGACATCTGAAACGATGGCCGCACGATTCCATGGTCACAGCGCGTAAGCAACCGTTCCGTAAGGAAATCTTCCACAACTTAAGCGTCCACAATGAAAATAATGCACTGCAATATTACAGATCGAAAAATAATTTCGATCGCGCGTGACTTTTCGAAAATATTACCCGATCAGTTCAACCGCAACACAACCTTAGCGGCACATACGGACCTTGCCGCTGTAGGCCAGATAGGTGCCAGTTCTCGGATTGAAGGATTTGTATTTGCGGGCGCAATAGGCAATCCACTCGGGCGTGAACGGCGCAGCGCCGTAGCGCACCGGCGGCGCGTAAACCGGCGCCCGATAGCGCGGACGCGGCGCGACATAGACCCTTGAGGGATAGGCATAGCGGCGCGGAGCGTAATAGACCGGACCGCCATAATAACGCGGGGCGGCCAGTGCCGATCCGACGATCGCGCCTGCGGCAAGACCGATCACGCCCGCGACAGCGGCGCCATTGCCGACATAAAACCCGCCGTGATAGCCGCGGTAATTGTGATGACGCCCACCGGCCTCAGCGTCCTGAATGGCCGTCAACATCAGGCCTGCGCTGGCGATCGACGCCAGAAAGGCAGCCTTCACGCGCATGAAGTTTGGTGCGATTTTCCCTGGCTCTAACTGCCTCGTCATTCGGTCACTCCCGCGGTTCGCCCCCGAACCCCGCTGCCGCTTCCTCGAGCGCAGATCGTCATCTTAACTGAAAATCGCGCCAAAATCTGGATCACTTCCGATCAAAAAGGCTTGCAACTGGCGGGCGGATCGTTTTCCTGTCGCAAACTCATACCCTGCCCGCACCCGGCCCCGCCCGGACGGCACATCACAAGACAGTCAAAGATCCATAATGGCCCCACCGCTTCTGATCCTGCGCGACATTCATCTGACCTTCGGCGGAACACCGCTTTTGACCGGCGCCGAGCTGTCCGTGTCCGAAGGCGAGCGCATCTGTCTTGTTGGCCGCAACGGTTCGGGCAAGTCGACGCTGCTGAAAATCGCAGCCGGCATTGTTGAAGCCGACAGCGGCGAGCGCTTCTTTCAACCCGGCCGCACCATCCGCTACCTGCCGCAGGAGCCGGACCTCAGCGCCTATGCGACGACCCTCGACTATGTGAACGAGGGCTTGACCGACGGAGATGACCCCTACCGGGCCCAATACCTCCTCGACGTTCTGGGGCTGACCGGCAAGGAGAACCCGTCGAACCTTTCGGGTGGCGAGGCACGCCGGGCGGCCCTGGCGCGCACCCTCGCGCCGGAACCGGACATTCTTCTGCTCGACGAGCCGACGAACCATCTGGACCTTCCCGCGATCGAGTGGCTTGAAAGCGAGCTGAAGAGCCTGAAGTCCGCCATGGTCATCATCTCGCACGACAGGCGCTTTTTGGAAAACCTGTCGCGGGCAACGGTCTGGATCGACCGGGGCACGGCCCGGCGCATGGACCAGGGCTTCGGCAAGTTCGAAGCCTGGCGCGACGAAGTGCTGGAACAGGAAGAGCAGGACCAGCACAAGCTTGCCCAGAAGATCAAGCGCGAAGAGCACTGGATGACCTATGGGGTCACCGCACGGCGCAAGCGCAACATGCGCCGGGTGCGCGAGCTGGCGGACTTGCGCAAGCAGAAGCGCGAGCACCGCGGGCCCCAGGGCACAGCCAAGCTGGCGGCCACCGAGGCCGAGGTCTCCGGCAAGCTGGTGATCGAAGCCAAGCATGTTTCCAAGACCTACGGCGAGCGATCCATCGTCACCGACTTCTCGACCCGAATCCAGCGCGGCGACCGCATCGGCCTGGTGGGGGCAAACGGCGCCGGCAAGACGACGCTGCTCAAGATGCTGACCGGGGAGCTCGCACCCGATGCCGGCACGGTCAAGCTGGGTACGAACCTGGAGATGGTCACCCTCGACCAGAAGCGCGAGAACCTTGACCCCAATGACACGCTGTCCTCTGTCCTGACCGGCGGGCGCGGCGACACGGTGGTGATCGGCGACGAGACCAAACACGTCATCGGCTACATGAAGGACTTCCTGTTCTCCCCGGAGCAGGCACGAACGCCGGTTGGCGTTTTGTCCGGCGGCGAGCGGGCCCGCGTGATGCTGGCCAGAGCGCTGGCCAACCGGTCGAACCTGATGGTGCTCGATGAGCCGACCAACGACCTCGACCTTGAGACCCTCGATCTCCTGCAGGAACTCCTGGCAGATTATCCGGGCACGGCCCTGATCGTCTCGCATGATCGTGACTTCCTCGACCGGGTTGCGACCTCGACCATCATCTCTGAAGGCGACGGCCTGTGGCGCGAATATGCCGGCGGCTATTCCGACATGCTGACCCAACGCGGCGAAGGCGTGACCGCCCGCAAGACCGAGAAGGCTGCCAAGCAGGCGGCGCTGAAACAGAAGGACGGACTGCCCGGCGAAAAGCCCGCGGCCAAGCCGGCGACGAAGTCGAAACTCTCCTTCACCCAGCAGCATCTTCTGAAGACCCTTCCAAACACGATCGCAAAACTTGAAGCGAAGCTTGAGCAGCTTCAGCTGGAGATGAACGACCCGCAGCTTTACGTGAAGAACCCGGATAAATTTGCCAAGATCTCCGCACAAATATCTGATCTCGCGACAGAAAAAGACACTGCCGAAGAACAGTGGCTCGAGCTGGAAATGCTGAACGAGGGCTGAGCTCCCTCCTCCGGCGACGGGAACTCTTGCGCAGTCCTCACGTTCTCCTTCACGAAAACGAGGAGACGAGCCATGCACAAGACGACCCTTATTGCCAGCGATCCGGTGACACACCACGTCAAACGCTTCCGCTTCAAGCGGCCCGCGGATTTCGACTATCAGGTGGGTGATGCCACCGAACTGGCGCTCGATATGGAGGGCTGGCGCGATGAAAAACGCCCCTTCACAATGACCTCCGGGCCGGGCGACAGCGCACTCGAATTCACCATCAAGGGCTACCCCGCGCATGATGGCGTGACCACGCGCCTGCACGGCCTGAAGGCTGGCGACACGGTTCTGATCGACGCGCCCTTCAAGACCTTTCGTGACGAGGGCAAAGGCGTCTTCATTGCCGGCGGTGCGGGCATCACCCCCTTCCTGGCGATCCTGCGCGACCTGGACGGTAAAGGCCGTCTGACCGGCTACCACCTGATCTTTGCAAACAGCCGCGCCCGCGACATCATCTGCCGGGAGGAGCTGGAGGCCATGAGCGGTTTGACCGTCACCCACGTCCTGTCGCAGGAACACCAGCCGGGCATGCGCCACGGCCATGTGGATGCCGAGCTGATCCGCTCCGTCGTCGATGATCTCGACCAGCGCTTCTACCTTTGCGGCCCGCCGCCCATGATGGACGCGGTCCAGACGGCTCTGTCCGACCTTGGCGTCGAAGCCGATGCGGTGGACCTGAGCGACTGAGGTCTGTCGGAGTGCGTTTGCCGTTCGGCCAGCACCAATCCCGCCGCAGGATGTCTCCCCGGCGTTTCGGCTTGTCTCAGTTTCCCGTCAGAAACGGGATGGCAGGCGCTCCGGACTTGCCGGACGGTGGTTAGGAAGTTGGGATGTGCAAGGCCGTTGCGCCTGCCCAGGTTCCGTGTCCCAAATGACTGAGCGCGCGCCTTTCTCTTTTCTGCGCGCCGGAGGTAGAGCGTCCTCCGGTTTGCCAGATACGAGACGCGCCTGAGATCTGCAGCGTCACCCCCCGCTGCAAGCCCAATCTGCCAGTCACCGGCGCCCTCCGCCGTCCGTTACACGGCAGAAAGCCCCTCGAAACCCGGTCCCCACCACCGCGAACGGACGGTCCGTACTCGGCCCCGTGATGGCAGGAACATCATGGATGATACGACAGGTCCTGCGGGGGAGGATAAGTTTCGGCTATTCATAGGCAGTGGGCGTGTTTTCAATACTTTGCTTGGCGTCTATCCCCACCCGAATGAGGGATAAGCTCGGTACCATCCGAGTAAGGAATGAGCTCTGTTTCTCTTATCTGCCTTCCCTGCGTAGGCAGGGATCCAGTAATCGCAGGCGGTGCGCTAGGAACCATAGGGTCCCGGCACACTGGGTCCCGGATCTCCGCGTTGCTGCGTCCGGGAAGGCGGGAGCGACGGGCAAGGCTAGACCACACCCACTGGCGTCATCCTCGGGCTTGTCCCGAGGATCCATTGCTCCATGCTTTGCGGCCAGTTTTCTTGAATTGCCGGGACAAGCCCGACAATAACGACCATGGGGATACTGAAGCCTCTTCACCTGGACCGGAGATACCCCGCCAGAGTGCCCCGCGCGCGATCCGTCGAGGCTCGTTACACGACCTGGCAGAGTGTGTGGATGACCTTGATCTCGTCTGCAAAGTCCTCGTGGCCGGGCAGGTAGCTGCGCGGCTCGCTTTTGTGCAGCACGGTCCAAAGCCCGTCTTTCACCAGGCGCTCGAGCAAGGCGCTGAAGTTGCGCGTCTCCCACAGGTCCGTGCGCTGGGTGAAGGCAATGACGCCGCCGGAGCGGACACAGCGGCACAGATCGCGCAGCAGGGGTTCGGCATCCTCGATATAGGTCAGAACGCCAACCGAAAGTGCCGCATCAAAGCCCCCCTCCTCAAACGGAAGGGGCAGGTTCTTCATGTTGTAGCAGGTGAGCCGGGCATATGTGCCGCGCGCCTCGGCCTGCTTAAGAGATACCTCGGACAGGTCAATGCCGTGAATGTCAAAACGGCCGTGGCGCGCGAGCGCCTCTGACACCAATCCGGTGCCGCAACCCACATCCAGGATGGCAGCGCCCGTTTCCAGATGCGGCGCGGTCAGTGCAGCCACCTCTTCCGGCGCAGCATAGTCCCAGGTGGCCAGCGTCTCGTCATAGGACCCCGCCCACTTGTTGTAGTAATCGCCGATGGCATCTGGGTCGCTTGATCCCTGCTTCAGGGAGACAAAACCGGCTGGCTCTAAGGTGCTGTCGCTTGTCATATCAAATCCTTGGCAATGTCTTGGGCGGTCTTGTGTGCCGTGTCTGGTCGCGTGTCAGCCCAGGCACAGCGAAAAGACACCGTCTGACATCAGACAGTGTCTTCCAACGCGTCAAAGGGCTGAAGCCTCGAGACTAACAGCGCCGAGTTGTCATGCAAGGCCAGGATCGCGTTCAAGAAAGCCAGCTCGAGGGTCTCGGCATGAGCCGTGAGGTCCGGGCGTACCGGATCCTGGATCTCCGCTGCGCTCGTCCGGGAAGGCGTGGAGTTTGTGGCAAGGACCTGCCACATCCACTGGCGTCATCCTCGGGCGTGTCCCGAGGATCCACTCTTCCTGTGTCTGCCGCGAACCTTCCTGGATTGCCGGGACAAGCCCGACAATGACGACGGAGAGTGTGTTTTCAACCGCAATGTCTCGCTTCAATCTGGGACGTCATCCCCGCCTTGTGCGGGGAGCTATTGGTTCCCGAGGCGTGGAGATCAAAGCAGGACGCGCGGCGGCGACTTCCAACTCACTCACGACTGCTCATCTGATAGCGATGTGGATTGGATCCCCGTACAAGCCGGGGATGACCGCGGGTGGTTCGGGGACAAACCCGGCAATGACAAAGGAGAGGACTGTCGTCGGCCAGATGGTGATCCACCCCCTCCGCCGTCATTGCAGGACTTGATCCTGCAATCCATGCCGTTCCGTGTCGTAAAATCGAAGTGATTCTGCGTGGCAAGGTCACGGCATGGATGCCATGGTCGAGCCATGGCATGACGGAGGGGATGAGGGGCTTTGCATTGGCCATGGCTTCATTCGGGGGCTAGAGGTTTCAGCGAATGCCGCGCCCTCTTTGCTTTCCCTGCGCAGGCAGGGATCCAGTAGTCGCCGGCGCTTCGGCATGAGCCGTGAGGTCCGGGCGTACTGGATCCCGGATCTCCGCTGCGCTCATCCGGGAAGACGTTGAGAAAGGCGAGCCCTCTCCTTATGCCGTATGGACGATCTCGCGGGTTTCGCGGAATTTCACATCTGGGTACTTCTCGCCGACATAGCCGACTTCCCAGGCGTTCTTGAACAGGAACACGGGCCGGTCATCGCGGTCATTGGCGATGGACATGCGGTGGGTTTCGATCATCTTTTGCAGCGTCGCCGGATCGGTCTCGATCCAGCGGGCCGTGGAGACATTGACCGGCTCGAAGCCGATCTCCGCGCCATATTCCGCCTTCAGACGGTCCACCACAACATCGAGCTGCAGAACGCCGACGACGCCGACGATCCAGTTGGACCCAAGGTCCGGCTTGAAGATCTGGACCAGGCCTTCCTCCGCGAGATCCTGCAGGCCCTGGCGCATCTGCTTGACCTTCATGGTGTCACCCAGACGCACCCGGCGCAGGATTTCAGGCGCAAAGGCCGGAAGACCGGTGACGTGAATGTCCTCGCCCTCGGTGAGCGTGTCACCGACGCGCAGCTGACCGTGGTTGGGGATGCCGATAACATCGCCCGGGAAGGCCTCTTCGGCGATCTCGCGCTCTTCGGCGAAGAACAGGATCGGAGCTGTGACGGCGATCTGCTTGCCGGCGCGCACGTGCTTCAGCTTCATGCCGCGCTTGAACGTGCCAGAGCACAGGCGGAAGAAGGCAATGCGGTCCCGGTGTTTGGGATCCATGTTGGCCTGCACCTTGAAGACAAAGCCGGTGACCTTGTTTTCATCAGGCGTGATCGTGCGCCCGCCGGTGGCGGACTGGGAATGGGGCGGCGGCGCGAACTTGGCGATGAAGTCGAGCAGTTCCTCGATGCCATAGTCGCGCAGGGCCGAGCCGAAGAACACAGGCGTCAGGTGACCTTCCAGAAAGCTCTCGTGATCGAAAGCGGCATAGCCTTCTGCCCCGAGCTCAACATTTTCCTCAAGCTCTTCCATGATCCGGTCGAAGGCAAACTCCGTCAGGATCGGATCGTCCAGTCCGGTGACGTCCTTCGTCTGGGTGTAAGGCCCGCCGCGCTCACCGTCGGAGGTGTGGAATTTCTTGGCCTGCCAGTCGTAGACGCCGAAGAAATCCGACCCCATGCCGACCGGCCAGGTCTGGGGCGAGACGTCGAGTGCCAGGGCTTCCTGAACCTCGTCGAGGATCTCCAGCGCATGCCGGCCCTCGCGGTCAATCTTGTTGACGAAGGTGATGATCGGAATGTCCCGGAGGCGGCAGACCTCGAACAGCTTACGGGTCTGTGCCTCGATGCCCTTGGCGGCGTCGACCACCATGATGGCCGCATCGACGGCGGTCAGCGTGCGGTAGGTGTCTTCGGAAAAGTCTTCGTGGCCCGGGGTGTCGAGCAGGTTGTAGATGACCCCGCCCCGCTCGAAGGTCATGACCGAGGACGACACCGAGATGCCGCGTTCCTGTTCGATCTTCATCCAGTCGGAGCGCGCGCGGCGGCGCTCGCCACGGGCGCGCACCTGACCGGCTGCCCGGATCGCGCCACCCGACAGAAGCAGCTTTTCGGTCAGGGTCGTCTTACCGGCATCCGGGTGCGAGATGATCGCAAAGGTGCGGCGGTTTTCGTAGCTGGCGCTCATTCAGGGCTCCTCGGAAAGCCTTGGACCGGGGCGCGAGAAACGGCGCTCGTCGGAGCTTTCACTCCGGGCGCACATTGTCTTCGACCACGGATCGAATTGATGGTTCGTTGGCGCAAGGTCATAGAAGGACGAGGCGAAAAAGGCCAGAGAAGAATGCGATCGGGGCACCGTCTTCACCGCAATGACCGCGCGATCAGTACTGCGCGAACCTGTCCCGCATCACCTTTTCCTCCTGACGAATGCGAAGGAGGAGAACGGAAAGATAGATCGGCACTCCGACGAGTAGGGTGACATAGGCCTGGAGCGCGAGAGAGAAGCCGATCAGCTCGGGGAGGATGTTGAGAAAATAGTTGGGATGGCGGATCAGGTTGAAAAACCGGTTCGTCACCAGTACGTGGTCCCTGGCGACAATCACCTTGACCGTCCAGAACCGGCCGAGCACCACGATCACCCAGACCAGGGCGCACATGGCAAGGCCGTAGAGCGCCATTCCAAAGACGGCAACGCACGACAGAGGCGCCCCGCGCCAAAGACCTTCCGTGATGGCGGCCAGGTAGAAGACAATATGCGTCAGAGCCAGGATCGCGGATGTCCGCGCGCAATATTCCACCGCGCCATCCTGCTTCAAACGCTTCTCGTTGCGCATGGAAATGGCCAGCGCGCCAAGGCGCAAGACAATGGCCAGAGCGATGAAAGCAATCATGACATTCGGCATCCAGACTCTCCCTACCTGGTCCCCTACCCGGCAATTCCGACAATAGGCATCCGCGCTCCCTACACGCTCACGCCGCGGTTGTCAGTTGTGGACGCTTTTTTACCGGCGCGACCGGCAACAGCCGCTGGTCTGTGGGCCGTTCATCAGAGCGTGACCTTTTGTCCGATGCCGCGATGGAACTGTCGTCCACAGATCCCGTTTGCCTGCCGAGATCTCGCACCGGAACCAGATGCTCCGGCGCGACCGAACAGTCCGGCACAGACGACCAGGAAGGCACACACCATGAACGCTCCGTCCATTTACGATCATTCCAACTGGGTACCAGCCCCCTACTCCGATTTCGACCTGCAGCCGATCGCTGGCGAATGGCGCAAGGGCGCGTCCGGCGAGATGCGGGCAGACACCAATCCCTTCACCGGTGAAACGCTGGTGGAGATTGCCGGTGCCAATGCCGATGACGTCGACAGAGCCTATGAAGCGGCCGCCGAAGCGCAAAAGGCGTGGGCTGCAAAGCCCGCCTCAGAGCGTTCCAATGTGCTTGACCGCGCCGCCGACATCGTCGAGGCGCGCCGGGAAGAACTGATCAACTGGCTGGTGACGGAATCGGGCAGCACGGTGATCAAGGCCGGCATGGAAGTGCAGGCCGCAATCGGCATCATGCGCACGTCCGCGACCTTCCCGCAGCGCGCGGGGGGAAAGCTGATCCCGTCAGATGTTCCGGGCAAGGAAAGCCGGGTGTACCGCGAGGCGCTCGGCGTCATCGGCGTGATCAGCCCCTGGAATTTTCCGTTTCACCTCAGCATGCGCTCGGTCGCCCCGGCCCTGGCGCTTGGCAATGCGGTCGTGCTCAAGCCAGCCAGCGACACGCCGGTGACCGGCGGGCTTCTGCTTGGCAAGATCTTCGAGGAAGCCGGCCTGCCGAAAGCGCTCCTGAGCGTCGTGACCGCCCCAAGCGGCGAGATTGGCGATCACTTTGTTGAACACAAGATCCCGCAGCTGATCTCCTTCACCGGCTCCACGCCAGTCGGCCGCAACCTCGCCAAACTCGCAACCGGCGGCGAATGGCTCAAGCGGATCGCGCTGGAACTGGGCGGCAACGGACCGATCGTTGTTCTTGATGATGCGGATGTCGAACAGGCGGCGCACGCGACCGTCGTCGGCCGCTTTCTCCACCAGGGCCAGATCTGCATGAGCACGAACCGGGCGATCGTTGACGCGAGCATTCACGATGCGTTCGTGGAGGCCGTCGTCAAACGGACCAAGGCGCTGAAGGCCGGAGACCCACAGGACCCCGAGACCGTCGTCGGACCGATCATCAACGCCAGCCAGGTCAAGAGCGTTCAGGAAGTAATCCGCAAGGCCCGCGAAGACGGAGCGACCGATGTGCTCAGCGGTGAAACCGAAGGCAACGTCGTTCCGCCGCATGTCTTTACGGATGTGCGTCCGGAGTGGTCGATTGCACGGGACGAGAGCTTCGGGCCGGTCCTGCCGATCCTGAAGGCACGTGACGAGGCCCATGCTCTGGAGCTTGCCAATGACACGGACTTTGGCCTATCGAGCGCGGTCTTCTCGGGCGACCGCGAGCGCGGTGTCGCCTTTGCCCGCGGCATTCGTGCCGGCATGACCCATGTGAACGACATCACGGTGGCGGACGAGCCGGAAGCACCCTTCGGCGGCGAGAAGAATTCGGGGCTTGGCCGTTTCAACGGCGAATGGGTTCTGGAGGAATTCACCCGCACCCATTGGGTGACGGTCCAGTCGACCCCGCGGGATTACCCGTTCTAGGGCGCGATCCCGAAGATCAGCAGACGGAACACTGCAGACAGGGCGCAGATGCCCTGTCTGTTGCCCGGTCTGTCTTCAGGCCGATCAGGATGCCTTCTTGAAGACCTGATACCACTTGCGGCGCGGCTGAACTTCGGCGCGCTCCAGGATTTCGGCCGCAAACATGGCCGCGTTTTCGCGCGCCTTGTCCAGATTGGTGATGGTCTTGGGATCCTGTGACTTCAAGCCGCCGCCAAATTCGAACAGGTCGCGATAGGCCGCCCGTTCGACGATCGGGGTCATCAGCACATCGATGCCCTTGACCGCCAGGAACTCCTGAACCGCCTTGAGCGCCCGTGTGGTGACCGCCGCGTTGGTACGGGTCAGCGCCACGCAGTGGCGGATGTCATGCTTGACGATCTTTTCCAGCTTGGCGATCAGCGTCAGGATCTTGGCGCCGCCCCTGGCATCCATGCTGGACCCCTGGATCGGCACCACGACCAGATCAGAGACGGACAGAGCGTTGGCAACCACCAGGTTCTCCGTGCCCTCCAGATCGACGATGACGTAGTCGGCTTTTTCGCTGGCATCCAAGATCTGCTCGGTGATCGAGGCAGGCGTGATCTGGCTGACCACGTCGATTTTGGCGGGACGGCCCGGCAGGTCTGCCCAATGCGAAATCCACTTCTGCGGATCGGCATCGAAGATGGTCACGCTTTTCCCACGATCGGCAACTTCCGTTGCCAGCAAAAGGGCCGCGGTGGTCTTGCCCGCTCCACCTTTTGCGTTCGCGAAGGAAATCACTGGCATCTCATCTCTCCTGGTTTCAAACAACCGGTCCTTCTGGTCCGATATGTTGATTAGATTGTCTCCAGTTTATGGTTACCAATCCCTTAATACCTGTTGCATAATGCGTTTTGCTTCAATCGCTTAGGCTGCCAAGTGTTTCCAGGCACAAGCTCCTCGGGAGAATTGACGAGGTTTCTTGGGTGCTGCCGCAGCCAAGGCGTCCGCCTCTGGCAGGGTCAAGATCCCTGTTGACCCGCCCCTGTGGGCGATTGCGAGGGGCGCGGGCCCACGTTAGGCTTGTGCGAAACGCACGCACGCCTTGTTCGACACGCCTTGAGGGAACCCAGCGATGTCTCAAAAGACCAGTTTCGGACAGTTGCTTTCCGCCGCTTGCATGGCTCTTTGCCTGGCCCTTGCGACCGGCGCCACCCTGAGTGGCGCAACAGGTGCGGCAAAAGCCGAAGTGCTCGCGCCATATAAGGACAAGCTGTTCCGTTATCCCAAGGTGACCGAGACGCTGTTCAACGGCGACTTCACGGTGGTCGAATACTCCAAGCAGAGAGACCTGCGGGACCGGGACAAGGTGGACGAGCGCGAGGTCTTCGGCCACTACGTCTCCTACAAACCGCGCCGCAGCCAGAAAGACTACACGCTTCAGGCCAATGGCCGCTCGATCCGCTACATGGGCGTCGGCAAGGCCAAGGGCGGCGCCAAGGCGGTCGTGATCTACATCCACGGCCAGGGCGGCAACCGCTTTCAGGGCATGAACGATGTCAGCTTTGGCGGCAACTTCAACCGCATCAAGAACCTGATGGTGCGCAATGGCGGCGCCTATCTGTCGCCCGAGTTTTCCAGCTTCGGCGATAAGGGCACCCAGGACATTGCAGCCCTCATCCAGCAGCAGAAGCAGGTTTCGCCAGGTGCAAAGGTTGTCGTGGCCTGCGGCTCCATGGGCGGCATCATCTGCTGGAACCTTCTGAAGAACCGGAACTACGCCTCGATGCTGAGCGGCATAATGCTGTTCGGCGCGCCAAAGGATCCCGGTTTTCTTTCCTCGGGTGCCCTGTCACGCCGCGTACCACTCTACATGGGCTATGGCAGCGACGACAGCGTCTACAATTGGGAAACCCAGGCCAAGTTCTTCAAGCAGATCCGCGGGTCTGCGTCCGGCTATCCGATCCGCTTCACACTGTTTGACACAGGCACCCATGGCACGCCGATCCGGATGACTGACTGGCGGCTGGTGCTGAACTGGATGCTCTCGCGCTGAGGCGCATCCGTAGCACTACCAATCCGGCAAAAAGACATCAGAGCTTCATAAAAACAATATTGCAGTGCAATATGGATCCTGGAGAGACCTTCGGCGCGGCCGGAGGGAAGCCGGGAGCTGCCGATGTTCGATCTGACCGGCCAGAAAGCCCTTGTTGTGGGCGTGGCCAATGACCAATCCATCGCCTGGGGCTGCGCCAAAGCGCTGAAGGCACAGGGTGCCGAGCTGGCCATCACCTATCTCAACGCCAAGGCTGAACCCCATGTGCGCCCGCTGGCCGAAAGCCTGGGCGCCGAGATCATCGCGCCTTTGGATGTGCGCAGCGAGGCGGACACCGACGCACTCTTTGACGAGATCACGGAGCGTTGGGGCAGGCTCGACACGCTGGTGCATTCCATCGCCTTCTCCCTGAAGGACGATCTGCATGGCCGCGTGGTCGATTGCTCCGCCGAAGGCTTCGGCCTTGCCATGGACATTTCGGTGCATTCGTTCCTGCGGCTGATCCGGCGCGCCGAACCCCTGATGCCAAATGGCGGCACCTGCATGACCGTCTCCTTCATGGGCGCGCAAAGGGTTGTCGAGCACTACAACATCATGGGCCCGGTAAAAGCCGCTCTCGAAGCGGCAACCCGCTATGCAGCGGCGGAACTGGGGCCGAAGGGCATTTCCGTACACGCACTGTCGCCCGGACCGCTTCAGACCCGCGCGGCCTCGGGCATCGATGCGTTTGACAATCTGTTGAATGACGCCGCCGAACGCGCGCCCACCCATCACCTGGCCACCATTGAGGACGTCGGCGCCTATGCCGCGTTCCTTGCCAGCCGTGAGGCAGCAAATGTCACCGGCGGGATTCATCCCATCGACGGCGGTTACAGCATCATCGGATAAGAGGAAGACCAAGATGAAGGACATCTTCGACGCCCTGCAAGCAGGCCAGAACGAACTTCTAAAACGGCTTACCGATGCCACGGCCTGGTCGCCCAGCGACCGGATGACCGCCTATCAGGCGCAGTTCTCCGAGATATCGGCCACAAGCGAGATGATGCTTCGCGGCCTGTCCAAGCATCTGGAAAACATTTCCGCGACCCATGGCGCGCGCACCCAGCAGAGCCTGGCCAAGATGACCGAGGTCACGCAGTCCCTCAACGACAGGCCGGAAGCCGGCGGTCTGATGGATGCCTGGCAGACTTATCTCACCGACAGCGCCCAGCGGATGGTCCTGACCCTCGACACCCTGCGCCGGCGCGGCGACAACTTCGTCGAACATGAAGAAGCCGATTGCCCGCCTGTTCTCATCTACGACTATGAGGTGACCGTCGACGGCAAGAACCTGCCGCGTCCCTGCAACTACATGCTGCTGAAAATCCTTCCGCCGGAAGGTGTCGAGCTCAAGCCCTGGAAGCGGCCCTACATCATAATCGATCCGCGGGCCGGTCACGGCGCAGGGATCGGCGGGTTCAAGCCGGACAGCCAGGTTGGTGTTGCCCTGCATGACGGCCATCCGGTCTATTTCGTCAGCTTCCGCCGGATGCCGGAAAAAGGCCAGACGCTGGCCGATGTCACCCGCGCCGAAGCAGCCTTCGTGCGCAAGGTCATGGAACTGCACCCGGACGCGGCCCATCCGATCATCACCGGCAATTGCCAGGGTGGCTGGGCGACCTTGCTGCTGGCGGCCATGAACCCGGACCTGACCGGTCCGATCCTGCTCAATGGCGCTCCGGTCCAGACCTGGGCGGGCCGCGTTGGCGAGAACCCGATGCGCTACAATGGCGGCATCCTGGGCGGCACCACCAACGCAATGCTCTACTCCGACCTCGGCCACGGGGTCTTCGATGGTGCAGACATCGTCCAGAACTTCGAAATGCTGAACCCATCGCGGAATTTTTTCGGCAAGTATTTCGACCTCTACGCCAAGGCCGACACGGAACCGGAGCGTTTCCTGGATTTCGAACGCTGGTGGGGCGGATATTTCCTGCTCAACGAAGCGGAAATGCGCTGGATCGTCGAGCAATTGTTCGTCGGCAACCGGCTCGCGAAGAACGAGGCAAACCTGGAAACCGGGCGCCATGTGGACCTCAAGGCGATCCGCTCGCCGATCATCGTCTTTGCCAGCCACGGCGACAACATCACCCCGCCGCAACAGGCGCTGAACTGGATCATCGACACCTATACGGACGAGCGCGAAATCGCGATCCGCGGGCAGCGCATTGTCTATATGGTGCACGAGCAGGTCGGGCACCTGGGCATCTTCGTGTCCTCAAAGATCGCCCTCAAGGAGCATACGGAAGTCACCTCCACGCTGAAGACGATCGAGGCGCTCGCGCCCGGTCTCTACGAGATGAAGATCGATGACTTCGAAGGCCCACTGGCAGAGCGCACGTTCACGGTCAGCTTCCACGAACGCAAGATGGAAGACATCGCCGAGCTGGACGATGGCCGCGCCGACGAGGTGCCCTTTGCAGCGGTTGCGCGCCACTCGGAACACCAGGCGGAGATCTATGACGTCGCCGTGCGCCCCTTCGTTCAGGCCTTCGTCACCGAACAGAGCGCCGATTTCCGGCGCCGGACCCATCCCTTGCGCATGCAACGCGCCCTGTTCTCCAGCCAGAACCCGATTGTCGCCCCGCTCGCCGATCTTGCCGAAAGAACCCGTGCCGCGCGCCAGCCGGCGGAAGCGGACAACCCCTTCGTGCAGGCGGAGCGCATCGGCGCAGAGTTGTTCGAACAGTCTCTCGACATGTACCGGGATCTTCGCGACACGGCCTATGAAATGAGCTTCTACAGCCTTTGGGGCACCCCCTATGCGCGCTGGTTCGGCCGCACGCACCAGCCGGGCAGAACCTTGAAGGACAAGGAAGAACTCAAGACGTTGCCGGCGGTTCGTCTGGCGCTCCGCCATATCGAGCAGGGCGGCTTCTGCGAAGCGGTGATCCGTATGCTGATCCTTCTGGCGGATTCGCGCGGCAGCGTGCGCCGCGACCGGCTCGAGCGCTCGGCCAGGGTGCTGACCAAGGATGAACCGTTCAAGTCGCTGACCGTCGACGAGCGCTCGCTGATCCTTCACGAACAGAACCTGGTGATCGAGTTTTCCCGCGAAGATGCGATCAACACCTTGCCGAAACTGCTCAAGACCGAGGAAGAGCGGAGGCTGGCGGCGGAGGTGGTGCAATATGTGCCCGGAGCCATCGATGAAATGGCCCCGCATACGCTGGACATGCTGCAAAGGTTCCGCGAGGTTCTCGAGCTGCCGCCCCTGACCGAAGACATCACCGAAGATCCGCTTGCCGTCAAAGGCCTGATCGATGCCTCACCTGACGAAGATGAGCGGGAGTTCTCCGACAAGCCAGCCAAGCCGAAAGCGGTGACCGCGCGGCGCAGGACCAGCACCAAACGCCCTGCGGCTCGGAAGACGACACCCGCGGGTGAATGAATGATACCAAAACAAAAAGGGCGGCACCTGGCCGCCCTTTTCTCATTCCAGGTCCGAGCGCCAAAGCGGCGTCTCCCCATTACGGACGATTGCCGGAGCGGTGCGCCCATCCGGTCATGCGCATTTCCAGCCAGGCCATGATCGCGTACATGACGATGCCAAGCACCGCGAGGGCGAAGAGCCCGGCCCAGACCAGCGGTACATTGAACTGGGATTGCGCCGACAGCATCATGTGGCCGATGCCGGAGTTTGCAGCCACCGTCTCGGAAATCACCGATCCGACGAAAGCCAGCGTGATCGCCACCTTCAGCGAGCCGAAGAAATACGGCATCGAGCGGGGAATACCGACCTTCAGCATGATGTCCATCTTCTTGGCGCCCAGCGCTCTCAGAACGTCCTCCATCTCCGGCTCGATCGTGGCCAGGCCAGTGGCCACGTTCACGACGATCGGGAAGAAGGCGATGAGGAAGGCGGTGATCACGGCAGGAACCGTGCCGATGCCGAACCAGATCACCAGGATCGGCACGACAGCCACTTTCGGCACCGAGTTGAAGCCGATCATCAGCGGGTAAAGCCCGGCGTAGATGGCCCGGCTCCAGCCGATGGCCAGGCCAAGAGCGAGACCACCGACGACAGCCAGAAGGAAGCCGAGCAGGGTCGTGAACATTGTCTGGAGCGAGTTCTTCCAGATCGGCGACCAGTATTTGACGATGGCGCCCCAGATGTCGCTCGGCGCCGGCAGGATATAGACCGGAAACTCGAAAATATGGACGGCGGCTTCCCAGACCACAAAAAGGCCGATTGACCACAGCCAGGGAGCTGCCTTGATCCAGCGTTCGTTGGTCATGCCGCAGCCCTCGCATCAGCTATCTGGCCACGCAACTCGTGGACGATGTCGTTGAAGGCGGCTTCATAGGTCAGATCGATGGGCCGCGGACGGGCAAATTCGACGTGACGTTCGTTGATCATCTTGCCCGGACGGGCGCTCATGACGAAAACACGGTCGGCGAGATACACCGCTTCGCGCAGGTCATGGGTTACAAGAACGACAGTGAATTGCTTTTCGCCGTGCAGATCGCGCATCACCTGCCAGAGTTCTTCCCGGGTAAAGGCATCGAGCGCCCCGAACGGTTCGTCGAGCATCAGGAGCGCGGGATCGTGCACCAGTGCACGGCAGAGGTTGGCGCGCTGCTGCATACCGCCAGACAGCTGCCAGGGAAACTTGTCGCCGAAGCCTTTCAGGCCGACGAGTTCCAGAAGAGACTCGGCCTTCTCGATGTAGGCCTTCTTTTCGGACTTGAGCCTGGAGCGATGCGGCTGAACGATTTCGAGCGGCAGCATGACGTTCTCGAGCGTCGTGCGCCAGGGCAGCATGGACGGGTTCTGGAAGGCCATGCCGGCAATGGACACCGGGCCGGAGACTTCCTTGTTGGCGACTTCCACGGTTCCCGACTGGGGATTGATCAGCCCGGTCGCCAGCTTCATCAAGGTGGACTTGCCGCAGCCAGATGGCCCGACAACCGCTGCAAATTCGCCCTTCTTGACGCTCATGCTGAGCCCGTCGAGGGCCAGCGTTCCATCCGCTTTCCCGCCGTAGGTCAGCCGGACATCTCTCAGTTCAACAAATCCGGTCACTCAAAAGTCCTTATGACGGCTGTGGCCGCCTTTTTATTGCATTCAACCTGTGTGCCGGGCCGGGCACATGGCCCGACCCGGCAGATCTATCGACATTTCGAAAGGTCGATTACTTGATCATGCGCTCTTCAGCCGGCGGCAGGTAGCTTGGATCAAAGACCTTTTCCGGTGCCGGCGGCGTGTCGCTGACGCCCATGGAGATCTTCAGAAAGTCCATGGACTTGGCGAGCTTGTCCATATCGACGCCACCAAAGCCGTTGGCCTTGGCTGCCGGGGTCGCGATCGACCCGTCGATGGCCATCTCGAGACGGGCGGTCTCAAGGTCCTTGTCGAGAACTTCATTGTGCTCGAGCACGAAGGGGATGGCCGCTGCCGGATCGGCGATGGCTTCCAGATAGCCCTTCACCAGCGCCTTGATGAAGCCCTTGACCGCGTCCGGGTTTTCCTCGGCGAAGGCCGTGTTGACCATGACGACGTTGCCATACATGTCGAGGCCGTTTTCAGCCATCAGCAGGGTGACGATCTCGTCGTCAGCAATGCCCTGTGCCTTGAGGTTTAGGACGGAAGAGAAGGAATAGCCGAAGATGGCGTCAACCTTGCCCTGGGCCAGCATCGGTTCGCGCACGGGGAAGCCGACGTTCTCGATGGTGATTGTGGATGTGTCGAGACCCGCTTCCTGGGCAAAGGCCGGCCACTGGCCGAAAGCTGCATCGGGCGGGGG
The DNA here is from genome assembly GCF_014842925.1 of Roseibium polysiphoniae. Classification (GTDB taxonomy): domain Bacteria; phylum Pseudomonadota; class Alphaproteobacteria; order Rhizobiales; family Stappiaceae; genus Roseibium; species Roseibium polysiphoniae. The sequence continues at coordinate 30,585 of NZ_JACYXJ010000009.1, forward strand.
AGCACCAAGCTTCTTGCCTTCCAGGGACTTCGGATCATCGGTGATGCCGAGGCTCTTGCGGCCGATCACGGCGAAAGGCGGACGCTCGTAGGCCATCATGACGGCCTTGACGCCAAGGTCCGGCTGTTCGTCCATGAGCTTGATCAGCGCGTTGATGTCGCCAAAGCCCATCTGATAGGTGCCGGTGGCAACCCGGGGAATGGATTCACGCGATCCGGCACCGGTGTCGATCGTGACGTTCAGACCTTCATCAGCGAAATAGCCCTTGTCGAGCGCGATGAAGAACGGTGCTGCCGGACCTTCGAATTTCCAGTCCAGCGTGAACTTGATGTCCGTTGCCGCCAGTGCGGAGGTTGCCGACATAGCGATGGCTGCGGCCATGCCCAGGATACGACGCATGAGAATGCCCCTTGGTTGGATTGCTGTTGGTTTCAATTTTTGAGAGGCAATTGCTCAAAAAGCAAACACGTTTTCCATCTGCCCATCAAATCACCATAACACTGCCACTCGATTGGGCAATATCAATTTAAATGGATATAAAGCCATGAAACCTTGAGGCTTTGACCGGGCCGATTTTCGCGCATTGGCTGAAAATCAGCCCGGTCTCGCACTGTTTTTTGACCATGCAGCCAAAAATTAAAGCAGACAACAGGTCGAATGCCGCCTAATCAGCCGAAGGTCTGCTCCATTTCCCTGCGAAACAGATAGGCCGGGTCGGCAGTATCGAGCGTCACATCGGACCAGGTCAGCATCTGTCCCTCGGCCACATCGCGGGTCAGCGCGACCTCACTTGCAAGGCCCAAAGGCAGGTAACCGGCCGCCAGGGATGCCGTTGCGGGGCACTGACGGCCCCAGACGGTGAAGCCGCCCTCGCCGTCCAGCATTTCGCCCGCCTTCATCGCCTTCTTGGTGGTTGCCACCACATCTGAATGAAATCCGGTGGGCGCGCCGGTCGGTTCCCTGCGCAGAGCAGCCGATGCAACGGAAACACCCAGCTCCATTCCGATCATGTGGGTCGGCCGGTAGAGGGCTGCGAACTGACCACTGTCATCTTCGAGCATGTGATACTCGGTGAAGCACTGACGCGCATAATCAGTCTCTGCCTCAATCACCACATAGGTGCCCATGGCCAGATGATGCGGCACGTCCGTGCCATCGCGGTAGAGCGACGAGGTGACTTCCGTCGTGCCGCTGCGGCTCAATGTTCCGCCGTTCTCCCTTGGCTTGCAGACGGAAGACAGCTCGAAGCGCGTCGCCGGCGGGAAGGCCAGGCCATCCTCTTGCGGCGTAAGGCCGGTGGCGTTGCAGACCGCGGTCATCTCGATGCCCGACTTGGTGCCATCCAGAAAGGAATTGAACATCTTGAGGTTTATCTGATCGGGATGATCTAGGGCCAGATAGGTGCGCAGCGTGTCCCAGACCGTGTCCGGCGTCAGGTGGTGGTAACTCGGCAGATACCGCGTCCCCTTGCCCGCGCAGACGACCTTGAACCCGCAGGTACGGGCCCAGTCCACGTGCTCGGCGATCAGTGCAGGCTGGTCCCCCCAGGCAAGCGAATAGACGAGACCGGCTGCGTCGGCGTGCTTTGCCAGCAATGGCCCAGCCAATGCGTCGGCCTCGACATTGACCATGACGATATGACGTCCGTGCCGAAACGCGGCCAGGCAATGGCGAATACCGGCGGCGGGATCACCGGTCGCGTCGATCAGAACGTCCAGACCGTCGGCTGCGATCAGGTCATCGGCGCTGTCGGTGATATAGGTCCGGCCCGACTGATAGGCCGCGGCAAAAGACGACGTGTCGGTCTGCTCGTCCGGCCAGCCGGCGCGCTTCAAGGTGGTGCGCAGGCGCTGGGGATCAAGATCGGCAATGCCGAGGATCTGGATCCCTTTTGTCAGGCGCGCCTGGGTCAGATACATGGAGCCGAACTTGCCGCCTCCGATCAGGCCGACACGAACAGGACGGCCATCCTCGGCCCTTTGGCCAAGCATGCGTGATAGGTTCATATGTGGTCCTCCCGGGCTCCGGAGGGCGGAACCCTATTCCTCCAACCCCATCGAACTCTCAACAAACTTGGCTGTCAACATGATCGGCACTGGGGTATGTCTTCGACCGAAAAACAAAAATGGCCCGTTAGATGTTCGACCTGATTTACAAGAAGCGCCTGCGCGACGACGTTGAAACCTGGGTGGAGAAAGGCTGGCTCACATCTGATGGCGCAGCCAACATCCTTGCCTCCACAGCCTTAGAAGACGGCCGATCGAAGGTGCCCATGGTGCTTGGCGGCATCGGGGTCCTGTGTATCGCGCTGGCCCTGGCGGCCTTCATTGCCGCCAACTGGGGCGCGATCCCGCGCAACGTAAAGCTCATCGGCATTATTGCCTGCGTGCTCGGCTCCCATGGTCTGGCCGCCTGGTCCGCCGCTTCGGGACGCAAGGGTCTTGCCGATCTGGCGACGGCCTTCGCAACCCTCGTCTTCGTCGGCGCGCTGGCCCTTGTCGGCCAGATTTTCCATCTTCCGACAAATTGGCCGGGTGGTGCCTTCCTGGTCTGCCTCGGCGCGTTGGCTGCAGCATGGATTGCAGGCTCCCGAACCTCGCTGATTGTTGCAGCTGTTGCAGCCATCTCCTGGCAAATCGGGCGCTCGGACATTGGAGCGACCCCCTTGCTGGAAAGCCTGATCGGCCTCGTCCTGCTGCTCGCGATCCTTGCGCATCCGGTCGTCCATCCGAACCGCCTGTGCCGCTGGGCCGCGACATCCCTGCTGCTGATCACCTTTGGCCGTTGGCTCGCGGACACGGGTGAAGCCCTCCAGGCCGGAGATTCGATCCTGTTTGCCATGGCGATTGCCGGTTTTGCCGGACTGGCCGCCTCCCTTGTCCAGCTTGGCCAGATCGGCGAACTTCTGGTCAAATGGTCGGACTATTATCCGCAAAGGAGCCACGGTCGCTGGCTGCTGGCGAGCTGCCTGCAGGATGTGGGCGTTGCGCTGCTCTGCGGCCTGCTGGTCTTTGTGCTGCTCTTCCACTCGGAGTTCGGCCATGCCCCGCTCTGGAGCCCGCTGACGACTGCGCCGGTCGTCCTGACGGTCGGGCTGGCGATTGCCATGAACGCTGCCGGTTTTCTCCTCTCCTTCAAGACCGGTAAATCAAGGGTCTTGTTCGCAGCAGTGCTCCTCGCTCTCCTGGCGGCTCTGATCCCGGTGATTTCACCCAATATTGTCCTTGTCGCCGCCCTGAACCTTTCAGCGCTGGTCGCGATCAGTCTGATGGGCACGCTCCACAACAACAGTTTCTGGACGCTATGCGGCTATGCCGGCCTGACAGCTGCCGTTCTCTGGCTTCTTGACGTCACTGTCGGGAGCCTCCTCGGACAATCGGTCTTCTTCCTGATCGCAGGCGTGGTTCTGCTCGGCCTCGCCTTTGCCGTCACACGCATGTTGCGGCGTCGAGCGCCCCAGCAAGCCACTGCCCAGGAGGCACGGTCATGACCAGCGCATCCATAACACAGTCACCCGACGAGACGACCGTCCGCTCACTCTGGCAATCGCCCTGGCTGAAATGGGGGATCCTGGCCCTGATCCAGCTGGCGTTCATTGCCATCCCCCTTGCCGATCGCCTGAACGTGCAGATGACCGGCACCGAAGTGACGCTTGAGGTTCGGCCGATCGATCCACGTGACCTCCTGCGCGGCGACTACGTCATCATCAACCTTGCCATCACGCGCCTGGACGCCGGTCTTGCGAAATCCGGCGAGACCCTCTCATCGGGCGACAAGGTCTATGTGGGTGTGGACGCAGATGGAGATGGGCTCAGTCAACCGACCCTGATCACGGCGAACCGATCAGTGGCAGGGCCATTGGCCATTGCCGGTATCGTTCGCTCCGTCTCCGATGCGACGGTGGTGGTCGACTATGATCTGGATGCCTTTTATGTGCCCGAGGGCACCGGGCTTGAGATCGAGCGCATGGACAGCTCCCGCATTCGGCTTGTGGCGCGTGTCGCCGACGATGGCCGTTCCTTGCCGGTCAGGCTGCTTGTCGACGGTCAGCCCTTCAAGTCCGAGCAGGCGTTTTAAGGGTCGGACGGTCAGCCGCCCGCCGTTTCACCGGCCTGGGTTGCTTGAAGGCATCGGCAAGGAAATCGAACACCAGCCGGATCCGGCGGCTTGTGTTCAGCTCCCGGTGCGTGACAAGCCACAGGGGATAACGGAAAGGGTCGATCCCGGGAAACAGGCGCTCGACATCCGGACAGCGCTCGGCGATATCGTCGGCCATGATGCCGATGCCCAGGCCTTCGCGCACCATCTGCCAGGCAACATTGCCGTCAGCGGAGTTGCAGATGATATTGGCACTGGTCACGGGCACACCGCTGCGGTTCAGATGGTCCAGCAACACGCCATCGTCGACAAAGCCGACCAGCGCGTGGGACGCCATGTCCTCAAAGGTCTCCGGGCGTCCATGTTCAGCCAGGTACCGGGGCGAGGCATAGAAACTGGCGCACATTTCGCGGATCAGGCGGGCAATCAATTCCGGATGGTCCGGACGCACATGGCGCAGGGCAATATCGGCTTCGCGCTGGCGCAAGTCACTCAGCGCGTTGGACGCCAGCACTTCAATGTGGATGCCCGGTTCCCGCCGGCGCAGTTCGCCGATGAGCTCCGGCAGCAGGTAGGCCGCCATCAGGTCGCTGGCGGAAATGCAGACCTTGCCATCGCTCGACTGGGCCTGACCCGATGCGGCCAGCGAGAGACAGCGCGCCGCTTCTGCCATGCCTCTGACGTGGTCCAGCAGATCGGTGCCGAAAGGTGTCAGTTTCAGAGATCTGCCAACCCTTTCGAACAGGACAACGCCCAACTCCGCCTCAAGCGCTGCCACCTGCCGTCCAAGGGTCGGCTGGGTCAACCCAAGGACACGGGCCGCAGCTGAAAAAGAGCCCTCTTCAGCGGTGGCAAGGAATGCCCGCGCGTTGTTCCAGTCAAAAGAGATAGCCTGCCAATTCATGCAAATATGTATATCACGTCTTCATTTTTCCGCAATTTCGCGAAGGGATTGCGTCCGCTACCTATTCAATATCTTATGAACAGCCTGTGAGCCGAGCCCGCATGACCTCAAGCGCCCCCTTCTGGGACAAACTTGCCCGTCGCTACGCCAAGACGCCAATCAAGGATCAGGCCGGCTATGAGCGGTGGCTGGCCCGGGTGCGTGAGCACCTTGGCCCAGAAAGCAACGTTCTGGAAGTCGGCTGCGGCACCGGATCGACAGCTCTGCTGCTTGCGCCCACGGTGAAATCCTATCTGTCCACCGACTTTGCCGCCGGGATGATCGAGATCGCAAACGAGAAGCTCGCGCAGGAGCCGCAGGCCAATCTGCGCTTTGTGCAGGCAGATCCCTTCGACGAGCGTTTGGCACCGGCAGCCAATGGCGCCGACGGCGGCTATGACGCGGTGCTCGCCTTCAACTTCCTGCATCTGACAGAAGATCCCGCCGCCACAACCAGGCGACTGACGCAGCTTGTGAAACCGGGCGGCCTGCTGATCACAAAGACCGTCTGCCTCGGTCACAAGAAGATCCTTTTCGGCCCGCTGGTCTGGGCACTGCGCCTTTTCGGCAAGGCACCGACGGTGCGCTTCATGACCACTGGCGATGTGGATGATCTGATGACGGCGAATGGCCTGGACCTCATCGAGACCATCACCTTTCCGAAAATCCCGAGCCAATTCGTCGTCGCGCACAAACCCGCCCTCTGAGCGTTTCAATTGAAAACCCGCCGACCGGCGGGTTTTCCTGCCCTCTTCTACCGCTTGGCTTTGACCTTGCCGGTGAAGATGCCTATAGCTCCGCCAATTCCCAGGTGCGCTGGCTCATGATCCGTGCGCCTCATTATGATTGGCGACAATGACCGATACCGTGCTTGAAACCCTGATGCTGCCTCTTGATGAAGGCATGCTTGGCCTTTCTGATGGCGACAAGGCCCTGTTCTTGCGCGCCAGGATGGGCCGGGAACTTCGAACGATCCCCGCCGCAGTGCTCACGTGCGAGCAAAGCTTCGCGCCAGACCGCGATGCTCTGGACCAGGCCGGCTACAAGGTTGTCGCCGAAACAGACGAGACGGGTTTTTCGCTCGTCCTTGCCTTGCCGACCCGGCAGAGGCAGGAATCGCGTGCCTTGCTTGCACGCGCTGTTAAAAAGGCCGCAGCCGGCGGCATTGTTCTGGCCTGCGCGCCCAACACCGAAGGCGCAAAGACCGCCGAGGCTGATCTCGACGCGCTGGCCGGCCTGACCGGCAAACTGTCAAAGAACAAATGCCGCGTCTTCTGGGCAACCGTGTCGCCGGGCACGATCAACACCGCACTGCTCGACGAATGGCTTCAGCTGGACGCACCGCGCGAGATCCTGGAGGGGGCCTATTTCAGCAGGCCAGGTATTTTCGCGTGGGACCGGATCGACGCCGCCTCCAAACTGCTGACCGACAACCTGCCCGAGACACTTGCGGGCAAGGGCGCGGATCTGGGCTGCGGCTTTGCCTATCTCGCCCGTACCGTTCTGGAACGCGCGCCGGGCGTTGCGGCCATGGACCTTTACGAAGCAGAAAAACGCGCGCTCGACCTGGCCGAGCAGAACCTTGCTGCCTTCAAGGGCAAGAAAGTGCTCAATGGCATCTGGTCGGACGTCACAAAGGGCATCGAAGGCCCCTATGATTTCATCGTCTCCAATCCGCCGTTCCACCAGACCGGCAAGGCCGACCGCTCGGATGTGGGCCAGGCCTTCATCCGGACAGCGGCGGGCGGATTGCGCAGCGGCGGCACCTTCTACATGGTCGCCAACCGCCACCTGCCCTATGAGGCGACGCTGAACGACGTCTTCGGCGTGGTCGAAATGATCGCCGATGAAGGTGGCTACAAGGTCATCCGCGCGATCAAGCGGAAGGGCAAGTGACATGCGCCTGGTCAAACTCATCGCGAACCTCGGCTACGGCAGCCGCAAGGAAATCCAGACCGCGATCAAGCACGGCTGGGTGACCGACCGGGACGGCAACACGCTCAAGGCCGATGCCAAGACGGCCCATGAAGACATCCTGTTCGATGATGAACCTCTGGACCCGGCTGTCGGCATGGTGGTCCTGATGAACAAGCCGCTCGGCTACACATGTTCGACGAAGGATCAGGGCAAGCTGGTCTATGACCTGCTGCCTGACCGCTTCAGGGTCCGCAAGCCTGCCCTGTCGACGATCGGACGGCTCGACAAGGAAACCTCGGGCGCCCTGCTTTTCACCGACGATGGCGATCTGCTGCACCGGGTGATCTCGCCAAAGGCCGATGTGCCCAAGATCTACGAGGCCGAGCTCGACCGCCCCCTGAACGGCTCTGAAGCAACGCTCTTTGCCTCCGGCGAGATGATGCTGGAAAATGAGCACAAGCCGCTGAAACCGGCTGAACTTGAAGTCCTTGATGACACCCATGTGCGCCTCACCCTGCACGAGGGCCGCTATCATCAGGTCCGCCGCATGTTCGCCGCCGCCGGCAACCACGTGACCGCCCTCACCCGCACCCATATCGGCAGGCTTGGTCTCGACGGCGTGTCCGAGGGCGAATGGATGCTTCTGGACGAGGACCAGCTCGCAAAGATCTTCGCCTGACGGCGCTGGTCACCTCCCTGGCTGGCAGCTCGCGCAAATGTTATTGGTCTGCGACGGCACCGGGTGATCAACAGATACGATCTCATCATCTGGATTTGCCAGCACCAAAGGATCTGCAATGACAACGGCCAAGCCGCACGTAGGCGCACCAATTGAACCGACCAGCTTTCCGTCTCTTTCGGGAGATACGATCTCTATCGGCCAACCCAAGGACCGCTGGACCATGCTGTTTGTCTATCGTGGCAAGCATTGCCCGCGGTGCAAGCGCTACCTGAACAAGCTCAACGCCGTCCTGCCGGCCTGGACCGAGGTCATGGACGTCCTCGTTGTTTCCGCCGACACAAAAGAAAAGGCACAGGCGGATATGGACGAATTCGGCTGGGATTTCGATCTCTGCTACGGCATGAGCGAAGCGCAGATGCGAGCGCTCGGCCTTTACGTCTCCGAACCGCTGTCTGAGGCCGAAACCACCGAAAACTTCGCAGAGCCCGGCGCCTTTGCCATCCGCCCTGATGGAACGCTCATGCTGGTGGATATTTCCAACGGCCCTGCCGCCCGGCCCGACCTTGAAGAGCTGCTTGACGGCATGATCTTCAACATCACCAACAACCGCCCGGTCAGAGGCACGGCGTAACTCACTCACCCACCCTGCCTTCCCTGCGAAGGCAGGGTGGGTGAGTGGGCCGCGAGGGAGGTAGAGCTGCATCGCGCGGCGAAGCGGCGAGGTGTAGCCTCGCGCGCTTTGCTGCCGCCCTCTTCAGGCGCTTTTGCGGATGTCGGTGTCCGGGAGCTCTATGTCGATGCCCAGGGTCGTCGTGTCGCCGGTGCGGTCCATTTCCAGATGCACCGCATCCGGATCGATGTTGATGTGGCGCGCAACGACGGCCAGGATATCCTCGCGCAGGGAGGAGATCAGCTTGGCGTCGGAGGAGGAGTTGCCGCCACGTTCGTGCTCGAGAAGGATCTTCAGGCGGTTCTTGGCGACGGAGGCGCTGTCATCGCGCCTGCCGAAGAAGGCCATGATGTTCATGCAGCCCTCCCCCTGAAGAGCTTGCCAAGCAGACCCTTCTTCTCGGAGGGAATCGTGACCGGAATGTCTTCTCCCAGAAGCCGCTGGGTGGCCTCGATATAGGCCTTGGCCGCCGGCGATGCCTCGTCCGACAGAGTGACCGGAAGGCCAACGTTGGACGCCTTCAGCACGTCGCGGCTTTCAGGCACAACCCCGATCAGCGGCACGGACAGAATATCGACCACATCATCGACCGCGAGCATGTCGCCGAGCTTTGCCCGCTCCACGTCATAGCGCGTGATCAGCAGGTGCTTTGGCATGCGTCCACCGTCTTCGGCAACCACGGTCTTGGAATCCAGAAGACCGATGATCCGGTCGCAGTCACGCACGGAAGAGACTTCCGGGTTGGAGACGATGATCGCCTCATCCGCATAGCGCATGGCCAGGGTCGCGCCGCGCTCGATGCCGGCCGGACTGTCGCAAACGATCCAGTCGAAATACATGCGCAGCTCGTTGATGACGCTGGCGACACCCTCGTCGGTGAGCGCGTCCTTGTCGCGGGTCTGGGAGGCCGGCAGCAGGTAGAGATTGTCCAGCTTCTTGTCTCGGACCAGCGCCTGCTTGATCGAGGCTTCGCCGCGCACGACGTTGACGAGGTCAAAGACCACCCGGCGTTCGGCGCCCATAATCAGGTCCAGGTTGCGCAGGCCGACGTCGAAGTCGACCGCGCATACCTTGTATCCCTGTTTGGCCAGCGCAGAGGCAATGGCGGCGGTCGAGGTCGTCTTGCCGACGCCGCCCTTGCCCGAAGTGACCACGATGACTGTGGCGTTGCTCATGGTGTGCTTTCCTGTTTTCCAATTTTCCCGGTGCGACCCCGGAAAACCCTTTGATCGGCGACTGTTCAGGCCAGCGGCTCGAAGATCAGTTTCTCGTTTTCGAACCTGATCTGGGCCGCCTTGCTCAGAACGTCGCCGCTAAAATCATCTGCGATCTGGTAGAGACCGTTGATCGAGACCAGTTCGGCGTCCAGCTTTGTGCAGAAGATCCGTGCATTGTCGTTGCCAGACACGCCAGCCAGAGCCCGGCCGCGCAGGGCGCCGTAGACATGGATAGACCCGCCCGCAATGACCTCGGCGCCAGAGGAGACCGATCCGAGGATCGTCACATCGCCCGCCGGATGCATGACGCTCTGACCCGAGCGCACGGGCTCGGTGATGACGATGGACTGGCCGTCCGGAGCAGGCCCGGTCGCCACTCTTATCGGCTCTTCCGAAGCGCCCTCGGTCTTGCCGTTCTTCCCATTCCTGGCTGATGCCTGTGTGCCTTTGGCCTTTGGCGCCTCAGGCTTGTCCTCTTCAGCTTCATCAGATGTTCCGGGCTGGGGATCGGGCACCTCTACGTCGGACGCCAGACGCCCGCCGCCGAAGCTTGGCGGCATGCCCGGTTTCAGGCGCGTGCCGGAAACCCCATCGATGCCCATGACGCGGATGGAGCGCTCGGCGAGACCTGCAAGCAGCTCTTCCAGGTCCTCGATCGGCATCTTCCGGCCGCGCACATCCAGAATGATCGGCCGATCGATAAAGAAGCCGGGCGTGCGGGAGATGATCCGGTCAAGCTCGGCAAACCACGCGTCGGAGGGCGTCTCCGGCGTGAGAACGATGGCGATAAAGGACTTACCCTTGAACTTCATAAGGGGCTCGTGGCGCTTTCAAGGCTGGAGACACGCGGTCTGTTTCTGATCTTATAGAGGTATCATTCCTGGCGCGGGACAATTAGGCGGCGCGCTGTTTTCCACTGTTAATGGCTGCAAAACCGGCCAGGAACGCAAATTGGACAAATCAGGAACCTGCCGACAAAGAGCCCCGGACGAGCGGCAGATGGGGCGGAAACGCAACTGCAACAATCACCTAGCCCTATCGGCGAACTCCGTGACCCCAAAGTACGCCGACCTCATGTTTTTGAGCCGTTTTGCCGCGAAACGACGCGCGGGCTGAAGAATCGCACGGCCCCGCAGGGAATCGGTGCGTCGAAAAACCAGACGATAAAAGCTCACGCTGACGGCGCATGAAGCTCCTCGGCAAGGGATCTGATTTCCGCCATTGCCCAGAGGCAGCGGGTCGGCAGGAGGCGCCCTGCCCGGCGGATCAGCCACAGCTCCTGATGGACCGGATGGCGCAAGGCCGCGATCTGCAGCGACGCCGGCCCGGCAAAGCCATCGATGCCACTGCGGGGCAAGATGGTATAGCCGGCACCGGCTGCCACGAGCGCCGGGATCTGGCTGATCTGGTTGACAAAACCACGCCGGCGCAGGGCCTGGGCACTTTGAAAGCCGTCGAAATTTTCCGGCATCAGCATCTCAGCATAAGCTGCGCCATCTGGATGGTCGACGAAGCCCATCTCCTGCAGCTCCTCCAGATCCGGCGTGGTGGAGCCCGCACCCGATGGCAAGGCAAGACAGAGATTTTCAACGCCGATCTTCTCAGCCTCCAGCCGGGTCTGCCGCGGATCCCGGCTCACGACCCCGAGGTCCAGCCGTCCGGCGGCAACGGCTTCAATCACCCGTGACTGGGGCGCGGCCTCCAGCGTCACGATCAACTCTCGCGCAGCGACCAGATGCGGCAGCAAGCGGCGGTAAAGCACCGTGGCGAAACTGCCAGAGGCGCCAATGCCGACGGCCCCGACATCCGGTCGATCCTCGCCAATACGTTCCAGCAGCGCCTGCTCCTCGGCCTGCCGCACCCGCGCATGGTCCCTGAGAGCGTTGCCGGCATCGGTCAGAACGATGGTCTTGCCGATGCGCTGAACCAGCGGCACACCGACCGCGGCCTCAAGCTTGGCCAGATGCTGGGACACCCCGGGCTGGGTCATGTTCAAGCGCGCCGCCGTGCGGGTGAAGCTCGCTTCTTCGGCAAGGGTCACAAACGTCTCGAGCCAGGTCGCATTCAGCATGATCAAAACTTTTTGTTATGATATCTATTAATTATAATAATTTTTTATTCTGAACCTCAATCCCTAAATTGCAGCTATCGCAACGCCAAGGAGGTCCAGGATGACACCCTATCCCAAGAGCTTTTCACACATCGGACTGTCGGTTCCCGATCTCGACGCCGCCGTCAAATTCTATTCCGAAACACTCGGCTTCTATCTGATCATGCCGCCGACGGAGATCACGGAAGACGACAGCGACATCGGCCGCATGTGCACCGACGTCTTCGGCGAAGGCTGGGGGAGCCTGCGCATTGCGCATATGTCCACATCCGACCGGATCGGGATCGAGATCTTCGAATTCAAGGGCAACCGCGCCCCTGCGGACAAGCTCGACTACCGCACCACCGGTCTGTTTCACTTCTGCATCCAGGATCCGGACGTCGAGGGCCTGACCAAGAAGATTGTCGCAGCAGGCGGAAAACAGCGCATGCCGGTTCGAGAATATTTCCCGGACGAGAAGCCCTATCGCATGGTCTATGTGGAAGATCCGTTCGGCATCGTGTTTGAAATCTACAGCCACGGCTATGAGCTGACCTATTCGGCCGGCGCCTACGAGCACTGAGGCACCTGGATCCCTGGCTGCATCGGCGCCTTCCCCGCCGTTCGGCCAGGTTTTCCGCCATTCAGGACAGCGCCCGCAGACCGCCCGGAGAACCTCCGCAGGACTGCGTCCCCATTGGCGAAATGACCCCTGCGGCGCGTTTAACCAGCGAACAACTTAACCACCAATCTGTTATCGGCTCGACTTTCGCCATATTGCAGTGCAATATTGAAGCGTGAACGGAGAGAACCGGTGCAAACCATGAGCAACTTCAAGGCTATTATTGACCTTTTCGGACTTTCGGCCGAAGAGGCTGCGGTATACCTGAAGGCTGAACCTGCCGATATCGTTCGCTGGTGCACAACGAACGACAGCCCGCCGATCGAGGTCTGGCAGGCGGTGGTGACCTTGTTCGACACCATTCGCTTTGCTGCCGAAGACGCGGCCAAGGCAACGGATCTGGACGACCTTGAGGCGACCGACCTCAACGGCCTGTCCTTTCCCCCGCCGGCCCGGCTGGCCGCAAACGCCAACGGCCCGCTCAAGGGTCCGGAGCGCACGGCAAGAGCCATGGCCGTCGCATCGCTGGCCCGCGTCTTCGTCTAAGCGCATACTGATCTGAAACTTGAGTCTAGGCCGGACAGTCAACGCGGCAGAAAAATGCTGCGGTTCTATCTAAGGGGCCGCGGCAGGTCCTAGAGCGACACCGGCCGCTAGTTTCGCCGTATTTTATCTTCGGGAAAAGTGGTGCCCGGAGGCGGATTCGAACCACCGACACGCGGATTTTCAATCCCCCTCTGAGAACACTGATAGTTCAACAGGCGCAACACCTTAGATAACCCGACGATCAGCCCTGTCACACTGGTGTCACAGGAGATGATCAATGGCGACCATTCGGAAGCGCGGGAATAAATGGCAAGTGCAGGTACGGCGCAAAGGTGCCCAGCCACAAAACAAGTCGTTTGCTTCGCGTAAAGACGCGGAGAAATGGGCACGGCAAGTCGAAAGTAATATCGACCTAGGCAAGCCTATTGAGGCGGCGACCTTCGCCGACGTCACTCTTGGCACTCTGCTTGAGAAGTATGAGCGCGAAATCACTCCATCGAAAAAAGGACGAGCGGTAGAAGAGCGTAGACTATCACGTCTGCGACGGGACCGGATTGCCACCACTCCGATTGCCTATCTTGACGCTCCTACCCTTTGCAAGTTTCGGGACCGACGCAACAAAGATGGCCTTAGAGCCAGCCAATACGATCTGGTGCTGATCAGGCACGCGATCGAAATCGCAAGGAAAGAATGGGGTGTGATGCTCCCACTAAATCCGGATACCGATGGGGATCAAATCGCGAAACCGCCGTCTTGAACACGGCGAGTACGAGGCTCTGCGTGAAGCTGCGAAACATAGTCGTTCGCCTTTCCTCTGGCCTGCAATCGAACTAGCGATTGAAACCGCTATGCGCCGAGGAGAATTGCTAAAGCTGATTTGGACCAACGTCGACCTGGACAACAACCTTGCACTACTGCCAGACACCAAGAATGGGCATCCACGACAAGTTCCGTTAACAACGTCTGCTCAGACAACCTTGACGCAGCTCCCCCGCTGCAATGAACGGGTTTTGCCAACTACCGACACCGCACTCCGGCAGGCTTGGGATAGGCTTGTAGATCGAGCCGGTATAAGTAACCTTCGTTTTCATGATCTTAGGCATGAAGCGGTCAGCCGTTTTTTTGAGAGAGGACTGAACGTTGCCGAAGTCGCATTGATCAGTGGCCACAAAGACCCACGCATGCTTTTTCGATACACGCATCTAAAATCGCACGATGTGGCTGCGAAATTGTCCGCGCTCGACGCCGCCTAACTATTCATTTTGGAGATAATAAAATGCTTATGAGGACCTTAGGCTCGATTGCTCAATGGATTGTCTTAGCAACCTTTTGGCTACCCCTAACAACTCCGCTATCGCATGCGGCTTCGGGCGTTCCGAAGTTTCGTTCCTTTAGCGTAGATGTATATCGAGGCCCGGTTAGCACCCCTAACCTTTCATCGCATAGCTACGCCAGAGATTATCGAACCCGACTTCGAAATGCCGCCAAAGGCCGTGTAAATTTCGCTGGTCATTACATACTAACTTCTTGGGGCTGCGGAACAACTTGCGTGATGAGTGTGACCTGCCACGGGATTTTTCCTCCACTGTCGATTAGAGTCCGACCCAATTTGAGGACGGACAATGAAGCGAACAAGATTCACGGACGAGCAGATCATCGGGATCCTCGCCGAGCATGAGGCGGG